>JAHBTE010000003.1 GCA_019638675.1 Fimbriimonadaceae bacterium | reverse complement strand
CAACGCCCCTATCTTTGCGACTTGTTGAATATCAATACGATTGCCTAGGGGAGAGAGTAAACCATCGTTAGGTAGCCACCGGACGGCAAAAAAAAACGCGCGGACTTAGAAGTTAGCCCTTTCTGCGATTCAGATTTCAGAATGAGCGGAAATGCACACCTGCGATCTAACCCGCATGTTTTTAGAGCAAGCTTCAAAACCCGGGATCGCGAGCTTCCAGCCCGCAATTCTGAAAACGGTTAATAAAACATCCTAGTGCTTCGTCAAAGCTTAATTTAGGGGTAGCGGAACTCGTCAAGGGCTTGTTGATTATATGTCTATTTGGGGTGGTACAGAATTGGTAGCGCGCTATATTCATCCTCTTCAGCATTCGAGAAATGGAGATTGAGAAATGGAGTGGTCGCGAGCCGTAGAATCCCGTGAAGAGCTGGTGCTTTTCCCGACGAAATTGGACGAAGTGATTCCTGCCGATCACCCTGTGCGGCTGCTTGACGCGATTCTTCGCAAGATTGACTGGACTCCTTGGGAGGCCAAGTACAAGCTATCCAGGGGGATGCCGCCGATCCATCCTCGCGTGCTTGCGGGAGTGATCCTGTTTGGATTGCAGAAACGCATTCGAACTTCTCGCGGCCTGGAAGATGCTCTGAGCGTTCGCAACGACTTTCGTTGGTTGGCCGAAGGCCGCTCGATTGACCATACGACGATCTGCAAGTTCCGGCAAGGCAACTCGGATGCTTTGAAAAATCTCTTCGTGCAAATTGGACTGATCGCCCGCGAAATGGGTCACCTGCAGCTCCAGCAGTTAGGCTATGACGGCACGAGGATTCGAGCTTCCAACCGCAAGAGTGGCACTCGGACACCGAAAGAACTTCAAGCGGCCAAGGTAGAACTGGAAGCTCAATTCCAAGAACATCAAAAAGCCATTGAGGAAGCTGAAACGAAAGAAGAGCAGACGTTTGATGCCGCCAAGCAGTTGGCTGGCAAGCGAAAGGCTCAAACGCTTCAGGATCAACTGGCCAAAATCGATGTGGCTCTGGAAGAGATCAAGACTATCGAAGCGTCGGGCAAACAGGTTCCCGATCGCTTACCCATCACCGACCCGCAAAGCCGAATTACCAAGAATAAAGAAGGTGGTTTTGCTCCGAACTACAACCCGACGATCACGGTTGACATTGCCAGTGGGATGATTGCTGATAGCGATGTGATTTCAGGTACCGACGAACAAAACCACATGGTGCCAGCGGTTGAAAGAGTTCGTGAGAATTTTGAAATCGGCAATCAGCCCATGGATGTCTTGGCCGATGGCTTGATGGCCACGGGTGAGAACATCAATCAATGCTTGGAAAAGAATATTCAGTTGTTTAGTCCTGCCGCAGAAGCGACACCTGCGTATCGTGAAGACCCCAGTCAGTCACTGACCCCAGAGCAGATCGCGCAGCTGCCTCTTCGTGGAAAGGCTCCCAAAAATGGAGAACAGGACACCCGTACCTTTGACAAATCCGCATTCCAATACGATGCCGAACAGGATGTTTATTGGTGCCCAACGGGTCAGAAGCTGGAGCGTTATTATGAATCCAAAGATCATCGAGGCGATCCGCGTTATGGTTATCGCGCGGACAAGCAAGCTTGTGCCAGTTGCCCGCTGAAGGCTAAATGCTTTAAGAACAGCCGAGACCAATATGGTCGCCGGATTGAAAGTGGTGAGCATGAAAAAGTGAAACAGGCTCATGCCTCACGGATGCAGCAACCGGAATCGAAAGAGATCTACAAACGTCGTGCGCCTGCTACCGAACGTCCTTTCGCCACGATCAAGTTTGGATTCGCAGTCCGCTCGTTTTTGACACGTGGTCTGGGCAGAGTCCGTGATGAGTGGAATTGGATCGCGTGCGCCTGCAACCTGTCACGATTGATGCAACTGATTCAAATTCGGAGAGGTGCCCCTTAGAAGCAACCAATTCGGCATCGTCGCCATTGTCCCGTTTCCTTAACCCTTAGAATTTGAAGCTGCCTTCCTCCCTTGCGCAAAATCTGCGCAACGGGGGTAGGGGGAAAAGCACACTTGAAGGCAATCAGGGCTATATAATCAACAAGCCCTCAAGGCTTTCCAGTTACTTACGAGAAATCGAAATGCTTGAGGGCTTGTTGATTTTATCGCAACCCGAAACGTTAGTGAGGGACTTCGATCCACTCGCTCACGCTTTTTGAAGTTGCGCTTTTTGCAAGGCGTAGCACCCGAACCGCCATGATGGCGTAAAATCGGCCCCCAACCGGCTTGTCCGGTTGGATGCCAAGTTTGAAAGCTAGTACAGGAACTCGACTGATTTCTCTCCTCCTTCCCCCGCACACGCCGCCTTCTGCGGCGTGTGCGGGGGAAGGAGGGGGGCATTGGATCGCTCCGTTTCTAGCTTTCAAACTAATTCACCCACGAGATAAACTCGTGGGGGTCTAAATGGCTTTTACAGGTTCACATCCAAAAAGCGCAATATCAAAACTCACGCGTCGGGTTGTGATTTGGTGTGTCGCCTCAGCTTGAAAAAATGATTTGCCCTGTATCAATGCCTCGCGGCGACGAACCGAATGGATTAGACTTCTATCGTCGATAACAACGTACCAGACCGAAAGCTTGAGATTTTCCTATGCTAAGTTTGAAATCTTCCTCTTCGTCACGTTGGTTGGCTCAGGTCGACCAGCACCTTGATGAAATCCTGATTGATCATGCCCATTGCGAAAAAAAAGCGGCGGGCACAGCGATGAATCTCATGTTCGCTTATGTTGAAAATCAAGAACTGTGCAAAGAGATGACCGAGATTGTCAATGAAGAGTTAGAGCATTTCCATCTTGTTGTGGATTTGCTCAACCGTCGACAAATTCGATTTCGTCGTCTGATACCAAGCCAATATGGTCGAAAGTTAAATGATCTGGTGCGCAAAGGCGAACCTCAGCGAGCGATTGATCGACTGTTGGTATCCTGTTTGTTCGAAGCGAGATCCTGCGAACGGTTTGACCTGCTGAGAAAACATCTGGATGGTCGCGACCAAGAGCTGGCCGATTTCTACAATAGCCTGTTCGAGTCGGAAG
>JAHBTE010000002.1 GCA_019638675.1 Fimbriimonadaceae bacterium | reverse complement strand
TAGTCGTTCAAACCCAGGCTCCGTGGCTTCTGGAAAACGGAAAAATCACCCCCGAGCATCATCTGAGAGCGCTCACGCCGCACTGGGATTCTGAAACCTGGAAGAAATATCTCGCATGGTTTGAAAATCAAACCGGACAGCGAGCCGAATCACTCGTTCCTCAGCGAAGGTTCACAGAGATTTGCGAATCTCAAGAAGAGTCTATTTTCGCTTTTGCACAAAGCAATGCTGAAGATGATCTGCGAGATCTGGTCAGTGAATACCTTCACACCCTCACGGATCTACAACGTCGTGTAGTCGAGATGATCTTCTGGGATGGCCGGAGCACCCGCACTGTCGCTCTTGCGCTGGGAATTCGTCATCAATCGGTTCAGCGGCTCAAAATACGCGCCCTCAATAAAATCAAGGGTTTGCTCAGGGAGGGTGCCACCTCCCGTATTATGAGAGGGGAAATTTCCCCAAACCAGAAAGGGGGAACCGATGAAGCAGGACTTCTACTGGCACACGGTATGTTTCCGCAAGCCAGTTAGCTATGAACGACTCGCGACAGATGAACGGCAGAGCCTTGAATATCGAGACCAAAAGGCCACTCACTCACGGGGGCCTCGATGAAAAGTAGGATCTTGAAAAAGGCAGTCGAGCTTCTTCCGATGCGAAACGAAAATCACGAGAAAGATCTGCGCTTTCTTTATGAGGTTATGCCGAATTTAAGCGATGAAGGAATTCTAGCCATCTATTTCCGTTTTTGGGAACGGCTATTGATCGAAGACATCGCAAAGATTCTCGGCCTTTCATGGGGTGAGACAGACCAACTAATTGAGAATTCCATTAAAGAACTCCGCAATGGATTTTTGAAAAATCAACTGAGTGAGCGGCTTCTAGCTGCTTAGTAATAAAAACACATTTTTAATAAGAGAGGTTTTTCCTATGGAAAAGCAAACGAACACTTTTGCCCAAAACGGCAATGAATCGAATCAGTATTTCCGCTTCCAGGTCTTTCAAGGAATCAAAGAACTGAATGGCAAGATCAAAAAAACTAAAAGCGTGGGTATGGCTTATCTCAGAGAGGGCCAGAATATGTTCAGTCTCCGACTCTGGACATTCTCTTGGGAAAGATTTTTCCTTCTTCCCCACAAGAGTGATTCCTCGAAGTATCTCGTGATGACTCGGGAGCCGAACAAGAGCCCCAAGGCTAAGAACAAATACTTCTGGAACATCGTCGGCAGTGGCACCGTTGATTCCACTCAAGGAATCATCGAACTGGATTTCGACCTATTGAGCAAGCCCATCTACGTCAATATTCATCCTGAGCCTTCGGCGCACACAAGTGATCTTCCGGCACCCGAGGCTTTCGAGCAAGCTGCGTAGATTCAGTCTAAGAGAAAATATTTTGCGCGTTCATTTGAGCCCTTTCTGAACTTTTTCAAAAGGAGTCAAAATGAAACATCAAAAGTTTCTAGTCCTCGCTGGTCTCATGGTCTTTTCGATGATGCTGGTTCCAGACCTCGCGCACGCTAGTCTGGAATCCAGCCTCATCGGAATCAAGTCGAAGTTGACAGGCGTGATCCTGCCGCTTCTGTCTGTGATCGGGATTGCGATTGCGGCAATTTCCTTCTTCACGGGCAACCCGAACGCCAAGCAGCACATCATCTATGCGGTGCTTGGCTGTATGTTCGGGTTTGGCGCACAGGCCATCGTGGATTTTATCGCCCAAACAGTTCGCTAAGGATGGTGAGCAATGGACGATGAACTTCTAACGAGCCGAGTCCCGCGAGCGTTGGAAATGAAGTCAAAACTTTTCGGATACGAGCTGTCCGATTTGCTTTTGATCTTTATGAATCTCGCTGTGACCAACTTAGTTTTTGGGGCCACGTCCTTTCGCTATCTCATGGTGTGGGGAACAACGCTTTTCTTGGCGTTGTTCCTCTTCTTTGCGAAGCGTGGAAGGCCCGACAACTACTTGCAACACCTTATAGAGCATTATGTACGTCCAGCCTATTTTGCGGCTGGTCGCGGCGACACGATCTACCGCCGCTACTTCAAGAAGGAAAAGAAAAATGAGTAAGAAACTAAAAGACGCAGCTCTGGCGGAGGAGCTGCCTTACTGGGATTTCATCGACGGCCCGAAGGCCCACGCGATCCTCTTTGACGGCTCCCCTGTCGGTGGCCTCAGAGTGGGATTGATTGACATTGAGTGTTTTGATGAAGCTAAAACCAACAGCTTTACGATGGGACTACGCTCGGCGCTTAACTCCATCTCAGAGGGAACGAGCTTGCAGTTCGTTCTTGGCGTGAGATCGGATTTTTCTGATGTGCTGACCGCGCACTCGCAAGGGAAAACGGAGAACATTCACCCCCTTGTTCAGAGTATCGCTGAGTACCGAGAGAAAAAACTGAATCAAGCAATGCTTGATGGGGAACTCTACAGGCCGGAACTCTTCATCTATGTGCGCGTTCCCGTGGTGGAAGCAAAGGCCGTCAGTATCTTTAAGAAGAAAGAGCTGTTTTCAAAGAAAGCTGCCGAAGCCTACGAGGAAACACTGGAAGTCTTGGGTCAAAACATCGAAACGCTTGTTTCGAGTTTTGAAGCCTTGGGGCTTTCATGCGAAGAACTGACCCGAGAGGAGATTCTTAAAAACGTCTATGAGTTTTTGAATCCTAAGCGGTCGGCTGGTGAGCCTACGCCCTTGGTTAAAACTTTCGACGAGAGTGATATTGAAAAAGACGTTCTCACTGAAGTGGATTGGCTAGCCACGCAATCCCCACGGGAGCAGCTGGTCTTTGGCGATCTGGTTTTGGGCTTTGAGCAATTCACCCTCGATGGCTTTTACCATCGGGTGATTACTCTCAAAACCTTGCCGGAAGTCACCTATGCCGGAATGATTGCGGATTTCTTGAGGCTGCCGTTTCACTACGATTTGATCTTGTCGCTCGACGTGCCGCCACAGGCAAGCGAGATGGCAAAGCTCAATCAGAAACGCAAGATGGCGCACTCGATGGCCGTCACAAGCGGCAACAAGGCCAGTGACCTTGAAAGCGAAACGAAGCTCTCCTCCACCGAGGAGCTGATTCGGGAGCTTCTAAACACGGGCCAGCGTATTTACGCCGTCCAATTGAGCGTGGTCTTAAAAGCCCCTGCCACACCTGAAGGCACAAAACGCCTTAATCGCGATGTACGCGAAGTTTTGGCGCGGTTTCGTGCCCTACAAGGGGCAGAGGGGCTTGAGGAAAGCGTCGGCGCATGGAAGGTGCTCAAAGGCAATCTTCCTGCGGCTCCGCTTTCGTTAGAACGTGCGCGAAAAATGAAAACCAACAACCTCGCAGATTTCCTTCCGGTTTATGGGCCGCGTGAAGGCGACCGCGATCCAGTGGTTCTCTTTCGCAATCGTTTGAATGGACTTGTGAGCTTCAATGCTTTTGACCCAGGACTACCGAACTACAATTCATTGGTCACGGGTTCTTCTGGTGCGGGTAAGTCGTTCTTGAACAACTGCATTTTGCTTCAAGAGCTGGCGCGCGGGCTTCGCGTGTTCATTATCGACATTGGTGGATCGTACAAAAAGCTCACGGAATCTTTGGGCGGTCAGTACCTTGAGATCAACCTGTCTGACCAATACCGGATCAATCCGTTTGATCTTCCTGACCCTACTCAGGAACCAAGCAATCAGAAGATCAAGTCCTTGCTGGCTTGTGTGGAAAGCATGGTCGCTGAGGATGAAAAGGCAAAGTTGCCAAAACTCGACCGCGCACTGCTAGAGAGGGCGATCATCGAGCTTTACAAAAGCCGACGAGCCAAGGGTGAAGTGCCGACGTTGAGCGATCTTGCCCGTTATCTCTCGGCATTTGAGGAAGACTCGATGCGGGCCGTATCGAAGATGCTTTACCTCTGGACGGGAGAACGCCCTTACGGGCGACTTCTTGACGGAATGGGAAGCCTTCGCACGGATGCTTCGATCTGTACCTTCGATTTGAAGAGGCTATCGGCTTATCCCGATCTGCAAAGCGTGATGATCCTGATTTTGACGGACTTCATTCTCACTCAAGTTGAGGGAGATCGAACAAGCAAGAAGCGGATCATTCTTGATGAAGCATGGGAGCTATTGAAATCAAACGCGGCGGCTTCGTTCATGGAGTATTGCGCGAGAACCTTAAGAAAAACAGGTTCGGGAATCACCTTCATCACGCAAGGCGTGGAAGAGATCGTGGCAAGCCCTATTGGGCCAGCCATTCTCAACAACACCGCAACGAAGTTCATCATGCTTCAGCGTGGTGACTCCGAAATCTTGCGTGAAACGCTGAAACTGAACGATCAGGAACTTGGCCTCATTCACTCTCTTGGACAGAAGAAAGGTGAATTTTCCGAGGGCTTTATGATCGAGGGCGACCATCGCCAGGTGGTGCGTATATTCCCAAGTCCTTTTGAATACTGGTTATCGACCTCGGATGCTCAGGACAATGCGTATCTCGGCACACTTCGAGATTCGGGATTGGACTTGGTACAAGCGATTGAGAAGGCAGCACAAGTGTATCCAAACGGCGTTGCTCAAGGAGCAGCGAAAGGAAGTGCCGCATGAAAAAATTGAAGAACTTTTTTGTCATTGGAATCGTATGCCTATCCATCACCGTACCGAAGCCCGCGAAGGCGGATTTGTTCGGTGGTGACGTGGCGGTACTGATGCAGATTCTCGCAAACGCGATCCAACAACTGGCGCAACTCCAGAAGATTCTTTCAACTGGAGGCGATACTTTGGGGCTACTCAGAGACATCAACCGAGGGATCAGGGACGGCCTTACGGTTATGCAGATGATGAATCCGCGATTCAACCCAGGAATCTACGGGAATCTTGAGACGGCCGATCAGGTGTTACGGATCATTGACGATCTGTATGGAAAGATCCCGCAGACGGCAGAACTTCGCTTGCAACAGGCGCAAGATCAGTCGGCTTCCGAAAGTATTTCCATGAACGGAACGCTCTTTCGGTTCGCTGACCAGGCCGACGAGGAAAGCAAAAGGATTTTTGCTCACTCGCAGAACGTAAGCCCACAAGGGGCCGCAAAACTGACAGCACAGAGTATGGCCGTGCTTATTGGAGTTACAACCCAAGTGCTTCGCACCAATTCGATGATGCTAAAGGCGATGGGTGAAAACATGGCCTTGCAGAACCGGAAAGAAAAGCTGCAATCGGCACAGTTTCGGGCACAGTACGACGGACTATCTGACGGCTTTGGCAAACTTCCGAGGGAAACCAAGCTCGGAACCCTCAAAGGAGATTAGCCTATGCCAGATTTTAATTTGATGGGATCGCTCATGCGCGATCTTCACCAAGAGTTCGTGCGAATGTACTATCTGATGTTGCCTGTGTTCTTTTGCCTATCCATTGCGATCACTTGGCTTCGTTCTCCTGGAAGCAGCTTGGATTTCGTTGATGTACTCAAGAGAGCGATGATTTCAACGCTACTTCTTGCGGCCTTTCCTGAGATCAGTCAGGCAATCATTTTCGTAGCCGATGGGATTGCGGAAAAGATCGACTCCATGAACACGCTCGATGCCGTGATTCAAATGGCGAAAGCAAAGAGCGAGAGTTACCCGGCGGGATCAGCAAGCATCCTACTTGGATTTAACGACCTGCTTATGGCGGTGCTTACCTTTTTGAGCTTTTTGATCCTCTTCATTGCCCGCTACCTGATGATTGCCATGTATCACTTCTTCTGGGTGTTCTACATGGTATCAGCTCCACTCTTGCTCTTATTCAATTTGTTCCCCGCAACAGGAAACATCACGGCCAACCTCTTTCGAGGAATGATCGAGGTGGCCTGTTGGAAAATCGTGTGGGCGATCTTAGGGGCCATGCTTGCATCTTTGGCCTTCGGGGATGCGTACAAAACTGAAGGGGCCTATGTGACCATCGTCGTAATGAATTTCGTCATTGCGATTGCGATGCTCGCAACTCCTATTTTCGTGAAATCCCTTGGAAGTCAAGGGGCACAGGCCATGTCGTCAGGGATCGGACAGCAAGCGGCGGCGGCAATAGCGGCAGTTCCGACCAAAGGAATGTCGTTAGCTGTGAAAGGAAAAGCTGCCTACTCCGGCGCAAGTGGATACGCCAAAAGCAAAATTGCGAATTACCAAGCTGAGAAGAAACGCAAGTGGGATATGTACCGCTACTAAAGCAAGGAATTTATGAACGAATCTGTAAAACTAAAACTTAGAAAACTACCGAAGGCTCTTGCCGAACTTTCTCACTCGAATCAATTTTTGAAAATGTCGGCGTTTTCCGCCTACCTCATTTGCGGTCTGCTGGTAACGCTCCTCTTTTACCAAGCTATCAAACCCACGGCGGTTTTAACGCTTGCACCAGATGGTTCTTACTATCAAGAGGCACCGAAGCCCGATCCCAAAATCGAGATCGAGCGAGCTGTGCGCGAATACCTGAAGTATCGCTACAACTGGACACCGAAGACAGTTGCTGCCCAAGTTGGAAAAGCCGGAGATTTTATTCTGTCTTCGACCAAGCGAGCCTTTGACGGTTCCATGCAAAACGTCATTCGCTTTTCCGTAGATAAGATCGTTGCGCAACGGGCTTACCCTGTGGAAATCCGAGTGGACTTGAAGAAAGGCATTGCCGTCATCGAGGGAGATCGAATCACCTCTATTCAGGGCCTGAAGGCCGCGGGCGATCTTCGCTTAGAGCTTGGCTTTGAATCCGGCCCACGCACGGAGCAAAACCCGTGGGGCGTGTATATCTCGAAGGAAAAAGAGTATCAGTAGATTTGAAAATCGGCTGTGCGTCAGCAGAACCCCTAGACCCGTTCATTCTGGCGAGAGACAATCGATAGACGTATTGGTCTTGGAGGTTTCATGTCTTATCCTTTGGTTGAAGCGGCCTTCAATGAGTTTGGTGAGGTTGGACGCCTAGCCGTGCTTGTTGAACTTAAAATTAGACTTCTTACTAACAAGATTACTCATCTCCAGGACTACGCATTTTCTCACAGCCTCAGTGGCACGGAGGCCGCTCTTCTGCCATATCTTCTTGAAAACAAGCTCATAAGTGAGGAAGAGAAGTCTCATTTGGAGCTTTCGAGAAAGATACGGAATAAGATTTTTCATTGTGAGTTTGAAGAAGCTGTTAAATTTATTGAAGAGCTTCGTGGAGAAAAAATGCAATCCGGATCAGTGATTGGCGCAAAAATTGACGAACTTGAAGGCGACAACATTCTTGAAAAGATACTTGGATTGGCCGGTGCAATCCAGTCCGGCAAAGCTGCTAAGGGTGCATTCAAAGTTGAGAGCAAAACCACAAAATTCGCTGGAATTTTTGGTTGGCTTATCGAAGCTCAAACAAAGGGACTTTTGGTCGAAAGTCAAAAAATTGCTTCTCAGGCATTAAGCATCATCGAACGAGTTTTCGAGACGCTTGCCAAACAAGATTACGAAAATGCGAGAAAATCTGAATCTTAAGGAATAGTCGATCATCTAATTGAGACATGAAAACCCCCTTAACCGGAGGATTTTATGTTTCCACGAATTGTTTTTGCAATTCTCATGTTTCTATTGCCGTTAAGCACTTGGGCCAGAGTGCGAACGGTCGAAGTTAAGAAAGATCAGATCGTCACGGTCAGGACGGCACTTGGAGTCGCAACGATTATTCAAGTGCCGGATCGACCGAACAGCCTTGTGGTTGGCGATCAATCTGCATTCAAAGTTGAGTATCTGGATCAGGCCATCACGATTAAACCCCTTCATGGAAGTGCTCGAAGTAATCTGTATATCTACACCGATTACAGACGCTTCAATGTGCAGCTTGTGAGCGGGCCGGAAAGTGTCGCTGATTACGTCGTCTATCTTGAAAACCCACAAGAGAAAGTGAAGAGTTCCGCGATTGGCTGGCGTAGCTATCGCAACCACCTCAAAAACGAGGCGTTGGTTTTTGAAACCAAACGGCTTGCAAGCACGGCTGATGGCGTTCTCTTGATCGAGTTTGAGGTCAGGTCAGAAGTGAGAGAGAAGTTTCGGCCTGATTGCTTGTGGCTTACTCAAGGCGGAATCACAAGGCCCATTCACAGTCTTGCGCTTTCAGGTCAAGACTTGGGCGGTGGCCGATCCATCAAGGGCGTGATGCAAGTTCTAAAGAGCGACGCATCCACAGCGGAACCTCTGCGGATTGAGTTGAGGCGAAAGAAAACCTCGTATCTCACGATTCCC
The DNA here is from genome assembly GCA_019638675.1 of Fimbriimonadaceae bacterium. Classification (GTDB taxonomy): domain Bacteria; phylum Armatimonadota; class Fimbriimonadia; order Fimbriimonadales; family Fimbriimonadaceae; genus UphvI-Ar2. The sequence goes on along the minus strand of JAHBTE010000002.1, from coordinate 6,958 downwards.
AAGGGGGTCGCATGGAAGTAGCCGCGAAAATGTCTTTCATGGAGCGAGTTAAGAACTTCGCTTTCAAAGAGAAAGTCTATTTCCTGAAAAGACGAGAGATCAACTGGGCATCACTAGCAAAGTGCGGAGCGGTTGCGCTTGTGATCGGCGTTGTGGGGATTTTACTCATCCCTGCACCAAAGGAAACTGTTGGTGATTTTCACGAACAGGCCCCCTTGGGAGAACGCCCCTCGGTTGCATCAAGCAGCGATCCCACAGGAGAAGCCGCAAGTCAGATCGGAGCGGGTCAGGGCTATGCAAGATCAACCCCATCCAACTTGAGCCACCTTTATGCGCCGACCTACGGGAACGGCGGCGGTTCTGCCTCTTCGGGCGATGAACGCAATAGCTCGATGATTCTTGCTCGTGGCGGTCTTGACAGCAAGACCCAGCTTCCTCCTGGAAGTCGGATTGCCGTCAGGCTCTATGAGAGGGCCATCGTTGCAAACCAAGGGATGCCTGTGATCGGTGTCGTCACTCGTGACTACATTCACGAAGATGCGCTAGCGATCCCCCAAGGATCAAAGCTCTTTGGGGATGTGGCCTTTGACGACGGCGGCGACCGCGCCAACGTGAGCTGGAAGTATGTTCAATTCCCTGACGGAAGAGAGCGGGAATTTTCGGCAATTGGAGTTGGTTCTGATGGACAGGTCGGAGTTTCTGGTCGCGTCCACTCGGAAGCCTTGAAGAATACCGTGGGGCAAACTCTTACGCGTTTTATCGGAGCCTATGCGGAAGGCTCCATGCAGCGCGGAGCTTTGGGTGGAAACCCTGGCGGTGACGACAACGGCTGGAAGAATGCCATTGCTGAAACCGCGAAGGATCGAGCCGAGAGTTGGGCGAGCGACCTCAAGAAGGAAAAACGATGGATTGAGATTTCAAATCAAACGGAATTTTACGCTGTTCTTACAGCGAATTTCGCTTTCCGCGATCCTGGAACTACTTATGGCAGATAAGAAAAAGGAAACCTCCCAAGTCAGCGATCAAACGTTGCTTTGGGGTGCCGGAATTGTTTTTGGCCTGATGGCCTTGAACAAGGCCATCAACTTTTTGAACGTCTGGATCAGAGAGCCGCGAAACCAAATCATTCTGCTTGGCTTTTGCGTATTGCTTTTAACTCCGCTTTTTTACTGGATGGTAAGAAAGCGCGAAGCCAATTTGAAGAAACAAAACCAAGAAAAGGCTGTCATCGGAAAATCCGAAAACTCCGTTTTCTGCGGCCTCACGGACAAGAAAGAGGAAGTTCATATCAAAACCCGCCAACGGGCGATGCACACTCAAGTGATCGGCACAACCAATGCCGGAAAAACTGAGAGCGTGATCTTGCCGTGGGCGATACAAGATATTGAGCAAGGGCGTGGTCTGATTCTTATTGATGGAAAATCAGACCGAAGCCTTCTCGATAAACTTTGGGCGTATGCGGTGAAACACAAGCGGCAAAAGGATTTTCGCTTGTTTTCACTGAGTAGCCCAGATGAGTCACACCAGTTCAACCCTCTTCTTGGCGGTAGCCCGGAAGAGGTGGCCGAGCGCGTGTTCAATTCGTTCGAGTTTGAAAATGAGTATTACCGAAGCGTTCAGTTTGAAATCTTCGCACAGGTAATGCGGATTTTTTCGGAGAGTCAGGAGCTTCCGACCTTCCTAAAAGTCTTTGAGGCCATCTCGATACCGAACAAGTTGAAAGCCCTTGCCGAGAAAACTGGAAATCAAGGATTGAAGAATTGGGCGAAACACTACGCAAGTCTTCCACCAACGGAAACTGCGCAAAGAACAAGCGGCCTCACGGCGGCCTTAAGTCACTTTGCTTTCGGGAAGACTTCGGCTTTGTTCAATACGGAAAGCCCAAGTATCGACTTGGATCGTGCATTAAGGGAAAATCTGATCGTGTATTTTCAGCTTCCCGTGATGCTTTCGCCCTTCTTGGGAAAAGCCTCTGGGAAGATGATTCTACAATGCCTCCAAAGTGCGGTTGCTAACCGTCACCGTGGAGAAGATCGGAATCACAACTTCTACTCGGTCTTTCTCGATGACTTTTCTGAGTATCTTTACCCAGGCTTTGTCACGATCTTGAATAAATCAAGAAGTGCCAATGTCGGTATCGTCTTCGCGCATCAGGCTTTGGGCGACATTAAGACAATGGGTGACGCCATTGCCAATTCGATCCTGACAAATGCGAACCTTAAAGTTTTCATGCGCGGCAACGATCCTGAGTCGGCTGAATACTTCTCTAAGGTGATCGGAACCGTCAAGAGCATGAAATACACCTCGCGCACGAAGCGCGGCATGTTTGCTCAAGAGGACACGGGCGATGCTTCGGCTCGTGAGGTAGATGAATTTATTGTTCATCCCAACCGATTTAAAAATGAACTTGGTGTGGGCCAGGCCGTGATGGTCATTCCGCATGAAGCCGGGAGCCGAACCATCAACATCAAGTTTCAAAAATTTGATGACCTAGTTCCTCCATCATTTCCGAAAGTCGAAAAGATGGTTTCGGAGGGACTTGTGGATTTACCTGAGACTGAAAAGCCCCAAATTCTTGGAGGTATAAATGCAGCGTAAAGAAAAGATGAATATGCTCTATATGGCCGCGATCTACCTCGTGGCCTTCTTGCTTGCGACAGGATGTGCGACCCAAAACAAAAGTGCCGGACTCGGTGGGCTCATTGGAGCCACTGGAGGTGCCGCCCTCGGCGGAATCGCTGATCCTGGTAAAAATGGAGAATATCGAACCCGTAACGTGGTCGTAGGCGCGACGATTGGTGGAATGGCGGGCCTCGTCGCAGGTTCGGCTCTCCATGAGGAAATCAAATCCCGAGAAGCCAAAGCCTACGCAAACGGACGCGCATCGGCTCCTCGTCAAGCAACGGGAGCCATGCCGTCCTTGCGGGAGGCCAAGGTGGAGTCACGATGGATCGAGGGCCGCGTGGTTGGCAATCGCTACATCGAGGGTCACTTCGAGTATGTCATCATTGAACCAACCAGATGGGACGGACAATGAGGCCGCGCTCTGTTCCGATGCGCGAAATTCTATTTGCGGCCAAGACAGGATTCTTGAGCAAACCACTCTGGCAAGAGTTTTTTGCTCAACGTTCGCGGGCGCAGAACGCCAGAATCTGGCGCAACCTGTTGGAGCAAGAATACTTTTGCGCTCATCCATCAAAGATGCTTCGCAATGTTCTTGTGCTTGCTCCTAAAGCTTTAGCAATGCTTCAGAAGCAGGGACTCGTTTCTGTTACTCATCCGCATATTAGTCAGTTTGACCATGACGAGAAAGTTGCGAGAATCGCGCTTCGTCTTGAGAGAGAATTAGTCATTGATGATTTCACGACCGAGGCTGAACTGAAAAGGAAGTTCATGGTGTGGATGAAAACTACCCATGAAGGCAGGAGCACGAAGTTCCCAGATCTGATTTTGGACCTTCGCGGGACCGGAAAGTTCCAGAGAGTTGCCATTGAAGTGGAGCAATCCTTGAAGAGCTTTGAGCGTTACAAGTCCGTGATGAATAGCTACTCGAACGCCAAAAATCTTCAGGCAGTCATCTTCATTTCAGACCAACAAGCTATCTTCAACCGTATCGGGCGTGCCATGACGGAAATCCACTATCCTTCGTGGGATCGTCCAGTCGGTTTCGGATTGATGAACGAATGGCTGAAGGCGCCTGACACGGCGAACATGCATCTCAGTCGTGGAGTTGCCTCTATCCGACAATGGGCAAACCTTATGAAGGAAAATCCGAGTCCAAATAAGTGAGATAGTTACTGAGAACCAAATCTCGCTTTGAAGAGGAAATTTTGAAATCAAAATTCTGAGAAATACGTTCCAGAAACAACGACTTACCCGCCGCCGAAACCTAATCGGTCTGCCCCTGATCGACCCAAGACCCCTCCCACCCAACGAGTTGGTTGAAAGGGGTCTTGGCTCTGGGGCAGATAAATTTCGGCGGCGGGTAAGTCTGAAAGGATTGGTTATGAAGAATTTAGATATTAGAGAGGGGGAAGAAATGCACACGGCCATGGGTGTCTCCGAAGATGAGGAGTTAAAAGCTGATTTGTTAGTTAATGAAGAGATTTCTGTTTCTAATCGGAGGGGCCGTAAAGGAAGCTCAAACGCCGCTTGGCTTGGCGGCAACGCTAAAGGCTCGCCGCAGTCAGAAGAAACGAGCGACAGTCATCGACTCACGATTAACGGCGCTGCTGAGGCTGCCCTTACGAAGGCCGCGGACCGCATCAACGAAGGATTCAGTGGCGGCAAGATCAATCGCAATCAACTTGCAGTCTGGGCCATCCAACGATTCGCTGAAAATCTGGATGACAACGAAATCAAAGACATTCGTGCCGAGCACCTCGATGAATTTTCGGCGATTGACGCGGTTCTTCGCAGAGCCAAAGAAACTGGGCAGCTACCGCCCGAATTGAAGGCTTTTATTCACAAGCAAATGGGCTTCGACGATGCGCCCAAGAAAAAAGGTAAAAAAGATGTTGCCTGAATTTAACATCAATGATGTTATTTAAGCGTGGGCAAATTAGACGTTAGAGGCATTCGAGAAGACTTTGAAATGACGAGAGAGGAGTTCGCGGAACTCCTCTGCTTGTCTAGCTACAACGCTGTAATGAACATCGAGAACGGATATCGCAACCCGAGTAAATTCACGATTCGGTTTCTGCGATATTTAAGTTCGCTCCCCAGAGCGAGAGCGTTGATCTTAATTGAGGAGCTGAAAAAGCATGAACCCAAATAAGTTCAAGCTCATCCTATGGAGCTTTATGGCTACCCGAAACAAATTCTGGAGCGCGAGGCGCAATCCAAAGCCGCTTGTCATTCAAGAAGTTGAGGTTCTGAGAAATGATTCCACGGACACCCAAAACATAGAGTTTGCCAGGAAAATTTTGACCGTGATGTTTGCCAACCTCAAGAAGAGAGGCCGTCCAGTTACGAAACGTGAGGAGGATAAAGATGCCGCATAAAATCGGATTTTACATTCGAGTCAGCACCGAAGAACAGGCTATGCGGACCGAAGGCTCACTGGAGAGCCAAAAGCATCGCCTTGCCAGCTTTGTTGATCTGCGGAATATGCAGACTCCTAATTGGGGAGTTGTAGTCAAAAATTACATTGATGATGGACACTCCGCCAAAGATACAAACCGTCCCGCACTTCAAAAGTTGATTACTGATCTACGCAAAGGGACTATTAATATGGTTTTGGTGGTCGATCTCTCACGACTATCGAGGAGCATTCGCGATTTTTGCGGTCTGCTCGATCTGTTCAAGGATACTTCTTCCAAGTTTCTTTCGTTGAAAGAGCAATTTGATACATCGACCGCCGCTGGGGAAATGATGTTATTCAATATGATTAACCTCGCGCAGTTCGAGCGTCGCCAAATTTCCGAACGTGTGACCCTAAACTTCCATTCAAGAGCAATGAGAGGACTGAGAAATGGTGGCGTCGCGCCACTAGGATTCAAGGTGAATCCCGACAACAAGTCGGTACTGGTCATAGATGACGCCGAGGCTGGTTATGTTCGTCAGATATTTGATCTTTTTCTTATCGAGGGTTCGCTGTACCGGACTGCTGCGAAGCTGAGAGAGCAAAATGTTCCCTGCCGTCCGAATGACAATGAAAAGAATGAACGCAATCAAATCTGGAACGTCCAAAATTTAGCAAGCGTTCTGAGGAGCTATCACTATGCTGGTCTTCGAGAAGTAAATAAGCAGCATAAGAATAAGTCGCAAGCTGACTTGGCCCACCACGAAAAGTACCAAGTCGTGAAGGCTGCGTGGTCTGGGATCATACCGGAGACTACTTTCTTTGCCGTTCAGAAGGTGCTGGACGATAATCAAAAGTTAGAACGAGTACGCCGTAACGGAAGCGCAAAAAGAAACTTTCTTCTAACTGGAGTAGCTTATTGCCAAGAGTGCGGTCGGCCCTTAGTGGGATCGACCGGACATGGTGGTGGCGGTGAAGTTCAGTATTATCTCCACCGTCCCATTGAGGGGAAACCCGTCACTTGTGAAGTAAAAAGGTTTCGGGCTGAGATTGCGGAGTCCGCGATTGAAAATCATTTTTTGAGAGTTGTTCTTCGAGAAGGTTATCTTGACGGATTGGCTCAGGAGTTAGAGAAAAACTTTAAGTCTCTCCATAAAGACAAAATGGCTGAAAGGATCAGCCTTGAGCAAAAGATCGTTCATGCAGACAAAGACCTCACGCGATTGATTAAGCTCCAAATGCAAACAGACGATGATGATCTTCGAGAGCTGTATTCAGACCAACTGAAAATAATGAAAGACCAACGCAAGGCCGATACAGAGGCTGTCGAAGCAGCGAAAGAGGCTGAATCGTCTATAGTTGATCCTGTCGCATTTAAGAATGCTATTGAGTTCAATATGAGGAGCTTACAAAAAGCGTGGGATAAAGCGTCCCCCTCATTAAGAAAAAAACTGTTACGAGCTGTCGTAGACCGTCTGGAGTTCCGCCCCGATGGCATCGACATTCACTATTATCCGGTCCAAGCAAATCTGCTGACCGTCCAATCTAATCAATCGTCCGAGTCCACGGGTGCAGAGCCTGTGGACTTGGCGTCCTTTCGCAAATCCAAAGAAAAACAAAAAGCAGACATCGCCGCCAGCCATGCTGGTCTGAGTGATAATGCGAAGGTCTTTAGGTGGTATATTGTAGGAAGTGGTTGCGGGGGCAGGATTTGAACCTACGACCTTCGGGTTATGAGCCCGACGAGCTACCAGACTGCTCCACCCCGCGTCCGAGTGATAAGGCAAACTAGGCCCGTCACCAGATCTTGTCAACCTCCAAAAGTGCACGCATTTCGCACAATCTCTTCGCGAACTCTTCATTTGTTCGGTGTTCGTTCTCAGGTCAGACTCGAGCGACATGAAGCCCATGACGCTTGTGACAATTCTGATCTTT
>JAHBTE010000001.1 GCA_019638675.1 Fimbriimonadaceae bacterium | reverse complement strand
TCGCCGGAAACCAGCCCCCTTCGAATGGCTAAAGTAGACGTGTAGTCAGTTCTGAAGCCGTTAGATTCTTCGTATCCAACTTTTTCGAAAGTCGTCCGTGTGAGTTGACCAAGCCCGTTCAACGCCCATCCCATTTGACTTTGGGCACTTGCCAGGCTTTGTGCTTGAACCAGAACCGCCGAAGCTATAGCGGCACCTGTGAGAATGCGTCGAAGTATCACGTTCAATTAGACGACGATTTAGGCCGCCGGGTTCTCAGAATGTATAATTGGGCCGACAACTTGTTCCCATTGTATGGGAGGGAAACGCTTATGGCACAACAATCTTACGAAGAATCAGCCCTTTATCGCTTGCGGCACTCCGCCGCTCACCTCATGGCTCAGGCCGTTACCGAACTCTATCCTGGTTCAAAATTAGCGATCGGCCCCCCAATCGAAAACGGTTTTTATTACGATATTGAATTCGATGAGCCGTTAAAAGAGGAAGAACTCAGCAAAATCGAGCATCGCATGCGCGAGCTTGCTAACCTTGACCAACCCATTGTCCGCAAAGTCGCAAAGGATGTCGAAGAAGCTCGCCGAATCGTGCTTGAAGAGTGCACCTTGGGTCAAGGCGAAGCAACTGCGCTCTATAAGCTCCAACTCTTAGAGGCGATTCCGCCCGGTGAGGAAGTGAGTTTTTACGAACAGCGCGCGACGGATAAGCAAGGAAAAGAACACTTATTCATTGATCTTTGCCGTGGCCCTCATATTGAATCTACCAAGCCGATTAAGCACTTCAAGCTCATGCATCTTGCAGGTGCTTATTGGCGCGGAGACGTGAAGAACAAGCAGCTCACACGGATTTACGGAACGGCGTTTGAAACCAAAGAAGAACTTGCGCTTTATTTACACAATTTGGAAGAAGCCAAGAAGCGAGATCACAGGATTCTAGGTCGAGAGCTTGGCCTATTTATGTTCAGTCCACGAGTCGGGCCGGGCCTTGCGTTGTGGTTGCCAAAAGGCGCAATTCTGCGCGACGTTTTGATGGACTTCTTGAAAGAAGAGCAAGTCCGGCGAGGTTATGAGGGAGTTGTGACTCCGAACATTGCCAGCCACCGGCTGTACGAAAAGTCCGGGCACATCCTCACTTATCGGGAAAAGATGTTTCCGTTCATGGAAGACGAGGAAAAAGAAACCTTTATCCTCAAACCTATGAACTGTCCATTTCACATTGAAATATATAGCTCTGCGCTCCGAAGTTATCGAGAACTCCCAGTTCGGCTAGCGGAATTTGGAACGGTTTACCGTTACGAACAGAGTGGAGAATTGGCGGGAATGCTCCGCGTTAGAGGTTTCACTCAAGACGACGCTCACCTATTTGTACGTCCAGATCAATTGCTGGATGAGTTCAAGGGTGTTGTTGACCTGATGATGGTCGTGCTCAAAAAACTTGGCCTTTCTGAATACCGAGTTCGCGTTGGAACAAAAGATCCAGAAAGCGATAAATACGTTGGTCACGAAGATAATTGGAAGCAAGCTGAAGCTGCAATCATGCAGGCTTGTAATGAACTCGGTCTGGATTACGAAGTCTCGCCAGGAGATGCCGCGTTCTACGGGCCGAAGCTTGACCTGATTATCAAGGATGCGCTTGGTCGTGAATGGCAAATGGGAACTGTACAGGTTGACTACAATCTTCCTGAACGTTTCGACTTGGAATACATTGGAGAAGACAGCAAGCCGCACCGCCCCATCATGATTCACCGAGCACCGTTTGGTTCACTAGAGCGGATGATTGGATTGATCACTGAGCAGTATGCAGGTGCGTTCCCACTTTGGCTTTCACCGGTGCAAGTAGCGATCTTGCCAATCGCAGATCGACACGTCGCTTATGCGGCTCACATTGCAAGTCAACTGTTGGGTTACGATTCGCGACAGGAAGTTGAAGGCGAGCAAGTTCCGTTTAAGGCAGATCAAGTTGATTCCCCTCAATTACGGGTAAACGTTGATGACTCCCGCCAAACGCTGGGCAAGAAGATTCGGGAAAGCCAACGCCAAAAGATCCCTTATATGCTGATCATCGGAGATAACGATGCGGAAGCAGGAACGGTCGGGGTTCGATCCCGCGAAGACGGCGACCTTGGCGCAATGACTCTTGCCGAGTTCGTTGCAAAAGTAAAAGCAGAGCTCTAAAGAGCGAAAAATCCCACAATTTTCTCAGAAATTTGTGGGATTTTTTGGCGATTCATGGAAGAAGGAGTGTAGGTGCCGTATGCGTCGAGGATTTACACTGGTTGAAATCATGATCGTCATCCTGATTATCGGGATGCTTCTTGCAATCGCAGTTCCCGGTTGGGTGAAAATGCGAACTACTTCGCAAGAGAAAGCTTGTTGGGAAAATTTGCGCGTGATCGACGACGCAAAACAGCAATGGGCGATGGATAAAGGACAAGCTACCGGGGCAACACCCACGGAAGCTGATCTCGTACCTGCCTATCTCAAGAAGCTGCCAACTTGCTCAGGTGGCGGAACGCTAACGATTGGAAGTAACGATCAAAAAGCCACCGACAGCGTTTTCGGTCCATCGCCTTAGTAGTTACTCGTTTCTGAGTGCTTCCACAGGGTGCAGTCTTGCGGCTTTTAGAGCCGGAATGACTCCAAAAACACAGCCTAACCCGATTCCGACGCAGAAGGTTAGGCTGATTGTTTGTATTGTCACCAGGGGTTTAATGCTTGTTGTTTGGCCAATAATTTGAAGAATTATCAAGCTAACTATTAACCCAATAGCGACTCCGCCTAGACCAATTAGCCCGGCTTCCGTTAGAAAGTGCTTGAACACGGCTTTTCGTGAAGCTCCCACCGCCATTCGAATTCCGATTTCTTTAGTGCGTTCTCCAACTGACATTAGCATCACAGTCATGATTCCAAGTCCGCCGACCGCAAGCGCAATGCTTGTGAGGCCAATCACCAGCGTTCCAAGGATTCCGAGGACGTCGAAAACGAGTTTGAGTAAATCCTCTTGGGTTAAGACAGAGTACTGCGTGTCCTGCAGACGTTGCCCTAAGGTCTGCGAAATGGACGCGACTAATTTCTTCGGCTCAAATTGGTTGTCTATTTGAACTAAGATTCGGTCGACTTGGACGTTTATTTCATTTTTACGAATGTGATTGATTGGGATGTAAACAACGTTGACTAAACTAAAAGCGGAGAATGGACTACTTTCCGCTTTTTCATCTTTAATCACGCCCGTAACTTTGAACTTCTCACCGTTGATGGTTACTGTTTGCCCGACGGCACGCTTACCCGGGAAAAGCTCTTCGGCGGCTATCGAACCCAGAACGCAAACTGCTTCAAGCTCATTTTCGGAAGTGAAGTAGTTTCCCTCTGAGAGCTGAGATGGTTGCATACCGAACCACGAAGGCGTTGCGCCAATAATGATCGGATATGCATCCATCTCACCCGATTGAATTCCCCCACCCGCAAAGGAAAACTCTGCGACTTGCTTGACTCCGGGCAGAGCGGCAACATCTGCCGCATTTTCTTCAGTCAGAAATGATTTTCCCGCGAAGTTGGGGTTGAAAGAACCTAGATCAACTTTGCCAGGAACAACTATGAGCAGGTCGGCGCCGAGGGAATCGATTTGCCCGGTGATGTCTTTTTGCACACCTAGTCCAATGCTGACTAACAGTAGGATTGCCATTGAAGCGACGGCGATTCCAACCATCGCAAGAAAAGATGACCTAGCATTTTCGATTAGGCTCTGAAAGGGAGAAGTCATCCTACAGTAATTTGTACGCTAATTTGTAATCTACTTTTCGTAGATCAGGCAAAAGACTTTTGATTCTGGGAATAAACAAGATAGCCTCCCATTCCAAGAATAGGAGGCTATCACTATTTACGCAGAGTGACTAATTACCGCCAGGAGCTTGTTCAACGGTTGGCGAAGCACCTGCCCGTTCGCGCAAAGCCTTTGCTGGTGGATCGGTATTTTTAGGCGTATCTTTGATGATCGCTGCATCCCCTTCAGTTGGCTGCTCTTCGCTATTGCATCCCATGATGCCAAAGGACAGTAACCCAGCGATCAGTGCTAAGAAGATTCCTTTTTTCAACTTAATACCAAACCTCTTCGAACGGAGCGGTTGGTGCTTGTCCATCCCAGTCTGGGGTGAATGCATACATGTGGCAATACCACTGGTCATACCATCCGCCGCCTGGTCGGGCTCCGCTATCGTAACGAGTCCATGGATCGTTGCGGAAGTCTGATGCACCATTTAGCTGCATACCAAGTTTCTTGAACTTAGCTGAAGAATCGGTATATGTCCAGTTTTCACCGTTTCCGTAGATGTGGTGAGAACCAAATGCAGCTTGCGTAGCTTCAATGATAACGACCGTCCAAGTTCCGTTTGCTCCGCTACAACTCGCAGTTGCAGGAACGTAGTTACAAGCGGCAGCACCATTTGTACAGTACAAAGCAGGTGAGGAAATGTTGAATCCCTTTACGTTGATGTTTCCGTACATCGCATGCCACATTGGCGTGCTACTGATTTGGTTGACCGCAGTTCCGTTATAGCCTGAGAGCAAACCGTTGTAAGTGTAACCCGTATCTGCTGGTGTTTTTAATGCGCCCGTGTAAGTGACAGCGAGGCTCTTTGTTGTGCCAGCATCAATTTTTACCATTTGGTAATTCTTGCGGTAAGGCTGAGTTGAGTTAACTGGGTTTTGCAGTGCTCGGTCTACATAAGATTGTGGGAAGCCTGGTCGCCAGTCTGCTGGTACCGCATGGTAGTAGTTTAGACACCAGCCGCCGTTTGCACAAGATGCATCGAATCCATAACCAAGCGGGAACAGATCGTCATAGTCGGACTGATAAATGATCGTCGCGGTAGCCATTTGCTTGATTTCAGCCAAGCCTTTAGCTTTTTTCGCGGCGACCTTCGCTTGGGCGAAGACGGGGAAGAGGATTGCGGCGAGAATCGCGATAATCGCAATCACCACAAGCAGTTCAATCAATGTAAATGCACGTTTCATATTGGCATGACCCTCCAAAGGGGTCTGTTAAGTATACGACAGTAAATTTAATATTCCAAAAGAGTTTCTGAAAATTTGGGAACTCCATATTTGAACCTAAAGTCAAATTTAGACTAGGTCCAAAATTTGTTTCAAGTGTGCCAAAAGACCTAATTGAGCAACCCGCTTGAATAAGCGAATTCAATGACGTTTCGATTAATAATTATCTCTTTCGCAACTATCTCGCGTGAAATAGTGAGCCCGTTTAGAGAGCGACAGCGAGAGAGTGCCACATAGATTTGTCCATGGCTAAAGGCAGGGCGATCTAGCTCTAGATGGATTTGGTCAAATGTAAGTCCCTGAGATTTATGAATGGTGACGGCCCAGGCCAGCCGTAGCGGATATTGCGTAAAACTCCCGACTGGCTCTGTGACGATTTGTCCGCGGTTTCGATCCCACGAGTAGCGATTTTTTTCCCAAACCTCCCGTCCAACTTCTACTGTTTTGCCTTCATCAAGCCGAACAGATATTGTCTCATTGGTAGGCTGGATAACCGTTCCCAGAGAGCCGTTCACCCAATCGGTCGAGTTCTTGATAAACATTACGCGGGCACCGGGTTTCAGCCGCAGAATTTCTTCGGCGGGTAATTCTCGCCCAAATTGGCCTTCGATTTTTGCTTCGTAGTGATGCTCGGGAGTGTTGATCTGGAGCAAGCGCAGATTGTTGATTGCACCTGCTTTTGCATTAGTTACTGTGAGGTTGAGAATGTCTTCACCCGGTGCAGGAGCGACTCTAGCATTGATGTGCTCAAGCTCATTCGTGTTACCTTCGCGGATTTGGTCAAGCAACCATAAGAATTCTTGATCATTCGCCTGACGGTGAACTGTTTTTAACTCGATAATGTCAATTCCGATTGATTTGATGACGGCAGAGTCGAAGAAAAACGGACTGTTGTAATGGTGGGCGAGGAATTCTTGCTCTGCATTACCGGCAACGACCGGTTCAAGTTGCCAGATATCTCCGAATGCCACGATGGGAACTCCTCCGAACGGCTGATCTGATTCACGGTTTTTGCGAAGACTGATATCGATTGCATCAAGCAGATCGGCGCGAACCATTGAAATTTCATCGATAAAAATTGCTTCGAGGTTTCGGATAAGCCGAGATTTCGGTGCCCCGGATCGGAATAGCGGAATCTCGGAAGTGGCCGGATCAAGCGGGCCGAGGGGGAAGTTGAAGAAGCTGTGGATCGTTTGCCCACCCGCATTGACGGCCGCAAGTCCGGTGGGGGCAAGAATCACGGCCTTGCCGGGAAATGTTGATTTCAACGCGCGGAGTAAAGTGGATTTCCCTGTTCCCGCGCGACCGGTTACAAAAATCAGCCGACCACCCATCGCGTAATGCGCTACTTGGTCAAGAGCGTTCATTTGCTCTTGGCTGAGCTGCATTTTTTCGGGGAGGAACGGGCTGAGCATTCGCCCCTTTAGTTTAGATTGCTTTAGAGGGGCGGAGTGGTCACCTATTCATGGTGGAGTGTGTCTTCGATACGTTTATCAGGCACAAACCAAATGACCGCGACGATAGCGAAAATTGCCATTGCAATCCACTGATTTACAAATGCGAGCGGGATAGACAATACATAACACAATAACGATGCCTTGCCTTTCCAATCTCTTCCAACGGCTTTATAGAGCGGTGAATCCGGGCCATGCTCTTTGATAATTTTGCTCTGCAAAATTGTGTAGGCAATTGCGCACATCACGAGGTTAAACCCGTAAACAGCAGCTGGCAACTGTTGGAAATGGTTTTCACCTAACCACCCAGTGCTAAAAGGAATCAGGGAAAGCCAGAATAATAAGTGCAGGTTTGCCCAGAGCATCTTTCCGTTTACATGGTGAACCGTATGGAGCATATGATGGTGATTATTCCAATAAATACCAATGTAGATAAAGCTTAGAACATAACTGAGAAAGATCGGAAGGAGGGGTTTGAGGGTTTCGACATCCGCACCATGTGGCACTTTGAGCTCTAAAACCATGATCGTGATGACGATGGCGAGAACTCCATCGGAAAACGCTTCCATGCGGTTTTTAGTCATGGAAGATTATAGATTGAGAACGCTCAATGTCTCTACTGCCTGTTCACAAACGAACGCGCTACTGTCGCTGGTAGATAGAAACTTTTCCTTCTTGTGTAACGGCCAAGAATTTTCCACCTTGGATTGTTGATAGTTCGACAGATGGAGTTCTCATAGAACTTTCAGGTTGAGATTGCGGCCCATCAATTTCAAATGTGGCAAGAGTTGTTTTGGTTTTTTTGACAACATCTACTGCCAGAATCTGACGCTTTGCCTTGTCGGCAAATCCTGTATCGGTACGAGTCCAGGTTTCGAGCGCTATGTAGCAAAGCGATTCTTTAGCCGAAGCAAGGGCGGTGATATGAAAACTTTCCTTACCATCAAAACAAGGAACTGTGTAATTCGCTACAGTTTCCAAGGTGTTAATCGTAGTCCCCCACCGCAATAAAGTGAGGATCAAATTCTGAGGATTTTCGGGGTCATCAACGTTCAAAGTTACTAAATGATCTCGACCATCGGAGGATAACAGCCAGGGTCTTGATGAGATGATCGCGACACTTGGATCATCAGACATTCCGCTTGGAAAGCGAACCACTTTAGAGTCTCGTTGAGGGCCGGTGAGAATCGTACTTAAGCTGCCCTTATATTCAATGATGGTGCCTGAATCAATTGAGTAAGCGCGATACTCGTAATCGTCATAGAATTGCGGCTCTCTCCCAATCGTTGTTGTCTTCACAAAACTAGTTTGATAAACCGGACGTCCTTCTCCATCTGTACCCAGTAAGGCAGGGGAGTCGGCAAAAGCTTTTAGAAGTTTTGGCTCTTTGCCGGGGGATTTCTCATAGACTTGGACGCCCGCTTTGCTTTCGTCTTTTGCGGGGGAATAGGGGTAGCGTCGGCGTTCTATATAGAAGGTATCTGCCAGTGGGCTTCCAATGAGCGTTTCATTGTTCAGGGGAAACGACTCAACGAGCTTGTACTCTGGTTGAGTCGTGAGTAAGGCAATAGTTAGCAAAACCATCTTAATGGCTCTGACGCACGACTAGGGTTCAATGGAACACTGGTTGCTTTCTTACATTTGCTGGTTCAGTGGGAGAGTCGGTTAGATCGGAATATTCGGGCTTTGTCCATTGTAATAATCGCAAGGTACTTACCGGATTGAATAGTTTGAAGGTGTGTGTATGCTGGCGGCAACATGCCTGTTGGACTGTACTCAAAGGATTCTTCTAGTACAGTTTCCCGTGCGCCAGTAAAAAGATCAATAGCAAGGATCGCACGGGTCGGAGGTGGGGAGTCAGCGCTTTTTTCAATTGGCCAGGAATCAAGCGCAAGGTAACAGAGTCCTTTATTGGCTGCGACAAGATAACTAATGCTGTATTTGCGCTCTTGTGTGTAGGTTGGAAAAACGATTGATTTTTCAAGTACAGGCGTAGGATTATCAACCCATTTGTAGAGGCTCAGAATCAAATCGTGGGAATTATTTATGCGATTTGGTCGGATAGTAAATAAGTGGTCTTTGCCGTCAAATGATGCCAGTCTTGTTTGGTCGGTTAGAGTGATTGAAAATGTCCCGTTTGACGATGTTGAGTTGACAAGCGTAAATAATTCGTTACTATTGGTAAATACCAACATACCGGAATCGCTAAAGTAGTTTGCAATGCCCCTTTGGTACATTGGTTTGGTTGTGCCGAAACTGGCTCCGCCGTTCGGGGGAGCCGGGTCTTCGTAATCAAGTTGGAGAAGTGGATACCCGTTTTTATCGGTGCCAGCAACAGCTGCCCAGTTGCTTTCAAGCATTCTGTCAACAATAGGCTTTTTTTCAGGATTTTTGATCGCAATTTCATATCCGCGGCCGCGAGATTCTGCTAGCTTATCTTTATAAGTAACAATGTAGAAACTTTTGGCAAGCGGGCTTCCAATGAGCACGGTTTCGTCGGTGAGGTCAAAACTTTCGACAAGAGTAAAGCCCGTTTGCTGGGAAAGGCAGGCACACACAAGCAATGGAAGCATCTTGGCGATCATGACGCTTTCTGGGAACGAGAAGTTGCGCTTAGACCAGCACAGCTTGTTGCCACGACGGAGCCATGGCTTTGCTTTCCGCAGATTTCACAATTGAAGTGCCGTTCTTGATGTAGTACTCAAACTCTTCGGGGAAGACTCGAAGTGCGGCGGCGACGGGCCAAGCGGCGGCGTCACCCAACCCACAGAACGAACGACCGTCGATCTGTTCGGTAATTTGCAGGAGCAGTTCCATATCTCCTGGCTGACCGTTGCCCATCACGATTCGGCGGAGGATTTGCTCCATCCACTTGGTGCCTTCCCGGCAGGGCGTGCACTTACCGCACGATTCGTTGGCGTAAAACAGTGCGGTTCGCCAGATGAAGCTGACGATGCAGGTGTGCTCGTTCAGGAACATACAGGCGCCTGAACCGACCATGGTTTTAACCTCGGCCATTTCTTCGTAGCCGATCACGGCGATTTCGGTATCTGCGGCATTGATGATGGGAACCGAAGAACCGCCAGGAACGCAGGCTTTGAGCTTGCCGCCCTTCATTCCGCCGGAAAGCTCCAGCAGCTCCATGAGCGTGGTTCCGAATTCGATCTCGTAGTTGCCTGGCTTGTTTACGTGACCCGAAACTGAGAAAAGCTTTGTTCCACGAGAGTTCTTTGTGGATGCTCCGAGTGTGGCGTACCATTCGCCGCCGCGATCTACGATGTATGGCGCGCAGCAGTAAGTTTCAACGTTGTTGATCACGGTTGGTCGGTCGAACAATCCGGCGATGGTTGGCAACGGAGCGTGAGGGAACTTGAGTCGCGGCATTCCGCGCTCGCCCATGAGCGAAGACATCAAGGCCGACTCTTCACCACATTCGTACGAACCAGCTCCGAGGTGGATGTAAAGGTCGAAATCGAATCCTGATCCTTGGATGTTTTTGCCGAGGTAACCACCCGCATAAGCTTCGTCGATTGCGTTGCGGAGTGAACGGGCAGCATCTACGAATTCCCCGCGAATGTAGATATAGCCAACCTCAGCTTGGGTGCAGAATCCAGCGATGGTCATGCCTTCGATCAGCTCGAAGGGGCATTGTTCCATCAGCTGCTTATCTTTAAAGGTGCCAGGCTCGCCCTCGTCGGCGTTGCACAAAATATAGTGGGGTTGAGTTTTATCTTTGGGGATGCCGTTCCACTTAATCCAAGTAGGGAAGCCAGCGCCGCCGCGTCCGCGCAAACCGGATGCTTTGACTTCGTCAATGATCGCTTGCTTTTCCATTTTCAGGGACTTCTTTAATCCCGTGTAACCGCCGTTCGCCAGATACCCTTTGAGGGTTCGGAATTCTGATTTGTGAGCGTGTTCGAAAAGCAGTTTGAGTTCGGCCATGGCGCACTTTTGATTCTACTCAGAATCTGCCACCTGAGATGGTCTAGCTATTCTATGATTTCCTACGACGAAGATGCAAGAAGCTATACCTTTATCCACCCGCGGAATTCAAAATCGAAAGGCGGCTCAAAGCTAATGGGCAATTAGAGAAATAAGCAAGTTTCTGCATTTTTACTAACTTTTAGGAACACTTTTGAGTTGATTCTGATATAATTTACACAAGTTAGTGGATGTTTATGGCATCCATTTTCTAGTTGCATTTATGCACTTGCATTCGCAACCAAGGATTTATAACATGAAAAAGGCATTCACATTGATTGAACTGCTGGTGGTTATTGCCATCATCGCCATTTTGGCGGCCATTCTTTTCCCTGTCTTTGCACAAGCTAAAGTTGCAGCTAAAAAGACACAAGACTTATCCAATCAAAAGCAAGTCGGTACCGCAGTCCAAATTTATTTGGCGGATTATGACGATCTGTTCCCCTTGACGATTCCGTCGCTTGGCCCAACTTGGTTCAGCGGATCGTACGTTGATACTCCAGCCGATTGGGACGGAACCGTATCTGCGGCATATCACGATGCTCGACGTCACGTATTTCCAAACTCAACCCATGCATACACTAAGAACTGGCAAATCCTAAAAACTCCTTCAGGAAACGATTACAGTATCCCTGGTTGGATTTATAGTGCTGGTCAAACTCGGTATGACATCGGTTACAGTTTCAACGGCAACCTTCAATCCTACTCATCTACCGCAATTAACGAAGTTGCGCAGTTGAGAATGATGACTTCTGCTTACGGAAATCGAAACTACAAGGGTGCTACCCGGCCTGCACCATTCCTTCGCTGCCCAACGGCTGGCTCTGCGTGCGTATTTGTTCCTTCAAGTCCAACTTGTAGCGGTGCTAACGGTACTTGGAGCGAACTGAGTAACCCAGCTGGTGCTTCAATGTGGTTGTATGGTAACGGTATGAACGCCGTATTTTCAGACAGTCATGCTAAGTTCCAAAGAGTTGCCTCTGGTCCAACAAATGCAAGCGACTTCCGTACAGACTTCTGGGCTCGCTACAACGCGGGTGGTGTCGCACAGTGGGTTGAGTATCAAGATACTAACTTCTGCCACACCCTGTTGTTTATGCCAGACTTTGACTTCTCAAACTTCGGGACACCAATTCAATACTAAGATGAAGAACATTCTATTAGTAGGTGCGCTACTTGCTTCAATGTCGGTGGTGCTGATTGGGTGCTCTCAGACAGACGAAGGCGGCGATTATAAAGAGCCAGAATCTGGAACTTACAAAACTTCTGAAGAAGTGACAAAGCCCGGAAGGGAAAGAACCGAGGAAGCTCCTACAGGCGAGAAGTAAATTCTTCCATCACGAATTCACCCTGTATTTAGAAGATGCAGGGTGAATATTTTTGTCATTCCCCAGAACCCCAATATGCCTTTAGAATTCTTGAATCCCTGTGTTTATCTGCGCAAAATATCGAGAGAACTTGAGCGTTAGTTCTTCCCATCTTTCAGATGAACTTTGACAATCTCGTCCGCCAGTTTTACGACAGAAGACTCTTGGCTCTTGAGCGAATCGATCAGCTTATCAATGTATGCCGCATCAACTGGGCCGTGATATTCGTCGCCGATTTGGAGCAATGGCGCCCGGTCGCAGGCGTTGAGACATTCAACCTCGTGCAAAGTAAATAGTCCGTCGGCGGTGGTTTCTCCAAACTCGACTCCAAGTTTGGCCTTGAGGTGATCAGCAATTCTATAAGCGCCGCACACATGGCAGGAAAGGCAGGTGCACACTTCAATCATGTGTTTGCCCACAGCGTGAGCGGTGTTATACATGCTGTAAAACGTTGCGACGCCTTCAACTTCTGCATAGGATCGCTGTAATCGGTGGGCGACTTCGGCGATCGCATTGGCACTCAAATATCCGCCGTATTCGCGCTGAGCGATCCACAGACCCGGCAGGATGCAAGCCTTTTCTTCGGGATAGTGGGTTTTGAGTGCGTTGAGTTGGTCAATCGCGGTTTGCGAAAACTTCAGCTCCAGGTCTTCAGGACGGGGAGCTTTTGGTCGTTCATTGACCGCGCCGAGTTGGATGAGGTCGCTCATCGGTAGGCTCTATTCTACTGAATTTTGCTGAGTTCTATTTGGGTTAGAAAGCGATTTGAGATCATTAAAGGCGTAGACCTCATCGGGGTAGGGAATTCCTCCGACTTCAAAAGTACCAGCACTTAAGAATTCCGCTCCTAGATGTATGTAAAGAGATTTAGCTCGAGAATTTTCGGTGAACACGCCAATCATCATTCCTAAATGTCCTTGAGACAGAGCGTGACTAGCGTTTTCACGAATGAGTGTGGTTGCGATCCCCCGGCCCTCAAATTCAGGAAGAACATATAGACTGGCTAGCATATTCTTGTGTGGCCAATCTTCATTAAAAGGGTAGGGCATCCAAAGAGAGTAGGCCACGACTGCGCTACCAATTTGCGCTACAAGAAGAAAATCGTCTTGTTCAATCCGTGTGCGGAACTTTTCCGACTCAGTTTTTATGTTAAGAGATGACAGATGGTCGGAAGAAATGATATGTGCGTAGCCTTTTCGCCAGGACTCAATTTTGACTTGAGCAATTACCTCCGCATCTTCAACTTGCGCTTTCCGGATATCAGCACTGCTCATGATGAGCAAGGATTATTATCGGTCGATTTCGCCGAGCACGATGTCGATTGAACCAATAATCGCAATAACGTCGGCAATCAAGCGACCAACCGCCAGAACTTCCAGCGACTTCAGATTCATGAAGCTCGAAGGACGCTCATGCCAGCGATAAGGTCGGTTGGAACCATCCCCAACAACATAAAAACCAAGTTCACCTTTGGAACCCTCGATTCCGGCATATGCTTCACCAGCAGGAGCACGGAATCCTTCGGTGTAAAGTTTGAAGTGGTGGATCACTGACTCCATGCTGCTGTCGAGTTCATGGCGTGGCGGCGGCGCAATCTTTCTGTCGAGCGTGTTGTACGGCCCTTCGGGCAATCCATCAATACATTGCTGAAGAATCTTGCAAGATTCCTTCATTTCAGCTATCCGAACAAGGAATCGATCGTAAACATCGCCGACATGGCCGATTGGAATATCGAAATCAAAATCTTCGTAACTGCAGTAAGGTTTTGCTTTGCGGAGGTCAAATGCTACGCCGGATGCTCGTGCGATTGGGCCGGAACAACCGAGAGCAAGTGCCTCAGCACCAGTTAGGATTCCAACGTCTTGAGTGCGTTCTTTCCAGATCGGATTCTCGACAAGCAGATTTTCGCAAACCTGTAGTTCCTTAGGGAATTCTAGTAGGAACTTGCGGAGTTTGACTTCCAGCCCAGCCGGAATATCTCCACGCAATCCACCAGGAACAATCCATGATGGCATCATGCGAACACCGGAGAACATCTCGAACATATCGAGAATCATTTCTCGTTGCTGCATGATGTAGAAAAACGGAGTCATGGCTCCGAGGTCTAGTGCGTGAGTTCCAAGCCACACACAGTGGCTGGCAATTCGAGAAAGTTCAGCGAGCATGACCCGCAGGTACTGACCGCGCTTGGGAACCTCACAGCCGATCAGCTTTTCAACTGCCAATGCATGGGCAAGATTGTTTCCATTTGCGTTGAGATAATCCATACGGTCGGTCATGACCACACATTTATGATAGGTTTGATATTCGGCTTCTTTTTCCATTCCCGTATGGAGGTAGCCGATCACACACTTTGCGCGGACGATGGTTTCGCCTTCTAGCTCGCAAATCACCCGAAGCACACCGTGAGTAGAAGGGTGCTGCGGCCCCATGTTCACGATCATCGTGTTCTCGCCGGTTTTTTCGAACACGGTTTCGGTACTTGGGATGAAGGTCTGACTCATGCGGCTTTAGTTTACAGCCTTTAGACAGACGGTTACGTGCCTTTCTCTAATTAAAAAAGGTTTCCTCATAAACCGAAGTATCTCCCGCAAGCTGCGGGAGATACTTCGGTTAGTTATTCACCAGTAGGAGGCGGGGATTGTGGCGCGGCTGGAGATTGCGACGCCTGATTAGCCGCAGCTCCCGGTGGACTACTGGTGTGCAATCGATTTCGAGTCTCCTCAGTAACTTCTGGAACACCCGTATTCGTATCCATTGGAGGCTCTGGAGCACAGCCACATAAGAGAACGCTTACTAGGCTCAACCCTAAAAATGAGACAACGGCTTTCTTTTGACTTTGCATAAAACTTAGAACCAGTTGTTATAGTCAAAATCAAAGTCAGGTCGGAAGATGCAACTATATCCGGGCGCAGTTGTTGAACTCGCGCAGTAAGTCACAGCATTGCCTACGCCAGCAGCATCGTATCCTGAAAAAGCGTCCACTGCAGTTAAGTTATTCGCAGTGTTAGGGTTTCCTATTTTCGAGAACTTGGCAGATGAATCGGATCGAACGTAGACCGTTCCACCAGAATGGATTGCCTGAGGAGCAGGGTTAGGATAAGCAGTTGAGAATACGCTTCCTCCAATAGTTGATCCGAAGAGACTAACGGGAGTTGGAAGTGCGGTTGGGTTGAATAAGCAGTTTGTTGAGGTTGAGCCAGTGCAGCCCAGCATAGGCGTTATGATGTAATAGCCTTCAATATTTTGCTTGCCCATTCCAGCCCACAGTAATGGAATTCTGGAGACTTCACTTATACTCGTTTGCGAGTATGAGGAAAGAAATCCGTTAAGGTTCCAACCGGCTCGGTATGGAGCAGTAACACGCGAAGCTAGCGGAGTTGCTGATGCGTAGGTGCTATCTTGTCTGGCCCCCGCAATTTCCATGATTTGATTATTTTTGGTATAGGCATAGACGTTGTTCGGATAGACACTTGAATTCACATTAACCCATGCCGCGTTATTAGACCGCCAGTTTGCAGGCAGTTCTACAGGAGCAAAAGCCCATGTTGGTGCGTTCCAGTTTGCGTTGTTGGCCATAGGGAAGAGGTCATCGTAATCGGTGATGTAGATCATTACCGCGGTTCCGATCTGTTTAGCGTTACTAAGTGATTGGGTTTTCTTGGCGGCTTCTTTTGCTTGCGCAAAAACCGGGAATAAGATTGCTGCAAGAATTGCGATAATTGCGATGACGACCAGCAGTTCAATTAATGTAAATGCCTTTTTCATGGGGGTTCTCCACTTGTTTTGTGCAGATACACAAAACAAAAAGAGGCAGATCGAATTGATTTGCACCAATTCGAAGCTGCCTCTTTGAATTGCTACACTTTACGACCCTTATTTGGTTCCCCTAAATACTGGCTTAAGAATTATGAAGAATAGTCTGGAAACATACTATAATGCCGAATATCGTTTTTTAAAAGAAAACCCCCTTTCCAATATTGGAAAGGGGGTTAACCACATCACAGTGGACTAATCAGGTGATGTATTCGGGGTTTCAGGAGCGTTTCCGCCACCTCCACCCGCCGAATCAGCACCTTGGAGTTTTGCTGGCATTTCGCCAGATCCTACATCCGCGTTGACTTTTGCATCTTCAGCTGAAGTGCCTTGTGAGCAACCAACGATTGTAAATGCAACCGCTGCAACTACGATTAGTTTGATGATGTTATTCATGCTTATGGGAGTCGGTCAGGTCGGAAGAAGCAGATGTATTGGAATGTTCCGTTATCACTACCTGGATCTGTACAATCACCTTGTGAAGTTGTCCAGTAGCTAAAGGCACCGTTTGGAGCAACTAAAGCGTAAGGATCAGTACCACCTGAAGTGTGGAAGTTAGGGCTATCCACGGTTCCGATTCGAGCGGTTTTTGCTGACGTATCAGCTCGGCTGAAGATTGCACCACCGGTCTTGCTGTCGGTACCGTAGGTCCAAACCTTCCAAGCGGTTCCAAGACCGAAGAACGCAGATTGGTTTCCGCCACTTGCGGTTGAGTTACCAGCTTGAGCTGGGCCACCTGGGTTGAATCGGCAGTCAGCGCCAACCGCTGCGTCGCATCGAAGAGCAGGGTTAGTGAACGCGCGACCCTTGTATTGCCAGCTACCAGTACCGGTCCAGAATGCAGGAACAGTGGAGATCGCTTCAATAGCAGTACCGCTGTAGTTGTTTAGCAAGCCGTTCATGGTTAAGCCAGCAGTACCAACTTTGGTTCCGTAAGTGTCGCCAGCAACAACTTGAGTGAGCTGCAGACCGGTTTCGGTCATTTGCAGGTTCTTGATGTATGGCTGCATCGAGGTTGACCAGTGTGGTGCAACTTCTTCGATTGCTTGAGCAGTGTTCCATCCACCGCTGGTGATTGCTCCGGTTGGATAAGGAACGATGGTGTTATATCGGACGGTACCGTTGATTCGGTAGGAGTAAGCAAGGGGGAACAGATCGTCGTAGTCTGCCATGTAGATAGCGGACGAAGTACCGATTTGCTTAACGTTGCTAAGAGCGGATGTCTTCTTAGCTGCTACCTTCGCTTGTGCGAACACCGGGAATAAGATTGCTGCAAGAATTGCGATGATCGCGATGACGACCAGCAGTTCAATAAGCGTAAATGCTTTTTTCATTTCTTAATTTTTGCTCCTGTTTGCAAAGCAAACAAAAAAGATAGTGCTCACCTGACCTATTGGTCGACCTGACTATCTCAGAACTTGATACTACTCTCAAGTTGAAATTAGTGTTTCTTTATTATTTTATTTTTTAAGGAACAGGTCTAAGGACCCTATGCAAAATACTATGAGGAAAATGCAAAGAATTAACTTCTAATATAAGTTAATTCAAAATTGGATTTATAAGACGAATTGAGATACTGATTTCGTTCGGAAAAATAGTTTAATTGCATAGGAAACAAGTAATTTGACCTACTTTGAATGTAAAAAATCCCCCAGCTCATTGCTGGGGGATTAATCTCACATGAAACGATCGTTAGTCTATGGGCCGGTACTAGGCGTTTCTGGCCCACCTGTTCCCGAACCTCCACCTGCGTTAGCTGAACCTTCCATTTGAGGAGGTGGGGTTGTTCCTGTAGCTACGTCACTATTCACTTTCGCATCATCTTCCGAAGTTCCGCTAGAGCAACCGATTGCACAGCAAGCTATGACTCCAAGAGCTACGAGTTTGATGAAGTATTTCATGTTGTTCATTTTTTCAGTAAAGTTCATCCGTCAGGTTTCGATTACTTGATTCGGTCTGGCCGGAAGAAGCAGATGTAGCGGAATGTACCGGTGTCGTTGACGGGATCCGTACAGTCGCCTTGATAGGTTCCCCAATAGCCAAATGTGCCGTTCGGGCCAACTTGCGCATAAGGATCTGAGATTGCAGTTGTGTGGAAGTTTGGTGCATCCACTGTTCCAACTCGTGCGGTCTTTGCTGATGTATCTGCTCGGCTAAAGATTGCGCCTCCAGTCTTGCTGTCTGAACCGTAAGTCCAAACTTTCCAAGCTGTTCCCATTCCAAAGAATGCAGTTTGGTTACCACCAGCGGCAACAGTGCTACCGGCTTGAGCGGTTCCACTTGGGTTGAATCGGCAATCTTGTCGCGTCGTTGCATCGCATCGGAGTGATGGGTTAGAGAATGCGCGACCTTTGTATTGCCAGCTACCGATACCAGTCCAAAATGCAGGAACCAGAGAAACAGACTCAACTGCAGTGGTGCTATAACCGTGTAGCAACCCGTTCATTGCTAAACCTGAAGTACCGACTTTGTTTGCGTACGTGTCTCCAGCAATGACTTGAGTGCTTTGCAGACCGGTTTCGGTCATTTGCAGGTTCTTAATGTATGGCTGCATAGAAGTAGCCCAATGCACATCAGTTTCTGCGACAATGTTGGCTGCATTCCATCCACCGCTGGTGATTGCACCACTTGGATAAGGAATGAATGTGCTCCATCGAACAGTACCATCGCCTCGAATTGAGTAAGCGAGCGGGAAGTAATCATCGTAGTCAGCCGTATAAATAGCGGATGAGGTTCCGAGTTGCTTGACGTTGCTTAATGCGGCTGTCTTCTTAGCAGCTACTTTCGCTTGCGCGAAAACTGGGAAGAGGATAGCAGCAAGAATTGCGATGATCGCGATGACGACCAGCAGTTCAATTAGCGTAAATGCTTTTTTCATTGTAATTATTGCTCCTGTTTGTCAATGACAAACAAAAAAAACAGCATCACCTGGCTTTCGCCAAATGAGACTGTCTCCAACCGCCTACTACTCATGGTTAAAAACAAAGAGTTCCCCAAAAGTAAAAAACTTTCCGGAATGGGCGTTATTTAGTTGTTGTGTAAGTTCAATGATCCATTAAATCGTGCTTTTGGTAGCACCAAGATGGTCATTACCGTCTCCCGACCAAAATGTTTCGGAAGGGAGACGGCCAGATCACCTATGACTAATCGGGAGTAGATTTAGGTGTTTCCGGAGCATTTCCCCCGCCGCCAGGAGCTTCAGATCCCTGAAGCTGGGCTGGCAACTCCCCAGAGCCTACATCCGAATTAACTTTTGCATCCTCAGCCGAAGTGCCTTGTGAGCAACCAACGATTGTAAATGCAACCGCTGCAACTACGATTAGTTTGATGATGTTATTCATGCTTATGGGAGTCGGTCAGGTCGGAAGAAGCAGATGTATTGGAATGTTCCGTTATCACTGCCTGGATCCTTACAATCGCCTTGTGAAGTGGTCCAGTAGCTGAACGTTCCATTTGCACCTACAAGTGCGTAAGGATCGGTTGCTGCAGAGGTGTGGAAGTTAGGGCTATCCACGGTTCCAACTCGAGCGGTTTTCGCTGACGTATCAGCTCGGGTGAAGATTGCACCACCAGTTTTGCTGTCTGAACCGTAAGTCCAGACTTTCCAAGCTGTACCCATGCTAAAGAAAGCAGATTGGTTTCCGCCGCTAGCAACAGTGCTACCAGCTTGAGCGGTACCACCTGGGTTGAATCGGCAGTCAGCGCCAACGGTAGCATCACATCGGAGTGATGGGTTGGAGAAAGCTCGACCTTTGTATTGCCAGCTACCCATACCGGTCCAGAATGCAGGAACGGTGGAGATTGCTTCTATAGCGGTTCCGCTATAGGTACTCAGTAGACCATTCATAACCAGTCCGGAGGTACCAACCTTTGTTCCATAAGTGTCTCCAGCAATGACTTGAGTGCTTTGAAGGCCAGTTTCGGTCATTTGCAGGTTCTTAATGTATGGCTGCATAGAGGTTGACCAGTGAACATCGGTTTCCGGAATGATGTTCGCTGCATTCCAACCACCGCTGGTAATTGCACCGCTTGGATAAGGAATAACAGTGCTCCATCGAACGGTACCGTTCGCCCGGATTGAATAGGAGATTGGGAACAGATCGTCGTAGTCTGCCATGTAAATAGCAGATGATGTGCCGATCTGTTTGACATTGCTAAGAGCAGATGTCTTTTTGGCAGCAACTTTCGCTTGCGCGAAAACTGGGAAGAGGATAGCAGCAAGAATTGCGATAATCGCGATGACGACCAGCAGTTCAATCAGCGTAAATGCTTTTTTCATTTATTTATTGCTCCTGTTTGCCGCAGGGCGACAAACAAAAAGACAGCACATCTAACCAAAGGTCAGATGAGGCTGTCTCCAATTACCTACTACATTGGATTCAAAAACAGGAGTTCCCTAAAATTAACAATTTTTTCGGAATGGGTAGAAAATTAAGTGTGCAAGTTCAAAGTTTCTGCGATTACAGTAACGATAGCACAAAAGAAAACCCCCTTTCCAATATTGGAAAGGGGGTTAACCACATCACAGTGGACTAATCAGGTGATGTATTCGGGGTTTCAGGAGCGTTTCCGCCACCTCCTCCCGCCGAATCAGCACCTTGGAGTTTTGCTGGCATTTCGCCAGATCCTACATCCGCGTTGACTTTTGCATCTTCAGCTGAAGTGCCTTGTGAGCAACCAACGATTGTGAATGCAACCGCTGCAACTACGATTAGTTTGATGATGTTGTTCATGCTTGCTTATGGAAGTCGGTCAGGTCGGAAGAAGCAGATGTATTGGAATGTTCCGTTATCACTGCCTGGATCCTTACAATCGCCTTGTGAAGTGGTCCAGTATGCGAAGCCACCGTTAGGAGCGACGTATGCATAAGGATCGGTTGCACCTGAGGTGTGGAAGTTAGGGCTATCCACGGTTCCAACTCGAGCGGTTTTTGCTGACGTATCAGCTCGGGTGAAGATTGCACCACCGGTCTTGCTGTCGGTACCGTAGGTCCAGACTTTCCAAGCTGTACCCATTGTGAAGAATGCGGAGCTGTTACCACCAGCAGCAACTGAGCTACCAGCTTGAGCTGGGCCACCTGGGTTGAATCGGCAGTCTGCGCCAACCGCTGCGTCACATCGGAGTGATGGGTTGGAGAAAGCTCGACCTTTATATTGCCATGAGCCCATACCGGTCCAGAATGCAGGAACGGTGGAGATCGCTTCAATAGCGGTTCCGCTGTAGGTGCTCATCAGACCGTTCATAACGAGTCCGGAGGTACCAACCTTTGTTCCGTAGGTGTCGCCAGCAACAACTTGAGTGAGCTGCAGACCGGTTTCGGTCATTTGCAGGTTCTTGATGTATGGTTGCATGGAGGTTGACCAGTGAACATCAACTTCTGGGATGATGTTAGCTGCGTTCCATCCACCGCTGGTGATTGCACCGCTTGGATAAGGAACGATGGTGTTCCATCGAACAGTACCGTTAGCTCGGATTGAGTAAGCGATTGGGAACAGATCGTCGTAGTCTGCCATGTAGATAGCGGACGAAGTACCGATTTGCTTGACATTGCTTAGAGCCGAGGTCTTCTTAGCAGCTACTTTCGCTTGTGCGAAAACTGGGAAGAGGATAGCAGCAAGGATTGCGATGATCGCGATGACGACCAGCAGTTCAATCAGCGTAAATGCTTTTTTCATTGTATTAGTGCTCCAAGTTCCTCAAAACGAGGGAACTAGATATTCGTAGGTGAAACAGACCATTTACATGGCCTTAATACCTACGTCTATAATTTGTACCTCAAGTTCTGTGCCTTTGTTCCTAGAAAAAAATATTTTTTTGGGAACAAGGCGAATTTTGCTTTGTAAACGCAAAATAAACAAGTTGAACAAGAAACTACATACATTTTAGAGGCCCTGCTTAAGCTCACTTGGCTCGACTATCCCCAAAAAGTTACAATAGCCACCCAAAAATGGACTCAAGCCGATTTAGTTCGATGAACTTTTTGGATAGGGCCAAAGGCTCAGGTGTGTTTACCGGGTGAAGCCTCTCTGGAAGATCGTACTCTGACAAAAAAAGAGTTTGACTCGTATGAAGCGAGTCAAACTCTAGCGTCTATGAGCTAAGTTCTATTTACCTTGGGAATCTCCGTCGCCTGTGGCCGCGGGTACAGAGCTTGTACCAACACTTTCCTGCGGGACGGCAGACATTCCACTTTGATTTGTTGTTGAGGTCGGATTGGCTCCAGGTGTTTCTGCGTCATTTTGCGAACAGCCACAGAGCGCAAAGGATGCGATGAGGGCTGCTCCCACCACGAAATGAATTAGCTTTTTCATATTCTTATGGTCGATCCAGGTCAGGTCGAAACGCACAGTGATATGCCGTAGAGGTTGGAGTTTCTTGGCAAACCGCAGTTGTAAAGCCTGTACCGCCTGGGTAACCCTGCGTCGTCAGGTTTACATAAGGATGTCGCGCATTAACGCCTGCAGCGGCATCAGTCAGTCCTCGACCAAAGTTGATGAACTTGGTTGATGAGTCGGCATACATAAACACCTGACCTTGGCGGAATGACCAAACAGGGGATGTTGTGGACCAAAAACCAATCTGACTTCCTAATGGCTGGTTTGCACCCGGCTGAGCTGGTTGTCCAGGACTAAAACGGCAGGGGCCAGTGGCGTTGCAAATCAATCGAGGATTTGGGCGCGCAAATCCCTTGATCATTTGTTTGCCATATCCTTGCCACGTCAACGGTGTCGAAGAAACACTGCTGATAGCAGTCAGGCTATAGTGCGAAAGCAATCCGTTCATTTGGAAACTGGAGTATCGCTGAGCAGGTGCTCCTGCCGCAGTGTTTGCCGCAACACCCGCCACTTCAATTGGATTGCCAGTTTTGTAGATGTCGTAGTTTTTGACGTACGGGTAAATCGCGTTAGCCCATCCTATCGAATCTTCGTTATCTAAGTAACCTGTTGAAGGTAAAGCACTTCCGTTCGGGAAGGAGAAGGCAAAATTCCACCAGTAACGTTCTGTTGCGCCTGTAACGTAAGCATAAGAACACGGGAAGTTATCATCATAATCGGTTGCATATATGTTGAAAGACAATCCGATTTGTTTGGCATTACTAATAGTCGAGGCTTGCTTTGCAGACTCTTTTGCCTGAGCGAAGACTGGGAAGAGGATTGCTGCAAGGATTGCGATGATCGCAATAACCACAAGCAGCTCTATAAGCGTAAATGCTTTTTTCATTGTATTTCAGTGCTCCGTATGCGCCCTAATCATAGGGGCAAAAAGAAAAGACAGGCAAAGGCAAGAATCTTCTTGCCAGTTGACTGTCTCAATTGGGAAATACGCAAATTAGGGCAAAATGAGTTCCCTGATTTAGGTTCAAACTCAGATATTCTAGGTTCAAAATTATACGACTAGTTCCCCGAATTTGGGGAACTCATTCAGCGTCCAGAAATTTCTTCGGAGCCAGTGACTCCTTCAAACGATTCGCCAGCGTGGGGCATCTGAATGTCTTCGACCGCTGGACCTTCAGTTCCCGCGTGGAAAACAACATCTTCGCCGCCTAGCGGAACCTCTTTTCGCAGAGGGAATCCGATCCAGTCGTCGGGCAACAGGAATCGTTCACCAGGAACGGCTTCGTTGCCTTCAAAAACAACACCGTAAAGGTCTTGGGTTTCTCGTTCGGGATACTCCGCACCAAGAAAAATATCTTTGAGCGTGGGGATGGATTCGCCATCGTTCACTGCAACTTTGATAAACAGGCGTTCATTAATATGAGTGCTGAACAGGTTATAAACAACCTCAAACCGGCCTTCTAAATCACGCGCATGTTGCCAAGTAGAGTAATCCACGCCGACGCACTCGACAAAGTAGTCGTACTTGGTATTTGAATCAGTTTTGAGAGCCTCGACCATTCCTGGGAGATCGCCTGGGGCCACACATATATAAGTGTCACCCCGGTTTTCAAACTGCTTGATGATTTTCTTAGAAAACTTTTTTTCCAGGAGAGCAAGATCAGCGCGAACAGTAGTCATTACGATGTCGCCTCCTTATTGAAGACTGCGTCACCAATCGGCTCAGAGATTGTGAGATTGGAATCCTGGAGTTTTTCCGGTGCAAGGGAAACCGCTTCGTCCCAATCAAGTGCACCTACTTTGATGATGTAGAGATAGCCGATGATCCAGATCACCAAGAACACGAGAATGTCAATCCCTGTAAAAATTTGAAAGGCCGGAGATCCATGCTTGAACACGGTAAACCAACTCCACAGGAAGACGACTTCAATATCAAATAGAACAAAAATAATCGCTACCAGATAGAACTTGATGGGAATTCTTTCTAATGCTTGGCCCAAAGGTTCGACGCCGCATTCATAAGCGGATGATTTATAGCTTGTGATTCGTTTTGGGCCAAGAATGTAGCTACCCAAAACCATGACCGTGCAGACCACGGCGGCAAGGCCCATCATCATCAGGATGGGAATGTATTCGCCGAACATAGTTCCGATGTTACCAGCATAAGATTGATCGGAAGTAAACTCGTCCTTAATGAACGTCCAAGAAGCTCTCGCAAGAATTGTTGACGGTGGAAATCTCACCGCCGAAGAAGCCGAGCAGGTGATGGCTTTCTTGATGTTGGGTGAAGTTCATCACGGATTGATTGGTGGATTCCTGGCTGCAATGCAGGTGAAGGGTGTCACTGGATCAGAACTAGCTGGGTTTGCGCGAGAAATGAGGAAACACGCGGTTCAGTTTAAGTTTGATTCACAAAACTTAGTGGATACTTGCGGAACTGGCGGTGGGCGACCAACATTTAATCTTTCTACCGGAGCCGCAATCCTAGCCGCGGCATGCGGCGCCAAAGTCGCTAAGCACGGAAACCGAGCCGTCACCAGTAAATGCGGCAGTGCCGATGTTCTAGAAGCGTTGGGAGTTCCCATTGAAGGGAATGAAGCGGATCAGACAGCAAGATTTGCAAAGTCGGGATTAGTGTTTTTATATGCTCCCAGCCACCACCCGGCCGTACGACACGTGGCACCTGTGCGGAAGGCAATGGGGATTCGCACATTGTTCAATCTTCTTGGACCGCTTGCCAATCCAGCGGGTGCTTCGCGGCAAATGGTTGGTGTGTTTAATCCCAATTCAATGGTGCCAGTTGCAGAAGCTCTTGTCGAGCTAGGAACCGAGCACGCCTTTGTGGTTCATGGTGAAGATGGAATGGATGAAGTCACACCATGCGCGGCCACACAATATGTAGAGGTTAAAGCAGGAAAGATTAGCAAAGGAAAGTGGGAGCCGAGCGATTTTGGTATCTCAACTCTTGATGAAAGCGCGTTAGCTCACGGTGACGGTGTTGAGGGCAACGCAAAGATTCTGCGAGAAGCATTGAGTGATGCAGAATCTCCGAAATCAATGGCTTTGATTCCCAACACTGCGGTGACATTGGTGCTCGCAGGAATTGCCAGCGATGTCGCTAGTGGGGCAAAAATTGCCCAGGATGCAGTGAGAAGTGGAAAAGCAATCGCCCTGCTCAATCAACTGGCGGGCGCATGACGATCCTTGATCAGATTTTCGCAGAGAAACGGGCAACGATTAAGGAAATCAACACTCATTCGTATTTGAGTGAACTGAAATCTAAGGCATTTGATCGGCAACCTACACGTGGGTTTCGAAAAGCTCTTTCCGAGAGCAAGCATCCGGTTTCTTTGATTGCAGAAGTCAAAAAAGCCAGCCCGAGCCAGGGCGTGATTCGTGAAAACTTCGAACCGGCTTCGGTGGCAACCGCATATAACCAGGCGGGAGTTGATTGTCTAAGTGTGCTCACGGACGAAAAATACTTTCAAGGGAGCCAGCAGAATCTTGAAATCTGCCGTCAAGCTTGTGGTTTACCGATTCTTCGCAAAGACTTTACAACTCACGAACTCGATATTTATGCGGCAAGGGCGATGGGTGCCGATGCAATTCTGCTGATAGTGGCGGGATTAGCCAAGTCTGAACTCATTGATCTTCAATCATTGGCCAGGCAGTTAGATCTGGATGTTTTGGTAGAAGTCCACACGCTTGCGGAAGCAGAAATCGCTTTAGAAATCGAAGCCAACTTGATTGGCGTTAACAATCGAGATTTGCATTCATTTAACGAGAATTTAACGACGAGCGAAGGCATATTCCCATTGCTCAAAGATAAAGCCTTATTAGTGAGTGAAAGCTCGCTAAAGTCACATGAAGACGTAATTCGCGTAAGTGAAGCGGGAGCCAGGGCAGTATTAATCGGCACTGCATTTTGTCGCGAGCCAGATATAACGAGGGCAGTGAACCGAATTATGGGTTGGGAAAATGTGGCGAGTTAAAGTTTGCGGGCTTACCCGTGCTGAAGACGCAGTTTTTGCCGCCGAACACGGAGCTGAGGCACTCGGATTCGTGCTCGAACCCAAAAGCCCGAGATTCTTGCAAGATAACGAATTACCTGCGCTGGTGAGGGCAAGCAGTGCCTCAATTCCACTGATCGGAGTATTTGCAAAATACGAATCTGAATACCTTTTGCTGGGCTTGGATGCTTATCAAGGTGAAGGAACAGCCCCTTCAGAACTCAGTAGCTGGATTCCGGTTTTCCGGCCGAAACCAGAGGAATCGGTTCAAGACTGGATCAAAGCAACCGAGGGCTGGTCGGTGGCTCTGCTTGATCCTTTTCATGAGTTTTTAGGTGGCGGTACAGGTCAACAACTTGATCTTGGAAAAGCAACCGAATTTGTGAAAGAGTTTTCTGGCAAAGTCATATTGGCAGGCGGAATTAATGCCGGAAACGTTGCCAACCTCATCAGAACCGTATCGCCTTGGGGTGTGGATGCGAGCAGCGGGTTGGAAACTTCACCGGGAATTAAAAGTGCAGCATTAGTTGAACGGTATATCGGTGAGGCTCTTTCGGCCCTCGGTTAAAAAACTTCAAAGTTCGGGCACGGCTGGCGCGAACATTGCGTTATATGTGTGGGCGGATCGTTTGGGTCTGCTGTTGGTGGGATTGGTATAATCCGGTCGCACTTTTCCTTGGAGGCTTGCTCTCTTGAACCTGGCTATTGAAACAAAAAAACTGACAAAGACATACAAGACAAGCTCTGGTATGCAGAGTGTGGTGAAAGACCTTGACTTGGAAGTCGAGAAAGGCGAGATTTTCGGCTTTCTTGGCCCCAACGGTGCAGGAAAAACCACAACAATTAAGATTCTTCTTGGCATTATCGATGGAACTTCGGGTGAGGCAAATGTTCTTGGCCGCCCAGCTGGTGACATCGAAAGCCACAAGCGATTGAGCTATCTGCCCGAAAAGCCGTACTACTACGAGCACATGACCGGGTTGGAAATCACTCAGTTCTACGCAAGCCTTTTCGGCATCAAAGATAAAGATCTTTGTGTGAACTTGCTCAACCGCGTGAACTTGGGCAACGACTACAACCGCCCAATAAGCCAGTATTCAAAAGGGATGCAGCAACGGGTCGGATTGGCTCAAAGCTTGTTAAACGATCCTGAACTGCTTTTCCTTGATGAGCCTACAGGTGGTCTTGACCCAATCGCTCACATTGAAATCCGCGACTTGATCCTCAAGTTCCGAGATGAAGGACGCACCGTTTTTATCAGTAGCCACGAACTCAGCGACGTTGAACGCATTTGCGACCGCGTTGCAATCATCAACAAGGGTGAAATGGTTCACCAAGGCCGACTCGATGACCTCCTTAGCGGTGGTCGCATTGAGGTCACGGCGGATGGAGTTGCTGAAAACCTTGTTGACAAGTTCAAGGGCGATGATATGACTCTCAGCCTTCGCGCTGGACGTTTGATTGCAGACCTGCCAGATACGATGAGCCCGAACGAAATGATTGATGCAATCCGCACAGGTGGCGGCTCAGTAGTAAGCGTTATCCCACGCAGAAAACGACTTGAAGACTTGTTCCTTGAATCGGTTTCTGGTGATAACTTGGCAAAGGGCCGCGTGACAGGAAAAATGACCGATGACGATAAGAAGGCTGATGTGAAGGAAGAAGAGGTGAGTTCGTGAACGTAATTCTCTCCATTGCAAAAACGACTATTGGTGAAGCAATTCGCCGACGCGTTTTGCTGATTATCTTGCTGATCGGGGTTCTATTCCTCGTTATTGCTCCTGGCTTGAGCGTTCTCTCTGCCCGGTCAAGCTACACAGTTCTTGTGAGCTTTACGTTGGGTGTTATTCAGTTGACGAGTGCCGTTATCGCGATTGTCCTTACGGTCTATTTGCTTCCGAACGAAGTAGAACGGCGCACGATTTACACAATTTTGAGTAAGCCGGTTTATCGCTGGCAGTTCTTGCTTGGGAAGTATCTCGGAGCGGTCGGTGCTTTGGGCTTGATGATGGCTTTGATGACCGGAATTCTGGTTTTGGTCTTTAAGATCATGCAAGCAGAAGCGGGCATGGATGTCGTCATGACTCTGGCCCGTGCCCCAATGATGTACTTCGTTCAGATGAGCTTACTTGCGGCGGTTGCGATGTTTTTCTCAACATTTGCATCACCAATCGTGAACTTCTTCTTAACCGGCGGTGTTTATTTGGTTGGGACTTTGTTTAGTCCGGTCTTCCAAGATATTGCTGGAAACAACAGTGTCAACGCGATGGTCAAAACTGCCGCGACTGTGATCCACACTC
Source organism: Fimbriimonadaceae bacterium (assembly GCA_019638675.1). Classification (GTDB taxonomy): domain Bacteria; phylum Armatimonadota; class Fimbriimonadia; order Fimbriimonadales; family Fimbriimonadaceae; genus UphvI-Ar2. Next base: position 2,799,830 of record JAHBTE010000001.1, on the reverse strand, counting down.
TGGTGCCGAACTTCGCGCAGTTCAACGTTCAAAACACGATCATCAACTCAGGCTCCCAATTGCGAAGCGAGCAGATGTACTACCTTCAGTTGGTTGCATACGCTTTTGCCTACGTAGCGGTGTTCTTGATTGGTGGAATGATGATTTTCGACCGCAAAGAGGTCTGACAGTATGAAACTCAAACGCGCTCCAATGTTTGCGGTAATGGCCTTGTGCTTAGTTGTGCAAGGCGCAATCGCTCGAATCAATTATCCGATTTGGGAGAAAACTTATTCTCCTCGAACTGGTAGTGACCTTCGAGGTTTGAGCGGCGACCAATTACTCATCGCTCTTGCTGGGTTCCGCGAAATGGTTGCGGGGATTCTTTGGGTTCGTGCTGACACCTACTTTGATGAAGGAAACTACGACGCCATTTTGCCGGTCATCCGATTGGTAACTATGCTTGACCCGAAGCAGATCGACGTGTATGCCACTGGTATGTGGCACATTGCCTATAACTTCACCGACGAACAATCTCGATCGGATCGCCGCTATATTCCAAGTGCGCTTGCTCTAGGAGCTGAAGGAGCCCGCAACAATGACTATACGTACGAATTGTTCTTCGAAACGGGTTGGCTTTGGTATCACAAGATTGATGATAACTACGATAACGCAGTCAATTGGTGGAAGCAAGCGAGCGAGATCAAGGATATGCAGACCGCTCGCAAGAACATTCTTGCCATGGCGCTTCTGCGTGATGGGAAACTAGAAGAAGCAGTTGACCATTACCAGACTCTTCTCGATCAGGCAGAAATTGAATTCAATAAGAACAGTACTGAGTATCAGAATCGCCAAAACCGAGACACCATTGAATCTAACTTAGATAACACTTTGGTTCGTATGGCGCAACGGGGCAACTTCGCTCTTAAGGGTGGCTATTACAACGAATGGAAGTACGATACCAATCCTCCATACGACGTTGGGTTTAGTGCTCAGGTTGTAGTTGAGGATAGCCGGGTTCTGAGGGTCGAAGGTACTTGGAACGTTCAGCCGGTTGGTACGCGTGTTCGCATTACCTTGCGCGATGCTGACAACCCCAACGGTATTCCGGCTGGTATGAAATGGGATCGAAGTAATACAGTTGACCTTGATCCTGAAAAGGACGTGACGTTCATGCAAGACGCTCTATTTGTTAAGAACCAATCGTTCTTCAAGCGAATTGATATGGCTCGTGATCCAGTCATGTATCCGTTTACGACAGACAAGTATTACGTCGAGTTCTACTACAATCCACGCTCCGCTCCGCCACACATTCAAGACCGGTTTGGATTTAACGGTGAAGGGATGACCGATTCCAATTTCCTCAACACAGATATTAGGAATGGTCAGCGAGTGGTCTATTGTCGGCTTGAGCTTACACGGGATCAGCTTCTGCGAACTGGTGAGTGGTCAACCAAGACTCCGGTAGTCAAGACTACTAACTTTGTTCCTACAGGTGCGCGAAACAGCGAAGACATCATTGATGTTCCTGGAATGCGCAGCGATACCGGCAACTAATCAGTCAAGCGCTTGGCGGCAGTTTTTTTGCAAACTGCCGCCGGGAACTGCGCGGCAGGAATTTGGTGAACCCCGTCAGGGCCGGAAGGCAGCAGCGGTAAATCAGAGGACTGGGCGATGCAGCCCTCCCGGCGCTTGGCTCTTTTTTGAGAAATGAAGCCTAAATTCTGCTCGTTTCGGGCTGGATTCAGATAAAGTTGAGGAGATCGAAGTGAGTTATCTAGCCCTTTTCCGAAAGTATCGAAGCCAATCGTTTGAAGATTTGGTTGGGCAGGATCACGTCGTCCGCACGCTAAAGAACTCCATAACACAAGGCAAAATCGCTCAGGCATATTTATTTACTGGTCCACGCGGAACTGGCAAAACTTCAACGGCACGACTTTTAGCTAAGGCCGTGAACTGTACGGGCGGGCCAAGCGGCGAAATTCCGGCAGATTGTCCGATTTGTGCAGAAATTACCAGTGGAAGTTGCATGGATGTAATCGAGCTAGATGCCGCGAGTGAATCCGGCGTGCAGCAAGTTCGCGATCACATCGTCGAAGCTAGTGAATACCAGCCAGCGCAGTGCCGTTACAAAGTTTTCATCATAGACGAGGTTCACGATCTGAGTCGTCAAGCATTTGATGCACTCCTCAAAACCATAGAAGAACCACCACCTCACGTCATTTTTATTCTGGCGACTACGGAATTTCATAAAGTTCCGCCGACAATTCGTAGCCGATGTCAGAAGTTTGAATTTCATCGCGGCTCAATGCAGAATCTTGTTTCTCGCTTGAACTTTGTGATCAAACAAGAAAAGTTGGATGCTGAACCAGCGGCGGTTACAGCAATCGCCCGGTTGAGCGATGGTGGTTACCGAGATGCATTGACTCTGCTCGAACAAGCGATGGTCACGGCGGATGGCAAGCTAACGCTTGAGCACGTTTACGATCAACTTGGCTTGTTAAACGATGAGGTCACAGATTCACTAATCCTGGCGATGGTTGAGGGCAACCTCGAAGCAATCATCAATGGACTTGAAGAAATCTATCAGCGAGGACGTGACCCGCAGTCAATTTTGGAATCTCTGATGTACCGCCTTGCTGACCTAACACGAGCGCTATTACAAGCGGGCGGCAATGGCAATGATGCGGCGATGGAAGCCGGATTGACCGCAAAAGCCAGCCGTATTGGCGCTGAGAAATTGCTGAAAATCAGGTCGGAAATCTCAATTCGGCACAAGTCGGTTCGTGAAGTGAGTATTCCGAGGATTTGGCTGGAGGCCGAATGCTTGAAGATTGCCTTGCTTTTGCAGGAATCCACTCCTATCCCTGCGCCAGTTCAGCGACCAGTGGTGAAGGAGACGAAGCCAGTCGAGCGGGTTACTTCATCCCCAAGCGCAGTTGCCGAAGTGCGAGAACCCGTAGCGCACAAAGAAGCGGAATCCTCACCCCCTGCAGAGCCTGAACCTAAAGAAGAGCCAATAGAGGTTAAAGAAGCTAAAGCTGAAGAGCCACAAATTCAAACGACCACTGCTGGCCCCGAAGATGAAGTTTGGCAACGGGTAAGTGCAGAAATGTGCGCGAAATCACCCACGGCGGCGATCCACTTGCCGGGAAGTATTGCTACCTCAAAAGATAGCGGGGTGGTCACGGTAGAGTTTGAGAAGGCGGTTCATTCAGATTGGGTTACCGGGAAAACCGCGCTTGTTAAGGCACTTCGGGAATCGTGGCACGCGATTACGGGTGAAGAAGTGATGTTTAAGTTCATTTCTAACGGCAAAGTGACCCGCCGCACACCGAAAATGGAGAAGGCTTCGGTAGAATCTCCACTAGAAGGTGATCGCCTTGCCGATGCGGCAAAACGCATTTTTGGCACGGCAAATGAAGCACCAAACGATGTCTCATGAAACTCCCTAAGAATTTTGGTGGTCAGAACATGGGTGGCGGCAACCTCATGGCCCAAGCTCAAAGCGCAATGGCGCGTGCTCAAAACCTTGATGCAGAACTTGCCGCAGAGCGATTCAGCATTGAAAAGGGCGCAATCAAATGCGAGTTCAATGGTCTGGGCGAACTTCAGTCGCTCAAAATCGATCCCAGCGCAGTTGACCCAGAAGATGTTGAAATGCTTGAAGATATGATTGTTGCGGCGGTAAAGGATGGCTTTGCAAAAGCTACCGAAACTCGCGACGCTAAAGTTCAAGAAATCATGCCCAACATTCCCGGGCTTGATAAGCTTGGGTTCTAATTTATGCAGTACGCCCGCCCGCTGGCGGAGCTTATTGCTCAGTTAGAACGACTGCCAGGAGTTGGCCCGAAATCGGCGCAACGCCTGGCATTTCACGTTTTGCGGATGCCAGAAGATGATGTCCGCCGATTATCGGAATCTCTCATCACGGCAAAACGAAGCCTGCAACTTTGTTCTGTTTGCCAAAATGTGAGCGAGGCGGATAAGTGTGAACTCTGCAACGACCACCGCCGCTCTGGAGATGTGATCTGTGTAGTGGCAGAACCGCGCGACATAGCCGCTATGGAGCGGCTCAACGAATTCCGCGGCCTTTACCACGTTTTGCACGGTTTGCTGAACCCGATGGACGGCATTGGGCCGGAGCAACTGAAGGTTCGAGAGCTTGTTTCTCGATTAGTTGAAGGCGTTGACGAGGTCATTATCGCAACGAATCCAACCGTCGAAGGTGACACAACCGCGTTTTATTTAGCAAAGCTCATCAAACCGTTGGGCGTTAAAGTCACTAGACTTGCTCATGGTATGCCAGTTGGTGGAGAATTAGATTACGCTGATACGGCGACTTTGCTCAGTGCACTTGAATACAGAAGGGAAATCTAAGCATGAAAATATTGGTTATTGGTGGTGGTGGTCGCGAACATGCTCTTTGCTGGAAGTTAGCGGGAGAAGGGCACGAACTTTTTTGTGCACCGGGAAATCCGGGCATTGCAGAAGTTGCTGTTTGCAACCAAATCAAAATCAATGACCGCAAAGGATTGCTCGATTGGGCCAAGGAGGTGCAAGCCGAGTTGGTGGTTGTCGGGCCAGAAGATCCGCTCATTTCTGGCATGGCCGATATGTTCCGTGAGAACGATTTTCTTGTTTTCGGACCAGGGCAAGACGCGGCCCGACTTGAAGGAAGCAAAGCCTTCAGCAAAGATATGATGAAGCGGGCGGGTGTACCCACGGCTCGTCATCAGGTATTCAGTGATCCCAGCGCGGCTAAGGAGTTTGCCGCCCAACTTTGCGCCTCCGATGAAGGAGTGGTCATCAAAGCCAGTGGGGCGGCTCTCGGAAAAGGAGTCGTCGTTTGTGATGATTTTGAGCACGCAGAAATCGTAATAGAAGAAATGCTGGTCGGCGGAAGCATGGGCGATGCCGGGCGAACCGTTGTTATTGAGGAACGACTGCGAGGAAAGGAATTCAGCTTGCTCACGCTAGTAAGCGGATCTCAAATCCAAAGTCTGCCAGTTGCACAAGATTACAAGCGAATTGGCGATGGTGACACAGGGCTTAACACAGGTGGAATGGGGAGCTATTCACCAGTTAATTGGGTGTCGGATGAATTAGTGTCCCAAGTTGAAGAGGAAGTCGTCAAGCCGATTCTCACCAGCATGGCGGAACTAGATATTGATTATCGAGGCGTGTTGTTCAGTGGTCTCATGCTGGTGGGTGAGCATCCATATTGTCTGGAATATAACGTCCGGTTCGGAGACCCAGAGATTCAGACAATTGTTTTGCGACTAGGTGGTGGATTTGCGGAAGCATTGCTTGCTTGCGCAAAAGGGGAAGTCATTCCTGAAATCAGTGTGCTAAACAATGCAGCCTGCACGGTCGTAGTCGCTAGTGGCGGATATCCCGGCGAATACGAAAAAGGGAACAAGATTTCCGTTAAGTCAATTCCAGAATCCGTTACTCTTTTCCACGCGGGTACAGCAAATTCTGGAAGTGACTTAGTCACGGCGGGCGGGCGGGTCATCGCCGTTTGCGGAGTGGGTTCGGATTTAGAATCAGCTCGGGAACGTGCGTATGCCGGAGTTGATGGGATCTCCTTTGCTGGCAAGCAGTTCCGCAGTGATGTTGCCAAATAGGAGCTAAGGCAAGGTGTTTTCAGCAGATGCCTTCGCAAGTTTTTTGAGTTCTCGCTTGGGCCACTGACCTTTCCAGGCTTTACGCGCCTGATTGAGGGCTTGGAGCAGGTTCCAGATGAAGAGACTCAAGAAGACAACAACGCTAATGATCAGTCTTGTCGCGACTTCTTGCCATTCAAAGGTTGCCCAATTGGTTTGGAAATGATAAACCAACCGCACAATTGTCCAAGTGAGGCTGATCACCATAACCACTAAGAGCAACGCCTTCCAAACAATTCCTTCGATCGCTTCTTGCCAGGCGTGGGAAGAGATGAATTTCGATGTGTTTTTAGTCACAAAATAAGCGACAAACGGCACCCACAGGGGAGCAAATATCCCGGCAATATGAATCGCGGCGGCAACATTCTTTTCGTGCTTGGTGGGTTCTGGCAACACAGTTGTAGGTTAAGACTGGAAGCATCAAATAATGGTTGCACAGTCCCGAGTTGTCAACTTCCTATATGCAATCGGTAATGCCGCATAGAGGAACCATAAAGATCGGATTTTAAGAGAACTTTATGGCGTCACACCAAACATAACATTCATCGATTCGCTCGATGAGGGCACTCACCTAATGGTGGGATGAGAGAAAAATCAATGAAAAAAACAACACTTACGATTTTGGCGGTTTTGGCAAGTGCGGCAACTTTTGCAACAGGCAATACGGAGTTAAATTTTAAGCTAGACCCGGCAATGAGAGAAAAATCCACGACGTTGGGGCAAACCAGCACGATCTCCCCCGGCTACGGCAAAACTTTGTGGGGCCCGACAGGGTTGATCTTTATCCCCACCGCATTTGTAACTAATACAGGTGAATTGAACTGGGGTGCGGCGTTCAGTGAGGACTTCAACACTATTTCGGTTAACTATGGATTGGTAAAAGATGTGGAAGTGGGTTTAGCCTACTTAGACCGGGACGGCGGCGATAACAAAGTTATTGCCAATGCAAAACTGTATATCGTTCCCGCGAATTTGCAGCAGTTTCGACTTGCGGTTGGTGTAATGGATATTGCCCATGCGGTTGACCAATCACTCTACGTTGTCGGCTCCATTCCTCTTGTAACTCCAGATTTTGCGGTTGATCAAGGTGCGATCGGTTTGATCGCGCACGTGGGTATTGGCTCTGGTTACTTCGACGGTGAACCGTTCTTTGGCGCGGAGTTGTATTTTGCTCAAGGGTTCTCACTCGCTGGCGAATGGGATACCAAGAACTTCAACCTCGGTTTAAGATACGACTTCAACTCTGAATTCTCAATTCAAGTCGGTAGCTACTCTTCAGCCGCATTCTTCAAATTTGGATACACCAAACGGTTCTAATTCTCGAAACCTGGCATCACTCCAGCTACGTGTAGCTGGAGTGAATAAACCCCGGTGCGTGCTGTCACGTAGAGTGTTTTGCCGTCGGTTCCACCGAAACACAGGTTTGCAGGTTGTTCAGGGAATTTGATATTTTGCAGCCGATTGCCGTCAGGTGAATACACGTTGACCCCGTCCCCACAGGCGGCCCAGATTCGGCCCTCGCGGTCAACTCGAATTCCGTCCGGGCCAGGAGAATCGAATTTGAATTTTGGAGTCAGGAGTTTGTTCGGTTCGTAATCAAACACATCAATTCCGCCATCACCCGAATCCGCAACGTACAGGGTTTTTCCATCTGGGGAAAAGACCAAACCGTTTGGTTGATTACGTCCTTTGTAAACTTGCTCCATTCGGTTAGTTTTAGGTTCAATTTGATAAACGAACTTGAATTCTTGCTCCATCTGGGCGGGTCGAATTCCGTAAGTTGGATCGGTAAACAATATCAACCCTGATGGGTGAATCGCGATGTCATTCGGAGAATTCAACCGCTTACCGCCGAACACGCTTGCAATGGGAGTTGTGACCCCGTTGACAGTTTTTGTTACGCTCCTCGAAGTGTGCTCGCAACTGTAAACATTTCCCTCATGATCAATCGTGTTTCCGTTCGCACCATTTGTATCCTCTCGCCACTTGTTAACTTCTTTGCCGTTATATTCGAAAATCGTATTCGCCGGGATGTCGGAAAAGATAAGGGTATTGCGCTTAGTCCAGGTTGGCCCTTCGGTGAACCTGTAAGTACCTGGGAGTTTGACAACGGTAGCGCCCGGCGAGACGAAATCGTACGGTTGAGTCATGAGCAAGTAGATCAAGGCCAACATGGCTTACACCAAAGGATAGCCGTTTGCGTCGGTTTCTTTGTCACAAAGAATCATTACAAAGTCATATAAAGCCCAGATTCCAGTGATGAGTCCGCCATATCCACAGGTCAAGATTGTTACCAGGAGCATTACGATTCCTAGAGTGGTATGGCCCAAATAAAACTTGTGAGCGCCAAAACTGCCTAAGAAGAAGGCAAGTAGGGCAGCAGGTACTTTTTGTTTTGCGTTCGGATTGTAAGCCTGCATTCCTGGACGTGGATACTGTGCGTAAGGATTTGGGGGCTGACTATATTGCCCTTGTTGATACGCTCCTCCACCTGGGTAGTGTGCTCCTGGTTGATGCACCTGATTGATCACCTGGGGCTGGTACATAGTAGGAGGAGCTCCTTGGTGTAGGTGCGGAGCAATGAGAGGAAATTGTGATGCAGGGCCTCGATTACCGGTCACTCCATCTAAGATCACAGTATCAGCCACGATACGGCCTTCTTGAATCCACTGTTGAATGGTGCTGAGATCAACCGGTCCGTACTGATTTCCGTCGCTGGCAATAACTGAATACATATTGTGCGCCTCTCTGCAGTTTGCGGAAGGCAATCAATTATTGTCAAGTTTGGCCAAATTATCCAACCCTTGAATGATGCGCATGACTCGAGGAACGGATGAACGTTTCGATATCTTCACTGCTTTGTGGTCGGCAGAATAAGTAGCCTTGCCCATATCGGCAGTTTACGGATGAAAGGTAATCCCTCTGCTCTGATGTTTCAACGCCTTCCGCGACTACGGAAATGCTGAGGTCGTCCGCCAGTCCGGTGATTGCTCTGACTAATGCGCGGGTGTCTTCATCTTGCAGAACATTGGAAATAAAAGAGCGGTCGAGCTTGAGGCAGTGGATCGGCCATTGCGGGATGCAAGCCAATGATGAAAGTCCAGTACCAAAGTCATCAAGGCTGATTTGGATACCGTGCTCGGCAAGCTGATTAAGCACTTGCACCGTGATTTCAGGGTTTTCCATCATTCCCGTTTCGGTGACTTCAATGTGCAGGCTACTGGGAGCAATTCCGGTTTGCTCAATGGTATCGAGCACCATCTGGACAAATCCTTGGCGGAGCATCTGCTGGCGCGCAACGTTGACGTTGATTGCTGGCATAGTGTCAGTTCCGAACTGCTGTTGCCATTTCGCTAATTGGCGGCAGGATTCTTCCAGAACGAACTGACCGATATGGACAATCATTCCCGTTTCTTCAGCAACGGGAATAAAATCGTTCGGCGGGATTAACCCTTTGGTTGGGCTTTGCCATCGAACCAGAGCTTCTAAACTGGAAATCGCACCGGTATTAATATCGAGGATAGGCTGGTAATTGACAATGAACTGATTGTTATCCAACGCTTCCTGCATCGTCATTTCGATCTTGAGGCGTTCTTGAATACGGGTGTGCATGGAAGTATCGAAAATGACGTACTGAGCCTTTCCGTTGCGTTTTGCCTCGTACATCGCTGTGTCGGCATCTCGTAGGAAGTCTCCAGGCGCAGTCAGCCCCATTGCGCTAGTAACGATTCCGATACTAGCAGTGGAAATCACCAAGTTCTCATCTACCTGATGAGGCTTTGCCAGAGTATCAAGCAATTTGTCACCGATGCTGGCCGCCGCTTCTGGGCTAGACATACCATCGATCAAAATGACGAATTCATCTCCACCTAAACGCGCCGCTGATGAAATCGGGCTTGGATAAGCGATAACATCCGAATCGCGAAGCGTGTGCCGTAATCTGGTCGCAATTGACTGAAGTAATTTATCGCCACAGGCATGCCCCAAGCTGTCGTTCACGATCTTGAACCGATCAAGATCAAGGAAGAAAACGGCAAAGTGATAATTCGGATCAGCTTTTGATTTGTGGATCGCAGCATGAATCAAGTGGAGGATCTGCACTCGGTTTGGAAGACCAGTTAACTGGTCTGTTTGTGCAGATTCCCGCAGGGCTTTTTCAAGAGTCATGCGGTCCGTGACGTCTTGCACCGAACCGCAAATCTTTGTTGCTACTCCATTTTCATAAACCGTACGGCCGATACTGCGAACCCACTTTTTATTGCCTGCCGCCGTGACGAAGTAAATAGTCATGTCGAACGGCTTGTTTTCCGTTGCCACCTGTTCGAGCTCTTTGATTATCTCTTCTCGAGAATCTGCCGCAGTGAACGAGAGAATAGATTCGAGTGTTAGGTTGTAGCTTTCATCTACATCAAAGATCACGTAGCCTTCTTTGGACCAAGTGATTTCTGATGTTGATAGATCAAGTTCCCACGCCGCTACTTGAGCGATTTCTGATGACATTTCAAGCATGGCTTGGCTATGGGCAAGCTCGTTAGTGAGCTTAATGTGCTCGGTCATATCAACTTCAATAGAGAAGTAACCCACGTGATTCTGGTCTTCATCAAATTGCGGTTCAATAGTAAGGTCGATCCAGTACGATTCACCATTCTTATTAATATTTTCTAGTTGAATCCGAGCTGGAACTTTGCTATTGAGGGCTTCACGGAGCTGAGTAAGGGCTTCTTGATCAATATGAGGCGGGTGCATGAACTCGGCCGGATTTCTGCCTTTGACTTCTTCAAATGTGTAGCCGGTGAGGTGGGTGAATGCATCATTGACGTACGTAATTTTTCGATTCACGTCAGTCATCACAACGATATTCACCGTGCGCTTAACGATTTGGGCAAGTGCCGCGTGCTCTGCACCTAACGTTTTTAATTCAAACAGTTTGTGGCGGAGTTGCAGAACACTGGGCACGAGCACGAGCACCATGAGCATAACTGTGCTCATCATGAGAACGTAGTCGTTGTACATTTGCACGCGGTGCTCCGCAAGTTGCGATTCTTCGGTTGCATTCAGTAGTGCTACGTTGACCCGGTCTACTGAAGCAAGATAGGTGGCTTCATTGTGACGAAGAGCCTGCATGTTGATGGAATCATTGCTCGGATCTCGGATGAAATCCTGAATTGTTTTTGAGATGTTAGAAAAAAATGGTTGCGATTGTTTATAAGTATTGATCAGTTGCCGGTCGCTAGCAAAATATTCTTCACTATCCAATGCGCTCCCTAATTCTGCATTCAGTGAATTGAATTGGGCAAGTTGTTCGTCCAGCTCCTGGCGCGCTCGCGCCCGAATGAGAACAGGGGAATTTTCATTGTTGAGAATTAGGATATTTTCAACCATGCTTTGGCTGAGAATTCGGAGTTGGCCAGTTTGTTGCCTCGTGTCGCCAAAAGCGTGGATGGTGGTGAGTTCTCTCGCCCGCCCGTTGTAGTTGCGATAAACGCAACTGACAATGATTACCGTCAATAGTGCGCCGAGCAAAACATATCTTAGAATGTTCGCTCTGTTTACCTCTCGAATATGTGACTGTGTATGCGTACCGGATTTCTCCATGAAAACCTCCAATCTTGTGTGTCACACGAGATCGGAATCAAAGTGTCCGACTCTTAACATGGCGGTGATCCGATTGAGGCAACAACCTGTTAATATCTGAACAATTGTGAATAAAGTAGTGGAAAAATTCGCATTCGGTAAGTCCTAAACATGAAATTGCGTTAACAACGACAAGTTTCAGCGCATCTGATAGCAAAAGGGACTACTATCGTTCAGGTTTGGCGACATTTCTTGAACGAAAATGCCGTGATAACGATCTTGGATTTTGAAATTTGGCTAATTTATTTCGGATTTGGAATAAAGTCTCCGCCTCGGCATTGTTTGAGGTAGTTCAATGAAAAAACCTGACCGGTCATTTCCAATTCATCTCGATAAACCGGATCGTGCCAGCCTTCGATATCAATGCAGCCAGTCCAGCCGCGGTGGCGGAGAATAGAAATTAGATCAGTCCAGTTTGTGTCGCCAAAACCTGGCGTGCGATGGTGGACAAACCATTCTCCACACCGCAAGCCATCGGTTTTCAATTTTTCCCAGTTGATTGAGGCATCCTTCCCGTGGATGTGATAAATCTTTCCGATCCATTTGCGCAGTTGAGGCAGTGGGTCAATGAGGCTAACCATTTGGTGGCAAGGTTCCCATTCCAGCCCAATGTAATCTGAATCGATCGCATTGAACATCATCTCCCATGCGCGAGGGGAGTGGGCAATGTTCCAATTCGGCTTTTCCCAGGTGCCGCCCATATCGCAGTTTTCAAACGCGATCTTTACTCCGTGATCTTCCGCGAGCTTTGTGAGAGGTGCAAAGACTTCTTTAAAGCGATCAATGTTTTCATCAACCGGGGCTTCGATGCATCCAGTGAAACCGCAAACCGTGGTTGCCCCGAAAGCAGGAGCGGCTTCGATGAGGATCGCCCAATGGTCGGCTGTGGTTTGATCGGTGAGCGGGTTTCCGTAAATGCCGACGCTGTCAATAATCGCTTTTCCACCCAGCACATCTTTTGTCTTAGCCGCAAGTTCTTTTAGGCCATCAACGGTATTTGCATCGTCGGGCAATGCCGCCCAGTTGGTGAGTTGGAACGATTCAAATCCGTGAGGCAGGATTTGCGGCAGATAATCTAAACATCCGGGCATTTTCGCCAGGGTTCCGATGCGGATATCTTGATGGTTCGTGCGTGGCATATGCGTGAGTGGGGGTTTACCCGATTCGGGTTAGTTTTAACGCCTTATCCCCGGTGCGACTGTTGTCCCACCGAATTTAGGGGCCTTGGCATTTGGATAATCAGGGTGATGCGCAAGTATCTCAGTACCATCTTTTCGAAAGTATTTTTTCACTCTAACTTTTAGCGGATCTGGTTCTAATATGTGGGGCTCAAAGCTAGAAAGATATTGTCCGTGATATGCAAATGGAGAATTTGAGTTCGCCGATATAATGAGTACCCTTGGTCTCTTACGATCAGGGACAGGAATCTGGATGTATTGGATTTGAAAGCCAGTTACAGGGTCTACAGGAAGTAAAATTTCGCCTGAATTCGGTAATCGTTGATTTAGTCTCTCAAATTTAAGTACATCTAGATAGCAATTGAGCACCAATAGCGGCTGTCCAATTTTTGACAGCATCTCAAAGGAGTCTCCACCAAGCACATATCCTTCGCAAACCTGAAATGGCCCACCTGCTATTTTTGAATCATAGATTGCAGATTGATGAGAAAGAGCAATAAGTTGCTTTTCAATTCCGCCCGACTCTTTTTCTGCAATTTTAAGATTGGTGAGATATTGAGAAAAAATCCTCTCACGGATTGACTTCTTCGGGATCGGAATCACAACCGGACCAACTCGAACCCATCTTTCGTGCTCCCTTCTCAAAAGGTTACTATCCAAAAAGGAATTCTGATAATTTGCATGCCAATTGAGAAGTGATGAAACGGAAGGGTAAGTGCGAGCAGAAAGAATATTCGTGCTGTTCTGGACGTATTCTATGACTTGACTATCTTGATTATGAGCGACCGCAAGTTTGCACAGACTATTAAGAGTTCTTCTAAAAATGACAGTATCTGCACTATGCAAACAGTCCATATTCGGGGACTTTCTCAGGTTTTGAGAAATCTGAGCAACCATCTTCATATTACTAATTGCGGAGTCAAAATCCCGTTCTGCTACATAAACAAAGGAGCGAAAGGTCAATGCCGATGCCAGGTTTTGCAGATTCAGTTTTGAGGCAAAAAAAGGATCACTCTCTTCGAACGAGGGTTCAGGGAAAATATATGTGGTTTCAGCCGTCAACCTGTCGAGTTGATTTTGCGGCGGAAACTTACTTTTGATTAACTCTTTGCAAAGTGGAATAAGTGAAGAATCTTGCTGCGCATCTAACACCAAATTGCCGACAGAAATAGGAGCGATTGCAGGCTCTCTTGCCATATCGACCCCTTGCTCGGGATTGGCCGCAAGGTTGGGGAGATAGTGAAATCCTTGCTCCACCGCACGACGCTCGTTTTCCGAGCCACCGAAGAACATCTTCGTCACCCACCCAAGCCCGATTGCCATGGCAACCGCAAATATAATAAAAAGCCCCCATTTTATGAATTTCTTCATATACAACTCATGACGTTATTGAGCGGGCAACTGGTTTGCATCGATCGGCGGAGGAGAAAGCGCCGCCTTCAGAGTTCTAAATGCAACCTGGAGCATCAGCACTACAAACAGACAGTAAAACACCGCCGGGAAGTAGTGGTAGTGACTGAAAAACTTGAGCCAGGCCATTGGTAAAAAGGCGAAGAATCCCATCAGCAAGCTGGCGAACAAAATCCACCTTGAGCGGGATTGAAAGGCTTCTTTGAGCGCCAATACGTTGCCCGCGACGAGCGAAGCAATTATAAACGGAGAGCCAGTAATCAAAGCGACTATGCCGAGCTCGAGAGTAGACCAGAGAACTGGAATCTGTGCCCCGGAGGGGAAAAGATAGTTAGTTAAGTCCAGCAGAACCCCTGGGCCGGAACGGAACTGCTGAGCCTGATAGCCAGAGACATCGCTGGGCACCAGCTGGCGGCGAACAATTATGTAAGCAATCAGTAGTCCCCAAAAAATGGCAAGGTTCGCCCAATGCGGCTTGCGGTGGTTCAAAGCAAAAGTAATGCAGATTCCAGTGATGAGAGCCGGAATCATGATCGCCTGCTCATACGCGCCCAAGGCAAGTGCAGTGGCAATTGCGGCAACAGCTACCCATATCCAAGGTGCTCGACCGGGACTGGCGACTACTGTACTCTTAGTTGCGGGGACATCGTAGGGAGTGGGCGCTTGCGGTTTGCGAGCCGCGGTGAGCCGCTCAAACCGCGTGTAACTAGCGATCGCAATGAGGGCAAAAATCGTCATCGTGCTTGCCGTGCGGCCCGGAAGCCAATCAACTATCCGGCTCTTGAAGTCCAGAGGAGTGTTTGGCAGTATTTGCGTAATAAACATACAAACAAAGAATGCGATCAGCACACTCGGGAGCTTTTCTTTGAATTTCCCACGGGTGAAACCGATCAGGGCAACGCAAGGCAGAATCCAGAATAGCGAGCCTAAGGTTCGCAGAGGATCAATTGTGATGTGACAAAGACCGAATAACGCAGTCGCAGCCCCAGTTGTGGGAGCATTATCTGTGAACTCACGGAAAAACCAAAACGCAGCGAATATGCAGATCGCACAAATAATCGCGTTCGTAAGGCCGTAGCCCGCCGCATTATTGCCATACAGGGCGTTATCGAGTTCAAAAGGAAGGGTTGAAATAGGTCGGTAAAAGTGGTTGAACAGCGGCCAATCACCGGCAAACCAACTCCACGGATTGTTTCGCTCGCGAATATTGGCAAGTAAGACGGCGGTGTCTGTATCTGCGAGCAGATTGCCCGCCGCATGCTTCAGCATCACCCAAATGCTGAAAAGGGTTGGAATCGCTAACCATGGCAACCACCGCTTCATCACGGGCAATTATCCCCCGCTTTGCCCAAAAAATGAACTCTCAACAGGTCTGAGGCGTTAGAATTGTGAGAGCGATGAATAAGAATTGGATGAGAATTGGAACCGCCGCTACCGCACTGCTCGTGGTCGGCGTGATGAGTGCAGTCGCTCAAAACAAGACTGCCACCCTGGAAGGCAAAACTGCTCCTTCCTTCAAAATGAAGACCACAGATGGCAAAACGTTAACCAATGCCAGCCTAAAAGGGAAAGTGGTTTTGCTAGATTTCTGGGCCACATGGTGCGGCCCTTGCAAAAAAGCGAGTCCGACTATGCAGAGCCTGCATAGCTCCCTGAATTCCAAAGGATTGACCGTTGTTGGCGTGAATGTGATGGAAGAAACGGCTGGCTCCGCCGCTGCAAAGAAGTATAAGGCCGACCACAAATACGGATTCACTTTTACTTATGATGCTGATGATGTTGCGACAAAGATGAAGATCACGGGTGTACCTCAGTTTGTTCTGATTAACCGTAAAGGTGTGATTGTCGAAACGTGGGAAGGATTTGACGATACGATTAAGGCTGACATTGAGCGAAAGGTCAAGGCCGAAGTCGCTAAGAAGTAAAATACAAAAGTTAACGAAAGCCAGCGGGGAATTTTCCTGCTGGCTTATTCATTGGAAAAAATATGAGCCTGCTTGCACTTGTTTTAGGGTTATCCATCCGCGCTGATGAACCAGTTTGGAAGGAATACCGCCTTGATGAATCTGGGCTCAAAATCAAATTGCCGGAGGCTCCGAAAGAGCGCCAACTCATCGATGGTTTGGAGTTCTCGCTAAACTATCAATCGGTCAAGCTCAAGATCACAGCAAGCAAAAAAAGCTATGAAGATGCACAAAAGCTGAGCGCGGCATACACCGATAAATTTGGTGAATTTAGCCAGCTGTACGGGCGAAAAATCAAAAGCATTCTCAACGAATCACCCGTTGTCGAGGCTTATCAGTTTGGAGCAACTGAATCAATTGGGTTTGTTTTAGAAGTTGATGCCGACGGCGGCAAAGTCCATGCTTGGCAACGAGTTTTGATCGATGGCTGGGAATACGATATTAACCTTGATTGCACTCGTAAAGAACAGCAGTTAATGGAAAAAATCCTTGCTTCGGTGATGTACGTGAACCCCGCTACCGGAGATTTCAAGGTCGACAATATTGGCGGAATGGGCTTGAAGTCGTACCTTGGCATCGCCTTCCTTCCCGCTAAAGAGGGCAGTCGCAGCGAAGCCCGCAGCTTAATTCTGGATTCAGATAATTTTCCTGCGATGATGGTGGGAACAGTTTGGGATCGGGCGGAAGTGATTTTCGAAGATCCTGACCAGTTCAAAGCCGCGATGACCAAATGGCTGGCTGGCTACGTCCAAGGTGCAAGGTCTGAACTCACATTAGTTCAGCACAAAACAGAACGAGGTTTGGATTACGACCTGACGGGCAAAGTTGTCATTCAAGGCATAGAGCTTCAAATTGCGGGGCGTGCTCTTACAAACGATCAAGAGGCAAGGGCCGTTATCGCAGTAGTTGATAACAGAACGTCAGGCGCCATGGAGTTTGCAACCAAGGTGCTTAAGTCTGTTCAATGGGTTGAATTAGAACGGAATCATTGAGTTAAGTGAGCGATGCGAACCACAGTATTCGTCCCGTACGGATATTGGGTTGCGTGAAGTACGGATGCTCCGTTTTCATGTTCAAGTTTTAGAACTTCACCGTTATCAAGCCACCTTGCATTGACGTATTGTTGAGGCAGACCGGTGAACTTTCTTGGCCCTGGCCCACGTGAGTTTGTGCCACTTGCTCTAGGATCAGCGGTTGCCGTGAGATCGAAAATGAACAAATAGGCGTCGTCGTTTGTAATCAGACCAAAGTCGTCGTCTTCACCCTTAATTTGTTTCGGTTTACCCCTGTAGATCGGGTTGTTACTTCCACCATGCAAATCAACCCAGTTCCCTACAACTTCAAACATTGATCGTTCGTAATCAGGGATTGCTCCCGTTCCGGTGGGGCCAAGATTCATCAGGAAGTTTGCTTCAACTGCTCTGGCACGGCAAAGCTCCTCAATGACGGATGCAGGGCTGAGCATATTAAAATCGCGGATTGCAATTCCCCAATGGTAATTTGCGGTGTGGCACATCTCTCCTGTGACGTACTTATTTGTTAACTTGTTGGGGCCAACTCGTGTTGCCCGTCCCCGCTCAAAAGTGACAGCATCGATTTCAGAATGAACGAGCTTGCCTTCTTCGCCAATACCAGTATTGTTAATAATCATTGTTTCTGGCTGAAGTTTGCGGATCATCGAATAAAGGGCGTCTAGCTCCCAATCGGCTTCTGGCTTGCTCCAGTTACCATCAAACCAAACTGCACCCAGTTCGCCGTAGTTAGAGCAAATGATTTCAACAGAATCGCGAAGATACTGTTGATAGCCTTTCCAATCGCTTTTGAAACGATCATCCGACCAATCCAAGGTTGTGTGGTACAAACAAGGGACAATACCTTCGGCTCTGCAACCATCCACGAAATCGCGAATAATATCGCGTCCGGCGGGAGTTTTTGTGACATCCCACTTACTTAGCCCATGAGTATCGTAGAGGCTGAAGCCGTCGTGGTGCCGGCTTGTGAGCGTAATATATTTAGCTCCAGCAGACTTTGCTAATTGCGCCAGTTTTTGACCACTAAAATCCGGTACCGACCAGCGTGACATGAGTTTCATATATTCATCGCGGGGAGTTCCGTGAGAGAACATTGTCCATTCTCCCTTTCCAACTAACGAGTACAGGCCAAAGTGAACAAAGATTCCGAATGCAAGCTGTTCGAACTTTGCTATTCGCGGATAGATTTGAGGGAATACTGGCTGATCCATGGCGGGAATAATTTTTGAGATCGCTGGTAAAGCAAACCCAGCGGCGGTTGTTTGAAGAAGTTGTCGGCGCGTGATTTGGCGCATGGCGAATTACCGAGAAGAAACGGTTGCCTTAGATTTTGCCCGAGAATCGCGCTGCATTTTCTTAACGATTTCAGCAAACTGCTCCGGGCAATCAAACGCGCGGTAAACACTAGAGTATCGAATGTAGCCAATGGTGTCGATGTGATAAAGCTCTTCCATCGCCCGCTCGCCGATGTCAGAGGATTGGACTTCTAGCTCAAATTGGTCTAGCAGGTCTCTTTCGATGTGAGCAACAGATTGCTCTAATCTTTCTACTGGCACTGGTCGTTTTCCGCATGCCAAGAGTAGGGAATTAAGAAGTTTTTCCCTATCGAACAACTGGCGTCCGCCATCGGATTTGATAACGTAAAGACGTGGTTTTTCTGGTTCTTCAAACGTTGTAAAGCGGCGACCGCATGAATCGCACTCTCGCCGGCGGCGGATGGATGTGGATTCTCTTGCGGGTCGGGAATCGAGCACTTTTTGCTCTTCATGACCGCAGTAAGGACACTTCATTCAGTTCCAGTGTTTCGCAATGATTGCACAGGGGCAAATTAGATTCAAGTGTGTTTTGCACACTGTTTTCCACAGGTCGGTGGAATGCCTTGTGAGCAATACAAAAATGCTAACAAAACGGTGAATTTAGGTTCAATTTTGTTAAGAATACTTCGGTCGGGATGATCAATGATTCTTGACCATCCGGTGACCAAGTTTTCCACATTGTTAACGCAGGATTACAATTTTTGTTGAGCCGCTGGCTGGAGGCCCATTTCCTTCCATTGGGCTTCATCAACTGGTGAAGGAGCATCCATCATCGGGTCGTAACCGTTACCCATTTTAGGGAACGGAATAACCTCGCGGATGTTATCCTCGTTGATCAAGAACATGATCAACCGGTCAATACCAGTTGCGATTCCACCATGTGGTGGAGCACCCAGTTGGAACGCTTCCAATATATGTGCGAACCGCTCCTTTTGCTGTTCTTCGGTCACGCCAATAATTTTGAAGATTTGCGCTTGTAGTTCCGGCGAATGGATACGGATAGAACCGCTACCCCATTCGTAACCGTTGCACACGATGTCGTAGCAGTCGGCGCGGACGCGACCAGTGTCGGTGGTGAGGAATTCAATATCCTCAGCCTTCGGGCTTGTGAACGGGTGGTGCGATGGATCCCATCGCTGTTCGTCTTCGTTCCATTCCACAAGCGGGAAATCCACAACGAAACCGAAAGCGAGTTTTCTTGGATCGCGCAAACCGCAGTTGGTTCCAATTTGCAATCGGAGCCGGGCAAGGGCTTCGCAGCTCACGGCCCAGCTGTCGGCCACAAATAACAGTAAGTCGCCTTCCTCGGCCTCACTGAGTTTGATGAGTTCTGTTACTTCGGTTTCGGAGAGGAACTTGGAAATACCGCCCTTAATCCGCACGCCGCTTTCCATCAGTCGAGAGCCTTCAACATCTTCGCTCGGATTGATGACGGCGAAGTTTGCAAGTCCTTTTGCTCCGAAAGATTTCACCAAATCCTCAAGTTCGGTGATTTGCTTCCTTGAAAGTTGAGCCCCGCCGGGATGCCGGATTCCACGAACAAAATTGCCCGCCGCAACAGTGCTGGCAAAAACGCCGAATTCAGAATTCTTGACTAATTCAGAAGCATCAAATAATTGCAGACCAAATCGGAGATCCGGTTTATCGTTTCCATACAAGCGCATGGATTCCGCATGGGTCAGGCGAGGGAAGTCGGTGACCGGATCTTTTTCAAGACTGAACTCCGGAATGAGTTCATTAATGACCTGCTTGGTCATTGCCTCAATCAGGCTCAAAATGTCCTCCTGCGTGACGAACGACATTTCAAGGTCGAGCTGGGTGAATTCTGGTTGGCGGTCGGCTCGCTGAGATTCGTCGCGGAAGCATTTGGCGATTTGATAGTATCGCTCCAAGCCGCCTACCATCAACAGTTGCTTGTACTGCTGTGGAGATTGCGGCAGCGCGTAAAATTCACCGGGATTGAGGCGATAAGGCACCAAGTAGTCGCGGGCGCCTTCGGGCGTGGACTTTGTGATGATCGGGGTTTCAGTTTCGATAAAACCTTGGTTGTCGAAAAAGCTTCTGATCTTTCGCACTGCCGCGGCCCGAAGTTTAAGGTTTCGGTGCATCGAAGGTCGGCGCAGGTCGAGATAGCGATACTTCACCCTTAGCTCTTCGTTCACCTTTTCCATTTGCGCTTCATCGCTGAGAGGGAACGGCAATGTCACCGCTTGGTTGAGTATTTCAAAAGATGTCACCGCAATTTCAATATCGCCAGTCGCCTGCTTGGGATTTCGGTTGGCTTCGTCGCGCATTTGCACGGTTCCGGTGATGCTCAGGCAGGTTTCGGATCGGAGTTCAGCTTTTGTGTTTTCAGGGAAGATCACTTGAACAATGCCGCTACGGTCGCGCACGTCAACAAAGAAAAGTCCGCCGAGGTCGCGAACCTTATTCGCCCATCCGTTTACGGTAACGGTCTGGCCGACGTTTTGCGCGGAGAGTTCTCCGCAAAATGTTGTGCGCTGTGCAAAGCTCATTTGAACTAGGCAGGATACCTGCGGGCCTTAAATTGGTCCGGGGAATTTAGAGGTCATCAGATAGGGCTTGCAGTCGTATAATACGAAGACGATGTATTTCATCTTTGATAGTGCTGGTGCCAAAACTGGGCCGTTTTCCAAAGAGGACATAGCTCTTTTCGTGGGCGATGGTCGCTTGCATGCAGACACAGATATTGAGGAGGCTGAGTCCGGTCGGCTTGTAAAAGTCTCTTCGGTAGTGGGATCAATGCCTCCGCCAGTACAACCAGCACCTCAAGCGACTTATCAACCACAGTACGAACAGCCACCAATGGCACCCAAAAAGAGCAACACAGGGCTGATTATTACTATTGTTGTGATAGCCGTACTTTGCAGTTGTTTCGCTCCTATCGCGGCAGTTTTGTTCCCCGTTTTCAGTCAGGCTAAACAAGCAGCTAAAAAGACACAAGCATTGTCTAATATCAAGCAAGTTGCCACAAGCATCATGATTTACCAAGCAGATTGGGACGATAGATTTCCTACTGAAATGGGGAATGGGAGATCACTAGAAAAGCAGGTAATGCCTTACTTGAAAAGCACTTCGTTGTTCAGTGTTATGGGCACACGTATAGAGTCGAATCCGACTCTAGCGGGCAAAGAAGCAAAAGATATTCCAGACCTTTCAAACACGATTATGTTATGGGCGTTCCCGCCCGCCTTAAAGGATAAAGCTCCAATGGCTACTGCAGATAGTGCGGCGTACATGACGGATCGGAATGCGTTGGAGTTAGCAATCAATTCTGGCCGTTATCAAAGGCCAACAAAGTAAATTAGCGGGCCGATTTAATGCTACGTACGGCAAAAATCGACGCAAGAAATAGGGTTGAGGCGATGATCACCATCGCCTGATATCCTCGTCCCTCTCCAGGGTATTGGCGGTTTAGTGCGTCAATCAACTGACCCATGATGAGGCCAACCAGAACTTGCACGGACGTCTCGGAGGATTGCCAAGCCCCCATTTCGGTAGCGGCTTTGTCGGGATTCGGGAGAACATCAGAGGCAATTGCCCAGTCACTGGATTGGAAAATCCCGTTGCCAATTCCAAAAAGAAAAACGCAAATCCAAATAGGAGTGAATTCTTTGAAAAATGCGACGGGGAAAAGGCTGAGCGAAAGAATGATTGCGGCGGTGACCAAGAGTGGTTTGCGCCCAGTTCTGTCGGCGATTCTCGCACTGAATACAGCTCCGAAAATCCCGGCAAAGCTAATGGTGAGGGCAAGGATGTTCGCCGAGGATTTTGCATCCTTCAGATCAGCACCGAATAGCGTGTAGGCAGGGAGCATGTCCTTGAGGAAGTTGAGAGCATAGGCGGTGACGCATCCGAACGCAAATGCAACGATGAATCGGTTGAGCCATACGGCACGAAAATCAGGGTTCTTAAACGGGGACAGGTACTCCTCAATCCAGGGCTGGCGTTTTGTTTCGGTGCGGTCAGCATTTGGGAGATGCCGAATCGTATAGATTGTGATCGCCGCACTGAGCACGTTCACTACAGCAATTCCTACTAGGATGACTTCGGGTTTGCGCAAAATTAATGCAGCGATAGCCGAAGCAATCTGGCCAAATAGCTTGAAACCACCTAAAATCGAACTCGCGTAACCCCTGTGTTCGGCAGGAACCGTATCAGCTACCATCCCAGCGTATGGGCCAGTACCAAGGTCGTCTGAAATCTGGAGCAATAAATAAGCTGCGGCCAAAGTGAGAAGGGAATTAGCTCCTCCGATTAGCAAAATGGCAAGGCAGGTAATGCCACTTCCAAGGGCAATCCACGGCCCGCGATTACGTAGCTTTCCCGGTGCAGTTTCGTAAATTCTGCCAAAAATTGAGGGCCCTATCAGAGCCCAGAACGCGCCAGTTCCGAGGACTAAACCCCAGGCACCATTTTTCTCACCCCCCGGGACAATCGTGCTCACTTTATCAGGGATGAGGACAAAAAGAAGAATGAACCACTTATAGCTAGTGGCAAACCAGAAAGCCGACATCCCAAGGTTAAACAGGAAAGTTCGTCGGTACGCTGTGGTCACTGTGTGGTTTTACTATGTTTTAGTACACGAGTGCATAGAAAAAGCGTGGGCAACATTCCTGTTGCCCACGCTTTTTACTAGATCAGCTACCTTAGTGATCGTGATCGTTGACCAGTTCCCACAAAAGAAGCATGTCACGACGCGAGATTTTTCCGTCTCTATCCATATCAAGAATGTTATGGTCTAGTTCGGAGAGTCCCCTTGTAGTTGATATCAAGTTGATCGCCATCCAGTAATCATCTTCGTGGACATGACCATCTTTGTTTATATCACCCTTGATATATATCCACACTGCGCCTGGTGCCCATGATAGAGTTTGAGCCCCGCCGTCCGTACCAACACCCAAGACAAACCACTTGCCGAGCCCAAAATCAGCCGTGTTGATATTTGCTGAACCCTGAGCATTTGGCATATCTTGGTAACCGGGTATTGGTTCCGCGATTCCGTTGTTTCCTGCTTCCCGTGAACGTAGAATAGAAACGAATTTTGGATCTTGATCCGGATCGCCTCCATTCCATTGAACTGGGAACGTAGCGTAAGACTTTTCGACGTAGCGTGTGCCTGCCGCTGGTAATTCCATATTGAGGAACGGCGGGTTGTTGGGGGTCGGCGAGATAATCAGTCGATAAAGTGGATTGTTTCCGCTGCCAGACTTCGTTACGCGGATGTAATAATCGCCAGCCGGTAATCCTTCAAGAGAAATGTTTTCCCAACTGTAGCTGCCAGTTGACGATCGTATTTGAGTTCCTGACGAATTATGAAGGGACAAATTCAAGTTACTTTGTTGAAGGTAAGGAGAATCCATTTGGATATAGCTACCTACAGATCCAGCGTGTATTCGCATTTTGTACCAGTCAGCAGAATCTTCCATGGACAAGTCATTAATGATTCTTTCGTTAAGGACCAATCCAAGATTTGGACTATTTGCTCCGCCCTCAGGGCGTGCATCTGTAATCGCTTGCGAATCGTTATCTTCGTAAGAGTCCGCTACGGCAGTAGGTACAGAACCGATGGCAACTTGAATGCGCACCGCGTTATTTGTTTCATCCGATTCGAGAAGCAGGTTATCCGGGTCTACATCCCCTTCAAGCCAATAAACTCCGTCGGGAACTCCAGTTAGGTCAATAAATTGACCTGATAGGCTTGCGCCGTAGACATCAGCCCAACCTGGCCGCAATCCTTGTACCTGACCGCATGAATTGTATGAAGGTGCCGTGTTATGCCCTGGCGCACTTGAATCGTGATGGCGCAATTCAATGATGCAAAAGCTCGTTTTTGCACCAGTGGCTACCGTGGCTCCGACGCCATTGTTTGGCAATACTTGCTTGAGGCGAAATATTGTCCAGTCTTCAAAATGGATGTGACCGTGAGAAGGGTGATAAATGAAACTTCCTGCAGGTCGATCCCAAAAAGAGCCATCGGTTCGATAAACTCTCTGATTAACGAGTTGCGTACCACCAGATATTGCTCCGCCGCGGATTTCTAGGCGACCGAGGCCATAGTTGACAGAAGCAGTCGAAAATCGCAACGCTCTTGTGCCCGGAGGCAATTCGCTATTGTTGGTTGTTACGTATGCTGAGGCCAATTCATAGGCAAGCAAACTGGCATCTGGCAATAGATCATCGGCAACCACAGGTGATCCCATGGACATGGCTGCAAATGCAGCAAGCAACGTATTCATACGAGTACCAGGATAACATGAAACTCCACCGATTGAGCAATGTTTAAGCGAAATCTTTACTCTGGAGTTTGGGTGGGCGAATCTAAGGTGCGCCAAAGATAGTAGGCGGCAACCGTTCTGTATGGTTGCCACTGTTCGGCAAAAGCTTCCATCTCTAGAGCTTTAAACTTCTGTTTGCCAATCATCGGACGCATTGCATTTTGAATCCCCAAGTCGCCTGTTGGGAAAATGTTTGGACGGCACAAATAAAACATCAGGAACATGTCGACTGTCCAATGTCCGACTCCCTTGATGTTGATAAGGGCATTCCGAACTTCATCGTCCGGTAGGTTCATCAGTCGCTCGGTCGTTAGATTCAAGTCGTGAAAAGAATGTGCGATGTTTAGAATGTAAGAAGCCTTTTGCCGCGAAAGGCCAACTGTACGCAAACTCTCAATATCGTGAGCGAGCAAGTGCTCTGGCACCAAGTTATCATCCGCTCCTACGAGAATCGCAAAGCGGTTATAAATGGTTTCCGCCGCCTTGCCCGAGAGTTGCTGAAACGTAATGATCCGCACTAGTGATCGAAATGGATTGCAGGTTGGCTCAAGACTAGGCGGATCAAAAGCCGCTACGGTTGAACCAAGGTATTTACAGCTTCTTAAAGTATCGATTGCCGACTTGAGATCGGCTTCCGTCATCGCCAGCGACATAGCCTTTAGTTTGATCTAAAACCGAACGCCGAGCGTGTACTGAAACGCATTAAATCCCTGATTGTCGTTATTGGTGGCGGCGTTCGACATGTGAAACCAACGCACAGTAAAAATAAATTCTGATTTGCCAGACTGAAACATTGTGCCAATTCCAATTGACGGGGTGGAATTGAGCTGGTTTGCCAAATCTTGAGTGACGTCACTACTCCAAGAAAGCCCCCATCCTAAGTCAAGAAAGGTGTTGATGCCCGGAATATATTCATTCCAGTAGCGGGCAAAGACCCTGTATCCAAACGTGTAAAGCGTGTTCGCCGGATGATTGTCCAGCGGGCCAGAGCGGGTTGGCATGTAGTATCCCGAATGGACAATTTGCGCTGGATTATTTTTGTATTTTAGCCGAGGCTCGGGCCGGACATAGCTGACTGCATAAATGGATCCTGGCCTGGCGTTTTCGCTGCCGATGATGACCTTGCCTTCGTTGTAGCCCACCTCAAACATCCAGTAGGTTTCGGTTGCACGGAATTTTTGAAGATCGTCGCCGAGTTTGGGAGTGTCTGCGCTCGCAAAACTCATAGAAGCGGCGAGAGCAGCGACAACGAATCCTTTCATAGTCCAACCCCGGAGAATACCGATGCCAGGTGTTTTGGAATGGGGCTGCGAACTCATATTAGGTACAGTTTTTTACTCCCCCAGATGGCACTCCGTCTCCCTACCCTTGTGATAGTAGGCCGACCGAACGTTGGCAAAAGCACGATGTTCAATCGATTGATTGGATATCGGCTCGCCGTTGTTGAAGATACGCCCGGAGTTACCCGCGATAGGCTATATGCAGAAAGTAAGTGGAAAGATTGGACATATCGCATTGTAGATACGGGTGGAATCCTGTTCGGCGACGAAGATCCGCTAGTTGACCAAATCCGCGTACAGGCCGAAGTTGCCATGGCGGAAGCCGACGTCGTTTTGTTCGTTGTTGATGCGATGGAAGGCTTAAACGCCGCCGACTGGGATTTAGCCGACTACCTGAGAGGCTTTGACCGCCCTGTTTATGTGGTGGCGAACAAAGCAGATAACCAGGAACGGGTGGACGATTCTAACGAATTCCACAGCCTAGGTGTGGGCGACGTATATCCTGTGAGCTCTCTGCAGGATAAAGGGTTCGACCGATTGCTTTCAGAAGTTTTTGATGGCCTCGCCAAAGTAGTTGACCCCAACACCGAGCCAGAAGATGAACTCCGACTTGCAATCATTGGTCGCCCGAACGTAGGGAAGTCTTCGATTCTCAACGCTTTCACCGGCGAACAACGCGCAATTGTCAGCAATATTCCCGGCACAACCCGCGATGCAGTGGATAGTTTGGTGGAATGGAAAGGCGAAAAGGTTCGGCTGATTGATACGGCCGGGATTCGCCGCCGAGGCAAGATTCAGGGGTCGATTGAATACTATATGGTGCTCCGAGCCCAGCGCGCTTTAGAACGAGCCGAATGCGCCCTCGTCGTGATTGATGGGCACGAAGGTTTAACCGACGGCGACAAGCGGGTCTGCAAAATGAGTTATGAACTCGGCAAACCCTTGGTAATCGCCGTCAACAAATGGGATTTGATCGAGCCTCCCAAAGGCGACCTCGGCAAACTCACCGATATCAAAAAGGAATTCACCCGCAAGCTGTTCGCGGAAATCCCAGAAATGGATTACGCGTTTGTGCGGTTCACGTCGGCTAAAGAATCGAGCGGTATGGATGGCGTGATGAAAGCCGTCTACCGAGCGGTGGAGAACTGGAACTTCCGCGCAAGCACGGGTGTGCTCAACCGCCTCATCCAAGAAGCGCAGTTCGATAAACCGCTCACCCGCAAAGGCCAACCGTTCAAGGTGAAGTTTGTCACTCAGCCAGAAACCCGCCCGCCGACATTTGTGATGTTCTGCAACAACCCCGATCTGTTCCACTTCAGCTACCAGCGGTATATGGAAAACCAGATTCGGAAGAAGTTTGTGTTGGCGGGCACACCGATTCGGGTCGTGCCTCGCAAGAGTAGCGACCGCGAAAAGTAATCAACAAATAGCTCAAAGCTTCGTTAAACTTATCAATAGATGTTCCGCAAGTACTTGAGATGGTTCCTTTTCGGAACTCTAATTTGCGCTATTTGTATCTTGGGTTTTCCTTGGCTCTATAACGAGTTTTCTCCAAGAGGTTTTAAGCTCAACGAAGTGTTGCCTGAAGTCGATGGATACGAGGTCAGAGTAAACGGCAACGTTGTCCAGGCTCACGTTTACAGAAAAAAAAATGATGTAGCCATACATTTCGCTAGCCAACAGGGCACATTAATTGAGTACCCCGTTTATCTGGTTTTGGGTGAAGACAA
Source organism: Fimbriimonadaceae bacterium (assembly GCA_019638675.1). Classification (GTDB taxonomy): domain Bacteria; phylum Armatimonadota; class Fimbriimonadia; order Fimbriimonadales; family Fimbriimonadaceae; genus UphvI-Ar2. The sequence continues at coordinate 2,772,340 of JAHBTE010000001.1, read as the reverse complement.
ACGTGTTGGAATGTACTTGGCAGATCAGAAAATAGCCGCTATTCGAACTCTAATTTTAAGTTGGAGTGAGTTCACGATATCGGATGAGCCTGATGTCAACGAGTGGGATTTTAAGTCGGATACAGTTGTCACTGACAAATTTGTGGCATTCAATATTAAGAAAAATGTGCGGGTTGAAATATCGTCTCATTAATCAAATTTTTGGTTCAATCTGTGACTCTTTAACAACAGCCGCTGCCAGGTGTGCAGCACTCATTATTCGTTACTCGGAGGCTTGGAATTCCGCAGGCATCTTGCGCCAGGCATGCGGTTTGTTTGGAGGTGAGAAGAAACTCCTTTCCGTTAAATATCAAACCAAACTTTCCGATCGTGCCCTGTTGGTATTCCACTTCGATTTCTAGACTCTCGTTGTCGCCCAACACCTTTTGAGATAGTTCGAGGATGCGAAGAAACTTTTGAGGAGCCAAGCGATGATCAAAGTCGTCGGCTTCCCAAAGTTGGAAACTCGCAACGGTTTCTTTTCGTTCTGTGCCGCCGCAATCAATGAAGTGCTTGGTTACCAATCCAACTTCCGTGACATGGAAGTGCGATGGCACGTGAGATCCGTCGGGCAATCTGAAATCGACAGCCTTTAAGTTTGGGAGAATTTGTTTGAGTTCTGAGATTTTCATTTGGAGTTGACCACCTTGGCGCGAGAGAAGAGCTGAGGCGCGCACTGACTTGAGCCGCCTGATTGACTGCAACAGTTCGCGACCAAAAAGCTCACGAGTCCTTCAATGGCGTCGCAGTCGGCTGAATAAATGATTGAGCGACCCTCTTTCCGCGAATTGATCAGACCAGCATGGCTCAAGTGCGAAAGGTGGAACGAAAGTGTGTTGTGAGGAATCCCTAAACGTTCACTTAAGTGACCGGCTGGCAAGCCTTCGGAACCATATTCAATCAGCATCCGAAACACGTCAAGACGCGTTTCTTGCGAAAGGGCTGAGAGTGCGATAAGTGCGTGATCTTTGTTGATATGTCGATTATGATGGACATATCATTTTATGTCAAGAGTTATGGACATATTTGCCTACTTTGCCCTAGTGAGCACCAGCCCTGCAAGAATTGCTGGGTTTCTGACAAGAATGGAAAAAATTTCTGAAAAAATTGACAGCAATAATAATTAGCAGGATAATCCGCAGTGTCAGGCAACAAAAACGATGTCAACTACTGGATTCCCGGCTGAATTGCACGAAACCCTCCGTCTTCTCAAAGAAGTCACGGCGAGGGTGATTGAATCCACGTGCGGCAGCCGCGCCCGGGCGACTGATGTTGCCAGCAAACTGGGTTTGCACACAAAACTTGGCTGGCAAGTTTGGCACGTTGCTTTTAGTGACGAATTCGATCTCCACCGCTTTTTGCCGAATGCGGCGGGAATGAAGCAGTTTTGCGAAGCGGCAATCAACAAAGGAGCGGCCCCGGAACAGGTTCAAAAACTGCGCGATTCTGTCAATAAGTTTTATGCGCTGGCGGAAACTCACGGCTCCAATCGCGAGATGTTTGAACTCATTCTCGATGCTCACAGTTCGCACACGAATGAAGACAAGGATGAGAAGTATCGAAAGCAAGCCTTCACGGGTAACGCTTATACGTTTGGTGTGTATGCGCGGGCGGCGATTTCATCCGGAATCATTTATCCATCAGAGGAAGCGGGCCACTTCGGCTTGGTTCGTATTAACGGATTGATAGACCTGGTTCAAAACCGAATCGGGATTCGCTGGCCGGTTGCAACATTAGTTGTGCAGGAGCAAGATGGAGCCGAACTGGCCTTGGATCGATTTCCTCTATTTGGGCGGTCACCGGAAGCGAACTTTGCCCCATTGCTGGATGATTTCTGCTCTGACCCATTGCCAGTGGTTACTCGCCGAATGGAGGGCCAAAGCGTTGTAGATGAACTTCAAGCCGGGGTAGTGGGTTTAACTGGCGCACGAACAATTTTCACCGGGGAAGTCATCCCTTGCGTTGGCCCGATTACCGCAAGCGTGCCTGATGAGGAAGTTTTCTTTGGTGCCGGTATGCGAACGCCAAGCGAGCTTTTCATCCTCGACCACCTTGTTCATAAGAGCCTGTTCCCGCAGGCAGAGAGAGAACTCAGGATTTTCAGCGAGCTTTCTTCACCAACTGCCCACGATGAACGAGATCGCTTGCATTGCAACGAAACCTTAGAATATCTGGGCTCTGGAATTTCATCCGCGAATACGGCAGATGTTCCTGGCTATCGTAAGTTGCTAGACGCGGCTTTTGCGCAGATCAACTACGATCCCAACGACTTCGATTTATTCCGGATGCGCGTGGCGTATCCGCCAATCCCTGCTTCCGCAATGGTCTGCCACAAGATGAACGACCCGGCGGATTTTGATTATCAATCACACAAAAAAGAGGACGAGTGACCTGCAATTCGTTGCATGAACTTAAAACAAAAAATGAAGACACTAAACAAACTCACTGCGCCAGTTGCGCTATTGATTCTATCCGCATCTGCACATGCCGACGTGTTCCACAACTACGAAAATCTTGCCGAAGGGTTTTTGGGCGAAACCTTTTCCGCTGATGGGCTGACTTACCGAAACGTGAACGACGTTGCTGGCTTCTATGCAGATGGAACTCCGTTCAGCGATACCGAACTCGGGCGTAACTTGGTTGTAGAAAATGCAACCTTGTTCTACAACGACTTTCCAACTTATGGAAGTCCAAACAACTCGCTGACCTTTGGAGATGTGTATATTCCAGGCGACAACCTTTCAATTGGCGTGCTTGCATCCGCGTTCATTGATATTGCAGATCTCAGTAACTCAGCTTCGTTGGATATCGCATTCTACGAAAACGGCCCTTGGGGTGGAGTTGAGTATCGGCTAGAGGCTCTACTCAACGGTTCCGTTGTTGCGAGTGATAGCTTCACAATTGCAGATGGCGGCGATCGGGATAACCCTACGTTTGCTTCTCTCATGGTCTCCGGCGTTGATTTCAACGGATTGCATCTTTATGCTTGGAAAGACGGGGCTTATTCAGCACCACGGGGCATGATCGACAATCTAAGCATCCAAGCATCCCCAGTGCCTGAACCAACTTCTATGGCAGTTTTGGCTTGCGGATTGGCGGCACTTGCGCGAAAACGCAAGTCTTAAGCTGATTAAGAACTGAATCCTCAAGGCGATGCCGATATCGGCATCGTCTTTTAATTTTGGAAATAAAGCGAGTGAACTGGTTTAAGACAATTTCGACAATTCAAAAGTAGATGAGATTTTGGTCGGGGCGACAGGATTCGAACCTGCGACCCCCTGCTCCCAAAGCAGGTGCTCTACCAAGCTGAGCCACACCCCGACGAACTCTTATTATGACCCAAACACCCCAAACTCCGCTTGGGGCTAAACCTACTTTTGAATCAGTGAGCGAGTGATAAACAGCAGGTTCGCCGGACGTTCCGCAAGGCGCCGCGTGAAGTACGGATACCATGCATCCCCAAACGGCAGATAAACCCGAACGTTATAGCCTTCATCATGGAGTTGCGATTGCAGGTCGCGCCGAATGCCGAAGAGCATTTGCCATTCGTAGCCATTGCGAGAAATTCCTCGTTGCTCGGCAAAGTCCTTTAGTTGGTTAATGATGTGCTCGTCGTGGCTGGCAATAGCTGGGTAGTAGCCGCGTGTGAGAAGCTTTTTCGCATGTTCGACGTATTGCTTGTCAACGACCGTTTTTTCTGGATGAGCTATTGATTCCGGTTCAAGATACGCCCCCTTCACGATACGGAGCCGGCACTTATCTGCCATCAAAAGGTCGAGGTCAGAATCGGTTCGATACAAGTAGCTTTGGAGAACCGTTCCCGTATTGGGGTAGTCAAGCCGAACTTTGCGCACAAGGTCAATAGTGACTTGTGTATACGGCGAGCCTTCCATATCCGCTCGGATAAAAATGTTGTGGGGTTTTGCCGCTTCTAACAGTTTCCGGTAGTTGGATTCGGCGAGGTCTAAGCCTTGATCCAGCCCCAGCGCAGTGAGCTTGATTGAAATATTGATCGCGGCTTTGTGTTGACTCGCCCCGATTTGGTTGATCACGTCGAGATAGTTTTGGGTGGATTGCTCGGCTTCTTCGGCGGTGGCAACATTTTCCCCCAATAAGTCCAGCGAAACCAGGAATCCTTGCTCTGCCAAACCCTCGGCGGTTTTCATTGCTTCAGCGAGAGTTTCGCCCGCGATGAACCGTTTGACAATCGGCCTGAACAGGCGCGAGCCTTTCACGAATTTCTTTATGGGCGGCAAAGCGGCAGACTTGAGAATGAGGGAACGAAAAAGCATCGACGTTGACCGCGTGATTTTACATGGGTGGAGGCGGTTGGTGGGAGTATTCTCTCAATCGTGGGTCAGGTGGATAAGCTGGAGGTGAAAAAGGTTGTGATATTTTTGCCACCGACATTGGGAGATAGTGTTCACCACACTGCGACTCTGGGTTGGTTGCGCGCCGCTTGGCCAAATGCAAAAATCGTCGCGGTGACCGGTGCACTGGGATTAGAACTCATCACCGCTTGCGGGATTGCCGATGAAGTTTGGGATCGGAAAGATGGTCAGCTCAAGCTATTTTGGCGATTACTCAAAGAACGATTCGACCTCGCGATTTTTAGCTATGTGCAGAATAAACAACTCCGCCTAGCGAAGGCGGCAAGTGTGCGCAAGATCATCGGGATCAAAGGCTCTAAGCACGATAACTGGCTTGATATCGCGCTGAAAAAGGATTTGAGCGTTCATCAAATCATGGGCGGCCCACAGGCACTATTGGAATCAATCGGCGTGATTCCTGGCGAGAAGCATTACGTCATCCCCCAAACCGATTCTGCAGTCAAACGGGTTGATTCGGATTTAAGTGAAGGGAACTGGGCCGGGGTCATGGTTGGAGCATCGCACCCTAATAAAGAATGGCCAATAGAAAACTTCCAAGCGATTGCAGAGTTTTTAAAATCGAAGGGCTACAAAATTGTTGCGGTTGGCGGGCCAAGAGAGGCCGGTCGGCTCGGATCAGTCGCCGATTTAGATGTGGCGGGGAAGTATTCTGCTCTTGAGTCGGCGGAGCTCATGCGTCGCTGCAAGATATTGGTCACCAACGATACGGGGGTGATGCACATCGCAGGTGCAGTTGGATGCCCGCTCGTCGGAATTTTTGGCCCGGCTTCTCCTGATCATTTTCGCCCGCCGGGAGAGAAAGTGGCGTTCTTTGGCGGATATTGTGACTGCGCGGCACGAACTCCAGAAACCTGTCAGCGGAAGTGTATGGACGTCTCGGTGGGAGAAGTCAAAGCCGCCTGCGAACGGTTGCTTGAGGGGTTGTAGATGCGGGTAACGCTAGTTGGCCGGTACTACGGTGGGATTATCGAAGGCGGAGCAGAAGTCCAGATGGCGCAGGTTTCTAAGATGCTGGATGATCTTGGACACGATGCCAACATTCTTCACCCAGAAGCAAAAGAATTGGGCGACGTCGTTCACTTTTTTGGCGCGATGGATTATTTTTGGAACCTCGCCGAAATCTGTCTGGAAAAAAAGGTGCCCTATATTGTTTCTCCAATTTGGTATCGGGGAGGAAGCCTGGCTAGCATTAAGAAATGGCGGTTTCTACGGACTCTGGAAGGGCGATTTTCCAAGAAAACGAAGTACTTACTCAAGAACGCCGCGCGAATTGTGGTGCCTAGCCCGGATGTAATCGGGAGAATCCACGTTGCGTTCGATGCTCCCAAGGAGAATTGTGTTTGCATTCCGAGTGGGGCAGTGAGTGAACAGTTTCTCAATGATGCAAATCAGCCTTCAGGGCGGTTCGGGGATTACATCCTCTGCGTCGCCAATTTTTTGGATCGAAAGAATCAGCTCGGCTTGATTGAAGCCGTAAAAGGAACGGGCAAACGCCTTGTTCTCGCTGGTGGGGCGAGTGATACAAACTACGTTGAGCAATGCCAGAAAGCGGCAGGTTCTGATCCCAATATCATTTTCCTAGGTGCGGTTGGACGATCAGAATTACCAAGTCTTGTGAAGAACGCACGGGTGTTTTGTGTACCTTCGTTTGTGGATGATTTTCTGATCGCCGGTGTGGAAGCTGGGTGCTTGGGCGTGCCATTGGTGCTGAGCAACGAGTGGAACGCCAAGGAAATCTACGGAAATTGGGCGGCTTATCCTAATCCACATATCCCAGGAGAAATTAAAGTTGCCATTGAATCGGCTTGGCAAAAGCCGAACCCAGTTCCTGGGCAAGCCGAATGGTTTTGTGAAAGGTACTCAGAGTCCGCAGTTCGGGATCAGTACCGAGCACTCTACGAGCAAATCATTTAAGAATCTGCTCGGCGAGGGCACGGTGCTTTTCTAACACTTTTTCCGCGTTAGATCCATTTTTTTGTTCAAGCACTTTGCTGTAAAGCATAGCGTCGTTAGCGAGCATCAGCAAACTGATCGATAACCCTTGCCAGCCGAGCTTGTATCCCTTTTTGACCCAATATCGCTTAATAAAATCTCGGGTTACTTTGCGCAGAATCGTGAAGCCCGTTAGCTTTTTATTGAACTTAGGTTGTTGAGATTCAAGCGATGTGTACTTGTTGCTTTTGGCAATAAAATTCTCCGCTGAAAGATAGGTGAAGTGGTGAACAGTCTGTTTCGAATCGTAGGGAATCGTGTAGTGCCTGACTCCCGGTTTAGCGACCACACTGCTATGAATGACCCCGGTGCATTCCACTGCACTTTTTCTGAAAAATCGCATGTGGGTTTCTTGGGCTGGATCAAAACCTCCGGCGGTCATGGCCTTACCAAACATATAGTTTGTCCAGGAAAAGTGTACGATATCAGTGTGGTTTTCTTCGATGATCTTCGCAAAAACCTCCAAAAAATCAGGCGGAACTACCTCATCAGCATCCAGGAGCAGAATCCACTCGCTGGCTGCTTGTTCGATGGCAAACTTCCTGGCCGGAGCCGCGTATCCCACGTGTTGGTGATAGACCACCTTTGCTCCAAAGGACTTCGCTATCTCCACTGTCTTATCGGTGGAGTGCATATCGCAGACAATAATTTCTGTAACTTGGTCAACAACTGCCCGAAGAACTAAGTCAAGGTACTGATCCGCCTGGTAGGTGTTTATGACAACTGAAATTGGAAGCTTGCCCACTTATTGAGCGTACCAGCCTCTAAATCATGATAAGTTTTGATCTTTGAGGAGCTTTTCAGCAAGTGTGCGATTATTAGAAACAGTTTTTTGTGGAGTTTCGCCATTAGCTCGCTCTAATACCTTCAGTTCAGTAACAATTTCATACACGACCATAAGGAGGCTAGCCGCAAATCCTCGCCATCCTGCCCGGTTCCCCCCACGCCGAAAATAGCGGTGCCTATATTCTTGAATCGCCCGTCGGAGAATTGTCGATCGCCGTCGCGGCTCTATTTGCTTCCGCGCATCAATTTCAATCGTTGTGTACAGGTTCAGCTTTGTAACAAATTGATTGATAGAAAGATGGCTGAAGTGTATGAGGGCACCATGGTTTTGGGAATTCATGACGAATTGCCGAGCATCAGGAACAGGGAGAATTCCTGCATGTACGGTTGGCCCTAGCGTTACTTTGCCTCGCCTAAAAAATCGTAGCTGAAGATCCTGATCGGCGGCAAATCCTGCACCGCATACGACCCCTCCAAAAAAGTGGTTTTCCCTTGGCAACCAAACCAGGTCAACTTCATCGTTGATCGTAATCTTTTTTAAAGAAGTTAATAGCTCCGGGGAAAGTATCTCGTCACAGTCGATAATTAATATCCAGTCCGCACTTGTCTGATCAACGGCGAACGCACGGGCCGGCTCAGCATATCCAGTATGTTCATGAAAGACCACGGTGGCACCCAGGGACTCCGCAATTTGCACCGTGTTGTCGGTGGAGTACATATCGCATATAACAATTTCATCAGCAAGGGGCTGTATCGAGCGAATTACTAAATCAAGATAAGTTTCTGAATTGAAAGTGTTGATAACTGCGGCGATGGACATGAATCAGACTTGAGGAGAAAGCTGAGAGTCTTGAAATTCTTTCAGCAACAAGTTGAGCTCATTATATGTTGAAACGCCGCTGAGTTTTCCGCGAACCACCGATGATCCCGGTGCCGCTTTGATATAAAGTGGCAGTTGCCCTCGCAAAGCGCGGATTGCTCTCGGTTCCTGCTCGACAAAATTTGAAAGCGTTTTGGCTTCTTCAAACGAATCGGCTTCACATTCATGGGCGATCATCAGCCTTGCATGTTCCAGTGCAGTTTCAATGCGTTGGTCTAATGTTGGTTCGGGCGGAATCGGTTGCCCGGTTAATGCGGCTTGGATACGTGCCAATGCCCATGGGTTAGAAATCGCCGCTCGACCGACCATTACACCATCGCACCCAGTTTCCGACTTCATGCGGATAGCATCTTCGGGGGTTTTAACATCACCATTGCCAATGAGAGGGATAGTGAGCACGTCTCGAAGCTTAGTAATCAGTTCCCAATCCGCTTGACCTTCAAAACCTTGTTTAGCGAACCGTGCATGCAAGGTGAGCATCTGTGCCCCCGCTCCTTGGAACCGTTTCGCCAGTTCCGGCGCGGCGAACAGCGAATAATCCCATCCTGCACGAACCTTAACTGTTACCGGAACTTTGACAGCATTGACAACTGATTTGACAATGCGTTCTGCGTGATCTGGATCTTTGAGGAGGGCGGCCCCTGATCCGGTTCGGCAAACTTTAGGCACCCAACAACCCATATTGATATCCACGATGTCGGCACCCATTTCTTCTGCGACACGAGCGGTTTCGGCCATGATCTCTGGATCGCCGCCAAAAATCTGAATGCCCAACGGACGCTCATCAGGGTGGATTTTCATCTTCTTGAGCGTCTTTTTGGCGTTGTAATGAATCGCCATTGCGCTCACAAATTCGGTGAACATCAACCCAGGGTTTGCCGTGCGTTTGCAGATTAGGCGGAACGCTAAATTCGAAACATCTTCCATTGGCGCAAGCACAAACGGATTCGCGATGGGAATATCACGAACCATAAATGCAGGCTTAGCTTGGGTTGAAATTGCCATGTTTAAGGAAGAATCCCGGACGAATCGAAAATAGTGATTCGCTGAGTGCCGCGCTCGCGGACAATTCCAACAAGGTACCCGAGCATTGAACCTTCGGCTGGGTTCACCTGGTATCTGGGGTTTAATGGTTGCAGTAAATACGATTCGCCATCGTGCTTGAGTTGCTTCACGGTAACCAAATTTTCCTTCGAGCGGAAAAGGATAATGTGCCCGATTTTCGGCACCTCCGTTCGTTGGAACACACATATATCGTGTGGCTCCAGCAAAGGCATCATGGAATCAGAAGCAATTTTGCAGGCGAACCGACCCCTGGCGTCTCCCATTTCGGGCGGAACGAATTCAAACTCATCACTTTCAAATGGGTCAGTCCAATCCACGGCATCACTCGCGGCTACGTAGCCAATAAATGGCACAGGAACCAGCAGTTGAGAAGCAGGAATAAGCGGCGGGCCAGGCTGAACTTCAAAGCCCATTGCTACGAGGCGTTCAAGAATAGTGCTGTTCGGTTTGCTATGCCCCTTTTTATCTGGGTCAATTTCAAAGTTCGCATACCGAGGGCGTTTAATACCGAGCCTCAATGCCATCTGCTCTTGCGTCAATCCAAGGGAATTGCGGAAATTCCTCAGTTGCTCAGGCGATGCCTCATTTGACATGTGGAGAAGTTTACCATAAAATTCTTGACAACGCTTGACAAAATAGTAGACAAAAATATACTATATCAGTATGGTAAACGCTCAATACGTTCAAAATCCTATTTCCTCAGAATCAATTATTCGTTGGAGCCCAGACATCGAAAAGTACGTTCGCAAGGCAACCAGAACGTGGTGCTACCGGCTTGGAATTCGCGGGGCAGACATCGAAGATTTAGAGCAAGATGCGGTTCTTACTGCTTGGGGAAGATGTGAAAACGGGAAGATTCGATACAAAGAAGGGCTGTGGTTTCTTGCCCGGAATACTGTTCTCGATTTCAGAGCCAGGAAAGGGCGAATTGAAACTTGCAAACTCGATGAGTTCTCAGTTCGCATTTTGTCAAATCCACTTGACAAAATGATATTAGAAGAACTGGAAAGACAATTGCCCGAACTCGTCATGTTGGCATCCGCAAGAGCCGATGGCTTTGAGTGGGAGTTGATCGCCGAAAATCTGGGCGTCCCCTGCGGAACCTTGCGGGTGCGCTATTCACGAATGGTAAAAAAAGCGGTGGAGCAGTTCGGCGATGAGCTTTACGATTTGTTTCGGATTGAGCGAATTTAGAAAAGCAGGGTTCGCACTATGTGCGAACCCAATACTGACCGTAGTCACTATCATTTACTGGGATTCCTAACTCAACTTTGGCGGAGGCTCGGTCTAGAAGCCCAACTCGGAAATCCTCCCTCACTCGCTTATGTAGCGCGTCTTGATCTTCTTGCAGAGTTCCTACCGCCGAAGTATCGAACCAGACTCGCAAGCTCTCCATTGAGCCAAATTCAGGCAACAACTGCTCCGTGAAAGTGCTCGCAAGATCCTGCCAAAGCGGAACCAAAAACTCCTCGGTGGCGGCTTCACGTGCTTCCTTCATATTGCTGTAAGTAGACCGCTCCAAACCTGCGCCGAGGCCAACTACCACAGCGGGAATGCCAAGCACCGCCGTGATTCGTTCTTCGGGCAATTTGTTGAGTTGGCCAACCGCTAAATCATCTGGTTTGAACCCAATCGGGGTTACTTCTGCCGGGAAGGTAGGCACGACTACGCCACCCGCTTTTTCTCGACTGGAGACTTCTCGCATTTTTTGAGCAACGTAATCCGCGTCGCCTTGAGAGAGTCGAACGTTATCTCCTTTTGCGCTCACAAGAAGGCTCGGAATGGGGTTTGAGAGCAAACTCTGCGAATAGGCTGCGATCTGGTTGTCGGTTTGGATTTGCCGCATCACGCTTTTGAGCCGGCTTATTCCCCGAGTAGAGCATTCAGGGTCAATGCCATCCATATCGTGCACGATATCTTCCTTCGCGACTTTTTCGTTTCCAGTCGAAGAACGGACTTCGTAATAATCAACCACGCCTGGTCGCCCTTTGATTGCAATTGGATCGACGGCGGTATGCGGGAGCCAATCCAGACCAATAATTTGCCCGGAACTATTCCGCACTTTGAGCGCATAAGCGTTGCCATCCAGCATCCGTGAATAAACCATCGCGGCTAAAAGTTTTCTTCCTGTCAGGCTGCTTTGGTCGGAACTATGGATTCCGCCCTGCGGGCGGCGCAGTAATTCTGTGAGAGCGTGGTCATTGATTGCTTCCCAGCCGCGAGCACCCATGTTTTGAACAAGGGGCGTGGCTTGCCCCACATTTCTCATGGCCCAAAAAACGCAAGCCATAACTGCACTGTTGTTGGCCGCATCAGTTTCGCGGACAGCGACGCCATGCGGATTCCACAAAATAGAACGAGAAGTGGAGTTGCCTGTCAGCCAACTCCACGCTTTAGTCAGAACTCCTGGTGAGTTCGTTTTTGATATATTCATAAATATTTCCTAACTGTGAGGATCGTTCCCCACAAAAATTTCAAACCCTTTGATTCCCAGTCTTGAACAAGCTAATGCAACCGCCATCACACAGTCATCATGCCCTCCGGATGGGGCGGAATAAGTAATGCCGCCCCCTGGGCGGCGTATCGCTCGGAAGGCAAGCAGTTCATCTGTTTGAACCTTCTCATCCAATAGCCGGATTTCTTCTGCCTCTATCAGAATCACGAGATTATCAATTAAGCGCTCTTTGCTCGCTCCCGTAAATCGAAAAGGAAGAACGTCGATTCCCGCCGAAATCATCCGGTCAACGATTGCATCGCCGACACCAGTAGCATCAACCACAGCCGAGCATCGGAAATCTTTGCACACACTAGCGACGCGGGCGATTTGTGTTTCCCATGCTACGCGCCGAAAACGGTCAAAAAATACTTGTTGCCCCAGGTCGTCGAAAACTGTAACAACTGAGTAGTCAGAAATTCGCGCGAGGTCAACTCCGGCAACGTAGCTCCTTTTTGGCTCAGCTTTACAAGCATGCGAAGAGCCGATGCACTTTTCAACTCCACGAAACACCGAATCGTCGTCGCGACCGAACTCAGCGAGAAACTCTTGTGCAAAAGTAGATTCGCTCATTGTTCGCCGAGAGAATTCGATTTCATTTTTGTTGATATGTGGATTGGCCGAGGTAGGCATTTGCCAACTCATCCAATCAGATTCGGCAATGTCTTGACCTCGCCGAAAGCATTCCCAAAAAAATCCGCGACCGCGCGGAGTGCTGAGTAGCCAGGCGTTGCCAGCTAAGTCCATCAGGGTTGGTCGAACCGCTTCAATGAAAACTCGTTGCAAGTTCGGAACAAATGCCGCTTCGTCCAGAATCCATAGCCCATATTTGCGTCCACGTCCTGCGTTCGGATCGTTCAAAGTCCAGCAATCTAGAGTCCCGCCAGTTGCGAGTTCCAAGCGCCAATTCGATTGACTAGCTCGCTTCACGACACTTCCCAAAGTCTGACGGATGTTGCGGAACGGTTCAGCCAAATACTTGTAGTGAGGAGCCCCCCAAGCCACAGGTTGTCCGGCGAGCATCGCCTGAATCGCGAGTTCCATCCCCAATACCGTCTTGCCCCATCGCCGCCCGCATGCCAGAACATTGAGCCGCTTTGCCTCACTGATGACTTTCAGCTGGGCAGGATGAAGTTCGGGAATCCGAACCTTAAGCTCAACTTCCAACCTCTCGAACCACCTTTACGACAATCCCGCCAGGATTGTCCTCGCCATACTTTTTGCATTCGAGCTTGCTCGCTGCGGTTTTGAGCGCATCTATTTCCAACTTGCGGTTTTCTGGCGAGATAGACTTGTCCCGAGCAACTTCGAGCATGCGCTCCATAAAAGATTCGCTTTGCCACATGCGGGCAACCCTGTATTGGTTCAGGAATTCGCAGTCCTTACTCGCATCGTCGGCTAGCCATTTGTAGACTACGCAGGGATTCGGCATATCCGGCGATTTGCAAATCTCCCGCAAACTTTCGCCTTGGGCGATTCGACTGCAGATTTCCTGCTGAATCGCAACTTGATCTTGAGCCATCACTAATCCTCGTCCAGGTTCACAAATTCCTCGATGAAGTTCAGCATTGCTTCGAGCATCGCGTCCCGTTTATCAATCAGTTGCTGAGCTTCCTCGCCATTTTTAGCCGCTTGCCGCTGAAGGTCAACTACGCGAATTCCAGGGAAAATGAGTGCCCCGCGCACAAACTTGCGACCTTGTTCGCGGCCGAGTAGATAAGCCAGCCGGAGACTTCCGGCATCCAATCCTAATCGTTTCAAAAATAATTCCATTTGTTATTCCTTGCTTTTTATCTCGCTCTTGAGTTCTTCGACCGCGCCTTTGAGCGACATGAGCGCATCCTTGAATTCCGTGAGAAGGTTCACGAGTTGATTCCGGTCGTCTGTCCATGCTTTGATGACCCGTGTGAGAAGCCATCCCGCCATAATCGCCCACGGCCCGTTGGCCGCCAGGCTATTGAGTAGTTGATCCATTTATTCCAATCCCTCCATATCGATAAATCCAAACTTATGTTTTTTGCGCAGGGCGTGCAAAGTGCGAGTTCGCTTGTAAACGCCATCGCCCTCACGAGAACCAGATTCGCCATCTGTATTGCCTTCAATAGTTCTGAAAACTCCAAGCACACTCGGCCCCAAGCACCAGCCAATGTGACCGGTTCCATCAGCATTCAGCCAATAAAACAGTCGTCCGCGTTTAGCGATCGAAGAAGTGCGAAGTTGGGCGTTGCTCCAAGCCACCCAGTTCCGAACCGCGGCGCATTTACCGCGTTCGGGCAGTCGCCGAGCGTCGCCTTTAGCTTGAACCAAGCACCAATAAACAAATGAAGCGCACCAGGGAAATCCGCCGCCGGTTCCTAAACCGGCAACTTCCTGATACGCTTCAACCGCTTTGCCTTTATTGACCCCGGTTTCTCGAACCCCAACCTGAGAATCCGCCCAGGCAATCGCTCGCCCGCTGAGAGCTAATAGGTTGTAGGCTTTATCGATTAGCCACTTCACTGGAGATTTTTCGTTCATCTTGGTTGCAAAAAACTAAGTGGGAGTCCGCCCCTCGCACGAACTCCCGGAGAATAAAACAGTAGGTGTAGTGAGGGGGCAATGCTGATTGCCTCAGCAAACTACCAAGACCACTGCGACCCAAAAGATGCAACACACGAGGCAATTAGGCCTTGAATAATTCCGCTGGTAAATTGGTTGCGTGATTGACCGCTATACCACCCCAGCCATGAACGATATTTGGACTCGCGAAGCCAAGTACCGGCGATGGATGGAAGTGGAAGTCGCCATCTGCGAAGCCCATTGCGAAGCAGGCACGGTTCCCGCCGATGAAATGGCGCAGATACGTGAAAAAGCGGCGTTCGATATCGCCCGGTGCGACGAAATCGAACTAGAAACCCGGCACGATCTTGCGGCGTTTGTGCGGAATCTGGAAGAGAACATCGGCCCCGCCGGAAAGTGGGTTCACTTTGGCGTCACCAGCTACGACGTGATTGATACCGCTCTCGGCATGATGCTCCGCGACAGTTGTTCGGTGCTCATTGATTCGGCGAATGCTTTGCTCGCGGAAATCAAAAGGCTTGGCGAAGAACATAAAAACACTCCGATGATTGGTCGCACTCACGCGATCCACGCCGAGCCGATCACTTTCGGATTCAAATGCGCGAGTTGGGCCAGGGAACTCGAACGGAATATCGAACGACTTCACACAATGCGCGAAACCGTTGCTTACGGCAAAATCAGCGGCGCAGTCGGAATCCACGCTCACGTTGATCCGGCGATGGAAGAGTCAATTTGTAAAAAATTGGGGCTAAAAGCTGAACCAATCAGCACGCAAATTATCAACCGTGACCGCCATGCGGACTTTCTCAACTTGCTCGCTTTGCTTGGCGCAGGGCTGGAACGAATTGCCACCGAACTCCGCAACCTGCAGCGAACGGAAATCCTGGAAGTGCAGGAAGCGTTCAAGAAAGGCCAAACCGGCAGTAGCGCGATGCCTCACAAACGCAATCCTTGGAACAGTGAAACCGTGGTCGGACTCAGCCGAATCCTCCGTGGGAACGCGGGCGCGATGCTCGAAAGCGTCGCCACCTGGCACGAACGTGACCTGACTAATAGTTCGATGGAGCGGGTGATTCTGCCCGACAGTTGCCACCTCGCGGACTTCATGCTCCGCCGCATGAAATCCATTCTCGAAGGGCTGGTAGTGTTGCCCGACAATATGCACCGCAACCTCCGCCACATGGGCGATTTGGTGTTCAGCGAGCATTTAATGACCTCATTGATTCGTAAAGGTTTAATGAGAAAAGATGCCTATAAAATCGCTCAAAAACACGCGGCAAATGCATGGGATGGCGTGGATTTCAAGACTGCAGTATACGAAGATCCAGAAGTCACTGCGGCACTGAGCGAGCAAGAGCTTGAGGAAGTGTTCAGCTTAGAACACCATCTTCGAAACGCATCCCACAACGTGCCATAGGTTCAATTCACGGGTTTCACCCGTGCCACCCAAGTTCTATCAATTTTTTAGCTTTCTAATATCAGCTTGAATTTCCCTCCCCAAGTTTGGGGAGGGCTAGGGCGGGGTTGCCATTTATCCTAGAGATGATTGTTCTCCTAACCCCTCTCTCGTTCTCCCCCCAGCATTGGGGGGAGAGGCGAAAATCAAAGTCGCCTTTAAATGCTAAGTAGTTGTTCAGTGAAACAAAAAATCCCTCCCCGAGTCTAGGGAGGGTTAGAGAGGGGTTATCCCTCAAAATCTAATCTTTCCAGTCAGCGATAAATATGTTCGTTTCGCCTTCCACTGACCCATGCCGGTTGCTGGCGAAAATCAGCTTTTTACCGTCGCGCGAGAACATCGGGAAGCCGTCAAACTCTGGCGAGAAGGTGATCTGTCGCAGACCCGTACCATCTTTGTTAATCACAAACAAATCGAACTCGCGGCCTCGTGGATCGTGGTGGTTAGAACTGAAGATAATCGTCTTGCCATTTGGATGAAGGAAGGGGGCGAAAGAAGCTCCTCCTAAGTTGGTGATCGGACGTTTGTAGTTGCCGTTCGCATCCATCACCCACAGATCCATCTTGTTAGGCCGCACCAGGTTTTGCTTGAGGAGATCTTGATACGCCTTGACTTCATCTTGGTTCGCAAACGGAGCCGAGCGCCGGTAAACGATCACTTTGGAGTCGTAACTCACAAATGGGCCGCCGTCGTAACCAACTTCGTTGGTCAGCCGCTTAATATTTTTGCCGTCCAGGTCACTGCGATAGATATCAACATCGCCTTCAAAATTGCCCGTCCAAGTCATGAACTTGCCATTAGGTGCGATTGTGGTTTCGGCAACATAGCCTGGCTTGCTCAAAACCGTTTGCAACTGAGAACCGTCGAGCCGAGAGCGGTAGAGGCGGAAGTTGGGGTTCACCATCCAGGCGTAGCCTTTGCTCATGTCAACTGGCGGCTGACCTTCAGGCTGGGTGGCATGGGTGCTACTGAAATAAAGCCACTTTCCGTCTGGCGAAACGTACGAGCATGTCGTTCGCCCTTTTCCAGTACTGATCAATTTCTTGCCCGATCCGTCCACATTCATCGTGAAAATCTGCTCGTCGGGATAGCCAGGCTGCCGTGATTGGTATGTGATTTTCTTGCCGGTGAGATCAAAATACGCTTCCGCATTTTGCCCGCCAAATGTAAGTTGCTTGATGTTCCTGAGGTGAGTTTCACCCGCTTCTGATTCCCACGCTTTGTTGTTGGGACAGTTCTTCATCGGCTGGGCTTGAAGTGGCATGGCGGTAAGAACAGAACAAGCGCATCCAAGGTGTGATGTCAAAGGGGCATGCGACATCGGCAACATAGCCATTGCAGTGGCGAGAATCATAATTAAATTTTAACGGCAAACCACCTGAGTCCCGAGAGGTTTGGCTGACGGTGACTTGACTGCGCTGATGATGTTTAGGGCCTGGTAATCGTGCTAGTTGGCCGCCCGCCGCAGATATGGAAAGAGTTACGTGGGATGCTTACGGGTGACATGTTTGTGGATGAGGGTTTGATTACCCCATACCAGCTTCAACTTGCAGTAAATAAACAAGTTGAATTGGGTGGTAACGATCCTATTGCCAAGGTTATGGTTGACCTTGGCTTAATAACGGATAAAGATCGCGTCCGTTGTACAGGCAAGGTCTGGGATATCCCGTTTGCCGATCTCACCGAACGAGGTCCGTCGCAAGAAGCTCTGCAACTGATGACCCCGCAGTTTGCAAAGCGGTTCAAAGTTTTGCCTTTAGCAATCGAAGATGGTCACCTTGATGTGGCGATGGGCAACCCATTAGATGTTTTTGTTATTGATGAACTTCGCATGAACACGGGGCTGGAAATCCACCCGTTTATTGCAGTCGAAGAAGAGATCAACCAAGGACTCGCCGAATACTACGCGAGCGATCACAGCGTCACGCACGAACTTGATGGCGTGATGAAGGATTTTGATGCTGGGGTTGACCTCACAGCGACCAAATCTGATGACGATGAATCCATAGACGAACCCGATGACGCCCCAATCATCCGTTTGGCAAACCTGATCGTCAGTCAGGCGGTTGCTGATAAAGCCAGCGACATCCACATCGAGCCGCGCAAAAACGAAGTGGCGGTTCGCTTCCGCATCGACGGCATCATGGTTGACGTGATGAAGTTACCGCGCAAGGTCAGCAATGCGCTTTCTAGCCGGTTCAAGATCATCGCCAATATGGATATTGCCGAGAAACGCGCCCCGCAAGATAACCGCATCAGCGCAACGGTCAATGGTAAGGATTACGACTTCCGGGTTTCCACACTGCCAGTTGTTTACGGTGAAAAAATCGTTATGCGGGTTTTGGATAAAGGCGGAATCAACGTCGGTCTTGCCAAACTCGGATTTTTGCCGCACAACCTCAAAGGACTAGAAGATATGGCGACCCGGAGTTACGGAATCGTGCTGGTAACTGGTCCAACTGGTTCGGGTAAATCCACCACGCTTTATTCGTTGCTCAACCAATCCAACGATGGGCTGAAGAACATCATCACTATCGAAGACCCAGTTGAATATGAACTTGATGGCATCAACCAATGTGCGGTTAATAACCGTGCGGGGATGACATTCGCCGCTGGTCTACGCTCTATGCTCCGGCAAGACCCTGACGTCATCATGGTTGGTGAAATGCGGGACGAAGAAACCGCGACCATCGCCATGGAAGCGGCGATGACAGGTCACCTTGTTTTCAGCACGCTCCACACTAACGATGCACCTTCTGCCCCTGGTCGCTTGATTGACATGGGGGTTGAACCTTTTTTGATCAGTTCATCAATCATCGGTATTCTCGCCCAACGATTGATCCGCTGTCTTTGCCCGAACTGCAAAGAGCAGTACACGGCGACTCGCGAGAGCCTACTTCGCTACGGATTCCCGGTTCCCGAAGAACTGGGGGCAGATACTCATGGCGAATTAACCTTGTTCCGGGCAAAAGGATGCGACAAATGTAAGAACACTGGATACAAAGGCCGATCCGGCGTTCATGAACTTTTAACCATGAATGATGAGATGCGCGACCTCATTTTAAACAACGGCGCGGCCCACGAATTAAGAAAACTAGCAATTGATAACGGAATGCGTACACTTCAGCAAGACGCAATGGCTAAAATCTTAAACGGGGTTACAAGTGTGGATGAGGTTATCCGCGTAATCTACTCGTAAAGGGAATAATTCAAGAGCATGTCAGTACAACCCACCCAGGCGTCATCCGAAGCAAATGCCAAGGCACTTGCGGAGAGTCAAGAACTCGCCGCCTTGCCTCAGGTCATTTTCCGAATTATGGAAATGACTGCTTCTGAAGCTGCTGGTGCTGGGGAATTAGAAAAAGCGATTATCGTTGACCCTGCGTTTTCAGCCAAGGTCTTGGCCATGGCAAATTCCGCCCACTTCGCTTTGCCAAAAAAGGTGAGTTCTATACGCGAGGCAGTTATGTTTATTGGACTTCGGCAGGTTCGCCAAACCGCCATGGCAGTGGGTGTTTTCGATATGTTTTTAGGAAAAACTGATAAAGAGTCAATCCGAAGACGAACGTGGTGGCGGCACTCCGTAGATACCGCAATGGTTGCACGTGGGATTGCAAGCATGTTTAATGTTGATGAAAACGAAGCGTATACATGTGGTTTGCTTCACCTCATCGGAAAAACAATTTTGGATCGTAGCAATCCCACAAGTTATGAAAAAGTCATGGCTCTGATGGATCGCGGGGTTCCGCCGTGGCAAGCTGAAACAGTTGTCTTCGGCTGTGACCACCGTGACATTGCCGTAGCTTGCGCCGAAAAGTGGGGATTCCCCGATAGTTTGGTCAAAGGCCTCTCGTATTACGTAAAGCCTGGCGACCACGGTGGAGATGCCGGAAAACTCTGTGGTGTAACCGCAATTTCGTCTTCCGTCGCCGCATTAGCCCGGTCTGGACGCACCCGCGAAGAGAGCGAAGGATACGTTTGGGAACTGTGGGCCAACGAAATGTTGGGGATTTCATCAGAAAGTGCCGAAAAGATAATTAGTAGGGGAGTCTCCGTGATTGCGGAAGGCGCTCACCTGCATATCTGAGGCGGAGAATGTCGGAAGAATTTAGTTGGGAAAAGCACTTGAGCGGAAGTACGCCTCCGCCAAACGAAGATAATGTGCCGCCGGTACAAGGCGAAGAAGCCAAACCAGATAACGTATTTGGAGAACAACCAAAACCTGTCATGCCTGATATGCCAGAAGACATGGCACCGATCTCTTTCCAATCTTCTGAGATCGCTCCCGAGCCGGTTAATCCCCATATGCCCGCTTCGGTGCCACTGGAAGTGCGGACACCCGAGAAGTTTTCCGGCAAGTTCTTTGTCGGCGATGATGCGCAACAAGTGGCTTATCATGCTGATGCTCAAGCGGCAAGCGTAACCGGAATCCACCTCGACGAAATCTTGCGGATCGCTTACGAACGAAAAGCCAGTGACATCCACATCACCGCAGGATTGCCGCCGATGATTCGTTTAGACGGTGAAGTCACGAATTTGCCGTACGAAGTACTAAAGCCAGAAGACACTCAACGACTTCTGTACGAAATCCTGACCGACGACCAAATCACGAAATTTGAGCAAACCAAAGAACTTGACTGCGGTTACACAGTCAAGGGATTGGCGCGGTTCCGTGTGAACGTCTACCAACAGCGGCAAGCAACTGCCTCTGCATTGCGGATCATTCCTAACCGAATTCCAACGTTCGATGAGCTTGGATTGCCTTCGATTATCCGAGATATCTCTAAACGAACAAGTGGCCTTGTTTTGGTTACCGGACCAACCGGTAGCGGTAAATCAACCACCATCGCGGCGATGATTGACGACATCAACGAGAATCGCCACGGCCATATTCTCACAATCGAAGACCCGATTGAATATCTGCACAAACACAAGAAGTGCATGGTGAACCAACGGGAAATGCACGAGGATACTTACAGCTTCCACAACTCCTTGCGGGCGGTTCTTCGGGAAGACCCAGATATCATCCTGGTTGGTGAACTTCGCGACCTTGAAACTATCGAAGCCGCGCTCACGCTTGCAGAAACTGGTCACCTTGTCTTCGGAACGTTGCACACCCGCAACGCACCGAGCACGATTGACCGTATCGTTGACGTTTTCCCAAGCGATCAGCAAGAACAGATTCGGGTTCTCTTGGCGAACACGCTGGAAGGCGTTATCAGTCAGCAACTCCTGCCGAAGCTGGGTGGCGGTCGAACCGCAGCTCTTGAAATTATGTTGGGTATCGCGGCGGTTCGCAACTTGATTCGTGAAGGAAAAACTCACCAAATGTATTCGGTTATCGAAACGAACTCAAGTCAAGGAATGGTTACCATGGATCGTAGCCTGGCCGACCACTTCAAGTCCGGTGCTGTTTCTTACGACGAATGCGCGATGCGAGCAGTTGATCGCGATAGCTTTGCCCGATTGGCAAAGGGCGTAGCGTAGAAAAATTCTTTGCCTCTCACATGTCAGTATTGCCATCTGAGAGGCCATTTTATTTTGGGACAAGAAGTTCAACGTTTAGATATTGGCGAGTTATCCTTTCCAGGTCGTTACTGGGGTACAGAAAATAAAATTAAATCACCATATCAGCGTGTATTGCAATCGCTTTTACGTCATGCAGTAAATGATTTCACTTGTGGAAACTACAAATTGAGTCTGTTTTTGGAGGTTGGCGGATCTCTTGAACAGGAGTCAATTCAAACCGGTGTCGGACGCTCAATTCACTATCAGAATTCAAAGATCGTTGGAGTGACTGTAAATATCGGGAAGGATATGTTTGAGTTATCGGATAGGGAGTTTATGAAGGCATACTCCGATGCACTTTTTGCAGGTTTGCTCAGAGTAGAGAAATACTTAGAAAGAAAAAAGCTCCAAAGTAACATATTGCAGATTCAGGAAATAGCAATTGATGTTATTGAGAGTTATTTAAACCTATCTACACCCTTTGAAATATCGGAGGACGAGTTAAAAACCCTAGCTGTCCTGCAAGGCCAAGTTAAACCCACCGAGGTGCTTCGGGCCGAATTATTTGACGGAAAAGTCGGAAGCAAGACATATAAAAAGGCATTAAAGTTGCTACGTCAGCTGGGCACGAATGAGTAGACGTAGCTTCTGAGACTTCTTATTTTACAACCGGCTGTAACGCAAGCTTGAGAACCTGGCCCGCCTGAGTCACAAAGTGCGCTGAAAGTTGAGAACGGATGTCCTCTGGCACATCTTCCATGTAGTCCTTTTTGTTTTCCATCGGCAGAATCACAGTGTTGACTCCGCTACGGAACGCCGCCAAGATTTTCTCTTTCACGCCACCAATCGGAAGGACCTGGCCCGTCAGAGTTAACTCTCCCGTCATCGCTAAACGCTCGACGCACGGGCGACCAGTCAGCAGACTGACCAGGGCCGTGAGCATTGTGATCCCAGCCGATGGGCCATCTTTGGGAACTGCCCCCGCCGGAACATGAACGTGTATTTGGTTATTTTCAAACACACTTGACTCTATATGAAGTTGCTTTGCGTGGGCTCGGATATAGGAAAGCGCGGCTGTGACCGATTCCTTCATCACATCACCCAGTTGCCCGGTGACGGTTAAGCCCTTACCGAGATAAAGGCTGGATTCAATAAACAGGATTTCGCCTCCAACCGGTGTCCAGGCGAGTCCAACCGCAACCCCGGGGACGAGTTTGCGTTCCGCAACGATATCGGTGGTGTAACGTGGTGCGCCCAGTGCTTTTTGAACCCAAGCTTTGGTGACTGTAATCTTGGCTTTTCGCCCCTTAGCAAACTCAACCGTAGCTTTGCGAACGACCGAGCCAATTTCGCGTTCAAGATTTCGCACGCCCGCTTCGCGCGTGTAATGCCGAATCAGATAACGTAGTGCTTCGGGTTTGAACTCCAACTTACTTAACTTAAGGCCGTGTTCTTCCAGTTGCCGATTCACGAGGTGATGAGTGGCGATATCAAACTTTTCATCCTCGGTGTAGCCGCCTAGCTCGATGATTTCCATTCGGTCGCGGAGAGCTGGCGGAATCGTATCAAGCCGGTTTGCCGTGGTGATGAAGAACACCTTGCTCAGATCAATCGGAACATCTAAGTAATGGTCGCGAAAAGCGTTGTTCTGCTGTGGGTCAAGAACCTCAAGCATTGCCGAAGCCGGGTCGCCCCGGAAGTCGTTGCCGAGTTTGTCAATTTCGTCAAGCACGAATAGCGGGTTGTTAGAACCAGCTCGTTTGAGACTCTGTACGATCTGCCCGGGCAGTGAGCCAATGTATGTGCGCCTGTGACCACGGATTTCCGCTTCGTCGCGAACCCCACCTAGCGATAGCCGGACAAAGTTGCGTCCCATCGCATCGGCAATAGATTTCCCCAGCGAAGTTTTTCCAACCCCCGGCGGGCCATAAAAGCAGAGGATCGGCTGGCGAGGCGGGCTATCGGTTTTGACAATCCGAACAGCAAGGAATTCAAGAATCCGATCTTTGATCTTATCTAGCCCAGAATGTTCGCGGTCAAGCACAGCCCGGACTTCATCTAGGTCAAGTCGGTCTTCGGTTGATTTCGACCAAGGGATTGCCGCCATCGTTTCGATATAGGTGCGGGCGACCGTGTACTCGGGAGAGCCAGGGCTGATGCGCTGGAGCCGATCCATTTCTTTGTAAGCCGCTTTTTGGGCTTCTTCTGGCATATCGGCCTCTTCAATCGAATCCCGGAGTTCTTCTAGATCCTCACTGTAATCGTCCGTTTCACCAAGCTCTCGCTGGATAGCTTTAAGTTGTTCGCGCAGATAATATTCGCGCTGGTTGCGTGAGAGTTCGGCCGTCACTTCGCCGTGAACTTTGGATGTGAGTTCAAGCACCCTGACCTCTCGACCGAGCATTTGCAACAGCTTTCGTAATCGCTCAATGACGTCAGTAGTTTCTAAGATTGACTGCTTATCTTGAACAGAAAAAGGGATATGAGCAGCAATCAAGTCGGCCATTACGTTGGGTTCGGTCACTGATTGAGTGAGAGACGCCAAGTCTTCTGGCATGTTGGGAGAAAGCCGAACCGCCTGCTCAAAAAGTGCGGCGACGGATCGCCGCAGGGCTTCTGCTTCTTCAGCTAATTCATCTGGAACTGGTTCATCTGCCAGAACTTCAACGTTCGCGCGAAGATAAGGCTCGGTGGTGATCGCACTTGTAATTCGGAATCGAGCCGACCCTTGCACGATCATCCGCACAGCATCGGTACCTTTCATCAAAGTGCGAACGATCACCGCGCAACCGATGTCGTAAACTTGCTCAAAGTTCGGATCGTCCACCTCAGGATCGCGCTGGGCAACCATCCCAATAATCCGCTGTGAACTCACAACGCTGTCGTCAATAAGCTTGATCGAATTTGGTCTGCCAACACTCAGCGGAGCAATCAGCATCGGAAAAATGACGCTGTCACGTAAGGGGAGAATATTGAGCTCCGAAGGAATTTCGGGTTTTTCTTCTGGATCACCAGCCTGGTCGTGAATCGTTACGGTTTCAATCACCGCATCAATCATTTCGTCTTCATTAGTAAGCTGAGAATCTGGCATTAGAGTCGTTTAAGAGTGATTTGTTCTACGACAAGAACTACGTCGTCTTGATCTTGTTTAGGGATGATGATTGTTAGAATCCCGTTTTTGAATCCGGCGGACATTTGTTTAAAGTTATACGAACCTTGTGGAAGCACTACTTCGCGGAAAAACGCCCCTTCGTCTATCTCTAAAAGGTGCGCCTGATACCTTTCTGGTCGCGAAGAAAGGTCGTCAGGTCGTTCCCCGCGGAGAACCAATGAATGACGACTTTGATTCAGCGTCAAATGAATCTGGTTTGCCACAACTCCCGCGAGTTCTGCGCGGATGAGCAAATGGGTAGGGGCTTCCAGCAGGTCAATATGTGGCATCCATCCTCGCTGACGCGCGATTTTAGGCAGACCAACCTCTCGGCTGGAAAAAGATGTATCAAGTTCCAGAATCCATTCGTCAACTTCGCGACGGGGCATAGATTTTAGTTTACTGGTGGTCGCGAGTAGGTTGGGCCGTAATCAGGACTTAACAAGTAGCTAAACTAGCAACGATGATCTGGACTCACAACTTGTCGCCTTATATTTTTCGAGTCCATTTGTTCGGAACAGATATCGGCCCGCGATGGTACGGGCTTGCTTATGTGATCGGTTTTATCCTCGGCTTCCAAACTCTCAAAAAAGCAATTCGCGCGGGCAAGTTGGGGGAGCTAAAAGAAAACGACCTCGAAGGCTTGATGATGTGGCTGATCGCCGGAGTTGTTTTGGGTGGTCGCTTGGGTTACTGTTTACAGAATCTTTCAATCTGGATGAAAGATCCCCTTTATTATTTTAAATTCAACCAAGGGGGAATGGCGTTTTTCGGCGGACTTGCCGGAGTGATTTTGGTTCTCTTGATTTATTCCAAGCGAAAACAAATGTCGTTTGCCAAGTTGGGGGATGTCGTCACAGTCCCTGCTGCGCTAGGGCTTGGCATTGGTAGGATTGCCAACTTCATCAACGGAGAGCTTTGGGGAGTGCCGACCAACGCGAATTGGGGAGTGATCTTCCCAGATGCCCGGGATGGAGTGCCGCGTCATCCCAGCACCATCTACGAAATGATCACGCACTTTGCGCTAGCGGGATTCCTAGTCTGGGCCGGGCAAAAATCTTGGGCCGAACGCAAAGGTGTCTTATCCGCATTATTCGTAACGGTATACGGGCTTTTGAGAGTGATCACGGAGCCGTTCCGCCAGGCAGATACGTTCGTCGGGCCGCTAACTAATGGTCAAGTGGCGAGCCTGTTGATTGCTATTGGCGGAGGCATTGCCCTGTTAGTTATTTTGCGAAAACCTGCACCTATTGAGGAAGCACCGCAAGAAGATTCAGAAAAAATCGAGAATTTTCAAGAAAACCAGTGATTTTTGGGTTTTGAAGGAAACTCTCCCGCCAAAAAATACGTTAAAATAAAGGACTAAAGTCCCCTCTGGACTAAAAACCGTTGTATGCACGCATGGCCGAACTAGCTCGACTCCTGGATGCCGTCCACATGGCAACCCAAAAACTAGCATCGACCGCGGACACCAATGTGGTGTTACGCGAGGTGCTACGAATTTGCGTCGAAGCGGTCGGTTCGTCGGGCGGATCAATCTATATTCACGAGCCATCAACGAAGACTCTGAAGTTTCTTCATGTTTTGCCGGAAGAAATCGAGCGAAAGCTAGAGCGGCTTGATATTCCTGATGATTACGGAGTTGCCGGGGAAGTTTTCCAGACTGGTAAATCCATGATCAACGAGTACGGCACAGAAGGAGACCCTCACCGCCGAGCGATTGTCCGCCGAACCGGATTAACGGTGAACAACATGATCACTGTTCCTCTCCAGATTTCTGGTCTCAAACCAATCGGGGTTGTTCAACTCGTCAACAAGATTCACGGGCCGTTTGATGATACGGACGAGGCAGTTTTGGACACGATCAGCGACGTTGCCACGCTTGCGATCAGTAATTCCCGAATGCTTGAGCGCAGCACCAAAGTTGCAGCACTTGAGGGGATGGGCCGCGCCGCTCACGACCTTGCCAACAAGGCTGGTGTGCTTGTTACATTTCTTCCCGACTTTGAACGCAACCTGAGAGGCTTGCGCGAAACTCTCAACGAAGCTGGCGTGAAAAGCGACGCATGCTTCTACTTGGAAATGCTGGAAGGCACCTACCAAGACGTTTTTGCACCTTACAGCGAACGGGTTTACCGCTACGCAAAACTGATTAACGATCTTGCCGCAGGGAAGCCCCTTGTTCCCGTCAAAAAGGTTCGGGATTTTGGAACTGTCGTTCGTGAAGCTGCCGAATACATGGAGACAAACGCACGACGGAACTACACCCGCATCATTTACGACCTTCAGTCGGGCGCTCCCCAGTTCGCTTTTGATGATCTCTACGTCATCCGAATTGTCGAAAACCTTGTCGGGAACGCGATTAAGGCAGTTCACGAAACCATCCCAGATGAATGGCTCGCCGAAAATTCCGGCAAGCAAGATGCAACCTTTGGAAGCGTGACTGTGAAATACCGCTACGCGGCGGGGCACCATGTGATGCAGATCATAGATTCTGGCCCAGGAATGTCGCCCGGTACGATCCGCCAAATTCTGGGTGGTAGCGCGAAGTCCAACTGGGATACAAGCGGCGGCAGTGGCCTTGGCACCAAGGTTATTGTGGAACTAGCTTCCGCACACGGGGCGAAACTTTCTATCAACAGCCGGCTTGGCGAGGGTTCTACGTTTGAGGTCGATTTCCCAGAGGAACCGGCGAAGGATTCAGCTGGTGTTGAGCCAAAGCTGGCAAATGCCCGGAAGTAATTTCGGAAATGAGAATCCATTTTTGATCCCTATCCGTATTGGGATTAATGGATCAACAACTCGCTCAGCAACTTTCGCAGAACATGATGTTTGTTCAGTTCGGAAGTCTAATCAGTTATCTCATCATGGGCTTTGCCCTGATGACCATTGCCAAGAAGGAAAATATCCCCGATGGCTGGTGGGGATTCATACCAATTTTAAACCTGATTCTCACGGCTAAGATTGCGAAACAGAACCCCTGGCTCTGGCTGATTTCGTTGGTTCCATGTGTAGGTTGGCTGATCTTGCCATACATGTGGTTCCATGTCGGTAAAGAAAGGGGCGGCAAAGAAATCTGGGGTGCCCTCATGGTAATCCCATGTATGTGGCTCATTTCCCCGTTGATCATCGCCTTTACTGATTAAGTAAAGGCCTTGTGACACTGCCATGCCTGGCAGGTATTCTGCTGGGCATGGCGATTGAACCAGTGGTGGGCGATAAATATTTCTTTACTTGGGCTGAACTCGGCAAGCCTACGGTTCAAGGTTCAATCAAGCTTCCAGGATTAGGAACTCTTATTTTTGACGACGCAGATGCGCATTACGCCAATACAGTTGGAGAAAAAGCGGCGTTTTTTATCCGCAAATCTAGTGTGATGGGCAATGATGTTTACGTTGTTGTGAGCCGTCAGCAACCAGCTTAATTAGGATTGGCACGGTTTTTGCAGACTAAGAAATTTAGTTTGCCGGGATCTGAGCAATTTGTGTCCTCTCCTAAAAGCAACATGAACTTGGATTACGTTGCTCATCCCCCGGCCTGGGTTGATTGATACTGTACAACAGGTGCGCGTGCCAAAGTTTGTTTTTGGTCGCAATCCCGGTAGATTTCTGGTCTGATTCCCGCAGTTCTGCGAGGGAATATGCCTATAAGTCGTTGAATGACGAGACTTCGTATGTGCGAATTTTCACTTCTTCAACGTATGGGCCAGTCACTTCAACAAACCGTTTGAAGTGGGGCATAGCAAAGTGATCCTCTAATCCTTTTGCGGTTGTCCACTCTTCGACAAATACAATGTAATTTGGATCATCGGGCTTGCTGAAAAAATCGTAAGTGATACACGCTTCTTCGGCTCGCGAAGGCGCCAGCATGGCATTGCACTCAGTGAGATACTCGTTCAAGAATTCGGATTTCGCGTGGACATGGGCAACCAAAACGACCATGCCAGCAAGTTTAGACCCTTAAATGCGGTGGCCTATTGACATCTATTTTGAAACAAAATCCCGAAACGAGAACCTATTGCGCACCAATTCCGTTGTAAAGTCAGAGGAACTCTGATGGCAGCATCTCTTTTTGTTTTCGCAACGCTTGGGCCAGCCGCTTTAAGCTCACTCCAGACCCCCGCCCTTAACTTGGAATTTCATGGTGGAACGCTCAGCACGCTCGCCAAAGATATAGAGGCTCAAACTGGCTGGAAGCTCAACGTTCACCCCGAAGTGGCAAATGATATTGTGGTCGTCTATTCTAATGGCGAAAGCACAGAGAACATTATTAAGCAACTTGCCAAAGCAACCGCGAGCACTTGGGCGCTAAACGGCGACGAAATGCAGATTTTGCCTGATGTGACAATGCGGAATCAGCAGTGGCAAACCTCACAGCAAGCGTATAACCAGCAAGTCATCAAAGCACGACAGACGTATCTCAACTCGGTCAAAAAACGCACTATCAAAGATGACGATGGCGAAGAGTACGAATACGAGCCAGAACTTGAACAAAAAATCCTTGCCGAACTAATCGCAAACGCCCCAGTTCAGACATTTACTAGTTTGCAACCTGGCGGAAGAGTTGTACTCAGCAGTAACCCAAACCGGATACAAGTTGCGTTAGGTCGCTTCAACGCGCAAGATGTTACCGAGTGGATTAAGCAACACAACGAATCTGTAAAGCTTATGAACGATCCTTCCCTTGGCGGAGATGTTGAGGGAATGGGTATCGATCCCGAATACATGAACATGATCATGGGGATGATGCCAAAGCAGGAGGAAATTAAAGAGCCGCCAGCAAAAATGTTACTTGTTATTTCCCGTTCGCGACGTGGAATGTTTGGCGGCGGAGGAATTACTTGTACGGCCAAAGTTATTGGCAGAACAGGCAAAACGCTTCTCCAAACATCAACCAATCTCGGTGGTGGTTATTACGGCGAGTTGGTAGCAGTTTCGGCTGAAGCTATGTCTTCTACATCCGACCAAGAACAAGAGCCTAAGAAAGTTGAGAAGCCAGGCGACGATTTGAAAATTGATTGGCCAGAAGAAACGAAACAGGTGAAAGATGCTCTCCGAATAGACTTTGATCCTTCTGCCGCCAATCTCTCAATGCCGAAAAAAGTACGCGAGATTCTCCTGCGGCCCGATCTTTACGAACCCATGAAGTATGAATTGGGTGATGGATTGATCGCGACAGCAAAGCTTCTTAAGAAGCCGCTTGTCGCGGTTGTTCCAGATGAGATTTTTCAATTTTCAGAAGAACTCCCCGAAACAATTGGAGCATTCCGAGAATCTTTGCAGGCTCACGATGTCGTTGAATTGGAAGAAGGCGGTTGGTTAGTATTCGCTCCTAAGGATCCGGCAAAAACACGCAGTGAGCGAGTCAGCCGAATTGCACTCACGCAAATGTTGGCTTTGGGCCAAAACCGGATGTTTTTGCCACTTGATCCCATCGCCGATTTCGTATACCAGTATCCCAAAGCGTCGGAGAATTCTGTGGCAAGCAATGTCATGCGAATGTTTGCCCCTCAGATTTTCATGTCGATTTTTGGAGAAACATCTTCAACTGACCATTTGAGGTTGTACGGCTCAATGAGTCGCGCTCATCGCAATTCCCTAAAGACGGGAACTCCCTTGCAGGTCAATCAAATGCCGCCAGCCACTCGTACGGTTGTAGAGCAGCTTGTTTTTGGTGCTGACGGGAAAATTAGTGCCGTCAACCCAGAAACCGCGCTTGAGCCAATGTCAGTTTCAAAAATGATGCAAGACATGATGGGCATGGGGATGTCAATGGGAGCAGGCGGCGGAGTGGGAACAGAGGAGCCAACAGAGCTATTTCCCAACGGTTTGCCGCCAGCTGGTCGCTTGGCAATGAAGGCTCATAAAACCCAATATTTGGTTGCGGTGAGTGCAGACGGTTCGGCAATGAAAATGAATATGCCATTCGGAAGAATGGAACTTGCTGTGTGGGGATTGCTCTCCAAAAATCCATCGTTCATGGCAGAAATGGGGAACATGGACAGTTACTTCCGCAATATGCGGGCTGGCTACCGGAATGAACTCAAGTTTGCTATGTTCTTGACTCCTTCACTTGGGTTTAGTGGTGAGCTGTTGGATATCGAAGAGCCGGATATGAATCGAAAGTATTCGATCTACGACCTACCGGACGGCTTGAAGCAACAAGTAGCTGGAGACATCACCGAGCTCGAGGCCTCCCCGTTTGGCAAGATGATGCAGATGATGGGCGACGGTGGATTTGGTAACGGCGGCGGGACAATAAAGCCTTGATAATGAGTGAGTACGCTGAATCGAAGTTCAGCGTACTCACTACCTATTTGGACGTATTCGAAAATCTTTCTGTGGGAATAATAGAGCAGATGTTTCCCCAGCCGGACTGTTATGAACTCTTAACAAAAGTGTGTTATTCTAGGCTGTCCCATGGAGACTGCGCTTTCCACTTCAGTTCAGGCGGTTGTCGAAATGCAGCCTGAAGAAGCGATCACTGATGCCACTGGCTTGATAGAAGCCAAAGAAGTGGACTTTTTCTACGGTTCTTTCCAAGCATTAAAAAAAGTTTCCCTGGAAATGAGGCCCCAACGCGTGACTGCTCTCATTGGCCCTTCAGGTTGCGGAAAATCTACCTTCTTGCGATGCCTCAACCGGATGAATGACCTCATTGATGGCACCCGTTTGGAAGGGAAAGTCACAATAGATGGGCACGACATTTATGCTCCTCAGGTGGATGTAGTCGAACTCCGCAAAACAGTGGGAATGGTTTTCCAAAAGCCTAATCCGTTCCCCATGTCAATTTTCGATAACATCGCTTACGGCCCAAAAATTCACGGTATCAAAAAGAAATCCGAGCTCGAAGAAATCGTCGAGCGTTGCCTTGTCCGAGCGGCCCTATGGGACGAAGTTAAAGATAAGTTGAATCAGAGCGCGTTAGGAATTTCCGGCGGTCAGCAACAACGACTTTGCATTGCGCGAACCATTGCCGTGAACCCAGAAATCATCCTCATGGATGAACCTTGCTCGGCACTTGACCCGGTAGCAACTGCGAAAATCGAAGACTTGATGCTGGAACTGAAAAAGCAGTACACCATCGTTATCGTCACCCACAACATGCAACAAGCTCAACGGGCCAGCGAAGTTACGGCATTCTTTATGCATGGAGAACTTGTAGAGTTCGCTCCAACAAGGGATATATTCTTGCGACCGAAAGACCCTAGAACTGAAGACTACATCTCGGGCCGATTCGGTTGATTTCTAGTTCTACGATCCTGGCAAATGTTACAGTTTTGCCAGGTAATTACGCCCGAATTGCCTGATATGGCCCGTGACGGATCAATATATGACGGTGCAATAGATTGTACGGGTTGGAGCCGTACGGGTTTTCAGGCATTCATAGTGAGTATTGACAAGCATTTAGAAGCCGCTCGGCATGCGCTGAGTGACTTCATGGGGAGTGCGCCCGACGGCGCATTACTGGTGGAAAAAAATGATCGGGTTGTTGCGCTCGATGCTTCAGTCTGCCAAGTCCTCGGCTTGGAGCCGATGGAAGCCCTGGGACAGAAGCTAAAAAAAATATCTGAAGACCTCCACCATCTACCGGCGGCTGTCCTAATTTCTCAATTCAAAACTGACGGTACTCCCTATTCAATCGCCAAGATTGAAATCGGCGATAAGCTTGCAGTCGGCATTTGGTTGAACTCCGCAGAATCGGAACCCGCGACGCAACCTGCCGAAGAATCCTCCAACGAAATTGACCTCCTTGAACCTTTGCTGAGTCGGCCAAGTCAGGATGAACTCATGTCATGGCTTGGAGAACTCTTTGATCGCCATTCAAACCATCAACTTGGCGCAATCGCCCTCAAGCAAGGTTCTTCAATGGCTCTTTGGACATCTTGGCCAGCCACTGAAGTGCCGATCCTTCCATTGCGATTTAACGCTGAAATCAGCATGGCTTTCCGAACTGGGAAGGGCGGAAAAACCAACTCCCAAACCGAACCTGCACGCGTAGAAGGAGCTAACATCGAACCTCTGATCGTGAACGGTCAGGTGATTGGTTTGGTCGTGTGGCAAGGTAAACAACCAATGGTTAATCGGCTATTGCCTACAATTCCGATCGCGCTTCAACGATTTGTTGACAAGCTAGATGACTAGCGCCTGTCTGACCCGCGTTATGCGTTCTGGGTCAATCTTTGGCAACGCCGCCCCCTGATAACCCGTTCGTTCTATTTGTCCAGCTCTAAGTGAAAAATGGATTTCTGCAATCCCCAGTTCTTGCAGAGCTTTGGCATTGGTTTCGCGAACTCCACCCCCCGCGAGAATTGGAATAGGAGAAGTCGCCAGAAGTTCTTTGAGCCCGTCCATCCCGTTTTCCACATTTGTTTTACAACCAGATGTGAGGATGCGGGCAAATCCTAAGGTTTTGAGTAATTTCAAATCTTCTTGAGACCTCGGTGATTCATCGAAAACCCGATGAAACGTTGCCGGTTTTCCGTTTGTCCTGACAATGAGTTCACGGTTCCGAAATTCATCTATTTTGCCTGCGGAATCTAAACATCCGAAACAGAATCCATCGGCTCCATTCTCGGCAAACCACTCGACATCATCCAGCATCGCCTGAAAATCAGGTTCATTAGGGGTGAAATCTGCCTCTGGTTGCAAAACCATCACAAAGACTGGAATCGGCACCGAGCGTTTGATCGTGAGAAAAGTTGATGGGCTAGGGGTGACTCCTCCGGTAGATAAGGCTGCGCAGATTTCGATTCGGTCAGCCCCAAATTCTGCGGCAAGAAGAGCTTCTTCTACGGTTCCGCAACTCACTTCAATAATCATGGATAGGGCATTATGGCCCGTCCCAAAGGATGGTTTTAGAGTTGGTTACACTTGAACGACTCCAACTTCGGTTCCCACCGACTCGACGAGGATTCGCAATATGGGATTAACGATGCCGACACACAGCTCCTTTGACCTTTCTGATGCCACTCGCGTTTATCGCAACCTTTCGCCTGCTGAACTAGTTGAACAAGCAATTCGCAATGGCGAAGGTGAACTGGCCGCCAACGGAGCCTTTGTCGCTCGAACCGGAAAGTACACCGGCCGCACCCCAAAAGATAAGTGCGTCGTTCGAGATTCAGAAACCGAAAACAATATTTGGTGGGATAACAATGCAGAAATCTCCACCGAGCAGTTTGCGCACCTCCGCAAGCGGGCCCAAGATGGAATCGCAGGTCGAACTCTTTACATTGTTGATACCTACGGCGGAGCCGATCCAACTCACCGAATCAAGGTTCGATTTATTGTTGAAAAGGCATGGCACGCGCTGTTCATCCGAACTCTGCTGATTCGCCCAGAAATCGAAGAATTCGCGACATTTGAGCCAGATTGGACAGTTGTTGACCTCTGCACCATTTCGATGGATCCGGAAAAGGACAACACCAAAGGCGATGCGGTTATCGCGCTGAACTTCTCAGAAAAAGAAGTCCTCATCATGGGCACCCAATATGCGGGTGAAATGAAGAAGTCAGTCTTCACCATCCTTAACTACCTCTTGCCGCTCAAGAACGTTTTGAGCATGCACTGCTCGGCAAACATCGGTAAAGATGGCGACACGGCTCTGTTCTTTGGATTGAGCGGAACTGGGAAAACCACTCTCTCCGCTGACCCAAACCGCAACCTGATCGGTGATGACGAGCACGGTTGGAGTGACACTGGTGTGTTCAACTTTGAGGGCGGATGCTACGCAAAATGCATCAAGCTGAGCGAAGAAGGCGAACCTCAAATCTGGAATGCGATCAAGTTCCAAAGCGTTCTCGAAAACGTTGTTCTGGATGACCGCCGCCGACCAGATTACGACGATACGACTTACACCGAAAACACTCGTTGCGCCTATCCTCTGCAAAACGTAGATGGTGCGGTGATTCCAAGTGTGGGTGGACATCCGCAAAACGTCGTGTTCTTGACCGCCGACGCGTTTGGTGTTTTGCCTCCGCTCAGCCGATTGGATGCAGACCAAACTATGTACCACTTCCTGAATGGCTACACTGCCAAGG
This sequence comes from Fimbriimonadaceae bacterium, assembly GCA_019638675.1. Taxonomy (GTDB): domain Bacteria; phylum Armatimonadota; class Fimbriimonadia; order Fimbriimonadales; family Fimbriimonadaceae; genus UphvI-Ar2. The sequence continues at coordinate 2,737,980 of JAHBTE010000001.1, read as the reverse complement.
TTGCGGGAACAGAAGCTGGTGTAACTGAACCGCAAGCAACGTTTAGTTCATGCTTTGGTCAGCCGTTCTTGCCATTGCCTCCAAAGGTCTACGCAGAACAGCTTAAGAAAAAAATTGAACAGCACAACGTTCGGGTCTGGTTGGTCAACACAGGTTGGACCGGCGGTGGCTACGGAGTCGGTAACCGCATGAAGCTTTCTTACACTCGAGCCATGATCACCGCGGCTCTGGCGGGCGAACTCGACAATGTGGAATACCAAAAGGATCCTGTCTTCGGACTGAACATTCCTACCTCATGCCCTGGCGTTCCGACCGAAGTTCTCACCCCACGCGAAACATGGGCCGATAAAGCGGCATACGATGCAAAGGCGACCGAACTTCGAGATATGTTCGAAGCGAACTTCAAGAAGTTCACAAGCTAAGGCTAAGAACAAAAAGACCCCAAGCAATTATCGCTTGGGGTCTTTTTGTTCTTAGCCTTAGCGGACGATCCATTCATGGCGACCAGGGATAACTGCCGCTCGTTCTGGCGAGATTCTTCCACGGTGACCGTCGACAAAGATAACGTGGAGCGATCCTTCTTTGTGCCGTCCCTTTACAGAGCTTCCGCTAAAATTGCCCCCGGCTGAATTTCTAAACGCTAGCCGTGTGACGTACTTCGTCGAATCATCATACAGAAACTCGCTTGTGTCGTAACCGATGGAAAATCCATCATAAGGCACGACTTCACCATTGCTCAATTTGAACGGAAGCGGGTTATAAACATTTTGCGCGCCATTATTCGAGGTTTCGCTGATAAGGATGGTCTCGTCCTCGTTCGCGACATCAGAAACTGCACGAACATTGAGTGCGGCGAGCATCCCGTATGTTAGCTCGATATGATCAAGTTTTTTAGCTTGTTTTGTCCACATCGTTGCTTCAAATGAAGATCCGTTTACTCTAACAATCTCGTCTGGCTCTGCTGCCGGGCATTTGAAAGATGTTCCCGAGGAAAGGGTCAACAACCCAGCCCAAGTGATCGGTTTGCCATTGAAAAGAACCGGCGCTCCATTTTCACCTGGTTCGTAGATTGGAGGAAATCGCTTATCGTTGATCTCCGCATATTGCTGAATCGAAGCGGCTATGGACTTCATATTGCGAGTGCAAGATGCTTCATCGCTTTGCACTTTCATGATCTTGTAAAGCGGAACCAGCATTGCCGCAAGCACAACCGCAATCAAAAAAATCCACTTAATATCTTTTTTGCCGACGTACTGCGTGCCTAAAGACTTCTCGCCCTCTGGGGCATCCGCATCGTACTGGCCGCTCATTATTTTGTACTCAGCTGAGCGTATTCACTATCCGACATTGGAACGACGCGGAATTCCCGCAAGGCTTTATCGAGTTTCGTTCCATCCACCGAAAGGTCGTAGGTGCCAGGAATATCAACAACCGGAACCTGCCCCATACGGATTTTTTCAGTTTCAACTGACTTCATGAACAGTACAAGGGAAGCCATCTCTTCGTTGTCAAATGCGTTTCCTGAAAGGTCAACTGTTTTGTCTAAAACGTTTGTCGCTTGCGTCCAGTTTTTGATCATTCTTTCTTTCAGCGCAAGCATCAAATCTTTTTGGCGTTTTTGGCGTTCAAAGTCCGAATCTCCCCCGTTGCTTCCTTTGCGAAATCTAACAAATCCGAGGGCGTCTGTACCGTTCAGATGTTGTCGGCCTTTTTTGAGGTTAATGTGAAGGTTGCCTGCATTGTCGTTGTACTTCATGTCTTTGGGGACGTAAAGTTCAACTCCGCCGAGCATGTCAACGATTTCAACAAAGGCATCAAAGTTGAGGACAGCAACTCGGTCTATGTTGACTCCGGGCAATAGTTTTTCAACTGCTTTTTTAGAAAGCTCTGGCCCGCCGATAGCATGATAAGCATTGATTTTTTGCCGACGGTAACCGGGAATCTCGCAAAGCGTATCGCGCGGGATGGAAATCGCGCCTACCATTTTGCGATTAAAATCCACACGAGCAACCATCATCATATCGCTACGGGCGTGAGAATGGATCACTTGCTTACCGCCGTAATAAAGGTCTTTGTCGCAACCAAGAATTAGAACCGTGAGGCTATCTCCACCATCGTTAGAATCAGAAAACACCTTTTGCGGGGTTTTATTAGTTAACCCCTGAATCATGGTTTGGCGGATGACCTCGCTACCGTTCAGCCAGCCAGCGATGCCACCAGCAAAAACAAGCCCACTTAAGAAAAAGATATAAAAAATTCCGCCCAGAATCTTTCGGGCGTTTGTCTTCTTAACTGATTTCTTTTTCTTTGCCTGACTCATGATAAATGGGTGGCCCGAACCTAGTCTCTCATTATAGCGTCCGTATTCGGGCAGAAGTTCCCCGGATTAGGGCACGTTTTACATCCCATAGGCCGTATGATGGATGTTAAGGAGTGATGAATCGCATGAAACGAGTTGGATTTACCCTCATTGAATTATTGGTTGTGATCGCCATCATCGCGATTCTCGCGGCAATTTTGTTCCCAGTGTTCGCTCAAGCCAAGGCGGCGGCAAAGAAAACTGTATGCATCAGTAACCTTTCGCAAATTGGCAAGGGCAACCTGATGTATATGAGTGATTACGATGATTTGTTCCCGTTTGCAGTTGACCCAATAGATGCGGCGCAGCCTCAGATTTGGAACGCTTACCCACAGTTCCAAGCGTTGATTCCGTACATGCCGTTTTTGCACGAAGCAGTTCAGCCGTATATCAAAAGCTTGGATTTGTTCCGCTGCCCAAGCGATGACGGCACAAACGTATTGGATGACCGCCCGTTTATTCCATTTGATAACCATCCGACGATGCATACGGTTTATAAAACGAGCTATTTCTTCCGAACTGAAATCGCCTTCAAGCAGCTTTCGCAAACTGGACTTCAGAATCCATCAGAAACAAACTTCCTATTTGATGCGGCGGGTCATTGGCACGGAGCGGCTCCGGCGATGCAATCAACCACTGGAGAACCGCAGTTCTCAACAAACTTGAGAAAGTTTCGATATAACTGCTTATTCGGGGATATGCACGTGAAGAGCCTGAATCATGATCAACTCCAGCAGGCTTGGAATACCGATCTCTGAGTACGCTACTATCTGAGAATCATGGGGAAGCAAGTTGATTCTTAGACCGTACGCCTGTGTAGTCAACGGCGAACTGATCTGGGGTCAAGAATTCGAACTTGAGGGGAACAGGATCGTTGCGATCCGGCCTCAAACTGGCATACCGGACGATTACGTGCTTTCTCCGGCGTTTGTGAATGCCCATAGCCATCTTGAATACCGGGGAATGCTCGGCAAAATTGAATCGAACGATTTCTTTGGTTTCATTCGAGAAATCACGGCTCTGAAAACTGAAGAATCTGCGAGCGATGTCATCGCGGCTTGCCGAACCGCCGCTATGGAAAACCGCGCAACCGGCGTTGGCTATATCGCCGAACATTCCGATCGAGTCGGCGCGGCGATGGCGATTCTTGAAGCTGGGTTAGACGGAGTGATTTTTCAGGAGTTGATCACCTTTCTTGAGCACAAAAACCCTGACGAAAAATTCGTAGCAGTTGAAGAAAAGCGGCATCTCCAAGAACTCGAAAGCGGCCTGAGCGCTTACGCCAATCCTCATGCGATCTACACAGTTGATGAGGCGAGTTTACGGAGAGTAGTGAACCGGGCTGGCCCATTCAGCATCCACTGTGCGGAATCAATTTACGAGCGGATGCTCACAGAGAAAGCAGAAGGCCCGTTCGCAGAATTTCAGCGGAAGTCCGGCTGGAATCCTCCAATACGCGGATTGTCCCCTGTTGCCTATCTCAATATGCTTGGGTTCTTACGAATCGGCACTCAACTCGTCCATTGCTGTGACGTGGATGAACACGATATCTCCCGTATCAAGCAAAGCAAAACTGTTGTGGCTCACTGTCCCCGCTCCAATCAGAATCTCGGGTGCCCGATTGCACCAGTGCGTAGAATGCTGGATGCGGGAGTTCAAGTTGGTTTAGGCATGGATTCGCCAGCAAGCGGCGGGCCGATTGATATTTTCGCGGAAATGCGTTGTGCGTTAGAAGTCTCTCACCAGCGAGGGGAAGGCTTAGAAGGTGAGCAAGTTATGAATATGGCGACGACAATGGGAGCAATCACCCTGAGGCTTAACAATTGGGCAATCCAGGTTGGTTCTACTGTTCCGTTGATTAAAATTCACGTGAGCGGAGCCCATAGTGCCGAGGAAGTGATCGAGCGGGGATCGCCTGAGCTAGTGGAATGGATAGAAACAAACGCATAACTGAACTCATTGAAGTCTGCTCACGAATTCCGTATGGAGCCGTGGTCAGTTACGGGGCAGTTGGTCAATGTATGACAAATCGCCCGAGCGGGTTAGTGGTTGGGCGGTGGATGGCGAACTTTGGTGACCAACTCCCGTGGTGGCGGGTGGTTGGCGCAAAAGGTGATCTGCTCGTCGGTCGCCGCGACCCAAGCTTGGCGGTCACTCAGCGGCAGATGCTGGAATCGGAAGGTGTGGAGTTTGACGAAGAATCTCGCGTGTTAGCGAGATTCTTCCACACTCTTTAATGCTTGTTGCCTTAAGGCATGGTCGGCAAGAACAAGCGCGATCATTGCCTCAACCATCGGCACTGCTCGCGGCAGAACACACGGGTCATGGCGGCCTTTGCCCTTGAGGGTTGTGTTTTCGTAATCAGTTGTTACCGTATCTTGTTCGGCGAGAATAGTTGCCACCGGTTTGAATGCAACGCTTAGATTAATCGGCATTCCGTTAGAAATCCCGCCTTGAATGCCGCCACTATGGTTACTCGTTGTATAAACCGATTGCTGGTCGTCGCTACGGTAAGCGTCGTTATGTTCCGACCCGGTGAGCAAGGTTCCCGCATAACCTGACCCAACTTCAAATCCTTTACTTGCTGGCAATGACAGTAAGGCTTTTGCGAGGTCAGCTTCTAATTTATCGAATACTGGTTCTCCCCAACCGACAGGAACGCCTCGCGCCACAACTCGAACAACACCGCCAACAGAATCCCCCCGTTTGCGAGTTTCTTCAATCAATCCGAGCATTTGCTCCGCAGCAATCGGGTCAGGGCATCGAACGATATTAGATTCAATTCGATCTAGTGTCACTGTTTCATAGTCAACATTCGCTTGAATATGTTGCACACTTGCCACCCAAGCCAGAACCTCGACACCATATCTGGTGCTTAGTAGCTTTTTGGCGATCGCTCCGGCGGCGACGCGACCAATGGTTTCTCTTGCCGATGCCCGACCGCCGCCTGACCAAGACCGGATGCCGTACTTGGCGTCGTAGGTGAAATCTGCATGCGAGGGACGGTACTTCTCTCGCATTTCATCGTAATCGCGGCTCCGCTGATCGGTATTTCTCACCAGGAGAGCGATAGGTGTTCCGGTGGTCAGCCCGCCCTCAACCCCAGAAAGGATTTCGACTGCATCGGCCTCTTGACGCTGAGTGACGATTTTGGATTGTCCTGGGCGGCGGCGATCTAATTCTGCCTGGATTTCGACTTGGGAAATTTCCAGTCTCGGCGGACAGCCATCCACAACAACTCCCACGGCAGGGCCGTGCGATTCACCAAATGTGCTGATGCGGAACAGTTCGCCGAATTGGCTGGACATATCAATCATTATGCCTTGCAAGATCGAATCCAATTCGCGGCCTAATCAGCAGGTAGAATCAAGTCCTGCCCGAAAGGCAAATCACTAGCGGAGGCAAAACAAATATGAGCTTGATCACAACTATCCAAAACATGCCGACGCGAATTCATCTGAATCTGAAGTAAATATCTCCGGTTCCGGTTGAAGGCAACGGCATTAGAATTTCTGCCCGCATCGTTTTCGGATGCCTCAACCAAGCTAAAATTAGCATCAAAACAGAGAACCATTGAACCCACAACAAAAAGAAGAACTTCGTACCCTGCTTGCCAACCTTACAAGCAAAGAGCGGAAAGACCTCACTCGCCGTGCCGCCGCCTCACGAGCCGAGTGTCAGCGTGACCCCAAGCATCCCCGGTCTCGGTGGGATGTTGACCGCTGGAGCCTGCAACTGCTTCAAGATGCCAATCACGAAGAAGACGCAATCGGAACTGTAATCTCAGTTGCCAAAGCAAAGGCAGTCGTACGAGTAAACGATGAAGACATCGTCTGCGAACTCATTAAGGAAGTTTTAGAGAAGCAACAGGCATCCCTGGCTCCGGGAGATCAAGTGAGATTAGAGTCTCATGGCGATGGTCAGCGGATTATCAGCGTGCTTGACCGCCGAACCGTGCTAACTCGCCGCGACCCACACTTCAAAAACCGAGAACGCGCGATTGTTGCCAACGTGGATGTGGTGGCGATAGTTGTCTCGGTAGTCGCTCCCCCGCTTCATGTGCGGATTATCGACCGCTACCTTGCCGCGATCCACAAAGGCGGCGCGAGAGGAATCATCGTGGTCAACAAAACGGATTTGCATGAATCGGATTCCGCTTTACAAGAAGATTTGGCCCAACTCGCACCTTATGCAGAAATGGGAGTCGGCGTTTTTCCTGTTTCCAATAAAACCGATAACGGAATCGAAGCCGTTCGGGCCGAGCTCGCGGGAAGAACAGCCGTATTTGTCGGTCACAGTGGCGTAGGTAAATCTTCGTTGTTGAACTCGCTTGTTCCTGGTTCTGCTCTTGCAGGCGATATTTCGGAAGGTTACGGGCGGGGAAAGCATACAACCACTCGGGCGAATCTTGTCGAAGCAGGTGATTTGCGGATAGTTGATACACCGGGCATCCGTGAGTTCGCGGTGGAGTTCGATTCAGTTGAAGAAATCGCCGAGTGCTTTGCGGAATTCAACCAAGTGGCCAGATGCAAATTCAGCGACTGCCTGCACCTGGAAGAACCTGGCTGTGCAGTTCAAGAAGCGGTCGAAAAAGGGGACATTGCAAGAGTTCGTTACGAGAGTTATCGCCGACTGGTGGACGAACTGGAGAGTTAGCGAGCTTGTAATGGCAGGAATTCTGCCCCGAGGTCAATGAGGGATTCGTAGCCAGGAGAGATTTCGCTAATCGAAACTTGCCGACCTGCTTTGAGCCCAAGTTTGAGTAACCGTTCCATATTTCCGCCTGCTTTAATGTTGATTCCTTCAAAGATCATGCTCAGCCCACCGATCAGGCGGTCGCGTACTCGGTTGCTATTGCGATGGTATCCACCAAATGGACTGACCGCTGAAATGGCAAGGTCGGTTTTGGGATCAAACTTGTACCGCCAAAGCCGAGCCGCTGCGAACGGTTCCTGACGGAGATCATCGCCTAGGGCGTTGTAAAAACCAGTGTCGAGTACCATGATTCGCGGCGCGCCCCATCGCAACGCAGTCACAGCACTCCGTTGATATTCCGTTGTGTCGTGTCCGGTGACCAACGTGTTGCCCCGCAGGATTCGATTCTCGGTGGACTTTTCGATTTCAATGAGTGCTTGCTCAGAAGAATTTCTGCTGGCCAGCACACAAAACGTTTTCGCGGTAAGGAGCCGTGAGTTACCGTAGAGGTAGAGAAGTTCGGGTGGATGAGGGTCGTAGAGTTCAATCTGCCGCGGATAGTGTGCATCAGCCGCAGTTACGGCAGTGACTCCCATCTGCGCAAGATTTGCTTCTAATTGGGTTGCTTCTGCCACTAGCCGAGATTTGTGAACATTGAACTGTTCGGCTTTTGACTGGGCAAGCCGATACTCTTCCCTTAACGCCTCGGAACCTAGAGCCAGGAAGTCATCTGGCGACCGCCCAAGAAGGTCGTTTCTGGTTAGAATTCTGGTGATAGTTTTTGCCCCTATTCCCGGGCAGTTGGCTAGCGCCAGAGTCAGAATTCTACGGGAAACCGGCATGGGTTACTTCACCAATTGGTGGGCATCAAGCATTAGGTCAACCACTTGTTGCCCAGCCCGATTCATCACGTCAACCACATCTGTGTGGTCAAGAATCTCATCCGACATTCCTGCCGCTTGGTTGGTGATGATAGCCAAGCAACCGTAAGGGATTTCTGCTTCCCGCATTAAAATCGCTTCGGTCGAAGCTGTCATGCCAACTACATCGCCACCCAATTTGTCCACAATTTGGATTTCAGTCGGAGTTTCATAACGCGGGCCGTTGGCCGTAACATACACGGCGGGATGATGGGCGGTAACCCCTTTTTTTCTTGCAAGTTCCAACAGGGAATCAGATAGTGGAAACGGTTTTGAAAAATCTCGGTGCTCAACCGAATGGTCAAATAAGGTCAAGTTCCTAGCGGATAAATCCAAGAAATCTGAACACACGGCTAGCGATCCCACTGGCCACTCGGCTCGCAAGCAACCGACAGCCGCGGACGAAATACAGAACTGTGCACCGAGTTGTTTGATTCCCGTGACAATTGCCCGGTAGTTCACCAAATGCGGTGGGCTTTTATGTCCGGCGGAATGCCGTTGAACGAGCAAAACGCGCTTACCGTGATTGTCAATCAGCTTGCCCCGAAGCATTCCGTACGGTGTAGGAACGGCAACCGCAGAACCAGGAATTTCCGCCAATCGAGAGCCGATTCCCGTTCCCCCTATCAAAGCGTAATCAATCCGTAGAGCCGCAGTTTTGTGCACGGAGTGAGAATACCGCGCCATACTAACAGCCATGCCTTCAATCACGTTTCACGGTGCCGCCGGCACGGTTACTGGCTCACGACACCTACTCGAATACGATGGTCATAAAGTTTTAGTCGATTGCGGTTTATTTCAGGGCGGGCGTGAACTCAAGGCAAAAAACTGGGAGCCGTTCCCGGTTGATCCCGATGAAGTGGATGCAGTTTTACTGACCCACGCTCATACGGATCACATCGGGTTTCTGCCTCGATTCGTGCGAAACGGCTACAAGGGGCCAGTTTATGCAACCAGTGGCACGGTCGGGCTCTGCCGGGTAAGTTTGCCCGATGGAGGCCGATTACAGGAAGAAGAAGCCCGTTATCACAATCGCCACCAGACGAGCCGCCATCAACCAGCGGAACCTCTGTTTACGGAAGGTGATGCATACGATGCGCTCAAGCTAATGAAAACACTGCATTACCACCAGTGGCAAGAACTTCCGGGCGGAGCGCAGTTTCGCATGGTGCCAGCGGGGCATATTTTAGGTTCAGCTTTTATTGAGTTCTATTTCGCCAACGGAGAGAGAATTCTGATGGGAGGAGACCTGGGGCGTTACGATACACCGATTATTAAAGACCCCACCGCTATGGATTTTGCCGAGTATTTGGTGATTGAAAGCACCTATGGCAACCGATTGCATAACGATGAAGATGCCAAAGAGCGCATTGCGGAAATAGTTTCGGAAGCCGAACGAAATCGCCGAGTAATCCTCATTCCGAGTTTCGCTATTGGGCGCACGCAAGAGATTCTTTGGTATTTCCACCTTTTGGAAAAGGAAGGTCGCTGGCCCAATTTGCGTGTTTACGTCGATTCTCCTATGGCTAATAAAGCCACTCTCCTCTACACAGAATCGGAAGAGGATCATGACGCGGATATGAAAATTGATATGCGCGAGGGTCACTCTCCATTCCGCGACGACATGGTTCACCTTATTCGTGATCGAAACATGAGCAAAGAACTCAACCATGCAAACGGGCCGTTTATTGTTATTGCCGGAAGTGGAATGTGTAATGGCGGTCGGATTCTGCACCACCTTAAGGCTCGGGCAAGCGACCCGAGCACTTTGATTTTGTTTACCGGTTATCAAGCCGATGGAACGCTGGGCCGTCGAATACTGGATGGACAAGATGAGGTGCGAATCCTCGGTGCCGAGATTCCGGTGCGAGCAGAAGTACAAAGGCTCGATATGCTCTCGGCGCATGCAGATTACGGAGAAATGCTCCGATGGCTGGGCCATTTTAAAGAAGCTCCCAAGAAGACATTTATCGTCCACGGCGAACCTGATGCCGCGCTAGCTCAGCAAAAACACATTCAGGAAATGCTCGGCTGGAACACAATCATTCCCGCACAGGGCGACAAATTTGAACTGAGCTAATGCCACGCGATCTAGTTTTCGGAAACGGTTCTATGTATGTGGCGATGGATCGCCGAGGGCTGATTCGAGAGTTGTGCTGGCCCACAGTTGGAGCACCTAATCACCTTGCTGGTCGAAAAATTCGACTCGGGATTTGGCGCGATGGGTGGTTCAGCTGGTTGGAGGGCGATGGCTGGACAGTGAACCAATGGTACGAATCCAGCTACGGCATCACTCAGTGGGCGGGGTTTGGATACGTCATTCGTAGAAAGGCTTGCCTAGATTACGAAACTCCTTACTTTGAGCAGAAGTTTGAGATCACTGGCCCGGATGGGGAAGTGTTGATTTACCAAGCACACGATTTAAGAATCGGCGAAACTGATATCGGTGACGCTTGTTACTATCATTCGGAACCCGAATGTATTTTGCACTATAAGTTAGGTGTTACGGTAGGTTTCTTTGGCGAAGGATCAACCGGTTGGTTGGATCAGTACACATGTGGAATGGAAGGCACTTGGCTTGATGCAGAAGATGGTCACCTGGCAGGAAAGCCCGTTGAACAGGGGAGCGTGGATTCCGTCTTTGGAATAAAAGTAGAAATCGAAGGTGGGCGGGGTGATTTCAGCCTCCCGATTATCTGCGGTGAAACTGCCGAAGATGTGCTGGAAACCCACAAGCATGGGGGGGCAGTGCCAGCGGTTTCGGAACACAGTGCAGATAGCCCGTTGGCTCGAATCAGTGAACTTGTGGTGAGCGCCAATACGGGAAATGGTGGAGCAGTTATCGCCGCGATTGATAGTGACATTATGGGATCGAATCGATCCAACTACGCCTACGTATGGATGCGTGATGCGGTGCTAACTGCCCGAACCATGGGCGGCAATGACGATTTGCTGGCATTCATTCCGAGGTGCGATGATGGGAAATTTCTGTGGCAGAAATACCACCCAGCAGGCTATCGCGGAAGCAGTTGGCACCCATGGACGGGGGATAACGCATTCCCTTACCAAATGGATGAAACTGCCTTGCTCGTGACTTATGGAATCAATAATCTCGATAAAAGCCCAAGCCACGAAAAAGACGAAGCCCGACTTACTCAGTGGCTGAAACTCTTATTAAAATCGGTTGGCCCAAACGGCTTGCCTTGTCAAAGCTGGGATTTGTGGGAAGAGCGGTTCGGTATTCATTTTTGGACGGTCGCCACTGTGATCAAAGCCTTCAAAGCAGGGGTTGAATTATTAGGAGGGCAATGCCAATCGGCGGCTGACCAAATGGTCGAGGCTATTCAATCTCAGTTCTTAATTGAAAATGGCAGGATTCCTCGAAGGCTGTACAAAGAAAACGGCGAATGGATTCCCGATTACACGGTGGATTCTGCCGTTCTCGCCGGAGTGTTAGAATGCCCTGAACTGCAAGAGCAATTCCTTGCACCAGCGGTAGAGATGGTTGAGAAATATCTTACTGATCAAACTGAGGCCGGCGGGGTCGCTCGATACGAAGGCGATTATTACTGCCGAGTTCGTGAGGGATATCCTGGCAATCCTTGGGTGATTTGCACCATGTGGTTAGCCAGGGCTTATTTGCTTCAGGGAAGAGTCACGGAATATCAGAAGCTGATTCAGTGGGCAGAGCAACGGTGCTCACAAAGCTTCATGCTGGCTGAGCAATACCACCCGGATACGGGTGAACCCTTGAGTGTCAGCCCGCTCACATGGAGTCATGCTGAGTACTTAGAAACCATTCGGTTTGCGAATGAAATTAAAAGAGCTTAGGTGTTTCTTTGCAGGCATGCTTGGCTATCGCATGGCGGCCATCGGGGGTTCCACCTTTTAGAACATAGGTCATTCCACCTTCGCAGTACCATCCAATAGCATCTTTCATCCAGTAAAGCGTTTTGTTACCGTAAGCTTCTGGTTTGCCAGCGTCGAGTCCGCCAGATTCTTTCCGTCCGTAAAGCGTGTAAAGTGCGTCTTTGTATTCAATATCAAAGGCCATCCAGCAACTTCCGCATTCCGCTGACTTCATGCTGGCTCCCATTCCTTCTAATGAAATGACTGGCGTAGGGCAGTGCATCGAATTCCTGACGAGTTCAGCTGCTTTCTGAGGATCAGATTCGTGCCAGTGATTTTGTAGCGGTGATTTCACCAAGTCAATAGTTGCCGCAGAAGCATATTGAACTTCAACTGCCGGGTTTACAATTGGTGAACGTGCAACTGAAAAAACAACTGCAAAGCAAGCTGCACCTGCAATTGACCATCCCAAAGCACGGGATCGCCAGAACGGTTGCTTAGCTCGGCAAATGTCGGCCAGTATGGGCTGAAGGTTCGGAACTGTTTCGCTCAAGCCAGCGTTTTTGACTGATTCCTTAAGTTGCAGGCAAGCATCAACTTCGGCCCTTAACTGAGGATTTTCTGCTAATTGAGCCTCAAACTCAGCTCGTTCTGCCGCTTCCATTCGGCCGTCTACATAGGATTGAATCATTCTGTCCATTAAAGTGTTGCCTCCACAGAGGATTGTTCGGCGATGAGGGTATCTCGCACAATCTGCCGCGCTCGAGAAAGCCGCGACCGAACTGTGCCGATGGGAATATCCATAATCTGAGCCGCTTCTTCGTAGCTCATTTCTTCAACATCGCAAAGGTGAATTGTCAGGCGGTAGTTTGGCGAAAGCTGTTCAATAGCCGCCAAGATTCGTTCTGCATCCAGTTTTCCGCTCAAGGCAGTCCAGAACCCTTCCACCGGAATGTCTAAATCTTCGTGCTCATCAAGCGAAAGAACGTCTTTTTGCGAACGAATCACCATGAGTCGTTCGTTTCGCAGAATACGGATCAGCCAGGATCGCAAATGCTGCCCATCAAATCTATCCCAGGCCTTATACGCCTTAATCAGGCAAGTTTGAACTAGATCTTCTGCCTCTTCGTGCTTGCATCCCAGCCGTTTTGCCACGCGGTAGAGCACCGGAAGTTCAGGGGAAACCTCACGCTCAAAATTCAAGGAATTCTTTTTAGCGAACATTCCCAACCTCTGGTCGTGGCTCTTTTGGATACTGGGGGTAGCCGATGTAAGGGCGAGCATCAGGCATGTTAATGATTGTAACTTGCTTTTGGTTCCCTGATATGCCGTTATGCTGGGACTCATCAATCCAGCAATTGTCATCCACAAAAAATGAGGTTGTTCAACTCGTTTTCCGCATCCATGCGATGTACTGCAGATGGGTAATAGTGTTGCCCCGATAAGGAACTGCTGTGATGATGAAATTAAATTGGAATGGAACAAAGTCGGCGTTAGTAATCCTTGGATTGCTAGGCTCAAATTTGGCGTATTCGGCAAGTCGAGACCTGTATGTGAGTTCAGAAGGAACCGGCTCAATCAAACGATATGATGGTGTGACAGGCGCCTATATAAGCGATTTTGTCACTGCGGGGCTCGGTGGCCTCGGTAATCCCCAAGGCATAACTTTTGGACCAGATGGAAACCTCTATGTATCCAGTCTTTCTTCAATCGGCATATCGTCGATAAAGAAATATAACGGAACGACCGGAGCCTACATGGGGAATTTCAATACTGGATATTCGTTCTCTTTTGCGGGTGACCTCACCTGGAAAGATGGGATTCTGTACGCGGCGGAATTTAACAACGATCCCGTCAATGGCGGAATCCACCGCTTTGATATCAATGGAAACCATTTAGGATTATTCGCCGCTACCGGAGGAGGAAGTGACGGGCATATATTCGGCTCAGATGGGGCATTCTATGCGGTCGCGAGTCAACAGGGAGTCATTAAAAAATTCAATGGAACGACCGGAGCATTTATTTCCAACTTCGCAACCGTAGGAGGCTTACTTCTTGATCTCCGCCAAGGAAGCAACGGAAACCTATTTGTCAACGTTTATCAACCAGGACAAGTTGTACAGGTCAACGGAACAACTGGCGCGAATATGGGTGCATTTGTTAGCGGTCTTGCCACCTCGCAAGGGCAAGAAATCGCACTCGATGGATCATTGCTCGTCGGCGGTTACAGTAGCAACGTTATCAATAAATACAATGCGAATACGGGAGCATTCATTTCTGCATTTACCCTTGGGGGCGGTTTGGTGAGACCAAATAACTTCGTTTTCTCCCCGGAAGCGGTTCCAGAACCAGCGACGATGGCAATTGCCGCAGTTGGATTCGTGGCCTTGCTCAAAAGAAAACGAAGTAACAAATAATTATTGATTTCCAGTAGAGATGAGTGTTGAGCTACGAACCACTCATCTCTGCAACGGATCCTTTATATGAGCAGGCTGCAACTCATATAAGGAACGAGATTGTATCTGGACGGCTCAAAAGTGGTGACCGACTGCCCCCGATTCGCAAATATGCAGAGTCACTCGGTGTTTCTCGGCTTACTGTTCACCGAGCGTATTCAATTCTTTGTGATGAAGGCATCGTCACCAGCCACCCTGGATCGGGCACCTTTGTCGCAGAGCTGAACAATCGAGACGTAGCTCGGCAATATCTTGGAAAGTTTGCCGATCATGGGCCGATCATTGGGTTTGAGCAAATCTGCCGCCAAGCACAAATCAGATCGTTTGCAACGCCTATGCCCGATGGCTCTTTGATTGATTTACAGGACTATTTCGCCTATCAAATGATGCTTGCTCAAGAAAGCAATTGGAATTTGTATATGGCCGAATGGGGCGGAGAGCTTGAACTTCGAAAAGCGTTCGTTCCTTGGTTCAAAGAACTCGGTGCGGATCTTGATCCAGATGAGATCGTAATCAACACCGGCAGCAGAACGCTAGATACGTTTTTGCACTTTGCGGTTGATCCGGGAGAAACAATCCTCGTCGATGAGCCTTGGGGGATTTTGCTTAAGCAAGTTCTAAAGCAGGAAGGAATTAGAGCCATTGGCATTGATCCAAGTCGGATGAATCCTGATCAGCTGACAGAACTCATAGAAAAAGAAAACGTGCATGGAGTTTTAGCTTGCCCCCATTACGGATTTATGACCGGGGTTGGCTGGCCCGACGCATTGTTGACTCGACTCTACGAGGTTGCAAAGGCTAAGGGTATTTCGTTGCTCTTGTCGGTAGGAATCGGGCTAATGCACCACACGACTAGAAAGGTACTGCCTCCACTGCCAAAAGGCGTCAATGCGTGGTTTACGATTTCTTTGCCCGTTTTAACCGCCGACACAGTTCAGTGCACGGCCCTTTCGGTTCCGCCCGAAATCAACGATTTGTTGCGTCGTCCTCAGATCGGACAGGAAGGAATGTCGCGGATTAGCCAGTTGGCATTGGCCCGATACCTGAATAAGAATTTTCAGCGACACCTTGAAAAGTGCAGAGCCGAATTTGGTCAACGCTCCCAACGCTTGTATCACGCGCTCCGCGCACACGTTCATTCAGAAGTAAATGTGTTTCGTGCCGAGGGAGGCCACGGGATGACAATTCGTTTCCCGCGCAAGCCGGATGCCCCCGAGCTATTTAGGAATGCTTTAGCGGAGAACGTCGCGGTTGTTCCGAACGAATATATTTGCTTTAATCCCGAAAATTTCGTCAACCTACGATTGCTATTCAACAACATCAAGTTGGGCGAAATCGAAGATGCGGCTGAACGGCTTGCGAGGGCAATTAACAAGTCAGTTATTCGTTAGCCCATTTGTTTACCAGCCACCAGCACGCCTGATCGTGCGGAGTAAAGCGGTGGTTAGTCAAAACCTCGAAAGCCGGCAGATAGCCGAGTTCGCCGTTTCCATAATCGCGGATGCGCTGGATGCAGATTTCAACGTGTCGCTTGGCGATTTTGCAACGTTCAATATCGGCAAGTGATCCGCCAATTCGCTCATGGTTTTGTTTCGCCAGTTTGGCGAGAGATTCAAACAAGTAGCGCATCGGAGCGAGTTTGCTAATGGCGGCATCTGGCTGACGAGCCGCATAGTGCTTGTGCGCTTCGTACATGATCATCAAAGCTTCAACCATTGCCCGCAGAGCAAGTGAAACATTTTTGCACTCTTCGTTTGGTGCGTGATGAATAGATTTTTCTATGATGAGAAGCAGTTCCTTATCTCGCCCGTTCTGCACCTCGTCGCGATGGTGTAACCAAGCCAGAAAGGGGTTTCCTGCCAGGAGTAGTCGGCACTTGAGCTTGTGGCGGTGACCACTTGCTGCCCAGACTCCGCCCATTTTTTCGAGTTCAATTCCGAGCGCCATTGCCCACTCTTTGGCTTCTCCAAACGAATCAACTAACGAAGTCTCCCAAGCCGGATTATCTGCGACCGCGCTGGCCCACTCCACGGCGGGGAAGATCGAATCGTACGGGTTTAGTAGGGTCTGCTCCCAAGTGGTCAAGCAGAACCCGGCATGTTCCATGTCGTGGGCATCTTGGGCGCACTGACGGACATTATTTTCGGTGCGCTCGATGTGCATCCAAGCCGCATTGTAAACGGCGGTAGTGGGGCAGGCGATTACATCGAATCCCGCGAACTTGGTTGCCGTTTCTTTGACCCCATTTTCGTATTGCCAATCGAAAATCAAAGTATTTGTTGGAATGTTTTTGAGAGCGTCCGGACGCTCCAGAAACATATCTCCCCAGATAGCTGGTCGCCGACCCGAGTCAATTACACGCTGGAGCAACGGCGAAAAATGTTCTCGGTAAAGCCAGCCTTTCTCGTCCTCAGCTTGGCCTTTCATACGCTCTTGGCATCGCGGGCATTTTCCGAGTTGGGCGGTTTCGTCTCCGCCGATATGAATAATATTTGATTTGAAAATTGCAATCGTCTCGTCAATAATCTGTTCGCAGAGCGAAACGAATTGTGGATTGCTGGGGCAAGCCTGCAACCCTGAAAAGGTTTCTTCGCGATACTCGCGGCCTTCTTCTGTGTAAAGGAATCCTTCAAAGTGCCCGAGCAGATTGATGAACGGAATGATTTGCAGAGAAGGAAATTCGGCCTGCAAGTGCTCAATCTGAGAGGGAGTGATCGCCCCCTTGCCATGGCTCCATGGAGTCGCGGCAAATGCGAACCGATGCTCTAAATAAAGTCCAAGCGCATCGTATCCTGAACGTTGGGCGATGGTTGCGTAATGGTACAGGTGATCGAGAGTCGGGGACTGCTCTCGTGCAAAGTCAACCATCCATATTTTGAGCATGGTCGAAGGATACTGGGTTAAACTCAAACCAGTCGGGCACCATTAGAATCTAATGAATAATTTTGAAAAAGTAAATCAAGAGTATAAGCAGTTACTAAACCGATCAAAAAGAACACTAGCGCTAAGCCGCTGGGTTCCATTTGCAATTCTCATGACCTTTGTGTTGATTAGTGTTGGATTAGCGTCCTTAAAGCCAGTTCCTGAATCGGTTACTAAAATTTTCATATTTATGGGTGTCGGACTTTGGTTGGGATCTATGGGATTCTTCATCCGCGCGTTGTCAAAAAAGGATTTGACGAATTTTGAAATGGATTTGTTAACGAAAGTTTGGACTGACGAAGAGGCCGTCAAGATGATTAGTCTGCGAATACAGTTTCTCAATAGCGAAGTATCAATACCTTCGGGGAGCAAAGTTGTCACTGAGCTTTATTCGCGGCTAAATGATGATTCCTCAAAGTTGCTTTTTGAAACTCTAAATACTTCTGATCGCAAATGGATATTGGCAAATCAAATGGAAGAGAACACGGAATGAGCAACCAAACTGAGCCTTTTCAGGTGGCAGTTTATAAATCCATAGTGTCAAGAGCCATGTCTGAGAGGAAGTTCACAAGGTTCTCTAGCTATGCTGGGAGCTTTGGGGTCGTGATCCTAGGCATATTCATGCAGGGGAGTCCCTATTTCATTGTAGTCATGCTTGCCTACCTGATGCCCTGGGCAATAGTGATTCTGTATAACGAGAAGTGGGGAACTCAAAAGCGGGTCGCTAAGCTAGACCAAGAAGCGCGAATATTTGCGAATGACGATCAGACTCGAAGAGAAATCATTATCGCAAGACTTCCTTCTCTTAAGTTTGGAATATCAAATTTAACGGGGGTTCCCACAGTACAGGCTCTGTTTAAAGAAATGTCCGAAGAAAATGCCAGAAAATTGTTCGACGAAATTGATTCCATTGCTAAGGTACTACTCACTGGCGGGTTGTTCGAAAACCGTACAAGTAGATAGAACATTAGGCAAGTGATTTACATTCAATTCAGTTCGCGTAGAATAGATCAGCGATGAGCACAGGGCGGATAGTAGTGGGCGTGACGGGAGCGAGTGGGGCAATCTACGCCCAGCGGTTCTTGGTGCACGCGGCAAAGCATTGGGACGAAGTGTTCCTGATGCTCAGTAATCAGGCCATTGACGTTGCCATCACAGAACTCGGCGTCACAATCAACCGCACAAATTTCGACACCAAACTTTGGCTCGGTGAATCGTTTGGAAATATTAAACTTTTAGACGAAAAAAACTACTTTACACCTCCAGCGAGCGGAAGTTTTCGCCACGATGGGATGGTCATTGTGCCTTGCAGTATGGGCACGGTTGGGCGGATTGCTAACGGAGTTAGTAACGACCTTCTCACTCGCAGTGCCGACGTTTGCCTCAAAGAAAAACGGCCACTGATTGTCGTTCCACGCGAAATGCCGTGGAACCTGATCCACCTCCGCAACATGACCCAACTGGCCGAAGCAGGAGCAACCATTCTCCCCGCTAGCCCTGCCTGGTATCAAAACCCAAAATGTTTGGAGGATTTAGCCGACACAGTTGTCGCAAGAATTCTGCAGCAACTTGGCGTAGAACAAAAAATAGTAGGGCAGTGGATGCAAGAAGATGAGTAAGAAGGCGGTCATTGGGGGCGGCTCTGGGTTTATTGGAAATCATTTAGCAAACGAACTTGAAAAGTCTGGATACGAAGTAGCGGTTCTAACTCGTTCGCCAGATGCGGGGGCCAAGTACCGTGAGGTTAAGTGGGACGCTAAATCGTTAGGCGACTGGGTGAAAGAGTTTGAGGGCGCCGATGCCGTATTCAACTTGACTGGAGCACCCATTGAAAAAAAATGGACGGACGACTACAAAAAAGTCATCGTTCAGTCGCGGGTGGATTCGACCTGCGTATTCGCCGAAGCAATCAAGGCCAGCAAAACTCCTCCCCGCGTGTGGGTGAATTCAAGCGCGATCGGTTTCTACGGCGACCGAGGCGACGAGATGCTTTCTGAAAGTTCTGCCGCCGGCACTGGTTTTCTGCCTGAAACTTGCCTGAAATGGGAATCCTCTATTTTTGAACACTTCTTGCCCAAAACCCGAAAGGTTGCAATTCGTACGGGCATCGTGCTCGGCAAAGAGAGCGGGATGTACCCGGTTCTCAAGTCAATCACTGAGAAGTTTCTTGGGGGCGCGGCGGGCAATGGCAAACAATGGGTCAGCTGGATTCATGTAGATGATCTGGTTCGCATGATGGTCTGGTCATTAAACTCCGGGTTAGAAGGGCCGATCAATGCGACCGCACCGAACCCAGTCACCAACGGCGACCTCATGGAAGCGATGCGCGAAGACTTAGGCCGCCCGCCTGTTCCACCCGCCCCACCGTTCCTGATCAACTTAGCAACCAGTGCCATTGGCAAAGAAGGCGCGCTGATTCTGCAAGGGCAACGGGTGCATCCGGTGATCGCGCAGGCAAACGGATTCAATTTCCTCTATCCTAAACTTCACCTGGCTCTCAGCGATCTAAACCGTTAAGTTGCTTACCGCGTCTGGCACCAATTTAATCCGTATCCCCACATCCAGTTGCTGGGAACCATGTTGTCGTCGGCATCGGTTTGCGGATTGATGGTGATATAGCTCGCCACCATTTGCGATGGGTCACCTGCATGGGCGTTCGGAAGCAATTTGCCGAGCGTAGAACGACCAAACATCGTTGCTTCAAACGCAGAGCATTCCAATGTTCGCGAATCAATAGTCAGCTTGCCCAGCAGATCGCCGCGATAAGAACCTGTGTTCCATTGCGTGTTTGCTTTGAGTTCGTAGTGTGCTTTGATTTCCAAATTGACTTTTGAGCCGCTCACTTCTGTGATTGTGCTCGTGAAGTTTCCGACTTGGATATGAGGTTCATCCCACGCACTTGCCGCTTTTTGCATGTGGTTGTGCAACACCCAGCGCGTGCGCATCGGCCCGGTGACTTGCTTCGATGAGCCAACCGTCAGCGAACCAGGCAACAAAGTTTGGAGTTCGGATGGTTTGAACCACAGTCGGTCGATGCCAAAAAACATTGGGTGCCGTTCGTCAAATGTTGTCATGCCTGGGTAAGCGTAACCACGTTTTGTCACCCTCAAGTCAAGCGTGCCTTTGGGTTTGGTGAACTGATCCTCTTTGAACTTCAGCCGGTCAGTCGCCGGGTTGGGCAGATTCGACAGCAGTCGCTCGGATTTAGGCATCGCGTAATACTTAGCAACCGCTTTTTTGATGTTGTTGAGCGTCTCGCTAGCATCGGGATCGGGCCAGCCTGCGTTGCATCGTGCGAGAAGTTTGCCAGACGGTGTACCCACGTATATGCCTTGGAAAATCCCTTCGCTGGATACCGAGAACATTTTGGTAACCAGCCGATGCTCCCAGTTTTGCGTGTCCGGGTTTTCTCGGTAATCCACGTCGTTCGCGGCGATGGGAATCAAGTTCTGGCTGACGTATTGGGCGATGTCGGGGCGAGTCCAGACAAACTGTCTGGTTTTAGCTCCGTTTTGTCAGCAATGCCCGCGGGGATCACCGAAATAGAGCCACATCAAAATCGGCTTATCTTGCTTCTGACCGTCCACGACTCCGTCAAAAATTCTTGTGCGCCAATCTAGACTTTGAAAAACCAAATCGCTCGCTTTGAGCGAAGCGTGAGCTTTGATTTGCGGGAAAGTCTGCCAATCCAGTTTTTCTGGTGCCGAGCTCTGACCGACAAGTGTAGCTAAGATTGCGCTGATCATAAATCTGTCTCTCTCCCTATTAATTCCATAGACGAGGCGCGACCCGTTGCTGGTTTCGGTAAAGTCTGCGAATGACTTGGGGCAAAGAAACCCACCTCCAACATTTGGGCGAAGAAAAACACTACGCGGGAGCTGTGACTCCGCCGATTTTCCAAACCTCGCTTTTCGTTCACGATACGCTCGCAAGTCTCAAAGGGATGATCGCCGACCCCAACGTGGAGGAACGATACGTTTACTCCCGCGTCGGCAATCCCAACATGACCATCGTCGAAAAGAAACTGGCGATGCTTGAAGGAACGGAATCCGCGATGGTTTTTGCCAGCGGAATGGCCGCCATCACCGCGGCGGTCATGCATAGTGTCCGCGCTGGTGACCACATTGTTTGCGTGGATACTTCGTACGGCCCCACCCGCTCGTTCATGACCGACTATCTGCCGGGTTATGGAGTGGAAACAACCTATGTCGTTGGCCATACCGACGAAATTGAGGCCGCAATCCAACCCAATACCAAGCTCATTTATCTCGAATCTCCCAGTAGTGTTCTGTTTAGAATCCAGGACTTCCGAGCGATCACCGCGATTGCGAAAGCGAAGGGAATCAAAACGATCACAGATAACAGCAACTGTTCGCCGCTATTCCAGAATCCTGCCGCTATGGGGGTGGATATCGTAGTTCATAGCGCAACCAAATACCTTTGCGGACACAGCGATGTGGTTGCCGGGGCACTCTGCGCGAGCAAGGCAATCTGCGAAGAAATCGCTATGCGTGAAGGCCAGTGGTTTGGCGGGAGACTCGCGCCGTTCGATAGCTGGTTGATGCTCCGGGGGATGCGAACTCTGCGATTGCGGATGGATGAAGCCAAACGGATGGGGGCTCTGATGTTTGACTTTCTGAAGACACGCCCAGAAGTAGAGGAAATCTATTACTCCGGAGACCCGAATCATCCGCAACGAGAACTGATTGAGTCTCAGCAAACCGGGCATAACAGCTTGATTACTTTCAAACCCAAAGTCCAAGCCGATGAAGCGCTCGCTAAATTTGCTGAATCGCTGGACATTTTCCAGATGGGCGTGAGCTGGGGTGGATTCGAAAGCCTTGCCGTGCCGATCTACGGCAAACCCATGGATTGGCCCGAGGAGCAGTGGGTCGTACGCTTGTATCTTGGCTTAGAAGACATAGAAGACTTGAAAGCTGATTTGGATCAAGGCTTTGCGCACCTGCGTTAGTGCGCGTTCCAGAACCACAGACTGAGCATCACGATCATCGCGAGGATGAACACCTTTTCGACCGCGAATCGCTTAGTGCGCTCAATCATTTCCTGAACGTTGGTCGGGCGTGGTTTAGGCTTGGGATTTGGCATAACTGATCCACTCCTCTGCGTTCACAATGTCCCACGGCATTGCTTCTACCGCTTCTAGCAACTGTGATTCGGTTGCTTGGCTGATGGCGGCGAACGTTGCAAAATTTGATTTCTGCAGCGCAGTTGCTTGTTGCTTAGTGATGCTGGGTAGAGCATGGAGATCATCCTGCTCTGTGCTTGGAGAAACTACGGGAACTGTTCCCGTTGACAGCGATCGTGCTTCTGCAATCCAATCCGCTGGATTCACTAAATCCCAAGGCTGGGCTTGAACGATATCCAAAAGTTCGGTTTCGGATTTAGCCGCGAGCTGATCGGGAGAAGTCACTCCGGATTCAATGAGCAAGGCTCGGAATTGTGGCGACAGGGAAGTGATTTGATCGAGATTTGCTGTCTCTACCGGAGCTTGAACTTCAACCATTGCCTCAGCGACCGCAGGTTTTGATTTCAGATCGGCTTCTAACTTGGCGATTGTTTTGAGGTGTGCTTCGACGTCCGCTTTGAGGCTCGGAACGAGTGATTCAAGGGAAGATGCCTTCTTCTGTGCTTCTTCTGCTTCAGTTTGGAAATCTGGGAGTTTGAGCAACTCCTTGAGCGAAGCGATGTGGCGGGCGTATTCGACTGCAACCCCGATTCCGAGGCCAACCAGAATCCACTTGATCGCTTCCACCATCATGCTGAGGATACTCAAATTCGCTTGACCAAGTGGTCGTATACTCAAATCATGTCTCGAGAGTCGATCAGCACGTTTGATATTTTCAAGATCGGGGTTGGCCCATCGAGTTCGCACACTCTCGGCCCTTGGCGTGCTGGGCGACTGTTTCTACGCGATTTCTATTCGGACGATATAGAACGAGTGCAAGTCGATCTATACGGAAGCTTGGCAAAAACGGGAAAAGGACACGGAACCGATATCGCCGTTCAGCTTGGCTTAATGGACTGGGATCCCAAAACGTGCCCGGTTGATGAGATCAATCAAACGATCGCTTCATTGAAGTCAGATCGTGTGATGTTGTTAGCGGGCAAACATCAGATAACTTTCAATCCGGAAAGCGACATTGTGTTCCACATGGATGAAACACTTCCGTTCCACCCTAATGGAATCAAATACACCTTTTGGTTGAAGAACTCGGAAATCCGTTCACGCACATACTATTCAGTTGGTGGCGGGTTCGTTGTCACAGAAGATGAAGAACTTGGTGAAAACCGATGCGTTCTTCTCCCACATCCCATTCAGCATGCGTCGGATATTGTGCGGTATGCCGAGCTGAAGGGATTAACCATTCCAGATATGGTTCGTGCCAACGAACGGTGCTGGCGACCAAAGGAAGAAACCGACGCAGGCTTAGACGAAATTTGGGCCACTATGCGCGAGTGCATCTATCGTGGCTGCCATTCGGAAGGTGTGCTCCCCGGTGGCTTAAATGTCACTCGTCGCGCAAAGAAACTCAACGCTGACCTCATGAGCGGGCGAAGCTACAAAGGCTTCGACCAATGGGTGGAAAATATGCGCTATTCTAGCCCTAATTTTCAGCAAACGCTCCGATGGATTAGTATTTTCGCCCTCGCGGTGAACGAAGAAAATGCGGCATTTGGTCGGGTCGTTACCGCTCCAACAAACGGGGCGGCGGGCGTGATCCCCGCTGTTATGATGTACGGGCATACTTTCCTTGGGTTCACCCACGAGCAACTAAGAGAATTCATCCTCGTGGCATCAGAAATCGGATGTCTATTCAAAAAAGGAGCAACTATCAGCGCGGCGATGGGTGGATGTATGGCAGAGATCGGCGTGAGCTCGGCAATGGCGGCGGCGGGTCATGCTTATATGCTCGGATGCGACACGGCCCGAATTCTGATGGCGGCGGAAATTGCAATGGAACACCATCTGGGCCTCACCTGCGATCCGGTTGGCGGATTAGTTCAGGTGCCGTGTATTGAACGCAACACAATGGGCGCGATGAAGGCGATCACAGCGGCGAATATTGCCCTTGCCAGCGATCCCACTCTCGCGAAAATCAGCCTTGACGATGTGATCGTGACGATGTGGGAAACCGCGCTGGATATGAACAGCCGCTACAAAGAAACCAGCGAAGGCGGTTTAGCTCTCCGAATACCCGTGATCGTCCCCGAATGCTGATTCACGGGTTGCACCAGGAACCGGCTGCAGGTTGTGATCAAGGGCGATGCGGTGATCGAACACAAAACATGATCCCTCAAATAAACTATCTTCTTCTGGCACTTCCTCAAGGTATTTAAGAATCCCGCCTTGAAGGTGGTAGATGTGCTCGTAGCCGATTTGCTTCATGTAAGCCGTAGCTTTTTCGCACCGTATTCCACCTGTGCAGAACATCGCAATTTTCGCGTCCTTCTGCGGCAGTTTCTTTTCTACGTATTCAGGAAATTCGTGGAATTCAATTGTTTTCGGATTGATCGCATTTTTGAAGGTTCCAAAGTCGATTTCGTATTCGTTTCGGCAGTCAATTACCGTTACTTCTGGATCAGAAATGAGGTCGTTCCAATCGCGAGCCGAAACGTATTCTCCAACCGTTTGGTTAGGATCAATATTCGGGATTTTCATCCGTACGATTTCCTTTTTCAGTCGCACCAGCCATCGCTTGAAAGGATGGTCTTCATGTTGCGAATACTTGCGTTCGATCTCGGCAAATCGCGAATCTTCAGCGAGCCCGGCAAAAAAGGCTTCAACTTCCTCCGGTTCGCCCGAAAGCCCACCGTTGATGCCTTCCGGAGCTAAGAGGATGGTTCCTCGTAGGTTATTGCGTAGACCGTGATCCTTAACCCATTGCCGCATTTCTGCAAAATCCGCCAATTCAACGAATTTGTAAAATGCGACAACGGTTTTCACGGTTAGAACCTACTCAGCGGCGACAGCAACCGCTTCTTTAATCGCGTTTGGTGCAAACGGAGTGTTGTTGCCGCTTTCACCATGATTCACGCTGATTTCGCCAATCACTTCACCTGCCTTAATGGCAACTGGGGTAAGTGATTTTCGGCTTCGGCCAATGGCAATCAACGCGGAATTCATCGCGTATTTCGTGCGATTCGGAGCTTTATGGATGTTCTTTACGATGAAATCAATCAACGGGCGAAAATCCGAATCCGGTCGCTTCATTTGTTTCGCCGCTAGGATCGAAATAGTATTCCAGCCAATTGTTGACATCCACTCAGACGGATGTTCAATCCAACCCTGAGCTATCATCCAGTGGTTCGGATACCGAACGGTTAGCATCGCAACGTTGCCGCAGAGTACGTAGTTATCGGCTTCTTCGGCCCACAGGCAAAGCTCATCCTGACCAAGCACCGCTGGGTCGGCGATCATCGTTGCCAACATGCGTGCGTCATGGTTTTCGGTATTCCACAAAAGCATCGCTTGGCGAGAACAGTTTCTGTATTCCCGCGCGATTCGTTTGAGGTTGGCAAAACTCACACCAAACATCGGCATCCGAATGCCGTGTTTAGCATATACAACGCGATTCTGTTCAGTGCCAGATCGCTCTAGTTCCTCCATCATTTCCTCAAACTTCATGCTTGAATTTTACAGGATTCGCAGGCTAGTGCCTAAGGTTCTCTTAATCGCCATGAGGCTAAATGGTCACTGACTCAACAAAAAGCCACGGGTAACCTCGCTTTGTCATTATGGGAACCCCAATTACTAAGTTGCCAACCGGCCTCAACGTGCCGAACGATCCGATCATTCCGTTTATCGAAGGAGACGGCACTGGCCCTGATATCTGGCGTGCAAGTAAACGAGTTTTGGATGCCGCAGTTGAAAAGGCGTACGGTGGAGAACGAAAAATCGAATGGACAGAAGTTCTCGCTGGCCAAAAAGCGTTCGACACCACTGGCGATTGGCTCCCACAAGAAACCCTTGATCAATTCAACAAATATCTCGTCGGAATCAAAGGCCCACTTACCACTCCGGTTGGCGGTGGAATCCGATCCATCAACGTAGCTCTCCGCCAGATGCTCGACCTGTTTGTGTGTCTTCGCCCAGTTCGATGGTTCACTGGCGTTCCAAGTCCAGTCAAAGAACCAAACCTGGTGGATATGATTATCTTCCGGGAAAACACGGAAGACATCTATGCCGGTATCGAATTTATCGGTGGCAGTGAAGACTCCAACAAACTGCTGGGATTCTTAGAAAAAGAATTTCCTGCGCTGCATAAGAAAATTCGCTTCGGCACGAAGGCTAAGATTGATGAGTGGAGCAGTGAACTAGTAAAGATCGGCGCACCCGCTCGCGATCTCCCCGTTCAAGTGGGAATCGGCATCAAGCCAGTGAGTTATGTCGGAACTGAACGGCTCGTCCATAGCGCGATCGAATCGGCGATTTCTCAGGGCAGAAAGAGCGTAACGCTTGTCCACAAGGGCAATATTATGAAGTTCACCGAAGGTGCATTTGCCGACTGGGGATATCAGGTTGCTCGAGATTTCTTTGGCGCGGTTCCACTTGATGGCGGCCCTTGGCACGTGATTCCCGAAGGTAAGCGAGGAGCTGGCCTGGTCATCAAAGATGTTATTGCCGATGCGTTCCTCCAGCAAATCCTTCTGCGTCCCGCGGAATATGATGTTGTTGCTACGCTCAACCTCAACGGCGACTACGTGAGTGACGCACTCGCCGCTCAAGTTGGCGGAATCGGAATCGCCCCTGGTGCAAACATCAACTACATCAGCGGTCACGCGATCTTCGAAGCCACTCACGGAACCGCTCCAAAATACGCTGATCAAGATAAGGTGAACCCAAGCTCGGTTATTCTGAGCGGGGAAATGATGTTCCGCTACATGGGCTGGACAGAAGCGGCTGACTTGATCATCAAGGGAGTTGAAGGCGCGATTTCCGCTAAAACCGTCACTTACGACTTCGAACGGCTGATGGACGGCGCAACTTTGGTGAGCTGCTCCGGGTTCGGTGAAGAAATCATCAAGAATATGTAAGTGCTATTTCCCCGCTCTGGTTAAATCAGAGCGGGGAATCTCATCCCAAAAATGAACTTAACTATTTCCCAAAAACCCGATCCGCAAATCCCGGATTACGTTTGGTATGCCGCTTACGGCTCTAACCTGTTTAAGTCTCGTTTTCAGTGTTATATCAAAGGTACGGCTCCAACCAAGAACCACGCTCCGCATCCAGGTTGTCGCGACGATAGTGATCCTACCGATGACATGATCGTAACCTGCGGCTATCCAGTGGTTTATGCCGGATCAACCAGCAGTTGGGGAGAGGGAGGAGTAGCTTTCCTTGAAATCTCTGGTTCTCATCCACAAACTCCACTCCGGCTCTGGCGCGTGACGCGGGAGCAGTTTGAAGATATCTGCGCGATGGAAAACGGGTTGCAACCGGGAGAAATCCAACTCGACTGGCTCACCCTCCAAAAGCAAGGAACTATGTTTGTAGCAGAACGCGGTTGGTACCGGCAAGCGGTGTATTTAGGCGACGTTCAGGGAATTCCTGTCGTGACGTTTACTTGGGCCGAATCTCGAGTAGACCTTAATCCGCCAAGCAAATCGTACGCGCAAGTGATCGCAGATGGCCTTGCCGAATCAGGTTGGCTAACGCCTGGCTAAGCAGCAGCATCGTTGGAATTTTTATTCCAAGCGGGATGAAAGTGCTCGATGAGCGCCGGAAAGATTCCCGTACACAAACTCAGCTTGTGTCCTGCGTACTGCAATCCACCGGGATCAGAAAGCGCGTAAATCTCAATCTTGCTATCTCGTTGGAGCAATCCTTTGATGTAGCCTTGATATCGTGCATGATTGCCCGCTGCCGACCCTGAAGTCAACGATGCCAAGCAGTGACCCAGCGAGCGGAGAGAGTGCATAAAACATACCACTGCGCCGTCCACCACAAACGCGACAAGAATATCGTTCATGTCGCCGTTTTCGCCGATTGAAAACGAAACATGATTCTCATTTTTGTAAAAGTCACCAACCCAGCGGAATCCAATCTGTTTGAGATCGTTTATGTGCTCTTGCCCTTTGCCAACCGGGATCGAATCGTCAACCGGTTCGGCAACTGCTTCCGGTGCAAACTCAATTGTTTCTGGCTGAACCGCTTCCTCGGTGAGATAGTTGCCGCTTGGTTTGCCGATTCGTTTGATGCGTTTGAGCAATCCTTCTGCTTCAAACTGGCGGCAGATCAATGAAACCGCGTGGGTGGAAGGCACGAATTGCCGAAGCTGATAGGCGATTTCCTCGTCAGTCAGTCCGTTTTGTTGCTGAAGCAAGCCCAGCACCATTCCTCGCAGTGAGTTCATTTTCAACTTCCCAAAACTATTTTCGGCATCTCGAACCGGGAAACTTAACTCTCGGGTAATTGTGAAGCGTGCAAAGCCTTGAACTGCCATTCACCGAAGACACTTCTCAAATTGAAAAGTTAGTGGAATCTTTGGGCTTGCAGATGCAAGAAATGGGAACCAAGCAGTACGCCGGCGGGAGGCATTGGCATATTCGTAAGCCGATCGAAAAAGGAACCCTGGAACTCACTTGGTGGCCCAAAGAGCGGCGGATGTGGCTGAGTTGGCGGTCGAATCGGATGGGGAACTGGATTGAAGAAACAGCGGTGCAAATACAAAAAACTCCTCTCAAATAATCTTGAGAGGAGTTAATCCCGGTACTTAGTAAGCGCGAGCGAAAATCACGCGCTTGTTACTCGGTTTACCGGAATAAACGCAAACGCCAGGCTCTTCATCTTTCGGGTCAAGCGCAACGAGCGGAATGCACCGAATCGTTGCCTTTGTGGCTTCCGAAATCGCATCCTCGGTTTGCTGAGTGCCGTCCCAATGGGCGACCACGAACCCAGCGCCGCCTTCGTTTGCGAACACAGCCTTGAACTCGTCCCAAGTGTCAACCCGTTTCGTGTTGGCATTGCGGAGTTCCAAAGCTCGGTTGTAGAGCGTGGATTGGAATCCATCCAGCCCGGCAACGACCTGATTGACGACTTGATGGAGGCTCACTTCTTGCTTTTCGTCCGCCACTCGATTTGCGAGTAAGCATTTGTTTTCGGCAAGATCACGTGGCCCGATTTCGATCCGCAGACAAACGCCGCGCATTTCCCAGTGATTGAATTTGAACCCTGGCGATTCTTTTTCGCGGTCGTCAATCTTCACACGAATCGGAGCACCCGCCCAGTTGGTTGCCCGGAGATCAGCCGCCATTTTGTCGGATGCCTCAAGTACGGCAGCTCTCTCATCGCCGCGACCGATTGGAACAATAACGACCTGGATTGGTGCAAGTTTTGGTGGGCAAACCAGACCTTTGTCGTCGGAGTGCGCCATGATCATCGTTCCGATCAAACGGGTAGAAACGCCCCAACTTGTTGCGTAAACGTACTCAGGTTTTCCTTCGGTCGATTGGAATGTCACATCAAACGCCTTGGCAAAGTTTTGCCCTAAGTGGTGCGATGTCCCCGCCTGAATCGCGCGCAGGTCTTGCGTCATCGCTTCGATCGTGTAGGTGTGGTCAGCCCCGGCGAACTTCTCTCCTTCCGACTTAATTCCATCTACAACTGGCACGCACATCCACTCTTCGGCAAAGCGCTTGTAGATTCCCAGAATCGTCAGTGTTTCTTGCTCGGCTTCATCGTAAGTTGCGTGTGCTGTGTGGCCTTCTTGCCACAAAAACTCTGCCGTGCGCAAGAACAAGCGAGGGCGCAATTCCCACCGCATCACGTTCGCCCACTGATTGATGAGCAAAGGTAAATCGCGGTAGCTTTGAATCCAGTTTTTGTAGCTGTGCCAAATAATTGTTTCGCTGGTTGGGCGGATAATCAGTTCTTCTTCAAGCCTCGCTTCTGGGTCAACGACTACGCCTTTGCCATTCGGATCGTTCATCAAACGGTGGTGGGTAACAACGGCGCATTCTTTGGCGAAGCCGTCAACGTGTTCGGCTTCTTTGCTCAAAAAGGATTTCGGGATCAGCAGAGGGAAGTAGGCGTTGACATGACCGGTTTCTTTGAACATCCGGTCGAGGGCTTGTTGCATGTGTTCCCAAACCGCGTATCCGTGCGGCTTGATGACCATGCACCCACGTACCACCGAGTTGTCCGCGAGGTCGGCTTTTTTGACGACGTCGTTGTACCACTCGGCATAGTTGTCTTCTCTGCTGGTGACTCCTAAATCCTTAGCCATGGTTCGGAGATTTTGACAGGTTCGGTTGAATCGGGCTGGGGCATGGAGTGAGTCGTGCATAGAGGCACTGGTTTCATCAGTAGCACCCACCTCTTTATTCCCTCACCAAGTCTGGGAGAATAGGGGGGCGTTAGCAGAGGATAGTAGGAGAGCCACCAGATGCCTATAGAATTTGATTAGTAGAAATTGAATGGGAATCTATAATTTCATTTATCAGGAAATTATAGTGGAGGATTCTGAGCCAGTGATTACATTGAAATGGAAAATGTGTGTTGTCGCTTCAGATGACTCTTTTTATGCTGAACAAGTAAAAAGTTCTTTTCATTCAAATATCCCACACATTGCGACGACCAAACAATATGAAGAACTCTGTTCTCAATTAGAAAACGACGAGAGATTGATTGTTATTGTTGTGGATAGTGATTACTGGTGGATGTTGCAGGATGACGGTGATCGGCACGTTTTGATCCATTTAGGAGAAGAAAGCCCAGGGCAGTGCCAGCCTTTTGGTTTTGTTGAAGCCTTTTGGAATTATTGGAAAATACATCCAGAGAAACTCAAAAAGGCGATCCTCGCCGAAGTAGAAGAATCGATCGGTCAACGGATCAAAATAGACTAACCCTTACGAACTTGTGCCCCTGCCTTTGCAGCGCAAAGGTAGGGATTACCAGCAACCCTACTCTTAATCTCCTCCCAATCTTGGGAGGAGAACTCAATCCCAAAGTCGCTGACTTAACCGCAAAGTTGGCTTAAGAGTTTCCCTCCCCAAGTCTGGGGAGGGCAGTGCGGGGTTGAAAGAATCACCTTCAAAGATTAGGACAACGAATTCTAACCCTTCCGTTTGAACTTAAAAATCAACTCTTCTCTCGGCTTCTTTCCATCGCGATGGAGCCACGCTTGACTGATATCTCCGTTACGTTCGTAGCTTAGCCAGAACCCACCGCGATCATCTTTTTGGTAAAAGCTCGCCGCGTTTTCACCCACGGAAACAAGAACAAAAGTCGCCGAACCACTTTCTCCCGGGAACGGCTTGAACTCCGCATCAAAATGCCGAACGTGTAAGAACACATTTTCACCTTCTTGGGTCAGTCGCTCAGATTCACTGCGGACGAGCTTCCCGTTTTCGTGTAACCTGAACGAGCCATGCATTAACCCATCTCGCGGAGCCGTCCAAACTTCTTCAATCCAAGTTGCGCCGCGGGTTCCTTCCCAAGTCCCCGCCATAAACGTAAGTGAATCTAAATTGGCTTTGAGAGGTTCTTTGGGAGGCGCGGTTTGCCCTAGTAAGGCGGCGAGAATAAGCGAGGAAGTGATCATGTGCATTAGTTTTCTCCTTCCAAAGGTGCGAATGCAATTGTCAAAGAAATTCTGTCGCCTTGGCTATTCGCGCGAGATTCTATCCACTCAGAGATATCTCTCAATTTGTTTCTTAAAGCATCCTGGTCATTCTTGTCCAGCTTCAGGCTAATTCTCATTAGCAAACTATCATCACTAGGATTTCTTTCAAATGCATTAATCTGCTCGCGCGCCGCTTGACGCATGATTGAATTCACTCCCTCAATCGACTGCTTATTCCTTGGAATTCTAACGCTGGTCGAAACTGGTGCATAGATTGCTTCTTCTCTTGCAACGGAGCGCTGTGTTGCTACTCTTAAAATGAGATGAGCTTCCTCTAGTTGCCTGATGTGGTGATAGAGCGATTTTGGAGTCCGCCCAATGTGTGCAGCCAGGCTATTCACGGTCGCTCTTTCCAGTTGAATCAGACCAAACAGGATTTCTTGACGGGCTGGTGAGTTCAAGACGGCAATCTGCTCGTCGTTCAAAACGAATCTTTTTTTGTGCATTGCTGATCCTGGAACTTCATGGTAAAAAATATTGTATTATTTTACCATGAAGTTCTTTTCTGGCTTGGCTTTGATGACCACTTTGGCTATCATGCCACTAACAGTTCAAGCAATTGTTGTACGACATGATAAGCCTGACAGTGATTACGTGATTGAGCGAAATAAGTATCCTTGTGTGGCTCGTATTTCTGGTTTTGCAGAAGGAACTCTGGTTGGAGACAGATGGGTTTTGACGGCCGCGCACGTTGCCATGGGCTTAAATCCATTCAATGGATATGCGGAAATCGCAGGCAAGCGGTATCGGGTCAAAAAAGTAGTGTTTCATCCAAAAGGCGATTTTGAAAAAGAGAGAGAATTTATTGATATGGCTCTACTTTATTTGGCTGAACCAGTTATCGGAGTAACACCAGCAGAGCTCTACGTAAAAAGCGATGAAGTAGGAAAGATCGTTTCATTTGTGGGAGCAGGAATGACAGGCAATGGTAAATTTGAGCCTGCAACCGCCGACAATAAAACCCGCTTGGCGGAGAATAAAATTGAGGATGTAAATGAGAGGCAGTTAGTTTTTACTTTTAATGAAGGATCATCTGCTTTGCCTAGAGAGGGAATTAGTGGGCCTGGCGATAGTGGCGGGCCAGCTTTACTTAAAGAAGGCAAGAAACTATTTGTTTTGGGAGTTTCAAATTCAAACAGTAAGAACCCCGGAGATGGTCACTGCCTTTACGGAACGCAAGAATTCTATGCGCGCGTGAGCACGCAGAGGGCGTGGATTCTCCAGGTCATGAAAGGCGAGGTGGAGCCTAACTGGGGCTGGGGCGAGCCAATTAATACCCTCGAGGATTCGCCAAGGAAGCACCTTGTCGAAGAATTCATCTCAGCATTTAATTCAAATGATCGTCAAATGATGGAGCAGTTCGATACAAAGTGGCGATCAGTAGAAGCCTTGGCACGCAGAACACCGGACCAAAGATGGGCAGCTATAAAGAGCCTGATTGAAAAACATGGAGAAATCCAGCCAATTCAGTTTGCTGTTAGTCATCAGGGCAGTATTGCAATGCGGGCAAAAACAACTAAGGATGGAAAAGAGGTAGGAGTTGAGTTTTATTTTGTTGAGGATAATGAATTAAAATTCCTTGGACTCACAATTGTAGAACTCTAAAGTTCAATCCAAATTCAATTACTGATAGTAACGGTTATGGGGTACTTCTTCAAAACCTTGCCCGATTTCTCAGCCCGGAGTTCTAGCTTGAGTTGCCCATTTTGATAATTCACCGTATCAAGCGGATAACTCCAATCATCTTTGCTTTCTCCGATGTGAACAGTTTTTCCGTTGACCATGAACCGCATCTTGACTGAGCCGGAAAGGTCTTCAATCCAACCAGAAAGCTTCACAACCCCTGAGAGCTTTTGCTTTTGCATGACGGGCAATGGCTGGACGGGGAATAGAGTCGTCACCTGGTCGCCACTCACCGGAGTAATCACTGCAGACTGATCAATGTAGCCATTAGAGTCAGTCGCCGCGCTCAGGAAGTAAGGTTGCGAGATCAGGCTTCGATAAAGGTTAAGAACTTCGGCGTTTTGCGTTACCGCATAGTTGTTATTCTTGCGGTGGGCCAGTTCTAAATTGTTGGCATTGAAGTAGTTGATGCACTTCACTCGTGGGTAAGCGCGGGGGAGAGATTCGTACATCGCGATGATCGAACGCTTTGCAAAATCGGTAGTTGGTTTGTTCTCTAATGCCGAAAAGTGGGTGGCTCCATATTCGCCGACCATGATCGGCTTTTTCTTTGCGTAGCGGCTGTAAATGTAATCTAAAAGCTGAACCGGATGCACTCGAGATGCTGGTTTCTTGGGGTCTTGATCGTAATAGGTGACGCTGTAGATGTTCACGCCCACCCAATCCACATATTCGTCGCCGGGGTAGTAGTTCGGAATGGGGTTAGTCGGAGTCGCGTAGGGGCACCAAACCATGGCGACGTTTGGGGCAAATCGTTTCATGACGTTCGCCATGAGCCGGAATTTTTCGATGTACTTGCTCGGGCTTCCGTGATAATTCACCCAGGGGCCGTTCATCTCGCTAGCAAACCGGAGGAAAATCTTGGTTTTAGTTTCTCCTAACCCTTTTGCAAAATCGAGAAGGTACTGATCTTCCTTAATGGGGTCTAAGCCGTTATTTGGCTCCAGCGCGATGTGAACGATCTTGTTGCTGTCTCCGAGCTTAGAAATCCAATCGAATGCTGGTCGCGAACCATAACCCATGTAATAAAAATAAGTGGCGTGTTCTTTACCGACTACTGATTCAAACGCCCATGGCATTCGACGAACTTTGCCCGTTTTGTCTTGAAAGGTCTCCAAAATCGTGCTGTCCAGATCAATAAATGCCCCCGCGTAGCAGCCGATCCGTGGTTCAAATTTAGCGTTCGTATAGTTTTTTGCAGCTTCTGCTGCGGTCGGAACTCGGTCGGCATACAAGGCGAATCCATCAGCAGATGCATACGAAAATAAAGGTGCGGCGGTCGCAATAAAGAGAGGTGTTAATTTGAGCAATCGACCGACCATCGTCCGCGATGTATACCCCGATTTCTGGTTCAAATGAACCAAGTCCGGGGCCCCTACGCGAGAGGAGCAGGGTTGCGCTTGCGCCAGATATTCCAGCAAGTGGCGAGGGTGCTGAGTTCCAAAACGTGGGCGACGATCAGCGCGATTCCCGCGACCGCTATCCCGCCGAGTTTTAACGAAATGGTCACCGGCAGACTCACCAGAATCCCCGCGATGGCAATAGCTAAAGCGATCATTCGAGCGCTTGTCACATGGTGCGAGGTCAGCAAGCCACGGTAGTAACCCATCACAGCGTTAAGTAGCGGTAGAGGGGCCATTATGAGTAACGCAAATGCCGCCCGCTCGGGAATTCCTGGGTCGGCTTTGAAGAACTCTCGGAAGGCGATCACATCGAAGCCAGTAAGGTGCATC
Source organism: Fimbriimonadaceae bacterium (assembly GCA_019638675.1). GTDB lineage: Bacteria > Armatimonadota > Fimbriimonadia > Fimbriimonadales > Fimbriimonadaceae > UphvI-Ar2. The sequence continues at coordinate 2,702,718 of JAHBTE010000001.1, read as the reverse complement.
GCAACCATGGCTACCGTGAGTGCCAAGCCGATGTTTGTGCAGAAAACAAGGATAACTTTTTCTCGCCCTGCTTGGTAAAGCGAAATCACGGCCTCCGGTAGAGCAAACGTAACTGTTCGGAACAGCCATCCTAAAGTTCCGGCGGTTGTCCACGCAGCGAGCGAAAGAACAGGATCAGCCGACTGGTTAATCGCCTTTGTCAAAAAGATCGGCGTGGTCAACATGAGAATCGTTGACCCGGTGAGCGGCAGATGGAACTTGAACAGGCGGGAAAGGGAAAGCGGCTCAGTTTCTGGTTCATCAGGAAGCGCCGCCACAACTGGGCGCGAAACAATGTGAATGTAGAGGGCTTCAGCAAATACGGCCGCGAGCATTGCCGCTCCGATCAGAGCAAGGCCCGAAAGAACGTTGGTCAAATAGAGGCCAAATCCAACCCCGGACATCGCCAAGATACGAACCAGTGTTCCCCAACTGATCGGCTTTGTCTTGCCGGCTCGGATCATCAATCCTTGTAGGTACCGCCGCCAGCCAACGCACGCACTCCACACAGGCATCCACGCTAAACCTGTCCACGCGGCGTAAGCAACGTTAGCGGGAGCTTCTAATACTTGAGCGGCAAATATAGGATACAGCGGGGTGTAAACGATCAGGCAGTGAGCAAATGTCACCCAAGCCATCAAGATCAGGGTGAACCTGGTCAAGGCGGCAAACCTTTGCTTGTTCGTTCCCAAAGTTGTTCCGGTACTGAGCAGATCAATCACTGGGCTTTCGATAAAAATAGCGATCGGCATGATCAGCCCAAGCCCGGCGGCATTGAGCTTGCTGTTCGGCATTTGACCAATCATCCACAGCGCGATTTGGCCTTCAAAGGCCATGAAAATCCAACTCAGCGCAAGCGGCCAATACACTTGCCAAATAGATTTATTCGTTGATTTTCTAAAAGTTCTGCGATCTTCGCGCACTTGGTCGAACGGTGCACGGGGGAAATTCATCGCAACATGAAGAGTACCGGTTGGAACTCAGAATCCCCTAGGTCAAGTAAAGTCACTGCATGCGTGTTTTGATGATGGGAGGAACCCAATTTGTGGGCCGCACATTTACCGAGGAATTCTTAAAGGCCGGATGGGAGGTCACCCACTTTAATCGAGGCAAAACGAATCCCGACTTGTTTCCTTCGGTTAAAACCATTGTCGGAGACAGGAACGAAGATTTATCTGCCATTGCTAACCTGGAGTGGGATGTGGTGGTGGATGTCAACGCCTATTTGCCTCACCAAACCAAACGCCTTAACGAAGCTTTGAAAGATTCAGTGCGGAGGTTCGTATTTGTTTCCACGATTTCTGTTTATGCGGACGGCGAGCAATCGAGACTGCCAGAATCAGCCGCGCTCCAAGAGCTAAAAGAAGACACTGGCGTAGTCAACAACGAAACTTACGGCGCCTACAAAGTGATCTGCGAAAGCCTCGTCAAAGAACACTGGGGCGACAAAGCAACGATCCTCCGTCCGGGAGTCATTATTGGACCTTGGGATCACACAGAGCGGTTCCCTTATTGGCCGATTCGGTTTGCCGATGGAGGCAAAATCCTGCTGCCTCAGGCTTCTGGCATGACGATCACTGCCCTTGATGTACGCGATTTTGCCGAGTTCACGCGGCTTGTAATTGATCGAAACATCTCTGGGGTTTTCAACTGCGATCGCGCAACCGCAGTTTGGGATGACTTGCTAAGCGGACTCAGAGCATTCGCAGTTGAACACGGGGTTGATTTTGAGGAAGTCACCGCTCCACTCGATTGGCTCGGAGAACGTGACCTCATCCCTTGGCGGAACTTCCCAAGTTTGCTGCCAGTCGGCGCATCAACTGGTGACTGCACGGCGGCTATTGCGGTTGGATTAAAGGAAAGAACGATGCTCGAAACCATTCGAGACACCTACGATTGGACGCAATCTGTGGGACTCAAACGACCCTTAAAGAGTGGGATAGGCGTCGAACAAGAAGAAGAGGCGATTAAAGAGTGGTTAGCAAGATGAATTTAAGGTTAGTCGGATTAGGAGTATTCGCGTTGGCGGCGGTGTTCGCGAATGCGGCGGATAAGACCGTTAAGTACACGATGAAATTCCAAAAAGACCCGCCGCTTGCGATCATCACTATCAAGTTGCCGGACGGCGAAAAGGGAACTCGCTTTACGATGCCTGCATGGATTCCTGGCGACTACTTTGCTTGGAATTTCGGCAATACCGTGAAGTCAGTTAAGTTCACCCGGTACGACGAAGACGTCACGATGAATCGGGGCCGATCGGTCAATGAGTTTTACGCGAACGAATCATTTGATACGGTGGAATACACGGTAACCCCAAGTCGGGGGAATTTTAGCGATAACCTGCTTATTCAGCCGAACCTCATTTTTGTAAACGGGGCCGGACTGCTCGGGTGGATTGACGACACCTACTCGCAATCCTCTGAGCTAGAAGCCGTTGCTCCCGATCCAAAAGAATTTGACATCTCGAATGCAGGAAAACCCGTTGCGAATCAGGTGCTGAAATCAGATACTTTGGAATTGATTGGAGACACTCCGTTTTTCTTCTCTAGCTCGATGCTCAAGCACGAATCAACCTTGCACAAAGTCGATCACCAGTTTCTTGGCTTTGGCAACATCGCGGGTGTGAATATTGATGAGTTTGGTGCTGTCGGGAATAAAGCCGCAGAAGAAGGATTCAAGATGTTTGGCACTTTTCCGTATAAAAACTATACGTTTTGGGGTCATTTCGGAGGATTCCCGGCTGGTTTAGAACACGCGCAAGGTTGCCGGCTTGGTCTCTGGGGCAAGAACGCAAATGATGCGGCAGGGCTAATTTTTCACGAATATATTCATGCCTATAACGTCAAGCACATCCGACCTAAGCAACTGCGACCGATCAACGCCTTGAATATCCCAACGGTGTCAACGCTTTGGTGGCTGGAAGGCGGCACCGACTACTTGGCAGACGTGTTTCGCTACCGCGCCGGCTTACTCAGCAAAAAGGAACTCCTCCGTGAAATGTCCAGCACCTACAACTCAATGATTCGACGGGGAGGTCAGGCTTATAACACGATAAGTCTAAAAGATAGCTCGGAAAAGGTTTGGCAAACGCGGGGTAGCCAAGGTTACGGCGGGGTGAGTTATTACACCAAAGGCAAAGTCGTCTCCTTCCTGTTAGATTTGGCGATTCGCCGTGGTTCAGATAACGCGCACAGACTTGACGACGTGTTCATTTCGCTTTACAAAGAAACCGGGCTTAAGAATCCTGGTTACGATGAAGGTCGGATTCGAGAACTCTGCGTAGAGTTCGGCGGAGAAGAACTCGGCCCACTCTACGACTTCATGGTGAACACGCCTGGGCAATTGCCATGGACAGAGATCCTGCTCAAAGCTGGCTTCCGCGAACAACTCACCGAAATCGTTGACGCTGAAAATTCAGATGCAATGGGAAGGATTATTAGAGGTTCTTACCCAGATCAAAAAGAAAACTAATAGGTTCGCCCCTTCCACTCGGCCGATTTACCGCCGCGAACTGCCGCTGAGAACTGCGTTATAGCGGCGGAAAGAATGCTGAGCGGAACAGTGAGAATCGTATAAATCGGAGCCTTTACAACGAGTTGGGTCGCTAAGGCAGAAGCAAGCATCATAAAGCCAATAGCAGCGGCTAAAGATGTTCCCATACTCAGCACCGGGGCAAGCGTTAAGCACACCAAAATTACGCCTGTTAACAGGGCACCGAACCGCGATCCAGTGACCCAAAAGGCGTTTTTGTTCATCCCGCGCCACGCTTCGCCGAGATCGTGATACATCGCGACATGGAGGACTGAGGACAAATTGGCGACAAGAACCGGGATTTTCTCCCGTGCAAGGAGTCTTCCAATCTGAATATCCTCTAGAACTTCGCCTTTACAAGATTCGTGAGGATTTACTTCAAAGTAGCGGTTAGCCTTCCAGACAACAAATTGACCGTTGGTGAACTTGGCGTGGCCCTTGCCCGTGGATTGAGTGATTCCCATTGGCAGAACCGATAACAATGCCCAGGGAACCCAGAACAGATAGATTGGCTCTGGAAACTTGCCCGGAAGCATCTCGGGAAATCCGGTGATGACCGGAAAACGACTGCCGTTGGTTTCTATCAACCCCTGAACCGCCGAACCAAATCCAGGCTGGGGAATCGTATCTGCATCCAGGAAAATCCACCATTCTGATGGACTCACTTCAGCCGCAGTTTTGGCAAGGGAATAACAAGCGAAATTTTTACCAGTCCAACCTTCGGGCAGTTCGGTTCCTCGAATCACGGTCGCCCCCAAATTGTGCGCGACTTCCGCAGTGCCGTCGGTGGATTGGTCGTCAAAGACGATGACTTGCTCAGCTTCTTCCGCCAGGGCTGGGAGGAGTCTCTTGAGGTTCTCTGCCTCATTGCGAGCGGGAATCAAAACCGTGCCGACTTTTCCGGATGCTCCAGGTTTGGCGCGGGGCAGAATAAGCGAATTGGTGAGCGAAACAAAAAACAGATAGAACCAAATTACTGCTCCCACGAGCAAAAGAATCATCATCGCCTTAATCCTACTTTATCGTCGCTTCCGCAAGCCTGAACCAAGTAACGAGTTTCAACGAAGGCAGGATGCAAAAAGTTCTAACAAACCGTATTGAATCGCGGCCAATCTCTTGGATGAGCTTTGCCTTCGGCAAAGTCAGCTAAACGCTCCCCGATCCAAGGCCCAAACTTAAATCCATGACCGCTACAAGGTGAAGCAAAGAAGAGGCCAGGCTCTGTTTCGCCCCAAATAAAGTCGGTATTCAACGTATTTGTATAAAGGCAAGCCTGAACACTTACCAAATTCGGATTCTTAATACCAAATCTGCGTATGGCAAAATCGCGAAGAAGCTCGGCTTTTTCCTCATCAACTGGTCGCTTTTCATCTTTCGGATCAATCTCTGGCCCGGGCGAATGAACCCCGAACTTAATCAAATTTAAAGTGGGAGATTCGGGCGGGAAACCGTAAATGCCGTGCGGCCCCGACTCAATAAACACCGGCCTATGTGCTTCGGGATTTGGAACTTCCAGATAAGCAAAGGTCTGGCAGTTCACAGTGACAGGCAGGGAGAACATCTCTTTGGCCCAAGCTCCCGCAGTTACGATCACACGGTCAAACTGACTTCTCAGAACCCCTGGATTATTGACTGATTCCTGAATAAAAGTTGCACCTTTTTCTAAGCAGTAACTCAGTGCTTTAGCTCTGAATCGGTCTGCGTGCGCCCACCCTGCACCTGGGTTGAAAATCCCCCACTCACCAGCATTTAGTTTTAATGCCGGGAATACCGATTGATCTTCCTGAATGATTTGATGGTCAATTTCATTCTCCCGCAAACCAGCTTGCAGGGAGATCAGATCAGGGTCAGATTCCGCGCCGAAGTACAGGAGTCCAGATTCAAAAAAGATATCACCGCCAAGTAAATTGTTGATCTCCGACCAAAGTGGATAGCCATCAACCATAATTCGCGTATAGAACGGGTCGGGATAGTCGCGCCTGACAATGCGTGAATTCCCATGCGAAGAACCCATCGCATGACCGGGCGGAAATTGGTCGTAAAGAGTGACGGCGTGACCTCGTTGGACAAGGGCAAGGGCCGTGGATAGCCCCATTACACCAGCACCGACGACTGCAACTCTCACATGCGAGAGTTTACTTGCCGTCGTGCGGATTCACGAGTTTCTTGGCGTGCTTAATCGGCATCCAAACAAATTCGGCCTTGCCGATAATTGCCGAGCGAGGAACAAGCCCCCAGAATCGGCTGTCGCTTGAACCGTTGCGGTTGTCACCGATCATCAAGTAGTAGCCGTCGGGGATTTTCACCGCCGGGGCATCTTTAGCTCGTTGCCAATCTGTGATTTCTATCGGGAATTTTGGATCCCAAGCGTTCACGCTCAGGCCGGAATTCTCGTCAGCCCGATACATGAGAGGGATAACACCAGCCGGGTTTCCAGGATTATCAGGATTGCTGTTTTGGTACTGAGGCCAGTCAATTAGTTTGAAATCTGGCATCGATTCAATGTAGCTGCCCCACAAATCTTTTTCGAGCGGAACCAAGTTGCCTTTGGTAGGATCGCTGATTACCTTATAGGCTTCATCAATTGGCTTGCCATTACGGTAGACCTGCCAATCCTTCATTTCAATAATGTCGCCCGGAACGCCAAGGCATCGTTTGATGAAATCTGTATCTTCGACCGATTGATCTGCGTGGAGTGCATACTTGGGCGGCTTGAATACAACGATGTCGCCAAACCCAGGGTTGGTCGTTCGGTAAATGAATTTGTTGGCAACAATAAAGTCACCTACACGCAGGGTATCAACCATCGAAGGGGTTGGGATGAAAAACGTTTGAATACCGAACGGTCGAACGAGCATGAAAACGACGACCGCCGCGTAAATCAATGCGTCGGAAATATCGTTGATGACTCGAGCAAAACTGTAACCGCCCGTCCTCAAATGGATAGGAGTCTTTTTCAGATAAGCGAAAAGTGCGAACCGCAAAATAGTAAGCACCACCGAGAAAATCACGATGGTGCTGATGGGAACCCGCGCAATGCGGTCAATCATAAAGAAGATCCCGTTTGGTTGGGCGGTGGCCCACAGATTCCCGGCCAAAGGCAACATGATTAGCGCTTCTCGGCGATGCGAGCAGCCTTACCCACTTTATCTCGAATGTAATAAAGCTTGGCTCGTCGAACTTTACCGTGCCGAAGAACTTCAAACTTCGCTACGTTCGGGCTGTGCAGTGGCAGGGTTCTTTCAACGCCTACACCATTGCTGATTTTTCGGAGAGTAACGTTCTTAGCGACTCCACCGTTTTTGATGGCGATGACAAGGCCTTCAAAAATCTGAATTCGTTCTTTGCCGGCTTCACGAACCTTGACGTGAGCACGGACGGTATCTCCAGGTCGAATATCGGGAACATCGGTTTTGATATTCGGCTCGGCAACGCTTGCAAGAATGGCTTGCTTTGACATAATTCTGGTCTCCTGAATACTGGCCGGGAAGCCGTTTCGGACTCACGATTATAGCAAATCTAAATCGTCTGGACTCAGGTCTGCGGTGCAGAATAGGTCCGGTCGGTCTTTTTTTGTGCGAATCAGCTGTTGTTGACGCCGCCACTGGGCAATTTTCTGGTGATTTCCTGAGATCAGCACCTGGGGCACTGTTTCTCCAAGAAATGTCGCGGGCTTAGTGTAGAGCGGAAATCCGAGCAGGCCGGAATTACTGTGCGAATCATCTTCGTGGGATTCTTGTGACCCGAGAACCCCAGGCAAAAGCCGGACAATGCTATCAGTCATTATCAACGCGGGAAGCTCACCACCGGTTAGAACAAAATCACCGATGGAGAACGCGTGGGTGCAGAGTTTTGTGCGAACACGCTCATCAATACCCTCGTAGTGTCCGCAAACGAAAACAAGGTGTTCAAACTTGCCCAGATTTTCGGCATCGTGCTGGGTAAACAAAGGTGCGGCCGGATCGGTTAATACTACAGCGGTTGCCGAAGTACGTTCGCAGGCGATGAGGGCCGATTCCACTAATGGAGCCATCATCACCATTCCTGGTCCTCCGCCGTAAGGAGAATCATCAACCGTTTTGTGTTTGTCGGTGGCAAAGTCTCGCGGATTTTGCGCTGAAAACTTCACAATCCCCGCCCGAACCGCGCGGCTCATCATCGAATGCTCAAGTGCAGGCAATACTAATTCGGGAAAAAGTGTGACGAAATCAATGCGCATATCAAGCCGAAATTTAAGGTTACCGCGACCTAACTCACGCCATTGGTTTTTGCGGGATTTTGGCGGGTAAAGTGGATTTGCTGTGAACGTACCAAACGATCTGAAATACACCAAGTCCCATGAATGGGTGCGAGTAGATGGCGATGTTGCCACCGTTGGAATCACCGACCACGCCCAAAGCGAACTCGGGGACATCGTATTTGTTGACCTTCCTAACGTAGGTCGCGCAATTGGAGCCGAAGAAACGTTTGGCACGGTCGAAAGCGTAAAAACCGTCAGCGACATTTATTCACCGGTGAGTGGGGAAGTCGTCGAAGTCAACGAAAGCCTTGGTTCTCAGAGCGAACTCGTCAATAGCGATCCATACGGGGGCGGTTGGCTGGTTAAGATCAAACTCAGCGATCCAAGCGCGGCGGATTCACTGCTGAGCCCAGAAGGCTATTCCGCAAGTTTAAACGACTAATCGGCTTTTTCAAGCATAAGAGTAATCCGCCAAACGTCTTGTTTGGCGGATTTTTGCTTCTTAAGGGGTGGGAGATTCGCCCTTGCACCAGGAACCCGGACAGTAAAATTTAACGTACTTGGAGGGAGCAATTCTCATGCTCGGTCGTAACTCCGTACTCTCATTCCGCGATTTCCGCAATCTCTGGCTCGGCCAAACCATTTCGCAATTCGGCGATGCCGTCTATGCGTTGGTCTTGTTGTTTATGGCCGGACATGTCAGCGGAGATCCGCTGATGGTGGGATTGGTTGGAGTTTTGCAGGCGATTCCGTTTGTTGTACTAGGCCCGGTTGCCGGAATCCTTGCCGACCGCATTGACCGTCGCACTCAACTCATCGTCGCGGATATGTGTAGCGTAACTTTTACGCTGGCACTCTCGATTTATGCATTTTTTCATCCAAACCCTGAAGTTTGGGTTCTGTGTTTAGCCGCGTTTTTACTTGCAACCGCTCACACATTTTTCTTACCCGCAAGGTCAGCGGCAATCCCGCGACTGGTACCCAAAGATCAAGTCTATGCGGCAAACGGGCTGGCGATGGCAACCCAGCAAGTCGTTGCGATGGCGGGAATTGGACTATCTGCCGGTGCCCTTGGCTTGATTTACAAGCTTGCTCCAAATTACTTCTTCTTCATTGCGGCAACTGTGAACTGCTTGACCTTCGCGTTTTCGGTGATATTCCTGCTCAGACTTCCAAGCATGAAAGCAGATCGGGAGATGATCGAAAAAATGTCGCGGCAATCGTTTGGCAAAACCATCTCTAATGCACTGGATCAAATGAAGACTGAAATCAAGGAAGGTCTTCATGTGATGCGGGGCGATGCAGTTGTCAGCGTTGCACTCCCGCTAAACGTCATCGGAACGATTTTCATCAGCGGGTTTATGGTGGTTTATATCGCTGTAAACAAGGCGTGGTACGGCGGTGAATTTGGAACACTGGCGTGGATTGAGTTTTCGTTTGCCGCCACTATGATGGTGTTCAGCATTGTAGTCGGCAAGCTAAAAGTTAGCCGTCCGGGTTTGAGTTTTGCGATTGCCCAAGCGGCGATCGGAATTCTCGTTGTGGCAATGGCGTGGAGCAAACCTTACTGGCTGTTCATTGTCGTGAACGCACTGTGCGGCATCGTTTTGCCATTTATCATTTTGCCGCTCAGCACTTATATGCAGACGGCAATCCACGATTCTGTACGCGGGCGCGTAAATTCATCTTGGGCGATGGTGACTCAGGGCATGGTTCCTGTGGGGATGGCACTTACTGGCCCAATGCTCAAGTTCTTCGGGGCAGAAAACTCCTTCATCATCATGGGCGCAGGTTTGGCTGCATCCGGGATAGGCGGATTCTTCTTCCCGCGGTTCATCGCGGCGCGGATTCCAGACACCTCGCCAGAATCAGGCGACCTGGAGCCCGCTCTTGTAACCAACTTGATTGAGGATGAACGCGAAATCCTCGAACCCCTCACTTAACTGGTCAAAAATTGGGGCCTCCGCATCGTACGGTTTGTGGTTGAACGTGCTCACCAGGTGGTAGCTCTGCTTTCCTTGTTGAATGTAGTGCAGGGTCAAATCTGAAAGAGGAGCTTGCTTAAAGTGCTCTGGGTAAATCCCCGTCCAAAACAGGATGAAATCGCCAATGTGTTTGTGGACTTCTCGCTCTCTGTCAAAAGAGTCTGCCTTCGTACGGACATCACCTTCGGCAAGCATTTCAATAATAGACTGAACTGGTTTTCCGTCGGCGGAGCGAATTTGATAAAGGCGATCCGTGCGCATGAAGTCTAGGAGCAAGGTTCCCAGATAATTCTTGGTCGAAGGAGCGACGGCCGAGCCAATATGCCGCTCGACCTCTTGATTGATGAGGTCAATCAGCAGCATCGACAACGGATGACTTGTACTGATTTCTTTCATTTAAACCTTAGACGATTAAGCCAATATCCAGGTTCTCAACCGCTTAACTGCATTATCGGGCGGTGATCGTAAATGGTTAAGAAAACTCTGGCAATATTGCTAGGTGGGGAACACCCGATAATAAAAGGCAACCTTGAGTTGTAAAAAGCGTCTAAAAGGTTATATCAGCAATGAAGCCACAGGCACCAATTGATCCTTACGCCTTAGAAACACGGCGCAACACTCTCGCCCTTGGAATCGGCATCGGAGTTTTAGTTGCGCTATTGCTGATCGGCGGTGGCTTAGTGGCTCTTGGATTGTTTGGCCCGAAGGGGCAGAACGTAACCTCTCAGACTCCGCTGAATACACCAACTGCGTTGCCTCAAGCTGGTCAGCCAGTGGCTCCGGCTTTGCCCATTGAAAAACCGAAAGATGTTGCCATGCCGGATGACATCTATAACTGGCTAGAGCATTTGCGAATTACGGAAGAAAAGCGCAAGTCTTTGTCTGGCGATCAAATGGGAGACCTGCTCGTTATGTTGACCAAACTCCGTTCGGGCGGCGGAATTATGGATGCGCTGTACGGCATCTTTGGTGATGACCGCGAAAACGCTCCAGTAGATATCCCTGAAAGTAAGTCGGAGAGTGTTCAGACTGACGCAGCCCAAAAACGGAAAGATTGGCAGGCTCTGCAAGATTTCTTCCTCAGCTATCCGCCACCTTCGGAATGTATTCCTATCCAAGCAAGCTACGCTCAGGCTTTGGGTGAAACCAGCGGGATGATGATGGAAGTTCTGGATGCGATTGAAATGTCGAAAGATAATCCCGAAGCCGCAGTCGCTGCACTGACCAAGATGCAAGGCACAAGCAGTGCTCGGATCGATACTTTGGCGAAGCAAACCGACGGTCAGGTGCAGGATATTTGTGATAAATACAAGACCCGCAAGTGGTTCAGCATCAATTCTGATTTTGGCGGCGGCTTAATGAACCAGTTCGGTGGGTTTTGAACCGGTAATATCGATTTTCCATGGGTAAAAAGCGATCTGCCCCCGGTCTTCTCGCGCAAAAGGGACAATCCCGCGTGGTCTGTTTGACCGCATACGATGTGATGTCCGCCCAGATTGCTGACCTTGCCGAAGTTGACCTCGTATTAGTTGGCGACTCGCTCGGGAACGTAATTCTTGGACAGCAAACCACGGTTCAGGTGACGTTGGCAGAAGTAGAGCACCACGTTCGCGCAGTTCGGAACGGATTGCAGAATGCGTTGCTTATTGCTGACCTCCCATTCGGAAGTTATCAATCAAGTGTTGCCCAAGCGGTTGATAGCGCCGTCGTATTGATGAAAGCTGGAGCCGAGGGAGTCAAGCTGGAAGGGAATTATCCAGAAGCCGTTGCCGCATTAGTCAAGGCGGGAATTCCCACGATGGGGCACGTTGGCTTTACTCCGCAGAGTGTAAATGGGTTTGGTGGATTCAAGGTTCAAGGCCGTGATAACGGCGATGAAGTGCTGGCCATGGCGAAACGGCTCAGCGATGCCGGAACTTTTGGAATCGTTTTAGAACTGATCCCGGCGGAGCTTTCAAAGCGAATAACGGGCGCGATTGATGCAATCACAATCGGAATTGGGGCTGGCATTGAATGCGACGGAGAGATTCAGGTGTGGCACGATGTTCTGGGATTGAGTTCGCATAAGTTCAAACATGCAACTTCATTTGTGGATGGAAGAGAACTGTTCACAAATGCTTTGAAGAACTATTCAGAATCCGTACGAAACCGCACATTTCCGTCGGAGGAAAATAGTTTTTGAAGGTTATTCGGACAATTGCAGAATTTAGGAATCACCGAGAAAGCTTTGGCAAATTAGGGTTTGTTCCAACCATGGGGGCTCTCCATCAAGGTCACCTGAGCCTGATGGAGCAATCAGCAAAAGAAAACGATACTTCTGCAATTAGTATTTTTGTAAACCCCCTCCAATTCGGCCCCAACGAAGATTTGAGCAAATACCCCCGCCAAGAAGCAGAAGATTTAGAAATGGCAAGCTCAGTAGGGGTAAAGGTGGCGTTTTGCCCAAGCGTAGAAGAAATGCTTGGTCGCAATACTACTTCGGTAACTGTTTCCGGAGTTTCAGATTTATTTGAAGGTGAAAAAAGGCCAGGACACTTTACCGGTGTAGCAACTATCGTCGCTCAACTTTTCGGAATAGTACAGCCCAACGTAGCTTATTTCGGATTAAAAGATTTACAGCAGTGCGCAGTCATTCGCCAAATGGTAGATGATCTCTGCATTCCAGTCGAACTTAAATTTTGCGAGACAGTCCGGGAGCCATCTGGCCTTGCCATGAGTAGCCGGAATAATTATTTTTCTCCCGACGAATTTGAGAGAGCATCAAACTTAAACAGAGTTATTGTTGTCTGCGCAAAAGAGATTGCTGAAGATTTTGAGAATAGGAAATCTGCCATCGAGAGCGCAATAAATGAACTCGCAAACCTTGAATTTGAAGTGCAATATTTGGAATTAGTAAATTCGTTGACCATGCAACCAGTGACTGACCAAAAAGTTGGTCAAATATTGAGTCAAAAGTTGGGTCAAACGGAAAAAGAGTCGAATCCTTATAGAATTATTGTTGCCGCTCAGTTCTGCGGTGTTCGCCTAATTGACAACGTTCCACTGCCAAATCCATTAGCTAACTAAGGGCCAAAAGAAAATTAAATTGTTGTGATATAATTATCATATTGCACGTAAATGAATTTGTGCGAGAGAGAATAGAATGGCAAAATCAATGAACAAAATCAAAGCAGGTCTTAAGCTCAAGACCGCCTCAAGAGAAGGTGCCCTGAGCCTAAAATTAGGTGTTAAAAAGCACACTCTTCCTTATGAAGTTCGATTACTTCAAAGCGATAATTATGTTTTCGTTCATGTTCCTCCCGCTGCCGAGGTCATGAAGGTCACTAAAGATGGACTGGTTGTTGTAACCGACGTTAACGAAGCAGAAGCTGCAGTCAACGAATTCAAAAAATCTCGCCGACGCAAACGCGGTGCTAACAAGACCAGTGCTGAAGTTCCTGATGAATTAAAAGCCGCTTTGGCAAAGATTCCTGCAGGGCACAAACTTGTCATTGGCCCAGATGGTCAACCTCGATTGGCAAAAACCCGCAAACGCACAAAGAAGGCGTAATCAACTCACAAAATAGTTACCCGGCTGGTCACAGTGCGAACTGTTCTCAGTCGGGTAACTTTTCGCCTCAGGCCCGATTAGCTCAGTGGTAGAGCAACCGCCTTGTAAGCGGTAGGTCATCAGTTCAAATCTGTTATCGGGCTCCAGAATTTCTGATTAGGTTTGTGACTATTATTCATATTCTTAGCCTGCCGAAATCAAATCAGAATATTTCAAGGCAGAAGTGAATCAATCTCAGACATAAATGGCGCAGATTCTAAAGCACCGTGACGCGTTGTACTAATTGAAGCCGCCTTGACTGCATAAGAAAGAGCATTCGGAAAATCATCGTTAGCCTGCAACCGAGCGACTAATACTCCATTGAAAACGTCACCAGCTCCCGTTGTGTCGACAGGTTTTACGGGTGGGGGAGAGATGAAGCAATCCTCTTGACCATTTGTCCAATAACATCCGCGGCTACCAAGTGTAATCACTGCGTTTTGAATACCCATTCCTAATAAAACGTTTGCCGCTTCTTTCGTTGTTTGTTCACTCGCAGGTGTAATTCCAGTGAGGGAAGCGCACTCCGATTCATTTGGTGTAATCGCAAAAAGCCCGCTGAGATCGTATCGACTAATCTCGCGATAGGGCGCCGGATTAAGAATCACTCTTTCTTTCCGAGACAGCACGGCCATTACTGCCTCATCAGATATTTCAAGTTGAGTCAGGACGAACACGGGCTGAACGGTTGAAACGGCATGATTGACCGACTCTGCCGACAGTGAATGATTTGCACCGGGATTGAGGACAATTTGATTTTCTCCGCTTTGGTTCACAAAAATAACGGCCGATCCGGTTGGTTCTGTGGACTTTGTGGCTGAGCCCATTCCGACGTTGTTACTAGTAATTGCCTGCGAAAGAAACTCACCAAAATTATCTTCTCCTAAACATGCACAGAATTCAACGTTTGCCCCGGCTCGCGCGCAGGCAACGGCTTGGTTAGCCCCTTTACCGCCCGCAAATATCTTGAAATCTAGGGAAGAGATTGTTTGGCCCGGCTGAGGGAATTCTTTAACTGAGTAGACGAGATCGGCATTTACCGACCCAACAACCAAAACCCTTGACATCGCTCTGAGAGTACATGACCAAATGTTTGGTCATGCCGATATTAGCTATTAACCTAGTAAAAATACCAGATAAACAATGAATTTATTGCATTTGGATACCGTCAGTGTTACAATCCGATGACCAAACGTATGGTCAGGCATGACCAAACATTTGGTCAGGGCAACCGAAGAAAACATGGGTGTTATCACTCCGCAGAACAAAAAAGTAACTTTGAAGGACATCGCGCAAGCGGTAAATGTTAGTCCTTTCACGGTTTCTGTTGTTCTCAATGGATCTAAGTCGAACACTCGAGTTTCGGAAGCAACACGCGAAAGAATCCTTGATGCAGCCCGCGAAATGGGTTATTTACCCAATGCCTTGGCTCGGGCTTTACGTAACCGCACAACCAACATCCTCGGCTTGTACTTTGGTTATGGCCACTTAGAACCACACGACCCTTTCCACGCTGAAGTTTTGACCGGTCTTCAACGAGGCTGCGAAAAATGTGAGAAGGATTTGATGATCCATTACTCCTTCCACCGCTATGGTATGGATGAAATTTTTGCAGAGCTAGCAGGCGGCAAAATCGACGGCCTTGTCCTTATCGCTTCGCCTCACGATCCGTTAGTCGAAAGGCTCCGTGGCTCTCAGCTTTCTTTTGTCGCCATGACGGACATCATTCCCGGTGTGCCAAGCGTGATTGCGGATGATGCGGCTGGTTCCGTCGAAATCGCTAAACACCTTGCGCAACTCGGGCATAAAACAGTGATGTACAGGTCATGTCCCGGCGAATCAGATTCGGCAAGTCGCCGCGAACGTGCTTTTATCGAAGAAGCGACTAAGCACGGAATTCAAACGATCAGCGTTCAAACCTCAGACTGGAAAGGCGGGTTGGACAAATCTGAAATAGATCTGATAGAAAATCGAAAAACTAACGGTGTCACTGCCGCAGTCTGTTGGGGTGATCCAAGTGCTCACGCTCTATTAAGTTATTGTAAATCGCGCGATATTTCTGTGCCAGATGATTTGGCAGTCGTGGGCTTTAACGGAATTGAATTGCCGTTTGAGCCAGCAAAAGTTTTAACAACCGTACGAGCGAACTGGGCAAAGGTTGCTCAGCAAGCTGTACAACTTCTCGTCGATCAACTTGATGGTGAAAAAGAGATTCCTGATCTCACTGTTTTGCCCGTCGAGTTCTGTCCGGGTGCAACTTCATGAGTTCGCCCACACCCCGCAAAGAAGCGCTTATGAAAACCCTCAAATCTTCAGGATTTACATTAATTGAACTGCTGGTTGTAATTGCGATCATCGCGATTTTGGCCGCAATCCTTTTCCCTGTTTTTGCTCAAGCTAAAGCTGCTGCAAAAACCACTGCGACCCTTTCCAACATCAAGCAAGTAGGTACGGCTGGACAAATTTATCTTGCTGACTACGATGATGTTGTTCACCCACACCGATTCTCAAATGCTTCGGCAACGCCAGCAATTAACAATGCTGGTTACTACTACTACCTAGAGCCTTACATGAAGAATCGCCAATTGGTTTGGGATGCTGCTCGCGGAGTTGCTACAAACACGAGTAGTAATGATTACTTGTGGAGTCAAGCAACTTCCATTTCGCTGAACCGTAATGGTTGGTCAAGTTGGGAAACGCTAGACACATTTATTCGATCTTATCGTATTGCTTCGGCACAAGAAGACATTGCAGATCGAGCTGCTTACATCGTCACTTCTCGAACTGATGCTCCTAGCCTTGGCTATGACTTTACGTCCGATGAAGCGGCGTGCCCGGTAACTGTAAGTCCAAACACAGTTGCTAACACGCGATTGCAGAGAGCTTATCTTGGGGCAAAGTTCCACAAAGATCGGATCATCACTTCGTTTGGTGATTCCCATGCAAAGAGTGTTCCTGGTACAAGCGTTATGAAATTGAGCGCAACTGTAGCCGAAGCTGAAGATTGTGCTGGATACAACGATCCTCAATTCAAAAACAATGTCAACCACAAATACTGGGGCACATGGTGGGACGGCACTAACTAAGGTTAGAGCATGAAAAAAGAAATTCACCCTGGTGTCATTGCTGCCGTACTGGTTCTACTAGTTGGTGGAGTCATTGCCTTCTTTGTGATGAGTGGGAGCCCATCAACTGAAAAAGTTGATTTGAAGACCCTTGATCCAAAGAGTCTTGAAGATCCGGAGCCTATTAAACGAGGTCAACCGGGCTACAAAGAACGAACCACCGACCCCGACTAACGATATTGCCTTCTTCGATGAGGTTAGATCCCGCGCGAAAGCGCGGGATTCTTTTCCACCATGAGCGAATCACCTACTCACCCAGCACTAAAATCAGGCGATGTGGCCAAAATCTTTCGCCAGCTTTGGGCAGTAGTTCGACCATACAAAGGCAAATTTTTCTTAGGGATATGTTTTTTACTCCTCGCAGTCCCGCTTGGGCAGTTTGCAATTTTTCTTACGAGAGATGTAACAAATCAAGCTCTCAATTCTGCAAGTCTGACAATTACAGAACGTTGGGATGCAGTCATTCGCATTATGATTTTGCAGGCTATCTTCTGGCTTGCAAGCACTCTTCTTTCAACTTGGCGAGAAGTCTTGGAATGGTATGTGTCAATGCGCTCCACCCTGGATTTGCGACTGAAATATTATCGACATCTGCACTCACTTCCGATGAGTTTTCTCGGTCAATATGGGCCGGGAGCACATCTTTACCGGGCAACGGCGGATATGGTCTCGCTCTTCCGAGTGGGAAACAGGGTCGAAACTTCGACGCCGGCTGGTCAAATGCCACCAGAGAGCAAGGAAGTTCAGACCTCTTATTACTATTCAAACGACGTTGACCCTTACGATCCTGGTGTGATGGGGATCATCACGAGGTCAATGCCTCTTTTTGTCGAAACGCTTTACGCAATGGGTTGGGGAGCGGCGCTCCTCTATCTGATCGATCCGATGCTCTCATTCTTTTTGATTTGTTATATCGTGCCATTTTCGGTCATTTCATATTTCGCTTTCAACCGAGTCAGGGAAGCGGCTTTTGATTTTAAAGATGGCGTCGAAAACGAATCAAAAGTGTTGCGCGATAGCATCGCTGGTCTGCGCACGATGAAGGCATTTGGCCGAACGACTCTCCAACTCAGAAAGTATTTCCTTGCGGCGGGGCAGGCTCGTCGGAACGGCGTTCGCATGTATGGCGAACTCGTCAAAGCGCAAAACATCCTTCAGCAGTTAATGCGGTGGATATTCACCACCATTGTCTATATCTATTTGGCCAGAAAAATCATTATTGGCGAGGCGACCATTGGAGACTGGGTGGCAACCGCCTTGCTAATCGAAGCCGCTCAAATGCCATTGCAGAACTTTGTGCAGTTAACTCAACTGCTAAAGATGCAACTCGTGCCCGTTCGCAGAATCTTCTCGACACTGAACACGAAACCTCGCTTGCTTGATAAACCTAGCGCTACGGTATTGACTGATTTCAAAGGATCCTTGAAGTTCAAAGATTTGACCTTTGGCTATCGGCCCGGCGAACCAGTGATTCACGAACTGTCCTTAGATGTAGAACCAGGAGAGTATTTGGGAATTGTTGGCCCGAGTGGAGCGGGAAAAAGCTCTCTTGTCAGCCTTGCCCTGCGGCTATACGAACCAGATAGTGGCTCAGTTCTCGTTGATGATCATGACTTGATGGATGTCAACTTAAACAGTTACTTGTTGAATGTCGCATCCGTACCTCAGTCAACCTATTTGTATGCGGGCACGATTGCGGAAAACGTTCTTTTTGGCAACCCCGATGCCACTTTAGAAGACTTAGAAACAGCTTTAGAACAATCTGGAGCAAGTGCTTTCTTGGCGCACCACAGTGATGGAGCAGACACAGTCATTTCGGAAACGGCTCCAATCTCAGGCGGAGAACGTCAACGCATTGGAATCGCACGCGCCCTGATCCGAAACCCAAGAATTCTATTTTTGGACGAAGCAACCGCAAGTCTTGACCCGGCGACCGAAGACAAAGTGTTGCAGACAATTCAAGAAGTACGAAAGGGCAGAACGGTGATTACCATTGCCCACCGTTTGAAAGCCGTCACGCAATGCGATCGAATCATCGTGCTAGATCAAGGCCGAATCGTGCAACAAGGCACCCATAAAGAACTGCTTGCCCAGGACGGACTCTATAAAGATTTGTGGGAGCAACAATGGGAAATTTCTAAGGTGAAAGGAGGAACTCATGACTGAGCAAGATGCCGTCCAATCAGCAGAAACTCACCGTGAGAATTCCTGGAAGGCGTTTCGCTTTGTATTGCGTTTTCTGAAGCCTCAAGTGAAGCGATTAATCCTAGTTTGCCTTATAGATATATCTATTTCACTCGTTAATTTGGCGATTCCCTGGTTCGGAAAATTTATTATCGATGAAGCTTTTCCGCAGCGTGACTGGAATCTCACTTTACAAGTTGCCGCTGGAATTGCGTTGCTTGCTGGCATGGTTTACGGCCTTTCCGCCTTACGAACATACCTCTACAACACAGCGGAAATGCTTATCGGTTTGGGCATCCGCAGAGCGATGTACGGGCATTTGCAAAAGCTTTCAATAGATACCGTTGAATCGGTGCCGGTCGGGCAACAGCAATTCAGAATCACCACCGATGCAGATCGGATAGCTCATATGCTTGTGCGTATTTTGCCGACCGCCGCCATGCTGGTCGAATTCGCGCTCATCCTCTCCATCGCATCGTACATTGAGCCAGTTCTAACGATGATCGTCATGGGATTCTTGATTCCTTGGACGATACTGTTTATCTGGGTTACGCACTTCGGACGGATATTTGATCGCCGCCGCTTGAGAATGACTGAAATGCGGGATTCAGCGATTTTGCAGTCCTCTTCGAGTTTCTCAACGATCAAAGCTTTCTCCCGAGTGCGGTCTGAAATTTTTAGAAACGGAATTGCCAATATCTCGGTTCAACGTGTGGCAATTCAAGGCTACTTAATCTTAGTTGGGTTTGAACTCACCACCCAAAAGCTGTTGCCTTATCTTAAGTCCATCACGATCTACCTCTTTCTCATCCGTAAGGTCATTTTTGGAGAAATGACGCTGGGTATGACTGTGCCGTTGATCGCTTATCTCTCTCGCGTGACTTATCCGCTCGAACGAATCGTGAACTTTGGTTGCTGGATCTGGCAGACCATGGTCTCAGCCGAGCGGCTCATGCACATTCTGCAAACGGAACCAGCCATCCAGGATCGACCGGATGCAAAGATTGTTGATAGTAATCTCGTCGGAACTGTGAGTTTTGAGGGCGTCAGTTTTGAACGACCAAACGTGGGCAAGGTTCTTTCTGATGTGAGTTTTGAGATGAAGCCGGGAACTACGACTGCCGTTGTTGGCCCGAGTGGAGCGGGGAAATCAACTGCCCTTGGCTTAATGTTGAGATTCCAAGACCCCAGCGAAGGGAGGATAGTCGTTTCAGGTGAGGATTTACGCGACCTTGACCGTACAAGTTACTTGCGTCACGTCGGAACCGTGATGCAAGAAACCTTCGTTTTCGCTGGCTCAGTAGCGGAGAATTTACGGATCACAAAACCCGATGCCACGGACGAAGAACTCCTGCAAGTTCTCGAAACAGTTGAGTTGCGCGAGTGGGTTGAATCACTCAACAACGAGCTTGATCAAGACTTAGAAAGCGGTAACGGGCTCTCGGCTGGACAAAAACAACGGATTGGAATCGCCCGGGCGATCTTGCCGAATCCACAGATTCTACTTTTGGATGAACCAACTTCCGCCCTTGACGTTGAAACCGAAGCTCAATTAATTGAAATTCTGCGCCGTGTGGGTCAGGATAGGACAACTTTTGTGGTCACTCACAGACTGGAAACCATCCTGGACGCAGATCAGATTTTAGTCTTAGATCGTGGGGTCGTAGTTGAACGAGGCACCCACAACGAATTGCTGGCAAGCGGCGGCCTATACGCTGATTTGTACAGGTTGCACCGCACATTTTCAACAGTAGATGGTGTGGATTATATGAATGAGGTAACGCAATGAAAACGAAATACCCGCCAGAATGGCGAACGCAATCGCCTTGGAAAAAACGGTTCTATGCCCGTTACATGAAGTGGTTAGAACGGATTGGATACTTCGTTGTTGCCGTCGTTATTGGCGCATTTATATTCGCTTTCAACTACCGGGTGGATGATGTCATTACCGCAGATAAAGTCCAAGTCGTTGCCGCTTTTACTCCGGTTCAGATGGAACAGCCTGTGCTCATCGTTCGGGCATTAGCAGAAAACTTTGATGAAGTAACCAAAGGGCAAGATTTGTTTGAAATCGTTGAAGGCGAGGCAGCCGTAAACCAGTACATCGCATGGGAAGCGGTCGAAAAAAGCGATCAACCATTTAGTTTGGTTCGACCCGACGTCGTTATCGTCAGTGCTAGTCAGGCGGGAGTATTCGTATTCAATCCCGAACAACTGGGCAAGCGGATTGAAGTTGGCACTGAACTCGCGCAAATTCGTGATTACAATCAGCTGACCCTCACGGCGAAGTTAGCCGGACAAGGCGTAGCAAATGCTAAATCAGGCGGAGTCGCTACTGTGAAATCGATCAGTGTGAGTTCAGCTAGTGGAGTTTTAGTGCGGGGAAGCACTGATCAGGGCGCAGTTGTTTCCGGCAGATTGATGACTAGCGAGACAACCGATAAACTAGCCTCGGTCTTAGTTGGCACACCACTTGAAGTTCGCGATGATATAGCTTTGGAAGTAACTGGGATCACCAAGCTAGATATTGACGCTGAACTTAACTTACAGCCGAACTCAGGTGGAGATGGAGTTCAAGTCGATCCGGCCTCATCAATCGTGTTAAAAGCAGATGTCCTTTCTGGTGATCACACAGCCACGATTCAGTTCGCTAAGCTAGCTCCAGATGTGCAGTCGGCAGTGAATCAAATACTCGCAGAGTCCCTCAAGCAAAAAACGATCAAGACCTTAAATGGAGAATCAAAAAAAATTGCTGAGGTGCGCGATTTTAACACTGTGTTCCAAGTCTCAGCGGCACCAGGAACCGGAAAATCGCAGTCGCTAAAAATCCCTGGCACAGCGATTAGCCGCAACTTCGAGGCAAAACTGAAAATTCAGTCACCCCCCGCCTATTTAATCAACGCGGTGCGGCATGCTGACCAAGAAGGTCAAACGGTTACCGTCAAAGTTGAACTCAAAACCGGTGATCGTCCGATTGCCACCCTACTATTGAAACGATCATGATATTTGACTCCGGCCAACAAAGAACTCAACAGAGACGCGAGCGGATAAATAGCCCGACTCATCCGCAGTATGCCAAAACGGTTTATGCAGGCGTTTTAGGCAAACTCATCGGTGTCTACTTAGGGCGTCCAGTAGAAAATTGGAGTCACGAGCAGATCGTTCAAGAATTCGGAGAGATCCGATACTATGTTCACGAACAACGAGATCGTCGGCTGATCATCACCGATGACGATATTTCTGGGACCCTTATTTTCCTCCGCGCTTTGCAGGATTACGGTTACGACCAAAACATCCAGCCAAAAGATATTGGTCAGACGTGGCTCAATTATTTAATCGAAGAAAAAACGATTCTGTGGTGGGGTGGGCTTGGTAATTCAACCGAACATACTGCGTATCTGCGGCTGAAGAGTGGTATTCAAGCACCTCAATCTGGCTCTGCGACACTGAACTCAAAAATTATCTCCGAGCAAATTGGAGCCCAGATTTTTATCGATGGTTGGGGACTGATTTGTCCTGGTGATCCTAGGTTAGCCGCAGAATTTGCGCGGAAGGCCGCTAGTGTCAGCCATGATGGCGAAGCGATTTACGGGGCGCAAGTCGTTGCGGCGATGGTTGCCGAAGCTTTTGTTGAATCAGATATCGACCGACTTTTAGACACTGGCGTATCAGTTATTCCTCCTGATTGTGAAGTAAGGAAGCTGATTGACGACATTCGCGAATGGCATATCCACGACAAAGACTGGCGTCGTTCATTGGCGTTGCTACATTCGCACTACGGATACGATAAATACAAGGGTCAGTGCCACTTGATTCCTAACCATGGCCTCATTATTCTTTCGTTGCTCCACGGCGCTGGTGATTTCGATGAATCTATGATGATCGTAAACACCAGCGGCTGGGATACAGATTGCAACTCAGGCAATGTCGGCGCGATTTTGGGTGTCAGGAACGGTTTAGAGGCGTTCAACAAGCAAGATTGGCGCGGGCCAGTGGCGGACAGGCTTTATCTGCCTTCGGCTGATCCAGGCAGATCAATTACCGATGCGGTTCGAGAATCTGTGGAAGTCATCAATGCCGGCCTAAAGATTAAAGGAGAGCCTGGAGTTTCACCTAAGAATGGCGCACGGTTCCACTTTGGTTTTGCTGGCTCGGTACAAGGGTTCCGCGCTCAGAACCCCGAAAGTGGTTCCGTAGAGCACGGTTTTTGGAACGATGATGAATCTTTACCGGGCTTGAAGTTACGGCGAGAAGCACATTCATTAAATCCGCTAAGAGTTGCGACTCCTACATTTATTCCGCCTGACACAAAAGACATGGTGACGGGCTACGTTTTGGTGGCTTGTCCAACCCTTTACAGCGGTCATCAGGTGGAAGTTGACTTGAGAGCTATCGGAAAAGCTAAAGGTCGCCTGTTCATAGAATGTTATGATGCCGCTGACGAAACTCAGCGGTTTGAAGGCACTGAGTTCACCGTAGATGACCAGAGTCTCCAGACTATTGAGTGGGTGATTCCAGATACTCAAGGCTATCCGATTCACCACATTGGAATTGAGTTGGAAGAAGGCGAGCTGTTCCTTGAGCGAATGGACTGGAAGAACATTCCATCAACTTCTTGGCCCCCGGTTGAGGGAACCATGTGGTACCGCGCTTGGGCAAACGCTCTGGATAGGTTTGCTCCGATCCGCGATAGATACGAGTACCTTGCAATGAATTCTGGAACCGGATTCTTAGCGCAGGGCCACCGAGAGTGGAAGGATTACCGCGTGAGTTGCCGTGTAACTCCACGAATGGCAGAATCCGGTGGAATCGCCGTGCGTTATCAAGGAACCCGCCGCTATTACGCATTTTTGTTCGGTGCACCAGGCGAGGTACGACTAGAAAAGGCACTCGATGGCGTAACTTCGCTCGCTCGAGTTTCTTTCCCATGGAAGCCATTTGAGGATTACGAAGTTTCAGTGGAAGTGGTCGGCAATAAATTGCGACTTTTCATTGATGGCGAACTCATTTTGCAGGCATCCGATGAAGACGATCCGCTCGAATCGGGTGCGTTTGCGTTTGCGGTTACGTCCGGTTGCTTAGGGGCAGGCACACCAAGGATCGAGCCGCTGTGAGCAAGACTGTATCAAAGGTACGTCTAGGCGGCGAGCTAGGCGAAGTGATTCGCAAAAGCGAAGATGCCCGACTCAAAAAGTTTATTCAAGATGAGGAATCTGAGCCGCTGAGGTTGTTCCATCCAGACCAGAAGGATAAGTGCACAACTGGCGATTGGTACGGCGAACACGCAGGAAAGTGGCTCATGGCGGCGGGGCTCACTTATCAAGCAAACCAATCTGATGAATGGGCGGGTCGGATTTCAAAAGTAGTTAACTTCCTTGCCAATCAGCAAGAGGATTCTGGCTATTTGGGAACGTACGCGGAAGCCGCCGAATCTCGGTTTACCAATCAGAAAGCAGAAGGAGTAAGAACTTGGGATGTGTGGGTTCACGCGTGGATGCTTCTGGGATTGCTCGAAGTCGCAGATATTCCTGGTTGTGAGCGAGCCGATGACACCGCAAAAAAGATTGGCGAGTTACTGCTAATTGAATTTGGAACTCATCGCTGGCCAACCGATCAGGGTAATCACGAGGGGCTCAGTAGCTTAGTAGTTTTGGAACCTCTAGCCCTGATGGCACAAAGGTGGAACGACGATCGATATTCTGATCTAGCTATGAAAATACTTAACCAAGCGGTTGATTCTGGGTTAGATTTTTGGAACGCCAAGGATGCATCGCAAATCGGAACAGGGAAATCTTATCAACTCCTGTGGTGCTTGAAAGGCGTTTTAGAACTAGGGTTACTTTTAGATCGAAACGATTTGATCAACTTAGTGAAGCGTATTTGGGAAAACGTTCGCGACTACCACTTGACCCCGATGGGTGGCCCCTGGGGAGGGATTGCAACGCATAAAGAGGTCTTTAACCCGCCGGACTTTTTTGATCCGTGCGGAATGGTGGAGACGTGCTCGTCGGTTACCTGGATGATCATTTCGCACCGCTTGTTCGAAGTGACTGGCGAATCTTCTTATTTGGAAGAAGTAGAAAAGACTTTATACAATTCTGTTCTCGGCGCGATTGATGAAAATGGCGCGGATTGGTGCTATTTCACGTTCCCAAATGGACGCCGAAATAACACTTACCATTGGGCATGTTGTAAGTCAAGTGGAGCGATCGGTCTCGCCTACGCGGAGGCAAACCTGGTCGGAAAGAAGCATGATCATCCGGCCGTACTATTTTTAGCATCGTGCGAATTCACTACGGCAAGCGGTGCAGAAATAGAACTAACTGTCGACGGAGAGGACGTGACGATAACCTCAAGGAAGGTTACGTCGCTAGCTATTTTTATCTCACCGGGATTCAAGGTCGTTGACTTACCATCGGATGTTCGCATAGATGGAGACTGGCTTTTATTCGACTCCCTTTCGGAAACCGTAAAGTTTAGAATCAGCAAGCGGTTCCAAGTAATAACGCAGGTTCATTCGGTAGATCACCACGGGCAAGAAATCGTTCGGGAAGAATACGTCAGCGTCAAGCTAGGAAGAGAAGTTTTGGCGACCGGAAAATTTGCAGGCTATCGAACTCAGGAAACTCTCCGCCTGCCTCAGTTAGCACCAGAATCAGTGTTTTCAGTTGTTGGAGAATCGTCGGCGGAGTTGCGGCAAGCAGGTCGCGATCCCATTCTGATGACGCCGTACTGGAAGTGCGGGGGGCGGCATGACGGAGCTTGGCGGACAACGTGGTTACAGGTGGCTTGGCAGTGAGCTTTGCAGTAGGCTATGCGGGCGGTGAAGTCCGGTCTGATGTCGAAATTACCGTAACGCCCTCGGCCCAATTCAGTTTTGAATTTTCTAGTAGCACCTCACCCCTTTTCGATCAATCCATAACGCATCAAATTGAAACAATTGCCAAACAGTTTGGTAAGCCGAAGGTTCACTTGAAATGCATAGACTCCGGAGCCTTGCCGATGACTTGGATCGCGCGGCTTACCGCGGCATTTTGTCTGGCTTCGGGCGTTTCGATTCCGCCTATGGTTTCGGAAAAACGGTATCTCCCAACGGGTCTGAGGCGATCTCGTTTGTACGTTCCTGCCAACACTCCAAAGCTGATTCCGAACGCGCCGCTATTCAGGCCCGATGCAGTGATTTTGGACTTAGAGGAATCTGTTCACGCTAACCGAAAGGTTGAGGCTTTGGCGATGGCGGCGTTTGCCAGTGAGATGCTGGATTGGAGTGGGATCGAACTCATGGTTCGAGTGAATTCCGGGCCTCAAGGAGACTTTGATATTGCGACCTTGGCTCAGTCATCGGTTGCTACGTTTATTCTGCCCAAAATTACGTGTGCCGATGACGTACTGCGAGTGGATGCGATTTTAGACGATAGCGGCTCGCATGTCAGGCTGATCCCGCTCATAGAATCGGCTTTAGGAGTGGAGCATGCATTTGAAATCGCATCTTGCTCCGAAAGAATTACTGCACTTTCTCTAGGCTTGGAAGATTACGTTACGGATATCGGGGCGACCCGCACCATTGAACAATCAGAGAGCTCTTTTGCCCGGGCAAGGGTATTAAATGCCGCCCGAGCGGCGGGAATCATGCCCCTAGCATCGGTTTTCCCAGGATTTCAGAATCTGGATGAAGTTGAAGAGTACGCCCGGCAAGCGCGAAACGCAGGTTACGAGGGAATCGGGTGCATCCACCCAAACCAAATTGACGCAGTTCATCGAGGCTTTTGTGCTACGCCACAAGAGCTAGAAAAGGCTAATCAAATAGTAGAGACTTACAATTCGGCTCAAGTGAGCGGTGGCGGAGTAATTGGCGTCGATGGTTCCATGGCTGATTTGCCGACTTACCTGCGAGCCAAACGGCTAATTGAACAGTCTGGTGGAGGCAACCTGAGTTGATAAAAAACGCCGCTGGTCGAATGATCCCAGATTTATCCGGCTTCGATATGGCTGGCTATCGCGGAATAGCCCAGGAACCTTTGCGGTCGAATCGAGTTGCGCCAAAAGTAAAGTCCAGTGCTGACTATCCACCAAATGGTGATAAACGCACACCGACAATACTTGAGGCTCTAAAAAAGGCTGGATTGCGCGACGGGATGGTGGTTTCTACTCATCACCACCTAAGGAATGGCGATGAAGTGGCCCTCCAGCTATTTGAAGCGATTCGCTCGTTGGGAGTCAAGGATATCGTATGGTTTCCGAGCGCAGTTTTCCCATGTCACGAAGCTCTCATCCCATACCTCGAAGATGGCACCATCCATCACATTGAAGGGAGTTTAAACGGCCCGCTCGGCGACTATGCTACCGAAGGCAGAATGCGCGGCCTTGCGGTGCTGAGATCACACGGGAACCGATACCGCTCAATTCAAGATGGTGACGTCCACGTTGACATTGCCGTTATTGCGGCACCATCCAGCGATTATTTTGGAAACTGCACCGGTGCGATTGGTAAATCTGCTTGCGGCGGTCTAGGGTTTGCGGTGGCAGATTCAGAATATGCCGATCACACCATAGTCGTCACGGATAATTTGGTGGAATTTCCCTGCGTTCCGTGGCAAATAGCTGGCAATAAAGTTGATCAAGTGGTGGAACTCGATACGATCGGCGACCCGAATCAAATTGTTGCGGGAACCACCGTTCTGACCAGTTCCCCAGAACGTCAACGAATCGCGCGGCTAGCAGCTGAATTCGTAAAAGCAGCGGGGATTCTACGAGAGGGCTGGTCATTCCAGGCCGGAGCTGGCGGCATATCTTTGAGCTTTGTTGTGTACGTTCAGCAAATGATGGCGACCAGTGGAATCAAAGCTTCGTTTGCCCGCGGTGGAAGCACAAAATACTTGGTTGAGATGCTAGAGAACGGGCAGGTGGGAGCCATTTTGGATGGTCAAACCTTTGATCTTGAAGGCGTTCGCAGTATTCGGGAGAATCCGAACCACGTGATGACCACACCACTAAACAGTTATTGTTATCACACAAAAGGAAATTTTGCTTCGATTCTAGATTGTGCTGTTTTAGGAGCGACTGAAGTTGACATCAACTTCAATGCTAATGTGGTCACCCATTCAGATGGAAGACTTCTACATGGCATCGGTGGTTGGCAGGACGCTTTATTTAGCCAATGCACGATTCTGGCCGTGCCGTCAATCCGCAACCGCATCCCCATTATCCGGGATGAGTTGACTACTCTTTGCGGCCCGGGCGAACTGATCGACGTAATCGTCACTGAACGCGGAATCGCTATCAATCCGATGCGGCAAGACTTGATTGATTCGGCGAAAGGCTCTGGACTACCGCTCAAAAGTATTCAAGAAATTCAAAGAGAATCGGAGATTCTCGCAGGTGGCAAACCAGAACAATTCGAACCGGACGAAACGACGATTGGACTTGTCACCTGGGTGGATGGCACGGTCATCGATACGATTCGCAAAGTGAGCAAAAAACTATGATGACGACCCTAATTGCAACGAACCTGATCCTAGCTACTCAAAATTATCCAACTTACAAAATCGACCCCCAAAAAATGGAGCTTGCTAATAATCGCTTAAGGGCGCACATTCATTCGGGCGATCTCGCTGGTGCCGTCGGATTAGTCATGCTTGATGGTCGAGTAGTTGCGCTGAATGCCTTCGGCTGGTCGGATTTAGAGCAAAAAAAGCTCATGAAAACCGACACGATTTTTCAGGTGATGTCGATGACTAAACCAGTAACCGCCACAGCCGCAATGATCTGCATAGAGCGGGGCTTAATCAATCTCGATGATCCTATTGAAAACTACTTGCCGCAGTTCAAAGGAATTGAAGTCAAAGGCGAGGACGGCACTCTAAAAAAGGCCGCCAGTAAGCCCACTATTCGCCACCTACTCACTCACACAAGCGGATTAGCTTCAGATGATCCCGGTGGGATTTCAGACGAGGATAAGGCAAAACTGCCGCTGAAAGAGTACGCCAAGTTGTTGGGAACTGAACCACTTCGCACGGAGCCCGGAACCGTCGTGCGATATTCAGGAGTTGGTTTTTCAACTATTGCGGTGATTGTTGAAATCGCTTCCGGTCGTTTGTTCGATGAATTCGTGACCACCGAAATTTTCAAGCCGCTTGGTATGGCTGAGACATCGTTCTTCCTGCCCGAGAAATTACGCCCTCGTTTAGCTCAGGTTTATACAAAGGATAAAGGAGCATTGGTTCCATTCCAAAATGATCGCTTCCGTGCCGGGGCAAAGTTTGCAAACGGAGCAGGCGGGCTTTATTCAACCGCGGCAGATATGGGGAAATTTATTGATTCATTCCGGTTCGGTTCTCAGAAGTCAGTTTTGTCTCCGAATTCCGTTCGTCTGATGACGAGCCTGAATACTGGCGATTTGATGACGGATGGCAATAATTCTCGGGGTTACGGCTTGAGTTGGTCAATCATTCGTAGCCCAATGGCGCAGGGAACACTTCGGAATCTTGGTTCGTTTGGGCACACAGGCGCGTTCGGAACGGAATATTGGCACGATCGAGATACGGGGTTAACCGTTGTGTTTATGGCGCAGACTTTCTTTATCTCAGAAGAAGCCAGAAAGCATTACTCGACGATGGTCAACGCGAGCCTTAGAGAATAAAGATAAGTCATGAAGTAGGATCAATCGCTGAACAGTTGCTATTGCAATTTGTTCAGTAAATAAGTTCAAAACTATACAAAAGTGTGCAGATTTTCTTAACAATCAGTTTCTTGCGGTTTTTTTGATCCTAGCAATTTTTTCAGCACTATCGCTGTATAAAAAGTGATGCATACGATGTATGCATTGCGATTTGGGGCAATGCCCTGGGAGAAAAATGATTTCAAAACACAAGATTAAGTGGCTGATTGGGCTACTTGCAGCTTTGCTTTTGGGACTCATCGCTGGTTGCGGCGGCGGCGGGGGTTCCACCGGAAGTTCCTCCGGAGTCTCGATGTTTGTTACAGACAATTTGGATGCTGGTTACGACCATGTTTGGATCCGGATTCACGAAATTGAACTCGAACATTCTGGTGGTAGCACCAAAGTCTTTGATTCTAGTGCAGGTCAAGTTGTTGATCTGCGCGCTTTAAACAACGGTAGCTCAAACCTATTCCAATTCCTTGGAGTGTCAAGTTTTCCATCTCAACCTGTAACGAGCATCAAGTTCACGGTTGGTAGAAATCTAGAGCTATTCACTACGGGAGCTACTACAAGCACGACGGCAGCATTTGCTTCGACTTTTGATCTTCCGAACGGAAAATCTCGCTTCACAGTAACGCCAGGAACACCAATTTCTGCTACTGCAGGATCATCGGTCACATTTGACTTTGATCTCTCTCAGTGGAATTTATCAGGTGGTTTTGTAACTCCGGTTGTGACGATTTTCAGTGGTTCAGGATTAGACAATCCTGCGAATCACATCAACGAAGATTTCAAAGGCACCGTGAGTAATTTAGGCGGCACTTCCCCTAACTTCACAATGACGGTAACAACCGCATCCGGCAGTGCTGTTCCAGTGAGAACGGATGTCAACACGGTGATCCTCAATAGCAATGGAGCGCCATCGCCTACCATTGCTAACGGAAAGGTAGTGGAAGTAAGAGGCACATTTTCAACGACAACAAGAGCGTTTCTGGCAACAGTTGTAAAGATTGAGGATGGGCCAGCTAATTCCGATGAAGACAAGGTCAAGGGTCTCGTACGAAATGCAAATTTCGGAAGTTTGCAATTTGAAGTCAAGGCGGAACTTGTTAGAGGATTCTTACCAAGTGATCTTTGGGTTCTGATTCAAACCAATAGTTCAACACGATTCTTCAACCGCGGCGGTGTAGTGATTACGGCTCAAGAGTTCTTTGCTGCTTTGAGTTCCGGCTCAGCAGAAGTCGAAGGAACCTACGACTCCAATACAAACACTATGACCGCATTAAAGGCCAAGTTAGAGGATGGGGCAGGCGATGACGGTTACCAAGAAGCGAGAGGAGGTGCCACTTTATGGAATGAATCCGCAGGAACTATTTCCATCTCAATGTCGGAATGGGAAGGCTTTGCGGGCAGCCTAGGCGG
Organism: Fimbriimonadaceae bacterium; assembly: GCA_019638675.1. Taxonomy (GTDB): domain Bacteria; phylum Armatimonadota; class Fimbriimonadia; order Fimbriimonadales; family Fimbriimonadaceae; genus UphvI-Ar2. The sequence goes on along the minus strand of JAHBTE010000001.1, from coordinate 2,671,943 downwards.
AAATTTGAATATCACCACTAATGGCAGCACCCAATATCGTGATGAAAACGGGACAACCGTCTCTAAGGCGACCTTCTTTGGTGCAATTACTGCCGGACGTGTTGTAAAAGTTGAAGGCACATACAGCGGAGGAACGATTCTCGCTAAGCGGGTTGAATTCAGGAACTCCGGTGGCGGTGGCGGCGGCGGAGGTGGAAATGATCCTCATGAAATCCACGGCTATCTCTCCAACATTAACCCTGAGGCACGGTCATTTACTGTTACCTTAGTGAGTTGGAGCGGATTTAACGGCGGTCACGGTACCCAAATCAACGTGACAATGAACTCAAATGCCACATACCGTAACGACAATGGTGATTCTATCAATCAGGCGACATTCTTTGCGGCTTTGCTAGCAGGGGGACTTGTTGAAGTAGATGGAAGCGTGTCCGGTTCAAACATGACTGGCGTAAAAGCCAAGCTAGATGACGATTAGTTCTTAGCGAACCATCATTAACGGGCCAGATGAAATTTCTGGCCCGTTTTTTATTGATCAGGCTCTCTCAAGTTCTTACGCAGCATAAAGGCGACGATTCCACCGATCCCCACAATCGTGCCGCCGAACAAAAGAGTACGCGATAGGCCGATTCCGTCAGCTAGCGAACCCATTGCTAGGTTGCCGAGCGGTGCCAAACCGGCAATCGCCCACATATGCATCGAAAGAACCCGCCCTCGCAGGGCCGGGGGTGAGAGCAACTGAAAAAGGGTATTTGTGGTGTTGAATTGTGAAATCGCCCCTGCTCCCAAACACGCCAATGCTGGAGCGGCAAAGTATATAGATTTGGTGAATGAAAGGGCGACCATACTCACCCCAAACCCGCACATCGCGATCAGTACGATCTTTGTTTTGAGTGGCTTGCTGGAAATCGTTGCAGTTGTTATCAGACCGATCAGTGCACCTATTCCAACGGAACTGTAACATAAGCCCAGTCCGGCTTCGTTAAGGTGAAGCAAGTCCTTGGCAATAGCGGGCATTTGGAAGATATAGGGAACCCCAAAAGTAGAAAGAACCCCTTCCATGATAAACAGCATGCGCAGAGAGCGGTCACGCATTGTAAAAAGCATCCCCTCAAAGATCAAGTCCTTGATCGGCTGAGCGCGAGTCGTACGGGGTTGAATCCTGGTTCGCAAAGCGACCGCCGCGTAAAGTATCGCGATGTAGCTGACGGCATTTACCCAAAAGCAAATAGCTATTCCGAATGCGGCTGTCAGTATCCCACCCAGTGCGGGGCCAACTGCCCGAGCCAAATTGAATGTCATAGCTTGCAACGGAACAGCTTGAGCGAGTTGCTCTTCGCCCACAACTTCGCGGACAATGGTTTGTCGCGAGGTCGGCTCAACACACTGCACCAAGCCCCCAATCAAAGCAACGCAGAGAATTTGAACAAAGGTTAAGACTCCGAGCGAAGCTGCCGTTGCGTTAAACACTGCAGCCAATCCCAAAATTGTACTGGTCGCAATAAGGATTTTCCTGCGATCCAACAAGTCAACTAAGACGCCTACGATTGGGCTCAAGAAAGTCACCGGAATCATGCTGAAAAAGGCGACCATCCCCAACGAGGTTTTGCTTCCGGTAATGTGATAAACATAAGCCCCTTGGGCGACCATTTGAACTTGCGTGCCAGTAAATGAAATGAGGGCACCAAACCACAGTAAACGAAAGTCTCTATGTTGGAAGACTCTAAATGCTGGCCAGTTTCGGAGTAAGTCAATTCCACTCCGAATAGGGTTAGCCATAAGAATGAGGATACGCTACTTATGGCACTTTCTATGGGGCTTGAGATTGGTATAATTGCAAAGGGTATGAGCGGGAGCGAGCGTGCGATCTTTACGATTTCTCCAAGTGGTTTCTAGTTCTGCCACGTCGGGGGCTGAGCGACATACGGTTGCGCTTGCCCGTCGCCTTCGATCTGAGGGCCACCACGTGGAGGTCGTCAGTCCTCCCATTGACTGGATTCGGGACGAACTCAAAAACGAAGATATCCCAGTTCACCAGCTCGATATGCGTAAAGCCAGCGGATTTGCGGCCATGCGCTACATGGTGTCTCTCGCTCGACGCCAAAAGTTCGATTTAGTCCACGCCCACCTCAGTCGGGCCGCCTACCTCAGCCTTGTTGCAACCGCATTTGCTGGCACCCCTTTGGTATGCAGCGTGCACGTGAAAACGAACTATTTTGTTTATCGGATGGCGGCGCGGGGCTCAAACCGCATGGTGGCAGTTAGCAACTACATCGAAGGTTTGCTCACCAATGCGGGTGTCCCAGCAAACTACATTGATGTTGTTCACAACGGTACAGATTTTCACGATGTGAGCTACCCATCATCGACTGATGTCTTCGATGAATTTGGGATTCCAAAAGAACGCAAGCTGGTTGGACTTGTAGGTCGGGTTGCAGAAGAAAAAGGCCATCTCATAGCCGTCAACGCATTACCGCAAGTTCTGACCGAATCGCCCGATGCCCACATCATGTTTGTAGGGCGCGACCAAGGCGAGTTTTCGGACTTTCTCAAGAAAGAAGTCTCTCGTCGCGACTTAGACAGACGAGTGACATTTACTGGCAATCGAGACGACGTTGCCCGATTGCTTGACGCAATGGATTTTTCGATCCTTCCGAGTTCTGCCGAAGCGTGTCCGCTAGCGGTTATCGAAAGCATGGCTCGCGAGCGCCCAGTAGTCGGGGCAAACATCGGCGGAGTGGATGAACTCGTCATTCACGAAAAAACTGGGTTACTAGTTGATCAGACCGCAGAAGCATTCAGCGGCGGCATGAATTATTTGCTTAACCACGAAGCTGAGCGAAAGGAAATGGGCACCAACGCTCTTCAACTCATTCACGAGCGGTTTACGTTCGAACAAATGATGGAGCGGATGGAAGCAGTTTACGACCGAGCGATCCGCAAGGCTTAACCAACCATGAACACCGGTTGGGGAATGATTCTAGATTTATTGATCGCCTTATCGGCGGCCCTCTTGCTTGGCCTTATTTTTGAGCGACTAAAAATCAGTTCGATCATTGGATATTTGCTTGCTGGTGCGGCGGTCGGGCAGGGCGGATTCGGGCTAGTTCAAGAAAACGAGCAGGTCAAAGTCATTGCCGAGATCGGCGTAGCTCTGCTCCTGTTTACTATCGGCTTGGAATTCAGTTGGCGAAGTTTGAAGCGGCTCGGTTCGGGGATATTGTTCGGCGGTGCCGCCATGGTGCTTGCTTGTGTAATTGTGTTTACAGGAGTCGGTGCGGCATTTGGATTAAGTTTGCAGGCGGCGTTTGTTCTGGGGGCGGCTGGTTCATTGAGTTCAACTGCAGTTGTTATGCGGGTTCTAAGAAATCGAAACGATCTTGATTCCGTACATGGCAAAACCGCGTTGGGAGTTCTTCTCATTCAAGATATCGCGGTTGTACCGCTCGTATTGGCGGTCACTTTTGTTGCATCTGGCTCAAACCGAATCGCTCAAGAAGTCACTCAGGCAATCATGGGAGCGATTTTCTTAGTAGTTGTCTTGATCATTTTTGTGAGCCAAGTTGTGCCCCGGCTTCTGCACGAAAAAGTGGTGGCACAAAATCGAGAACTACCGATCATCCTCGCCGTTGTTACTTGTGTGGGAGCCACTTGGGCGGCTCATGAACTCAAACTTTCGCCTGCGCTCGGAGCATTTTTCGCCGGGATGCTGCTTGCGGATTCTAAATTCTCCGACCAAATGCGGTCGGATATGTTGCCGCTCAGAACGTTATTTGTGACGATCTTTTTTGTGAGTGTTGGACTGCTTGCCGATCTCACTTGGATGGCGATGCACTTGCACTGGGTGCTTGGCGCAACTATTGTTGTTTTGCTTGTCAAAGCAGTAGCAACCTACTTTGCCTTGCGGCCATTTGTACGCGGGATTATTGAAGTCATGGCGACAGCGATCACGTTAAGCCAGATTGGAGAGTTCTCATTTGTTTTGATGAGCATCGGGGAGCAAGGCGGCCTACTGACGAAGGACGTATTCCAACTCGTTATTTCCACAACTTTGGTGACCTTAGTCGTGACACCGTTTACCGTGGCTCATGCTTTGCCCTTCGCCCGGAGCATTGCCAAGCGAATTTTCCCCGCCCGTAAGCTGGCCCGTAGCGAGCGGGAAGCCAGGCCAAATGTGATGTCTGGACACTTGGTGATTATTGGCTATGGTGAGGCTGGACAAGCCGCTTGCTCGGTGATCGCTTCCGTGGATTGGCCCAAGTTAGTCATTGACCTTGACCCGAAGCTGGTTCGACTGGCCGAATCTTGCGGACACCGCGCGATTATCGGCGATGCATCAAGCATCGAGCTTTTGGAAATCGCTGGCGTACCAACTGCCAAGGCCGTGATTGTCACAATCAGCGACCACACAGCCTGCCGTATGGCGGTTTCTATGTGCAAGCAACTCGCACCGCAGGTTCCAGTGATTAGTCGGAGCCGGTATCACATTTACGCTGAAGAACTCGATATGGTGGGAGCCGATCAAGTCGTCGACGAAGAAATGCTAGTTGGACGCCGAGTCGGCAAAAAGGCCGTTGATCTTCTGCATCTAGAAGAAAGAGCCACTCCAACCGAACAGCTCAAATGGGATTCGGATCAACCGTATGCCTAGGCGTATGAGGACCGAGTTGGGTTCAAGCTGTGCGTGATGTAGAATGATAAGTTCATATGTCGAACGATACAATGCTTTCTCAAGAAGGATTTGACAAGCTCAAAAAGGAGCTTGAATTCCTGAAAGGTCACGAAAGACAACGCATCGCGGATAACATTCGCGAGGCTAAGTCGCACGGTGACTTGCGTGAAAACGCTATGTATCACGAAGCAAAGTTAAACCAAACTCGTCTCGAATCACGCATCGCTGAGTTGGAACGGATTGTTCTGCATGCACAAATCGTAGAAGCAAAAGCGACTGATGGAACCGCGAGCCTTGGCTCAAAGATTTCCTTAGAAGATTTGGAATGGGGCGACAAAATGAACATCACTCTGGTTGGGGCGTTTGAAGCCGACCCAGCAAACGATTTGATCTCCGTTGCTTCACCGATGGGCACGGCGTTACTCGAAAGATCAGAAGGCGACACGATTGAAGTCGAAACGCCCGGTGGTTTGCAAAAGTACAAGATTTTGTCAATAAAATAAACAATGAAGCCGCGCGTTGCTCACTTAATCCTCTTGGTTCCGATGATGTTCATCGTCGGTTGTGATGCTTCACAGTTCACCGTCAACGGCGTACAAACCGAAACCGTCACCGCAGACGACATCACTATTGACAGTGATGCACTGACCAGCAATCTGGCACTGATGACCCCGCAATCTTCGGTTCGGCTTGGTCAAAAACTTGGAGCCTCGTTGATTGGCGGATTCCGCAAGCCAGATCGAGCCGTGCTTCTCAAAGAACTCCCACCGGGATTTGGCAGTGGATTCAATTCTGTAGGTTGGGAGTCCCCAGAAAGAACAGTTTCAATGGTCGGTAGAGAAGATGACCTTGTTCTTGCGCTCGATGCCTGGAATTCGATTTCGCAGGAAAAACACGATGACATCCTCACCCGCTACACCTTTGTGTACGGTGAGCCGACGACCAAAATTGAAGGTCGAACTGCGAAGTACGCTTTCTGGAATAGTGGATCGGTGAGATTGATGATCTGCACGGTTCCTGAAACCAAAGAGACTTTTACTGTCACCACGGTTCTTGGACTTGCCACCTTGATGGATCGCCTGAGAATGAACGTTGATTCTGCTCAGCGCGACGTTGCTTCGGCTGACCAGATGTTATCAACTGCAACTGCGGAATCCGGCACAAATTAGTTCATTTCGTTGCAACTGACTTTCCCCAAAAGACGTCTGTTTAATAGTCGGTTGGCTTGCCAGGCGATAAATCTAAAAACCAAAGGAGGTGGTGCCACACGATGGATAACCATAAACGGAACCACCTGGGAGAGTACGGGTTTTAGCGAACCCAACGACTCGTTGATCGGGCTTCGTCATGAACTTGATCTCCTGGGTGCATAAAAAAAATCCCCGACCATCTCAGGTCGGGGTTCTTTATTTTAGTTATTTTGCTTAATCTAAGTACGCCCATAAATCGACGGGCTGAACCCAGCTGCTTTTTTCCAAAGTGCACCCTTTATCGTTACAAGAATATTGAGTTGTAGTAAAGATATTGCTTTCTTTTTGTAGTGGTATCCCTTTCAGGTTGATTTGGATGGAATCAGGTGTTTTGCGTCGGATGAGAATGGTGATTCTTTGGTAAGGTTCCTCGCGCAAATTATCCCAGGTATTGAACTGAATGAACTTTTCTGAGTCTTTATCCAGAATCAAGTTTGCGAGCTCATAGTCTAAGACCCGTGCTTCTGACTTGTCACCTAAAACTTCTCTTACGTTTTGGGGCCAATCGTATTTGAAGTCTCCGTTTCCCGTTGTTTGACCATATGTGCTCACCATTTCGCTGAATTCTTCGCCTTTTATTTCCGGTTGAATTCCGCCACCATCTTTTGTGAGCAGAATCGTCGTGAGAATATCCGGCTGTTTGATTTTGAGAATTGGTAACAACGAAAGTCCGATCATCCCTACAATGAAGGCGATGAATAGAACAACTTTGGTCAAAACGCGGAGCCGATGTTTTTGCTGACTAGTCTTCATCGGCCCTCAAATAGTGTCAGTCTTTGAGAACCGTAATCCCAGCGACTAACAGCATCATTTCGTCTGTGGTTTCTTCACCCCACCGCACTAATTTGGGTGGATCGTGGGGCTGGAACGGATTATCAACCGAATTGTCATATTCGGCTTCCAAACGCAACTTGCTTCCCGCTGGCAGAATCTCTGGCGTTTTCAAGTTGTAGATGAGCTGCCAGTTGAAATCCCAATCTTTGACTTCGATCAGCATCTTTTCTTTACCATCGGGATAGATTGCCGTGGCTTTCATTTCGCGGCCCAGCAAGTGCATGTGCGGCATCAGCGAATAGATTTTGATCTTTGCCGGAATTGGAATTTCTGTCTTGAACTTCTGTTCAGCTTTGCCTGGAAGAATGCGAATAAACGGATTCGGAATAAACGCGACATCAACCTGCTCCTTCGGCACGCCTTGATTCAAATAGACCGCAACCTTGGTTTGATCCTTCTCAGGCTTTCCACTCTTGTTGTAGTGGACTTGCAGAATGATATCAGTGCCCGGCTCAATTAGCATTCCTGCGTGATCGGGCAGTCGAGATTGCTTGGCTCCCGGCGCCCAGCCGCCCAGCGAACCATCAGGAGTGAATCCAACGCCACCGCCAGTGGTTTTGTAACCTGACTTCTTGTCCCCTCGAGATTGAACTAACTTTTTGCCTTGCTGCTTCTTATCCAAAAACGCGATAACGTGGTGGACAATTCGCTTATTACCTGGTTCTACGTCAATCGCAGAAACATAGGTTGGCTTAGTGATATTGGGGGTGATGACGAAGTTCCAGTATTCGTCGCTTCCATCGGCACCAAGTTCAAATTCATAAGGCATTTCCAGGAGCATGTCTGGCTTTCCGAGAGCCCAGCCTTCAGTAAATGTTGGAGTTGCTGGTTCTATCGATTTGTCCCCGCGTGGTGCCCCAGCATCCGCCCATGCACTCAGAAGCGTGATTTGTTCGTCGCTGAGGTGGGTGTCATCTAAGAAAGCAACATCGCCCGGAACCGCCTTCCAGGGCGGCATACGCTTCTTGGAAGTCGCAAGAGCAATCATGTCTGAGTATCGTTTGGCGTTATCGTAGCCGATTAGCGAAAATGGAGCCGACTGTCCTGGCCTGTGGCATTTAACACAACTGTTATTGAGAATCGGAGCGACATGCTCAGCGTAAGTAACGGCTTTGACTCCAGCCGGGGAAGCCTGAGGCATCGGTTTTGCGCTTGGTTTTGGACTAAAAAACACCCCAAATGCCAAGATTCCGACAACTGGTGTAAATAGGATGGGCCACTTTTGGTTAAATTTCATTGATTCTCTCGGCTGAGTCTAAGGAATATACGCGTCAATCTGTGTCACAGTTTAGTGCATGGCATCAAAAAGAGTCCTTGTGACGGGGTCTTCTCGCGGAATTGGAAAAGCGATTGCTCTCAGGCTCGCTACCGACGGGTGGCAAGTGGCAACGCATTTCAACGAAAAACGCAAAGATGCCGATGAAGTTGTCCAGTTATTAGGCGACCGCGCAAGCGGAGTATACGAAGCAAACCTGGGCGATGTACGCCTCGCCAGAAAACTGATGGAGCGGGTTTTGAAGGATGGGCCAATCCACGCGCTCGTGAACAATGCAGGCGTCTATCTCACTATGGATTTCGCAGAATCCAACGATGCGGTTTTTGAAACCGCCTTCAACCGGTGTATGACCGTAAACTTTGAATCTCCCGCATGGTTAGTTCGCGATGCTTCTAAGCACTTTATTGCCAGCGGTGGCGGGAAAGTCGTTAACGTTTGTAGCCGGGTCGGGCACAGGGGTGAACCTGGCGCCGCATTTTATTCTGCCAGCAAAGCGGCACTTTTGAACTTAACCAAAGCTCTAGCCGTCGAGCATGCAGGGAAGAACGTGCAACACTTTGCAATTGCGCCGGGTTGGGTGGAAACCGCAATGGCCCGAGAAGGGATGGGAGACCGACTTCCAGAAATCTTGGCGGGGATTCCGCTTGGCCGAATGGCTCGACCAGAAGACTGTGCGGCAGTCGTTTCGTTCTTGTTACGCGATGAAGCTGCATATCTTAGCGGCAATGTCATAGATATTAACGGAGCCAGTTACTTACGCTAATGTTTGCCTCACTCGCTTGCGCTTTTCTCATCGGGCAATCCGATGACATCTTGCAAAAAGAACTTCCGAACGGAGCCAAGTACCGTATCGAGCGAACCGCCGATAAAGGTGAAGTTATCGTCAGCTTGTTTGTTTCTCAGGCCTCTATGCCAGGTGATGGAGGCGTGGCAGGAACTCGTCACCTGCTTGAGCACTTAATCGCAAAAGGGCCAGATGGGATGTTAGATCGCCGGCTGGAATCTATGGGTTTGGCTCTTGTCGCTCGCACAGAACGAGACGGCGCAAGTTTCGTTATCATGGGGCCGAGCGACAAAGCCGCGATTGCGGTAGAAGCAATTCGGGAACTGTTCGCGCCGCTCAAAACCAGCCAAGAAGAAATCGATAAGGAAATCAGAATTATCGATGAAGAAGGAGCCTTTCGAGCCAACTTTGCTCCGTTCTTAGATGCCGCGTGGGCAGGCTTGTTTGAACCAGCCGTTCCTTCGGTTCATGGTGACATCAAAGCGATGGCAACCCTAACGCCGGAGAAGTTAGCGAGCTCGGCATCCGCATTTTTTGCGAGTGGGGGATTGTCGCTCTTCATCGCTGGCGATATTGACCCGGCAGTAATTGCCTTGCGGGCAACAGAAGTGCTTTCTGCTGCACCGCAAAGCAAAGTGATGTTCGCGCCGAGAGACGTACTTGAATCTATTGGGAAGAAAACGACAGTTAACGGTGCGGGTAACGCGCGGGCTGTGATTTCGGCCGGCATAGACCGTCCGATGACGCTCGCCCGGCTTGGAACTGCGTTAGCTATGCAGCGAATGCTCCCTGGAATCGTGGTCACATACGAAGCAAGTTGCGACCGTGGGCCGATATTGCTTTACGCAGATTCTGCGGTAACGCTGGAAAAGCTCCGAAGCTACGGAGAAGAGGATCTGCGGCGAATTGCTCCTCTTAGCCGTGGGATGGCGGTGATGTGGTGCAACGGAATGTTGCTACGCGGCCCAGATTACGCGGTTATGAAAGCCAAGCTCCTGAGGCAACAGCCCACTTTTAACTTAGAAGGCATGCGAGATACGGCTTACGGATTAACTGATGACGAAATTTGGGATGCGCTCCGCGACTGGCAAGGTTCAGCTATGCACATAGAGGGAACACGATGATATCAGCACTCGTTGCCGTGGCGACTCTTCAAGTCGGGGTGAAAGCTTCGGTTCTGGAACTGCCAGATCCAAACGCAAACGTTGTGACGATCCACGCCTACCTATGGCGTGATCGAAACTTTGAGCGAGAAGATGCGGCTTGGGAAGTGATCAGCCACAGTGTTGGCGAAATTTCGGTGACATATGGGCCGAGAGAAGTGAGCTTTTTTGGTTCTACCGCGGGGGTAGCTCCCAGAGTGGTTCGTGCTCCCGGATTCATCAGGGTTGAAATCGTTGCAAGTCCGACGAAGTGGCAGAATGCAGTGGCATTGGCAACCTCGCTCGTATCGCAACCAAGCTGGTCAGCAAACTTCTGGCAAGATGAATTAGCCGTTGCAAAAGGCAGGGTGCTAGATCCTTGGCAGAACTCTCTTTGGCCCAAACCAACTTTCCCAAAGGATATGATTGAACAAGATTTCTCCAGCACTCACGCAAGAATCTTGGATAAATCAGGAATTTCTATTGTCGTTAGTGGCCCCTTTGAACGTGGAGCGGTAAGGGCAGTTGTTGACCAGTATTCCAAAATGTGGCAGGTTCCGCCGTACGCCCGATTGCCACGCTACGCCGAAGAAGCTCCTTGGCCGACACAGCAAATGTTAGGCGTTTCAAGTTTTGAATTAGCTGGCAAACCGATTCGCATTGGCGAAGGTGATTCTGCGGCAAAGTTCTTGGCTCTGATGGCGCTTGGAGCGGGCAAGGACTGCAGTACTTGGCGAACACTTCGTGAAGATTCTGGTCTTTGCTATAGAACCGAAGGCATTCTTTGGCCAACTCAAAAAGGGTTTGTTCCGCGCTTGATCATGCTTCGGCGAGCCGAAGAATCGGAACTGAAGTACACCGGCGCTATGATCGACCTTCTGCGCAAGGATATTGAGTATTACGATCAGATCACGCTCGACCGGGCGAAGGCAATGGCGACTCAGGTTTTGACAAAACCAAGCCCCTTTGCTTGCGTTTATGTAGACGGAAACTACACGCTGTACGGTCAACCTGGCGATGACGTAAGGTGGCGCGGATTGCTTTACTCTATGGGTCTGCCGTCAATCTCCATTAGCAAGTGGGTGGAAACCTTGAATCAGGTCACAGAGGCTCAACTGCGAGCAGCGGCAAAAGATTTGATGGATGGGTGTCAGTTCAGACTGATGCGTGGTCAGCCTTCATTAGCCCGGTGAAGAAGTAACTGGCGAACTGCCTCAGCTTGCTCGGGAGTATCGACTGCCAGCGCACTGCCGGAGCCGTGCGCCATCTTGATACGGATGCCATGCTCCATGAATCGTAATTGCTCTAATGACTCCGCTTTTTCGAGCGGAGTTTGGCTCCACCCTGCAAACGCTTGAACAACCTCGTATCGGTAAGCGTAAATGCCGATATGTTTGCGAACGGGGGTTTCACGCGGATTGCGAGGGTAGGGAAGCGCGTGGCGTGAAAAGTACAGAGCGAATTCGTTGAGGTCAGTAACGACTTTTACTACCGCAGGATTTTCAATTTCGTTTTCTGGACACTCTGCCATCACAGAAGACATTTGAACGGTGGCATCATCAAACAACGGCGCGGCGCAAGCCTTGATATCTTCCACTTGAATGAGCGGCTCATCTCCCTGAACGTTCACGTAGAAGTCAGCCTTCAGGTGTTGAGAAACTTCTGCGATCCGGTCGGTTCCACTGGGGTGGTCGGCTGAAGTCAAAATCGCCTGGGCTCCGAACTTAGCACAGGCTTCTATGATCTCTTGATCTGGGGTTGCCACTACGATTTGGTCAGTGATATCTGCGCGCTGAGTTGCCTCGTAAACCCACTGCACCATCGGCTTGCCAAGGAGATCACAAAGCGGCTTGCCCGGAAACCGGGTACTGCCCATTCTGGAGGGGATGACAATCGCGCATTTCATGCAGGCTTCAGATTACCTGGGCATAAAAAATCCCCTCACAGGTAGTGAGGGGATTTGGTCTTCGATGACTTAGTCTTCGTCATCCAGCACGTGGCTGGCTTGATCCTTCACTGACTGCTTTCTACGGATCGTTCCATAGTCGCTTGCGCTGACAGTGCCTTCTTGTGCAGGAGCCGCGACCACCTGAGCGGCGCGCAGTTTGGATTCGTGTTGAGCTTCCACAACCAAGTCTTCATCTGGCCCTTTGCGCTTCACGGATGCTCGGTTCCAAAGCCACAGGATCGGGCTTGCGTTGAAGATTGAAGAGTAGGTTCCAATCGCGATACCTAATAACATAACCAGAACCATGAACTTCAGTTCTGGGGTTGGAGTTCCAACCGCAAGCAATACAGCAAGTGGCAGCATCGCGGTTGCCGAAGTATTGATTGATCGAGCGATGGTTTGGGTGACCGATTTGTCACACAAATCTTCAAACGTTTCTGCTCCTCGTGACTTGCGGAGGTTTTCGCGAATCCGGTCGAAGATGATGATCGTATCGTGAACCGAGAAGCCGATAACGGTGAGCATCGCGGTGATAAACAGGGAGCTGATTTCCCAGCCGAGCAATTTACCAACGATCGCCGCCGAACCGACGATGAACACAACGTCGTGCAGTAGTGCCGCAACTGCAGAAAGTCCGAACTTGATACCGTTCTTCATTCCGCCGAGGGCAAATCCAAACCGCAGAGCGATGTAGAGAACGATCAGCGCTGACGAAATCAAAACCCCGTTGATGGCGTTGCTGGTCGTTTCCGCACGCACGCTTGGGCCGATTTCCTGCAATCCACCATCGGCTGAATCTAATCCAGCCGCCGCTCCAATCTTACTGAGCGCATCAGGGTCTTGTGGCTGAATCTTGCCTTCGCTTTTCGGAATCGTAATGTAGATGGATTTAAGGTCGTTGACCTTCGCTTCCTTCAAGTTAAAGCCTTCGTAGCCAGCCTTGATCAAATTCGCCCGAACAGTGCTCATCGGAACATCTTGCTTGAGGATGAAATTGGCTTCGTAACCGCCTTGGAATTCAACGTTCGCTTTGATTCCACCCATACCGATCATAATCAAACCAGGCAGGATCAGAATTGCGGAAAGGGTGAACCATCGCTTGGCTTTACCGATGATTTGAATCCGTTTGGAATCCGCACCAGCTTCGAGCTTTTCGCCGAAGAGGTTGCGGTTTAGTGCGTACCACTTTGGATCGGTTCCAATTCCGATGGAAGTCAAGCCAACGAGCAGAGACCGGGTGATCGTAACCGCTGTGAAGAAGCTGACAAGAACACCAACAACGAGCGCGGTAGCAAATCCTTTAACCGCCGTGGTTCCCATCATATAGAGAACGACCGACGTGATAACTGTACAAGCGTTAGAGTCGAGAATTGCGCTCAAAGCCCGCTTAAAGCCGAGTTCGACAGCAGTCATTAGTTTACGTCCGGCCCGAACTTCTTCCTTCACCCGTTCGAAGACCAAGATGTTCGCGTCAACCGCCATACCCGCACTCAAGATGAACGCGGCAACTGAAGCAAGGCTGAACGTCGCACCCATCCACTTAAGAACTGTGATAGTGAACAAGGTGTACAAAACCATCGCTACCGCGGCGATCAAACCTGGGAACGCGTAGTAAGCAATCAGGTAGATGATGATGATGCCCATGCTGATTGCGCCAGCACGCACCATCTGATCAAACGCCTTCTCACCAATCGTCGGAGAAACGGTTTCGCTCGCTTCTTCAATCAGGTCAACAGGCAGAGAACCAGCTTTGATGAGGCTAGTAAGTTGACGGACGTAAGCTGGATCAAATTTGCCGTCGATGTACGCGCCGCCATCCAAAATCGCACCGTCTTGTTTCGGCGAAATTTGGAGAACAGAACCATCAAGAACAAAGGCTAGTTGTTCGCCCTCATTCAAATATTTTCGAGACCATTCGGCAAGTCTCTTGGCTCCCTCGCCGCCAAAAGTAAAGCTTGGGCGAGCGGAGTCAGTCCCAACGATTTCCGATTTGGCATCAATGACGTCTTCTCCTTCTAGGATAAGCTCCCAGCCCTCAATCATTTTTTTATATTCAGGGTCGCCGGGTTTTAGATCACTGCCAGAACTTCCGACTTTGGAGAACGTTACGTATGGAGAGCCGTCCTCATTTTTTTCTTGAACACCAGCGATATAACGTTTAGAGCGCTTGGTTGTGCTTACGTTTTTAGCGTGATAAACCTGAACCTTTGCGGTGGAGGAAAGTACAGTTCGCGCATCTCTGACATTGGTCGCGCCTGGAAGTTCGACAACGAATTGGTCTTCGCCTTTTGTTGTAACGGAAGCTTCAACAACGCCAAGGGCGGAGCCAGCTCGGCGTTCAAGGTTGCCTTGAACTTGAACCTGGATGCGGGAAAGATTCTTCTTTTGCTCGGCGGTTAATTTGTCGAGATCCATTCGATACGTAAGTCGAATTCCGCCCGCGACATCCAGCCCTTTTTTAAGAGGACGGTTGTTGTAACCGAATATGGAGAGTGCCGTTAAAACGACAACTAGAACGAGAAACCAAACGTTTCGTGACTGCAAAAGGATTTCCTCCTGACACCAGGCCAGGAGGCGAATTATACCAGCCGCTTGAAGCTATTCTCAGGCTGGGTATGGGCCGAAATTACCCGTCAACCCGCTTATATGTTCGGGCAATGTCAGCCGGTAAATCGAATTCCGAAACGTTGATTTTGGTGTTGATCGTATCGTTGACCAAAAAGCCCTTGACAGTGCTGACTTTGCCATCGGTGGTTTTGATGATTTCAAACCTTCGCACGATGAAACTGTTTGGGTCAAACCATTGAATAATCTGAACTTGGGATTTTGTGGCCTCTGCTACTGTCTTCGCATCGTAACGAGTGAGTTTTTTGCCTTCCACCGTCTCTTCTCGTGGGCCAGTGAGGGTTGGGTCGGGATTGGTCGCAAACCTCGGCCCCAAGTCATCTAAGGTTAGGTTGAGTTGACCAGCTGGAGCCTTGAGCGGATCAACGTCCGGCGGCAACTTGAATCCGGCTGGCGGCTCAAACAATTGGTAGCTCTTGTTTTGATGGATCGCTGTCCACTTTGTTTTTTTGTTGTAAGCCGATTCGCCAACGTTTGTCCCGTTCACTTGGAGTTTGGTTCGGCGTCCATCTGGCGAAATAACGAGGGTTACTTCTTGCCGAAGACCCACCCCTTCGTACGGAATACTCACCATCACGTAGGTTCCCCTGAACCCAGTGAGCGAATTAAGTGCGGCAACTTTTTTTTCTTCGAGCTGAGCGAAGGTGAGCGTTTGCGTTGGCGCAATGATGAGGGCGGCCAAAAGTGGAGACATGGTGTGTAGTGCTTAGACGGTTGTGAGGGGCTGGTCGTTTTGCTAATCGGGCTTTGGAATTACAGTTTTTCCCAATCGCTACGCCACATATAGTTCTTTTCTGGAATTCCACCGCCTGTAACATTGATCAACCTGTACTTAGTCGAGTACGGCTGAAAACCTTTTGAAGTCAGTTTATGAGTTTTGACTTGCTCCCAACGATCAAGTATTTCGCCGTTTTGTTTGACGCTTTTTGGTTTGCCAGTAATGAACTTGTCGTAGGTTGTGACGGCTGTGACCATTCCAAACGAATCTCGCGTGAATTCCATCACATTCGCCCGGGAATTACGATATGAAAATCCGAAATCATAACCCGCTGATTGGGTGCAAAGCACAACATAACTATCGAACCAACTTTTGCGGTTGATATCAATGATGAGAACTCGGTCACCGGATGCCGTGGCGCTTCTTAATACGACCGACTGCGAGGGATTGGAAAGCGGTTCGATAACGGTTTTGATGCGTCTCCACATCTCCTCACCGTTTTTGCGAAGCTCCACCTGAATCTCGCCTTTATCTTTGCCCTGGATTACCACGCAGTTCAATTCAAATTGATCAAGTTGGTCAGCCCACTCATACGAAAACGACTCCAGCAAATCGCTAGTTGGGGAAATCAGCAAGGCGGCGATGAGAGAAACCACAGAATTGAACTAATGATAGCCAAAAATGAGGCTGATATGCTTGTGGTTTGATGCTAAAAAGCACCAAACCACATCAGGCAATTAATCAGCCGCCCAGAACATCGGGCCAGCCGGATCAACGAT
Organism: Fimbriimonadaceae bacterium; assembly: GCA_019638675.1. Lineage (GTDB taxonomy): Bacteria > Armatimonadota > Fimbriimonadia > Fimbriimonadales > Fimbriimonadaceae > UphvI-Ar2. Next base: position 2,655,918 of record JAHBTE010000001.1, on the reverse strand, counting down.
CACGGCTTCCTGCAAAGTTGCAATCGCTTTGGTCAAGCCTTCCATGCTCGACATCAATCCGTCTTCATGCTCAATGCTTAGAACATGATCGTAGCCCACCACTCGGAGGGTTGAAACAAAGTCGCGCCACCACTTCACGTCGTGACCATATCCCACCGAGCGGAACACCCAGGAGCGATTCATGATATCGCCGTAAGACTTGGTATCCAAATTGCCATTGAGCTTGCTTGTCTCCGGTTCAATCAGCGTATCTTTCGCGTGGACGTGGAATAGGGCACCCGCTTTTCCAAGTTCTCGAACTGCCGCGATCGGATCAATTCCTTGCCACCAAAGGTGAGAAGGATCAAAGTTTGCTCCGATCTGCTTACCATTTGCGCCAGTGGAGTTGCGAAGCCGGAGCAGAGATTCATTGTTGTATACAACGAATCCTGGGTGCATTTCAATTGCGAACTTCACGTTGTGGTCGGCTAAGAAATTCGCTTGCTCCGTCCAGTAAGGAATCACTCGCTCGTTCCACTGCCATTCCAATACCGTACGGAACTCATCTGGCCAAGCGCAAGTCACCCAGTTTGGATTCACCGCATTTGGGCCATCGCCTGGGCATCCGCTGAATCCGTTAACAACTTCGATCCCCAACAAACTTGCAAGTTTGACCCCGCGGATAAATGCGTTGTGATGATCATCGGCAATTTCCGCGATTGGATGCAAGGGGTTGCCATGAACCGAAATTGCGCTCAGAACCAGATTTCGACGCGCAAGTTCATCCTTAAACCGGTTACGGGCATCTTCGCTGTTAAGCAACTCATCTACATTTAAATGGGGAGAGCCAGGATAAGCGCCTGCCCCTATCTCAACTGCGCCCAGTCCAATGGACTGGGCGATGTCTAATACTTCGGTGAGCGATTTATCCCCGAAGAGTGCGGTAAACAGACCAATCTTCACGACTTATCGATTGCTGCCTTTTCTTTTTCGAGAGCTTTCACGATTTCATCACGGAAGTCCTTCATATCGGAATCTGCCGCATAAGGGCCGCTATCAAAGCCTTTCAATGCGCGTTCAAGAACTTCGATTGCCTTCTTGTGATCTTTGCTTGTACTGAATGCAGGAGCGCAGTAGTAAAACAGGAACGGGTCGTCGTTCTTCACGTTTTCGACAACTGCTTTTGCCGCGACCAAAGCTAGCTCGCGGTTGCCACCTTCTTCAGTCGCATTTTTAGTGCTGTAAATTGCCAAAGCGAACTGGTCGCTGAACTCGCCTTTGCCGAGAGCTTGGATAAACTCAGTCGCCGCAACCTTATTATCAGAGGCCAACAATTCCAATTTTTTCATTTTCGCATCAATTGCGATCTGCGTTTCCTTTGCACCGAGCTCGTTAAGAATCGCAAGGGCTTCGGTAACTTTGCCCACTTTGTAAAGTTTTTCCGCCTCCTCAATTCTTGCGTAATCTCTGCGGCCCTCTTGCTGACTTTCGACAAAATTTTTGTATTCCTCGCGGGAAGCCGCGATATCAAACTTCTTATCTATGATTTGGGCGAGCGGCTCGTCCATTTCCATCGGGTGGCCGATCCACGCGATTTTGCCTTCTTGGTTGATAATGAAAGCGGTCGGGATTCCGTCGCTATAGCTGGCTTCCATCCAATTGGTTGCCATAAAGTCGTCGGTTGCATCCATAGCCACGCGGTAAGTCATATCCTTACCCATGCCTCGCATGAACTTTGCCGTCCGGTTTTCTAAATCTTTTTTTTCTTCCCAAATGCTTACGCCCAGGAACTCAGCTTTGCCTTTGTACTTAATGCTGAGTTGGTTGATGTGAGGGATGGATTCGATGCAAGGGCCACACCAGGTCGCCCAGAATTCGACTACGTAAACCGAACCTTTTTTGTACGATTTGATCGCATCGCCTTGCATCCACTTGGAAACCTTGATTTCAGGAGCTTTATCGCCAGGAAGGAGCACTTTTTCGTCGGCCCGTGCAACCGGAGCCAAGATCAGAGCCGCGGCGATTGCCAGTGCGGGGGAAATGGAGAGTTTCATAAGGAGACTTCTTGCTGTTAGTTTAACGCCTACAAACCTCGAAATGACTCACAATAAATCCATGCTGGCGGGGATTTTGGTAATTTTGGCGACAAAACCTGCGGAGTTGCCAACTCCAATCGTGAACGGACATTCACATAACGACTATCTCCAAGCCCGCCCATTATACAAAGCACTTGAAGCCGGCATGTGCAGTATCGAAGCGGATATTTTCTTGATAGATGGGGTTTTGCGGGTCGGTCACGATCGGGCCACGGCGGAGAAAGGGAGAAGTCTGCAAGCCATGTACCTTGATCCGCTTGTGCGGCTGCCGAAAGTAGGGAATCGCCTTAATAAGGGATGGCCCGAAGTCCAATTGCTTGTGGATATAAAAGCGGATGGGGAGAAAGTTTTTCCGATTCTGCAAAGCCTGATCGCGGCCCGGGCGAGCACTTTTTCGACGGATAAAGAAGTACGCGCCGTGCGGGTAGTGGTGAGCGGAGACCGCCCGATTGATTTGATTCTGGCGAGCAAAACTGGTTGGCTCTCGCTGGATGGTCGCCCTGGCGATGTGGGGAAGGGAATCCCAGTTCGGCGGATGCCGCTGATTAGTGAAAGTTGGACGGCGGTGGGCTGGAACAAAAACGTCGAGCTTCCGACGGAGAATCAGAAGTTATTGAATGATTTTGTCGACGCGGCCCATCGGGAAGGCCGCAAGTTCCGGTTTTGGGGTGTGCCCGACCGGGCTGATTTCTGGAAGCTGATGGTTGGTTCGCAGGTGGATTGGGTGAACACGGATCAGCCTGGTCGCTTGCGGGAGTGGCTAGAGAAATCTAAACAACTATTGGCCCGGCTGGAGGGATTCGAACCCCCGACACCTGGTTCCGAAGACCAGTGCTCTATCCACTGAGCTACAGCCGGATTTGGAAAATGGATAATACCGCTCACGCTATAAATTGATTGGGGCCTGGGCTAGAGTTTCCAGCGTTTTTCGACCAATTTCCCCGTGGCGCGGTTGCCCGGCCGAACCATGAAGCAGATGCGTGACGCCAAAATGGATTGCCCAGCCTTGCGACCGCCGAATGGTGTCGGCATCAGAAGTCGCCGCGAGAATCGCCACCGGATCGGAAAACAGCATGTAAAAGCGGGCGTAATCGCTGGCTGGGTCGCCGGAAGTCAAATCGCCCCAATCTAACACCGCCGAAAATTTTCCATCCTGGGTAAGAACGTTTAGCGGGTGAAGGTCGCCATGAATCCAGACCGATTCGCCGCTGACCGGGGTTTCTAATGCCACTTGCCACATCTTTTGCAGATGCGGCGTGAGGTGCGGTTCGATTGGGTTATCGGAAAGATGCCGCCGCGCCTGAATGTTCACGAGCGGCACACCCCGATATTCGTTGATCGGCGCATTGGTTGGCGCCGGTTGATGGAGCGTATGCAGAAAAGTTACGAGGGTCGCGGCTTCGGATGGATGCGCAGGGTTAAGGTCGGCTGGCTCGCCGGGTAGCCAAGGCACAATCGTCCACGGAGCGGGGAATTCATCGCTCGGTTCTCCGACATGGATCGGGATAGGCGCCGGAAGCGTGAGCGAAAGTTGGGGAAGGAAAGTGATTTCGTTCCCCAGTAGCTCGATCCCCGATTTGTGACGCGGGAGCCGCGCGGCGCGGTCTTCACCGATCCGAAACATGGCGTTGTCCCAGCCTGAATCTGCTTCGGCAACCGGAAGATTAGCAAGTGCTGGAAACTGGCTTTGGATCAGCCTGCGGACAAGGTCAACTGTAATTTCAAAATCAGCCGGAGGTTGACCGTACGCCACACGCCCATTATGTCTGAGGTTCTGGGATGACGCTGGCGATGTTTTGAATTTGCTGGCTCAGTTTTGCCGCCCGTTTGGGGTCGGGCATTGCTGCCAGTACTTCCGCGACGATTTCTGGCTCCATTTTGCTGAGCACAAACGCGAATTCTTCATCTTTGTAAGTTGCCGCGATGGTGACAATTTGAGAAGGCTCCATGTTGTTCCAGATTCCCGCGAGCTTTTTCGCCCCGACTTCTGGGTCTGTTTTTGGTTCGGGCGGCTTGACCGCTTCCAATTTCTTCGGCGGTTCTTCTTCCGCAACCTCTTCTTCGGTCGGCGTTTGAACCTCTAAATCAATTTTTGAATCCTTATCGCCGTAAGCATCTGCCGCTTTGGCGACTGCTTTTGCCGGAGTCAATCCAGGAATTTTGATCACACCCATCTTCGCCGCTGCTAGTGCACCGCCTCCAATAAGAATCGGCAAAATCAGCACCAAGGCGATGACTAATCCTTTGCCTTTTTTCTTGCCCTTTTTTGGGGCGGATTCTTCGACTACTTCGTTCGTTTCATCTGCCATGGTTTATCCTCCGTTTAAGTTTCCTAATATTTTCTTAACGTAATCCTGCGTTTCTTGGAACGGTGGGATTCCGCCCGCCCGACGTACCGCGCCCGGCCCAGCGTTGTAGGCGGCAAGCGCAAGTTTTGTGTCGCCGTTGAATTCTTTCATCATTTGGGCAAGGTATTTCGCTCCACCCTCAAGGTTTTGAGTGGCGTTAAATGGATCGGTCACTCCAAGCGATTTGGCCGTTTTCGGCATGAGTTGGCTCAATCCCATCGCTCCCGCTGGGCTGACGGCTTTCGGGTTGAAACCACTTTCTTGGGTGATGAGAGCTTGGAACAGCTTTGGGTCAACTCCATGCCTTTCGGCGATCGTTGCCGCAAGAGTTCGCAAATCGCTCATTTCAGGGTCATTACCTAGGTTAACAAATCCAGTAGCTACCGGATCAAAGGGAGCGCTGGGCAATTGGCTCCCCAGACTCGCGGGTGCCTTGGAAGACGACCCTTTCATCGCTCCTTGCAGGGAAGCGGCGAACTGGTTTTCCAAAGAACTCATGTTCCGTTTGTTGGGGTTGAGTTGTTCGAGCTTCGCCTGAATCTCTTGAATTCGGCGTTGAGTGCCTTCAAATCCTCTTAGTTCTAAACTCATGCGGTTCTCCTCATCGTTGCCCACTCGTCAAGTGCAAGTTGTTCAAGTCGATCTTGTTCTTTTTGGTAGGCGGCTAAAGCGTTTTCGCGCAGTTTCTCGACTGCTTTCACTTCTTTTCGGGCTTCGATCCAAGCTTCCATTAGCTTGGATTCTTCGTCTTGAAGCACAGCTATCGCCGACTGCATTGCGCGGTATTCATCTTCTAATCGTGCTTGGTACGCCTGCGAACTGAGCCGCGACTGGATATCTCCGACCGGCTTTTTGATTTGATCGCTCCGAAGCTGTTGAATTGCCAGCAAATCGGCTTCGGCGCTGTCTCGTTTGGACTTCGCCAGTAAGTAGGCTCTTTCTGATTCGTCAAGAGCTTCTAATCGAAGTTCTAGTACAGTTTGCAATCGGAACTTAAACATTGTTGTTCACCACATATCCCAGCGCATCAATTGTTTCTTGGATGCTGGTTTTTTCAGATTTGTTTTGGCGGAGCATGGCGTTGATGCGATCCCATTTATCAATCGCCTCATCGGCGATGGGTTTCGTTCCCGGTTTGTATGCTCCTACCGAAACGAGGTCTTCCACGTCGTAGTAAGCCGCTATGAGTTCGCGCAGTTCATTAGCCTGCTTCACATGGTCGTCTGTCGTGACCATCGGCATCACCCGGCTGAGGCTTTGCATAATCGAAATTGGGGGGTAATGCCCCTTGGTTGTGAGCTTTCGGTCGAGTACAACGTGACCATCTAAAATCGAGCGGGCCGCATCCGCAATCGGCTCATTTGTATCATCACCATCTACCAAAACTGTATAAATCGCAGTGATCGCACCCTTCGGGCCACAGCCGGCGCGTTCCATTAGCTTAGGCAAAAGTGCGAACACCGACGGTGTATAGCCCTTGGTACTTGGGGGTTCTCCGATAGCGAGCCCAATTTCCCGTTGAGCCATGGCAAAACGGGTGACTGAATCCATCATCAGCATCACGTTTTTGCCTTGGTCGCGGAAGTACTCGGCAACTGCGGTCGCGCTCAAAGCCGCTTTGATACGAAGCAGAGCTGGTTCATCCGATGTTGCGCAGATAATCACGCTTCGCGCTAAACCTTCTGGCCCCAGGTCGTTTTCAATGAACTCCTTAACCTCACGGCCCCGTTCACCGACGAGTGCGATCACGTTTACATCGGCCTGTGCGTTCCTAGCGAGCATTCCCAGTAGGGTGGATTTTCCGACCCCCGAGCCGGCGAAGATACCGACCCGCTGCCCAACTCCCATAGTGAGAACAGAATCAATCGCGCGCACCCCGGTTTCGAACGGATGCTGAATCATTTGCCGTTCCATTGCGTTCGGTGGGGCAGCCAGCGAAGGATAGAATTCGTGTATGTCTAGTGCGCCTAGGTTATCCATTGGTCGCCCTAAGGCATCAAGTGTACGCCCGAGGAGTTGATCCCCCACGGGGATTCGCAGACAGTGATTGGTGCCCTTGACGAGGCTCCCTGATTTCACTCCCGCCAGTTCGCCCAGAGGCATCATTAAAACTTTGTCGCCGCGGAAACCAACGACCTCGCATCGCAGATCAGGTTCGCCCGGCTCAGTTTCGACGAGGCACATATCGCCAATTCGGGCCGATGGCCCAGCGGATTCAATGACCAAGCCGACAACTTGAGTCACACGCCCCATCACTTCAAATCGTTGAACTGTTTCCGCCGCACGGAAGGCATTTTTGAACTCAGGAAGGATCATGCCGCCTCCCCATCAATTGTTTCAGCGAGTCGCCCGAAGTAAGTCTCGATCCGCCCGTCAACAACTCCTGATTCGCCTTCGGCAACACATCCGTTGTGAATGCTCGGATCGCCTACTATTTCAAGGTCGCGAATATGGGAAATCGCGGCAATGATGTCATCTTTTCGGGAATCAAGTACGGCGGTTTGAACGGGGTTGACTCGTAATCGCACGCTAGTGCCGTTGGTGACTTCGCGGAGAACATCTTTGGCAATTTCGACAACCGCTTCTGGGTGGATAAGAAGCTCATGTGAAATTGCGCGCTGAGCGATCTCAATTCCTAACTTCGCAAGCCTTGATTCAGCTTCAACATACCAAGCGGCGATGTCAGCCTGGGTTTTGGTGACCATCGCCTGCATATCCTGAGCGAACGCCGCAATCATTTCCGCATGGGTCGCATCTAGTTCAGCATGCGCCTGGGCAACACCAACCGCGTAGCCAGCTTCCATTCCTTTCGCTTCGCCCTGGGCGTGCCCCTCGGCATAGCCCGCGAGATGGCCATCTTCGTATGCTTTGTTAAATTTCTGCTTCAGCTCGGTTCGGGTGACCTGCGCGGCTGGAGAAGATTCGGCAACTGCACGGGTTGTCTGGAGCTGATCCAGAAAACTGCCGGAAGTCTGCAAATCGCGAACAATGTTCTTAGACATAAGCGGTTAAACGAGAATGTCCTCTTCGTCGCGGCTGATTTCGATTTCGCCGGATTCTTCGAGCCGTCGGATGGCAGCAACAATCTTTTGTTGGCCTTCTTCTACTGTTCGCATCTTTACCGGACCCATGAATTCCATGTCTTCTTTGAGCATGTTTACGGCCCGTTCCGACATATTTCGGTAAATCTTTTCTTGGACTTCCATCTTCACTCCCTTGAGCGCAGTGGCAAGATCCTTGGTATCGATTTCCTTGAGAATGGATTGAACCGCTCGGTCGTCGAGTTGAACAATATCTTCGAACACGAACATCATATTCTTCACTTCGTCAGCGAGTTCTGGATTGTTTTCGGTCAGCGAGTCCAAAATCAATCGTTCGGTTTGACGGTCAACTCGCCCGAGCAAGTCAACCAAAGCCTTTGGCCCGCCGGCTTTGCTCATTTCGGTGTTGATCACATTAGAAACTTTCTTTTCTAGAACCCGCTCGACGTTGCGGATGACTTCTGGCGGGGTTTGATCCATCGCCGCGATTCGTTCTGCAACTTCACCACGTAGATCGGGCGGAAGCTTGCTGATGATTGTTGCCGCCTGAGTGGTGGACATATAAGCCAAGATCACGGCGATCGTCTGCGGGTGCTCATCTTGGATAAAGCTGAACAACTGTTGTGGGTCAGCGCGTTTGAGGAATTCAAACGGCACCACCTGCATGGCGTTCACAATTCGGCCAGTGAGCTCGTTCGCTCTTTCTTCACCGAACGCGGCAATCAAAGTGCGTCGTGCGTTGTCCACACCGCCTTCCGCGATAAAATCTTGCGCCTGCGCCATTTCGTGGAATTCATCCACGATCTTGGCTTTAAGTTCAGGCGAAACCTTTTCTAGCCGAGCGATCTCTAGCGAAATCGCTTCGATCTGTTCGTCGGTGAAATTCTTCATGATTTCACCGGCGTATTCAGCTCCGAGTACGGCGAGGATAATTGCCGCTTTGCGGCGAGGAGTGAGTTCGATAGCCTTCTTTCGCATTATCGTGCTTCCTCCATCATCCAGCTCTTGAGGAGCATGGCAACCGCTTCAGGATTTCGTCGGCTCATCTTGCGGATTTGTTCCAGAGGAACGTCAACTCGCTTTTTGATCGATTCAACGTCAAGGTCTTCATCTTCCTCATCGTCAAATTTCTTTTTCTTCGGCTTCTGCCGAGTTACAACAACGGTTTCTCCTGTTTCCGGATCAACCTCTTCAAATTCTTCGTCTTCGTACTCTGGTTCAATGTTTCCTGGGAGCGACATCGTGATTGGGCGGCTCGCTTCTTCGATGAGAGCCAACAGCTTAGGATCGGAGTTTGCTGGAACCGTCAGCCGTTCGCCGTTAGAAAGAACTAGCGTTTGGTGCTGAGATTTCTTGATGGTGGATGAAAGAGACTTCATCAGGAATACGGCAACTAAAATCAGAGCCGCAACCGGGAGCAGGGAAATGATCTGCTGCATTTGGGCAGCACTCGCTGCAGATGCAGCCGCTTTTGCCTGAGCATCTTTGGCAGATGTGTTGAATTCAACGCCAGTAACTTTTTGGGTGAACTTCGGGTCGCCTTGCCAAGGAGCAACGTAGCTCGCAACTCGTTCTTCCAGTGGCTTGAGAGTATCAATCACCGACTTATTTGCCATGACGGTCACGTTCATCGCAACAATCTCGCCAGCGGCTTTTTCAATATTTGTGAGCGTTGTGCTCGTTGGATACTGCTTGCTCTTTGAAGTTGATTCGTATCCATTTGAACCGGCAGGCTGATTTGGATCTGTTGTCGCTGGTTGACCAGGCATATTTGAAATTGATCCGGAGCCAGGCGTGGCGATCGTGCCGGTTCCTTTCATTTTTTCTTCAGCGGTTTCTTCAGAAATAGCTTCGCCAGTTCGTAGGGTTTCGTTCTTGTTGATTTTGGTGGCGTCCATGTTCAGCTGAACATCAATCTGGACAATCGTATTACCCTTGCCAAAAACCATATCGAGTTCGCGTTGAAGCTCGGTAGTTCGGCGCTTGCTTTCTGCCGCTTCCGCTTCCATTTTACGATTCGCCATTGTGGTGGTGGAGTTTTGTTCTTCACCATCAAAAATCATTCGGCCGGAGTTGGAGACAACAGTAACGCCTTTCGCGGTCATGCCAGTTGTGGAGTTTTGGACTAGTCGGGCGATGGCTTTACCCGCTTCCATAGTGACGCCGCCTTCGTTAGATTCGGTGATACGGATTGCTGCAGTTGGAGGGGTGGTTTGGTCACCGAATGGGGAATCCTTGCCAAGTGTTAAGTGGACTTGAGCCGATTCAACGCCAGCCATTGTATTGATGGAATCGGCAAGCTCGCGTTCTTTGGCGGCAATGATCTTTTCGTTCTCTTTGCGCTGGCTATCACCAATACCGATGGAATCGATGAGTGCCAAGCCTCCGCCGCCGGATTTCGGCATCTTGTTTTTGGTCGCCAGGTACATCTTGGCCCGAGCAACGTCGCCGCTTGGAACAACGACCTCAGATTGCGGAGTGATTTCAACTGAAAATCCGCCCTTGGTCAGTTCTTCGTAAACAGCTGCGCTATCTTGGCTGTTCATGCCCGGGATAACGGGTTGCATTTTTGGCCGGCTGGCAAAGAACACTGTTCCCCCCAGCATCAGCACCAAAAAGGCAGCCCCGAAAACGGTCACCAACTTTTGCGTGCGGTCGGACGTATCCCACCACTGTCTTAAACGATCTATGATCGCACCCATCTTTGTTTAGTCCAATGACGGGTGGGTTTTTCACTACCCAAAGCGGAGATTAGCGGATGCTAAACCTGCATTCGGGCAACTTCTTGATATGCTTCGAGCACTTTGTTTCGCACTTGCATTGTGAGTTGCATTGCGGTACTTGCACGTTCCATAGCTATCATGAGGTCGTGATATTCCACCGGTCGATTCGCCATCAAGTCGTTTTGTAGGTTCTTGGCATCAGCCTGAGTTCCGTTGACTTCCTTGATGACGTCCATCAGCATCTGACCAAAATCCTCACCCTGCCCGTTGGCAGGTTTGGTCAGCGGTGGTTGTGCGAGTTGATTGAGTGGATTAGGGTTGCCGTTAATTCTCATCGTGGTTTGTGCCTCTTAGTGATTTAGCGGTGGTTAAACCCTTCCGATAGAAAGAGCTGCTTGCAGCATGCCCTTGGAAGAATTGAATGCCGCAACGTTGGCTTCATAAGCTCTGGTTGCCGACATCATGTCGATCATTTCGTAAATCGGGTTAACGTTGGAATAGTAAACGTTGCCGCGCTCGTCCGCCATTGGGTTATCTGGTTCGGGGACTTCACGCAAATCGGATTGGTCATCCATGATCTTGCTGATCTTGACTCCATCGTCAGTTGCCTCCAGAACGATAATCTTTCTGCGGTACGCCTCTTGGCTAGGAGTCGAGATGCTGTTTGCGTTAGCGATGTTTGAAGAAATCGTGTCGAGGCGCATGCGTTCGGCATGGAGACCAGATGCGCTTGCTCGGAGGGCGGAGTTAATTGTCATTATCTACCTTCCCGGATTACGCTTTGCAATCCACTAAAATACCGACCAGTCACCTCAGCCATCATTTGGTAGCGCATTTCCATTTCGGCAATCGCCATGACTTCGGTTTCTAGGTCAACACTGTTGCCGTCATATCGAATGGAACTGCTTGAGCGGTTAGAGGTGCCAAATTTGTTCTGCATGGCTCGCAGGCGGCTGCCTGGTTCTTGGGTTTCGCCTTCGATCTCAATTGCAAATTCTTGATCCTCGCGCTTGTAACCCGGAACGTTGACGTTCGCCAGGTTTTTCGTGAGGGTGCCAGCCCGTTGACTGGTGGCATCCATCGCACGTTCAAGGTTCCTTGAGTGTGCGCCGAAGAGTTTGTTCAAGATTTGCACGGTGTGTTCCTTTTCCGTTGCCTTTTCGCTTGGTTTGAACCTCGCGTTAAAGGCGATTTGAGCGGCTTCTATTCCGGCTCATCATCATCTTCGGTAGATTTACTGGGGTGTTTAGGGTGAAATCGCTGAAATTTTTTGACAAAAAAAGCGGAGTTCAATTGAACTCCGCTTTTCAGTAAGATGAGCGAAAGTTAGAATTTCAATCCGTAGCCAAAACCAACTGTCACATTTGAGCGATTGCTACTGCCTTCCAAATGTTTAGAATCAAAAAGGCTTGTGAATCCAACGCTTGTCCAGAGAGTGCCGTTTTTGCCGAGCGGAGTTGATACCTTAGCTTCTAGTCCGTAATCAGCTAGACCTGCTCGAGCGTTACCATAGGTGAAGTCGTTGTTTTTCTTGTCACCGTAGCCCACCCAGAAGTTGAGTTCAACAGGTAGTTGGCTTAATGGGCTCAGATTTGTTGAACCACCTAGCCTTAAATAGGTGCCCTTGGATTCATCTACATCGAAGTATCCGGCGATATAGGGATTCAGTTGATGGTTGAATCCGATTTGAGCAAAGACTTCAGTGGTGTTTGCAAGTCCCGTTGTCGGATAAGCATATTGCACCGCGCCAACTGTCCAAGAGCCAAGGGCAGATTCGCCGCTGTAGCTTAAAGTTGTGTCCCACTCGGTGAAGCGGTTCTTTCCGTTAGATCCGCTTGGGTAGAGTACGTTGTTTGTAAACTCATAGCTCCCCCAAACGTTCAGTTCTAAGCCCTGAAATCCGACGGTTAGACTTGGCTGGAAAACCCCGCCATTGGAAAGGTTGACCCCGCGCCAAACATATTTAGAGTAGATCGCGCTGTCAAGCGAAACGTCGAACGGAAGTTCTGAAGCCGCGCTTGCAATAACTGGCACTGTTAGGATCGCACCGGCAATAAGATTGAGTTTCATGGATGAGTCCTGAGCATGGCTCTAGAAATATTTAGGTTTCCCAGAATCAAATCTCTAGTATTTTTTTGAAATCTTACACATTTGGTTTTGAGGGTGGGTCTGCAAAAATTAGGGAACTATTTTCGCAGATTTGAATGTAAATATTATTGAACTCCGAGGGGAGTCGGGTGACCGAAAGGTCAAAAAAGGCTGTCTCCAACTATCCTTAACCCGCCCTCCCTTGGAGCTTATTTTTTAATATACAACTGAACTGCTTACTTTGGAAGTGGCAAGCCCATTGCTTCAAGCCATTCCCGCAGTTTTGCAACCCGAGTTGGCGTATCTTGTGGCAAGACGAGCGGGCGTCCGCGACCATCAATCACGATGCCAACCGTTCCACCTTCAAGTTTCGCTTGGATTTCCTTACCTTTTCCAGCACCGACATCGAATGTTTTGGCGGGAGTGATCGTGACGTTTTTGTATTCGTGCCGACCAAGCGGAATGACCTTGATTTGCCCGACGGTGATGCTTTCGTTGATTCCGTCGCCGCTGATGGTGACCATCGGGTCACCTTCTTTGCCGGTTCCGATTGGCGAAACACAGTGACCGCATTTGACGATACAGTCATAGTCGAAAACTTGCTTTGCCGCTTCAAAGAAGTGCTCGCTGAGAACTCCGAGGTGAGGCATCATAAAGATACTGTCAACGGTGAGCATAGTCACGCCTTCGGGTTGGTAAGCGTCCATCATCATCAGCGCAGATTGAGCCCGCAATGGAGCGTGGGAGAGAACCCCACCCGAACCGATGATCATGTCGAGCTTGAGCATCTTGATGAGCGTTGAACCGGATTCAGCTTGGTCGAAGATTTGTCCAACGTCGCGTTGTTGCTGAACACCTTTGAGGTTCCGTGCAAGTGACTTGTGGTGTAAGAAGGCTAGTCGCAAAGCTTCTCGTGAGACTGCTTGTTCAATCAGCAGGTCTTCATAAGCTTGCGGAATCGTCGTCGGACGAATCATCTTGTTCCGCAAGCGGTTGCGCACTTCAAACGGATCAATTTCGAACGGCAACCAGCGAGCGATATTTTCGGTTCCCGCTTCTTTGAGTACGTTACAGATGCTATAGCTCATGCCGAGGTTGGCCGATACGGTTCGGTTGTAAACACCGTCAAAAACGGAAAACACGTCGGTTGTCGCTCCGCCGATATCGACCCCAAGAATATTGATGCCTTCTTGGTCAGCGTAGGCTTTCAGAAGCTTTCCAACTGCATTCGGTGTTGCCATGACCTCGTAGCTCGCCCATTCCAGCAATTTGTTGTAGCCGGGAGCCTGTTGCATAACGTGCTCAAGGAACAACTCGTGGATTTCTTCGCGAGCTGGGTCAAGATTTTCGCTGTCGAGGGTTGGACGAAGATTATCAACTACGTTCAGTTCGATAGAATCCCCAAGAACTTCCTTAACTTCGTCGCGGACTTCCTTATTTCCGGCAAAGATAACCGGAAGCTTCATGTCGCCAAATCGAGGTTTTGGGTCGGCACGCAGGATGACTTCCGCCATGTCGACAAGGTGAGTTTTGGTTCCACCGTCGGTACCCCCAGACATAAGAATGATGTCAGGGCGGAGTTTGCGAAGTCGTTCTACTTTTTGGAAGTCTTTTCGACCGTCATCAACTGCGAGCGTATCCATAAGGATTGCCCCTGCACCTAATGCGGCGCGTTCTGCCGATTCAGCAGACATGGATTTGACAACTCCTGCAACCATCATCTGAAGTCCACCACCAGCTGATGAAGTGGAGACGTACATGTCTGCGCCATCAAATTCGCCAGATCGTTCTTCTGATCGGTTGCCTTCCTTAATCATGCGCCAGACTTGACCATCGCGAATCAGTTTGCGCTTTGCAGCGGTGTAGCCTTCTGGAACCTTGCCTTCACTCACTTCTTCAAGTTCATTCATGGCGTTGGTGACGCCAATTGTAACGTCTTCAAACGGCTTTTCAACGGTGGTTGGCGCTTCGCCACGGGCGACCAAACGGTACTGGCCTTCGGCATTCCGCTCGATCATGATGGCCTTGGTTGTAGTAGAGCCGCAGTCTGTGGCAACGATTCGCAAGATGTCTTTGGACATTACGATTTATTATGCTTAAAAGTAGGTTCGGAGTGCCACAAATTTCGGCTAAGAGGGACGTGGAATTGGCGAGCCGATGGTTCCCTCGATAAGGGAATTGAGGTTGCGCTATGCTCGCCTTAAAGTTTCTAGCTCAAAAAATGATGTAAATTGGGGGCAGATGAAAAAGCATCTTCTAATGATTCTCATCCTTGTGGTCGGAGCCTTTTGCGTTGGCTGCGGCTCAAAAGATGATCCGGCACCAAATGCAGCCGAGAACATGGTTACCCCGACTGGTAACGGTGAACCATCGGCTGCTGCACCAACCACACCGACTGCTCCAGGTAAAGAAGACACACCAACGGCTCTTACAGAACCAAACTCACCTGGCAACGAATCACCCGGTGAGGGAGCTAGGTAAGAAAAAAAGCTCGGCATATAGCCGAGCTTTTTTATTCTTTCTGGTTCAATTAGTTACATGCGTAGCCAAGTGTATTGGCCGCGTAGTCTCTGTGATACTGACGCTGTTCAGCGGTAGTAGCAAACCACTGTGCATGAGCACATTCAAGAGCCGCACGTGGTGCACCACTAATGGGGAACGGATAGTTTCCATTTGTATCCTTAGGCGGTCGTGGGAACATGATGTCACCCTTCATAACCTTGGCATGTGAATCCAAGAATGAATAGACAGCAGCATCTTGGAAACGCCAAGGAGCATCTCGTGTGTACAGAATGGATGTTGAACAGGACGCTGGAGGAGTGGTGCTGCCTCGGCAAACCCAGCGTTCGTAATATCCTTGTTGGTCGTAAGTTCGACCAAGTCGTCCATCCCGTCCGCTATCACCTGCAAATACGGTTTCTGCGCTAGCTTCCACCTGACTACCATTTACATAGCGGTAGTAGTTTGGACTTGTGCGAATCGTATCGTATATGAATCCCATGCTGATACCGATGCTTCTTCGGTTAGGGCCATGCTCGTTGCCAAGGGATTGCCATAGTCCGCCGTAGTTGTTAGGGCTTCCTGTTCCACTTGCCTGACCAGGGTTTCCGGTCTTAACGTATGGCCATAGCTTTGCATCCCAATAGCGATCCACCGTATCACTGCCTCGGTTTGCGAA
The DNA here is from genome assembly GCA_019638675.1 of Fimbriimonadaceae bacterium. Lineage (GTDB taxonomy): Bacteria > Armatimonadota > Fimbriimonadia > Fimbriimonadales > Fimbriimonadaceae > UphvI-Ar2. The sequence goes on along the minus strand of JAHBTE010000001.1, from coordinate 2,640,465 downwards.
ATCTACGTAGTACATGTACCAGTACTCGGACCACGTCGGGTATCCGTCGTCGTAGTCAGAACTGTAGATATGCAAGGCAGTTCCAATTTGCTTGAACTGTGATAGGGTGGCTGTTTTCTTTGCCGCAACTTTTGCCTGGGCAAAAACGGGGAACAGGATGGCCGCAAGAATTGCGATAATCGCAATAACCACCAGCAGCTCGATGAGGGTAAATGCACTCTTTCTCATAATTTCAAATCTCCCTTGGCTCGACACCTGAATCAAGGAAACCAGGCTTCATTATAAGTTGAAAGTACTTTGATGTGGTTAGATTGCAAGTGTTTTTTTACAAAAAAATCCCCTGGTTCAGAGACCAGGGGATAGCTGTGCGGAGATTAACTGAGCGTCCTAATTGCCGCCATCTTGTGCGCCAGGGTCAACCCCTTGCGCTCGCTGCTCTTCAGCTGCCCGAGCTTCAGGGCTCTTTGCACCAGGTGGTGCTTCCACTACCTCGGGTGCATTACCTTTAGGCGCAACATCGGAAGAAGCCGAGTCGCTACCACAGCCCACAATTGTAAGAGCCAAGGAAGCAATGATTAGACTGGATACAACAAGCTTTCTCATGGCAGTGCTACAGCAGCATCCCAGGTTGAAAAGTCGAGGTCAGGTCGGAACAGATATGCATGGCAACCTCCAGCGTTTTCAGCTGACCACCAGCGCTTCATTTGAAGTGCGCCGCCATTGGTACCTTGCCAATCGGTGAATGGATCGACTCGAGGATCGGTTGGGCCAGTTGAGCCAGCGCCAATCTTTCGAGTTTTTGCGTGACCATCAGCAAAGGAGACAACCCAGTGTCCACTGTACATATTCCAGCCTGCACCACCGGTAGAGCGGGAGACGAATGAAGTTGAACCGTTGTCGGTACTAGCACAAGCGGCGTGGCCTGGCTTATAAACACAAGCTGCATCACGTACTGCGTTTTCACAGCCCATGTAAGGGTTAGCAAACCAGGCACCAGGAGCTTTGCGGTTACCATCCTGCGAGAAAAGAATCAAGCTGGCCGGAGCGTTGACAGCGGTTGAACTATATGAGTTCAACAGACCGTTGTAAGCATATCCGTAGTTGCTCTTGATGTTTTGGTAAGGCATACCGTTTGCAATGCTTAAGGTATAGATTGAAGTCGTTGACGTTGCTACAGGATCATCATAGATGCCCTCATTCTTAATATAAGCTCGCAATGAGTTTGTGTAGAACGTGTTGAACGCGTTGATTCCCCGAACGTCTGTGAACGTGGCTGCTTGTTCAGCCGGTGTTGGAACAAATCGGTTGTAAGCGGTTCTATCGTTTTGCGGGTTCCAAATATTTGCGATTGGGAACTGATCGTCGAAGTCAGACAGATAAATCTGTGTGGCTGTGCTCAGATTCTTAACGTTTGAAATAGCTTGTGTTTTCTTAGCTGCGACTTTCGCCTGCGCGAAAACAGGGAACAGAATCGCAGCGAGGATTGCGATAATCGCAATAACCACCAGCAGTTCGATCAATGTAAATGCACTCTTTTTCATAAGGCAAATTCCTTGACACCAGTGTCGGAGGAAATCCACCAGTATTATACGAGGGTTTTGGTGAAAGTTCCCTAAATTCTCGGAACTTTAGTTGACTGATTGCCAGGTGAATGATTTATCAGAATATACGATCAAGGCAGGCTGATTGGCTATACTAACTCAGCGCAGGGCAGCGTGGCCCATCAGCAACGGAGAAACCTCATTGGCAGGAGTCAGTTTTAAGGGCATCACAAAGATTTTCGGCAAAGACGTCAAAGCCGTCAACAATCTCAACCTCGAAATTCAAGACAAAGAATTTATGGTCTTGGTCGGCCCGTCTGGATGCGGGAAAACTACCGCGTTACGGATGATCGCTGGGCTAGAGGAAGCAACCGCTGGTGATTTGAACATCGGCGATAAACGGGTCAATGATGTGCCACCCAAAGATCGCGACATTGCTATGGTTTTCCAAAACTACGCGCTGTACCCTCATATGTCGGTTTACGATAACATCGCATTTGGACTGCGTCTCCGTGAACTCAAAGGATTCTTCTGGCAACTCGCTAATGCTGGTGAAGCGAAACGAATCAAAGCTGATATTGATAACCGCGTGAAAGAAGCAGCGAAAATGCTGGATATTGATCACCTGCTTCATCGCAAGCCGAAAGAACTCTCCGGCGGCCAGCGTCAAAGGGTTGCCCTTGGACGTGCGATTGTTCGCAAACCAAAAGTCTTTTTGATGGACGAACCGCTTTCTAACTTGGACGCGAAATTACGTATTCAAACCCGCGCCGAGCTTATTCGTCTGCACCGTGATCTGGGAATCACCACGATTTACGTCACCCACGACCAAGTGGAAGCAATGACCATGGGTCAGCGGATTGCGGTCATGTCAGATGGAATTCTCCAGCAATGTGACGAGCCAGAAACGGTTTACAACCAGCCTGCCAATAAATTCGTCGCTGGATTCGTAGGAGCTCCGCCGATGAACTTTGTCGAAGGATCAATCAGCGGTGGAGCCTTTGTTTCTGAAGGCGTGAATTTTGGATTGCCCGCCAATCACCCAGCGGCGGGAATGGAAGGCAAGAAGGTTACTTTTGGAATCCGCCCGGAAGACATCTACGATTGCAGTACCAGCACGGTGAAAAGCAACGACAACAACACATTTGAAGCAACCGTAGACGTTTTGGAAAAACTTGGTGCGGAAGATACGGCCTACCTAAAAATGGGCAACCTTTCGATGACAGCCACCCTTGATCCCGCCAACCGTTTAGAAATGGGAAGCAGTGCCAAATTTGTGATGGATTTGGACAAAGTGCACATTTTTGACGGAGATTCCGGCGACGCAATCAGATAGATTGATATTTCTAATCAAGTCGCGCTATTCTCCGTGAATGGCGCGACTTTCGTGTTTGATATTCCTTTCAGTTTTGATTTGTGGTTGCACAAATAGCCCGATAGCAACGGCAATCCCCGCCCCAGAGGTGCCTGAACTTCACTCTGTTCAAAAGGTGCCTGGAACCAAGATGTCCTTTGTTCTTCCGGACTACTTGAAGCAGGAAATGGGTGGCTCAAATAACTTTATGGGTCAGCTTTATTCCCAACTAATGGCTAATGAGTCCGGTTCGCTTTTCCGGTTCTACGAAGGGCCGGATATCAATGGCAAGGACTGCATGATTATGATGACTGCGTTCACGGTGCGAGGCTCCGGCGGCAATCCAGAAGGTTCCGTGAACGAAATGGTTGATATGATGAGCGGATTCGGCATGACGGGCGGGGAAGTGAGCAAGAGTCAAGTCGAGCTCCCGATAGGAAAAGCGTTTCGTGGGGTCATTGCTGGAAGCGAAGGAGGCCAGTCGGTTGCAACAATCCTCTATGCTGGTGAGCACGACGGGCATTACTATCAAGTCATGTTCTTCGAAGTTGGGTCGGGCGATATTCAACTCACACCAGATGAGCAGATCATGGAATCCTTGCGATTTGAATAGCCTGCTTAGTCCTCAGTGAACTCTATCGGTAGCCTCACGTCTCACCAGGCAAGATGTTGACTTCCCTGATTGCCGCAACATTAATTGCCCAACCGAAGACGTTCGCCAAAACCGTTGCTTACCACGAGAAGATGCAAGGGAACGCGTTGCTGGTTATGCAGAACGGCAAGATAATCTTTGAAAAATACGCCGAAACCAGGGGCGGTCAACGCGCAAGCGAATTAGCGAGCGGAACCAAAAGCTTTGCGGGTGTTGTGGCGATTGCCGCCGAAGAAGATGGTCTTCTCAAACTCACCGATAAAGTCAGCGATACGATCACGGAGTGGAAATCGGATAAGCGCAAATCTCAGATCACGATTTGGCAGTTGCTTCATCTTGTCAGTGGGCTAAAGGGTGGGCCAAATCTCCAGCCTCCGACTTACGCTGATGCCATCAAGGAAGAAACGTTCGCCGATCCCAACACCTGGTTTCAGTACGGGCCTTCGCCGTTTCAGGTATTTGGCGAACTCATGAAGCGCAAACTCAAACCCAAAGGCGAAGATTACATCGGCTATTTAGAACGCCGTGTTCTCAAGCCGATTGGCTGCAAAATCGGATTCTGGCGGAAGAAAGTGGGCGATCCCACAATCCCAAGCGGTTGCTACATGAATGCTAGGGAATGGGTTAAGTTCGGCGAATTCGTGCGCAACTATGGCAAGTGGGAAGGAAAACAACTCATCGCAAAATCCCAAATTCTGAAGCTGTCGGAATCCAGTATCCCAAACAAAGAGTACGGGCTAACCTTTTGGACAAGCGGCGATCTTGCCACAGATCCAAATTACAGTAAAGAACCAACAATGTTCATGGCCGCGGGCTTGGGGAACCAACGCTGCTATATCATCCGTAGTGCGAACCTCGTGGTTGTTCGCCAAGCTCCCGTTACCAGCACTCGGCAATATGATGATGCAGAGTTTCTGCAGGCCGTATCGGCTGATCTCGGGCTTCAGATCAAAGTGAATAGCCCAAAGCGTCCGGGCGGAGGTTAACGTTTGCACTCAATCGTAACAGTCACAGGTTGCTCGCCCGCACGACCAGTTGCAACCAAGGCGGAACCATTGAAATCACCGCAGTAAGCGGTTAAGAAGCTGTTTTTATCCCGGGTTGTGAGCGGAGCGTCTACACTTGCTGAACCTGCATAGTACATTGTGTCGGCAGTGTTGTCGCTATGGCCTTGCAGGAACAAAGCGTGGCCCATCTCGTGCGTAAACGTATGCTTCAGTCCATCCACGAATTGAGCTTGGGTCATGCTTGGCCAAGTGTTCATCACGATAGAAGCTGAAACGATCTGCCCGTTACTTGGGAAGTAAGTTATCGTGGTGAAGGCTAGAGTTCCCCCCGCGCCTGGCTGAGCCGACAGCCGATTTGTATTGACTTTAATTTTGGCCGCCGAAGCAGTAGTCGTTTGAATCAGTTGAGCTTCACCGCTACTGGCGGTCACCCAACGTTGGGCTCCTTCCCAAAAAATGTCGTTGGTATCGTAATCAACCGAACTGTAGGTGGCGGTTTCGTTCGTTTCAAACATCACAGTGATCGGAAATGAGGGCCAAACGAGAATGACATTTTGTTCGTTGTCTCCGGGATCAGTAGCCAACACATAGTTAGGGGTCAAGTAGTTGGGGCCACATACCAGCGGAGTACTACCGCTGCCACTCGATGAACCGCCTCCGCCACAGCCTAAAATGCCGATTGTGATTGCAAATGTTGCCGCAAGAAAAGCAGGTCGGTTCGTTTTCATACCAATTCTATAATTGGTTGACGTTTTTCAGAAGCCCAGTGTTATTGCGGTTATTTTTTTATTGGCTGACAGAAGCCTCTGCTTTTCCCTTATGAACCGAAATTTGGGTGGTAAGCAAAGTTGCTTTCTTCTTGGGAATTCCAGTGAGCAACGTTTGCGGCAAGTCTTCCAGCAAATCTTTGACTTGGTTTCGGTTGAGTGCCAGCATCTGTTGAAGGCAGGCGATCATTTCTTCAGATTTCGGAGCACTTACCAAGATGAGGTCGTACGGCTGGTCATCGTCATGGATCGTGAAGTTCTCAAATACTTTCTTGGCGTGAGTGCCTTCGTCGGATGCAATCGGGATCGCCCGGTCGCACTCTTCGCAAATTAGACCGGTTGACTTGTCGCTGTAGTAATTGAGAGCGTTGCAAAAACCGCATCGCACCTGATAGACCGCGAGAACTTCGCCATCTACGACCGGAACTTCTCGGTTGCAATGAACGCAGCGGAAGTCATCCATTGGCATCGCGGTTAAAACATTTTTGGTTTGACAGAACGGGCACTCAAAATCGAATTCCTTGACTTTGGTAATCCGAGTCATACGGTAGGCGCCATAGCCACCTAAACCGAGAGCGATAACGATCAAAACATAAGCAACTGGGATAACACTGCCGTTTTGCAGGTTGGTGTAGTAGGCCATGATGCCAGCGACAATCAGCAGAAGCACTGAACCAACAATGTAAGGAATCCCTTCGCTGGCTATTGCCTCTTTTGCGTATTCCGCCTGAGTAACAGTCGGTTCTTCCGGAGTCTGCAGTTCTTGATCTTGGTCACTCATGCTGTGTCTCTTTAGCGATCAGTTTAGATTAGTATTGTGACGCAAAGGAAGCTTTAACAGATTCAGATTGCAAATAGTAAGTTAAAAGAAAGAAAAAGCTCCTTCCACAAAATTGAGGAAGGAGCTTTTGATCGTGGAGCTTATCGGAAGCGCCAGATTACTGTGCCAAAGCCGTTGAGAGCTTTAGCCGTGTAGACTTTTGCGTGACCGTCGGCAAACACGATTGGTGTGCGTCCACCGTTTTTCTTATCAGCACCTATGCGGGCATAGATGGGTTTGAGCGCTCCAGCGGAAAGGCTGGGCGAGTTAGGGTAGTTCACGTCGCCAGTTTCAACTACGAGATCGCGGTCAGAAATGAGCGGTAGACCCTTGTAGTAGTCTCCGTCTGGTGAGTTCATTCCGTTGTAAGGATTAAACACATAACCGCGGTGTTTTGTGGTTGTAACATTCTTTTGCGCGTTTGCGGTGAGAGCAAATAACCCAGTCTCTGCAACGTATTCGGCCTGACTAAAGTTAGCCGATCCCGTAAATCCTTCGGTTCCTGGAGGTGCCGCCCCTGCTACCGCAGTGCTTGCAGGATCAACGCCGGTCGCATCGCTATAACCCACAGATTGGTGGCGTCGAGCTGCCCAGTTATCGGCAAACCCACCATTTGAATCAGGAGCAATGAAGATTTGCTTATTCTTTACGTAAGCATCTAATCCTTGTGTCCAGATAATTGGATCTTCGGCAGGGTTGAGACTTCTCGCACTGGCGGGGACGAAATTATCGTCGTAATCGCTGGCGTAAATCATTACGGAGAGAGAGAGTTGGCGCATATGCGTCAGACTCTGAGCTTGCTTCGCGGCAGTTTTTGCTTGCGCAAACACCGGGAAGAGTATGGCTGCGAGTATTGCGATGATCGCAATCACAACCAATAGTTCAATCAGTGTGAATCCTTTTTTCATGATTTTGTGAATACCTGAGGGCTTGATTATAGAATTTTCGAGTGTCTTAACAGATAAAAAATTTCGAGTCGCAATTTGCAACCCGGTAAGAAAACCAGTTCAGTTAGTTGCCCCACCCAACGATTCACGACCAATTCTCGAATTGTCGCTCGGATTTACTCCATTGGGGATAGGCAGAAGCCCAGTACCACTCCCTTCGTTTGCCGTGGCTTCGCCAGCTGTTCCAGGGAGTTGTCCTCCGCTTGGAGAGTTCGGGTCTCGCGCGGGGATAAGCAATGCTGAATTCGGGGTTTGAATCATCGGCGTAAAACCAAACGATCGTCCTAAGGCTTGTAAGACTTCCAATGCCGGGATATCCCGAAAATCAAGCTGGATAATAATATCGGGCATTCCTGGCGCAGATTCTAATCGGATGCCTGCTTGAACTGCGATGTCATTAAGCGCGTTGTCAAGTGAAATATTTTTGGCGACTATCGTGACCCGCTTGTCCATTGGCGACGCAGGTTTTACTGGTTGCTCATCACCTACATCAGGAACTGTGACGTCAGGCTTATCCGTGTTTTCAGGCTGAACATTAGTCGAACCAGTTGTGCCGTTACTTGCCGATATATTATCAAGCCCGCCAGACACAACTGTTGGCGGGGCGTTCTGGGATTCTACAAATCTCAAGGTTCCCAAAGTAGCAAAAACGCCTGCGGCAAGCAAGAACGTGGCCGCTACAAATGCCACCCATCGAGGTGGATCACTGTTTAAGCGTTGAGGAGTTGGCAAAAACCGTGTTTTGGACTTAATTTCAACTGGCCGAGAGCCTTTGATGCCACGAACCATGGTCATCCGCGACATGAGTTCAGCCCGATAAGCCGGATATCGTTCGTGAAACTGCTCAATCGCCTTGTCATCCTGACTTTCGGCGATTTGCCACATCAGGTCATTGATTTCGGGAGGGATGTGGCTCACGATTCAACCTCTGGCAAGGATTCGTAAATCTGTTTGAACCGCTCTCTTGCTCGGAACAGCCGTGTTTTTGCCGCGTTAGCGGAGCACTCTAAACTGTCGGCGATCTCTTGTAGAGTCAGTTCATCCCAATAGAACAGAGTCAAAATTGCCCGGTCGTTGGGGTGAAGACGTGACATACCTTCCGCCACACGAGGATCAGCATCTTCGGCTGGTCGTTCATGATCGGGGATTGACTCCACGGCTTCTGAATATGGCGTCTGATGCTTTTTGTATTTCAGCCGCCGAGCGGATTGAATAGAACGATTGACAGAAATACGGAATAACCAAGTGCTGAACTTGCTCCGACGGTCGAATCGCGGTAGGTTTTTATAGACTAAGGTGAATATTTCCTGCACAGCATCCGATGCTTCGTCCGCTTCTAACAGAATCCCTTTGGCAATCGCATAGACCCGGTCGTAATACTTTTCGTAGAGTGATTGAAACGCGTGGTGGTCGGACGACAGCACACGGTCAACGAGGACAAGATCCTCGTCGAATTGTTCCGATTTTGCATGTTCGTACGTTGAACTCAACACTCACCCATAAGACGAAATCTGGTCAAACCAAGTTACCTGAGCACTAGGGTTGACGCATTTCAAAGCCGTTTGTGATCGCTGAAAAACTGGCGAAATCAAGTAACAGCATAAATATTCCTACGCCAATCCAAGCATTTTTGCTGGAATTCCCAAAAAGTCGGACGGCACCCATGCCAACTAAGAATGCAAACGAAGCGAGGGCTGGGAACAAGTATCGGGCCTGACCTTGGAAATATTGCATGTTGAATCGGATAAACAAGAGGATGGTGAATACCAGCAATACAAGCGAAACGATCTGGAATCCGCCCGGCTGGGGAAGCGACTGATCTTCTGCTTCATCTTTGAATTTCTTAAATCCAATCTGTCCAAAAAGGGCAACTGCACCAAGCAAGAAGAGAATTGCTACATATAGGGTTCCCGACTTTTCACCGCCGAGAGTTTCAAACATAAAGATATCCATATAGCCAAAAACTCCAACCAGACTCCTGGCTGTCCACCAAAGCACCATGCCCATCCAATAACCAGAACTGCCAAACAACTCGATAAACGAACTCGCCTGAGGTGAACCAGGGAACGCATCCTTAAACACCGACATTGCCAAAGGGTCGCCGTAAAGATTCATGTTGCGAACCAACCAGGGCGCGGCAACAATGAGTGGAAGGACAAGGCAAGCCGCCCACACCATCGCATTTGGTTTTGCTGGAGCCTGATGTTTTTTGTGCGATAAATACAATGCGGTGATAACGGTAGGGAATAATACTAAAGCTGTTGTTTTCGTAAGCATTCCTAAACCAATGAGGACGCCGATTCCAATGGCCATCTTAAAATGCCAGCCTTGTTGTAAACCCTTAATTGCTAGTGCCAGAACCCACGTGCAGATACAGTAAAGGAGAGGGTCGTTGGATATCGCACTGTGCAGGGCGATGTTCATGGGGAGCAACGCCGCAAATGCACTCGCCGCAAGGGCGACATCTTGGCGACCAAGACCCCAAAGTGCCGCGAAGTAGATTCCAAGAATTGTTCCGACTCCGATGAGCGAGTTAAGAAATCTAAGTCGAAATCCTGCATCTGCATCTTCCGGATCTGCCCCGGTAACTGCACTCCATCCAGTGGCGAGAAGGTAATAAAGCGGTGGCTGATGCGCTTGGTAAGTCTCAAATAAGTCTGGTGAGCCGGGTACCAAAACAGGAAATCCTTTACCACTCTTTAAGTGAGAAATATAGTTGGCATGTTGTCGCTCATCGGGCGCGCCAATATCAGGGATAACATTAGGTATGCGTTGTCCATTTTCGTCGAACTTGTTTTGAAAAACCATCAATCCTGGTTCGCGGTAAGGGGTGCTCTTGTTAAATAAACCGCAGAGGGTCACAAAAACCAGAAGCAAAACCACTAACGGAATCGGCAATCGCATCGCGCATTATTTTAGCGGCAATTCACGTTTGTGAACTGGACATGTTGAAGAAATATTTTGCAAATGCAACATCCAGAGCTGATAGTTGGTAAAATTGTAATGCAGGAAAATCCATTTACCTGGCAGTGAGGCAATCTAAAAACCATGAAATCAACTCGATTATTGCTCGCCGTGCCGGTCTTAGCCGTGGCGATGACAGCCACCGCTTTGATGAGTGCACCCGCCTTTGATAACTTCAAGTCCACCTTGGGCAAGGCTGAAGGCGTAAAGGCAGAGGTATCCATCAACGATGCCAGCGGAACCCATAAGTACACTATTACTTTGGCCAAGCCGAACAAGGCACGCATTGATACCGCATCTCAATTGGTCGTGGCCGATGGTAATGAAATCACCACCTACGTCAAAGATAAGAATTACTACTACACCACGCCACAAACTCCGCAATCTCTTGCAGAGGCAATGGGAGGCATTGAATACCAAATGTGGGCTCCGTTCTTCAACGAAAAAGCATTTGCTTCAATGACTTCGAAGAAAACTGGCGATCGCAAGATCAAAGGTGAAGCTCACTCAATCGTTACCGTTGCTGACCAAAAAGGCGACACCACGATGGAGTTCTATCTGAGCGATGAAAGCAAGATGCCAAATCGACTTGCTATCACCAGCAAAACATTGACTGGCGAAGAAAAGATGATTATTGCTTCCGACTCCATTGAACTGGCAGCTCAAACAGCAGATGCATTTGCTTTCTCAGCACCCGCTAACTCAAAGAAAGTTGATATGTCAGTGATGGGCCTTGGAAAGTGGCTCCACAATTTTGATGAAGCTCTCACATTGGCGAAGTCCAGCAACAAATTGGTCATGATCGACTTCATGGCTTCTTGGTGCGGCCCTTGCAAAATGATGGAAGCGCAAGTTTTCAACACCGATGAGTTCAAAAAAGCTACTGGCAACATGGTTCTCGTTAAGGTTGATGTTGATGAGCAACAAGCAATCGCACAACGATACGGAATCTCCGCAATGCCAACCGTTAAGTTCGTTAACGGCGCTGGTGAAGTCATCCACGAATTCGTGGGCTACGGTGGATTCGATCACGTTATGGGCGAAGTCAAAACCGCTCAAAACAAGTTCGGTAAATAAGCTAATCGCGGTCTATCCGCAAAAATAACAGAAAAAGCCCTGGGTTGAAGTCTCTTCCCAGGGTTTTTTCGTCCGACAAAGAGGTTAGGCCCTTGGATAGTTTTGTACTAGGCCGGGGCACCCTGCGCGGTACACTTCGCGAACTTTTCCACAAGGATTTGAGCGAAGAATCCGATGTGTGAAGGAGATATTTGCGAGTGGCAACAACGACGACGGACACGGCCCAAACTTCCCCCGATGGCCAGAGCAGTCCGGGAAACCGACCAAGTGATCGGCTGACCCCTGATGATTACCGCGAACTACTGAAGCAACTTTATCTTGCTCGGTACTTTGACGTGCGGCTAATCAAGGAGAAAAAACGTGGTCGCTTGCGCGGAACGCTTTATTCTTCCCACAACCAAGAAGCTATTCTCGTTGGATCTCTCTATGGCCTAGAGCCGATGGACTGGATATCGCCAATTCACCGCGATATGCCCGCATTTTTCTTGAAAGATTTCCGCTCCGGTTGGGATAATCCAGATCGCATGGGAATGACGATTGAAGAAGTCTGTAGCCAGGTTTGGGGCAAGGCTACTTCTCCTGGTCGCGCCCGCGATAACTGGAGTCATATCGGTAGCAAAAGCAAGCGAATCATCCACTCAACTTCCATGCTTGCTGGAACAATTCCCGCCGCCGCCGGAGTTGTGCTTGCAGACCGATTGAATGGTTTAAACACAGTTGCGGTCACTTATAACGGGGAAGGCTCAACTGCTCAAGGCGTCTTCCACGAAGCGATTAACTTCGCGGCCGTCGAAAAACTGCCAGTTGTTACGATTATCGAAAACAACCAGTGGGCGTATGGAACTCCAACCCACTACGAATATCCTCTTGAAGATTTCGCCCGCCGAGCCGACGGCTATGGCATTCCTGGCCTGGTTGCCGACGGTCAAGACGTGATTGACGTTTACAACAAAGTCATGCAGGCGGTTGAGCACGCGCGCAGTGGCAACGGCCCCAGCATAGTTGAGTGCAAAACTTTCCGAGCTTATGGTCATGGCGACCACGACGATGATCGAGCGGAAAAGTACCGCCCAGCCGAGGAAGTTGAAAAAGGCCGCAAGCGCGATCCTCTCCACGTGATGAAGGCTCGCATGATCGAAATGGGAATTCTCACCCAAGAAGAAGCGGATAAGCACCCAGCCGAAGGTAAAGGGGCTAGCGAAGTCACCGACGCAGACTTCCCACCCGAAGTTTCTGAATATCTGAGCCGAGGCGTGAACTTTGCAGTGAAGGCTCCATTGCCAGATGAAACGGAAGGCGCAATGTGGGTCTTCAAGGAGGGCGAATAATGGCTGTTGCAGTTACCCCTGATACAAAAAAGAATTATCTAACCGCGCTTAAAGAAGCTATCGCCGAAGAAATGGCTCGCAACCCAGACATGATCTGCATGGGTGAAGATATCGGTGCCCTTGGCGGAGCGTTTGGCGTCACCGATGGCTTGATCGCTCAATACGGTCGCGAACGGGTTTACGACATGCCGATTTCGGAAGCGGCAATTGTGGGTACGGCTTGCGGACTTTGTCTGAACGGCAAAACCGTCATGGTAGAGATGCAATTTATTGACTTCATCTCGTGCGGATTTGACCAAATCGTAAACATGACCGCTACCTACCACTACCGCACCGCGGGTGAAGTCAACATTCCAATGGTGATCCGAGGCCCGGCTGGTGCATACGGCGGCGGTGCTTTGTATCACAGCCAAATGAACGAAGCTTGGTTCGCAAACTCTCCTGGCCTTAAAATCATCTGCCCGAGCACTCCTTACGATGCGAAAGGACTGATGAAGGCGGCTCTCCGCGATCCGAACCCGGTCATTGTTTACGAAATCAAAGACCTTTACCGCAAGCGTGAAATCGAAGAAGTTTTGCCAGAAGAAGATTACGTAGTGCCTCTTGGCAAAGCAAAGGTTGTTCAAGAAGGCGACGACGTAACCATCGTTACTTACGGGCAAAACGTTTACCACGCACTTGGCGCGGCAGAAAAGCTGAAAGAAGAAGGTTTCAGCGCGGAAGTGATTGATATCCGCACAATTGTTCCTTTGGATGAAGATACGATTGTGGAATCGCTCAAGAAAACGAATCGCCTTGTGGTGGTCAACGAAGCTCCTCGCACTTGCGGATTCGCGGGTGAATTGTTGAGCCGCATGACGGAACGAGCGTTTGAATACCTTGATGCTCCTCCAGTGCGGATTACGCGAATGGATACCCCAGTGCCTTGGGTCAAACCGCTTGAACTTTATGTTCTGCCGAGCGTTGCGAAAATCACCGAAGCGGCTCTCAAAGTCTGCCGTTATTAGGGCGTAAGCTAGCAATAGTGGTTTGATCTGTCTAAGATCAAACCACTATTTTTGTTTATTGGGCGCAATTTTTCCGATGATAATGGGCAGGTCACTGCCTTTCATGAAGATTGCATATCCCAGCGGCTTTTCTCCAATCGTAAGTGAGTTCTGGAAATTAACTTTTGCAAAGGTGAACTGCCGTAAAACTGGGATACTCGCTTCATCAATGAGTTCAATGGAGAGGTGCCGAAAATCATTCTTTCCGTCCAGAAGACTTTCTGATTGACTCGCTCTGATCAGGGGAGTTAAATCTAGCTCGGATGCAACAACAAAAGTGGATGGCTTTGCTGATGCATTATCGCCAACCGCTTTTGAGTTTTTGAGCGAACTCAAATCAGGCATGAATTTATCCTTTGCTGGCTCCCAAAAATAGATTTCAAAGCTATCACTATTTGCGGAATAGCCGCTGTCGCTTTTCACTAAGTTACGACTGGAATCAGTCGGTTCAAAAACCGTCCCCCCAAGTCCAATCATTTGATTTGATTTAGTGAGTTCGACCTTCTTTTCGGCGATCTCAGTCGGGAAACGATCCATCCACCGCTCCACGGCCTTTTGAGCGGTTATTCCGATGCTCCCAAGCCGAATCGTGTCAATTTGGAACCGCCCCGCCATTTCTTTTTGGTACGAAACGTCCACCTGAATTGGCCAGATCATCCACAAAGAAGATCGCACTTGGATTGAATTACGAGTCGCTTTCAGAAATTCTCCAAATCCCTGGTTGAGTGAAAATTCATCGGGCTGGTCGGTTCGCAAAAACCGAGCCGCCGCTGCGTACGATTCACCTTCAGTTGCGTTGAGCAAGGCTAATCCGGTTTGGTAAGAACTTGCAACCGGGAAGTCGAACGAATCATTTGATTTCGCCAAGATTTCCGCGTTTTCATTAGCGAATCGCAGATATGAATCGTTAAAAATCTGGATATCATCTTGGGCGGCCTCGCGCGACCAAAACTCATTTTCATCAGTAGGAAACTTGTAAACAGGCTTAGAGCGGCACGCACCAAGTGCGCAAAGCGAGAGAAGGATAGCGCAGTTGAACCCGGTTCGGCGCATATTCCAAGAGTGTATTCGAGTGTAGGGAACTTGCTTGGGCCGCGTTACTGTTTGAACTTTTGAGGCAACCTGGCGCAAATTTTCCTGTATACTCGCCCTGACTGAGGCAACCGGTTAGCTCGGGTTTTGGGGCTCGCGGCGGTTGTTAGAATTGATTATGAAAAACGGATTGCTCCAACTAGCGGCTTGTGCATTAGCCGTTGCATCTATGAGTATGTTCGCTGGCTGCAAAGATGACGCGGCAGGCGGGAACACGACCGGAACTTCTACTGGAACTGCCGGAGGCGGCTCAGAACTATCAGGCGACACCATCAAGATTGGCCTCGTTGTCAGCCAAAACGGTGAATTGCGACCCTGGGGTGTTGACTGCGAAGCAGGCGCGAAGTTAGCTGAAAAGCAAATCAATGATGCCGGCGGAATCGGCGGCAAGAAAGTCGAATTGCTCATCGCTGACAGTAACTCCAAGCCCGAAGAAGGCAAGTCAGCGGCGGCAAAACTCGCGAGTGAAAACGTCATCGGCATGATCGGTGAAGTTTCCAGCGGAATCACCAAGCAAATCAAAACGATTGCGCTTGAAAAAGGAATTCCCCTCGTAGCGGTTGGTGCAACCAACCCAGAAATCACTCAAGAAGGCCAAGGCTTGATCTCTCGTGTGTGCTACACCGACGATCTTCAAGGCCCCGTTATGGCGGTATTTGCATATGATAAAGGTCTTCGCAAGGTCGCAATTATGACCGACCAAAAGCAGCCTTATTCAACTGGTTTGAGTAAGACGTTTGCTGAAAAATTCAAGGCACTCGGTGGTCAAATCGTTGCTGAAGAATTCTATCAAAGCGGTGAAAACCAGTTCAGCGGTCAGCTCACACGGGTGAAATCTAAGAATCCAGACGGAATCTTCATGTCTGGTTACTTCACCGAAGTTGGCCCTATGGCTCGCCAAATCCGACAGCTCGGAATGGATAAAGCGGTTCTCATGGGTGGCGACGGCTGGGATAGCTCCGACCTCGTTTCTTCCGGTGGCGATGCGATCGTTGGCGGATACTTCTGCAACCACTACAACGATGCTGAAGATCGACAAGAAGTCAAGGACTTCCTCGAAGCATTCAAGGCAAACAACAACGGCAACCTTCCTGGAACCACGATGGGTGCGCTCGGTTACGATGCGGCGATGGTTGTATTCGATTCGCTCAAGCGACTTGCGGCGGCGAGTAAGGATATCAACTCCAAGAACTTAGCCGAAGAAATCATGGCGACCGAAAACTATCCTGGCGTTTCAGGTTCGATCACTCTGAAAGGAACTCACGGCGATCCAGCAAAACGAGCCTTGGTTGTTGAAGTCCAAAAGACTGCTTTTGTATTCAATAAAGCGTACGAAGCAACAGAAGTTATGGCGCGATAAGTTAGAATCATTCAGCACACAGCATGGATTTGGTTCTACATTCGGTGGGTGGGTTAAGCCTGGATTTTTCCACCCTTCCCCAACAACTTGTTAACGGCCTGGTGGTGGGGGCGATTTACGCCCTCATCGCTTTAGGCTACACCATGGTTTATGGGGTTCTCAGACTCATCAACTTCGCCCACGGTGAAGTTTTCATGCTGGGTGCTTACACCGCCCTTCTCAGTTCTTGGGTGATGGGCTTTACGCCCGACGCGATTAGCAAGGCGTTCAAGGCAGATCAGCCGCTGACCAGTAGCCCTTTGAACCTCGTTATTATGTTGTTAGTCGCCATGGCGGTCTGTGCGATTATCGGCGCGATCATCGAATTCTTTGCCTACCGCCCGATGCGTAACCAGAGCAGAATTGCCGCTCTAATTACCGCAATCGGTGTTTCACTTTTTCTGCAATATGCGGGTCAACTTTTTCTCCCGGCAAACCCTCCGCCAAGCATTTCGCAAGAAGTCAACCCTTACCAAAAGGTCGTCTCTTTTGTGCTTTCACCAGCCCAAATGAACGCGGCTGGCGATGTGATCAAGCCGCAAATGGATATCACAGTAACGGTTGGAAAAATCGTCATGCTCGTGACGGTTGTCATCTTAATGCTTGCCTTAACCTACCTAGTGCGCTACACCAAAGCGGGTCGCGCGATGCGGGCCGCAAGCCATGATTTCGATTCTGCAAGCCTAATGGGGATCAACGTCAACCGAGTCGTTACCTTCACTTTTATGCTCGGGTCGGCTCTCGCTGGTGCTGGTGCAATGATGCTGGCAACCTTTGAAGGGACGGCAATGCACCCATTCTTTGGCCTTCAGCCGGGTGTCAAAGCATTTGTCGCCGCAGTATTGGGTGGAATCGGAAACATCCCCGGCGCGGTGTTGGGCGGCCTCTTGATGGGCTTAGCAGAAACGCTGGTGACCTGGATAGGTTTCAGCCAGTACAAGGATGCAGTTGCGTTCGTAATTTTGATTCTGATCTTGCTCGTTCGGCCTGGCGGCTTGCTTGGTTCTAACAAGGTGGAGAAAGTATGAGCCTCAGCAAAATTCTTGGAACCAGGGCACTTTCTGTTGTCTTGGCGATTGCGTTTTGCTTTGGGCTAGATGCTTTCGTGACCGGCCAACTCAACGAATACGTTGTTCGCCTGGTGATGCTCGCCGGACTTTACGTGACACTTTCGGTGAGCCTTAACTTAATCAACGGGATCACTGGCCAGTTTTCAATTGGTCATGCCGCTTTCTATATGGTGGGGGCTTATTCCGCCGGAATTGTTTCCAACGCCATTTACAAAACTCAGCCCCTAGCTGCTCCCGCTTACATGATTATTTCTATGCTCATCGGGGCAGTGTTTGCCGCGATTGCAGGACTGATCGTAGGTATGCCGAGTTTACGATTGAAAGGCGATTACCTGGCGATTGTCACTCTTGGGTTTGGCGAGATCATCCGGATTATCGTGCTCAATCAAAATCAGTGGGGAGGGAGCTACGGTTACGCCATCGCCCCCAAATACCAAGCGGGATGGCTAATTTGGTTACTGGCGATTATCTGTATTGCAACCTGCCGCAACCTGCTCAAATCGGCGCATGGGCTAGCGTTTCTCGCGGTTCGCGAAGATGAAATCGCGGCTCAGGCGATGGGGGTCAACGTTACCAAAACCAAGGTTGTTGCCTTTATTGTCGGAGCGGCCTTTGCCGGAGCCGCCGGAGCTTTGTTCGGGCACATGGAATCGTTCGTCAACCCCGACCTGTTCAAGATGGAAGTTTCGTTCTTGGTTCTGACCATGGTTGTCTTGGGCGGTTCCGGTTCGATCACCGGTTCGGTTTTGGCGGGCGCAACGCTGTTCATTCTCCCCGAACTCCCACGGATTGTTTCCTTCAAGATGAGCCTAGGTTTACTTCTTTCAGTTCTTCTAGGAATCGGCGTCTTGGTGTGGATGAACCGCAAGTTCTTGGAGAAGTACCACGAGCCAGACAAGGTGAAAAGAACCCTTGTCGTTGCGGGGGCGAATATCGGCCTCGTTGTGCTTGCGATTGTCGTGGGCAAGTTGCTCAATAACGTTCCAGTCTTTGGAACAACCAACTACGATGCAAACAAAATCCGGTACATGATTCTCGCCGTTGTTCTGCTGGTCATCATGTTGCTGAAGCCCACCGGATTGCTCGGTCACCACGAATTCAGTTGGGATTGGGTGAAACGAGTGCTGAACCGTAACAAAACAGGGGAGGCATCAGCGTAATGCCTTTGCTTTGCTTAAAAGACGCAACGATCAAGTTTGGTGGATTAACTGCCGTTAATAAAGTCTGCTTTGATATTGAAAAGGGCGACTTGTTCGGCTTGATTGGTCCAAACGGAGCGGGGAAAACAACCTGCTTTAACTTGATCACCGGCGTATACGAACCAACGAGCGGAGACATTGATTTCCTTGGCACTCGGATTTGCGGGATGGCTCCGAACAAAATCGCGGAAATCGGCATCTGCCGCACCTTCCAAAATATCCGCTTGTTCGGCACTCTCAGCGCATTAGAAAACGTAATGGTCGGCGCATACCTGCGCCATAAAACGAGTTTGCTCGGTGGGTTCATGCTGACCCCGGCGGTGATTAAAGAAACCGCGGAACTTCGAAAAAAAGCGATGGAATTGCTGAGCGTTGTGAATCTCACAGACGTAGCCAACAGTCGCGCTTGCGACCTGAGTTACGGGAAACAACGCCGGTTAGAGATCGCCCGGGCGATGGCCACTGATCCGAAATTGATTCTGCTGGATGAACCTGCGGCGGGAATGAACCCCTACGAAAAAGATGAGCTCCGAAGTGTTGTATTCAAAATCCGAGACGATTACGAAAAAACGGTTTTGCTCATTGAACACGATATGAAATTCGTGATGGGCTTGTGCGAAAAAATCGTGGTTCTCGATCACGGTGAAGAAATCGCATACGGCGACCCTTCCGAGATCCGTAATAACCCCAAGGTTATCGAAGCCTATCTTGGCGAACCGGTTTAGCCTTGGCTGACTGCGCTATCCATTAACAACGCCTGCATTAAATCAACTCGCAAGGTGATGCCAATCAGCCGGTCTTCTTCAACGATCGGAAGAATCGTGATGCCACGATCAAGCATAGTGTGCAAGGCGTCGCTGATCTCCGTATCGGGCGGTAAAGTGATCGGATCTTTACTGGCGCAGAAGCTCGCCTTTTCGCTTCCCAAAGCCACAAGTTTGCCTCTAAGGATAGTGGCTCGAGCAATGTCGCCCTCGGTGACAACATGGGTCGGCTTTTGATCTTGATCAACGATCACAAGCGCGGGGAACTGATAGATGTCCATCTTGTCCACCGCATCACGAATCGTGCTTTCGTGAGTGAGGGTAGGGATGTGGGCATGTAGCACCTCGCGCAAGGTCATGCCGAACAGTTTAGCTTTTTACCAGTAGGGTGGGAATGTGACTCCGTCTTTGTTCCGCTTAAAGCTATCAATGAATTCATACTCTTTGGCTTTCCAGCCCTTTTTTGCATCGTAAACCAGAGTCGCATCGATCACGCAACTTTCGTTTTCGTTGAGGGTGGTTTTTTCCTTTGCTACGATAATGACGCGGGCAGTTTTGCCGTCGCATTTCATCACACGATAGTATTGAATTTTGCCGTCTACTTTGCCTGACTTGATGACGGATTCTACGCCTTTCATCATGCCTTCGCCATCCATCTTGGTTTTCACTTCGCCATAAACGTAAGGGGCAACAGCGGCGATAATGCTAAACGCAATCGCGTAGCGCCATGAGCGGAAATTATCATGCTCTTTGATGCTCCGGAATATAGAAAGCAATAGAGTCATGACGGCGCCAACAATCACGGCACCAATCATATACGCGATCATTCCGAGTGCGCTCATAGTCTTTTACCTATTCCGCATTGTCGGCGGACAGAAGAGATGTAACTAGGTTTTGCCATAGAAATAGCCCTTTTTTGATGGAAATTTATTTTCTAAAAAATTCATACAGTATTTATGCTGAAGAAATAGAAACGGGAGTCCAACTATTCAGAGGTACTCATGCCGCAGACACATACCGTTCAAACAACATTGCGACATCTTAAGAACTGGCCCGTAGAAGGACAACTCAAGGTCTGTCCTCTTTGCAGCACCCTCAATGTGAACGATAACGAAGAGTGTTTTGCGTGCCGGTGGCACGGTTGTTTTGAGCACAATCAAACCATGGTTCGGATGCGGCTTGCTGAGCTGGCGACCCAGTGCCCAGAAATCATTGCTCTTTGGGATGAACCAAAACCCCTCACTCGTTGGCAATGGCTCCAAAATGTCGCAAAATCATATTGGATGCGGCTGACAAGGCGGCACATTAATATCCGGGCATAAGGCTATTGTCCAAAGCTAGGATCGGACTCGCTCCTAGCCCGTCTAACCCAGTATGCTCTCGGCTATGAAATGGGGAAGATTTTCCTTTGCTTTTGCGGCATTTGCCGTTGCCTCGCTTGCTCTCGCGCAGACGCCAGTTCCAAACAAGCCATCTGACCACACCCGCTTGATGACCTATAACATCCAGTGGTTTCATAAAGGGGCTTCTGAAGGCCGGATCAATAATCTCAAATCCGTTTTGAAGAATGTCAACCCCGATGTCGTTGGGGTGGAAGAAGTTGAGGGCCGGGCCGCTCTCAAGCGGGTTTTTGACAATGACTGGCAAATCGGCATCGCCGACCTTCCCGATGAATTCCAAGAAGTTGGGATTGCCGTCAAGCGACCATATCAACTGGTGAGCTATGAACTGGTTTTCACTGGCAAACCGTTAGATTACGCCTTTCCAGGGCACCGTGATGTTTTGCGAGCGGTGATCAAAATGCCGAGCGAGAAAGAACTCATTGTTTACGTTCACCACATGAAAAGCCGAAGCGGCGGTCGAATGCAAACCGATCCTCAACGTCAAATGGCGGCGGGAATGCTTGCGAGCTACATCAAGTGGCGTGGCGACCAAAACGTCATCGTGATGGGCGATATGAATGATGCTCCAAATGACCGCACCGCGAACATTCTGGAATCCGGCGATGTGAACGCGAAAGCTGGAGATGAGAAGGATTTCCGACTTCTCGCCAACATCACCCAAGAGCTAGCAGAGAAGGATTACATCACGTTTGACCTGCACAGTTTGTACTTTGGTGAGCCAGGTGTTAAGGCGATTGTCCCCGGAGCAAAGGCCGATAACGACCGCCTGCGTGACCGCGACTACCGATTTCCCCAAGACGTAAAGGTGCCACAGGCATTCTTCGATCAGATTTTCTGTTCGCCCAATATTTACGCTCGCGGTGCAAACGCGTTTGTTTACGATGGTGAAGACGCTCTGCGAGGTTTGGGAGGGCGGGTCAAAGTGAGCGAAGATCCGAATACCGGTGCAAGAACAGTTGAGTATTTAGAAGAAGGCACTCGCGCAAGTGATCATCTTCCGGTCTACGCAGATATCTGGCTGAAATAAAAATGAGAGACCTCGCTTACTGCGAGGTCTCTTTCAAACTTTCTAATACCGAGCGAACATTCCAATCGTGCTTTTCAAGCAGGAACCGAGCTTCTTCCTGAGTGATAGGAGAAAGTTCGCAGACAATGCGGGCGCACCTATCTTTGAGTTTGGAGTTATTGGCTTTTACGTCCACCATCAAATTCTCGATAACTTTTCCACTGAGCACCATTGCGCCAGTTGAAATGCGGTTGAGCACAAGTTTTTGAGCGGTTCCTGCTTTTAAGCGGGTTGAGCCAGTTAGAACCTCTGGGCCAGTTTCAATCAAGATCGAGAGGTCAACTTGATCAAACAGCGGTGCTTTTGGGTTGTTGGCAATCCCGCAGGTCCAGACGCCTTTTTGCCGAGCGTGGCGGCAAGCCGCAACAACGAATGGTGTGCCACCACTCGCAGCAAGGCCGATCACGATGTCGTTAATGGAAAGGTTGAGTTCGTTTAGCCGCTGAATCGCCGCATGCTCTTCATCTTCTGCGTCTTCAATGGCTTTGCTCCCCGCTTCGTTTCCGCCAGCGACGATTGCGATAAACCGCTCCGACTCGATTCCAAAAGTAGGAGGCATCTCTGCCGCGTCCATTGTGGCGATCCGCCCGCTGGTGCCAGCACCTACGTAAATAATGCGACCGTCCGCTTGAAAAGCCTGCGCCGCTCTTTCAATCGCTACGGCGATTTCTGGTTCGGCATTCTTCAGTGCGCGCATCACCGTTTGCTCTTCCTCGTTCATCAGGCGAACAATCTCGCTGGCAGACATTTTGTCGAGGCCAATTGATCGTGGGTTACGGGCTTCTGTGTTCATTTCGGTCGGGATTCGGCAAGTTCTTTGGCGAGGTGCACTGCGCCAATCACTGGTTCAATTTTGAGGGGCTCTATATTTAAGACGCATATCGAGCTTTCGGATTGTAGCCGGAGCATCCGTTCTCTAAACATATGACTGAGCATTTCATCAATATCCCAGAGTCCACCGGCAAGTCGGATTTTGAGCTCTTCGGCGTTCGAGCAATGAGCAGAAATATGGGCAGTCGTATTTGCGGCTAGGCTGTCGAGTGCGCTGTCTACACTGCGCTTTGCGTACGGCAAACCTCGGAGAGCATCAAAAACTACCACGGGCGCGAGCTTGGCCACTCGCGCCGCCGGGGAAACCGAACGGTAGACGCTTGCCAAAACTTGGTTCGGTTCTTTTGTTCCGAACAGTTCAACCACCGATTCCCAAAACATGGGGCTTGCCTCGGATGGTTTGGGGGCGAGAACTGTTTCCCCTAAAGCTTTGCGTCCAACATCAAATGCTGATCCGAAGTCTCCCAAAAGCGGGCCGCCGCCCGCCGACTTAGTTACGGTTCCTTGTTCATCACGGCTTGCAATCAGTGCTCCGGTTCCCGCGATGACGATAACATCTGTTTCCGATTCCGCCGCCAGGCTCGCGTGGTAGTCGGGGTAAGCCGCGACCGAGCAACTATCTCCCAAAACGGTTTCAAGAAGGTTTAGCGCCCGATAACGGTCGGCATCGGTGAGTAGACCCGCAAAGCATCCGGTTGCGTAAGTTGCCGAAGGGCATTCGGCTAGCGCCTCGCGAATGTGGCGCTCAATTTCGAGTTGGGGAGTTGAGGCCAAGTTTGCGGGGCCACTTTGCCCCCGGTGGAGAACGGCTCCATCGGAATCTATAAGGCAAGTTCTAGTTGAAGAACCGCCGCAATCTATCCCAAGAAAAGTGGGCATTAGGCGCGGGAAAGTTACCACAGGAAAGGGGTTATTTTGGGCTAGACTGGGGCTGATGCACCGATACTCCAGCGGCCGCCTTGGTTCTAGTTCCCGCATTGCCCTGATCGCTAATGATGCGCTGGGTAATTTTGCGATTTCTAGCCCCATCGCGCAGATTCTGAGAGAGATGCATCGCCCGGCTCGGCTTGATGGATTCACGGGTAGTCGGGTTATGGAAATCGCCGAAGAATGTCCGTGGTTTGACGAGGTGATCGCAGTTTATGGCGACTCACCGAGAGCGGTTTCTCGCAAGCTTCTTGACCGCCCAGAATACGACCTAGTCATCAATGTAGAAAACGCGGCTTGGGCAAAAAGCTTGACTTCCATACTTGCGGGTGAGAATGGAATGGTCATCGGCCCTTGCGCCAATGCTGATGGGCGCGGAGACTTTCCATTTGAGAATAATCCAGAGGGCCGCTTGTGGGCCGATCCCAAGTGGACGCGGGAAGATTTGAGGATCGATTATCCGTTCCTATCAAGCGGACATATTGCGGAGATCATTGCCCGCTGTTGCTACTGGGATGGCCCGATTCCCGCTTACCATCTGCCAAAGCACGACCCCAATCGAGATATTCCAGACGTGCTGATGGCGACCACTGCCAGCTTGCCAGAAAAACTTTGGCCGATTGAAAACTGGCTAGAACTCGCGCATCTCATCGCCGATTCTGGAAGAACCATGGGATTACTCGGCGCCAAACCGAAAGATCAGGGCAAGTTTTGGAAAGGAGCGGATGATGAAACCAGATTGGTTCAAGAAGCTCCCGTGGATGACCTCCGCGGGGAACTCACGCTTCCACAAGTAGTTGGCGCGCTCGACCGGGCAAGCTTGGTGGTGACGCTTGATAACGGAATCCTACACTTTGCCTGTTCCACCCAAACTCCGGTGGTCGGATTGTTTAGAAACGGCATCCACCGCCTGTGGGCGCCCCCTGTTCCGAATCTTAAAGTCATTGAGCCAGGTGTCGGCGGAATTGTTGCGGATCTGCCCGTGCAAAGGGTCTGGTCTGCAATTAATAATTTTCAGATACAATTGGCCTAATTCTCAAAAATCTTAAAGATGGCATGCATCGTGGTGCAAGAATTTTGAGTAGAAGCATGCAAGGTGAGAACATTTATGGCTAAAGATCAGTTCCACGATATTCCCAAGGAGTGCCCCATCACGGGGGAGCCACTTTATGTGAGTGAGCTGACTTCTTTGAAAAGTGGCGTGGTGATACGTGGCAAGTTTGCTCTGCCGCATACTGCGGAACTAGAAACGGATCAAAAGGAATTTTTAGAAGTATTTCTTCGGGCGCGGGGCGTGATCAGTACGATGGAAAAAGAACTCGGGATCAGTTATCCAACCGTTAAGGCCAGGGTTGATTCTCTGTTGGAAGCGATGGATTTGGAGCCGTTCAAACTCGACCGCAAAGCCGAGGTTCGGGCCGAAGAGCGAGCGAAGATTTTGAAGATGTTAGAAGAGGGCGAGATTTCGGCAACAGATGCCAAAGAACAACTCAAAAAGGTAGGGGCGAAATGAAAGACGAAGTACGAAGGATTATGCAGTTGGTGAAGGACGGCAAACTCTCGCCGGAAGACGCCGCCGAACTCATCGAGGCGTTTCAGGATGCGCCAGAAGAACCAGCCGAAACCAATCAGCAAGAAGAACCTCGGGCTGAGTCGGTTACTGGGGAAGTGCAAGACCCTCCACCAGGTTCCAAGGCAAGGAACGATGATCCATTTGCTCGACTAATCGGTTCAATCGAAAAAGCTACCAAAGATGTAGCCCATAACATTGACTGGAAGGATATTTCCAACCAAGTCCGTATGGGTGTTGGCAAGGGCGTAGATGCGATCAAAGAAGCGGCCAAGGAGGCTAAAGTCGGCAAAGGCCCGTTCGGGAATATGTTCTCAGCGCAGGTCACCCGCACTGTAGACCTTCCTCTGCAAGTTCCAGAAGGCAAGATTTTCGTGGTTGAATCCAGTTCAGGCGATGTGAGAATTGAAGGCGGGCACGATATTGGTTCGGTCAATATCGAAGCCGGATTCCGAAGCTATAACAACGAAGAAGCCGAAGCTTTAGCCGATCGCTTTACACCCGCGTTAGAAGAAAGTGAAGACTCAGTCACTCTCAAGCAACTTGAACCCAACGGAGTGACTGCTGATATCACCGTGAAGCTTGCTAAAGGCACGCAAGTCGTTGTTCGGTTAGCCAGCGGCGACGTCAGCGTGAGCGACACGTTTGCCGGGGTTACGGTGAAGTCAAGCAGTGGCGATATTCGGGTTTCGGCAGCTAGCGGAGTTGCTGAACTCTCAACGTCGAGCGGTGATGTTCGAGTGAGCCATTCCGATTTGCGGTCAATCTCCGTAGAAACTAAAAGTGGAGATGTAATCTTGGATCACGCTAAAGGCGCGGCAAATATCCGT
Organism: Fimbriimonadaceae bacterium; assembly: GCA_019638675.1. Taxonomy (GTDB): domain Bacteria; phylum Armatimonadota; class Fimbriimonadia; order Fimbriimonadales; family Fimbriimonadaceae; genus UphvI-Ar2. The sequence continues at coordinate 2,614,811 of JAHBTE010000001.1, read as the reverse complement.
ACATCAAGTGGCGATGTCACTCTGTACAACTATGCCGGTCGAACTCTGGCGATCGAGGCGGCAAGTGGAAATATCGTTGCCGATTTGATTGAACCAGTCACAGGAACCGCAAATATCCGAACGGTGAGTGGTGACATCACGATGCACATGCCAGATGGCTCCGATGCTCGGGTTAGTCTCAGCACCTTGCGGGGTGAAGTTACTTGCAAACTTCCTTTGACCGACGAAAACAAGGAGTCCATGAAAGTCACCGGAACCTTGGGCGGCGGCGGTGGATTGATTGATGTTAGCGCGGTGAACGGTGACCTGTTCGTTGCTCTCGCCGGGGCGGAACTTAAAGAAGAAACAGCGGAATAAGTTTTCCGGAAATCCCCTACCTTGCTTTGCAAAGGTAGGGGCACATTATTAAAAAACTCCCTCCCCGAAGATCGGGGAGGGATTAAGGGAGGGGTCGAACTTCAACGATGAAGTTCGACTATTTTTTAGTTGCTCGTCTGCGCCAAATCCACAAGCCAATCACGACTGGCAACCAAAAAGGAGCGAGGATTACGATGTTCAGGGCAAACGAAACCAGTGTTCGGGTAATGCCAGTGAACCGATTGATCGCTCGAATCCAAGAATTCGAAAGCCAATCGCGGCGGGGAGCTGAAGTGATTTTCAGCCGCTCTTCCAAGCCTACGTAGATCGTGGAAAGAGTCGCCATACCGCGCATTGCTTTGATCTGGGCTTCCGTGCCTTCGATCTGCTGGCGGATTTCGCTGATATACCTCTTGACCTCAAGGATGTCCGAAACCTTTTTCGCTTGCTTGAGCACTTCTTGGTACTGCTTTTCTTCCAACCGCATCTGCTTGAGGCGGGCTTCGGCGTTGGCAACTACTGCTGTCACGTCTTCGCCAGAATTACTTTCCGACTGCACATCGCCGAGTAGCCTTAGAGACTGCATAGTCTGGTCGAACTTCTTGCTATCGACACGAATGCTGAGCGAACCGTATTTGGACTGCGTCGTTTTGGAACGGTCTCCCGATTCCACAAATCCGCCGTTTGCTTTGGCGAGGTCTTCCACCGCTTTGTAGCTGGATTCCAGGTTCTTGACGAGAAGTTGGATGTTCCCGTTTTTGATGATGAGTCGTGGGTTTCCTGGTACAAGCGATGCTGAGTCCGGTGGAGGTTTGATACCGTAAGCTTCTTCTTGACCAAACAGAGACTTATCCTTAGAGTCACTTCCTATATCCACACCAGCACTCGCCTGAGGTATTTCCGCTTCACGGCTCACCCTACTTTTCGCTTCTGCATCTGCCGGGGACTCGCTAGGCGCGTATTCCATTTTTGCGCTTTCCGCAACGCTCGCGGTATTGGCCATATCCGCCGCCTCTTCGGCGACCATGCCGCCCGAACCAAATGGAGAAGTCATGAAGAACGCGATCACGCATGTCATCGCCGCAACCAAAGCATAAGGCGACCTGACCCAGGCGAACCGATTGCGCTTTTTGCCCAACGCGCTCAGAGTTGCCTCAAGCCCAGTAATCTGGATTTGCGTTGATCCTTTTTCAATCGCTTCCGACAACGCCTGAAGTTGATCCAGTTCGGTTTGAAGCTCAGGATTTTCTGCCAGAGCCTTTTCTACCGCCGCTCGATCTTCTGCGTTCAGCTCGTTATCTAAATATGCTTTCAGCATTTCGTTCATGCGATACCTCCGTTAACGTGCGTGCGGAGTGATTGGAAAGCGTGGTGGAGCCGTGATTTCACTGTGCCCTCGGGGATGCTAAGCAAGCTGGCGATTTCGGTGTAAGTCATGCCATCTAGCTCGTGGAGAACCACGACTTCGCGGTGATCGTCGCTCAGTTTGCCCAGTGCTTCTTGCAGCACTACTGAGGCGATCGCTTTGTGTTCAAACGGCTGGCTAGGAGCAAACCAGTTTTGCAATTGGAGCCAAGATTTTTTTTGTTTACGACTGTGATTTCGGCAGTGGTTTTGCGCAATGCCGAGCAGCCAAGTTGAAAATGACGAGCGGTTCTCGTAGCGTTTAATTGATTGCTGCATGGTGAGGAACACCTCTTGGGTGACGTCGGCAGCGGCTTGGGAGCCAACCCGGCGGGCACAGAACTTGAACACCTGACTGTAATGCTCACAGACAAGTTTTCTTAAAGCTTCTGGGTCGCCGGATTGCGCTTTATCCGTTAATGAATTCATTTGGCCGATCCATGTGTTAAGTGTAAGGAACGGCCAATACCGTTCAAAGTCCTAACAAAGAATTCTGAAATCTAGAACGAACTTTACTTGCATTGAAGCAGTGTAGGAACAAACGAAATGAAATAACGAATAAAACACTGAGCAAGGCGGTAGCCATAATGGCGAACCCCACCGCAGAACCACGGAAGCTCACACCGAAGTTCATGCTGAGTAATAACATGAGATCAAGCCCGGCTAGGATTCCGGTTGCATAGACTGGCTCAAGTTTGGCTCGGCCCTCCATACGGAAACCCGGATGGATTTCGGTCGGCGGTAACAAAGTTTCTAGCGAGCTATTCGGTCGTTCTCTGAGCCAATCGAGCAACGAATTGTAAAACATGGCGGCTCGCTTACGGGTGCCGAAGTCTTCGTGCGAATCCATGATTTCGTACTTAATTTTCAGGTTGCGGTTTTCAAAAGGAATTGGCAGAGTGGTCGGCATCCGGTTTGCCGCGATATTTGGGCGATCTTTGCGATCCCACAAGCTCATCGGCGGGACATCTTCCCAATTCAACCGGAACGCTGTTTGAATCCCTTTGTAGAAAATGGTTCCGTTTTCAATCCACAGGTAACCCTCATCCATTCCGGTGATGGCGTTGTGTTGGAGAATTTGCAATCTGACGGGAACAGCATCCTCATTCGGGATTTTGGTTCTGAGCTTTTTGAGCCCTGGCCCGATGTGAAGGTGGTCGTTTAGCCGGCGATAGATGTAAAAAAGCCCAGCGTGCATCAAGGTGATAAGAACATAACCCTTCAAGTGGAGAATCCATACAACATCGTCGGTGAGATCGGATCGCCGCAGAAACAAAACAACGTAACTGGCACTGATGCCAAGGATGGCCCAAAAAACAATACGAACCCAGGCGGTTTCTTGCCGATTAGAAAGAAGGTGTTCTTCAACCCGAGAACTCAACCGCCAGTAGCTTGTCGGTTTGAGCGCGTTTTCGTCGGATGATAAACCTAATCCTTCGGTGAGCCTCACAAGATGAGTGTATCAGAACAGCTACCGGAGCATGTGACCTAATCTGAGCACTTGTAGTCCCCAAAGGAACGCATAAAACCCGAATGCGATCCAGGTTCCGGCTTCGGCGCTGTGAGGTGCTTTTCGGCGGGCAAACTCTAAAATGGCAACGGGGCCAGCCAAAAAAGCAAGTTTTCCGAGCGCAAACGCGGGAACGCCGTGATTGAGCAAGTTACGGAAGATTGGGTTGCCTTCGTGGCCGCCCAACCCGAGCCATGCGATTGTGCTGACCAAATCTATTAACCCAATCGTGATCAAAAGCACCGTGCTTAGATGAACTCTTCGCCCTCTTGGAACCACTTCCATATCAGCATCAAAACAAAATATTTTCGATTAGTTCCTGCTGGCGGGACTCGGTAAGTCTGATGGTTCTCGGGTAAACCGTTGGAATGGAATTTCGCGGTCTCGGTCGAACTGGTGTTCAGGTCAGCAATCCTTGCCTTGGAACAATGACTTTTGGGTGGAACCCCGATGACTGGGGTTCGACTGAAAATGAATCTTTCGCAGTTGCCGATGCCGCGCAAGAGCTTGGAATTAACTTCTTTGATACCGCTGACGTTTATGCCCGCGGCGTGAGCGAAGAAATCCTCGGCAAGTGGATGAAAGGCAAAAAGAACCGCGGCGAACTTGTAATCGCGACGAAATGCCATGGCAAGATGAGCGATACCGATCCGAATGCTTGGGGGAACACGCGAAAACACATTGTCGAAGCGTGCGATGCCAGCCTGAAGCGTCTAGGCACTGATTGGATAGACCTCTACCAAATCCATCGCCCCCAGCCCGCTGTGCCAATTGATGAAACTCTGCGAGGGCTAGAAGATTTAATGAGAGCGGGGAAGATTCGGTACGCCGGATGTTCAACGTTCGCGGCCTGGCAGGTGACAGAAGCTCACTATGTTGCGAAGGCTTTGGGAACTGCGGGTTTTGTGAGCGAACAGCCCCCTTACAATTTGCTAGATCGACGGATTGAGCGAGAATTACTTCCATTCTGCCGAACCTACGATTACGCGGTTCTGCCTTGGTCACCGCTTGCAGGCGGACAACTCAGCGGCAAGTATTTGAATAAGGGTACCAAGGGTGCGCGTTATTCCAGCTCAGATCCCATGAACCGGGTCAGCGCTTACAGCACCAAGAAAGTCGGACAACTCAACCGAGTTGCAGAAAGATTTGGACTGACTCTAACGCAACTCAGCTTGGCGTGGGTTTCCAATCAGCCAGGGATTACAGTTCCGATCATTGGCGCCAAGAACCCCGAGCAACTCAAGCAAAGTGTTGAGGCTTGCCAAATCAAGCTTAGCGAAAAGTGCTTGGCGGCGGTTGATCGGATTATCGAACCAGGCTCAAACATCTCCAACTATTACAATGCCAACTTCGGGCCAAACGCGAGACCCAATGCCTGAATTCAAGAAGCTGCAAAAAGCACTGGTTTACGCCGTCACTCAGCATGCAGGCACTTATCGGGACGGTGAAGCGGCGGTTCCTTACGCCTGCCATCCAGTGGAAGTCATGCTGACCCTTCGGTTTGAAGCGGGGGTCACCGACGAAAACACTCTAGCGGCCGCCCTGTTACACGATACGGTTGAGGACACACCTTCGACTATCGAAGAAATTAGTAATATTTTCGGAGCCGAAGTTGCAGAAATTGTTGCTTATGTCACCCGAGTTGAACCAGAGGATTCGGAAATCAAAGGCTTGAACAAGGATGAAGTTTGGATGCTCCGCACAAAAATGCTTCTGGATGAAATTGCTGAAATGCCAAGAGAAGCACTCCTCATCAAACTCAGCGACCGCCTCAGCAACATCAAGGAGTCGGAAAAAACTCGGTCTGGCTACAAGTTGGAGCGGTATCGCCGTCAAACCGTTTGGATTTTGCAAACTATCCCGCGTGAAATTCAGCCAAAACTCTGGGATGCCATCGCGGCGGTCATCGGAATGACCGCGGAAGAAGTTCAAGCCGCGGAAAGATTCAAATTTGAGGCATAAAAAATGCCGACCATCCGGAGAGTGCGGTTAGTGGCCGGCAACTTAGCTCTTTCCTTATCTAGTTCCAGCCTCTCGCAGTCAATAACATTCACTCTCTGAGGCCAGAGTGCTACCTCAATCGGGCAGCTAGTGTTCCAGGCTGAACCTGGCGATAGTTTCATCATACAGTCAAGATAGTGTGAGTAGCAACTAAATAAATAAAAAATCTGGATTGAACAATTGTTCAATCCAGATTTACAACCGAGCTGTGGTTGATTTACTTACCGACTGAGTTGGCTAACTTCGCGGCTCGGCTCTTTCGTCGAGCGGCTTGGTTCTTGTGAATGATGCCTCGTTGAGCTGCTTTGTCAATGTTTTTGACTGCTTGCTTCAAGTTTGCTTGAACCTGATCTTTGTCGCCAGCTTCAACTGCGACTCGAACCTTCTTCACATAGGTTTTCAAGGAAGTACGAACGCCCTTGTTGACTTCAGTCTTCTTGGATGATCGTCGGATATCTTTTTTGGATGATTTTAAGTTAGCCATGTTTGTTTGCTCGGTTGGCCTAGAGATGATGGCAGAGGGTTGGCAAAATAGCAACCCTCTTGGGCCATCTGAACCAGGTTATTGTCGGTTGATTAGTCCTTCTTGATGAACTTCTTCTTACTCTTGTCGAATCCTTGTTCCACTTTCTTGTGATCGTAGTGCCACACAGGTGAACCAGATCGTTGGTAGAAGCAGACGTAACTACTGAGGATAGAAGCCAGCATCCGTCGGCTTGTGCGGCGAACTACGTTCAGTTCCCAGAGCACGGTAAGGAAGTCAGCACCTTTTGGCCAGTGCGCCATGACTTCGCACAGAAGTTCAAACGTTGACTTACCTTCGGATGCACTCGCGATTTCTCGCAATTCTTCGATTCGTTGGTTGCTGATGTAAACAACTGGGTCAGACTGTTCAAGCCATTGGAATTCCAATACGTTCGGCTTGTTGGTCTTGGTCAGCTGGAATACGGAACCGGATTCAACTGGCTGGTCGAGCCACCAATCGAACAAGTTGAAGATCAGCCGTGCTTCGTGGTTGACCCAAACTTGCAGTTCCTTGCCATCAGCATCTTGCAAGATGACTTCTTGCAAAGCTGGTTCTGGATCAAACCATCCAGTAGGAAACTGGCTGAGTGGGAAAGTACCAAGTTCTCGGTGGATTGGTTTGAGAACCAGTCGCAGAGACTCTGGCATTGTTTTTGGTGCCGGAGCAATTTCTTCGTCGAGAACGTCGGTCGCCAGCGGGTGGGCGATAAGCTTCCGGAGTGAACTGCTCAAGCCTTCATCGGTGAGTTCAGCATCCACTGGTTCGCCATCTTCTTGTGTATGCGGAGTTTGTTCAAATTGGAACGGAAGCGGCACTTCCTTTGCGATTTCTGGAGCCGAATCCGGCTTCATGAATCGGTCGCCACCAACCCATTCAACGCGCTTATCTTCCTTGAGCGCGTTCATCATGTTGGTCAAGTCATCAGGATACGTCTTGACGTTAGGCGTAACTTCAAACTTGTTTTCAAGAAGCCAAGTTGCGGTGATTGCTTCATCCGATTTAAGGATGAGCTTTACGCACTCTTCAATGTCGTCTTTCTTGAGTTCAAGCGGAGTCGCATCTTCGATTTCAATGACAGCATCCAGCTTGTCTGCGATTTTGCCAGCAGTTGTGATCCAACTCTTGGTTTCAGATTCTGGATAAAGGTTGCCGTCTACCGAAGGAATAAATCCAGGGATGCTGAGCAACTCTGCGTTGAACTTCTTCCAATCGTAAAGGTGATGGGATGTTGGCACCTGCGGATTGAGGGCAAGCCAAGCGGCGGCACCTAGTGCCTTGATGTTCACAGGAGCGGCTTTTTCAACAGCTTTGACGATGGCATCTTCTTGTCGCCAATCAAAATCTCCAAGTGCTTTTTGAACTTCGGCGACTGCTTCTTCATCAACGTTGTTGATCAAGTAAGCACGTTCGATGGATTCGTCGGTGCCTGTGAACACAGAATCAGCGGCAATGATGTGGTCATCCAGGGTTAGGATCAACCGAGGATCGCTTTGAGCGTGGGATCGGACTGTGTATTCAGCGACTTCTTCGTCAAGATCGGTGGTACGAGAAAGTTCGATAGAAACAAGCGTAACTGGAATTGGCGCGCCGAACCGAAAGGCCATGCTGTAAACGAGTTCAGCAACTGGGCGACCTTCTGATGCGAGTCGAGCAGCAGGAACCCATCGGCGTTCGCTGTAAGCAAATCGGTCGGGGTTAGAAGCAAGGAGGGCGCGGATGACGCCGAGACTTAACCCATGGGAAGTCAATTGCTCAGCAATTTCGCTGGGCTTGACGACTTCGTAAAGCTCGGTAAGTTTTTCCAGAACCAATCGGTCTGCGTAATCGCGGGCAACAGTTTCAATAGCGTTCGTCTTCTTGGCCAAAATACGGACTCCACCGCATGGAAGTACATTTGCGGCAAAGTATTTTGGCACGGTTGAACCATCGTGATTTGGGTCTGAATAGTGATTCAAGACGAATGGCATAAAAAGGGCCCCCTCCACTGGGTGGAAGGAGCCCAATCGCTTTTACCCTGGAGTGAAAATGATTACGTTTTTTGGCCTTCTGCCTGAATATCCATGATAGTCTTGGCTTTCTTTGCTTTCAGGTCAGCTTGAGGACGGGGGCCGGGTGATTTGAACTCAAAAACATGGTCGTGATCGCCATGCCACGAAATCTTTCGGAAGTCGTCTGCTGTGTAACGATAGAGAACCGTAGACCAAAACTTTTGCGCTTGCGTATTTTCTGGGTCTACTTGGATCTGCCAGAGACCATGATGTTCGTCAAAGGCCATTCGGGCGATTTCTTCCCCAATGCCAAACCCTCGATAACCTTCTAGAATGAAGAGCTCGGATAGGCTTCGGGCGACGATACGATCATTTTGCAGACGTGGCTGAATAATCGCAAATCCAGCGAGCTTTCCCTTTACTTTAATAAGATAAGCCTGTATCGTTCCAGAGGCAACACCTTCCGTCCACAAGGTCGTATCGTAGTGTCCGTTATCGGAGATTGTTCTTGGAGTGTAGCGAGATGTTTCATGCAGGAAAAATTGGAGCAAGTTGCTGAGAGTTGCAACTTCCTCTTCCTTAACGGCATGTAATGAGAGCGGCATGATCTTGTAAGTAATGTCCCGCGTTGAAAGTGGGACTTGCGGATGACTGAGCATGTTCCCAGCCAATCCTAAGAAATTTAGAAATTTCTTTCTTCATTTGGGACGTAAAATCTCGGCGACTGATTCGAATTTTGTTTACTTCGCCGCAGCAAGGGCACTTTCCAGGTCGCGAAGGATGTCACGCACGTCCTCAATTCCGAGAGACAACCGAATTCCACCAGGCGAAATTCCCGCTTTGATTTGATCTTCTGGCGGCACCACCGAGTGAGTCATGGATGCCGGATGCTCAACCAAAGTGCGAATCTGCCCGAGGGAAACAGCAAGGGTGATACTGAGCGAATTCTGCGCCAAGTGGTTGATCACCTGAACCGCACGGTCGTATGCCTGCTGGGGGTTACCTTTCATCTCAAAGTAGATCATCGCGCCGGGAGCAAAATCGCCATCGATGTCGCGCATCTGCTTACGGGCAAGTTCTTTTTGAGGGAAAGAATCAAGGCCAGGATAAGCAACCCGAGAAACTTTGTTGTGCAAGTCGAGGAATTCCGCTACCCGTTGCGCGGACTTTTCTTGCGACTCCATTCGTACTGCGAGAGTAGGAACCCCGTAAGTGAGAATGTGCCAGGCCGCATCGGGAGAAAGGGAACCGCCGAAATCTTTTCGGTAAAGGAGCAGGTTAGTTTCTGAACTGCTTGGACCGATCACCACGCCGCCCATTGTTGCTCCAAATCCACCGATGTGCTTGGTGAGACTGTGCACGACAAAGTCAACTCCCATTTCAATCGGGCGCTGAGCATAAGGCGAAGCAAAAGTATTGTCAATTACCGTAACAATCTTCCGATCTTCTTTGCGGTCTACGTTCAACCGCTTTACCAGAGAAGTCACCGCCTCAATGTCGACCAATTCCATCGTGGGGTTAGATGGAGTTTCAAAATACAAAACCCTTGTAGAAGGAGTTATGATTTTTTCTAATCCTTCAAGATCGTTGAAATTGATTGATTCGTTAGTGATTCCGTAGCGGCTGAGCCAGTTGGTGATGTGCCCGTGGGTGCATCCGTAAATCGCAGGATGGTAAATGATTTGATCGCCTTGCTGGACATGGATTCCGATTGCCGCCGCAATTGCCGCCATCCCAGTTGCAAAAGAAACCGCACATTCACCTTTTTCACTAAACGCGAGAGTCTCTTCAAGTAAGCCCTGGCATGGCTCATCTAGGCGATCATAGATGTATATCGGAGTTGCTGTAGAACGGTCAATATCAGGATTAGCAAATTGTTGGAATCCCTCAGCTCCGCGCTCAGCTGAGCGGAGTCGGAATGTCACGGCGGTTGTGATCGGCGGGATGATGTGATCTTGGAAATCCCATTTCTCTGAACGGAATTTCCCGTGGATCAATACGGAACGATCTCGATACGAATCTTCGCGTGACATATTCTATTCTTGACCGATTTCTGTTTGGAATGCAATTCAAGTTAACTTATTTAATGTTGACTTGATTAAAAAATAACTAATAAAGGGAAAATAAGTGAGGCGCACAGAGAAATAATAAGAAAAGTCGTCCCGAATTTCGGAACGACTTTTGAAATGACTGGCAGTAATTGAGTTTTTCTTACTTTTTGCCTTGGTTGCCGTAGCGTCGCATAAACTTCTCAACGCGACCAGCTGTGTCAACAATTCGCTTTTGTCCAGTGTAGAACGGGTGGGTGAATGCGCTGATTTCGACTTTCACAACGTAGTGGTCAATGCCGTCGATTGATCGGACTTCGTTGCTTGTCATTGTGGAAATCCCAGTCCACTCATGGTCGCCGTCTACGAACAGAACGGGGTGGTTTACGGGATGAGTTTCAGTTTTCATAGTTCAAATCACTCCTGAATTGCCAGTCAAGGCCTTACATTATGGCGCGAATCACCGAGTTCATTCAACGTCACTCGGGACCTGCGAACAAGATATCCGCAATCTGGACTATTTTGAACTAAGCAATCAGGCACCGTATGCCAACAATGTTATTCGGTAGAGCCTACAATCAAGATGCATAGAAGCCGAATTGTTATTGTTGATGACTCTTCCGTTGGGTTTTCAGAAGTCGAACAACATTTTGCCGCTGACGATACAGTTTTCATTCGTGAAAACGATCCTCAAAAAGCGGTTGAGGTAGTAAAGAGTTCACGACCTGACCTGCTCATTATTGATGTTGCTTATGCTGGGCTGGATGGCTGGGACATTCTTTATCAGATCCGGAATACAAAAGGCTTTAGCGATCTGCCGATTGTAATGGTCACTGGTTTTGCAGATGTTGATTTGAGAATCCGCTCGTTTGAATTAGGTGCAGATGCCGTTGTTCAAAAACCGTACAACCGAATCGAAATGTCCGCGATGATCCGAAACGTGATGCGGCTCAACCGATTCCGGAAACTTGCCGAGCAGCGTGCGGAAATTCATGAAGCGCTCGTGTTAACTCAGCAAGCCTATGACAAAACGATTCAAGGTTGGGTGAAGGCACTCGACCTGCGAGATCAAGAAACAGAAGGTCACTCCGTACGGGTCGCACAAATGACGGTGCACCTGGCTAAAGCATTTGAAGTCCCGGAAAAAGAACTGCCGCATATCTGGCGGGGGGCACTTTTGCATGATATTGGCAAATTGGCGGTTTCCGATACGATCCTAAAAAAAGCCGGGCCGCTCACAGTGAGAGAACGAAAGATAATGGAAATGCACCCGGTTCACGCAAAAGAAATGCTTGAGCCGATCGAATATCTATTGCCAGCTTTGACTATTCCGGAATACCATCATGAGAAATTCGATGGCACTGGCTATCCGTATGGCTTAAAGGGAGAAGAAATCCCATTTGTGGCCCGTTTATTCGCGGTGATTGATGTGTGGGATGCACTCAGTTTTGACCGTCCTTATCGAAAGGGTTTGCCTCAAAACGTGGTACGCGAACATTTGCACGCAGAGCGGGGAACTCACTTTGATCCACAAGTGGTGGATATGTTTATTCAGCTTCTTCAGTACTTTGACGAGCGGGTTCCATCGGTTTCGGCGATCTGGAATTCCACCAAAGAAGCCGCCTAATTTTGCGTCTGATAACGGCCCGGTGAGCCAGCAAAAGAGACGGATATACTGACGTACGCGATCCCACCGTGTTTGTCAATGGTGCCAGAAGCGGATGGGGGATTCTGAGCTATTTCAGGAACGACCCATGAGCCAAAAACGAGTTTATCTCTTCCGCGAGGGCAACGCCACAATGCGCGATCTCCTCGGTGGCAAAGGTGCAAACCTTGCCGAAATGTCCAACATCGGACTCCCGGTTCCTCCGGGATTCACTATCACCACTGACGTCTGTACTGAGTATTACGCTAACGGCAAAAAGCTCCCCGAAGCTTTGAAAGCCGAACTTGAAGCGGCAATCGCAGACGTTGAAAAATCCATGGGCCGCACATTTGGCGGTTCCGAAAAACCTCTTCTTGTATCTGTCCGATCAGGTTCCAAGTTCTCCATGCCAGGCATGATGGACACCGTTCTCAACCTTGGTTTGAATGAAACCACCGTTGCCGCGATGATCAAAGAAACTGGCAACGCACGGTTCGTTTATGATAGCTATCGCCGCCTCATCATGATGCTCAGCGATGTCGCTTTCGGTATCAGTAAGCACCACTTTGATAACGAAATCTTTAAGGCATACAAAGAAAAAGTAGGCGCGAAGAATGACCTTGATCTCACCGCAGATAACCTACGCGCAGTCTGCGATGAGTTCCTTGCCTACGTAAAGCAAGAAGCCGGACGAGAATTCCCGAGCGATCCATGGGAGCAACTGATGCTCTCCACTGAGGCCGTATTCCGCAGTTGGAACAACGACCGGGCAATTGTTTACCGACGAACCGAGAAAATTCCGGATGAAATCGGCACCGCCGTCAACATTCAATCCATGGTTTACGGAAACGCAGGCGATGATTGCGGAACTGGCGTTGCCTTTACCCGCGACCCAAGTACCGGTGAGAAATTGCTCTTCGGTGAGTATTTGATGAATGCTCAAGGCGAAGATGTTGTCGCTGGTGTGCGGACTCCTGTTCCCATTTCTGAACTCGAAAAGCAAAACCCAGAGGTCTACGCGAAGTTCATCGAAACCTGCGACATCTTGGAAAGCCACTACAAAGACATGCAGGATCTGGAGTTCACGATTGAACACGGAAAACTGTTCATGCTCCAGTGCCGAAGCGGAAAGCGCACCGGCCCGGCCGCCGTTCGACTTGCAGTTGAAATGGTGAAAGAAGGATTGATTTCCAGAGAGGAAGCGATTCAGCGAGTGACCGGATCGCACCTTGACCAACTCCTTCACCCACGAATTGATCCTGATGCCCTCGATGGAGCAACTGTTCTTGCAGTTGGTTTGCCAGCTTCACCAGGTGCGGCGGTTGGAAAAGCAGTTTTCACTGCCGACGTTGCCGCTGATCGCGGTGGACACGGTGGCGCGGGCGAAAAAGTCATCTTGGTTCGGGAAGAAACCAATCCAGATGACGTTCACGGAATGCTCGCGGCGCAGGGTGTTCTCACCGCTCGCGGTGGAAAGACCTCTCACGCGGCAGTTGTTGCTCGCGGATTTGGAATTCCTTGCGTTGCCGGTGCAGAAAGCGTGGACGTTGATGTGAAGTCTCACTGCTTCAAAGCAAACGGACACACAGTTAAAGAAGGCGATGTGATCACCATGGACGGTTCCACGGGAACCGTTTACTTGGGTGAACTAAAGCTCATTGCTCCTGAAGTCAGCGGTTCGCTTGGCGAATTGATGAGTTGGGCCGATGAATTCCGCCGACTCAAAGTTCGCACCAACGCCGATAACCCTCGTGATGCAAGACAGGCAATCGAATTTGGCGCAGAAGGAATTGGACTCTGCCGCACTGAGCACATGTTCTTCGAGCCCGACCGACTTCCGCTCGTTCAAGAATTGATCCTTACTAAAGATGAATCTGTTCGACAAGACATGCTCAACAAGCTTCAAGTTGTCCAACAAGGCGATTTTGAAGGCATCTTTGAAGCTATGGAAGGTCTGCCGGTCACGATTCGGTTAATCGACCCCCCTCTCCACGAGTTCTTGCCGAGCCACGACGAACTGGTTCGTGAAGTCGCTGAACTCACGTTCCGAGCCGGAGCAAATCCTGACCTCAAGCCACGATTAGAGGATAAATCGAAGCTTCTTCATGAAGTTGAAACCATGAAAGAAGCGAACCCAATGATGGGCTTGAGGGGCGTTCGCCTCTCGATCATCCTTCCGGGATTGGTTGTGATGCAAACTCGGGCAATTCTGCAAGCGGCGGCAAAACTGATTAAAGCTGGAAAGCGCGTTTATCCAGAAATCATGATTCCGTTGGTGAGCACTGTCAATGAGCTCAAAGTTGTCCAAGGTCAGCTTGAGCGAGAAGCCAAAGCGATCATCGCCGAGCAAGGCGTCGACATTCCTTACCAGTTTGGAACGATGATCGAAATTCCACGCGCTGCACTGACCAGCGGAGAGATTGCGGAATACGCTCAGTTCTTCAGCTTTGGCACCAACGACCTCACGCAGATGACGTTTGGATTTAGCCGAGATGACGCGGAAGGCAAGTTCCTTCAGCGATACGTTGAGCAGAAGATTCTGCCAACCAACCCGTTTGAGTCTATTGATCAAACCGGAGTTGGCCGCCTTATGAAACTTTCGGTTTCCGAAGGAAAAGCAGTTCGCAGTGACCTTAAATGCGGCATTTGCGGTGAACATGGTGGTGATCCGGAATCAGTCCACTTCTGCCACGAAATCGGCTTGGATTACGTGAGCTGTTCACCATTCCGAGTGCCGATTGCTCGCCTCGCTGCGGCTCAAGCGGCGGTAAAAGAGCGATCAAAAGTTGCTCTCGATAAGTAAGGCGTAACCCGATAATCGTGCCCCTACCTTTGATCTCAAAGGTAGGGGTTTTATAACCTCTCCTCCTGCTAGATGGAGAAAATCTCCACACCTTCTTTATCTAATCCGATTGTTCGTTCATTTAAAGTTTTCCCATTCTCGCGTAAATTATGTTTATGGCGCACCAACTGGGAAACGATTCGCAATTGCGGACTTCATTCGCAAACCGAAGCAAGTGGGATGTTTTTGCTGTGGGACTCGGATTGCTCGCAGTCTCAGGAATTGGCGGCTGGGTGACGGCACAATCGATCCAAACCGGGTGGTATGCCGAACTGCAAAAATCAACTTTGAACCCTCCCAACGCAGTCTTCGGGCCAGTCTGGACAACCCTTTACGTGCTGTTGTTCCTCGCTTACGTTTTGGTTAAGAAACAGAGCCAGCCAGGCAAAGAAGATTACAAAGCGATAATGGGAGTCAACTTACTGGTGAACCTAGCCTGGACGCTGGTTTTCTTTGGATCGCAAAGCATTGTGGGCGGACTTGCCGTAATCGTTGCTTACTTCTTCGTGTGTGTCTTTACTGCCGCGAACTTTGCGAAGTATTCAAACAAAGCGGCTTGGCTCATAGCTCCGTTGATCGCATGGGTTGGATTCGCCTCCTACCTGAACTTTGCGATTTGGCGCCTGAACGGATAAACTGATCCGAATTAGCTCACTGCTTTCTGACCGAACTCTTTGAAGATCGGCAGGTAGAACGCCCAATCATCTCGGTCTATCGCCGCCATATACTTCTGAAGCGAGAGATACGGCACGTAGTGGGGTTGCCGAGGCTGCTTTTTGAGCTTCATGTTTGCTTGCTGAGGGGTTTTGTCGGCCTTTTTCAGATTGCATTTACGGCAGCAAGTGACCAGATTCTCCCAAGTGTGAGGGCCACCAACCCAGCGAGGGATAACGTGATCCAAAGTCAAATCTCGACCTGAGCCGCAGTATTGACAAGTGTAGTTATCCCGCGCAAGAATCGAATGGCGCGAAAGGCGCAATCGGGGAATCGGTCGCCGAACTTGATAAATCATCCGCACAATGGAGGGAGTCTGGAACTCTCCGCTCGGGGTTCGGAAATCAATGCCCGTATCCTGGATAACCTCCGCCTTTCCCAGCAACACCAATGTCACCGCTCGTCGGAGATTACAAACGTTCAACGGTTCGTAATTTGCATTCAGCAGAAGCACTTCATGTTTGGCCATGGGAAATCACCGGAATAATTGCAGAGCCGTTCGAGCACTAAAAAACCCGCGAATCTTGTTCTGAGTCGCGGGTTTTGCAGGCACCAGGGCACAACGGTGTATCAACGTGTCCATGAGTATGGATGGGCACGCGTTCCATGTTGGCGGCAGATGCTTACCGTACGGCATTGTTGATATTAATATACGATTGAATCACCAAAATTGGCGCAAATTGATTTTCCGTTAACAATTCGCATGCGGAAAGACATGCTGAATGGAATTGGTCGCAGAATTTTTTCGCAACCGTTTATCTAGCGGGTACGTCCGGTAGAATGCAGGTACAGGTTGATTAGTCGGCTCTGTGCAAAAACCCAAGGAAGGGACTTGTCAGAATGAGCGTATTAAGAATTGTTGGGGGAACACCGCTGCGCGGTGAAGTTTCAGTTGCTGGAAGCAAAAATGCTGCCTTGGCTATCCTTGCCTCGGTTCCGCTGATCAAGGGCCAGGTCACGCTTCACAACGTCCCTGACATCAGCGATATCCATATTAAAGTTGGGCTCCTTCGATTATTTGGTATTGAAGCTGAATACCGCGAAGGTTCCTTGTTTATGGACACCACCAACTTGCAGGTGGGCGAACTTCCGGAAGAGCAAGTCCGCAAAATCCGTACGGGATTTTATATGCTTGGGCCAGTATTGGCTCGCCTCGGCAAAGTCCAACTCCCAATGCCCGGCGGATGCAAAATCGGCGCACGACCAGTCGATTTCCACCTCAAAGGACTGCACGCGCTTGGTGCAGATATTCAAACCGTTTCTGGTCACTACGTCGCTACGGGTGAGAACCTCCGAGGCGCTGAGATTTATCTTGATTCACCTAGCGCGGGTGCAACCCAGCATCTCGTTGCGACCGCTACTCTTGTGCCTGGATGCACAGTGATTCAAAACGCGTCTATTGAGCCAGAAGTCATCAGCTTAGTTGCGTTTCTTCACGCCGCAGGAGCACGTATCGAAGGGGCGGGAACCAGCACGATCACGATTACCGGAGTTGATCAACTCGAAAGCTGTACGTTCTCGGTTCCGGCAGATCGAATTCAAGCTGGCACTTATCTCTTAGCTGGCGCGATCACAGGCGGAGACGTCACCACTCGCGGAATTCTCCCAGAAGATCAAACCGCACTTGTCAACAAGATCAAAGAAGCAGGTTTCCATTCCGAAGAAGGGCCAGATTGGGTCCGCGTTTGGTCAACTGGGCGTGGACGAGGCATTCGCATTAAAACCATGCCTTATCCAGGATTCCCGACGGATATTCAGCAACCAACTGCGGCTTTGCTCGCGCTTGCGGACGGCCCAAGTTCTATCGAGGAAACCATTTACGAAAGCCGAATCGGTCATATCTCCGAACTCAATCGCATGGGGGCAAAGCTTTCAGTGGAAGGCCGATCAACTCTGATCGAAGGCGTAGAACGACTTCAAGGCGCGGTTGTGGAAGCAAGCGATCTTCGTGCCGGAGCCGCTCTCTGCATTGCTGGATTTGCGGCGGAAGGCGAAACCATTGTTCGCAATGTGCACTTTATTGACCGGGGATACGAAAACCTTGTCAAAACCTTTACCCAACTCGGCGGGAACATCGAACGTTTGAGCGAAGAGGAGTGGCTTGGGGTGAACGTTCCCGAGCAATCAAGTCATTGAGATTTGTCCCTCAAATCGGTATTGATTTAGGCACCGCGAACATCATTGTGTTTCGCCGTGGCAAGGGCATTGTTCTCAACGAGCCAACTGTTGTAGCGATCAACACCAAAAATAAGCGTGTGTTGGCAGTGGGGAATTCCGCCCGCGAAATGTTAGGCCGAACTCCTGGCAACATCACAGCGATCCGACCGATGCGCGACGGAGTAATCGCCGAATATACCGTTACCGAAAAGATGCTCGAATACATCCGGAAAAAGGTCGTTCCAGGCGCAGGAATGATCAAACCGATTGTTCTCATTTGTGTTCCCAGCGGAGTTACTAACGTCGAGCGCCGTGCGGTCATCAAGGCGGCGCACGCGGCAGGATTCCAACGGGCAAGCACGATTGAAGAGCCGATGGCTGCGGCCATCGGAGCTGGATTGCCGATTTCAGCCCCGGGCGGAAACATGGTCGTTGATATCGGCGGCGGAACCACCGATATCGCCGTGATCAGCTTAGGTGGAATCGTCAAATCTGCCAGCCTTCGGGTTGGCGGCAACAAGATGGACGATGCGATTATCCGTCACATCAAAAACGTTTACAATCTGGGCATTGGTGAACCCACTGCGGAAGAACTCAAGATTCGGATTGGTAGCGCGTTTCCGCTTGATCCAGAACTCACGATGAACGTCCGTGGTCGTGATATGGTAGCGGGGCTTCCAAAAACGGTCGAGGTCAGCAGTATAGAAATCCGCGAGGCTTTGAGCGATCCGGTTCGCCAAATTGCGGAAAAACTTTGCCAAGTGTTGGAAGAAACTCCGCCCGAACTCAGTAGTGACGTAATTGAGCGAGGCATTGTCCTCACGGGTGGCGGTGCATTGCTCCGTGGGCTATCCACCTTGTTGGAAAACATCACACAAATTCCGGTTCGGGTCGCCGATAATGCTCTTGATTGTGTTGCAATCGGCACTGGTCGCGCGTTAGAAGAAATGGATGCGATTGAAAAATCTGGGGCAGTGACAAGAATATGAAAAGAGCGATTTTGATCGGGGTGTTTGTAGCTCTCTGTTTTGCCGCGTCGGGCACCACCATCGTGCCTTACGAAACGACAAAAAAAGCTGATTTTGAATCTGCGGTTGTTCAACTTGACGCCGCTATGAGCAAACGTTTGAAGATCAAACCGATTGCAACCACTAAGCCAGAACAAGGCAATGTCACTCGAAAAGAAGTTGCCGCTCGCTTGATCGCGTTGATGAAGCACTACCAACCCAGCTTCCGAGTCACGCCTAGACCGTTTGATGTTTATCCAGAAGTCATTGATCAATACAATAAGGATGCGGCCCTGAGAGCGGATTTGCGAACTCTTTCGCGCTGGGGACTGATCGGCCCGGTTGGCCCGCTTGTTTCAAATCCGAGCGAAAATATTAGTGAAGAACAGGTTGGCGACAGCCTGGGCTATTTCTACTCTCACATCGCTTATCTCACCCACCAGCCAGATCCTCGCTGGACGCCCGCTCTCAGCGACGGCGAATAACCCTGAATTCAAGCTAAATATCTGCCGATAATTTGAGAGAATTGGCGGCACAACCACGGTGGTCACAAGCTGACCTCTGGGATCTGTTTGACCTGAGCCCGGTCTCAGATTCGGATATTGCAAAGTACTTGGACATCACCCTTGCCAAGTGCGTGAGTTGGTTTCGTGCGTCTGGCGGTTCAATTTTCCTCACCGATGGCGGAGACCGTTTTGGATTGCAGGCCAAAGTCGGTGCCCAAAGCAAACTCCCCGAAGATGCGGCCGTGATTAGCGGAGTTGGGATTGCCGGGATTGTTGCCGCAAGCGGAGTTGCCCGATTGATTGACGATCCGACTTTTTATGCGGATATGTCGGAAGTTGAAACCAAACAATCCATTTCAAGCTCAATGGTCATCCCGCTGGTTGATGTTCGGCGCAGAGTGATCGGGGTTCTCAACATCAGCCGCAAAACTGGCGAACATCCTTTTGAAGAACGAGATTTAGATCAAGCAGTCGCGCTCGCCGCACACGTTACTTTGGCCGTGACAAACGCCCAGATGGTGACCCGGCTCAAATCAACGGTTAAGGAAACGAAGCTTGCCAATGAAAAGCTAACCGCCGTACTTGATTCCGTTGGAGGCGCAGTAATCGTTGTAGATGGTGATGGCGAAATCGTCAACAAGAATTCCACGGCTGAGGAAGACATCCTTGCTCCCAGCGCGGGCCGATTAGGTGAATCCATTTCTCATGTGATTTGGGACACGCTAACTCTACATGAAACGGTTAAAAAACCGTTCTACGACTCTGATTTCGATCGTACTTGGATGGTGGAAGCCCGACCTCTGAACTCTGGTGGAGCAGTTATTACTTGCCAGGAAATCACTGACCACGAACGTCAACAAAGAGAACTGGGCAGAGTTCGGCGATTAGCCGAAATTGGGCAGATGACCGCCGCAATCGCCCATGAAATCCGAAATCCGTTGACGGGAATTCGGAGTGCGGCGCAAATGATTTCCCAGCATCCAGAAACTATGCCGGACTTTATCGGTGCCATCGAGGAAGAAGCATTAAAGCTCAATGACCTGTGCGACGAGTTTCTAGAGTTTGCAAGGCCAATGCAGTTGAATCTCCAGCCAGTGGTTCTTAGCGACGTTGTCGGTGACGTGCTCAAAGTTCTCAAACCACTTGCGGAAGAAAAAGGAATCGACATCAAATTCGAATTTTCGTCAGTTGGAGAACAAGTACAGCTTGATATCCGGCGAGTGGGGCAGATTGTTCACAACCTCGTTCGAAATGCCTTTGACGCTAGCCGGCCGGGCCAGTCCATTACTGTCACCGCTGAAGGTGGAACATTCAAGGTAACGGATCAAGGAATCGGCATGAGTGAAGAGCAAGTCGCCAAGTTGTTCTCTGCATTCTTCACCACGAAGTCCGCAGGAACTGGACTCGGATTGAGCGTTTGCCGGAAGATTGTTGATGCCCACGGAGGCGAGATTCGTGTGCAGTCGGAAGTGGGGAAAGGCACCACATTTGAAGTTTGTTTGGATCGGAATCAAAAATGAGTAGCAAAAAGAGAGTCTTGGTTGTTGACGACGAATTGAATATCCGTCGCATATTGCAGGCATCGTTCGATAAAAACGGATGGGTTGCATTGACTGCCGAATCGGGTGAAGAAGCCTTGGCAGTACTTGGCCGAGAAGAAGTGGATTGCGTGCTCACCGACGTTACAATGCCAGGGCTGAGCGGCTACGACCTGCAAAAGCAAATCGCTGAAAAGTATCCCAGCCTGCCGGTTGTGATCATGACTGCTTTCGGCACGATTCCCCAAGCGATTGAAGCAATCCGATCTGGCGCATTTGAATTCGTGACGAAGCCATTTGATCTGGATTCGGTGAAAAAAGTTGTTCAGTCTGCGCTTGAAGGCGATTCCGCAAAAGCGAAGAAATCGGCTCGCAAAAAGCCAGTTGGAGGTTCTGCATCCAAAGCCTTTATTGCTGAGTCTCCAGCCATGAAAGAGATTCTTGAGATGGTTCAGCAAGTGGCTGATTCGCGGGCGACTGTTCTTGTAACTGGCGAAAGTGGGACAGGGAAGGAAGTCATTGCCCGGCTGATCCACACATACTCAAACAGAAACGAAAATCCGTTTGTCGCAATCAGTTGCGCGGCGTTACCGGAAACTCTTCTAGAAAGCGAATTGTTCGGTCACGAAAAGGGTGCGTTTACTGGTGCCGACTCCGCAAAAGCTGGCCGATTTGAACTCGCGGATACCGGAACATTCTTCTTGGATGAAGTGGGCGACATTCCGATGCCGATCCAGATCAAACTTCTGCGTGTATTGCAAGAACGAGAATTTGAGCGCCTTGGCGCCACCAAACCAACCAGAGTAGATGTTCGGCTTGTTACTGCTACTAACCGAGATTTACAGGAAGCAGTAGACGATGGGCTTTTCCGTCTCGACCTGCTTTATCGGCTCCAAGTCGTGGAAATCCATCTGCCACCGTTACGCGAGCGAGTTGAAGATATCAAACCTCTCTGTGAACATTTCTTAGCGAAGTACTCCGAAGAAAACGGGCGCAGCCTCGCTACCGTCAGCGATGACGCATTAGCCGCCTTGGTCAATTACACATGGCCTGGTAACGTGCGAGAACTCGAAAACACCATGGAGCGCGCAACCGTTATGGCAAAAGCGGATGAAACCGAGATGCTGGTGAAGCACCTGCCATCAAAAATGCAGACCGCAGCTTAAAGGGGCTGAGCGCGATAAACCCAAATCGTTCCGGCTTTGAGCGTGTTCAGCCGGATCGTTTTGCGGGTAACAAATCGTTTTCCGTTTGAATTCTGCTCAAGCAGAGTGATTTCAGAGCCGTCAGCTTTCACTTGCTCAATAATTGCCGTGTGCTGAGTCGCCGTGTAAGTTGTGGTCATTGGGCCAGCTTTTTCAACAAATTTGGCGTTGCGAATTTGAATAATGTCACCTGGCTGAAACAGATTAGGCTCAACTGAAAAATTAGTGGGAGTGATAGTGGCAAGTTTTTTGCCCCAAACGTAGTCACCAGATTGCGGGGAATCCGCCCAAGTGCCATACGCTTTAGCTTTAGCCGCTTTTAGAGCCTCGTCAGCTAGTTCCGCACATTCGCCGCTTCCCACAGTTTGACCAACGTGCTGAGATGCATAGCTCAACACCTGCGTACGCAGATGATCTTCTGCTGATACATTGGAAATCAGGAAAGTGCAAAGCGCCAAAGCTGTCATGTGGAATGTGCCCAGTAGGAATTGTGCCAAGTCAATGACGTTTCGTTACTCGTAACAATACTAGGTTGGGGGCCCAAAACAACACTGAGTTTCTTGCGGAAAATTTGTGCAGACGTTTGGCGAAATCGTTAAATCATCGACAACGCAAGCGATAAACTTGGCGTACGAACGTCTGGAAAGAAAATCATGCTGAGCTACGACCGATCTATAGTCGAAACTTTGGAGGCCGACCGCCCCAAGATTCCCGTCGGATTGCTCAGCCGGGATGAAAAAGACCGCCTGATTGAGCGTGGATTCCTTGCCCTGTACCGATGGTACGTTGATCGGAGTCAAGCTTTGCGGAATTGGAATCCCGACCGCGACGTGCTGTGGAAGAAGATTCGGCAAGACCACAACTACGAAGTCAACAAGATTCTCGAAGGGTTTTTCGCCGTTGAGCAGTACGTTCCTGACTACGTGGAAAGCATTGTCGACCTCATCCGCAAAAGCCACGGACGTTCCCACTTCCAAATCCGATGGGGAAGCGAAGAAAGCAAACATGCTGATCTTTGGCATAACGCAGTTCTATTCAGTCGGTTCCGATCTCCAGAATGGCTCCGCAACTACATGGGCGAATTGCGGTCGAACACCTGGAAGTTGCCGTGGGAAGGCGACCCGATTCGGATGATTTTCTATACGGTGTTCCAAGAACGGGCCACCCAGATCAATTACCTCGGTATGGGGGTCATCGCTAAAGGACAGAGCAAGGTTGAGCAGTTCAAAGATTCTGCTGACCCGGTTTTGGTTCAGGCTTGTAAACTCATCGCGATTGATGAAGCGGCGCACTACAACTTCTTCCTTGAAGGCGCCCGGCTGTTCCTTTACTACTATCCGGCCCAAGCTTTAGAGGCGATGCACGACGTGATCAAGTACTTTTCCATGCCGGCGGGGGCTTTGATTCCGGATTACAACGAGTTCTCGACCATCGTTCATAAGGCGGGCATCTACGGCCCGCGTGAACACAGCCGCGACGTGATTCAGAAGGCTCTGGATAACCTTGGCATGGCTAGCAAACGACTGCTCGAAGAAGGCATCCGCAAAACCCGGCTTGTTCCAGATGAAGATGGAAATCTGCGTGAAACTGCCATTTTCCCGGGGCTAGATTTCAAGCATATTGAAGATGCGGTTAAGCGGATGTTCGATAGAACGGGTAAGTACGAAGCCGAGATCGGGTTTGATGAAATCGACCCAGTTGAATTTAAGCCAGCTTATTGAAATTCTTTGCACTGGTTTCACCAGTGGCACCCAGACTTAACGTCTGCCTCCCCGAGCCTGGGGAGGGTTAGGGCGGGGTTGGGCTAATAGAATTCCTACCTTTGCAATCAAAGATAGGGGCACGATCAGTTTTCCGAAAAGGAAAACAATGAGTGCTTTTATCGTTGACTTTGCTAAGAGGTGCCTACTTTGATGCTCCAAATAAGATAATGGATAAACTGTAAGCATTCATATTCTGTCGGGGAATTATCTTTCTCAAATCCGCAACCTACAAACACGACTTCACTTTCAGAGAACAAGTGGATACTTGCACCAGAACTATGGTACCGCCAGTATCCGGCAAAACTATTTGCGATAATATGATCCGCCGTTGGTCTGCGATTAACTTCCTCAAGTAATTCTCGCTTCATTTCACTGTAGTATTTTGTTTCAATATGCTTTCGTCCATATTCATCTTCAATTTCGCGCTCTCCTGGTATTGGCACCCACAAAAAAATATTGGCTCCCGAACGCGTTTTGACCGCGGCAATTCCATTGCTAACACGTCTAAGCGTAGCCAGGTTCGTTGGCATCTGAAAGGTAAATGACTTTCTATGACTATCGGCCGGAACTGAGACCGTTACAGTATTTGACATGTCAGGTTGTGCAACGGTCGGCGATAATTCCGCAATTTTTTTAGTTGAAGAGCACCCGAATAGAAATAGGAACAGAACGAGACAGCCCGCAACTTTCACAATACGATTATGTACCAGAAAAGCTTAATGTAGGGAAAGTTCTAAGTTTCTCTCCCCCAGCCTGGGGAGGGTTAGGGTGGGGTTGGGCTAATAAAATCCCTACCTTTGCAATCAAAGGTAGGGGCACGATAAAATGAAGAACCGACCTCTTAATCTCCTCCCAGGCTTGGTAAGAAAAACCCGAGCTACTCCACCTTTGCAGTCGCGAAGTAGTAATCCTCGCAAGTTGAACCAAACGAACACCCAGCTTTCAGCAAATCGCCCAAATCGTACGGCTTGAACATAGATTCGTTGTAACCATAACCAAACGATCCACTCCGCAGAACCGGGCGCATGCGATTGGCATGGAAATCTGTCCACACGACTACAGCCATTTTTGCCGCCCGTCCATGGATGGTAGGGAATTCGGAACTGGGTGGTTCCAGGTACGAATTAGATTCCAAAACAGCCGCCGATGAAGACCAGTTGTTAATCCGGGCCGAAGTGGCAAATGCAATGGTTTCCGCAGTGCGCTCGATTTGCGAAGCATTTACGGGCCTGGGAACCTCTTTGTAAGTCGGGGCGGGATAATCGCTCGGCGAAAGGTAAGCGTAGTTGTATCCGTAGCCTGTGTCTCCCAGAGCGGAACGGTTTTTGAGATCAAACAGCGGGTCGCTTTGAATCTGTCCATTTCGCATATAGGGGAAGAGAAGGGCTTCGTTTTTGCGGAGCGTTGTGCCATCAAAACTGCCCCACCAGTAGTAGGTTTTCCCTGGCGAATCGGTTCGGTCGCGCATACAGGTGTCGTCGTAATCGGCGAGATACATGTTCCAAGCAAGGCCAATCTGTTTGAGATTGCTCAGCGACTGGGTGGCTTTGGCGGCGGTTTTTGCCTGGGCAAAAACGGGGAAGAGAATCGCAGCAAGAATCGCAATGATCGCGATGACGACGAGGAGTTCGATAAGCGTGAATGCTTTTTTCATTGTTCTGACCAGTTGGGCCAGAAGGATTGATTTACGAAGGGCCAGACAAACGCCATTGTTGACGCCTGCCCCATGCTCGTAGGTTAGCCTTCTGATTTTCAAGAAACACGGCAGGCATTCGGACTGACCTTAATTGCTAAGGATCACCGTTGCGGCACAGTGCCGGATTCTCACCGGACTTCCCCTGAACGCTCCGATCAGGATCGGAACGTCTTGACCCACGACAGGTCAAGCTGGTTTCAGATTCAAAGTTACCCAGATTCCTAAGCTCAAACCAGGGCTAAGCGGGTGCCCAGTTTTCGCCGAACCCTGCCGGGTAACCTGAGGGGATACAAGATGGCCAATTCCGTTATGGCAGACATGAAAATTAAGCGCGAAGATTTGAACCCAGCGACGGTTCAATTAGAAATCAGTTGTTCTGAAGATCAGATTAAGTCTGGATTTGAGAAGGCAGTACGTGAATTGGGCAAAAAGGTGCGAGTCCCTGGATTCCGACCAGGCAAAGCCCCCAAACACATGATCGAAGAAGGGCTGAACCCTCAGGCACTTTACGAAAAGGCCGCCGACGTGATCATCCGCGCCGCTTATGATGAAGTTTTAGAAAAGGAATCCATTAAGCCAGATGGAATGCCAAGCGTTGACATTTCGATGTTCCACCGCGGCGGGGAAACCCTGGATGATGGAAAAATCGCAACCCCAACCTTTGATTTTAAATTGAAAGTGCCTCTGGCTCCGGTTGTTGAATTGGCAGACTTCAAAGGTCTCCAGGCTCAAAAGCCCGCAGTTGAAGTCACCGAAGACGAAATCAATCACCAGATTGACGAGCTTCGCCGAGGCGCAGGTAAGAAGAGCGAAGTCACCACTCGTGGAATTCAAGAAGGCGACGCAGTTGTCCTTTCTCTCAGCGTAGATTGGGATGCCAACGACACTCGCAGCTTCATGGTGATCGCTGGTCAAACGTTCCCTGGCCTCGATAAAGCCATCATGGGCATGAGCACGGATGACGTGAAAGTTGAAGAACTCAGCTTCCCCGATAGCTTCCAACACGAAGCTTGGAAGGGCCAAAAGCTCAAAACCAAGATTTTGGTCAAGTCAGTCAGTGCCTTCCAGTTACCTGATCTGACCGACGAATTCGCCGCCGCGTTCAATTTCGACAATGTTGATGCACTCAAAGAGCGAGTTCGTGAAGGAATCACCACCGTCAAGCAAAACATGGTCAAGGATATGGTTCGCGACCAACTGCTTGATTCACTTCTCGAAAAGAGCACGGTTCACGTAGCCGATAACACTTGGGAAGGAGTGGTAGATCGCCGCATTCGAGAACTCGGAGCTGAACTCGAACGCAATAACGCAACTTTCGCTCAATACTTTGAAGCCAACAACCTCACGGAAGAGCAATTCATGGATTCTCTTCGTGACGAAGCAAAGGTCAATGTGCGACGCGCGCTCATTATTCAGCGCTTGTTCCAAGACCATGGCATGAAAATTGAGAATTCCGATGTTGACTTCCATTTCCGCCAGGTTCTTGCTGAAAACAATGTTCCTCAGGATCAAGTAGATGCGTTTACCAAGCAATATGGTGGTCAAGTCCGAGAAGAAATCATCTTCCGTGCAATGGCGAGCAAGGTCACGGACCTTCTGATTGAAAACGCGAAAGTTGAAGAAGTCAAGGGCAGCACTGGAGGCAAAGCTCCGGCAAAAGCCTCGTCGAAATCGGCTAAAGCGGAACCAAAGGCGGAGAAGGCTCCGGCTAAGGGAACGAAGAAGCCAGCGAAGAAGTAATTAAACTGGGCCTGCATGGATGACCCGCCAGGCCCGATAACAATAAAGAACAAAGGATTGATGCATGAATGAAATGAATGTTGGAGTGCCGTTTGTTATTGAGCAAACCGCCCGTGGAGAACGCAGCTACGACATTTGGTCAAGGCTGTTAAAGGATCGCATCGTATTTCTGGGCACCCCAGTAGATGACTATGTTGCAAACCTGTTGATTGCACAGTTTCTATTCCTGGAAAAAGAAGATCCCGATAAGGACATTGATTTCTATATCCACAGCCCCGGAGGAAGCGTTAGTGCAGGACTGGCTATCTACGATACAATGAAGATGATCAAGCCTGATGTCGCAACCATCTGTGTGGGTCAAGCGGCCAGCATGGGGGCAGTACTCCTCGCTGGTGGTACCAAAGGCAAGCGATATTGCTTGAATAACGCCCGTGTCATGATCCACCAAGTTTCTGGTGGAGCCCGCGGTCAGCTGACCGATATGAAGATCGCCATCCAAGAAGCTGAGAAATACATGCAGGTTCTGATGGGAATCTTGGCCGATGCGACAGGCAAAACCGTTGAGCAAGTTTCAAAAGACTGCGACCGTGATTACTTCATGTCGGCGCAAGAAGCGGCAGATTACGGAATTGTAGATAAAGTTCTGAAGCCGGGCGAACGATAATAAAAGAAGGTTTATGGCAAAAACAGAAGAGCGTCGAGACCGCTGTTGTCTATGCGGTAAGAAAAAAGAGCAAGTTCCTAAGCTGATCGTGGGCCTCCACGGGGCAGTCTGTTCGGACTGCGTGGAGCTTTGCAAAGAGATTCTGAGCAACGAAGGCACCAAGCGGATTGATGCTGCTCCGGCAGCCGCTCTTCAGGCCACAGCTGGCGGATTCAGCGGAAGCATGGAATCTGTGCCAAAGCCAAAGGAAATCGTTGAGTTCCTTGATTCGTACGTAATCGGTCAAGAATCGGCAAAGCGGGCACTCGCAGTTGCGGTTTACAACCACTACAAGCGAATCAACACTCGCGGCGACGATGCGGAAGTTGAACTTCAAAAGAGCAACATCCTCATGGTTGGGCCAACGGGTAGCGGTAAGACACTGCTCGCCCAAACGCTGGCTCGTATGCTCGAAGTGCCGTTTGCTATCGCTGATGCAACCGCTCTCACAGAAGCAGGTTATGTGGGCGAAGATGTTGAGAACATCTTGCTAAAGCTTTGGCAAGCCGCCGAAACCATGGATCCTCGGAATCCGAAAGATCTTTGCGAACGCGGAATCATCTATGTCGATGAAATTGACAAAGTCAGCCGCAAGAGCGACAACCCATCCATCACCCGTGATGTAAGTGGGGAAGGCGTTCAGCAAGCATTGCTTAAGATTCTAGAAGGAACGGTTGCCAATGTTCCGCCCCAAGGTGGACGCAAGCATCCTCAGCAGGATTATCTTCAAGTTGATACTAGCAATATCCTCTTCATTTGCGGTGGCGCGTTCGATGGTCTCGAGGAGATCATCATGCGGCGCCAGAAAGAGAACGTGATGGGATTCCGCAGCGAACCTCAAAGCAAACAGGAACGCAAAAACGACGTATTGCAAAACGTCAACCCAGAAGACTTGATGAAATTTGGTCTGATTCCAGAATTCATCGGTCGTCTGCCGGTAATCACAGCGTTGGATCAATTGGATGAGGAAGCACTCATCCAAATCCTCACTGGCCCGAAGAACGCAATTATGAAGCAATATGCGCGGTTTTTTGAACTCGACGGTGTGGAACTCCAGGTCGCCGCAGAAGCATTACGCGAGATCGCCCAGGAAGCACTCAAGCGCAAAACTGGTGCTCGCGCTCTTCGGGCCATCATTGAACAAATGATGCTGGAAGTGATGTACGAAGTTCCAAGTAAGACGGACGTGAAGCGGGTCGTTATTCCTCCGGGAGTAATAACCGAGAAGACTCAGCCGATTCTGATGACCGCTGAGATGATCAAAGAAGCCAGCTAGTCATTGGACTTAACAAATGAATACAGCCCTTTGAATTTTTTCAAAGGGCTGTATATTTTTTATGTGTTTCCAACTCTTGCACCGATAGCAAAATCATTGTTCTCGCCAGCTGCTGGCAGGCGCTGGGTGTTATTTTTTGTACTAATACCTTATGCAACTTTTGGAGCAATACTTTTTCTTATCATCGTAACTAATTTGCTTGGCGCATTTACAAATCCTGCGAATTTTATGACCTTTACACAATGGGCTGCCTTTGAGGATGCGCTCAACTTAGGCTCAAAGGCTGCAGGATTGATAGCCTTAGTGCATCCTGATCCTCGGGCGCTTACAAGCCGCTTACTATTCCGCCGTGATATTAAGATAGAGGAATGAATCGCGGTAAATCCCAGCAACAAAGCGGGAATATTTCATGCCTGTTAACTGTTACGGGGAATCCATCCGCCCAATGGTGAATAACCTTGATGTACCAAGTTGGAAAGAGTTTTCCGCGCGGTGCACATTGGAGGATTGACCCTTACCCATGTACCTGATGACCTGGAACCCTGAAAACAGCCAAATTGAAGTCAGCTT
Source organism: Fimbriimonadaceae bacterium (assembly GCA_019638675.1). Classification (GTDB taxonomy): domain Bacteria; phylum Armatimonadota; class Fimbriimonadia; order Fimbriimonadales; family Fimbriimonadaceae; genus UphvI-Ar2. The sequence continues at coordinate 2,585,615 of JAHBTE010000001.1, read as the reverse complement.
CGGCGGACACATAACCAAAAGTGAAACCTCGGCTTTTAGTGAGGATATTCACGATATGCTGCTATCTAAACAAGGACACGAGTACGAGGTAATGGTGGACTATTCCACCGCAAGCACACTTGATAAAGGAGTCTCTGACATGTTCGGAGAAATCCGGGAGACATGCCTGCTTTCCGGCGCTCAAAGGGTGACGTTTATCACTCGCAGCGAAGATGAAGCGGCAACATTGACAAACTCACGTTTGCATGATGTTCTCCAAGGCCGCGAACGATACATGGCGTATCCGGCCTAAAGCAAGCCGTTTGGAGTCCGTTCTCAACCCTCCCCCGGCCGTTAGGTCGGGGGTTTCTTATTTGGTATGAGTTCATGGGAGCCGCTCGATAGGGAACGGTGCATTGGCAAGGGGTTTTGCCGCTAACTGAAGCAAAACATAGGGATTGTCATCGGCCGCTACCCGATTAGAACTGAGTGTTCCGCACGATTTGCAGCGGTGAATGACCGCCCATTCGCTTCCTTTTCGCACCCAAAGCGCGACTGGTTCCATAACAGAACCGCAATCGGCACTTCGGTCACCGGGAACGTCATCCAGGTGAAGTGAATGCAGGCAGTTGGGGCAGTGGTTACGGTGGTGCGATCCTGCGCCTTCGGGATGAACCATGACCGAGCAATTCCGGCATCGGAACGGCTGGTTAAGCTGGCGTGATGATATTTTTGTTTTTGTGCGTTTCAAGTGATCCTAATTGAAATGGGTTACAGCGAAGCATGAGCTTCGGGCGACGGGAAATCTATGTGGCTCTTAGCGTTTTGGGAAAACTACTCAGAACCTTCTTAGGATCGGGCTGATTTCATAGAACTCAGTTTTCAAGAATACCTTGTGTTTGAGAAGAAAGCTGTCCTCACGGTACGAACTGCCTTTCCATCTATCTTTGGAAAGCCTCTTTAAGAGACTGAACTTGGTTTGGAACTGTCATCTTAGTATCCTTCCCAATTTCGCTATACGTGACAGAAACAAAATTCGTCTTGTTGGAAAAATCACCAGTGGAAGAGATAGGGCCACAACCAATCCCTTTCATTTCGTACCCGTGCTTTTTAAGCCAAGACTCGATGTCAACTCCTTTTGGAACGGTGTAATGGCATCCGAACTCATCGCTACTATCCAATTTGAGTTTTAGCTCGGTTGCTCCGACCAAAAAACTGCGTCCTTCACAGGTCGTGTTTCCGCCGATATACGTAAGAACCCACATCCCAGCTAGGGTAAGTATGCTCAATCCGCCAAATAATGCCAGTCTCTTTCTGGTCATAACTTGCTGAGTGTTATGGAACTCACTGATCGTTCAAAAAAAATTAAGCAGTTGGGTCGTAAACTCCGGTTCTTAGAAAACTCGCCATCAACTCCGCGCCTTTGTTCGCATAGACCACGACCTTTTTTCGGTAGTCCGCGTTCATCATCTGGAACAGCTCATTACAAAGCATAACGCGGCGGCTGGCGACCAAGGCCTCGAAATCTCTTTCGCTGATTCCATGATCGGTAGGGTGGCTTCCAAACCCTTGCCAGTAGGCTGGCTCTTTGGTGATTCTAAAACTTGCAGAAGGCTTAAAGGTGCGGGCGTAATACATCGAAACACTAGCATCAACCATCGGCCATCCGAGCAAGCAGTCGTCGAAATCTAACACATGAAGAGTAGAACCTTCCTTCATGATGTTGTACCGATGCAGGTCGTAGTGGATGATTTGTGCAGGTTTCTTACCGAGCACTTTTACTACGTCGTTAGCTTCATCCACAACCGCCTGCATAACACCAAGATCGCCTGTAAAACCATGCTCACGAAGCTCTAGCGGCTTGCCGAGTAAAACATCTTCAAATAAAGGTAACGTTGCGTCGTCGGGGAGGGTTAGCCCTTCGGTATTTTCGTGGAGCAATCTTGTGACTCGGCCCAGCTCTTTCATCGTGTTCCTGCTTGGTATGCCAGGAAACTTGCGACCGGGTAGCCATTCGTAAACCGCAACCGCCGTTTCTCTTGGAAGGCTGGGAATCGTGCGGATCAGAATCCAGTCGCCGTTCTTTGCCTTGACTGGCTTAGCCGCGTGAACGGGAGAGTTCGCTAGTCGCGAAGTCCAAAAGATTTCCGCCCGTAGATTCTCAATAGAGCGAACGGAGTTGATGTTCATGCGGAGCGCATAGCTCTTGTTTGCCGTATCTATTCGAAACGTAGTGTTAAAGCCGTGGTTAGCCAGCGAAACCTTGGTGGGATTCAAGCCATATTCCGCCGCAAACTCCTCGGCGTAGGGTCGGAGTAATGCAACTTGGGCGCGGGGAGTGAGTTCAGCGAAAGGAGTCATTTTCCTAAATTCTTCCCCCACCCTTGCTGCTGATACACTTGCGCATTGCTAACCAGTCAGAAAACATGAGACTTATGGCGCAGTTTAGTCGCCAAATGCTCAAAATCCCCCGCGAAAATACTGGATAATTTGTTGCCCATATCTATTATTTTTTCCGGCCGATAAAATTACGTTCTGGCAATTTTGCTTTTTGCCTGGAGATGACCTAAATTGAAAAAAATAATTCCCATTCTAGCTCTAGCTGCAGTTGCTGCGGCTAGCCAAGCTGTTACGATCTACGATGTCCAGGGTGGTACTGCTGGATTTTCGTTCTTTAATACCCCAGGTGCGGAACGTGCTGGAGATAATTTCCTCGTTGCCTCAGCTGGAGCAGGTATGCACTGGCGAATCACGGAAATGCGCGGCGTAATGTTTTCCAGTGCTGCTGGTGTTTATGCTGCAAATTCTCGCGTCCTAACCATCAATGTATGGAACGGCACTTCGGTAAGCGGTGTTGCTAGTGACCCTGCATTCACATCATTGGCAGGAACAGCGACAGTTACATTTGCTCCAAGTTTCACAGCAACTGCTGCGGGTAGCGGTCAAACCTGGACAGTTACAGGTTTGAATATTGATTTGGCAGATAACCCTGCAAATACTTCAGGATATTCAATTGAATATATCTGGAACTCTACCTCTGATACCGGAGCTAAAATGCTGAACGGTTTCAAGAACGGTGGTTCTATTGCTGCTGGAAGTTCCTGGAGCAACGGCTTCTTTGCTGATTTTTCACCTAATAATGATGGCGTTATTCGGCAAAACGAGTTCTACAATGGTACGGGTTGGACAAACGGCAACCTTTCCTCAACAATTATCGCTGATGCGGTTCAATCAGTTCCTGAACCAGCAACCATGACCGTACTTGGCCTTGGCCTTGCCGGATTCTTGGCTCGACGAAAGCGAAAATAAGGACTCTTTACAAGAATCCTCAGTGCTCCAGGTACGCAACTTGGAGCACTTTCTTATTTTAGGGTGTAGTTTTCGAGACGGGCCTATTTTCAACCGCTTTGTAGGCTGGTCGGTAGACTGTTCCCATGAAAGTCGGCAACTTCAGTTATCCTATCCCCGCCAACGAACCAGTGTTGAACTACGCTCCGGGCAGCCCGGAGAAAAAGCGGCTCAAAGAAGTTCTTGCCGAGCTGAAAGGCGAAACCGCCGACATTCCGATGATCATCGGCGGGAAAGAAGTCCGCACCGATAAAAAAGTCGAAATCCGACCTCCTCACGAAACCGCGCATTTGCTAGGTCACTTCCACATGGGTGAGGCAAAGCACGTTGAGCAGGCGATCGACGCCGCGCTTGCCGCTCGGGAAGAGTGGTCGAACATGAGTTGGGAAAACCGAGCGAATATCTTCCTGAAAGCCGCCGAACTCATGGCGACCAAGTACCGACCGTACATGAACGGCACAACCATGCTTGGTCAAAGCAAAAATGCTTTCCAAGCCGAGATTGATTCGGCCTGTGAAATCATCGACTTCCTGCGGTTCAACGTCCATTTCTTGGATGAAATCTATCGCCAGCAACCGATTAGCAGTCCCGGAGTTCACAACCGACTTGAGTTCCGTGCGCTGGAAGGATTTGTGCTTGCCGTAACCCCGTTTAACTTCACCGCGATTGCCGGAAACCTTCCGACCAGCGCGGCGATGTGTGGAAACGTAGTGGTTTGGAAACCCGCCAATACGCAGGCCTATTCTGCGAATATGATCATGAAGGTTCTGCGCGAAGCCGGGCTTCCAGATGGCGTGATCAATTTAGTTTTTGTTGGCGGGCCAACCGTTGGTGACGTCTGCTTCAACCATCCTGATTTTGCGGGTGTGCACTTTACGGGTTCTACTGGCGTGTTCAACCAAATGTGGAAGACCATCGGCGAGAACATGGGCACGTACAAAACTTATCCAAGAATCGTTGGCGAAACAGGCGGAAAAGACTTCGTGATCGCTCACAAGAGTGCCGACGTGGATGCGGTTGTTACGGCTTTGCTCCGCGGCGCTTTTGAATATCAAGGTCAGAAGTGTTCAGCTGCCAGCCGAGCTTATATTCCATCAAATATTGCGGATGAAGTTAAAAAGAAGCTGGTCGCTGGAATCAAGACCTTTAAGATGGGGCCAGTTGATGACTTCCGCAACTTTGTAAACGCTGTGATTGATGAAAAGTCTTTCAATTCCATTGCTGGATATTTGGATCAAGCCAAAAAAGATTCTGGAGTCGAGATTCTAGTTGGCGGCGGCTACGACAAGAGCAAAGGTTGGTACATTGAACCTACCGTAATCGAAGCAAAAGATCCGAAGTACCGAACCATGTGCGAGGAGATTTTCGGGCCAGTTCTGACGATCCACGTTTACGATGCTGAAAAGTTTGAAGACGCTTTGCATTTGGTCGATACAACATCGCCTTATGCTCTCACCGGGGCGGTTATCAGCTCAGATCGAATGGCAGTCGAGCTTGCCGTTGATAAACTTCGTGGCGCGGCGGGGAACTTCTACATCAACGATAAACCAACCGGAGCAGTCGTTGGTCAGCAGCCGTTTGGTGGTGCGCGGGCAAGCGGAACCAACGATAAGGCAGGTTCAGCATTGAACCTCTACCGATGGCTCAGCGCACGAACGATCAAGGAAACTTTGGTTTCTCCAGTGGATTACCGCTATCCGTTCTTAGGCGAAGAATAAACTAAAAGCAAATGAACCGTCGCGAGATTCAAGGAGTAAGCGAGAAGTAATGGTTACCGGTCATTACTTCTCGGCAAATACGACCACAAAGCTCGTGGAAATCTTCCGAGTTCAAAACGGATCTGTCGAGAGTCTTGGAGACTGGAAGTATTGCGAAAAATTGGTTAAGTTGCTGGAAGATGTGGAAGTCGTTTGGCACGTCACCGATAAGCCAAATATTTATTTATCTCAGGTGATTCAGGCGGAAGAAAAGGTCGAGCAGTTCCTTTTCTAATGAGAAAATAAATTAATTAATTAATCTCTTTCGCCCCAATGTGTGAGGAGCGCTGAGAGGGGTTTTAAATCACGTCCCACTACGAATCGTCAGCACTGTCACTTCTGGCGGGCAGAACAACCGCGCGGGCAAGAATGTCGTCGCCAGCCCTCGAGTCACGTACAGCGGCGTGGGAGCATGAGGATAGAACCCTCGCACGTACTTCCGGCCATTGCGGGTTTTCATCGGTGTCCAGCCAGGCAATCCGAACTGTCCGCCATGCGAATGCCCGCTGAGCATTAGTTCTGGCCCGATTGGCAAAACATCGACCATATCCGGCTCGTGCCAAAGCGCAACCATCGGCTTTGTTGGGTCAGCCTTGAGGATAGTGCCGAACGGATCAGCCATCTCAGCATTCGCGGAATCAATCCCGAGCCATTCAATTCCATCGTGCGACCAGACTTGGTTTTGCAGAAGACGAATTCCATATTTGGCGAGAACCCACTCAAATTCGCTAGGAGCGTGGTTCTTGTAATCTTGGTTGCCGGGAATAGCGACCACTCGACCACTAAAGAACTCAGCTTCTTCGAGAGCAAACTCCAGAAGCGGGATCGGATCAGTTTTTGAATCTTCAATGAGATCGCCGACAAAAACAAGAATGTTTGGGTTTTCGTCAACGAGCCAACTCAGAGCCGCCCGTGTAAGGGTGACAGTGCTCCTGTCGCGAATGTGCATATCACCGATTAAGCCAATGCGATATCCATCCAATGACTTTGGCCAGCGTTTCAGCCGGAGAATACGCCGCTCTGGCTGAATGCGTTTTGCCTCGACGAGCGATCCATAAGCATAAGCACCCGCTCCCGCGAGAATCCAAGGCCAGAGTTTCTTCAAGACTATTGTTGTACCAGTTGAAATAACAAAGCCCCGAACCAAATTGGCTCAGGGCAAAGATAATCTAATTTCAAGTTACTAGTGGCTTTGAACTTGCAGAGCTGCGCCAGCGATCTGGACTGCTTCTGCACGTGCGGCTTTAAGTGCGTTTACTTCTCGCAGACTTGGCTTGGTAACCGGGTGATTGAGATAAAGCGGGCCCATCACGTCTCCATAGTTAGGGCTGTCCCAAAGACCGAGAAGGTGACCTACTTCATGTGCCGTGGTGTGAACCATTGCCGCTGGTTGCATGGGTTGACCCGTCGGAGTTGTGAATCGAATCTTGATATCTCCTGAAAGCTTGGCGGAGTATCTGCCTTGTCCCCAATCAAGAACCTGGCGTTGCCAGACTGCGTAGCCCGCAACTTCACGCCCCATTTCGCGAACGGAATCCACGAAGTTAATGCGGACGGTGGCTTCGTTACGAGGGACTTCTTTGAACTTGACTTGTCCTTCCAGGCTCGATTGCCAACCGTTGATTGCATCTAACGCTGCTTGTCGGGCCTCAGCTTCGCGACCATCTTTCACTTTAGTGGTATCAATCGAGTACTTAATTTCTTGATGAACCAAAATCAGGTCGGCGTAGGCAAGAGTTTTGTTGATATCGCCTTGATTGAGAGCATCGTTGGCGGACTTAAGAAGGTCGCGCACTTTTGGTTGCACGAGATCAGCTTCTCGGTAGTAGTTTTTGCTCGGGTCAGCGACCCCAGCGGAAAGTGTGAACAGTGCCAGCCCTGTAATCAAACTCGTGGATTTCAACATAACAGCCCCAATTGCAGGCAGAATCTGCCCGGTGGTATATGAGTTGTTCCCGGTAAGTTGAACAAATCACCCACAAATAAATACTTGGGTTATTAATCCCAAACTGGAACAAAGATTGGGGATAACTCTTTATTGGGTATAAGCCGAAAACCGAACAAATGAACCTAAAAATGATTGCGGTGATGGGTCCGACTGGCTCGGGGAAGAGTGGAATTGCTGAGATTGTCGCAAAAAAAATAGGCGCGCAACTCATCAATGCCGACGCATTTCAGGTTTATCGGGGCTTAGATATCGGCACAAACAAGCCTACCGATTGCTCTCCATACGAGTTGATTGACATCGTTGATCCGACCGAGCAATTTGGGTTGGGTGAGTGGATTAAAGAATCTTGCCAAGTGCTCGACCAGTGCTGGAAAAAAAGCCAGCCAGTAGTTTTTGTTGGCGGAACTGGGCTCTACATTCGAGCTTTGTTTGAGGGTTACTCCGAAATGAGCGGCCCGCCGGACGAAGAACTACGAGAGCAACTGATGCTTCGCGAAAAAAACGAAGGCTTGCAATCTTTGGTTGATGAGTTAACTCAGAAAGCAAAGCATATCGCCGAAGCAACAGACTTAAAGAACCCAGTAAGAGTTCGCCGGGCATTAGAAAGGATAGCGAATCCTCAGAACATTGAATTCAATGTTCCGCCATACCAAAAAGCGAAGTTTTCAATAGTTTTGAACCAAGAAACTCTTAAACATCGCATTTCTAGTCGCTTGGAGCAGATGGTAAAGGCAGGTTGGATTGAGGAAGTTGAAAGATTATTAACAAATGGAGTACCCGAAAATGCACCAGGGTTTCGTGCAATCGGGTATCACACTTGGGTCAGACTTTTGAAAGGCGAATTGTCGCTTGACGAAGGAAAGGCGGAGGTTTTGCAAGCAACCTTGGCTTATGCTAAACGTCAGAGGACTTGGTTGCGTAAGGAACCAGGGATCACGGAAATACCGTTTGACCCTGTAACCGCCGATACTGAACAGCTGGTTGGAGAGAGAATTTGGGCTCTCCTGGCATCGGCAAATGGATGATGAGAAATGGGCAAAGCAATTAACTTGCAGGACATGTTTTTAAACCAGGTTCGTAAAGAAGGAATCTCGGTTACGGTTTATTTGATGGGTGGGGTTCAACTGCGTGGAAGTGTTCGGGGTTTTGACGCCTTCACGGTGCTTCTGGATTCTCCCGGAAAGCCGACTCAATTGGTTTACAAACACGCAATAACGAGCGTAGTACCAAGTAAACAAATCGGTGGAAAGGAAGATGAGGAGCAACCGCGTCCTCCTCGCGACGAAGAGTGAGCTTGAATTTTGAAAAGTGGCACGGAATTGGCAACGATTTCGTGCTTTTAGAATCCATACCAATACAGCTTGGCGAATGTGATCTCGCTGAGCTAGCCCGTTTCATTTGTGACCGTAAGTTTGGCGTCGGGGCCGATGGCTTGTTACTTTTCAGCGAGTCAGATCGCGCGGATGCGCGCATGATCATGCTGAATCCAGATGGAACTCAAGCCGAAATGTGCGGTAACGGACTCCGTTGCTTTGGCAAGTGGTTTGATGATCGGGCGCAGCGTCATCCCGCAAGATATGTTTTTCAAACCGGGGCCGGAGATCTGACTTGTGATGTGCGAGCCGATGGACTGGTCGCCATTGATATGGGAGACGTCGGGTTATTGACCGACGGCTATCCTGATTTTGTTGAAGTTGGAGGCCATACGCTTGAGTGCCTTTCGGTTTCAGTCGGAAATCCGCACTTAGTGATTTTCACTCCAGCAGAGTTAGATGTCCCATTGGAAGATTGGGGGCCAGTTCTTGAACATCATCCGGCATTTCCAAACCGAACGAACGTTCATTTTGTGACTCAGTTGGGTGCGGATGAGATTCGCCAACTCACGTGGGAACGCGGAGCCGGGCGGACGATGGCTTGCGGAACAGGTGCCTGCGCATCGGCTTACGCAGCAAAAGCAAAAGGTTGGGTAGGCGAGCGAACGTTGGTTCACTTGCCAGGCGGAGACTTACACATTGAGATCGAAAACGACCGAGTGACTATGGTTGGCCCGGCTGAACGCTCTTTTACTGGCTCGTGGCTTGGCTTGCGAGGATGCTGGCCAGACGAAGATTAACCGCGTTCTAATTCGCGCTTCTCATCACGAGCTTTGATTGTCTCACGTTTATCGTAAGTTTTCTTACCTCGGCCCAAAGCGATTCCAACTTTTGCTTTGCCGTCTTTGAAATAAATCTTGTACGGCACCAAGGCAAGACCTTTTTCTTCGGATTTACGGCGGAGCTGATCAATTTCCTTGCGATGCATCAAGAGCTTTCTGGTTCTTCGCCGTTCGTGTCCGAATTTATGGGCGAATTCGTAGGGCTCAATATCAAGGTTATGTAGCCACAACTCATCGTCTTTGACAATGCAGTAAGCATCAGTCAGATTGGCTCGCCCTAAAAAAAGCGATTTCACTTCGGAACCGATTAGGACGATTCCTGCTTCGACTGTGTCTTCAAAATGGTAATCAAAACTAGCTTTACGATTTTGGATTGTTGCAGGGCCTTTTTTTTCTCCCGCTTTGGAATTTTTCGCCCCCATAGGTCGTTGAGTTTACCGTGAGTTCAAAAAGGTACCATTTCGGGATGCAAAAGAGTTACACGGCGGTTGGTCTTGCCCTGTGTTTAATGATGGTGGGTTGCCAACCTAAAGGTGCAGATTCTGGTACCGGAGCAACCAATACACCCGCGAAAGTAACCACTACCGACATTGAAGTTGGTACTGGTAGAGAAGCCAAGAGAGATGATTATGTTTTCGTACTATATCGAGGCACTTTCGCTAAAGACGGCAAGCAGTTTGATACAAATATGGACGACGTTACATCACAAATGCCGTTTGGCTTCGGGGTGATAGAAAACGGCGGTGCGATTCAAGGATTTGCCGACGGTGTTGAGGGAATGAAAGAGGGCGGAACTCGGAAAATTGAAGTTCCTTGGCAGCTAGCATACGGTGAACATGGGGATGGAAACAAAATCCCTGCAAAAGCAGATTTGAACTTTGAAATCAAGTTACTTTTCGTGCTCAAAAAAGATGAGCGGGGAGTTTACGATTACAACGACAATAAGGTCGGCACGGGCCCAGAAGCAGTGGATGGTTCAACTGTCGAAATTCACTACAAAGGAACTTATCTCACCGGAAAAGTTTGGGACGATTCGAGAGTTCGCGGTGAAACCGTTAAATATGTAATAGGCAAAGAAAGCGATGCGGTTCCGGGCATGGTAGCCGGGGTTAAGGGTATGAAAGCAGGTGGACAGCGAACGCTCGTGCTACCTCCTGATCTTGTATTTGGCCCTTATGGAAACCAAAGCATTCAAGGAAATCAACCGGTCAAAGTCGTCGTAGACCTAATCAGCGTCAACGGCAACAAAGGTTAGCTCGTCTAAAAGGATAACAATGAGAATCATCACAACGGCGTTATTGGTTGGTCTGATGGGTTCGGCAGTAGTGGTCGCCCCTTCAATTGCGGAAGCTCAGGTCAGCAAAAAAGGAACCAAGTACCAACTTCGAATGAAGTGGACGAAGAACCTAAAAATGAGCTACGACATTGATATCCAAGCTCCTGGTCAAAGCCAATCCATGAAAATGGGCCTCACCTATCTCGTCAAGAGCGTGAAGGGAACAACTGGTTCAGTTTTAGTCACGATGAGCGGAATGGGCGAGAAGCCGTCATCAAGCACAGTTAGCATAGATGAACGCGGTCGGGTCTCCGGCGGTGATTCTCAAAGCATGGGCAACTTCCTTGAATATCCCGTGAACCCAATTGGAGTTGGCGAAAGTTGGTCAACAAAAGGTTCGTTGCCTGGCATGACAGGTGGCACCATGGATGGCACCGCTAAGCACACGCTTAAAGGTTTTAAGACGATTTCAGGGAAGCAATACGCGCATATCGCGAGCACCATCACTACTTCAAGCGGCAACGATTTGAAAGGTTCCGGTAGCTCAGATAGCTTAGTTTCAATGGCAGATGGTCATACACTTCGTTCAACTATGAACATGAAAATGACCTTTACAATGCCTGCACAAAACGGCGGCAAACCGCAATCGCAAACGATCAATATGGTCGTTAAAATGACCAAGAAATGAACTGGTCAGTCCAGCCTGTAAAGAATCCGACCCTTCAGCATTTGCTGGAGGGTCATCCTATTTTTGAAGTTATTGGAGAGCCATCAACCGGAGTTCACTTTCACAAAGAGAAATGGGATCGAGAACTACTGGTAGCTGAGCCAGGATTTGAGGCGATCAATGGTTGCTTGTATGGGTTGGTTGAACTTTGTGACAACAATCCGCTTGTCTGCGCTGATATATTCAGCGTCCCTTCGCCCGAAGCTACGCTTGCCTTGATTGGTCTCGGGCCGCTGATTCGGGCGAGTTTGATACTCGATGATCCGGTTGTGCAACTCAGCTTTACACCAGAAAAAGACGACTTACACGAAGCTTTGCGAATCCAAGGTTGGTCGGGGGACGCAGTCGTTTCAGTGGATGAACAGGAACTCGGCACAGTTCGCGCCGCTGTGTGCATGGCAGAAGTGCCGCTGATGGATGATTACCAAGAGATTGATGATCTCTACGACGAAGCGTTTGGGCGTTCATTCTTTATACGGCCGGTGGTTGCACTTTATTGGGATGCCGAACAAGTGCGAGATAAACACCATGCGGTCTATTCGCTCAGGGTGAGCGTTGGCGAAGATCGGGCGCTGGTGACCTGTTTAGTCATGGCCGACGCTGAAGGCAAGTGTGGCGCAGCGCAGATACTTCATGCGATGAATGTGATGTGCGGATTTGAAGAGTGTCTTGGCTTGCAAGTGCCGGAATCAAAGTAATCTTCACTCATCCAAGTCAATCACGATTCCTGGTTCCTTTTCTTCCCGAACTGCTTGCTTATCTTCATCCGTGCCGATGATCGCATCAACTCCTTCACCTGCGATTTTTTCCCAAGTGCCTTCGCCCGATTTCCGGAATGTAGTTAAACCGTGCCGAGCGGCTTTTTCGTAATCCACTTTCGTTGGAGTTGTTGAAATACTCGCTCGTGAGATCACTTTTTTAGCTGGCAACCCGCATGTGGGGCAGTATGCAAGAGGCTCATCGTCTATCGCCTGCAAAACCGCGAATCTGCCCGGGCACATTTCGCATTCTCCGTCGCGTTTTTCGTATTCGTAAAGAGGCATGGGGTTGAATAGAGTCTTGCAGGAATTTGACGTTCTGAATGAGCAGATTGTGGCATGCGAGCGGTGTCCAAGGTTGCGGGCATGGTGCGAGCAGGTCGCCCAAGAAAAGCGCAAGAGCTTTATGGATTGGACTTACTGGGGCAAACCAGTCCCCAATATGGGCGATATTAACGCGAGAGGATTAATCGTTGGCCTCGCTCCCGCCGCCCATGGAGCGAACCGCACGGGAAGGCTGTTCACCGGCGACCGAAGCGGCGATTGGCTGTTCCGTGCCATGCATAAAGCGGGCCTGGCTACCCAAGCCGAAGCGGTTTCCGCCGATGACGGGCTAGAACTCATCGGCACAATTATCTCCCCGGTCTGCCATTGCGCCCCGCCCGATAATAAACCCACGCGCGAAGAAATAGAAAACTGCCGGGATTGGTTGACCGCCACCTTTGCCCTGCGAGAATGGAAGGCGGTTCTATGCTTGGGCGGAATCGCTTGGAATGAGGTTCATCGGTATCTGGGTGTCCGTCCCGTACCGAAGTTTGGTCACGGGGTGGAAAGTAAGGTTGGCGACCTGATGGTTTTGGGTTGCTACCACCCAAGTCAGCAGAACACGTTTACCGGTCGGCTGACGGAAGAGATGCTCGATAAAGTGATGCTCAAGTTCAAAAATCTATCACAGGATTGATTTTAGATATTCAGAAAATGCGCTGAGTACCTTTCCACGGTGCGAAATCTGGTGTTTCTGATCGGCGGTTAAATCTGCCATCGTGCAATTCATTTCCGGCAACCAGAAAATCGGATCGTAGCCAAAGCCGCCGTTTCCGCTGGAAGATGCGGCAATGCGGCCTTCGCAGAAAGCGGAGAAGTGCTGAGTGGGTTGGCCGAGATATGCCAGCGCGATATGGCAGTTGAACCTGGCGCCGCGTTTTTCTTCGGGCAATCCGTTCATCCGGTCAAGGATGATCGCCATTTTTTCGGGGAAGGGGGTTTCCTCGCCCGCAAATCGCTTGCTGAACACGCCGAGTTCGCCAGGCAAAGCATCAATTTCTAACCCTGCATCGTCGGCTAGGCACCATTCGCCAGTGAAAGCGGCGGCTGATTCCGCTTTGATCGCCGCATTTTCTGCGTAAGTCGTGCCCGTTTCTTCTGGCTCCGGCGCGCCCGGATAATCGGCTAACGTGCGAATTTCAAGTTCAGGAAAAGCTCGCGAAAGAATGGTGATCATTTCTCCGGCTTTTTTGGCGTTATGGGTGGCGATGACGAGCGTTTTGATGGGTTTGTTTTACCTCTGAGAGTGTAATGCCACGCAAATCTCCTCCCCAATTCTGGGGAGGAACCAAAGGAGGGGTTAATCCAGAGATGAGACACCAAGCACGTTCCGCGTGAACTTGGGGATAATGAACGGAATGGTTCGGTTGGAATGCCAGGGCGTTGTGAAAGAGTATCCCGGCGTTCGTGCGCTTGGCGGAATCAGCCTCGATTTTCGCGAAGGCGAAGTCCACGGAATAATCGGCGAAAATGGGGCCGGAAAGTCCACGCTAATGAAGATACTTTCTGGCGTGGAAGAACCCACCGAAGGCACAGTTTCGGTGGCGGGGAATCTGACCAAACTGAAAAACGTGCGCGATGGAATGGCGTCGGGAATCGCCATGATCCACCAAGAATTGAACTTAGTTGAACATCTTTCCGTAGCGGAAAACATCTTTTTAGGTAGAGAGATTTTAGTCGGGCCAAAGCTCAATCGGCGAGAAATGAATGAACTCGCGGCGCAGTATTTAGCAGATGTCAAATCGGATGCAAAACCTACTGACCTGGTTGGCAGTCTGCCGTTAGCTCAGCAACAGCTTGTCGAAATCACCAAGGCGCTGAGTTGTAACGCCGACGTGCTTATTATGGATGAACCAACGGCAGTTCTTTCCGAGCGCGAAAAGTCGGCTCTCTTTGAGCTTGTGAAGCGGTTGAAATCAGAAGGCAAAGCCATCATTCTTGTATCACACTTATTAGGCGAGTTGATTGCAAACTGCGACCGGATATCTGTACTTCGTGATGGAGAATTTGTGGCTACGGTTCAGGCCAGCGAAATCAACGAACATGAACTGGCCAACATGATGGTTGGTCGTGAACTGGGCGATTTGTTCCCGGTGAAAAGCACGCCCTCGATGGATAAAACTCTCTTGCAGAGCAATTCGCTCCAAGTGAAGGCGGGAGAAGTTCTTGGGTTTGCGGGATTGATCGGAAGTGGCAGAACAGAACTTTGGGAAGAAATCTGTGGACTTCGCCCTGGTGAGCTAAGCCAATCAAAAAACTATGCGGGATCAATTTCACGCGGGGTTGTGTACGTGAGCGAAGATCGCAAAGGGGCAGGGTTGCATTTGGAGTTTTCGGTTCAAGACAACATCGTTTTGCCGTGGCTCGGCAAGTTTGGCAAGGCGGTAACAAACCGAAAAGAAGTTCAGACTTGCGCGGAAGGCTGGAAGGAAAAGCTCTCGATCCGAGTACCGACGGTCGCCTCTAGAGTCGGTAGCTTGAGCGGCGGCAATCAGCAAAAAGTGAGCCTTTCCAAGTGGCTAGAAGGCAATCCGGAGGTGATTATCCTCGATGAACCAACGCGCGGTGTAGATGTTGGCAGTAAAGCCCAGATTTACGAAATCATCGCCCAACTCGCGAATCAAGGCAAAGGGGTGGTCGTGATCAGTAGCGAGATGCAGGAATTGATCGGCCTTTGCCACCGGGTTGTGGTCATGCGCGACCAATCGTTTGCGGGAGAATTAGAGGGCGAAGAAATAACTGAACAAGCGATGATGAAACTTGCCGCCGGGGTGCAGTCGGCATGAAAAAGGAGTTTAAGCCCAACGAGTTCGTGCAGGAATGGGGTGTGCTCATCGCCTTCGTCCTATTCTCAGTTTTTGTATTCGTTAAGTTTCCCGATGTCTTCCATAACCCCCTGACATGGCGAAACCTATTCTCACAAAATGTTGATGTCGGGCTAATTGCACTGGGGATGACGATGGTCATTATTGGCGGGGGAATAGACCTCAGCGTCGGCAGTATGTTGGCTTTGACTGGGGTGCTTGGGTTATCGTTTTTGAATCGCCAGATGGGAAGTGGGAGCGAATCCTCCGCAGTTCTGCTGAGTGCCTTGGGAATGGTTGGAATCGGCGGGGTACTTGGTGCGATCAACGGCGTGATCATTACCAAGTTTCGAGTTGTGCCGTTTGTGGCGACACTTGTCGGGTTGCTTGTTTTCAGGAGTCTCGCTTTGGCTTACGCTAACGGTGGAACGATCACGAGTTCAAGCAAGAACGAATGGGCGAAAGTTGCACTAACTGGTGTTACCTTGCCAGTCGGAAAGGCGGGAATGCTAATTCCTTGGAGTGTTTTTGTACTGATTGCCGTTGCGCTCATTTTGGGATTTCTGCTGAACTGGACGCCATTTGGTCGCCATCTAGTGGCGGTAGGAAGCAACGAGCGAGCGGCGAAGTATTCGGCGATTTCTGTTGACCGGGTGCGCCTGTGGACTTACACAATTCTTGGGCTGTGCGTTGGGTTAGCGGCATGGGTCGCATCGGCCAGGTTGAACTCAGTTACAAGCACAACTTTGGGGCAGTTATACGAACTTGATGCCATCGCGGCAGTTGTGATTGGCGGAACCGCTCTGAGCGGCGGTAAAGGAAGAATTTGGGGCACTTTCATTGGGGTGCTGCTTTTAGGAATGATCACAACCACGCTGGTAGCGGCGGGAGTGAGCGGTTATTGGCAGGGAGTAGTCAAAGGCGGGATTATCTTGGTGGCTGTGCTGATCTCCCGAGGCAAACGAGAAAACTAGGTGCGTTCATTGCCCAGAATAGGGCAGAATGGACTTGATGAAGACGCGACTATTATCATGGGGCGTAGCCGCCCTTGCTGGTCTTGCGATGTTTGCATGCAATCCACCTGCTACCGATACTGGTGGCGGAACGACTCCAGCTCCCGAGGCAAATACAGTGAAGCCAAAAATCGCGGTGAGCATTCCAACCGCAACTCACGGTTGGACGGCGGGCGTTGTTTATTGGGCAACTGAAACCGCGAAAGAACTCGCCGGGGACGCCGACATCACCGTAGTTACCAGCGAAACCGCAAGCGATCAAGCTAAGAAACTCGAAACTCTGGCGACCCAGGGTTACGATGCGCTGGTTATTCTTAGCTTTGAGCCAGATGTTGTGACTCCCATCGTCAAGGCAAATCGCGACAGCTTTGGTTATATCGTTAGCGTTGACCGTGGTCTCACCGAACCAATCGCAGACGTGTGGATGCGCGGAGACAATAAGAAGTTCGGTAGCGAAGCCGCGACATTTATGGCAGAAAAACTGGGCGGCAAGGGTTCGATCCTGGTTTTCCGTGGAATCGCTGGCCCGGTTGATGATGATCGCGTAGCCGGATTCCAAGAAGTCATGAAAGGATTCCCAGACATCAAAATCTTAGATATGCAACATGGTGATTGGAGCCGAGATAAGAGCTTTACGTTGGCTCAAAACCTGCTTGTTAAACATCCGAAGGTTGATGCAATCTGGGCGGCTGATGATGACATGGCTCTAGGTATCGAAAAAGCTCTACAAGAAGCTGGTCGCAAAGGTGTTTGGTTAGTCGGCGGCGGCGGAATGAAAGACGTGGTGAAGAAAGTCATGGATGGCGATGCAACTTATCCGGCAACTGTGACCTACTCGCCAATGATGATCGCTGATGCTATCAAACGATGTGTGGCTGACCTCAAAGCGGGCAAAACAAAGGGTAGCACCCAAGTAGATGAAGTTCTTCCGGTTGACTTGGTGAAACCAGATAACGCGAAGGATTATTACTTCCCAGACGCCGCCTATTAGGCTGGCAAACAAAAAAAAGCGGGAGTGCTCAAACACTCCCGCTTTTTTTGTGTCTGGATTACTTATCCATTTTGCTTGCGGCGATGATCTGCTTAACTTTTTCCTTCGTCAATTGATCTTCAACCGAACCAGGGAAGCCTTGCCACCGCACGATTCCATCTGGCGTGACAATCATCACGTGCGGAATGCCCTCGACGCCGAGAACCTTGCTCATTGTTTTATCTTCGTCGGTGGTGATTGTATATTCTGCCTTAAAGCCTTCGAGGAATTTGTTAATGACTTCGGGTTTTTCGTCGCTGACGCCAATAATCACAAGGTCTTCTTTGAATTCTTTTTGCCATTCATTGAGTTCAGGCATGATTTTCTTGCAAGGGCCGCACCAAGTTGCCCAGAAATCAACCAACAGCACTTTGCCCTTCAGTTCGGGAATTGCGCCGTTAAGGGCTTTGCCGAATTCCAGTTTAGGTGCCTTTTGCCCGCGAAAATCCATCTTGGCGTACAAGGTCTTTTCTTTGACAATTGGCGGATAGCTCGGCGTGTTTTGTGCCGTGAGCGATAATGCAGTCGCTAGCGCGAGAGCAACGACGATTATTGGCTTCATATTCTTCATGACGTTTCTCCTATCTCGTGAGTTATTTCGGAAATCGTGGATCAGTGATCATAAGATACACCTGACCTTGGTGATAAAGCGCATGCATTGCTAACCGTGCAAATGCTCCTTCGCCCGTAATCATCGGCCCGAGAGCCGACTTTAACTCTTTTTGACGAAGACCTTCGCCTTTTTCAAAAAGAGCTTCCGCAAAGCCTTTGCCAACGTTCATGGCTTCTTTTACATACTCCGGCGAAAGCAGTTCTGGTGCAACGGGGAATTGCTCATCGTTGACAACGCCTTGGGTTGAGCATGATCGAACGAGTTCTTGCTCAGGAGTGAGAGTGGTGCCAAGTAACTGGCTGGCGAATGAAACTTCAACTCCTGCGACGTGCATAGCCATCTCGGCAATAGTGAGCGTGTTTGGATGCATTCTCCAGTTCAACTGCTCGTGATTGAGGTTGGAAAACGATTCGATAAATCGCCCACGCGAGAGTTCCCATGTCATGCGGAAGTCGTTCATTGATTGCAGTGTAGTCTTATTTGACCACTTTGTGTAGGTGTTAATGATCAGGATTATCAGGATCGGATTTCACAACCGCAATCCGCTTGAGCAAGATGGGGATGTTTGGCATGAGTAACCCTGATGAGGCAAGCATCGCCCAGCGGAATCCCGCTAGCTGAGAGATTGAGCCAAGCACCGGTCCCGAAATGATTTCGCCAAAACTGTGAGCTTGCCCGGCAAAGCTCAAAACAGTGGCACGGACTGGCGATTCAGCCCTGCGATTAAGCCAAGCCTTGATGAGCGGGTCAAGCGCACGCCGAGCGATACGAACAGCGAAAAATGCGGCAATCACAACTGGAAGCACGGGTGCGAATCCGAAAACGATCATTCCGCCAGCGATGCAGATGACCAATGTAAGAATGATTCCGAGGAGCTTGAGCGGTGGAATTTCGGTTTTCGCGCGGTTAACAATTGCAAGCACGATAATCGTTCCGAGCAAAACCCCGCTTTGGAGCAGTGACCAGATGCCTTCCGGGTTGTTGAACAAGGTCGGTAAAGAAAATGAATCTAGGAATCGCTTTTGCCAGAGGCGATCCATAGCTTCACTACTAAAGCCTACAAAGAATGTGGTGAGCACTACTGCCACCAACGCGGCACGGCTTTTAATGACATTGAATCCATCAAGAAGAGTCTGCTTCAGGTCGCCAAGATTATGTGTATGGCCAACCACACGCTTGAATCCATGTTCGCTTGCCGTTAGAAAATAAATAACCCCCAAGATTACAAAACCAATCGCCCCCACAACAATTGAAGCTCGAACGCTTACAAAACTAATCCCAAAGGCCGCCCAAACGCCGATAAACCGTCCGGCAAGGCTGTACTGATTTCCGCCAATAAAAGCTTGGTCGGCAGAGACATCTGGCTGAACCGCAGTCAGCTCATCGGCAATCCAGGCCTCCCTTGCACCAGAAAGAAAAGTTTCGGCAATGCCCCAAACCACGGCTCCCAACGCAAGTAGCGCGAACGGAGTGGAAAGGCCAGTGATCAAAAAGGCGATACCGGTTAACAAATACGCGAGAGTCACACTGAGCTTGCGGCTATAAACATCGGCAACTACTCCGGTTGGGATTTCAAATAGGAAAATCGTGACTTCAAATATGGTTCCAAGAATGACGAGTTGGAAATCTCCCAAACCCGCAGATTTAATAAAGTACACCGCCATCAGTGTGCCAATGATGGAATTCAATAGTCCATCAACGAACAGGAGCGAGCAGTAGAGCTTGTACGGTTTGATCGGCGGAGATTACTCTATTGAAATTTGTGGCTAAGCCTTCAAGATGTGATCCACAATCTCTCGCCCTGCGGGATTAAGTGGCATGAACGGACCTCGGAGCGGGCCACTTTCTAAACCTTGCGATTCCATGACGTATTTTCCAATCCGCGCTGGGCCAGCGAGTTTGAGAAGCCCCTGAACGACGGGCTTAAACGTTTCCCACTTACTCAGAATGTTGTTCGCGGCGTTCATGCCGAACATCGCGGCTGGGTGGATCATTCCGCTGGGAGTCCAGCATTCGCAACTACTCCCGTGAGCAGTTACGGCAAGGTGTTCCAGGTTGTGTTCAGCCAATGAGCCGGGAGGTTTGAGCCCCGCAGTTTCCACCGAGGCAGTTTGATCTGAAAGGTGCCCGGTCGGATCTATGAATCCGCAAGCCAAATTAGCATGACGGCGCATCACCGTGAGGTAATTCACGGCTTCCTCTTGCGTAAGGTGCCCCGAAGGAGGCGGGCAGATGATTGCGCCAACCGCACCCGATTCGGCGGCATCTTGGCAAAGATCAATCGCAATGGCGGTGGTTTGAGCGGTGGCGTTGATGTAAACCGCCATATCCGCGGCATCACGGATCACCCATTCCAATAGCTTTTTGCGTTCGGCTAGAGAAAGGCTGGCTCCTTCGCCGGCATCAGAAGCAACAATAACCCCCTCAAATCCTTGATCTCGAAAATGCCGCATCAACCGGGCTAGCCGGATTTCACTAATCGTCGAACCGTCATCAGTATACGGTGTGATCAGCGGAACAATGAGACGCGGGATTTCCACGCAATTAGGGACGAATGCGATTAAAGGGTTGTCGCAGGTTTGCGGGCAAGAAATGTGATCTCCCACAAATCGAAGGCAGTTTTTGGTTCGGTTTGCGGGTTGAGGTAGTCGCGCAGAGTGCCAGCGGAATCCAAGATTTGACCGCGCAAAGTTACTCTGTGCTCGTCTGGAACGTTCATCCGCTCCAGCCAATCTTCCAAGTCAAGTTGCTTGCGGGTGACATCAATCCATTCGGTGACAAAACCGACTGATGCAAGGTGCTGGTTCCATTCGGTAACGCTCAAATCGTGGGCATGGGATGGATCGCGCAGAGCTTCGATTGCGTCAACTTCGCGTTGAGTTGCTTCATCTTCTGGCCCAATCGTGTCGATAAGGACAAAAAAGCCGCCTTGCTTGAGCACCCGGTTGACTTCAGACATGAAATCGGCAACACTCTCGAAGTGGTGCGCGCAGAGTCGACAGACTACGCCATCCATTGATCCCGACTCAAACGGAAGCTTCTCCGCAGATGCCAGGCACGTATCAATGTTTTGGAGCCCTTTTGCCCCGGCTTCACGAGCGACAATATCCAGCATTTGCTGAGTGATATCAATTGCGGTGACTTGCTCAACAAAAGGTGCGAAGGCGTAAGCTGTGTGACCGGCACCCGTGCCGATATCTAAAATCTTCCCGTAAGGTTGTACGCGCGCGACGATACGCGCCAACTCGTCGGGTTTGTTATGCGCTTTTGATGTGAGGTAGTTCTCCGCGACGGCCCCGAACTGAGATCGTGGGTCGGCGGGTTTTTGGCTCATGAATTTACTTTACTAGAACGTAGAAAGTCTTGCTGAGGTTCTGCTCGCCCACGTTCGCGGTGAGTGTGATTGGGAATGTGCCAACAGTGCCGCCCGGAATGGAATATTCCACGTTGATTTTTGCGTTGCCCCGGGAGAAGTAGATCAAGAACTTTTCCCCTTTACCTCGACGCGAAGACCAGGTTTCCGGAAGCACGTAATCAAACGTTCCATCCATTCGCCCAGTGCCTTGGGAACGCAGAGTCACGGTTCCTTTAATGACCTGGGCTTCATCGGAGTACCGCACAGATTTGGGTAATCCGAATTCAAAATCAAGTAAATCGGCGATTCTGAAGCTTGTGCGGATTTGCGCGATCTGACCATCTGCCGCTAAAACCGTTGCCCGCAGAACCCGGTAACCACCAACCGCTTCGTTCTTGATTTCCGAGCTGTAGTTAAGCGATGCGTTGCCTCGTCGGTCAAGCCCTGGGAAGGGAAGCGTGACTTGATTGATGGCATCTCGCGCATATCCTTCGCCAACAATATCTACCGATTGAATCATCGGGCAGTCTTCTTCTACCGTGAAATTGAACTTGAAATTAAGAGGATCGAACCGCGCGACGTTGCGGTTACTGATTCCTGGTTTCCAAACCAATCCGCTGAACAAATTGCGTGATTTATCGAACCGTAATCTCAAAAACTGCAAGTTTCGTGGGAGATACGAGGGGCCAGTATCGGCGTCGGTTGGCAAAACGTCAACCCGAACCCCAACCCGTGAATCTTCTTTGATCTCTTTAGAGAATCCTTCGGCGTTGAACGAGCCTTCAAGGTTCCAGTAAGCGGTAGAAGGTTTGCCCGCGACTTTGATTGAATCCGGCAGAACTCGCGGCACCACCCAGATCGGGCCGTTGCGGTCGGTGGCATCCAATTGGCGAACTGTTGTCTTGGTGGAGTCGCCGTTCATCGTCACCCGGATTTCCAGGTTATCGTCGCCCACCAGCCAGCCGTCGCCGTTGGTATCTAAGCTCAAAACAACGTCAAACCCTGGCCGTGGCTTGGCTCCCCAATACAGCTTTCCTGGCTCCCACTGGAAGAAGGTCGGCCCGCCTTCGGTTTCGGTGAATTGATCCCATTCCTGATCCGAAACAACGCCGTCGGCAATCGGAGTGATTGCTAGGCGCAGAGGATCAATGCCTTGTTGAGGCCGGAGCAAGGGGTTTTCTTGCCCAAGGAGAATGCCGCCGAGAAGAGTTGGGATCACTGTACGATTTCAGACTAACCAGGTAGGTTAAACGATTCACGTTTTGAGTGCCTTTGGGTCTGAGTGATGATTACTCGGGTTTGGGTATAAATAGGTTCCCGAGCAGGGGTATAGCTCAGTTGGTAGAGCGAAGGTCTCCAAAACCTTAGGTCGCGGGTTCGAATCCTGTTGCCCCTGCCACTAAATTTCTTATGTTAGTGATGCATATTCAATATGCTTAGCCTTTAGCAAGCGCGAGATTCACCAGATTTCGAGACGGTAGAAATTCTACTTCTTCTTTTACGACTTCAAGCGTTTCGACCGGGGTGCCAGGCATCCAGTTCAGCAAAGTGCCGATGACGTTTTCGACCAACTCATCTGGGGTTGATGCCCCTGAAGTGATTCCGATAGTGCCGTATAGTTGCGCCCATTCTGGATTCATTTCATCTGGCGACATGAGAAGCGTAGACTTTGCTCCGTAAGCCTCGGCGACTTCGGCGAGCCGGTTAGAATTAGAACTCGTTGTGCTACCGACGACGATAATGAAATCGCAGATTTCCGCCAGCGATTTGACCGCAATCTGGCGGTTAGTGGTTGCGTAGCAGATGTCCTCTTTCTGCGGTTTTTGGAGATGAGGGAATCGGCGTTCAAGTACGGAAGTGATCGCAGTGACTTCATCTACGGAGAGGGTGGTTTGAGTGACGAGCGCAAGCCGTTCGTGTGGGGGAAGAGTGATGTTTTCCGCTTCTTCCGGGGTTTCCACAAGCACCATCCGCTCTGGCGCTTCGCCCATTGTGCCTTCGGCTTCAACATGACCTCGGTGGCCCACATAGATCATTAGGAAGTCTTTGGCGGCGAACCGTTTCGCTTCGTTATGAACCTTGGTCACGAGCGGGCAAGTGGCGTCGATGACGTTGAGGTTCTTGGTAGCGGCGGCTTCACGAACTGCGGGTGAAACTCCATGCGCGGAGAAAACAACGGTTTGACCCTCGGGGATTTCCGTGACATCTTCGATGAAGATCACGCCTTTGGATTCAAAATCTTTGACAACGAACTCGTTATGAACGATGGCGTGGCGCACATAGAGCGGCGCGCCATGAATTTTGAGGGCGAGGTTGACAACCTCAATGGCATAAGCAACTCCCGCACAGAATCCGCGCGGCGCAGCGAGAACGATTTTGCTAAGAGCCATCGGTTCTATTTTACGGCGTTTGGAGTTTTCCTGTTAGGCTCGAATCTAAATGTTCAAGGCTTGCTTTTGAGCTTCAATCAGCTCAAGAATGCCTTTCTTACCAAGGGCGAGCATTTTGCCTAGGGTGTCGGCACCGAACGGATCAGCTTCGGCCGTGCCTTGAATTTCGATGAACTTTCCGCTCTCGGTCATCACGATGTTCATGTCGGTTTGGGCGGTGGAATCTTCTTCGTAGCAGAGGTCAAGCATTTCGTGTCCACGAACGACGCCAACCGAAATCGCTGCCATTGGCTCTTTCATAAACGGCTTTTTGAGCATCCGATTTTGCATCATCCACTGCATTGCTTGGTAGGTGGCGATATAGGCTCCGGTGATGCTGGCGCATCGGGTTCCGCCATCCGCCATGATTGCGTCGCAGTCAATGGTGATGGTGCGTTCGCCCATGACTTCCATATTGATATTTGCACGGAGAGCTCGGCCAACGAGCCGCTGAATTTCCATGGTGCGTCCGTTCGGACCACCCCGGTGGGCATCTCGCTGGTTGCGCTGTTTGCCACTGCGAGGGAGCATGGAATACTCTGCGGTTACCCAACCCTGGCCTTTGCCTTTTAACCATCGAGGAACTTGGTCTTCGACCGTTGCGGTGATGTACATGTGGGTGTCACCCATTTTGATAAAGCAAGAACCTTCGGCGTGTTTGGCTACGCCAGTTTCAATCGAGATGGGGCGGAGCTCGTCGAGTGCTCGTCCGTCAATGCGCATGGGAATCAGTGTACCGGGCAGTTTGATTAAGTCTCAGTTGACATTTTGGGAACGAGGCAAATGCAACTTTGTTATAGTATTTAGCTAAGTTGAAGATGGAACGTCAAAAATTGAATTCTGCGTTGCTAATTGTTTTTGTAGCCGCTTGCCTTAGCTGCTCTTCATACCGTCCAGAATTACACCGCGCATCTGCCGATGGCGATCTAACCCGTGTCAAAGCACTAATTGAATCTGGCACCGATGTCAATATCAAGGACGAACATGGAACCACAGCACTTACCTATGCGGTGACTGCATCTCAATTTGAAGTGGCGGATTATCTCCTTGAAAAGGGTGGGAAATTTGATTACTTTGACGATAACAATGTAAACAGCAAAGAGCATCTTGAGAAAAAGGGGACAGCAGCCCAACGTGATTGGATTGCAAAAAATGCCGGCAAGCTATAAATTAAGAGACCAGCTATGCTGGCCTCTTTTTGCTTAAGGAGCGGAGATACTTTATTTTTTGTTTTTCTTACGCAAGAGTGCCAAAGCACCTGCGCCGAGAATCGCCATTGTGGCTGGTTCTGGTACAGCTTGCGAATCAGCTCGTACCATCCAGTTACCTGGGAAGCCAACGCCTTCAGTGGTGAACGCGCCTGAAAGCGATGTTCCTACTTGCAACCAGCTTCGGTTAGGAACTGGAGCACTTTGGTCAAGCGCAGCTGCAAATTGACCAGCTGCGTGATTAGCGATGAAGCCTACGAAGAAGCTGTCGCCAACGCTCAATGTGACATCAGGAATGTCATAAGCATTGAAGATATCGGTATTGCTGTTTGCAACAACACCCGCTACTTGGCTCAGAATTCCTCCATCTGTAGGGTTACCGTCGTTGTTTGGATCGCTCCACAGAAATGCCGTGACAGCATGTCCGTTAGGTAATCCGCCAGGGTTTCCCTGAAAACTCCAGGCTCCTAACACTTGGGTAATAGTTTCATTTCCTGCAGTTACTGTGAATTGGTTTGCCCAGATGAGATCTCCTCCATTTGTCAAACCAAGTGAATTTTCTGCGACACCGTCATCTAAGACGTAAGCAAATCCTGAGGCACTAGTTAATACTAATCCCAGGACAAGTAATTTCTTCATGATTGTTTTCCTCTCGAATATTGGGCATAGAAGGTTGTTACCCTCCACCCCTATTCAAATTTCATGTTGCCAGAAATCCTTGTGGCAAGCAAATTTAATGGGGGATAACACATTAAACTAGCAGAAATACCTGCAAAAAAAGTTCCCCAAAATCAAGAAATTAAGAAAAGCAGACTTGCCTTAAGAGGACGAGCCTGCTTTTCATATGCGTAATTACTTTTTGCGTCGGCGAAGCAGGGCCAATGCACCAGCACCGAGGATTGCCATTGTTGCTGGTTCGGGCACAGATTCAATGGTCATTGTCGACGGAACATATTCCGCACCGAATCCTCCGAAGCGACCAATACCGAAGAGGTATGAACTGACGTTGGTCGAAAGGTTGTAGGTTCCAACAGCATCACCAATGTTCAATGAACTAAAAGTTGTTCCGTTAGCAAACGTGTGCTTAAAGCTCAGTTCATGGGTTGGTGTCAGGCCAGGAATATGGACGTTCAATGGAACATCGATATCGGTTCCGAATGAAAGAAACACTCCGTCAATCGCCGGATCATTGTTTCGCAGAACAAAATAGGCAGGATTTGGTTGCGGAACGTCGAAAGAAACCGGGCGGCCATCAACTGTCATAGCAAAAGAGTTTTCGATGACGTTGTAGCCGCGGGTCGGAAACATGGTGCTGTTCAAAAACGTGTTGGAATCAACATTGAACGACATAGAAACTGGTGCACCGGACTGCACACCAGCCATTGATCCACCGATCACGTTGTAATCAACGTTTGCAAGAACGGTGACTTTGTAAAGGGAAGCTTGAGCTTGAACTGTGAATGCGCTCAGAGCGAGGGCTAAGGCAAGGGATTGGATTTTCATTTTGGGAAATTCTCTCCAAGACAATCAATAAACTGTCAATGAGAGAAAGTTACCATAACGTTATCATGAATTCCATAAAGTAGGACTGATTGCAGGATTTTGAGCGAAACTTTAACCGAGTGAGCGGGGTTATTGATTTGAGAGAGCGAGGGCACAGGCTGTAGTTACAGCCGTGGCGACTCTCAAGACACGTGGGCCAAGAGTGATAGAACGATCAGCAATCAACGCTACTTCTCGCTGATCCCAGCCACCTTCTGGACCGATTATCAGAGTTGCATTAGATTCCAGTTTTGGTAGAGTGGCAGTAACGTAATCCATTTCGCTCAGGGTAAGTGAATCTGGATACTCTCGCAATACTTCGGATAAGTCTTTTAGGATAGAGAAAGTTGGTAGCTTAGTACGGTAAGCGACTTCGCATGCTTCTCGTGAGATCGTCTGCAGCCGCACTAGCTTTTTTTCAAACTTGGCTGGTTCCCATTTAGCGACCGTGCGACGTGCGGTGAACAAAACAAAGTGGGCCACTCCCAGTTCCGAAGCCATACGGATAGAATCCTCTAGCGCATCGGGTTTGGATATGCCAAGTGCTAACGTGAGTTCTAGTTTTGATTCGGTTTCAGGAAATTCAACTTCGATCGGGATAGCCGTTTTGCCCGCGAGTTCACAGCGGATAACCGCGCCATTTCCGGGAAGGATTGCCACTTGGTCGCCCGTTCCAAGCCGCAAGACATTCTTGAACTTCTTAAAATCCTCTTCGGGCAGTGGAATGGAGTCGGGAAGGTTTGTTGGATCAACTGGCGCGTCAACAAAAGCGCGAGGAAGCGCACGCATGGGAAGCTGGCTCATTTTCGCAACCTGGCCGCGACCCAATCGCCTTCTTGAAAATGATCAACCAGCGTAAAGCCGCAGCGAGTGGCTTTATCTAAAACGTCGGGCCAGTTTGATTCAATGATTCCGCTGATGATCCACGCTCCGCCCGGACGCACGCGTTTTGCCGCGTCATGCGCGATTCCGATCAGCGCGGCGGAAATAATGTTACTAAGCACAATATCGTATGTGTCTTCAAAAGGGAGTGGTTCGAATCCCGCTCCGTGATAAATTGTCCCACTGATTCCGTTGCGCTTCAGATTCTCTTGCGAAGAGGCCACGCTGACTTGCTCAGTGTCCACACCAACAATTGATTTCGCGCCGAGGAGTCCAGCCCCGACGCTGAGGATTCCGCTCCCGCAACCGATGTCCGCGATGTCTTTGCCCTCGGCTCCTTCGCGTTCTAGAAGCTCAAGGCAACCGCGGGAAGTAGGGTGGTCGCCAGTTCCAAAAGCTTGGCCAGGATCGAGAGTAATCACTAAATCATCAGGTTCTGGTTCAAATTCCGTCCAACTCGGGACGACGATAAACCGTTTGCCAACTCTTCGCGGGACGAAAAACTGCTTCCAAGCTTCTGCCCAATCCACTTCGGGCACTTCAGATTCAGTGACATCCTGGGCACCGAATTCTAATAGTTTTGCTTTCAGGTCTTCTTTTAAGTGTTCTGAGCCAGGAGCAACATATCCCGAAAGAGTGGGTGGTTCATCGGTCTGAACCGTTCCGTTGACTCCATGATCGGCAAAAATTTCGTCCCAAGCTGACCAATCCAAGGGGGCAGCCGCAAGATGTGCTTTGACTTCAATCCAGACGCTCATTTTCGTTTGAATATTTTTTCAAAGATGTTGGCCGATTTTCCTGGCCCTTGAGGAACTGGTTCGCCCCGTAGCTCCGAGTACTCTTTCAACAAATTAGCTTCGGCTTGGCTGGTTTTCTTAGGAACGATGATTTTCGCTTCGACAAAGAGATCACCTCGTGTTCCACCGCCGATTCGCGGCAGTCCTTGATTTTTGATGCGGAAAGTGTCGCCCGGTTGTGTGCCTGGTTCGATATTCAACTCCAGGTTTTCTGTTAATCCTTCGACGGCGATCACGTCTCCAATAGCCGCTTGGGCGTAGGTGATTTCGACTTCAGTGCCTAGGTTGCGT
The DNA here is from genome assembly GCA_019638675.1 of Fimbriimonadaceae bacterium. Lineage (GTDB taxonomy): Bacteria > Armatimonadota > Fimbriimonadia > Fimbriimonadales > Fimbriimonadaceae > UphvI-Ar2. Next base: position 2,557,379 of record JAHBTE010000001.1, on the reverse strand, counting down.
CCCTCGCGGATAAATCTCTTATCTTCGGCAACGTGCACTACAACGTACAAGTCGCCGTTGCTACCGCCGCGGATTCCATCCGATCCTTTGCCTTGAACGCGCAAAGTTTGTCCGCCGTCAATTCCTGGCGGGATGGTCACAAAGAGTTCTTCTTGAACTGGCGTCACCCCTTCGCCTCGGCAAGTAGAGCAAGGATTCTCAATAGTGATTCCTTCACCTCGGCATTTCGGACAAGGTGTAGAAGTGCGGATGCTGCCAATCATCGTTTGGCGAACGGCCGTCACGGAACCACGGCCTTGGCATTCGGAGCACGTCGTTGGTTTGGAGCCGTCCGATGTCCCGGAGCCTGAGCAGGTTTCGCACCGAGCGGCCTTGCGGAACTTCACCGGAACTTCTTTGCCTTCTAAAACATCAACGAGTTCGATAATTGCTTCGGCCCGGAGATCGTCGCCATCGCGTGCACCGCCACGGGCACGAGGTTGAGCTTGTTGGCCGCCAAAAAATGCTTCGAACAGGTCACCGAATCCGCCACCTTGGAAAAAGTCGCCTTGTCCGCCGCCAAATCCTGTATCTTCCACCGAGCCAAATTGGTCAAAACGGGCTTTCTTTTCTGGGTCGCCAAGAATGGCGTATGCCTGGCTGATCTCTTTGAATTTCTCTTCAGCCTCAGGGTTATTGGGGTTGACGTCTGGGTGATACTGACGCGCAAGCTTGCGGTACGCCGATTTAATCTCGTCGGGGCTTGCTGAACGAGCCACCCCTAGAGTTGCATAGGGGTCTTGAACACTCATGGGTTAATCGTCGGACTCTTCGTCGTTACCGGCTTCTTCTTCTTCCGCCAGGTCATCGAGCGAGACTTCGGTTGCTTCGTCCGAATCTTTTGTGACTACGTCTGTTTCCTCTGAATCGGAATCGTCTGAATCATCGTCGCCGAGCAAAGCGGCGAGAGGATCTGCATCTTCGTCACTGCTGTCTTCAGAATCGTCGTCGTCATCTTCGTCATCCAGGCCAAAGTCGCCAAGGCCGAGGATATCGTCGTCGTCCATTGAATCTTCATCTTCTTCAATGCTTGGCAACAAGAGACCAACATCGTCCAGACCCAATTCGTCGAGTGCTGAGTAGTCTTCATCCAACTCGGCAGCTTGAGCATCTGCACCAAGGATCGGTTTGATTTTGCCTTTGGCAATTTCTTCGAGCGCGATGCTGAGAGGATGGTTGGTATCAATGCGAACGAGTGGGGGGGCGCCTTCTTTAATCTGTTTGGCTCGTTTAGCAGCAAGGTTCGTGAGAACGAACTTGCCGTATTCGACTTCATTCAGAATATCTGGGGCCGGAAAAATCTTCTCGTTGGCACTCATAGGGAACTGTAGATGATACCAGTCGGGGTCAAAGTTGGTTGCGCTCAGTCCTAGTCAAACAATATGTTTGGCTGGCTTGCGAAAACTAGAGTTCACCAACAGCAGAATTTGGAAAAGCCGAATACAGATTTTTTGGTAAACACAGGTAGGATTTTGTTGATATGCCCGATCATAAGGTCACGGTTGCTGGGTTCGGAACATTTGAAGTTCCAGAAGGCACAAAGCTTGTTAACGCGATGGAAGGCAATGGCGTGGATGTCAGCCATCGGTGCGGTGGATTTGCCCGTTGCACTACGTGCCGGGTCGAATTCAAATCGGATGAGCCTCCTATGGATTCAGATGAAATGAACAGCCTGGAAGAAGATGGTGTTTTGGGAGAGTTCCGTTTAAGCTGTCAAATTCGGGTTGACCGAGAAATGAGTGTTGCAGTGCTCATGAGGGCAAGTGAACAGGGTTGGGATCCAGGCCCGACCGTTGATCCTTAATCAGTCAGAGGTATAAACCTGGACGCCATGGCAACTCTTTTGGCCGAAAGCTTAATTCGCGACGTTCCGGATTTTCCGAAACCGGGCATCATTTTCAAAGATATTCACCCGGTGCTCCAAAGCCCGCAAGCGATTCATGAAGTGATCGAACTACTTAAAGAGGACGTGAAATCGAAAGGGGCGGACGTTATCGTGGGAATCGAAAGCCGCGGATTTATTTTTGGCGTGCCGCTCGCTTTGGATCTGGACTTGCCATTCGCGCTCACTCGTAAGATTGGAAAACTCCCTTACGAAAAAATCACCGAAGAGTATTCGCTGGAATACGGCACCAATACGATTGAGATGCATGTGGATGCAATATCGCCGGGTCAACGAGTTTACGTAGTGGATGACCTTCTCGCAACTGGAGGAACTGCCGCTGCTGCCGCTAAGCTAATTGAACGCCTCAACGGCACGGTTTGCGGATTTGGATTTATGGTTGAACTCGAGTTTCTCGGCGGTCGAAAAAATCTGCCCGGGTACGACATTCACAGCTTGATCACTTACTGATACAATAGAACCATGAAACGAGCACTCTTACTGATTTCTGTACTCAGCGTTGCCGCATTAGCTGCGGAAGCACTGACCGTTGATAAGTTGCTGAAGGAAAGAGATGAGTACGACAACAAAGATGTGGTCGTCACAGGCGTAGTTTCGGAATATCGCCAACGCGAATCTCGCTTGGGTAACCCTTATGTGACTCTGAAACTCAAGGGTGAAAACAAAATCGCCAGCGTGTATATGCAAGGCAAACTAGAAGGCGATGCTGCTCCTAAGGATGGCGACACGGTTGAAGTCAACGGCGTCTATCGCAAAGAAAAGAAAGTCAACGATGATTTTGTTGTGAAAGATGAAATTGATGCCACCAAGAAAGAAAAGAAAAAGTACGGCATCAAAATCACAAAACGCAAGGGGAGTTAATAATTCCAAGAGGCGCTTAATAATCCAGCCCAAGCTGACAGCTTGGGCTGGATTATTTTAAAGAGAAGCAAATTATTATTTGTGAATCTGATTAACCATCACAGAGCGCTCTAGCTCAAAACGCTCAAGCAATCCATTTCGAGAAACAGAAATCTTTACGGTTGTTCCTGGCTTTCCAGATAGCTTGTCTCGAAGTGTATAGGGGTTCATATTTTCAATGACTTCACCTTCTAAACCGATGAGAAAGTCTCCTGCCTTAACCCCAGCTTTCGCAGCTGGACTTCCCGGTGTTACGCTGTAGATCAACATTCGTTTATCGCGCGCACTATAAAATGCGCTGATGCCGACTTCGCCCTCCGGCTCGTCGCTGACTTTGCCTGTCCAGTTTTCGAGCATGATAACTCGGCGTTCCATGTCCACCGTGATATTAAAGTTCTTAAGAAATCCAAAACCTACGGTTCCATCGCCTTCTGCTGAACTGGATGGACGGTCAATGATGTTCCATACCGCACTAGCAACTGGGACACCGAAGATACTCACATCTTTCATTTCAATGTCCCAACTCTTTACAGGCCCTGAGGCAACCCAACTTTGCTTGGGATAGTTTGGCTCCACACCCGTTTTCCATAGCCCAATTCGCTCAAGCGTGTCCTTATGCGTTGTGCTGTAGAAAGCGTTGCCAGTGTCAAGAGCCAAGTGCATTTTTTCGCCGTTGTGCGCGACAACGCTCATTTCCATCGAGTTATTCCCGAATGGTAAGAGCTTAACGACGTGCTTGCCTTCTTGACCTCGAAACTTATTAATGTCGTACGACTGCGGATAGAAAATAAATTTCTTCTTTTCAAAATTGATTTGGAAGACCTTATGGGCAACCACTTCTAGACCCATGATTCCGTCACAGTGAGTACCATAGTTGAGGGAGTAATTTTCATCCGGCATTTGCACAACTGTCATGCCTTTGGTATCAAAACTGACCGATCCCATTTTTAGGCTGGTGATTGGCACGGTTGGAGCCTCAAACGTCCCTACAAAGTCTTGCAGGGTCATGGTTCCGGTTGGCTTACCAATATTCACGCTTTGATTCAAAACATATGAACCAGAAAAGCCTGTATCGAACATACATGAAACGTTCCGACCGTTCACCTGCGAATCAACAATGATCGCATGATCCATGACCTTAAACGGCCATTCCGATTCAGCTTGAATCGCTGTGTTAGTCGCCAATAACGGCAATGCGGCTAATGCAATTGTGATCATAGAATTTTGTAGCTCTATTTTACTTCAACGATTAACTGGAGTGACAGTTGCAGTGAGATTCAAGTTTTATGCCGGATGTGGATTATTTCGAGTCCGGTACACTTACCAGCAATGGCAGGGTTGCTTGCGGCGAGCGTATTAGTTGCTGGCTTGTTTGGGCAACCAGCAAAGCCTGATCCCGTTGTCATTCCGTATCCGATGGAGATGACAAAAAAGCCCGGTGAGTTTGAAATACTGCCTTCTACTCAAATCGTCGCGACAGGCGAAGCGTTAGAAGTAGCCAATAGTTTTGCCAATTACGCCCGAGTTCCAACCGGCTACCCACTTTCGATACGACCAACAAAACCCATCAAGGATTACATAGAGTTTGAAGTCAAAGATGAACTCAAATGGCTTGGCCCAGAAGGGTATCGCATCAACGTGCGAGAGACCTTTATCAGTATTCGATCTGCCACACCACAAGGGTTGTTTTATGGAGTCCAGTCGTTGCGCCAGTTGCTACCCCACAGCATTGAAAGCAAAGAAGCAGTCTTCACCAACTGGAAGGTGCCGGGATTAGATATCACAGATATGCCGAGGTTCAGTTGGCGCGGGTTGATGCTCGATGAAAGTCGCCATTTTTTTGGGCAAGAAAAAGTCAAAAAGTTAATCGATACTTTAGCTTTGTATAAGATCAATCGCTTTCATTGGCACCTGGTTGATGATGGTGGCTGGCGAGTTGAGATAAAGAAATATCCTGAACTCACCAAAATCGGGGCTTGGCGGGCGGGAGACGGTCGTGGATGGAATAATTCCGACGTCTTTTTCCATCCGAATGACGGCATTGTTGAAGTCTATGGCGGATTCTATACGCAAGACCAGATTCGAGATGTAGTCGCTTATGCGGCAGAACGTAATGTCGAAATTGTCCCAGAGATTGAAATGCCAGGACACAGCTTGCCAGCGTTGTGGGTCAATCGTGAACTGGCATGTGACGACGCAACGCTTAACAAACTCTTACCGAACCTGCCGTATCAATTCGCCAACGTTTACTGTGCTGGCAACGAAAAAACTTACGAATTCTTAGAAGGCGTACTTGATGAAGTCTGCGAGTTATTCCCCGGGAAATACGTTCATATTGGCGGCGATGAAGTTGATCAAAGAGCATGGCAAACTTGTACAAAATGCGTTGACCGCCGAATAAAAGAAAGACTCAACGGTACCGATGAGTTGCAATCGTATTTTGTTTCCCGCATGGCGAGTTATTTGAAAAGCAAGGGCAAAGTAGCCATAGGTTGGGATGAAATATTGGAGGGCGGCAAATTAAAAGATGCCGCGGTTATGAGTTGGCGTGGAACCGAAGGCGGCACCAAAGCCATCAATCAAGGGTTTGCCGCCGTGATGTCGCCTACGAGCCACTGTTACTTTGATTACAGCTACGCGACTACTCCAGTTGAAAAGGTTTACGGGTTTGATCCAATGCCTCCAAAACTCACCGTTCTTCAGCAAGCTTTGCTTTTAGGTGCCCAAGGAAACATCTGGACAGAGAGAATGGAAAGCTTCGATCGGGTCGAAGAAATGGTTTTTCCGCGTGTGCTTGCGCTCAGCGAAGCATTGTGGACGCCATCAAAACTAAAGAGCTTTGCCCGATTCCAAAAAAATCTGCCTCAAGCACAGAACCGATTAAACGCTTTAGGCGTGAACTACCACGGCAAGGATGAAGAACGGCAAGATGGTTTGATCGGATCGCGGATACTCATTAGTGGCGGCCCACCTAGTGGAGAAGCAAGCAAACTCGCATCATTTTTTGCCGTATTAGTTGGTTTGTTCTTTGGCGGTCATAAGTGGTCAAACAAAAACCGGGAAGCTTCTCAGCTTGCCAGCGGGTAGATTCCACCCGTGAACTCCGCCTGGCGCACGTTATCCAAATCAGCATACAAGGATGGGCGAAAGTGTGCCAAGCGGTTGTATCTGCGGTGGCATGAGCCGCAACTGCGCGTCTTCGACGAAGGCCTGGAGATGCGGGCCGAACTTGGTCGCCAAGTTGGCGAATTAGCGCGAGGATTGAACCCGGGCGGCGAGATCGTAGAAGCCAGATCACTCGAAGAACGGGCAGAAGTAACGCAACGGTTGATTCGCGAAGGGCACTCCATTATTTACGAAGCGGCATTTTTAGCCGAAGAACTTTTCGCTCAAGTTGATATCCTGTTCCGAGTGGCGGACGGCTGGGTGATCCGGGAAGTCAAGTCATCAAAAACCGTAAGTGACGACCACCTCTTTTATGTAGCGTTTCAGGTACTGGTGGCCGAAAAAAGTGGATTAGAAATCGCCTCGGCGCAAATAGCGACGATTTCGAGAGATGCGCCGATGATTGAAGGTGCCGCAGTTTCGCAACTGTTTTCAATTACAGATGCAATTGAAAAAATCCGCGAATTGATACCTCAAATCGAGTCTGAAATTAAGGAGCTGAAAAATCAGATTGAGTCAGGGGGAGCGGTTCAAATCCTCGCAGGGAAGCATTGTGATTCTGATTGCCCCTTCACAAACCACTGCTTTGCGGGGTTTGAGGATGACGATTTGATGTTCGTTCCCGGCATAGTAAAAAAGCGATTTGACGATTTACAGTCGAGGGGAATTCGCCGTCTGAGTGAACTACCATACGATGAAACTCTGCCTCCAACGAGTGAGTTCGTACGCAACGCATTCGCAAGTGGAGAAGTGCCTTGGGTCAGCCCGAACTTAAAGCAAGAACTGGAACGCATTCAGTTCCCAGCCGTATTTTTGGATTTTGAGACGGCTCGCCCAATGTTTCCGCTTGATCCCGGATTCAAAGGCGGAGAACTGATCGTATTCCAATGGAGTGCTCATGTTCTCAGTGAACCGGGCGGGCACTTGGCTCACTTTGAATACATTGATTTAGAAAGCGCTAATCCCCACCCAAGGTGTGTGGATGAGCTCAACGTCATCCTTGCTGGCGCGGGAAGCGTAATCCACTATTCTGGGTTTGAGCGCACAGTGTTACGTGATCTCGATAAGCGCGGAGTTTTTGGCGCAAAAGAGCTTCTCAGCCGTTTTGAAGAATGCGCGGTGGATTTACAGGATTACTTTAAACAGCAGGTTTATCATCCCGCCTTTCGCGGGAAGAGCTCAATAAAGGTGGTTTTACCGATCATGGTGCCGGGGTTGAGCTATGACGATCTGGAAGTCAAAGGCGGTGGAGTCGCGGAAATGAGTTATATCCTGGCTCGGCAAGGAATTTTAGCTGGCGATGAATTGGCTCAACGGCGCAACGCCCTACTTAAATACTGCGAACGAGACACTCTTGCTATGGTGAAGTTGTATGAAGTTCTCGCGGAACTCGCGAATAGAAACTAACTAATCACTTTGTTGGCGATTCTTTCGTGGTATCCATCTCTGTCAACCCAATATGCGGTTGCGTCGGGCGTCGTTGAAATAACGCTTTTAAGTTCTAGGTTTTCAAAGTGGCAACCCGCCCCACCGTCACAAGCCAGAGTTCGGCCCATTTCCCCAGCATCTATCATCCGGCGGAGAGTGGGGTGCCTAGATTCTTCTTCGTCGTAATGCGGGCAAAAATCAAACGGTAACCAACCCATCCCGGGTGTGACGCTAAGTTCGCCATAAAACGAATCGGTGCTACATCGCTCGAACCAGCAGTTAGCTCCAGCCGAGGTTCCAGCGAGGGGAATACCTTGCTCCCAAGCTTTGTGGAGGATCGTGTCCAATCCCCAAGCACGCCACAAAACGAGCATGTTGAAAGTGCTGCCACCACTCACGTAGATCACATCCTGGTTGAGAAGATAGTCTTCCAAATCTGCACTCGGTGGGCGATACAGTTCGCAAAGGGAAGGTTGACATTCCAGCGATTCAACGGCTTTGTTGAACCGAGCAATTCTCAAAAGCGAATCGCCAGTTGCGGTTGGAATCAAGCAGATTTTTGGATTAGATTTGTTTGCTAGGCTCAGAACATACCGATCAAGGGCAGAGCGGTGCGGTTGGTCGGAATCAAATGCACCGCCGCCAATGGCAAAAATTGTTCTGTTCATATCCCGAACAACGTTTTACCGCGTTAGTGGTCGTGGTGTTCGTGATCTTCGCCTTCGTTGGGAGTGATTGCGAGATGGATATTGAACTTCGCTTCTAACTCACCAACTTTTGAACCAGCCAGAGGCGTGAATGGCGTAATCACCGATTTTCGCGCCGCCTCATCACGGATGCCAAGTAGCACTCCGTCTCGGTCGTTTTGCTTTTCACCCGCAACATAAAGCTGGGTCGTTAATAGGTGGCGGTCGCCTTTTTTTACCATTACATGGATATGTGGAGTTCGCCCTGGATAGGAAACTGGCTTAATGGTTCGGAATCGGTAACCACCAGTCGAATCAGTTTCAAATCGCCCGAATCCTTGAAAGTTCTTATCGCGTTTTTCGTATCCATCCGAACCTGTATGGATATAAACCGCGTTGTTATCAACCTGCCAAATTTCAATGGTCGCGTTGCGGATTGGGTTGCCACTCAAATCAAGAATCCGACCAGAAAGATGGGTTACCGCACCGAGGGCGGGAGTGGCGTTGCCTTTGATGATCACCAAATCGTTATCTGTATCCAAAGGCATTTTGTTGGGATAAAACGGCCCTTCGGTTTGAGATGGAGTTCGGATGAGTTCCTGCGCAAAATCACCATCCTCGATAAACCGCAAAGCCTCTTGCGAGAAAACGGTCAGCCCGGTAAAGCTCGCGGTTCCCATCGTGAGTTCTCTCAAAAATGTGCGCCGATTGTAACGAGAAGTGAAGAACTCCATGATCAGTAGTGTGCAACAGGTTGGTGAGAATTGTATGAGGAAACGGGGGAATCAGGCAATGACCGCAGGGTCTAGTAGAATCTCTTCGCCGCAAATGATTGTTTTGGGAGTGATGAAGGGGATGAGGAAGGGCATCAAGCGGATGAAACGCTGGCGTTGGTTCCGAATTCTCTGCACACTCACCTTGTTAGCCAGCGTAGGATTTGGGCTTTTGCTGGGTGATATATATCTATTCGCAAAAGATCGGAGTGCCTCCAATGCCGATGCAGCAATCGTTTTAGGCGCCGCTGCCTGGGGGCCAAAACCTAGCCCCGTATTCCGTGAACGGCTAAACGAAGCGGTCAAGTTGTATCAAGACGGTCGGATCAAGTCCGTCGTTGTCACGGGCGGAGTTGGTCGGTTAGGCGGGCCGAGCGAATCGAGCGTGGGGAAGGATTATCTAAAAGACCATGGTGTTCCGGCGGAAAGGATTTTCACTGAAGAGGGGAGCCGCACGACTTGGGAAAATTTGGTGAATGCAAAACTTGTGTGCAAGCAACACGATATTAGCTCCACGCTGGTAGTTTCCGATCCTCTTCACATGCGGCGAGCGATCGCGATGGCCGATGGTGTTGGCTTGGATGCAAAAAGCTATCCAACAAGCACAAGCTTGTACACGGGCGGGAAGAAAACGATGCAATTTTGGCTTCGCGAAGCCTGGTATCTGGCTGGATATTGGCTCAGCTTCCGCTGGACGCGAGCCTAACTACATATCTTTTGGCAACAAAGTTGGAATTGTCCAGCGCGTATCCACTTTGTATTCTGTTGCCTTTTCTGGATCAAGTTGCATGATCGTTTTTGCCGTGCTGACCGAAATTGGCTTGGAATATTTGGGCTTGCTATCCATCGTCATTAAAGCAAACCGCATGTTGGTTTTCCAATCGCCAACTGGAATTTCAACTTTGTACTGGTGATGAAACCCTTGCTCCAGAAAAACTTTGTGATAAGAATTTCCGCACGATGCCCAATATTGGAACTGAGCTGGCTTCCAAGTATCCCCGTCCTGAACTTCTAGCCAGGCCCGCAAGTTTGAATCCGCCGCTGGCAACCACAAATCAGGTTGGTCGAGGTTAGAAATTGTAACGTTAACTGCTCCCTGTACTACCGCTAGAGTTAAAAACTCTTTAGGCGTTTTCGAGTTATTTTTCGTTGGGAGAAGATTTGAGGTACCAAACCCGCCGATTGCTGTAGGGTCTTCTTTAGTTGAGCCTGCGGGATAGGTAGCGCGAGACATATAGACCGGAGGCGGTGCAAGAAGCGCGGCAAAAGTAATTGCGGTCAGCATATCTGTTCAGACGTACTTTTTGAACTAGAGTTACCTTCAAAGGAAGTTGAGGAAAAAATTTATAAAAATTTCTAAAATTGCCCGAACTAACGGTGCAAAGTGATCGGTCAACCATTTGCAAGGTCGGCCGGGTGTATCCCTCTTCCCCAGAAATCCCCGGATCGAGTACCGCAACTACGTGGGGTTGCAGCCCTCCCCCGGGGCCCTACGGAAACATCCTAGTCGGTACCGAAATTTCGGCCTTGCGAATTTTTTTGCCTGCCGGGAGTTAAAGTACGCCCAAAACAGCTTCTAGCTGAACGTTGCTAGATCGCAACCGTTGACACAGGGTTTTGCCAATGTTTCGCAGGATTTGCAAACCGATTTGTGGCTGTTCGTTCATAAGCTCATTGAGCTTATCGGCCTTAAATCGAATCAAAGTAGATTCGCCTTCGCTAAGTACAGTTGCTGATCGCTCAGCGTCTTCAAAAAGGGCGATTTCTCCGACCAATGCGCCGCGTTGCAATCGAGCAATCGGATCGCCGTTCACCGTGGTCACTCGAACCTTGCCGTCAAGAATAATGAAAATATCGTTTGCCTGCTCATACTCTTTCACGATCTCTTCCATATCTTTGGCATGAACAACCGTGCTGATTGCCGCCATGGCGGCGATTTGGTCATCGCTCAATCCATCTGCGAGGTAGCTATTCTTAATTCCGGCAATCAAATCCATTACTTCGCCATTTTACTTGGAGTGAACTATGGTCTTGGAGGAATTTGCAGAGTGATTAGAGCGAGACTCCGAGAATATCAAGGATTCTTTGCAGATCATCGTCGCTGTAAAAGCTGATCGAAAGTTTGCCGCCTATTTGTTCTGCATTGAGGCTAACTGGAGTTCCAAAGTATTCGCTCAGCCCTTGTTCCAATGCCGACCAATTGGGATCTTTGTTGGTTGATTTGTTCTTTTGCGGTTTGGAGCCAGCAGGACGGGGAAGATCAGAGTGCCTGGCTTGACGCTCTGCTTCTCGCACGGACAGCCCGTCTTTTAAAATCTTGTGGAAGAGCGAGTTTTGTTGGATGGGCGATTCCACCATCAGCAATGCGCGGGCGTGACCTTCGCTGAGTTCGCCATCGTAGATCGCTTTCTGAATCTGATCGGGCAATCGGAGAAGTCTAAGAGTATTGGCAATTGCGACCCGGCTTTTGCCGACTCGCTGAGCGATCTGCTCCTGGCTCATGTCGAATTCATCAGCGAGCCGTTTGTAGGCCACGGCACATTCCATAGCCGTGATGTCTTCGCGTTGAACGTTCTCGATAAGCGCCATTTCCAGACTGGCTTGTGCCGATGCGGCCCGAACCGTGACCGGTACTTCGGTTAATCCAGCGAGTTTAGAAGCTCGAAGACGTCGCTCACCGGCGATAAGCTCGTACTGGTCGTCGCCGAGGGGCCTGACCACCAGAGGCTGAATCACCCCGAACTCGCGGATAGATGCCGTAAGTTCTTTGAGAGCTTCTTGGTCGAATTGAGTTCGCGGCTGGCGCGTGTTTGCCCTGATCGAGCTGATCGACACTGAATTTACCGAGCCAGTTTCCGCCGGTTCGCTCAGCAGTTGAGAAAGCCCTTTGCCCAAAGCGCGTCTCATGCGCTAACTCCGCTTATAAATAATTCGACCACTCATAAGATTATGACCAGACCAGCAACTTGCTGGTCTGGTCATTGTTCACGATTGAGTCGGACGGTTTATCCGCCGCGCAAGAGTTGAAGCACGCTTTGCGGTGATTGTGATGCTTGCGCTAGAACCGCAAGACCAGATTCACGCAAGATGTTGATCTTGGTGTATTCGGTCATTTCTCGCGCCATATCAGCATCGCGGATATAGCTTTCGGATGCGGTGAGGTTTTCTTCGGTTACGCCGAGAGAACGCACGTTTGAATCGAGGAAGTTTTGTTGGAATGAACCTAATGCACCTCGAATCACGCCGAGTTGCTGAACCGCGGCATCAATGATTTGGATAGCCTGGGTCGCACCTTGCTCGTTGGTGATGTCAATCGTGTCGATTGACTGGCCGGCAATGACATTTAATCCGAGATCCGCAGCAAATACGCTTGGCAAAGAGAACGAAGCGAACTGATTGGCGTTGGCTCCTATTTGGAACCGCACCGCACCGACTGTAACACTACCAATGGTGTTGGTGCCTGCGGTGGCGTTACCCGCCGCTGTGATGACCATTCGGTTGCCGCCGGGGGAAGTCAGGGTTAAGCCGTTGACTCCTGGCCCTTGTCCGCCGGTGAATCGTTCTACTTGGGTTGCGGGGCTTGGTTCGACCGGAACAGTAACGTCAAAAATCGCATCGGTTCCAAGAACCGCCGAAGTCGCGGCACCGCCGTTGAGAATGCTGGAAGTTTCGGTGTATTGAATTGGGAATCGGCTTCCGAATTGCACTGATGTCAGCGAAATTCCTCCGCCTGCCGTATGACCAGCGATCACCCCTGTGAGGTTTGCCTTGGAGTTGATTTTCGCTAGCAAACTGCCAACGGTTTCACCTGGCTCGCTGGTGAACGAAACGCCGTTGATCGCAAATACGCCCGCGTTAACGGTTGAAGAAGCGTTTGCAAAAGTGTTGGCCATCGGAGCGATGGTTGATTGAGTTGCCGCTTGCACTCGGGCAATGTCAATTGCGCCGGAGCGGATGGTTTCTCCATTAATGCTGCTGCCAAGGAACAAGCTGGAAACGTCGGTGGTGTTGGTTACGTTGGCAATCGTGCCGCTCGCACCGTTCAGAAGCTTCTTTTGCCCCCAGCTTGTGTGGTCGGCAATGCGGTTGAGTGAGGCAACGATATTGCGAATCTGATTTTGGTTGGCTTGGAGCGTATTGGCGTCAACAACTGCCGTGTTCGCAGATGAAACAGCAAGGGCCCGCATGGATTGCAGGAGTCGGCTGACTTCTTCTAGTGCGCCTTCCGCAGTTTTAGAAAGGTTGACGGCATCTTGTGAGTTGCGAATTGCCTGCTGAACGCCTTTGATCTGCGCTCGCAACCCTTCGCTGATGATCATTCCCGATGGATCATCTGCCGCACTATTGATCCGCAGACCAGTGCTCAAGCGCGTAATCGCCCCTTGCAACATATTCTCGTTGACATCGAGCTGTCGCATGGCGGTCATCGCCGGGATGTTTGTGTTTATCCTTAAACTCACTTTTTAGGCTCCAAATGCAGGAAAATCGAAAAATTGTCAATTTTCCATGTGAAATCTTTGGCGATATGTGGAACAAACTTTAGTCAACTTGTGAGGTTTGTGTTTTAGAGGGAACCTCGACCACGTTGTTATGAGTCTAAAATGGGTGCCATTTGGGGGGACTAATTGAAAGATTTGAGGCGTGATCTGCTTCTCAAAATGATTGACTATGAGCTTTGGGCGAACGAGGCTTGGATTAACTATTTGCCCAAGTTTGAAAATCGGAAGCGGGCAAAAGAGATACTTCTTCACATTGTCGGATGCCACAGCGGGTGGATTACCAGCGTGGATGACTGGAAGGATGTTCCGGACGAAGAACTGGAGCTTGAACGCGACTTGCCCGAACTATTGCGCCGATGGAAAAACGTTGTTCAAACCCGTGATTTAGATGAAGTTCTCAAATGGAATCAAGGGAAAGGGCAAAGCCGCTCTGTGCTTTTGCACGAACTGGTTCACCATGTAATGAACCACGGAACATACCATCGAGGTCATCTCAGAGGCCTCGCGGAAAGCGAAGGCCTCAAAGATTTTCCCGAAACCGATAGTGTTGGTTTCTTTATCAAACGCGATTAGATCGCTTGATTCACGCCTGGGCTTGAGGGCTGAGCCGCCCGTGCCATGTGAGGCTTGGTAAGCGAACTGAATGCCTGCTTCAGTTGAGTCATAGCTGAATCCTTAGGCTTGAACAAAGCCAAGGGAGTTCTTGCCGCCCAAGATTTAGACATGTGCTTGGAAGCAGGAATTGATCCTGCGAATGAGATTCGATCGTGGCCCAGCATTGAGCGGACTTTGAGGAATGCTTTCTTCGCTTCTCCCGCAGAAACGGCCTCATTGAACAACAACTGAGGAGTTGCGTACGGATTGTTATCGCAAATCAGCTTGGCTTGAACCAGCGCATTGTGAAGCGAAGCTGGTTCGGTTGTGGTGATGATAGCCACTTGATCAGAGCGCACCGCGTAGCTCATTTGCAGTTCGCTCATTTCCGAACCAAGATCAATCAGCCAGAAGTCGAAATGATCGGCGAATTGGCTCGGGGATGCACCGAGGTCGTGGAGTTCCGTATGATCGAGTCGGAGATCAGAACCTGGTTCGCCTGCTAAAACCCGAACACCAGCTGAACCCATACTGAGGGCCGCCCACGGAGTGCTGATCTTTCGACTGAGGTCGCGTAAGGTTGATTTCGGTCTTGCGCCGAGCGCAATGTGCGCGGTGGGATTGGCAAAGTTCGCGTCAAGCAAACCAACTTTGTTGCCAATTTGCGCAAGATGAACCGCGAGGTTTGCCGCTAAGGATGTTGTCCCGACGCCGCCCTTTGCACCAAGAATCGCCACGGTTCGGCAAGGCTGACTGGCGAATTCGAGGTTAGTATGAATTTCGCGGTCTGTGATTTCTGGCTTTTCGCCGCAAAGCAAATCAAGCAGAGCCGGAGCCTGGGGTACCAATCTGGTTCCGTATTGGCGTTCAAACGCCTCGGTAAACAAATCCTGAGGAACCTTGACCAAGGTTAGCCGCTTTTGGAGTTGAAATTGAAGTTGAGTGAGCAGGTTCAAATCAAACGGCCCTGGCCCCGCGCACACAAGCGAACCGCCCATTGTTCGCAAAGGAAGAATGTTATGCATAGAAGCAAGATTTGCGGGCAAGAGAGCTAGTGCTTCGGCCTGCGGGATCAATCGCACAGGCGCGGCAGAGTTGTGAGAAACGTGATTCATAGACAGCCTCTGAGGTTCGTTTTCCACTTACGAGCAAGATTCGCGCCACAACTTGTACTAGGAATTATTGATATGAAGAAAGCAAAAAATTTATTGAGATACTAGGTCAGCGAGTTTGCGGCGAACTTACAAGAGTGCGCCTCGAATAAACAAATTCGTTGAACGAGAAGGCAAAAAAATAATGGGTTTGGTTGTCGAACTAGACAATCAAACCCACTATTTAGGATTAGATGATTATTTGCGCTTTCGTCGAGCGGCAGCTGCAAGACCAGCCGCAGCGAGAACTGCCATGGTAGCTGGTTCTGGAACAGCATCGGTGGTTGCTGAAATAGCAAGGTTGTCGATAGCAAGACCAGCGTCGTTTCCAACGTCGTTGAAATCTCTCCATGCGACGAAGAAACTGCCACCATTCGCAAGTGGAGTGCTCAAAGTCAATGTTGCGAAAACAGTTGCTTGGTTAAGAGGGTCGTTCCCGTCCAGAGCACCATTGCTTGCTACAAATGCTGGCCCTACTACATCCCAACTAGTGATTGCGGTCATGGATGCTTCGGTGATAAAGTTGCTTGCATTGATTGCGCCACCAGAAACGCCGTAAAACGCACTCAGTGTGTTAGTTGCTAATGTACTTGATCGCCAAAATTCTGCGGTAAATCGTAGAGTCACCGAAGTAATTGCCGCTCCAGAGTTATTAACCATTTCAAAACCGAAACCAGGAATATGGGTTGCAGAAGCTAGTGACCCCAATGCTCTATCTGAAGAACTACCAGTTCCGTAACTGTAAAGGGCCCCAGAGTTGCCTAAACCATCATTGATGACAAAATTCATTGCTGATCCACTGCTACCCCCAACTCGAGCACCGACAAACTGAGTACCACCAGGGACTGCAGCTTGAGCTGAACCAGGCCCGAAAATTGAACTGAAGGTGCCGCTTGATGGCAGCGAATCAAAGTCTTCGTTGATCGTAGCACCAGTGAAGCTGTATGAAGCGCTTGCAGTGGCTGAGAAAGCGACCAAACCAAGTGTGAGGGTTGCAAAAGCAATCTTTTTCATTTTTCCAATCCTGAAAGAAATCCTGCGGCCAAAACTCAGGCCGAAGACGAATTTGGATATCTTATCTTAAGAAAATGTTAAAGCCTAGTCACGGCATAGCTAATCCAGTACTTTTGCGAGTAATGAAGAGTGCCATTATGCTCAGTCTGAACTTTGCCTGATCAACCCCTCCCTGCCCTCCCCGATCTTCGGGGAGGGAGTTCTTTGTGAGATTTTTTAGAAGTACAGACTTTCGTTTAGCGAGTTATGTAGAGTTAGCTCAACTTGTTGGGCAACTTGCATTCCGGGATTCCCTCCCCGAAGATCGGGGAGGGATAAAGGGAGGGGTTGATCACCGATGCACCGCTTCTACTATCCGCTCCACAACCCAATCAATTTGCCTGATAACATCTAGATTGTCGAAATACAGAATTTGCCATCCTTGGTCACAGAAAAATTGCTCCCGAGTCAAGTCTGATTGACCAGATTCAGCGTGGCTCTTTCCAATCAGTTCAATAACAGTTTTTGACTGGAGATGAGCAAAGTCTGCAATGTATAGCCCAACTGGATGCTGGCGTCTGAATACTAGATTTTCTGACCTTAGTACGCGAAGGCGACTCCACAAGGCAGCTTCTACCGTTGTAAGATTTTTGCGATTTTGTTTACTGAAAGTTTTTGCTTGGCTAGTTGCGAAGCGTTTCACAAGAATATTTTAAGCAATGCGAAAGTCAAAATATCAACCCCTCCCTTTATCCCTCCCCGATCTTCGGGGAGGGAGTTAAGTTGATTCTTCCCAATTCTAGGGAGAATCTTGATTCTTGGGTGGTACTCGTTGCGCCCGACCAACCCAAAACGCTTACTTGCGCTTGCGTCGTGCAGCTGCAGCAAGGCCAGCCGCTGCAAGGACTGCCATGGTTGCTGGTTCAGGAACTGCGTCAGTTGTTGCCGTAATTGTGAGGTTATCAATTGCGAGGCCAGCATCGTTACCAGCATCGTTGACGTCATTCCAGCTAACAAAGAAGCTATCTCCATTTGCAAGCGGTGTATTGAACGTGAAGGTTCCGATTACCGAAGCTTGGTTAGCTGCGAGGTTGCCATCAAGTGCTCCGTTTGAAGCAACTGGCGCTGGGCCAACGATGTCGAAAGCAGAGAACGCGACCATTGAACCATCGGTGAGGAAGTTGGAAGAGTTAGCAGATCCGCCGGAAACGCCTACGGTTGCCGCAAGTACGTTTTGCACGGAGGTGCTGGATCGCCAGAATTCGGCGGTGAATCGTAGGGAAACAGAAGTCAGAGCTGATCCGGAATTGTTGACGAGTTCAAAACCGAATGCACCCCAGTTAGAACCGGATGCGAGCATGCCCAGTGCACGATCTGAATCTGTACCCGATCCATAACTGTACATTGCACCAGAGTTGCTACCGCCGTCGTTTGCAGCAAAGTTCATTGCGCTACCGCTGCCACCTACTCGGGTGCCGACGAAACCAGTGGTTCCGGGGATAGCCGTTTGTGTTCCCACTGTGAACAATCCGGTGCTCGTTCCAGATGTTGGCAGTGAGTCAAAGTTTTCGTTGATCGGCGAGCCTGTGTAGAAGTACACGGCTTGAGCAGAAGCAGAAATTGCAACTAAACCAAGTGTGAGGGTTGCGAAAGCGAGTTTTTTCATTTTTTCATCCAATCCTGTTCAAGGAAATTCAACGATCCTGTGGGATCAGGTTCAATCTGAATGGCAAATTTGAAGCCTCGGTTAAACCCGGGACCGTTCCCATATTAACAACCAACCGTTAATCTTGGGGTTAAGGTTAGATTAACCCTACCCTGACTCCTTCGTGAGAATGTCAACTGTCCCGGGCAAATAGCAGTCAGATTGCAAGTCGTTGGTGGAAAACAAAACACCCGCCCGTAAGTGGGGCAGGTGTCTCAGCAAGGCCAGGATAAATTAATTATTTGCCTTCGACTACGCTATCCAACGCTACGTTGGCGGCGCGGAGGCGAGCGGTGAGAATGCGGGCGATGTTGAGCAGAATCACCTTTGCGATGGATGGCTCATCGTTCATGAGTTGCCAAAGCATGGAGTTGGGGATGGTGGCGACTTTGGTTCCGCCAGCACTGACCACGGTTGCGGAGCGGGGTTTATCGTCAATCAGCGACATTTCACCAATAACGGAGCCTGGGCCAGCTTCGGCGATTTCTTCACCCGAGAACGTTTTGATTTTGGCCGAGCCTTCCAAAACGATCATGAGATCGGCATCTTTTGCGAACTGTCGAACCAAAATATCTCCCCCACCGAATTCCTTTGTGCCGCTGATCGCCGCGATTTGGGAAATCTGTGTGGGGTTAAGACCCTGCATGAGATAGTTATTCTCGAGGGCGGAGTGAAGATCCATGGCCATTGACATGTTGACAGTATGCCAGTTGAATGGGCTGGAGGGCAAGGGAGAACGAATTCTCCCTTGCGAATCAAAAGATTATTAGCGTTTTCGTTTGGCAGCGAAGCCAGCGAGGGCGGCAAGGCCAAGCAAGGTATACGGTTCGGGTACGGCTTCGACCACAACTGACCTAATTTGCCCCTGATATTCTGACTCTGTTGAAAAGTCACCAAAAGCAGCTACGCCAGTTCCACCGCCAGCATGGTAGTAAGGCGAAGTTAGTTTAAGCATATTATCAATGTATAGTTCCGCCTGTCCGATTCCAAACTGTAGACGGAACTCGTGAAAGGCGTCGGTAGTATCGAATGCTACGCTCAGTCCAGAATCTAAAAAGAAGATTTCACCATTTCGGAACCAAACTGCCTGATTATAAAGCGTTGAATTGATGCCCAAGGCAAATCCGCCGTCGGGCGGACCAGATGTGCCTGTAACGAAATCGAACTTCGCATTTATCGTAATGCTAGAGCCGATGCCGAAGTTGGCGGGCAGCCCTTGCGAGGTGCCAATAACCCAGCCTTGCTCTCCGCCTGGTGTAGTAGCTCCAACGTGGAGTAGTCCGTTTTGGAGAAAGGGTGCTGGTGGAGTTTGAAATTCGTGTTTAAGCCAGCCTTGATCTTCTGGCAGAGTTCCGAGCGAGGCATCGTAGGAATAGGTAAAGGCAAACGAGGTCGTTGGCAATAGTGCGGCAAGGCATGCAAACAGGTGAATTCTCATAAGAAGACCTCATCAAATTATAGAGGAAATTTGTTTACAGTTGTTTAACAAGTCGAACCGCCTATTTTTAGCACTCTAGTCCCAGGATTGCTAACGATTGGAGTCTCCGCTAGTAGAATCATTAGCAGAACCAAGCCGCGAGTGCTAATCGCGGTTTGTATTTAAAACGGAGATTATTGAAACACAATGGCAGGAATTCGACCTCTCGGCGATAAGGTTGTCGTTAAAGTTCTCGACGCAGAAGAAAAGACTGCGGGCGGGATTATTCTCCCTGATTCGGCAAAAAAGAAGCCGACAGAAGGAGAAGTGATCGCAGTGGGTGAGGGCCGCGTGCTGGATAACGGCAAGCGCAACAGCCTCACCGTAAAAGTAGGCGATCGAGTGATTTTCAGTAAATACGGCGGGAACGAAGTGACCCTCGAAGGTCAAGAAATGACGATTCTCGACGAAGACCAAATCTACGCAATCGTGAAGTAAGAAGGAGATAAAAAGAAAATGCCAGCAAAGACTTTGATGTTTGATGAAAATGCACGACGCGCTCTTGAGCGTGGCGTCAACAAGGTTGCCGATGCGGTTAAGGTCACACTTGGCCCCAAAGGTCGCAACGTTGTTTTGGATAAGAAATGGGGTAGCCCAACCATCACCAAGGATGGCGTGACCGTCGCGAAGGAAATCGAACTCGATGACGCTTACGAAAACATGGGCGCGCAACTCTGCAAAGAAGTTGCCAGCAAGACCAACGACGTTGCCGGTGACGGAACCACCACCGCAACCGTTTTGGCTCAATCCATCGTTAACGAAGGCCTTCGCTATGTAGCCGCCGGTGGTAACCCAATCGCGGTTAAGCGCGGAATTGACAAGGCGGTTGAATCAGTCATCGCCGAAATCAAGAAGCAAGCAAAGCCAGTTAAAGATAAAGAGCAAGTTCAGTTTGTTGCAACCATCGCAGGTAACGATCCTGAAATTGGTGAGCAAGTGGCCAACGCGATGGATAAAGTCGGCAAAGACGGCGTTATCACGGTTGAAGAATCCAAGGGCCGCGAAACCGCACTCGAAATCGTTGAAGGGATGCAGTTCGACCGAGGCTACATCAGCCCTTACTTCGTAACCGATCCTGAGCGAATGGAAACCGTTCTTGAAAACCCAGCGATCCTGATCCACGAAAAGAAGATTTCTTCGGCTCAAGAACTGTTGCCATTCCTGGAAAAGGCAGCTCAAGCTCGACGACCAATCTTGATCATTGCAGAAGATCTCGAAGCAGACGCTCTCGCGACCATCGTTCTCAACAAAATTCGCGGCGTTCTTAACGTAGCTGCGGTCAAGGCTCCTGGCTTCGGCGACCGACGCAAGGCAATGCTGGAAGACATCGCAGTTCTCACTGCTGGTCAGTTCATCAGCGAAGACCTCGGCACCAAGCTCGACAATGTGACTCTGGATATGCTCGGCACTGCTAAGAAGGTTGTGATCACCAAGGAAGAAACCACAATCATCGAAGGCGCGGGTAAGAAAGATGCAGTCATGGGCCGAATCGGTCAAATTAAGGCGCAGATCGAAAACACCGATAGCAACTACGACCGAGAAAAGCTGCAAGAACGACTGGCTAAGCTCAGCGGCGGCGTTGCGGTCATCAAGGTGGGTGCAAGCACTGAAACCGAACTCAAGGAAAAGAAGCACCGCTACGAAGACGCTCTTTCGGCGACCCGTGCGGCAGTTGAAGAAGGCATCGTCCCTGGCGGCGGAACCACTCTTCTCCGAGCGGCGGCAACCCTTGATTCACTTAAGCTGGAAGGCGACGAACTCACTGGTGTGAACATCGTCAAGCGCGCTTTGGAAGCTCCTCTTCGACAGATCGCTGAAAATGCTGGTCTCGAAGGCAGCGTTGTGGTCACCGAGGTTCGCGCAAGCAAGGCTGGTATGGGCCTCAACGCCGCAACCGGCGAAATGGTTGACATGGTGAAGTCCGGAATCGTTGACCCAGCTAAGGTCACCCGATCCACCATCCAAAACGCAGCATCCATCGCTGGTCTTGTTCTGACCACCGAAGCCCTCGTGGTTGAAAAGAAGGAAGAAAAGAAAGCGGCTATGCCCGGCGGCGGCATGGATGATATGGGCGGAATGGGCGGCATGGGCTTCTAAGCTCAGCCTGATTTATTGAGCCCCATCTGAATCTAGATTCAGATGGGGACCCACCTTTCAAGTTAAATGTTTTTCATATGCCATAGAACCATTATCATTGTGCGAAGGTAACATTAGTTTATGGACGCCCCTGCTTATTTTTCCTCTCACTTTAATATTGATCCCGCAGTATTTGCGCAAATAGGATGTGTTGACCCAATTTTAAATTACGACAATTCTTATTTTATTGACATTACATTACTGGAGAGCTGTGAAAGCGAAATAATAAGAAAAAAAGGAACTGTGCAGCTACAGCATTTCTTTCAGGTATTATTCGACTTGCTATCACTTTCTGGGTCAAATAAAATGGCTTGGAATAGTGCAATAAAGTTATTAAGTAAAACCGAACTGAGAGCATTAAACCTGGGTTATGGGTTGAGTTCTGTCAGCGGTCAAAATATGGGAGATATCAAAGTTGAGCGGTTTTTGGTCGCTTGTAGAGAGATCATTGATGCTGGTGTTAGTAATCCGGCTTTATTCTCTGTGATGCCTCTCATACAACCTGGAATTGGCCCGGATACATTATCTGACATTGCGTCTACAGCGATGGCACCTGCACTAAGCGAATATACTCAGGATGCCATTCTTCAAATAGAGGGAATCAAAACTGCCGAGTTTAGTATTCAAGGCGAAAAGTACAATTTGCCGCCTCACCCATTTAAGGCGGGAGAACCTATCCTGTTAGTACCAGCCGATATTGTAATGGACTTGCCAGTGTCGGTAGATTGGGATTCTCTTGGGGAGGCTATGCAATATTCCGCAGAAATCAAAGAAAGATTTGGATATTTGTTTACAGAGTTTTTTTCCGAGATTAATAGAGCAAAAAGCAAAGCCGCTGAAGTCAAAAAGGCAGCCAAAAAAGCTATCCACGAGAATCCTCTGTTAGGTGATGAACTTATTGAATTTGTGAAGGCGATTTCATCAGTATCTGCGAAATTTCGTCAAACTCCGGATGGTGAATCTTTAGCGGAAATTTTGCGGGAAGAATTATTTTTGCTAAACGCTGGGTCAGAATATACATATACGACTCCAAAGAGCTCTGAGGAATTAATGGCGTTTGTTAATAAATTGATTGAGGAATTTAAATTTTTGATAGAATATAAAGGGAGCAATAAGTTGTTGCACAACGACCTCGGTAAGCCAAGAAAAGAAAAATTTGCGCAACAACTTTTTTACCATAGTGCCTTTCCAGTATGCCAGCGTCATTCTATAGAACTTGATCCTGAGCATGAAACAGGTGTAGGGCCAGTTGACTTTAAATTGAGTGCTGGTGGCAATAATAAAGTGATTGTAGAAATAAAGATGTCGAATAATACTCGTCTCGCTCATGGCTATGAGAGTCAAGTCCCCTTGTATCAGAAAGCTTCTAAAACTAATCAAGCTTTCTTTGTATGTATAGATGTCGGGTCAATAGGAGGCAAGTGGAAAAAAGTAGTCGATTTAAAACGAAGAAATGATCGACTTCCTCAACCAGTACTGATCGATGCGAAATGGAAACCATCAGCAAGCAAAAGATAAAATTTGGTCAAGAATCATTTATCGGCTTGTTTGAAGCACTAACTATTACTTTATTACCATGATCCAGCGTAAGCTGTGAAGTCTCTCACTTGTAATCCAGGAAGAGGGATTTCAGTTACCACTCTATGCCGCTCTTTGCACGGCACTTGGCAATAATTGTTTTGAGCCTGTATGCACCGTTGGGGAGTTGATCGCCCAGGTATGCGAACTCAAAAATGTAGCCGAACGCATCGCTCTTGGTACGTGCTTCACAAAAGCTCTGGATATGCTCCTTGACTGCCTCTGGTTCCTTTGATTCGAGTTCGTAACTTGCGATAAAATCGATTCCGCTTGAGCCAGCTCTTTCGATGTGCGTTTTGCTGGATATTACTTTTGTAGAGTCGGGAAATTTGATAGATCGTTGATGCTCGGTGAGTTCAAGATTATCGCTACACACCCATGAATAAAGGCACGCAATCAGAACGAAGCTAATAACAGAAAAAACCAGTATGGATTTTATTGGGCGTGCTTTCACTGACGGTTACTGGCTTGAACGATCAGATGAGTCGGTAAGTTCCGGAGCAGTTCATTTCAACGCTCATGCCCTCACGCAGGGAAACCAGAGGGGGCAACTCATGATGCAAATTAGTAGCCCTAAATTCAATCGATTAAGGTAATTTCAACGAACTCAGCAGCAGCTTTGTTCTAGTGGTAGTAAATGATTTCCGTTTTACTTGCATCCGCGTTTTTCTCTCAAGAAGTGCCTCAGCCGCATTGGTCTGACGGCGTGAAAGTTGTGGTCTTAATCAGTGCAGACCAGAAGCTTGAGGTCAATTATCGGAGTCTGAAAGCACTCCGCACCTTGCAAGAAGAGCGCGAATGGGAAGTTTATAAACCGGAAGAAGATGTTGCGTACATCCTAGATACGGATTCGACTGGGATAGCTATGAGCAAGGGATTAAGCGATATGGCGGATGAGATCGAGGCAACTGGTGCACTCGGGGCGAAATCTGCGGCATTTATTCTAAATATTGGGGAGAGGATTCACACACCGGAAAGACATGCAAAGATGCGCGAACAGGGTATGGGGTCGATTGGGTTTGGTAATCAGGTGTTTTTTGAGAGCGGTGCCACGACCGTATTGACTTCTCCAATTGAAAAGGTAAGTGCTCCGGTTAAGTTCAGTGAAGCCGCTCAAACTAGGAAATTCGATATTGGAGTTTGGATGGGTTTTCTCAGCACTAGGGTATGGGGAAACGATAGGAAAATGAAAGCGGAATTTTCCACTCGGGCTTCGGCGTGGGCTACGGGCAAAATCGCCGCCGCAACCGAACAGAATGTACTCAGTATTCAAAAGCTCTGTTGGTTGTTTAATTATCAAGGGTACAAGCATTTAGAATCTCAGAAAAAGGAATTAAAGACGGCTAAAGATTTAATCCCCCTTTTCCCAGTCGATTCGCAATTGCAAATGTTTGGTGACGAGACAATTAGGTTGATTACCCCTGCTATCGAGATCAGGATTACTGTTCCAGGTGAATCAGGAATTAGCTTTTATCTAATATCGTAAGGGAAATGGACAGCTTAATAAAACCACTTGTCTAGTCGGCTGTACGTATTATTTCAACTTACTTACCCGGCGTAACGTACAACTCCGGCGGTGAGTCATTGCGTTCACTTTGCCAACGTTGCATCCGCTGCTGGTGTTCTATGTTTGCTGAAACGACGGCTAATGCTCCCAGAACGGAAATCGCCAATCCCAGCCATGCCAAATAGTAGAGCGTAGAGATGCCTCGATGAATGACTTGGTACGGTTGCGGTTTTTCACTATCCTGGATAACCAAAAAAATTCCTCTTCGGATTTCGCCGATTCCATAAATCACTAGAGACTGGATGACAAGGGCAACGATGTACGGCAATATTGAAGGAGGCATATCGTTTCTATTTTATCAAAGAGAACTTCACTTGTCATCAATTCATTTTTGAGAAATACCGGATGACCATCTCATCGGTACACTCAAGTCGTGCGAAGTTGCCTGTGTGTTTGTATTGCCTTACTGGTTCCGGCGGGAGCGTTTGCCGATCAAGCATCTGCGGCAAAGGCAGTTTTGGAGCGGACGGTTGGCAAAGCCGTCGCCTCAAAATTTGAATTCGAAACTGCAGATAACAGCAAGCAAACCGACGGATACAACGTCACGGTCAAGAACGGACGCGCAAAAGTAACTGGCACGACGGGCGTCGCTATGGCGAGGGGCGCATACGACTACCTGAAAAAGCACTGTCACGGCATTTCAACGTGGGAAGGATCGCGGTTTGAAATTCCTGATACGTTGCCAGATTGGAGCTCGGGTTGGCAGACCACCCAGAACAAGTACCGCCACTACTTTAATGTCTGCACCTTTGGATACACAACCGCATTTTGGGATTGGAACCGTTGGCGCAAAGAGATCGACTGGATGGCGTTGCACGGGATCAATATGCCGCTGGCGATGACCGGAGAGGAAGCCGCCTGGCAGAAAGTGTGGCAACAACAAGGGTTGACCGACGAGGAGATCCGGGCATTTTATGGTGGCCCTGCATTTTTGCCATGGCACCGGATGGGGAACATCAATTCGCACCTCGGGCCGTTGCCTCAATCGTGGATTGACGGGCAGGCAAAGCTCCAAAAACGGATTCTTGATGCAGAACGCGAACTCGGAATGACGCCAGTTGTGCCTGCGTTTTCGGGTTTTGTTCCCCCAGTTTGGGCAAAGAAAAACCTGGGTTTACGCACGATTCAAAGTTCCGGCTGGGCGGGGTTTGAACCCACCGTTTTGCTCCATCCTAACGAAGCAAAGTTCAAAGAAATCGGCGCGGCGTATGTCCGTGAATATCGAAAGATGTTCGGCAGCGACCATCTGTATCTGGCGGATGTCTTCAACGAAATGCGTCCAACTATGCCGCCCGACAAAGTAGAAAGTGAGCTCAAATCGATGTCCACGGCGGTTTACGAAGCAATCAAAGCGGGCGACCCGGATGCGATCTGGGTGATGCAAGGCTGGCTCTTCTTGAACGAAGCTGATTTCTGGACAACCCCACGGGTCGAAGCGTTTTTAGGCGGGGTTCCCGATGACCGGATGGTATTGCTTGACCTCGCAGCAGAATCGGTCGAGATTTGGCGCAAACACGAATCGTTCCGCAATAAGCCTTGGATTTGGAACGTGCTGCATAACTTTGGTCAGAACACTTCCGTGTTTGGGCGTCCGCGCGATTACGTTTCTAAGTGGAAGGCGGCAATCGCGGATGCAAATCACGGTCGGATGTCGGGAATGGGGTTGACACCCGAAGGCATTGAGCAGAACGCGTTGGTTTACGAACTCGTGACCGACATGATGTGGTCGAGCGGAGATTTGGACTACGATCCTTGGCTTAAATCGTTTGCGCGCAACCGGTACGGGGTAAATGATGATCGGCTGACCGCCGCCTGGCAAGCGTTTTACGATAGTCCAGTTTTAGGGGCTTGGCAACACGCGCCGTACCAAATCCGACCAAGTTTTGGCGCGGTAGGAGAAACAAATCCTGAAGTCCAAAAGCTGGTCGCCGCGCTATCCGACTTTTTGAAAGTGCCGGGCGTGGAAAAGAATCCGCTGTACCAGCGCGATGCGGTTGAATTCGCTAAAGTGACACTGGGGCAACTCAGTGGCGTGTATTTGGCTAATGCCCTCTACGCGTTCGATGAAAAGAACTCGGCTGATTATCAATCGAACAAGGCTCAGTTCTTTGAACTACTGAGGGGCATTTCTGAACTTGTGGACACCCAAGAAGTGCATCGTCTACGGCATTGGGTGACGATGGCTCGAAGCTGGGGCACAACCTCCGCCGAGCGCGATTTGATGGAAGCAAACGCCAAAACTCAGGTGACGGTTTGGGGCGGACCGGTGCTGTACGACTATGCGGCCAAAGAATGGAGCGGTTTGATTGATCAGTTCTACACCGAGCGGTGGAAGCGATTCTTTGATTCAATTGAGGCTGCAGGTAAGGCTCCGAACGACTTAGCGGCTTGGGAAGCCGCTTGGGCAATGAAACCTGGCAACGGCATGAAGAGTCCGCGCAAAGTTGATGCCGTGAACCATACAAAATCGTTGCTCGCCCGCTTTGGCAATCCTCCGATGAGAAAGGTTGATCGCGGGATTGCAGTGGGGGCACGGGCATTTGATTCTGGTCACACTGAACCGGGTGGGTCGCCATCGAATGCAGTTGATGGATTAGCGACGGGCAAATATTGGGCGGCCTCGCCCGCGCCTCAGTGGTGGGCGGCGGAACTGGCCCAACCAGAAACAATTGACCGCATTACCGTGTTCGCCTACCCAGATTCATCGCGGTACTACCAATACACAATTGAAACTTCAGTGGATAGCGAAAAGTGGGTTCCGGCGGTGGACTTTAGCCAGAACACAGAGCCGTCTACCCGTCTGGGTTACAAACATACATTTGCTCCGGTGCAAGCTCGGTTTGTGCGGGTTTCGATGCTGCATAACTCCGCGAACATCGGGGTGCATTTGGTGGAAGTTCGGGTGTTCCGAGCGGAGAAGAATTGATGTTAGATCGAGTGCGCGAAATCTGCCTGGCGTTGCCGGAGGTGAACGAGCGGCCTTCGCACGGGGAGCCGTGTTGGTTCTACAAAAACAAGCGGGTGGTGTGTATGTTCGATGACCATCACCACGGGGCCGAGCGGACGGCGGTCTGGGTTCCGGCGCCTCCGGGAGTCGCGGCGGGTCTGGTGAGCGGGGATGAGAACCGATTTTTTATCCCGCCGTATGTTGGGGTCAAAGGCTGGGTTGGGGTTCGGGTTGATCTGCCGGATACGGATTGGGACGAACTCGCCGGGTTGATCGGTCAGGCGTGGGAGATGGTGAGTTCCAAACGGTAGATGGTAAGACAATCAAACACTTCAATAACGAGAAAATATTCGATGAAGTTTAACATTATGAGATAATAGAGTCAAATGAACCAGGTTAAGTTTGAGGTACGAAATTTCAAGGGCTTACGAAGATTAAACCTAGATGTTCCTGAAAATACTAAGACACTTACACTAATAGGCTTGAATGAGACGGGTAAGACAACTGTTCTAGAAGCTCTAAATTTTCTGTCTTATACTGTTGAAAAAACTACCGATCTTTCTGCACTCAGTGTAGGGCAGTTTGAAGTTTTCAAACTGATCCCAATATCCGAAAGACATGATTTCAATGATCAGATTTCGGTTTCAGTGACATTCAATCTTGACAGAGGCGATGTACAGGCATTGGTTGCTAAAGCTAAGGAACTTGGGTATAGCTCACTAGCTGTAGATAATTTATTTAAGGTTACTGAAATGTATAGATTCAAGAATTCTGAACTTATTGGTAGCCGAATGAACAGCTGGGACATAACCTTTAAAGCTCTTAAGGGTCGATCAACGAAGGAAAAACTGATTGATGGCTCAGACTGGCAGACACTTGTGCAAGTTTTAAAATCAAGAATGCCAAAGGTTTTCTTCTTTGAGAACTTCCTATTTGAGTTTCCCGACGCTATTTACTTGGATGAGAGTGCTGACAACTCTGGTAAGGGCAAATTTTATCGGTCAATCATTGAGCACGTTTTACTTGAAGTAGCTCCAGGAAGCTCAATTCAAACTCACCTAATAGATCGAATTAAGTCAGATCAAATAGCAGCCCGACAAGCTTTAGATTCACTATTACTGAAAATGAGTCAATACGTCTCAAAAATGGTTTTAGGTGAGTGGAATAAGATATTTGGCAGACCGCAGACTTCGAGGGAAATCAAGTTTGATTTTGGCTGCGACGAGGATGGTGATTGCTACATAGAGATTAAGATTCGAGAGGGAGGGGATATTTATGAGGTAAACGATAGGTCGCTCGGTTTTAGATGGTTTTTGTCATTTCTTTTGGCAACAACATATGCTACCAAGGGTTTCAGTTCTCCAGCTTTGTTGCTATTAGATGAACCTGCTTCCAATCTTCATCCTGCTGCACAAGCAAGATTACTTAATAGTCTTGATTCGATGACCAACTGTCGAATTATTTACACTACGCATAGTCACCATATGGTGAACGCTGACTGGCTTGGCGGCACTTATGTCGTCCGAAATTTGGCTTTACTTCATACTTCAGAGGGAGATGACTATGATCCTAAATCCACTGAGATAGAGGTCTTTAAGTACCGCACATTTGTTTCCAACTACCCTGACCAAGTTAGTTACTTTCAACCCGTGTTGGACGTGCTTGAGTACCAACCCAATCGCTTATCATTTGACAAATCTGTTGTTGTAGTTGAAGGTAAGTCCGATTTTCATGCATTCAGGTTGGGATTAAGAGGCATGGGGGAAGAGCTTGCCTTCTCAGTTATTCCCGGTACAGGAGCTGGCTCGTCAAGAACCCTGATTCAATTACTTTCTGGATGGGGAATTCCCTTCATCGTACTGCTTGATTCAGATGAGGAAGGTAAGAAGCAAATGAATAACTATACAGATAGGTTCGGTGAGTGGGTGAAGATTCATATGATGACTTTAACTGATTGTAATTCGGAGTGGGAAGGTAAAGGATTGGAAGAAGCAATAGGGAAGGATGAGATGAGGAGACTCATTAGCTCTGTACTGGGTGATGATGCAAAGGTAGATAAAAAGCGCTTCAATCGAGCTATGGAAATTGAATTGATGGATAGTTCTGGGCGAAGTAAAAAGCTAGAAGAATTTGCAACAATTATCCGAAAGGCATTAATGGTGCGATTTAAGAACATTTTGGAGAAGTGACCAGAAATAGAATCTCCTCAATTATTTTTCGACCGTAAACTCGTCGTACACCTTGCCAGTAGCTGTGTGCGCCCGGTACTTCAGCATCGTGGGAGTGACGGTGATGATTTGGTAGAGTTGGGTGTTTTCCGCCGGATTCGTCATGCGGGTTTTGGCATCATCGCCGAGTTCGTACATTTTGGGGCCGCTGACCGAAACCACAAAATGAGTGACGCCCTTCTTTTCGTTGGTTCCGCTAGGTAGGTTCATCCGGCCGTACGAATGGTCATGGCCTTGCAGAACCAAGTCCACTTTGTGTTTGAGGATGATGGGGAGCCACAGGTCGCGCAGTTTGACGTTATCCCGCCCCTTGGCGGTGCTGTACATAGGGTGGTGGAACGTGAGAATCGTCCAGTTGGTTTTTGTTTCCGCCAGAGTTTTTTCCAGCCACGCTGCTTGTTCTTCGGTGCGCTCGTTAGAATTCAAGCTGATGATGCGAGTGCCTTGGAAGTCAATGTAATAGTTGGTGTCTTCTAACCCAGGGACGCCGTTGCGCGGATATTGGAACTGTGGTTGCCAGAGCCGGCTGAGTTTGCCGCTGGCGTATTCGTGGTTGCCGGGTACGGCAATGCTCGGAATCGTGGAATGGAGCCATCCGCCCGCGTAAAACCAGTCCGCCCATTCGGCATCAACTTCGGCTCGGTTGATCAGGTCACCGGCGTGGAGCATAAAATCGGCGTAAGGCGCATCGCGTTGAGCCTGGCGGATCACGCGGCTCCACATGGATTTGACGTCGTTCTGCGCGTCGCCAAAATAGATAAAGGTGAACGGCTTGGATTCGGCGGATGCGGTTTTGAAATCGAACCACTCGCTCCAAGTAGTGCCGTCACCAACTCGGTAAGAGTAGCGAGTATCGGGTTTGAGAGTTTGGAACTGAGCCGTGTGGTAGGTGGCGGTTCCGCCTTCGGCAAGGCTGACAGTTTGCGCCTCGGCAACGGTTTGGGTTGCGGTGGCGATGAATCGAGGGTCAGCGGACGCAACTGCTATCTGAGCGAGCGAACTGGGAGTTGCGGAATTGGTTCGCCAAGTGACAGTCGCGGTTGTGCTTGGGTCTCCGCTCCAGGTCAGCAGAACTCGGCTGGGAACCGTGTTTTCTACGCTGGGTAACGGTTGGGTCTGCACAAACAGCAGGGAAGCCAGGGAAAGCAGAGCCACCCCACCAGAAAACGCGGAAAGTCGGTTCACAAGGTTATTGTGGCTGATTGATTGTTAAGGCGGTGTAAGCGATTAACTTCTAACCTTGCTTACTGCCGCCCAAATACTGAATCGCTCGATCAAGTTGAGGATCTTTGCCTGGTTCGCCGAATTTCCAGTCGCCTTTGGTTGGGATTTCAACCTTGATATCCGGTGCGAGACCACCTTTGATGTAGGTACCGTCATCGTCCACTTTGCGGCTGATGTCACCCGTGGCGGGGAGGAAGTACTTGGCAATGGTGATCTTTGCGCTTGCTCCGCCGGGCAGTTGGAAGAGGTTCTGCACAGAGGCTTTTCCGTAGCTGTGAGTGCCAATAAGAACAGCCTTTTTGTAGTCCCGCATAACGCCTGCGAAAATTTCCGCCGCACTTGCTGATTCTTCGTTCACCAAAATCGTGACCGGGTAGTTGATGCCCATAACCTGACCCCTGGAGGTCTGCGCGGTCATGGTTTTGTCTCCTCGCTCCTTCATCGTCACTACCGGTTTATCGGAGACAAAAAGCGAAAGCATCTTAACGGCTGAATCAAGCAGTCCGCCCGGATTGCCGCGCATGTCAATTACCAATCCAGTTGGATGCTGGCGATCAATTTCATCGAGTGCTTCGCGGAACTGCATGGGGGTCGGTTCACTAAAGCCACTGACCTGGATGTATCCCACGTTGCCGGAGATCATTTTTGATTCCACGGTTGGAATCAAGATTTGCCGACGAACGATACGAATTGATTGAACACCTGCCTGGCCTTCGCGTACCAAGGTCAGCGTAACTGGGGTTCCTTCTTCGCCGAGAATCTTGTCAACAATCTTGTCAACTTCCTTTCCTGATGCGTCGAAGTCATTTACTTTGGTGATGACATCGCCAGGTTTCAAACCAGCCTTGTCAGCCGGCCCACCTTTGAAAACGGTAGCGATTTTTGCACCGAGAGGATCTTCGCCGAGTCGTGCTCCGATTCCTGTGTAGTTGCCTTTTGTTTCGGTCGTGAACGACTCGTTTATTTTAGGTTCAAGGTAGTTAGTGTGTGGATCGCCCAAGCTGGCAACCAGCCCGCCCATCGCCGCATGCCGGAGCTTTTCTGGATCAGTGGTTTCTCCGTGCTTGGCCAAGATGAGATCGAAATGGTGCTGAAAAGTTTCTACGGGTGTTACCGAGGCTTGCGCCGCGCTCGGTGATGCAATCCGTCCAAGAGCCGCGATATTCGGAGGGGTTCCGGCTAGAACGTCATGGGCGAAAAACCCGGTTCCAAATAAGATGACAAGAACGGCAGAGAAGAGGGCAACTCGGGCAGCTTTCATCGGATTGGCTCCTTTTGTTCGTTGGCGGCAGTTTTCGTGTCGCTCATTTCGTATTTACCGGTGGCAAGGGTGTAGCCAGTTCCATCAGTTAGTTTTTGGATTTCAATCCAACTGGGAGTCGGCGGTAGAGTGCCTTGCACCATGGCGTTGCCCGAATCGGCAAGGATGTGAGCGAATACTGCGGAAGCTCCATGCGTGGAGTTATCGACCAGCAAAGTGAAGTAGATCGGGGTCTTCAACCCAGCGACGACGTTAATTGGCTTTGGAGCGGCTTTGCCGTTGACCACAGAACCGTACCGCCCGGCAGGAAGGAAATTGCCAAGTGCACGCTCCATTTCATCAAAACTCCCCGAGCCAGAATTGCGGAGGTCAAGAACCGTTTTGCCTTTGAAATCTGTTCGACTGAGTTCGGCAACGGCACCTTCAAAGAACCGCACTTGGGTTTCGGTAGGCGTGGTGATAATCGGCTTAACCGTTGTTGCGCGGCGGGGAACATCGAAAGAAAGTAACTCACCATTTCGTTTCACTTTCAGAGCGACTTCGCCTTCAGTTCCACTGAGCAGGTGATCGCGAATTTTCCCGGCGGGCATCACTTCCTTCACCCAAACGGAAATTTCATCCCGATAGCGCTGAAGTTCCGATGGATCGGCTTTTTTCTCAGTGACGGCGGTTTGCAGGTCACGAAGTTTCTTGATATCAAGCCCGGTGATGATGTATTTGCCGGCGATTTGGCGGAATTCATCGCCTGTTTTCAGGCCCGCCTGTTCTGCCGGACTGCCCGGAAGAACCGATGCAACCAGAATTTGAGGCATGAGCAGAAGGGAATCTACGCCAGATGATCCTCCCTGCAGTTTTTTCAGTTCTGCTTGGTCGTAGCGATATTCTAGTTCAACCCCGATTCCGGAGTAGTTACCTCGCTGGGTTGCGAGGAACGAATCGAACTGGTCTTTGTCGTAAAAAATGCTGTCAGGATCAAGCAAACTGCCGACCATTCCCCGAATCGCACCACTGGCCATCTTTTGGTCAATTTCGGTTGGCTCTACATAATTAGATTTCAGGAGAGAAGCGACTTCATAGAAAAATTCGCTTTCGCTGAGTTCACCAAAACTATGTTTATCGTTGATAATTCCGACACCGACGGGTTTATTTGAAGCGAGCGAACCCATCTCTGCTTTATTGCGGGCAAGAAATCCAACTGCGAGCGTGGCGACGCAGACAATTGGGGCGATAAACGCCCAGGCAGTATTTTTTGAATCAGCCATGAGTGGTGTTTAGCGAGAGCTTAGCAGGATTCTATCGCAAGTTCCGCGCCAAGTAGTTCAACGCGATGAACATGGCGCTCGTTCCGATCTGGCTCGGTGGTGAGGAACTTGTCAGCAACCTGCAAAGCGAGCTCTTGATTCATGATACGTTCCCCAAGGCATAGAACGTTTGCGTGATTGTGTTCTCGGGCCAATTGCGCCATTTCCACCGTTGTGCAGAGTGCGGCACGAACAAACGAATAGCGGTTAGCGCGGATGGAAACTCCTATGCCGGAACCGCACACCAAAATGCCGAAGTCCGCATCGCCGCATTTAATCGCGGCCGCAACGAGGTCAGAAGCAATGGGGTAGTCGAACCGTTCTGGCCCAGTGGAACCTACTATGGTGATCGAATGCCCCTGCGCGGACAGGTGAGATTCTAACGCTCGTTTAAGCGAATCCCCTGCGTGGTCAGAGCCGATTGTGATCCTTATGATCCACCACCTAGCCGCTTTGCAATTCCCGAAATCGTCGCATTTCTGCTTTGCGCAAGCCGATCAAGTTCGGGTTTTGGTAAGGCAATGCTTTTCGACTCAGCGAGTCGTAACAAAGCCAGTTGGACTGCCTCCGATTGACTGCCGACGGTGTTGCTGATCTCGTTGAAGGAAACAGCTTCTGGCAATTTTTGGAAAGCGGTCAGCACAGCGGCTTGAATCTCTGGGCTCCGATCCAATACGCCGATGCGCAGAGCACCGCGGAATTTTTCATCCGGCATCGTTTCTATTTTATTGAGAATTGTGAGCTTGACAGTTCGACTATCATCTCGGATACCACGAAGAGCTTCATCCAAAATTGCCGCATCTTTGGATTCAAGCAACCGGGCGTAACTCACGGCCCGCACTTGCTCGCTCGAATCGTTAACCGCAAGGAAGAGTAGGCGTCGCGCACTGAGTGAGACGTTTGCATCTAGGTCAGCCGCAATTTGAGCACGGACATTTGAGACAGGATCTTGAAGGGAAGATACAAGGAAGATTTGCGAGCGTGGTGAACTATTCAGCTTGAAAAGCTGAGCCGCATAGTAGCGGGTCTGCCAACTTCGGGAAGCCATGCAGAAGTTCACGTCCGTTAGCCAGTCATCAGGCAAAGGTTGAGTGATTGCCTCAGCCGCGAACCGGCGATTCGTATCAAACGGTCCTTGTTGCAATGTAATCCTGAGTTCGGCGAGAGAAGCAGGAGAGTTAAGCTTTTTCAGCGCACGGCATCCAAAGAATGCAATCGGTTCGCGCCCGCTTCGGCTCATTTCCGCGTACATCGCGAGGTTTTCTGGTTTCGCATTGTCCGCAAGCTGTCCAGCGGCCGCGATTGCAATTAGTACGTTGGAGAAGTCTTGAGTCTTGACCAGCGCTTCTTGCGAGACGGTTCGATCAAATAACTCATATTCGGTCGGTGAGTCTAGCGTGAGGGCCGCTTCGTCCGCGAACGAGAGACTGTCTATCAGGAATACCGCTGGTTCAGGTGACCGGCGGACGGCTAAAGTCATTTGCTGAGTTGGGCCAAATTCTATTGCGTAAATCGGTTGTTGGATGTTAGTCAGCTTAAATGTAAAAGTTTGTAGTTCGCCAGTCAGCGGTTGCCGAGCCGCGAGCACATTCTTTTCATCCGTTCGGTTGCCGCTGATTTGCACCGAACCGAGATATTCGTGGTTCTGACCGAAGAAGTTCAGGGCATATGCTTCAACTGATTTCAGCCGTAACTTCAGGCTGAGAGTAGTTGCGGGAGGGTTGCTGATCACTGGCTTGGATTGCCGAGAAATCAACCGGATTCCGCCGTTCGTTCGAGCGGCAGTTTGGGTGATATTGCCCGTGCGCTCGTTTTTATCATTGAGTTGCCAGACAAACGATCCGAACGGTTGCGGATTGAGGGGAAGCGCACCCGTGATCGGAGCTGGCTGTTCAGTGACTGGAGCTATTTTCACCGTGCCAGAAATCAAGTCAGCGAGTGTGTGACGACCAGAAATCGTTCCGACCAGCCAGATACGACCAGTGTTATCGGCAACAACAGATGACTGGGTGAATGGAGAAGTCAACTGGTTGGCAACCATCCAGCCCATGCCGGTTGCGGCGACTTTCGTTTCCGAATTAGTTGCCCAAACGGCCATCGTCGTGTCAGCAGAAAGAGAACTGATTGGATCTGCCGTATCCAGGAATTTGACAGGTTCAGCTTTAGCTCGACCATCGGCTGGTACGGGTGCGCTCAAGCTGGGATCAATGGAAGGAAGGCTAGCGACCGTTGTGAACGGCACTTGCCAAGAAAGTCGGTTAGTAGGAAGAGGAAACCTTCGATATTGAATCTGATTGGAGACCATTTTCAGCAAATGTGTGCTTAGGTCAACATCTAGTTTGTGCTGAGTTGCTCCGAGAAGGGGGACAACTGCCAAAGGAGTGTGGCCGAGAGAGCCAACTTCGATACGATCACTCAACCCTGCGTGTAGAGCAAAGATGATGTCAAATGGGCCACGGTAAGTTGGGTCGTCGCTTTCAAAGAGGTCATCATTGGCTCTGGGAGCCATGATTTTGCTGACGACATCATAAATATTTTCGCTCTTGCCAGGTTCATTTGTCACGACAATGATGTCGTCGTCTTCGTTGAATTGGATGTACGGATCAAGCCCGGATCGGCGAAGAACCAAATCGAACTGAGCCATTGCTCGTGTGATTTCTTCACGATCAAAAAACGAAAAGTTTGATCTCTTGCTCATCCATCCGCGGCTC
This sequence comes from Fimbriimonadaceae bacterium, assembly GCA_019638675.1. Classification (GTDB taxonomy): domain Bacteria; phylum Armatimonadota; class Fimbriimonadia; order Fimbriimonadales; family Fimbriimonadaceae; genus UphvI-Ar2. The sequence goes on along the minus strand of JAHBTE010000001.1, from coordinate 2,521,113 downwards.
GTGTGATCCATCATCAGCACTTCCGAAAAGAGCATGATTTTGATGCGGATTTTAGGATTCCCTGTTGAAATCGTTGGGTTGGGTGTGGATTGAATTCCTTCCCACATTGATGCGGCATTTGAACTCGGCAAATAAGCACCAACGGTATTTTCGTCTTTCAGAGCAAATGTTAGGCCGCCAACACTCACCGTGCTGGCTGGCATATCCAGTTTGGGGAAAAGATTTTCAACCGGCTGACCGGTAAGCGACTGAAATTCAAGGGGATTGGACTGTTGATTAGACAGTCCAACGGTAAGCATTAGTGCAGTAGTCAGCATGTTGAGTTGTCTCTACAGACGGTTAAGACATCAATCAAAGATGCGGATGTCGTAAGGTGATGACGCGTGACCATCGCCTCTCGTATATTTTAGTGCATCCTTTTTGCCCAGAGAGTCGAGATCAGCCGGCATTTTCTTGATAATGTCGAGCACAACTTTGCGAGCATTTTCCGCATTTTTTTGGAAAACTTCAAGCACGCTGTGCGCCGTTACTGCTTCTACGTCCGCCACAACTCCGCTGTCGTAGTCGGTAACAAGGCTAATGTTGACAACCGCCATTCCCAGTTCGTGGCAGAGATACCCCTCTGGATACTGAGTCATGTTGATGATCTCCCAGCCCATCTTGGTGAACCATTCTGATTCCGCTTTGGTGCTGAATCTTGGCCCCTGGATAACAACAACTGTGCCACCATCGTGAGCTTCGATTCCGTGTTCTCGGATGGTTTCTACAGCGATGTTACGTAAGGTTTTGTCGTACATGTCCGCCGGGGAGATGTGCGATGTAATTGGGCCATCGTAAAATGTGTCGTCGCGACCCTTGGTGCGATCCACAAATTGGTCAGCTACGAGGAATGACCCGGGTGCAATATGACGCTGAAGCGAGCCAACAGCGCAAGGGCTGATGATTGCCTTAACTCCTAGTTTGTGCATTGCCCAAACGTTTGCACGGTAGTTGATTTTATGTGGCGGGATCGTGTGGTTTCGCCCGTGTCTGGGAAGGAACGCAACTTTTCTACCGGAAACGGTAGCGAACATGATGCTGTCGCTAGGTGCACCGTAGGGAGTATCTACTTTGACTTCAGTGACGTCTTCAAGCAGGCTGTAAAACCCTGAGCCGCCGAATACGCCGATTTCAGCAGTTGACATTACTTTACACCTCCAAGGTCAACAATTCTTCCTATGCCAACAGCAAAGCCTTCTAATAACTTATCTACTCGTCCCCCGTTTCTGAGAAGGATGTCTCCATCTACTCCCAATACGTTTCTTTTAGCGATTGCAGGTACTGCCTTCATAGCCGGGTCAGCCATTAGTGCATCCTTTTCGCCTCTGGGAATGACAACAACATCTGGGTTCCAGGCAGTTAACTGTTCAATACTTACAGCATCGAACTTTTGAGAGTCCGGGCCAACAAATTCTCCTTTCCCCTTTGTTATTAGATCAGCGATTAAGGATTGTTTTCCAAGAACCAAATAACCTGCTTGTGGATTACCAGTGAGAACAGAAATCTTAGTTCCGTTTTTGACAGATGCTTCGTAAGTTGAAACACCAGCGTAAACCTTATCAATGTATTCGGCGGCTGGGATTTCAGTTCCAGCGAGCTTGGAAATTTGAATGAGTGCTTCTTCGTATGATTCCAATGAATTTATTTCAAGCACAACGGTTTTCAAACCAAGTTCATTGAGCTTATCTATTGTTGCCTGACCGTACAAGTCTTTCTCAACGTAGACGCGCTCTGGCTTGATTTCGAGAATTTTTTCGAAATTAGGTGTCGTGCCATTTACAATAATTGCTCCGCCCGTTTTTGGATAATTACAAGAACTCGTCTTTCCAATAATTGCTTGTTGCGGTACGCCCGCAGCGTAAAGCATTTCAGTGGCACCCGGGCTCATGCTCGCGTAGGTGCGTACGAATTCGGGTCGTTGCTTACCACCCAGCGCATTTCCGGAGGAACATCCAATGAGCGCGAATAAAGCAATGAGCGGTGCTACGCACCAAATGGCTCGATTCATGGTTCTATTCTGGCAGACACTTGGAAGGTGTGATTAGTGCCCGAATTAGGGGAGAATATGGAAATGAAGATATCAGTTCAGCTTTACACCGTGCGAAGCCTGCTTGAAAAAGATTTCTGGGGCACGATAGACGGGCTCTCGAAGGCAGGATTCAAAACGGTGGAGTTGGCTGGGCTATATGGAAACTCGGCACTTGATGTAAAAGAAGGGCTCGCAAAGCGCGGGATGAAAGCGGCAAGCATGCACATTGGGTTCGATGAAGCGCGTGATCACTTGGATCGAGTGGTGGGCGACGCTCACACCCTCGGTCTTGAATACGTTGTGATTCCTTGGCTTGATCCAAAATCTTTCGAGGGCGGTTGGAAGGAAGTTGCCGCGACGCTCTCAAAATTTGCAGAACGGTTTGAAAAGCACGATCTTCATTTGGGATACCACAACCACGCGTTTGAATTTGAAATGCATTATGGCGTATGCGGGTTTGAAACACTCTGGGAAAATGCTTCGCCTAAATTATTTGCCGAAGTGGATGTCTATTGGGTGAAAAAAGGCGGGCACGACCCGGTTGCCTGGCTCAAAAAGCTGTCTAAGCGGCTCCGGTTATCTCACTTTAAAGACTTCGATGAAAAGGGAGAATTCGCCCAAGTTGGTCAAGGCACGTTAGATTGGGACGGCATTATTAAGGAAGCTAAGGAAGCAAAAATGCTTTACGCGATTATTGAAAATGACCAACCAAAGATCGACCCTCTACAAGCGGTCATCCAAAGTCGCGACTTTTTGATTAAGAAAGGCCTGAAGGATTAGGTTTGATTCGAGTCGTTTGCTTCGATCTCGGCGGCGTGATGGTGCGTATTCGCCATCGTTGGTCGGAGATATTAGCGGTGATGGGGAAGGAGCTTCCGTCGGGGTTTAAAGCTGATCGGTTAGCTGAACATCAATTGCTGAGTAACTATCAGGCATCGGAGATTTCTGAAGAAGCATTTATCGCAAAACTCGCGAATGAACTAGATTTATCAAGAGAGGATGCGAAAATTGCACACGGGATGATCTTGATGGAAGAATATTCGGGCGCAAGTATCTTAGTTGACGAGATTAAAAGTGGGGGGATAAAAGCTGCTTGCTTGAGTAACACCAATGCTCTCCACTATGAGGAGCTTTTGGGCTCAAGATTTCCGGTTTGCAAGTCGTTTTCCGTATTGATGGCTTCGCACCTAGTGGGAGTAAATAAACCCGACCCAGTAATTTATAGATACTTAGAGGATGCGGTTGGTGCAAGAGGCGATGAGATCATTTTCTTCGATGATCTGCCTGCCAATGTGGAAGCAGCAAGAAAAGCCGGCTGGCTTGCGGAGCGCGTTGACCCAAATGGTGATCCAGTGGCGTTTATTCGGGAGGAACTATCTCGACTTGGGTTGAAAGTGGGTCAACCGTAAACACGAAAACGATGCTCCAAGCTGCTTCGCAGAGGATGGCAACGACAAATTGAAGCTTTTCTGGCAAGGCGTAAACGCAGGCTAAAACCGGAGTCCAGAACGCCCAACATAAGACGAGGGTGGCCAATACATTTTGGGAATATCCGGCGGGAGTGAACACTTTTTTCCACGCAGAAAATGCGTACTTATTTCGGCGCCATATAAACATCCCGGTGGCAAGCGGCATGCTCAAAAAGGGACTGAAAATCAGCATGTCGAAAGCAACTTTCAAAGCAGTTGCAGTCATGGTTGCCTCATCTCCGAACATGAAGACCTGAAGTTTATAAAGATAAAAAACCAAAACTGCAACGATGCCATAAACCAGGCCTGTGAAAAAGACTTGCTTGGCGTAACTCTTGTTGAGCTTAGGCACTCGGCCGGCTATAAGTTTAGCTAGCTCGGGGAGCAAGCCGCCAGCGACAAAGCCAGAACCAATGATAAACGGCATACCTCCCTGGTCTTTAAGATTCGACATGAAGATGTGCATGTCACGAATTGCGGGGGATGCGTAGTAACCGAAAACCACAAAAAACGTTGCAATCTGAATCACGAGCATCGGCGGCCAGGTGGCCTTGACTGACCTAATTCCTGATTGGATGGCAATCGCCCAAGATTCTTTTCGCATGGGTTACTCGGGTGGGGCGAGGTCGGGTTTTTTTGACTCGACCATAAATACAAAGAGAAGACTCCAGGCGGCCTGGCAAAATGCGCTCACCACGAACTGGATTCGTTCCGGTAGCCAGTACATTCCGCAAACGATTGGCCCCCAATATGACCAGCACATGACAAGGGCGGGGAAGACGTTTTCTTTATATCCTGCCTTGGTGGTGACTTGCTTCCAAGCTGAGAGCTTGAAATTCGCCTGCCGCCACTTGAATAAACCGACGCCAAGGGGAATAGATACGAATGGCGAGAAAATGAACTGATCAAAGATCACTTTTTTGGTGACAGAAACAAAATCGCCGGAATCTCCAAACAACACAACTTGAAACTTAAACATATAAAAAACGAGCGCGGCAAGTGCCATATAAACACATGATGTGTAAGCGGTGAGAGAGAGCCAGGCACGGTCAAATTTTGGGATACGCCCGACGAGAATCTTCGCGATTTCCGGTAGCAGTCCTCCGGCGATAAAACCAGAACCAAGAACGAACAATAACCCAGTTCGATCTTTGAAATCGGAAGCCGCAACAAGAAAATCGTACGCAGGCTGAAAGTTAAAGTAGCCGATGACAGTGGCTACACAAACTATCTGCACCAAAAGCATGGGCGGCCACGAAGCGCGGAGCGATTCGATGCCTGGTTGAAACGCTTTTTTCCACGATTGATTTGCCATGCGGGGAGTGAAGTTACCGCACGGCGCAGAGCCCAATTAGGCAGGTAGGATTGATCAATGCGTCGCGCAGGGATTCTTCGTTCAATTTCGGTTGTAGTAGGCTTAATGGCAATAGGGGCAACTTGGGCACAACTTCCTTATGGCATTTGGCAGGTAACTGATTCCAAGTATTCCAACAAGATTCCGACCCCTGTGAAAACTTCCGGATTCGTTCTTGGAAGTCGGCACACCTATAGCTGGGAGATCAATGACTACTTTAGATCGGTTGCGGCGGTGAGCGACCGTGTGGTTGTACGGAGTTATGGACGAACTCATGAAGGGCGCGAGCTGATCTACGCAGTTGTGACTTCGCCAGAAAATCACAAGAACTTCAATCGGATTATTGAACAGAATCGCAGACTTATGAATGAACCCGAGACAGTTTCCGATGCTGAACTGGCGAAAATGCCACTAATTTATTGGAGCGGGCATGGAGTTCATGGCGACGAAGCCAGCGGCCCCGAAGCGGCACTTGCTTTTTTATATCACCTGGCTGCAGATGAATCTGCGGAAATGAAGAAGACCCTGGATAACACAGTGATCTTCTTGTTTCCAAACTACAATCCCGATGGTCGCGACCGCTTTGTAAGCTGGGTAAATGGAAACCGCGGTGCGATTGCTACTTTTGAAAACGCCGACCGGGAGCACAATCAGCCTTGGCCCGGTGGACGAACAAACCACTATTGGTTTGATTTGAACCGCGACTGGTTCCCTCTAACTCAACCAGAAAGTCAGGGTCGGCATGAACTTCTCAGGGCTGCACGTCCGCAACTCATCTTGGATTACCACGAAATGGGCGGGGAAAGCTATTTCTTCCAACCTGGTGTACAGAGCCGCGTTAATCCGTTGACTCCTAAGTCAAATCAAGAACTTACCAAGGAAATCGCTCGCTACCATGCTAAGGCTTTGGAACGAATTGGCCAACGATATTTCACAGAGCAGCGGTACGACGATTTCTACATTGGTAAGGGCTCGACCTACCCCGACGTAATTGGTTCGATTGGAATCTTGTTCGAGCAAGGCTCTACTCGGGGATTGATCCGCAAGGGCGAGGAGTTTGTACATTACGAAGCAACGGTCCGGAACCAATTCGCAACTTGCTTAAGTTCGTTGCAGGCCGGGCAAGATATGCGCGTGAAGTTGCTCAAGCATCAGCGAGACTTTTTCCGTACACCTGTTTTGCCTACCAATGGAGTGACTTACTACCGAATCAAAAGAGATTCGGCAGGAATGAAGTTGGTCAATAACGTTTTGGCTCACCAGGTCAAAGTAATGGTTCTGAACGGTGATTTTATAGTTCCGGTCAGTCAACGCTTTGGAACCCTTGTAAAAGCGATGTTCGAGCCGAGAACCACGTTTGAAGACACTCAGTTTTACGATATCAGTGCATGGTCGCTAATGTATACAACTGAAGCAACGGTAACGGAAGGACGGGGAGAAATCAGCGGAGCCAGAGAACTTCAAGAATCGGACTTTGCCAAAAAGGATTCGCTGATTAAAGCGGATAAACCAATCGGCTACATCATTCGCAAAGAAAGCCCGAACTTTCACGAGCTCGTGAATTACACGATGCCGGATGGAAGACATTATTTTGTGAAGTCGGCACTTGGTAATGCTCGGCCAGGGGATGTATTTGTACTGATAGAAAACGAAAACTTAGTGCTGAACAAAGCCCTTCGCGGAAGAGGTGATTCGGTAGAAATGGTCGGTGGTCAAACGGGAGAAATAGTGAGTTGGGGCGGCAACCAGTTGACATTGGTTGAGCAACCGAAGATCGCACTGATCGCCGGATCGGGCACCGATAGCAACAACACAGGAGAGCAGTGGTGGGAACTCGACCACGAGCATAGTATGGAAGTCTCGGTGATTGATGCTTCTAGTGCGACGCAATCCGTTTTGGCTAACTACAACGTTGTGCTTTTGGCAGGGGGCCGCTATCCAGCACCATTTGCCGAAACACTTTCCGCGTGGGTTTCAGGCGGTGGAACTCTGGTCGCCACGGCTGGCGGAGCAGAGTGGGTTGCCGGAACAACGATTTGGAAGCTTGATTCCAAGAGCGTTCGATCTGATTTTGAAGGACTATCTTACGGAGAACTGGAGGCCGCGAGAGGCGAGCATACGGTTCCGGGCACGATCTTTGAAACAGTCTTAGATGATACTCACCCATTAACATTTGGATGTGATCGGACATCAAGTTTTAGAGAGAGCGGAAGTTTCTGGGTTGTTCCGAAAGAAGCAGGGGTGACCGTCTCTCGTTATACAGATTCTCCGCTCTTAGCGGGCTACGTTTCCCCAAAGGTCTTAGAGACTTCTCGGGGTTCTGCCGCAGTTCTTGCAAAAAGAATGGGCGGTGGTCGAGTTGTTTTGATGGCAGACAATCCCGTGTTCCGCGGGTTTATGTCCGCCCAGCGTAGACTCTGGTTGAACGCAATTTTCTTCAGTCGAGCGTTTTAAAAGAATGTGAACGGATCACCGCACTTTTGCCGTCGTGACTGGTAAGAGTGCGGGGAACCAAAAAATTCTTTGCAAGTCATAGTAGTTATGAGCTATGATTTCCTCTTGCCTCTAGAGCAGAATCATATTTGCTCTGAGCTCTCTGCTTACGGAGAAATTGTCGAATGAAGCGACGTGCATTTACCCTCATCGAACTGTTGGTCGTTATTGCGATCATCGCCATCTTGGCCGCCATCCTTTTCCCTGTTTTCGCTCAAGCGAAAGACGCGGCAAAGAAGACTCAATCTATCAGCAACCTCAAGCAAACCGGTACCTCGGTTCACATTTATATTGCTGACTACGACGACGTGTTGCCACAAGCTGCTTACCGGCAGTCAAGCACAAACAACGTAATCATTTCGGTTTACGACATTCTTCAGCCATACATGAAGAACAAGCAAATCTTGATCAGTCCTGCTGATGGCCCTGGTCAAAGCTGGAAAGATCGTTTGACTGGTCTTGGACTAGCAGTTTCCACTGGTGGCGTAGAGCGAGCAAGCTATATTCCAAACCTTGGTCTTTTTGGTGAAAACCTCTGCGGACTCGCTGGCAAAACCGCTTACACCCCTGTAAGCAACCACGCTGGTTTGCCAGAACCAGTAAACACCATCATGTTCTTTGATGGTTACATCCGAAAGAGCTTCCCTGATCTGAACTTCTACACGTTTATGGCCATGGCTCGCCACGCAGAAGGCGTTGTTATCAACTTTGCTGACAGCCATGCCAAGTACTACAAGTGGAGTTCAATCAATGGAATCGCGGCTGACCAGCCAACCCCAACTGGCAGTCGAGCTCCGATCTACTACAGCTGGCGCGTTGACACCGCTAACTGTGGTACAAGCGGTCTATGTAAAACAGAAGGCACTCTGCAAACCGTGCCTATCTCCGCAACCGGTTACACCGCTAACGGTACAACTGGCCCTTACAACGACCTTCACGGTGTTCCAGGAACCAGCATTACCGACTCAGAAGATACTGCAACCTGCCCTTAAGGGAAACCAAACTTCTGAAAATCTGTGGAGCATCCGATTCGGATGCTCCACTTTAATTTATCGGCGAAGCGTTTGGAGTAGATTAAAGCATGGCTGAACTGAGTTACAACAAGTTAGATGAAGAGGGAATTGCGCGCGAGTTAGAAACTGTTCCAGGCTGGCAAGTGATTGAGGGTGCTCTAACTCGTGAATTTTCGTTTGAGACTTATTCTTCTGGTGTCGTGTTTGGAGTGGCAGTTGCCCACACTGCCGATATGCTCAACCATCATCCCGACTTAATGATCGGCTACGGAAAAGTCAAAGTGAGCATGGTCACCCACGATGCGGGCGGGGGATTGACCGCTTATGATTTTGAACTCGCTCGCCGAATAAACCAGATTTCCGGCTAGTCAGCTTTGCCAATTAAGATCGCCCAGTAATGCTGGTGAGTGATTCGGCCAGGATCTTCATCCAAGTAGGTGTGACCGATTCCAATCGTCACTGACTTGGGATTGTTGACCAGATCAGGGTAATTCGTGATGATTTCATTCGCGATCGCTTTAACCGAAACTACGTTGCAGATGATCCCGGTAAGGGAATGAGTAACACCCTCTCGTTCGGCAAGATTAGCTAGGGTTTTGCCCGTGCGAGAATCGCGCAAGTCGTAGAAATCTCCATCAACCATGTTCACTGTCCAGGTTTGGCAGGAGCGAGCCAAGGTGGCATCGAACTGGATAGGAGGCAGGTTCTTTTTCGCGCGTATGGGGTTGATCTCGTCGAGAACCGTTTTGCTGAGCGCCATGAGGAAATCATCTTGAGGGCCAAAAAGAATGACTCCATTATTTGGTTTTTCGAGTTGTTCGCTCGGAGCTTGAGTTTGCTCTTGAGATTGGTTTTGCTGAGCAATCGCGGCTTGCAAAGGATTCATCCGCAAGGCATAGATTTTGGTGAGATTATCGGCTTTGCCCGGCTGAGTGGCTTGCGAGATCGCAGTAATCCTATCCCCAACGAGCAAATCATTAAATGTGAGGGGTTCGCTCATTCCAAATACATAGAAGGTGGAGACTTGATTAGCCCGTAGGAACTGCCGTGTAGGTTTGGTCACACTTTCGAGTGATTTGCCCGATTTGGCGGAAGCAAGGAGATCAATGACGATCACATTTCGTTCACGGTCAAGTTGGCGGATGACACCTTCGTAACGTGTCTGATTTTTTGGAATAACGAGATCAGGGGCAGGCGCGAAAACGGTGGGTTTGTCTAATCGCTTTGCGGCTTTGAGTGACTCATAAGCGTTATAAACCGCACCCGTGAATTGGTTCCAGATTTCGAAATGAACGTGCGGGCCAGTGCCCTCAGCGTTGCCGCTGTCCCCACACCAGCCAATGAGTTGCCCGGCCGAAACTTGCTGGCCATTTTTGAGCCCAGGAGCAATAGCGTAATCGGCCGTGCCTTTGCCATCGTCGGTTCCGGGGGTGTCGTTATTGATATGATAGTACTGAGCCGTCCACCCGTTATTACCTTCAATGGTGATCATGTTTCCGGCGTTACCCGCCTTGCCAAGAGTGATAAATACAGTGCCATCAAAACAGGCGATGGCGGGCGTCAGCTTCGCTGCCATGAGATCTTGACCGTGATGTCGGCGGCTACCGCCTCCACGCGATGCCAGGAATGAATCCGACCAGTTGACCTTTCCGGCAAGAGGGAAGATCATCGGGATTGTTATTGGGTCAAGACAGACTTTGTCGTACTCCACGGGATTAAGTCCAGAAGGAGTGACAAAGGTTGGCTTTGGCATCTTAGGGTCGTTGAACGGCACAACAACGGAATCGGCGATGACTGAATTGCCGTTCGGTTTTCCGTAAATTACCAACTGCTGGCCTTTACTCAGTTCGCTTAAAGACAGCCATCGCTGGGGAGTATTGACATGGTTTACGGGTGTGACAAATGTGAGCGAGAAGATGTGTTCTTGAGGCGTACCAAAGTTGAGCTCCGTGCCATCAGGTTGGGTAACGGCCTCAGTTTGCAGGGTAACCAGCATACGCATTTGATCAACCGCCGTGACTTTGCCAAAAAATTGGGATTGATTGGGATTCGGCCTTGGAAGTTGAGCAAGAACAGGGTTTTCAGAATGGCTATTGTAAGCCGCGCCAAGTCCAATTGAACTCAGCGCAATAAGGAGAACGCAAAACAGAAGCGTTCTCAATTTGATTAACAAAGCCATAAACAACCTATACCTAATTTTGGCATTCAGGACTAACTGCGAGAGTCAAAACTTAAATAAGTGTGGACATTTATAAATTTATAGTAGACATACAAATACTATTTCCACTAATTCGTAAGTTTTTTATAACTTTTTGCAGTTTTGTGTTGCAATTTCCCAAAAATTCCCGCATACTACCAATCAATCCAAAACGGAAACCAGGGACGGGAGAAGTAAGGAGGACTGGACGGGGTGTCCGGAAAAGCAATCGAGTTTGGGTCGGCGCCAGGAGGGTAGCCGGCCCAGATTTCTCAAAGAGGGTGTGAACTACTATGGAACTGGATGGCGGCTTAGATCAAAGCTTTATTGCCGTCCAGAGTCTGCTTTCTGGCCGAGACGAAACCACGATAGATAAGAAGGGTCGCCTTCTATTGCCTAAATCTGTGCGGCTTGCCGTCGGTAATCCATTCGTGCTGATGATCGGCAAAAAGGGTTGCTTGGAAGCAACATCTAACGCGAATTACTTGGAAATATGGGCGGAGATCAACCGCTACAGCAAGCACTCAGATGTTCGGCGCGAATATGCGCTGGAAATCATGGGCAACAGCTTTACCGGAATCGAGTGCGAAGAAACCGGTCGCTTTGTGATTCCTGCGGTCGCGCGCGAGAAAGCGGGCCTCGCCTTGAATAGCGACGTCATTATCATCTCAGCTGGTGACGTTGCGGAAATCTGGCCAGTTGAAGAATTTAAGAAGTACGACAAAGATCGCCTGGGCTATAACGCGGCACGCCGCAATTACATGTCCACGCTTCGCCGACAAATGATTGATGAGGGGGCTTACTGATATGGACTACACCATGACTCATGTTTCGGTAATGGCGGCAGAAGTTTTGGCAACCTTGCCCCTCAAGCCAGGAGTGACTGCGGTAGATGGAACTCTTGGTTTAGCCGGTCATGCAAAGATGATCGCCGAAAGGATTGCTCCCGGTGGAATGTTGATCGGTCTAGATTGGGACTCCCAAATGCTCGCCGAAGCAGAATCTCGACTCAGCGATGTTCGGGATGTGGAAATCAAGCTTTTTCAGTGCGATTATCGCCAACTTCGGGCCAAGTTGGAAAGTGCGTGCAACGAGTCAGGCCGCGCTCCGGTTGCGGACGCGGTCCTGCTCGATCTCGGGCTAAACAACGCGCAGATCGAAGATCCAGCGCGTGGGATTACCTTTAAGCAAGATGGTGATCTCGATATGCGCATGGATCGCAGTAGTGGCGAACCAGCCAGCGCGTTGCTGAACCGCATTTCTCCAGGCGAATTGGAAAGCGCTCTGTGGAACTTTGGCGATGAGCGATGGGCACGGAAGATCAGCCAGGTGATCGTCGAGCGGCGAAAGTCAAAGCCGCTGCGGACGACGGCGGACTTAGTCGATTGCGTTTTGGCGGCTATCCCGGCGGCGAAGCGTGACAAAAGAATTCATCCAGCGACCCGCACGTTCCAGGCAATTCGCATTCTGGTTAATGGCGAACTGGATGAATTAGAAGAAGCGATTTTTGATGCTGGTCTAGCTTTGGCGGTGGATGGCGTGATGGTGATTCTGAGCTATCACAGCGGCGAAGACCGAGCGGCAAAACACGCAATCAAAAATCTGGTTTCCACCGGAAGCTTTGAATCAGTTTTCAAAAAACCGTTGCGACCGCAAGATGCGGAAGTCGCAGCGAACAAAAAGGCACGGAGCGCAATCATGCGAGCTGTGCGCCGGATCACGGAGGATCCAAAACAATCATGAGTGCAGCACCTTATATTACAGTTAGAGAACAATACACCCAAACTAAGCGCAAACCCGCTCCACGGCCCCGACCAACTGAGGCGGCATCCGTTGCCGTCAAGCCACGAAAGAAGGCTAAGGCGGGCATGAATGCCATTGAGTTTGCAGTGAGTCAAGTGGTGATGTTCACGGTGGTTGCGGCGATTGTGTTCGGATTTTCTGTTTTGACTGGAAGCTCCTTTAATGAAATCGCTCGTCGCCAAACTGCGGCGGCTACAACCCGAGCGCGAGCGGCTGAAACCGATATCGTGCGCCTTCGCGATCGTTTAGATCGTCTGAGCAATGCTTCGGTCGTTGGTGATTGGGCCAAGACCAGAGGATTTGTTCCGGCTTATGGCAAAGGGGTTGAGGAAGTTGGCACGCTCTAACAAGAGCGAAAGAGGCAATGCTCGGGTTGTTGGACTGGCATTAGCCTCTGGATTCGTATTAGCAGGCGTTAGCCAAGCAAACGTTCAAGTTTTTCGCCGTCAAGAGGTGATGAACCTCGCATTGGAGCGCGGGCGATACGAAATCACTCAGAAGCAAGAAGCCCAACGTGGCGTGATTTACGCAAGCGATGGTCGGGTTCTGGTACAGAACCAAGACGTTTTCGAATTCGGGCTTTTCTACGACCGCTTACCGAAGTCACCAGGATTTTTCGCTGAGCTTTCTGCGGCAACGGGAATTTCGATTGACGACCTGCGTCGACCTTCGCTCCTCGGTGAAAAAAGCCGGATTTGGTCAGAGCCGATTTCTGGCGGTAAGGCGACTATGGTTCGCAAACTTATCAAAGATTGGCGAGCGGACGGTTTGAGCCTGCGCCGAATTCTGCGGCGTTCTTATCCGCTGGAAGAGAAAGCGAGTGGAATCCTCGGGCTGGTGCGCGACGGTAAGGCCCTCAACGGTTTGGAGCTGAGCATGAACGATGTGCTTAGCGGTCAGAACGGTCGCGCAAAGGGCTACATAGATCGCACAGGCTTGTTTATGCCAGTGGTTAGTGAAGACCTCACTCAATTGGTAAATGGTCAAGATGTGACGCTGACGATTGATTCGGAGCTTCAGCTTGCAGCGGGGATGGCCGTACGCCACGCGGTTGAGTTGAACAAGGCGGCGAGTGGTTCGGTAGTGATCATTGAGCCTTCGACCGGAAACATCCTGGCGATGGCAAACTGGCCGAGCTTTAATCCCGATGCGAATATTCAGCCAGGAACCGATTTAAACGTCGCTTACCGGGGTTTGTTTGAACCGGGTTCAACCTTTAAGATCATGACCTTGGCGAAGGTTTTGCAAGAAGGAAAAGTTGGATACCACGATCATCTGCAGTGCAACGGTCGTTTGCAAGTGACCAAGAGCCACGCAGTAAGTTGTTCGCACGGGGCGCATGGCGATATCGACTGGGAAAAGGCAATTGCCGAAAGTTGCAACGTTGCCGCGTCTACCTGGGCGAAACAGATCGGCTGGGATCATATGCACAGCTATCTCAATGATTTAGGATTGCTAAAAAAGCCTGAAGTTGGACTTCCTTGGGAAACAAAAGGGATGTACAACGAAAACGATCCGGCAAAGGGACTTCAGGTTTCCATTAACGGGTTTGGCCAGGCGATGAACATGACTCCGCTTGCGTTAGCGAGTGCATACAGTATGTTGGGTAACGGGGGCGTTCGTATGGCACCGCGATTGATTGCCAAGATAGGCGAAAAAGAAACTCCGGTTAAGACCGAATCCACAATGGTTTCGCCTGAAGTTGCTGAATATGTTCGCGGCGTAATGGTTTCGACGATTGAGAAAGATTTCGGAACTGGAAAGGGTCTGCGGGTTCCTGGTTATCAACTCGCGGGCAAAACCGGAACTGCGGAAAAGAAAGGTAGCCGCAATGGTGGCTATGTTTCCAACTTTGTGGGATTCGTTCCGGCAGAGCAGCCCAAAGCGTTGGTTTTAGTCATGATTGATAACCCGAGGAACGGAAGTTACTACGGGGCGACAGTTGCGGGGCCAGTGTTTGTGGACATGGCCAAGCAGGTGATTCGGCGATACAACATTGCTCCCGATGCCGAGCGAATGGCTCAGGTTCCAGTCACTCCTGCGGCGGAGCGGTAGAGTAACTACCGTGAGTGGCGTTCGGGTTTCGGAATTAGTGCGAATCGCGGGATTGTTGCCCGCCGAGGTTCTGATTCAAGGCGACCCAGAAGTAATTGGAGTTACGGCAGATTCCCGGGCTGTTCAGCCTGGGAATCTGTTTGTTTGTATGCCGAGCGCGAGCCGAGACACCCATTCGTTTTTGCCGGAGGTCGCTCGGGCTGGTGCCACTGCGGCGGTGGTTCATTCCAGCTCGGCAATGAAATATGCGGCGGGCCTTGGATTAGCCGCAATTTGGGTGGAGCCACGCGGAAGCAGATTTAATTTTGTTGTCGGGCATTTATGCCGCGCGGCGTTAGGTGATCCAAGTGCTGGGATGCGGGTCATCGGCGTTACTGGCACTAATGGGAAAACCACCACCACCTGGATTCTCCAGCAAGCTTTGACGGCCCTCGGGCGAAAAGCGGCTTATCTTGGAACACTCGGCTACTTAGGGCCAGATGGAATTGAAACCGGGGCGAACACGACTCCGTTTCCAGTTGAGCTTTGGAACTTGCTCGACCGTGCAAAGCGTGCGGGAATTACGGATTTTGTTTTAGAAGCAAGCAGTCACGCTTTGCAAGAACGTCGCATGGCGGGCGTGAACTTGGATGCCGGTGTTTATCTCAATTTGAGCCAGGATCACCTAGATTTTCATGGTTCGATGGAGCATTACGCGACTGCAAAAAAGTTGCTCTTCACGGAGTGGGCGGCGTTTTCCAACAAACCGTTCGTAGGTGTCATCAATCAGGATGATGAACGAGGCGCAGAGTGGCTCCGTGAACTCCCGTGCCGAACATTTGCGTTTGGTGGACTTGATGCAGATTTGGTGGCAGTTCCAACGACGATTGCCGTTGACCACGTTGATCTCGGTTTGCAGATGGGCGATGAGATGCACGAAAGGGTTCGGATTCCTTTGGGCGGAGCCTTCAATGCCGAAAACGGAACGGCAGCCTTGGCTACTTTGGTTGCGTTAGGTTATTCCATTGATGAAGCGAAAGGCGCTTTGGCAAGCGTTAAACCATCTCCGGGAAGATTTGAGCCAATCGCAAATGACAAAGGGTTTGCCGTTCTGGTTGACTATGCCCACACGCCGGATGCGCTCAGCCAACTGCTGAGAACCGTGCGCGAGCTCACAGAGGGCAGAATCATCACTGTATTTGGGTGCGGTGGAGATCGCGACAGAAGCAAACGTCCGAAAATGGCACAAGCGGCTTGCTCGCTGAGCGATCAAGTTGTGGTGACGAGTGATAATCCTCGCACCGAAGATCCCTTGCGCATTTTTGCTGATATTAAAGCGGGACTAAGCGGAAATTATGAGGCAGTTGAAGATCGTAAGAAAGCGATCTTCCGCGCGATTGAACTGGCAAATCCGGGTGATGTGGTAGTAATTGCGGGCAAAGGCCACGAAGATTATCAAATCATTGGTCGCACAAAAATCCATTTAGATGATCGCGAAATTGCGCGGGAGGCTCTTGCGTGAAAGTCGCTGAGTTTGCCGAGCGGTGCGGCGGAGTTTGGAACGGTCCAGAGGAGGCAGAAATCACTGGATTTGCCACTGATTCTCGCGAAGTTAAGCCAGGTTTCTTATTCATCGCGATCAAAGGCGACCGGGTGGATGGACACGACTTTGTTCGTGACGTGACGAAAGCCGGGGCGGTTGGCGCGTTGGTTACGCGACCGATGACCGAACCGCATATTTTGGTGGAGAGTATCGAAGATGCTCTAGCGATGTTTGGTCGTTCGGTTCGAGCAGAATTCAGTGGGCCGGTGGTTGGAATCACGGGAAGCAACGGCAAAACCACAACCAAGGAATTTGCCGCCGCCGCATTGAGCCCACTCGGAAAGGTTCTGAAATCAGAAGGCAACAAAAACACTCAGTACACGAGTCCACTTTTGTGGTTTGGATTGACTGATGAACAAAAAAGTGTGATCGTGGAAATGGGGATGCGAGGGCTTGGGCAGATTGCTCACCTGGCGGAAATTGCTAAGCCAACGATTGGAGTCATCACGGTTGTCGGCACGGCCCACATTGAAAAAGTGGGAACTCGAGAAGGGATTTTAGAAGCCAAAACAGAACTTTTCGCCAATTTGCCACCCGATGGAACCGCGATTATTTGGCATGAAGACGATTTCTACGATGAACTCAAGCAAAAGGCTCCTTGCCCGACTCTGAGTTTTGGCACTTCGGAAGATGCCGATTGCCGCGTGATTGGTTATCGGAGCTTGGAATGGGGCAAGTGCACGGTTCGATTTGCATATAAGGGTGAAGAAGCAGAAGTCAATCTCCCCACATTCGGACGTCACCAAGCGTTGAATGCCGCCGCCGCCGTTTTAATCGCAGTGAGTGTGGGTGTGAAGTTCAGCGAGGCGGTTGAAGCATTAGCAGAAGCTGATCTCCCGGCGATGAGATTAGAAATATTGGATCGCGGTGGAGTCACGGTTTTGATGGACACCTACAACGCAAGCCCGGATTCAACTGTCGCGGCTCTGGAGGCTCTCGCCCAAGGCCCCGCGCAGGCTCGGCGCATTGCGATTTTGGGCGAAATGAAGGAATTGGGTGACTACACCGAGGCGGGTCATCGAGCGGTAGGCTTGGCCCTTGCGGCGGCAAATATCGATCTTGCGCTCCTTACCGGTGGCCCAACCCGTTTTATTTATGATGAGGCGCGGCAAGCAGGCATGAATGAGGAAAGGTTAGTGAGTGTTTCTGACCTTAGCCTTTCGGTGGTTCGCGCATTTTTGAACGGGGCACGCACCGGAGACACGGTTTTGATCAAGGGCAGTCGGGCTTTGGGGTTAGAAAAAGCACTGGAGGGCTGGCGTGCGTGAAGTCGCGCTAGCCGCTCTGGCTTCGCTGGTTGGGGCGGGAATTGCGGCTCCGCTTGTATTCAAGATGCTGATTAGGCTCAAAAGCGCGCAGAATGTGAGCGCGCATTTGGAAGGGCATCAGCACAAACAAGGCACGCCCACTATGGGCGGGATTATTATCCTGATCGGTTTGCTTTGTGGGATGGCTTGCACCTGGCGGGCTGAGTATTTAGGGCTTCTTGTTTTGATTTTGGGGTTCGCGGCGGTTGGATTTGCTGATGACTATTTGGTTCCTAAGTTGAAGCCAGGTAGCCGCGGGCTGAGTTGGATGCCGAAGCTTGGGCTTGAGATCGGTGCGGCGATTGGTGCGGCGTTTTTGACAGGCTGGACTGATCCTTTGCAAATGGGATTGTTCTTGTTTTTGGTTCTGTTTTTGAGCAATGCGTACAACTTCAGCGATGGTCTTGATACGTTAGCTGGTGGTCTCGCAGTGATTCTGTGCTTGGGATTCGTACTGTGGAATGTAAGGCAGTCTGGCCCTGACGGCGAGCACATTCTATACATGAGGATTTTTGATGGCAAATCAGAAATGCAGGTTCTGATCGCCGCCGCATTAGGTGTGGCATGTTTGCCATTTTTGTTTTATAATGCACCCCCTGCAAGAGTTTTTATGGGTGATGTAGGGGCTTTGCCAATAGGCGCAGTGTTCGCGTTTCTCGTTGCTTCAATCCTGGAATCCCCAATGCAGTCGGGCATGGGATTCCCGATGCATATCGCAGGCCCAATGATGCTGATGCTCGGAATCATGTTTGCTGAGATAATTCCCGTTCCGCTTCAAATTTTCTGGGTGAAAGTGTTTAAAAAGCGAGCATTCAACTTCAAAACACCCATTCATCATGCTTTTGAAGACCTTGGCTGGCCCCATACGCGCATTGTATGGATGTTCCACTTGGTTCAAGCGGTCTTGGTTGTTCTGGCCCTTGCATGGAAGTGGCTATGAGCCGGCCCGACCAGAACCGAGAGCAGTTTTTTGGCAAGCGACTGGCAGTGATCGGTCTGGGCGTGAGTGGAATCGCGATGTGCGAAGCCGCCAAAGCGATTGGCGCAATCCCGATTGGTTTCGATGAAAAAACGGGCGATGTTCCGGGCGTGATGGCAGCATTTGACCGACTTTCGGCGCAGGGAATCGAAGTCGTGACCGGATGGACGGGCCAACTGGAGGATGATTTTGAATGGGTGCTGGTATCTCCGGGATTGCCGCCAGGGCATCCGGTGATGAGCCAGATGCGCGGCAAGATCATGGGTGAAGTCGAGTTTGCTTACCGCATTGCTAAGGCTCCGATGCTGGCAATTACTGGCACCAATGGAAAAAGCACTACAACGGTGATGCTCTACAAGTGTTTGCAAGATCACGGCGCGGTGCTTTGCGGAAATATCGCTGGATCTGGCTACCCCGAGCACGTTTTGACCGAAGCGGCACTCAACACCCCAGCCGACGGAGTCTTGGTCGCGGAAATTAGCAGTGCTCAACTAGAAACCGTGATCTCGTTCCGACCCGATGTTGCGGCACTCACCAACATTACCGAGGACCATCTCGACCGGTACAAGAGTTTTGATGAATATAACTCTGCCAAGCGCAATATGTTCAAAAACATGGCAGGCGAGCAGATCGGAGTTTATAACTACGACGAACATTCGCTCCGACCCGAAATGTATGGCAACGCGAAGATTCAGGAATTCCAACCGATGGGCGGCTCCCGTCCAAACCCCAATACTTTGAGGCATGATAACAGCATTTTGTTCAGCAAGTGGGAAGTGAACTTGGAAGACCTGCCATTTGTGGGCGAAATGAACTACACCAATGCGATGATGGCATGGGAAATGGCTTGCGCTCATGTGGGCGAACCAGATCGGCAGATGCTCGACCGACTGCTGGAATTCCGACCGCTGGCTAACCGACTCGAACCGCTTGGCGAACGAAATGGCATTCGGGTGATCAATAACTCGATGTGTACTAACCCAATGGCGGTTATCCAAAGTTGTAAAAGTTTTAGGCAGAAACTTCATGTTTTAATGGGAGGAAACACCAAAAACATGGACTTTTCTCCCGTGCGAGACTACTTGCAAGAGAGCGGTCAAAAAGTGTATCTTTACGGGAGTGACGCTGGTATTTTGAACAGCTTGCTTGGAGGCAAGTTAGACGAATACCCGAGCTTAGAATCTGCATTTGATGCGGCGACAAAAAATGCCACGGCGGGCGAGATCATTCTCCTTGCTCCCGGGTGTTCAAGTTCGGCCCCATTTGCAAATTTCAAAGAGCGCGGCGAAGCATTTAGAAAGGTAGCCAAGGAGTGGCTCGAAGATGAAACGGACGACAAATAACCCAGATTACGTTCTTTACGGAGCGGCGATTATTGCAACCTTGTTCGGGGTTTTAGCCGTGTGGGATGCGGGCTATGCAGGTGCGGCCGCAATGGGGCAACTGTTGCCAAGGCAGTTTATTTCTCAAACAGTTTTTGCCGTTTTGGGGGTTGTTTTCGGAATCGGAATCAGCAAAGTCTCGCCAAAAGTTTGGCCTAAATGGGCCGGCTTGGCAATGTTGTTTACGGTGTTGATGCTTGTTGCAGTTTTGTTCGTTGGCAATACCATCAACGGCGCGACGCGTTGGTTCAAACTCGGCCCATTTTCATTCCAACCGTCTGAGCTCGCAAAGCTTGTTTGTGTGATGTACCTCTCAGCCGGGCTTGCAAAACTCCAACCTTGGAAACAACCAAAGATCAAAAACTGGGCGCAGAGATTAGACCGCGTTTGGTGGCCCAAACTCAAACGAGGCTGGCCATTTGTTGCTGTCATGTTTTCGGTTCTGCTGATTGAAGTCGAACCGGACTTGGCTACCGCCATGGTGATCGTCGCCGGAAGCTTTTTGATGCTGATCGTGGCCGGTGTTTCAAGAAAATCACTGTTCACATTAGCGGCCCTAGGCGGAGCCGTGGTGCTAATGCTGGTCATCAAAGAGCCATACCGTTTAGAGAGAATCACTAACCACACTAGCCGCTGGTCGGAAAACAAAATTGAATCAATTGGATTCCAGACCACGCAATCAGAAACCGCATTGGCTTCCGGCGGAGTAATTGGAGTTGGCCTTGGTCAGGGACGAGCGAAGCACACACTCCCGGAACCGACAACCGACTTTATCCTCTCCACAATCGGCGAAGAAATGGGCTTGCTCGGCTCGTTATTCGCAATTGCTTTGCTCGGAACAATCTCCTGGCGGTTGTACGCGCAGGGGATGACTCGTGTCAGCCGATATGAAAGGCTGTTCATGATGGGAATGGCCTGCTGGATTTCGGTTCAAACCGTCGCAAACGTGATTATGGCGAACGGTTCCGTCGCGGCGATGGGGGTTCCGCTTCCGTTCTTCAGCGCAGGCGGATCAAGCTTGCTAGCCCTATGGATGGGAATTGGAATGGCGCAGTCCATCATCATGTCGCCTAATATCCGAATTGAAG
Source organism: Fimbriimonadaceae bacterium (assembly GCA_019638675.1). GTDB lineage: Bacteria > Armatimonadota > Fimbriimonadia > Fimbriimonadales > Fimbriimonadaceae > UphvI-Ar2. The sequence goes on along the minus strand of JAHBTE010000001.1, from coordinate 2,500,323 downwards.
AAGGGTCTGAGCCAGTCAACCCAGATAAAGCCGTGATCAGCGCGAGAACTCGGGCGGCTTCGGTCAGATGAGGATTGTAGTCACCGGGGGCGGCACCGGCGGACATATCTATCCTGCCTTGGAAGTGGCGCTCGATGCGCAAACGCGCGGGCATGAAGTCAGCTATTTAGGTTCTAACCGTGGACAGGAGTCGAACGCTTGCAACAAGGTAGGAATGCAGTTTCAAGGGTTTGAATCTGGCCCTGTTTACCGAATCAGTTCACTACGCGGATTAAAAAGCCTGCTGACTTTGGCTCAATCTACGCGCAAAGCTTTAGCGTATATGCGCGACCTCAAACTGGATGCAGTTTTTTCGACAGGCGGCTATGCTTCGGTGCCAGTTGTGAGCGCGGCTCATAAGCTAGGGATTCCGGTGATTCTCCACGAGCAGAACACGGTTCCAGGTCGAACCAATAAGATCATGAGCCGCAAAGCGAAGTTTGTTTGCACGGTGTTTGAATCGAGTAAGCAGTTTTTTGATCCCAGCAAAGTGGTTAGAGTGGGTATGCCGATTCGCAAAGCGATGCGAGCGGCATCTCAGCAAGCAAGGCTAATGGAAAACACCAGCGATTCGCCGCAGGTTTTAGTGATGGGTGGTTCGCAGGGGAGTGCGGCGTTGAATGATCGCGCTTTGGGAACAGCATTACGGATGGCGGATAAAGATGTTCGCTGGTTGCACGTTACGGGCGTTGACCACTTTCAGAACACGATGAATTCCCTAGACAAAATGGGAATCAGTAAAGAATACGTGATTAAGTCGTATTTAGAATCGCAGGATATGGCGGATGCGATGTACGGGTGCGAACTGGCGGTCTGCCGGAGCGGGGCGGGGACAATGGCTGAACTTGCGGCGTTCCGAAAACCGTCGGTTTTGGTGCCGTATCCAGGTGCCTTTAACAACCACCAGTACATGAACGCTCGGGAATTTGAAAAGATTGGGGCGGCGGAGATAGTTCAAGAAAGTAATTTAGATGCATCGGTGCTGGAAAGCCGAATTCTAGGCTGGCTATATGATAACGATCGGCAAAAAGCTGCCCGAGAGGCTCTCGCTAAGTGGGACGTACCAGATGCCAGCACCCGCATATTAGACATGATTGAAAAAGTTGGTTCTGGCTAAGGTATGCGCACAAAACAGGAGATTGCCACCGCGTTTGGAGATAGAAGTTCGCTAGCGAATTTCAGGTCATTTTTTCTTGTTGGCATAGGTGGCGCTGGGATGGCTGGGGTCGCTCGGTTGCTTCACGGTCGGGGCTTTAGAGTGCGTGGCACGGATTCAACTCCTTCGCACGTTATTGAAGCATTACGGTCGGAGGGGATTGAAGTCTGGATCGGTCACAGCGGCGAAAACATTTCGCCGGACGACGCAGTGATCTTAACGGATGCGATTCCTCTTGATGTTTCGACTGAAGTTGCCAGAGCGAAAGAACTGGGATTACCGATTTTTCGCCGGTCACAGGCACTCGGTTGGTTGTTAGAGGGCTCGAAAACAATCGCGGTGACAGGCAGCCATGGGAAGACAACGACCACGGGAATGATAGCAGCGGGATTGCGAGCCGCGGGTCTTGACCCAACGGTTGTGGTGGGTGCCGAGATTCCAGAATTAGGAAGTTCTGTACACGCGGGAAATGGATCATGGAGTGTTGTAGAGGCTTGCGAAGCTTATGACAGTCTCCATGACTTTGATCCAGAAATAGCGGTTTTGTTGAACTTGGAATTGGATCATATAGATTTCCATGTTTCGTGGGAAAACTTACGCGATTCAGTGACTCGGTTTGCAAATAGAGCGCAAAAACTTATCTATAACGTACGAGATAAGGGAGCTTGCGAAATTGCCGAGCGAGTGCGTTGCGAAACAGTAGGATTCGACCCGGAAACGGGATTAGGTGACAAATATGAGATACGCCAAAAGGGGGCGCATAACGTAGCCAACGCTTCAGCGGCCTGGGCAGCGATTCAGGCAGTTGGGGGTGGTGAAGATGCAAAATCAGGAATCGCTGGGTTTGGCGGAGCCGAGCGGCGTCAGCAACTTTACTTCGATGGCGAAATGCCTGGATTTGGCCAACTCACGATATTAGATGACTATGCCCACCATCCAACCGAGGTGACGTTCTCTTTGGAGGCGATCCGTAAGGGTTGGGTTGAAAATGGCAAAGGCAGGCGGCTCGTCGTTGTTTTTCAACCACACTTGTACTCAAGAACCGCACCGCTGATCAAAGAATTTGCCGCCGCGCTGGACATTGCGGATTTGGTCGTAATGACGGACATTTACCCGGCAAGGGAAGACCCCATTCCTGGTGTAAGCAGTTGGCGGGTGCTCGAACAATGCAAGAAGCCAGGTCGTTATGTACCAGCTCGACAGCAGTTGCCGATGAAGGTAGCGAAATGGGTGCAACCAGGCGACGTTGTAGTTGGCATGGGCGCGGGAAACATCGCTGACTTCGCGGGTGATTTCCAGAAAGAGATGGAGCGGAACGCTAAAGGAATTACCCGGGTGATGGTGGCCTTTGGCGGGGTAAGTGCAGAGCGCGAAGTTTCGATTCTTAGCGGTCGCGGAGTTTTTCAGGCGGTAAAGGAACTCGGTTATCCTTGCGAACTTGTCGATATCCATGCCTTGGCACTAGGTAAAGGCGATTTGAGCAAATTGATCGGGCCAGAGCGTCCGGACGTTGTCTTGCTCGCGTTGCACGGTGAGGGTGCTGAAGATGGAACAATTCAAGGTCTGCTAGAAATGCTCGGCGTGCCTTATTCCGGCTCGGGAATTCAAGCCAGCGCTTTGGCGATGGATAAGCAAGCGACTAAACGAGTGCTTGAATCGGCGGGTATCCCTGTTCCTGTCGGAATCCTGCTCAGACAAAACGATCCTATCCCTGATTTTCCGGTACCAGCGGTTGTGAAGCCAAACTCGCAGGGATCAACGGTTGGATTAAGTTTCGTGAAGGACCGAAATGAATTTCCAGCGGCGATCGCCAAAGCGTTTGAACAAGGCGATGAAGTGCTGATCGAAGAGCACATTTATGGACTAGAGATCAGCGTTCCCGTTTTGGGAGATCGTGCTTTGTTGCCCGTTGAGATCGTTCCGAATGAGGGGAGTTACGATTTCGCCAACAAATACACGCCAGGAGCGACTGAAGAGCTTTGCCCGCCACAGCAGATGACCCAAGCTCAAATTGAACTTGCGCAGGATTACGCACTGAGAACTCATCAGGCTTTAGGCTGTGCGGGAATCACTCGCACTGATATGTTCGTCACTGAGGATAGGATTGTTGTGTTGGAGCTTAATAATTTGCCTGGTATGACGGGAACGAGTTTGGTTCGCAAGGCCGCGAGTGCAGATGGGATGAGCTTTAATCAATTGGTCGACTGGATGATCCAAGATGCCCTCAAAAAAGGCTAAACCCAAAACCTCCAAAGTTAAAAGAAAAAGGCGGAGAGTTCGAAGGAACTGGAACGCTAAGGGCATTTTGTGGATTCTAGCTATTGTGAATATTGGCTTGGGGGTTGGCTTCAGTAGCGTAACCGGGCTCCGGTCTGTTGAAGTTACTGGCGCAAATGCTAACCAAATCCCAGATATAGAAAAGCGACTTCAAGTTTTTAGAACGGTGCCATGGGTTCAGCAAAGCCGGGCTTCTATGGCCACGGCGATCCTCGCGGATAACCGTATCGAATCCGCGAGTGTGGTTTCGAACATTTTTGGGCGAGGCAAAGTCACAGTAACCAATCGCGTGCCAGTCGCCAAAGTATTTCGAGAGGTTAAAGAAGGTCAGGCTCCGCCAAATTGGGAAACCTATTTGGATAAGAACGGAGTGCTTTACCGAGGGAATTCATCTGAGCAAGTGATGCCTCAACTCAAGTTGCCGAAAACTGCAAACCAAGTGAATCTGGCGATTGGGGCGGCTTGGCCCCTGCCATCGGTGGCAAAAGTCGTGACAAGAGTCTCAAGTGTGCTTCCCGAACTACCCTCTACCCTTGTACTGGACGATCAATCCGTTCTATCCTTGGATGTAGCCGCTGGCCCCAAAATCATTCTTGGAACCGACGACGATTTAGACCGGAAATTTGAAGTTCTCGAGCGTGCTTTTCGAGATGACGCAGACCGAATGAAACGTGTTAAGGTTGTGAATGTGAGCGCGCCAGACCGCCCAACTTATACAGATTAGAACCATGAATCCCTTTGCCAACCGTCGTCAATCAACTAACCGCTGGGTATTGCCCATGAGCTTGTTGACGTTGACCTTAGGGATGTTGCTCAGCATGGCGTTTTTAGCTGACGGTGCAAAAAGGTTGGGAATGCAGCAACTTCCGCCCGAAATGCGCGGGGGGAGCATCGCTAACTTGGATTTAGCGGCTGAACTTCAAGAAGTCAAAGATGAAGTTGCCAAACTCCGACTAGAAAAAACCGCTCTTGAAACCAAACTCGCTGAGCAAGGCAACGCAAGCAAAGAAATTAACGACAGCTTGCAAGAAACTAAAATCTTTGCCGGATTGACTCCTTTGCAAGGCGAGGGTCTGATAGTTACACTTTCTGATTCAAAAAAGCCGGTCGATGACTTCCTTGTTGCTGATGCGGCGATTGTTCACTATTTAGATGTGTTGAAAACGGTCAACGAGTTATTCAACGCTGGGGCAGAGGCGATAGCAGTAAATGGCCTGCGGGTTGGCCCGCGGACGGATCTCCGATGTGTGGGCACAACCATCATGGTGGATGCCCAAAAAATTGCTTCGCCAATCACGGTTCAGGCGATTGGTGATTCAAAAACTCTGCTTGGAGCGATGAATATGCCCGGCGGAATCCTGGAAGAGCTCCGAAGTGTTGACCCAGCGATGGTGAAGGTTGAACCAGCTAAAGAACTGCTTCTGCCAGCATTTGATGGCTCAGCTACGTTCAAGATCGCCAAGGTTCCTGAGGTGAAGAAGTGATTCTGATCCCGATTCTTGCGTTGTTTGTTGGGCTGTTGCTAGGGGCTCAACTTTCGTCAGTCGTTCCGCCCGCACTCGCCCCATATCTAAGCGTTGCGGTTTTGGCGGGGCTGGATTCGATCTGTGGTGGTTCGCGCAGTTATCTAGAAGGAAAGTTCCAGGCCGATATATTCAGCTCGGGCTTTTTGTTCAACATTTTATTGGCAATCTTTTTTGTTTGGCTTGGCCTAGGAATCGGCCTAAACTTACTCTTAGCCGTCGCCGTTGTGTTCGGAACAAGGATTTTTACAAATTTGAGTTTAATTAGACGGGTATTTGTCAGTAGAATGTCTGACCAGAAAGCAAAACGCATGGTCGAACGAGAATCGGCGGCGAAAGCTGAAAGTGAAAGCGCATAGTTTGCGCTGGATTTGTTTAGGAACAGTAGGATGAACTTGCAAGGGGCCATTGTGGCAGTAGATATTGGGTCGGCAAAAACTGCGGCTATAGTTGCGCGCCCGGACGAAAGAGGCCGATTAGAAGTTGTATCGCTTGCTTACGTGCCAGCGGCGGGGATTGAGCGGGGCAAAATCGAAGATGTTGAAGCGGCGGGTGAAGCGCTTGCTAATGTATTGGGCAAGTTAGAGCGGCACATTAAGGTTCCGATTGATTCAGTTTGGCTCAGTGTGAGTTCGCCAACGATGTTCAGCACAACTGGACAGGCGATGACTCCGATATTCCCAAATGGCCGTGCGGTTAAACGGCAAGATGTTCACCAGCTTGTTCAAACCAGCCGAAAAGTCGGGCTTCCGGGCGGGCATGAACAGATTTTGGCTATCCCGAGCGAATTCGTCATTGATGGAGAAGGGCATATTCATTCTCCGGTCGGGGTTGGGGCATCGCGGCTTGAGGTTTCAACTCACATTGTCAGTAGCGATATCAACGATCTGAACCACTACGACAGTGTGGTTGCCGCGACCGGCCGAAAAGTGGCGGGGATTATTCCGGCATCACTTGGCAGCGGACTTGGCACACTGAGTTCGGACGGGATGGAACTCGGCGCGACCGTGATTGATATCGGGGCAGAGCGGACAAATATCGGCATTTTCTTAGAAGGAACTTATGCTTTTCAGACTGTTTTGCCAATGGGTTCGGCTCATGTTACTCGCGATATTTGCCAACTCCTCAGCGTGGATTGGGATGAAGGCGAACGCCTAAAAACCGAATTTGGCGAAGCGTTAGCCGCAGGAATACCGGAAGATGAGAAGGTTTCCGTACTCCAAACTGGCATGACTGAGGCTCGCCCAATGCAAAGAAGAGTGCTTGCTGAGATCATTGAGAGCCGCACCCGGGAAATCTTTGAAATGGCAGTCAGGAAAATCGAAGAATTTTCCCCATTAGAAGAAATTCCAATTATGGTGGTTTTAACAGGTGGCGGAAGCATTCTGCGCGGAACTGAGCAACTTTGTGAGCAAAACTTGCATGGAAAACGTTGCAAAGTTGCACAACCTAAGGTGGCCGGAAGGTTTAGCGGGCAGGTCGCATCACCTATGCTTGCAACAATTGTGGGCGTTGCGCGGTACGCTTTAGAGACTGACGAAGAAGATCTTGCGCCGATCAGTGGATCGGGGGGCTGGAACGATCGTTTTCGGATGTTGATTTCAAGATTTGGTGGCAAAAAGTAGTCACATCAATTTACTAACACATGGATCAGGACATGGCAAATATAGACGGCGCAGTAATTAAAGTAATCGGGGTTGGCGGCGGTGGCTGCAACGCTGTAAATCGGATGATCGAAGCGGGAATTCAAGGAGTCGAGTTCATAGTTATGAACACAGACACCCAAGTTTTGGATCAAGCCCGTGCAACAAAGAAGATTCAACTTGGCCCTAATCTTAGTCGAGGATTGGGAGCAGGCGGCGACCCAGAAGTGGGTAAAGCCGCGGCTGAAGAAACCAAGAACGAAATCCGTAAAGTTTTGGAAGGCGCCGATATGGTGTTCATCACTGCTGGTATGGGCGGTGGAACAGGCACTGGTGCATCGCCAGTAATCGCCGACCTCTCCCGAGAACTCGGTGCGGTCACGATTGCAATCGTCACCCGGCCATTCGGTTTTGAAGGCCCTCGTCGCAAGCGCATGAGCGAAAACGGCGTGACTTCACTCATCGGTCGAGTGGACACGATGATCACGATTCCTAACGACCGACTGCTTGATGTCGTGGAGCGACGAACTTCACTGCAGGATGCGTTCCGAGTTGCGGACGACGTTCTCCGACAAGGCGTACAAGGCATCAGCGACATCATCACGATTCCTGGCCAAATCAACGTTGACTTTGCCGACGTTAAGGCAGTTATGGTGGATGCTGGTCCAGCTCTTATGGGAATCGGTTATGGAGTTGGCGACCATCGCGCTCTGCAAGCCGCAGAACAAGCAACTTCGAGCCCACTGCTCGAGCAAACAATTAACGGCGCGCGAGGATTGCTCGTGAACATTTCCAGCGGCGAAGACCTCACCTTGAGCGAAGTCAGCGAAGCAATGGAATACATCAATTCACTTTGTGACCAAGAAGAAGCAAACATCTTCTTTGGCACAGTGGTTGACCCACGGCTGGAAGGCGAAGTTCGCATTACCGTACTTGCAACAGGATTTGATCCAACCGAAGCAAAAGGCAATGGCGCAAGCCGAGTTGTGAAATACACCCCAGTTGCTCAGCCAACTGCAGTGGTCGAGCCAGCACCTGAGGCTCCAACTCAAACTGAGAATCGAGGCGAAGCAACTCTAGACGGTACGGCACCGCAAGCTCCTGAATCGAAGCGGTACCAATCGCCAACCGGAAACGCAATCCGCGACATCTGGGATCGCAACCGTGCGGCTCAGCGAGAAGTAGCGGCCGAACAACCAGCCGACGTTTACGAAGAATCGGATAGCGAAATCGATATTCCTGCATTCTTGCGCGAACATCGCCGCAATAAAGATAAGTAGGTTAGCTTCCTTATCCTGATCCGGTGGGCTTGCCGAGTTTCGGCAAGCCCACTTATTTTTTATCGACCTATTTTGTTGAAATATATACAAATGTCTACATTCTGCGCGTAGAATAGAAATAGCCAGTCTCTTCATCCCAAATCGGGAAAAAGTTGGGGACAAGTCTGGGAAAGAAAAAGTAGAAAAAGTCGCTCCATATTGTGGTTCATGCCCGTCTTGACCACAGAATGTAGCGGTTCGCAACGAATTTTCATTGTTGCGCGCCGGTAGCGAGGGCCGAACGGATTCGCGCCGCTGGGACGACGCTTTCATCCAGTAATGGGCTATTCCAACGAGGGAGTAGGGATGACAAGGGTTCCACTGGGGAAGATTCGGCTCTTGGGCTTAAAACCCAAGAGCTTTTTACTCACCGAGGCCAGGCTACCGCCATCGCTGGCGTTTTAAAAAACTGGGATTACGTAAACGGAAATGAGCAATACGCTAAATGATATTGAACTGAAAAGATTTGCCCTGATGAGCGGCATCGAGCGACCAAAACTCAATTGGGCAGAAGAGATTGAGCGAGAGCTTTCCGTGGAAAAAGAAATTGTCCTGGTTTCCAAAGGTGGAGATCGAAATTTTGAAGTAGGCGTAGTTGGCGACATTGTAGGCGATGCAATGGCGGCCGTACTCCTCAGTCAAGGACGCAGTGATTTAGACACAACCGAAAACCGAAACTTCGCTGTGAAAATTGCGCGCGATGTGACCGACCGGCTCGGCACTCTCGGTGGCGACCGACTTTCAATCACCGAATACGACCTATCGGTTCTCATCGAAGCCGTTCTTATCGAAGCTGGCGCATTTGAAGTCGCCAAATCTCTCGTTAGCCAGCGCAGCCGATTGCCCAAATCGGAAAACCCAGTTTCTAACGTCCGTATGATCCGCCGCAACAACCAGGTTGTGCCGTGGAATCAAGACAAGATTGAAATCGCTGTCCGAAAATCGTTCCTCAGCGTTGGCCTCAACAGCGAACCAGCGGTAGAAATCGCCGAAGCAGTCAGTCAAAAGGTTCTCAGCGCCGGAAACGCATACGTCGGTATCGAAACGATCCAAGACCTCGTACAAGAAGAACTCATGCGCGGCGGTCACTTCAAGGTTGCAGAATCGTACATCACTTACCGCGCGCAACGGGCGATGATGCGCCTGAACGAACAATCGGTTGCCGCCGCCAGCGACCAGTTCGAGATGGTTTCGGTTTTGGATGAAGCGGGCCACAGCCAGTTCTGGGATGGCGAAGACCTCCGCCGCCGCATCGATTTCGCGCTCATCGGTTTGAGCATCGATATGCCGCGCGACCGCATCGAAGTCGAACTGCGCCGCTCCATCACCGCCGATATCCCCGCCGCCGACCTCCGCAAGCTCATCGTGATGAACGCGAAAACGCTCATGGAAAAGGATGCGGATTTCCGGTTCTTCGCCGCGCGGATTCTCCTCACCTACATCTACGAAGAAGTTCTGGGTTGGGACATCGTGCGCGATGGAATCGAAAAGCTCAAGCAGTTCCACGCTCAGGCATTCACTCGGTACATCAACCGCGCTGTAGAAATCGATCGCCTATCGCCCGACCTCAAGGGTTACGACCTCGCCAAGCTTGCCAATGCGCTCGACCCGACCGCCGACCTGGATTTCGACTTCCTCGGCGTGCAAACCCTTTACGACCGCTACCTTATCACCGATAAAACTGGCAAGAAGTCGGTGCGGCTCGAAACTCCGCAAATCTTTTGGATGCGGGTGGCAATGGGACTGTTCAAAGATGAACCCAACCGCGAAGATCGGGCGATTGAACTGTACAGCCTCTACAAAAGCCGACGGTTCTGCAGCAGCACCCCGACCCTGTTCAACAGCGGAACCCTGCGCAGCCAACTCAGCAGTTGCTACCTGTACAAGGTGGATGACACCATCGAAAGCATCATGTACCGAGGAATCGCCGAAAACGCGTTCCTCAGCAAGTGGGCGGGCGGACTCGGCGGAAGCTGGACTAGCGTTCGCGGAACCGGTGGCTACATTCAAGGCACCAACGGTGAAAGCCAAGGCATCATTCCGTTCCTCAAAATGCACAACGACCAGCTGGTCGCCGTTAACCAAGGCGGAAAGCGCGCCGGTTCTGGCTGTGCTTACCTAGAAAGCTGGCACAACGACGTTTACGACTTCCTGGAACTCCGCCGCAACACGGGCGACGAACGCCGCCGCACCCACGACATGAACACCGCGAACTGGATTCCCGACTTGTTTATGAAGCGCATGGAAGCCCGCGAAAACTGGACTCTGTTCCGCGCCAACGAAGTCAAAGACCTACACGACCTGTACGGCAAGGCGTTTGAAGAAAAATACGTCGAGTACGAAGCAATGGCCAAGCGGGGCGAAATCTGGGGTCGAGAAGTAGAAGCCCTTGACCTGTGGAAATCCATGCTCAAGATGCTGTTCGAAACCGGGCATCCTTGGATCACGTTCAAAGACCCGTGCAACTTGCGCTCGCCGCAGGATCACGTCGGGGTCATTCACAGTAGCAACCTCTGCACGGAAATCACCCTCAACACCAGTGCGGATGAAACTGCGGTCTGCAACCTGGGTTCGATTCTGATCGACAACCACCTCACCCCAACCGGCGAAATAGACCACACCAAACTGCGCGAAACCATCCGCGTAGCCGTGCGTGCGCTGGATAACGTGATTGACATCAACTTCTACCCAACCGAAGCGGCAAAAACCAGTAACACCCGCCACCGACCGGTCGGCCTGGGTGTGATGGGCTTGCACTACGCTCTCTATAAAAAGGGTCTCGACTTCGCCAGCGAAGACGCGGTGGAGTTCAACGACGAAATGATGGAAGCGATTGCGTTTTACGCCTACGAAGCGTCTTCCGACCTCGCCGCCGAGCGGGGAAGCTATTCCACGTTTAAAGGTTCCAAGTGGGATCGTGGCCTGATGCCGCAAGATACGCTGGAACTGCTGGAACGCGAACGAGGGGTTCCGGTGGAAGTTCCACGCGGCGGACGCCTCGATTGGGCGGAACTGCGCGAGAAGATAAAGAGCCAAGGCATGCGCAACAGCAACGTGCTGGCTATCGCCCCCACGGCGACCATCGCCAACATCATGGGCACCAGCCCCTGCATCGAGCCTCTGTACAAAAATATGTACGTCAAGAGCAACCTCAGCGGCGACTTTGTGGTGGTCAACCCCTACATGGTGGAAGACCTCAAGGCGCGTGGCCTATGGACTCCCGAACTTATTGACCAGGTCAAATACTTCGATGGCGAGCTCAAAGATGTGGATGGAATTCCTGATGCCCTCAAGGCCAAGTACACCACGGCGTTCGGAATCTCGTACGAATACATCATTGATGCGGGCGCGCGCCGTCAAAAGTGGATTGACCAGTCGCAGTCGCTGAACCTGTTCCTTGGTCAAGCGGATTTGAAGACTCTTTCGCACATGTACCGCCGGGCTTGGCACGTCGGCCTCAAAACCACCTACTACCTCCGCACGCTGGGGGCTTCTAATATCGAAAAGGCCACCGTCGCGGTCAAAAAGGCAGAGGTTGTTGGTGGGGAAGCGGTTGTTTCTGCGCCAGTTCGTGAGTTCACCGAAGCCGAACGCGCGGCTTGCTCGATTCAGGCGATGATGAACGGCGAGGAGTGTGAGGCATGTCAGTAAAAGATTTCATTTCACCTGAATTGATCATCCCCTGTTTAAATCAGCTTATCCAACATTTGTCTTTCAATAATCAGTATGTTGGCAGTTTTCTAAATCCAGGTGATAGAAAAGAACCAAAAACACGGCCATACTATTGGGTAGACATTTACGATGAATGGCATACATATCTCTATTACGTTACAGATGATAAAAGTCGCAATTTCGAAGATTGGTTAACCCTGAGTAAAACAATATATCATGAACTCAAGTCTATGGAGTTTCAATTTCCACCGGTGGTCACCGTACCAGCTGAGCCCAAGATCGTTCTAACGAAATGGGACAGTGTGCGAGGAGCACCTAAAGAAGTAAGGAGCACAAATTATGAGGCAAATACAGTCAGAACCTTTTTCAAGTTTGAAGAGGGAGTTAATGTTGCAGAGGACAAAGTTTGGACATTAGCGGACTTGCTCTAACCGATTACTACCGGCCCTTACTTCTATAATGGCCTCGAACATAAGTACCATCCCGTCGGAAGTAGCCGCCTACATGAACCGTTTTCGGTCGATAGGTGATGTCTGAAATCTCTCCATAATAACTTCCATTCTCAGCAACATGAGGTTTGTACTCCCAACTAACATGATAGTCTGATGACGAGCGATAACTAGAAGATGAACCATAGGAGGATCGGCTCAAACTTGCTGAAAGTTCTGCCAAACGCTCTTCGTAGGATTCAGTGATTTCTTTTAGTCTCTCTGCGTAGACATCCTTTAACTGATCAGCAGAATACGAGCTATAGCTTGATCGATAACTCTCTAGGTTAGAATCCGCACGTGAGCGAGTTGGTAAGTAAGCTTCTGCTAAACCCGTTAAAATAGCAGGTTCGACGCTTAGTTCGCTTTCAGGTGAACTAATGCCTTTGGCCAGAGCACTTAAATCTTCGGAGTTTTCTGATACTTCTGTTTTTGATGCAATCCATGTACCATTCTTAAATTCCAACCGTGAACATACCCAAAGCGAGTTAGCAGAAATTTCAGATCGAGCTTCGGAAAGTAAAAAAGCAACCTTTCCATCGGTTAGGATTAAAGGCGAATAAAATTTGGTATTGATCAGTTCCTCAGAAACTCTTCTAGCTTCTCGGAGAATTGCAGTTCGGGGTTTACCAAATTGCTGATAAGCAGACGGTTCGGGAGCAGTATCAAAAGTTATAGATGGCTCATCAGAAGGAAGGTCTTCAGAATCCGTGTTGATTTCAAGCTCAATATCAGTATTATCTGGAACGGTTTCACTTGAGACTTCATTGGCTTGGGAGTTATCGTTAGTTGCGGTGCTCGAATATAGATCTATGGGTGGGACTGTGCTTAGGCTAGGCACGGAAGATGGATAAGGGTCAGGCTCAGGTGGGATAAACGCTGAGCGGATAACAGCACCCAAGACTATAAGGCCAATAATATGCCATGCCTTCATGTAGTTAGTATAACACTAGGTGTCACAAATGAGACAAGGCAATTTTACTTAACTCCTCCTGCCCGCTGTCGCATCCACCTTCCCCAAGCTTGGGGAGGGAACTCGGAGAGACATAACATTTTTTCAAATTGAAGGCTCGTATTAGATGGATTTTGGGATTGAGTTCTCCTCCCAAGTATGGGAGGAGATGAAGAGGTGGGTTGCTATTAAGCCGAGCTTTGCAGGTCAACCCCGCCCTGGGGAGGGAACCCAAAAAACACAGATCAAGATTTAGAGTTCTGAATGACGTTCCAAATATGTTCGACAACTTCTTGAGTTCTAAATAGGGCGTCGTCATTTGAAACACGCAGAACTTGATAGCCAAGGGATTCCAAATAGGCTTGGCGTTCGGCGTCATAATTCTCGCGGGATTCGTCGTGGCTTTTCCCATCGACTTCGATCGTAAGATGAGAATCGAGGTGTACAAAATCAACAATATAGTGGCCGACTGGCACTTGGCGGCGGACATTGATGCCATGTTCGCGCCACTTGCGGAATTCTGTCCAGAGGAAGACCTCGGGCTTGGTCATAGATTTGCGTAGATGCTTTGCGTGGGATTTTGATTTTTCCGAAGCTGGCCGGCGCATGAATTTATTTTAGCGGACACTTAGCTGGTTGAGTTCTCCTCCCAAGTATGGGAGGAGATTAAGAGGAGGGTTGCTACTTAACCGAGCTTTGCAGGTCAACCCCGCCCAATCCTCCCCAATCTTGGGGAGGGAACCCGTCGGCTCTCAACTTTTCGCAAAGATGAGAGCTTGATCCCAGCAGAATTTGGAATTGAGTCCTCCTCCCAAGTCTGGGAGGAGATTAAGAGGTGGGTTGCTATTGAGTTGAGCTTTGCAGGTCAACCCCGCCCTGCCCTCCCCAATCTTGGGGAGGGAACTCGGGCACATAGCTACTAATTCTTAATTCTTAGTTTGGGGAAGAAATGATAAGAGTGCTCGGTTTGTAGAACAATAAGCACCTAATAAATGAGCAAACCCCGCCGAAAACGGCGAGGTCGCTACTCAATTTGTGAAACGAATTGCGATTGCTCGCTCCTCGTTTCGTCGCAACAGTTCAATCCACTCAGCCTGCGTTATTATCGCCGCCTTGCTTCATATGAGAACGAGTCTCTCTGTCGCGTCTTAGCTGATTCGGACTACAAGAGTCTTTATCAAACTTTGGATTCTTCATCCCCTGATTGGTGCGAACGGCACGAATGCTATTTGCATTTCCTTTCATGGAAGATTTCCTCCTTGATCTGCCTTCTATTCGTTGGCTTCACACTTGTATTCTACGACGGAATGAGCGAGTTGTGTCTAAAGATTCTATTGAGATTTCCACATAGTGTGAATATCTCGGCAGCCCCATGCGAGGCCGGTGTTTATCTCCCTCCCCAATACTGGGGAGCGGGTTTCCGAATTCTCTCCCCAAAGTTTGGGGAGAGATTAAGTGAGGGGTTGGCAGCATCTGCTTGAACCTTCAACCCCTCCTGTCTGCTAGCGCATCCACCCTTCCCGATCTTCGGGGCGGGAATGAGTTGTGCGCACATCTTCACAAACATAAAGAAGATAAGCAAAATCGCTGCGCTCTAAAAAGAGCAAGCCCCGCCGCAAGCGGCAGGGACTACTCAATTTTGCGAAACGACTTGCAATTTCTCGCTCCTCGTTTCTCGCAACAGTTCAATCCGCGCCAGTCCACGATAAATCGCAACCTTTGCTTCTTTTGAGAACAAGTCTCTCTGCTACGCTTTGTTTGGTTCCGGCTAAAAAGCCGTTACCTAATTTTGGATTCTTCACCATCCGATTGATAGAAACGGCACGAATACCGAATCCGGTTTCTCTCAGAGGTGAGGTCTTCCTTTGTTCCGCCTTCTATTGGTTGGCTTCACGTTTGTATTCTACGATGTTATTGACGAATTGTGTCGATAAATTCTAATAAGATTTCCACACAGTGTGAATATCTTTGCGGGTAGGAATGAACCCCTCCTGTCTGCTAGCGCATCCACCCTCCCAGATCTTCGGGGCGGGAATCAAAACAGCATTCATTGAAGTGGAAATATATCGCGCGCGCAAAAAAGCGGCTCGTCCTTCGGGCGGGAAGGACTCACCGCATTTTTGCGCTCAGCCCGAGCCTATTCAGACTCGTTGACTGTGCCTTGTGGAGTGGGATTTTTAGGGTTTTGACCGTCGCCCATCCGGAGCGGGTTTTGTTCACCTTCGCCTGGTCTGTGCGGACGGTCAGGTTGGAATTCGCCGTAATCTGGTTGGTCGTTGCTCCACGGGCCTTCTTCAGAAGTCGGGGGTTCTTCATTCCCCGGCATGTTTCCGGTTGAATCAGGATTCCGCTTTTGGTTGGGGTCTTCGGCTTCGTTGCCCGGCATATTGCCTTCATTGCGAGCCCGTCGGTTGATTTCGTTATCCTGCGGGTAAAGCCGTGGGTCAAGGTCGTCGCCTTGGTACTCGGGTTCTGTATCATCCTTGCGGAGTTGGGGGTTGATTTCTTCTTCTGGAACCAAAGTGGTGTGATCTGGGCCGCCCGCTTGTTGATAACCGCTTTGTTCGCGTTGTTCTGTGTGAGAAGTATTTCGGTAGTCTTCGCGTTGTGCCATATCTTAATTCCTGGGTTTGACGGGCGGATGTGGAAAGTGGGTGAACTCATCCGCCGCGTCTGTGTTTAGTTCTACGCGTTGGCGGGTGGGGGAATGTGTTGGAATCCGGCGGAATGGCGTAAGGATTTCGTAAAGGTGGCTAGTTGGCCTCGTGCCACTCGCCCATATTTTCGATGCGTTCTTCTATTGGTGGAAGGTAGCTTTCGATGAGCGCCTTGAGTTCTGCGATCTGCTTTTTTGAGGTGTAAGTTGCAGAGTGGATGAGTTCGTCCGTCGTAAAGATGCTGAGCTTAGATCCCAGACTAGCTTTTTCTTCTAATAGCATGAGCTTGTCGCACTCGCCCCGCAAAACCCCGTTCACAAAGACTTCGTTGGTGCTTGGCGAGAACTTGATCTCAACCACCTTTTGCAGAAGCAGGATGAAACCCACGCTGGCGGTGAGAATCGCAAAAATAATATTTGGAAATAGCTTGTTGAGAGCCATGCCTGCCACAAGCGTGCCGGCGGCATGGCCGAAGAGAATCCAAATCATAAACCATCTGAATTGAGGGATATAGCGCAGAAGTAGATCGGGTTGAGTCTGAGATATTTTGTGGTTCGCAATGACTTTTGAAAGCATTGATTTATTAGTTGTACGAGATTCCGGCGGGATGGTTGATGGCCGCGAAGTATTCGCGAATGATTTGTTCAAGTCGTTCTGCTGATCTGCGATTAATAAATTCGACCAGTATATGTTCGCGTAGCTCAGTCTGAACAGTTACTCTATACCGCCAAGACCAAGTGCGTCCGATCCCAATTCCAATTATGCGTTGACCTTTGACGTTAGGGAACGGTTTATAAAGCCCATCGTGAGTAATGATTGAGTGGTGAGGACGAATGTAGCAGGTTGCGGTTAATACGATGAGCAGCCAACAGAAGTCGATGAACGAAAAGTGAAGTGTAGTCAGATAAGGCTGATTCTGATAGATCGAGACGATTGCTGGAATTGTGTAACGTAGCAGTAGAAGTAACCAAAGTGATCGAATAAAAAGTGCATTCGCTTTTTGGGAAGCACCAAATACCAAATCTGTAAAATCGTTAAGAAAAAATTCTAAGCCGAGTTCTTCCGTAAGAGGCTTAAGCGCATTTTTATCTAGTGTTGAAGTGCTCATAACATGGTCTCAGCACTCTGTCCCACTCGGCGAAGATTGAATTCTCGTTGAAATTCTTTCCAACGTTCTTTTTCTGGGGGAAGAACTTCATTCAGCGCATCTAAAAGCTTTTTCGCCTTTTTTCGTCCCATGAAAGTGAATGTGTGGAGATGACCATCAGGAAGTTGCATCATGAGCTGGGAGGAAAGTGCTTCTTGCCTGTGCGTGACCATGAGTTGCGACGGGGGAAGAACACTTCGCCCCTCATAAATGATCTCGTTGTTCGCAATATTGATCTCAATCAATAGAGGGCGGTGAAAGAAGCCAAGTACGTATGCAAACCCAATATAAATAAAAGGTTTTAAATATTCAAGCACATATCCACTAATATTGCCTGGCTGAGGGGTGGGAGGATCTGTGAGAACTCGATAAATCTGTCCGAAAACGCATAGCGCGAGAATTCCTGTGAAGAAGATTCTCCATCCAGTTCTTTCGCGGATTTCTACACGCTCAGGAGAAATCATAACATTAAAATTCCCGTATTCCATCTCACTAATGCTTCAAACATAATTGTATCAAAAAAGCACCCCTCTAAAATAGTTGGGAGCGGGGATTACCCCGCTCCTACGAGCTCGCAGTCTAGAACTGGCTGTTGATTATGATTGCGTTGATGTTTCTTGCAGTATTCAACCAGCTTTTTAACCGCTTTTTCGGAATCTGGATCAAGTGCCATCTCGCTGGTCATTGCCAGGGTGAGAAGAGCAAATGCTTCGTCCTCCGAGAGCTCCAACTTATCATGGACTGAACCCATTTATGTGTTGTGCTCCTTGGATTGCCCTTTTGGGGGCTTCCTAGCCTATTATGACGTGTTAAAAGGGGGGAAGTTCCCAGGTGTGGGGCAAATCTTAACAAAAGTGAGAAACAGAGTTTATTGAGTCGGGGTTTGACGCTGGGAATCCGCCCAGGTCGAGACTCCCCAAGGCATGAGTCGAAGAGATTCTTTTTCGGGGAGTCGTATGCAGATGATTTCGCATAGTCTCGTTCCGTTGTATTGAGTGACCCATGGGAGAATAACAATTGGCTTGTCTTGGGTACAGACCGTTACATCGTGATAGAACCAGGCACGCTCTGTGCTAATTGCAGTAATTTCCTCGAAGGGAACTTTTTGATCGTTAAGGAAGATTGCTCGCTCTTCAAGGCTGACTCGAACTTGCTTTTTGCGGAGCCACGGCCGAGATAGTAGCAATACTATGGCGAATCCCACAATATAAAACAGCGCATCCCATAACGCTTCTTGGGAGGTTTTTCTGCCATTCCAAACGGGTATCCACATTATTAACCCGATTATTGCGACTGTGGCTATTATCAGCAAGTAACTCGGCTTGTTTTTTTGCAGAATCAGTCCGTCACTTGTTTCAGTAACCTCGTAGCCGCTGACTTTCACGTTTACATTGTACGAGAAAGGGGCACCCTGAGTTGCTCTAATTTGTTACGACCTTCGATTCGAGAAACTCAATGCGGGGGAGGGTGAAGGGGATCGCTTCAACCAAAGTATCGCGGAGCTTTTCCGCTTTCTTGGTAGATAGCCCGCCTGTCAGATCGATCCTTGTAGTTTTTGTCACCATCACCACTTTATCGCGGAAGGTAGCGGCTTCGACCGTGAAGTGAAGAAGATCATCGAACGGGATAGTGTTTTCTCGGTAAGTGATTGTTTGGTTAGTGCGGTCGATGATGAACGGCTTTGGCTCCGAGTCTTTATGAAGAGCGAAAACAAGTGCCAAATAAAAGCAATATTTCAGATTTCCCCAAAGCCAATCTGGATAGGGTCTTCGGAACACGTATATATCAAGAATGAACCCAAGAACTACCATTAGAGCAAATATTTGTCTTATGCTTTTCCAGACCCGTAGTTCTAACTTTGTCGGTTGAAACTCCGTGCCTGAATCTGTATGAATAATATCGTAGCTCGCGATGCTCACGCAAATATTATGATTGGTCTTCCTCAGTTTTCGCGAGATCAACCCCAACCAACCCTCTCCATGCTTCGGCAGGGAATTTGCAATCTCAACGTTTGCTGAGTCTGAAGGATCTCGGCATGGGATTCTCTCCCCAAAGGTTGGGGAGAGATAAAGAGAGGGGTTGGCAGTATCTGCTAAAGCTTTCAACTCCTCCCGTCTGCTGACGCATCCACCCTCCCCGATCTTCAGGGCGGGAATAAATGCGAGTAACCCCAAAAGCTTGGCAAGGAATTGCGCGCCCAGCATAGAGCCGGGAGGCGAAAGTGCCGATAGGTACACTGTAAACACATGTCGAAGGAACCGCAGGCCGAGTATTTGCAGTTTGGAGGGATGGCGGTGCCAGAAGGCGTGATGATGCGTTCGCCGAACTATTACGCGGTGGCGTGCCGCGCACCGAACAACGAAATCATCGTCAAAACCGAACCCCTCACCAAAACTTGGATCGGCAAACTCGACTTTTTAAAGAAGCCGTTTCTCCGCGGAACGTTGGCACTTCTTGATACTATGGCCCTGGGCATGCGGGCGATGAACTTCGCTAGTTCTGTGCAGTTGGATGAGCGATACGTTGCGGAAGAAGATCGCGAGCGAGTCGCGGCTGAAAACGAGGAGATGGCGAAGGCGACTCCCAAGGAGTTTCGCAACCTTGCTCTCACAACTCTCGTGCTCGGCGTAATTGCCGCGCTGTTGTTTGGCAAGTGGAGCCCAGTGCTGAGTGGCGCAAAGTTTGACCCCAATACGATGCTGGCTCCAATGGTCGCAGCAGTAGCGGCAGTTCTATGTTTGCTGTTCACTGTTTTCTGGAAGCCGATCAAATACGCGCTAAGCACAAACGAAAAGCTGGCGATTGGCGTGGCGATAGTTTTCAGCTTGGGATTCGGGTTCTTTTTATTCAAAGCCGTTCCCGAAGGTACAGCTGAATGGGTCACCGGCTACAAACCGAGCGAATTGGCGAAAGCGACTTACATGCAAGGGGTTTTCACCAACTTCGTCGCGGAAAGTTTGAAGGTGATCATGTTTATTGGTTACCTGGCTCTCATCCGGCGGTTACCTGCGATTTTGGATACCTTCCGGTACCACGGAGCCGAACACAAAGCAATCAACACCATCGAAGCTGAGCAAGAACTGAACTCAGCTAACTGCATGGCTCAGACTCGCTTGCACCCGCGTTGCGGAACAAACTTTGCGATCATAGTGGTGATCATCGGCTTTTTGATGTCTGTGTGGATTCCGCGGTACCCAACGTTCGGCACCTACCAAATCACGGGCGGGGCGGCCGTGTTGTTCCGCTTGACTCTGGAACTGCTGATTATCATGCCAATCATCGCTGGAATCAGCTATGAAGTGATTCGCGCGGCGGGCAAGATGAAGGATGCCCGCTGGGTGAATATTCTGCTCAAGCCAGGCCTGGCAACTCAGCTCATCACCACCGAAGAGCCGGAAGAAAAACACATTGAAGTGGCGATTCGGAGTTTGAATGCAGTTTTGGAAGCAGAGAATTCAGGAGTTTGTGAAAACACCGATGTTCCTGCGGTGAGTGCCGCTCCCGAACCTAATTAAGATTTGATTCTTGTTGCTCTTCCTCAACCGGAAGGAGCAACTCTTCGGGAACATCCAGCAGAGGTTATTCGCAACCAGCTAGCGATTTAATTTGTACTCAATGCAACTGTAATGACTTTGATGCTTTTGCTCGGTCAGGTGGTGTTTCACTTGTTTGATACTGGCCGGAACGAGTTGGTGATTGCTTCTCTGGTGGCTCTTATTTTCGGCGTGTTAAGCCTGGAATCGGGCTACAAAGCGTTGCGAACTATGATTGATCGGGGATTTAAAACTAAGTGCAAGCAATTTGAAGTCAGCCGGGCAGCGCAGTGGCTTTTGTATGCGGAATTGATTTGTTTGATGCAGCTTGTTTTGGTTAATCCGTTCGCTTTGGGTTGGGAGCCAGTCCAGGATGTATATCCGATGTTGTTTATTGCCACATTGATGAGCTTTTGTTTTGCCCTCATCAATCGCAAAGTCTTAGATAGGCTTAACGTAACTTGATGCAAGCGGACAGCGTACTTTAGGCAAGGAATATGCTTTATGTCCTTGTCTTGCTTCTGCTTCCATTTGTTATGATTAGCGGAGAATTTCCTAATCATTGGGCGATTAGCGGCGCAATCGGATCAGCATCTGGGATAGCATGCTTGGTTCTGAGTACGCGCAGGAGCTGGTTTACAATTCTTGGGATTTTTTCGAATAATGGATTTTCTGAGCTAGATAGAGTAGTAAAGCTACGACTTACAATGGAGTTAATTTTCTTTTGGCAAGTGCTGTTCATGCCGATCTTAGCCTTTATTCCTTGGGGTGAATTGTATCAGGCTATTATGTTTGCGATAACTGCCGTGATTGGATTGACTTTTGGAATTTGGAATAACAAGATAATTTTGCCGTATCAGCAGAAGGATTTATAAGGAGTCTTGCACGGGCTCAGGCTCTTCTTCGATCGGTACGAGCAACTCCTCGGGAACATCCAGTAGAGGCCACTCGCTCAGATCGTTGCCATAGAGCGCGCGGTAAGCATCGGGAAGGAATTTGGTAAATAGCTCGCCGTATTCGTAAGTGACCGCCTCTTGCCAAGTAGTGTTTTTCCAGTTGACTGGCCCTGTGTTGTACTCGTGAGCCACAACTCGGAGCTTGTGAGTGCTCCAAACAAAACCGGGATTGCGGCAGTCGCTCCGGTTGGGTTGGTTGAGAGCCGCGGCGATATGGTTCGCCCCGTCCAGAATCTGTAAATCTTCGTTTGCTTGGTATTCCCGGGCGAACATCATGCGTTGCCAGTGGTCGTCCAAGCCAAGTTCTTCTGGATTTTGCTGAACCTGCATCACGCCCATGCTTGTTCGTCTGCCGAATCCAACAAATAAATCGCGAGAAGCGGAATCGTTCCACCGCCATGCGGCGGGGATGCCCTGAGCGGTTTCAACATAGATAATGGTTGCGATCATCCAATCGGGAACGTCGTACGCCTTAGAGGCCAGCCGAATGGCTTCAATATTCCGCTGAACAATTTCTTTGGATTCAGATTTGTTGAATTCTAGAGAACGAAGGAAATCGTTGACGATATTACGGCGTTCGGTTTCAGTTTGTACCGGGATAGAAGTTACTAGCTCCTCCGTTTCCTCAAGATGATCGGCGGAAGCTTGAAGATTAACTGAAGGTGTCCACAGAATAAGTTGAGAGAGAACAAACCATCGGAATAATGCACGGCTCGTCCGCTTCTCAGAATATTGAGAGCTGGATTTGTGGAGATGGGTCAGCTTCATCGCTATTCGCTTCCTCTATTTGTTGAGCCAGTGATTGCATAGGTTCCCTCAGTTGTATCGGTAACTATCTTCACGTAGGATACGACATACAGACGAAATTGGGTAGTCAAAGGTTGTCATTTGAGTGTGTTGGGCCTACTGAGAATCGGCCAAACCACCAAATTTGCGAACCCGCTTTTGATAGTGCGCAACCGATTCAAGCAGTTGCTTCTCACCAAATTCTGGCCATGTGACATCGGTGACGAACAGTTCTGAGTACGCCGCTTGCCAAATCAAGAAGTTCGACCAGCGCAGTTCACCGGCAGTGCGGATCATTAAATCTGGCTCGGGGATGGAAGGGTCATAGAGATGTTTAGCGAGTTCTTCTTCGGTGATTTCGGCGGGATTTTCTGCAATCAAAGCTTTCACTGCATCAACGATTTCTGCCCGCCCGCCGTAGTTGATGGCCAGCGTGAATTTAATTCCCGTGTTGTTCTTAGTGCTCTCCTTCATTTCCGCCAGAGCGTTTTGGAGGCCCTGCGGCACTTCGTGAAGTCGTCCGATCGCCTGGGCTTGAACATTGTTCTCAACCAGACCTTGAAGTTCATAGCGAGCGGCTTCTTCAATCAACTTCATCAAACCACCGACTTCATCCTCGGGTCGTCGCCAGTTTTCGGCTGAGAAAGCGTAAACCGTCAGGTATTTGATGCCGAGATTAGCCGCGCAGAGAAGAACGTTCTTGAGTGTTTTATAGCCTTCTCGGTGGCCCCATAAACGCATAAGGCCCTGGCTTTTTGCGTAGCGACCGTTGCCGTCCATGATGATGGCTACGTGGGCGGGCAGGGAATCGAGATTGATTCCCATAGTAAGGGCGTTCTGCTGAACGGAGTTGAGCGCGGTAGAAGCCAAATTTGGCCTCAGATTTCCATCACTTCGACTTCTTTTTTCTTCTGCAAGTCGTGGGTTTCCGCCACGTATTTGTCGGTTAAGTCTTGCAGTCGCTTTTCCAATCCTTTTAGATCGTCTTCGGTGATTTCTTTTTGTTTTTGCTGCTCACGCAGTTCGTTGAGGGCGTGATGTCGTACGTTGCGGATGGCAACACAGCCTTCTTCCGCTCGGTGACCGACTTGCTTCACAAGTTCTTTTCGGCGATCCTCGGTCATAGGAGGGAAGTTGAGACGAATGCCGTTTCCATCGTTATTAGGATTCACCCCGAGGTCGCTTTGTTGGATTGCCCGCTCGATTGGCCCGATCATGGACTTATCGTAGGGGGAGATCAAAATCTGTCGTGGCTCAGGAACACTCACGTTAGCGCATTGAGTGATCGGAGTCGGTGTGCCGTAGTAGTCAACCAGGATAGGTTCGAGAACTGTTGTGCTTGCGCGACCAGTTCGGATTCGACCAAAGTCGTGACCGGTTGCTTCAACCGCTGATTTCATTTTCCTTTCGGCTTCTGTGAGAATTTCACTCATATTCTTGTTATCCTCCTTGGACTAACGTGCCCTCTTGTTCCCCTTTGACAGCTCGGGCCATGCCGCCTGGTTTGAGTAAATCGAGTACGACGACGGGCATTCCGTGCTCGCGGCACATAGTGAATGCAGTTTGATCCATAACCGCCAATTTCTGGTCGATTGCATCGGTGAAAGTCAGGTTATCGTATTTCACCGCGTCTGGGTGCTTGCGGGGATCTTTATTGTAAACGCCGTCTACCTTGGTAGCTTTAAGAAGGGCATCAGCATCGATTTCTAAAGCGCGCAATACTGAAGCAGTATCGGTGGTGAAGTAAGGGTTTCCGGTTCCACCTGCGAAAACGACGACACGCCGTTTTTCCATGTGGCGGATCGCGCGTCGCCGGATAAATGGCTCGGCAACTGCAGAAATATCAAGCGCAGATTGAACTCGTGTGGGAATACCGGCCTTTTCGATGGCAGATTGAAGAGCGAGGCCGTTCATGATGGTTCCCATCATTCCCATGTGATCAGCGACTGTGCGATTGATGCCACCGCTTTCACTGAATGCTGATCCACGTACAAAATTGCCGCCCCCAACTACGATAGCGACTTCGGCTCCGAGTTCGTGGACGGCTTTAACTTCCTGGGCGATGTAATCAAGGGTATCGACTTCTAATCCGTACCCGGCGTTTCCTCCCAGCATTTCACCGCTGATTTTGAGGAGGACGCGTTTAAATTTGACTGCATCGCCCATATGTGTTTATTTTAGTCTTCTTCGGTGCCTTCGCCGCTCATTCCAACCGCGAGGAGGGAATAGCTCTTGATGGTGATGCCACCGTTTTGCTTCAGGTAATCGCTGACCGTCATTTTTTGGTCAAGGTAAATCGGTTGTTCCAAAAGAACTTGTTCTTTGTAGAACTCCTTGTTGATTCGACCCTTTGCGATGTTCTCAGCCATTTCAGGAGTCTTTCCTTCTTCGATTGCTCGAGCCTTTTGGACTTCCATTTCCTTGTTGATGACGTCGGCGGGGACTTCATCCTTGGTGAGGAAGCTAGGCTTGAACGCAACGATTTGAACTGCGACTTGCTTTGCGGCATCGTCTCCGTCTCCGGAATAAACGATTACGCTAGCCCATTTGCCATCGTGGTGGTTGTAAGCCGCAAGCTTTTCACCTTCGCCAGCCTTGTAAAACTCAGCGGCGCGAAGTTGAATGTTTTCGCGGATTCGTCCGACTGCATCAGAGATATGTCCATCAATGGTTTGACCGTTGACTTCCACGTCTCCACCAGCTCGACCAGCGGCAAGCATTCCATTGACCATGGTATCCACCATAGCCTTGAAATCATCGTTGCGGCTGACGAAGTCGGTTTCGCATTCCACGATGATGCCGGCTGCGGATTTGCTGTCATCAGAAACCGCGACCTTTGCGATGCCTTCCTTGGTTGCCCGACCGGCCTTCTTTTGACCAGCCGCTGCACCTTTTTCACGCAAAATGTCTTTCGCGCGATCGATATCGCCACTTGCTTCCTCTAATGCCTTTTTACAGTCCATCATCGGAGCGTCAGTGAGATCTCGAAGTTTTTTTACGTCTGCTGCTGTAATTGCCATGTCAGTTAGTCTTTTGTTTCCTCGGTCGTGGCGGCAACTGGTTCGGCTTCTGCCTCTGCAGGTGCTGCTGGGGCCTCTTGTTCTACGCTTGCTTTTTCAGCTTTTGGAGCGGCTTCGACTTTGGCCTTACTCGCTTCGTCGTAGGAGCGGAGGAATTCTTGTTCCACTTCGCCAAAGTGCACCGGAGTTTCGCCATCTTCATCACCTTCTACCAAGGAAGTGTCATCACCTTCGCCTTCGGTCATTGATTCGCTGATCGGCTTAACTTCAAGGATTGCTTCGCAGAACTTTTGCGTTACAAGTCGGATCGATCGGATCGCGTCGTCGTTGCCAGGTATTACCCAATCGGCATCATCTGGATCGCAGTTGGTATCGACGATTGCAACGATGGGAATTCCGAGCTTTCGAGCTTCCAAAACCGCGATGGATTCTTTGTTGAGGTCAACAACAAACATGCACTTTGGCATGTCCTGCATATCGCGGATGCCTTCAAAGTAGCGCTGCAGTTTGTCTCGTTCTTCAATTCGCTTGAGAGCTTCTTTTTTAGGAAGTCGAGCCAAGTAGCCTTCGGCTTCCATTCGATCAAGTTCTTTCAACCGGACGATTCGTTGGCTGATGGTTTCCCAGTTAGTGAGCATTCCACCCAACCAGCGGTCGGTGACAAAGTACTGACCAGACTTGGTTGCCGCTTCTTTGATCGCGCTTTGCGCTTGCTTTTTTGTACCAACGAAGAGGACGCTTCCGCCATCTTGAACGATGGATTGAACGAAGTCGAGCGCATCTTGGAACAGCTTGATGGTTTGGTGAAGGTCAACGATGTAGATACCGTTGCGCGCGCCGTAAATATAGCGCT
This sequence comes from Fimbriimonadaceae bacterium, assembly GCA_019638675.1. Lineage (GTDB taxonomy): Bacteria > Armatimonadota > Fimbriimonadia > Fimbriimonadales > Fimbriimonadaceae > UphvI-Ar2. Next base: position 2,474,302 of record JAHBTE010000001.1, on the reverse strand, counting down.
TCATCTTGGGGTTCCAACGACGAGTTTGGTGTCCAAAGTGGACGCCTGCTTCAAGCAGGTCTTTCATACTGAGTTCGGGCATATTCTTTTTTCCTTTGTGGGTTTTGCCGCCGGAACTTCGTCTCATTCCGCCCTTTACTGAAGTGAATCAGACCCAGGGGGCACGAGGTTCCGTGAGAATTTAGCGCAGGTTGCCCTGAGCCGAGAAAATAATACCGCGCTTGATGCTATTACCGTGGGACGTGATCCTTGATCGTGCCCCTACCTTTGGGACACAAAGGTAGGGAATTGCTTCTGTTCACTATTCGCGCCCAACACTCCCAAATCTTAGGGGTGAAATTAGATAGCTTCCTTCACAAACCTAGCGAACAAAAAACCGCCCGCTGGAAAATCCAACGGGCGGTTGAGTTAAGCGAAAGGAATTATTCGCCAGATGGTGCAGCAGGGGTTGGATCAGCTTCGGCTTTAGCCATGCCGGAACCCATTCCGCCGCGCTTGGACCACCAGATTGCGATAACGAGCATAACTGCCGCCACAACAGTGATTCCGATAGTCACGGCTTCAGGTCGCTTCATGATGACTGCAGGAGCAAGCAACAGACCAACAAGGTTCATAACCTTGATGAGTGGGTTGAGTGCAGGGCCAGCTGTATCCTTGAACGGATCACCGACCGTGTCGCAGACGACAGCGGCTTTGTGAGCTTCGGTTCCTTTACCACCATGAAGACCATCTTCGATGAGCTTCTTGGAGTTGTCCCACATACCGCCAGAGTTAGCGAGTAGTACCGCCATTAGCTGACCAGAGAGGATTGCACCGGCAAGGAATCCGCCGAGTGCTTGGGCACCGACGAGGTTGTATTCCACTCCGTTGACCATGGTCAGCGGTTTTCCGATGGAAAGGCCGAAACCAACGATAACGGGGAAGAAGATTGCGAGGATTCCAGGGCCAAGCAACTCGGTTTGTGCGGCTTTCGTTACGATCGCCACGCACTTTGCGTAGTTGGGCTTGCTGGTTCCTGCCATGATGCCTGGATCGTTGCGGAACTGCGCTCGAACTTCATTGATGAGTTCGAATGCAGCGCGTCCGACCGCGTTGATGGAGAAGGCAGAGAAGAGGTACGGAGCCGCACCACCAATCAGAAGGCCAAGGAAGATTTCTGGAATCTCCAAGCGCATACCAATTGTTGAGAGCTTTCCTTCATCAACGTAAGCGTGGAAGAGAGCAACCGCGGCAACAACTGCAGTTGCGATGGCAAAGCCTTTGGTGAGAGCCTTGGTGGTGTTTCCAGCCGCGTCGAGGAGTTGAACCCGTCGAGCACCTTCAGGACTTTCTTCACCAGCACCAGACATTTCAAACACGCCTTGGCTGTTGTCGCTGATCGGGCCAAAGGTATCCATCGCGAGGATGAATCCAGTGGTGGTCAGCAACCCAAGACCAACGAGGGCGATGCCGTAGAAGCTCAAGAGATAACCACCAAATGCGTCTGGCGGGAAGATCATGAGCGGGCCAAGCAGACAAGCCACGATAGCGAAGACGCTAAAGACCGAGCTTTCTTGACCGTAGGCAAAGCCAGTGATGATCATCGGAGCAGGGCCAGCGGTTGAAACTTGACCAAGTTCTTGAACTGGTCGTTTGTGGAGTCCAACGTAATAATCGGTCAGGGCTTCGAAAACGAACGCCATGATGATTCCAAAAATAACGCAGACGAAGAATCGCCACCATTCAGCCGTTTGGTGTTTGACAAACGCCAATTTAGGTGAAATCTGTGGTGGAGGGCTACCAGCCGCAGTAGGATCAGATTGTTGCTTTTTAGAAAAGGCCTCAACGTTGGCAACCGTATCGCCAAAAGCAAGCGGACCAGACCGAACAGTGCTGAGGTTCAACTTTTTCGGATCTGCATCAACACCAGCAACCAACTGATTAGCTGAGTTCACATAGAATGTGACCGGAAATTCTGCATTGACGTTGTATTGAACTGACGGATTTGATTTCCTAGTTTCGTCAATTTGCTTTTCAAAGCTTTCTTTTTCAATCGGTCCAAATTGGAAAGTTTGCTTTTGAGGCTCTGCACCTGTTACTGGTTTCCCGTCTGGACCAGCCGGAGTGGAAACGATCTCAATTTCGTAGAGCCTAATTTCCTTGCCTTTGTACGCCTCTTGGAAAGTGACGTATTTAGGTTCGGTTGCGGTTGGATCCTGATTCGGATCGGGAGCAGCATAGTTGAGCAGTGCGAGACTTGAGTCGTTGAAATTCAACTGATGGAATCCTTCGAATCCATCAACTTCAGGAACGGCTGCTTCTCCGCCGCTCAAAATGCCTTGAACTTGGAACTGTGCTTGTTCCTCCGGAAGATTGAGAGCTTTAACTCCAGGATCTTCGAGAACCTTTTCTGGGGTCACCGCGTATTCAGCAATCTTTTCTTTGGCCGCAATAGCTTTTTGGGCTTTCAAAATTGCGAGAGCAGCATCACGATCATATTTAGTCTGCGAAACCAACTCACTGGTCTTGATCGCCTGAGATTGATCAAAGGCCCCGAGCATCCATGCAGCAATACCGAGGGTTGCCGCAGCCGCAATGAAAGCTGAGCTGTAGAAGCCCTTTCGGATGGACTTGAGCGGATCAACGTTGATGTCATCCGAACCCTTGACCATGAAGATACCGAAGATAGAAGCGATGACACCTGCACCTCGCGCCATGAGCGCGAACAGGATCAACTTCATCCACATTTCAGTCGGGAAGAGTGCGGCAGTAGCGGCACCAAGAACGATTGCCGCAACCAAGGTGACTTCGTAAGATTCAAATACGTCTGCAGCCATACCTGCGCAGTCGCCGACGTTGTCACCAACGTTGTCAGCAATAACGGCTGGGTTTCGAGGATCGTCTTCTGGGATGCCAGCTTCGACCTTTCCAACCAGGTCTGCTCCAACGTCCGCTGCTTTGGTGAAGATTCCACCACCAACCCGCATAAAGAGAGCAGCGAGCGAACCGCCAAAACCGAATCCGATTAAAAGTTTAGTTGCGTCTTGTGGGAGGGCAAGGAAGATGGTAGTTGCACCGAGCAAGCCCATTCCGACGGTGACAAGACCAGCAACGGAGCCGGATTGGAAAGCAATTTCAAGAGAAGACTTATAGCTGGTGAGTGCGGCGTTGGCAACGCGCATGTTGGCGTTGACTGCGGCTTTCATTCCAATGTAGCCAGCGATGTAGCTGGCTCCAACACCAAGAACAAAACACACAGCCGTGAGAGCGGCAACCAGAGGACCGTATGATCCCTGGTACATGAAGAACAATACGACGGCAATCAAGATTACGAAGATTCCCATCGTTCGGAACTGCTGGCCGAGATAGCCCATCGCCCCGGAGCGAATCGCTTCGCCTACTTCCTGCATTTTTTCATTGCCTGGAGACGTTTTTTGAACCTTGTTCCAGAAGAACCAGGCAAAGAACAGGGCGATGAGGCCAAAAGCAAGAGAGATGTAGAGGAAGAGTTTGTCGCTCTGCGAAAATTCGAGTTTGATGTTTGCTTCAGCCCCGGATGCCATAGCCATCGTGGGGATGAGCAGACTCAAAAAAGTGAAGATGGTCGCAAAAAGTTTTGTGCTTTTGCCATGCCACCTTTTGAGAGTGAGATTGTTCTGCATTATGTTGGAAGTGCCCTCTGAACGCGGAAATGAGGCGTGCTCGCAAGGATGGCGCCTCAATTGACGCATAAATTTACCCTAAAGTTAATAGATAGTTGAGAACTTGCCCGAGCGTCCCGGGGAAAATTCAAAATGCAGGTTAAAGACCGATAGCCCGACCTAGGATTTTAGTAGACTTCCTGTTAATGGCGACTACGGTAACCGGCTGGCGCGGGTTTCGAACTTATCTGGAAATGATCAAGATCGAACACTCGATATTCGCGTTACCGTTTGCATTGATCGGCATGATCTGGGCTTCTTGGACGAAGTCTGGCTCGATCTGGCCCGGCGGTTGGATATTTAGTTGGATCGTGGTGGCGATGGTGAGTTGCCGGAGTGCGGCGATGGCTTGGAACCGCATCGCAGACCGAGATATTGATGCGCTGAATCCGCGAACTAAAGTGCGGGCAATTCCAGCCGGGCTACTGAGCTTACGGACGGCGAATCTCTATTTTTACGGAAGTGTTTTGATCTTTTTGCTCGCCGCCGCGATGCTAAATCAGTTGTCGCTTTATCTTGCGCCAATTGCTTTACTTGTCACGCTTGGATATTCGATGACTAAGCGATTCACCCCTCTTTGCCATTACGTTTTGGGCTTGGGGTTAGGGATAGCTCCCGCTGCCGCTTGGGTTGCAGTGCGCGGAGATGTCACATGGCCGGTGGTTGCTCTGACGGGAGCGGTGATGTTCTGGACAGCGGGGTTTGACATTATTTATGCGTTGCAGGACGAAAAATTTGATGCAGATAACGGATTGCGGAGTTTGCCTCAAACCTTAGGAACGAATAAGGCTTTACTGGTCAGCCGGGCTTCTCATGTGTTGGCTCTCGGATTATTGGGGTTAGCCGTCTGGTTGATGGGCACTGGCTGGCTAGGCTGGATTGGAGTCGTTTTCGCGGGATGCTTGCTTGGTTATGAGCAAAGCCTGGTGAAACCCAATAACCTCAGCAAAGTGAATCTGGCCTTTTTTACATTGAACGGGTTTATTTCTATGGGAGTATTTGTGTTTCTGCTACTTGACTGGGTGATTCTACGTTGAGCGAGCTGCTTGGACGGACGAACCGTGTATTTCCTCGGCTTTGGTGGCGATTGCTCGGATGTGACGAAAAAAATAGATTAGCAATCTGCGAATACCTGCGGTCAAACCCCGGAGTTGTGATGGCAAATCCGTTATGGGCGGCAGAACTGCGCGATGCCAAATGCGATTGGGTGGTCTGCGGTGGAGCAAAAGTGGGCAACGCTCACAACCAAGAACAGGCCATGAACCACATGACTGGTGAGATCATTGCGGCGGTTGCTGGGTCACCAGATGGGGTTGTTTCGATCTATTTCCTGAGTGTCGCACGGGCTTGGGAAGAGCATCAGATCAATGGAGCTTTGGCGGCTCTTCAGTCGGCTAAAGAAGAAGGGTTGATTGGTTCCATTGGTCTGCATGTGGCAGGTTCGGCATTAGGAGTCGCTAGCTTATGGCGGTTTCACGATGCCTTCGACGTGGTGCTAGTACCTCACAACCCGCGCACTGAAAAAGATTATCAAGGCGTCGTCGCAACGGCTTCAGACCGGCGGGTTGGTGTTGTTCAAGAGTCAGTTTTCGACTGGGGAGCAGGCGTACCGTTTTTTGCGATGCCAAATACAGGATGGAAACTTGGCGGGGCGTTGCTCGCAGATCGCCTGAGAGTCAATCCCGTTTTGCTGGGAGTAATGAGCGTGAACGAAATGGAAACGGCAACCCAAGCGGCGCAGGATTCCTCAAAATTGGGAATAGACTTAGAATCGCTTTGGCAAACATACAAAAATCCAGATTCATGGTGTGAACCTCTGGAACGCCACGATTGGGAAGCGGCACGCCAGAAGTATCTAAAGGATCTCAATGGACATTAAAGAGTTGACAGGATTGTTGCAGTGGGGCGCGGCGATCTCACTGTTGCTTGCCGTGAGTTGGGTTTTCCGTTTCAAAAAAGAGCCAGTGAGAGCCAAATTGATGGGTTTCGCATTTATTGTGTTAGCGATTGCGATGATCGGATTTTCGTTAGAGTGGCCCATTTGGATCGTAGGGGTTCTGGCGGGCCTAGTGGTAGCAACCCAAATTCTTGACTTTGCGATGCGAGCGGGTCAGAAGGCGAAGGCGGAAGAACCTTGAAGGTCGGGGTTGTAGGGGCCGGGATCGCGGGCCTGAGAGCCGCAATGCTTCTCGAAAAAGCCGGACATCAAGTCACAGTTTTTGAAGCACGCGACCGCGTCGGCGGGCGAATGCAAACCATCGAGATGGGCGATGGCTACTACGAGGCAGGCGGCGAATGGATTGACGCAGATCATCACCGGGTGATTCGTTTGCTCCGGGAGTTCGGAGTTGCTCCGGAAAAGAGCTCGCAATGGCCGGGGTTGGTGGTTTATCAAGGCGAATTCGCGACGGAGAATCAAGTCTGGCCCGATGCGGCTCGGGACGCTAACTTGGTTCATGAAGAGGCTGCATCCCTGATTGCCAAGCGCAAAAATGGAGAAGAAATAGGGGAGGATCAACCTCTCGGGGCTTGGCTAGATTCAATTTGTGAAAGTGTGCGAGGTCGCTGGTGGGTGGAATCGTTTACGCGCAGTGATGAAGGTGAAGACACTTCCGAAGTCAGCTTGCACGGATGGCTTGAAAGCTACGCGCATTATCTTGACCGTGAAGACGGGGACATGAGCCTCTACCGCATTGCTGGCGGGGGAGGAAAACTTTGCGAACGCATGGCGGCGAAATTACAAGATGTGAGGCTGGATTCGCCGATCCAACACGTTTCTGATCAAGGAGAAGTGATCGAAAGGAACGGCTCAACTCATATTTTTGACCGAGTTGTTATGGCATTACCTACCAGCGCTGTAGAAAAGGTTCTCGACGTCGAATCTCAAATTTCTCTTGCACCGCCAGAAGGTAGTTTTGTTTCGTTCGATCTTTCGTGGGTTTTCCATCTCCCGTCGGCAAAAATGGCACGAGCTGTAAAACTCGTTTTGCAGTTTAAAAACGCATGGTGGCGCGATAAAAACTGGACAGGCCGGATGTTGGGTGACCTTGCATTTCAGCAAACTTGGGAAATCGGGCGCGGAAATCTTAATGCACTCGGGGTCTATGTTTGCGGGGCAGAAGCGATTCAGCTCATGGAGCAATCCAGCCCAGTTGATGTGGTTTTGAAGTCAATTGCTCAGGTGCATCCAGAGGCTCAAGAATCTTTTACAGCTGGTGCGGTTCACGATTGGGTTTCAGATGAATATGCAGGCGGCGCGTTTCCTTATTATCCAGTTGGAAATGCGCCTTATTCACATAAACCCCTCCCCAGCCCCTCCCCAGATTTGGGGAGGGAGTCAGGACGTTTCAAACCTTATGGAAAGATTCACTTCGCAGGTGACTGGGCGTGTGATTGGATGGGATTTATTGAAGGTGCGCTCGAAAGCGCCGAACGAGTAGTAGAGGAGATCAACAATGGTAGTGAGTGATGCAAAAGTGTGGCCCGGAGATGTGACCGGGTTTGCAGTTGAAAATGGGCGATTCAGCCAAGTCGGGGGCGACTTAAAAGGCGGAGAATGGGCTGGGCATACGATCATGCCCGGATTTATTGACGCCCACTGCCACATTCTGCCAACTGGGCTTGACCTGCTCAAACTAAACTTAAGCGACTGCTGGACGGAAGGAGAAGTTTTGGACGCGGTTCGAGACTGGCTTCCCAATATCGAACCTGGGCAATGGCTCCACGCAACTCAGTACGATCAGAACCGCTGGGGATCGCACCTCAGTCGCCATCAACTCGATATGGTTTCCAACGAAGTGCCGATCTTGCTCCGGCATTCAAACGGTCATGCCAGCGTGGCAAACACGGCGGCATTGCGAGCCGCTGGAGTCGAACACGAAACTCCGGACATGGAAGGCGGAGAGTACGTCCGCGATGAAAACGGCGAACTCACAGGGGTTCTGCTCGAAAAAGCCCACGAACGAGTGACGAGCAAGGCTCCTGAGCCAAGCCTTGATGAAATGGTCGCGGGAATTCTGCGCGCTGGGGAATCCATGGCCGGGTATGGGATCACTAGCGCGACTGACATGATGACCGGTCGCTGGGATTTGGCGAAAGAACTTCAGGCTTACCGATTAGCGAGTGAGCAAGGCTGCAAGATTCGGCTACGGATGTATATGCAGTGGCGCGAAGTTCTAGGAAATGGCGCGATTGAACCAACTTTGCTCCAAGAATTGATTTCGGCGATGGATGAATCCAAGTGTAAAGTGCTGGGGCTCAAAGTATTTGCTGATGGCGCAATCGGGAGCGCAACCGCCGCGATTTACGATAGATTTGTCACGACGGGCGGGCAGGGGCGACTGATTTATTCACCCGAAAAACTTGCGCAGATCATTGCCGATATTGATGCCGCAGGTTGGCGGTGTTCCGTACATACGATTGGCGACCGTTCCACCGACTTGGTGATGGAAGCGTATGAAAAAACCCGCGATCCAAAGATTCACCGGATTGAGCACGCGATGATTTTAAGCGATGCTCAAATTGAGCGCATGGCAAAACTGGGTTCGCACGTGACGATGCAACCTGAGTTCTTGTATCGGTTTGGTCATGCGTACCGAGCGCAGTTGCCAGATGGGATTTGGCAAAATCTCAAACGCGTCCGAAGCGTTTTGGACGCAGGCATATCGCTTTCGTTTAACTCAGATCGTCCAATTGTTGCCGGCGATCCTTGGAACGGGATTCGTTCGGCAACCAACCGCCCAGAAGGGTTTTCAGAGGCGGAAGCCGTTTCGATTGAAGAAGGGATTGACCTCTACACGCACGGCGGGGCGGTAGCCAATTTTGAAGCAGATGAGCTTGGGAAGATTGAGGTTGGATATCGGGCAGATTTCCAGGTGCGTCAGGGGGGAACCGATGGGGAGATTGTTGCGGTTTACAAAGAAGGAAAGAGAACGATTTAGTTTTGAATCACGGGTTTCACCCGTGGCACTCAATATCAATTATCGCAATCTGCACAAACAGATTATCGTTCTGCAACGCATACTGTAACCACCAGGTAATTAAGCTATGGTTGCCAAGTGGACGAAATACGGGCTGTTGGCTACAATGTCAATCGCGATTGCTGTGTGCGGCTACAACTACGCGGGTGGGTTATCTATCGAGCAAGCCGAAGAATGCTGGTACGGCAGTATGCCGTCTTCTTCAGTTGAATTTGAATCCATCAGCCAGATTGCTGGCCAGTGCGGGCTCGCGGAACGCAAGCAAGGTGTGACGATTTATCCGGACGGGGTTCGGCGCACTTCATTTACAAAGCGGTTCACGAATATAGGGCTTGTTTCTGGCTGGCACGATGAAGTCACGCTCGATGTCCAGTTTATTGGCGACTCTAATCTAGTCGAAGCCCACTTAGATCGGTGGGATGGCGTTGCTTGGATGATTCTGCCGTAGTAAAAGAAAAATCCCCGCTCAACTTAGAGCGGGGATTTTTTGTATCGGCCTAACCTTTCTTGCCGATCTGCTTCATGACTTCCTCAACCGCTCGCTTGAGCTGAGGATCTTCGTTACGGAAGTATTGATCAGGATCAATATCCACTTCGATATCAGGCTTTTCACCGATATTTTCAAGTGGCGATCCGTCCACACGGTAAGAGCCAGTGGATGGGAGTCGGATGACCGTACCGTCGACAAGAACTCCGCCGTAGGTATAGATCACGTAGCCAGGAGTTTGCATTCCAACCAGAGTGGCGAGCCCAAGAGTTTTCATGGCCGCAGGGAACATTTCCGCGTTGCTGAAGCTAGTTTCAGCATGCATCACCACTGTGGGTTTGCCCCAGAGCTGACCTGGACCTGGAACTTCATCTTGGTCTCGTGGAACGTACCGCAGATGCATTTTGCGCTCGAGAGCATCAATGAGAACGTCGGCAATGTTTCCGCCACCGTTTTCACGGACGTCAATAATCACGCCTTCTTTGCCCTGAATGTACTCCCACATCTCTGCGTTGAATGTGTTGAGGTTTCCTCCACCCATCCCTGCGATGTGAACATAAGTGACCAGGCCGTTACTGAGTTTTTCAACGTATTCACGTCGCCACTCAATACGGTTGTTATAAAGGATTTGCCCGAAAGCGCCAGCAGAAATCGCTCGGTACTTGACTTCACGGGCTCCATCCATGGATGGTTTGGAGTTCACCATAAAGGTCATGTCGCGGCCTTGCTCAGCAGTCAGGATTTTGAAGAAGTTCTGATCAGCTCGAACACTTTGACCATTGACTTTCATCACGTAGTCGCCGGGATTGATCTTGGTTTTTGCGTAAGAGCCAGGCGAGTTTGCCGGAACATCTTTGACTCGGACACCAAGGCCTGTGTAGCTGTAATCAATCGTAAAGCCTGGGTGAGCGGTGGTTTCTGACCGTTCTCCTCCAAATGCCGGGCTGACTTCGGAGTGGCTACTTTCGAGCTCGCCTACCATAAAGTTGAGCAGGTTAGACATTTCGCGTCGGTGAGCAACGCCATCAAGTAGTGGTTGGTACCGGTCGCGGATTTTCGCCCAGTCGCGTCTATGGAAATATTCATCGTAGAAGTTTTGGTTGTAAGTTCGCCAGAACTCATGGAACGCGGCCTTTCGTTCCGCAACCAAGTCACGCATCCAAACTGCGCGATATTCCACTGCAGTTGTCGGCATGTTCGGCTGTCGAATGTTTTGAATGGTTGGAACGCCGCCTGTCACGTAGAACAGACTGTTGGTATCACCAAGAACTTCAAACGAGGTTGCGCCAGTTCGGGAAACTTGAGCTTCCTTTTCACCATCGTAACCAACCCGCGTGATGTTATTACCCTTGATAAAGTAAAGGTCTCCCTTTTCTTTATCGCTGTACAGTTGGCCTGGTTGAGCTCCGTTCACAAACGGACGGATGCGGTCTTCGGGATGGTTGAAGTCAAAATCAACGGTTACGGTTCCTTCAGGTTTTGTGTACTTGAGTTCAATGATGTTGCTTGGAGCATCTTCTTGCTGCGCGGGGCAGATAAAGATTCCTGTTGGGCCACGATCACTGTAGAAGTAAAGGTACTTGCCGTCGGCAGACCATTCAGGCGAATTGTCCGTCGAATTAAGCTTTGTAACGTTGATTTCCTTACCAGTTGCAATTTCTCTAAGCCAAACGTTAGTTTTATTTTCCCAATACTTAAACCCTGAGTTAATGAGGGTTTTAACGTATGCGATGTAACGCATGTCAGGAGAAAACGCATATTGTTGAAGATATGGCTTATCCAGAACTCGCGTGGTCTTGCCTGTGTCAAATGCAAGAGTGAAAAGACCACCCTGACGTCCGTTCACCCAGTAAACAAGAGATTTCTTGTCTGGGGTGACCGAGATCCCCTGAATATCAGTGGTCGTTTTGTGAGCAATCGCGATTGAGTCATCGGCGACGTTGTATTTGTAGAGCGAAAGCGCTCCGTCCCGGTCGCTGGTGAAGTACACAAACTTTCCATCTGGCGAGTAGATCGGTTGAGTATCCGAACCAGCGAAGTCAGTGACTTGCTTGGCGTCGGCTCCGTTTGGCCCCTTGCCTTTGGTGGTTGGAACACTGAACAGTTCACGATTTACTTGAAAAACGACATTTTTGCCGTCAGGTGAAACAGTCGCCTCGGCTGCGCCACTGGTGATGACGTTTCGGCTCGTGTTTCGACCTTTGTCATCGAGAATTCCCGTGACGGTAATCGCCTTGACGCTTGCTCCGTCGTTTCCTTTGCCCGGAGTGACCTTCATGATGCGACCATCGGATTCAAACACCATTTCCCCGGTTTTGCTAGCAACTGAAAGATATCGTGTTCCATCACCACCGACTTGATTCGTGATGCGAGTGGCTTTGCCATTCATATCCACGCGGTAGATATTCGGAGTTCGGTTTACGTTATCCACGAACATGGTCGGATGTTCATCAATATTGTGTGAACTCGGGGTTTTCTCAGTAACCGTGACTGTGTAGATGTTTCCATCTGGCCCGAACTGCGGCCAGAGGTGCTGGAACCGCGTTGAGCGGATCATCTTGCGGTTTTTGCCATCTGCTCCAATTGTCCAGAGTTGAGCAGCACCGGAACCCTCGTATCGAGGTCGGTAAAACGGAAACATCGACTTGTGGGTAAAGGCAACCGTTTTTCCATCAGGTGAAAGAACAGGTGTGTCAAGCCGGAAGTTCGTAACAAACAGTTCGTTTAACCGCAGATTGGTGACATCTAATGTGTAAATCCCTGCACTACCTTTATCAATTGCGGCATCCATCGTGATGAGGTTGCCTTCCCAGGAGCAAGGGATCTCGGTGAAGCTACCAAAAGTGAGCTGAACGGTTTCACCGCCTTCAAGCGGCACTGCGTAAATATCCCAGTTGCCGTTGCGATCCGTTGCGAATGCAATCCACTTTCCATCTGGACTCCAAACTGGATTGTCGTCCATTTCGACGTTATCAGTGAGAGGTGTGGCTTTGCCTCCGTCGCTGTTGCAAACCCAGATGTCTCCGCGGTAGGAGAATGCGAGATTTTTTCCGTCTGGGCTGAGCGCTAACGAATGAGCGCCGATGAATTCATGTGGTGCGGTGGGCGGGATTTGCAAGGCAGAGAGCCCAGCCGCCGCGATGATTGGGAGAAATGTCATGGCAATTACCAGAAAGGCTACGGAGATGTTAGCTAAAGTTGTTCCCAGAATTCTAGGCTAAGAACCGGAATTGTGCTTGCAAATGATTTAAGGCTTGCTTGACTTTGTGAATATTCTGCGAACGTGGGTCACTGCCGGTGACATGGACATCAGCATTCAGCGAGCTTGGCTGAACGTGATCTGTCCAGGATGGCATCACATGGTTGTTCCACTGGCGCAGGATTGATTCTGGAGTTCTGCCTCGCTCTCGTTGATCACGCTCTAGTCGGCGGTTGAGTGCTTGATCTACGGGCAAATCAACAAAAATCTTGAGGCAAGGGATAGAAGGCAAAGCTTCCGGAAGAAGTGAAAATTGGCCCTCTGCGATGATCACCGATTGCGGCGAAATGGTTTGTGAACGAATTCGCTTGCTCGTCACAAAATCGTAAATAGGAGTTTGAGTAGCAACGCCATTAGCAAGTTGGGTGAGGTCGTTCCGCCAATGGTCGAGGTGGAACATCTGGGGGCAATCCCAGTTCAAATCAGCCGCTTCGTGGAGGTGATCGGGCAGATCGCGGTAATAGTCATCCATCTTGATGAGAGTTCCGTTCAGAACCTCAGCTAAATCTTGCGCGAGAGTGGTTTTGCCCGACGCGCTTAATCCGGCGATTGCGATGATGGATGCAGGCTGTTTCACTCCATGTTTATTGTAGCGATAAAGATGGAATTCGCCTGGTACCAAGTAAAAATTCAGAAAATGAATAGTCAGAGCATAATTATATGGTTGCTGCCACGTTAATGAATTTAAGAGGGTTTTTAATGATTGCTGCTGTTCACCTTTTATACGTTGCTAAAGCAACTCAATTTCTGCCATGCGAAGCGGATTCGCTCTTATTAAACGCAAGTACCATGGTTCAAATTAAAGGGAATCAGCTGACTTGTTTTAGCCTTAGGGGCGAGCTGATTGCAACAGAAAATCTGAAGCAAGACAATCTGCAACTGGCTCGGATTGCCGGCCAAGTGTTTGTTTATCAACAGGATTCGGATTTTGTTAGGCAAGTTGAACTTGCAGATCGTCAACTCAAGTTACTTGAAGAAAAGCCAGTGACGGTAAAGGCAAAAGATCTCCTAACTCTCGAAAAGCTGAGTTCAAGATCAAATTTAGAATTTGAATCAAAAGATCCTTTTTTGAAGTCAATTACCAGCCGTCATTTGATTGATTTTCACACTTCAGACAAGGTGGACATCGTGAATGTCTGTGAAGTTCTCTATGAGTCAGGTACGCGCTACGTTGCCCGAATGATTTATCGCTTAGATCCGGGCAAAGCGGTTGCGATGACGAGAGGGTTGAAACGGAGCTCAATTGCTTTATTTGTTGATGACGGACATATCGTCGGGGCAACATCTGATCAGAACGACTCCAATCTTCCGTTGATGAGCGAATCGGACGGCACATTTCCAGATTGGACGCCGTTTGTCATGGATGCCCGAAGCGGGGGTGTTCAACTGTTTCCACCCAAAAAGCGGGGAAATCAAATGACCGCGATGTTGCCGCTTGCCGTGAATCCTGGGCGAACCAAGATTCTCGCCAAGAAGTATGTCATGCAGCCGAACTACAACCGTACAGAAGAGTTAGTTTCCCTTGATCAATCTGGGGAAACACCTATCGAAAATATTCAGTTTGCTGGTGAAAGCTATAAACCAGTTCGAGTGATTGATGCTATTAATTCCACGGTGATCGTTTTGGCGGCAACCCCGCGCGGGCAAGAGCAAGCCTTCGTATTTCGATTTGAGTAAACGGATAGCCACAAGCCCCGAGTATTTGGGACTATCTGGCATCAAATTTCAGTTCAAAGGCGTTGAATAGATCAAGTTCTTCAATGGCATTGTGAGAACTTGAAGAAACGAAATGAACACACTCAAGGTAACAGTTCTGCTGGCGGCATTGACCGGTATTTTCGTGCTGATGGGTCAGATCCTCGGCGGAAATACGGGAATGGTCATTGCATTCGTGATTGCGCTCATTATGAACGTTGGAAGCTACTGGTATAGCGATAAGCTGGCTTTGAGCATGGCGCGCGCGCAAGAGGTTTCTCCCGCGCAAGCCCCAGATCTTCATCAGATGGTGGAAGTGTTGGCTGAGCGAGCAAAAATTCCGAAGCCGAAAGTGTATTTAGTGAACGACCCTAGTCCGAACGCATTTGCAACCGGACGAAACCCATCACATGCCGCGGTTGCCGTGAACACCGGGCTCCTAAATCTGCTCACCCCTGATGAAGTGTTCGGAGTGGTGGCGCACGAAATCGCTCACATTCGCAACCGAGATACGCTGACCATGACAGTGGTCGCAACAATTGCGGGTGCGATCACTATGCTTGCCGGATTCGCTCGATTCGCCGCGATCTTTGGTGGCCTGGGTGGTCGTGACGATGGGGAAGGCAACAACATCCTTGCTCTGTTAGCCATGGCGATTGTGGCTCCGGTTGCCGCGATGATTATGCAGTTCGCGGTTTCGCGGGCGCGAGAATTTGAAGCAGATAAATGGGGCGCCGAGTTCGCGGGAACTCCTGATGGATTGAGCAACGCGTTGCTCAAACTGGAGCGCGGCACGAGCATGGTTCCTACTAAAACCGATGCGGCTCACGCTCCCTTGTACATCGTGAATCCGTTGAAGGGAATGGGTGGCTTCGCCAAATTGTTCATGACCCATCCGCCGGTTGAAGAACGGGTGGCAAAGCTTCGTACGATGCGGGCGAAAGCGGCCTGATCTTGAGAGACCTTTACAACTGATTAACCCCGCCCAACCCTCCCCAGAATTGGGGAGGGAATTCTGTCCATTAGCCTGTTATTTTTACGGAATTGCGCTTGGTGGGAAACCGAGGTGGATCAGGATTCGTCGCCAAGGGCGAGGTTCCTCTTCACGCTCAAAATTCAGCGTAATTGGCTCCGAATCTGGGGGATTGAAGTCGTAAGCAAAGGCTTGTCCGGGCAGGATTTTCAGCTCTCCATTAATTTTATTTGGAAAGCTTCTGTCGTGCAAGATGACTTTATCACCGACTATTTCTGGCTTGCCGCTGACCAAAATTGGCTGGGACGTATCACAGTTGCCGCAACGAGAGCGCCAATTGACTTCAACATACTCCCGTGAGTAATTCATCGAAAAATATTCTAAGCCCCGGATATTGGTTTCGACATAGTAACCGTTGCGCTCATCAATGTTTTGCACTACCGCGATGACCATTGAGATTAGCAAAAATACGCCGATCCCAACCAGCGAATACTTCATGAGCCTCCTTTGTAGTTCTGGTTCCATGATTAGATTTGAGACGGGGATGTTTCGTTCGTTTGTTCTGGCTCGGGAGTTAGAACATAGCGAATCAGATTTGCAAGATGTTCAGCTTGCGAGCGTTCGACGTGCATAACGTGCTTGTGGATACAATTATTTTTTACAATCCCGACGCTGTAACCGATCGGTTCTCGCATGACCTGGATACACTCAATCGGCCCTTGAGCGATCACATTGTTACCAATTCTAAAAGTTAATTCTGTAGGATCAATAAAATGTTCTGGCAAGCGAATCATCGACATCAAACCAAAAATTCCAAAAATAACTGCTAGGAGACAAAGGATTCCAAACATAGTTGGCAGCACCCAAGCGGCTAGGGCGCAACCTAACGCAGTCAGTATCCAGGCAGATTTGAGTTCGGCTGTTCGGTTACTTCCCACCGAAAGGCCGCCGTTGGGAGTGATTTTGATTATGTAACCCTTGATTTCGGGCAGGTTTGTATCCGGAGTGAGTTTAATAACTTTAGTTTAATAGAATAGTTAAAATTCGCCCTACTTTAAGAAATAAAATGGGAATTGTGGGTGGCGCATTTTGCCGGTGCGAATCACTTTTCTTGGTCTGGCGTTAAAATTTGCCGAATTAAATTTGCAAGTCTAGTGAGCTGCTCGGCTTTTGCAGCTTCGCAAAGTGCGAGCCATGAACTATCTTCAAAATGTATAAGTACTACGTATGTTGCCTCGGCAAGCGGTGAAACCTCAATCAAAGCAACGGATTTTAGTTCAAGAACTTTTCTGTTGACTTTGATAGTTTTTGCATTGGGTTCAATCAGAAAAGCATTTCCTAATGGCGGTATCGCCCCACAACCGAATACAAAAGCGGCGATTCCAGCACAAAATGCGATGGGTGCTGTCCATTGATATGTAGTTAAAAATAGACCAATAAATCCAGCGCATAAAAACAACGAGATTCTTCGTTTTCTTTGGATGCCAATCGTATCCTTTACGACCAAAAGACCGCCTTGAGCTGTCATTCGGACAGTGTATCCAGGGATCTCTGGTAAGGGGGTATCGGCGGCTAATCTGATAGAAACATTTTATGCCAAAGGCGTGCTGATCGTAGACAAATTTGTGAACAATCCATGAGCTTCTGCAAAGGGCCTAGTTGAACTCAAAACGACCCAATTTCCACCGGGGGTTGCAGGTATGATTTTCCTTCCCCGATTCTGTCCGGAGAATTATGAGAGTCATTCAACCATCCTCGAAGCGCATTGGCCGATCGCTCGAGGTACCTAACCTAATTGAACTTCAGCTCAACAGCTACAAGTTTTTCTTGGAAGAAGGCCTGCCCGAACTTTTTACCACTTTTAGCCCGATTTGGGATTTTACACAGAGCAACTACATTGAATTTACGGAGTTCGTTTTGGGCGAACCCAAGTACGGCATGCAGGATTGCCGCGACCGCGATCTCACCTACGAAGCACCAATCAAGGCAACCGTCCGATTTGGTGGAAAAGATCGCGAAGTTATCGAATCCGAAGTTTATCTTGGCGATTTGCCATTGATGACCGACAAGGGAACCTTCATCATCAACGGCCGCGAGCGGGTCATTGTTAGCCAGCTCAGCCGATCACCCGGGATTTACTTCGAAGAAGACGTTGACACATCCATGCAGATGATCGCCCGTGCGCGGTGCATCCCAATGGAAGGCCCTTGGTTGGAAGTCGAAAACGATTCCAACGGTGTTGTCAACACTCAAATTTCACAAACCAAAAAGTTGCCGATCACCCAGCTGGTCAAGGCTCTCCACGGCTTTGATAAAGGGCGGGATCGCCAAGTCCGCAAGATCGAAAACTCTCTCGGCAAGCGGTTGGCAGAACCTCTGGCTGATCCAGATACCGGCGAAGTCGTTTTGGATAAGGGAATCATTCTCACCAAGCGTGTATTCGCTGGGTTGGGCGATGAAGTCAAGCAACTTGAGTGCATGATGGAAAGCCCGCTCGGTTCTACCGAAGACATGTACTGGTACTTCGGCGAAGAACTTGAGATCGAAAATCCAACGGTTGAAGATTTGGAAGGTGCGCGCACCGTTGAAGAACTCACCGAAGGTAAGAAAGTAATCGTTGGTGCAATGCAGAAGATCGAGCATGACACGGCCGTCAAGCTCGTTGATATGAAGATCGACAAGGTTTACTTGCTTCGACTTCCTGACTACATCGAAACCACCCTTGCCGCAGATAAAGTAGCTAACACCCGCGAAGCAATCCTTGATATCTACAAGCGAATGCGACCAGGTGAAGCGGCAAACGATGATGCGGCTAAACAACTTGTTTTCAGCTTGTTCTTTGATATGCGACGCTACGACCTCGGTAAGGTCGGTCGCCGCTTCTTGAACAACCGCTTGAAGCTCGATGTTCTGGGCAACACCCGAAACCTCACCAGCGATGACCTCGCTCGCACGCTCATTGAAATGGAGCCGTACCTCAAGAAGGAAGCGGATCACGATGACATTGACGACCTGCGAAACAAGCGTGTCCGAAGTGTTGGTGAACTCCTAGCCAGCCAACTGCGACTCGGTTTTGTGCGGATGGAAAAGGTTGCCCGAGAACGAATGACCTCGGCTGACCAAGATAACCTCCTGCCAAGCATCATCTTGAGTGTTAAGCCGGTCAGCGCAAGCATCAAGAGCTTCTTTAGCTCCAACCAGCTTTCCACGTTCATGGATCAAACCAACCCATTGAGCGAATTGACGAACAAGCGTCGTCTTTCGAGCCTTGGCCCTGGTGGTTTGCAAAGAAACAGCGCAAAGCTGGAAGTCCGCGACGTTCACCGAAGCCACTACGGTCGGATTTGTCCGATTGAAACGCCGGAAGGTCCGAACATTGGTTTGATTTCTCAGCTCACCACCCACGGTCGGATTGATGAATTTGGATTCATCATGACTCCTTACCGAAAGGTGATTGAAGGTCGAGTAACCGACGAAGTTGTCTACCTGACGGCTCAAGAAGACTTCCACCTACGCATTGCTCCGGCGGATACTCAGCTTGACGAAAATGGCCTGATCGTTGGCGACCGAGTAACGGTGCGTTGCCCCGGTGGTGACAAGCAGTTCGGCGGCGCGAGCTACCCGGCTGTTCCTCCAACCCGCGTTGATCTGATGGACGTCAGCCCAGTTCAGATCATCTCAGTTGCGACCAGCTTGATTCCGTTCCTTGAAAACGACGACGCAAACCGCGCTCTGATGGGTGCGAACATGCAACGTCAGGCGGTTCCAACTCTGCGAAGCGATGCTCCGATTGTTGGTACTGGCTACGAAAAGCGAGCGGCTATTGATAGCGGCGCGAGCGTGATCGCTCGCCGAAGTGGTGTGATCGAAACCGTGACATCCAAGATGATCACGATTAAGACCGAAGACGGAACTGTGGACACCTACGAGTTGCTCCATATGTTCCAAAGCAACAAGTCCACTTGTTTCACCCACCGTCCAATCGTTTTCCCTGGTCAAAAGGTTCTTAAAGGCGATGCGCTTGCCGATGGTGCGAACACGGACGATGGTCGGTTGGCACTTGGTAAGAACTTGATTGTTGCCTTTATGCCATGGGGCGGTTACAACTACGAAGACGCGATCATTCTCAGTGAGCGCTTGGTGAAAGATGACGTTTATACGTCTATTCACATCGAACGACACGAAGCTGAAGCCGTAGATACCAAACTCGGGCCAGAAGAAATCACCCGCGATATTCCAAACGTTGGGGAAGACGCTCTGCGCGACCTTGACGAAAACGGAATCATCCGAATCGGCGCGGAAGTTCGACCAGAAGATATTCTGGTCGGAAAGGTTGCTCCTAAGGGCCAAACCGAAATGACCGCCGAAGAACGGCTGATCATTGCGATCTTTGGTAAGAAAGCAGAAGAAACCCGCGACGTGAGTTTGACCTTGCCACACGGTGAAAAGGGAACTGTAATTGACGTTAAAGTCTTCAGCCGATTCAAGTATCTCAGCCCAAGCATCAACTATGTTTACAAGGAAAGCAAAAAGCGCGACCGCTTGATCTGCGATCGAACGGAAGAGCCGTTGCTTCAAATTCCTGGTGACGAATTGCCAGCTGGTACGAACATGACTGTTCAAGCTTACGTTGCCACCAAGCGAAAGATCATGGTTGGTGACAAGATGGCGGGTCGCCACGGTAACAAGGGTGTTATCAGCCGAATCTTGCCAGTGGAAGATATGCCGGTTTTGATGGATGGTTCACCAGTTGACATCATCTTGAATCCGCTTGGTGTTCCGAGCCGGATGAACATCGGTCAAATCTTGGAAACCCACCTCGGTTACGTTGGCCACCACTTGGGTTGCCGCTACGAATGCCCAGCGTTCGAAGGTGCAACCGAGCATGAGATTCTACAAGAAGTTGAACGATTGGCTGAGCACCTGCGAACCAAGGCTCTCAAGGCTTATGTGAACTCCGAGTTGATGTTGAACATCCGCTTTGCAAACGATGCCACTCTCAGCGATATGCTGTCATTGGTTGAAGCAAAACTCAAGAGCCTCGACCAAGACTCACTTGAGCGAGTTTCTCGTATCACCGCCGCTCCTTCAACTCGGTCTATGGAAGAGTTGATGGCGATTGATGCGGAAGAGTTCGAAGCTGAAGAAGTCAACGAAGTTCCAGGTAAAGCATACAAAGCTGATAAAGAAGTGTATGCCGGAATTATGGAAAGCATTGAGAAAAACGTGTTCAAGCGCGCTGGTCTCGATCCTCACAGCTGCAAGTCAATCGTTCGCGATGGTTTGACAGGTGATGAGCTTCCTAATCCGGTAACAGTTGGCTGTATCTACATGCTTAAACTTGAGCACTTGGCTGACGAAAAGATTCACGCACGTTCAATTGGCCCTTACTCCTTGGTTACCCAGCAACCGCTCGGTGGTAAGGCACAGTTCGGTGGTCAGCGATTTGGTGAAATGGAAGTATGGGCGCTTGAAGCTTACGGCGCGGCATATACATTGCAAGAATTGCTAACCATTAAGTCAGACGACGTTATGGGTCGGGTTAAGGCTTATGAACTCATTGTTAAGGGTGAATCGATCCAAGAACCAGGCATCCCAGAATCGTTCAAGATTCTTGTCAACGAACTCCGCTCCCTGTGTCTCAAGGTCGCAGTGGAAGATAAGTCGAACAAGGAACTCAGCTTGAAGGATCTGGATGAACTCACCGGCAACGATGACGTTCGACTGGCTCGTTCGGTCGGATTCTTCAACTAAGTCTGATAAATGAAGTGGGCCGGTTCATAATGAACCGGCCCACTTTTTGTTTGTGTAAGATGTGAAATGGATGTTTGAAAAGTTTGATAAAAAATTTGCTAGAGGGTGCCTTATCGCTTTTCTTGCATGCGTTTTACTTTGTGCGGTTGGTGGTTATAGTTCTTGGCATTATTTATTTATCGATGAACCAATGGTACTTGCCGCCAAACATTGTGATTACGATGTAGTGAAGAGGTATTTGGATATTGGAGCAGACCCAAATACACGATTCGACAGCATGGACAGCGCATTAGAAGCGTCGCGAAGGTGCAAGGATGATCGAATTACAAAGTTGTTGATTAGTCGTGGAGCAACTGAGTAGATACCTTTGATTGCGACGTCATCGACTGACGCCACTCTTTAATACCGAACACCGCCATCACCGTGAATACAGTGTACAAAATCGCGGTCGGATAGTATTCGCGGTAGATAAAAACCGGGATGATCACGATGTTTGCGGCGATCCAGAAATACCAGCTCTCAAAAATCTTGCGGTTAGTCAAATACTGCGCGGCGAGGGCAAGTGAAGTAGTCGTCGCATCAAAGTAAACAAAATTCCCGCGCACTGATTTAAGCATGGCGATCAGCACCGGGATGAAGATGATCATCGTTCCGATAATCACGCCCCAGTTTTTAAGAGAAAGCCGCGTGATTGGTAGTTGGGGCTGTTCGGATCTTCGCGCCCACTTAATCCATCCATCAATCAAATAAACGGCGTTGATGAGCATCAGCGATGCTTCGCCGAAATGCTTGGCGACGCTGAAAAAATAGATGCCGTAAGCAATCGCCCAGATCAAGCCAACGGGGTAATTCCAGGCTGATTCTTTGACCATCAGATAAACGCCAACCACGCCTGAAACGAAGCCAATGAATTCGATTTGGTTGTAGAGGTCAGTGGGGAAGAGGAGAATCGGCTGACCAGCGAGCAAAGGAGAAATTCCTTGCGCCGCGATACACACAATGGCGGCAAGAATCGCGAGGAGCACAGATACCTGCCATGTGTTCAGCTTCACGGCTACGGTTTTACCTTCACATCATGCATTGAACGGACTTTATGTTTTCCTTATGAAATCACGCCGGGAGTCGTTAGGAATCAACATATCCGAACTCGTAAAGTGACAACTGTAAGGACAAAACTATGCTGAGAAACTCACTGATATTCCTCGCCATCGCAATCGTTGCTGGTCTGCTCGGTTTGAGCGGAATCGCAGGGGTTG
Source organism: Fimbriimonadaceae bacterium (assembly GCA_019638675.1). Taxonomy (GTDB): domain Bacteria; phylum Armatimonadota; class Fimbriimonadia; order Fimbriimonadales; family Fimbriimonadaceae; genus UphvI-Ar2. The sequence continues at coordinate 2,452,219 of JAHBTE010000001.1, read as the reverse complement.
CCACGACAATTGCCTATGTGCTGTTCGTGATCTTCCTGATCTTGTTCGTGATCAGCTTGATCACTGGTCGCAGCGCCTCTTCCGGCGTCTAGGAGAGAAATGGAGGGGCGTGTTCATCCGGTCGAATGCGCCCCGCACATTCCCAATAATTTCGATTAAATCACCAACAAAAACGTAACTTTTTGAGTAGTATGAGGGCAGGCAAAAGTACGCCGCCTGTGAACCCGCAAAAGCCCGCTTTGGGACCTTTGGCGGAAAGGTGGTTGTTTGTGCCTGTTAGACCCGGTAATTGGGTGCATTTCAAGCTATAATTTTTGTTCGCTCCGACCTCACCAACCCCCTTTTCTCGACTGTTCTAGACTCCAGCGATGATTGTGTGGGGATTGTTCATGTGGTCAGAGCACATTGGACACCATGGCTGATAGCAACCTGTTTGACAAGATTCGTATTGGAATCGCCGCTCCCGAAGATATCCGAAGTTGGTCTCATGGAGAGGTCAAGAAGCCGGAAACCATTAACTACCGCACATTCAAGCCCGAACGGGATGGTCTTTTCTGCGAAAAGATTTTTGGGCCAGTTAAAGATTACGAATGTGCTTGTGGCCGGTATAAGAAAATCAAGTACAAGGGCATTATTTGCGAACGATGTGGCGTTGAAGTCACCCGAAGCAAAGTCCGACGTGAGCGCATGGGCCACGTTGAACTCGCGGCACCTGTCTGCCACATCTGGTACCTCAAGGGTGTTCCATCCCCGCTGGCTTTGATCCTCGATATCAGCCCTCGCCAGCTTGAAAAGGTTATCTACTTTGCCAGCTTCATCATCATCGACATCGAAAAGGAAACCATCGATGAGCTGATGCCAGAAATCTTGGGTCACGTTGAGCAAGAAAAAATCGCGATTCAAACTCAAATGCGCGAGCTCGAAATGGAAAGTCTGCAGCGACTTGCCACCGAGATGATCAACAACCCAGACGAGTACTTCGATGAAAGCTACGTCAAGGAACGGATGAAGGCGAACTACGACCGAATCCGGGCGGAGTACCGAGATGCGGATGAGCGAGTGAAAGACCTCGATATCGCGGCAAGCATCCTTTCTCAGCTTGAGCTTTATCAGTTGATCGAAGAAGACAAGTGGCGCGCCATCAGCAAAATGCTCGATTCAGTTGGTCGCCGCATGAAGCGCGACATCAGCGAATTGGTTCACGCAAATATCGGTGCCGATGCCTGTAAAGAACTTCTCAAGCGAGTTGACCTTGAACAGCAAGTCAAGGATCTTCGCGCTGAAATCCGCGTGACCACCAGTCAACGCCGGTTGCGCGCAATCAAGCGACTCGAACTCGTTGAAGCCCTTACTCAATCCAAATCCAAGCCGGAATGGATGGTGTTGGAAGTCGTGCCTGTCATCTCTCCTGAACTGCGTCCAATGGTTCAGCTGGATGGTGGACGCTTTGCAACCAGTGACCTCAACGACCTCTATCGCCGAATCATCAACCGAAACAACCGGTTGAAGCGGATTATCGAAATCCAAGCTCCGGAATCAATCATCAACCACGAAAAGCGGCTGTTGCAAGAATCCGTTGACGCGTTGATCGATAACGGTCGCCGAAGCCGCCCAGTTGTAGGTAGCAACCAACGACCGCTGAAATCTTTGAGCGACATGCTCAAGGGTAAGGAAGGTCGGTTCCGAAAGAACCTGCTTGGTAAGCGGGTTGACTACTCCGGTCGTTCCGTTATCGTTGTTGGCCCTCACCTCAAGCTTCACCAATGCGGTTTGCCAAAGGAAATGGCTCTTGAACTCTTCAAGCCGTTCGTTATGAAGGTCTTGGTTGAGCGCAAGGTCACTCAAAACATCAAAACCGCCAAGCGCATGATCGAAAGAATGCATCCTGCAGTTTGGGATGGCTTGGAAGATGTAATTAAGGAGCATCCGGTTCTTCTCAACCGCGCTCCAACCCTGCACCGACTCGGAATCCTTGCATTCGAGCCAATTCTGGTTGAAGGTAAAGCGATTCAGCTTCACCCACTCGTCTGTCACGCCTACAATGCTGACTTTGACGGTGACCAAATGGCGGTTCACGTACCGCTGAGTTTGCAAGCTCAAGCCGAAGCTCGAGTTTTGATGCTCAGTACGCAGAACTTGTTCTCGCCAGCCGACGGTCGTCCGGTCAACGCACCAGTTCAAGACCCAGTTCTTGGTTTGTACGCGCTTACCTTTACGAACAAAGCTGCCGCCGAGCGATTGGAACAGCGAGCAAAAGAGCACGCAGCCGACCGAGAAAACGTCACTGCTTCAACCGTTTACGGTTCTCCAGAAGAGGTGATGTATCTGCTTGATGCGCCTGGCGATCACCAAGGCACGTTGCACTTGAACGCTCCAATCCGAGTTCGATTGCGCACTCCGGTCTTGCGACCAGATTCCGAAATCGACTACCGCGATCCTGCGACTGGACAAGAATTCAAGTACGTCATCACCAAAAACGAACTGGATGAAGACGTCAAGAATCTCGAAGAACTGGAAATGGAAATGGAGTCACGCATCGTGACCACCACTCCAGGCCGATTGATCTTCAACGAAGTTCTGCCTTATCCGCTCAGATACAGCGAAAAGTATCTGGATATGGAAATGGGCAAGAAGGCAATTCCAGAATCCATCGTTGCGGTTTACAACGCGGTCGGCGCTGAGTCAACCATCCGATTCCTAGATGACATCAAAGACCTTGGATTCAAATACGCATCCAAGTACGGAATCTCAATCGCGCTCACCGACATGGACCCGCCAGCTCGACGAGAAGAAATGCTCGACGAAGCAGATTCTAAGGCGAACAAGGTTCTTGAAAACTACCGACGTGGTTTGATTTCGTTCCGCGAAATGCAAGAAAACCTCGTTCGACTTTGGACGAGCACATACGACGAAATTGGTAACGCAATTGTTGCGAACATGAACCAAGAGAACCCACTCTCGATTATCACCGTCAGTGGTGCTCGGGGTTCGATCAAGCAGCTTGCTCAGCTGAGCGGTATGCGCGGACTCATGTTCAACCAGTTCAACGAAGTTATTTACGAACTTCCGGTTAAGAACTCATTCCAAAAGGGATTGAGCATGCTGGAGTTCTTTGTAACTACGCACGGTGCCCGTAAAGGTCTAGCCGATACGGCGCTCCGAACGGCTGACGCTGGTTACCTCACCCGACGTCTCGTAGACGTTGCTCAGGATGTCATCATCCGAGCCGACGACTGCGAAACCACCGACGGTGTGCTTGCGTTCCGACTCTTGCTAGATGGCAAGGTGATTGAATCAATGGGTGAACGAGCTTTCGGCCGTATCTCCCAAAGCGCAATTAGCGACCCAGCGACCGGCGAATCGGTTTACGAACTCGGCGACTTGATGACTCAAGCCAAGTGCGACCACCTCGACAAGATAGAAAGCACTTATTACAACGAAATCGAAGGCATGAGCGAAGAAGAAACGTTGAAGCATAACGAAAAATATGTTTCGGCTGGATTCGAGTTCGACGACCACGGTCGCCTTGGCGCCAAGGTTCGCTCGCCGATCACCTGTTCGCTCGACGTTGGAATCTGTGCCAAGTGCTACGGCGTTGACCTCAGCACCAAGAAGGCAGTTGAAAACGGCGTTGCGGTTGGTATTATCGCCGCGCAGTCCATTGGTGAACCTGGAACACAGCTCACGATGCGTACGTTCCACACGGGTGGTGTTGCTGGTTCTAAAACCATTGCACGAACCAACCAGTACAAGACTGGTAAGTTCATCCGCCAGTTCCAAGAAGACTTCCAATCGGCAACCCAAACCACGGCAAACGAGTTTGATCCGACCAAGTTGCTGGAAAGCCAAGAAGATGCGATCAAGAGCCTGTTCGGCGACAGTTCAAACTTCGTAAGCCCGGTAGAAAGCAAGAAAACCGAAAAGACCACCAAGAAGGCACAAGAGAAGATGGAAGGCGACAGCCGAAAGCTTTGGGAACGAAGCCGAAAAACATTCTTCTACTCTTGGACCGGTGAATCGAGCGGTATCGTTCGGGTTGAAGAAATCTTCGAAGCCCGAAAGCAGCCACGCGGTAAAGCAATTATCTGCCCGGTCACCGGGATTGTTGCCGACATCCAACGCAGTAGCTTCGGCCGCTGGGTGGTTATCGAAGCAACCGTCGAAGTAGGTACTCCGCTCAAGGATGCTTACATCACCGACAGCCAAAACTGGGGCGATAAGGTTCCGGCACCGGTTGAACGGTTGATTGGCCAAAAGCTCAGCACTCAAGCTCTGCACACGTTGCGCAAGCACGAAATCGGCAAGATCAACGTGCTGTTCCCGGTCCTTGTTCCACCGCTTGGTAACTTGCCGGTTGAAAAGGGTCAGAAGATCATCAAGGGTGACCCGCTGACCGAAGGGCCTCTCGATCCGCACGAAGTTCTTGAGCTTGCTGGTTCAAAGGCAGTTCACGAATACTTCATCGAAAACCTGCAAAGCGTTTACAAAGATCAAGGCGTTGACATCAACGACAAGCACCTGGAAGTCATTGTTCGGCAAATGCTGCGCAAACGACAGGTGAAAGATCCGGGCGACACTCCGTTCCTTCCGGGGCAGATTGTTGACCGAAACCGGTTCAACCGCGAAAACGAACGAGTCCGCGCTCGCATCGCCGAAGGGAAGAAGGTCAAGTACACGAATCCTGAAACCGGCGAATCGATGGAACGCGACCCGCGCGAATCAACCGCGAACTGGATTCTGCTTGGAATCACCGAAGCATCGTTGGCAACCGAGAGCTACCTCTCAGCCGCATCGTTCCAAAAGACGACCCGGGTTCTCACCGAAGCCGCCGTTCGAGGAAAAACCGATCCGCTGCTTGGACTCAAGGAAAACGTCATCATTGGTCGCTTGATTCCGGCTGGTACGGGTGTGAAAGCTCACCGCGAACTCGCGGTCGACGTCGATCGCTCGCAACCAAGCTGGGCACAGCAGTCCCTCACCGCGTTGGTGGAAGCAGAAGAAGGCGATATGCAGTCCGAAGGCGATGTCTTCGGCGGCTTGAGTCTTGCTGACCTCGCGGCTCAAGACGACGACGCTCCAAGCGAAGAATAAGCGTTCTTTGCTCGTGAAATACTCCTCGCTGATTTTCAGCGGGGAGTATTTTTGTTTTAACCCCCTCCTTTTATTCCTCCCCAGAGTTGGGGAGGAGAGTACGAGACTATTGGTTTGGCATCTCCCCCCAAGCTCTGGGGGGAGATTGAGAGAGGGGTTCCATTGTCGAGCTTCGTGAGGTGCATCAACCCGCCCTAACCCTCCCCAGGCTTGGGGAGGGAATTTTGATTAGCTAATTTGCTGTTACCGGATAGTGTTGGAATTGAGTTCTCCTCCCAAGTTTGGGAGGAGATTAAGAGGTGGGTTGTTTAACCAAGAAAACTCGCAGGTCAACCCCGCCCTGCCCTCCCCAGACTTGGGGAGGGAATTCTAACCATCAAGTTTGACCCTAACACTAAACTCAATTTATCCTCATTGGAATCCAAAATGAGAACGTTTCAAAACACCGAACTTGTGCGATAATTCACTCGTGAAGTGGTTAAAAATTACGATGATATTGTTGATTGCTCTCACAATATGTGGTGTTTGCGTGCATTTTTGGGTTAAAGCGAATCCACCAGTATTTGAACCCCCCAAAACATATTTCGTAGAACACAACAGTTATCAGTGGGTTGATGCTGGCTACAGTTTCGTCGATAGCGGCTACATAAATCATCCTATGGGGCGCGTTAATTACGGGAGATGGACACATCAATATCAAGTGAAAGCTCCGCTTACACATGTCATTTCTAAATTTGAAAGCTATTGTCCTGAGCCTGATTGGAGTCGAGAAAAAACAGCAAATTTGTGGAAGGCTACATGTTACATACCGACATCAGGTTCACCGTGGATGCTCGGTTTGAAATTAGGTGCTACTAAGACAATTCAAATATTGCCGGGTAAGTATGCTCAAGATCAGCTAGAAAAGGCGTTGCCGGGTACAGAAGAATCATGGACTACCATTTATTTTTCTACTAGCGAACCAAATTTGCCGGAAATGTACACTCGTGAATACCGAGAATCAATCGCCGAATAATTTTGAGTTGACTACTTCTTCATCAACTCAGTATCAATCGCATCCGAAAGCTTCTTAAAGCTCGAAACAACCCGCACTGCGTAGCGGTCTTCTTCCAACCGGATGATGTTGACCTCAATCAGCGCGGATTCGTTATCCATGGTGGCGAGCATTTCCCCCTGAAGGCGGTCGTTTTTGGAAAGCAGGGAAGCGGCGGTAAGAGTTTCTTTGATGTAAGCATCCGACCACTTGTTATGCTTATCGAAAGTAGCGAGAGCGCGGAGTTTGGCCCCGAGTTGAGCCATTGGCACGGTGATTTCGGCGATGAAAGTGTTGGATTTGTCTAGCTCCACCGGAGCGGGTGCGGCTTGCACGTCAGAAGCTGGTTCGGGCTTTGGCGGAGTGGAGATTGTGCATCCACCGAGAACCACCAGAACCAAGACTGCCATCCAGCAACGTGTCATCAATGAGGTTGTACCTGGGGAAAAGTTTTGTTACTGGGATTGTTAAATGAAGCGTTTTTGGCATCATTTGAGCAGGTGTAGTAATCAAGTACCAAGAGCCAATTTCAAAGAAGCAATTTTCCGCTCTGACGTACTTCCTAACAGTTGGCGAAGTCTGTTCGCCGTGTTGCAAGATGGGCCGCACCTCAAAAATGCGGCTCTCTTTTATTCTGGTCTTTTGAGTTCAAATCGCTCGTGGTTAGCGAGATCAAGGTACTGCGGGCCGCCAAGCCGGGCGATAAGATCGGCGGGTGTGATGAGTGATCCGTTGAGAAGATCGGACTGTATATGCATCCGGTGAATCTGGCCGATGATGTACCGCGATGCGCCTGGGCCATCACCGTGCGGGACTATTTGGTAAAGCGTGCATTCCATTTGTACTGGCGATTCTGCCACTCGGGCAGGTTTGACGAGTTCTGATTCAAGCATCGTGAACCCCGAATAAGCCCATTCGTTGATGTGGTCGGGGAAGTTGGGCGATGTTTCGTTCATGCCAATCGCCATTGCGCGCGTGAGCAGGTTGACGACGAATTCTCCGGTCGCTTCAATATTGGTGCAAGTGTCTTTTTGTTCGCCTTTGCCATCCAGAACCGTGCAGATGGTGAGGGATGGAGGATTGATTCCGCCGATGTTGAAGAAACTAAAGGGGGCAAGATTGGGAATACCCGACTCGCTGAGGGTGCTGACAAACGCAATCGGTCGCGGCACGACCAGGTTCGACATGAGGTCGTAGATACGACCGAACGGTTCATCGGCAAAGTTGATGGTGGTCATCGCAGGTGCTTGTTCAGGAACAGAATGGTTTTATCCCAAGCATCTTGGCTGGCGGTGGCATCGTGAACTTCCGGCCGATCTGAGTTGAAGAACGCATGGTGGCATCCGACGTAAGTATGGAATTCGTGAGCGACTTCGTTAGCCGTCATAGTGCGGTCAAGTTCGACAACCGCTTCAGGAGAAGCATATTCATCGTGTTCGGCAAAAATTCCAAGAACCGGAGCCTTCATAGCTTCGTAATCTGGCTTCACGTTAGGGTGGACTCCGTAGAAGTTCACGCAGGCCGCTATTCGTGGATCGAGACCTGCGGCGAACAACGCGAGTTGTCCACCCATACAAAATCCTACGACTGCGACTTTTTCGGTGTTCGTATTTGGGTTGGTTATGAGGGCGGAGACTGCGGATTCGATGACTTTGGCGGCATTGGCGATATCGAGTGCCATGAACAATGAACCGGCTTCATCTGGCTCGGTGGTAGTGACTCCGTGGTAGAAATCGGGCGCGAGCGCGGTGTATCCCGCCGCCGCGAATTGGTCGGCCACGTCTTTGATGTGCCCAACCAATCCCCACCATTCTTGAATCACGATGACTCCCGGGGAAGGGGAACTTGCAGGAGCTAAGTACCCGGAAAAAGTCTCGCCGTTGGCGGCAAATGAAATCATTTCGCCCATGGTTCTAGTTTAGCTTGAGCCGAGGACTATACTTTGGGGGTGAGCGAAGGGAATCGGTTTTTTATTGGGCTTGCGATCCCGGAAGCTGTGAAACAGGAACTGCGGACTCAGCAGGAATGTTTGCAACGTATCAGCCCAGAAATTTACAAAATGACTGAACTCAATAACCTTCATCTGACACTCTACTTTTGTGGAAATACGGACGAAGAGACGATGGTTCGCATTGGCAACGGGCTGGTGGAGATGAATTTGATTCAGCTCGAATTGCAAATTGATGGACTCAAGCGATTGCCGAGCAACGATGTGCCAAAGATTCTTTCCGCGGGGGTTAGCAGCCACGGTCGCGAATTGGCGGCGTTGCAGCAACGGGTTCATGATTTGTGCTTCGCGCTGGCTGAAAATAAGGAGATGCGCCCGTTTGCGCCGCATATCACATTTGCTCGGTTGGCGCACGGGGTTCCACCGAGTGCAAAACCTGTGAAGCGAGCTATTGCGGGTTTGCCGGAATTAGCAGAAATTCGCTGGAATGTAGATGAGATCGGGGTTTATTCGAGCGAACTGACCAAACAGGGGCCAAAGTATGAAGTGGTTCGGACAATTCCTCTTAGCTAGTTTATTGCTGGTTGGGTGTTCAGCGGGGGAATCGCACGATGCACCGATTAGCGCGAAAGCCGACCGTAACCCACCAGTTAAAACGATTACTAAATTTGATACTGCTGGCGCATTTGTTTTGGATGTTGCTACGTTGGAAAGGGTTTACCGGCGTTGGGATTCAAAAGGAAACTTCATAGAAGAGCCGATCAGCGATCCAGAACTATTGGTAGGCGGGAAGCCTTGGCGCGAAGTGATTGCGGGGCAAGAAGGCAAAATTGTTTTTGGCGAAAAGTCGGTGACTTTTGAAACAGTTGGTATATCCGTCGGCGCAGATTCAATAAAGATTAATCCAAATATTCAGACTGATATAAGACTGGATGGTAAGCCGATTACCGTGGCTAGCCACAGTCGCAAAGAGTTGCCGGAATGGGGCGTCTATGGATCGAAGGAAGAAATTCGCGTCTATTGCGCGAAGTACCTGATGGATTGCCCGACCGGAGAACTGGGCTATTACGAATTCTCGATTAGTTCAAATTCTGCAATGGCAAAGCGAGACGAAAAAGTAATCGCTCACTTCTTAGATTTAGTCAATTATTGCGCTTCTAGAAAGGATCCATTTGGTGGTTCAAACCCTCGGTTTAACGGGCACCGCTTCTGGGATTCCGATGTCTGGCTGTATCCAACTGCCGCTTTGGTGAACCCATTTTGGTCGGCTCGTCAACCAGATACTCGAATCGCACAGGCTCCTGCAGCTGCCGAGAACTTTCGAAAATGGAAGGCCAACGGATATCCAGTTGCAAACAAGCAAAGGCATACGCCGCTGCCTGAGTTAGTTGCTTTGGCTAACGGAATCGAACCTCTCATGTATCCATGGGAAGCCGATATTAATGGTCGTGAAGCTAGCCCAAGCGATACAGTCTACGAGCATCACATCAATGGGGACGTAGCCCTCATGCTTGATCGGGCAATCAAATTGGGTGGAGTCGAGAGAGCCAAAGCTGAAAAAATCATCCAGGGATGCGCCTCCTTTTATCTTCATCGTTTGAACCGGAATCCTGATGGAACGTACGGGTTGCAAAACGTAGTTTCCCCAGATGAATGGCATACGGTCAATAACGACCTCTATACGAACGCAATGGCAGATTGGACGATTAGGAGAGCATTTGGCGAAGAAGTCTGGCCTCGGGGGCAAATCAGACTTCCACGCAGAGGCAACACATTCGCTACGTTCGACAACGATACTTATGAGGAGTATCAACAGGCCGCGGCGATCCTTACGTTATTCCCACTTGAAGTGCCAGAAGTTGAAGCAGAAGCCCAGAAAATGTATGGCTTCTACCGCAACAAGGCATCACTCGACGGCCCGGCGATGTCTACGGCGATTAGCGCGATTGTCGCGGCAAGGCTAGGACGGCGTGACGATGCTTACATGGATTGGTTGAATAGCTGGCAACCGTACACTCAAGACCCAACGGCAGAGTTTAGGGAAAAAGCAGTCGGCGGGCAAAGCTATTTTGTGACGGGCGCGGCCGCTAGTTTGAGTGCATTCTTTTACGGCTTTTTGGGCTATCGTCTACACGATGAAAAACCAGTTGATTACGACTGTGTAGTTCCTCTTGAAACTGGCGCGTACCTTTCGATTTCACCCTGCATCCCAAACGAGTGGGAATCTGTCACATACAGATCGCTAGTTGGTCATAGATGGATCAAAGTGATCGCCCAAACCAATAGTTTTTGGGTGGAAGTAGACAATAAACCGTTTTTTAACTCAAAGAAACCGGAATAAAGTGGCAGAATCGGCCCGGCCCGGTAATTACACGGGCAAAAAGGGTCAATAATTAAACTGTCTTTATGAGGAGCTTGAAATACGCCCACTCGTTTGAGGTTGTCCGTGAATTGCCCGAACCTCTGCGTGACCTCCGCACCCTGGCGATGAACCTGCGGTGGACTTGGCATGCCGAAACGCAAGACCTCTTTGTTGAGGCAGATCGTGAGCTTTGGGAAGAAGTTGAGCATAACCCGATTGAACTCATCAACCAACTCTCCGATGATCGGTTGAACCAACTCGCTTCGGATGAACTCTATGTTGCGAAGCTTCAGTTCCAGATTAAAGATTTGAACGAATATATGGCGGGGGACAATTGGTTTGACCGCCAGTTTCCTCAAGAGCGAGATTCAGCGAAGATCGCCTATTTCTGTGCTGAGTTTGGAATTCATGAATGTTTGCCAATCTATTCCGGCGGGCTTGGGATTCTCGCGGGCGACCACCTGAAAGCAGCAAGCGATTTAGGGATTCCTCTGGTCGGTGTCGGATTGCTTTACGCGCGAGGGTATTTCCGCCAGTTTTTAAACAGTGATGCTTGGCAAACCGAGCGGTATCCACAATACGATTTTCACCGATTGCCGCTGGCATTGGTTCGGGATGCGGAAGGCAAACCCGTTCGTGTTAAGGTTGATTTTCCAGATCGATTGGTGACTTGCCAAATCTGGAAAGCGCAAGTTGGGCGGATTGAGCTTTTCTTACTTGATTCAAACGTATTGGATAACGCCCCAGATGACCAATCCATTACCGATACGCTCTACGGCGGTAACGAAGAAATGCGGATTCGCCAAGAGAGCATTCTGGGCATTGGCGGTTATCGCGCGTTGGTTCAAATGGGAATCAAACCCAGCGTTTGCCACATGAATGAAGGGCACGCGGCGTTCCTCTCGCTAGAGCGTTTACGCCAGTTCATGCTGGATCATGGATGCGATTTCAGAACCGCACGTCAGTGCGTTGTGAGCGGAAATGTCTTCACCACCCACACCCCGGTTCCGGCGGGATTCGACTTGTTCCCACGACCTCTCATTGAGAGTTATGTGAGCAAAGCGGTGAGTGATCTTGGCTTGCCGTTTGAGCAGTTTTTGCGATTCGGACGCATCAAAAAAGATGACGTAACTGAGCCGTTCAACATGGCTATTCTTGCGATGGAGAATAGCAACTATGTGAACGGCGTGAGCAAATTGCACGCAGAAGTCACGCGGGAGATGTTCCACGATCGCTGGCCAAACTTCCCGCTCGTAGAAGTTCCCATTGCCGCGATTACTAACGGAATCCATACAGAAACGTTCATGGGTCGCCGGGTGATTGAACTATTTGAACGCCATTTTGGAAGCGGCTGGCGAGAGGATATGGGTGATCGCTCGGTTTGGGGCAGAGTGGGCGGAATTTCTGACCTTGACCTATGGGAAATGCGCGATAACCAGCGCGGCGATTTCGTGCGGTTCTGCCGGCGACATTTGCGAAAGCGGATGCAAAAGAATACGGCGAGTCCAGTTGATCTACAAAGCGTAAACGGAGTTCTTGACCCGCGGATTCTGACAATCGGTTTCGCCCGTCGGTTCGCGACTTATAAACGCGCGACTCTGCTATTCAACGACGTAGATCGCTTGAAATCGATTTTGAATCACGCCGAGCGCCCGGTTCAGTTTGTATTCGCCGGAAAATCCCACCCACGCGATGACGGCGGCAAGAAGCTGATTCAGGATATCGTGAACTTCATCCGCACGGAAGGGCAGGGGCATCGCATGGTGTTCCTTGAAGACTACGACATGAACGTAGCGCGGCAGATGGTGCAGGGTGTTGACCTCTGGCTGAACAATCCCCGCCGACCAATGGAAGCAAGCGGAACCAGCGGAATGAAGGTCGTTCCTAATGGAGGTTTGAATTGCTCGATTCTTGACGGATGGTGGGCGGAAGGTTTCAAGCGCGGTGTCGGTTGGGCGATTGGCGATGGCAATCAGGATGAAAACGAAAATCATCAGGACTGGCTGGATAGCAAAGCTCTTTATGACTTGATTGAGCATGAGATTGCGCCGACGTTCTACTACCGAACAGACAACGGTTTGCCAACTCGCTGGATAGAAATGATGCGGCAGTCGATGGCGGATCTCGCGCCGACATTCAGCACTTTGCGGATGGTTCGTGAATATACGAGTCGGTTTTACGTGCCAGCTTCGCGAGCGTTCAACAACCTCAGCTCCGACAAATTAGAGCGGGCTAAGAACGCTTTGATCTGGCGAGACAAGGTGGCGAGTGCTTGGGATAAGGTCCGGGTTGCGCATGTTCACGACGATGCAGGGGCTACTGCGGTGCTTGGCAGTGAATTTGAAGTCCATGCCGAAGTCGAGCTCGGTGATCTCTCGCCAAGCGATGTGCGGGTACAAGTGTTGGTAGGGCAAGTGACTTCGAACCGCGAGCTCATCAATCTTGACCTTTACGATCTGGAGCCAGTTGGTGAGCAGGGAATGGTGCACGTATTCCAAGGTAAGGCTCGCTGTGACTACCCCGGACACAAGGGTTATATAGTGCGCGTGATTCCGCACAACGAAGATGTGAAAGTCGCGACAGAGCTCAGCTTGATGAGTTGGGAACAGAGCTAAGTTCGTCTGTCTATCTTAGCCCTTTGAAATAGACTCTTCGTACCGAGAATAAAGCCATTCTCGGAACAGAATTTTGATAACGATAAGGATAAAAGGAATAGTCAACTGAATTAGGGCATCGCCAAAAAGCTGAATGAATTTTCCGCCTCTAAAGCTCAAGCGAATACTCTCACCGATAGAAATATGATCACTCGCGGCCAGAACAATTGGTTGCCAAGCAAATGTGCTGGCAATGAAAAAGACAAAACCGAAAGGTAGGATTTGAAATCTTCGTATTGGCAAAAGAACAGGCACGACAAAAAGAAATATAAAGACAAATGCATCAAGATTGTTTGCATAAATCCAGCCAGCCTCATGGGGATGGATAGAAGCTAAGTAGAGTGCCAGTCCAACAAAAGGTGATGCATAAATCCAGAGTCGGAGATCGCGCTCTGACATTCCGATAGCTTGATGAAACTTGGTTGGAAATTCTACGGATTTATTGGAAATAATGACCTCCAACTAAAATGCCCTTGCATTCGGATTTTCGCCGAGAGCAAGGGCTGTAGTTCTGATGATTTGTTTTAATCGTTAGCAGCTTCGATTTGCTTCTTAACCGCTTCGATTTGAGATTTCACGCGGCTTCGACCACTTTCAGGCATGAACTTAGCGAGAAGGATGTCGGCCTTGGCAATCCATTCCTCTGCACCTTTCTTATCGCCTTTGGCAAGCAGAACTCGAGCATGGTCTGCGGCGGCACCAGCTGATTTATCCTCATCCAGTTGTTTGAAGCAAGCTTCAGAGACCTTAGCTAAGGTCTCTCTGCTTTCCGCAGATGGCTTTTTTTGCTCTGAAATGAAAGCCGCAATATTGCAGAAATCACTGGTAGAAAATCCTTCTACTTTGCCCGCATACTTTTCTAACACGAGTGTTCCAAAGTTTCCATCACCATTGATCGCGGCTAGAAAGGCGGTACGAAGGCCAATTTCTTTAGCAAATGCATCGAATCCTTCCAGATCGTTGTTCTTTGCTAATTCGGCAATTTTAGCTTGATCCTTTGCGGCCTTTTCAGCTGCTGCCTTGGCTTTAGCTGCTTCAGCTTCGAACTGAACCTTAAATGCTGCTACGTCCCAGGTTTTGTTGACGATTTGCTCAAGCGGTTTGTCCATTACGGCCGGGTGACCGATCCAAGCGATGATGCCTTCTTCGTTAACAATGAACGCGCATGGAATGCCGTTACGACCAGCGGCGGTCATCCAAGTTTTGGCGATGGTGTCGTTTGCGTCATCGAGCACGATGTTGTACGCCATCTTATCGCCCTGCTCTCCAACAAACTTGGAAACGCGCTTGACATGGGCGTCTTTGCCTTCATTTTGACCGCGTGGATAGTCCCAGGTGTTCACGCTGACGGTAGTGATTTGACCTTCGTACTTCTTGGTTAGTTCGCTGAGGTGAGGGAAGACCGCGATGCAAGGGCCGCACCAGGTTGCCCAGAATTCGATAATGTAAGCCTTGCCCTTCTTCAGTTCGCCGACCTTTTCACCTTTGATGAATCCGTCGACTTTGAATGCAGGAGCAGGGTCACCAATGGTGAGAGGTTTTACTTCTTGAGCGAAGGCCATTCCGACCATGCTGACAAGAAGAATGGAGAGCGAGAGCTTCTTCATATTGTGATAATACAATTTTTGGTTGGTTTATGGTTCCAAATTATGTGATCAGTTAAAGAAATAGAATCAAATGCTGGTGCATTTGATTCTATTGTTTCAAATTCAAAAAATGGCTTTTTAGCGTATGAAATGGATTTCAGGGTCTTCCATGTTGTCAAGGAGCATCAGGCTCACGATTGGCATGGGTCGGTCTTTGGCGATTTCACGAGCTTCGTCGAAGCTGACTTCTTCAGCCATCATGCCGCCGATGTCAATCCAGCTGGCGAATCCGTTTGCTCCGGCTTCATCGCTAAAGCAAGCGAGTCCATGAGTGCCATCGAAGCAATAACAGCCGTATTTATTTGAGGGCAAGTGCCGAACGATGAACAATCGTTCAGGGAACTCGGTATCTAACCCCAGTACCGGACAATCAAGAACCTGACTCATAGTTTTCTTACCGTATGTATCGGTAGATTTATCGGTTCTTAAGAGGGGGCGCTAATAATTAGCTTGAGTTATCAAGTAGCTCGTTGATTTCTTGCTTTGCCGATTCGTAAGCCAGAGTATTTCTCTCAATCGTTTCTAACTGAGTTCGGGCGTTTTCAACCATTGCGGTGAGGGATGCACGAATATCGAAATCAGAATCATGCTCGCTTACACTGTCAAGTTGCTTGAACTCATCCATCAGCCTCTTGCGCCTAACAAGTTCTGCGAGTTGATTTTCGAGCCCAACTTGCTGAATCCTTATTTCTGCGGCTTGACTATCGATTTGAGCGATATCTTGGGTGGTTTTATTGATCAATGTTCCGATATGTGTTAGCTTGGGACGCAAAACGCTTTTCCATGCCTCGTCGCTAGATTGGGCGATCTCATCGGTAAGTCGCCGGGCGAGTTTTTCCAGTTGCTCTCGCTTACTCTGGAGATATTTCGTTTGATGGTAAAGGTCAACGTTCGATTTGTTTAATGTCTCAATCGTCGGTGTGAGGACGTATTTGGCAATAGGAACGAGAACTTCTAGCGACTGAAAGTTGAGGTCGGATTGTGAGGTCGTTTTGATAGAATTTTTTCGGTTTCGATTACGATAAGCCTTGTAAAACCATCTCGAAATGAACCGTAGGCGGAAGTTTTTTGGATATCGAATACGTAGTATCGAGCCAAGTGTAATCAGCAATCCGAGTAATAAAAACGGGATCGGATTTGGGAAAGAACTCCATAGTAGATAGTTCAGCAAATAGATAGGAAGAGTAATGATAGTTGCCCGAAGAAAAGCCTCAAGTATCACACCAATGCGATAGTGAGCTGTTTCGTAATACTCATCTGGCGGAGTCTGAAACTCTAATTTCTCTTGCTCAGATTTAGTGGCCGCCAGCCAGATTTTGTAAAGTTGGTTCTCGTCCTCAAAGTCCGGCAGAAACGAAGGCGGTATCTGTTCCGGAGTTGAGTCTTCCATCTCTTAAACTTTTACGGTCGGTGGTCTAAGCTCGTTTATAAAATCGCTTGCTCACGATTGTTCCAGCTTCTTGTGAACCGCGAATGTCCACCGTGCAGGCGGTCTTAAGCGGAATATCGCTGTTGATCAGAGCAAAGGCGATTCCACATTCGAGAAGTGGGGAATATACGCCGCTTGTAACCTCACCTACTTCTTTGCCGTCTACCGAAACTTTCATGCCTGGTGTTGGTATTCGGCGGCCTTCCATGCGAATTCCTTGAAGTTTTTGAGGAGTGCCGTTATCTCGCGCGGCGTTGATGATTTCAGAACCGAGGAAAGACTTAGTTTTGCTGATTACCCAACCCAACCCGGCAGCGATGGGAGAAAGCTCGTCATTCAATTCGTGGCCGTACAGCGGCAGTCCAGCTTCAACCCGAAGAGTATCGCGTGATCCAAGCCCGCAAGGTTCGACTCCAGCGGCAACCAAGGCATCCCAAAGTTTGCCTGCTTGATCGGCGGGGCATACGAGTTCAAAACCGTCTTCGCCAGTGTAACCAGATCGGGCGGCGAAGCAAGGAACTCCACCAACATTGCAATCAGCCGTGCCGAAGAAATCTAAGTTGTTGAGTGCTTCCGCATTATCGCTGAGTTGTGCGACTATAGCTCCTGCTTTCGGACCTTGAACTGCGATCATTGCGGTTTCGGCGGTTGTATCTACCATCGTCACGCTGCTTGGTATTTGGGATTTGAGATGAGCCACATCTTTAGCGTGATTTGCAGCATTGACGACCATCTTATAAACGTCGTCGGACTCTTTGTAGACAATAATGTCATCCACAACTCCCCCTTGTGGATTAGGGAGCATCGAATAGTGCCCCCGGTTGGGAGTGAGCTGAGCGACGTCATTCGTTGTCACTTTTTCAAGAAACTCAAGCACGCCATCACCGCTAAAAGTTAGGCGAGCCATGTGTGATACATCGAACATCCCTGCACCTTCTCGAACCGCTTTAGCTTCGGCAATAACCGATTTATATTGGACTGGCATTTCGTAGCCAGCGAATTCAACCATTCGCCCGTTGGCTTGAAGATGGTTAGCATGAAGAGGGGTAACAGCGGCGTTGCTCACGGAAACGGAGTATATTCTGAGAAGTTCAGTAAGTTTATTGTTTTAGTCCTGTTTGGCTTGAATGTTGAACGAAGCCAATATTCTTCCCCGTCTTAGCTGTACGCCTGGTAAACTACAAGATGGCGTGGAGCCTGAATTCAGTACGGGAATTACTGCTTTCGGAACTTTTGGGAAAATATGCACACCATCACTTGTAGTCAGTGCCAAGCAAAAAACACTATTGACGGAGCATTTTGCCGTCAGTGTGGGGCGCAGTTATCTGAATCTGCACGGGAAGAAATGAGAGAGGAAGCAGCAAAATTACTAATTGACGGTCGTCAATTACTGAACGACGGTCGAACTCACGAAGCGGTAATGGTTGCCGAATCTGTTTTAGAAGTCAACCCAACCGATGCCGACGCCTTAGCTTTACTTGGCGATATCTACGAACGTGACGGTCAACTTTCTGAGGCACTTGAAACCTACGAAAAAGTTTGCGAACTTCGCCCAGATTCTGCAATTGACCGAATCCGAGCCGCTCACCTGCGCAAGCTAGTCGCAGCAGAAGAATTTGCTGTTGACGTTCCTTCCGAGCGCAAACGCAGTTTGCTCCTCGTTGCGGCGGCTGGTGTTCTTTTGACTTCAGTCGGGGCCGCATTCTTCTTTGCGAGTACTGGTCAACCCACAGTTGATAAGAATCTTGTCGCGAAAAATGACTCTAATATCGCGGGATTTGCGGGACTCAGCCCAACCCTCGTTCCTAATGTTCCGCCGAAAGATATCAAGGCGGAGGTTGACAGTTCAACTAATGGTACGGCAGGAATAGTTGGGGTTAACCCTAGACCTGAATACGTCCCCTATACTACTTCGACTCCAACTAGAACAGGCAATCCAGAAGATAATCGCCCATATCAACCAAACCTTTCTGACTGGCCCGTCAATTTGACTCAACAAAATCCAAGCGTTTCAACAAATAATCCGAACAATAACCAGCCGTCAACGGCAAAGCCTGATGACGAACCCCCCAAAGATCCGGTTGCAAAAGAGGAGGATGATCCAGGCATTATCGAAATGAAGGTGAACCCAGGGTCTTCTAACAATTCTAGCGGTGGAACGGCAGTCGATAACCTTTCGGCTGAACAGCTGATTCAAAAAGCGCGCAATTTGTACGTTCAGGAAAATTATGCTGGCGCAGCCGCCGCTTACGAACAAGCGATCAAAGCTGGAGCCAACACTGGTGCAACTTACCAACGGCTTGCTCAATGCTACGAAAAGCTAGGTAAGCGATCCAATGCGATTCAAGCTTATCGGCAAGCGATTTCTGCTTTCGATAGCCAGATCGCTCGTGGAAACGCATCGTCTTCAGTCAGAGCGGCAAAAGAGTCTTGCGAAAAAGCAATCGCGGCTCTGGGAGGCTGATTCTGCGGAATTGGCGTCTCGCAACTCTGATAATCCCCATATTCGCACTAGCTCTCTCAGCGAGAGCTAGTGTTCCTCGTATATTTATCCTTCAGTTACAGGAAGACCCTTCGCTTGTGAATGGCTATGAAAGCCTAATTCTTGATTCTTACGTAGCGCAGGCCCTCGACGACATTGGTCAGGTGTCGCCTCTGGTTTGGTCAATGGCTGATCCGGTGTTCAGAAAAATCGCAGCAGAAAAGGAATTTCCGACTTCGTGGGAGTCTCCTAACCAAAGGGATATCGTCTCAGTGGCACGTCAAGTAGGAGCGGAGTACACCTTGGTTGTTTGGAGCTATCGCAACGGTTCGATTGTGCGTCCAGTTGCCACTCTGTACCGTGGAGCAGCTTCTCGAAAAATCTGGAATTACGGCGATTGGGAGCGTCGATTGACTCCCTTCTTCAATGGAGATGTTCGAATGCTTAACGAACAATCCATTCAAGAAACTACCGATCAATACAAAGGTGTTCAGCGAGAGTTCTCTGCTATTCAAGTGGGGCGAGAATACGATTGGGATTCCACATCCCGAACGATTGCTCAAACCTGGGCTTGGTTGTTGCGGCAGGATCCGTTCAAGAGTCTGCCCGTGCGACCGAAGAATGATCTACCCCCTCCTGATCCTGGCCTAACCGTGGTCAAGCCTCCTGGAGTTACCTTGGAGACAAGCGGCAACGCCATGAAGGCCGTGGAAGACTTGCTTGCAATAGGAAATCGTGAACTTGCGATCGTTCAACTACGTGATCTGATTGATTTGCACCCATTTGAAGAGATTTATCGCACCAAGTTAGTTGATGTTTTGATGGATAGTCGGCTCTATAATGAGGCAGCTTTAGAAGCTGATCGCGCGGCGCCGATGGCTCAAAATCCTGTTACTTTTTATCTCCAGGCAACCGAATGCTGGCTACGTTGTGGAAACGTAGATAAAGCCCGGAAAAGCTTGAATGAAGTTTTGGTTCGCGGCGGGCAGGGAAGAACGACTTATGCTTTGCTCGGCAGAGTTTATTTGAGTTCAGGCGATTACTCGCAGGCGGCTGAATCATTTTCTCAGGCAATCCAGCTTGGCCCCACTCCAGAAATGGTTTATTTCCGAGCCGCTAGCCATGCGCTTGCAGGTGACCCTGATTCTTGTCGGCAGGATTTAGCCAGTCTGGTTGATGTTGATGCGAGCGGAATCGCTGATGCCTACATGGAAGTCATGGCTCTTATTGAAACTCTGTTTGAGAGAACCGGAACTCGTACCAGAGACCTGATTCCGCAACTTAGGCTCAGGGTCACTCCTGATCTAACGGCATTGGCGGCACGGAATTTATTGTTTGCTCAAGGAATGGGAACTCTTATTGAAATTGGCCCAGTTCCACCAATCTACGCACGTTCGCATCAACTGCGCCAATTGGCACACAAATTGATGATTCAATCAACAACGGAGGTCTTTGAGTTTGCAAAGACCGGTAAAGCAGAAACCGCTAACGAAGGAACCATGAGTTTAGGCGAGGCCTTACGCATGTTGCCTGCAATTCGCGAGCAATACCGATCAGAGCAATCCGGGCAGGCTGCTGCTCAGTCTCTAGTTGGTGAAACAAAATGGTTGAATTCTTGCAAATGGTTGGTTTCCTGGCAGTCGTCTTCGCTGCCTCTCTAGGAATTTCCTATTTCATTACCCGCAGCAAACGCAAAAGCGTTCAGCTGGTTCCTCTCCCAGAAAATGCCCGTGTCCGCATGGTTGGTCCAGGCGGTTCGTATCGGTGCTTTTATCTTCGGCGCAACAAACATGGGTTAGTATTTAGTGCCCCGATTCAGCGCGATCACTATGTTCCTGTACGCATCGGCGAATCCATGATGGTGCAAGCTCCATTGTCCGACAGCATCCTCACTTTTAGAACATCAGTAGTTGACCGTGACGTTGATACTCACGAATTTACGCTGGCAACCCCTGAACGAGTCCGCCACGTTGATCGCCGATCAGAAAAACGAGATTCGTCCCTGAGTGGTTCGATCATCCGATTAAACGATGAACCCGCTAGTCTTAAGGATTTAAGTGCAGGCGGAGCAAAGGTGATCTCAAATGCACTCGTCCGCCCAGGCGATACTGTCAAGGTCGAACTTCCCGGCGACTACGGCGTAATCTACGGCTGGGCCTTGGAAGCGATTCCCACTGCGTATGGCACCGGAATGGCGAGCGAACTACGCGTTCGATTTGAAGAACCTCTTTCTGGATTAGCGGGTATTCAGCGTCGGCACCATTATTTGGGTCGTTAACCAATAAATTGGCCCCGCCTGGGAAATACGGGGCCTTTTATTTGGAACGAGACGGTTCTGGGAATACCGCCTCTCGCGTTTTGATTTTGAGGAGGATTCGCGTCCTAATTGTATAAACGCATTTTTCTGCTTTGCGCTTCCTGAAAGTTGGTTCTTATAGGCTTAATGGGCCCGAAAACTTATATTTAACCATCGCTTATCATCGATTCAGATTCCATAAAGTAGCTATCTAATGGTCAGGCGATGTTCAGTCTCGCTACATATATTCCTATTGAGACACCAGCAAACGCGGGTGAAAAACACTATGAAAGCAGTAACAACAGTAATGGGGCTGACCGCGATTATTGGCATCGTTGGGTTAGCTACCGTAAAGGCGAGAGCTTCTGATCACGCAGACACTCAAGAAGTCGTCAACCGACCTGGTTCGGATATTTCCGACGTCTTCGTTTTCCCAAGCCCAGAGAACCCAGACAACGTGGTTTTTGTCATGAACGTGCGACCGTTGATTGGCCAAGGTCAAAGCGCTTCAGTTGAATTTGATACCGATGTTCTTTACCAGTTCAAAATTGACCTGAACCAAGATGGTAAAGAAGACCGAGTCATTCAGGTTATGTTTGAAGGCAGCGGCCCCAACCAAGTAGTAAAGGTTGCCGGCCCTAAGGTGCCGGGCTCGGTTGGAACGGTTAACAACGCACTTGCGATGGATCCAGTAACCGGGATTACAGGCGAAGCATTTTGGTCATCTAACCAAATCCATGTTTTCGCCGGTCCCCGAGAAGATCCGTTCTTCTTTGACCTTGAACAGTTCTTTACAATTCTTCCAGATCGAGGCGTTCCATCTGGTCTGACCTCTCCTCCAATGGATCCTAATCAACCGATGGCGACTTCATGGCGCGATCCAGGTGATGCTGTTGATTTCCTTTCTAATGGCGGTTTTAACGTGCTTTCGATCGTGGTAGAGATGCCCAAATCCAAGTTGGTGAACCTATAATGAAAACAAAAGTCTTTAGCCTTGCCGCAATTGCTGCCAGTATCATCCTTGTTGGATGCGGTGGCTCTTCTAACACCCCGGTTGTAACTTCCAACGGAGTAATTGGCGTGTGGACTACAACGAGTTTGCGCAATGGTGCAAACACATTTGTTCAAGAGGATCGCCTAGCAAACCCCGTAGTAAATGAAGTGTTCGCAACATTTGCCAATGGCCGCCATGCGGCGAATAATATGATCGGCCCAGATCAAGATGCAGGCAGCTTGGGCAACGACATCCAAAGCTTTATGACGGGGGTTGCCGGACGATCTCAAGGAATCACCGATGTGGTGAAGTCTGTTTTCAACAAAGACATGATGATTGCCGATCTTTCGGTGAATTCTTCAACTGCGGCATATCTTGGAACTCAAACTGGTGGCGCGACCGGAAGCACTTTTGGTGGTAGAGCGCTTGGGGACGATGTAGTTGATATTTCGTTAGGAGTAGTTTTCGGAACAACCGTTTCCGATCTTGGACTTGCTCCGGCGGATGGAAACGAAATTCCGACACTGACATCGGACAACGTGGATGCGAGCGGAAAACACTTCACTTCGACTTTCCCTTACCTGGGCAGTCCTCGTTAAGAAGCTAATGGAGGGTCAGCCTTGGCCCTCCATTTTAATTGATCAAGAAGCGTCTATCATGAAGAAATCAATTTGGATCGCATTACTTAGCGGATCGGCTTTAGCAGCTTGCACTGCACCCACAACGATAACTGCTTCAGCAAAACAACCTCTCCCGATAGAACAGAGAATTCAGCGAGAACATCAGCGCTTGGAACAATCAATTGAGTTCCACAAAGGCCGGGTTCAGCGCGATCCAAAAGGTGCAATTGGTTTTGCTCTGTTGGCGGAAACATACTTAGACAAGGCAAGGACATTTGATGATGACCAAGCGGCAATAGAAGCAGAAAGAGCGGCTCGGAAGTCGCTTGAAGTTCGGAGAAAAAATAATACTCGTGCTTCAAACTTGCTCACTAAGAGTTTGCTTGCTCAGCACAGATTTGCGGATGCATATTTGAGTGCCGCTGATTCACGATCCATCGATCCAAACGATTTTGGGGCTGTACGATTGCAAGCCGAAGTCTACTTAGAACTTGGGAAATATGAAGAATTTCAAAGACATTTACCTCTGTTGAACGACCATGTAGATGATCCATCCACACTTTCAGTGCTATCCAGATGGGCAGAGATTTCTGGTCACCCAGATCAAGCCATTGGTTTTGCCAAGAAGGCAGTCAAGCGAGTTGAAGGATTGCGTAAATCGAGTCCAAATGTGGTTGCAAGTTTTGAAACGAGTCTCGGAACGACTCTAATGAAACATGGCAACTACAAAGAGGCGCTGGAAGCATTTGAATCTGCTTACAATTTGAATCCGATGGATTACAGGGCGATGGCGGGCATGACGCGAACACTCGCACAGATTAACAGGCCAAATGATGTTATCAAATGGGGTGAAAAGTGTCGAGATTTGGCCAAACTCACCGACGTCACTGGCTTAGTTGCCATGGCTTACACTGAACTTGGAAACAACTCCAAAGCAGAAGAACTCTTCAAGGAGATGGATCGAGAAAATGATATTGACCCATCAAATTTCGTGAATCACACTCATGCTGCGGATGGTTCTCATCAGGTTGTGGAAGCCAGGCATACTCACAACCGCCTTTATGCCTCGGTTATGGCAGATGCTGGCCGCAATTTGGCGATAGCCCACCACGTTGCAGAGGGCGATTTAGATTCACGGAAAGACATCTATGCTTACGACTGCTTTGCATGGGCAACTTTTCGTTACTGGGAGATGGCAACACCAGAGCAAAATCCTGAGGGTGATGGATTGCTTGTAGAAGCGAAAGCGGCAATGAAGAAAGCGATGGCGACAGGTTGCAAAGACATCATATTGATGAAGCACGCACAGAGAATTGAATCTGCAAAACGAAAATGCCAATCCGGTACATGACCAAAATTCCTCTCTGATTTGTATTTGCCCTGGCGACTTCGTCGGGGCACTTTTTGATTCACAGTCCTATTGTGCTAATTTGCTCATTTCTTCACATAATCTTTATACTCAAACGCCTGTAATTTCGCCTGGATCGCCCGAATATCCAAATAAGGAGAAACAGCAATGACAATCCGTGGAATTCAGCGAATGGCAAAAAAGACTTGGCACGCAGCAATGCGAGGCGAAATCTTTAATGCCGAGCTTGCCAAAACCGTAGGATATTCGTTGCTAATATTAATTGGTATTGGCCTGCTGGCGCGTGTTTTTGGCCCGATGCTATTCAAAGGGATAGGCCTGAGTTATCTGTACTTTGTCCCGATCTGGTTTGCGGCTCGACAAGGTGGTCGGATCGCAGGATTCTTAACCTGTGTAGCGACCTCTACAAGCATGAGCCTTGGTGCCGATGCAAGTTGGCCTTTTATGGCATGGCTTGCGAACGTAGTTCTTCTCAGCGCAGTCATGATGGTATTCGTTCATTTTGAACAGCGAATCGCGAGCGTCAACGAAGCGGCTCGAACCGATAGTTTGACCGGATTACTGAACCGCCGAGCGTTTGTTACCGAAGCGAAACGAGCACTTGTGCGCACGGTACGAGAATATTCATCGGCAAGTTTGGTTCTTCTCGACTGCAACAAGTTTAAGCAGATCAACGACCTGCACGGTCACGCATCGGGTGACGAAGCTTTGAAGATCGTTGCGCAGGCTCTTCACGATGCTGGTCAACGGGATGACGTGGTTGGACGCCTTGGTGGAGACGAGTTCGTGGTTCTACTTGCGGACACAGATTCAATTGGCGCAAATATGTTCTTGAACCGATTGCGTGGAATCTTAAGCCGATCATCATCAGATTTGCCGTTCGACCTCTCAGTTTCAGCGGGGATTGCTTACTTCGGCGAAGATGCCCGGTCTCTAGACCAGCTCATGGCTGTGGCAGATGAGAAGATGTACCGCAATAAGCAACGCGAACGAGCGGTGATTTCCATTGCCGACGTTGCCGAGAAATCTGAGCGGATGATGCAATAGGGGTTAGAAAATTCCCTGTAGCCGCCCAGTTGAATCTCCCAATTCTTCCACCTTCACACCAACCTGATCCAACATGGTCAGGAACAGGTTGGTGAGTGGGGTTCCATTCCGATAGGCAAAGTGCTGACCAGTTGGAATCTTGCCCCCAGCACGACCAGCGAGCAGTAGCGGAAGATCGTCGTGGTTATGCCGGTCGCCGTCGGAAATTCCACCGCCATACAGAATCATGGAGTTATCGAGTAGGGTTCCGTTGCCATCATCAATACTCGCCATCTTTTTGAGAATGTAAGCAAGTTGCTCGACATGATAAAGGTCAATCTGTCGCTTCTTTTCTAGCTTGGCCGGGTCGCGACCGTGGTGGCTAATATCGTGATGACCATCGTTGATCTGGATTTCGTTGTACGGACGGTTACTGCCTTCGTTGGCGAACATAAACGTACAAACTCGGGTGAGATCGCTTTGCAAAGCGAGGATCATCATGTCGCCCATCAGGCGAATGTGTTCGCCTCGATCACCAGGAACCCCGCGTGGAGCCTGCATTCCATTTAATAGAATCTGCTTGTTGTCCTGTTCGTATTTCGAGAGTCTAAGTTCAATTTCGCGAATAGAAGTGAAGTACTCCTCGATTTTCTGTTGATCACGGACACCTAATCGGTTCTGGAGTCGCTCTGCATCTTCACTAACGAAATCCAGAATAGAAAGCTCGTACTTGCGGCGCTTGGCGGCGGATTCCGCTGATTCCACATCATCCATCGTGCCGAATAAGCGCTCAAAAAGAAGTCGCGGATTGACTTCTTTTGAGTTAGGTGTAGATTCACCTCGCCATGAGATTGAAGATGAATAAGCACAGGAATAGCCAGAATCGCAGTTACCGCCGAGGGCACCGCGTTCACATCCAATTTCGAGGCTCGGGAACTTAGTCAGGTGACCGATAGCCTGAGCGGCGATCTGGTCGGCTGAAACCCCTACTTTGATATCCGAGCCAGCTGTCTTTCGAGCCTGAACACCAGTTAGCCAGCTTGCCGAAGAGCGGGCGTGGTCGCCCGGGCCATCGCCGTTTGCAAATGCCTTCATTTGCGAAAGGCCACTGATCACACTGAGTTCTTTACGGACAGATTCTAACGGAGCAAGGGTGCCGGGAAGATTGTAAGCCGCGCCCGTGGTTGTCGGACGCCAGTGAGCCATGTTGATTCCGTTTGGAACAAACAAATAAGCCATGCGCACGGGCCGGGCAACCGTGGTTTGCGCGACTGCCATCCTTGGGGCAAGTGTTTCTAGGAAGGGCAGAGTGACAAGTGCACCAGCTCCTCGTAGAACATTGCGACGACTTACTTTTTGACTCATGATTGGCTCTTGTTTAGTTTATTGCGTTGTTCCCGTAACTGTTCTTTTTCTAAACGAATCACTCAGAACGATTTCGGTAATCAAAGCGGAAAGGTGGTTGCCTCGTTTTTTGACTTTGGGGATGATTGCTTCGATCATGCACGAGTCAGTGGAAGTTAATCCTCGCCCAAGTGCGTAAGTGAGAAGTTTTTCTGTGAGGCTCCGAGTGAAATCATTCTCACGTTTGAGCAGATAGATTTTGAGTTCGTTCACTCCGTTGATGGTTTGGTTGCCAGGAAGTTCTCCTTTGTTATCAACGGGGAAGTTGCCGTCTTGAGTGCGCCATTGTCCGACCGGATTGTAGTTTTCTAGGCTAAAACCAAACGCGTCAAGCGGTTGATGGCACGAGGCACAGTTAGGATCACTACGGTGCTTTTCTAGACGCTCGCGCATGGTTTTTACTGCGATAGCACTTGTATCTTCATCAAGAACGCCAACGTTGGGCGGCGGTGGAGGTGGCGGAGAACCAAGAATTTCTTCCATGATGAATTTTCCGCGTTTGACGGGAGAAGTTCGGTTAGGATTACTGGTTACTGTGAGAATGGCAGCCATTCCTAAAATGCCGCCGCGATTGTGGCTGGAGACATCTACTCTGCGAAATTGAGTACCAAAGTCGCCGGGAATTCCGTAGTGCCTTGCCAGTCGCGCGTTGAGGAAGGTGAACTTGCTGTCAATGAACTCAGACAAAGGACGGTTATTAGCCAGCATATCGCGGAAATACTCTTCTATCTCCTGCTCCATATCATTGCGAAGATCAGGAGTGAAACCTGGGAAAAGCTTACTGTCAGGTGATGCATCAATCAGTCTCCGGGTTTGGAGCCACTGGGTAGAAAAGTCCGCCGTGAATCGGGCAGATTTTGCATCTTTCAGCATACGGGTGACCTGAGCTTCAAGAACGGATGGTTTTGTGAGTTCGCCTTTTGCAGCCAGATCAAGGAGTGTTTGGTCGGGCAGAGAATTCCAGAGGAAGTAAGAAAGACGCGAAGCAAGTTCGTAACCGTTCAGATCACGGGCCTTGGCGGTCGCCCGGTTATCTAGCTCCACCCGGAACAAGAAATTTGGATTCACTAATACTGCCTGAACACAGACTTTGATTGCATCTTCGTAGCTGTCTTTATTCTCTCGCACCATGTTGTAAATGCTCATGAGCCGGTTGATCTCATCAGACGTGGCAGGACGACGATATGCCTTTCCGACGAAACTCTCAAGAACCTGTCTGGCCGCCGCTTGGTGGCTTAAAGTGGTTGTTGGAACTGCGGTCAACAGCTTTCGGTGAGAATCTGGCAGAGTAACGGCTCCGCCCTGCGGGCCCTCTATTGAGATCGCAGAAACCAGGAGATTTCGATCTCGTTTGGCGGGGTCAGGATTATTTGGCTCGTAGTAATCGTTGATAAAGGCGATTCCAACTGTGAGATCGCCGCCTTTGGAAGTAAAAGGCAGTTTGTAATTGCTCAGCGTGGTTTTAGAGATTTCGAATGTTTGGAACCGAGTGCCATTGAGCGTGAGTTCTAATTGGGCGTGAACAAATCCTGCGTAAGTTTCTGCGGCGGAAATTGTGATCTCATATTCACCCGGATCAAGATTTTTGAAGTCGGTTGTAAACTTACCGTTGGCAAAAAAGAAAATTCCTCCTTCATTAGTTACGCGCGCGCTATCAGGAATTCTTACTTTTTCGAGATTGGCTTCTCTGAGCTTTGGCTTTGCTACGTAAATGGCTCGATCAACTGCGTTTCTTGCAGCTTTCAGATACATCTCTAAGTGGAGAGGAGTAAGGGTAAGAACGTCGCCGATGTTGTCAAATCCATAGCCCACGTCATCAGAAGGAAAGTCTTTGCTCAGATCCATATCGATACCGAGCAAATCGTTAACCGTGTTGTTGTATTCGTTTCGGTTCAGCCGACGGATGGTGACTTTGCCGGGACCATCAAGCACACAGTTTTGGCTGAGTGCCCTCTGAATCCACGAGACGACTTTTTCTCGCTCGGCAAGTGTAGGTGCTCCGGAATCTGGGGGAGGCATCACCTGCGAACGAAGCATTTGAATGACCTTTTCGTACTTCTTTGGTTCTGCCGCAACTTGAGCCGTTGATTCTAGGGCCCCCAAATCAAGCCCAGCACTGGGGGAAGAACCCGAATGGCAGCCGATGCAGTTGATCTCAAGAATCGGATAAATAGATTTGTCGAATTCTTCGTTGAGTTGCTTATTCGCATCCTGAGGAGATCTTTCTACTGATCCAGCATTTGCAGGTTGGGCAAAAAACGCAACGCCAAACACAAAAAGCGCTGCGACCGGAAAGAGAGATCGGGTGGGAGAAAAGGCCATGCGGAAAAAGGTCTTTGCTTATTTTACGATGAATACGGGCTGAACCGGATAGTTTTAGCGTAATCTTGAAATATGGCAAAGATTATTCTTGTCGTTCTGGGATTGATTTCGGTCGCCGCGGCAATGGCTCTGGCAATGAGAAACCGCCAGACCACACCGTTAGACACCAAGCCGCATAATCTTCACGATTACACGGTTGTTGACATCAAAGGCAATAAGAAGTCGCTCAAAGACTACGAAGGCAAGGTCGTCATGGTCGTCAACGTGGCGAGTAAATGTGGATTGACTCCGCAGTATGAACAACTTGAAGCCTTGTACGAAAAGTACAAAGATCAAGGGTTGGTGATTCTAGGATTTCCGTGCAACCAATTCATGGGTCAGGAACCTGGCACGGAAGAAGAAATCCTCACTTTCTGCACTAATAAGTACAACGTGACCTTCCCGATGTTCAGCAAGGTTGAAGTGAAAGGCGAAAACGCTCATCCACTCTACAAATGGCTAGTTGGGGCAACTGAGAACAAGGCCGATATTGAATGGAACTTCGCTAAGTTCATCGTGAGTCGCGATGGTTCGAAGGTTCAACGCTTTGCCAGCAAAACCAAGCCAGATGATGCGAGCGTTGTTTCTGTGATTGAAAAGGCACTGGCCGAATAAATCCGCTTACTTGGATTCGGGAGTGTCGTCGTCGGCGATGCTCCCTTCAAACAATTTTCTGAGTCGTTCTTGCTCGGCGCGGTCTTTTTCTTTGGAGCGAACTTTGCTCATGAATTCATCGAATTCGCGGTTTTCTTTCTTCTTCTGCTTCCTAGTTTCAACGGGCGATACTCCAAACGTGAGGCCAGGAATTTTATTGGCTCCGTAAAACCAGGCACCAAGTAGCGGAATTCCTATAATGAGGCCAAAAAGCGGATTACCTGTGCCTAAGCTCAAAACAACCCAAGCCGCCTTGATGATTGCGATCCAGGCGAACTTGACGGGAATCCCCCAGAAGCAAATTTCAGTTCTCGGTTGATTGCCGCAAACGGTGACAACAATGAACGCAATGGGAAGCTCGGCGGTTAAGAGCAGAGCTTCTTCTGCCCCCGCGATTGGGCCAGCAATAAATAGGAACGCAGCATGCAGAAGAGTTGCCGCAAAGAAAACGGTTATAAGCGGTCGCTGTCCAAAACGCCGCTCAAGAATGCCACCAAACCAGAAAAGCCAGAGCATATCGAATATGAAGCTAATAAAATAGCCACCAATACCGTAGTGAACGAACGGATAAGTCAGGGGTTGCCAAATCTTAAACGAACCTAAGGATAAGCCGAGGTTTGGTATTAAGAAAGCCGCAAGTTGGGGAATCCAACAAAGGAGAAATCCTACAGTACACGCTATGATGAGCCCGAATGTTGCCGGAGTCGCACTAGATTTTCGAGGAGAAAACGCAAATCGGGATGCCATACGCTTAACATTATGCCGGTAAAAGTGCGGTGCGTTAGAGTCAAGGGTGAACTTACAAAGAAAGTAAACCAATGCACCGAACTTTCGGGGATAATCGTCTCAACGCTATCGGGGCTTCAGCGGCAAGGGAATACACAGCCGTTGAAGACTGCGGAATTTGAGGAGTTAACGAGAAAGAATGGAATATATGGTGATTTGGTCAGATGGGCAAAAATTCGGCCCGGCTGACATTGCAATGCTCAACCAGTGGATTGCAGAAGGTCGTATTAAGCCTGAAACTGAATTGGAATTAGTTGTTGATGGCACTCGGCTTTCAGCGGCGAGTTTGCCCGGACTGAATTTTGGTGGCATGGCGGCCGCGCCAACCGAACCAGCCGCAACACCAGCGGAACCAACTCCGGTTGAAGCAGCCCCTGCAAGCGGTGGAGCCGAACAGTACTTTGTAGTTGGCGCAGACGGAGGCAAATACGGCCCCGCTGATCCGGCGACCCTCACCCAATGGGCGGCAGAAAATCGGTTGAATCCCAACTCGGAATTGGAAAGTGCTTCAACTGGTGCAAGAACCGTTGCTTCTCAAGTTGCCGGAATCATTTTCCCGGTTGCCGCGGCGGCGCAAGCGAATCCGATGCAGCCAACTCCAACTGGGCAATACAGTTCTTCGTCCGTGGAAAGCAACTACCCTCGTCCCGGGTTTGCCGGTAATCAGCCAACGAGCGATGACCTACGGAAGTTCAACTGGGGTGCATTCTTGCTTAACTGGATTTGGGGCTTAAACCACAAATACCCTCTCGCTTTAGTAGCACTAGCACTCGGAATCGTTGGCGCACTCTTCCGCGATCCAAGTATGGCGATCATTAGTATGTTGATCAGCTTTGGTCAACTAGGATTCTGTATCTGGCTTGGTGTGAAAGGTAACGAAATCGCTTGGAATAGTGGTCGCTTTGCAACGGTTGATGAAATGCACAAATGCCAAGTTATCTGGGCTAAGTGGGGTGTAGGTGTACTCGTCGTCGGCTGTATCTGTGGGCTTGGCCTCGGAATCATGGCTGGTATCGGTCTTGCGGCGATGGGTGGTGGATTAGGCCGCTAATCTCAGTTTGCTGAGAATTGGTTCCGGGGCTCTGAAACGCCCCGGAATTTTTATATGTCTATAATCAATTGATGGGGCAGGGTCGCTAGTTGTCAGACAATCAATCAACGAATTCGATTAAGTCAGTTCTGACTGATTGGCAATCGCTTCTCACTATTATCTGCGGTGCAACTTTAGTGCTCGCGATGTTTCCCCAACTCAATTGGCTGGGATATATATCCTGCGCGGCGGGTAGTGTGTTCGCTTTGAAGTCAGCAAGAGACTCGCTGGCAAAACGTGAACTCGATGTGAATCTGCTGATGATTTTGGCGGCGATCGGAGCCATTGTCGTTGGTCAAGTTGTTGATGCGGCCGCGCTCTTGTTTCTATTTAGTTTGTCGTCGTCGCTGGAATCATTTGCGATGGCAAAAACGAAGTCTGCGATTGCGAGCTTAGTTCAATTACGGCCAAAGCAAGCGTTACTTGTTCAAGATGGAACCGAGAAACTCGTCGCCGTAGAGGATTTGAGAATTGGTGACATCATCCGCGTCAACGGATTTGAAGGCGTTCCTGCGGATGGAGAAATCGTTGAAGGAAGCACATCAATCAACGAAAGCGCATTGACAGGCGAAGCGAATCCGGTCAGCAAACATATTGGTGATGCGGTTACCGGCGGAACGCAGAATCTGGAAGGCATGCTGTTGGTACGAGTCACAAAGCTGGTGAGCAACAGCATGCTCAACCAAATTGTCCGCCTTGTAGAAGAAGCTCAAGAAAACAAAGCAAGTGGTGAGCGGATTAGCTTATGGTTTGGTCAGCGATACACCGTATTCGTATTGCTTGCCTTTTTTGTTAGTTGGGGAGTTCGGTTGTTGGTCGGTCAAAGTGGAAACGAAGCCTTCTATTCTTCTCTTATCTTGCTCGTAGGTTTGAGCCCCTGTGCGCTTGTGATTTCAACACCCGCCGCAACTTTGAGCGCGTTAGCAAACGCCGCTCGCAAGGGGACTCTTGTGCGCGGCGGGGAGTTTATAGAGCGTGCGGCCACCATTGATACTGTGACTATGGATAAAACAGGAACCCTTACCAAAGGAGAACCTCGCCTGGTAGAAGTTTCAATTTGGCAGGGTGACAACCGAATGGATTGGATTCCAGGTCAGGATGTTCCTGAGGCAATAATTCCCGCACTGAAGTCTGTCGCGGCGGTTGAGAAAACGAGTTCGCACCCACTCGCAGAAGCGGTTGTGAAAGCTGTGGAATCAGCCGGCATCAGCATCCCGAGCACGCAATCCAGCCGCACTGTTCCAGGGATGGGGATGGTAGCAACTGTTTCAGGTGAATCGGTTGCAGTAGGTAACGATAAATTGATGGTTGCCGAAAGCCACTCGGTTCCGGCGGAGATGGAGCAGTTTTCGCTTTCTCTCAAAGTGGAAGGAAAGACAACTGTTCTTGCGAGTGGATCAGATTTCCGAGCGGTTTTTGCGTTTGAAGATGAGATTCGGCCCGAAGCAAAGCAAGTTATCAATGAACTTCGTGAACTTGGAGTGAAGCAGGTGATGATGCTCACTGGCGATAAGCCAGAAACCGCCAAGAATATCGCGTCACACGTAGGTTTGAGTGCCGTTCACGCGGCTTTGATGCCCGAAGACAAAACCCGGATTGTTCAGGAACTTTCAAAAACCGGGCAAGTGATGATGGTGGGAGATGGCGTAAATGATGCTCCGAGCCTAGCGGCGGCAAGTATCGGAGTAGCAATGGGTGGGTTAGGAAGCGATGTAGCCTTAGAGGCTGCCGACGTTGTTTTGAGTCACGACCGACTGGATAGAATTCCGCAACTGATCAAACTCGGGCGCCGCACACAAGGGATTATTCGGGCAAATTTGGTGTTTGCTGGCGGCGTAATCGTGGTGCTGGCGGTGAGCTCGTTTTTAGTCAAGTTGCCCTTGCCTGTAGCGGTAATTGGTCACGAAGGTTCAACTGTGCTGGTCATCCTCAACGGATTGCGATTATTGCGCGATTAGCAGTTGCATTTTGGTACGATTCGTCTCATGCGATTTGCGTTTATTGCCTTCGCGGCAATTTTGGGGGTGGGAGGGGTTTCT
Organism: Fimbriimonadaceae bacterium; assembly: GCA_019638675.1. Classification (GTDB taxonomy): domain Bacteria; phylum Armatimonadota; class Fimbriimonadia; order Fimbriimonadales; family Fimbriimonadaceae; genus UphvI-Ar2. Next base: position 2,418,935 of record JAHBTE010000001.1, on the reverse strand, counting down.
AGAGTTCAGCACAACTTGTCTCCGATTAAGAATATCGAGATCGGCAAACTCACCGGAAGTGGTTATTCGCCCTGCGAACCCAGCATAGCAATCAGTAAACGCGACCCAAATGTGATCGTTGCTGGCGCAGTTTTAGATTACGTGATGACCACGAGTGATGGCGGCAAAACCTGGGATCAAAATAGGCTCAAATCTTCCATGGGAGTCTTTGGCGATCCAGCCGTGTTCTCGGATGCCGAAGGCAATTTTTATTATCTGCACCTGGCGACAAATCGCGGCCCCAACGGGCACCTTGATCGGATCGTTTGCCAAAAATCCACCGATGCCGGCAAGACTTGGTCGGATGGGGCAAGCATTGGCCACAATCCGCCGAAACAGCAGGATAAGCAATGGGCGGCAACCCATCCGAGCAAGCCAATCGTTGCCGTTACCTGGACTCAGTTCGACAAGTACGGAGTGAAAGACCCGACCATGCGCTCCAACATTATGTTTAGTCTTTCCGAAGATGGCGGAACCACGTTTAGCAAGGAAATCGCGATTAATGAAATTTCAGGCGATTGTGTTGACGACGATACAACGACCGAAGGAGCGGTTCCAGCGATAGGAAAAGATGGGGCTATCTCGGTTGTTTGGGGGCTGAACGAAAAACTTTACTTTGATCGGTCTACCGACAATGGCAAAACGTGGATGGCTACCGACCAAGTAATCGGGAAGCAGGTCGGTGGTTGGAACATGGAAATTCCTGGGGTGGGCCGTTGCAACGGCATGCCAGTGCTGATGATTGATAATAGTTCGGGCAAATACGCGGGATCGCTTTACGTTTTATTCGCCGATCAACGAAACGGCGCAGATGACACGGACATTTTCTTGATCAATAGTCGCGATAATGGCAAAACTTGGTCGCAACCGTTCCGGGTTAATAAAGATGGTGCGGGCAAACAGCAGTTCTTTCCTTGGCTAGCGGTTGATCAAACCACGGGCTACCTATACGCGGTTTATTACGACCGCCGCGCTCATTCTGATATGCAGACGGACGTGTATTTGGCTTATTCAAAAGATGGCGGGCAAACCTTTACGGAACGCAAAATCAGCGAATCCTCGTTTGTGACTTCGGGCAAAGGGTTCTTTGGAGACTACAACAACATCTCTGCTAGCAATGGCGTGATCGCTCCAATTTGGACGAGGGATGATAACGGTCGAACGTCGGTTTGGACTGCGGTAATCCGGCAATCTGATTTAGACTAACCGCCCGTTTTTCCAGCTTCGCTTTAGACGAGGGGCAGTGATTTTGGCCACTAAGTCACGAGGATGATCGATGTTCCATAGCGAGAGATCGGCTTGCTTACCAACTTCCAACGAACCAACTCTATCCTGAATTCCTAGAGCCTTTGCCGCGTTGATTGTCACTCCGAGGAGAGATTCGACAGGCGTTAAGCCGAATAAAGTGGATGCCATGTTCATGGCGAGCAGGAGATTGGTGCTGGGCGATGTCCCTGGATTGCAGTCGGTAGAAACCGCCATTGGCACGCCGTGTTTTCTGAACTCATCAATGGGGGGAAGTTGTGTTTCCCGCAAAAAATAGAACGCGGTCGGAAGCAGTCCGGCAACGGTTCCGGCAGCCGCCATTTTGGCAACTGATTCCGCTGAAGTGTATTCAACGTGGTCAGCCGAAAGTGCCCCAAAGTCGGCGGCGAGGCCGGCTCCTTCTAAGTTAGATAGCTGATCGGCATGAAGCCGAATAGGAAGACCATACGTTTGAGCGACCGTGAATTGTTTTCTTGTTTGCGCCGGTGAAAATCCAACTGTTTCAGTGAACGCATCTACGTAGTCAGCTAGGATTTCTTCCGCAACGACTGGGAGGATTTCGTTGATGATGTAATCAATGTAGTCATCCGCGCGACCAGCAAATTCGGGCGGGCACGTGTGGGCGGCGAGAAGTCCGACTTTCACATCCATCGTGTAGTCGCTACCGAGCCGTCGGGCAACTCGCATCATTTTGAGTTCGGATTCTAATGTCAGGCCGTATCCAGATTTGATGTCAATAGTGGTCACGCCTTGTGAAACGAAGTCCATGAGACGAGGGAAGCTGGCCTCGAAAAGCTCTTCTTCAGTTGCTTCCCTGGTTGCCTGCACGGTAGAAAGAATCCCGCCACCCGCACTGCAGATTTCTTGGTAAGTGGTGCCGCAAAGCCGGGCTTCGTATTCATGCGCGCGGCATCCCGCGTAAACAAGATGGGTGTGGCAATCAATCAATCCAGGCAGGAGCCATGCACCTTCTGCATCGTATTCTTCGGCTGAAGGAATTGAAGGCAAGTCGATTTCAGAGCCGATCCACGAAATCTTGCCATCAGTGACGACCAAAGCACCATCCAAGATTTCGCCCAATCCGCCCCGAGTCATTGTGGCGATATGGCAATTTCGGATGATAAGGTTTGGCGTCACTGGAATAAATGATACTTTGTGTAGTGGAACGAACGTATTTGGTTGACCGTTTATGAGATAGGGAACGAGAGCATGTGGCAAAAAAATGTCTTTTGGGTTGGGGCAATATGTGCAGGTGTGATGGCGATTGGAATTTGCTCATTTTTTGTTGCAGCAAAATTTTGGGAAGGTTTTGGTAAAGGAAAGCCGACTTCGCAACTCATTTCTCGCCAGGAGTCACTTGATGTTTGCAGCGCTTACGTCGGCGACTTGTGCCAACAGCTTGATAATCACTTTCAAAAGGGCGAACTCATTGTGGAAGATGGGATGCTAGGTTCAAGCTGGCATATCATTACCTACAAAATGGCCCCTGAGCAACAAAGTGAGATATTAAAGTCTTTTGAAAAGGGTGGTGCAACACTTGATTCAGAGAATGCTCTAGTTTGTGTTAAGGATGGCGCGGCTTATGAAGCCAAGGTAATCGGTTCAAACGAAATCTCATTATCAATCTATTGGGATTAACTTGCTGTTGTAAGGTGCACCAGTAGCCATTGAATTTGTACTATCTGAGAAGATGCCTTGATTCGTTTGTGTCGCTTCTGTCGTAATCTTAATGTAATGAGCACAGAAATGAAATTTAAATATGTATCCAGAAGTGCTCAGTGGATTGGCGTACTCCTTTTCCTCGTGACTATTTACGGTTGTTGGGTGTTTGCTCTAACGCGAAAACTAAGCGCTGAAGTTCGCTACGCCGCAGATATCTTTCTTGCCGACCCGCAGAACTCAGGATTAACTGTGATGTTTGAAGGCGAATTAACACCACCGCCGAAAGAATTTGGAAAGAATTGCATAAGATCAAATGAAGTACAGCAAATTACTGGTGCGCCATACGAATTTACAGCGATTTGTCCAAGCGGGGAGCAGTATTCGGTGGTTGTTGAGAGCTCTAACGTGATTAAAGTTTATAAGTCGGCAAAGCACTAAAAGCACAAGTTAACTCATCTGCACCGGCATGGCTACTGTGTTCGCAATCACGTAGACCAATCTCGCCGCAAGCCTCGCCGTGCGGTTATCAATATCCTGCGATGGATTAAGTTCCGCCACGTCCGCGACCGCGAGTTTTCCGCTGGAAGCGGCTAATCGAACAAGTGGCTCGACAACTTCGTAGCTCACCCCACGGGTAGCAGGCGCACTGACTCCCGGGGCTTCGTGGCTAGGGAAGCAATCCAGATCAATCGTCATATAAAGTGTTTCAATCGTAGCGAGCCAATTGGTGAGAGCGGCGGCGGCTTCCATGGCATGGTTTGCCGTCATGTGGTCATCAAGCCGGAACTGGACATTGTTCTTCTGAGCGGTGCGGAACAGGGCTTGGGTGTTATTAGGCGCAGAAATTCCCATCGCGAAGTAGCTCGTATCAAGCGGAGAGTGTTCGAGGGCGTCTAAGAACCCGGTGCCAGAAGTTCGGAATTTATCGCGGCGCAGATCAAAGTGAGCATCAAAGTTGAGGATGCCGATTTTAGCTTTTGGTTTAGCTTGCCGCAAGGCCAGGTAACTAGCGAAAGCAATTTCATGCCCTCCGCCCATACCAATTAAAATCTGATCCCGGCTGACTACGTGGGCACCCATAACTGCGTATTCAGCTTGCGCGGATTCCAGGTTTTTATCGTGGCAGGCAACGTCGCCAAGATCATGCAGTTGGATTGGCTGATGAACTGCGAGATTAGCAAGTGCGGCCCGGATATGGGGCGGTCCGTTTTTTGCCCCGATCCGGCCCTGGTTCCGGAAAACCCCTTCATCACAAGCGAACCCCAGCAGGTTGACAGATTTTTCCTGCCGTGATGGCCCGAGTTGGATGATGTGATGGATGCGGTTGCCATCAATGCCGTCTAGCGGATCGGTGCGGCCTTTCCACGAGGCGGGCGTGGGTTCGATGATCATATATTTATGATACTGGGTGACGTTGGAATTCGGAGAATACTTTGGCTCTTATACAGTCAACCCCACCCAACCCTCCCCATGCTTGGGGAGGGAAACGGAAAACGCAGAGTATGTGAAGAAAGGGTGAAAAGCGGGGTCAGTGCAGACTCGGCAATAAATGCGAAGCGTAACTCGTCAAGCGATCTTGATTAATGATTTCGTTGATTGCCAAGATATCTGGAGCGAAGTAGCGATCTTCGTTGTATGGCGAGACTGATTCTCTAATCATTAAATGAAGTTGTTCTACCGAGTCGCTAGATTTTAGGGGGCGGTGAAATTCAATGCCTTGTGCGGCGGCTAGAAGCTCGATCGCAATGACTTGGCAAACATTTTCCGCAATCGTGTTCAGTTTGCGAGCGGCAAACGTCGCCATGCTCACATGATCTTCTTGATTTGCACTGGTGGGCAGGGAATCCACACTCGCCGGATGAGCGAGGGTTTTGTTTTCACTAACCAGGGCGGCGGCGGTTACGTGAGCGATCATAAATCCGCTGTTTAAACCTGGATTTGGAGTGAGGAAGGCGGGCAAACCGCTGAGAGTGCTGTCAATAAGCAGAGCGATGCGGCGTTCGCTGAGGCCACCGATTTCCGCACAAGCATTGGCGAGGGCATCGGCGGCAAGCGCAACTGGCTCGGCGTGGAAATTTCCACCACTTAATACATCGCCTGATTCTGGAAAAACGAGGGGGTTATCTGTGACGCCATTTGCTTCAATAAGAAGAATGCGGGCTTGGGCGTTGATTTGTTGGAGAATTGCGCCCATCACCTGCGGCTGGCAACGCAGGGAATAAGGGTCTTGAACCTTGTCGTCACCTTCTAAATGGCTGGCGCGAATTGCAGAACCTTTGAGTAGGTCACGGTAAGTTTTGGCTACTTCAATTTGTTCTTGATGACCACGAACTTCGTGGATTCTGGGATCAAACGGCGCATCTGAACCCTTGGCGGCATCAACCGACATCGCTCCCGCAAGAACAGCGGCGGCGAATACCTGCTCGGTCTTGAATAACCCTTGCAAAGCAATCGCGGTGCTAACTTGGGTGCCGTTGAGAAATGCAAGACCTTCTTTAGCGTGAAGTTCAAGCGGCTTGATGCTTGCTTGTTTGAGAGCATCTGCGGCTGGCATGAGCGAGCCTTTGTAATAAGCCTCGCCTTCACCCATTAGGGCAAGTGTGTAATGGGCCAGTGGCGCAAGGTCGCCCGAAGCACCAACTGAGCCTTGAGCCGGGATTGCGGGCAAAATGTCCGCGTTATAGCAGTCAATCGCAGTTTGGAGAGATTCTGGTTGAATTCCCGAAAACCCTTGCGCAAGAGAAGCAATTTTCAGGAGCGCAATTAACCGAGTAGTGGCGGCATCTAAGTAGTCGCCAACGCCAACTGCATGACTTCGAACAAGGTTGACTTGCAACTGGGCAAGCTGGTCATCAGGAATGTGAACTTTGGCGAGCTTGCCGAATCCAGTATTGATCCCGTACGCAGGTTCGCCTTTGGCGACAATCTTCGCTACCGTTTCCGCGCCTGCCTTTACTTTGCCCCATGATTCTTGGCTGAGTTGTATCGGCGTGTGCGATTCACTCATCTCTCGTATTTGAGTGAGAGAGAGCTGGCCTGGTTCTAAAGTGAACACTTAGCGATGCCCCATGGGAATATTTAATCCTTGAGCAATCGCTGTACCTTGAGCGAGTTCGTATCCCGCGTCAGCATGGCGGATAACTCCCAGTGCAGGGTCATTGAACAGAACCCGGGCAAGACGCTCATCTGTTTCTACCGAGCCATCGGCAACAATCACAACGCCTGAATGTTGGGAATAACCCATGCCGACCCCGCCTCCGTGGTGGAGACTGACCCAAGTCGCTCCACCCGCGACGGCTGACATCGCGTTGAGCAACGGCCAGTCGCTGACCGCATCGCTTCCATCTTTCATAGATTCAGTTTCGCGGTTGGGACTGGCAACCGAGCCAGTATCCAAATGATCACGCCCGATGACGATTGGCGCTGATAACTCACCACTGCGAACCATCTCGTTAAAAGCCAGAGCCGCTTTATGGCGATCCCCGAGCCCGAGCCAGCAGATTCGGGCGGGAAGACCTTGGAAAGCGATTCGTTCTTTAGCGAGAGTCAGCCAGCGATGGAGGGGCTTATTATCCGGGAAGAGTTCTTTGATTTTCGCATCAGTTTTGTAGATATCTTCCGGATCACCACTAAGGGCCACCCATCGGAACGGGCCTTTGCCTTCACAGAAAAGCGCCCGAATGCAAGCGGGAACAAACCCAGGGAAATCGAAAGCGTTTGAAACGCCTTCATCTAACGCGACTTGTCGGATGTTATTGCCGTAGTCAATGGTTGGGATTCCCATTTCGTGAAAATCGAGCATTGCCTGAACGTGGGTTGCACATGATGCTGCCGCCGCTTGAGTGAGTTCTTTTTGATCGGCAGCAGAACCTTTGCGTTTTGATTCCCACTGGTCAAGAGCCCAACCGGCGGGGAGATAGCCGTTCACAAGGTCGTGGGCGGAAGTTTGGTCGGTGACGGCATGAGGGCATGGCCCGCCGGATTTTGCGATCTTAACGAATTCGGGCATGAGCTCCGCCGCGTTTCCAAGGAGTCCAATGCTGATTGGCTCAGTAGCGTTTTCAAGCAGACTGAAGACTTCTTCAATCGTCGTGGCTTTATGATCAACGTATTTGGTGCGGAGCCGGAAATCGATTCGGGATTCTTGGCATTCGATGACCACACAATGGGCTCCGGCAAGTACAGCGGCGAGGGGCTGAGCACCACCCATACCCCCGAGGCCAGCGGTGAGAATCCACTTATTTGTCCAATCGCCGTTGTAATGCTGTCGACCGAGTTCAACAAACGTTTCGTGCGTGCCCTGAACGATGCCTTGGCTGCCGATGTAAATCCACGAACCAGCGGTCATTTGACCGTACATCATCAATCCTTTTCGGTCGAGCTCGTGGAAGTGCTCCCAGGTCGCCCATTTCGGCACGAGGTTTGAGTTCGCAATCAAGACTCTAGGCGCATTGGTTTGGGTTTGGAACACAGCCACTGGTTTGCCCGATTGAACCAGCAAAGTCTGATTCGGCTCCAGGTTCTCAAGTGCCTTAAGGATTGCCTCAAACGCGGGCCAGTTGCGCGCCGCTTTTCCAATTCCACCGTAGACCACAAGGTCTTCGGGACGCTCCGCAACCTCAGGGTCGAGATTGTTCTGAATCATCCGGTAGGCGGCTTCAATCAGCCAGTTTTTGCACGTCAGAGTTGTGCCTCGCGGGGCGCGAATGGTTCGCGAGCCGAGGGTTGTGTTCATGGTGGCAGTTTACTTTCTCGCTTGGATAATCCTATGGCTTGCGAGTTTCATGTTGCAATGAGCTTCGAGGAGAAGCCAGATTCAATCGATATGTGAACTGGTTTGAATTGTATGAACTCTCCGTAAAGCGAAATTTCTTAGGGGCACATTTGTCGTAGTTGATAGACAGAGGATTCCACCAAATGCCGGAAAGAGACAACAAACGAAAATACACCGATAAGCAAAAAAGAATGGCGAAACACATAAAAGAAAGTTATCAGGAAAAAGGAGTTTCCAAAGATGAAGCCGAAGCTCGCGCCTGGGCAACCGTGAATAAAGAGACCGGCGGTGGGCGACGCACTGGCGGTTCAGGACAAGAAATGAGTAAGTCGGAAGAGCACCGACGCCGTTCAGAAGCCGCGAAAAAAGGCTGGGCGAACCGTCGCCGAAGAAGCTCCTAATTCTAAAAGCTAGTTCATAATTGCAGTTACCGAATGTGCAATTTCTTTAAGCTTCTTCATAAGAGTGCCATTCAAGCTGCGAAAAGGTTAAAACTTGAGTTCGACTTGGGGCCGGAATGTTTTGGAGACAAAAATCCCACTGATCAGATTTGCATTATCCGACCGCACGAAATGACCCTCGCGAGGTGGAGTTTGATCCCTAGTTGGTCTAAGGAAGTCCCCGGAGTGTTGATGACAAACGCTCGGTCGGAGACGCTTGAGGAGAAGCCTGCCTACCGAGGTTTAGTCGAAACGAATAGATGCCTGATCTTAGTTGATGGCTTTTACGAGTGGTTCAATAAACACAAAACGTTGATCAGCCGTGAAGATGGAGCGGAGATGTATTTCGCGGGGCTATGGGATCAGTGGCAAGGCGAAAAGTCGGCGACGATCATCACCACCGCTCCTAGCGAGTGGGTGAGTCAATTTCAAGATCGAATGCCATTGATTTTGGAGGCCGATGAAATTGAAAGGTGGCTTTATGGAACAGTGGAAGAAGCCAGAGCATTGATTTACCCCCGCGATCCAGAGTTGGTCGCCGAAACAGTCAATGGTCAGCAGAGCTTATTCTAATATTCTTATGCCAAACTAATCCACTACCAGGTGGCGATTTGGAAATTGATGCGAAAGAGAATGGAGTGATACTGTCGTCGAAATCATATAGAATCAGACCTCAAGAAAGTATGGGAGCCATATTTAGATGGGCACTCAGATGAACATAAAGTACACACTCTTTCTTTGCACCGCAATGCTTCTTCTTTCGGCATGCCATAGACAGAAGGAGCCAGCCCCTGTGAAAGGGGAGTTTATTACACGTGTAAAAGCTATTTCAAATTTCAAGCAAACTGTAAATGTTGATATCTTTGAGCTAGAGGACTATCTGGCATTCGTTCTCCAGAGCCGTAATCCTTCCCAACTGTCTTCGTGGGGTGGCCTGTATTTGATCGGTAAGTCTGGGGGAGAGTTTATTTGCCCCAAAGTTTCATACTCAACATTGCGCTCAAATTTCGTTTTGAAGGGATTTCCTTCTTGTACTTCGTTAGATAAGCAGTCATCCGGCATTGTTTCTGAGGCAAAATGGGACGGAAAGCGGTTGGAACTGCCCTTAGACGATTCCGTATCGATAACGATGGAATTTGATACAGAGAAAGATAAGCATCTTGTGGATGAATTAAATAGTAGATTTGTTAAGTGAAGTGTCTCTGAATTAATTCACTTTGTTGACTTAGACAGTTGCTCCACAGCCTGTAAAGCAACCGATAGATCAGGCTTGACCATTTCAACCGGAACATCTGGATTAGTGAGAAAATCGGCGTTGCCCCTACACAAAATGCGCTTCCAAGTAATTTCATAATTCGCCTTATGTCGATAGATTAATTTGTCGCAGCGGTTTTCGCACGGATTACCCTCAGAATTATTCGCCTACCAATTACACCTCTCTGAAAAGCCTTCTATTGGAACTCAATATTTAGTTTTCTTCGCAAAGTTTGCCACTTTGACCCACTAGTGTCAAAAGTGAATCTCGTAAGTTGTGGGTAATTTATGAAATTTCTCGAAAAGCCTTGCTCATTAGAGCTAGAATCAAGAGCCTATTCTCCTTAAAATAGCAATATCGGAAAACGAGTTACTGAGTGCATTCCCTAATTCAAGTCGGAAAACTTGGCAAGCCCTAGTTGTTTAATTTATTCGTTCCAAGTTTGTTGCAATAAGTCCATATCTTTCGTCGAGACCACGATCAACAATCATTTTGCATCTATGAATAACATCGTCCCACTGGTTTGAGCCGAGGTTTGGCAATTTCCCTGAAGTCTGCGCAATATAATTTAGCAAGCTTTCGGGAATACGGAGATCAAATATGTCGATTACAGTGAAAAGTTCTCTAATCACCCAAGGATAAAGTGGGTTCGATTCAATTGATTTTAGTTTTTCGACAAAGTCTGTTGCTACTTTGTACTTTGGAGGATACCCGGTACTAACCAGAAGTAACGAGCAGTAGATAAAACCGAGTTCGCCCGAAGAAAATCTCATTGAGTTTGCAAAGTCACTCATTAATCCCCTAATCTCAGTATCTTGAATCAATTGGCGGCAAATTTCATCAGCGGCTGGAGATGTCCGGTCGCTGAAAGGTGATTCTCCAGCGTCCCAAATTTGTAACAGGTCTTGAGCCAATTCAAATGCCTTCATTTTCTTACCAGTAAGATCACCGCTTTACGGGTTGCAGATATGCTGGGAGAGCACTAAGCGTGGCCCACAGCAATGCAAATCGTATACCCCGCCGCTTCCACAAAGAATGGGCACTAGGAGGAGGGAAGATTGAATTTGGCGCTCGAGAGGATTATTGACGTCAAAGGCAGTTCAGAATAGTCGAATTATAGCGAAAATGCGTTTGGTACAATTTTGTATGAAGTGATTCGCACGATCCAATCATATGGCGAGATAATCGTGAATATGGGGCCTATTAAATCTGTTGGCGTGGTGGCCTGTACGATAGGGCTAGTTCTCATGGGTTGCGCACCTAAAAAACCCATTCTGACTAGCAAAGAGCTTGGAGGCACGGAAGTATTACTCAATGGGCGCAAAACGGAAGCAGCTCTTTATGAGGTTGATGGAACGCTTGCAGTCTATTTGCCCAATTTATCTGCATATGCTGATTCGGAAGGTCCTTCACTTCTTATTCTTAATGATTCTGGATTCCCCGTAGACTTCGAAAAGGCAGATTATGTAATAGATAAGGATGAGATAAAGATATACTCCTTTGGAATAGGAACAAACCTTCAGAGCAAGACGGCTGGCAACGCTCTTTTACCAAGCTTAAAAGGGAATGAATTTACTTTTGCAATGACCGAGCAGCGTTTGATAACGATTCAACTCGACAACTATTGGAGAAGTCATGTAGACACATTGTTAAAAAGGAGAGATCGGAAAATTGAAGAGTCAAGGAGAAGGCTTAATAATGCTCTCAACAAGTGACCCACTGCACCGGTTGCGTACTTACCGTACTATCTGCATTTTTACCACGATCTAATTGGGTTTCAAGGAGCCTTGTGCTACAAGAATATGGACTCAGATGAGCTAGGAATTAAGGGTTTCTTATTGACGGTAGTGTGCCCCGCTAGCTGAATCTTGCAGCGTTAAAGGTATCCTTCGGCGATGGGAGCATTGACTATAGCGGACCAGAGCCGCGTAAGAGGAGCGGGCACACATCAATATATGTCGGAGGTGATATAGTTATTTGCGCCAGTGAGACCGGTATACGTCTTGGTACAATAGAGCACTATAAGGACAAAGAAAAGGTATTGGTACGCAATGCAAAAGATTAGCATTTATCCGACATTAGTATTGGCCATAGTGTTAATCTACGGCTGCACTTCCCGAAAACCAATATATATTGGGAATGAGATCAAGAACATGCGGGTGTATGTTAATGGTAGGATATCGAATGCAAAATCGTTCAGCATTGATGATACATTGGCAATCTATGTCGAAGATTATCCTCTGGCAGGGCAGAATGTTCACCGTCTCTATTTTTTTGACGAGCTAGGGTTTCCCGTATACTATCAAAGAACAGATTGTGAAATACGAGGTGATAAGGTATACGTCTTTTCTATGGGCACCGGGAAGAGCTCTTATGAGTATTCAGTGTCTAATGCAAAGATTCCTAGCCTCAACGGCGAGAGATTTACATTTTTTTTGAGAGATGATTATGAAGTTCAGATGGAACTTGACGATTCATGGAAGAGGCAGGTCTACCAATGGTTAGTATATCGAAACAGTATCTATCGTGAGAAGATAGAAAAATGGAATAAGAAGCATCCTGAGGATCCCGTAAAACCGGATTTAGATGAAGAGTAATAAAGTTGCTGAACCTGTCACCAGATGGTGTCGTGGATCTGCTGAGAGAGCACTAATCGTGACCCACAGCTATGCAAATCGTATGACCCACAGCTTCCACAAAGAATAGCCACTTGGAGGAGGGAAGTTTGAATATGGCGCGCTCGAGAGGATTCGAACCTCCGACCCCCAGCTCCGCAAGCTGGTGCTCTATCCGCTGAGCTACGAGCGCGCGCGGGTTCTATTTATACCCGGGGCATATAAACCTACTCGGGGCTTATTTGTCTTTGACCCGGGTCATCGTGAAGTTTGCACCGTTTGAACCTGTGTACTCAAGGGTGTCCGCATCTTTGAACTTATAGGTTGAAGTCTCAGATTTGCCTGCTTCTTTCGCCATTTGTGCTTCTAGTGATGCTTTTGTGAACATTGGATTGGCCGGGATATCGCCTAGAATCTTGAAATTTTGGGCTGTTGTCGTGATTTGTGTATCGGTAGTGGTGTATGTGCCACTGATTTCCACGTTCACTCCAGCTTGACCCACTATGACAACAAATGTTTTATCGGCTTTGTATTCCACGGTAGCAGGAACCGTTGCTCCTTGAACTGCCATGTCGCCTGTCCACTTGCCGACGACTGACGGCTTGGTGTTGCAGGCGGAAAGAGCGAGAATAGCGGTAACGGCTAATAAGGCGGCGACTTTTTTCATTAGATCACATTATGCTGTGGAATGTTGGAAAGTGTTCGGGGACATATGCAAATCCTACTTTATCCGTCTCCACTTAGCATTGCTCCGCAGTCCGTCTGTCTGTATTGTATTTCTGTCAATAAAGTGCACCGTAAATTGCTGCTGATCGCCTTCATATAAGTAAACCATGGCGTCAACCAACTCCTCGTGTTTTTTCCAATTCGGCGTCAACTCGCCTACCCGTTCTACTTTGTTGATCTGGTACGTGCCCTTGTCTCCGTCCATCGTGTAATTTGAGGTTGTACGGAGATGGAGCCCATCCATAAGTGTGTCCATCGTCATCGTATTTTTTGCAAAGGTCAGCGTGCAGGCAAAGTTCTTTTCCGTCGGAAATTCGCCTTCCCATTTACCTTCCAGAATAGGCTTCATTTGGCAACCAGAAATGGCCAACCAACTTGCAGTAGCACAGGCAAGAAAAGCGTTTCGCACAATTAGTATTAGCATATTAAACGGTTGCAGGTTGCACTCCGTACTTCTGTGTTCAAAATCCAAAGTCCTAAACTAAATCTCTGCGCTCGTCAAGTCACCGGGCCTCAGCCCCCTTCTTAGCTATTATTGATACTAACCCCTCACTGCAATGCCATACATTCCCCACACTGAACAAGACGTGCGCGAAATGCTCGCGACCATTGGAGTGGATTCGATTGACGACTTGTTTGTCGAAATTCCCGAAGATCTGCGGCTCAAGGGTCAGCTCGATATTCCAAATCAGATGGATGAGCACACCTTGCTCGGCTACATGCAAGGTTTAAGCGAGCAGAATCTTGACCTCAGCCGCACAGTTTGTTATCTTGGTGCGGGAATCTATGACCGATTTATTCCGAGTACGGTTGGCGCGGTTCTCAGCCGGGGCGAATTTTTAACTGCCTACACACCGTATCAGCCGGAAGCCAGTCAGGGTTATCTGCAAACAATATATGAGTTCCAAAGCATGGTGGCGGAACTGTACGGCATGGATATCGCCAACGCCAGCATGTACGATGGCGCAACCAGCATGGCCGAAGCAGCAATTATGGCAACCGGTATCAAAAAGCGTAATCGAGTCGCGGCTAGCCGGGCGATTCATCCAAATTCGCGAAAAGTTTTAGGAACCTACTGCTGGAGCATGGATGTCCAGGTGGACGATCTGCACACAGAAGACGGCGCAACCACCGATTGGAGCAACGTCACTGAAGAGACAGCTTGCGTGATCGTCCAATATCCGAATTTCTACGGAGTCATTGAAGATTTGACCGCGGCACGAAAAGCCGCCGATAAAGTCGGGGCGATGCTGATTGTGGTAGCCGATCCAACCGCTTGCGGAATCTTGCCTCCGCCAGGAGAATTCGGAGCCGACGTCGTGGTTGGCGAGGGTCAACCGTTGGGAATTCCAATGGGATTCGGCGGGCCACTGCTTGGACTGTTCGCCTGTAAAACCGAATACGTTCGCTTAATTCCTGGTCGTATTGTAGGAAGAACCACGGATGCCGAAGGGCGAACCGGATTTACAATGACTCTGCGAACCCGCGAGCAGGATATTCGGCGCGAAAAAGCAACGAGCAACATCTGCACCAACGAGGCATTGATGGCTCTGGCGAGTACGGTTTACATGAGCGCGCTTGGTAAGAACGGTCTGCGAAAAGTTGCCGAGACAAGCGTTCGCAATACTCAATATGCGATTCAGAAACTGACCGAAGCGGGCGGCCAGTTGCGGTTCGGTGGCAAGGTGTTCGGCGAGTTCGTTCTGGAACTCCCGAAATCAGCAAGCGCGGTTCGGGATGCCTTGCTTGAGCAGGGAATTCTCGCTGGGTTGCCGCTGGGAGATTACGATCCAACCCTTGAAAACTGCTTGCTCATAGCAGTCACAGAAGTACGAACAAAAGCTCAAATAGATGATTTTGCGATGAAGTTGAAGAAGGAGTTGGGGAACTAAGATGGCTGATCTACGAATGAAATCCGTAAGGGTGCAAAAGCTGATTTTTGAAAAGTCGATTCCTGGGCGAATCGGTAGCAATGTCCCAAAGGCAGATACCCCCGAAGTTGATCTGAACGACGTGCTCGGCTCGACCCGCAAAGAACTTCATTTACCAGAGGTAGGCGAACTTGAAGTGATGCGCCACTTCGTGAATCTCAGCCACCTCACATACGGAATTGAAACGGGCTTCTATCCGCTCGGCAGTTGTACGATGAAATACAACCCTCGAATCAACGAGGTCACAGCGAGTCTGAGCGGATTCAAAAATATCCACCCGATGCAGCCAGAATATACGGTTCCTGGTGCGTTGGAAGTTCTGATGAACGTCTACGAAATCCTGAGCGCAATCACAGGGTTTGATGAGATCACAATGCAACCGGTCGCGGGTGCCCACGGTGAAATGACCTGCTTGATGTTGATCAAGGCGTACCATGAATCACGCGGAGAAGGCGACAAGCGCAAGATCGTTTTAATCCCCGACAGCGCCCACGGTACCAATCCAGCGAGTGCCGCGCGATGCGGTTACGACGTGAAAACGATTCCGACCGATAAAGAAGGCAACACCGATCTTGCAGCGCTAGAAGCTGCGCTCGACGATACCGTCGCGGCGTTTATGGTTACCAACCCGAGCACGCTCGGTTTGTTTGAACCTAACATCACTAAGGTTTGCGAACTCGTTCACTCAGTCGGCGGGCAAGTGTTTTGCGATGGTGCGAATATGAACGCGATGGTCGGCACAACTCGACCGGGCGATCATGGTTTCGACTGCATGCACTTGAACTTGCATAAAACCTTCAGCACGCCGCACGGTGGCGGTGGCCCAGGATGTGGGGCGATCGGATTGCAAAACCACCTGGAACCATATCTACCGGCTCCTGCCCTCAAACGCAAAGATGGCAAGGCGTACTTCGATCACAACCGTCCGCACACTATCGGACGCGTGAGTTCGTTCTACGGTCAGTTTTTGATGGCGGTACGGGCTCTCACTTATCTGCTTGCCTACGGAAAAGAGTACATGGCTGACATCAGCCGATACAGCGTTTTGAACGCGAACTACGTTCAGGCATTGCTAAAAGATGTCTTGCCCGCGGCGCATCCTCGACCATGTATGCACGAATGCGTTTTGACGGCGAAAAAGTATAAAGAGCACGGAGTTCGAGCGTTGGATATCAGCAAGCGACTGATTGACTACGGGTTCCACCCGCCAACCAACTACTTCCCGCTGATTGTTCCCGAGTGTTTAATGATCGAACCAACCGAAACGGAAGCGAAGCAGACTCTGGATTCATTCTGTAGTGCTCTCATCAAGATTTGTGAAGAAGCGGTTTCGAACCCAGATATTCTTCACGATGCTCCAACTACGCAGGTTGTCGGGCGTTTGGATGAAGCGAAGGCGGTCAAGATGCTAGACGTAGCTTGGAAGCCAACTCAAGAAACGGCGAACGTTTAACCTCACCCCGCTCTGATCCAATTAACCCCTCCTTTCATTCCTCCCCAGAATTGGGGAGGAGAACAGCCAGTTGTAAACTACTGTTATGGATTCACTTGACCCAAAAACCATCGGTCACTTTCTAACTCATATTCTTGAAGGTTTTGACATCCCTAAACCCGAGGCTCTGGTTAAAGTCTCGGGCAGGGTTGCCGTTGAATCGGTTGAGCTGATTCCGTATACATTCGCAGATAATCTTTGGCACACGGTTTATTGGCAGAATATTTGGTTAGACCGGCTCAAAGGCGCGCCAAGCCGACCTTCGATGGAGATTTGGCAGGGGGACTGGCAAACCGCCGATGCCAAGGAATATCTGGAAATCAAACAAGTGTTCATTGCCGGATTAAAGGAAGCTAGAGATATCTGCAATGCAGAACCGTTCACTCATTCTATGAAAACTGACTTAGAAGCGGCGGAAATCTTGATTAGAATTGCCACCCACGCCGCATATCACATTGGACAACTTACGCTCATTAAGCGGGCACTCCGCGCGAAATAGCTCAGAAAGCTCGGGGACTGACCAGAATTTTCAGTAAGATTGAATCTATGAGTGGCGCAGTCACAATTAGCCGATTTTCAATCCCTGCGGGGAAAGAGCGAGAGTATGAAGAAATGCTCCGTTCGTTCGGCGATGAAGTCGCAGATGATATGGGTTTTGAATCCACTAGCGTGTGGCAAGATTTGAATAAGCCAGACGAATTCCTGCGTCTGACCAGCTTTAAAGACTTCGACTCGCTATTCAAATCCTACGATCACATGGTCGAAAGCGGATTCTTAGAAGGTGCGGTTCTTAAATGGGGCGTTGCGCCGGATGTCCGCCGCCAAATTCCAATTTGGTCGCACCATTTTGATTTTGCCAAGGTGCACGAATCTGAAGTTCTATCTCTGAGTGTCCGCGCAATGGAGCCTGGCCAAGGTGATGCTTGGGCGGACAAGATGCGCTACAACTTTACAGAGATGCAAGTTCTCCCTGGCATGCACGGCTGTTGGATCGGTCGGTCGGACGAGGTTGACGATGAAATCAGCGGCATAGCCACGTGGGCAACAGAAGAAGCTTGCCGAGCCTCAATCCCGCCCCACATCCACTATCCAATTCATGTTTACCGGCGTTATCGCTAAAGTCCGAGTTTGGGATGACGGGGTGAATGATGGGTTCACCAATATGTCCCGCGATGCTAATCTCATTGAGCCAGCCATCGCGGGTCAAGGAGCCTGCCGTATTTATGAATGGGACAAGTCTTGGGTTTCGCTGGGCCGCTCGCAAGTACCAGAGCTGAGCCTCATTCCTGGTTGCCCGGTTCCTTATGTTATGCGTCCGACCGGGGGAAAGGCAGTTCTACATGGGCACGACCTCACGGTTGGAATTGCTATGCCGGTCAGCATTGACGCGAGGGAAGTCAAAGCGATTTATCGCGGGATTGTTCCGATCTTAGTGGGGGCATTAAATCAAGTGGAAATCCCCGCCGCACTAGCCGAAGAAACGCCATTCGTTCGTGGAGCGGGCAAAGTTGCGGATTGTTTTGCTCACGTCTCGGCAAACGATATTGTTGATCCGTCCAATGGAACCAAGGTTTGCGGATGCGCCTTGCGGGTTGTGAGTGGAGCAGTGCTAGTACAGGCGTCAATCCCGGTCAGAATTCCTTCGGTTAATCCAGCAGACGTATTCCGAGATCCTGCCTTGGCAAATCGGAAGTTTACGGCGACACGAGCAGAACTCACACAAGCATTGGAAATCGAGTTAGCCAAGTTTGCCTAATGGCAGGTAAATTCTGAACTGTGAGCAAGCAAATTCACTCCACAGATAAAGCCCCTGGCGCAATTGGCCCGTACAGCCAAGCGGTTGAAGCTTCGGGCACGTTCGTTTTCTGTTCTGGTCAAATTCCGCTAACGCCAGAAGGAGTGTTGATTGAAGGCGATATTCAGGCCCAAACCAAGCAGGTTATGGAGAATATCAGCGGCTTGCTTGGTTCTATGGGGTTGGGATTTGGAAACATCGCCAAGACAACGATTTTCCTCAGCTCCATGGATCATTTCGCCGCCGTAAACGAGATTTACGGCTCCTATTTTGAATCCGATCCTCCTGCTCGAAGCACAGTTGCTGTCGCAGGATTGCCAAAAAACGTTGACGTTGAAATAGAAGTGATCTGTGTCCGATAGCGCCGCCAAGCGAGTTGTTTCGGTCAGCCTTGGCACAAGCAAGCGCGATAAAGCGCACGAGACAGAAATCCTAGGGGAGCAATTCGTCATTGAGCGCCGTGGCACTGATGGTGACCGGGCGAAGTTCAAGTTGTTGATGGAAGAGCTTGACGGCAATGTTGCGGCATTGGGAGTAGGCGGAGCCGACATCTACATCGCCACGAGTAAAAAACGGTACGCGTTTCGAGAAATCCTTGGCTTAATTAGTGGCGTCAAAACGACCCCGGTAGTTGATGGAAGCGGGTTAAAACACACTCTGGAACGAGAAACCATCATGCGGTTACAACGTGATGGCATTGTTGATTTTAAAAACGAGCGAGCCTTACTGGTTTCGGCAGTTGACCGGTTTGGAATGGCTCAGGCATTGGATGAAGTCTGCCCTCATGTGATCTACGGCGATTTTCTATTCGGCCTGGGGTTGCCAGTACCGATTCGGAGTTACAAAACGGTAGAAGTGCTAGCGGGAATTCTTGCGCCGATTATCACCAAGTTGCCGCTCCAATGGTTTTATCCAACCGGGAGCAAACAAGAGGAGCGTAAGCCGAGTTTCCCCAAGGTGTTCGCAGAATCGACATTTATCTGCGGAGACTGGCACTACATTCGTCGATACGCGCCGGATGATCTATCGGGCAAAACGATCTTGACTCAAACCGTACGAAGTGCCGACATAGAATGGCTTAAGTCAGCGGGGTTGTGGCGGTTGATTACAACAACCCCAGAAATGGGCGGCGAAACCTTTGCCACCAACGTCATGGAAGGTGTGATCGTCGCACTGGTAGGAAAGAAGCCTAGCGACATGACGGACGACGATTACTTGAGCGTATTAAAGAAATTAGATTGGGCTCCCGGTGTCATGGAATTGAATCCGCCTCCGGTAGACTAAGATTTTCCCACGGGCAACACTTTGACTAAATTCGCATTCCTGATTCATCCACTCGCCGCAAAAGATTTGGCCAGAAAATGGCCAATTGCTGGTGTTTTCCCGGAGCGATTCTTGGAATGGGTACTCGGAAAAATGAGCCCGAGGATCATGAGCCATGTAAAAGGGATCAAATCTCTCACAGGTCAGGAAACCGAAGGCTATTTTATTGCTGTGCCTCTGACACCGCATATGTTCATGACTTATCCGCTGGAAAAGGTCTACGCAAAGATGGCGGCGGCGGTGGAGTTAGCCCGAGAACAAGGAGTTGAAATTGTCGGTCTTGGCGCGTTTACGAGCGTGGTAGGAGACGGCGGCGAAACTCTCCACAAAATGACCGGCATGCCTATCACAACTGGGAATAGCTATACCGTTGCTACCGCCATTGAAGGTGCTCTCGACGCTTGTGACAGAGTTGGAATCGACCGGAAAACCGCTACTTTAGCCGTCATTGGAGCAACCGGATCAATCGGGCGATGCTGCGCCGAAGTGATGGGCAAAGAATTCGGAAAAACGATTCTGGTCGGTCGTGACTTTGCAAAAACGGAGCTTGTTGCGAAAGATATTCCGAACGCTGTACCCACAGTAACACTTGATTCTGTAATTGATGCAGACGTGGTGGTGACGGTAACGAGCGCCGATGCTCCGGTACTGTTGCCCGAACACCTGAAGCAAGGGGCGGTGATTTGCGACGTAGCGCGTCCGCGAGATGTTAGCGTGCGGGTCGCAAAAGAACGTCCTGACGTATTAGTGATCGAAGGAGGCGTGATTGAAGTCCCTGGCCCTGTTGATTTTGGACTCGATTTCGGATTCCCTGAGAAGACTGCTTACGCTTGCATGAGCGAGACATTCATGCTTGCTCTTGAGGATCGTAAGGAGTCGTTCACTTTGGGTAAGCACGTATATGCCGATCAGGTTCGCGAAATGCAGGAGATGGCTAAACGCCATGGATTCAAACTAGCGGGATACCGCAGCTTTGAACGAGCGGTTTCCGATGACCAGATAGAAAGGGTTCGCGAATCGCGCAAGGCCGCAATTGCCGTGGCGGGGAGCTGACCTTGCTCAAAGTTGAGGACGTTTCCCACAAGTTCGATACTCGGTTTGTCCTCAAGGATATTTCTTTTGAAGTCGGCGAGCGAGAGATCGCGGTAATCATGGGGAGTAGTGGCGGCGGAAAAACGACTCTGCTCAAGTGCATTACAGGATTGCTCAAACCAACGAGCGGATCGATTACCGTGGATGATGTTGACGTTGTTGCCGAGCCAGATTTAGCGCGGGGAAAGATGGGATTGGTGTTCCAATACGCCGCGTTGTTCGACTCGCTCAACGTGCGTGACAACATCTTATTTGGAATACGGCGACAGAAGCACCTCAGTCGATTTGAAGAGGACGAGGTTCTTGCCAAGCTCTTGGATCAAGTGGGATTAGAGGGAGTGGAACGGATGATGCCTTCGGAACTCAGCGGCGGGATGAGAAAGCGAGTTGGCTTGGCCCGTGCCCTTTGCATGGAACCCCAGCTTCTCCTTTACGATGAACCAACCAGTGGACTTGATCCAGTAACGGCTTATAGCATTGATCGTTTGATTGTGGATACTCGAGACCGCCTAGGATTAACCAGTGTAGTCGTTAGCCACGACGTGAGTAGTATTTTTCGAGTGGCGGATCGTATTCTATTTCTGCATCAAGGCGAGTTGCTTTTCAACGGGTCGCCAGAAGCTTTCAGAAGCGAAAAAGAAGGCCCGATTGGTGAGTTGATCCAGAAAGCAAAATCCGAAAGCCTAGCTAGAAAATAGGCCATCTGAACATATTTATTGGTGCCTGTGAACTGTTTGAAAATTGCAGCGTTTGACTGTACGTGCCTTTCTAAAAAGCGCAATCAGGGAATTTAGATGAAAAAGAGTCTGATCACAGTTTTCGCCGTCGTTGTGATGGCAGCATTAGTAACAGGTAGCTTTGCCCAAAGCGCTGGCCCACGAGGTGGAACACAAGGCGGTCAACAAGGCGGAGGCCAACGACAAGGCGGCATGCGCATGAACCCAGAGGTTCAAAAGAAAGTTGAAGCAGCTAAGAAGAAGGTTCTGGCTGAACTCAAATTAACCGCCGATCAAACTAAGAAAGTTGCGGCCGCTGACAAAAAGCAAGCAGATGCGATGAAGAAGCTTCGCGATGAAATGGTGAAGGCACGAGAAGCGAAAAAAGAAATCAATCGGCAAGATATGCAAGCCAAGTTCAAGAAGATCAACGACACACACGTCGCAGAACTCAAGAAGGCTATGGGCAACGATAAGTACACCAAGTACGAATCACGCATGAAGGAAGAACTCAAAAAGATCATGGAAGCCGAAGCCAAGAAGAATGGCGGCGCAACTGGTCGAACCGGCGGCGGTGCAAAAGCTGGTGGCGGAAAGTCTGGCGGCAACTAAATCTACAAGTATTAGTGCAAAAAGCTCGGAGAATCTCCGAGCTTTTTTTATTGTAAGTAGTCCAATTCTCGGAGCCAGCGCGGCGATTGCCGCCAGTCCGCTCGAACCTTGACAAACAGTTCCAAATAGATTTTTT
Source organism: Fimbriimonadaceae bacterium (assembly GCA_019638675.1). Taxonomy (GTDB): domain Bacteria; phylum Armatimonadota; class Fimbriimonadia; order Fimbriimonadales; family Fimbriimonadaceae; genus UphvI-Ar2. Next base: position 2,397,061 of record JAHBTE010000001.1, on the reverse strand, counting down.
GATCAACCATTTCTTCGATTTCTGGGCGAGCCGCAGTGCCAATCTTCTTAATCATGTCGCCTTTGTGACCAAGCAGAATCGCTTTTTGGCTGTCGCGCTCGGTAAGTAGCACGATCCGCATAAAAATCCGACCTTCTTCTTGCTCCCATTCTTCGCAGAACGTTGCCAGTGAATGGGGAACTTCCTTATGGGTTAGGTTGAGTGCCTTTTCACGAACAATTTCCGCCGCCATGAACGCCATCGGCTGATCGGTATACAGATCGTCGGGATAGAAAGTTGGGTTTTCAGGAAGCAAGTTGAACAGTTTGCCGCTGAGAATATCAACGTTTTGACTCTTGGTGAGAGAGGTCATGATTGTATTTTCAGTTTTGAACAACTCGGTGTAGGCTTCGTAGTTGCGTTCAACATCTTCCGCCTTCAACTTGTCCATTTTGTTGAGGCAAAGAATGACATTTGAATCCGATTTCAGAAGTCCAGCTTCACTCAGAATTTGGGCAACGTTTTTATCTTCCTGGCTCGGCATACGCGAACAATCCACCATGATGAGCAAGACATCAATTCCGTGGAGCGATTGCTTAGCGGTTTCATTGAGGGCCGCCCCTAATTTGTGTTTGGGACGGTGGATGCCAGGAGTATCGACGAAGACCATCTGGTATTCATCGGTTGTGGCTATCCCCAAAACACGCTTGCGCGTGGTTTGGGGCTTGTCGCTGACAATGCTTACCTTGTGACCAACAAGCGTGTTGATCAAAGTGCTTTTGCCAACATTTGGCTTGCCAATTACCGCAACGACTCCGGCCTTCATGAATTAGTCTCGTTTCCGGAAGACGATGCTGACTCCGGTTTCTCCAAACTCTTGGTCTCGCGGGCCACGGCGTGATTCTTTATCGTTGCCGCGTCGTCGGCGTTGTCGTCGGCGACCAGTTGAACGCCCGCGGTCATCGCGCTCTGGTTCGATTTCGGTGGTGAGTTCTTCGCCGAGGTCGTTTTCGATCATGGAAGGACGCAACAGAAGGTCATCCGCATGTTCCTCGGACCAGTTATCTTCCACCCATTCGTCAAGCTTCATGACTTGAACATCAAAGTTCACACGATCCCAATGAAGGGTGTTTTCTGCGCGGACAATCGGCTCAGTAACGGTGATGAGTTCTTGTTTGTCGGCCTTGAGGATAGATTGAATGTCACCCATTGTTCCGACGAGGAACGTGTGAGTGGAGCCATCGACCGCTCGGAATTTGATCGAGCTGTTTTCGACCGGCATGTACTCTTTGTCATCCAAGTGGTACGCGGCCCAATTGTCGGGGAGCATCAACGTGCGGCTACCCGTGCCAGAACAGTGAATCGTAACGAACGGAGCATTTGCGTGAACCAGGTCGTTATCAAAACTCCAAACGTGGGCACCCGCTTGATGAGCCAGGGCTCGGAACAATCCAGGACTGACAATTGGTTCGCCCAGGAATACGCTTGTCCATTTTTCGTCGGGTTGATCGCCGACAAAGTGCCGAACGACAAAGCTGGGCAAACCAGTATCTGTGTATTCTCCGAGTACAGATGCATCTTCTGGGATTGCAAAGTAACTCGGCTCAAGTTGTCCACCTTCGGCAAGTTCTTCTTGCGGAAGCTGACTACTCAGTTCATCACGTGTGTTGAGAAGGGTAGTTCCAGATTTGCAGTTGAACGGCTGAGGCCGCAAGGCAATTCCGGTGACTTCACGCACTCGCTCTAGGCTGTCGCGGCCAGCTTCAAATAGACCAGCTGTGTAGAGCCAGAGAAGGGTCTTACCGTTGCGTTGGAGCCGGGATTTGATTGCACTCCGCACTTCAGGTCGAATATCCCAAGCATTAACGAAAACGTACAGCTTGCTTTCGGGGAAATTTTCTCGGTGGGCAAGGTCGCTAAGCAAATAGAAACCAACACTCAAACCAGCGCGAAGCATTGATTCGCGAGATTGCTGAACCAGCACTTCAAATGCGCGGGGATCGGTGAGGTAAGTCAGTGACCGTTCGTCAACAAAGAAGGCTACATCGGGTGAAGTTTTGTACGCCGCCAGGCTGCGGGTGAGAAGATCGTGAACGTCGTTGCCACGTTGCCAGATTCCGGGAGAATTCAACCAACCACCACCGTTGGAATCCATCCAGATTACACCGCCTTCGTGGGCAAGCGCACCACCGATACCACGCCAATGGGCGGCTTCCAACGCCTGCGGGGTTTTCATAATCGGGTTGTGGGCCTGGTGTTCTTCTCGCCCGCTGATCGGGGTTCGGAAATCATCCTCGCTCATGTAGAGCTTGCCGTTCAGCGCAAAGCTATCAACCGGGAATGGGAACGCGGCGGTTCCACCTGGTTCACGGTCACGATAACTGCTCGGGCCAGCGGCGTAATCCAGTTCAGGGCATCGCAGGAGCTTGCCGAGACTGAGATGACCACTGTATGGGTGAGACCATTCAAAGGTGAATCCGTAGCTTGCGCCGACTAAGTAATCACCGTCAGAGGCTTTTTTCGCCGCGTAGCACATTTGACCAATACGGTCAACGATTTCATCACTGCAGAACAAGTGGTAATCCACCCATCGGCGGGCGCGTCGATCTGTGCGAACAAACTCTTCGCCACCCAACCCTTCTTGGAAGTCAGGAATCTGGATGGAGTCAAATTGAGCCGAACCATCAAACCAAGAGGCCCTGAGTGAAACGATGTCGTTTCGGTAGCGGAAACGAAGCCATTCTTGGAATTTTTTGACCGCGGCGGTGGAGACGTCGTAACCGTCACCATCTTCTAGGAACCATTCTTCTTGGTCGAAGTGAACCCCCAGGATTCGATCCTTATGCTTCGATTGCTGTAATCCTTGAATGACCGCAATGAGGGTGTTCTCCGCTTCGCCCCAGTAAGCGTCATCGCAAACGCTAGGATCGGCAGTTTCTCGCTTGGCGGTTTGGTAAACACAATCAGGGAATTTGGACATCCAGTCACTCGCATGCTTAAACGAGATGCGAGGAACGACTTGGATATTTGGCGCAACTGCCACCGCTTGCTCAAGAATATCGAGTGTGAACTGGACTGATTTCGATGCGCTTTCAACATCAACTTGAACATCAACCAGGAATGAGAAAACTTGAATGCCTTGGTCAGCGGCTTCCTTGAGTTCTTCCATCACAATGCCGCGCTGGCTATGAAGCCGAGCATCGGCATAAAAGAAGATCGGAGAAATGACGCTCTTATTCTTGATGATCGCCGGGTGACCTCGGTGAAGCGCAACTTGAGCCGCTTCTTCACTGCGATGGATCGGCGGTCGAGGGGCCTGGACTGGGGCTTTGACCTCAGGTTCAGCTTCCTCTCGTTTACGGAATGCAACTGACTCTTCAATGAGGTCGTCTTCGCTGAACGGTGCGGTTACGATGTCAGTTGAACCGTCGTTGTCGTCGCGATCCTTTCGTCGTCGGTTGCGTGACCGTCGCGGAGCTAAGTTGGCTTCATCTTCTGATTTACTTGGCTCTGATTTAGCCGCCGGTTTTCCGGCAGTTCGCCAAGCAGTGATAAACACTCGTCCTTCCGAATCCCCCAATTCTTCTATACGTTCTGGTTTGGTGGGAGGCGTGTAAGTCTCTTCCTCAGCGACAGGTTGAGGTTCTTGCTTCTTGCGGTCGCGTCGGTTAGGCTTCTCAGTTTTTTCTTCAGAACTGGTTCTGCTTCGCCATTGCAGGGTAAAAATCCCGTCTGTGTCAGAAACTTCATCGGCTGATGCTTTTTCTGGCTCTGAAGACTTGCTTGCTCGCCGAGTTCGACGTGGTTTTTCTGCTTCTACGGCTGGTGCGGGAGCACTCTTCTTTGGCTGAGGGTTTGCTTTTTCCTCGGCAACTTCTTCGGCTAAAGTTTTCGCGACAGGTTTTCTGAAAAGCGGAGTTTTAGTGCTTGCCGATTCTGCAACCGGCTGGACTACTGGTGTGGCAGATTCTTTAGGCTTAGCAGTAGTTCGAGTCCCGGGGGCTCGCTTGGCTGGAGCGGCTTTGACCGGAGTTTCTGCCTTTTCAGCTGGCTTTTCAACCTTTGTCTCTGCCTTTGCCGCAGTTTTGCGGACGCGAGGAGCCCTCTTCGGCTTTTCGGCTGGTGTAGGTGTAGCAGGTTCCGCAGCCGCTAAGATATCGTCTGCTGTTCGCCGTTTTCGTTTTTTTGTAGTGGACTCGGTAGAGTCAGTATTACTTTTTGCAACGCGGCCTTTTTCGGTCGCGGTTTCGAGTTCTTCTTTCTTTTTGGGCATTGGTTCAACGCCAGGTTTAAAATCTGTTTAGGTTCGCCTTCCGTGGCGGGATTTTGATCGGAGCCTGCAACCCAGGTGAAGGGGAATTGCGACAAGCTACTACGACTAAAATCCCTTAAAGCATTCCTCTCCGCAAGTATGACAGAGATGGCATTGTATGACTAGGGTCAATTGAACGGGAAAATCAAGAGATTTTTCTGCAGAGCCTGCAAAAAGTACGAGGAACATCCGAGTATGAAGAACAAGCCACAGAGCGAGTAGAAAAATGCAAATGATTCAATTGATGGGTGATCCATCGGTTGGTCGGCAGCAACTCGGGAAATGCGGAGTCGATTCCAATACAACGGAAGAGATAAAAGGTACGACAAGAACAGAGTTCTTGGAAGCACTGGATACTGCAATTTCTGATGGTCAGGATAAGGAAGTAGATCCAAACGGGCTGATTGCCCAGTTGATCGCGCTGGACCTTCTCCCTGGCCCCATGCCCGATCAGTCGATCGAAATAGGGAAATTGGGATTCAATAGCAATTCCATGATGACGGTTGGCATTGGCCCCTCTCATGTTGCTCAAGTCCTGGCAGAAAACTATAATTCCTCTACCGGAGAACTTGACCTAGAAGGCGTAATTAAAGGCATGGCTCAATTTGGCCTGCCGTTTGGAGAAAAAGATTTAGCCGCTCTTAAACAGGTGGTTTCTCAACGAGCCAGTGATCTTGGTTCTAGCCGAGCTGAACTGTTGCAAATCCAAAATGCGCTGAAAGAAGTCAAGTTGGATGGAAGCAACGATCAGGTTCGTTTAGTCCAAGAAGTGCTTTCGCTTGTCAAGCAAAAAATCAACTCAGGTGCTCAGCTGCCGATTGGTCTTTCGGACTCTAACTCCTCGGCTAAGGACATTGAAGGACAGAATTCAAAGAATCCAAATGCCACAGTAATTCCCCCACCAGTTCCTCGCCCGACCATGCAGTTAAGCTCAAAGGCAGAACTGTTAGCGGCATCTCGAAAGCAGGGCACGAGCAGGGCGGCACAATTTGGTATCCAGTCAAAGCCAATTCCGAAGCAAGATTCCGGCTATGAAGTCGAAAAGGGCGAAGCGAGAAGCGGTCGCCGTGATCTCATGTTCCCTAGTGATCGGTTAGGCATGAGTCGCAAAGAGTTCTTCTCCGACCGCTCCTTATTCTTTGGTCAAACCAAAGTATTGGAAGGCGTTGCTGGAAGTGCACAGAAAATTGACTTGAGTTCTGCACTCGATGTAGATTCATTAAACGCATTTGCAGCAAAATTCGCGAGTTCGCTCAAAGATCAATCCGTCAAGGCAGAAGCCGAGGAAGCTGTCGCTGGGCAGATTTCCGCAAGTACGCAGTTATCAGCATCTCAATCGGTTCGCGAGCCGATGATAACCGCTGAACTGCAAGATTCAGATTCATTCAAACCGCTCATGAAGGGTGCGAAGAAGGTTGATATTTCAACTCAGGCTCAGGCAGGTACAGCAGCAATAGAAATTGAAGAAGTTTCTATGAACGAACCAGCCAGATCCGAATCAGAATTCAAAGTTGATGCGGCTATCAAAAAAGGAACTACATCGATAAAATTCGATACGGAATCAGAGATTGAGTTCGACGAAGTTTTCAAGCAGGAAAGCACAGTTGACGGCAAACATGCCGATGAAACTCCTGTCCCAACCCACGCCTTTGTCGGAAAGACTTCGAGTGCAAAGGCAATCACCGCTGAACAACTCGAACGTGCCGATTCAGCCGTGATGAACCATGCAAACGAAGTAGCGGAAGCAGTGAGCGATTTGATCGCCGCTCGGAAACCATCTTCTATCAAAATCGAACTAAATCCACAGGATTTAGGGACGATTGAGGTAGCAGTTCGCCAAGTCGGTCACCGCGCCGACGTAGACCTTCGCGCAAGCGACGAGGGAGTTCGACAATCGCTTCAAGCTCACCGACAAGAACTTGTGCAGTCCATTGAGAGCAAAGGAACTAGCCTAGGTTCGCTGAACGTGGGGCACCACGATGGGAATCAAGCTGGTCAACAAGGCCATAGCCATCGCGACTCAATGAAGGAATCACTCAACCAAGCGGCTCATCTCAGCCAATTTGGTACGACCACTGAGACTCAATCGAGGGTGCAACCGTCTTATCGGTCGTCGCACACCGGACGAGTCGATTACGCAGCTTAAAAGGAAAAGGAAACAAGATGAACGCAATTGATCCAACCGGGGCTTACACCTACACTAATTTTGGAGGACAAGCAACTCCAAAGAGTGAACTCAACCTCGACACATTCCTGCGACTCCTGACTGTGCAGTTAGCTAACCAAAATCCACTCGAACCGATGAATGACCGAGACTTCTTTGCCCAGATGGCACAACTCGGACAAGTCGAGGGGATGGACGGCCTGAAAACCAGCATGGAAGTCTTAAACGGAGCAACCATGATTGGTCGAACAGTAACCGCAGTAAGACCGATGACCGATATCAATTCAGGCGGTACTAACAGCTTAGTTACTGGACAAGTTACACGAATTACCATGAGAGACGGAAAGCAAATCCTCGGCCTTAAGGAGGCAAACGGAGGAATTGTGGAAGTTGAAATTGGTAATGTGCGAGAAATCGCTTACTAAGGAACACTATGAGTAGTCCGATACAGAATAACAAGGTTGCTGACCTATTACAGAATAGGCCGGTAACTGCGCCAAAGCCAGGAGTCTCTACTCCCGGTACTGGGCCGGACTTCAGTACAATCCTTGCCGACCGTTTGAAGGTGAGCAATCACGCTCAAACACGCTTGCAGAGTCGGGATATTCAACTCGATGCTGCGAAATGGGAAAGGGTTCTGCAAGGGGTGGAAAGAGCCGCTCAAAAAGGAGCCAAAGAATCTTTAGTGATGGTGGATGATGTCGCTTTGGTTGTAAGTGTTCGTAACCGAACAGTTATTACCGCAGTTGATCAACAACATCTTAAAGAAAATGTCTTCACAAATATCGATTCGGCGGTAATAGTTTAATAAAACAGTACCGACAATGACATTAAGACTGGGAGCTATGAGAAGTGGTCTCAACTGTAAAAGGTTGGGGACTTTGACAAAGCCAAGAAGTGGCGAGTCTTCCTCCCAGCATAGTAAGTAAAGAAACAAAAGGAAAACACTATGCTACAAGCAATGCTCGCTGGCGTCGCCAGCATCAAAGCGCAACAAACGCGCATGAATGTTATCGGGAACAACTTGGCTAACATCAACACCACTGCCTACAAAGGTAGCCGTGTTACGTTCCAAGATATGCTTGCTCAAACCGTCCGCGGTGCAAGCCGACCCAGCAACGCCTTAGGTGGAACGAACGCAATTCAATATGGTCTGGGGGTTTTGGTTGCTGGTACGGATATCAATCAGGAGCAAGGATCGCTAAACGCAACCAACCGACCAACTGACTTTGCAATCCAAGGAAACGGGTTCTTCATGGTTAGCAACGGCGACCGTCTTGCTTACACCCGAGATGGTTCATTTGACCTTGATGCGGCTGGTGACTTGGTTCACCGTGCGACAGGTGAACGATTGATGGGCTGGACCGCTGACCCGGTTACTGGAACGATTAACACCAACGCGCCTATTGGCCCTGGATCGGCTATCACCATTCCTATCGGTGCTCGAACTGCGGTTCAAGAAACTACGAATGTAACTTGGGCCGGAAACTTGGATTCTCGCGAATTCAATAATCCAGGTTTGGCTTCAGTCCAGAGCATTGTCCGAGTCTACGACTCGTTGGGTGGCTCACACGAACTTTCCATCACCGTGACTGAATCGGCAACCGCTAACGAATGGAACTGGACAGTATCTGGTATTGGTGGAACTACAGTTACTGGTTCTGGAACCCTAACTTACGATCCTTCCAATGGTCGGATGCTCACTGGTAGCCCAGGAAGTATCACGGTTACCCCGCCAGTAGGCTCAGGCGTACCTGCGTTCCCAATCGATCTCGACTTCTCAGCAATCTCGCAGTTGGCGACCGAAATGCAGGTTCAGGCAAGCAGTCAGAACGGTTTTGAACCTGGTTCGCTGAGTTCATTTACCGTTAACTCAGACGGGGTTGTGGTTGGGCTTTATACGAACGGCCTAACCCGAGCACTTGGTCAAATCGCTTTGGCGATCTTCCCGAACGCGAACGGTCTTGAACGACAGGGCAGCAACCTCTGGCGAAACACAGATAACTCTGGGGTTCCGGTTGTGGGTGCTCCACGAACCGGTGGCCGTGGTCAAATCAACTCAGGCTTCCTTGAGCAATCCAACATCGACATCGGTGGTGAATTCACCGAACTCATCATCACCCAACGCGGCTTCCAGGCGAACACCCGGGTTGTCACCACGGTTGATGAAATGTTGCAAGAATTGATCAACATGAAGCGGTAACGCTAGGTTAGGTTTTTCTTGGGAGTGGGCTGGCTTCGGCTAGCCCACTTTTTATACTTGCTCGATTAATTTGCTCAGGTCGAACGTGTGGAGGATTCCACGGAAAGTAGCAGCATACAGTTTGCGGTTGTGGATCAATGGTGTGCTGAGGAATAGTCCACCCAGACGATGCTGAGTCAGCAATTTTCCATCGCGGATTCTAATGATATTGAGGATTCCTTCGGCGTTTCCGATTGCAAGCAATCCATGCCCTATTGTCGGACTGCTATCGTAGATCACCGATCCAGTCTTGCACTCCCAGATGATTTCGCCAGTTTTGGCATTCACGCACCAGACCGATCCGTTATCACCCAGCCCGCCGGCGTAAATGCGGCCTTCGTGGTGAACGGGTGAACTATGACCAAATTTATCGCCAGGAGCCGCGACTTCGTAATGCTGTTCACCCGTGAATTTGTTGAACCGGAATAACCCGTTTCCGTTAGCCACGCAGTAAACACTGTCGTCATCTAAGCAGGGTGAGCCGATGGCGGGGGAGAAGGCGAAAGTGCGTTCTTGGCACGGCTTGCGCCACACGATTTCGCCTGTCTTGGCATCGAGGCAGTAGATGTGGCTATCCCAGCAGGTGATGTAGACGCGGGTTCCATCGGTGCAGGGTTCAGACTGGGTGAACGCAGTATTTGATTTCGGCATTGGCGTGCGCCAAACTTGCTTGCCCGTTTCTGGGTCGAACCCAAAAAATGCCCCGTGATTGCCCACTACAAGAGTGTTTTGGGCGATGATTGGTCGCGCGTAGATTGGGCCAGGGAGTTGGGCACGCCATGTCGTGGATTTGTTCTTTATTGCTGCAAGCACGCCAGTTGAGTCTCCAACAAACATGAATTCGTTATGAACAGTTGGAGCCGAGTGTATGTAGCCTTTTAATTGACTCCGCTCGATATCAGAAGCGAACGACCCAGGCTGTAATTTGGTGCTAGCTTTTACCGCTTGACCAGTTAAAGTTGAGTAGTAAATGGAGTTCTCAATAGCATGAAGATGGCTCATTACCGGCCCACTTGAAGCCAATGATGAGGGTGGACCTGATGCTACGTAAGCGGTTTCAGGGAATCGCTCATTAAATACATATTTGTTCGCTGTCGCAAAATTTGAATTACCGCGAAACTGAATATCGTTGTAACCTGACTTGTAATTCAAATTGGCTTCTGGATCGTGGTGCTGCCAGGGAAGATCATTGATCTTGATTTCTGTGAACCCTGGATTGGAAAGAAGCGTTGCAAGAGGGAGGTGAGAAAGGTTTTCTCTGGCCGAGAATTCTAAAGGAACCCGTGTCAACAATTTAAGCTTGCCAGAATCCTTTGTGTAGCGAAGAAGGCGGATTTCGCCTAGTGCTCTATCGACTTCAACTTTTTGCCATGAACCTTGGTAAAGGCCCTTGTTCATGGTGCAGGTCATTCCGTCGTATTGCCACAAAAGGTCGGAATGGCCATGGCCTGTCAGGATTAGCTTCGTATTGTATTTGCGGAGGATTTCTCGGAGCGTGTTCTCATTGTCGATCATCACCTGGTCGCGACCGACCCAATGGTGGGTTGCAACGATCACAGGTGTGCCTTGTGGCAACTGTTGGAGTTGCTGCTCAAGTTTGGAAAGCTGAGTATCGGTGTAATGTCCCCAGTGGCTTAGTGGAACTGTGGAATCAAGGATCGCGAAAAAAACATCCTTGTGGAAGAACCACTGATAAGCAGGCCCAAGGCGTTCACCGAATATCTTCTCGCCCTGTGGTGACCAACGCACATCATGGTTCCCCATGTTTTCGTAGGTTTTGATGCCGAATTCACGTTTGAGCTTTTCGTAGTTATCGTATTCGCCCGCCCAGCCGTAGTCGGTCACATCACCGCCATTGATCGCAAAGGCCGGGGTCGATTCACCTTTGATCGCGGCAAACATTTCCGCGTTTTCTTTGATGTTGCGGTCAAGCGCGACATGGGTATCTGAGAAGTAAACGAATTCAAAAGATTCGGGGGCAGTAGGAAATGCGAAAGACTTACTCGCTAGTGCAACACCAGTCGCGCCAGCGGCAGAAAGCAGTTCACGACGGGTGAGTTTGCGCACGTTGCTAGTTTATCGGGGTCAGCGACAAAACTGCTCTACATAGCGAATACTTTTTGCAATGTGTGACCTGGCGACGGCCTGGATTGCCGTCACCAGGCCAGGTAAGCCTTAGTACCGGTACGTTTCCGGCTTGTAAGGCCCTTCGACTTCGACACCGATGTAATCGGCTTGTTCAGGGCGGAGGACAGTGAGTTCGGCGTCGAGCTTATCGAGTTGCAGGCGGGCAACCTTTTCGTCAAGCACTTTCGGAAGGACGTACACGCCGGGGGCGTATTCGCCTTTGTTGGTCCAGAGCTCGATTTGGGCGAGGACTTGGTTGGCGAACGAAGACGACATCACGTAGCTGGGGTGGCCGGTGCCGCAGCCGAGGTTGATGAGGCGGCCTTTGGCGAGCAAGATGATGCGTTTGCCGTCGGGGAAGATTACGTGGTCGACTTGGGGTTTGATCTCTTCCCACTCGTAGCCTTCCATCGAAGCGACATCGATTTCGTTGTCGAAGTGGCCGATGTTGCAGACGATGGCGTTATTCTTCATCGCCTTAAGATGATCGTGGGTGATGACGTGGTAGTTGCCGGTGGCGGTGACGAAGATGTCGGCCTTATCGGCGGCGTAATCCATGGTCACGACTTTGTAGCCTTCCATCGCGGCTTGGAGGGCGCAGATGGGGTCGACTTCGGTGACCCAAACTTGGGCGCTGAGGGCGCGGAGGGCTTGGGCGGAACCTTTGCCGACATCGCCGTACCCGCAGACGAGGGCGATTTTCCCGGCGACCATGACGTCGGTGGCGCGTTTGATGCCATCGACGAGGGATTCGCGGCAGCCGTAGAGGTTATCGAACTTGCTTTTGGTGACGCTGTCGTTGACGTTGAAGCAGGGGAAGGGGAGTTCGCCTTTCTTTTGGAGTTCGTAGAGGCGGTGGACGCCGGTGGTGGTTTCTTCGCTGACACCCTGGATGTTGGCTTTGATCCGGCTGTAGAACGTCGGGTCGGATTTCAGCTTGTTTTTAATGGAGTTGTAAAGGCAGACGGCTTCTTCGCTCGTGGGGTTATCGAGGACTGAGATGTCTTGTTCTGCTTTGCAACCGAGCAAAATGAGCATGGTGGCGTCGCCGCCGTCGTCGAGGATCATGTTGGGGGTGCCGCCGTCGTGCCACTCCATGATTTTGTGAGTGAACTCCCAGTATTCGTCAAGGTTTTCGCCTTTGAAGGCGTAGACGGGGATGCCTTGGTCGGCGATGGCGGCGGCGGCGTGGTCTTGGGTGGAGTAGATGTTGCAGCTGGCCCAGCGGACTTCGGCGCCGAGGGCGATGAGGGTTTCGATCAGGACCGCGGTTTGGATGGTCATGTGGAGCGAACCGGCGATGCGGGCTCCGGCGAGGGGTTTGGCACCGGCGAATTCATCACGGATCGCCATGAGTCCGGGCATTTCGGTTTCGGCGATCCGGATTTCTTTGTGCCCCCACGCGGCGAGGGTCGGATCGGCGATGCGGAAGTCTGAGGTTTTCTGGGTGGCGGTGCTCATTTTGTTTTCCTCGGTTTGGGGCTTAAATGAAAATGCGCCCGCAACCTTGAATTGATTGCGAGCGCAGTTCTTGTCCCGCCAAGGCGGGGTGGTCGAGCCTGGTCTCTTTCGATCGCAGCGCTCCTCGACGTTAGTTCAATTATATCACAGGCGATTCACTGGTCAAAGACCAGTGCCACCCAAAGCAAGCATGGGCAACCCCACCTGACCCGATACTCGGGTCACCCTCCCCAACCTTGGGAGGGAAGTAAAGTTACTGACTCTTACCTTGATCCAGGTGAACCATGGTTCCCATCAGAGTCTTTTCGGCTCCGCCGATATCCCCGCGCTGGATGGCTTGCATCGCCATGGTGACTTCCTGAGCGTCGGCGGATTTGCCTTGACTCACCAGCAACGCCTGGGTTTTGGCGAGGTCAGCAAGCGCAGCTTGCGAAGTGATCGCCTGGGTTTTGAGCCCCATGATCGTTTTTTCGACGACCCGGCTGGCGGCACTGATTTCCGCGGCGGCAGAAACTTTGGGGTTCGGCATCGCCATGAATCTGGCTTGCTCGGCCGTGAATTCCATCACTAGGTCAACGTCCACCGTTTGGGTTCCGCCGGTGATTGAATCGTAGTAAAGTTTTCCGGCCCCGACCCGGTAATGACCGAGCGGATGGTTTTCGAATTCCAGATCAACCACAACTTGGATGGTTGCACCACGTTCGATATCGGCGAGGTTGACCGAGATTTCTCGCTCCCCTGGAGTGCCCGTGTAGCCAGTGCACGATTTCAGCGAAACCCAGCGGGCAAACTTGAGATCGAACCGCAGGTTAACCCCGGTGGTGCTCACCATCTTGTTGAACTCGGTTCGGAAGATTTCTGGGATCAGTTGAGGCTGAGGGATGTAGTAATAGTTCCCGCCAGATTTCTTCGCCATCGCGGCAAGGAGTTCTTCGTTGTATTCTGCGCCGAACCCAAGGTAAGTGGTGGTGATGCCTTTATCTTTGATTTCTCCGGCATGGTTGACAAGCGGCTGAAAATCTTTGATTCCAGCGGTTGGTTCACCATCGGTAAGGACAACCATTCGGGTAACGCGGCCAGATTCGATCATCTGGGCGAGTTGCTGACTGCCAAGAGTCAGACCATCGTAGAGGTTGGTCGTATAACCCGGTTGAAGCTGGTTGATTCCGTTTTTGACGAGTTGCTTGTCGGTCACACGCTGAGGTGGCATGAGAACCTCGACAACTTCATCAAACACGACGATGCTCAGAATATCGTTGGGGGAAAGAAGGTCAACAACCTGATTGCAGGCTTGTTTGGCGTATTCAATCGGCTGGCCTTCCATACTGCCACTGCGGTCTATAACAAGACAGAGGTTCAGAGGCGCGCGGTCACCAGCAACCGACATTCCGCTCAGACCTGGCTCGCTGGGTGCAGTGATTTCGAGGAGAAACTGTTCACGGGCGGGGCCGTTCGCCATGGTGGCTTCGCGGCTGGGGGTGAGGACAAAACTCAGAGGGGAACTCGGCGACCAAGCAGTGGTTCGGTTCGGGTCACCCGCCACAGGTGGGGAGGTCATCGCTTGCGTGCGTCCCATGTCTCCCGGCTGACCGATCATCGTGCGGTTCGGGTCGATGGATCCAGGTGGCTGGCTCATCACGGTTCGGTTCGGGTCTTGAGGATTCATGAGGTTAATTGGTTATGCGGACTCTACTCGGAAGCTAGTTGCCCCTATTCTTATGACGCTTCCCACGGGGGCGACGGCTTCGGGAATTCGTTGACCGTTCAAATGGGTTCCATTGGTACTGCCTAAATCTTTGACGATTACACCCTGCGGGCCTGGAGAAAGTATCGCATGTTTCCGCGATGACTGGGCATCGAACGATAGGTTAATACCTTGGGATTCTCGCCCGACTTCAATCGCATGCGAAACCGGAAATCGCTGACCAGTGATCGGGCCATCTATCGCAACAACGGCGAACCCACTAACTGCGGCTTGAGCGACGGTGGGGTTAGAAATAGGAGCCTGGGCAACTGTAGGGTTTGATTGTTGAATCGGAGTGATTGGTTGGACTGGCTGCATGGTCTGCACAGGTTGACCAGGCTGCATTTGCGGCTGACCGTAACCCATCGGAACGGCTTGAGCGCGGCCTTCGGTGATCTTGCGAGCCGCCGAACCCTTCACGAGGAACTGAAGTTGATGCGATCCAACTTGGAACGTGTCGCCCGGTTGCAGAGCGACCGGTTGCATCATTCGCACACCTTGATAACCGACTCCTATGGGAGTTCCTGCATCATAAAGTACGTACTGTGAGCCTTGTCGAGAAATCGTTGCATGGAGAGGAGCGACGTTGTTATCGCCAAAAAGAGGAACTTGAGCGCGCTCATCCCGCCCAATATGGGTTTGCGCCGCGTCGATGGGCCACTCGCGGCCCTCGTTTCTTCCGAGAACAAGACGAACCCATGCTTGGCGAGTTGCTTGTTCGAGCCAAGCGGTGAAGAGTCCGACGGTGAATCCGATGAGAGGAAACATGATCGCGCGTCCAACGCCGCCGACTTCGGTTGCTCCTCCAATTGCCATGATCGGGCCAGCCAACTTGCCGATTGGGTCGAAGACCATTCCGGCGATCCCTCCTCCGATAAGCCCACCGAATGCTCCTGCGATGAGGATTCGAGCTCGGAATTGAGTAAGCCCTACGCCTGCACCGAGCATCGCGCCAATGAAGCTGAAAGTGATTGTCCGCGGAATGATGGGGAACGGGTTGGTATAGCTCCACGAAGGGCCGAAGATTCCGGCACTTATTCCGCCTCCTATCTGATAACCAAGAACGCCACCGATCACTCCAAACACCGCGCCTAGGGCAGAGCCGAGCAGAATATTCCTAAGGCCAGATTTCATATAGCCTTGGTGGAATCCAGCAGCTAAACCGATAAACAAAAGCGTGACAAAAACCATGCGGAATTCGGCTGATTGCCAAGCGACGCTATCAGGATTTTTTGGCAGAAACGGTTCAGTAAGAATCCAGCCGACCAACCCGGCGAGGGCACACAAAAACGCACGGGCCAGCATCTTTCCCATTACTCATCCACTCCTGTTAGAATTGTGGGGTGTTTTGCGTTATTCCTCATACCGATATTGAACGGCCCCGAACTGAACTGTGTCTCCCGGGTTTAAGACGCGGGGGCTATCTATCTTGATGCCATTTAAGTAAGTGCCGTTCGTGCTTCCGTTATCGGAAAGAGTGATGGAATCCCCCGATCGTTCAAGGGTAGCGTGGACGCGGCTGACGCTGGGTTCTCCCGCGAGAGTGAGTGCGGCCCCTTCGCGACCAACCGTGGAGTTGCCTTCTTGAATCATGAAGATGTCGCCATCGGATGTGACCAGCCTTGGATTCTTGACTGCCGGAGTTGCGGCGGCCACCGGTGCAGCGGCGCCTGGTTCTGCACCTGAGCCGAGATCAATTTTCTGAAGTTCGCGTTTTACTGGCTCAGGAGGAAGCGCACCAGTAGGATCAGGATTTTGTTGAGGGTTGAGTCCAGCTTGGTTGGCAAGTTTTTCTACTACTTGCTGGTTATTTTTGTAGTACCAGTAGGCTCCGTAACCTAGAGCGCCGACTACTACTAGCCCAACCAACAGTTGGAAAAATGACTGCAATGGGTTCTTGTTTTCGGGTGCTTTGGGTGGGTCGCGTTCATCGCCTTTTTGATCCGTTGTCGGTGAAGTTGCGTGCGCAAACTGCTCAGGAATAACGATTGTGACGTTGTGTGGCGAGAGTCCTTTTGGAATATCTACTGTCGTTGCAGTGGACTTTTTTTCGCCTTCGTGCTCGTAATCCAAAGTAAATTTGATGCTCGCATCGGGCCAAAAACTAAAGTGAGCTTGATTGTTTGAAGATTCAGTGATGAGCACCGATTCGTTCTTGTTTTTTGACTCCAGTTTGAGGTTGCCGGCCGGGAGCTTTCCACCCCCAGTTTGAATAGTCACATCTATTTGCGCGATGAGGGTGAATGCTTCTGCTTTCGGCGCCCACTTATCGGTTTTGAGCACGGTTGCCATGTCGGTTTTGGCGGCTCGATTGGTATCTAAATTAATCAAGTAAACGGAAACGCCGTTGGGATCTTCCGGAACGATGACCTCGGCTTTGTCGGAATCCATCTTGATAGGTTCGCGGCTTTCCGATGCTTTTTGCATCACGTACGCATAGTTACCCTTGGCAGGGGCGGATATTAGAAACATATGATAGGGCGATGTTTGAGCCAAGCTGATGGCAAAAGTGGTGATCAGTAGCAGTAAACAACCCAGTAATTTCACGATGGAATAATTTTAGCCCGTGCCCGTGGTAAATAGCTTGCGACTTCGCTGGCGGTGAAGCCAACTTTGCCAATTTCTTGAGCGCAAAGGTCGCCAGCCAACCCATGCCAGTAGGCTCCGAGTATTGCCGCATCGTTCGGTTCTAAGCCCTGGGCTAGCAAAGTGCCGATCACGCCACTGAGCACATCGCCCATTCCGCCAGTTGCCATGCCAGGGTTTCCGGTTGGATTCACATTGATTGGTTCGTCTGCGTGACCGATCATCGTGTATGCGCCTTTGAGAAGAACGGTCTGATTAAATCTCTTGACGGCTTTGGTGACGGTTTCAAAGCGGTTGGCTTGAACTTCACTCGTTTGTATCTCTAGTAGTCGCGCCATTTCTCCTGGGTGAGGAGTGAGCACGCACGGAGATTTGGGAAGCGCGACACCCTGGCTGACTATGTTGAGCGCATCGGCATCAATCACTGCTGGAATTTTCCAACCCGCCCAAAGTTCAGCAAGAAGTTCTTGAATCGGTTCGCCTTGAGTCAATCCCGGCCCGAATACAGCGGCGGAGAACTTTGCCTGCGCTTCGCTAAGCACGCGGCTGGCAAGCGGAGCAATAACTCCTTCGTTTTCAGGAAGGGGCAAAAGCAAAGCCTCAGGGCAGTGGTTTGAGACGGCCTGGCAAACTTTTTCTGTGCTGGCGATTGTGACGAGTCCGATTCCCGAATGCAAGGCGGCTTTAGTTGCCAGAACTGCTGCTCCTGGCATTTGGTTGCTCCCTGCGACGATCAACAGGTGCCCGTTTGATCCTTTGTGCGCGGATTTACTTCGACTTGGAAATAGTGCAGAGATATCTGAGCCAATCATCTGCGCCTTTGTTGGTTGACCCAAAAGGACTCTAGGGAAACCAATGTCTGCGATCACCCAATCACCACAAGCCTCTAACCCATCACTTTGAAAGAAGCAAGGTTTGGGAAGTCCGAAAGAAATCGTCTTGTTAGCAATAACATGCACACCAAGCGAACGCCCGGTATCTGTTTCGATCCCGCTGGGTACATCTACAGCCAGCACGATTGCAGAAGACTCATTGATTGCTGTAATAGCATCGCGCTGTGGCCCAAGAACAGAACCATGCGCGCCTGTTCCCAGCAAAACGTCGACGATGACTGATTGATATTTTAAATTCGAAAGAGCTTCTCGGAAATCTGCGTGGTCTGAAAAAACAGGTTCGATACCTGCCTCTCGCGCGAGTTTGAGCTGGTGGGAGCAGTTCTCATTTAATTCAAATTCGGGAACAGCAACAATGCAGAGAACTTTGTAAGCACGGCTCGCATGCCTTGCAACAACAAGACCATCGCCGCCGTTGTTCCCCCGCCCACAAACGATCCCTAACCACGGCTTTTCCGGGTTGATTCGCAGGACTTCCGCGTAAACCGCCTCGCCGGCTCGCTCCATGAGTTCTTGGCTCGAAATCCCAAATTCCGCAGTAGCCCGGCGGTCGATTCCTTGACATTGGAGTTGGTTGGCGATCCACACGGCGTTGCCCGATGTTATTCGTCGATGCGGCTAAAGTAGATCACAGTGCAGGCGTGAGCCGGCGTGATGAAGTCATCGTACACTCGCGATAGGAATGAAATCATTTCATCTTGACTTCGGATTTCTGGGTTTTCACGCTCAATATCGCGGGGTGATAGGTCGGAAATCTGCTTCACTTCAACCCGGTCGAGAATAGCCGCGTATAGTTTTTGTCGGCGACCGAATCGCGGGCCAACGGTGACCCAAACGACCATGCCTTCTTGGTATTTGCTCGTTTTATCGCCAAGGCGGATAGTTACGGTCTTACGACCTCCGTGCAGCAATTCATCGTATAGTTCGGTGTAAAAGTTCAATGCGAACATGGCGTGGAACTTAGATTGTAGCAGGGATGAAGCGAGTTCGGATACCAGGAGGGGAAGGAAAGCATGGAGATTTTAATTGCAGTTGTTTTAACTCTGTTTGTCATCGCATTCTTGATTTATGCAGGCGTGCAAGTCGGCGCGGTGAGAGCCAGCCTCTTCCCGATTCGAATTCATCAGTTCGTTTCCCCGGGAATTATGGGGTTCCGGCAGGATTCGTTTCAAGTAAGGACCGAAGATGGCGTTCTGATAGATGGTTGGGTCGCTCGGGGTGACGACGAGACGATCTTTATCTGCGCTCACGGTTACTTAGTGAACCGCTGTGAATGGGTTCCGATCTGCCAGCACTTGGTTCCGAAGGGTGCAACTATGGTTTTTTTTGATCACCGCGGTCATGGCCGGAGCGGCAAAGCCAAGGTCACGCTCGGTAAAGATGAGAAGCTCGATGTTCTCGCCGTATGCAACTGGGCACGATCGCAGTGGCCCGATGCGAAAATTGTGCTGATGGGAAGTTCTATGGGCGGGGTTGCTTGTGCTCTTGCGGCAGAGCAAGTCAAACCCGACGCCGTAATTTTAGATGCGCCTTTCCGTAATATGCGCGAGGCTTCCGACGCTTGGTGGCTGTTTCTGGCGGGAGAATCGGCGGCGAAGTGGATGAAGCCGACGAATTGGATCGGACCGTGGATGCTGGGATTCCGACCGGAAACAATCAAAGTAGATGATGCGCTTTCCGTTCTTGATAGCAACGTACCGGTTCTGCTTTACTTTGGTACAGATGATCCCATTGTGCCGGTGAAATCCGGTGAAGCTTTGAAAGCATCTGTAAAAGGGCCAGTAGAGGCAGTTTGGTTCGAAGGTTCAACTCACGGAGCAGGGCGGCTCAATCATCCGGCTCAGTTTAGAGAAGCCCTTGATCGCTTCCTGAACACACATAACTTGTTATGATTTTGTTAGGGTGCGTCCTTTTGTAACCTGGTTGCGTCTAACTCCATGGCGGCCCCTAGAGCCAAGAACAATGATGTTCGATGATCTAAAGATGGATCAGTTTGGGCCAAGGATGGAAATACATGACACATTTTGAAGGCGAACACTGGTTGTTGCCTCAGCTTCGACGGCTTTCTAAAATCAAGCCGGGAGCATTTGACGAAGTTGTAACCCACCTGCGCGAGTTCCACCCTGGACTTTACGAGGAACTCTGCTTAATGGCGGTGGAACATGGCGATTTAGAAACATCGGAATGCGCGGTTTGTTTGGCAACTGACGTATCAAGCCTAGCAGTGCGACTAGAAATTTACCGATCTGATACTGGCAACGACGAAAACGCGATCATGATTGAAAGCGACGAAAATGGAGTTGCTAGCCTGGTTGGAAGCAGAATCTTTGTTTGGGAAATCGTGCGTGAATACCGACGATTGGGTTCATTAACGGCTTTGAAGGAAGCCTACGCGGCCCTCACAGAAGGCGAACTCCGAGCGGCATTGCGATACGCTGAACGGCACGAAACGGAAATCGAAAACAAGATTCGGGCGTACGAAGATCGTTTTGCTCGTCGGAATATCTAGTCTTGGCTGGAAATTAAGGATATTCTAGGGCTTGCAATGGCCCTCACTTCCACGCATCTCGCTCAACTCGGCAAACCCCGAACGGGGAAAGTGCGTGAGGTCTATGATCTTGGTTCACAGTTGCTAATTGTGACTACCGATCGCATCAGTGCTTTTGATGTAATCATGGCGAACGGAATACCGGATAAAGGGCGAATTTTGAACCAGATGAGTGCATTTTGGTTTGAGAAATTTGCTGATCAAGTGCCGCACCACATGATTTCTATTGATGACGCAGAAGTGGCAAGATTGGTAGGTGAAAATAATCCAGAATTGCACGGTCGGTGCATGATTTCCCGTAAAGCTCAGCCGCTGACGATTGAGTGCGTGGCTCGCGGATACATTTGTGGATCGCTTTATAAAGAATATGTCCGTGATGCAAGCGTTCATGATCTCGGATTGCCGACTGGGTTAGTGGACGGCTCAAAACTGCCGGAGCCAATTTTCACACCTGCGACAAAGGCTGAAGAAGGCCATGACGAAAACATTTCGTTTGCCAGAGCATGCGATATGGTGGGGCGCGAAGTCGCTGAGCAAGTTCGCGATTGGACGCTGATGCTTTACAAACAAGCCGCAATTCTTGCGGCAAAAGCAGGATTGATCCTAGCCGACACTAAATTTGAATTTGGACTCACCGAAAATGGCGTGATTTGGATTGACGAGGCGTTATCGCCGGATTCCAGCCGTTATTGGGAAGCATCACTTTACGCGCCGGGCGGCCCTCAGCCGAGCTTTGATAAGCAGTACGTTCGCGATTATTTGGAAACTTTGAACTGGGATAAAACTCCGCCTGGCCCAGAACTCCCAAGCGAAGTTGTGATGAACACGCGGGCTAAATACGTTGAAGCGTTTGAGCGGATTACTGGTCGGCAATTTACGAGCTAATGTTCTGGATTTACAACTTTTTGCTCACGATCACGGCTCCGTTTTGGGTGCCGTGGATGCTTTGGCGCGCGAACAAACG
This sequence comes from Fimbriimonadaceae bacterium, assembly GCA_019638675.1. GTDB lineage: Bacteria > Armatimonadota > Fimbriimonadia > Fimbriimonadales > Fimbriimonadaceae > UphvI-Ar2. Next base: position 2,376,041 of record JAHBTE010000001.1, on the reverse strand, counting down.
AGCAGAAAAAGTTGATTGGAAGCAGAGGTCGGGCGAATACCGGATGCAGATGCGGAAGGGAAGCGACCGGATTTGGTTTCATGCGGTGAGCGTGGGCGAGGTCGTTGCAGCTCTGCCAATTCTGCGCGAAATTCGCGCATTGGCCCCTGACTCAGAAATCGTACTGAGTGTCACGACATCTAGCGGACATTCCACTGCCGAAAAGCAAGCCGAAGGTCTGTACGATCATCTGGTTTATTTTCCGATTGATGTTCCCCGGTTTTGCCTTGGCGCGATGGTGAAAGTAAAGCCAAAAGTTGTTGCGGTAATGGAAACGGAGCTGTGGTTTAACTTCTTCTGGGCGGCTAAGGTGGTGGAAGCCAAAACCATGGTCATTAACGGGCGGGTAAGCGACCGATCTTTTCCGCGTTCCAGCAAACTCAAATTCTTTTACAAGCCGCTTTTGGCTCAAGTGGATGAAGTTCTTGTGCAATCTCCGGTTGATGCCGAGCGGATGACTGCATTGGGAGCGCAGAAAACGGAAGTTTTCGGTAACTGTAAGTTCGACCAAGCCCTGGAAGGAGTGGACGCCGACCCTAACGAATGGCGCAAGTTGCTTGGAATTGATCTAGATCGCCCAGTTGTCGTGATTGGTTCTACTCGTGGGGAATTTGAAGAGGAGTTGGTCGTCAAAGCCCTTTCTGATGAGCGGCTTGCGAATGTGCAAGCGATTCATGCCCCCCGGCATTTGGAAACAGTTTCCGGCTTGGCAGATCGAGTCAAGCGAACATTCGGCTCGGTTGCTCTCAGATCGAAAGGCGAAACCGGGAAGTATTTGATTCTCGACACCTACGGCGAACTTAGCAAGGTCTATTCGGTTGCCGATGTAGTGGTGATTGGCGGCGGGTTCGATAAACTCGGCGGGCAGAATCTAATTCAAGCCCTGGCCCATGGCAAGCCAGTGATTCACGGCCCCAATATGAACAATTTCCGAGATTCTGCGGATTTGGCTTTGCGGGCGGGTGCTTCGCACGTTGCAGATTCGGCGGAGTCTTTGGCGGCGGAGTTGGTCGCGATTCTCGGTGACTCGGTAGTCGCGGAATCAATGGGGCAAGCGGCTAAAGAGTTAGTGGCTCAGAACTTGGGTGCGAGCAAGCGGTACGCTCAGCGAATTGTTGATGGATTGAATGGAGATGAGTAAACGAGCCTTTACCTTGATTGAACTGCTGGTTGTGATTGCGATCATTGCGATTCTTGCCGCGATTTTGTTCCCAGTTTTTGCCCAAGCCAAAGGCGCGGCCAAGGCAACCCAGTGCCTCAGCAATCAGCGGAACCTTGGATTGGCAATGATTCTTTACCAAAACGATTACGACGACACTTATCCTCTGGCGGCTTATCCGACAAGCACTGCGTTTGTGCTCTGGCTCGATATCGTTGACCCGTACGTCAAAAACAAGCAGATTTGGCTATGCCCTGGTTCGGCGGTGGCGGATAAAGATACAACCGGCGAACTCACCAGCCATTTTGGATACAACGAACTGTATCTGACCACAATCCTGACTGATTTCAGCAACGTATTCACGCATCGGGCGGTTTCGGCAACGGCGGTGGGTTCGCCGGCGGAAACGGTTGTTTTGAGTTCGGCTAAATCCAGTATTCAAGGAAGTTGGTGCGGCGATGATGGCAAGCATTTGCTGCCACCGAGCGCGATGGATACGGATTGTTGGGGTCGGCCCGATCTAACGTTTGCTCAGGGCGCAACTGTATTCTGGGCGGATGGTCATTCCAAGCGGCTGAGGCTCGGTCAGTTTTACACTGGCCTGACTCCGGCAGATCAGTTTTTTGATTTGGAGTGACTATTCTTCATTATCAGAAGAATAGTAGTTGTCAAAATATAAGACAAGGCTAAGTTCCGCTAAACGCTTCATGGTGTAGGGAGTCAGAGTTGGCCCACCGTGTCCTGATTTCGAGTCCCAGAAAACCCAAATGCATGCCTTCCATCCCTCATCCTGCAACTTATTGATTGCATCATCTTTTCCGTTAAGATTTTGGAGTAGCCAGTCGAGGTGGTGAAGAGTATCCCTGGAGTCTACGAGTCCTTCTGAACTAAAAACCCAATTACTGTCCATACGTATTTGGCCAGTAAGGGATAAATCTCCAGGTGCACTTGATCTCACTGGCTCAATACACAAAGATTGCGTAATTGAGTTAGGGTCGGCATTGCCGCGAAAGCAAAGAGATACGTAAGTTTGGCGACACGTCGGATAATCGTCGTGATATGTATTTATGCCGAGCCTGAATTCAGATGACTCAAATTCAGGCTCGGCATTTTCTGGCATCAGTTACCTGTTATTACGATCTTGCGATAACTGACCGGATCGCCGTGATCTTGGAACACGATGTGTCCGCGTTTCACCTTTCCGTACCCTGGCATATCTTTGAACTTGCTCGCCATCACTTTCTCGGCAAAGTCTTTGCTGTTCAGGTCAGCAGAAACAATGAGCTTATGGTTGAGCCAATGCTCTACTTTGCCATCTTTCACCACCAAGCGGCTGACGTTCCATTCCCCGACCGGGCGGGTGTAATCGAAGTCAATCGGATAGACCGCATAGAGGGAAGCGGCAGAAGTCAGCGGATTGAGGCCGTCAGCGTGCTTGGAGTTGTCTAGAATCTGATATTCCGGGCCAGTTTCCCAAGGATAGCCGCTGCCTTTATCTTCGCTGAGATAAATCACACCGCTATTGCCGCCGGGACCGATCTTCCATTCCCAAGTCATCTCGAAGTTGGAATAGGTTTTGACGGTTTTCAAGTCGCCACCGCCCACGCCAGGAGTGAAGGAAAGGATTCCGCCTTGCAGTTTCCATCCCGCCGGAACTGGCTTGTTATTCCAACCAGTGAAGTTGCTCATGTTATTAGTGAGCATGGTTGGTTTTGCTGGCTCGGTGGCAGGCGGAACTTGCTTGACAACTGCTCCCATTGAGTTCGGGATTTTATTGATCGTCATCCAGGCTTCGGTAGACCATGCAAATTCGTGGTCAACCGATTGAAGGCTTGGGTGAACTCGAATGTAAGCGACGTGGCCTTCCTTCAGACCAGCAAGTTCAAGAAAGACTGACTTGCGGTCTTTACTGACGGTAACCGACTTCACGGCCAGATTTTCTTCGTCAATTTTTGGCCCGCCGTACTCTTTGGTTGGCACATAGCGCCATTGCTGAACTTCAAAGTAAGCCGGAACATTGCCGACCATCGGGTCAAGCGGTTCGGTGAATCGAACAACAACGCCATTCTTGCGAGGGCTTGCACTTAGCATTTCGAAGGTGGACTTTTTGTTGAAGACCAGTCGCTGTAAGCCGTAGCTGACTTTGCCAGTTTGACCCCAGTTCCCGCTAGAACCGATCCCACCTAACACGAAGCTTCCATCAGGAGCGAGCACCACTCGGTTAACTCCGGCTTCAATGCCTTGAGTCATGCGGAATACAGTGCCCTGAAGCACGCCATCGACTTCTTCCACGAAAACTCGCTTGAGGCCGCCGTGGGTCACGTCGCCGTGCACCATCTGACCTTTGTAGACGCCGTCGTTGAGTGCGGCGATTTGGCTAGGCGAGTTACCGATTTCGTTTTGAGGAAGCCAGACAACTGGTGGATCTTCCGGAGTTGTTGCTTTTGCTACTGGTTCCACTGAGCGGTTTCCGTAGAAGGCACCTTCTTTCACCAGCATGATTTTGCTACTAGGAAGCCAGTCACCTTGGTTATCGCTGATGTAGAGCTTTCCAAGTGCACCAAATCCAATCCCGTTAGGAGTTCGCAGACCAGCAAGAATAAAGTGGTACTCACCAGTTTTTTCGTCAATCTCCAGGGTTCGGCCTCGATCAGGATTTTGCGGCTGGGTTGAACTCCCGCCTGGATTGATCGCGGTGGCAAGATTTCCGTAGAATTTGCCGTCTTTGTATTCCAAACCAAAGCAGAATTCGTGGAAGTTAGCGGTGACGCCCCAACCATTTGCAACGCAACGGTACTCATCAATAAGTCCATCTTTATCGTTGTCAATTAGCTCAGAAAGTTCTTGCTTTTGGAGAACATAAATTCGCCCTTTAACGACTTTCAAACCAAGTGGCTCCGCCAACCCGGCGGCGATTCGTTTAACCTTGATTTGCTCGCGTGGGCCGGTCCAACCCGAAAGCTGGTAGACGGCTCCATCTGGATCCCATGTGCAGACGAGCATGTCACCGTTCGGGAGGAACCCGATTCCGCCAACGCGGGGTTTGAATGACTCTGGTCTAACAGTGGTCAGGTTGTAGCTAGGGTGAACATCTTCAAGCGGACGTCGGTCGCCGGGTCGGAAGTTATCGATACCGATAACTCGCTTTTTGCCAGGGGCAGTGACTCTCACTTCGCCAGCGGGAGTAGAAAGTGCACTTGCTGGAACAAGCGTGAATTCCTTATCGCCGGGTTTCTTCCAGCGAAGTTCCAAGGCGGCGTCTGCATAGTTTTCAAACATCTCAATAAAGATGCGGTTTTCGCCTTTCACCATTTCTGCGCGGCCAGTCTTCGCTGTTTTGCCGTGGAGACCGTCGTGATCTACGATCAGGTTGTCGCCGATCATCAGGCGCGAACCATCGTCGCTGGAAAGCTCGAATTCATAAGAACCAGCCTCTGGTGCGGTGATGAATCCGGTCACATGAAGCAAAAAGTTGTCTTCGTATTCGTCAAACGAATCGTTGCCCAACTTGACCTGGGGGATGATGACGCTGTAGTTTGGCGTTTGCCCGGAGATCAACTGCGGGATTTTGTTCATGTCAATGCCGATGTAATACAGCCGCATTGAAAGGCCAGGCTCGCGCTCTTTGCTGACATCTTGCTGTGGAGCAGGTGCAGGTTTTGGGTCGCCATCTTCATCTTGATGAACCCCACCAGGAGTTCCAGATTTAGGGAAGGAAAGTGTGAGCTTGGATGTTCCGTTTTTGACCATGAATGCATGGGTTGGAACATTTGGATCGCCAGGTGGGACGATTCCAGTATTGGAAGGGGTGACGGTGGTTCCACTGGAAACCAACCTTGCGTTGTTTGCCTGGAATAGGGTTAGGCGTAGGTTTTGCGATCCCTTCAATCCGGAAACGGTAAAAGTGCGCTGAAGGGTGACGGTTCCTGATGCTGACGGAACGTACTCGGGGACTTCTGTGATTTGGACTTTTTGTTTGTCTTCAGCTGTCAGTTCAAATCGGAATTGCAACTGCTTGTTGACAATTTTGTAACCAAGGTAGCGAGGTTTGACTTCGGTTGCGCCAAAGCTCCAAGTATCTCTAGCCCGGTTAAGTAGATAAGGCTCACCGATGCTGGTTGGTTGTGGCCCGTGAACGGTCGTGTAAACGGCGCCATCAAATTTCACCCCGCCTGTCCATGCTTTGTAAAGCGAACAGGTTTTGGTGTCGTACGCCACCCACAGGTCGTTGCTCAGGGCGGCGGTGAGCATCCGTGCATTTTGGTCGAGCACCGAGCGGAACACCCAAATATCTCTGGGCCGCTGGGGTGCGGGTTGGGCAGGCTGCGCAAGCAGAAGGGCTGTGACCAGTGTCGTCAGCATGACCAGCAGGTTACCTGGCACAAATTAGATTTTCCTTGACCAAACTATTCTTTTCAAAGCAATACTAACGAAATGGGTTTGAAAGGCGTTGTTCGCAAATTGCTGGAATCACAAGGCTATCGGGTGGAACTCATTCAGCCAGGCCCAGATAACGTTTACGATCAAGATGGCTTGCGTTCGATCCACAACCACGACTTCATGGATCTCCCGCGTTTTCAATCTGCCTACGCACGGGGAATGCAGGCAAGCGAAAAGGATTACACTTGGCACTGGCGCGTTCATGTGGGGTTGTGGGCCGCATCTGTTGCCGCCAAATTGCCAGGAGATTTTATTGAGTGTGGGGTCAACCGCGGGTTTTTAAGCTCGGCAATCATGCACGACTTGAACTGGGATGAACTCGACAAGACATTTTGGTTACTGGACACCTTCGCCGGGATTGACCCGCGATTTATTAGCGACGAAGAGAAGGCCAGCGGAATCTTGGAGCGGAATGAGGGCGAGTTCTACGTGGGCGGAGTAGATATTGTTCGGCAAAACTTCAGTGAATGGAAGAACGTACAGATTGTCGTTGGAGCGATCCCCGAAACTTTGGCGGAAGTCACCTGTGACCAAGTTGCGTACTTGCATTTGGACATGAACTGCGCTCCGCCGGAGGTTGCCGCGTTTGAGTATTTCTGGCCCAAGATCGTGCCCGGTGGAGTAGTTTTGTTGGACGACTACGCCTATCGGGGATACGAATCGCAAAAAGCGGCAATGGATCAATGCGCGGTGGCGGTGGGCGTTCAGATTTTAAGTTTGCCGACGGGGCAGGGGTTGATGATCAAGCCTTAACTCATTTCAAAGTAATGATTACCCCGGCAACAATAAGCGCACATCCACCCAAAACCTTCGGCTCTACTTTCTCTTTCAAGAATATAAATCCGAGCACAACCGCGATGACAAAACTCAGCTTGTCAATCGGCGCTACTTGAGCAACTGGCCCGCCCTGCAAAGCTCGGAAATAGCAGAGCCACGATAGGAAGGTTGCGACGGCACTCAGGCCAAGGAACAACCAGTTCTGTTTGGTGAGATTCGTGAAATCGGCTTCGCGAGCGCTCAAGGCGAGCACTATGCTAAAGGCAAGTACAAATGCAACCCGAACCATAAGAGCAAGGTTCGCCGGAACACCATCCACTCCCTTTTTTGCAAGCACCGCGGTGATGCCAGCAAAGATTGCCGACAGAATTGCCCAAATTCGAAAATCCATCTTTACAGTATGCAACTAGAGATCGAATCGAATTTATTACGATCAAATAAGATCTGGCTACCTAAGTAGTTTCTCTTAAGCGAATAGCGTTTTCGACTGCTTCAAGTCGTTTCATTGAAAGCTGGTAGGGGGTCTGGGCTGAATCCGCAACGGCTGATCGAATGGACTTTTCTACTGCCGTTGATGCAACTTGGGGATGGGGAATTTCGGCGACCGTTTGCTCGTCCGCGAGCTTGCGCCACTTGTCAGAATGTTGTCTGGCCCAGTGTGTAAGTGGAATAACTGCAGCGGCGGTAATCCACATCCAAACCGGGAGAATGAAAGGCAAAAAAGAAATTCTTGTTGATGTAGAGACGAATATCATCGAATATAGCGGAACAAAAATGAATGCCATTAATGCTGGCATATATTTTTTTTGAAACAGTTTCAAGTGCCTTCGCTCACTTTTAACGAGAAACGCAAGTTCTTCATTATTGAGGTCGGACACAGCCGCTGTTGATACTAGCAAGAAATGTGAGTTCCATCTAACTACAATCTCTGAGCTATCCTTTACCTTGACATAGATAGGTAGCCAAATAGTGCTTGGTATTATTTGATGAATTGCTTGCTCTACCGATCTATGCACTTCTTTACTTACCTTGCCTTGCTTCCTTGAAAGAGATTTATTTACATAATGGACTACGAAAACAAACCCAACTGTCAGTACCAGCCAAGGGAGAAAAAAAGTCAAAAATGAGAACCAAAAGCTTGAAAGTGGGAGCTGATCTAGCACGTTCTATTTCACCTCTTCGCTCATGCCTAGTATAGAATAATTGGTGGGCGAGGAGAGACTCGAACTCTCACAGCTATTAACCGCTGGAACCTAAACCCAGTGCGTCTACCAATTCCGCCACTCGCCCGAGTGCGGTCTGGATTGTACCGAACCGCACACGAATGGCCTGAATCTTTAGGCGAATTCAAGAAGGTGATCCAATTTCAGTCGCCCAGTGTAAATTGCCATGCCAAGCGCAACCTGAATATCTGCTTGCACTAACTCGCGTACCTCATCAAGGCTCGCAATCCCGCCAGCGGCGATCAGAGTTTTGTCGGTTGCTTGCCTTAGCGAATGGAAGAGTTTGAGGTCGGTGCCTTGCATAGTGCCTTCGTTGTCCACAAAAGTGCAAAGGAACCCGCCGCAGTAAGGCTCTAATATACGAACTGCCTCGGCTGGACTCATTCGAATACTCTCTCGCCACCCTCTAATTGCAACCTGACCGGCAAGGCTATCAATGGCGATGATCACTCGCTCTGTTCCAATTTTGTTGCTGAGTGAATTGAGGAAGTCGTGATCTACGCCATCTTGTGAGAAAGCACGGGTTCCCACAATGATTTGCTCCGCTCCTAAATCAATGAGTTGCGTGGCCCGTTCAACAGACCGCACTCCACCGCCAACCCGAGCGCGCTTGTTCTTCACGATTTCCTCAACAAGCGCGTCGTTATTGCCTTGACTCATTGCCGCATCAAGATCAATGACGTTGATGAGCGAAAACGCTTGAAACAGGCGAAGTGCATCGTCTACTGAGTCGAGTTCTAGTGCTGGGGTTTTGCCTTGAACTAGCTGGACAACTTTGCCGCCCATCAGATCAATACACGGGATGATCATGGTGTTTTCCTGACCGGTATGTCGTTGACTTCCAAGTAGCATTTCAGATCGGATATTTCAATTGATCCGAAGTGAAAAACCGATGCGGCAAGGGCGGCGTGGCAGTTTGTTTGTTGGAACAGGACACAGAAGTGTTCCTTAGTCCCCGCTCCCCCAGAAGCGATGATCGGAACGCCGACTGCATCTAAAGCCGCTTGATTCAATGGCAGATCAAACCCGGTTTTGACTCCATCGGCATCCATGGAAGTGAGCAGTATTTCTCCTGCGCCGAGCGCAACGCCTCGCTCGATCCACTCAATGGCGTTTAAGTCGGTTGCGATTCGGCCCCCGTTGACCGTGACTTCCCAAGCAGATGCTTTTCGCCTTGCATCTACCGCGAGCACGACGGCTTGAGAGCCAAAATGATCGGCCAGTTCGCGAATAAGAAGTGGATTCCGAACAGCCGCACTGTTCACTGCAACTTTATCTGCCCCAGAATAAAGAAGTTGTTTAGCTTGATTGACAGTGGAAATTCCGCCACCCACTGTGAGAGGGACGAATACTTGCTCAGCAATTTTCGCAACGACTTCGACCATCGTTTCTCGGCCCTCGTGAGTCGCGCTGATATCGAGTAGTGCGATCTCATCGGCACCTTCATCGTTGTATCGTTTGGCAAGTTCCACCGGGTCGCCAGCGTCGCGTAGATTGACAAAGTTCACACCTTTTACGACTCGACCGTTGTCAATATCAAGGCAGGGAATGATTCGCTTGGCTAGCATGATGACATCTCACAAAATTGCTTGAGGAACTGTAATCCTGCGGTGCCGGATTTTTCAGGATGAAACTGTACGCCGATCGCATTGCCAGCTCTGATTGCGGCGGAAAAAGGAATTCCGTAGTGGCAGGTTGCGATTGTCGCTTCTTGTACAGGCACGTAGTAAGAGTTTGCAAACGTGTACCAAGCAACAGGAACTAATGCGTCTGTCGGAATGACTTCGTTCCAACCCATGTGCGGAACTGCGAGGTCAAGTTCGAATTTCTTAACTGTGCCCGGAAGTATCCCAAGGCCAGGTAGTTCAGGTGCTTCTGCGCTTGATTCAAACATCGCTTGCATGCCGAGGCATATTCCTAGAAAGGGTCGCCCATCCGTTGCGGCCTTGTGTAAGCAGTCTCGCAACTTGAGATCATCAATGGCTTTGATCATCTGCCCAAAGTTGCCAACTCCGGGTAGAAGTACGCGCTCGGCTTGTTCAATCTCCTTTTCGAGCGAGGTCACTTGGTAGTCAATACCGAGATACCGAAGCGCATTTTTCACCGAGTGAAGATTTCCCGAACCGTAATCAACAATTGCTACCATTGCTTAAACCACGATCTTGTTGAGCGGGTATTCAACGATTCCGGTAGCACCTGCTTGTTTGAGTTTTGGGATGATTGCTCTTACGCTGGATTCGGGCAAGACCGTGTTGATTGCCGCCCAAGTTCCATCGGCGAGCGGTGAAATTGTTGGACTATTCAATGCAGGCAAAACTTCAAGAACCTCTGGCAAATTGCCAGAAGCCACGTTGAGCATCAATCCCACACATCCGACTGCGGCGATTGCCCCTTCCAGCAATAGCTTCATGTCTTGAAGCTTCTGTTGCTTCCATGGGTCTTCCCAAGCTGACTTATTTGCGATAAGTTGAGTGTTCGATTCCAAAACGGTTTCTACAATCCGAAGCTTGTTTGCCCGCAAGGAAGAACCAGTCTCGGTAACTTCCACAATTGCATCGGCGAGAATCGGCGGCTTAACTTCTGTTGCGCCCCAACTGAATTCGACCTTAGCCGTCACGCCGTTTCGAGCAAGATAGTTTTGGGTTGCCCCGACCAATTCGGTCGCGATGACTTTGCCTTCCAAATCCTTGACTGACTGAATCGGAGAATCTTCAGGAACGGCCAAAACCCAGCGGACTTTGCCAAAGCTCTGCCGCGCGTACACCAAATCGGCGACGGGAAGTACATCTGTGTTTGATTCCGCAATCCAGTCCATCCCCGTCAGGCCGGCATCCAAAATTCCTTGATCAATGTACCGCGCCATCTCTTGAGCCCGGATGAGCATGCATTCGATTTCAGGATCATCAATTGTAGGGAAGTACGAACGACTACTGACAGAAATTGCCCATCCCGCCCGGCGGAAGAGTTCTACGGTGGCAGTCTCCAAACTGCCTTTCGGGATGCCGAGTCTAAGTTTCAAGATTTCACCTCGTAAGCCGCTTGCTCGTCGTACACTTTTTCTTCAGTGATTAGCCATTCGCCGTTTTCAAGCGTTCGGAAGAAGCAACTCTCGTATCCCTCGTGGCATACGCCCGGAACGGTGGGATTAACCATTACCAAAATGGCGTCTTGGTCGCAATCGGTTTGCAAGGCAACTACCTCCAACGTGTGCCCGCTTTGCTCGCCTTTAATCCACAACTTTTTGCGGCTGCGACTGAAGAAAGTTGCTTTCTTCGTCTCAACCGTCATCTCCCATGCAGTTTGATTCATCATTGCCACCATCAAAACACGACCAGTGGTCGCATCTTGGACAATGGCGGGAACCAAACCTCCAGATTTTTCAAAGTCAATTTTCATTTCAAGCTCTCGAATAAAAAAGCGAGCCCACCGTGAATACGGTGGGCTCGCTTTTGATTCTGTTCTAGATTCTTACACGCTCAAACACCGCTGCCAATTGGTAGCGTGATGATGATGGATCGCGTGAATCGAGAACATCTGATAGCTAACTTACCCAGTTCGTTAGTGAATTCTGGGACTTAAAGGCGGATACAAAAAAATTGGCCCGGATATTCCGGGCCAATTTAAAGGTGAATTTAGGCTGAGTTGCGTCGTCGCCGAGCAACCCATGCAAGGGCAAGTCCTGAAAGAACCATAGTCGTTGGCTCAGGAACTGCTTGGATTCCAGAAGTTTGGGTGATCCAATCCATGTTGGTGTGAAGCGTAGTAAAGAACGCTTGATCACCATATTGGGAGTTGTTATCGGTACCCCATGAAGTAACACCGGCAAGAAGCCAAGTGTTACCTTCTTGGAAGAAGAAACCGCCGCCTGAGTCACCGGATGCGGTAGTGCCTTCTAGCGGGAGAACTCCAGACTGTGATGGGTTTTGGAATGTTGTTTTCCAGAAGTTTTGGTTTGTACCAAAACTTTGGAAAGTATCAATGGTGTTATTAGCCGCGCGCCTTTGGTTATCACTGATTAGGTTTGTATTGTTTCCAACACCGCTTAACCCGTACCCGGCGAACATCGAGGTCATTCCAGTAATGTCGGATCGCATGGACATGCCAACTGCATTTACCCCTGGGTTAGTTGTTAGTCTAAGCAAGGCGATATCCGAACGCAGCGTCCCCGAATTGTAATCCGAAGGACGGAAACTTCCATTTACACTAAAGTTGGTGTTGTTAATCCGAAATGTGTTCATTCCGCCAAAATCTAGGACGTGTCCAGCACTGAGCGCCCAGTGCGATCCATTTCCAAACCCGATGTATGTAGCACTGCCCGAAACGAATGAGTTGAAAACGAGTCCAACGCTTGCAGATGCACCCACGTTGCCAAGGGCTAGATAATTGGAATCAGCAACGTCATGCCGCCGAACAATGGCTTGGCTTTGGGCAACAATTCCAAACGCCAATACTACGATTAAAGTCTTTTTCACTACGCAAATCCTCTCAAGTTTGTCAGGCATAAACCAGACAATCAGTCGCCGCAAATCGATTACGACACCGTAACAAAGACTAGCAGAATTCGTCTGTGAGTTCAATGCAGCAAGGGTTAATGGAAGCAGAAATTTCGGGAAGCTAGTATTTTCACCTGGCGGTGCAACTACTCATATTGGCGTTTCAAACGCTCAAGCCTTTCATCCCATTGATTAGCCAGCGATTGTATCCAAGCCTCAGTGCCACGAAGCGGCGCAGGATTTAGTTCTCTTAGAATCACTCGCCCATGCCGGCGGCTGGTGATGAGTCCGCAGGATTCCAAAGTAGCAAGATGACGAGATGCGCCTTGACGAGTCATGCCCATCCGGCTTGTCAAGGCTCCCGTGGTTTGCGGGCCGCCACGGGATAGCCGCACCAGAATCTCTCGCCGCACAGGGTCAGCCAATGCGGCAAAGACTTCATCAGATACGTTTGTCATGCTCATGATTGGTAAGCAGAAGCCATTTCTGGCAAGACAATATCCCAACCTTGTTCATTGCCTTTGAATGCATCTGAATAACGAGGCTCGGGAATGTTGCTGAATCCGGATTCAACAACCGTTATTTTTGTGCCCTCGGGATGAGGCTCTAGCGTAAACGTAGCGGTGGTCATTTCCGATTCCGGAAAGTCCGTGAGCATATACGCGCCGCCTGTTTGACCTTTCCAAACTAATTTGTGGGGCGCATCGATTTCAACAATCTGCGCTTGGGCTACGACGTTCCCGGACTCAAATGTGACGACACTGCCGACTTCAAAAGAACCTTTAATGGTCGTCTGCATCCAAGTGGCTAACAACCAAGAGACCACCACTTCGAGAGATCCAAACGACTTATCCCACACGGTTTGCGGGTCAGCGGGAAGGATGATTTCGCGAGTTATGGAATCTTGCATTTAGGCCTCGTATTGCTTGGGAAGTTTTGCGAGCTCTTCGTCCCATCCACCGCTGTTTTCTTTAAGAGCATGTGCATGACGAGGATCGGGAATATTAGCAAAACCAGACTCCACCATTTTAACCATGGTGCCGCCATCATGAGGCGTGAGAGTGAATCGCACGGTAGTCAGTTCTTCTTCTGGGTGGGCATCTAAGTTAAAGGCTTCGCCAGGGTGCCATTGGTAGGCAAGGGAAGTGACTGGGTTCATTTCAGTCAGGCGGCATTGGCATCGGTGCTCTCCCCAAATTAAGTAGAAGATTCCTCCTGGCTGGTAATCGCCTTCTACTTTTTCGGGGAACCAAGCGGCGAGAGCATCGCCAGACCCAAATGACTTTTCCCAAACCGTTTCAATCGGTGCGGGAAGAATTAATTCGCGTTCGATGACATTTGTTTTCATGTTATGCAACGATAGTGTTGCATATATAGATCAGATTGTCAAGAGGGCAGAGAAAATCATAGAATTTGGTAGCATGACGGTATGAGCGGCGTTGCGGTCGAGCAATTCAAAGGTGATTTGCGAGATCTCATGCCGCTTTTTCTGCTTTCCACTGGATGCGACCAGTCAGCGATTGAAAAGCTGATTCGAATAGAGGAAACAAAGGGCACAGAATACGCAGTGATTCGTCAAGGTGACCAAGCAGTTGGATTCATCGGCATCTACATCGATGAGAACCTCGGCGTCCGCGAACTAGAGCAGTGCCAAGTGATTGATCTCGCCGTTCTTCCCGAGTTTCAGGGGAAGGGTTATTCCCGCTTGCTTATGGATTGGGCGGTAAACAAAGTCAAGGTCGCTGGCGAGCGGATCATCTGGCTCTACACAGGTGCCGCCAGCGAACGAAACGTTGCGGTCTACACTAAGTTAGGCTTTGAACTCAAAGCCGTTATGCCAGATTTTTGGGGAGAAGGGGAAGGCAAGGCGTGGTTTCGCCTAGAAATCACGCCAAGACAGTCCGAAAATGGAACTGGAAACTCATGATTTTAGTATGCGGGGGGGCAGGATACATAGGGTCGCACATGATCAAACTTCTGAGGGCAGAAGGCATTGATCATGTAGTTTTTGATAACTTAGAAAGAGGGAATTTGCCTTCGGTAAAAAATTCGATATTTGAGCAGGGCGACCTCCGTATTCGTGCTGATATTTCCCGAGTGTTAGATCAGTACCCACTAAGCCTTGTAATGCATTTCGCTGCATACACTGAAGTTGGTGAGAGCGTAAAAAAGCCAGCTGAGTATTGGCAGAACAATGTAAACGCAGTTTGGAATCTCTTAGAGGAATGCCGAGTTCACAAGATTGAGCAGTTCGTATTCAGTTCTACTGCTGCAGTATATGGAGAACCTACTGTTATTCCGATTCCCGAATGTCACACAAAAAAGCCAACGAATCCGTACGGCGAAACTAAGCTAGCCGTAGAACGCCTACTGGAAAACTACAGCGATGCTTACGGAATGAGGAGCGTTTGTCTGCGGTACTTCAATGCTTGTGGAGCCGACCCAGTGGGCGAACTAGGGGAAGATCACCGGCCAGAAACCCACCTCATCCCCCGTGTTTTGCTGGCCGCGGCGGGCAGAGCTCCGGAAATCACGGTATTCGGCACCGACTACGAAACTCCCGATGGCACGTGCATCCGCGATTACGTTCATGTGAGCGACATCGCCGATGCCCATTTGCTCGCCATCCGCTATTTGGAAAACGGGGGCGAGTCGAACCAGTTTAATCTCGGCAGTGGAAACGGTTTTAGCGTGAAAGAAGTGATTTCGGCGGCGAAAGAAGTTGTCGGGCACGATTTCCCCGTGGGTTACGGCCCCCGGCGGGCGGGTGATCCGGCAAGGCTGATCGCCGATTCCGCTAAGGCGCGTCAGGTTTTGGGCTGGGAGCCTAAGTTCGATGATGTCAAGGTGTGCGTGCAGCACGCCTGGAACTGGATGCAGGCAAATCCGGACGGCTATCCGCGTTAGGCTTGCCGTTCGCCTGGGACCACCGCGCATTAAGCGTCGATTAACGCCTATAATTCTTGCGCGGGGTGGAGCAGTCTGGTAGCTCGTCGGGCTCATAACCCGGAGGTCATTGGTTCAAATCCGATCCCCGCACCCATATTCTCCGTTGTTCCGAACCATTCGCCTTCGGAAACAAAAAAAATGAGAGATCTGAACGACTGTTTTAGATTTTTCGCGCATTTCAACGCGATGGACAAGTCCTCTCAGAATCGTTTGCTTCTGATCGTCTTCGGCTTGCTCCCACAGGTTCAGAGCTGAAGACCACGCTGCCCGCACTTGTTGTGCCGTCGGTCTCTTCGCCGTTGAACGGGCGATAAGTTCATCGGCTTCCAAGATTTTCGTATCGAGCACCTTGATCTCTTGCTCCAACTCTTGTAATCGATCCAACAGGGTTTGAATCACCTGACCATTCTCGATTGCCTTCAGCAAGTTCGATTGCTTGATCGAAAGCTGTCGTCGCTGTTCGGCCAGCGCGGCTCGGAGAGCAACCTTCTCTTGCTCGGGCTCCGACCAGGCATGAGAGTCTGCGATGGCCTGATGCATTACCGTTTGATGCTCCGCATGACGAGCCAGCTCAGCGAGGATTGTTCGATGGAGAGCGTCACAGTTGACTCGTGCGACTGGACAATTGGACAGTTTCTTCTTGCCACGGAGGCATTCGTAATATCGAACCGCTCCTCCCTTGGCGACAGAGGGTGCGTGTCGACACCCGCAGTGAGGGCACCAAATCAGCTCACGAAGGAGATAAACGTAGTTATCTGATCGGGGCGAGCGGACTACTCGAACCTGTGACCTAAGAATCTGTTGAGCCTTTTGGAAGACGCCTCGATCCACGATGGGTTCCCACGCCGTCTCGTTTATCCACTCTCCAAACTCCTGGACTCCTATGTAGGCACGGTTGCTGATCAAATGCTTCACCGTCGTAGTAGTCCAATTTCGCGAGGTTGAGTTGTTCAAAACTGTCTAACTTCTGCGAGCGTTCGCTTTTGGATGTTAACATCGAAAGCCGCGACCACTATCGGAGCCCCAACATGTCTGCGCTCTGATAATTTCGAGACATTTCTGGAAATGAGACGGGTCTCATTGGCGACACGAATTGAAGCAGCCATGGGGAAGCCGATCCAGCGAGACGTTGGCTTGGCGTCCCCCGAGTTTTCCAGCGGAGACGAACTAGACGATGAGTTTGACTGAACTATCGAGCAGGTCTAGCTCTCGGTGTCGGAGCGAAGTTCTTCTCGTACTTACATGGAAATCTCTCCGAGCCAGTTTCGGCTTCGCCATGAGCCATTTTTCGCCTGTACATAACCCAGCGTCTATCACCCCATGTATTGCCCTCTATTAAGATATACATTTCCCCTAAGATTTTTTGGAGATTCGCTCCGCCATGGCTTTTTCCAAGGAAGTAGGCCTTCGGTCTCGATGGAGCGGATGATTCGGTTAGTGATATCCTGATAGGCTTTCACATCTCACATAGAACAATAGCTTTGGAAATCAGAGGGAATTATCTGATCTTAGATTTTTGGCAGTATCGGTTAGAAAATGCATACAGGCACACGTAAATGTATGCATAATCTAACTGTGCGACATACGTGGGAAGATATTCTGGAACTTGCGAAGAGGCAAGGGGTGGTCACACCTGCGGACGTTCGTGCGCTTGGACTAGCGGCAGAGAACCTAAACAAGCTCGCTAAACTTGGAAGACTAGAGAAGATTGGCAGAGGTCTCTACCGACACCCTGATTTCGAGGCAACTGAACGACACAGCCTTGTCGAGGTTGCAATGGCGGTGCCCGACGGCGTTATCTGTCTCCTCTCAGCGCTCAGTATTCACGAGGTGGGGACGCAAATGCCTTGGGATGTCTGGCTGGCCATATCTCGCGGAAAGCGCATCCCAAGCACCCGACAGACTCGAATCCGAGTTGTTACGATGACGGGCGCAAATTTTGATCTGGGACGCGAGGAGCATATCTTTGAGGGAGTTAGAGTCAAGGTATATAGTCTTGAAAAGACGATCATTGACTGCTTCCGTCTTAGACGAATCGTAGGGCATGAGATAGCCGTTGAAGCTCTGCGTGAGGCAATCAATGCGCAGAAGATCGACGTCTCAAAGTTCCTTCATTTGGCGGGCGAGCTCCGATCACGGCGATTAATCCAGCCCTATCTTGAGGCAATGCTGTGACGCGCGACGCAAAATCGATATCGGTTAGACAGCGGCTCCTCAATCTTGCAAAGGACAGGAGCGATGACTATAACCAGGTGCTCATACGCTATGTCGGATTGAGATTCTTGGCGAGGTTGGCCGCGTCGAAATATGCCGACAAATTCCTCCTTAAGGGGGCAACGATGTTTCTGGTTTGGCGCGGGTTGATGCACCGACCTACGAGCGACATTGATCTCCTCGGATTTATCGATGCTGATGAGGCTACGCTGGCTGATGTTATTCGGTCGGTCTGCACACAAGAAGTTGATGAGGACGGGGTGCAATTCGATCCAGATACGATACGGGTAGAGAAAATTCGTGACGAAACCGCCTATGGCGGACTACGGTGCTTGATCAATGGGACACTTGGATCAGCAAAACTCCGTGTACAACTTGACGTCGGGTTCGGTGACGACGTCACCCCTGAACCAAATGTGGTGGAAGTCCCCAGACTCCTCGCAGGAGAAGTTCCGCGCGTGATGGGAGCCTACACACCTGAGACGGTAGTTGCTGAAAAATTCGAGGCAATCGTCAAACTGGGCCTTGCGAACAGCCGCATGAAGGATTATCTTGACCTGGACCTACTACTCCAAAGCGGCGAGATTGATGGACAGAGCCTCGCGGAGGCATTGGCACGAACATTTAAGAGACGTAAGACTCCACTGCCCCAATCACTTCCAATCGGCCTTACAGAGGAGTTTTGGAGTGACGAATTGGCATTGCGCCGCTGGCGGGCCTTCGAAAAAAAGAATAGGCTCACAGTTGGATCGCTAAACGAAATCTGCAAAAGAATAGGGCATCAGATTCTTGCCGCGTTAAGCCTGGCAGCAGACATTTACGAAGATTGAGTTAGCGTCGTATTTATAGATCAGAGTTTCGGATTCGGTTGCTGCGATGGCCCTTCAAACGCCGTTCGTCACCGAACCAAGGAATATGAACCTCCAACAAGATGTGGCGATAGTTCGGAATAGATGATCTCTCCGCACCCAAATAGAATTTGAGACGCCAGTTGGCGTCTTTTTTGTTGACCTTAGGTTAGTGCCTCGTTTCCGCGTTCACCGGTGCGAATACGAACCGCATCTTCGATCTCGCTGACAAAAATCTTGCCGTCTCCTAGCTCCCCGGTTTGGGCGGCGGAAATGATCGCTTCCAGGCAGTCGTCGAGTTGGTCGTCCAAAATCACGATGTCGAGCTTGATTTTGGGGACGAGGTTGAGCGCGTAAGTGGAACCCCGAAAATCGGCAGTCTGGCCCTGCTGACGCCCGAATCCGCGGGTTTCGAGCACCGAAAGGCCGAGAATGCCTCGTTCGGCGAGCGCATCCTTCACCTGTTCCAGACGGTTCATGCGGATATAGGCTTGCACTCGCTTCATTGGCGCAGTTTACTTTGCGTGGCGGTGTGTCAACCCCTCCCGGTCGCTCCGCGACCACCCTCCCCGATCTTCGGGGCGGGAATTTGAGCAGAACCATTTGCCTTGATTGAGTTTGCAAGGAGAGATTCGGACTCCCTCCCCAAGCTTGGGGAGGGTTAGGGAGGGGTTGAACCAAAGCAATACAACCCACCTCTTTATCTCCTCCCAAACTTGGGAGGAGAACTCGTTTGCAAAAGCTCACTCTACTAATTTAGTTCCCTCCCCAAGCTTGGGGAGGAGATTCCAAACCGTGCCCCATTAAGAATCGCATTCACTCGGGTATCACGCCTATTAAGAGTCAGTTTTGGATTGGTTGAAATTCGCCCCGGTTTTTGGTGGGCTCGCCATTTTGGCCGGAGCCGTTGGCTTGCTCGTGCCAGAAGCAAAATCGCTCGCTCTTTTTTCGTTGGCTCTGTTCGGTTTTGCCGGGTTAGTGGGCTGGATTCAAACCGCGCGGCAACTCAGCGCATCTAAAGACGAACTCGGCGGCTTAGAACGCGAGCGGCTTCAGTTAGAAAGCGAAGTCGCCCGCCACCGCGACGCCTTAGATGACCTGGCCGACGGACTGGACTCTTTGATCTTTTTGCTCGACCGCGATCAGCGGATTCTTTACGCTAACCGCCAAGCCCAGCAGCTCTTGCGGTTAAACCAGCCGAAAGGCGAAAACCTGAAGGCCGCGACACTCTCCAGCGAACTATCGGAACTAGTGGAATCGGTGAAGTCTTCGGGGGACGCGGTTTCTCACGAAATCACTCTGAGGCATCCGACGGAACGGGTGTTCCAAGCACGCGTTTGGCATGAAGGCTACGGGCATGAGCGAGTGTTTCTTTCGCTCCACGATGTAACCGACCTGCGCCGATTAGAGACGGTACGGCGAGACTTTGTTGCGAACGTCAGCCACGAGCTGCGGACGCCCATGACGACGATTAGGGCAATGGCGGAGACGCTGGAAGAAAGTGCAGACGATGCTGATCTCCAGTCTCGTTACTTGGGCAAGATCATCCGCGAAGTTGACCGCCTGACCCGGATTACTGACGATTTGCTTACTCTTTCAATCGCCGAAGGCGGAACCGTCAGCAAAACGGAATGCGATTTCGATGAAGTTGCGGCAAGCGTTGTGACTCAGCTTGAATCGAAAGCCCGCGAAAAGGGATTGAAGCTGAGCTTCAAAAAAGAGGGTGTATATGTCGTTCAGGCAAATGAAACCCAACTCACGCAGATCGTCTTCAACTTGGTGGACAATGCCTTAAACTACACAGCAGAAGGTTCGGTTTCCGTATTAATGTCCACAGAACAAAACGATGCAGTTCTGGCGGTTACTGATACGGGAATCGGCATTGCCAGCGAACATTTACCTCGTATTTTCGAACGGTTTTATCGAGTGGATAAAGGCCGTTCTCGGGCAAGTGGGGGAACTGGGCTCGGCCTCGCAATTGTCCGCCACCTTGCCGAATTGCACGGAGGGTCGGTCTCGGTTCAGAGTGAACTGAACCGAGGGACGACATTTACGGTTAGGATCCCGCTTGCGATAACCGATAACCCTTAACGGTTTCGGCCGGGCTCAGCTTCCCGGAGCGATCCATGACGCTGACAAAGATCGTACTGTTCGCATCCCGAACGGTTTGTACCGTTGTGCTCTCTCGCATATTGATCACCGTGCCTTTTGTATCTTGGAAAACAAACCATTGGACAGCATCTGGCTTTGGCACTGAAACGTGAAGCCCAGGAGGCATTTTCTTATCCATGATCAGGCTCAGCTTTCCAGGCGCGGGAACTTTGTTCCAAGGAGAAGCGGGAACCAATGCAGGTTTGGCGTAAGAGCGTTTGAGTTCATCGGAAATTCCGTTCCAGTTGTTCATGAGTGCCTTCATACTGAAGTGAACGGTGCCTGTGGAACCTTTCTGTTTCCGAACTAAATTGATTTGATCTGTGACTTCTGTAGCCTTCCAGTTTCCGCCTTTCGGATCGGTGCGGCTTGTGAACTGACCTGGCCAAAGGTGGACGTTTTTACGGTTCATGCTCGCCCACCAATCGAGTAGCACAGGGAAGCTTTGTGGGGTCTGGGCAATAGGCCAATAGAGTTGCGGCGTGAAGTAATCGCACCAACCCTCTTGGTACCACTTAAGCGCATCGGCGTAAAGTTCGTCGTATTGGTCAATTCCGGCTTTAATTGTTTCCGGCACGCCGGGCCGATAGATGCCGAAAGGCGAGATTCCAAAGTTCACCCAGGGTTTACGCTCCTTGATTCCGTCGTGAACGCGTTTGATAAACACATCGACGCTGTTACGGCGCCAATCCCCGCGCGACATTTTGCCACCTGCGCGTTGATAGCGGGCGTAGGATTCTGAATCGGGGAAGTCAACTTTGACGTTGTTTTCTGTGACCGGATAAGGATAGAAATAGTCGTCGATGTGGATGCCGTCAATGTCGTATCGGCTAACCAAATCCATAAACACGTTAAACGAACGGTCTTGAACTGCTTTTTCGCTTGGATCCATCCACAGGTAAGTGCCGTACTTTTTGACAATTCCGGGATTAGCGTTCGCTAGGTGCGATGAGTGCAGTGGCCCTTTCTGCGCTGGATGGTTGGCGCGGTAGGGATTACACCACACATGAAGTTCCATACCACGTTTGTGTGATTCTTCAATTGCAAAAGTGAGAGGATCAAACCCTCCTTCGGGAGCCTTGCCTTGGCTTGCCGTGAGATACCACGACCACGGTTCATATTTGCTTGCGTAAAGAGCGTCCGCGGATGGCCTGACTTGGAAGATAACTGCGTTGAGGTTCAACGACTTGCACTTGTTGAGAATCGCAATCATCTCGGACTTCATTTGGGAAACCGGAAGCCCTGGCTTGGAGGGGTAGTCGATATTATCTACGGTAGCAACCCATACTGCGCGGAATTCGCGCTCAATTGTTGGTTGGGTTACTGGTTGAAGGTTAGTAGGCAAAAGCCCAAGCATCGCGGCAAGCATAAGCGTCAATTTACTCGGGAATCAGCCCGGGGTTATTAATCAGACGAATGATTTTTTAGCGCGTAATCAAAAACTGCTGCCATCAAAGGGTTCCAGTCGTAATAGATCGCTGGTAACTCGTCAATTTGGGAAAATCGCCTATCACTAACTTCATTGCTAGGCTGCATCGGATAAACAGTAGCAACGGTCGCTGAAAAGAGCATTGCGTATTTCGTTGTGCTCTGCGCTGAGAGTATGAAATAACCTAAGAAAGTAAGTGATTCCAGCGAGATGAAGGCTTCCTCGCTTGCTTCCCGCATGGCGGCTTGTTCTGGTGATTCGTCAGGTTCGATTTTGCCGGAAGGAATGCACCAGCCTCTGCCATTGATGTGGCAAAGCACAATTTCGCTCCCTGTAAAGGGGATAACAAGCGAATACGTTGGCTTTTCATGGCTGGGCAGATGATTTGCAAAAAATTGCATTTCAACGCTTGCTGAAGACACTCTTGGGAAAACGGCCAAATACGTTACTCTTTGACTGCGGCTTTGGCTTCCATAAAGCCAAACTTGATCACGATTACTTTGCCGATCACTTCTTTCAGTTCGACAGGGCCCCACGTGCGACTATCCTCGCTCACTGGCCTATTGTCGCCAAGAACGTAGTACTGCCGATCTGGCACTACAAACTCGCCGTTTGTGATGCTCCAGTTTGCTGGCATGTTAAAGAAGTCAACCGTTTCGCCGCCCGTCTTGTAAACACGTTTGATGTAATACTCGCCACCAACTTCGCGACTACGGACAACTACGATGTCGTTTTGCTTGATGTCTCCAACTAGCCAGTAAGCCTTAGAAACAAGAACATGGTCACCCGTGTTAAAGGTTGGTTCCATTGAAGGGCCACGAACCTCCACGGTCGAGAAGTTCATACTGAAAAAGAATACAAAGGCGAGCACACAGAAGAGGAAGGCAGTGAATCCTCTGACTGCAATCTTCTTTTTCTTGCTAGATTTGGCTCGGGGAAGTGCCATACGCTGTAATGACGTTACCTTTACGGGGTTATACTTCACATCGGTCAAAAAAAGGCCAAACCTCAGATCACCATGGAGTTTTTGAACTCAGTCCCTTTACTGATTCCCGTCCTTGTCATCTCTCTTCTAGTTGGATTTTTGACATTAGTTGTGCTTCATATCAAACTTTCCGCAAAATTTCGTGCTCTCAGCGAATTGTGGGATCGCCTCTCAGAAGGACTATCGGTAGGCAACCTTGAACAGATACTACAGCAGCAGTTACGGCACTCCAGTTCCGTTGATGAAGAAATTCACCAGGTGAAGGAACGTCTTAATACTGCGGAGGCCAAACTCAAATCTAGCAAACGGTACGTCGGGCTGGTACGCTATGATGCCTTCAACGATGTTGGAGGAGGCCAAAGTTTTTCGATGGCGGTGTTTGATGAAGAAGGTGATGGAGCAGTGGTGACCAGCCAAGTTGGTCGAATGGATTGCCGCGTGTTTGGCAAACTGCTGCGTGGTGGTCGATCCGATACAAACCTAACAACTGAGGAAGAACAAGCTATCGAAGAAGCGGTAGCTGGTCGATCTCGACCAAAAATCGGTCTGTAATGTCCCAACAAGACTTGATCCTGATAGAACGCGCGCAGGCCGGAGATCGCTCTGCGCTAAACGATCTCATTTCCAAATATGAGAATCGTGCCTATCAGTATGCCTACCGATTGACACGGAATCCCGATTTAGCCGCCGACGTTGTGGCAGATGCATTTGTACGTGTTAATTCGGCCCTGAAAAACTTCAAAGGTCAAGCCGCGTTTGGAACATGGCTCTATCGCATTGTCACGAACTGCTACTTAGATCGCCGAAAACGCGATAAAGAAGCCAAGAATGTGAGCTTAGATCAATCGGTAACGGTTGGATCAGTTGAGTACGAGCGTCAGTTTGAAGACACGAGTGACGGGCCAGTAGAAATCCACGAGCGAAATGAACGAGAAAAACTTGTGCAAGAAGCCTTGGCCCAAATGCCGGATTATCAAAAAGCGATGCTCGTGATGTATCACGTGGAATCGCTCAGTTACGAAGACATCGCGGAGACTCTTGACCTACCAATTGGAACCGTCAAGAGCCGGTTAAACCGCGCGAGGGTGGCCCTTCGGGACATTTTGCAACAGAACTCGGAACTTTTCTCATTGGGCTGAGTCGTACAAAACAACAAAGCAAAACGACCAAGGAGTTAGGTTGAAATGAACATAAATAAAGCACGGGATTTCTTCAGCGCCTATTATGAAGGCGAGTTGGGAGGCGGAATAAAAGAAGCCTTCGAACGGTCACTTACGACCGACCCTGCGCTCAAAGCCGAATATGAAGAATTTGTAGAAATCATGAAGATGTTGGAGGAACCCGCAGAAGAAGTTCCAGCCCCTCATGACCTCCACGACAAGATCATGGCTCGCTTAGACCACGAATCTTGGCAAGAAAAACAAACAGCGAAGCCAGGACTTTTTGGTAATTGGAAACTAGCCTTTGTCGGTGCACTTGCATTAGTAGCTATTGTCGCTGGTGGATTAAGCATCACGAATAATGGTTCAGGCGGAAACAAGGTCGAAGCTGGTTGGGGGATTCCAAGCCCTTCAACTAACGTGACCGAAAAGGTAGACGTAGTCGCTAAAGACGGAAAGCTAGTTATGAACTTGGAAGCCAACTCTGGCTCAGAATTCCAAATTCGTGCTTACGGTTCTACTGAGGTTATCGAAGAGGTTTCTTTAAAGGGGACAACCTTTGAAACGGAAATCAATACGAAATCTCCTGACACGGTTGCACTTGAAGTGATCAACGCGAAAGGTGAATCGAAGTTGCTAATGGTTCATCCAGGAACACGAAGTGAGTCGCTCTTAAAAGGCGAAGGTTCAATTGTTGACTGTGCCAAGGCAATTGCGTCCACATTCCGAACCCCAATCTTGATTCGGGTTCCTGATCCAGAACAACAAGTTGCTTGGGATTTCGAATCAACCGATGACTACAATGTTCGAAGCACTAAACTTGCCGCTTCTAGACTTAGCCTGAGTTTGCGGACGGATGGAGTATCGATCCTGACTTCGACTGGTTCTTAGTTGCAGTCATTCGATACCGGCTTTTAAGTTGATCAAGTTTGACTTCCAAGTCGTAGGCAACCCGGAGAGTTTGCATAAATAAGTTACTCTCCGGGGAAGCAAACTCAGCATCAGCCATAGCCCGATCATTACTGATCAGGGTTCTCATTTCATTTGCCGAAGGCAATTGAGTTTCCTCAAATGTAGCGTTGACCTGAGAAAGGGCTCCGAACCGAGCCGCAAACTGCTTAACTCTTTCTGGGGAAACATCCATTAGTAAGATCGCATTGTCAAAATCTTTCTGATTTGCCAAGCTCACTCTCAACTGGATCGTCTCATACCGCTTGATCGCTTCACTTTGCATGCTAGCCGATCCGGCAATTGACATCGGAGAGTTGTACTTTGCTATGTTTGCTATTTCTAGGGCATCTTTAAGATAATTGCAAGCAGTATCAAATTTCTCAGCGCGAATATTCTTATCTGCAATTCTAATGAGGCTTGCCATAATCATGCGGCGACTTAACTCAATTTCTTGCCTGACTCCGCTAGATCCGTCATCAGTCGCAGTAATTGGGTCAATGGTCAGGAGCTTGCCGGAACGGTGCAAAGTGAGCCATTTGTCACTTAGCTCCGATACATAAGGCTCTTGCAGGTGGGCGATAGATTCAGAGTACAAGTATGAGTATCGAACCACTGGCGCGTAAGCTGCAATATCTTTAGAAACCTGTGGGCCGTATTCTGGCGTAGTCCAAGGCGAAACGAAGAAGCGTCCGTTGATTGCAAGAACTATAAGCAGGAAAGCGGGAGTTAATGCCGCGCAAATATACGGGAGCCTCCGTATCCACATGAATAGAATCATCGGTCGAAACGGTCCTATTTCTTTAGGGGTGGACAAAGGCCTGTTAAGGACCTATTTGTTTTGTTTTTCCAGAAATGTTTATACAGTGAGGTTGTGGACCGCAAGAACACAACCCTAAAAAGAATCCCTGAATGGGAGGAACATCTTATCGCTCGTGCGCAAGCCGGAGAGCAAGTGGCTTTTGAGCTGTTGGTGGAAATGCACCGACCAGCGATCTTAGCCCAGGCAAGCCGAATTTTGCGCGATTCGGAAGATGCACAAGATGCCGTACAAGATACGTTTCTCAAAGCGTGTCGGGCAATTGGCAACTTCCAATCGGGACGACCTATGTTGCCCTGGTTGATGAGAATATGCAGTAACTGCTGCGTAGATATCATTCGAGGACGACGGAATCGTTCCGACAACATTGAGGTTTACGAACACGCACTGCAGGATGAATCTTGCAACGTGGCCAACGAATTAGAGGAAGCAGCCGTTTCAGAAACGCTCCGCCAAGCAATCACTCGATTGCCCGGAAAGTATCGTGAAATCATCCTTCTTCGACACTACAAGCATCTGGATGTCAACGAGATCGCAGAAATCTTGGGCAAGCCAGAAGGAACAGTCAAAAGCTGGTTGTTCCGGGCCAGAGCGCTCTTGCGCAAAGACCTGGACGGCGGCTTGGTCGCTAGTTCCGTAGCATAAGTTCAGTCATGAATTCTTTTAGCACCCCGTTTGGGGTGCTTTTTTTGTAATTCTGGGCTGAACAAAGGCGTCTATCCGGCAGAATGGAGACGCGATGATGCTTGGATGTTGGGTAGCTTTGATGACGGGTATGAGTGCTGGAGTAATTGATCAGAAAATCATCACGAAATCTGGTCGAGTTGACTTAAAAGAAATCGTCATGCCTGGCGGTGATTCTCCCGATCAAGCCGCAGTTGTTGTGCGAGGTGACGGTCTAACAATTGATTTCACGGGAACGACGCTTCGAGGGACTCCAGCTACCGTCGAGCCAGACCAACGCAAAGGGTTCGGATTAGTTGTCCAGGGCAAAAACATAACGATCAAGGGACTGAACGTTCATGGATATAAAGTTGGGATCTATGCCGACGATGCCGATGGGCTCAAATTGCTGAACTGCGATGCCAGCTACAACTGGAAGCAGAAACTCAAAAGCGGCCGACTTCGCGAAGACACCAGCGACTGGATGAGTTTCCATGACAACGAGCAAGATCAGTGGCTTCGATTTGGTGCGGCAGTTTATTTAAAGAATCTTGAGGGGTTTGAAGTACGAGGAGTCGAAGCGATTGGAGGCCAATGCGGTTTGATGATGACTCGTTGTAGCGGCGGCACAGTTTGGAACAACAACTTTAGTTACCTGAGTGCAATTGGCGTGGGCATGTACCGGAGTTCGCATAACCGAGTCATGCACAACAGCATTGATTACTGCGTGCGGGGGTATTCGCATCGTTTTTACAACCGCGGCCAAGATTCTGCTGGGATTCTAATGTACGAGCAATCCAGCAACAACGTGGTGGCCTACAACTCGGTCACGCATGGAGGAGATGGCTTGTTCCTGTGGGCCGGACAGAGCACAATGGATACTGGTCAAGGTGGCTGTAACGACAATGTGTTTTACGGCAACGATTTTAGCCACGCCCCGACAAACGGAATCGAAACGACGTTCAGCCGCAACGTGTTCGCCAATAATTTGGTGCTAGAAAACTGGCACGGAGTTTGGGGCGGTTACAGCTACGAAACGGTCTATGCAGGAAATGCCTTTGGTATGAATGGCGAAGCGTTTGCCATTGAACACGGCCAAAACAACAAAATTATCGGAAACACATTTCGGCTCGACACTGTGGCACTGAATCTTTTTGAGCGTGGTGCCGACCCAGATTGGGCGTATGCAAAAGCTCGTGACACCAAGAGCCGAGATTTTGTAATTGCTCACAACTGGTTTGAAAAAATCCCTGGCGTAGTTTTCGAAATCAGCAAAACCAAGGGCGTGAGCTTGACGGGAAACTTTGCTAACGATGTGAAGTCAATGTTTGGCAAGTTCGAGGGGGTCGAATCCGTTTCAACGCAAGGCGAGAATTACTTTGTCTCTCCTGACGATGCCAAGAATCAAATGAATTGGCCGATGGATATCACTCAGCCTGGCAGAGTGACGATTGATCCGCTTTCGGCCCCGCCTACGATTTACATGGAAACGAGGGGTTTGGTTCGGCGAGCAGGTGATGAGCTTGCGAGGTTCCAAGCTGAGATTTCGGAAATCGACTTTAAGCCGTGGCAACTTGTTTCCGTGAACGACAAAAAAGTTGAAGATCACACGCCTCGGGAGCGCAGAGATGCAGCCGCAAAACCCTATTACGTGTCCCCTCTGGAAGAGGGAATTATGCCGTTCCTTGGCGCCAAAGTAAGTCGCGGGCGATCAACAATTTTGGTCGACCAATGGGGGCCGGTGGATTACAAATCGCCTGTTCTCTGGTTAGAAGATTGGTACGACTCCCCCAGCGGAGGCAAGTATTACGTTTTCAAGGTCGTTGGCCCGAAATCTGGCGGATGGCGCATCACTGAACTTGAGGGCGGAAAAATTACGAAAATGCTCCCCGAATGGCGGATGAAAATTCCTACAACTCCCCCATTCGTGCCCGATGCTGTATCAAAACTGAGAGGGAATATGGGCGACCATATTCTTGTTCGGAGCAATGGTCAGTTTAGGGTTTCACTGGAATACGTTGGCGAAGAAACTACCGATTATCGCGGAATCAAAACTCCTGCTGGAAAACCTGTTGAGTTCGGTTACACCCACGACGAAGTTGGCCTGAACTGGAACGTCTCGTGGTGGAACTACGACTTCGCCAGAATTGATCCTCGCGAAAAGCCTGAAGAGTTTCGCAAGATGTTTGATACCGAACCTGTGGTAAATCAACGCATGAACGCCCTAGAAGGAGCTTGGGGCGGATCACCTGCGCCGGGAGTGAATACCAACCACTTCGCCACACTAGCGGAAACAAGATTTACCGTAGAACCGGGCGACTACACTCTTTCGCTCACCAGCGATGACGGGGTTCGAGTATTGCTTGATGGCAAGGTGATATTTGAAGATTGGACTTGGCACGCTCCAAAATCAGATGTCATTAAGCTTAAATTGGGTGGTCGGCATAACCTGAGGATTGAGCATTTTGAACTGGATGGTTACTCGGCATTACAGGCGAGGCTGACCAAGGATTAAGGCGGAGTTAATTGCCAGATTGTCTTCCGGTTAACCCCGAGCGATGCTTGGTAATTTGGAGCTTATGCGAGTGGATCGAAGAGAATTGATGATGATGGGCGCAGCCGGGTTAACTGGTCTCGCCCTACCGGGCGGATTGCAAACCAACCGTGGCCCCAAGCGAGTTGTGCGGATTGCTCACATGACGGATATGCACGTTCAGCCTGAGCGTGGCGCCCAACAAGGATTTGAAAAAGCTCTAGAAGCAGTTCAGCGCAAATCACCGGACATGATTATGATAGGCGGCGACATGGTGATGGACGTTTTGGGTTCGGACATGGCCCGGGCGAAAACCCAGTTTGATATTTTCACATCCGTTGTCAAGGCGAATATTTCGGTGCCCGTTCATTACGCGCTCGGCAATCACGATGTTTGGGGTTGGAACAACATTGCGAAATACGAAAACGACCCGTATTTTGGCAAGCAATACGCTCAAGACCGCCTTGAACTCGCCAAACCGTACTACTCGTTTATTCAAGCGGGTTGGAAGTTCATCGTTCTCGATTCCACTCACCGCAAGCCCACCGGGAATGGATACACGGCGAGGTTTGATGATCAGCAATTTGAATGGCTGACTAGTGAATTGAATTCAACTCCGAAAACGATGCCGGTATTGGTTCTTAGCCACATTCCTCTGTTCTGCGCCTGTGCATTCCTTGATGGAGACAACGAAAAGAGTGGAGAGTGGCAGGTACCTGGGGCTTGGATGCATATTGATTTCCGTCGCATCAAGGATCTGTTCCAAAAGCATCCGAACGTCAA
Organism: Fimbriimonadaceae bacterium; assembly: GCA_019638675.1. Lineage (GTDB taxonomy): Bacteria > Armatimonadota > Fimbriimonadia > Fimbriimonadales > Fimbriimonadaceae > UphvI-Ar2. The sequence goes on along the minus strand of JAHBTE010000001.1, from coordinate 2,346,427 downwards.
GGTGTCGATCAGTGGGCATATTCATCTGGTTGACAAGGTGGAATATCTCGGCGTGAACTACTTCTGTAACGGGGCGGTGAGTGGCGGCTGGTGGGGTGGCAAATACCAAGAATTTTCTAACGGCTACGGGATAGTTGAGTTGTTTGATGACGGTAGTTTTATAAACGAATATATTGAATACCCTTGGAAGCCAAGGCCCTAACCCTGCTGAAGCTGAAGCCCTTCGTAGAAAAGAGCATCTTCTTCCCACTTGGTCATTGCCTCGGATAAAGTTTTCTGCGCGGTTTGATACTCTTCTGTGAGCTTGCGGATATCCTCACCCTCGGCTGGATCGGCGAGGATATTCTCAATCCGGGAAATTTCAGCTTCGGCTTTGGCGACTGCATTCTCAGAATCCTCGACGACTTGGCGCATCCGAGCGATCTCTTTGCTGAGCTCACGCGGCGAAAGGGTTGGTTCGATACGCTCAATTACTTGCGTGCTTCCGCCTTTACTAGCCGCGCTGGAAGTACCTCGGCGGTATTCGGTGTAGCCGCCAAGATATTCTTTTGGGCCAGATCGGCGCACGTCCAGGATTCGGTTCGTTACCTGGCTCAGCAACCAGCGGTCATGCGAAATCAGAACTAACGTGCCTTTGTATTCGTTAAGAACTTCCGCCAAAGCCGCGCGGGAATCCATGTCCAAGTGATTGGTGGGTTCGTCAAGCACGAGCAGGTTCGGGTTGATCTGGGTGAGGGAAGCGAGAACCAGCTTGTTCTTTTCGCCCCCGCTGAGCGAACGAATGGGGCGGAAAACGTCGTCCCCGCTGAACAAAAATCTTCCGAGCAGATTCCGCGCTGGCCCGGCGTCCATTCCCATTTCAAAAACCATGTGGTCAAGCGGTGAATCTTCCAAATCTAGGTCGGCGACATCTTGCGAGAAGTAGCCGAGTTCTACCCGTGAGCCAAGCTTTGCTGAACCATCAACCGACTTGTGCCGGCCCAAAATCGTTTTGATGAGCGTGGATTTGCCTGCTCCGTTTTCACCGACGATCCCCCAACGTTCCCCATAGCGGACTTCCCAATCTAAGCCCTTAAACAGTGTTTCATCGGGGAATCCGACTGAGAGCTTTTCGGTTTTGATAACGACATCGCCCGAGCGGGTGACTTTGCCAAACCCAACCTTCATAGAAGCATCCTTAGTCGGGGCTTGGATTTGCTGTTCCTGCAGACGGTGCATATGCTTTTGCCGACCACGAGCCTGAGCCGTGCGCTGGCTGTTCATAAACCGCCGGACAAATTCATCTAGCTTGGCGATCTGCTGAGCCTGCTTAGCCGCGATATCAGCCTGGCGGGCTTCATCTTCCTCGCGCAGTTTGAGATACTTATGAAAGTCGCCTTCGTAAATCGAAACCGTGCCGTTGCGGAGTTCGATGAACTTCGTCGCCGTGTTTTCCAAAAACGAACGGTCGTGGCTGACCAGCAAAATCGCCCCGTGGTACTGCTTAATCCACGATTCCAGCCATTCCGTAGCTTGCAAATCCAAGTGGTTGGTGGGCTCGTCAAGGATGAGCAGATCGGGTTCTTCTAGCAGTAACCGGGCAAGGGCAAGGCGGGTGCGTTCGCCGCCGGAGAGGGAATCGGTGATTCGCTCGAAATCGGCTTCTTCAAACCCCATGCGGTTCAAAACTGTAATCACATCGCGCTCGGCCGAATACCCCTCGCTGTCGTTAAAGTGTTCGTGGAGCAGGGCAAACTCCGCGAGGTCATCGTCGGTTGGGTTGTTCTCCAGAATCTTGGTGAGTTCATCCAGCCGGGTTTTGATTTCCAGCAGGTGTTCTAAGCCGGATTGCGCTTCTTGCAGCACCGTTAGCCCGGCGGTGACTGGATGTTCTTGGCGCAGGTAACCGACCTTAGCTCCGCGTTGAAGGTTCACCGACCCGCCATCTGGTTCGAGTTGTTGGGTGATGAGCTTGAGGAGAGTCGTTTTTCCCGTGCCGTTCCTTCCGACGAGCGCTACCTTTTCACGCTTTTCGATACGAAAAGTCACGGAGTCGAGAATGATGTCGACACCGAAAAGCTTACGCAAGTTGGCTACGGATAGAATCACGGGGCAGGGGAAGTTTACTTTTTAGGGGGAATTGGGTTCGGGATGAAAGAATAACTCGGCAATATTGAATATTGAGGCATATACTGTAAACGGCAGAGTAAGCCGCTTAAGGAGATTAAATGGTTAGGAAAGTAGGCATTGCGATTGCTGTTGTTGTCGGCATATTAGCTGTAGTAGCGATTGGCACTGGTCAGGTTCAGGCTGCGTTAAACAAAACTCAAATGTGCGAAGCAGCGTTGGCCGAATACTCAACCTACGATATTGGCCCGCGAACTTCAACGGAAAACTTGAACAAAATCATTTCGTCTGTGCAATCTGCTCAAGTTAATTGTAGCCAAGGAGATATTGTGCTCTGGATGACTAAAACCAAAATGAAGCCGGTTGAAAGTAGTAAAGAAGATCAACTAGAGTTTTTTAACTGGTTCTATTATGATATCCCGGAGGAAAATCCCAGTTGGGTCAAGGTGATCGAAGAAAACGGAAAAATCGTGCTAACGGCGCAGGATGAACGTGAAGGAGCTTTTGGCGATCCGCGCGACTTGTTTGTATTGTTTTCAACCTATCCGCTTAGGCATTTCCCAGATTAGCAGTTCTTGAAATCTTGCAGATCTCAATGGGATAAGTTGCAGCGTATAACTTGAGTCAGACAGCTCGGGATACGAAAACGGAAAAGGGGATATTATAATATTGAGGATCAGGAGGCTTGCCATCTGTTTTCGTGCGGACATGAGAAAATGCTCTTGATTCTTTAGGTTGGGAAAATGAAAATTACCGTTGCTGTTTCAATCCTCTTATGTGGATTGGTATTTGGAGTGTGCAGCGTGACCACCATGCAGGCGGCAAATGACAGAACTGAGCTCTGTATGAGTGCACTTGCCGAATATGCAAAATACGACGTTAACCCAAGAACATCTACCGAGAATCTTAAGAAGATTATTAAGACAGTAAAATCTTCGCAGACCAATTGCACTAAAGGCGACATCTTGTTATGGATGACGGAGATTAACTTCATAGACCCCAACGGACAAGAAAGGTTCTTAGGCGGAACTACATCGGATTTGTTAATATATTTCTGTGGTTTGTTTTACGACGTTCCTTCCGAGGATCAAGGATGGGTTAAAGTATTTGAAGAAAAAGAAAATATTGTTTTGACTGGATCTCCAGTGCGTATGGGGCCGATGCCAGATTCGCGAGATATGTTTGTTTTGAATTCAAAAAAGTATCCGTTGAGAAAATTCCCGAATAAATATCTGTGATGTGCTGTATGTATGCACTGAGATATGAATCAGATTGCTAAAATGTTGCTAGTGAAGCGAGCCCTTTATGTAGGATGGATATTCAGCCTGATTCTTGGCGTGTTCGCCGTACTAGCATGGCCACCAGCCAGATCTCCAAAGACATCCTATTTTTTAATTGGGCTGGGTGTATTGGTAGCTATTGGACTCGCCATCCAATTATTTAGAAAGAAATATGATTTCACCATAGCGCTTTCAATGAGCATTGCCGGACTATCTACTGGCGCGGCCCTAGGTTTTTTTTCGTCGGGGATTATTTTGAGCAAACCTGCTCACATGCTCCTTGCGATGAAGTGGCTAGTTGGAGCAGTTGTCCTCAACTGGATGTTCAGGCACGAATTAAATACGCTCGAGCAACCGCGCGAACCTGAAGCGTTCACAACTAACTACGCGTTGCCGAATAATTATTCTGATCTCGATAGGGAACAAAAACTAGAGGTACTGCAGGGAATGAGAGATGAATCGAGTCGTTTGCAGGAGCATCTTGAGGCGACTCGGCAACGAATTCGTAGACAGTGGATACCGGCACTAACGTTACTTGCAGCCGGCATCGCGTTCACGATTTGGTCAGCAGTGATGAAATGAAGAAAAGAGTAATCGTCCCGCTACTCATCTTTTTATTCTTTGTAACTATTGCTTCTTTCGTGCTTTTCACTCAGCCAACACAAACGGTGAAGGTTGTTTCTGTAACGAGTCTTCTGAGAAAAGGCATGTCGAAACAGGAAGTAACAACGCTGTTGGTTGGACACAGTGTAGCGTTTTCCGAATCACCTCACTCATCGGGTGAAGTTTCTATAACAATCGGGCGCGATGGTTTTCTGGAGTCGCTCAAACCGAATCGTCTGACTTATTTGCAATTTAACTCTAACGAAAAATTAGTCCGTGTATCAGGGCAAGTTATTTACGGAATTGGTGAGGGCCCTGGCTACGATGTCAAACTCAAGTAACTTAGAGCGTTTTCACCCAATCGTCCGAGCGGAAAACCGCAGAATCGTCTCCACCGTTTTCGCCTGATGCGAAGATTGCTCATCCGAAGTCATGCCCTGCGGGTGGTAGAGGTAGTCGGCGACGGGAACGCCCACTGCGCTCAGATCGTCGTAGAGTGCGCGACCCAGAGCCACAACCAGCGGTTGACCCGCACTCACATGAACCTCGCGCCCTGGGCCGTGCCACCAGGCTTCTAAGAGCGGGCGGTCATTTTGTTCGGCGTGGAGCGAAGGGTGAGTGATCCAGATGCCAAGGCGGTGCAGTTCGTGAAGAATTCGCGCTTTTTGTTCGATACGGAGAAGAAACTGCTGGTTCACCGAATAATCCCGCTGAACCAAATCTGCCAACACGTGCCAAATCGGCGAATTTCGTTCTTCATCCGAACTCTCCAAGCCGGGAACGAGTTCTGGTTCGCCAGCCCCAAGGCAGTAAGGAGTCCGTAAGAACGAATTCGGGGAAGTGTGCTCGCCAACCTTCAAAAATCCAGACTTGACAACCGTGCCAAGTTCGCTCGGCAAAGTAATTCGTTCTCTCGGGATAAGTAAAAGTGTTTTAACGGGTTTAGGTTTCCAAAAATAGCGATAGGTTTCTGCCGCAAGGGCAACGTCCACGGTTTCCGCGTGGGGAATCCCTTGCTCAGACAGCCACAATTGACCGCGCAGGAAAGCACGTCCAATCGTTGTGATCATCTCTTGTGGGATGACGGCCATATTAGAACGATATTGTGAGTGCGAACCACGGATTCCCAAAATTTGTCCTGGGTCTGATGGGGTGCCAGGTTGCTAGACTAAATAGTGACTACCCGGCCCAAGTGGCTCCCGCATCCGGCAATTGTTTTTGTGGTGCTCGCCTGGGGTTTTAACTTCATTATCATTAAATATTCACTCAGCGAATGGCCCGTGCAGGTGCTAATGGTTTTGCGCTATATCGCAATGATTCCGTTCATGTGGGGGTTCGCCAAACTGGCAAAACAAACGTTCCAGGTTCCTCGGGAACTGCGTTGGCGGTTCTGGTGGGTCGGGTTTCTGAGCACCGGCCTTTACATGGTTCTGTTTTTGGAGGGAATGCAAAGAGTCGGCGCAGCGCAAGGGGCGATCTGCTTGGCAACCGCGCCTTTGTGGGTGAGTTTGTTTGCTACTTTGAATGGGGAAGAACGCGCCCGCTGGCAACTGTATGTCGGTGGCTTGATTTCGTACCTCGGGGTTGCGGCGGTTATTTTGTTCGGGACAGGGGCAAAACACTGGACTCCAGAAGGCGTGATGCTGGTTTTAGGTTCGGCGATTGTCTGGGCGGTCAGTGTAGTGTTGATGAAGCCGATTCTGAAAGATCGCCCCGCAATGGGCGTTTATCTAGGAACGTATGCCGGGGCCGCGCTGATTTTGCTCCCTTATGGGGGAATGGCAGTGCTGAACTTCGACTATTCCCAAATTAGCTGGGTGGGCTGGTCGGGATTGGCTTACCTCACCATTGTTGCGGGGGCCGGCGCGTTTTGCGCTTACTACATCGCGGTTCGAGAAGTTGGTTCATCGAGCGCATCGCGGATCGGATTTTTTGTGCCAATTGTGGCTGCATTTACGGCTTGGGCGTTCAGGGGCGAATCGCTCAACGTATGGCAAAGTATTGGCATCGCGGTGGTGTTGCTTGGTGTGTGGTTAGCGCAGTCGCGAAAGGTTCAGCCCGAAGGCTTGGCAGAACAGTTGCCCGATGGGATAGGATGAAGATATGAAAGTTGGGATTATCGGCACGGGGGGAATGGGCAACGTTCACGCCCGCCACTACGCGAATATGGAAGGCGTGATAGTTTCGGCCTGGGATCGCGATGCAGATAAGCTCGGCGCGTTTTGCAAACACCACGGAGCAGAAAAAGCCGAAAGCTTTGAACATCTGCTTGCTCATGCAGACTACATTGATATCTGTTTGCCGACCCCGCTACACCTCGAATTTGTGATTCAGTCGTTGGAATACGGCTTGCCAACTCTAGTCGAAAAGCCAATGGCCCGCCGACTCAGCGAGTGTCAGAAAATGATTGATGCCGCTACCAGAACCGGGGCCCAACTCGGGGTTGGCCACGTTGTTCGATTCTTTCCAGAATTTGAGCTAGTCCATAACCTTGTTCGGCAGGGCAAAGTTGGAACCGCCGCTGGCGTTAGGATGCGCCGAGGTGGTCGCGCTCCCATGGGGAGCGAAGGTTGGTTCCGCGATGCCGAACAATCTGGTGGAGTGATCTTGGATTTGGCAATCCACGACTTCGACTGGCTCCGCTGGACGTTCGGCGAATGCACCCAGGTTTACGCGAAGTCTGTTCGGCTTGGCAACACAGTGGAGGGGGCTAAATTTGAAGGAGATTACGCGCTAACAACCCTGACTTTTGAATGCGGCGTGATCGCCCACGTTGAAACCACGTGGATGGATCCAAGCGGATTCCGAGCGGTATTGGAAGTATCGGGTTCCGAAGGCGTGATTGAATTTGATTCTCGTCATGCGCCTTCTGTAAGAACTCACTTAGATTCAGGCTCCACTGCTGGAAGTTTTATGGACAATCAAGGTGACCCTTACTATAAGCACCTTTCGCAAGTTGTGGAATCCGTGCGGGTTGGGGAACCCATGCCAATTAGCGGAGCCGACGGAATGGCGGCGGTCGCGATCGCCGAAGCCGCGATTCAAAGTGCGGTAGAAGGCCGTGCGGTTGATCCTCGTTCTTTACTGGTCACGGCATAAAAAGGAGAGCTAACCTTGAGGCTAGCTCCCAATTGATCGTTTCTGAACTGGTTACTGCTTGACCGCAATATCGTTGGCTGCGCCGACTGAAATGACATCTGTCATCACGCCCGTTGACAGATTGATCGTTTTGATGTCGGTAGAGCTGTTCAGCACATAGGCAATGCCTGTTCGTCCAGAAATATCGAATCCGATGTCTCCTTGGAATCCGCTGGGGGAGGAACTGGCAACCGTTGTGAGTTGACCACCATTTGGGGAAGACGAAAGAACCAAAGTATCTTGTGATGCTTCTAAGCCGTAGAAGGTGGTGGTAGCCGCACCTGCAACATTGTTTGAATATGCCGCGCCGGCAACGTTCAAAGTGTTGCCAAAGTTTATGTCGCCCACCGCATAAGCAAATGCTGTGTCTGTTGCTGCAAGTAGCCCAGTATCTGGGTTAATGCGGATATTTTCCCCGTCCGTGGTTGTCAAGCGGATTCTATCTACAGTTGGGTTGAAATCAATATCCATAACCACTCCGGTAAGAACGAATGGAGTACCAAGAGCCGTAGCCGCACCTGTGCTCATGTTGATTCGATACAACTGCTTAAGGTTGCTCATTCCGTAGAGCGAGCCGTCTAGTGGGCGGACATCAATGGCTTCAATAGTTTCGCCACCTTGGAGGCCGGTGATCACAGTAGCGGAGCCCAATACCTTGGTGTCCATTGGCAAAAGGCTGAACGACGTACCGCTTGTATTGAGGACGATCAAAACTTCGGCACTTGTTCCGCTGGAACCACCGCAACCAGAAATGAAAGCGCTAACCGCAAGAGCAGAAAGAAGAAAGAGGCGTGTGAAACTTCTCATGAAAAAATTATATGAACGGCCCCAATGAAGAAGTTATAAAGAAAGAGCCAGCAATAGAAAGATTATGTTGCTAAATTCGACGCAATCGGTCACTTAGAAGGAACTTTGAGCTTAGACTGCCTTTAAAGGCTATCAATGACTTTGCCACCATTTTCAGCTGCGCAAGTCGAACGCTTGAGGTTTTCGTACTTTGTGCTGATACCGAATTCGCAAGAATTCGCAGAGAAGTTCTACGCCCGTCTGTTTAGCGCTCATCCAGAGACTCGTGGTCTGTTCGGCGAGGATATGAAGTCGCAGTACCAAAAGCTGATGGATATGTTTACTGTTCTCATTGAATCCTTGGATCAAGCGCACCTTGTTGTCAACGATCTCGGCGCGCTCAAAAAGAGACACGTGGAATACGGTGCCCGACCTGAGCATTACGACTGGGTGGAAGAAGCGTTGCTTGAAACACTCAAGGAATACCTCCCGCAGTGGGAATCCGATGACCTGCTTGACCTTTGGAAGCAACTGCTCAGCCGGATTTCCGAACTCATGAAGGCTGAAGAGTAGGCTTATTTTTGACGACTTGCTAATTCACGAATCGCAATCGGTGCAAATGGGGACACGCATCCTTTTGAAGTCGGATAGTCGCGGCAATATCCATGTTTCTCGCCGATAGAGATTGCTCGCTCCCGGTGTTCAGGGAAGTGGATTCCTATATCAATCAGGCTGAAATTCATCGCCCATTGCTCGGTGTAAGGTTTCGCGCCTAGCTCTCGATCAATTCTATCGAGCAACCCGGCAATGTCCAGACCTTCAGGATTTTTGTTGATACGCTCGGTTGTCAAACTCCACCCAGCCCGTGAGAGCATGGGGTGATCGGACTGCATCCATTTTTGGCGAAGTGTTTCCTTTTCAGGATGTGCCTTGATCACGTAAGAAGAGAGCCAATCGGCGATATGGGCAAAGTCGTTGGACTTCACTAATGCTTCGAGCTGATCCGAAGAGAGTTGCTTCGGCTGCATGATGAGCAGGGCCAGGAAGCGTGCATCTACGTTTCCGGTTTCCCATAGTTCCATTGCAAGATCATGGTCAATTTTGATCTCTTTAGCAATGGTTCTAATATCGCCCATTTTGACGCCGAACTGGTTGTCTCCCGCCCCGTTTTTCGTGTTCATCGCCCGCATTTTTTCGTTGCCAAGGGCTTCGAGCCGGGACATTGCTTCAGTCAGAGTCATGCCGCAGATTTTATCCTAATGAGTGCTTTCACGCTTGTATTCGTATCGCCTTGGTGTGCCGCCTTTCATAAAGCCAATCGTTGCAGTTAGTGAACCGTCGGGAGATAACTCGTACACAATGCGCTTCGGGTAATCGTGACGCGGGTTATCGAATACCGCGCGATTTTCACCCAACTCGCTCAGGATGAACTCAGTTGGTGCCGCGCCATTGGGTTGAGCAATATAAACCAGCCCTCCATTCCGTTCAAGAATGCGCAGATATTCGAACGCAGATAGCCGGTCACGGGAAAAGGTTCGTGAAACCGCTAGCATCGATCCCCCTTTTGGAGGGCTCCACCGTTCTTCCATGGCAATACTGCCGCCCGTGCCTCTCGTACCCGCCCAGTTGCCCGCTAGCCACTGCAAATCGTTGATCGTGGCCTTGGCCGGAGTTGGCATCTCGATATCTTGAGGATGGCGATAAAGGCCGACTGCCTCGTAATTTATGGATTCAAGTTTAACGCGTACGACCAGCCCTTTATCCGTGACGCTCATCTCTTTTTTGATCAAACCTTCAGGCTCTTTGCCAGCAGCACGAACGAAGTCCGTATTGTAAGTGAACGTGCCCTCTTTCCAGCCACCGGAGTATCGCGCGTAGGTACCTTCAGTGGCTCCTGGTACTTGCGTATGAGAACCGTCTAATGCAACTCGTACGTTGGTATTTCCCGATCCGTGGCCGCTTACCAAAATGACGGCTCCGGGTTCCGTACTCATTGAAAATTTGCCGCTCATCGGTGGCCCAAGCTGTTCTAATGTCCGACCTTCAGTCATGTCTTCCACATAAATCCACTCTCCATCGAGTTTGGAAAGATCAGGGGTTTGCGCCGTGAACGAGCAAAGTGCGGTTAGGACGAGAGCGAACACGCGAACCTCCGGCAGTTGTTAGTACAGACAGACATTTCAGTAGTTTAACTTTACTGCCGCATGGAAGAAAAAATTCCAGAAAATAATTTGGTGGGCGCTGAGGGACTCGAACCCCCGACATCCTCGGTGTAAACGAGGCGCTCTACCAACTGAGCTAAGCGCCCGGGAGTGGAGTAGACTATACCCGGCAGTGCAATTCTTTCGCTTGTGACCCGGCCCAATCACGCTTATAGCACTAGCCACCAAAATCGGCGAGTGATGGAATCAAGCACCCATGCGATTTTGTGCGCGAAGGGTTCGGCTTTTTGCCAGCAAGAACCGCGCTGACCGCATCATCCAAATTGTTCTCGGTGATTTTGGTTCGCCTAACTCCCAAATCAGAATAAGCGTTGTTGATCCGGCCTCGATACTGAACCTCACCACGTGAATTCAGGACAAATGCCTCCGGCGTCACTTTTGCACCGAGGAGTTTGACCACCGTGTGTTTGGAATCAATAGCTTGACTATAGGAAAAGCCGAAATCCGCTTTGTGTTTCTTTACCGTTTCTAGTGAAACTTTAGGATCAATGTAAACGCCAACAAATCCCACATTTTTAGACTTGTATTTTTCGTAAATATTTTTAAGCGCAGGTTGCGAATCGTTGGCGATCGGGCAGTCGTGGCTCATAAACACCACCACGGTTGCCTTGCGTCCGGTGAGTGCGAACGACTCACCGTCAACCAATTTGATAGTTGGCGGCGGCGCAAGCAAAACCATTGCAAGGGTAGCGGCGATCATTGTTAGAACAGACGAACTCAACCCAATGAGGGTTTGCTAATCAGCCGGGAAGGCCCACGTTCGGAAGTTGTCCAGAATCATATTCCAACCCGCTCTGTATTGTTCGCTGTGTTCTTCATATTCTGCGGCGTAGGTGTGGGTAAGCGTGAGTTCACTGCCCGAATCTGTTGGCCGGATGTCGATTTCTAAGCGATTCATCTCTTGGGAATACTTCGGAACTTGAAGCGTGAACACGATACGGTTGGGTGGGTCGAGTTCTAAAAATGTGCCGACATGGGCAACATCTTCGCCGTCGCGGCGGTCGGTCATGGTGAATTTTCCACCAACTGTGGCGTCAATCTCGCAGACCACCATCTCCCCGGTTTCGGTAGCAAAGAACCATTTGTGGGCGTATTTTTGATTCAAAAAGGCGTCATAAACCGCTTGGGGTGGGTGGTTGTATTGATGCGTGACTTGCAATGTTGCGGTGGGTTTATCCATTGTTCTTTGTTTCTTCGTCGAGGATTTTTTCAAGGGTGGAGAGTCGGGCTTGCCAGATCTGGGTTTGAGATTGCATCCATTCGGTTGCATCAAAAAGTGGGGCAGGGTTCACGCTGAGGATGTGTTCGCGCCCTTTTAATTTGCGGGTGACCAAACCGGCTCGCTCAAGAACTTTAATGTGCTTGCTGACGCTGTTCAGCGAAATGTTGAACGGCTTTGCAATGTCAGTTACCCTCGCCGGATGCCGAGTGAGTTGCGAGAGAATTTCTCTTCGTACCGGGTCGGCAAGAGCAAAAAGCGTGTTATCCAGGGTTACGGTCATTATTCACCCAACTGGGTGAATAATACCAATTATCTTTGCTGAATGCAAGAGTTACTTCTTCGTCCACAAATAAATCGCAATCGCGACTAGAAACACGCTGAACACTTTTCGCATCGTCACGGGATCAAGCGAAGACGCGATGTTCGCTCCCGCCAAAGCCCCCGCCAGCAACCCGAGCGCAATAGGGATAGCCGATGAGATGTCCACGTTTTTTTCTTGATAGTATTTCCAGGCTCCGAGCGCGCCAACCGGAAGCAACAGCGCGGCCAGCGATGTGCCTTGCGCCTTATGTTGCGTGAACCCCAAAAACAGAATCAGGGCCGGAACAATCACGATTCCGCCGCCGATTCCAAAGAGTCCGGAGAGCACGCCCGCAACAACCCCCACAACTAAGCTGATCAACACAGTGGCCATGCGCAAAGCGTACCAGCCCACCAATTGAAACCAGCTTGCACGTTGACAGGTAGATTACAACTGTGAAGAGTTTGCGGGTTGGTTCGCTAGAAGCGAAGTTTGGGCGGATCGAACTGGAATTTGGTTTAGTGGTGGAGAGTTTTGAGGTTTATGGAGGCGAATCTGCCGCCGACCTCAATCCGTTTGCGCTTTATCTCAAGCAACCAGGCACAGCAAAAGCGGTGGTCACCGAGCAGGCTATTGCAAACTTGCTCACCAAACAAGCTCCGGGCGGACTCAAAGATTTCCAAGTTTCTATCAGCGGCGGGCTAATTTATGTGGAAGCCAAGGCGCAAATCGTGGTCACTATTCCCGTAAAGGCGGTCTGCACTCTGGAAATCGAAGATGGCAAGCGGTTGATGGTGCGGCTGAAACAAGTGGATGTCATGGGCGGCGGAGCCAAGAATCTGGTGGAAGGCCAGCTTGCGAAGATCAATCCGATTTTTGATGCGGGCGACCTGCCGATAGATGTTCGGCTAGAGACTGTGGAAGCTGATGCCGGGCAGGTTGTTCTGCATGGAATAGTGGTCGGGGTTTAACTAGCCAATCTTCACGAAAGTTTCAAGGTTTGTTATGCTAATACCTACATCATAATTTTTTTGTGATTCCAAAAGCACTCTTAGTTTGGTTACTGCTGAGCGTTTTTGCAGTGATAAACGGATTGTTTCGGGAGGCGGTTGTTCGCCCAAAATTGGGCGAAAGAACTGGTCATGTTATCAGTACTCTAGTTCTTGCCACGATAATTTTTGTCGTAGCTTGCCTTACGCATTCATGGATAGGAGTACGGTCACTTTCTGAGGCTTGGCTAGCTGGAATAATCTGGCTTGTGATGACCCTAGCTTTCGAGTTTCTTGCTGGGCATTACTTGTTCAAGAATCCGTGGAGCAAAATATTTGCTGATTACAATACTTTCAATGGTCGGATTTGGATTCTTATCCCAATAATCACCGTTACAGCGATGCCATTGGCATTCAGGGGCTGGCGGCAGGAACACATCATCCCGTTCCTAGTTTGCCAATCTATCGGTGTTGTTTGCCTCACATTAGCGGAGACTAAGCCCAACATAACGCGAAGGCTATTAGCCGTGATTTTCTTTGCGGCGGCAATTCTCAACGCAAGTCTCGCGCTGAATCAGCCAGCGGTGTACCAAGATTTTGCTGAATTTGTCATTGTTCCGATTTACCGGGAAATCATAACCGGGCCGTTCAAGTTGTACGCAACCCCAGTTGTACTGGTTATTGCCCTTTGTCAGTTAGTCATTGCCGTTCTGTTTACGCTTGGAGGAAAATCAATGCTAGTTGCGGTCATCGGAGCCTGTTTGTTCCTTGCAGGAATCGCACCATTTGGTATTGGCAGTGCATTCCCGTTGAGCGCACTACTCTCACTTGCCGCTCTCGTAGTATACGGGGGACTCCATCATGTCGAACAAAAAGTTCATCAGTCTAATGTCAGTGGATAGGGGAGCTGGGCAGGTAAAACATACTTTTAGTGAGCGAACGCGTTGTCGTACTGGGATCAGGGCCAATCCGAATCGGACAGGGCATAGAATTTGACTACTCCTGCGTGCATTGCGTGTGGACTCTGCAGGAAATGGGCTACAAAGCCGCGATTGTGAACAACAATCCTGAAACCGTCAGCACCGACTTTGACACCGCCGATGGACTCTATTTTGAACCAGTCGCACTCGACGAAGTTTTAGATGTATTCGACCACGAACAAGCGAAAGGCGTGGTGGTGCAGTTCGGCGGGCAGACCGCGATTAACTTAGCAGAAGCACTCGCGGCGGAAGGGGTTCCGATACTGGGAACTCAGCCAGAAGCCATCGCCGCCGCTGAAGATCGAGATCAGTTCGAAAAACTTTTGGATCGGCTCGGCATTCCAAAACCGCCCGGACGTGCGGTAACCAGTCTCGACCAAGCTCTGATCGTCGCGGAAGAAATCAAATATCCGGTTTTGATTCGCCCAAGTTTTGTGCTCGGGGGACGCGGAATGGAGATCGTCCACGATGCCGACCAACTGCGCAGTTTTTACCAAGAAGCAGAAGATGCGAACCCAGGTCAGCCGGTTTTGGTTGATAAGTACTTCTTTGGTCAAGAAGCCGAAGTAGACGTGATCAGCGACGGAGTTGACACCCTGGTTCCGGGAATCATGGAACATATCGAGCGTGCGGGAATTCATAGCGGCGATTCGATGGCAGTGTTCCCGCCAGTAGCGATTGATTCCGAACTACAAGCCCGCATGGTTGAATCGGCTTGCCTCATCGCCCGCGAGCTTGGGGTTCGCGGCATGATGAATATTCAGTTTGTTCTCGTTGATGGAGAAGCCTACGTTTTGGAAGTCAACCCTCGAGCCAGCCGAACCGTGCCGTACTTGAGCAAGGTCACAGGCGTTCCGATGGTTCAGCTCGCAACCCGGTGCATGATGGGGCAAACTCTTGCCGAACTCGGCTATGCAAGCGGCCTTTGGGAATTGGGTTCTACCGACGGGCACATCGTCAAAACCGATACTGCCGCACCAAGGGCGGATGGCTCAATCCGAACTATTGAGCAAGTCCGGGCGGGGGTCACTCCAGCGCGGTTGTATGCGGTGAAAGCTCCGGTATTCAGTTTCCAAAAACTGGCTCTAGTCGAACCAAGCCTTGGCCCAGAAATGAAATCCACCGGCGAAATGCTGGGCATTGATGAAACCTACGAAGCCGCTCTTTACAAGGCGATGATCGGTAGTGGCATCACATTTAAACCCAAAGGGCAAGTGATCATTACCGTTACTGATAGCGATAAGCCAGCGGCAATTGAAATTGGTCGGCGGCTGATGGAACGGGGTTATGCGATGGGAGCCACGGGTGGAACCTGCGATGCGCTCAACAATGCGGGAATCCCGTGCGAAAAGCTCAACAAGATTCAGCAAGGGTCGCCCAATCTTCTGGATCGGATTCTGGCTGGCGAAGTGAGCCTGATGATCAACACTCCTGGCCCAGGGCAGATCGCAGGGAGCGATTCGGCAAGGATTCGACGGGCTTGCATCGAAACGGGTGTGGCTTGTGTGACGAGCATTGATACGGCGGTTGCGCTCGCAAAGGTATTAGACGTATTTGAAGATTCTGGTCGGGCAACTTGCAAAACCATCACTGAACACGTCCAGGGTACGGCGAAGACTTTAGCTTAGCTGGTAACCTTAAATTATGCCGGACGAGCCGCGAGAAGAACCCGAAGATCTGGATCAGCCACCGGCGTTTTTCCCTTACGAAGAGCCCACGCCCGTGGATGATGAGATCGATTACGGGAACCCGGTAGAGGTTCGCGTCGAGGCGGTTTTTGCGGCCCAAGCTCAAGATTCCATCCAGCGATTCGTGTTGCTGAGCGATGGCTCTCGCAAGCTCCCAATCGTGATCGGTGGCTTTGAGGCAACCGCCATCAGCTCGCATATCGGCAACCATCAGCCAGATCGCCCGATGACGCACGACCTTCTCAAGAAAGTGATCGAACGGCTCGGCGGAGAAGTCAAACGAATCGATATCGACGACTTTTTGGGAAGCACTTATTACGCAAAGATTCTGCTGGATACGGGGAACGAAGATATGGTGATTGACGCTCGTCCAAGTGACGCGATTGCGCTTGCTGTACGCGTAGATGCCCCCATTTTTGTGGCGGAAGGCATCTTAGAGCAGCACGGTCACTAACGTCCTTTAAAGATTCCGCCCAGTAATCCGCGCAGGATTTTCCCGCTGTTTTTACTGAGCTCCCGCCCGATTTGAGTACCGGCGGAACGCATTGTGGATTTGAGCATCGCTTCGACCGGAGTTTCGCGCGTTGATCTCGCGCGGCTGGTGACTCGGTTCGCTCGTTCTGCTTCTTTTGCGGCAGCGGCATCGGCTTTTGCTTTCGCTGCGGCTTCTTCAGCCTTGGCGGCTTCAGCGGCGGCAAGTTCCGCGCGTTTAGTAAGGATTTCGTAAGCAGATTCGCGGTCGATCTCTTTGTTGTAAGTCATGCCAACCGGAGAATTCGCCATGATTTTGGCGCGCTCATCGGGAGTTGCCGGCCCAAGGCGACTGCTTGGTGGACGGATCAAGGTTTTTTGAACGATAATCGGCGTTCCTTTGCCTTCTAACGTGCTGACGAGTGCTTCACCGACCCCGAGTTGGGTGATGATTTCTTCAGTTTTGAACGCAGGATTTTGGCGGAAGGTTTCAGCCGCAGATCGTACTGCCTTTTGGTCGCGGGGAGTGAATGCCCGCAAGGCATGTTGGAACCGGTTTCCAAGTTGACCAAGAACTGTATCTGGGATGTCGAGCGGGTTTTGGCTGACAAAGAAAACTCCAACGCCTTTGGAACGAATCAAACGAACCACTTGCTCAACTTTGTCAACCAGCGCCTTGGGTGCATCATTGAACAGCAAATGCGCTTCGTCGAAGAAGAAAACGAGCTTTGGTTTCTCCAGATCGCCGACTTCGGGGAGTTCTTCAAACAGTTCGCTGAGTAGCCAAAGCAGGAAAGTGGAATACAGGGCCGGGCTTTGCATCAACTTATCGCTGGCAAGAATATTAATAAAGCCCTGACCGTCGTGAGTCGTCCGCATAAGGTCGCTGAGTTCCAATGCTGGCTCACCAAAGAATTCTGCAGCTCCTTGTTGTTCAAGAACAAGTAACCCGCGCTGAATTGCTCCAACTGAAGCACTGCTCACTTGACCATATTCCGACTGAATATCTTTCGCGTTGTCAGCAACAAAGTTGAGCATCGCCTTGAGGTCTTTGAGGTCAAGTAACAGCAGGCCTTGGTCGTCGGCGATTTTGAACGCAATATTGAGAACGCCTTCTTGCGTGTCGTTCAGGCCGAGTAATCGCGAAAGCAATAGTGGCCCCATTTCAGAAATAGTCGCCCGCAGTCGGTGACCTTGCTCACCAAATACATCCCAAAAAATCACAGGGCAGGCTTTGTATTCTAGGGTGCCAAGATCAATGACTTGGGCGCGTTCCTCAAGCTTTGGGTTTCCGCCGCCCGCTATCGCCATTCCGCTGAGGTCGCCCTTCACATCGGCCATAAAAACGGGTGTCCCCATGCGTGAAAACTGTTCGGCAAGAATTTGGAGGGTGACAGTTTTCCCGGTTCCAGTTGCTCCGGCAATCATTCCGTGACGGTTGGCCAGTTGCGGGAGCAAGTGCACTGGTTGATCAGATTTTCCGACAAAGATTGGGTCAGCCATTTTTATTTTCCAAATTGATGCTCAACTAGGTTACCGCAGGGCCGGGACCGGTTTTGTAATTGGTAAGATGAAAAGCGATGGCTAAGAAGCTGAAAGTTGGTGTGATTGGGGCGGGGATGATTGCAAACCATGCCCACATTCCGGGATACCTTTCAATTCCCGATGAATGTGAAATTAAATGGCTGTGCGATATCAAGCCAGATGTTTTGAAGGAAGTCGGAACCAAGTATTCGATTTCAAATTTGACTGCAGACTATCGAGATTTGCTCAACGACCCAGAAATTGACGCTGTCAGTGTTGCCACGCCAAACCTTGAGCACATGCAAATGACCGTAGATGCCCTGAAAGCGGGCAAACACGTCTTGTGTGAAAAGCCACTTTCGATGAACGCAGATCAAAGCAAAGCCATGTGCCGAGCCGCGAAAGATTCCGGCAAGATTCTGCAAGTTGGTTTGCAGTACCGGTTCTGCGGCCCTGGTTTGTTCATGAAGGAATATATTGATAAAGGCCACATGGGCGACGTTTATTACGGCCGCGCGCAAGCTCTACGCCGACGCGGCGTTCCTGGTTGGGGTGTATTCACTAACAAAGAAAAGCAAGGCGGCGGTCCGCTCATTGATATAGGTGTGCACATTCTGGACTTCACTTTGTTCCTTATGGGTTATCCAAAACCGGTGAGCGCAAGTGGCAAAACCTGGGACATCTTGGGTAAGAACCCGAACCTCACCAACTTTATGGGTGATTTCGACCGCGACAAGTTTACGGTCGAAGACATGGCGGTTGGTTTCATCCGGTTCGAGGATGGTCAGGTCGTAACGCTGGAATCCAGCTTTATGGCGAACATCGAGCAGGAGTTCTTTAAAACCACGCTCATGGGAACCAAATCTGGCGCAGAAGTTTGCCCAGGGTTCAGCAACGATCCAATCGTGATTTTCAGCGAGCGGGATCGCCAGGTATTCAACGAGCGCCCGGTGAACATCCCCGATATCAAATCATCCCACGTCAAGGAAGTTCAGGAGTTTGTTGCTACTATTCAAGAAGGCGGCAAATCCAAAGTTCCGGGCGAGCATGGTCTGATCCTCAACGCGATTTTCGATGCTTTGTATAAAAGTACAGATACTGGCGTTGAAGAGAAGATTGACTTAAGCTACTAGGATTCGTATTGCTGGCGTGTCTCAGCTTTGAACATGCCAGCAACATTATTTTTGAGTAAATATGAAGAAAACTAAATTTAGTTGGATTCGGGTTATTGTTCTGGGGGGATTTTGCGTATGGTCGTATATGTCTATGTATGTTGGATTTCTTATCGGGCATTTCTGGGAGATATCTATATTCGTGGGGTTAGGAGTTCCGGTTTTGGTTTTAACCATCCTAGAGATAACCCGGCGACGGAAGAACAAGACCGATTGAATCGATTCAGGCACTGAGAATAATGTGTTTCTGAGTTTCCCTCCCCAAGCTTGGGGAGGGTTAGGGCGGGGGTGATTCTCAAATTGCAACCCTCCTCTTAATCTCCTCCCAAACTCGGGAGGAGAACTCAGTTCCAAAGTGATGCCGTAGCACTAGTAAAGATTAGTATCATCCAGAAATTGAGTTTTACTCGACATCCAGAAGCATCTGACCAGCACTGACTGTAGCCATTTCACCGACCGCCTGCGCTTCGATCATCGCATCTTTATCTTGATCAAACGAAACCGGAATCGGATAGTCGCCCGTAAAGCAGGCGTTACAGAACCGCCGCTCGCCTTCGCCTACTGCGTTCATCGCCCCATTCACGCTGAGATATCCGAGCGAAGTTGCGCCGAGGTGTTGACGGATTTCTTCGATAGATTTATTAGCCGCGATGAGTTGCCCACGGCTCGCCATATCAATTCCATAGAAGCAAGGGTGCATGATCGGCGGAGCGGTGATGCGCACATGAACTTCACGCGCGCCGTTTTCCATCAGCATCCGCACGATTTGGTCGGTTGTAGTGCCCCGCACGATAGAATCGTCCACCAGCACGAGCCGCTTGCCTTCAATGTTCTGGCGCAAAGGCGAGAGTTTCATCCGAACCCCGAGTTCTCTCATTCGTTGGTCTGGTTGGATAAACGTGCGATGGATGTAGCGGCTTTTAACCATGCCTTCACCAAACGGAATTCCGCTTTCAATCGCGTATCCAATTGCGGCGGGGATGCCGCTATCCGGAACCGGAACAACCAAGTCGGCTTCAACGGGAAATTCTTGTGCGAGCTTCATGCCCATGCGCTGGCGGGCTTGGTAAAGAGAAGTGCCGTACATCACACTATCGGGCCGGGCAAAATAGATGAATTCGAACAGACACATATTGCCTTTCGTAGATTCGATCGCTTGAAACGAGTGCATGCCATTGCTGTCAATAACGACGACTTCGCCTGGTTCAATATCGCGAACAAAATGCGCGGCTACTGGTTCAAACGCGCACGATTCGCTGGCAAGCATCCAACCTTCGCCGATTTGTCCGAGTGACAGCGGGCGGATTCCGTTGGGATCGCGGAAACCGATGAGCCGATCAGGCATACAGACCGTCACGGAATAAGCTCCCTTGGCTCGTTGCATAGTTTTGCGAATCGCTTCGTCAATCCCCAGGTGCATGTACTTCATCAGGAGCACGGCAAGTAGTTCGCTATCCGAGGTGGTTTCAAATTTTTCACCCTCGGCGTGGAGTTCATCCACTAACTGCTTTGTGTTGATCAGGTTGCCGTTGTGGGCCACCGCCATTTCGCCAATAACCGTGACGCAAACCATTGGGCCTGCATTGCGCTTTTCGCTGGCTCCTGTGGTGCTGTACCGTGTATGACCAACTGCAAGGTGCCCCGGGAGAGTGGCTAGGATTTCTTCGTTAAAAACCTTACTGACTAGGCCAACATCTTTGTGCATCCGAACCTGAGAACCATCGCTAACGGCGATTCCGGCAGATTCTTGCCCGCGATGCTGGAGGGCGAACATTGCAAAAAAGGCGAGACGAGCGACTTCTTCGCCAGGTACGTAAAAACCTACAACTCCGCATTCGTCCTTAACTCGGTCTTTATGCCAAAGATCGTGGTGGCTCATCCATTCTCATAATACTCATCAAGTGGGAGTTAAATTAGGATTGACTAATCTTTATTTAGCGTCACTAGGCCCGGTGACTAATTAGCCATAATTGAAGCATGGCCGTAGAGATTCTGATGCCCGAATTGGGCGAATCTGTTCATGAAGGAACGGTCAGCCGCTGGCTGAAGCAAGTGGGTGACTTCGTCAAGGAAGACGAACCAGTCGTCGAGATTATGACCGACAAGGTCAATACAGAACTCGGTGCACCGGCAAGTGGAATCCTCGTCAAAATCACCATTCCTGAAGGTGAACTCGTAGAAGTTTTCGCAGAGATGGGCGTCATCGAACCAGATGAAGCCAAAGCGAAAGAAATGATCGGTGGAAACGGGGTCGCTGAATCCGCTCCCGCGGCACCAACTGCAGAAGCACCCGCTGCTAAAGAAGAAGCCGCTCCTGCTCCTGCTGCAGAAACTCCGGCGGCTGCACTCGCCGCAAGCGACGGCGAACGAAGGTTCTACACGCCGGTCGTCCGCGCGATAGCCAAACAAAACGGATTAACCGAAGCCGACCTTGCCGGAATCGCAGGTTCGGGCCAAGGCGGACGGGTCACAAAAACCGACGTTGAGCAGTTCCTTGCTAACCGAGGAAAAGCACCAGCTGCACCTGCCGCCGCTCAATCATCGGCTCCGGTTGCGGCTCCATCAACTCCCGCCGCGCCAAGCAAAGAATTCAAAGCTCCTTCCGCTCCGGTAGAAGCTGGCCCAGATCAAGAAATCGTGCCTCTCGCGGGAATGCGAAAAATGATCGCCGAAGCTATGGAACGCAGTTCCCAGGTTCCGGTTGTCAGCACTTTGATTGATGTGGACGTCACTCCGCTGGTGGAATACCGAGCGGTCAATAAAGATGTCTTTGTGGCGAGCCACGGAGTCAAACTCACTTACACCCCGTTCTTTATCAAGGCACTTGCTGAAACTCTGCAAGCCTTCCCGATGCTCAACGCCAGCCTTCAAGATGGCAAGATCATCATGAATAAGGGTGTTCAGATGGGCGTTGCGGTCAGCCTAGGAGCCGATGGCTCCGGCGGGCTCATCGTTCCGGTTATTCGAGATTGCCACACCAAAACTCTGGTGCAGATCGCTCGAGATTTGGATGAAATAGCGGCTAAAGCGCGAAGCAATCAGCTTGGCGTGCCGGATGTGCAAGGTGGAACGTTTACGCTCACGAACCCAGGAAGCTACGGCGCGGTTCTCGGAACTCCGATGATCAACGCTCCTCAAAGCGGAATCGCGGGTGTCTACGGGATCAAACAAATCCCAGTCATCATCAACGGCATGATCGCCATTCGGTCGGTCATGAACGTGGTTCTCACCTACGATCACCGCCTGGTGGATGGTCTAACCGCCGGTCGGTTCTTGCAACAGTTCAAGCAGAAGCTTGAATCTATGGACTTCTTTAAGTAAGAGGTCAGGAACGGAAGGCTCCTCCAACTTTAGTTGGGGGAGCTTTTTTATTAGCTGGCATACGTGGCATTGGGTTCTTGCCCCTACCTTTTTACAAAGGTAGGGAAATTGTTTGTTCAACCCCTCCCCAACCCTCCCCAGACTTAGGGAGGGAAACCTTGAATTGGGTGCCACGGGTGAAACCCGTGTTACCGCTATTTTTGGAAAAAAGTTCTCCTCCCAAGTTTGGGAGGAGACTAAGAGGTGGGTTGTGCCTCGACCTCTGGCCCTCAAAAGGTTAGGATTATGTACCGACAACCCCGCCCTGACCCTCCCCTGGCTTGAGGAAGGAAACCTTGAATTGTGTGCCACGGGGTGAAACCCGTGCTAATCAGATGTTATTGTCAACCCCACTCGGTCGCACAGCGACCACCCTCCCCACACTCGGGGAGGGAAATCGCAAGTTAGTCCTCAGGATTATCGTGGCTGAGTTCGGGACGCATCATCGGGAAGAGAAGAATCTCCCGCAGATGCTCGGCTCCAGTGAGAAGCATCACCAGCCGGTCGATTCCGATGCCACAGCCTCCAGTGGGAGGCATTCCGCTTTCGAGGGCGTAAATGAACTGCTCGTCCATCGGGTGCGCTTCGTCGTCGCCTTTATCGCGCTCGCCCATCTGTTGTTCAAACCGCTCGCGCTGGTCGATAGGGTCGTTGATTTCGCTGAAGGCGTTGCAGACTTCGCGACCGAGCACATACCCTTCGAACCGGCGGGTGAATCCGGGGCGGTTAGGGTCTTTTTTGGCGAGCGGACTTGTTTCAATTGGGTAGCCAACGATGAACGTGGGTTCTTGAAGATGCGGCTCGACGAAGTGTTCGAGCAGTTTCTCGATAATGCCGCCGAGGTTGTTTTCTTTTTCGGTGGGGAGGCCGACGCGCTTCATCGCGGCCTTGGCATCGATCAGATTGGTAAGTTCGCTTTGTTTGATGCCGGATCGTTCTTCAATGGCAGTCATGAGGTCTACGCGGTGCCAGGGTTTAGTGAAATCAAGAATAGTAGCTAAATCATTTGAAGTGTTGCTACTTGCCCAACCATAGACTGAAGACATAAATGTGTAGATGCCAGGTTCAAGTGTTAACAATAATCCATCTGAGTGCCTAAATCTTGTAGTCGAAAGGCAAATTAAACGCCCACCTCGTTCATCTTGATCAAGGATCGAGGCTTCGCCGGAAAGGTATTCCAAGTTTGCGGAATAAAACTGTATCTCATTTCCCGTTGAGAGCAGGCTTAGGGTTGACTCAATAACATCTGAACCAAGTTGAGACATGAAATAAAGGTCGGCTCCTGGCAAGCGGGGCTCAATAGGATTTAGACCTGAAACTATTGTCATCCATCTGTTTGATCGATTAAACATTCTCCGTTGACCGGGCGTTAATACTTGCCCATAAACATTGACACAGGCTGTTACTACATGCCGGAACAAATCCTCGACACACTCCATCATGTCCTCCAAGTTGGCGTACGCTTCATACCATTCGAGCAAAGTGAACTCGGGGTTGTGGCGGTTAGAGACGCCTTCGTTGCGGAAGACGCGGCCGATTTCGTACACCTTGGGGACGTCGCCGCAAATGATGCGCTTGAGATAAAGCTCTAGCGAAATCCGAAGCTTGACCTGGATATCGTAGGCGTTGTAGTGGGTGAGGAACGGGCGCGCGGCCGCACCACCCGCTTCAAGTTGGAGCAGGGGAGTTTCAACTTCGAGGTAGCCGCGGTTATCAAAAAACCGCCGGACTTCGCTCACAATGCGGGAGCGGTTAAGCAGTTGCTCGCGGGCCTCGTGGTTGCAGATGAGGTCGAGGTGCCGATGGCGGTATCGCTGGTCAACGTCGGTGAGGCCATACCACTGCTCGCCGTCTTTTTCCTTACCAAGCGGCAGGTTGTGTAATGCCTTGCTGAGCGGGGTCAGCGTGTGCACGTACAGCGATTTCTCTCCGGTTTTGGTGGTGAACAGGTGCCCGGTTACGCCAAGGTGGTCGCCGATGTCAACTAGCTTGAAGGCGGGCCAGGCGTTTTCATTCCATTCATCCAAGTCGTTTTTGCGGATGTAGAGTTGGATGCGGTCTTCGCCATCGCTGAGGTGGGCGAATGCGGCTTTGCCCATTTCGCGCAGGGCTACAACTCGCCCCGCGATCGAAAGGATCGGCTTGTCTTCTTTGCCAGATTCGCTCAAGTCAGCGAGTTGGTCAAATTCGTTGAGCAGGTGTTTAACGGAATGATCAATCTTGAATTTCTCGGTTGCGTACGGGTCAAAACCGAGGTCACGAAGCTGCTGGAGCTTTTCGAGGCGTATTTCGCGGATAGATCGATCTTCGCTCATGTGAAGGTGCTGAGTTTACTTTTTGGGTGGAATTGGGTTCGGGATAGGCGAATTAGTGATCGTTGCCCCTTTCAACACCACCCTCACCCTCCCCAGACCTGGGGAGGGAAATTCTAACATGGGTGCCTCGGGTGAAACCTGTGCTCTCGCTATCTTTGGGAACAGAGTTCTCCTCCCAAGTTTGGGAGGAGGATGGAGGTGGGTTGTCGGATTGAGGAGGCCTGGTAGACAACCCCACCCAACCCTCCCCAGACTTGGGGAGGGAAATAAGATATCAACATTTGTGCCCCTACCTTTGACTTAAAAGGTAGGGAATATGCTTGATCAACCCCACCCTAACCCTCCCCAGGCTTGGGGAGGGAATCCAATTACCGAAGTTTTAGTGCCCCTGCCTTTAGTGAGAATGGCAGGGAGAAGATGGTATATCCATCCTCCTTAAATCTGAGAACCCCTACCTTCCACATGGAAGATAGGGGCACGATTCACGCTGGCAGAGATTGACAGAGTGGTTTGTATATGAACAGTTCAACCCATCCCGGTCACTTCGTGACCACCCTCCCCAACTTGGGGCGGGAGTGCTTTCAGCCCTTCAGAAATAGAAAACCCTACCTTCCAGATGGAAGATAGGGGGTACGCTTTACGATCTAACCGACCTTAGTGGTCGTGATGGTGGTGATCTTCCTCTTCTTCAGGAAGTTCAGCGATTGCACACTCGGTGGTGAGCAGAAGGCCGCTGATAGAAGCGGAGTTTTGCAAGGTGGTTCGGACAACCTTAGCTGGGTCAACGACGCCAGCCTTCAGCAAGTCTTCGAACACCAGAGTCGCGGCGTTGAATCCGACACCAGTTTTTCCGTTCATGACTTTATCAACCACGACGCTGCCTTCCACGCCTGCGTTGTGAGCGATGGTGCGGAGAGGAGCTTCGATTGCCTTGCGGATGATTTCGAGGCCGATTTTTTGATCGCCTTCGAGCTTGAGCTTAGGCAGAGCGGTTGCGCCAGCTTGGAGCAGGGCAGTTCCGCCACCAGGAACGATGCCTTCTTCGAGAGCGGCTCGCGTTGCGGCGAGAGCGTCTTCCATGCGGGCTTTCTTTTCCTTGAGTGCAGTTTCGGTCGCTGCGCCGACTTTGATGACGGCAACACCGCCACTGAGCTTGGCTTGTCGTTCTTGAAGCTTTTCTTTGTCGTAGGTGCTGTCGGTGGTTTCGATAGCTCGTTTGATTTGAGCGATTCGACCCTTGATCGCATCCTTCTTACCCTTGCCACCAACGATGGTGGTGTTATCTTTGGTGACGACGATCTTGCTGGCTGAACCGAGCATATCGAGTTCAACGTTTTCGAGCTTGAGGCCAAGTTCTTCGGTGATGAACTGTCCGCCAGTGACGATGGCCATATCTTCCATCATTGCCTTGCGTCGTTCGCCGAAACCAGGAGCCTTGACCGCGACGACTGGGAGATTGCTTCGCAGTCGGTTGAGAACCAAGGTTGCGAGACATTCGTTTTCTACGTCTTCGGCGATAATCACCAAAGCGCGTCCGCCTTTGAGAACCTTTTCGAGGATAGGCACGAGGTCTTGAACGGTGCTGATCTTCTTTTCAACAAAAAGGATCATGGGGTCTTCAAACACGGTTTCCATTCGAGTTGGATCGGTGATGAAATATGGGCTCAAGTAGCCTTTATCGAACTGAAGACCGTCCAC
This sequence comes from Fimbriimonadaceae bacterium, assembly GCA_019638675.1. Taxonomy (GTDB): domain Bacteria; phylum Armatimonadota; class Fimbriimonadia; order Fimbriimonadales; family Fimbriimonadaceae; genus UphvI-Ar2. The sequence goes on along the minus strand of JAHBTE010000001.1, from coordinate 2,320,572 downwards.
GATGTCGAATCCGGTATCGGTGCCCTTGGATTCTTCAACCGTGACAACGCCATCTTTGCCAACGGTATCAATAACTTCGGCAACCATCGCGCCGATTTCTGGATCGTTCGCGCTGATGGTGGCGACTTCGTTCATGCCGGCGCGGCCCTTGACTGGCTTGCTAAGCTTAGCGACTTCGGCAACAATCGCATCGGCGGCGAGTTCGATGCCCTTTTTGATTTGCATCGGGTTGCTACCAGCCGCGACGTTACGGACGCCTTCTTTGAAAATAGCTTGAGCAAGAACGGTCGCGGTGGTGGTTCCGTCACCAGCGAGGTCGTTGGTTTTGCTGCTGACTTCGCGGATGAGTTGCGCGCCCATGTTTTCGAAGCGGTTTTCGACTTCGATTTCCTTCGCGATGGTCACACCGTCATTGATAACCGTTGGTGAACCGAACTTGCGTTCGAGAACAACGTTTCGTCCGCGAGGGCCAAGGGTGACTTTAACCGCATTGGCGAGTTTATCGACGCCGACTTCGATTTGCTTGCGAGCGTCGTTGCTGAATTTGAGTTCCTTTGCCGCCATTATTTTTTGCTCCCGACTTTGGTTTTGGTTTCCGTGACAACGCCGAGAACGTCGTCAGCGCGGAGGATAACGTAATCACTTCCGCCGACCTTGACTTCGGTACCTGCGTATTTGCCGTAAAGGACAACGTCGCCCGCTTTGACATCGATTGGGGCAAGTGCGCCGCTATCGAGAGTCTTGCCAGGGCCAACCGCGAGTACGGTGCCTCGCTGTGGCTTTTCCTTTGCGGAATCGGGGAGGATGATGCCACCGGCGGTGGTTTCTTCTGCGGATGCCGGCTCGACAACAATTCGATCATGCAATGGTTTGAGATTCATTTTTGTCCGATATGCTCCAAATAATTTGGGTGAAAGTTGCTAGAACTAGACCCAAGATGTGTTAGCAGTGTACCAGTGAGACTGCTAAATTTCTGGAACAGTGGGACGCTCGTCCTGCGGGCGTGAGGCTTCTGACGCAGGTTCACCAAGAAGCCGATTTTGAAGCCGGATATAGAGATAACTGCCGCCAATCATCGCAAGTCCAACCGCAAGCGTTATCAGGAATCTTGGCCCGTCGGGAGTGGTGGCAAGATCCGTCGTGAGCAACTTAAAAGTTGTGACCGCGATCAACAGGAGCCCGCTGTACCGTAATTCTGATGCTCGGATCGCAAACCCAAGAATAAGTAGAGCTGTGGCATAAACCGCCCAAGCTACGGTGATCACCGGCCCTTCCAAAGCTCCAATGGAATGCAACGTAAAGATATGAATACTGAGATTGGTGAAGAAAAAGAGTCCGACGATGGATTGCATCACTCGGATTGCGGCTGGTGTGGATAGGAATCGATCGTAGGCAATAGCACTAAGAATTAAGGCTCCAAATTGGAGTCCGTGTTGCGCGATAGCAAAACGTTCTCTGGGTGGATACCAACTGAACATTATAAAAATGGCAATTAGCCATAACATGTAGGTAGCCGACCAGAATTCCGGAGTCCTTTTCCTAATCGTTAATATACAAAGCACGGCTACGCCCGTGATGGCAGAAAGATAAGCCGCGAAATGAGTTGGCACGAATGGGCTCAGCGTGAGCGTACCAAATCTAACGAACAACAGCCCAATTGGCCAGGCGGCTATGGCTCGCAAAGTGACATGATCGTCCGTGCCAACTTTGCTTTGAGACCAAGTTGTCAGGAGCACTGCGCCAGCCAGACCAATTAAAAGTGGCAGCTCGAATTGGAATCTCGTTAGAGATTCTTGATAAAGTGTGAATCCCCAGAAAACAAGGGCCGTTGCTACTAGGCAGATCGCAAACGTGACTGGCCCCTTAACGCTTAAACGTTTTCCAATAACTGCTAGCGCGTATATACCAGCCAGCAATCCCCAAAGAAATGAGTCTTCCCATGGCAGTTGAGCTGGAGACTGCATCAGCGTGAGCAACACCAAGCGGTTGAGGAGCGGAACCATTACTAACGCACCGCCAAGCAGTATCTGATTGGTCACCTGGACTTGCTTGTTCAAAACGTATATGGCAACCCCGGAAACAAGAAGGAGCACGGGCAACAATATAAATTCAACTTGGCTAGTCATTGAGCCTTGAGCGTGGGCGGTCAAGTAAGCAGTGACTGAGAGTCCCGCAAGCAGAGCGGAGAATAACGATGCGGTTTTGGCAAATCGTACTTGTGAAATTCCGGCGAGCAGTAATGACAAGGCGGCAAGGATAAAGCTCGCTTCAATTTTTGTCCCGCCCCACGGAGCTAGCACCAACGGAATTCCAGCGGCAGCTAGCTGGAGGCGTGATTTAACAGTCTCATCCCACTTAAGTAGCGATAGGAGGTAGATCAGGATGCCGAATCCAATAATGTGCGCCGACCCAGGGTAACCATCGCGCACTTCGAACGCGATCCAAGCTGTTCCTGTAAAAGAAAACAGAAGATGCAGGCTTCTTAAATCCCACTCAGATTCCTTAAACGCTTTGCCATAGGCGGTGGCACAAACTAAGGCTGTGAAGTAGAGGGAACCTACTTTGAGCCAGTGATCCTGGTTCATCCACTGAGCGGTAGCGAGAACCGCCATCGCGAGTGGATAGAGTAAACATGCGAACATAAACCATTTTCGCCTGGCAATAATGATTGCGCTTGGCACCAAAATCAGTGCGTGTAGAGCAAGGTGAAGCGGCACATTGCGTTCTTGCAAGGGCATAAGTGCGCCGATAAATCCACCAAGAACGCCTATGGTCAGGAAAGCAGTACTCGAACGCCAATAGCAGTAGCCGAGGTTGATCAGACTTAATCCTAGAAAGAGAATCGTAAGTGTTTTGCCATCGAAGAGGTTCTGCGCAATGTGACCGGCGGCAAAGGTGCAATAGAGCCCGCATGATCCGATACCCGTGAGAATTTGCCCGAACTGTTCACGTTCGTCGCGGAGCCACTGACCAACTCCGATAAATCCGCAACAAAGAGCCACGCCTCCAGCAAAGATGATCGTAGGAGTGATCCAACCTTTTTCGTAAGCGATTGAAACGCCAAAAATAATGGAGAGAATCAGGACAGCCGCGCCAACCCACGGTAGAACCCTTGCCCCGATATTGTATTCGGCATCCGCAGAAGCTTTGGCGTTTTGTTCTGCCAAGATTTGCTCCCCCCTTGCTAGTTGTTCTGGAGATTGACGGACATAAACGACCTTCTGTGTGGCCTGACGCTCGGCTACGTCTTGCTGGGGCTTTTCCGACAACGGACGTAATATATTTTCTACAACCGGCGGAGGAACGACGCGCGTAGTTTGACCCTCACTAGAGTTTACGCGTGATTCTAAATTTGTAATTCGCGCCTCGATAATCTCCAGACGGGTAATAATTTCCCTTAGATGGTCATCTGCCATTACTCAACCTGTCGTTGGCAGGAATTACAGTGAGTCACGGCTGACGGTTGCAAGAAAATTGGTCTACTTTAGCTTAACGATCTCTGCATCAACTGTCTGACGGATGCGTTGCACAAGACCGGGTAAATCTTTCTTTTCGCCAGTGAGAGTCACAACCGATAAGTTCGATCGCTTTTGCGATGCATCAAACTTTTGGATGTACAGCCGAAGTGTGATTTTTTCGCCTTCGACGATGTAGCTTCCCGCAACGCGAAACACGTTGGGGTGTTTGCTAACATTCAGCCAAATCTTAAAGTTGGGCGAATCATCAAGTGCCTTGCCAACAAGTGGCTCCAATCCAAGGCTATCCACTTCGTCTTCATCGAAGGTTCCGATCAAGACAATCGGCTTAGGTGGTTTGAGACCAATTTCTCCCCGGAATGCTTCGCGGGTAACCCCGATATCAAAGCTCCGGTTAGAGTTAGATCGTTTGAGTTCCGGTTTCTGAACTCCCGGCACACCAACTTCGTTGCGTAGAGATTCCACACGGGTTGCGGCGTAGGTCAGCCATTGTTGAACGTCAAGGAATAATTCTCCGCTTGGAGTCGCACGTAATCCTTCGGGCGAGACTCTATCAATTGCTTCAAGTAGGGAGTATGTGAGCAGTCCGTGGTCTACTTGTCTGGCCTCGTAGCTGAGTTGGTCGGCGGCGGCACCGGCAAGGAGCCAAGTACCAGCTGAGTCTTTAATGCTTTCGTATGCACGAACGTAGTCGGAACTCACGCTACGATCGGAAATGATGTCGCTTGCCGCCGCACCGCTGTGGCAAGTATCCAAAATAATCACCTGCTTGTTCGCGGGAATTTTTGCGAGAGCAACCTGCATTTCCTCCGCAGAAATTGTGTGCACACCCAAAACTGCAGGTGTTATTTCTCCAGGATCAGCCCCGTTGGTTAGGAAGAAATATCCTCTTGCGTCGCCGATGGCACTCGTGCCATGCCCGGCAAAGAAGACCATGATGATGTCGCTTGAAGTCGCGACTTTCGATGTTTGCTCAAACCAGGCGAGGATTTCTTTTCTGCCTGGCTGTACGTGCTCTTTGTCAGTGGTTAAAACGGTGGTATGGACTCGACCAGGAAGAAGTCGTTCTCCCGATTTGGAGATGGCATGTTCGAGTTCAATGGCATCCATAGGCGGGGCAGAAAGATCTCGTCGGTTGCCCACGTAGTCACCGACTCCAACAAACAAAGCGTACATATTGACCTGCGGCGTGGTGAGGTCATCGGGAATGCCGATGTCAACAGTTACGGGTAACGATGAAAGGTCACCCTTTTTATTAGAGGCTACAACGGCAATTTCATTTCCGCGACCTGCAGGCAGTTGGCTGGCAGGAAGCAAGAATGACTTGTAGTCGTCTACGTTGATACTGAAGAAGCCAGAGCCATCCCGCGTTTCAACAACCTTGCCATTGAGCAAAACTCTGATCTTTCCGATTCCGCCGTTGTCTCGTTCTTCTAAGGTGACGTTAATACGGTTCGGGGATCGCTCGCTACGTTCGACTTTAATTGTGGGGAAGAGGCGAATTTCTTTTCGAGCAGGTACTGCACGGCGCGGCTCGGGATCAAAACCAGTCAGTTTCCCAAATAGGCCAGGTTCGTAGAATAGTGCCTTGAACTGAGAAACATCAATAGGCTCCAAGCCTTCGTCCCATTCAAGAACATAAGAGGCTCCGGTGACATTGTTGGGGTCTAGGGCATCGAACCGACCCTCGCGATCCATCACCAGCCATTTTTCTCCTTGCATCAAAACAAAGGTGCCAAGAGCGGTTGGTTCTTCTTGATTGGCGATTTCATTCATGTCCCAAATGGTCGCCTGATCGCTCTCGTCAACAACAATGACCCGCGATTTTGAGGGAATGAAGGAAACCGATTCGACTAAACCGTTGAAAGTTAGCTGTCTGATGGGTTCAGCGGTGGAGATGCGAAGGAATACGACCTGGCGACCGAGCATCATCGCACAGATGTCATCATCCAAGTTCCAGCTTGTACTTAGATAAAAGTTCTGATCTGGCCCAAGCTCGGTTCGTTTGACGATTTGGCCAGTAGCCGGATTGAGCGTAGCAAAGTGGGTTTCATTGGCAAGAGCAATCAGATCACCTGATTTATTAAAACTGCTCTTATATTGAATGGGAGTCTTTCTTGGAGAGTTGTCTCCATACTGTGTTTCAACGGTGGGGAATTGATATTCCCAAGCTGTTGACCCATCTTCCAACTTAATCGCTACCAAAGCCGTTGGCGTGTGAACGATTAGAGGATTTCGCTTGGAAATTAGAATATTATCGGGGCGGAAATAGCCTTCAAGGCTGAATTTGCCGAGCAGTTTCCGTTCTGTTATATCTATGATTTGGTAGTAAGGTTCATCGTCATCGTCGGCACCATCGAGGTAAACAACTGCGATTGCGCCATCATCAGAAGCTACCGCCCAGTTGACTTTGCCCTCTTCGCTCAAGAGTTCTGCTCGGTACGCATTATCCGGATCAAGCGACATATCGAACAGGTGAACTGAATCTACATCCCAGGCAATAAGGTTTGATTGATCAGCCCAAACGGCACCTTCGCAAGCATCCCAGAATCCGAAGCGAACCTTGTCTGTCGCAAGCGTCCAGACCGCCTGCATCACCTTTTGGGATCCGTCTTCCTGAGTGATATAACCGGGAGAGATCGCAAATTCTCCCGATGCAGAAGTTTTGATTGTTTCTGCACGAGCAGAATATTGGTTAGTGAGGTCAACCTTGCGCGAGTCGCAAACAATATGAGTGTTATTTGCATACTTCGGCAAGATGGCAACCCTGCCAGTATCAGCAAAGAACTGAATAATCGAAAGTGGAGAAACAGCAGATATCGTTTGGGAAGCAAAAGTGCCGTCAGCAAGTTTGTGCTGGACAATATCTCCGCTTTGGTAGCCAACCCAGAAAACAGTTCCTTCTGGATTAAAAGCTCCTGCTGTCGGCCCACCCGCCCGCGTGAATGGATACTCCTGGGTGGTTTCTACATTCCAGATTTTGAGAGGGTCGTATTCAACACCTTCATAGTCTTCGTAGGTCGCGACTTTCAGGCCGTCACGAGAGCGGCGGATTTCCCTGATTGCGTTTGAATATCCTTTCAGTTGCCGAAGTTCAGCAAAAGTTGTGCGGTCGTATATCGTCATCGTGCCGGTGGCACCCGCAACCAAAATTTCGTCGAAAGATTTACCAACAAATAGAGCCGCCATTAAGGTCTGAGGCGCAGTTCCTTTATCGCCAATAACGTGCTCCCAGCTTTTTGCCTTTTTGCCACTCGGCAAAATGTAAAGATGCGCCCGGTTGTCTAACCCCGTACCCAGAAGTTGCATGTTGTCATGGCTGATATCTATCCACGCAGTTCCTTCTTTAGGGCCTTGAATAAGCTGAGTCGCTTTGGATTTGAGATCAAGGGTAATGATCTGCTCGGTGAGCGAACAAACTGCAAGCAACGTGGAATCAGCGGAAATTGCAAGATCACGAACCGCAATTTCGTTTTTCAGTCCAGCAAGCTTTTCCCATTTGAATAGAGGTGCTCTGAGTATCCAAAGCGAACCTTTTGACCCGCCAATAACTACAGTTTGGTCGTCGGGGGAAATCACAACACGGCTGAAAGTTTCTGAACCGTTGAACTGAAGACTTCCGATAATTGTTGCGGTTGCAGAATTCCAAATGCGGACTTCCTCATTTGAAAGAGTGGCGATCAGCTTGCCTGAATCAGACATCAGCGCTTGACTGACGGCGGAAAAAGAGTGGGGAAGCACTCCCAGAAGCCGCATAGACTTAGGCTCCCAAAGTCGAGGCGCGTAGCCTCGGTCGTGGGTTAAGAGCCGCGTGTGGTCTGGTGACTCTTGTATATCTTCTAACCGCTGGTCACTGACGATTGGAATCAGGCGGAGTCGGCTTTGAGGAGCCTGAGCGGGAAGTTGGCTAGCAATAAAGAGCGCCACCGCTCCGAGAATGAATCTGAGATTCGAATTTATGGAGCGATGGCGCATTGGGGTTACCTCTTTGTTCTAATTAGCTTATGGAAGGATGATTGGCTTGTTAGCTCGGTCACCGGATGAAGCCTCAAAGTTTGGCCCTTGATCGAACTGAGTTTCCATGCCGTTATCTTTAAATGACTGATTGATTTCCTTCAGCGCTTCATCCATATACTCATAGATTGATTTGATCGGAGCGTTTTTGTCTTCATTGATCATATCCATTAGCAAGAGAGTGAAAAGTCCATGAGCCTCAATTCCTTCGAGACCGCTGATGTCTTTGCTCGGTTTGTCTTCTTTACTGGCAAATAAGAACACTGATTCAGCTTTTGTTTTGGTGCCAGGAGCCATTTGTCGGCTCTTGATCTGCATAAAGCCGTTTTTGACTTTGGTGGCCGCAGTCGCAGACTTAGGCTTGAGCATGCCCATGCTTTTATTTGAAATGCGAACTTTGCCGTCAATGTTTCGGGACATTCCTCCACTGAAGCAACTGTCGAAAATGAAAGTGCAGTTCACGCCATTAAGTTTGAGCGTGTTGGCGATTTCGTTAAAAAGGTCGCCAGGAACCAGCATGTCGTCAGCAAGAACGATTACTTCTTCAATGCCGTCTTCTTCATCTTCATCTTCAACCTGTCCGCCGTGTCCTGAGTAGGAAAAAACAACCTGATCGCCAGGTTTAGCGGTTGAAATGAGCCATCGCACGGCATCCAGGAATTTGTCAGCGTTAGCATCTTTGTCAAGTAGCATTCGAGCATTGCTGGCTTTAACACCGTACTTATCGATGAAAAATCCGCGCATTACTTTAGCGTCGTTTACACAGCCTTTTAAATCGAAATCAACTTCTTTTCCAGATTCATCTTTTCCAGGGAGATAGTCGTTGATCCCCATGGAAAGAGCATAAGTTTCTGCGTAAGCAGCGACAGAAACCAAACATAGTGCGGCAATTGTGAGTAATTTCTTCATTTTGTTTCCCCTTGAGTAACCCCAAAGTGTTTTTGTTACTGAGAGGTGGACGAACGGCTAATTATTGCGTTTCAAACCGCAATAAGCACAGTCCCTATTTTAGCTGATTTACTTAGGCTGAATCTAGGTGTTTTGAACCTAAAATGCCATGTCGCCACGGAATCCGGGACAGGTCCCATTGGTCGAAACTTCTGCTCTTGTGAGAACACCCTGGAAAGTGCCTAAGAATAGAAGGCGGCTTTGCGTTCCGATCAAATCTCCGGGGGCCGTTCCGCGATCTTCTGCTCTGGCAAATCGTGCATGCCCGTCAACAAAACTGAAGTTCGCTCCTCCGAAAAATCCGCCTTTCAGTTTTTGATTGCCCCAAAGCTCAAAACCATATCCAGCGACGGGATCACTGATATTCCACATAAAGTTCATGGTTTGCGAACCTGGTGAATCTGGCTGGCAGCTCGAAAAGGTGAATGCCTGTTGCTGTGGGCCAATGAGAGCAATTTCGCCGACGCGGTCAATTGCTGATTCGCTTGCTGCTCCAGGGCGATCTGGGTCACGATCCGCATGCGAAATTAAGTGGTTCATTGCAAACGTCACCCGATAAAAACCTGAGGATTGCATGGTGTCGGTCGACGATTGACCCCCTGGAACCCAATAGCCTCGAGGATAAAACGCGGGGTCGGTGTTGGAACTGTTTGCAAAGATGTCGCGATTTTTGACATAGCCCATTAGTCGATCTGTCCAAAACGGCCCCTTTTGCCGAGCTGAATAGGCTGGACTAGACCAGGAATCTGCATAAGGAAAACTCAAAAATGTACTATCGTTATCGGCGACATAAACGAGGCTTGCCGTGCCTATTTGTTTAATGTGTGCGAGGTCAACCGTGCGCTTGGCCGCAGTTTTCGCACGGACAAAAACGGGAAACAGTATTGCGGCAAGAATCGCGATGATCGCAATAACTACCAGGAGCTCTATTAGAGTAAAGCCTGCAGGTAAATGATTATTTCTACAATTTCGCATGAAAGTATGCATGGTGTCGAATAGTACCGCTGCAAACTTTCATGCTGTCTAGCTAGAAAACTGTCTGTCAGTTTTAGCTTTTATTGATATTTCGCTTTCGGAGAAGTACGACGGCAGTAATACCGCCAAGGATCATCATCGAAGGCTCTGGCACCGCGCCTGTAATCAAGAGATTGTAGTCACCAGTGGAAGCAACCGACGCCACGCCCGCGTAATATACGCCCGTATATGAAGCTTCGAAATTAAGAATGAGTGAATCGGTGCTATAAATTCCTGCCCCGGTCATGAACGCATTTCCCGCGTAGCTGATATCAAGATTTGAGGCAATGAGTGTCCCTGTGCTATCGAACAACGCCAGAGTTGTATTGACAGTGTCGGGAAGGATAAGGTCGGAAAAGGTATTCAGCGTTATCAGATTTCCTTCCATCGCGTCAAATTTATAGAGGTCGAGCTCGCCTGGCGAATCAGAATCCCCCACGATATTGATTGCAGGTTTTCCGCTCATTGCCAGATTCTCCAGGGTGACAGCTTGAGCAGTTGCGAGCGTGGATTTACTTCCCGCAACTTCGGTTACTGTTTTTCCAACGGTCGGAACTACTCCCGCGGCAAATTCAAGTTTGTTAATGGATAGTTCGCTGAACGTTTTTAAAGAGTCCCCTAATGCAAATGTGCTTGCTCCGCTTGGGCCGCTGGACATAATATGGCTGTTCTGTTGCCCGGTTATTCCGGCGTATCCAGGAGCTTTAAACTCAGGAATTCCGTATGCGTCGTAATGCTGCAGTCCAAATGTGTGCCCTAGTTCGTGAGCGGCGATATTTGTGAGTGCGTTGGCCAAACGATCCAAATTTGCTACTTTATCTTCAACGGTCGTGCCTGCCATAAATGTACTACCAAATTTGCCCGAGTAGATCACGGCTCCATCCCCAATCATTGAATTGCGCCAATCAAGCGTGCTACTTAGACCGAGTAAGCCGGGAGAGCCACCAGTTGCGCCAAAGCTGAGTGTCGGGTGAACTCCCCCTGGCACGTCGTCAAAATTGTGAAAAGATACGGAAGTGAATGGAGCGAATATCGCTTCCATTTTTTCTTTCACTGCGTGCTGGGTTGTCAAAAAGTCAGAGGCAGTCCATGAAAATGGCTCGCCGTCGCCATAGCCGCCATCAACCCACGAACCGTGGAGCAATGAGTCGGCTCCGGAGAAATCAAGATAAACCTCAACCGCAAATGCTTGCGGAATGACTAAGCAAGCCGCCAGGATGGCAGTACTTCGGTAGATGACGGATGAGGTTGGAGAGTTCATGATCGTTCCAAGTAAAAGCCAGCTTTTCGTGGCATAACTTGTACGCAATATATCAGAAACCTGTTAGATGTACAAGTGTAAGAAATAGCAGGATTTTGATGGTTATCAGCGCAATCCTAGCTTTTGTGGTGATTTGGAATGAACGTAATTAAGTCTAGCTGTGGATCGAATAGCTATGGCAAAGGGCCGTAACTTCAGCTTTGATCCGGGCGATTTCTGACTCGTTTTCGTAGTTCTTGAGCACTTGAGCAATAAACGAGGCAATCTGCTTCATTTCCGCTTCCTTCATGCCTCGAGTGGTAACGGCTGGTGTTCCGAGTCGGATACCGCTAGTCACGAACGGTGATTCTGGATCGTTGGGGATTGAATTCTTATTCGTTGTGATGTTTGCGTGTTCCAAAACTTCCTGAGCGATTTTGCCAGTGACGCCAAACGGACGAAGATCAACAAGCATCATATGCGAATCTGTCCCACCGCTTACGATGCGGAAACCCTCGGCGATGAGCGCCTCGGCCAGCGCATGAGCGTTAAGCTTGATTTGGTGAGCGTAGGTTTTGAACTCGGGCTGAGAGGCTTCTAGGAATGCAACCGCTTTTCCGGCGATCACATGGCAAAGTGGGCCACCTTGCAAGCCAGGGAAGACAGTCTTGTTGATTTTCTTGATGGCATCGGCAGTGCCAAGAATCATTCCTCCGCGTGGGCCACGAATTGACTTATGGGTCGTGCTGGTCACGACTTCGCAATAAGGAACTGGGTTGGCGTATTCGCCCGCTGCGATCAATCCGCTGTAATGCGACATATCGCACATATGCATCGCGCCGACTTCATCGGCGATTGACTTGATGCGAGCGAAGTCGAACTCTCTGGAATAAGCGGTTGCACCAGAAACAATGATTTTCGGCTTTGTTTCCACGGCGATGCGATGCATTTCATCGTAATTGATGAATTCCGAATCGTCCACGCCGTAAGCCGCCACATTGTAAAGTTGACCACTGAAGTTCACAGGCGAGCCGTGAGTGAGGTGCCCACCGTGGGCCAGGTTCATCGCCATCAGGGTGTCGCCCGGCTTCATGAATGTGAAATAAACCGCCATGTTCGCACTGGCGCCACTGTGGGGCTGGACATTCGCCGCTTCCGCTCCGTACAGTTCGCAGACTCGGTCAATGGCAAGTTGCTCGACTTTGTCAACCACATCGCATCCACCGTAGTACCGCTTGCCGGGATAGCCTTCGGCGTATTTATCAGTGAACACCGAGGCCATGGTTTGACGAACCGCGAGAGACGCAATATTTTCGCTAGCGATGAGTTCGAGGTTGTCTTCTTGCCGATGCTCTTCTTCGGAAATCAACTCCGCAATGGTTGGGTCAACTTGATTGAGAGGTTTGCGGTGTGGGTGAGTCATCGGCGCGGTTGCCATACAGTTCATTATAGTCGCCTCAGCCGTGAATTCGCCTGTATCCGTGCTTTGACCGGATTTAGTGACCAAGGTCAGCCTATCGTATAGAATTATCCTTTTCGAGTAATTCTAAAAGGTTGCATCCGTTTTCAAGAACTTGCTGCAAAGAAGAAAAATCTATGCAAATGCTTCTACTTCGATTGATGTGATTAACAATACTCAATACTGGCGGGCTATTTTTTGACAATGACCCAAAATCTCTTGAAATGGCTTCACCCATACCTTCTGTAGTGAAATGCCAGGCTGGCAGTATGTCGGCTAAAACCGAAAACTGAACCGACCACGCAAGGCTCCTGAGTTCATACCGAACAGATATGCGAAACCATGTATCGGTTCGAAAAATATTGAAGATCAAAAATTGCGGTTGAATTATCTGCTCGATTTTAACGGAACGCTTTGCACTAACACTGTCGATAACAGCCTGTCCGTCACTATCTGTATAAATTTTCTCAAGATCAACATCACATCCTTGCTTCAGTAGCCTGGCATGAGCAAACTTTCTGAATGCCTTGCCAATATAACAATTACTTGTCACTGCTTCTTCGAACAGCCAATCTTCAGTCGACCACTTTTCCCGGAGCACGTTATCTGCGAAGTCTAGAGCAGTTCGTATATTATCAATACGAACTAAGTCCGGCATTACCTTTTCCATATTTAGTGTCTCGTCAACAACCTTACGGTTTGGAACAATATCCTCTAATCTATTGTGCCAGTGCCACATGATAGGGTGTGGCGGACTCTCTATTGGCAAATCGAGGTGGCTGACCCCAACATCCACCATGTAGATATCTGCAAACCTTGATTTGGAAATGTAAGCAAGCGATTGGATTGGCGACCCTTCTCGGATGTATACAATGCCTTTCTTGCGGAAACCAAGCTCGCGGAGCTTGTCGTGAATGATCTTTCTAAAGTCCAATTCGTAATAACCTAATTCTAATTTACTGGACATGACTGAAAAATAAGTCTCTTAATCGTAGCAGTATCTCCGCTTGAAAGCTGTTCCGTCTCAGAATTCGGCGTCAATACACTCCCTTTCAAGTCAACGAGCCAAGTCTGGTCAGCTTGTTCTATCCACAATCTTACTTGTAAGTCGTTCAAATCGGCAGTTGCTGACTTATCAACCAGCTTGTGGCAACCATGCTGTTGATTATCGGGTCTATTTTCTTGGCGCGGGAGACAGGACACCAGCCAAACCTTAGATCGCTCCTGTTTCATACTCTAAGATGCCCTTTCCTTCCATTTCAAACAGGAAATTAGAAGCGTTTTGGGCGCACTCTTGATTGACTGCGTCAACTGCAAAGAAATTTTCAGAAGATTGTTCGAGCAAACATCCTATTTCAAGTAGTCGCTCAGCTATCGGAATGCGATTCAGTGAATTATCTGACTGAAACATGACTCGAAAAACGTATCGCCCGGAATTTTCGATGCGACGCTGAATAAAGTAGGCATCGTCTGTCTCCACAATGTCACCTAAGTTGAGGTCGTACACAAAAAAGGGAATACAGCAAATCATAAAAGTGTGTGCTTCAATTCGTTTCGCAAATAATTGCTCATAACTAGCTTCGTCAACTTTCGCTGCGATAACAAAATCAGATCTGTCGCGCCAAATCGGCTCCTGGTGCGTATAGATGGCCGCCATATATGATTTATTATCCCTTTGTGTTAGCACCGCTAACTAAATCAAATTTTCAACTTAATTGGGATGAAACGTCGCTGAGTATTGCAGGCCCATTTTGGATGCTGTGACTATTACTAGGTTTTCCCCGTAACCCTGCTGACCAGCATCTCTGCTAGCCGATATGTTTCACGGGTGAAGGGACATCGGGTGTTGCTGCTAGATGTTGATTTCGACCATGGAGGGTCCTGATGGACTTGGGCAAGGAAGAGAAACAAATTCAAGAAATTAAAGAACTCAAGGGTCAGCTTCTGGGCTGGCGCTGGGGTCTCACAGGGGTGAGCGTACTCGTCGCCATCACTGCCATCGGAACGGTGAACTCGTCGTTCCGCGGTTTGGTAGATAAAGGGCCGACGCAAGATAAGTTCGTAAAGCACCTCACAGATGAGATGAACAACGATGTGAAGCCTTTGATTGAAGACATGGCAAAACAAACGATTTCAGAGGTTCAACCTGAAATCAACAAGGCTGTGGATGAAGTCAATGCGCAAATGCCGGTTCTTGCACAAAACGCTTTGGCAGAACTAGATCAACTTCAAACCAATCTGCCAGTTCGCGGTGAAAAGGTTCTCCGAGAAGCTTTTGTCGCTATGCTGCAAAAGAAAGAAGAAGATCTTCAAAAAATGTTCCCAGAAGCAACGGAAGAGCAAATCGACCGACTGTTGACCAATCTTGCAGAAAGCGCAAGCAAAGAAGCAGAAGGCGCAGCAGTTGAACTGTTCGGCAAACATCACGATGCGCTGATGGCGATCCATAAGCACATTGCAGCGATGGGCGAAAAAGAAGCTCCATCCCTTGCTGGTGTTGATCCTTCATGGGAAATGGGTCTGCTTGTCATGGATATTTTCCGCGAAGACCTGGAACGCAATCGCCCAGACAAGTCTGCGGTGATGGCTAAGAAGGCTGATGAATTCTCATCCGCACAAAAAGTGATTTCCAACAAAGGAGGAAAGAAGTGAGCCACGAAGAAACAAACATTGAAGAAACAGTTGAGCAGTCCACCGCTCAGCAATTCGTAGAAAACGAATTGGCATCAGTCAAGAAGAACCTTCAGAACACTCAGATCTTCGGATCAGCATTCGTGTTCGGTGTAATGTGCTTCTTGTTCTCCATCGCCAACGGATTTGCGACCAACCTTGAACCAAAGGAAGCCGCAAAGATCACCAAAGGGCTGGTTGTTCAACGATTAGAAGAAGCTCAACCACAGTTGAGTTCTTACTTGAAGCAAGAGATTCCAAGCTTCATCAAGCAAGTTCCAGAATTTGCTAAAGAACAAATGCCAATCATCCGCGAGGATTTGGAAGTCAATATCGAAGCTGAAATCGAAAAGCTCGCTCACGAAACAAGTGGCAGCCTCGATCAAGCTTTGGATAGCTTCTTGATCGAAAAGCAAGATGAGTTCAAAACTATCATCCTGGCCGGACAAGATAAGGAAACCACGGACGAAGTAGCTGCAGCAATGCGCGATATGTTCTTGGTCTACTTGACCGAAAACCATGGTGAAGATGAGTCAATTCAGTACAAGTTGGATCAAGCTTTGATCTCCTTGCACGAAATCCAAAAGAAGACTCACCGATTGGCATACGCCAAAGACCTTGATGCAGTGGAAAAGAAAACCCGACGCGCGATTGCTTGCCTGTTCAACACTGTCAGCGAGCACAAGGATGCAATGGGCCTTCCCACTCAAGAACAAGCTCAAAACACGGTTGCTGGTCTGATGGACTTGGCAAACGACCACACACCACGCTAAGGAAGGCGAATAGGGAAACACCCTTGGGCTGAAGGGTAAATATAGGGCGTCGTGCCACGGATGGCACGGCGTCCTACTTTTTTTGAAGCTAATTTAGAACGAAGGAATCATTTGTCTACTAAAAACGTCTATGTAATTATGAATGTAGACAAGTTTCTATCATCTGGCAGCTTTGCGCAGGTTTTGGAATGGGCAAAAGAAGCCGCCGCGACTGCAGTTCGTGAATCGGAAATGGGAATTGATCTCGACATGAGCGAGGTTGGAGAAGCCCGCCGCAAGATGCTACGCATGGAAATCGCCAAGCTCGGATATCTGATGCGAGCAATTGGGAACAACCGGTACGAACTCATTCGGCAGAAAACAAAAATGTGGGTGGCTTGAACCGTGGGCGGTTCAAGCCATGTATATCTGATTAGCCGAGAACAGAAACGGAAATCATTTTCCCGTTGGTTTCTAGTTCATAAGCGAGCGGTACGCCGGTGGCGAGTTCTTTGGCAAGGATCTCGTCGGGCGTGAGATTTTCGAGCGCCATGACGATGCTCCGGTTGCTGTTTCCGTGAGCGACTACCAGAACATTTTTTCCTTGCTTAATGTCGCCGAGAATGGCTCGCTCAAAAAACGGAAGCGTTCGGGCGCGAGTGTCTTTGAGCGATTCGCCGTTAGGTGGAGCAACATCATACGAGCGGCGCCAAATATGGACTTGCTCTTCGCCATATTTTTCCCGCATATCGTCTTTGTTAAGCCCGCTGAGATCGCCGTAGTCTCGTTCATTGAGGGCTTGGTCGCGGATGACCGGGACGTAGCTCTTGCCACTAGTTTCTAAAATATGCGCGAGTGTCTCTTGGGCGCGTCGCAAACCAGAGGTGTACGCCACATCAATCAGAGTGGGTTTGAGCAATTCTCCTGCGCGGCGAGCTTCTTCGATTCCTTGTTCGGTGAGCGGAACGTCCACCCATCCGGTAAAGCGGTTTTCGAGATTCCAAAGCGATTGACCGTGGCGAACAAGAATCAGTTGCGGCATAAGATTAGGTTACCTCTGAGGTTGGGGGTCTTGGGCAACGCCGGGCGTATTCTGAGACAGTGAATACGATTGAGGAGTTGATGCGTGGATATGTGGAGGCGTTCAATCGCCACGATGCGGAGGGAATGCTTGCAACGCTCGCCGATGATGTCGTTCATGAAATCAACGAAGGCGAAACTCAAATCGGCCTTGATCAGTTTCGTAAGTTTAAGGCTCACATGGATGAGTGTTATCGCGAGCAACTAAACGAAGTGGTTTATTTTGCAAACGGCAATCGCGGGGCCATTGAATTTATTTGCGAGGGCGAGTACATCAAAACCGATAGCGGACTTCCGGAAGCAACTGGCCAAAAATACGCAATCCGTGCGGCGGCTTTTTTTGAAGAATCGAACGGCAAACTGAGCCGTGTCACTAGCTACTACAGTCTGAAGGGTTGGATTCAGGCGATCAGTTAGAGCGTTCCGAACAATCGGTCGCCGTAGTCGCCTAGCCCGGGCAAGATGTACTTTTTGTCGTTAAGCTCGCGGTCGAGTGCGGCGGTATAGACCGGAATCTCTGGATGATCTTCTTCCATCTTGGCGACGCCTTCTGGAGCCGCAACTACCGTGACGAGGATTACAGAATGGGGTGATTCGGCTTTGACCAACTTGATCGCCTGAGAAGCCGAGCCACCAGTCGCGAGCATTGGGTCAACCACGATTGCGACTTTTCCCGCCAGATTTGGCAGTTTGCAGTAGTAAGAACTTGCCTTGGCGGTTTTTTCGTCTCGCTCTAACCCCACGTATCCCACTGCGACGTCGGGGAAAAGTTCTAGGAACGGTTCTAGCATGGATAGTCCTGCTCTCAGAATTGGTATTACGGCAAGGGGCGCACCGAGTTTCGTAGCCTGCGTTTTTTCGAGCGGAGTCTGCACTTCACCTTCGGCAACGGGCAGGTGCTGAGTGCTTTCGAGGGCAAGGATGGTGGAAAGAATTTTTGCCGAACGCCGGAATGTCTGAGGATCGGTGCCCGTGTCTCGGAGGTTTGCAAGCAGATGCGCAGAAAGCGGGTGGGTCGAGACGTGGATCGGCATAGTTCAGAATGCTACACGATCTGAGCGTGTTGGGTATCGTCTTCCTTGCCGATGAATAAGCCAGCCGCAATAATTTTGGCCGCCGGGCAGGGAACTCGCATGAAAAGCGACCTGCCGAAAGTTGTCCATTCTGTTTGTGGAGTTCCGATGGTGGAATGGGTGCGCCGCGCCTTGGTAGAAGCTGGAGTCGAGCGAATCGTTGTTGTGGTCGGACACGGAGCTGATCACGTTCGCGCAGTTCTTGGCGATTTTGTTGAATACGCGGTGCAAAGCGAACAACTCGGAACCGCTCATGCTGTTCGGTCAGCAGAATCAGCGCTGAAAGATTGGTCAGGCCCAGTGATGGTTCTAGCGGGTGATGTGCCGATGCTCAGCACGGAAACAATCAGTTCAATTCTTAAAATCCATGAAGGCGATTCAGCTGAACTCACGCTTGCCACTTGCACACTGGATGACCCGACTGGTTATGGGCGAATACTGCGAAACGAATCAGGCGCGATTATTGGTAACCGAGAACACAAAGATTGCTCGCCTGAGCAACTAAGCATTAAAGAAATCAATCCTGCCGTTTACTGTTTCAGCGGCCCCAAGTTATTCGAGCTTCTTCCTCAGGTCAAAAACAACAACGCGCAAGGCGAATACTATCTTCCCGATTTGATCGAAATGGTTGCGAACGAAGGCGGCAAGATTTCGAGTTTCACGAGCAAAGACGCGGATGAATTTAGAGGAATCAATGACCGGTGGCAACTCTCTCAGGCCGGGCAAATTGTAAGGGAGCGCATTCTTCAGCGGCATTCCCAAAACGGCGTCACGATTATTGACCCAGGTTCTATCTCGATCGGCCCTGATGTGACAATTGGTCAAGACTCGGTGATTCACCCTAATACTGTCTTGGAAGGCAAAACCACGATTGGAGCGAACAGTGAGATCGGTCCGAATACTTGGGTGAAGAGTTCAACTATTGGCAACCGATGCCGAGCATTTATGAGTCACCTGGATCAAGCAACAATGGAGGAAGGTTCTCGTTGTGGCCCGTTCGCAAATCTCCGGCCCCAAGCTCACCTCAAGCCAAGTACGAAGATTGGCAATTTCGTTGAAATCAAGAACGCCGCCATTGGGCCAAACACAAGCATCAGCCACCTGACCTACATTGGTGATGCGAGCATTGGCTCCAACACAAATATCGGTGCGGGCGTGATTACCTGCAATTACGATGGTTTCCACAAGTTTCACACAGAAATTGGGAGTGATTGTTTTGTGGGATCAAACTCTACGCTGGTTGCACCTGTTAAGATAGAGGACGGTTCGTTTGTAGCCGCTGGAAGCGTGATCACAAAAGGCGTTCCCAGCGGAGCAATGGCAATCGGTCGTGGCAGGCAGGAGAATAAAGAGCAGTGGTACACAGTTTGGCGCGCAGCGAAGGGATCGGAGAAAAAATGAGTTCAGATTTGAGTGGAATGAAACTGTTTGCGGGTAACTCTCACAAAGAGCTTGGTCAGAAAGTCGCCGATTACCTGGGAATCGAACTCAGCGGCCTGACTTCCACCCGATTCAGTGATGGCGAAATCCGGCTAATGGTTGAGGTGAGCTCTCGCGGCAACGACGTATTTATTATTCAGCCCACCTGCGCTCCGGTCAACGATTCTTTAATGGAACTGTTGATCATGCTGGATGCATTCCGCCGAGCCAGCGCCCGCCGACTGACGGTTGTCATGCCGTACTACGGCTACGCTCGCCAGGATAAGAAGATCAAGCCACGCGAACCTGTCACCGCGCGATTGGTTGCAGATTTGATCGGTACCGCAGGCGCGCACCGGGTGGTTTGCGTTGATCTGCACGCTGAGCAAATCCAAGGTTTCTTTGATCTTCCAGTTGATCACCTTTATGGCGGGCCGATTCTTGGTCGGTACTTCCAAGGCGAGGGCTTTGCGGAAATGGATGACGTTGTGGTTGTCAGCCCAGACGTTGCCGGGGTGCCTCGCGCCCGTAGCTTGGCTGAAATGCTGAAAGCGCCTATTGCGATCATCGCCAAACGGCGACCTGAACCAAACAAGGTGGACATCGTTGAAATCATCGGCGATGTCGAAGGCAAGCGCTGCATCATGATTGACGACATGATTGATACAGGCGGCTCAATCATCATGGGTGCAGAACAACTCATGAAACGAGGCGCAACTGAAGTTATGTGTTGCTGCACCCACCCGGTGTTCAGCGGTAACGCGGCTCAACGATTGCAAGATTCCGTAGTCAGCAAGGTTGTGACGATGGATACTATTCCGCTCGGCAGTGAAAAGCAGTTTCCAAAGCTGACCGTTTTGCCAAGTGCTCCATTGCTGGGCGAAGCAATCCGCCGGATTCACTTAAATGAATCCATTAGCAGCCTCTTCAACGACTGGCGATAACGGTTTGGCAGACGAACCCACTCAGGAAACTGCTTCAGCGGCTATCGAGCCGCTGAGCTGGAAAGTGAACATCGGCAGCCAAATGCCGCAAAAACGCTTAGCTGTAGCGATAATCACGATGATCGTGGCGGTTGTGGGATATATGTTTATTGGCGGAATTCTCGGAGCATTAGTCGGCGTTGTTGTTATGGTAGCTTCTACCGCCGAGCTGTTTATGCCTGTGAATTATCAGTTAAATAACGAGGAAGCCCGCTCCCACTGCGGTTTTAATGTCACAGCGATTCGTTGGGATAATGTTAAGCGTCTGATTGATATGCCAGACGGGGTTCGGCTTTCTCCGTTAGAGAAAAACTCCCGTTTAGACGCATTTCGGGGCGTTTACTTGAGATTTAGTGGCAACCGAGACGAAGTATTGGGCAAAATAGCCGAACTCATTGAGGAATATGGAAGCGACGTGGGCAGAGAAACTCACTCCTGAAGAGGAGGATCGGTTGATCGCGAAACTGACATACGAAGTTAAGCGACGAAAACTGGAGGTTCCGGTCGTCTTCTTTCTGGAGATGCACAAACCTCTGGCGGGGATTGCTGGGAATGCAGCGATCGCCACGACGCCGTTTTTTGGATCTTTGGTGGGGTTGGGCAATTGGCAAGATTACGGGCGACTATTTGGGAACATGAAATCAGTTGAAAAGCTGATTCGCTCACTAGAGGATCCGACTGAGCCAATCAAGCCTGATGAACAGAAAAGTTTAAGGAACGATAGTTCCGAAGTGACAAGTAATGATGACGAGGAATCAAACTGATGTTTAACTGGTTGCAGGGCGAACAGTATCTTGACACCGGCTGGATCGGGATAGCCGTAACGCTCATGGTGGTTACGTTTATTCTGGTCAATATCCGCCGGGCAAACAAAAATGCTGACTCGCTGTTTATCCGCCGTATTTCGGGTTTGAACGCAATTGACGATGCAATTGGTCGGGCAACCGAAATGGGGCGCCCGGTTTTGATGGTTCCCGGTATCGGGGTTTTGGATGCGATTTCCGTGCAGGCGATTAACATCTTTGCCCAAGTCACTAAGACTGCCGCTCAGTTTGCAACTCCGGTTCGCATTTGCTGTGCTAATGCTCCGGTTTTCGCAGTTGCGCAAGAAGTCATCCGAGACGTTTACACTCAACAGGGTGTCGGGGATAAGTTCACTCCAGAAACAGTTCAATTTATTTCTGACCAACAGTTTGCGTTTGCGGCCGGGGTCAGCGGGATCATCCACCGCGAAAAAGTCGCGGCGACCTTCCTGCTTGGTGCGTTTTACGCAGAATCGCTGATTTTTGCAGAAACATCAAACGCTATTGGCGCGATTCAGGTGGCTGGTTCAACCCAGTCCACCCAAACACCGTTCTTTATCGCCGCCTGCGACTACGTTTTGATTGGTGACGAATTCTATGCCGCATCTGCATATCTCACACGACAACCGGTTCTGGTTGGATCGTTGGTCGGTCAAGATTGGGCAAAAATCGTGATCGCTGGAATGGTTATTTTCGGAACCCTTTTTGGCTCTTACGAAATGACTGGAATGACCACCGAACACCGAACCGACAACCAAGGCGTGAGTTCGATGACTCCAGTTGAAGCTGGCCCAGATGGAACGGTTACTCCGGAACGGGTCAAGAAAAGCGATACGATGGTCAATCGCTTCTTTAACCCTTACACTCCAGAAGAATTAGTGACAATTGAACGTGAAAAGAAACCGGCAGAGCCAGAAGCTGAAACTGGAGGTGGTGGAGAATGAACAATACTATTTTTCTGCTAGCCCAAAATACAGAAAACTTTTGGCGAAAACTTCCCGGTCAAGGGTTGGTGATCTGGGTTGTTATCGGGCTCTTGCTCGGGATAGCCCTGCTGTTTGCCTTCACCCAAGTACCATCCAACCTTCGGCGATGGATCATCGTTGGATTCACGTTTTTAGCTGGTTTGCCTTACGTTTTGGCTTATCTCTGGCCAAAACCCATTGGGGCTGATTTGCAGAACGACGTTCCGCGGAACCTGTCGGAGCAAATCGGGTTTACGATTAACCAGGCGATTGACCCGGTCGGGAAGATTACAAACGTTCTTCAAGCGTTTCTGCTCGGGGTCGGAATCTTCTCACTCGTCCGAGTTCACATCACTAAAGTCCGTCGCAAGTCGGAAAACTGGGGATTCAGCACAGTTCTATTGGTTTGCTTTGCGTTGATGACCACTGTCGGATTTATGGACTGGCGACAACGCAAGTTCATGGATGACAACGGATTGCTGAACGAACCAAGCAACTGGGGATTCTTCCAATACGCAAACGACTTGATGTTTGAAGGGATGTACCAGCAGATGGACTCCGCGATGTTCTCCATGATCGCGTTCTTCATTCTATCTGCCGCCTACCGAGCATTCCGCATCCGCAGTGTAGAAGCAACGGTTATGATGGCGTCAGCTCTCATCCTGATGCTGAACCTGATGGGGGCATTGACTTACGCTTGGGGAACTGGCATAGAAAGCTTGGTCGTACAGACTGGTAATCCGTTCTTCATGAACTTTAAGCTCAACGTAATGGCCGACTGGCTACGAAGCACAATGCAGATTCCTGCAATCCGTGCAATTGACTTTGGAGTCTTCTTAGGCGCACTTGCCATGGGCTTGCGGCTCTGGCTCGGATTAGAAAAAGGAGGAGTATCGTCGTGACATTCTGGGACAAGATGCAAAAAGTAGACCGTCGCATTCTTTATGTGATTCTGGTCGTGTTCGTTTGTACGGGATTATTCATCCCCGTTAAGATTCCGGTTGAGCCTGATCCAAGCAGTAAAGACTTTTACGCAACTGTCATGGCGATTCCCGAAGGTAGTACCGTGCTTGTCCAAACAGACTGGACGAATAGTACACGCGGCGAAAGCATGGGGCACTTCGAAAACCTCATGCGTCTGCTAATGAGCCAAAAACTCAAGTTTGTGTTCTACTCAGCCGCTGACCCAGTCGCTCCGCAAGTTGCGCGAACGGTTATCACACGTATCAATGCTGAACGGAAAGCTGAAGGGCTCTACGTTTACCAAGTTGGCAAGGATTACCTTGACCTTGGTTACTTTGCAAACGCAGAGGCAACCAACACCAACATGGGAACCGACCTCCGTCAAGCTTGGGCAAACCGAACTTCAAAGGTTCCAGAAGGCGGGGAAGTTGACATCTTCAAGACCGATGTATTGAAAGACATTAGAAAGATTGGCGACTGCAAGATGATGGTTGTCGTCACCGCTTCTGCATCAATTGATATCGCTATTCAGCGACTTGCCAACAAGGTACCGATCACGGCAATGGTCACCGGGGTTACAGGCCCTGGCGTTCTGCCGTTCTATCAATCTGGTCAAGTCAAGGGAATTGCCATTGGATTGAAAGGCGTTTACGACACCGAGTACCTCATGGCGAACGGAATCAACATCTCTAATGGAGACGAGCGGCCGAAAGTAACTTGGGCCAAGACTTCGAGCGTTGACAAAGTTGCAGAAGGCAAAACATTTGCCCGTGGAAATCAATACTACGGAACACTACACGTTGCGCTTGTGCTCCTCATACTCGCCGTCATTCTCGGAAACGTTGGAATGTTTATGAGCCGAAGAGCGACTCGCAAGGGGGGTGAATAATGAATCCGCAGACATTTGCGATCATTAAAATCTCGGCTGGGGTTTTAGCCACCATTGGCCTTTACAGCGTGCTGTACAAGGAAACCAAGTTCTACCGATTCTGGGAGCACTTGTTCCTTGGACTCGCAGCTGGGTACGGCGTGGTTGCCGCTTGGAAGGACACCCTTTATACCGACTGGTGGGTGTACACCTTTGGTATGGCAGCGACTCCAACCGCTCCTGCTACCCCCGGTCACTGGATTTGGGCGGCTCTGCTCCCGATTGGGATCATGGGCTACATGGTGTTCAGCAAAAAACATAACTGGATGAGCAAGATTCCAATCGGAATCATCCTCGGGTTGTGGTCTGGTCAACAGGTTCAAGTTTGGTGGCAAACGTGGGGTCCGCAGGTCTATAGCTCAATGCAGCCGGTGATTCCGACGACATTTTCACCAATGTCGCGACCATCAACTCTTGAGGTTGCTAACGGTCAGGTGCAAACCATTGCTGATCCAGCTCAACTTGCCAGTGTTCAGCAACAGTTAGCCAACAACCTCTACCCAACCCAAGCGTTGACGAACTTGATCTTTGTTGTCACGTTTATCTCTGCGTTTAGCTACTTCATATTCAGCTTTGAACTTAAGAACAAGTTCATGCTTGGCGTGAACAAGCTTGGCCGCTGGATGCTGATGGTTGGTTTCGGTGCAATCTTCGGAAGCACGGTTATGGCACGGTTTGCGTTGGTTATCGACCGAATGAGCTTTATCGTGAACGAGTGGGTGCAAACCCTCACGCAGAGGGTGTAAAGCCACGGCAGAGATAACTGCTCCCGCACTTGTAGTGCATCGTTCAGACGCCGGTGAAAATGATCGGCGTCTGATTCTTTTATCCGATACCCTAGGATTGGTGGATGTCGTTGCTAAAGGCTCCCGAAAAGGGGGAAGCCGCCTCGCAGGTGCGAGCGAGCTTATGGTTTACGCTAAGTTCACCTGGGAAGCGGGTCGGCATCGAAGTTTTTTGAAGCACTGCGCCCCAATCACCAGCTTTCCTGGTCTTCGCACTAATTACGAAAGCATGATGGCGGGAATTGCTTGGTGCGATACGATCCGCAGTTTTGTTCCGTTCGGAGCTCCTGCCCCAGAAATATTTGAACTCTCGGTTCAAGTCATGCGAGGATTAGAGTCCGCTGAAGATATTTGGCCCGTTTTGGTATGGGGACTCAATAAGCTTTTGCAAGAAGAAGGTCTTGCCCCAGAATGGTTGATCTGCATGACAACGGGTGAAAAGCTTACTAAAACACCAGTTCCGTTCGATCTTGCAGTTGGTGGCCCAGTTGATGACGCTGACACGATAGGCGGCCAAGTCATTTGGGTAGATATCGAGGTTCTCTTAGGCTTAAGCAAACTATCTGAAGTTGATGAACCTCCACCTAAGTTTAGAAGAGCAGTTGAGACTGCGTACCTCCTAAAAGAAATCATGGAATACCATGCAGATAAGCGCATGGTGGCCCTGGGGCGATTGATTCAAGAGGCTCGAAATGACGGCGCGGCTACCAGTTCACTCACACCCTGAGTAAAATAGTTAACATGCGGGTGAGTTTTCTCTCAACGGCAGTTATTGCCATAGCATTTTCGGCGTTAGCAGTCCTCAACGGCTGTAGCCCCGGCAACTTCAGCGAACGTGGCGGCAAAGCAGAAGAAAATGTTTTGCGGTATGCGATTCCTAACAACCCCACTAGCCTTGATTCGGCGGTTGTCCAAGATGGCGACACGCTAGACATGCTCCAGCAGGTTTACGAAGGTTTGGTTGGCTGGGACGAAAACAACAATGTTGTTGGTCTTGTTGCTGAAAGTTGGGAGTTTTCCGACGATGCCACCGAAGTGACGTTCAAAATCCGCCCAGGCGTGAAGTTCCACAACGGCCGCGAAGTAAAAGCCGAAGACGTGAAGTGGAGCATCGAACGTGCTTGCAATGCAGGTTTGAAATCTCAAACCGTTGATGCTTACCTCAGCGATATAATTGGGTTGAGCGAAATGCGAGCCGGCACGACTGATTCCGTGCCGGGAATCGAAGTTGTTGACGACATGACCGTCAAATTCAAGCTCAAACAGCCGACTCCTTACTTCCTTGGAAAGCTCACTTACCTCGTTTCCGCAATCCTGCCAAAGGAATCGGTTCCTTCTGATCGCGAAATCAACAAAGCTGAAGAAATGGTCGGAACCGGCCCTTACAAAATGGCTCGCTTCGATGACAAGCAACTTGCCATCTTAGAAGCTAACCCAGATTATTGGGGAGGTAAGCCAAAACTCACACGAATTGAACGACCAGTCATTCTCAACGCTGACACTCGTTTGACAAAATTCAAGAACGGCGAATTGGACGTGATCCAACTTCAGCGCCAAGATTTGAAAGGCGTCCTCGAAGACCCTGCTTTGAAGGATTTGGTGAAGTACTTCCAACGACCATCCATTTGGTACGTCGGGATGAACCAAAAAATCTACAAACCGTTTGGTGATAAGCGGGTGCGACAAGCTTTTGCGATGGCAATTGATCGAGATTCCATCGTCAACGACCTGCTAGGTGGAGTCAACACGCCTGCTTTCACAATCGTCCCTCCAGGCGTGCCAGGGCATCGCGAAAAGGGCAAAGGCTACGATTACAACCCAGAAGCGGCTAAGAAGCTACTGGCTGAAGCTGGTTACCCAGGTGGAAAAGGTATGCCTGCGCTTGAGCTCACCCACCGCGAAGGTTATCCAGACATCAAAACCGTAGCGGAAGCAGTTGCTGGCCAGATCAAAAAGAACCTCGGTGTTGAAGTCCGGGTGCTTCCGATGGAATGGCAAAAGTATCTTGAGGTCTACAACAACAAGGAGCAGGTGTTCTATCACATGCGATGGGCGGCCGATTACCTTGATCCTCAAAACTTCCTGAGTCACATGCTGGCAACCAACGGGCCGGAAAATAAGTTCTACTACTCTAGCCCTGAGTTCGACATGCTCACTTCAAAGGCTGACAAGCTAGTGGACATGGATGAGCGAATTCCGCTTTACCAGGAAGCAGAAGACGTGGCTCTTCAAGACGTTGCGTGGATCCCTCTCTACTTCCAAAAGGATATTGAGCTCCATCGCAAGGGCGTGACGGGAATGCGAGAATCGCTATTCGGTCACCTGCCGCACACAACAACTTCGGTTAGCCGCGAAAAGTAAAGCTAGTGTCCGTTCTTCTGCCCGGCAAGATTAATTCTTCACCCATTGCTCCGCGATGGGTGAAGAATGGTGCCTCTGTTTCTGGCTGGCAAAGTCATGGCGGTGGGGCACGATTACACCCTGCTCGTGCATTTCCGCAGAGATTAGTGATTCAAGTACCAGAAGGCGCGCAAAGGGTCTCTAAAGTCGTTTTGCGGGGCATCTTTGCCTTGTACGCTCAACTCAGCCATGAGCCAGTGGGGGCGATCGGGGCATCGCTTAATTTTCTTGGCAGCGATGGCTCGGTACTCTCTAACTTCACTCTCATCAACGGTCGCCATTATGGTGATGCAACCGACGGTGTAAGCCTCGACCGAATGAATGGTGACGGTTCACGTTTGCTTTCTGTTGGCACAGTTGATGTGGAAGGTACTCCGTGCCGGGTTGATGAACTGACTATTGATCTTGGTCACCAATTGCCGATTGCTTCTATCGAATTCCGTGACCTTGGAACTCCCGCAAGTTTTGTGATCTTTGAAGCAGAATTTGAAACAGAAAGCAAAGCAGTTTGCCCGTTCCGGGGTTATGGCGATAAGATTTCTTTGGGCGAAATCGGTTCTTTGGTTCGATTGCGCGATTGGCCAAAACTTGAACAAGCCTTAGCTCAGCTTAAAGAAGGAATTCTGATCAGTAAGGAACTGGACGAGGCAAAAGGCTCCGTGCTGACTTTTCTTGCGGTTCTGAGCGCGGCTTTGCTCGATTTTGGAGTGGAACGCAAACTCCACAGATTCCAACTGGACGCCGCACGAAAGCTTGACCAAATCTCAACCAGGGAAGAAATCTGCGAAGTTGCGACCAGCCTATTCGAATTCCTCACGATGGACGTGATGAGTTCCGATCGCTCGCCAAGCCAAGCGGCTATTGAAAAGGCTCTGCGGATGATTGAATCGAATTTCGCAAAATCAGTCCGCGATGATGATATCGCTGGTCGAGTGGGAATGAGCACCAGCCACTTCCGGCACTTGTTCCGCGAGCGCACAGGCGAACCATTTCATAAGTACGTTCTGCATTTGCGGTTAGAAAAAGCTCGTCAACAGATTATTGCAAGCGATTTGCCAATTCAAGAAATTTCATCCGGCATGGGATTTGTGAGTTCAGCTCACTTCAGTCGGGCATTTTTGCAACGGTTCGGAATATCGCCGAGCACCTTGCGCCAAGGCGCAGAAAAAGCAAGAATCTAGTTCTCGCACACTTGCGGGGTAATTAGATTTCAAAAGCAGCCGAACATCATCAGTAATGATCTGGTTTGCAATCGGCGCACTCTACATTATCAGCGCAGCCGCGTTCTATACGGTGGCCGCGAAAACTGCAAAGCCTCAGTTTGAACTAACGCTCTTGGAATCAGGAGTAGATTCAGACGAAATGCGGCGCGCGGCTTAAAACTGAACTTTAACGGCTTCTCGTTCGGCGGGATTTTCGATTTCAAAAAGCTCGCGCGATTTGAACGAGCCAACGCCTGCCACTAAGCTACTCGGGAAAGTTTCAAGCATTGTGTTGTAGCTCGTCACCACGTCGTTGTAGTACTGGCGGGCGAACGTGATTTTCGACTCCGTTTCACGGAGTTCTTCCTGTAACTCCAGCATATTCGTATTTGCTTTTAAGTCGGGATAGTTTTCGACTAACCCAAAAAATCCGCCAAGTGCGGCGGTTAGTACGCCTTCTGCGCGACCTTTTTCGGCAACCCCATGCGCCCCGACCGCTTGGTTTCTGGCCGCGATCACCCGCTCCAAGGTGTCTTTTTCGTGCGCCATCATTCCTTTAACGGTTTCAACGAGGTTAGGAATCAAGTCGTAGCGTCGTTTAGTTTGAACGTCAATCTGCGACCAAGCATTCATGGTGAGTTGACGTGAAGCAACGAGGCGGTTGTACATGGCAATGAACCAAATCACGCCGATGACCAAAATGACGAATGCGCCGACTAAGTATCCCATTGCCGTTCAACCACTAAAGACGAGATGAATGGTTTAAGGGTTGCGCTCTTTCGTCAAGATAACGGGCGGCCTTCCGAAGTCTTCTGGATCCACTAAACGGATCGTGTCTTTGTTCACCCATTCAACGGTGATATTAGGGTTCTGATTCTTGGTGCTTTGGTTGGCTCGTTCAATCGGCTGATCAAGGATTTTTTCGATTTTCAGCGTGGATTTTTGTGAACCAAAAATAAATGTTCCTGTGGTGGGGAATCCAGCGCGCGAAAGCATAAACGTGGAATCTGGATTAATTTTGAGGATGACCAACCGCAAACTTTCTGCAGTGACCGGGTCAAGCTTGGCAACTTCGTCGTTCACTAGGTCAGTGTTGCTGCCTTTCCAGGTTCCGACCCATTTATGATTGTCATTTGAGCAGCCGACCGACCCGAGAATGAGGAGGGTCAACGGTAAGATTCGGAGTATGGTCACGATGGCTCCTGAAGTATATCGCTCAATGGGATTGCGAGATTCCGAATTCGAGCAAATCGTTCAACTGATAGGACGTGAACCAAGCCTGACCGAAGTCGGAATGTTTGCTGTGATGTGGAGCGAACACTGCGGTTATAAATACTCCCGACCGATCCTGAATTACTTCAAACAATACAAAGAAGCTATCGAAGGTGAAGGATTAGAAAACGCAGGCATCGTGGATATCGGCGATGGTTTAGGCGTGGCAATGAAAGTAGAAAGCCACAACCATCCGAGCGCAGTTGAACCGTATCAGGGGGCCGCGACTGGAGTTGGTGGGATTATCCGCGATATTTTCACAATGGGGGCTCGCCCTATCGCCAGCCTGAACTCACTCAGGTTTGGCCCAATCCGAGATGGAGAAGCCCGTGATGAAATCGTACGTCGCAACCGATTTCTTGTTGATGGGGTTGTTCGTGGCATTGGCGGATACGGAAACTGCGTAGGTGTTCCTACCGTTGCGGGAGAGGTCAGTTTCCATCCGAGATTTAGCGGCAGACCGCTGGTAAATGCGATGTGCGTTGGCATTCTTGATGTCAATAAAGTAGCCACAGCGGGAGCAGGCGGGGTTGGGAACCCAGTCATTTATTTAGGTTCTGCAACGGGCAAAGATGGAATCCATGGCGCAACATTCGCTAGTGAAGAACTAGAAGACGAGAATGATTCCAAGCGCCCGAACGTGCAGATTGGCGATCCCTTTGCAGAAAAGCAACTCATCGAAGCAACTCTGGAAGCTCTAGAGACCGGAGCGGTTCATTCGATTCAAGATATGGGCGCAGCGGGATTGACATGTTCAACAATCGAAATGAGCGCAAAGGGCAATGTCGGGATGGAAATTGACCTTGACAAAGTTCCAATGCGCGAAAGCCACATGACTGGCTACGAACTCATGCTGAGCGAAAGTCAGGAGCGAATGTTAGCGGTGGCGCACAAAGGCCGCGAGCAGGAAGTCATTGACGTGTTCCACAAATGGGGCGTCCACGCGGAAATCATTGGCTATGTCACCGATACTGGCGTCGTGCGAGTTACTCGTCACGGCGAAGTTGTAGCAGAAGTCAGAGCTAAACACCTTGCCGACACTTGCCCAACTTATCGCACGGAAGGAGTCGAACCTGAACACTGCACCCGGGCAAAGAAATTCGATATCAATTCTGTTCCTGAACGATCCGACTTAAGCCAAGCCATTCTTAAATTGGCAGGTTCTCCGAATCTCGCAAGCAAAGCTTGGGTTTACGGACAGTACGACCAGCAAGTCCAGACCCAAACCTGCCTGCTCCCCGGTCAGGGCGATGCGGCAGTATTGGCACCGCGTGGCACACAAAAAGGGCTAGCAGTAAAAATTGATGGTAATGGTCTATGGGTTCGGCAAAGCCCATACGTAGGTGGACAACTTGCTGTAGCTGAAGCCGCCCGAAATGTAGCCTGCACCGGCGGACTTCCAGTAGCCGCAACCGACGGATTGAACTACGGTAGTCCCGAAGATCCTGGCATCTATTGGACATTTGATGAGAGCGTTAGGGGGATTGCCGATGCTTGCGAGGCGATGGCAACTCCAGTCATCAGCGGAAACGTGAGCTTCTACAATCACGGAGATTTGGGCGAAGTTCTGCCAACTCCGATGATCGGGATGCTTGGGATTCTGGAATCAGCAGAAAAGCACATCGGATTCATGATTCCCCAAGGAGCCGATGATCTATGGCTATTGAGTTATGATCACGCTGAAGTTCCTCAACAAGGATTAGGCGCGAGTGCTTACCTCACCGAGATTCATGGGATAGAAGATGGAATTCCAATTCCTCCTGATATGGCAAGCGAAAAACTGCTCTGTTCAACTCTTGCCAAGCTGGTTGATCAAGGAGCTATCAGCGCCGCACACGATGTAAGCGAAGGCGGATTAGCTCACTGTCTGTTAGAAATGGTTGCCGCCAGTAAACGAAGTGCAGAGATTGATCTGCCGGATACGCCTCATGTCGCGAGAAACGACGCAAGGCTATTCGGTGAATTTGCCGGATTTGTAGTTGTTGCAACAACAAAGGAACAGTCGAATCAGATTCAAAGTCACATTCCCAGTGGCCTGAACCTACGCAAGCTAGGCTCACTCGGGTTAGGGGATCAGGTCAAATTCCGCTACAATGGAGAAGCTGTTGCGGTTGTCTCGGCAACTGAATGGTGGCACTGGCACACTTCTTGCTTGGAGAAGGTTCTAGATTAGCTGGAGGATGCTGACCGGGTCGGTAAATGAGTTTGCCGAAACCTCGCTCCTTCAAAGTAAAAGGGAAATTTCGGTATGAAACGCACTCAGTTTTGGTCATTCGTTCTGGTATCAGCCGTGGCACCTGCCGCCGCTCACGCCAGCTCTATATCTGTTGGGTCAAATCTGGTTTCCGCAGTGCCACACCTTTTGGTGGTTGCTCAAGACTCCCAGTTAGAAAAGCTTCCAGCAGAAAACGTCGACGGTAGCAAGGTCAATTCCAAGACTCAAGACCAAGCCGCTGTAATTATCAAAGAATTCAAGGAGCAAGAAGCTACCGACCTGATGGGTGCTGCATCCGTTGCTCTGGAGAAGTTTGAAACACTTCACCAAACCGATAAACTGAACCTCTCGGTTATGACTTGGATCGGTTACCTCTCTTCGGTAACAGGCAATCACGCCCGGGCTATTGAAGTTCTCGAATCAATCCGTGGCAAAAGCGCAAATGCTGATGTCAATGTGATGAACCTCAAGAATTTGGCTGGTTCGCTCTACGCAACTCAAGCATACGGAAAGGCAGCTGAAGCATTCACCGCTCTGGATATGGCGGCTCCAGGAAACGCAACCACGCTTTCCCTGTTGGGAAGTTGCTACGTTCTCAGCAAAGATTACGAAAAGGCAATTGATCCGCTGAACCGAGCACTTGATCTGCTTGGCGACGACATGGATTCGCGCCGAAACGTTTTGGTTGACCTTGCGATCAGCTACCACCGAACGGGTCGAACTAAGGAAGCGATGGGCGTTTTCGACACCCTTCGCGGAGATTCTGAACTCACCGCTGTCCAACTCGGTTGGATGGGCTATGTTTACCTTCAAAACAAAGCCTACGATTCAGCAATTGATTCTCTTGAGCGAAGCCTTGCCTTGGACGGCACTAACGAAGTCGTTGTCAACAACCTTGCAAACGCTTACCTCAGCCGAGGCAAGAGCGGCGACGAAGCAAAAGCAGTCGCCCTGTACGAAAAGCTCGCCGGAATGCAGTCGGGCAACGCAGTTGCGGATTACAACATCGGCAGTCTCTACCTCAACCGAGGCGAATACGCAAAGGCCAAGCCATTCTTGGCTCGTGCGGCACGGAGCAATGATCCTTACGCGCTCAACAACCTTGGTCGAGCCTGCGAAGGCTTAAAGGAAGATAAAGAAGCCGCAAGCAACTATGCAAAAGCTAGCGACCTCCGACCAGACGTAGATACTTTCGCAAGCAACGCAGGATTCGCTTACATGCGGTTGAATCAACCAGCAAGCGCGATTCCTTACCTGGAACGAGCGAACAAGCTGAACGGAAACGCAGAAATCAGAGTGAACCTCGCTACCGCTTATACCAATACGGGTAAGCACGATGATGCGATGGTCATTTGGATGTCGCCAGAGGTTCGGGAAATGAAGAAGAACGACGCGAACTATTGGTTCAACGTCGCTCGAGCTCACGATCAAGCTGGTCAAACTGCGGAAGCAGAAGCCGCTTATCGACAAAGTCTTTCAATCGATTCTAATAATGCGGCCGTAGTCAACAACCTCGGCGTTCTCCTTTGGAATAAGGGCGAATACGAAGGCGCTTTGGATTGCTTCAAGCGACAGTCCGCGCTTGATCCTAAGAATGTCGAAGCAACTTTGAACGTCGCATCGGCTCACGTGAAGCTTGGCCAACTTAACGAAGCAGTTGAAATCTGGCGAGGCGTTGTTCGGTCAAATCCGAAGCGAATGGATGTGCGACTTGACCTTGCCGATGGGCTTTGGAATCTCGGTGACACACCAGGTGCGCGGTTCCACTACGCTTACGTCAACAAGGAACAACCGAACAATTCACGAGCGCTGAACGGATTGGGAATGTGGGCGTTGCTCCAAACTCAACACGACGAAGCGGCAAGTCTGTTCCGCCAGTCTTTGAACAACGACCGAAAGTTCATTCCTGCCTACCAAAATCTTGCGATTGTGCTTGAGCGACAGAACAAAGTCAGCGAAGCAATTAAGGTTTTGGAAGCTGCTCTTGCAGTTGATAAGGAAAATGACGGTGTGCAACAACAGCTTTCGCGGCTAAAATCCCGCTAAGCGTGCGCATTCATACAATCGTCAATCTATTCCGCCCGGATGCGGTCGAATCGGCTAAGGAAGCCTTCGACAGCCTCCGGGCTCGAAACGTTACTATCGGGGCGGATCGTGACTCCGCCGTTGCTTTAGGAATTCCTGCCGTTGCCGCTGATGAACTTGGCAAAGCTGATTTAATGATCACGTTTGGCGGTGACGGTACATTGATTCGCGCCGCGCACCTCTGCAGTGAATCGGGCACCCCTATTCTGGGAGTCTATTTTGGTCGGTTTGGATTTGTCACCCAGTGTATGCCGTCCGAAGTCGGAGCTGCGATCAGTTCGTTTTTGGATGGACAAGCGCAAATCGAAGAACGGATGATGGTGCAAACCGACCTGATCCGTGAAGGGCGGACGGTGGCCAGTCTGCATTCGCTGAACGAGGCGGTTGTTCAACGTTCTGCAACGACGAGAATCCTAACCTTTGATGTAAAGGTTGACGGCAAGCGTTTGAGCCGCTATCCCGCTGACGGCGTGATGGTTTCTACTCCAACTGGTTCAACGGCATATAGCCTGAGTGCAGGCGGCCCCGTGATTGATCCCGCGATCAACGGACTACTGCTAACGGCAATCATGCCGCACACTCTTTCTGCTCGACCATTGGTTGTACGGGATGATGCAGTGATTGATATTCAAATCGAAACTCGGGGCGACGCTGTTTTGAGCTGTGATGGGCAAAGCCGGCTTCACCTGCTGAGCGGCGACTCCGTACGCATCACAAAAAGCCCTCGAATGACTCGGTTGCTCAGTGTTGATCAGCACGATTTTCTGAGTAAGCTGGCGAATAGATTCCAATGGAGCAAAAGCTCACGCCTGTGATGACCAAAAACGCGCTGGATGTTCATGACCTGACCGTCCAGTTTTCTGTGCCTTCGGGTGTGATTTCCGCCGTTGACGAAGTCAGTCTTTCCGTTTTGCCGGGCGAGGCAGTTGCGGTTGTTGGAGAGTCTGGTTGCGGCAAAACGACGCTTGCAAGAGCCGTGCTCGGACTTCAGCCATTCGTTTCTGGTCGAATTGAAGTGGCGGGCGGAGAAGTCGGGCACGATTTATCTGGCCAAGGTAAGCGCATCGGAATGGTTTGGCAAGATCCATTTGCCAGCATCCAGCCGAAATGGACGATGCGGAAAATCATCGAAGAACCACTTCGGTTGGCCGGAGAAAAGCGCCCGATCG
This sequence comes from Fimbriimonadaceae bacterium, assembly GCA_019638675.1. Taxonomy (GTDB): domain Bacteria; phylum Armatimonadota; class Fimbriimonadia; order Fimbriimonadales; family Fimbriimonadaceae; genus UphvI-Ar2. The sequence continues at coordinate 2,285,657 of JAHBTE010000001.1, read as the reverse complement.
AGCCGCTCGTTGAGCAAGTGGGGTTATCCATTTCGCTGTTGGATCGCTACCCCCACGAACTGAGCGGTGGTCAGCGTCAGAGGGCCGCTATTGCCCGTGCAATCGCCTTACAGCCCCCATTGGTGATCTGCGACGAACCAACCGCCGCGCTGGATTTGAGTATCCAAGCTCAAATACTCAACCTTCTTAAAGACTTGAAGGCGGAAACTGGGTGCTCATTCCTATACATCACTCACGACTTGCAAACTGTTCGATACTTGGCGGATCGGGTCGCCGTGATGTACATGGGCCAGATTGTGGAGTTAGGGAAGACAGAGGATGTTTTTGAATCGCCTCGGCACCACTACACAAAAGCTCTCTTAGAATCCTCCCCGAACCTGGCGGCTTTGGGGCACGTTCCATCTGCTCCACTGGGCGAGATTCCTGATCCCACCAGCCATATCCCTGGATGCAAGTTTGCAAGCCGTTGCCCTGCCGCGCAGCCTACTTGCCAGACTCCGCCACCAAACGATATGAAAGGCGACCATTCCGCCCTGTGCCACTTCCCACTCAACTAAGCGATTTGCCAATCGCCCTATACTCAGATTGTCCCAACCATAACTGGTAGTCTGAACGTCTTAACAAAAAATGTCCGAGGGGATTCAACCACGTAAGGTGCTCACTGTCGAGAAAGAGGCACTTGAATTAGAAATTCTCGAGATGGTGAACAAGGCCTTGGCAATGTTCGACCTCGCTGTACGTTCTCTCAATACTCTTGATCGTGACCTCGCTAAACAGGCCATGCGGGCGGATGACGAAATAGACCGCCTTAATATGGAGATTGAAGAGCGGTGCCTAGACCTGCTTGCTCTTCAACAGCCTATGGGTTCAGACTTGCGCGAGATTGGCACTGTCCTCAAAATCATTACCGATATTGAACGTGTTGGCGACCTTAGTGTAGACATCGCCAAGATCACGCTTAAAATTGAAAAGGAAATGGGGCGATCCGATTATATTGATCTCCCTCGCATGGCTTCGACAGTTTCTAAAATGCTGAGTGAATCAGCCCAGGCATTTGTCCGCAAAGATGCGACCCACCTTCCGCTAATTGCAGAATTAGAAGACCAAGTTGACGGTATGTACCGAGACTTCCGCAATCAAGTTCATGCTTACATGGTTTCTAACCCAGACCAGGTTGTTGCGGCCAGTTGGATGCTATTGGCTGTGCATCACATGGAACGGGTAGCCGACCACGCGCTGAATATGGCAGAACGGGTTGTATTTATGGTTACCGGAGAACTGCGGCAAATAGTCCCGGACGACCTGGAACGTGGATAACTGAGAGTCACTTACGTGCAACAGTTCGTCTTAGAACGATAATCATGTTGCCTTGGCTTTTAGTGCTCATGCCGCCCACTAAAATGGAACCTATGCGTACTCAGTTACAGACTGTGGTTTCGCAAAAACGCTCTGTAATGGAGACCATTGAGGTGCGCAGAACGGCGGGAATTCAAGCGCAAATTGGCGATAGAGTCACGGTTCATTACCGATTCCGTCAAGGCAATGTCATTTTCATGGATTCGGAACGGTTGGGAGTTCAGTTTACGTTTACTATTGGACAAGGTGAAGTTCCAGACGTGTTTGAACTTGCGGTAAATGGGCTACAACGCGGCGGATACCGCAAAGCCGTGATCCAAGGCACATCCCTCGGTGAAGAGTTCCTCAGCCGTTGGCCTCTGGTGAAAGGCGATCTTACGATGGAAGTCACCTTGATTGAGATTTCAAGGATTGCCCCTTAGGCAGTAAGATAAACCCGATGCGCGAGAACTTCAAAGAACTTTGGCGTTTCCGCGAGTTGCTGTTTGCAATGGTGGAGCGTGAGCTTCGCATTCGCTACAAAAATAGTTCTCTCGGTTTTTTGTGGAGTCTTCTCAATCCGCTCGTCACAGTTGCAGTGATGTGGTTCGTATTTCGGTTTTTGCTGGGCAATCAAACTGACAACTACAGTGCGTATATTTTGGCGGCGTATTTGCCGTTTATGTTTTTTAATATGTCACTCATGGATTCAGCACAGTCTGTGATCGCCTCGCTCCCAGTGGTGAAAAAAGTATATTTCCCGCGCGAGATTTTGCCCCTTTCAGCGGTAATCGCAAACTTCATCCACCTGTGTTTGGCTCTAGTCGTATTTTTTGTATTTTTGTTTGCGGTGTGGGCAACTACCGGGTTTCAAGTAGCTCCGTTTACTTGGAAGATCGCCTATTTACCATTGCTCCTGATTCCTTACTTAGCGTTGGTGACTGGCCTCGCTTTGCTGATCAGCGCCTATAACGTGTTCTACGAGGATGTGAAATACATTCTCAGTGTGGCGTTGTATTTGCTGTTCTTTGTCACGCCGATTATGTACTTCAGCGAAACGGTCTATTACGCACTGAAGAATCGTCCCAACGGGCAACTGATTTACACTCTGTATCACTTGAACCCGGTTTCGATGATGTCTACGGCATTCCGCAAAGCGTTGGTGCCGCCTGGCAAGATCGAAGTGATTGATAACGGTGTTTCAACAATGATCGGGCCACGTCCGTTTGATTACGGACTATTTGCGGTGACGGTAGTGGCTTCGTTCGCGCTACTGTTCTATGGCTATCACACCTTTAACAGAATGAAGTGGAGGTTTGTAGAACGTCCATGAGCAAGGTCGCGATTTCGGTGCGCGAAATCAAAAAATCGTTCGCGCTCAGCCATTCGGGAGCGGCCTCACTTAAGACCGCTTTGCTTTGGTGGAAGAAGAAACGAATTGAAAAGTTAGAAGTGCTTCGCGGAGTTTCGTTTGATGTCAGTCACGGTGAGTGCGTTGCTTTAGTGGGAAGAAACGGCGCTGGGAAGAGCACCCTACTGAGTCTGCTATCGAATATTTACAAGCCAACCAGCGGATCAATTGAGATTGATGGAAAGATCGCACCGCTTCTTGAACTTGGCGCGGGCTTTCACCCTGACCTCACTGGGTTGGAAAATATCCTATTCAATGGGATGATTTTGGGGCTGACCCGAAAGGAAGTCATGGAGCGAACTCCGGCAATCGTAGATTTTGCCGAGTTGCACAACCATATTGATTCGCCTGTACGCACCTATTCTAGCGGGATGCAAGCTCGTCTGGGCTTTGCTATTGCCGTTCATGTTGATGCAGACATCCTGATTGTTGACGAAGTCTTGGCGGTGGGTGACTACGCCTTTGAAAAGAAGTGTTACGATTACATTGCCGACTTCCGGGCGAAAGGCGGAACGATTCTTTTTGTGAGCCACAACCCGGATTCAGTGCGTAAAGTGGCGGATCGCTGTATTTGGTTGGCCGCGGGCGAGGTCAAGATGGATGGTCTGGTTGAGGATGTTTTGACCGCATATCAAGCGGCAGGCGATGAACGTTAAGCGTCGTACGGTAGCTGTGGCCCTTTGATCGGCGCGGTCAACACCTTCCACCAAAGCTTGACCTGCATTTTTTTGAACATCAATCCATAGATAAGCATTCGGAAGAATGCGCCTTTGCGGTTCATGCTCCAACAGGCGAACTGCGCGATGCTGCCTTTTCGGAATCGGAAAAATAGTTCCTTCCCGCGGTTGTACATGGCGATGGACCACCAACGGTTCTCGCTTGTACTTGCCCCGAGTTCATGAATAAAGTCAGCCTCGGGAACGTAGAGAATCTTTCCGCGAGTGGCTAATCTTGCGCAGAGTTCTGTGTCCTCACAGTAGAGGAAAAAGCGCTCGTCAAAGGTAGTGATTGGGCGAAACATCAGGCATGCTCCCATGACTTGGCTGACTTCGTGCGGGCCGCTTCCTTTTGCGATTAATCTCGTCGATTGCCAATACGGGCTAAACATCTTGGAATTCGGTAGGAGCTTTTCTAACCAGAACTGTTCGCAAAACACTGCCCATAGAGTCAACCGAGAACAAGCTGATTGTTGCAAAGTTCCATCGGGATGCAATAGCTTTCCGCCCGCCGCAACAACAGACTCATCTTGAAAAACTGATGCAAGCTTTGCGATCGCGCCGGGTTTTGGTCGGGCATCCGAATTCAAAAGTAGAGCGACATCGCCAGTCATGGCGGAGATTCCTTGGTTGTTTGCCGCCCCAAAACCCTTATTGCGTGAATTTTTGACGAGTTGGACTTCCGGAAATTCTCCTTCCACCATTTCCGTTGAACCATCTTGGCTGGCATTATCAACGACAATGATTTCATGTACAGCTTCGCTTTTCAGAGCAGTGAGCGCGGCGCGCAGTAGCTCTCGGGTGTTATAGCTGACAACGATGACCGAAACCCGAAGCACGCCCCCATTATAGGCGGAAAATGAACTTTCAGCCTAAATTGAAAACTCAGAAAACTGCTCGGAGTAGAATGGAGCAGATGGCAGCGACGGTTTCTCCGGACATTACGATTGATACGATTGCGGCAAAGGTTTACGCAAACGAAAGGATCACGCCAGAAGACGCACTGTTTTTATTCCATCACGAGAATCTTATTGACCTCGCGACTTTAGCGAACTACCGCCGCGAGCAATCAACCGACCCGAAAGTCGTGAGCTACATTATCGGCCGTATTCTCAACTACACCAACGTTTGCTGGGTGCGGTGTAAGTTCTGTGCGTTCTACCGAGTGCCTAACCACGCAGAAGGCTACACGCTCACGAACGAAGAGATTCTTAGCAAGGTTCAAGATACAGTAGAAAAAGGCGGAGTAGAGATTCTTTTCCAAGGTGGACTGAACCCCAAACTCAAGATTGACTACTACGAAGAAACTTTTAGAATGATTTTGGACAAATTCCCGCAAGTCATTCTCCATGCTCTCAGCCCCGCGGAAATCATCTACATTGCGCACATCAGCAAACTCACCCTGGAAGAGTGCCTCACGCGGCTTAAAGCGGCAGGATTGCATTCCATTCCTGGTGCGGGTGGCGAAATTCTCGTAGACCGGGTTCGCAAAATCATCGCACCCTACAAAGATACGACAGACGAATGGTTGGAGTGCATGCGCACCGCAAGTCGGCTTGGCATCAAGAGCACGGCTAGTATGATGTTTGGTCACGTAGAAACTCTGGAAGACCGGGTCGAGCATCTTGGTCGAATCCGAGACCTACAAGATGAATGTGAGCCGTTCCGAGCATTTGTGACTTGGAACTTCCAGCCAGAAGACACAAACCTCCCGATTGACCGCAAGGCCAGCAGTTTCGATTATCTTCGCACGGTTGCAGTGAGTCGAATCTTCCTTGATAATTTTGCGAACCTCCAGCTTTCAATTCTCACCCAGGGCCCAAAAGTTGCTCAGTTGGCTCTTGGATATGGCGCGAACGATTTCGGGTCAACAATGATCGAAGAAAATGTTGTGAGCGCGGCGGGGAACAAATTCATTCTTAGTTCGGAAGAATTTGAGCGGCTAATCGTAGACGCGGGATACACGCCAAAGCGGCGGAATACCCGTTACGAAATTTTGCCTGCCTAAATCCCAGTTCCACTTGCGAGTGCGTGGGTAAAGTGATTATCTAGGAACGCATGGAATCGCGACTAGTATTGAGTGACGGCACAGAACTTTTAGGACGCCGTTTGGGTTCTCAAGGCGATGCAATTGGCGAAGTAGTTTTTAATACCGGGATGACCGGTTACCAAGAAATTCTCACAGACCCGAGTTATGCAGGTCAAATAGTTGTTTTCACTTACCCCCTCATTGGTAACTATGGAATCAATGAAGACGATTTTGAGTCAGAGCGGATTCAAGTTGCGGGAATCGTCGTTCGGGAAGCTTGCAAAGATCCAAGCAATTGGCGGAGCCGCAAAACAATCCACCAACTTCTTGAAGAACTTGGAATCCCTGCAATCGAAGGCATTGACACCCGTGCATTAACAAAACGAATTCGTTCAGCGGGGGTCACAATGGGCATAGTAAGCGATAATCCCTCGGGACAATCCCAAAAGCTTGCAGATGCGCCGAGCTACGATGATCGCGAGTTTGTTGGGGAAGTTTCGACCCGCGAAGCGTATGGCTGGGGTTTTTCGGGACGTGAAGATTTCAACGAGACAGCCGACGGCTACAAAGGCACGCTCGCCGTATTGGATTGCGGCTTAAAGTTCAATATCCTCCGTAGGTTTGCCGCGCTCGGTATCCAAAGCAAGGTTTTTCCATGCACTGCAAGTGCGGAAGAAATTCTGAGCATCAACCCTAACGGGATTCTTCTCAGCCCTGGACCGGGCGATCCGGCTAAGTTGGGTGGCGTGGTGAACACAGCCCAAAAGTTACTTGGTCAGCGTCCGATTTTTGGAATTTGCTTGGGTAACCAGATTCTTTGCCAAGCGGTCGGGGGTTCCACCTATAAACTCAAGTTTGGGCATCGTGGTTCAAATCACCCGGTTAAAGATTTGGAAGATGGCACGGTCACAATGACAAGTCAAAACCATGGCTATGCGGTTGATCCAGAATCGCTGGATGAATCGAAAGCAGTGGTGACTCAACTCAATGTCAACGACGGAACTGTCGAAGGTATTCGCATCAAAGGTGCGGATGCCAGCAGTATCCAGTACCACCCAGAAGCTGCACCCGGGCCTTGGGATTCCCGCAAATACTTTGTTCGATTTGTTGACCAAATGCTCAGCGCAAAATAAAGTTTGAAATAGCAATGAACTGAGGGTAAGTTCAAATGCATGAGTGTTCGTGCAACCGCATTAGTTGCGATTACCGCCTTAATGAGTGCTGGCTTCGCGGCTGGACTTTCCAATGATGATGTCCTCAAAGCCGAAGGGTACATCCGGCCTTCATCGCTTATTGAAGAAGCCGCTCTTGCTCCCTGGCATCTAAACGTGACGGGTGGATCGAAGAATGCCAGCAATGAGTGGATGATTGTGAACGTGAGCGGCGGGCTAACTCCCCTCGCTTGGCTCGGTGCTCCGCACTACAACCTTGGGGGAATCCAAGTTGATTCTGTTGCCATGCGCGATCGAAATATGACAATGCGTGGAACGGTTGGGCTAGACATTATGAAGCTTAGCGATGGATCGCGCAAGTCAATTTCATTGCCCGCCAACACTCGAGTTTGGGGAGCAAGCTGGAGTCCAGATGGCACAAAGATCGCTTTTGTCGGCATGACCGATACCGAAACGGCATTATTCGTTTACGATGTGGCAAGCGAGAATCTGCGAAAGCTCACCAAAGAACTCAAGATGACGGAAATCACTTCCGTGCAATGGTTTGGAGATTCCGCTCGGGTTGCGGTTCCGGTCACTCCACAAGGAGTGAGTGCTCCGAAGACGAATGCGCTCCCAATGGGGCCAAAAGTGCGAACAAGCGATGATAAACCAGATTCATTGCGTACCTATGCAGGGTTGCTCCAAACCCCTGAGGATATGGATTTGCTTCGTTATCTGCTGACAGTGCAAATTGGTGTTGTAGATACTAAGAACGGGCAAGTCAAACGCGTTGGAGAACCCAAAATGCTCTCCAGCTTTGATCCTGATCCAAGCGGTACGGGCTACATCGTCCAGGAATTCGAGGGTGAGTTTACGTACCTTAATCCGGCGGGAAGCGGTGCGCGAAAGCAAACCCTGTGGAACGCGGAAGGAAAAGAAGTTGCTGTTCTCAGTTATTCCGGTCAGCGCAAAGTGCAGATCAAAGCCGAGGCTCGCCCGCCCCAACGACAAGGCCTCAGCTGGCGCCCAGATGGAGCGGGTTTGAGCTTCATGCAAGATGAAAAGCTCCCCAAAGATTCAAAGGATAAACCGAAAAAGCAGCTGATGCTTTGGAAAGCTCCCTTTGGGGAGGACGATGCATCCGTGGTGTACCAGGCCGAAGCATTCTCCCTTGCCGGGTACGGGCAAGATGGTCAAACCTTATTCATTAACACAACGGAAGATAAGAAGACGATCTTGAGCGTTCTCAAGATGGGCTCAAACGCGGAACCAAAGAAAGTCTGGGAAACGAGTTCCGATACAGATTTTTACAAGCGACCAGGAACTCTGGTTTTTGACACTAAACCAGGATTTGGGCGAGTAGTCAAAATGTCAGGCGATGGGAGTTCAGTCTTCCTCAGTGGCACGCAATACGATAAGAAACCGGAAGAAAATGCCCCTCGTCCATTTATTGATGAACTAAAACTCGACGGAGAAATGAAACCGAACAGGATTTTCATGAGTTCGGCTGAGAAGTTTGAAGACGCCGAGATTTTGGACACGGATGGAAAGAATCTGCTCATCACCCGGCAAAGTTCAACCGAGATTCCTCAACTCTTCAACAAAATGGGTGACAAAGAAACTCAAATCACTCAAAACAAAGATTACGCCTCTGACATTACGCAAGCCGAACGAAAACGAATTCGTGTGAAACGGGCAGATGGATTTGAATTCTGGGTGACGGCAACCTTGCCTAAGTACACAACCAGCTTCAGTAAGCTTCCTGCGTTTTTCTGGTTCTACCCAGATGAGTTCACCGATCAAAAGAATTACGACGAAGGTCAGCGAACTTACAACAAGAACCGTTTCCCGGTCGTGCGATCTTCATCGGCGGATATCTTAGTTCGCGCTGGATATGTGGTAGTTGATCCCGATTGCCCGATCGTTGGCGCCACCGTTAGTGATGCAAACAACCTCTATGTTCATCAGCTGCGGATGAATCTCAGCGCAACTATTGACGCTCTTGCTGATCAGGGCTGGGTAGACCGTAATCGCCTTGGCATCGGCGGGCACAGTTATGGAGCGTTCAGTGCTGCAAATGCGCTAATCCACACTCCGTTCTTTAAGGCGGGAATTGGTGGAGACGGGAACTATAACCGGTCGCTTACCCCGTTTGGGTTCCAATCGGAACCTCGGTTGCTCTGGGGAGCGCGTGAGGTCTACCAAGATGTATCTGCTTTGTGGAACGCCGAAAAAATGACCGGTGCGTATCTCATGTACCACGGCATGGAAGACCAAAACCTGGGTACTGACCCGATTAACTCCGAACGATTATTCCAAGTTTTGGAAGCACTTGGTAAACCTGCGGCTCTCTACATGTATCCGTTTGAAGATCACGGCCAAATTGGCAAAGAAACTCGACTGGATATGTGGGCGAGATGGGAGGCATGGCTAGATAAATGGGTTAAGAATCCGGAATCTGATAAGAAGGAAGAAAAGAAAGACGGTGGAGAAGTTCCACCGTTTGCCGCGAAGGTTGATTTTTCAGGCTGAAAGTTCTTCGGCGAAAACTGGTTCTTCCATGTGATCGGTCGCTCCGGATGAAATATCCCGAGCTTGGCTCAGAGCGAACTCTTTAAGTAAGGGTTCGCTCTCTTGTTTTGCGGCCTCTTGAAGCGCAGTAATAACGCGAGTACGCTCAGCCGGCAACCACTCTACTAGATGGAATACTGCATGCATCGCGCTCCGCCGTCCAATCTTGCTAGGAGCCGTAAGGCAATTGATAAGGGCATTTGCGGCTGGCTCGTTACAGAAGTGACCACCTAGAACCACTCCGGCTTTGTAGATTGCCCGGGCGTAATCGTCGTGGGTTGTTGCCATCAAGAACTCGATAGCATCTACAACCTCCTGCATTTCTGTATCGGTTTTGCAAAAAGCCGAATAATCTTCCAGCATATCAAGCACGCACCACTGAGCGGTTCTTCGGTTCGGATGCTGTCCATCGCGGAGAATAGCGATAAAGCTTGGCAGGAATTCGGCCGTGCTGGCGCGCTTTTCTATTTCGACTACGGCGGCACTTGCTACATCCCTATCTGAGCAAAAAAGTAACTTGGCAATATCTGGAGAGGAAAGCTCAACAAGCTGACCGTGGAACCGGCTAGGCAATCCAATGGATTTGCTGATCGCATCCATGCGGTCGAACCAAGGGTCGGCACCTTCTGCTAGTAACGACAGCACTTCTTCGCGTGATTCACCTTTGGCTTCGTTCCAGAGGTCAATGATTCGCCCAAAAACTCCATGCTCCGTGGATGCCCACTGAATCGTGTAAATCTCGCCGCGTATTTCGTGCTCCGATTCATCCTGCCAGCAATCTTGAGTGACGTGGTAATCGCGGCTAACTGCATGAGGCGGCCAGTGAAAACTCACTCGGTGACCAGGGTTGATTGCCGTGGAATCCCCGCCAGCTTCATTGAAGCCGCGTTGAATGGCATCATTGACACCAGCGAGGATTTCGTTAGCCGTAGCGTTCATGTGCTATCTATCTATTCAGCGATTACTTAGATTGCCGTTTCAGGAATCGGTCAATTTCCTCATTCATTTCCGTCAAATGAAGCGTTGTCAGCATATCCGCTTTTTCGATTGATTTCAGAGCCGCTTTGATTTTTGCCGAAAGTTTTTTGACGTGGTAGGTTCCCAAAATCTGAGCGTCGGTTACCACTCCGCCGTTATTCATCATGGATTGACCTATGAGAACCGTGGAGTAATACCGTTGAAGATCGCGTCGGAGTGGAGAGATTGCCTTACCGTTTCCAATGTCGCCAAAAACAGCTTCATACAACGCGCCCAGGTGTTCTTCCAAGGTGTAGCGTTGGCTTACATCCTTTGTTTTGAAAGCATTTTCCGCGATTGCATCAAGTTTGGTCGGGTTAGAGATACTCGCCAAAATCAACCGTTGTTGCCGGCCGAGGTAATCACGGAAAGGAGCGTTGTAGTCGTTGTTTCCTTGGCTAGGGTCTTGGCTCATGCCGAACAGAACGTCTTGAGGCAGATCAAGCGCGACTTCGCTGAGAACATTGTTGACAATGTATTTCATTGCCGTTCGTTGATCAGCCGCTGAAACCGGACGCAGAGTAGGTTGTTCGTTCACGTCGCCTTTGAGCTGGCGACGGAATTCAAATCCACCGATCATCCGTGCGGCGAAGATACTTGCGCTGAACTTTCCACGGATTGAACGAAGGAGGAGCGAGTTTCTGCGAGCATAAGATTCTCCGTCTTTCGTTGCCTGAGTCAACGCGTAGTTGCGGAGCAAGGCATCAGTCTTGCTTCGGACATTAAGGTAACCGACTGTATCTGAGCCCAAGTCCCAACGGACGCTGAGTGGGTTTTCTCCGTCTGCGTCTTCGTCGGTGAGGAACAAGTGACCTCGCAAGCCGCTTTTCTTGGCTATCTGGTCAAGATCGTATCGTTCTTCGTCGGTATTTTTGATTCCGAACTGTGAATAGCCATATTCAATCGCCCACAGATCGTAAGCACCAATGATGGGGTTGTAGTAGCCTTTGTTTCCGGCAAGAACCGCGTTGAGGTTCAGCGGAGTGTAGTCCATCACACTAGAGGCAACCGCTTGGCTTTCAACTCGGTTGAAATCAGCCAATTCAGCGTTGGTGTGCAAGGTGGAAGCGGCGAAGTTGTGCCGCAGTCCAAGACAGTGTCCGACTTCATGCGCGATGAGGTCGGCAAGCATTATGCGTGTGTATTCCTTCACATCAACTGGCAATCCCTTTGCCATCATCACGTTGTAAGCGTAGGAAGCTTCGTCGGCAAACCCGTGAGCGTGATCGCATCCAATTCTTTTGAATCCTTGCTTGGCAAATGGTTTATCAACTAACTCTTGAAGGATGGTTTGCTTGCCTTCATCATCGAGCCAAGGAGTTCGGCTTGTAGCACCCATCACCTGTTCTTGGAATTCGGTAAACGCACTTGCGGGGTAGTTGGCGTCAACCGTGACGGCGGCATTCATGATTTCGCCGCTAATTGGGTCTGGGCGGAACCAAGCTACTGCATAAGGGGAATTCTCGGTCATCGTCCATCGGATGACGTTGTAGCGTCCGTCGGCGTGATCGTAATTTTTGTCTTGAGGAGCATCTTTTACGACAAGCGCATTTTTGAAACCAATCGCTTCGTAAGCTTTATTCCAGAACAGGATTCCATCCCTAACTGCTTGTTTGTATTCTTCGGGGATTGTGTTGTCCAGGTACCAGACTATCGGCTTGACCGGCTCACTGATATCTGCCTTGGGGTCTTTCTTTTGCAAGTTAAAACGTTGAATCAGCCGCACTGTGCGATCAGTTCGCTTGAGTTTGGCGACATCAAAATAATCATTAGTGAAATAGCCAATCCGTGGGTCGGCGTAACGGGGTTGATAACCAGTATCCCGACGATTCCACATGTTGAAGCTGATTGTGAGTGGCAGACTTCGCGAATCGGCGAGTGGTGACTTACCGATTCCGAGCAACGCTGCGAGCAAAGCCGCAAATCCATCATCATCGCCGCCACCTGCCTTACGGTAATGGAGGTTGTAGCGAACAACGGAATTCTCCGGGTAGCTGAAAATGCTGTTAACCGAAAAGTTCGCTCGATCCGGAGTGTATCCGCCTCCAATCGCACCGCTAATCGCTTGAGGAACGCCTAGGATGTCCCCATAGAACAGCTCTGTGATATTCACAAGCAGCAACTTATGCTCTGGATCTTTCGCTTCAATTTTGTAGTTGTCCAGGATCGCTTGCGGGAAAGACCGTTGACTGGCAAGCGCCAGAGGATCATCGCCGAGCCATCGGAAGTTCAAATTTGGTTTGGTGAGGCGGATGTCGTCGGTTCCGCGCTCAAATGCATAAACATCGAGTGCCCCTTGGTTGATCGGGTCGCCAGCCTGAATACCGTCGGAACCGACGCCCATGGAAACGGTTGCTTGAACGCAAAAGAGTTTCCCTAATTGTGATTCTGGGAGTTCTAGCAAGATTTCATTCTTGCGCTGATAAAGAATAAAGTCGCCCGTGAACTTCTTGAGATCCTTTATTGCCTCTGCATATGCTTCAGCGTCTTTTTGCTCCTGGGTTTTTTCTTCTTGCTTATCTTTTGCCGTCGCAGTTACTGGCTTGGTTTCTTGAGCATAGGCAGGAATGGCAGTGGAGACGACTGCCGCGAGAGCGAGGACGAGGGTAAGTTGTCGCATCGGTGTAAATTTCATTTTGCCGCAGGTAAACACTGGATTGCGCGGCTTGCAAGTTCCAGCTATTCGTTTCAAAACAAAAAACCACTGACTCGTTCCTGAATCAGTGGTTTAGTTAAAGTCGTTTTTTAGTTCAGGCGTCTTTGTCTTCGGCTTCCTTAGCCATATCTTCAAAGCCTTTTTTGCCTTCGTTGATTCCTTTTTGGAATTCACCCATACCGCGCCCGAGGCCACGCATGAGGGTTGGGATTTTTGCTCCACCGAACAAAACAAGAATAATCACGCCGACAATGAGCAGTTCTTGGGTGCCAAGGAATGCGATGCTGTTGAGGATGAGGTTCATTTTGTTGCTCGGGCGGAATTCACCGCACTGTATTTCTATTATACGGCGATTCCCTGTTAATCTTGACGGTAACAGGGCCGGGAAGTTCTCCCGGCCCTGTTGAATTTGGCCTAATGCCTAGTTGCCAGTGCTAATATCGACGTTTCGTTTCTTGCCTTTTTCGTCAACAGTCTGCATTTCGCCGCTGACCACAACCACATACCAACCACGAGGTTGCCCCATCATTCGAGGTGAGTCTTTGAAATCTTTTGGTTTGAATGGAGCGGAAGCGTTGATTTTCTCAACCAAATCTTCGTAGAACATCGCCGTGTCATCTTTGTCGGTGATGTCCTTCATCTCCTTTCCTGCAATTTCGCTATTGTATGAGATAAAAGTTTTAGTGCCAGAGGTGTTACAGGCCACTGGCATGGAAATATCCGCAACATCACCCATACCCTTGAGTGGACCAGGTGCATCTTTCATTTCATCCTTAAATGATTTGGATGACTTGTTGTAATAAGGGGCTAGCTCAGACTGCCACTTATCGGCATCAGGAAATTTGCCCTTATCCTGAACATATTCTTTCATGCTTTTGTTCAGAGTAGAAATTGTAAATATGCAAGGAAACATATCCTTACCCTGATTAAATACTGCCGCACCCATTCCAACGAACGCGATGATTGCAATGCAACAAAAAGCTCCCAAGGCAACAAAAATCCAAACGAGCGGGTTAGTGCCTTTCTTTCTTGGGGCTTCGCCATAAGGAGGAGGTGTGTATGTCATGCTAACAGATAATACCGCCGCAGGTTAGAGTGAGGTTGCATTTGAAGGGAGGTTCTCAAAGTTCGCAAAGTCGTCAGCATCCCCCAAGTGTAGATGCAATCGCCCGAGAATTAACTTCTAACGCCGAAGAACACCCGTACGCCATCAAAGCGGCGAGAGAAGCGGTAGCGACAGGCGAGCAATGGCAAACAGCCGCATCGGAGCGGTTTGCTCACTACTCAAACGGAACGATCAAGCCCTTGATCAACATGAGCGGAGTGATCCTTCATACGGGCCTTGGTCGAGCACGACTGTCGGATGAAGCCGTCTATGCAATCACGGAAGTCGCTGATAGCCACGCTTCTGTAGAATTCGATCTTGATTCTGGCTCAAGGGGTGATCGTCAGGAACACGTTCGCTGGCTTTTGCAAGAACTCACCGGAGCCGAAGATGCCCTGGTCGTCAATAACTGTGCGGCGGCGGTAATGCTCGCACTTTCTGCTCAAGGCCGAGGGCAAGTGGTGCTTCTGAGTCGGGGGCAGGTGGTGGAGATTGGCGGGCAGTTCCGAATGCCGGACATCATCGAACTCAGCGGTTGCTCTTTAGTTGAAGTCGGATGCACGAATAAAACGCACCTTTCCGATTTTGCAAGCCAGATGGATGCCGAAACTGGCGTAATTCTGCGATGCCACCAAAGTAATTTCGCCCAAGTGGGATTTGTGAGCCAGCCTCATCCGCGCGAACTAGCTGAACTCGCTCATAGCCAAGGTTGGCTGATGATCGATGACTTAGGAAGCGGGTGTTTGGTTGACACGACTCAGTACGGACTGAGTAAAGAGCGCACGGTTCGTGAAGCTATCGCCGATGGTGCCGACATTGCTATGTTTAGTGGAGATAAGCTTCTGGGCGGCACTCAAGCGGGAATCATCGTCGGCAAATCGGCGGTGATGGCGGCACTTAAAACCCACCCAATGACCAGAGCGATGAGGATCGATAAGCTTTCTCTGGCTGGCCTTGAAGCAACGCTTCGTATGTATTTTGAGAATCGAGCCGAAGATATTCCGGTTTGGCGAGACTGTGCGAAGAGCTTGACTGAAGTGAAACAGGGTTGCTTCAAATTGAAAAAAGCGTGGGGAACCGGAACTGTTGAACCGGGAATTACGGAATTGGGTGGCGGCTCATTCCCAGGAGACGGGGTGAAGACTTGGCGGTTTGGGTTAGGCAGAGATGATTTAAACTTAATGAAGAACCTTCGCCAATCGGGAGTGATCGGCAGAATTGAATCAGGTCAGATTTGGCTAGACCCAAGAACGGCAACTCCGGACGAAGTTAAGGAGACCTGCGGAGTATTAAAAGGATTGAGAAATGTTTGACATCAATGGCGCAGAAGTAGAGCGAGAAAAAACGCTTGGTTCCGATCATCCGGCGTGGACACGCTATGTGCGAATCCGGGACATGGTTCTTGCCATGGGGCCGATCATCGGAATGTCGCCGGAGGATAAAAATGGCTGGAACACCTTCGTTTTAGTGATGGAAGGCTTTCCGCCCGATCCAGAACCCGCTAACTTGGATATTGAACAGGAAGCAAAAGTGTTTTTGCGTTCATGGCTTGGCAAAGGACAAGAAACTCTGCTCGATGTTCACGAGGCGGTTTTGCTATACGATGACCTACTGATACAAGACAAATTAGAGCCGCACGAAATTCTCGACCGCATGGGTAAGCATGAAGAACTTCCGTTCTCGGATGAAATCATGGCGGCGTTGTTAGAAGTCGTCCCGCAAAAGAAACCTGAGATCGAAATCCCCGAGATACCAGATGTCTGATCAGTTAGAGCTTAGCCGTCGATGCAATTTCTTTACAGACCGCCTAAAATTACGCCACGGAGAACGGTTAGTCCGTATTCAAACTATGGTTGTTGCCATAGGCGATGAACTAGCAATCTCAAAAGATGACTTGACTTTGTGGCGTTTGCGAACGATTATGCTTTTGGGTGTTGACATGATGCCTTCTGATCCTGATTTGAAACAGCGCTCGAATGCGTACAACGAAGAGTTTCAGGTGGCTTTTAGGATGAGTGAGTTGTGGAATGCGGCTTGGGAGGGAGACGAATCTGATATCGTTCAAGCCGTCCGTGATGAGTTGGGCTCGACAATCGAAGACAAGTACTTCGCGGCGTTCGAGCGTGCCGCGAGCAAAATTCATCCTCTTAGAACCGACCAATCCTAAAGTTAGAGCCCGCTTACGTTAAGTCTTCATAAATCACATGCATCGCCGTATTTTCATGGCGTCCAAATAACTATGAAAATTTTTGAACCGGAAACCTATCTTGATGTGATGACCCCGCTTGGACGGGGCAACGTGTGGTTAGTCAAAGACTTCGGATTAGAAATGGACACGTATTACTCGGTAATTATTCGTGAGGGCGATCACACTGGCCAAATCTTTGATTTTTCAAATAGCGATATTCGTGTTTCGCCGAATTACTCGCTGCACCGCGGTAAGTGGGGCGAACTGTCAGAGAAAATAAAAAAGAACTCTTCAACTTAGTCATGTGCGGCGGTTTCTCCGGCGACGAATCCGGTTGACCAAGCCGCTTGCAGGTTGTATCCACCAACTGGGCCAGCGATATCGAGAACTTCACCTGCCAAATACAGCCCTTGGACAATATGAGAGCGCATCGTTTGAGGATCAACTTCGTCGAGGCTGACCCCACCGGCAACGACTTCGCCCTTATCAAAAAGAACCTCAATCACTTCACCAATCTCCCATCCCTTGAGGGTCTGAGCCAGAAGATTGATCTGCTTTTTGCTGACGTATTGGTTTTTAGTGTCTAGACTGATATCAACCGAATCAAGCAACACAGGAACGATGGCAGCCGGAACGTCGTGATCAAGAAAGTGCCGGAAAAGGCGGTTTGGGTTCGATAATTTGAACTTATTTGCTGATTCAAGTAGTTGGTCAAAGTTTTGTTTTGGGAAGAAATCAACTTCAATCGTGTGGCTGCCCTCTTGCCAACGCTCTGCGATTTCGCGGGTGATGCCAAGCACGGTAGGGCCCGAAACGCCCCGGTGAGTGAATAACAAATCGTTTTGCCAACGGGCGATCTCTTTACCATTGAGCTTTGCTTTGAGAATGATATTGCGTAGTGCGAGCCCGGCCTTGATTCTCTCGCCCTTCACGAGCAGTTCAACAGGAGCGAGTGCGGCGGTAATCGGAACAATTGTGTGGCCTAAGTTCTTTGCCCAGACATAGCCGTCCCCGGTTGTTCCAGATTTGGGATAAGAAGAACCACCCGCGCAGAGAATGACTTTATCGGTCGGGATCATCTCGCCACCGACCTTGACCCCTTGAATGCGTCCACCGGGCGCGACAATGTCTTCAACCGGAGAATTGTATTTGATGTGCACGTTGGCTTCTCTCAGATACGCTTGCAGAATTGCAACTACATCCTTCGCGGTTTGATCGACTGGAAAGATTCGCCCATCTTCCCGCGTATAAACCCGCAAGCCGCGATCGGTGAGCATATCAATGATGTCTTCGTTCGTAAACCGGTAGCAGCTCGGGCGGATGAAGTTCGCTTCGTTTTTTCGAAATGCGCTCAAAACGTGGTTGATTGACCCGGCGTGAGTGATATTGCATTTGCCACCGCCAGAAATAAGGATTTTAGTACCGATACGGTCAGTTTTTTCGATCAGGAGAACCGTCGCTCCTTCGCTTGCCGCTTTCCAAGCGGCAATGATTCCGGCTGCCCCGGCTCCAATAACGATAATGGGGCGACTCATGCGCCAACGATGGTACCTGCGGATTTGAATCCAGAAACTACTTGGTCAGGTACTGTAAGTTGGAATCGAGAATTCATTTATGCGTGGAATTGGTCAGAAAAAGTCGGAACTAGATCAGGAGTTCGCGGTGATTGGGCTTGGGAGGTTCGGCACCAGCGTAGCTAAGACATTGGTCGAATCTGGTCACACAGTTCTTGGGATTGATAGCGACATTTCTCTTGTTCAGCGTTATTCTCACATGATCACGCAAACGGTAGCACTAGATTCCACGGACGAAGAGGCTCTCAAAGAGATCGATATTCAGAGCTACGACACGGTCATTGTCGCGATCGGTACTAACTTTGAGGCGAACCTTATGACCACGGTCGCGCTCAAGTCGCTCGGAATCAAGACGGTCGTATGTAAGGCAACTACAGAGATCCAACGCAACATTCTCAAACGAGTTGGTGCGGACCGTATCGTGTTGCCAGAATTTGAAGCTGGTGAACGCCTAGCAATGATGATCACTTCACCCACAGTTGTCTCGCAGATGGTTTTGTGCCCAGGGACAAGGATCAGCGAAGTACTCGTGCCGAAGGCCTTTGTTGATAAAAACCTGGATGATGCTGACATTCCTGGACGATTCAACTTGAGCGTTGTTGCAATTCAGCGCGGCACAACTGTGATGCCGAATCCCAAAAAGTCGACAATACTTCGGGCTGG
Source organism: Fimbriimonadaceae bacterium (assembly GCA_019638675.1). Classification (GTDB taxonomy): domain Bacteria; phylum Armatimonadota; class Fimbriimonadia; order Fimbriimonadales; family Fimbriimonadaceae; genus UphvI-Ar2. The sequence continues at coordinate 2,267,238 of JAHBTE010000001.1, read as the reverse complement.
CGATATGTTAGTTGTAATTGGCCCTCACGACGCGGTGCAAAAACTCAGTGCCCACGTCTGACCCGATGCGCAAGCGCAGACATATTCCCGCCGCGGTTCGACTAATTGTAGGTTTGTTGGTCTTTGTACTTGTCGGGGCTTTTCTACTGAGTTTGCCTGTTTCCAGCATGGGCACACCGCTCACACTCCAGCAATCGCTTTTCACATCGGTATCAGCTTTAGCGGTTACCGGACTCAGCACAATCACACCCGCCGTTGATCTATCTCCAACTGGAAAGGTTGTGCTCATGGCATTGATCCAATTTGGCGGGATTGGCTACATGGTCTTGGCGATCCTGGTTTTTCGGCTGCTTGGTCGAAGTATTTCACTCACAGAGCGCATGGCGCTCCAAGATTCGCTTGGATTGATCAATTTACAGGGGATCGTTCAACTGTCAATTCGCGTGTTCTTTACGGTTCTCGCGATTGAATTTGTTGGTGCGGTTTGTCTCTTTATCAACTGGAGCAATGTCGGCCCGATTTCGCACCGCGACCCCGGCTATATCGCTTTTTATGCGATGTTTCACTCAGTCAGTTCATTTTGTAACGCTGGTTTTGACTTGTTCAACGGCAAATACCAGTTTCCGCTTGACGGTGGCACGATGGCGATTATGTCATCGCTCATTATCATTGGCGGGCTGGGAATCCCGGTGCTGTTCGACGTAATGACTTACCGCACGAGAAAGAAGTTCTCGCTGCATACGCGCCTAACCGCAATGGCGTTTATTGGCTTGATCCTTTGGGGCGGAATTGCAATTTGGTTGAGCGAATCCATGCCTGGCGGAAAGCTGGAGGGCCTGCATTTCGGCCGTCAAGCGAGTTTGGCGATGTTTCAGTCTGTGAGTTGCCGAACAGCGGGATTTTCTGCTTTGGGTGGGCTGGATGGCTGCAATCCCGCCACTCAATTACTGATGATCACCCTGATGTTCATTGGTTGTGCGCCGGCAAGTATGGGCGGCGGAATTACTACGGGAACATTCATCGTTATGCTTTTGGCGATGGTGGCTTGCATCCGTAGACAATCCACGCCAATTGTTTATGGACGGGCAATCCCTGGCGAAATGGTGCGTAAAGCGGCGGCTGTCCTTACCATTTCACTGTTCGTAGTCATCACATCGTCTTGGTTGATCATGATGAGCCATCCCGAGTGGTCAATGGGCGAGTCGGTATTCGAAGTTGTTTCCGCATTTGCAACTTGCGGCCTTACGCTAAGCAAAACTGGAGAACTCAACGACTTCGGTCAGGGCGTGATTATGTTTATGATGTTCTGGGGACGGTTAGGTGCCCTCACGATCTTGTTTGCCTTCACCCGACCCAAGTCTGGACGCCGAGTTTCATATCCGGAAGAGAAGATTCTTCTGGGTTAAAGCTCGTACGTAGTTTTCTTAGCGACGGCAACGGTGCCGCCATCGTTTTTGCGTTGCAGCATGAGTTCAAGCAGGTCGTAAAGTTTAGTCACGCTGGGCATGAGCACCAAGAAAACCACAATCGCAAGGGCGGCGATCCCGAAAGCGTAAACCCACCAAACTTTGAAAAACAGCCAAGCGATCACGCCAGTGATCGCCGGAATTTCGAAAAGCGCCCCGGTTGTAATGATTTTCGATTTACTGAGATTGGAATCAAGCTCTTTATGATCAGCAAGACTATCCTGCAGTGGCTTGATACCGAACGCATATCCGATTCCGGCGAATAGTATTGCAACTCCAAGCGCGAATAATGGCAGAACCATTGAATCAGAGGCGGAAGGAATATTTTTTTCGACCAACGGCGCAACAATCCCGAGGGCAACCATCGGGATAAGGAACCAAATCACTGTGAGTTGTAGAGCTTTTCGTTGAGGAGCATAGGGGGAATTCGGGGTTGCCATGGCTGTTCTATTGGATCGGTTTTCCGTCGCTCAGTAATTGTATTCTGCGCTGACGGGATTTTGGGGAATCCAGACTAAAAGATCGGAAATCTCCTAACTCTTCTTTAATACGGTTTTGAGCTTTTAGAATTGCGCTTTCAATCGCTTTTGCATCGCCAGACCAAGCTTTGTAGACGATCCGCTCATTGTCTGGATCGTACAGCCAGTAGCCGATGAGTCGTCCTCGGTCTGCGATCATGTGGCAGGTCGGATCGCCAAACCCTTTGGTGTCGCCAAGCGTGATCCCATCGAAACTCTTAGAATGATCTGACTCATCCACTATGTCGTACAGGCACTTTGCGAGCAAGACGAGATTATCGAGGCTGGCAAGGATTTGGATATCTGGCCCGGATGGGATTTTGAACGTGGCAAACTCATCGGCATCTTCTGGGTTTGCGTAGTAAAGGTCGTCAACTGCAACCAAGCCTGCGTTTTGAAAGGCCGCTTTCGATTTTCCCGCGGGAAGAGCAGTGAACCACCGGAATTCATCAATTGTCGCTGGCCCGATCCATTGGAAAAATTGATGCGCTATTTCTGCTTGGAGTGCTTCCGGCGATGGCTCGGCACCCTTGAGTGGGTTATCTTGCCAAAGAGTGTAGATATACTTTTCTTGATCTAGCCGCCCATTGGTTGGGATTCGCCGAATCTGCCCGGTCGTTTGCAATCGGTTGATGACACCGGGAAGATCGGTGGAGATACCACGCTTTTTGCCTTCATCGCCAAACGAACGCACTTTGCCACCTAGCTCTTTCTTGATGTCGTTTGTTTGGAAGTTGCCTTTTGAGAGCACTTTGAGTGTGGATTCAGCAAGGGATTCTAGTTCTTCCTTGGTGATTCCCAAAGCTCGTTCGGGTGAAGTCGGAGCAAATACGTCATTTGCCTGAGAAAACCGAAGCGCGAGGGCGTAATCGGAAGCTGGAACAATGTATGTGCAACCACGCACAGCGGGGAGTTCGTGGATTTCTAGGTTAGCGACGGCTTGGTCGATTTGCTCTCGGCTGAAGTTTGCCCGTGTTGCAAAGTGCTGATAAGGTGCGGCGGAACCAACTCCGCGAACCCAGCCAGTTTTCTCAAGAATTTCGGATGGCGAAAGATTTGCAAAAGGCTGACCGATCAATCCTTGCTTATGCGCCCGATAAGCCCTTAACTTTGCCCTCTCCATACTAAACCGCTTCAACTGGGATGCCGTACTCGGCTCCTACCGCGAAAATGTGGTCATCTACATTAACCAAATCAACCGTGTGGGTTTTTGCCTCACCCACAGGAATAGCTTTTTCCCATGTAGGGGATGTTGTTTCGCGATGATACACGACGTATTTCTGACCTGGTAGCGCATCCCATGTTAGGCGTGTTGCATGGTGATCCGCTCTGACCATCCTTACATTTTTTGGTTGTGGGCCAGCTTGAGCCAGCGTAGCCATAACCGCTAAGTTAGCCTGCGCGACTTGCGCCAGGTACTCAAAATCCATGTGTTCAACCAAATCGTGTGGTGTGTGCTGGTGGGTGTATTCCTCGTGGACTTCTATAAATCGAACAGCATTGAACCCTGCGTTAGCGAACGGTGTGTGGTCACCACCACGACCAAACCGATCGCGCCGAAACACGAGCTTCGCCCTGAATTCCTGCATGGTTTGGCGAATAAAGAACTCAGCAATTCGAGCGAGTTCGCGCGATTGGTGATTCTCGGATTCCTCACTGAAAATGCGAATTCGCTTGTTATCCTTTTGACCTGCAAGGTTTCCTGAAGAACCGACTGTATCGTTGTTCAAAACTGCGTCAATTGTCCAGTTTTCATCAGTTGCTCGCTTTGCCAAAGCAGTTGAACCTAATAATCCTTGCTCTTCGCCGGAGAAGGCAACGAACACTAAGGTTTGCTCATGCTCGGTAGCACTCAAGATACGGGCAAGTTCTGCGACTACAGCAACTCCAGAAGCATCGTCATTTGCTCCAGGGGCTGGCCCCTCTTCTGGTTTGACTTCTAAGTTCAGGCTGTCAATATGCCCGCCGATAATAATCCGGCGATCCGATTTGCCAGGCAAAGTTGCGACGACTTGGTAGCAAGGCATATCGTTGGGGACTCTCCGACCCTTCGGCAGCGTGTACTCCATGACCTCAACTTGCATTTTGGGGAGCGGCCTGAGTTGATCAGCCAACCATTCGCAAGCGGGTTTGATGTGTGCGGATAAAGAATTCCTAGTGGGATAAGAGGCCAGCTTCTCAACAGTATTCTTAAGATGTTTGGCATCGGGAAGCTCGGGAGTAGCGACCACAAACTCAGATTTCATACATTTAGCTTGACACATCAGGTCGCAAATTCCCCGGTTGTTTGAGACGGAAATTAAAGGCCCGAATGGGGCCAACGCTTCAACAAGAGGCACCGGTAAGATGAAGCAGGCGTTTTGGGCGTAGGTTCATTAAAGAATTAAGAAACGGGCTATGGAGGGCGGAAATTGAAAATACCGAAGTTTCGGAAGATAAGGGCAGTCGTTAACTACATCCGCGTGGAAGCGATGAGCGGTGTTGTTCTTATCGCGGCGGCTTTGATAGCTGTCCTTTGGAAGAATTCGCCGTTAGCTGAGATCTACGACGCAATCACTCACTATCATCTGAACCTTAACTTTCTGGGCAGTGCCTACGATTTAACCGCGCACTTTTTTGTCAACGACATCTTGATGGCGATTTTCTTCCTAGTCGTTGGAATGGAAATCAAGCGTGAAGTACTCTCGGGCGAGCTTTCTTCGGCTAAGAAGGCCGTGTTACCTGCCATTGCCGCAATCGGCGGCGTAGCGATCCCGGCAATTATTTACGTGCTGATTAATCGTCAGCCAGGTGGGGAAATGCGAGGTTGGGCAATTCCAACTGCTACAGATATCGCATTTTCACTCGCGATTGTTTCGCTGTTCGGAAACCGTATTCCATTTTCACTTCGCGTTTTTCTGACTGCCTTGGCGATTATTGATGACTTGATGGCAGTTCTGGCGATTGCATTCTTTTACACTGCTTCAATTTCGGTGGTGCACCTTGCCTTTGCTGGGATTCTTCTTACTGGACTCGTTGTGCTTAACCGAATGCGAGTCACCAATCTCGCGTTCTATCTGATCCCGGGAATTCTCCTTTTCTTCCTCGTTTACAAGTCAGGAATTCACGCAACGATTGCTGGAGTTCTGCTGGCGATGGTGATTCCAATGCGCGGGAAAGAAAACCAAGAATCGCCTCTAGTTTCATTGGAAAATGCGCTACACCCATGGGTTGCAAATGGGATTCTGCCCGTGTTCGCATTTTTCAATTCCGGAATCGCACTGGGCTCCTTCACTGGCGCGATGGTCATGCATCCAGTTACAATTGGCTGTTTCGCAGGACTGTTCTTTGGCAAGCAGATTGGCGTCATGTTTGTTACTTGGATTGCAGTTCGGTTTAAGGTTGCAGACTTGCCATCCGGTGCGACTTGGCTTCAGTTTTATGCTCTCAGCATCCTGACGGGACTTGGATTTACGATGAGTTTGTTCATTGGAGCACTCGCGTTCGGACGTTCAGAATCTGCAGAACTAGCGAAATTCGGCGTCATGGCTGGATCACTTCTTTCGGCTCTTATGGCGATAGCAATATTCGCGATTAGTCAGAACAAAGGCAAGTCGAATGAGGAAGACATTGATACCGGTGCAATGCAGGCAACTTAGTTAACGCATTTCTTGAATCACGTTTCTGCCCTGTCCTTCGCGTGATTCCCAGTTAAAGTGCTCGATGATTTGCACAAGACCTTCGGACAATAGAACATCACATTTGGAGGAGCCGCCATCCAAAGTACCATCAACTTGAATTTGACAGTAGCGAAACTCAAGTTTGTTGGCTAAGAGATTGCCAACCAGATATCCCTGGCGAATCTTCCCGCCTTTGTATTGTGCGGTTACAAAAGTATCAACCTGCTCGAATTCAAATATGGTTTCCGATGAAATCACGCCGCAAGGGTCGGTTTCAACCGCATTCATAACGAGGCCGTGCAGGCTAATTACTTTTTGACTCATGGAGCAGGAGTGAGCAGGCCAAGCTCGGCAAGCCAACTATTAAACGCGGTTTCTGCGGCGGCGAGTTTCGCGATTTTTCGTTCGCCTTTATTCTTGATGAAAGGTTCTGGATCAGGGAACAATCCCCAGTTGATATTCATCGGAGCGAATTCCCGCTCAGTTTCTGCGTCGCTCAGGTGGCTGATGATTGAACCGTATGCACTGGGTCGGGAAGGAACCACCGGCTCTAAGTCTCGTGAACGACGAATCAGCGTATGGGCAACGTAGATTCCCATTGCGGCAGATTCGACATAACCCTCTACACCTGTGATCTGCCCCGCAAGGAATAGCCCTGGGCGGGATTTGAACTCCAGCCAAGGCGTGAGCACCTTTGGCGATTCAATGTAGGTGTTGCGGTGGATCACTCCCATGCGGACGAATTCTGCGTTTTCTAACCCTGGAACCATTTTGAGAATTTCAAGTTGTGGCCCCCACTTCATTCTCGTCTGGCAAGCGACAAGAGAGTAAAGAGTTTTCTCACGATTTTCCGGACGGAGTTGGAGAGCGGCCCAGGGGCGGCGGTCAGTACGAGGATCGCGCAAACCGACCGGCTTGAAGTTGCCAAATCTTAAGGAGTCATGCCCCTTGCTAGCGATCTCTTCTATGGGTTTGCAACCTTCAAAATACTTGGGGTCTTCAAAGTCTTTTAATGGCACGCGGTCTGCCGCAACGAGAGCAGTGATAAACGCATCGTATTCTTCCTTATTGAAAGGGCAGTTTAGATAATCATCGCCTTCGCCTTTGTCGTAACGCGACTGGGCGAATATCACATCCATGTTGAGGGTGCTGGCATCTACAGTTGGGGAAACGGCATCGTAAAAATAAAGGTGTTCCTGCCCGGTGAGTGCGGCGAGCCATTGACCTAACGGTTCGCTGGTGAGCGGTCCAGTTGCAATCACCAACTGTTCGCCTGATTCTAGAAGCGCCTCCGCCATTTCAGGAGTGAACTGCTCCCGAATGATCTCAACGTTAGGATGACTTGACAAAGCTTCAGTGATCGCTTTTGCAAAATGATCGCGATCCACGGCTAAGGCCGATCCGCCAGGAACAGAGTGCTTTTCGGCGGTGGGGATGAGCAGAGAACCCAGCGCCTTCATTTCGGTTTTCAGTTGGCCGGCCGGAGTTGCCGGATCTTGCGATTTGAAGGAATTACTGCAGACAAGCTCGGCTAGGTAATCGGTTTTGTGGGCGGGGGTTTGGTGTGGCCCACGCATTTCGTAAAGCCGCACTTTCAGGCCAGCCTGCGCACAGATGTAAGCGCATTCCGAGCCAGCCATTCCACCACCGACAATCGTGATCATCGGATACATTGTGGCGGGTTTTGAACCTAGGCTGTGCGCCCGGCTATTGCCAGCCCCACATAGTTTTAAATTGCCACGATCTTGCCAAAGGCACTTGATCGCGGGAGTTTTTGCCAGTTTCGGTGACTCCTGGAGAAGCAACTGAACGGGCAAATGTCCAACCAGCTAGTTCAGTAATTTGAATGTATGTTCCTCGATTGATGTAAGGAACCGCGTCTTCTCCCGGGATTTGAATCGAGCCTGGACGGAAACCCCAATTCGCGATTACTTCGCTACGCTGTTTCTTAGTAAGGGCAATCGCTGAGCGAATTGCTGTCTGTACGGTTGAAAGCGGAGTTTGACCTTCAGGAATGAAGTTCACGTTTGTCTTCTGATCCAAAGCCTCAAGAATAACGTGCGGTTGAATGACTTGCCTGAATAAATTATCCGCCGTGAAATTACCCAGTGGCGGAGCGAACATCAGGTTACGGAGTTCACTGACGGTGTTTGCATAAAGAGTTGCGCCGATGGAGCCTTCCACATTCCAGCCTTCAAAGGCAGCAAGCTGGTCAAGGGCGGTTCGGTCTGGCTCTGTATTCGGCATTGCCTGAATTGCGCGGCGAATCCACGGCTGAAATTCTAGGGAAGTGTCGGTTTCACGCCGGGCGATTGTCCAAGCTGCTTTTTCTAAATCAAAGCTGGTGAGCTTGCCTTCGGGAATAGCTTGGTTAAGTACTTGATTTCGGAAAACCCTTCCCCAGACTGGCGTGTCACCGTTCGGCCACCAAGCAACGGGTTTGTTGTTCCAGTTTGTGATAATTCCGGAATCCGGGTTATCCGTTCTTGGCATATTGCTGGAACTCACAAAGCCAAGCCATTGGAATTCCTTTTCGTCTAGAGTTGGCATCCGTGGGTCAACTCCTTTTGCACGGAGAGGCATTAATCCGCAGTAACGGTAGCCGATATCGCCAGTTTTTGTCGCAAAAAAGAGGTTGAAACTCACGGGCATCCCTTGAGCAACAACCGTGAAATCTGAACTGGTTTTCGCTGAATACAACCCATTCATAGAGGCGATAGTGGAGATTTCCCGCTTCCAAAAAGCTGATCGCAAACTGTAAACCGCTTTGCTTCCGTTTGAACGCAAAAGCACAGGGCCGTGGGTTGTGCGGTATTGGATGAATTCTTTATCTGTTTGACCTTTAACTTTTATGGTGAAAGTGATTTTTTCGAGAGTCTTTTCTTCACCTTGCGACATATATTTGTCGCCCTCGGTCAATCGGCTGACGAAGATGTCTTCCAAGTCAGCAACCCCGCTGGTGAATCCCCAAGCGGCGAAGGGCGAGTAGCCGATCAACACGCCGGGAATCCCCGGTACATCCATCCCAGCGACTTTCAAATCAGGTGAATCAACCGCGACTTCGTGAACGATACTTGGCGTGGTATGACCCATTTGTGGAGCGGAAAGGAGCATCGGCTTTCCGGTTCCGCTTCGGCGTGGGCTCACTGCGATGGCGTAACTTCCAACCTTGTAGGGAACTGCATTCGCTTCAGCGACCAACTCTTGCGCTTCATTTGACGCAGTGCGAACTCCGCGTGCGAGTTCAAGGAGATTTGTTGGCGGCAGGGCAGCAAGCTGAGCTTCCGATTCGGCCCGAGTGAAATTGAATATCTGCGGCTCGCGAAGCGTAGGGTCATCGCGCTTGGAAACGGTCACAGGAGCGCGAGAATCATTTTGCCAGGCGAGATCATCGAGAACGTCGAGCAATTTATCTTTAGCTGCAGGTCGAGTGCGAAGATATTGAATAAGCGCGTAGTTGCGGATTTCCCCGGCTCCGCCTTGACCAAACTGGCGGGCAAGCCCTACTCCAATCGCGGCAGAATCAGTTGCCGTCCATTCGCGAGGTTCAAAGCCAAATAGAGCATACTGTTCCGGCAGAGTATTGGTCGCAATGCGCGCTTTGATGGTTTCGTTGATCCCCGCGACATAGGCGTTCCAGTTCGCCTGAATATCTTGAGGGAGTTGGCTGATCAGTTGTTTGTATTCGCTATCGGTGTACGACTTTGCAAGAGCTGATTCGTCGCTGGCTACGTAGTTTGAACCGAGCACTTCCGCCATTTGACCGCGAGCATTGCGGCGGGACATTTCCATTTGCCACAGGCGATCTTCGGCCACAGCTTTGCCCATTAAGCGATAGGCTTCTGCCGTGTTGTTTGCACGAATCATTGGCACACCGTAGGAATCGCGAATGATCGCAGGCTCAACTTGTGAGGACTGGAAATCTAATCCTAAAGCGATTGCGACTACAAACGGGCCAAACATGGCTCCGTTTTACCCGCGCAAGCCAGTTGCTAAGGGAGTGATTTGCCGTTTCCGGGCAGAGATTTATCCGCGCCCGAAATGCGATAGATCGCATACAGAACCCCGAGCACAATGAGGGCGGGAATTGCAAGTTTGAGAATCAGGGCGAGCAGTCCGCCGATGAGCCCGGTGAGAAGAGGAACTCCAAAGAACACGGCAATGATTGCCAATATGCCAATTGCGATGATTTTTCCGACTTTCATGGTGCGATCCCGATAGTGGTCTACTGCCTAAGACGGGATAGCATGGTCGGGGGTTGTGCTAGTCCTGATTTTATGCCTACGGGTACCATTTCTTTGATGCCAATTCCCGTTGTACGTGGGGAAATCAGTTCACCCGCTCGGCAAATGCTCGATTGCGAGCCGAAATTGTTGGCAGAATATTTAGTCGAGTTTTTGCGCCAGGAATGCATTGTCCAGCGCGGCGTGAACAAAGCGATTATTGGTTTAAGTGGCGGGGTTGATTCAGCGGTCACCACTTATCTTGCAGCGTTAGCTTTTGGAGCAGAAAACACATTTGTTTTTCGGTTGCCGTACAAAGTCAGTTCAAGCGCGAGTTTGGATCATGCTCAGTTGGTGATCGATGATCTTGGGTTGCCAGCGGAAACAATTGATATCACGCCGATGGTGGATGGCTATGGCGAAATCCCGAGTGTGGAAATGACTCCTTACCGCTTAGGGAATGTCTGCGCTCGCTCCAGAATGATCGTGCTTTACGATCAGGCCGCTCGACTTGGTGGGTTTCCTCTCGGCACGGGGAATAAAACCGAACGAATGTTTGGTTACTACACCTGGCATGGTGATGATGCCCCTCCGATTAATCCATTGGGCGATCTATTCAAAACGCAGGTTTTTGAACTTGCCGAATATCTTGGAGTTCCGGCAGAAATCCGCCTTAAGCCACCCACTGCTGATTTAATTGAAGGTCAGACTGACGAAGGCGATTTCGGCATCACTTATGCTCTCGCAGATGAGATATTAATTCTCATGATGAGCCGCTACGAAACCGATCAGATTGAGGCACTCGGCTATAAGACGAAAGATATTGAAATCGTGAGAAAGCGGGTTGCCAGCACTCACTGGAAGCGGAAATTACCAACGGTCGCAATGACGAGCACGACATCGATCAACGAATACTATTTGCGACCAGTGGATTTTAGACATCTGCCGTAAATCCACTAGCCGCTGATTCTCTTCAGTTCATACCATTCCAGAAACGGTTGACTTCTTGTTCAGTTGTCCCTTGCGCTTTGAGCGATTGAATCGGTGTGAACTTAACGTGGCTATCCAGCCAGCCCACCAATACAGATTTCTTATCGAATCGTCCCCAAAGCTGACCTTGTGAACGAGCGTCTGGGTAAGTTCCTGTCCAGCCAGTGTATGTCGTACCGCTGACGGCAAACGGAGGTTCGATAAGGGAATAGCCTGGGTTCGCGTTGACACCGCGAAGGTTCTTCATAGTTGATTCCGCGAACATGATGGTTTGGCTCACGTTTTCGATGGAAGTTGAAGAAACACCGGAAAACTGGCGAGTTGGCATACCACCAATCATCACAGTTCCAAGGTAGCTGTTTAAGTAGCGGTAGTTGTATCCGTAACTTGGATTAGCCCCCATAAAGTAGTAGCGGAACGAACTGGTTGGGTCAAATCTACCTTTACCGTCTGGATCGGTGAGAGCGGGATCAGTATCGCGATCTTTTGGACACAGGAAGATTTGTTCGTTCTTTGTGTAAGGCAGCAAGAGCAATGGATAGTAGTGGAACCCTTGGGCGGTTGGATAATCAAGAGCGGCAGGATCGTACCAAAACACAGGCGGCGTCATATCGTCGTAATCAGCCAGATAAATCTGAGAAGCGGTACCGATTTGTTTGAGGTTGTTGAGGCTTTGGGTTTTCTTAGCCGCATCCTTCGCCTGGGCAAAAACAGGGAAGAGAATGGCGGCAAGGATTGCAATGATCGCAATCACGACGAGAAGTTCGATTAGCGTAAACGCCCGAGTTCGCATAGCAAATTCATGTTTAGCGACTAGAAAATCTGTTGATTTGACTTTTCTATTGGCAATCGTTCTGAGTTGACGAAAATAATGGTAATCAGGACTGTTGGCAAAACAATAAATTAAACCACTTGACTAATATGATGTTGGCTTGCTCGCGAAGTTGGTTGCTCTTTCAAAAGAATCTAAACCAGAGTTGCATAGCGTGACAAATCACGGGGAATAATACGGCATGGCATTTTTTGCAGCCGCTCTTTTGTTGACTTCACTCGCGAAAGGACAGGATCACCCGATGCAGGTTCGGCCTGGCGAGCCAAAGATCAACGAACTCACCAGATTCCATAAGCCTGATGTTACGGCGATGCCGACTTCGGTGCGACTCAATGCGTTCAATAAGCGAATGCAGATGCTGAAGGAATCGCCTTTCCAGCAGGTGCCATGGAGAAGTGTTGGCTCGGAGGTTCAGGGAGGTCGCGTTGTAGATATTGCCGTCACTCAAACCGGGCCGCAAAAAATCTATGTTGCTTATGCGACCGGCGGGCTGTGGGTGAGTGATTCACTCGGTCAATCGTGGACTCCCCTTTTTGATGACCAAAGCACTTATGGAATTGGGGACATGGATATGTCCGATGACGGTCGCACTATTTGGATTGGGAGCGGTGAGGCCAACAGCCAACGGACAAGCTACGCAGGTACTGGCGTGTTCAAATCAACTGATGGGGGCGCGACTTGGCAGAACATGGGTTTACCAGAAAGCCACCATATCGGCAAAGTTTTGATCGACAAGAAGTCTCCCAACACAGTCTATGTTGCTTCGCTGGGGCCACTTTATAGTCAAGGAGGCGAACGTGGGCTTTACCGCACCACCGACGGTGGCAAATCATGGACTTGCATCCTCAAGGGTGACACTCGCACTGGTTGTATGGATGTTGAGGTTGATCCCCGCAACAGCAATATCATCTACGCCGCGATGTGGGAAAGGGATCGACGCGCTTGGAACTTCCTTGAGTCAGGGCCAGGAAGTGCGGTTTATAAATCGGTTGACGGCGGTAAGAATTGGTCGAAATTGCCAGGATTGCCAAGCGGAACCGATATGGGAAGAACGTCGCTTGCGATGGCTCCAAGTAACCCGGATGTTGTTTACGCCTTCATTGATAACCAAGGCCCGGACATGGAATCGGATAGCTACGACGAGTATCGCGACAGCGGAGTTCTCACTTTCAACCGCTTCCGCCGAATGACTGAAACAGCCCTTCGCAAAGTTGAAGATAAGGCTTTGATTTCGTTCCTTCGCAGCTATATGCCAGAGGGCACAAAGGTTGAAGACGTGGTCAAGAAGTTCATTGCTGGCGATATGAGCCTAAAAGAACTTTCGGAACTGATGCTTCAAAGAAATCCTTCGTTATTTGATGCCGACATGAATGATGCGGAAATTTGGCGTACCGGAGATGGAGGCAAAACCTGGAAGAAAACACGTCCAGATATGGGCAATCACGGTGGCTACTATTGGAACGAAGCAGTTGTCCATCCGACAAAACCAAATGAGGTTTACACGCTTGGATTGCTTTGTTTGAAGTCAACGGATAACGGCGGCAGTTGGAACGCAATCGCCACCAGTAACCATGTAGACCATCATGCGCTTTACATTGACCCCAAGAATTCGAGCTTCATGCTGAATGGTAACGATGGCGGCATTTATGCTTCGTGGGATGCAGGTAAGAGTTGGACTCAGTGGAACAATGTCTCGGTTGGCCAATACACAACCATCGGCGTTGACACCAAAGTGCCTTACAACATCTATGGCGGTCTGCAAGACAACGGAACTCTTAGAGGGCCGAGCACATATCGCCCTGGAATCACGGATATCAACGCCTGGAAGGCCATCGGCGGCGGTGACGGCAGTGCAATTGCGGTTGATCCTCGCAACGGAGGCGACATTGTTTACACTGCTTCACAGTTTGGGGCGCACTCCGCACAAAACCAGCTGACTAATCAGCGTTGGAGCGTCAGAGCAAGAGATGTGCGTGGTGAAGATCCCCTGCGATACAACTGGATTAGCCCAATCCTCATTTCAAAACACCACCCGGACATCATTTATCTAGGTAGCCAGCGGGTTCACCGATCATTTGACCAAGGCAAGACGTACGCGGCGATCAGTGGCGACTTAACGAAAAATCTGCCCAACGGCGACGTGCCTTTCAGCACGTTGACCACCATGGATGAGAGTCCGTTTCGGTTTGGTCAGCTCTATGTCGGCGCAGACGATGGAACCGTTAAATACACACCCGATTCGGGCCTGACTTGGAAAGATATTGCTACCCCGGCAGTTAACCGTTGGGTGACGAGAATTGTCGCTAGTAGCCACAAGGATGGGCGCGTTTACTGCACGCAGAACGGATACCGCCAAGACGATTGGACTCCGTATGTGTGGGTGAGCGAAGACAATGGCGCAAGTTGGAAATCAATTGCGGCGAACCTACCCTTTGAGTGCGTGAACACGATCCGTGAAGACGATAAAGACCCGGACACTCTTTATGTAGGTACCGACATGGGAGTTTATATGTCGGGAGATCGCGGAGCAAGCTGGATCACGCTTGGTGGAGGAATTCCGAACACTCCAGTTCATGATTTGGTAATTCAAACCCAAGCGGAAGATATCGTTGTGGCAAGCCACGCGCGCTCGGTCTGGGTGATCAGCCTCAAGCCAATCCGGCAGGTAACGCCAAAAATTGAAGCAGAAGTGTTCCATTCTTTCAAACTGGATGTACCGACTGGTCGTGCATCGTGGGGATTTGAAAGGGCTCAACCATTCAACGACCCTGAACCTCGAGATCGCCGAGTCGAAACTGAATTCTGGACAACCAAGAAAGGTAAAGGAACCTTGTCTCTCGTTTCACAAGATGGCAAAACCGTTGTCCAGTCACAGGTTGACGTAATCCATGGACTGAACTATATGGGCTTGTCGTTGCTACTGAAACCGGGTCAGCCCGGGTTACCACCAGTATTTGGTGATCCAAACGATCCCAAAACTGCGTTGAATGATCCCTACGCTTCAAAGCGCGCTCAATACGTTGCCGCAGGAGAATACAAATTGGTCTTGAAAGTTGATGGTGCCGCTTTCAGCCAAGATGTAGAAATTAAGTAACTGAGAAATTAAAAAGCCCCGACATAGTCGGGGCAATGAATGGCAAGTTATGGTTACGAGATGATCATTTTTGGAGGAACGATCTTCAAGAGTGTAGCACCACTTTGTGCAGATACCAAATAAATTTTTGAGAAAATTCTTATTGGTAGCGACGCGCGGACTTGAACCGCGGACCTAACGGGTATGAACCGTTCGCTCTAACCAACTGAGCTACGTCGCCACGCGAATGATATTATGGCGATTTTTTTAATTCTGTGCACCGAGCACTGGGACGGTTTCAAAGCGTAGAATCAGAAATATGGTCTCCAGCCTCATATTCGCCCTTTTATTTCGACCAACTGACGTTTCGGAGTTTAACGATTGGGCGGTTAAGCGAGACATTGCTTCCATCGAGGCCCACAGTGATCCGACACTCAAAGGCATGTTTCAGTTTCTTAAAGGTCAGGGCGCATTTGGGGTTGGGAGGTACGGCTGGCAAGCAAAAGAGCTACCGGATGTTGCCAATGGCAAAACTTACTTAGTGTTTACTACTCAACTCACTACTCAAGACTACGGAGACCAAGTGTTTGAGTTGGTAGATGGTCGGCTAACCCGTTTGATTCACGAGCAAGAAACCCTCGGTGTTCAAGTGAATCACCTGGATATGGATATCTCTTTTAACTTGGAAGAGAAAAAGGCACGAATACTCTGTCAGGCAGATTTGAAAAAGTCGGGCAAAGCGGGGGATTCTTTCTTTTTGCGCCTGGGTGGGAATTATGTTGTTCAAGGAGTTGCAGATCCAAGTGGGAAGCCAGTGAAGTTCTCGCAGGCCGGTGGCGTGATCTGCTTGCCAACGCCGGGCTCAGATACGTTTTCCTATCGCTTGTTCTATGAGGGAGTTGTTGACAAGCCGAGATTTGCTGGTGCGATTACGAAAGATGAAGTGATGCTGACCAACGATTACTGGTGGCCAGCAATTGGTCGCCTGCCATGTTCGTTCACCACGACGACCAGTGTTCCTAAAGGTTGGATAGTGGTGGGTCAAGGCGATCAAGTGGGCAAGAGCACCGACGGCCCGGTTGATGTTTACAAGTACGACATGAAGGTGCCTGTCTGTTTTCTGAGCTTGAGCGCGGGAAAATTTAACTACGAAAGCCGTATGGTGAACAGTATTAAATACTTCGCGGCGAGTCGTGAACTAACAAACGAGGATCTCAAAGACCAACTGGAGATGGTGCCGCCGGTCATTGAGTTCTTTTCCAAGTTTGCTCCGCATCCTTTCAAAGAATACGGTGCGGTGGATACAAGGCTTTATGGCGGAGGAGCACTGGAAGCCTATAGCTACGCAACTTACGGAACTGGCTGGCTACCAGACGAAGACCCGCACGAGCCAAGTCACACTTGGTGGGGTGGACTGATCCCAAACACATATCTCAACAGTTTTTGGAACGAGAGCTTTGCCGTTTTCAGCGAGGGACTGTATTCACGAGAGGGCGCAATCGGGAATATCGCCGAAAAGCGGATGGCATTCGTTGACCCGGCCAATGCGTCACCGGCCTACAACCAGGCAACTTGCGAAGAAGCAGGGGCGGAAAGCGGCGGAATTGCAAGTGCTCTCGGTTACGGCAAAGGTGGCATGGTTTTGCAACAGCTTGAGCTCGAAATGGGCCACGAGAAAATGATGGAAGTCTGCCAGAAGTGGCTTAAACAGCACAAGGTGGGAGAGCCGGGCGATTGGAAGGACTTTGAAGCGGTTTGCGGGCCAGAGTGGAAATGGTTTTTTGATCAGTGGATACGCCGAACCGGTTGGCCAGAAGTAACTGTACTGAGTTCAAAGTTTGATGCGAAAGGCGTTCAAATTGATCTAAGAATCAGTAAGCCAGTCTATCGGTTTAAAGTTGAGATCAGTGCATTGGTAGGTGGGCAGTGGAAATCAAGTACAGCCGATATTCTGCCGGATGAGAATGGCAAGTGTTCTATAAATCTCTTTCCAGGCGAGGAAGTGCAAATGATTTCGCTTGATAGTTGGGATCGGTTGCTACAGCCAGCGCGTCCGCGACAGAACTTCCGCTGGAGCGACCAAAATCGAAGGCTCAAGCTCTATCTAGACCCAAGTGGAAAGGATTGGACTGATCGGAAGTCAGCTTTTGAAGCGATGCCGCAAGATTTGAGCGGCGTTCTTCTGATTGGTCATCCAGAAAGCAACCAAACCATTGCGGCACTTTGCAAAAAAGCTGGGTTTGTTGTGAATGGGAACAACCTCACCTACAAAGGCACAACAATTGACCTTGAAAAAGGAGCAGCGGTAGCGATGGTTGAATTTGAACCAGGCAAGTGGTGCGGTCTTTCATTAGGAAAAACACGTCGAACTCCTAAAGTGGGAGCAGCAACCGTGGCCATCGTTGACGAATACGGCCGGTTTTTGAGGGGTCAAAGTTATCCTCGGCAAGAAGGGCCGTTGGTATTTAAAAATCCTAAGTTCTACAAGTAATAAATGAAGTCCCCGTTCTCAGTGAGAACGGGGAATTACGTGGTTAATTATCGAGATTCAGCGAGGGCGCAGAACTCGTTGATGTCTTCCACAAGAACATCTAACGAGCCCTTCCAGAACGCTTTGTCGGCGATATTGATTCCGAACTCCTGGGTCAAGTCATTCGCCATTGCGAGCCCAGTTCGGCTCAACAGATTGTCGTACCGCTCGTGGAAGCCATTGGGTTCTTGTTCGTACACTCGGTAAAGGCCAAGCGCGAACAACAGTCCGAACATATACGGGAAGTTGTAGAACGCTCGATCACTGTAATAGTGAGGCTTCGCCGCCCACATGTATGGGTGCATCTTATCAGGGTCTAGTCCGTCGCCGTAAGTGGCAAGTTGCGCTCGGTGCATGATGTCGCAGAACTCATCGGGGGTTAAGGCTCGTTCTTTACGCCGAGCGATGACCTCTGACTCGAAGATGTACCGGCTGGATATATCAACGGTGGTTTGGCAAGCTCCCTGTAAAGTTGCATCAAGAATCGAGAGTTTTTCGATACCGCTGGCATCTTTCAAAGCGCGACGTTTAATAATTGCCTCGCAGAAGATGCTTGCCGTTTCGGCAAGGGTCATCGGAGTAGATCGTTGCATCGGCTTTCGATCTTTTAGGCAGAGATTGTGGTAGGCATGCCCTAATTCGTGAGCCAATGTGGACGCCCCACCAAATGACTCCTTGAAGTTATGCATCATTCGGCTCACACCTGGGGTCACGCCGGCGCAGAACGCTCCATCTCGTTTGCCAGTTCGTGGGTAAACGTCATGCCACCTTTCTGTAAACGATTGTTTCGCAAAGTCTCCTAATTTATCGCTGTAAGCCCGGAATCCATCCTCAACAAATGCCTCAGCTTCTTCCCAAGTCCAAGCACTTGATTCGCCGACCTGGGCAAAAAGCTCGTGGAACGGCAAACCGTTATTGAACCCGAGTAGTTTGCCTTTGGCTTTGAGATACCGTCGCCAATCTGGGAATGAATCCTTCGCGGCTTCGAGCATTGCTTCCAAGCTGGCGCGATCCATATTGCTGTTAAATAGCGTTTCGTCGAGTTGTTCTGGCCAGTTTCGCGCAGCGGCAAGGGTGTTTGCTTCGCCTTTGATTGAGTTCATCGCGGCGGCAAGAGGGATTTCATTTGCTTTCCATCCGGCAAGTTCGGCTTCGTAAGCGGCCGCACGGTTGGCTTGGTTCACATCGTATGCCATGCCCCGAATTCGGCTCATCGGCAGTTGTTCGCCGTTGAACGGGACAGAAATATTGGAAGAGAAGTCATCCACCAATCGTTCCCACGCGGAGAGGCCAGTTTCGCTCAAGTCTGCGGCTAACGCCTCAAGATCTGGAGCCATCAGATGCTTACTTGATTCCAGCGTGCGGTTGAGGGGGAAAGCGTAGTCGGCTAGCGGCGAACCAGCGGCTGACCAAAGCTCAGGATTTAGTGTGCCGATGAATGCTTCAAATTTTCTTGCGAACTTTGAGTATTGCGTAGAAATCGGATTGAGTGAACTCAGCGCCTTCTGTGAAGTCTGATCGTTTGAGTCGGTGCTGACTTTCAGGCTAGTAAAGCTGTAAACCAATCTGTATTGTTCGAGGAAGTCATTAAGTGCGTTGATGAACTCGCTGAGTTCCGAGGCCGTCACAGCATTAGGGTTTGCAGACAGCTTGGAAAGCCGAGCGTCAAAATTGCTGATCTGAGTTGGTAAGTCAGCAACACTTTCAAGGTACTTCGGATCTTCAACCGACGCAAAAAACACGTCGAGATCCCATCGAATATCGGTTTGAGCGGGAGCAGCCATGAAAATAAGTTTGTACGACATATCCCCTACTAGTCGGGTATCTTAGGCCTGCGAGTATGGGGATACTCGCAAAACAAAATAATCGGGGGAAATATAGAGTGAAAGAAAAATTAGATAAGTCTGATCGTCAAATTTTGAAACTCATGCAAGAGGATGGAAGAGTTTCAAACGCAGACCTCGCTAGAAAAGTCGGCCTCTCGCCGCCATCAATGCTCCAACGCGTTCGCAAGCTAGAAAAAGGCGGATATATCAAAGGCTACTTCACGCAAGTGGATGCAGAGAAAATGGGCTTTAGCCTTGTGGTCATAGCCATGATTAGCCTGAGCATGCACCAAGACCAACCGATTGACCAATTTATCTCGGGAATCGCCGAAGTACCCGAGGTTTTAGAGTGTTATCATGTCAGTGGAGACTTTGATTTCATGCTAAAAATCGTTGCGAAGGACATGCACGACTACGAAAGAATTTTAAGGGAACGATTAGCATCCATAAAAGCGGTAGGAAAGATTCATAGCTGCTTCGTTCTCAGTATCAGTAAAGAAACTAACATCCTCCCAGCTTGAAAGGATGAGTGCTTCTTTTGAATTCCGCCCAGCAGAAGCGTCGGATTATCCCACGCTCCTGCAAATCTGGCGCAATGTTTACGGCGACGTTGTGACGGATGATTGGGCGGAACCGAGGCCATTTCAAAAGTGCTTTTTAGGTAGCCAGCTAGGAGTACCTTCCTTCGCTTGCATTGTCAATGAATTCCCAACTTTGGTTCGGGGAGTTGAATTGAAATGCGCTGGAGTTGGGGCGGTCGCTACTTTGCCAGAAGCCCGGAATACCGGTCTTGCCAGCTTTTGCATGAACAAACTGCATCTGCTTTGCAGAGAACAAGGGTTCGAAATCGCTAGCCTCTACGGATTCAGAGATACCTTTTATCGAAAGTTCGGCTACGAATCGTGCGGTTGGCGCTGGCAGATCAAATGTCCCACCGATCGTTTGCCAAATTTGAAAGGTGAACTTCCGGTTCGGCAGATCATGCCTGATGATATCGGTGAACTTGACGAGTGCTACCGAACCTTTATCCGCGGTATGAGTGGTTCTTGTCAGCGCAATTCTGACCACTGGGATCGAAGGATGGGCAAAAAACCGCCTTCCATCTATGCGGTGGGTGATCCGGTCGAAGGTTATCTTTGGGCTAATACAGGTGGATTCTGGAACGACATGGAAATCGGCGAGATTGCCTGGTCGAGTAAGCGTGGGTACGACTCACTGCTTGGCTTGATTAGAGGCCTGGCGGTCAACAAATCGGGTGTTGTTTGGAACGAGCCACCCAAGTCTCCGTTCCTTGCAAGGTTTATGGATTCAGGAATTACTGCCCACTGGCATAGGCACACAATGTTCCGAGTTCTCAATGTTGAGTCTGTGATGACCAAATTAAGCGAGATTCGTCCGAACAAACCGTTTCGCCTCAAAGTAATTGATGAGTTAATTCCAGAAAACGAAACAATCTTCGGTACGGCGGGTGAACTGTTGGAAATTCCGATTGCCGCGTTTAGCCAGGTTGTGATGGGCGACCCAAGCGTTGAAACACTCGTAAAAGAGGGTCAAATCACGGGCGATCAGTCGGCAATTGATGCCCTAGAAGGCGTATTAACCGAACAGCAAGTTTGCTGCATGGAATTTTTCTAATACCCAGTCTTTTTTGCAAAAATTAGTTTAGAGGGGTCAGAATAGAGCCTCTTATGACTAATCGTTCGCTTGACACGGATTTGGTTTTCTTGGGGAGTCGCCCATGTCCGCTGACGGGAGCGGTCAGCCCACCGATCTTTCAGAGCTCCACTTTTGCGCAAGAAGCTCCTGGCGTTTACCGCGAATACGATTACACCCGCACCGATAACCCAACTCGCACCGTTTTGCAGAAAATGCTTGCTCGCGCAGAGAACGCCGAGCACGCGCTAGCGTTTGCCAGCGGAATGGGTGCGATTGACTGCATTTTCGGCTTGCTGCAAGCTGGCGACCACATCGTCACCGGTGATGATATCTATGGCGGCACTTACCGCTACCTCACCGATATTGCCGCAAGCCGTGGGATCACATTTGAATTCATAAAGATTGACCAAGAAGCCAATCTGCGCGAAGCTCTCCAGCGAACCAAAACCAAACTTGTGTGGTTTGAATCTCCCACCAACCCTCTTTTGAACCTCGTTGATATCGAAATGGTGGTTCGTGTTGCTAAAGAATTCGGAGCATGGACGGCGGTCGACAACACCTTTATGAGTTGTTATTTCCAGCAACCGCTCAACTTTGGTGTGGACTTTGTGATGCACTCCATGACCAAGTATCTGAACGGTCACAGCGATGTGATTATGGGAGCAGTGATGACCAACCGTTCTGACTGTATTGAGCGGCTGAAGTTTGTGCAGAACGCGGTCGGAGCAACCTGTTCGCCGTTCGATTGTTACCTTGCGATTCGCGGCATGAAAACGCTGGCTGTCCGCATGAAAGCGCATGAAGAAAACGCGCAGAAGGTCGCGGAATGGCTGAGCCAACACCCTAAAATTGAAAAGGTTTTGTATCCTGGCTTGCCCACGCATCCTCACCACGAATTAGCGAAAAAACAGATGACCGGGTTCGGCGGAATGGTTTCGTTCTATCTCAAAGCCGACCTCGACCAGACGATTAAGTTCCTACAGTCCACCAAGCTATTCACGCTGGCGGTTTCGCTGGGCGGGGTGGAAAGTTTAATCGAACAACCCGCAACGATGACCCACTTCGAAATGCCGAAGGAAGTTCGAGAAGCGGTGGGGATTACCGACAGCCTGGTTCGGGCGAGCATTGGGATTGAATCGGCCGAGGATTTGATCGCGGACTTGAAGCAGGCGTTGACAGCTATTTAAAATAATCACTTAGGTAATATCTTCCAATGACAAAACCAGAGCAAGCAGGTAGAGGAGGAGGCCCTCCATCTGTAATCTCAAATAAAGTCGAAGCTCAACGAGATGATGCCGTATTTATTAGCCATGCTTCCGAAGATGCACAATTAGCTAAGTGTTTTTCTGAATTACTAAAGAATGTATCCGCTGGAAATTTGAACGTTTACTTATCATCTTCAAAAAAAGAAGGAGAAGGAATTCCTTATGGGGACGACTGGTTTAAATGGATTTATGAACATATTGATAAAAGTCAGTATGTTGTCGCTATTATAACAAAGGCTAGTGTTGGTAGGCCTTGGATTCTATTTGAAGCAGGTCTAGGAAAAGGTGTCAAGAGCAGCTCCGTCATTGGATTACGATTTG
This sequence comes from Fimbriimonadaceae bacterium, assembly GCA_019638675.1. Taxonomy (GTDB): domain Bacteria; phylum Armatimonadota; class Fimbriimonadia; order Fimbriimonadales; family Fimbriimonadaceae; genus UphvI-Ar2. Next base: position 2,244,879 of record JAHBTE010000001.1, on the reverse strand, counting down.
GAATATCGGGTGAGGATGCTTATGTTGGCCCGTTTACAGCATTTCAAAACTCTGCTAGTGACATGGATGACCTTAAGAAATTATGTAAACAGCTAGTACAAGGATGTGCAAAGCCAACAGATGAATTTCTAGAACGTGAGGTTATTTATTTTTTGGAAAAGATAAAGCAGTTTCTTGAAATACCCCCAAAAGGTGAGGATGTTAAAGAGTCAGATGCTATTTTTCAAGCTTTAGAGGAGATGAAGCGTATGTATAGGGATACAGTTCAGATGCCCAAGGGTTCCAACCGAAGACATCGATTTAGCACTCTTGAAAAATCATATGTTTTTGCTCGCTCTTTGATGAAGCAGGGTGTCGAGCAAGAAATTGTTATCGCCTATTTTATTTCTGTACTCAAAAGTATCGACTTGCTCGCCACAGCAGCTCTATTAGATGCATTGGTAACATCTAGTCTAACTCATCGCAAAGCTTATGATATTTTACATTCAAATTTTGACCTTTTAGATGATGATAAACTGAGTAGCATGGCCTTGGAAATGGCGCAAAGTTTAATGACAGAGCTAGCTCGAACTACATCCGAGGAAATACCGCCTGCGCCAAGAATATCCCCTGAAAACGAAGCAAATGACGACTAGATATCGCTTATTCGCCGGTCCTCCGGCGTTGCAATCGGCATTGATCGGTTAAACTCACAGGCGATGTCCAACTCTGTCAGCCTGCCGCGCAACACCAACCAAGCCCTGGGAATAGGGCAGTTTGCAATCGATTTTCTCAGCGGCAAGCTTGGCCCTGGCCCGAGCGACAAAGTTCTGGAACGAACACGCCTCTTCCACACAGATGCCGTGCTCTGCGGAGTCAGCGCGCTAGCCCTGCAAACTAACGCTCCAGTTGTTCTGCGAAAAGAAGCCCTCGGCTACCGTGCCGAAGACCCCAGCCATGCGGCGATGGTTTTTGGCAGCAACCAGGGTGTGATGCCAGAAAAAGCGATTGTCGCCAACAGTGCGGCGGTGCGCGAATGGGACAGCAACGGCACCAACTTCGGCTTCCGCCCAGAACATGGGCACACGGCGGGAGAGTTCGGACACAACGACTTCTATCCGGTGGTCATCGCGGCTTGCCAACAGCAAGGGCTGGATGGAGCCACTGCGCTCAAAGCGATGGTGCTTCTGGATGAAATCCGAGGGCGGCTGGCCGAAGTTTTCAGCCTCAAAACCTACAAGCTGGATCACGTTGTTCACGGGGCAATCGGGAGCGCGGCGGTGTACGGCGCGCTCATGGGAGCGAGTGCCGAAGAGATCGAAAGCGCAATCGGGATGTTTGTGGCGCACTACATTCCTTGGCGGGCGATTAGAGCCGGCAAGCAACTCAGCGACAGTAAAGGCGCGAGTGCGGCGATCAGCACCGAAGCCGCGATTTTATGCATGAAGAGGTCTATGAACGGCTTCCGTGGCCCGCGCGACATCTTCCGCAACCCAGAAGCAGTTTGGCGGTTCTTTGAACCCACTACCGAAGGCGCCGAGCGTTGGAAAGAAACTGGCGACAGCCCGTTTGACCTTATCCTTTCGCACAGTGGAGACGACTTTGCGGTGATGGGCATGCACTTCAAACTCGGTTTGTACGAGCACCAATCCGCTGGTGCGTTGCAAGGGGCGATTGACCTGATTGCGGCTCAACCGCAACTGTTGGCAAACGGGGTAGATGGCATCAAATCCATCAACATCGTGGCGTACGAACCTGCTTTTGGCATCATCGGCAACCCCATGAAAAAAGACCCCAAGACTCGCCAGAGCGCGGATCACTCAATGGCGTACATAGTTTCGACCTTGCTTCGCAAGGCGGGGGATTATGTGGCTCAGCATGGTTCGTTGCCCAAGGGCGGCGGCGCGCACGATGAAATCTGGAAGGCCCTGATGCTTGATCCTTGGGATTACCAAGAAGCTGATTCGGCAATTTTCAACCCCACCACCAGGGCACTGATGCAGAAGATCGAGTTCACGCACGGCGGGCCAGAATACGATGCCAAGTATCCAGATGGCATCCCAACTTCCATTGTCATCACGGGTGAGGATGGCCACGCCTACGATTCTGGGCTGGTCATGTATCCGGCGGGCCACGCTCGCAACACCACCGCCGACCTTCGGGATATCCTGCGCCACAAGTTCGCTTTAATGGCGGACTTGGCTCTGCCGGAGGGGGCCGACCGCCAAGAGTTCATTGATCGGTTTGAGGGAATCGAAGCATTGGACGAGTTTGGCGTCGCGGCGTTGTATGATTTCGAGCTGGGGTCAGTTGAGGGGTACGAGGCAGTTTGAAATGACTTTGAGTTTAGACCCCTACCTAATCCTATGGATGAGGTAGGGGCACTGATTTTAAGTGCTGAAACTGAAAATCCCATCCACATAACCTGCGTACTAGTGCCCCTACCATTCTTGTTAGAATGGTAGGGAACAAAGAGATGTTAGTTACTGATCAGTTCAGAGATACATATGGGTAAAAGAAAAGACTATCAGGAAATTGGCGTTGTCCGAGAAATTACGTTCTCTACTTACAGAAAAGCAAACCTCCTCAAGGACAGAGAATGTGCTAAGTATGTCGAACAATCTTTGTTTGAAGCAAAACGGAGTTATGGGTTTCAACTCTTTTCTTATGTCGTGATGTCAAACCACGTTCATTTCCTACTCATCCTTAATGAACCAACGCCGATTTGCTCGATTTTAAGTTCAATAAAGGGCTCCTCTGGGAAACAGATTCTTCGATACCTCCGGTTGACGAACCCGTCCTTGCTAAGTGAAATCGCAATCGTGAAGGACGAAAAGGTAAGCCATCGAATCTGGTTGCCAGGCGGCGGATATGATCGATCACTCAGAGATGATCAATCCATTGAAAACGCGATTAACTATATCCATAACAATCCCGTTAAGGCGGGGTTAGTTAATATGGCCGAAGAGTACGAGTTTTCGAGTGCAAAGGAATTTTTCGAAGGTGACTTCTCCCGTATTGATCCAATGCCAAATTTGAGCCGATTTGGATAATCCCTACCTTTTGGAAAAGGTCGGGGCACGGCAGACAGTCTGGTGAGGCAGAGAAACCCCTGCCTTTCTTTCAAAAGGTAGGGGCACGGTTTTATGAATTAAATGTAAATGCACCGTCGGCGTAGTCCGCGACGATATGAGAACCGTCGTGAATCTCGCCGCTCAGAACCTTCAACGCCAGCGGGTTCAGAACCTCGCGTTGGATGGCCCGCTTGAGAGGCCGAGCCCCGTAGACCGGGTCGTAACCAGCGGTGGCGATCTGAGTTTTCGCCGCGTCTGTAAGTTCTAGTGTGATGCGGCGGTCGGCTAACCGTTCTGAAAGTTGCTCCAACTGGATATCCACAATTCGCTTGATTTGGGCCACGCCGAGTGATTTGAATACGATGATGTCGTCGAGCCGGTTGATGAACTCGGGCCGGAAGTAGTGACGCATTTCGTCCACAACTTTGGCCTTGATTTCTTCAAACTTTTCACCTTCCAAAAAGCCTTCGCCGTAGTGGTGGCTGCCGATGTTGCTGGTGAGGATGATGACCGTGTTTTTGAAGTCCACCGTGCGGCCTTGGCCATCGGTGAGGCGACCGTCATCCAGCAACTGGAGCAGAACATTGAACACGTCTGGGTGAGCTTTTTCGACTTCATCCAGCAGAATCACGCTGTACGGCTTGCGGCGCACGATCTCCGTGAGTTGACCACCTTCTTCGTAGCCCACATATCCCGGAGGAGCCCCGATGAGACGCGAAACGGAATGTTTTTCGCCGTATTCGCTCATATCAATGCGAACCATGGCGCGTTCGTCGTCGAACAGCAGTTCGGCGAGTGCTTTGGCAGTTTCGGTTTTCCCGACCCCGGTTGGCCCAAGGAACATGAAACTCCCAATCGGTTTGTTCGGATCGCTGATTCCGGCTCGTGAACGGCGGATGGCATCGCTGAGGATTGTGAGGGCTTCATCTTGCCCGACCACTCGTTCTTGCAAAAGCGATTCCATGTGGATGAGCTTATCGAGCTCGCCCTGCATGAGCTTAGAAACGGGAACCCCCGTCCAGCGAGAAACGATTTCGGCGATATCTTCTTCGGTGACTTCTTCTTTCAACAAAACAGAATCGTCGTTTGCCGCGGTGGCATCGGCGAGTTGCTTTTCTAGCTTGGGAAGTTGCCCATGCTGGATTTCTGCCGCCCGTTGCCAGTCGGTTTCTCGTTCTGCCGTTTGAAGATCGTTGCGGAGTTGCTCGATCTCTTCTTTTAGCTCACGGAGGCCTTCGATCTTGTCCTTTTCGCTTTGCCATTTGGAACGCATCGCATCAGCCTGTTCTTTAAGGCTGGCGAGCTTTTCTACTGTGGTGGCAAGGCGTTCTTTACTCGCTTCGTCATCCTCTTTTTTCAGGGCCTCGCGGTCGATTTCGTACTGGCGCATCTGCCGTTCCATCACGTCCAGTTCATGCGGAACCGAGTCAATTTCGATTTTGAGGCGGCTGGCGGCTTCATCCACCAGGTCAATCGCTTTATCGGGGAGCTTGCGGTCGGTGATGTACCGGTTGCTGAGGGTAGCAGCGGCAACAATTGCACTATCGGTAATCCGAACCCCGTGGTGGATTTCGTACCGTTCTTTTAGTCCGCGCAGGATACTGATTGCTTCGGGAACGCTTGGTTCATCTACGATGACCGTTTGGAATCGTCGCTCCAGAGCTTTATCCTTTTCAACGTAGAGCCGGTATTCGTTGAGCGTGGTTGCTCCAACGCACCGCAGTTCGCCCCGGGCGAGCATAGGTTTGAGCATATTTGCCGCATCGAGCGAACCTTCGGCTTTACCCGCGCCAACAAGCGTGTGCATCTCGTCGATGAACAAAATCACCTGTCCGGCTTGTTGTTTGATTTCATCAAGAACGGCTTTCAGGCGTTCCTCAAATTCGCCTCGGAATTTAGCTCCGGCGACTAAGGCTCCCATATCAAGGGCAACAACGGTTTTTCCGCGTAGGCTTTCGGGTACGTCGCCCGCGATGATGCGCTGGGCGAGCCCTTCTACAACCGCAGTTTTACCAACCCCTGGTTCACCAATCAGAACCGGATTGTTCTTCGTTCGCCGACTAAGAACCTGCACAACCCGTCGGATTTCCTCGTTCCTGCCGATGACCGGATCGAGTTTGCCTTGACGAGCACGTTCTGTGAGGTCGATTCCGTATTTTTCGAGCGCTTGCAGGGAAGTCTCAGCGTTTGCGTCGCCGATATTGCGGCCCTGGCGGATTTCTTCGATTGCTTTTAGGATGCGCTCTTTGGTCACACCAGCGTTGAGCAGGACTTTGCCCGCACTGCCTTTGTCCTCGGTGAGGGCAAGCAAAATGTGGTCGGTAGAAACGTATTCGTCGCCCATTTTTGAAGCGGCATCAAATGCTTCGTTGAATACGGTTGCGGTTCGGGAGCCGATATTGGAACCGTATTGCGCCGCGCCACTGACTTTAGGGGCTTGATCAAGAGCTTTGCGGGTTTCTTCTTTGATCGTGTTTGCCGAAACGCCGACTTTGTCCAGAAGGGCGGTAGTGATACCTTCTGAGTCTTGCAAAAGCCCGAGAAGTAAGTGTTCTGGTTCAATAGATTGCTGTTGGAATTCCGTCGCGGTTTGTTGAGCGGACTGGAAAGCCTCTTGTGCCTTAATAGTTAATTTGTCGAATCTCATACTTGAGTCACTTACACTCAAGTGACGTGCGCTTAAGGGTATCAGGTTTCATTGGTAGGACTATTTTGCGTATTCTCTCGAGGATAGTTTGAGAGAGGATTGACCTTGACTCGATACGATCCTATTTGAGCTACTCCAGCGGCAATCAGAAATGCCGCGCCGATGACTGCACTTAGAATCACGGCGTTTGATATGCCAATCATCACGGCCGCGGCTATTGGATCAGTCATCTCAACTCCGTAGACGATGGTTGGCCATTCGGGTGCGAAAAATGCGATGAGCAGACCGATCACAATGCCAATCGGTATTCCGAGAAAGGAAATTCCAATTGAAATGAGGAGCGCTCTCTTCCAAGAGAGATCAACCAGCCGATCTTTCACGGCTTGATGATACTAGCTAGTCAAATTTAAAAGAGATAATCTAATAATAATCAAAGTATGAAGCCAACTCCAGAGCTTGTTATTCCGCAGGAGCTCATAGACTGCTATGGCTCTGGTGAGATTGGCTTATTTGAACTGGTCTGCCCTCTCGTAACCAACAAAATGCTTCATGTTATTGCCAAATGCGATTACGGTATCAGCGCGGTAGAGAATTTCGAGGCAATTAAAGCCATTAGAGATGGGCAAAACTGGGACAAGCCATTGACTTGGGTGCCGCATGAAGTGCTGTCGCTCTACCGCTGGAGCACTTTTGAAAGCCAGAAGGAATTGAAATCTGAGTCTGACTTTCACATTGCAAGGCTATTTGCATGTTGTGCTATGGGGAGGATTGGCGATCAAAATGAAAACTATATGCCAACCAGCGCCGACATATTAGAGCCAGTGGTCGACTCGGCGATGTTTCTGGGTGGGGAATTCATCAACAAGCTAAAGTTAGAAGTAATAGCTGTGCTCCATGAATCCAAACCGTGGGACAAGCACACAATGTTTTGGATATTTGGTTTGCTGTCAATTTGTGCTTTAGGGGAAGAAGTAGCGAATTGTGATGAACCGCATATTATCGGGGACTGGCTATATGAAGTCAACGAGGAGTCTCTCCCATGGTTTTCAGCTTTCACCGGGAAGGATCCGAAAACATTTCTCGACATTAACCTAGAGACAATCAACCCTGAGCGGTGGTCTATTCTGGCAAAAAGGATCATTGCGAAGGGAGTTATACAAGGCAATGCCCTAGCATATATTCAGGCCGTATCGGAGCACAAGCCAATACGAAACTATAAAGCAACTTCACATTTGCTCTCACCCGGTTGGAAACTCTTTGCTTTACTAAATATCCTTAAGAAGGCAATGAACTTGAAAAAATCGGTCAAGCGCCAAGTCAAGAAACAGGACAAAGACTAGCTTCGTTCTAATTTGCCTGAGTCAATATCACCGCAGAATACGGCCCGAGGGCAAATGTTGCTCGTTGACCAAAACCGTGCATTGGATTTGGGTTCGTGTTGACGTTTGCCGTAAATGTGTTGAGGTAATCGCTACAGTAGCCGTTCCAATCGCTGTTGAACACCACGTTCCATGCACCAGAGCGGGGAAGACCAATCTCGTAGCTGGCAAATTGCGTGTTGCTGAAGTTAACCAAGACGACTACATCGTCACCAACACCACCGTTTTTCCAGCGGTGATAAGCCGCGACTTTTGCTCCATGGTTGACATGGAATAGGTTGATGTTGCCTCCGGTTAAGCCGGCGGTTTTGCCATCCATATTGCGGCGAAGTCGAATCAAATCTTTGTAGAGTAGGCGAATGCCGGAGTAAGTGATTTCCTTGCTCCAGTCAATGGGGTCGCTATCCTGGAAATAACCGTCTTCTAGAACTTCCTGACCTTGGAAGAGCATTGGAATTCCTGGGGCGGTCATGGTGACAGCGGCACCTAGAGTTGATCGTTTGCGTGCCCAGTAAGAACCAGGATTGCCAGGATCAATTTCTTGCGGCACTCGGGAGCGTCCATTTGCGACTTCGTCATGCGATTCCGTGTAGATTGTTCTCTGCAAAGCTTGACCGTTGTAGTTTTCCAAGAGTGCTCCACTCAGGTCGTTCATGTTACGTGAACTGTCACTCGGGTTAGTCATAAGCGGGCGCATGGGGTGGACGAATCCCGGCGACCACTGAGAATCGAAACCAGCTCCGCCGTCACCAGTTGTTTTGGTAATCCACGCATTGCCTTGCAGGTCTTCGGCGATGTTAATCTTCCAGGGCTGGCGAGCATTGATTTCATCGTTAATCCACTGCATCAGGCTCCAACCGTCGCCATTGTCACCATTGTTAGTTGTTCGGATGTTCAGGACACTGTCCCAGCGGAATCCATCGATGCGGAATTCCTCTAGCCACATGAGCGCGTTGTCTCGGATGTACTGGCGAACAAATCCGCGTCCGAAATCAGGGCGGGTGCTGCCCCAGGGTGTGATTGCCCGGTTATCGTTGTAAAAGAACAGCCCTCCGTATCCGTTCTGACTCCAGCCGTCGTACTGCCAAATGTCGAGATCATTTGGCCCGTAATGGTTATGAACCACATCGAGTAGCACAGCGATCCCGCGCTTATGGGCTTCATCTACAAATCGTTTGAGTTCGTTTGGGCCACCGTAAGCGGTTTCGACTGCGAATGGGTGGGATGGGTTGTAACCCCAACTGAAGTCGCCGGGAAATTCGTTGATCGGCAGAAGTTCAATTGCGTTGATTCCGAGGTCTTGAAGGTAGTTTAAGCGCTGGATAGCAGTATTGAACGTTCCGGGAGCACCGCCCGGCAAATCGTTGAACGTACCGATGTGCATCTCGTATATCACAAGGTCATTCCAATTAGGGGTGCTGTAGTTATTTGATTGCCATTGGTACGCGCCTTGGTTGTAAATCACGCTGTTTCCAATTGAATTGGTGATTTGAGGCGAATAGGGGTCTTGCCGCCAGTATGTGGCGACCCCATTACGGATCACATACTTATATTGTTGCCCGGCATTGGCATTCCGATAAAACACGGAGTAGTAGCCGCTACCTTCATTAGCCAATGGAGCCACGGTTCCGCTCCAGCCATTGAACTGACCTGCAACATTAACACTACTTGCAAAGGGAGCGTATGTCCTGAAGCTAGTACCTTCTGTAGATGGAGTACTGCCCATGCCTGGCACATGGCTAGGCACAATACTTCTATTAATTTGAGCAGTAAAGAATCCTGATGAAGAACTGTAAAAGCCAATATAGTAGCGTCCTGTTTTCAATTTAACTTGGCTTGTGTTAGATATCTCAACTTGCCGGACTGACCTAACATTGCTGGGAATATACGTATCGTAAGCAGAGGTCGTTGGCAACGCACCATGACGAATATAGCAAGCAACTTCATTACGTCTCAACGAAAATTCAATGGAAAAGTTGCCATGCCAATCTTCGACATCTACCGAATAGTAGCGCCAGCCGCTTGACGTAATAAATTGCGATTCTGTCCAAGGGCCGTTTCCTACCAACGGCTGAATAGTTTGGCAAGACCCGAAACTCCATAAGCAAGCACTGATGAATATCAGAGTAATTCGGAAAAGTTTCATCATGGCTCCAATGTGAGAATACGTATTCTCGCTCTTAGTTTGTCATGTATTAGGGTGGATTGAGCCAGTAAATTTGCTAGTAGTTATATAGGAGGAGTTTGTTCGATGGCAACGGAGAATTTGCCGCGCACAATTTCTTCCCAGGTTTGACCTTCATCGTACGAATGGAAAATCACATGATCAACTTCGTTATTTGGCTTCTGTTTCCACTCTTCGCGAACATATTGCGAAGTTCCATCAGGGAAGTTAGTAACCCCCTGAATTCTCACTCCATCCGCGATCTTCGTCACATCTCGCTCAGATTTCCAGCCTTCCGAAGTCACCGAAACAGAGTGCCATTTGCCTGTAAGTTTGTTAAATGAGTAAGTGGTTGTGGATTTTGTTCCATCAATACTTGTCCAAGATTCCTGAATTTCGTAGCCCTTATTCTGCTTTTTGATTACAGAGAATCCCCCTTGACCGCCACCGGGCATCATGTAATTCCAGAACCCAAGCATAAAGTCGAGTAACTTGCCATTTTTGTACTTGACTGCAGGAAATTCAATCATTTCTGCTGCAACCACATATCTCTTGTGCGTACGAATGGAATTAAACTCGTTCGCTTTTTTGAGCAAATCAATATCTTCGAATCCGCTTTGAACCGCTATGTCGAGATGGTTAAACGCAGTTTCGACGAGGTCCATGCCAGCGTAGGCTCGAGAAAGCATGAATTCGCACTCTTTCGGATCGTATGTGGCGGCTAATGCAACATCTATTGGTTTAAGTGCACGATCATATTGACCAAGTTCAACCCTAGACTGTCCAAGTCGGTAAAAGTCAACTGCTTTCGCATGTGGCGTAGTGGTTAGCTTGGAATATTTTATTTCAGCTGTTTTCCAATCTGAACTTTCAAATGCCTGACCAGCCTCTCCGCGAAGTTGTTCAACAATTCCTGTAGCACTTTCTCTGCTCGTTGGAACAGAATTCTGCCCTTCTAAACCCAATGTGAATGCGGATACAACGAATGCTAACGCTGTGACCATGATTTATGCCCTGTAAATCTATCGTTTGAGGAATAGTGATCGTTTCACTTTTCTCGCATTTGATTGACGATTTTGTGAAATTGTTCGTTCATTCTAATGCTTTCAAGGTCGGGATCTTCTTCTGCCCAATCTGGCTGATTGAAACCCACTTCCATAGCAATTTTGAGTTCTTGGAGGGCTTTCCTTTCTTCGCCTTGCTGGGCATATCCGCAAGCCAAATTGTAGTGAACTAGTCCTTTATTGCTTCCAAGTTTTTCTGCATCGAGGAAGAGCTGTCGGGCTTCATCATATCTGCCCTGATAGTGAACTGAAAAACCTAACATAAACCATGCCTGAGCATCGTCAGGATGTCTACGCGCCATTTCTCTGTAATGTGCTTCTGCTGCTTCCCAGTCTCCTTCGGCATAAGCAGCTTTTGCCTCCCATTTAGTTTGCGTGTACTCACGCTCTTTAATAGTCTGCTGAGTATTCCGAGCAACTGCCGCCCCTGCAATTACCAAGGAAAGCACCGCAATTATCCAGCCAAATTTGTGAAGCATCCTGACTTCCTCTACTATGTTCATTATGGGTAAAGTTCCCGTGCCCACCAGTAACGTTGTCATTATTGTCGCAACTTGCCGATAGTTAGAGTGATACGAACCCAGTATCCGTGCCAGGTCATAAAATGCCAATTTTATGACCTGGCACGGGAGGCAGAAGGGGACGACAGGTAGAATTAATGAGCGCGTCTCAATGGAGCGGCGGGCTAAAAATCAACGATTCAAGAGGAATATTCACGTGGCGAAGGCCAAATTGGAAGAATTAGAAAGCCCGGCGATGCTGGAAGAATTTTATCGACAGATGGTGTTCATCCGTCGATTTGAAGAGAAGTGTAACGTTGCGTACCGACTCGGCAAGATTGGCGGTTACATGCACACCGCCGTGGGGATGGAGGTCACACCAGTTGGATTCCACCACGTTCTGAAGCCAACTTACGATTACATCATTACCGCTTATCGCGATCACCCACAACCTTTGTTGCTCGGTTCCGATCCAGTTTCTGTCATGGGCGAGATCATGGGTCGCAGTGCTGGCCTCAGTCGAGGAAAAGGCGGTTCGATGCACGTTTACGACATCGAAAAAGGATTCTTCGGTGGCTGGGGAATCGTTGGTGGACATATTCCTTTGGGTGCAGGTTTAGCTTTTGGCAGCAAATACAAAGGTGAAGATCGAGTCACTCTCTGCTTACTGGGCGATGGAGCCGCGAACCAAGGCGTGGTTTTTGAATCGATGAACATGGCAGCCCTTTGGGATTTGCCAATTATCTTCGCAATAGAAAACAACGAGTTCGCTATGGGAACTCGGCTTGAGTATCACGCTGCTGACACAGAACTCTATAAGCGCGGCGAACCGTTCGGAATCAAAAGCGAACGCGTAGACGGCATGGATATCTTGAGCTTTATCAAGGATGCAAAGCGCATCGTAGATTGGGTTCGCAAAGAGCAAAAGCCGTACGTGATGGAAATCATGAACTACCGGTTCAACGGACACGGTGCGGCTGACAATGATCGCCAGCTTTACCGAACCAAGGAAGAAGAAGCAGCGGCAGAAAAGCGAGACCCGATCGCACGACTTGAAAAGGTTTTGATTGACCGCAACATCATGAATCGCGAAAAGATGGAAGCGATTGATGAAGAGCTAACTGATCAAGTTGAAGCAATTTATGAAGCTGCCGACGCATCTCCATTCCCAGATGCAGACGAGGTTTACGCAAACGTGTACACCGACATGGAACCGGAGAAAGGACACTAAAATGGCAACTATTGAAATGACTTATCGAGATGCCATTTCTAAGGTGCTGGCAGAAGAAATTGAGCACGATGAAAACGTGCTTATCATGGGCGAAGATATTGGCCGCTACCAGGGCACATTCCGAGTTACGCAAGGGATGTTTGAAAAATACGGAGGCAAGCGGATCGTTGATACGCCAATCACGGAAGCTGGATTTACCGGAATCGCAATTGGCGCGGCGATGGTCGGACTTCGACCAGTGGTTGAAATGATGACAATGTCGTTTTCCATTCTCGCGATGGATCAAATCATCAACCATGCAGCAAAAATTCACTACATGACGGGTGGTCAAGCTAAAGTGCCTTTGGTTGTACGCGGCCCTGGTGGAGCGGCAAAGCAGCTATCGGCACAACACACTCACTGCTTGGAAGGTTGGTATGCACACGCGCCTGGCCTCAAAGTAGTCGCCCCGGCAACTGCGGTCGATGCATACGGAATGCTCCGCACGGCAATCCGCGACGATAACCCAGTTATCTTCACCGAAAACCCAGGTTTGTACACTGTTAAGGGCGAAGTTCCTGACGACAGAGACTTTTCAATTCCTTTTGGTAAGGCGCAAATCCTCCACGAAGGAAAAGATGTCAGCCTGATTGGTTATTCACGAATGACGCAGGTAAACCTCGCCGCAGCCGAAGCACTCGAGAAAGATGGCATCAGTGCAGAAGTTGTTGACGTTCGATCCCTCAGCCCTCTAGACATGACAACAATCAACGCAAGCGTGGCTAAGACTCACCGCGCGGTGGTTGTGTATGAAGACTGGAAGTTCGGCGGATTTGGCGGGGAAATTGCCGCAAGAATCGGCGAAGAAAGCTTTGATGAGCTTGATGCACCAGTTGTTCGGTGTGGCGGATTGAACGTTCCAACACCTTACGCCCGCAACCTGGAACTTGAGTGCATTCCCGACGTTGACGATGTAATTGCCGCTGTTCGCAAACTGGGTTAAATCATCTGAAATCAATACGAAAAGCTGGGTACCGTTAGGTGCCCAGCTTTTTTACTGGTTATTGCTAGTTTTATGTTAAATTTAACCAAATACCGCTATTTTTGCCTGAGGCTAGTTTGTTGGCATCAGCTAAAATTCAGTTAGTTGTGCTTCAAGTAGGGGCGCACTCGCTTCTAAGTCTGCAAGGCAGATTTTTAGGATAGGAATTAGCATGCAAAAAAAACTGGTTTCCCTTGCTTTCGCTTTCGTGTGTTTGAACACATCAGCGTTTGCGTTGAACTTCAACTTCACTACGTCTGGTTCAGTGCCAACAAACGTTCAGAACGCGTTTGCTCAGGCGGGTCAGCGTTGGTCAGACTTATTCAGCGATAACTTCACCGTAAACGTGACAATCGGTTGGCAAGCTCTTCCAACTGGTGTTCTAGGCGCTGCAGGCTCTTCTTCACAAAATGTGAGCTTAAGCGCGTTGCGTACAGCAATGATGAATGACGCAACTTCAGGCGACGACACAACTGCGGTTAATAGTCTTGGACTTGGTTCTTCAATCGATTTCTTAACCAATCATAACTCCACTAACAGCAATGTTTACCTGGATAACAATGGTTCAACAAACAACACTACTCTGAACATCAACACCGCAAATGCTAAAGCACTTGGTATTAGCACCACTGCAAGCACTGATGCGACAATCACTTTCAGCAGTTCCTTTAGCTGGGATTTCGATCCATCAAACGGAATCACCGCTGGTCAGTATGACCTTGTCGGGGTTGCAACCCATGAAATCGGTCACGCTCTTGGTTTTACAAGCGGAGTCGACGGACTGGATACAGCTAACGGTACACAAAGCGAAAACAGCCGATTGCTGAAGACCCTAGATTTATTCCGCTATTCCAACCGCGGTGGGTTCGGATTGCAACGGGATTTTGTTGCTGATAACAATCCTAAGTACTTCTCAATTAACAATGGAGCCAATCTGGGTGTTCAGTTTTCACGCGGTGTCAATCTCGGCGATGGTAACCAAGCTAGTCACTGGCGTGACAATTCAGGAATCGGCATCATGGATCCAACCGCTGCTCCTGGAGAACTCATGGCCATCAGCGCAAATGATATCCAGGCTTTCGACGTGATTGGCTACAATCTGCAATCCGTTCCTGAACCATTCAGCATGATCGGGTTAGGGGTAACCGCTTTGGTTATCGCTCGACGAAAGCGCAAGAACAGCTAAATCCACTATCAAATAAGACTAGGCGGGCAAGTCGGTTAATCTGGCTTGCCCGCTTGATTTTGGTAATTACGCTTACACATTGCTGTCATTGCACTCATACCCATGCTTAGATAAAACGGGCGAAGCTCTGAATCACAGGTCACATCGATCATATAGAGATCACCAAGTTTAAGAAGCATCAGGCGTACAAGCTCTTTGCCAACCCCTTGGCGTCGATATTCAGGCAAGACTTCAAGCAGTGGAACGTATGCACACAAAACATTATCACTAACCGCCGTAATGAACCCGATGACGCGGTCACCATCTTTGGCTAAAACAACATGGCTACTTTGTTTGAGAATGCGCAGATGGGTTTCCTGATCAGGGTGCTCGGGCCAACCTTCAAAGAAACCAACGAGCTGACTGGCTGTAATCCCGTCAACTTGATCTGTGTACGTAACCATCAGCCCCTATTTTGCCAGATGAAACCGAGGTTTGGTTGTTCTTTCAACGAGATGTCCCCAAGGACAACTCGCCCAGCTTGGTAGATTGAAGGAAGTATGAAGATTCGTCTTGGTCACTCGCCAGATTCCGATGATGCGTTTATGTTCTGGGGGCTTGCGAGCGGAGAAGTGAAAAGCGACTATGAATTCGAGCACATCTTGCGAGATATTCAAACCCTAAATGACTGGGCGAAAGACGGCAAATTAGAAAGCAGTGCGGTCAGTGTTCATGCTTTTGCTTATGTCAGCGATAAGTATGCGCTTCTTCGCCATGGCGGATCGTTCGGCGAAGATTACGGCCCAATGATCGTTGCCGAGAATATGATCAGCAACGAAGAATTAAAAGATACGGTTATAGCAGTTCCTGGCACGCTCACTTCGGCGTTTCTTCAGTTGAATTTGTGGTTCGAAGATCAATACGGCCCAGGCGTCAAGCCAAAATTTGAGGTTGTACCGTTTGATGAAATCATTCCTCAAATCAAAGCCGGAAACTACAAGGCAGGATTAATTATCCATGAGGGCCAGCTCACCTACGCCGAAGAAGGCATGGTTGAAATCGCCAACATGGGCAAGTGGTGGAAGGAGAAAACCAATGGCCTTCCTCTGCCACTTGGTGTAAACGTCGTTCGTAAGGATTTGGGCAACGATGCTTGCCTGGAAGTCAGCCGTTGCATGCGCGAGTCAATTGAGGCCAGTCTCAACAACCGAGACCGCGCTCTCGATTACGCTCTCTCATTCGCTCGCGGAATGGATGTTGATACCAGCGATACGTTCGTTGGGATGTACGTCAACGAGCGCACTCGCGATATGGGAGAAGACGGAATCAAGGCGATTCGGCTTTTGCTGAGCGAAGGTGCAAGAATCGGCCTCGTTCCTGCGGTTGAAGTCTCTGTGATCGACTAAGAAAAACTACCCCTAACCTCTACTGGAATCGAGGTTAGGGGCCAGCAAGAGTGAAGCTATCCCAATAGCTTTTTAGTTGACCGTTCTTCCAAACATAGTTTGGTGGACTACCACATCCAGGTTGTATGTGCCTGCCATATTTCTTCTTGACATAGAAGATTAACTTATCATCATCAGCATACTGACTAACAAACAGTTGGTTAAAATCCGATTGAGATGTGAATTCTTTTTTTGCTAAATCGCGCTTAATCCTTTCGCGTACTGATGACGAAAATATATCGCATGCAATCTGCTTCCAGCGTGGACTATCAATGTCCTCTATCGTAATTCGACCATCGCTCTCTTTTGTCAATGTATATGTACTATCAAGCAGAAAAGCGTCGATACGAGCCTTACAAGCCGCAAAAGTACTGTAGATCAAGAGAGCTAACATGGCAATAGCGAAAACTTTGCTCTTAGGTGAATTCAACTTCATTGCTTTAGGATAACTGATCTTCTGGATATTTCAAGAAGGTGAAACTTGAAAACCTAAGTCCCTTCCGTTACCGGAGGAACAACTCCACTTGCTCCATCCCCACCAGCGCGTGAGGGTGGAGTGCTGTCGGGGATCAAATCAGTTGCCTCACTTTCTGGGTTATTGAGCCCTTTCGAGTCACCTGGGAATCGGAGCGAATCACTTTCAGTATCGGTAACCGTATCTTTTTGATGAAGCCATCCCGTACTGCTAGCTTCTTTTGTGATGATGCTCCTCACAAACAATTTGACCTGCTTATCCGATGATGATTGGAGCAAGCGCTCAGTTTCCGCGACCTGATCTGGACTAAAAGATATTGGTGACCTTACAACTGTAAAGATATTAATGGCATTGTCGCGGTCTTCAATTCTGAAGTCAGCTACGGCGGCTCCTTCCTGTTTAGCTCGTATTAAGATAGAAACCATATCTTTTAGCCGAAGCTCTCGCGTTGTTTTCTCAACTGAACTCTGGAAGGTGAACACGAGGAAGCCGCCAAGAACGACAATCAAACCAAGCGAAATTCCATTTCTTCGGCATAACTCAATTAAGCCCTGATCGGTGGATCGTATTGGGGCGTGTAATCCCCTAAACCAGAAAACTGCGCTTGCTGCCGCTTGGATAGTAACCAAGTTTGTGAAAAACAAAAGAAATGCTCCAAGAGCAAGCCGCATGTTGTCACCACCTCCGCGAGCAATCAAGATTCCACACGTTGAAAGTGGTGGAACAAGAGCAGTGGCAATTGCAACTCCAACTGCTCCCGATTGGAGCTTTGGTGAAATCAAAGCATATGCTCCCGCCGCGCCTCCGGCAAGAGCGATGAATAAGTCCAGAATATTAGGTTGGGTTCTCGCTAAAACCTCGCTACCAAGCGGGATGTCGGCATGCATTCTTCCGATCACCATAGAAGCAGCCAGAACAACCCCCACCCCTAGTGCCTCTGAAACACCAGCTTTCCGCAGCAGGCCCCAATTACTATCGTTAAGGGCAAGAGCCAGCCCATTAATTGGGCCGAGGAGCATTGCGATAATCATCGCACCGATAACAACGGCCGTACTATTCTGAATAAGCCCGTACGAAGCAACGATCGTCGCCAGAAGATTCATCACGAGATATTCGGGAGTTAAGGTAGCGTTCTCCGAAATCATTTCGCGGATTTTTTCTAAGCGCGTTTGCGAGCCAGTAGATTTCGCTCCACTCGGGCCATCTCCGGCATCTGAAACTGTTAAGCGATCCAATTCAAACCAATTATGGCCGATTGATGTAGATTCTAACTCTTCATGCGCCGATATTCAATCCGCCACGAAAGAGTCCATTCATCCCCTTTCTTGGCTTCCCACAGCCAAGTAAACGAGTCCTTTGTTATGTTCTGGAATCTCATTCTTTGAATCGTGTTTGGGTAACTGGTTGTGAGGACAAACTCATCACCAACCATGCCTCCGCTGAGCACAAAATAATTTCCCGCATCATCTACCCAGGTTTGTCGCCAAGTTTTATCCTTGGGCATATACATACTCCAACTTTCCCCATTGAATCCTGGAGTTCTGAAATCCTCGTGAATTACCTTGTTACTTTTAATTTTTGAAATCGTATTGGTTCCAGATTTGAGTGCTTCAATAACAGTTCCATCAGCCTGAGGAGTGTAGGAGTTCACTTCCCAGGTTCCTACCCAGAAATCCATTGATTTCTCGTTCGTCTTGGCGGCAATCGGAGTTTTCATCGCAGTGTGCATGACCATCAGAGCGGACAGCATGATCACCGATCATTACAGGAGAATCTTGCGTTTAGGTATGACAATCAGTGAGGAAATCGGCGGACAATTACGAGGTCTACGACCGGAATTGATAAAGGAACTTCTCACGGGTTAAATTAGGTACAGGTCAACAAGGATTAAATTGGGGAAACAATGATCAGCGCACTCGTTATGATTTTGACGGTCGGCAAGCAAACCGATCCACTATCAATACAAATTCCGGAGTTGGAAATTACCGCACAATCGGTTCAACACGTCGCAAATCAAATTGGAGAGGCTGCAGGCGTAAAGCTACTCGTTCCCGGGAAACTGGGCAGTGAAATTGTATTTGCTTCATTGAAAGATAAATCTGCTAAGCAATGCATGGATTATCTTGCAAATGTTTCTTACGGTGAATGGAAATTTGAAAACGGAGTTTATACGCTCGTCCGTAATCAGTCTGCTCAGGCTGCTGAAGCAAAAGCCCAAAGTACAGAAGTTGAACTTCTGAGAAAGCAACTAAAAGAAAAGTCAGCGGAACTCAAACAACCAGCTTGGTCAAGAGATGCAGCAAAAAAATATGTTGACGGCCTTTACGCCATGCAAAAGTCACTACTCAACAATTTTAGAGTTGGTGAAGGTGAGCGGGCACAGGTAACAATTGAAGGGCCTTCGGTTGCTGGGCCAGCCTACGATCTTCTCTCGACTGTTATTCAAAACCTTGATCCTGTAGAGTTGATGACCATTCCTAAGGGCGGACGGGTCGTTTATAGCACCAGTCCAAACCGGATGCAAAAGCCGCTACGGATGAATCTCGGCACTGCAATTCAGCAATTCACGCTTCGCATGAACGATGTTTACGAAGCAAGCCAAACGAACTCTTATCCAGACCTAGGCGCAGACTTTAGCGGAAGCGTTGGTTTTCCGAAAGCGAGAACAGGGGCGGTAGCCAAAGCAAACATCACTGTGTTCAATGGTCAAGGTGGATACACCATTGGGATTCAACTCGTTGGTATTAACGGGGAAGAAATAGCTCAAACATCCTCAAACCTCAACCCGGGAACGGAGTTTGATCCTGGCGAACCCACCCCGCCAAGAAATCCAGAGCCAGTTGCAGATCCGATCAAGCTGTCTGCTATTTCGTCCGAGTTTTTGAGTTACGTTTCAATATTTGGCCTAAGTGGAGGCTCGTCACGTTCAATCGGAGTTTTTATGGATGGCGCCCCGGTCTTTGTATCAGCTGGTCAAGCGGCTAGAAATATAAGTCCTTCTATTGAACTAAATAAAATTCTATTGACGCCAGCACAGTATGACCCACTAAATCTAGTTATTCCCGAGTCACTGGATGCTGTATATGCAGACAAGCAATTTGTCGCAATCATCCCGGATGCGCTTTGGGAGCAATTATCTCCGATGCAGGTAACTCAACTCAGTCAAAAGAGAGTTAACGATACTTTGGCTTCTGTTTGCGAAGTCACTGCAGAAAACGGTGTGACGACAATTCGACCACTTAGACCATTTCTCAGTGAATCATCTCGTTTGAACCGTGGTGCCATGGAAAGATTGGTGTCTCAGGTGAATAGCCGAGGTTTTGCCCATCTATCGGAGCTGGCTGAGTATGCAACTGCCAGAAAGGATATGTCGTTCGGACAGAGTCTTGATATGCTGATTTTGGGGATTTCGGTTCCATTTGCTGCTCAAGATATCCGCGGTGGATTCGGATTTAACTACTGGATGGCACCAATCATTGCAAGTCAAAAAGCTGCTGTAGATTCTTTGCCTGATGGCGACTTTTATATTACTTATGGGCGAATGAACGCAGGCGAAAAGCAAGCTCTTGAAAGGTTGATTTTCGACGAACCGCTAAGTGCTCAGATCGCATCCGGGAACATGAGCATTAGCGTCAACACTGAGCCGAACACTAATGTACCGATGGCCCGCGACAGTGAGCCTACTGAACGTTTTCCTAATGGGCTTCCAGTAGACGTTGGATTAAAACTAACCGCAAAGTCTCAAGAAGGAGTTCTGGGCAAACTCAGTAAGAGTCGCAATGGTCGGCTGATGAGTGCGACTCAATTAGGTGCGATTCTTGGCATGATTGATGGGGAAGGCGGTAGTGACGGGGAAATGAAAATCACAGCATATGAAATCTACCAACTCGCTACGGTCAAAGAGATTCAAGCGTCTGTCGAAAGAGGACAAAATGGCGGTTCTGTGAGAGGTGGACAGCAATTCACGGATGGGGAACTAAAGCCAGGTAGCCCACTAACTCTCAACCAGTTGCCTTCAGACATGATCGGGCGAATCCAGTCAGCACGAAAACAGTTACGTGACATGATGGAACGTATGAATTCGGGTGGCGGAAGGAACACCGTTCCACCTCCGGCTAACTAATTCCTCAAGAAACTTAATTCACTTTTACCTAAATGGTCTTCTCCTTAGGTAAAAGTGAATCATGGTTCGCACTCTCCGTGCTCACACAGCTTTTGCTATTGCGTTAGCTACCCTTACCACTTGCTTGGCACCAGTTATTGCCAATGCACAAATAGATAAGCCAACCCACCCGATTCTTGCTGACCTCAAGTGGCGATCTGTTGGCCCGTATAAAGGAGGGCGTTCTTCAGCGGTTAGCGGGGTGATTGGTGACCCGAAAACTTTCTATATGGGCACCACAGGCGGTGGGCTTTGGAAGA
The DNA here is from genome assembly GCA_019638675.1 of Fimbriimonadaceae bacterium. Classification (GTDB taxonomy): domain Bacteria; phylum Armatimonadota; class Fimbriimonadia; order Fimbriimonadales; family Fimbriimonadaceae; genus UphvI-Ar2. The sequence goes on along the minus strand of JAHBTE010000001.1, from coordinate 2,224,313 downwards.
CCACGGATGAAGGTGAAACCTGGGCTTGTGTATCAGATGGTTATTTCAGAACTGGCACGGTCGGTTCAATAGCCGTAGCTCCTTCAAACACAAACGTTATCTATGTCGGAATGGGGGAACACGCTATCCGCGGGAATATCACTCATGGCGACGGTATTTATAAATCGGAAGATGCAGGCAAGACATGGAAGCATATGGGGCTTGAGAAAACCCAATACACCGGTCGGATTCGAGTGCACCCGACAAATCCCGACATAGTCTGGGTTGCCGCTCTTGGCCCTGTGTTTGGCAAGAGCCCGGATCGTGGGATTTACAAATCAACTGATGGCGGAAAAACTTGGAAGAAAACTCTTTACGTTGGCGATGAAACGGGTGGTATTGACCTAACGATTGACCCAAAAAATCCAGACAACATGTATGCGGCAATGTGGGAGATGAACCGTCGCCCCTGGACATTTAACTCTGGCGGTAAGGGAAGTGGTCTTTGGTATTCAAAGGATGGCGGCGTGAAGTGGGAAGATGTGAGTCGCAGGCCCGGCTTGCCCAAGGGATTGCTCGGAAAAATTGGTATCTCGTACAGCCCGGTAGACAACACTAGGATGTATTCGGTGATCGAATCCACAGAAGGCAACGCGATTTATTCCAGCGATGACACGGGCAAAACCTGGACGAAAACCTCGGATAATGCCAACTTGCTCCAACGACCTTGGTATTACAACTACATTTATGCTGATCCTGTAGATAAGGATACGGTTTACGTGCTTAACGTTTCGTACGGTAAATCCACAAACGGAGGCAAAACATTTTCAATGGGTTCAGCTGGGCATAGCGACCATCATGATATGTGGATTGATCCAAGCGATAACACTCGTTTGGTGATGGCAAACGATGGTGGAGCCGCGGTTTCAGTAAATGGAGGACGCAGGTGGTCTGATCAAGATTTTCCAACCGGGCAGTTCTATCACGTTTCAGTGGACAATGCTTTCCCTTACAATCTTCTAGGAGCGCAACAAGATAACTCAACCGTGAGGGTGCCAAGCCGCACAACGGGGCTCGGCATCACTTCGGATGACTGGACAAACACAGCGGGTGGCGAAAGCGGCTATGCCGTTGCAAAGCCAGATAATCCGGATATCGTGATCGGCGCGAACTACGGCGGATCAATGGTAATTCGCGATCATCGGAACAACATGAGCTGGTCTATTGACCCTTGGCCAGACAACCCTCTTGGCCGCGGTGCTTTTGAAGCGGTCGAGCGGTTCCAGTGGACTTACCCAATTGTGTTCAGTCCGCATAACCCCAACGTCATCTACGTTGGTAGCCAGCACGTGCTAAGGAGCACCAATATGGGCCAAAGCTGGGAACGAATTTCCCCAGACCTCACTACTAATGACGTGAGTAAGATGCAGCCAGCGGGCGGTCAGATCACGCAAGACAGTACAGGCGTTGAAGTTTATTGCACGGTCTTCACAATAGCGGAATCTCCAATTACCCGCGGGCTAATATGGGCGGGCAGTGATGATGGTTTGATCCACGTCACCAGGAACGACGGGGCAAATTGGATCAACGTGACTCCTAAGGGAATGCCGAAAAATGGTCGTGTGAGCATGATCGAGGCTTCTCCCTTCCGACCAGGAACAGCGTATGCCGCCGTAAACAACTACCAGCAGAATGATTTCAGGCCTTACATTTTTGTCACAAGGGACTACGGTGCAACTTGGACGGAAATGGTATCCGGAATCGCCACTGATGACTTTGTGAGAGCCGTTCGAGAAGACCCTTCTGCAGAAGGAGTTCTTTATGCCGCTACCGAGGTCGGTGTTTACACATCATCCGGTTCTACTTGGTCGAAGATGGGCGGCTTGCCTGAGGTTCCAGTTCACGACCTAGTTGTGAAGGGCAACGACCTTGTGATCGCCACCCACGGGCGTGGATTCTATATCCTTGACAACCTAATGCCAGCACGGAACTTAGCAAATGCTGATGTCAATAAGGTCACCGTTTTTCCAGCGTTTGGTAATCCAACTAGGGTAGGGCCAGTTGGAGTTGGCGACGTAGGAAAAAATCCAAGTGGAAGTGGATTGCAGGTTCAATTCTGGAGTCCAGAAGAAGCGGATACCGCTCAGATTATCATTCGAGATCAAGAAGGATTTGCAGTAGCAAGTACAAAAACATCGGTTCGTAAAGGGCTAAATGCGGTTTATCTCATGCCGAACTATCCTGGAATGCAGAGTTTTAGAGGCCTTCTCATGTGGAGCGGCTACACAGGCTCACTCAAGGCTCCTCCTGGCAAGTACAAAACGCAAGTTGTCATCAGTGGAAGCACTTACGCGGGAGTTGCCACTTGGTCGAATCATCCAGCAAGTACCGCAACCGATGAGGAAATGGTGGCGAAATACAAACTTTCGCGTGAAGTTGCTGATGCTACTACCGAGGCTAACCGTATCGTTCTTCGGTGCCGAGGATGGCGCACGGCGATCCAAGAATCAATAAAGGGTAGTTCCACTTTGGAAAAAACAGCTAAGCCGATTCTTGAAATGCTAGATCAAATAGAGAATGCGCTTCACCAAGGAAAGGCTAAATCGGGCCAAGACTTCTTGAACTACCCGATGCAGTTAAACAACCGTCTCGCCGCGCTCATCGGGAACGTGCAGTCCGGCGATTTTGGGCCAACCAAACAGAGCTACGACGTGTTTGCGATTCTCAAAGCCTTATTGGATGTTGAGATAGCAAGAATTAATGCCGTAGAGAAAGATTTGGTGCCTGAATTCAACACATTATTGAAAGCGAACGGACGACCAGAACTGGCACCAAAGTTTGAAGAACTCATGCCGGCTCGCGGTGGAGCTAGCGATGCAAATCCTTTCCAAGAATATGAACTGCCCACTGGTGATGGAGACGGGAACTAACCCTTGATTATCGCCCCTGGTTCGAGCTTGCTCTTTATTGGTGATAGCATCACCGACTGCGGTCGGGCTCGACCAGTTGGAGAATCATCCGGTGGGTTAGGGAACGGTTACGTTTCGCTGGTTGATGCCTACCTCAAGGCAAAGCGCCCAAGCTCACGAATCCGAATTCAAAATATGGGCGTAAGTGGTGACACAGTGCGCCATTTAGCAAATCGCTGGGAAACTGATGTGATGGATCAAGAGCCGGACTGGGTTTGCATCATGATCGGCGTGAATGATGTTTGGCGACAACTTGACCGCTACTTGGAAGTAGAACAGCACGTACGCCTCCCTGAATATCGCTCCACACTTGCAAATTTGGTGGAAAGAACGCTGGAACAGTCCAAAGTTGTGCTGATGACGCCTTTCATCGTTGAGCCGAACATCGAAGACCCCATGCGCTCGTTACTGGATGATTACGGAGCCTCGGTTCAAGAAATCGCTAACGCCCACAACACAGAGTTTATAGATACGCAAGCTATTTTCGATGAAATGACCGTGAGTATCCCCGCAATGGCACTTTGCTCAGATCGTATTCACGTTAATACTTCAGGGCACATGGCATTAGCTCTGGCATTTCTGGAAATCAGAGCTTTGTAAATAAAGAATGGACGATCCCTTGCCAGGATCGTCCAAATCTTAATCAAGGAACTTGCTGTGGTTTAGTTGCCGCCGCGTCCGCCTCGACCGAAGTTACGCATAGCTTCATCGTCTTTGGGGTCACGGGTGAACTTGGCACCTTGCATTTCTTTTAACTTTGCCTTTTGATCGTCGGTTAAAACCTTTTCGAATTCAGCATCAAGAGCTTTGTTATTTTGCTCCATGAGCGGGCCCATTTCTTCGCGGCTGATTTCGCCATCTCGAACGCGTTGCAGGATTGCCATATTCGCTGCTTGTTGTTGCTCTTGCAGTTCATCCAATCGCTTCTTTTGGTCAGCTTTCATGCCGAGTTCTTTTTGGATTTCTGGCTTGAGGATGACTCGCATACCGTCGAATTGGATTTGGATTTGACCAAGTCGGGTTTGTTGTTCTTTGGTGAGAACCTTCATCGCCGCATCGTCAGCTTCCTTCGACATTTTTTCGAATTCTTCTCGAATCGCGGTGAAGTCGCCACCGCCACCACCACCGCCATTTCGCAGTTCTTCCATGCGGGCTTGCATCTTAGCGCGTTGGTCAGCTTGAGCTTTTTCGAGAGCTGCTTTTTGTTCAGCCGTGATCTTAAGATCCTTTTGAACGTCGTTTCGACCGAGGAGCATAGACTTGGTCACGCTCATCATGCCCATTCCGCCGCGTTGCTGACCGAAGCCACCACCGCCTTGTCGCTGACCACCACCAGCTCCGCCACCTTGTTGTCGGTTTTGAGCTTGAGCGGTCATAGGGAGAGCAAGCAGACCAAGAAGGGCTGCGCTTGCAATGATCAGATTAATTTTCTTCATTTTCCGATGTCCTTTTTCGGCCCGGTTTTGATTCCCGAACCATTTGTTCCGGTGGGAGGCATCGCCTTTTGCATTGCTTTTTGGCTTTCCTCACTCAACCGCTTCTTTTCATCTGCCGTGAGCCGAGCACCTTCTTCTGGATTCCGTACAATGCGCGGAGTCAAGAAGACAAGCAACTCGGTCTTGACTTCGTTTTTATCTCGGGTCTTAAACAGTTCACCGAGAAGAGGGATATCACCGAGCAGAGGCAATTTCTTAACCTTACTAGTGACTGTTGATCGCATCATTCCACCAAGAACAATCGTTTCGCCATCGTTAACAGAAACGGTGGTGAACGCTTGTCGCTGGTTGACGATTGGCGCGTTAAAATCGGTAAAGCCTTGCAGATCGTTCGCAGTTTGTGTGACGTCCATGGTGACCGTACCGTTTTGAGTTATGCGTGGCACAACATTGAGAACAATCCCAACATCTTGGAACGCATAGTTGTATGTCAGGTTGCCGTTAGCATCTTCTCGGGTCGAGAGAATGTATGGAATGCTCTGACTGATATTGATTTCTGCTTCAACGTTATTGCTTGTGAAAATTCTCGGGGTACTGAGAACCTGGAATTTATCATCGGTAGCAAGAGCGTTAAGGAAGGAAGTCAATGCACCGCTTGTGTAGGTATACCGCAATCCTTGAAGCGACGGACTCGCGTTTTGCAAACCAAACGCGGTTGCCGCATTCCCATTTGAACCTTGGTTGTAGTTCCATTCAACGCCTAATTTTAGCGCTTTGTCGAGGGTGGCTTCTACGATCAAAGTTTCGATCATCACTTGCTCTGGAATCCGGTCAATTTGACCAAGGATCGATCTAATCAAATCCATGTTCTCGGGAGCTGTGACAATGATCAAGCTGTTGGTGTTTGGATCAGGAATGATCGTGACTTGACCACCAAGGTCGCGAACATTGACGAGACGACCATCAGCATTTCGCGCGACATTACTGGTTCCGCCGCCTTGTTGGTTTCGCCCTTGGTTACCAAAACCGAAGTTGCCTTGCTGAGTCCGGACTTGAGTGTAGAGTTCGCCTTCTTCACCGTCTTCAAAGTCCATGACGACTTCGCCGCCACCCTTTCCATCGGGCACAACTCGAGTTGGGCCGTCATCAACTCCGCGGCCACCTCCTCCGCCACCAGTGTTGCGGTTTCCACCACCGCCTGTGTTGCGATTATTGTTGTTGCCTGTTCGGTTGTTGTTATTACCAGTCCGGTTGCCAGTGTTACGGGTGCCAAAAGCATTGTTGAGTAAGTCAGCAACGTTGTCAGCCCGAGCGTTATCAAGCGGGATAACGAATGTCGTATTTTCAACTTCGACTTCTTTATCGAGTTCCGCAATCAGATTTTCAACAACTTTCATTGCCGCTTCGGTTGCGGAAATGATCAAGCTGTTTGATCGTGTATCTGCCGCAACGTTAGCTTCGCCTGAACCAGGCCCCGAAATTCGCCGGATAAAGCTGTTGAATCCGCCCTGGTTGCTTTGACCAGTGTTGCCGCGACCAGTTGGCGCATTTGCCGTTAGAACCGTTTGCACGGTTGTCACCAGATCACTAGCCGCCGCATATTCGAGAGGGAATACTTTGGTTTGCAGTGGAGCATCAGTGAGCTTGTCAATTTCCTCAATCAAAGCTTCAACGTCGTGTTGCTTGTCCCGAGGAGCATTAACGATCACACTGTTGCTGAAATCATCAGATGAAGCCCGGATGGAAGACCCTTGCTGCGAACCAAAGTTCATTCCGCCAAAGTTAAAACCACCGCGACCACCGCGCTGGTTGTTCCGACCACCACCTCCAAATTGGAATTGTGAAAATGGATTATTGGCCTGCTCCTGCTGTGCAAAAACTTCGTTGATGACGCGAGCTACTTCGGAAGCACTGGCATATGTGATCCGGTAAACCTTGAGCTCTACTTTAGGGGTGGTCGGGAATTCAAAACCAGGAGGAAACGGATTGTTATTATTTTCTTGCCGACGCGGTTTGATAACAATCAGTGAGCCTTGCTTTTCCATTTGGAAGTTGCGAAGCCCAAGAGCCGCATTTAGAATTTCAAACGCTTGTTTGATGGGCACAGCTTTTGGACTGCTGACCGTCATTGGCTCTTTCAATGAAGGATCTTTAACGATCGTAATGCCAGAAACCTTCATGAACAAGTCAAGAACCAAATCAACGTTCGCATTACGAAAGTTAAGCTGTACCGTTTTATTGGGCAGTTCAAACTGTTCCCAGGCTGGCTTATTGTTTTGATTTCCACCAGAAGAAGGAGCACCAGTTGTGAATTGGGCACTGGCAAGCGGCGGAGCTACCATTGTCATGGCTATTGCCAGGGTACTAACGAGGAGAGTTCTGCGCATCTTTTTCACTTATGTTTGTGTTGTCAGTGTCCAAAACTGTTGGACCGTTGGTGGAAGAAATTGTTGGAACGATGCTGGCACTGGTGGAACCGCTTTCTGGCCCTTTACCAATGTTGCCTTGCATCGGATTAAACGGAGCATTGCTACTCGCCGAGATTTCTCGGTCTGTAACGATTGGACGATTCTCAAGCAAAATCAATCGTTTGACTTCGCCATTGGGGCCAGCTAAAGTCACGCTATTATTGGTGATATCCATAACGGTAGCGGCGCCGATAGTTTGACCTACCCGCAAATACTCCCCTTGTCCGTTACTGCTATTTTCGATTAACACCATTGTTGAGCCGTCAAACGATACTGTTCCAGTGTAGTACCAAGTGGTTTCACCGTTCACAAAGCCGGGGGGAACTTGGTTTGGAATGCTCCGATCTCCAGCCTTGCGCGCGCCGCTTTCTACTACACTAGGTTTAAACGCATTTGAAATGGGTTCGTTCAGTGGATCAAAGCGGGCAAGTTCATCTTCTTCAGTAAAGACTGAGACTTTTTGTCCGCGCGTGCTTGTAGATGTGCTTTTGGGCCTGACCGCAGGTTCAATACTGCTAGTTTTCTTCGGCGGTTCGGTTAAAACGAAAGCCGCTATTGCTACCGCAAGAACTCCTCCGTAAATCAGCATCCGATTATTCTTTCGTGCCATTACTTTTCTCCTCTGAATTCGTTGTATCTGTGTTGTTAGCTGGTCTTGGTTTAACCGTGTTTGTATTGCTCGGTCGACGGTTGGTCGCAACGACTTCCGGTGCCTTGATATAGGCTACGATGCCGATGGTGGCGTTGACCATATCGGATTCTTGATCTGCCGAAGCGATTTGCACCACGTTAGTACCGATCTTAGTTGAGTTAGATTCCAGGGCCTTCATGAACGAAGCCATGTCGGGGAATTTGCCATCAGCGAGAATAACAAAATGCGCTCGAATCGTGTCGCCATCCGAAACTGGGCTTTGTGGCCGGAAGCTTTTTAGGTTCACGTTGTGCGATGAAGCAAGCTGGGAAACGGTTTGTAGAATTTTTGGAGTGACGACTTCTTGGTCGCCTTCCCAAGTTCCTGTTTCAGCCAGGATCAGCTCTTGCAAGTAATCCTCATCAGTCTTGATTTTGCGTTCAAGTTCGTTGACCTGTTGATGACGGTTCTGCTTTTCTTTCGCTTCGGTTGGCTTTGGTACAAACATATCCGCAAGGGCGATGACAAGCATCAAAACGAGCGCAAGCGCACAGACCGCGTTCCAGGTCTTCCTATTGTTTCCAATTTCTAGGTTCATTTACGTTTACGCTCCTTCTTGGGGTCAATCAGCGGCATATTGCCAACCACATGGGCTTTGATCGAAAACTGCACTACGGGGATTTCGCCAATAGCGTTGTTATTACTAAAAACAAGCTCAACTTCCCGTAGTCGGGAAGAAGCAGATAAAGCATCTACCATCCCGGCAACCAGAGCATTGCTTTTTGCCGTTCCACGCAAGGTGATGTCTTTCCCCCGCTCTAGGGTCATTCCAGTGAGCCAAAGCCCATCTGGAACTGAGTTCACTGCAACAGTAACGACATCACTGAGTGATTGCCGTGGTTCAAGACCATCTCGCACCATTGTGGATTCAGTTTCATATTTGGCAAGTTGGGAGGTAATCAAGCTGTGTTTATCTTTCAGCCGATTCACAACCCGAGTAGTTTCAGCCCGTTCCTTAGCAACTTTTCGTTCGGCGTCATCACGATCCCACCAAGCAAGAGCGGCAACACAAAAGAGCGCGCAGAGCAGGAGTACAGCCAACTGGCGCCGCCCCATGACTGCCTTGTTGAGTTCTTTAGCAATATCTTCCGGCAAACGCAAGTTGATGTGCGGATGCCGTTGACTTAAAATCTCAAGTGGGTGCTGGTCGGCAAGAGGAGTGCTAGGGGAAACTAGCTCTCTTAAAGCCGTGTGAACCACAGTTCTTGCTTGGTCTACATCCGCACTGGCGATCGCCCGAGCAACTTCGCTATCTATTTCAGCTTGAGTGGTGACGTGATTGGCAACCCGGCTGTAGAGCAAGGCTCCGTGGTCAACAACATCAAACGAAGTTCCATCAGAAGATGAAGCTACCAATACTGTTGTTGGTTCGATCTCAGCAATGAACGAAGCTCCCAAGCTTGCAGGAATAACTTGCTCGACCTTTGCTCCAGCATGGGCAAAGAGAGCAGTGGTTTGGCGGACGGTTTCGCTTTTCGCTGCAAAAACAACCGCTAAGCGACCTTCAGAGTTCTTATCATCGGTGAAAACGAGGTCGTAAGCGATTTCATGCGCGGGAAGAGGGAAGAGTTCTTCTATTCGGAACCGAAGGAGGTTTTTAGCTTCTTCTATGCTCACATCGGGCAACCGAAGAGTTTTGATGAAAATTTGCCGCCTGCCAAGAGCAAGAACAACTTTTTTCGGTCGCCCTAATGCGCTGAGTGCTTCCACTGGTGTTGTAGCACTGTGAACTCGGTGGGTGGAGGGATCGAGATAAAGGCACGACTCAGGTGACCATTCGATGATGGGGAGGTGGCTCATCTTAATTGGCCCCCATCAAAGTGGACGTTGTCGTCGGATCTGCATCCCAGCCCCAAACGAGTTGGGGGTCGCGGTAGATTGGGCGATTCATTTTTATGACTTTTGCTTGTCCGTCTGTGACGGTTACGATTGCTTCGAGAAATGTGAAAGCGGTGTTGCGTCGCCCTTTGAGGCGTACGAGATAGGTTTGGCTACCGATGCAGAAGTAATCTGCAAAGTCGCGTAGTGTATTGGTCGAGAATCCGTTGACTTGAGCCAGTTCGCCTAGCTCTTCAAACGTTCCCTGCCGGCTGATGATTCCTTGAATTTGGTCTTCTGTCATATCCGGAATCGTGCGAAGGACTTCCTCGGACACCGTATTGATATTGAGTTTTCCAGTGATAAACGTTTCACCAGTTACGGTAGCAATATTCAATATCACTTCCGCATCTTGAAGGTTTAAGCCTGGAACAGTGAATACCTGACCCAAAGTGGTGAATTGACCTTGAGTTTGCCGCCGTTGGAAAATTGCTTGGGCGGCTTGGTTGCGTAAGCCTGCTTGAACCATCTGAGCATTGCTAGCCACGTTGAGATTCAATCGTGCGCTCCCATCAGCACGAAGGTTGGCGGTAGTTGAATCAGTGGTGATTAACTCTGCCATTGGGGGTTGGTCTTCAATGTTTCCTGTACTAAGGGCTGTTCCGCTAAGGTTGGAAGGTGGTTCAAACAGTGTTTTCGGCGTAAATCCTTTCACCAATAGAAGTTCGCTGACTGTATCAAATCCGCGAAGCTTGACGTTGTAAGGCGTTTCGAGCGCATTGTAATATTCGTCCTTTGCTCCTTGGAGGCGCGGCTGGAGTTCAGTATTACGCCAATCCAGAAGGGATGCGATTTGTTCGTCGGTGAGATTGAACTGCCGAAGCTGCTCTTCGTTGACAACGTTCAAATTCACGAATCGCGTGGTATCTAAAATCTGAACGCGGAATTGAGATTCACCAACGGTGAACTCTTCCGCCCCATTATTTCCTAGCGAATACCATTCATCTTCGGTGGAAGTCACATTTACGTCTGCCAGCGCCAGCGCCGCCATCGCTCTGGCAAGTCCGGCTTGAACTGCAAGTTCAGCTTTTCGCCGTTCCAAACGTAAAGTTTCAGTCTTCAGGTGAGAGTCTAATCGAACGCTGAAGCTCGCAATAACTAATGTCATCACGAGCATAGTGATAAGCGCCAGCATGAACGCACTTCCTGACTGAAGCCGTCTCATGTTCCTCCACCTCCGCTTTCTTGAGTGATTGGATTTTCCGCCGTTACATCACTAAGAGGGAGCCGAAACACCATAATCTCTGGGTTACTTTCTTCTCTTTCTAGTGTCAGGCGAACAGCCGCTGGCAGTCTTCGGGAGCCACCGTTAATCGTGTCCCAGGTGTTGATCCATTGAGTACCATCCCAGAACTCGTAAGTTACGCTGGTGATATCAGGAATAAGTAATGTTTCAGTTCCACCTTGCGTAGAGTCGCCGTCGGCAGGAGTTTGGATTCTAAGGAATAGCCCTTGTTTATCACCTGCATCGCCGACTGGGTTGATGCTGAGCGAAACTTCTGAATTACCACCTTGCGGGCCGTATTGGCTATGGAGTTCTTCAAAGTCGTCACTGTCAGAAATCAAGAATCCACCTTCGGGGTTGCGGCTAGTGGTGACCCATGTGATGGAATCAGGATCACCAACCTGACCACCTGAGTTGGCGGCAATAAAGTAGGACATCCGATCATCGGCATCTGTGGTGAGAAAGGCTCCGGTAAACAATCCTTCAAGAGTTCGCCTGATTTGAATTTCTGATTGGAATGCCGATAGCCGAGCAGGTGTGGATTCCGCGTAATCAAGAGTTAAACGATAAGCCGTTCCAATCGCTCCGATGATGATGACAGTCATCCCCATGGCGACAATGAGTTCTAATAAGGTGAAACCACGGCGTTTCAAGTTCCACCTCCATTCCCACCGGTTGCGGTCGCCGGGGTGTAGACAATAGTTGAAACTACTGTGTTACCTTTTGCAACACTGGAAACAGTTAGCCGGATGCCGGTAAGGGTTTCGACCCCTACGTTGACTTCCTCAAGGCTCCAGGTGTAATCGCGAAGACGTTCGTCGTCAAATGAGCCACCGCTTTGCGAAACCCAGGCTTGAGTGGCGACAACTTCTTCGAGCTTTTCGTGAGCGATTTTGTCAACAAAGTCTTTTTCGGCAACTGCTCGTTCAGCACGGGTCAGCCCAGTCAGAGCACCCATCATAGCCGTAATTGCAACCGCCAGCATAAACGTGGCGATCAAAACTTCGACCAAGGTGAAAGCTTGATTTTTAACTGACACGACGTTCTATCTCCCCGGCCTCCCAGCCTTCGCCTTCGTAATCGTCGAGTGTGCCTTCAACCACACTACTTGCTCCGTTGAGCGGGCTAATTATCAATAAATATGAACGTCCATCTTGAGTGAACTCTGCCACGGCTCGGTCAGCTGTTCCATCTGGGAAGAATCCAACCTGCCACTCAGATTGGCTCTCATCAAGTTTATTGCGCCGAAACTTAGTGAACTCAGTGTTCTCAACCGTAGAGATTCCGTTTCTCACTTGCCCTAGTTCGAGAGAATCTTCTTCCTGAACGGTTCTGTTTTCAGATTGAGTATCCGTTTCAGTTGGTTCCTCAACGTAATCCCAGCCGATCTGGTTATCACTGCCAAATTTGAGAACTGTTGCCCTGTTCTGGAGAACCGCCTGGCGTCGTGCAATTTGTGCAACGTTTTCGAGCCCTATTCGAAAACCAGAAGCGGCCTGGCTCCTCTGAACCGCGATAACCGAAGGAAACACAATCGCGGAGAATATGATAATCATAATGATTACCAAGACCATCTCCACAAAAGTGAACCCTCGATTACGCTTCATTACTCAGTCTCCTGTCAGTTGCTTATTCGCCTGATTCGATAATGTCAGCTGATTCGGTATCTTCAACGCCACCTGGGTTGCCGTCAGCACCATAGCTGAGGAGAACAAATGAATCGTCTCCATCTGGACCGGGCCATTCATAAATGTAATCCCGTCCCCAAGGATCAAGCGGTATCGGCTTGGTCACGTAAGGGCCCTTCCATCCGTTTGCATCTGCAGGTTGGGTGCGGAGCGCTTCTAGCCCTTCATCGGTGGTTGGGTAGTAACCCACGTCCAGCCGGTATGTATCGAGCATCTTGCGCAAGTTGACAAGGTCGCTACGGGCCGCACCGATCTTGGCTTCTGCTTGCCGGCTGATGATACGGGGCACGATCATCGCCGCAAGGATCGCGATGATCATGATGACGACGAGGAGTTCGATAAGCGTAAACGCTTTGAGTTTTCGGTTTGTTCGACTAATCATTTGACGAGTTCCTGAGCTTGGAAAATTGGCAGCATAACGCTGAGAACGACGAAGGCAACGAATCCACCCATAAAGAGAAGGATCATTGGTTCGAGCGAAGATGTAAGTCGGCGGAGGCCCTGTTCGACTTCAAAGTCGAGGCTGTTGGAAACCCGGCCGAGCATTTTGGGGAGGTCGCCAGTTTCTTCGCCAATCGCAACCATGTGCGTGAGGACAGGAGGGAATTCACCTGTGTCTTTCATGGCCTGGGCGATGGGGATACCTTCGCGGACATTGGAAACCACTTGCGCACTTATATTCGAAAAAACGCGGTTACCAGCAGCCTTTCCGGCGAGTTCAAGAGCTTCCAAGATAGGAACTCCACCATTTACCAGGTTTCCTAGAACGCGTGAGTAACGGCTGATAATTCCACGCTTGATGAGCGATCCGGCCAAGGGGAGTTTGAGAAGCATCCTATCGCGAGAAAGAGCACCAGCAGGAGTCGCCACCCACGCTTTGTATCCAAAGAATGCACCGATAATGGCAACGATAATTAATACTGCGTTGTTGGTGAGCGCATCCGAAAATGCAAGCAACATTTTGGTGGTTACCGGCAATGAATCACCGAGGCCATCGAAAACAACTGCGAGTTTAGGGAAAACAAATGTAAGCAAAGCAACAATAACGAGAATGGCTACGCCAGTCAAAACCGCCGGATAAATCATCGCGGAAATAACTAGACTACGGCGAGCAACTTCGTTTTCAAGCAGATCAGCCATTCGCTCCGCCGCATCTGCAAACTGTCCGCTAGCCTCACCAGATCGTAAGGTTTGAACGTAAACCTCAGGGAAGAGTTTGTTTCCTTGCATGGCAAGGGCATCGCTGATTGCCATACCTCCCCGGACTTCTTCAAGAGCCGCTTCAGCCGCGTGGGCAAGTGGGAGAGCTTCGGTTTGTTCGGAAAGAACTTGGAGAACCCGGTCTAGCGGTAATCCGGAACTACTGAGGTCGGCAAGTCGCCGAGTAAAAAGAGCCAAGTCAGCCCGATTCGATTTGTTACGCTTTTTCTCGCCATCGCTTGAGCGTTGAACTGCCGCCGCAGTCGCTTGCTCATGAATTTCGAGCAAGAATTTGCCTTCGTTCGCTAACGCAGAAACTGCCGCCGCTTCGCTAGGAGCTTCAAGTACGCCATTGCGTTTGCGACCGGATGGCTCAACCGCAGAGTATGCGTAGGTTGGCAAAGGTTAGATGTCCTCCCGTTGGCAAACCCGCAGAACTTCTTCCGCTGTAGTTGTGCCTTCAAGAACCGCTAGGCGACCTTCGCCAAGCAGAGTTCGCATATTTTGAACTGCTAAAGCGTGATCTTTAATAGAACTTGCCGGCGCGCGTTCAACCGTCATGCGGCGAACTTCTTCGTCTACCGTCATGAGTTCGTAAAGCCCGCGACGTCCTTTGAACCCAGTGTTGCCACATTTCTCGCATCCCCGCCCAACACGGAACGGAGGATTAGCCGGATCGTAGTCAGCTTCGGTAATACCAAGAGCGGCTAGGATTTCGGGTTTTTCTTCGTGCGGAACCGAGCAGTGAATACAGTTGGTACGCAAGAGTCTTTGAGCGAGAACGCCGACGATTGAAGAAGCGGCAAGGTAAGGCTCAACTCCCATGTCAAGCAATCGGGTGATCGCACTTGGAGCATCGTTTGTGTGTAGCGTGCTGAAAACCAAGTGACCAGTCAAAGCTGCGTGAATAGCGATTTCCGCCGTTTCATGGTCGCGGATTTCACCAACCATAATGACGTCAGGGTCTTGGCGGACAATCGAACGGAGGCCGTTCGCAAAGGTTAAACCGATGTTTGCCCGAACTTGGATCTGGCCGATTCCCGCAACTTGATATTCGACGGGATCTTCGATAGTAAGAATGTTGAGTTTTGGCGTGTAGATTTCTTGCAGAGCCGCGTAAAGTGTGGTGGACTTACCCGAACCGGTTGGACCAGTAACTAGAATCATCCCGTATGGAATGCTGATGAGCTTGCGAAAAATTGCAAAGGTGTCCTGCCGCATCCCGAGTTCAGGAAGCGTGAACATCCCGGTTCCTTTGTCCAAAATCCGCATAACCGCACGTTCACCGTGAACGGTTGGAACAATGGAAAGACGAACGTCAATCTGACGCGCGCCAACTGTGAGCTTAATACGACCATCTTGAGGAAGTCGCCGCTCGGCGATATTGAGCTCGGCAAGAATCTTGAGGCGGGAACTCAACGCCGCGTGCATTCGGCGAGCTGGAGACATTGCTTCTTTTAGAATCCCGTCAATACGGAAGCGAACTTTGAGTTCCTTTTCGTAAGGTTCGATGTGGATATCACTAACGCCATCGCGAACCGCTTGGGCAAACATGACGTTCACCATTTGCACGACTGCGGCTTCGCCAGCTAGCTTTTGAAGGTCGGCGAGGTCGCTGACATCTTCCGCATCAATAACTGCCTCTTCCGAACCAGGGATGTCACTGAGCATCCCTTCCAAAAATCGCTTTTCAAGAATATCGCGGATGAACTGAGGGTCAGCGAGAACAACCTTGACTTCCTTATCGATCAAGACAGCAAGGTCATCGGTCGCGGGTAGACCTTTCAGAGAACCAATAGCAACAGTAACAGAACCATTGTTGGTTTCAATTGGAAGAACCTGGTTCTTGAGGGCGAATTCGCGCGGCACTAAGTCAATCGCTTCTGCGTTGGGTTTCGCATCTTCGAGATTGACATAGCTAAATCCAAGTTCAGCCGCTTGCGAGGAGTTAGGAGTTACCGCCACCAATTGCACCTATAATTCAACTTTGGTTGAGACGGTTAAGAGACTATTCCGTTCACTAAAAAGCCAAACGTCCTTTTGAATCTACGTCTATCCCAAAGTAGATACGAAAAAACGGCAGGATTAGTGCCGTTTTCTTTTATCAATTGCGCCGATTAGCGAGCAAGAATTATCTGCCGATTGGTCGTCGGATATGGCATCCGTGCCCGCCATTCTTCGAAAAATATTCTTGATGGTATTCCTCAGCCGGATAAAAGGCACTTGCCTCGGTGATTTCAGTGACGATAGGATGCTGGAAAAACTGTTGTGCCCATTCTTTGCTCGCCTTTGCTTGTTCCATCTGCTCCGGTGAGTGGGTGAAGATGGCTGATCGGTATTGAGTACCGATATCTGGCCCTTGTCGGTTGAGCGTTACCGGATTATGGATTTCCCAAAAGTAGTGAAGGATTTCAGGGTAGCTGATCACTTCAGGGTCGTAAGTAACTTGCACGACTTCCGCATGACCTGTCAGTCCCGTGCAGACCTCGCGGTAGGTTACGTTTTCTACATGCCCACCCATATAGCCCGAGATTGCAGATTTGACTCCAGGCAACTTATGGTAGAGGTCTTCTATCCCCCAAAAGCATCCACCGCCTACGGTTGCGATTTCTAAGTTAGCCATGTCGTTCTATTCTAAGGATTTATTCTTCATGACTGTTGCAAGGACCTACCCCTTAGCGGTTGGAAAACTCTTCGTTCTCTTCAGCTTCTTCATCTTTAGCAGATTTGCCCGCCGCAAGTGCTTCGTCGGGGTCGAGCTTCACATCAGGCACTGCTACATTCGACATTGGCCGAGCGACATACGCCCCGGTCTTGGCTTTATCACGCACACGGAGCATTTCAGCGCGTTCTCTCGCGCCCGGAGAGATCGGCCAAAGGGTTCGCTCTGCCCAGTAGGAAGTCAAAAATTCCTGCCAAATGCGATCATAGACGGTAATTGTCTGATCGGCGATCAATCCCCAATCGAAATCTGTGTCCAATCGCTGGTCGGCCTTGGCTTTGAGGTCAGCGGCAAGTTCAGGATTTCGCAAAACTCGGAGGATTCCCCAAGCAAGCGATTCGGGATTACCCGCCCAACTAGAAGTTCCGGTTTCATCGTGAAGAACAACCTCTTTGAGTCCGCCTGCATCGGACGCAACAACTGCGGCTCCGGCGGCCATGCCTTCAAGGGCAACGATTCCAAACGGTTCGTAAAGGCTAGGGAAGACGGCAACATCGGCGCACCGATAAAGCTGATGAAGCGATCGGTTTGCCATAAACCCAGTGAACAGAACTTTGTCTTTGAGTCCATACCAGTTCACAAACTTTTCAAGTTGTTCTCGGTTGCCGCCACCTACAATGACGAACTTTGTTTTTGGTTCATTGGCCAGTACAACCGAAGCGGCGTTCAGCAGAACATGGATGCCTTTTTCCCGGACAAATCGCCCGACATACATCACGATTTTTTCATCAGGGTTGGCGAGTTTTCCGCGCCATGCCGTACGTTCTTCTTCAGTCCAGTCAAACCGAAACTTGCCTGCATCCACACCGTTGTAGATCACATCCACTTTGTCGGTCGGGCAGTTGAAGTAGCGATTGACTTCTGCCTTCATGAATTCGGTGCAGACGATTACCCGCCAAGCTTCATAGGTCAGCCAATATTCAGATTCGTGGATATAACGTTGAAGGTCGTTAAAGATTCCGTTATTCCGCCCTTGTTCAGTGGCGTGAACGGTTGCCAGCATCGGAAGTTGGTACTCGTACTTTAAGCTCCGTGCGGAATCGAGAGAAAGCCAATCGTGGGCATGGAAGATGGTTGGCTTTCCTTCCTCACGCCAATCTTCTAAGAGTTGGCGGCAACGGAGGTCGGTGGCTTTGTTGAGAAGCTGGATTTCGTGAACGAAATTGTCAGGTTCTTTTTCCAAATGCACTCGGTGGACATGAACGCCAGACGGTTCAATTTCCTCATCGGGGGCAAGAGGAGTGCACTTCGTAACGACGTGAACTTCCACTCCACGATCAGCGAGTTTTTTGGAAAGTTCATAGACGTGCGGACTGATGCCTCCCACAATTCGGGGCGGGTATTCCCAAGAGAGCATCACGACTCGCATCATCAACTATTGTGGCTGATCGTGGGATAAGTTAACCGTCGGATAGGTGAATCGCTGAAACTCCCTGCACTCAAATCATTCTGAGCACAGGGAGTTTGAGAAGAAAAAGAATGAGCTATTCAATAATGCTAAATGAACCTTCCGCAGAATGATCGCCCATCTTAAGTTTAACCTTGTACTTGCCTGGGCGAGCAAAGAACTTGTTCATCATCATTTCTTCACTCTTATCCGCAAGCTTGTGCCACTCATCTGGTTCAAGGTTCCAGACAGACCGGTTGAAACCAGGGGCATTGCTTCCCGAAAGTTTTTTCATCACAACTCCCTTATCATTTTCGATGGAAATGCTGACGTCGTCGCCCGTGTATTCATTCACCCAATAGTCAATGTAAACACCGCGTGGCGCATTGGGAGCCCGGAACATCTTATGCGACCAGAGTCCGTTGTATTCAAGCTTCCAAACTGGTTTAACATCTCGGAGTGAGAACAGATGAAGTGCTTTACTAAGAACATCGTTCGTTGCTTCGCCAAGCCAGTTTCCGTTATCCAGCACCCACACTGATCGGCCGTGAGTTGCCGCAACAAGGTCACGATCACGGGCATGTTGCTTGATATCGTAAACCGGAACGGTCGGCAAACCTTTACCGTGCATCTTCACCCAATTTGCCCCACCGTTGATGCTCACGTAGATTGCGTTTTCGGTTCCACAGTAGAGAACGTTGGGGTTCGCGTCATCATCACGAACGACCATCACGCTATGAGTTTTCGGCAGGTCGCCTGTGATATCGCGCCAAGATTTTCCAAAGTCATCCGTGGCGTAGATGTATGGCTTCATATCATCTGATCGGTGACCATCAATACTTGCAAAGCATCCACCTTCTTTGTGGCTACTTGCGTGGAGCCGACTCACATACAAGCCATTCACTTGTTTGGGAGTGACATTCGCCCAGTCCTTTCCATCGTTGGTTGTGACATGGATCAATCCATCATCTGAACCAGCCCATAAGAGACCAGCTTTGAGAGGGGATTCACTGAGGCTCACAACGGTGCAGAAATTCTCGGCATTTGAACCAGCTGTGGTCATTTTCGCGCCGTCTGCCGTGGTGAGATCGGGGCTAATTTTTGCCCATTTGTCACCTTGCTCAGTGAGTTTGAAAACCATGTTTCCACCCAAATAAATGGCGTTTGGTTTGTGCTGGCTCACGAAGAATGGAGCGTTCCAGTTAAACCGGTGCTTGGGTTCGCCTTCTCGGGCTTCTGGAATGCACCATCGTTTCTCACCTGTTTTGAGGTTGACACGAGTGAGGTTTCCACCTTGCCACTCCGCGTAAACGACATTAGGGTCATCCGCATCAAAATCGCCATGGAACCCGTCTCCCCAGTTCACAAATTCAATGTCGCCATTGGTTAGGCCAGTGGCAGGAGTGCGGCATGCTTTGTCTTCCGCGACCTCTCTGATTCCCGAGCTGGGCCAAACCCAAGTGCCGTTATCTTGCAAACCACCGATAATGCGGTAAGGCTCGCTGTTATCTAGGCTGATGTTGTAGAACTGTCCAACCGCGATTGTGTTGAGAAAATCCCAGTTTTCGCCTTTATCAAAGGTTAGATACGCACCGCCGTCGGTTCCAACGATGATGTGGGTTGGATCATTGGGGTCAACAATGATTGCGTGGTGGTCGGCGTGGAGAATGTCTCCCCAACCACCCCGGAACGTTTCACCGCCATCATCGCTGACTTCGGTCGTCCATCCAAGCATATATATCCGGTTGTCGTCTGCTGAATCAAACTTGATCTTACTGAAATAGAAAGCCCTTGGAGAGCGGTGGGAGCATCTGCGCCAAGATTCGCCGCCGTCGTCGGATCGGAATACTCCACCGCCGCGCATGCGGTCGTCACGAATCGAGTTCGCGCCGCCATCGGTCGCTTCAACAACTGCGACAAGTTTCTTAGTGTCGCCCAGAAAGATATCTAGCCCAATCCGACCAGTATTTATGGGCAACCCTTTTTTGAGTTGTTTCCAGGTTTTGCCGCCATCGGTGGACTTGAAAATTCCACCTTTTTTACCTCCGCTTACAAAACTGTAAGCGGAACGGAGTCGGGCATAAAACGCGGCGTAAACTGTATCAGGGTTTTTGGGATCAATGGCAACGTCGCAGCAGCCAGTTTCTTTGTCGATACCAAGAACCTTGTCCCAGGTTTTGCCGCCATCAGACGTTTTGTAAAGCCCGCGTTCTTCGTTCGTGCCCCAAAGGTGACCAAGTGCCGCGACGTAGCAGATATCTGGATTTCTTGGATCTACAACCAGGCGGGGAATATCGTGGCTCTCGGCAAGTCCGCAATGCTCCCAAGATTTTCCAGAGTTCACAGAACGGTAAACGCCGTTGCCCCAAGAACTTGAGTTACGACCATTGCCTTCGCCCGTACCAACCCAAAGAATTTTCTGTTTGCCTTTTTCTAAGCGATCAGATTTCTTGGTTTCTTTATCCCAGCCTTCCCAATCAGCAGGTGCATCGCAAACGGCGATCGCGCCGATGGCGGAAGTGACTTCTTTATCGAAAATCGGTTCAAATGTAGTGCCATGGTTTTTCGTTCGCCACACGCCGCCGGTTGCATACCCAACGTAAAACGTTTTAGTATCGCCGGGGGCAAAGCACATATCGGAAATCCGACCGCCCATGATCGCCGGGCCAACGGATCGCCAGGGAAGTCGTTTGAGGTCGTTTTCGGTGAGGGTGCGCTTGGGTGCGGATGTCGTGGAACTCTCTGCCTTTTTGGCCATGTTGCCCAGTATACGCACGGATACAGCGAGCAAATTCCTTTATCTCAATATTTTCTAGTTGGGACTTTGCAGTTAGCCAATCCGTAGTTACACTAGGTGAAGATATGGTGGGGCTGACAGATCGGCAAAAAATAGGGCACCTTTTGCGAAGGTTTGGATTCGGCGCATCTTTAGCCGAGATGGAAATCTATGTGCCGCTCGGAGTACGAGGCACGATAGATAAGTTGCTGGATATCTCATCTTCTACCGATGTCCTTCACCCTTTGAACTACGCATTCAAAGACGATAAAACTGAAGCGGAGCCAGGAGGGTACAGATTTAGAATCTGGTGGGCTCTCCAGATGGTTATGTCGGAAACTCCACTGCGTGAGAAAATGGCGCTCTTCTGGCACGACCACTTTGCAGTAAATGAAGAAGATGTTGCTCACGGCTTGGCGATGTACGACTATTTGGAACGACTCCGCGAAAATCCACTTGGCAAATTCAAAGACATTCTTGGAAGGTTCGCAAAGAGCCCGGCGGTCTTGCGGCAACTCAACGTTGAGCTACTCAGCAAAGTCACGCCTAATGAAAACTTCGCCCGCGAGCTAATGGAGCTTTACACTCTTGGCGAAGGCAATTACAGCGAAAAGGATATCAAAGAAATTTCTCGGGCCCTTACTGGCTGGGCGCATATAGATGTCTATTGGCGCATGGGCAAAACAAACGATGAGCGGCTCCGCAATATGATGGTCGCCGGAACTTCGGGTGTGTTCTATATTTATGCGCCTGATATCAATATCAAAGGCAAAAAGCAGGTGCTCGGCAAACAAGTCGAAAATGGCGATGACGTTCTAGATTTACTGGCCCACCATCCGCAAACTGCGCGATACATCTGCACAAAACTGTGGGAGTTCTTTGCCTACGCCAAACCAGAAAAATCTGTGATTGATCGGCTAGCTAAACGACTCATGGATGTGGATGGCGAAATTAAGCTCGTCCTCAAAGAAATGGCACAGATGGATGAGTTTTACGGGGAAAAGAGTTACCGCAAACTCATCAAGAGTCCAACTGATTACGTTTTGGGAATCGCCCGAGCAATGCGTTGTGGCGAGCGGTTCAAAAAGGATCTTCCGAAAGATTTGAATTTCGACCAACCAGTTCCAAAGCCAGTTTGGGATCAATCGGCCGGGGTTTTTTACCAAATCAGTCAATCTGGCCAAGATATTTTCTATCCACCGACCGTAGCCGGGTGGGATTGGCATGAAGGCTGGATCAGTACCAACATCCTTCTGCGCCGGAAGGAAGTCGTTGGCGTTTACACGTGGTATCCGGTTAAAGAAGATGGCAAAGACACGATTTGGCATCCTGATGAGCCAGTAAAGTACGTGGTCAACGAAATCCGCAAACGTCAACCTGCGAGTGTGGA
Organism: Fimbriimonadaceae bacterium; assembly: GCA_019638675.1. Lineage (GTDB taxonomy): Bacteria > Armatimonadota > Fimbriimonadia > Fimbriimonadales > Fimbriimonadaceae > UphvI-Ar2. The sequence goes on along the minus strand of JAHBTE010000001.1, from coordinate 2,202,504 downwards.
AGACATCGTTAATTATTTCTGCACAATTTACGATTGTCCGCTGTCACCCACCCAACAGCAAGTTTTGGCTCAGCATTTTACAAAGATGGGAGCGCTTCAAAACCTGAACAAGGATCGTGAATTCGGATGGGCTTGCACGACTGCGCTCAAGCTATTGGGTTCTGCGCCAGAATTCCAGCTCTGTTAACCCAGGGTCTTGTTGAGTTCGGTGGTAAGTTCAAAGTGTTATGAACGCCGTTCGATGGTCAATGCTGGTTTATGGGTTGTGCTTAATCGCAATGGGAGTGCAGTCTTACTTTTTCCCGCTGCCTGGCAGCAAGGTATCGCCGATCAGTTTGTTTGCGGCTGGAACTCTTGGAGCCACCGCTTTAGGATTCACTTATCTTTCAGTGAAAGCGCGCAGCCCACGCGGCGCATACATTGGAACGGTCATTCTCTGCTTACTCGTAATCGGTCAATTCATGGGCAAGGTTGTCAAAGGCGAAGCTTCGTTCTATCCCCACATCCTTTCAATCATCCTCTCGGTTGCCATGATCGTAATTCTGGGGATGGGGCATATGATGGCCATGAAACGAAAAGAAGCGGAAGCTACTTCGTACGAATAAGCGGGAAGTGCTGAACGGTCGCGAGTTCTGACCCAACAATTACTTGAGTGCCCTGTTCAGTAGCCGAGTTCTTTAGCATTGCGGTGGCGATGAATCCGAGTTCAGGATGGTTGGCTGAGCGCAAAACTACGCCAACTTCATCACCGTTAAGACTTACTTTCTCACCAACTGGCAAGAGGCCGATAGAAAGTAATCCAACCCAAGTTTTATTAGTATGTCCGCGCGAATGAATTCGCTGGAGCACTTCCTGCCCCGCGTAGCAACCCTTTTGATAGTGGATATGAATTGCATCAAACTGTGGCCCAAGTTCTGGTGGAAGAGTTTTCGCCGTTGTATCAACTGCCAACTTTGGAATTCCGGCGACTATTTCAAGTGCGTCGAGGTGATCAGGATTCAATAGAGCTATCTGTAACTCATTAAGACTTGGATCAAAGACATCGAAACCTCCAAACCCAGTCCTGTCACGTGGCAAATAGCAATCTCCAAGATTTTCTGCGCCTTCGCCCTGAACCGAAACCAATGAATCTGCGACAACTCGTGCTGTCACATCCTCCATGATCACAAAGTTTTCAACTAGGCTCAGAATTACTTCGGGATTCGAAGTAACCAGAAGTAGATTGCCTGATCGTTCATAAATGTGAACAACAGTCAGGAGTTGCCCGGTAGGCGAGCAGATGCACGAAGCAATGTGTCCACCTTCAGTCAGCAATGAAATATCCTGCGTGATTTGCCCCTGAAGCCAATTGCGAGCATCTTCCCCCGATAGCTCAATCACTGTTTCGTTGATTGGGCTAATCAGGAGTTTGCCGATTTCTAGATGGCTCAAAGTTTCCCGCAAATCCATTGGTTCGATTCAGCATACGGTGCAACGGAATGGGTTGTTCGGGGCTAAGCTAAAAGAGATGAGTCTTCTGGGAATGTTTTTGGTGGGAGGCGGGATATTTTTCGCCGACCAAGAGCGAGTTCGGTTTGAAAACCGGGCCGCTGAAGACATCCGGGCAAAGCTCAACAATGTTCAAGGGGAAGTCAAGGTTAAAGTACAGCCAAGCGGGCTTGCCGCCGCGTGGGGCGAACTTGATACCGCCACAATCTCCGCCGACAACTTTTCGATCAACGAACTCCCGCTTTTCACTGAACCAGATCGCCGGGCGAGTGGCAAGATCGGCATGCTGCAACTCAGACTGACTGACTTCACCCTCAAGCGGCTCAAATGTGCGGAGCTACAAGCAGATATTCCCGGTTGCCGCTACGACTATGGCTTGGCAAAAAATGAAAAACAGATTCGACTCAGCCGAAGTGGAATCGGTACTGGTTGGGTGCGAATAAGAGAAGCCGAACTAGCGGAGTATCTAGTCAAGAAGTTTGCAGAAATCAAAACATGCACGGTTAAGCTACAGGGAAGCACGGTTTGGGTGGAAGGCTATGGCGAGTTCTTGGTCGTCAACACAAACTTTGCCGTGATCGCTGACTTAGGAATTGAAGACGGCACCAAACTGTATCTTAAGAATGCAAAAGTGTTCTTCGACTGGCTCCGGGCGGATGGCCCGGCGGTGGATGTGCTGTTAAAGACTTTGAATCCGGTGGTTGATCTCAAAAAGGATATGGGGCTTTACGATGCGGTTTATGTTGAGAAAGTTATCATCAAAAATGGCGAACTAAAGGCAATTGGCAAGACAAAAATCCCAACGAAGCCAACTAGCGAACCAGCAAAGTAATACCGATTATTACGGGAGATGATCCCATTTATCGTCGCATTCTCCTCGGCAACTGCGTTTCCGAGTGAACCGATCACGTCCGAAGTTGAACTCGGGCGCAAGATCGCTATGCGTCATGATCAAGATAGCTGGGAACGCAGGATAGATTTTCCACCAACAACCGCTGAGTTCACAAAGATCGAAGAGGTTTACCGAGATGATCGGATCGTGTTGGGAACTTGGAACGAAGGTGTTCGAGATTTAGATGTGGAATGGGCGATCCGGCTTTCGCCTCCGCTCATGTCACGGTGGTGCGGATTCCTAGAAGCCCGCGAACTCTGGCCCCTCAACGAATTAGAAGCACGTTGGAACTCAATTACAAATGGGCTGGGGCGTAAACCCGTTTACATAATCGTTCTGAGTGCTTTTCCAAAGAAAACCGTCTTCGGGCTTGGGGATGATCAGAAGCCAACGCTTGACGAAATTGAGGAAGTAAAGATCGTTTTTGAATCAAATGGGCGAATGATCGAATCAAGCTCATTTGAGATCCATCGTCAGCGTGCGAAAACGAGATCAGAACTTGACCAAGTTCCTTGGTGGACATTTACGCGACTCTCAAACGAATTAACGCAGAAGTTTGAAAAGCCGTTTGAACCACCGATTATCCAGCGCGGCAACTATTATCGAATCTGGCGATGGGTCACGCCGAACGAAGATTTGGGAACAGGGCCAGTAACAATTAAGATTGCGAGTCGGCGGAAGATTCGCTCGGCGACGTTTGGGCCGACTTTTCTTTCCAACCCCGGTACTTAAACAAAGTCAAAAACGCCTCAGGTGCATCTGTCCAACGGATTTTCTTACCCGCTTCTTTGTTCCGAGGGACATAGGTTATGGGCAACTCTTGGATTTCTTCTTCCATCCGAATTGCTTTTGCCGTGACCTCTGGACAGAATTCAAACCTCTGGCAATCTAGGTTCATGCGAACCAGCAAATCACGACGAAACGCTTTATAGCAAGTGGCTTCATCGGTGAGTTTGCGCCCAAACAGAACTTTAACCGCCAACCGCAGAAGTAGATTTACTATCTTGTTGGGCAACGCCATTTGAGGATGCAATCCGTTTAAGAACCTCGTGCCATAAACTACGTTGACTTTGCCCTGGGTGATTGGCTCAATCAAAAGCGGAATCTCTTCAGGGCGGTATTCCAGATCAGCGTCTTGTACGATCACTGCATGCCCAATGCAGTGGGGAAGGGCTTTGCGGATAGCATTGCCTTTTCCACCGGGTTTCTCGTTGGCAAGGCTCTTGATTCGTTCGCCAAATTCGGCAATGATTTCGCCAGTTTTATCGGTACTACCGTCATTGACGACAACAACTTCCAGGCTAATTGGAAGAGCCAGCAGGCGTTCAATGACTTCGCGAATCGTGTTCTCTTCGTTGTAAGCGGGCACGATGACGGAAACATCCGGAACCGGGCCAGGAGAAGTCATTACCTAATGATACCGTCCGGCCATGAACCACTTTAGGGGATTATTAGACGTGGAGTTCTTGAGCAGTGCAGTTTGATACGATTATTAAAGGGGGAACCGTGGTCAGTTCTTTGGGCCAACAACGTGTTGACGTTGGAATTCTCGGAGAGCAAATCTATGCGGTTGATAACCTGAAAGATGCCCCTGCCGGAACTGTTCTTGATGCTACGGGACTTCATATTCTGCCCGGCGCGATTGACACGCAGGTTCACTTCCGAGAACCAGGCTTAGAACAGAAAGAAGACCTGAAATCAGGCACTCGGTCGGCAATTTGCGGCGGTGTAACTACGATTTTCGAAATGCCGAATACGAACCCTTCAACGGTTACTGCTGAGGCACTTCAAGATAAGTTGAATCGAGCGAATGGGCGAGCTTCCTGTGATTATTCATTCTTTGTTGGTGCGGCGACGACGAACCTAGATAATCTCTTTGAACTCGAAATGCTTCCGGGAACGCCAGGAATAAAAATGTTTGCTGGGAGTTCCACCGGAGACTTGCTCGTGGATGTTGAGGAGCATCAGCGCAAGGTGATGCAGCACGGCAAGCGACCAATGGCGGTTCACTCGGAAGACGAAGCGAGACTCAGAGAAAGGAAAGGATTATTTGGCGATCACCCGCATGTTAGCGAGCATTGGAAAATTCGTGATGCTGAAGCGGCGGTAATTAGCACCAAACGGATGATTAAATTATCCGCCGAAACTGGGCGGGCGGTGCACATCCTCCATATTTCAAGCATGGAAGAACTACCGCTTCTTGCTGAAGCAAAAGCGAACGGGATCAATATCACCTGCGAAGCTACGCCCCACCATATCACCTTGAATAGTGAAGCCTACGAAACGCTTGGGACTCTTGTTCAGATGAACCCACCCGTACGAAGCGAGGAACATCGGCAGGCGATCTGGCAGGCGGTAAAAGATGGTTTGTTCGACGTATTCGGAAGCGACCATGCTCCGCATACATTGTTTGAAAAGGCTAACCCTTATCCGAAATCTCCCAGTGGAATGCCCGGCGTTCAAACTTTGTTACCAATCATGCTGGATTGGGCAAACAAGAGCCAAATCAAGATTGAAACTGTAGTGAAGATGCTGATGGAGCGTCCGGCTGATCTCTACGGAATTAAGAACAAGGGAGTTGTTAAGCCTGGGTTTGATGCGGATTTTGTTCTTGTTGACATGAATAAGCAGTGGACAATTCTCAACTCGTGGGTTCAGAGTAAATGTGGCTGGACTCCTTACCACGGCAAGCAAGTTCAGGGTTCGATTGAGCACGTTTTCCTCCGCGGCAATCATGTTGTAAAAGATGGCACCTACCAGGAAAAACGAATTGGTACAGCCGTGGAATTCAATTGGAAGTAACCTTTTCCACGCGCATCAGAACGTCTTAAAATTGAGATCATGACTCTGGATGAAAACTATAAAGAGAAATACAAAACTCCAGATGGTCGAGAGGTCATTCTCAGGCTAGTGCGCCCAGACGATAAGTTGGCTTTCGTTATCGGCCTAGAAGAGTGCTCTCCTCAAACAATCTACAACCGGTTTATGGGAGCTAAGCCGCGGTTTACGCGAGCGGAACTCGAATACCTCACTGAATGCGACAATCAAAACCACTTGGCCGTCGTCGCTTTTCATGGCGACTTACTTATCGGGGTAGCGCGCGCAATTCGATACAAAGATCGGCCTGAAGCCGCCGACTTCGGGCTCATAGTTGCCGACTGTTTTCAGAGGCAAGGGGTTGGGCGGAAGTTGCTCAATCGGCTGATTGAAGGGGTCATCGAACGAAAAATCCAATATCTGTGTGCCGAAATGTTCGCTACAAACAACCGGGTTTTTGCGATGATTGATGACCTTCCGTATGTCACTGACTGGATCCGCATCGGATCAACTGTTAGCTTTGAAATTGATCTCACTTCAAAACGAGGGTGACAAATCAGTAGTTTTCTGCGTATGATCGTTTCATGCGTTTGAAGTGGTACTCCATTCTTGCTATCGTCAGCCTAGCGGCATTCAGCATTGCTGATACTGGTCTTGAAAGGGCAACCTCTCGGGAAAAGAACCTTAAGTTTGATGATCTATTCCCGCGAAGGTCTTTGCTCGGCAAAACCGCCCGAATCATGGGTTGGTCGCCCGATGATCGTTACCTTGCGTACGCCTGGAACACATATAAGGATCAGGGGTCTGACTTGTGGCTATTTGATTCCAAAACAGGGAAATCCACACGAATTACATCGCCAGATCTATTTATGAAGTTTGATGGCGACATCAAAGATGCGGTTAAACAATACAACGAAGAACAAGAGCGTTGGGAAAAGTGGGAAAAGCTGTCGGATCAGGAGTATCGAGACGCTGTTCAAAACTACGAAGAAGAGCAAAAGAAGGATAAAACTCCACGCAAGAACTACGGCGGAGTTGGCTCAATTAGCTGGGCGAACAAATCGAATGAGTTCCTGATGAACTACAAAGGCGATATCTATCGCTGGAAGGTTGGCGACAAAGAACCAACTCGACTAACCGATACATCCGATTCTGAATCTAATATTGAGTATCTCCCAGACGACAAGGGATTTGTGTTCCAGCGAGGCGGAGCCGTCTACCGGATGAGATTCGATAGTCCCCTCGTTGTACAAGTCACCCCTATTCTGAAAGATGGTAAGAATTTTGGAGGTTTTAGCATCTCACCGCAGGGCGACAAGATGCTTCTATATGCGTTCAAAGCGGGTCCGCCAGAACGGCAAGTAGATTACATCACCTACCGCGAGCGATTTGCGAAAGTAATGAAAACGTCACGCGGCGTCGCTGATGATGATTTCTCAGGCGAAACGTACATCTATCTTGTTGATATTCGAGAAGAAACCATCGGCGATAAAAGCAAGGAAAACGAACCCCTAGAAATCTGGAACTGGAAGGGCGGAGAAGAGTGGCAACAGACTTCCATCAACAGTGACCCTTGGTCAAAAGATGGAGATAGGTTTGTATTTGCAACCTGGAAACGAGATGCTAGAGAGTTCAAAGTTCTGGAAGCCAATCTCACCAGCAAAAAGATAGACACGATATACGAAGGTACCAGCAAAGGAGAACACGGTACCCCCGGTTTAGCGAACCCGTTTTATGCTGGCGACGATAAGTCGGTAATCGCATTGCTGGATAAATCAGGGTGGCGCCAAGCTCACTTACTGGATGGTAAAGGAGGCGAACGCCAGATCACCCTCGGCAACTTTGAGGTGTATCCGTTACAACTTGCAGCCGACGGAAAGAACTTACTCGTCCGTAGCAGTAAAGAGGATTTATCCCGATACGACTTCTACAGAGTGAACGTTGACAATGGCTCGATGGAACGACTTTCAAAGGGTCAGGGGGTAATGGCTTTCCCGAACTTTGCTGAGAAATCTGATAAGTTTGCTGCGATCTTTAGTTCATGGAAAGACCTGCGCGAAATGGTTATCAACGATGGAAAGACGGAAACAAAGGTAACTGATTCGCACAGATCGGAAGAGTTTTGGAAGGTTGCACAGTACCAGCCAGAGTTGGTGACTTTCAAGAATCGCAACAACCAGGAAATTCACGCATTTCAAATGCTTCCTAAGGATTTGAAGCCAGGTGAAAAACGCCCGCTGTTCATTTACGTTTATGGTGGTCCGCTTGGTATTGACAAATCGGTTGTTGACGGCTCGTTTGGTTCAACTAACTATATGTTCGCGCAGTATCTGACAGATGTGCTTGGGTATATCACGGTCACTATTGATCCTCGTGGTCAAAGTGGATATAGCGCGGAATTCGGAGGAGCGAACTGGGAGCAAGTTGGGAAGCCGCAAGCAGAAGATATTGTCGATCTCATCAAATACTACGATGCAAAAGGCATGGTAGACCGGAACAAGGTTGGCCTTAACGGATGGTCCTTTGGAGGATTCCAGACTCAGTACACCATGTACACGCAACCAGGATGGGTGACTCTCGGAATCGCAGGGGCCGGCCCAACTGAGTGGCAAAACTACAACAACTGGTACACAGGTGGTGTAATTTTCAATACTCCTAAGAATAAGCCAGAGGAAATGGATAAGTTCAGCCTGACTCACCTCGCTAAAAATCTAACCCATCCACTCTTGCTTCTCCATGGGATTGAGGATACAAACGTGTTATTCCAAGACACTATCCACGTTTATCGAAAGCTCCTGCAAGCAGGGAAAGGGCCACTCGTAGAGCTGGCTCTTGATCCAACTGGGGGCCACGGTATGGGTGGTGACATGAACACAAGAGATCGCCACGCCATCTATTTGGCATTTATTCTCAAGCATTGGGAATCTGACCGACCAATGCCGTAAGGCAGGGCCAGGGAACGCATCACGCCGCGTCGTTGTCTTACATGAACATGAAGCAGCGACGCGGCTTTCGTTTTCTCCCCTGGCTTGCAGTCCTCAGCGTGCTGGCTGTTGGGTTTTCCCTTGGGCGAATCGGGCAATCCACTAAAACCATCACGCCGGCACCAGTTGTCCTACAGCAAGTACGGTCACTTGGCGAACTGCATTTAGTTGAACACAAATACCAAACCGTCATGACGATGGAAAGTCATCGAGACGCCGCTGAGTGGACTCAGGGTGTGCCGATGCTCAGTAACTTCGTATCTGGAGCAGTTGAAGCGGCAACCAAAAACGAAGCTTTGGTAACGGTTACAGGTTCAGTTGAAGCAGGAATTGATATGAGTCAAGCTTCCATCATCCAGTCGGCAGACAAAGTCGTTGTAACTCTTCCACAGCCAAAAATTTATCCGGCAAACGTGGATGCACAGCTTCATTCGCAAAAACGAGCGATTGGCTGGGACGACAGAAACCTTGGCCTGAAGGCACGTCGAGAAGGCGCAAATCGGTTTGAGGCAGCGAGTCTCAAGGCAGGCATTCTTAGCCAAGCCAAAAGTGAGGCAAAAGACCAAGTCGTTGATTTGTTCAAAAGCGCAGGCGTAAACTCAGTTGAAATTCGGTTTCTTGACTGATTTTTAACACTTTAGGGGAGAGTTTTACGTTCAAATGCCAACGATATTAAGCATGGTGAGAATAAGTGCGCTTTTAGTTGCGGCATGTATCTCGGGTTTAGCTCTAGCTCAGCGCGGGCCAACTGTACTCATGCCAAGCGAGTTCACTCTTGACGGAGTAACTTTTGCGAGCGATAAAGGTGCGATTTACGTTCCAGTGATTGAACTAGAAGACGCCCTCAATGTTGCTACCGATTGGGATACCAAAAAGCAGTCGTTAGCGATTGGAGAAAAAACACTTAAGAAATCCAGTATCCGAACGCTGTTCGACGGAACGTTGCTTGTCAATATTAATGACCTTTCAGGAACTGGAATCACCACCAAGTTCAACGATGAACTGGATGAATATGTGCTCAACAGCGGTCACTACGAAACCTACGTAACAGTTGGCAAACACTGGGTAGAAATTGACCTTACTTCTCAACGACTTCGAGGATTTCAGGGTGATCGACTGATTATCGATACGAAGATCAGTTCTGGCAAAAAGGGAATGTCAACACCGACGGGTAGTTACAAAGCGGGGCCAGAAAAGAGTAAGTACCGCACTTCAAGTCTTTACGAGGATGCCCCAATGCCGTTCTCTGTTCAGTTTCAGGGGAACTACTTTATCCACGGGTCATCCAGCGTGCCCAACTATCCGGCTTCACACGGCTGCATTCGTATGCCCCTCACCGGGCAAAACGCCGCAAAGTTCTTTTTTGAATGGGTGAATCTTGGCAGTGAAGTTGAAATTCGTCGCGGTTGGTCAGAGAAGGTTCAGGCTCTCGTAGCACCAAAGCTCGACGCTAGCCGGTAAATCTCATTCGCATTTGACCTGCCATCGCCCGTCTGCGGAGCAAATCGCTGAGTTTGAGGATCAGTGACCAAGCAAATCTTACAATTCGGACTAAGGTTTCGATAGATGTCACCAATGCGGCGAGCATCATGATGGTTTTGATGAGTTTTGCGATCCCAGCCATACTTTCTATGACTCTGGATTCTACAGGTGGGTTGCAAATACTCAGTTCGGGAGAATTCGCCAGTCGCCCTTGTGGCGATCATGCCAGTTTCGAACATCATCGTTGTTTCGTGCGAATTCGATCAGATTTAGTTCTAGTTCTGCAACGACTATCGCTTCCTGGTTAAGAGGAGTTTCTGCCAAAATTCCTGTCTCCGGGAATGGTGAGACATGAGGGCAGATAATCGCTGACGAGCCATAGGTTTGTTTGACTGGTTCGTATCCTAGTGAACCAACCAAAGCTGAGTGAACCACAAAAACTTGGTTTTCAATGGCACGGGCAAACGCGCTTCGCCGAACTCGGTTGAACCCTCTTTCGTACTCGTTGTAAGCTGGGATCGCGATAATTTGGGCACCCGCTTCGCATAGAGTCTGGCAGGCTGGCGGGAATTCCGAATCGTAGCAAACCAGAGCTCCCAGCGGCATATGCGGTGTGACCCTAAGCCCTCGCCCGTCACTGATACACCATTCAGCTACTTCCCACTGCGTGAGGATATTTTTATCCTGGTGCGTGAATCCGCCTGGCCAACAGATTAAAACCGAATTGATCACAACCCCGTTGACTTCTCGTAAGTGCGCTCCAGCAACGATCGTAACGATGTGATGATCTGCCAGTTGTTGAAAATGCTCCTGAACTTTGGGATAGTCAGGGACGAGCACGCCAGGCACCTCGGGGGCGGGAACGAAACCATGGTAAGCCATCCGCTCAAGGTCGATAGATTCAGGCAACACCACGAGCGCCGCTCCACGCGAAACTGCCTCCTCAACCAACAAAGTAGCATGGTCAAGGTATTCGTTGAGTGATGAAGCCATTCTGACTTCCCAACTTACGGCCGCAACGGTTATGGAATCCATCGGAGAATCGCCCCAGTGTTATCCGACTCGGGGTCTTCCATGTAACCAGATATAAGTCCACAGTAAGTGAGACCGATCTTAAGAAGCGGGGTAAGGGTTCGATCTTTTAACTCACCCGCAACAACCTTTTCCGCATATTCGGCGGTTGTTTTTACGCCAGACCTAGAAAATCCTGGAAGACGGCAAACAGTTGCGTAGTGCCATCCTTTCTCCCGTGTAAGGTCAATTCTGGCCAGATATAGGCTACGTGCTATGCCTTGTCCCCTGAACTTTGGATGAACACTGATGTCAATCCCGTACATCACTGTGCCAAGCGGGTTGTGACGTTTGAGTGAAAGCCCGCCCGTCAGCGATTCCCAGTCAAGATGAGCGTTCCAGGTTTGCTCACTCACCAGGATATTAGTGCAGCTTGCGATAATTTTGCTTTCTTGGGCAGCAACAAATTGGCCTTCACGAAACCTTTGCAGGTGGCTAATGATGTGCTCAGGTTGCCAGAGGAGATCATCGGGGAAAGGCGGCGGAAAGCAATCTCTTTGCAGAGCCACTATGCCCGCAATATCCGATGGATTTGCGAGCCTTACTTCAAACTCTGGCACCAAATTATTATAACTTGATGTATATCAATGGTGTAAATGGCAGTTTCCCCTAGTTTAGCGGCCCCCTATTTCAACTACCGGCTACCAGGCGGAGTTCGGACGATTGCATCTAGCCCGAATGGTCAAATCATCGCCTGTGGAGCACGGAGTGGTGAAGTCGCCGTATTTGCCAATCGTGATTTGGTAAGTGAATTTGATGTTCAACCAATCCGCATGAAAAACAAAGCGGAGGCAGAACTCCAGATGCTGAGCCTCGGGAAGTCAGGCGACCTTACCTACTGCGCCACTTCAGTAGATGTGTTGGCGATTAACACGAACGCTGCAGACATCGCTTGGGATTATCAGCAACGCAGACTTTGGGGATTCCTCCCAAGCATTCCGCAAGGCACATATCTAACAGATGACGAGAACATCGTCATCACCTACTCCAGCGGAGAAATGACGATGCTGGATCGTAAAGCACGGGTTATTGAAACTGGATACTTTAACCATGCGCCAAAGTTTTTGGTTTCTCAGCCAGAAATCGAAAGCGTTTATGGTTCGGATGGAAATCACATTTATTGCTGGGATCGGCAATTGCTGGCAGGAAACGTAAAAAGTATTGCTCACGCTCGCTGTTACGGTCTTGGGTTGAGTGGAGACGGCTCTACGCTGGTTGCTCGGTCTGATAGCCGTTTACTATGCTTTGACACGAAAACGAACGACCTTAAATTTGAGTTTGAGGTACCGGGTGGCTTGCCTGTTATCGCGGTGGATCAATTCGGTAGCGAAATAGCTCATCTCACGGAACGTAATGTGCTCCTTAGGTCAATCGACGGTTCGATTAACCGCGAAATCGCTTTTCAAGACGACTTCGCTCTGACTCTCACTGCCCTGAAAACAGGCGAAGGATTCTTGATAGGTATGCGGTCAGGCTACGTTTACTACGAACCCTGGTCATAGAAGGAAGTCACTAATTTCGTTCAACGGTTTCCGTTCTAAGTCGGGGACTAAACAATCAGGGTGAGGATAACCGACAGGCATCAGAACAAACGGTTTTTCGTGCGCTGGTCGCTGGCAAATATCACGCAGGAAGTTCATCGGCGCTGGCGTGTGAGTGAGTGTGGCAAGTCCGGCCCGGTGCAATGCCTGAATCAAAAATCCGACCGCTATGCCAACGCTTTCCGTCATGTAATAGTTTTTTTGCCGAGTGCCGTCTTCTAACACATCGTAATCACGCCGGAACACAACGATCAACCAAGGGGCGGTAACGATGTGCTCTTTGACGAAATCTGTACCGAGCGGAGCCAAAGCTTCGAGCCATTCGGGAGTCGCCCGGCGGGAATAAAATTCGCGTTCTTCCTGTTCTGCCGCTTCACGTATCTGCTCCTTAATTGTTGCATCGCTGATCGCAACAAAATGCCAAGGTTGGCGATGTGCACCGCTCGGAGCTGTACCAGCGATCCTGATTGCAGTTTCGATGACTTCCTGAGGCACAGGATCGTTCGAAAAATGCCGAACCGTCCTTCTTGCATCGGCTACCTCATAATCACTCTTGATGATCCGCAAAGTTTCCTCAGCTGGCTTGCGCTCCGGTTGGTAGGAAACAAATTTGTGGTCGGCGGGCATAGAGGCAAATCTACCAGGTAATTTCGGGCAAGATGCTTGCAACAGTTGCCGCAACCGTACTGTTTTCGAACCGAACAATGAACACCCTCCCCAGTGACTTGGATCAGATTGCCGAAAGTGCCTTTGCCTCGGCCCAACAAAAATTTCCCAATGATTCGCTCAAAGTTGAGGACGCCAGTATTTCGATTTTCGAAATCAATAGATCAGAAAACAGTTGGGTGAGCGGAGGATTCCGGGGAGATCAGCAGATGTATCCGGCGAGCGTTGTCAAGATGTTCTTTTTAGCTTATGCGGCACACCTGCTAGATTCGGGTGAAATCACTTTGTCAGACGAAATACAACGGGCGGCCCGGGATATGATCGTGGACTCGAACAACGATGCAACGGGCTATATGGTTGACAAAATCTGCGGCACCACTCCTGGCCCAGAATTATCTGATGAAGAACTAAAAGAATTTGGCGAAAAACGCAGTGCTGTCAATCGTTGGTTTGAATCCCTAAATTATCCAAAAATCAACGCGGTTCAAAGAACTTACAATGAAGGCCCCTATGGACGCGAAGCGCAGTGGGTCGGTGAAAAGTATACGAACCGCAATTCACTTTGCGCCGATGCCTGTAGCCGTCTGATGGCAGATATTGCGCTCAATCGGCATTGGAACAAAGAGCGTAATGAATGGATGAAATCGCTCCTGAATAGAGCCAATCCTCAGGACGATTTTGACAAAGCAGACGACCAAGCCAGAGCATATATTGGCCGCGTGATCCCAAAAGGCACGAAATTATATTCAAAAGCTGGATGGGTGACTAAACAAAGACACGATTCGGCTTGGCTTGTGATGCCCGATGGTCGGGAGTTCGCAATTACGATTTTCACTCAGAAGGGAAGCAATATGCAGTTGGTGAGCTTTATTGCGGCAAAGATTCTGCAGTCACTGGGATATGACGTGAAGGAACCAGTGGGCGACCCTGTAGAGGCACCGCTCTAGAGTGTTTCCGTAACCTTTTTCAGATTCTGAGCGCGATCCGGGTCAATTCCTCTTGCTCTTGCCGCAAGCAAGGCAAGCCATTGACCGAACTGGATGTTCCAGAGGGGCGCCCACACCCCAACATCTGCCGAAGGCGCCGAAATCACGGTTGCACCCGTAGCCGCGAGGTCATCCGGCACTTCGCCGTACAAGATGCAAGCAGTCGCCGGGTTTGCCAAAGCTTTTGGTCCGTGATGAAAGTCCGCGATGCTGTAACTTTTTGCTGCAATCAACGCGCACTCCATGAGTTTAAGAGCGGTTTCTACCGCTGTGCAATAACTGTATCCCCGGCCAAGCGAGAATATCGGCGACGACCTGACGACGTGACCACTATTCGCAAGAGCTTCATCGTGCACTTTCTCTAGCCAATCATTATCTGGCAATTGGATTGATCCCAATTCTCCGCCCATCGCCCGCACCATCTGAGCTAATGCCAGCAGGGAAGCGGAATACGTCTTTGTTGCCGCGATGCTGTTTTCAATTCCGGATTCGAGCAGAAGGGTGTGGTCGGCTTCATTTGAAAGCCGGCTACCAGATGTATTTGTGATTGCAAGCGTGTCGTGCCCCTGACTTTTCATGTAGGCGATGACTTCACTCACATCCGGAGCAGCGCCCGATTGACTGATTCCCACTGCTAAACACTTTGGATAGCGAATTTGGCTCTTGTGCTTGGTAATGACAGAGGGGGCCGCAAGACTGACCGGGATTTTTAGATGTATTTCGATTAGGTATCGCGCAAACAACGCCGCATTATCACTGCTTCCACGGGCAGCGAGGAGCACCATATCGAAAGACTTGCCTTGCAGATATTGTTTCAGCTCCACGAGATACCGATCAGCATTGCTTGCGAGTACATCCGGTTGCTGCCGGATCTCTTGCTCCATGTGATAACCTAGGGCCATTCCGGTAAGACTACCCATCTGAGGTAGCGTGAGTTTGGCCCAATGGTCAGCCTGCGCGAAGCGTCGCCCGTGCATGACGCGTCTTGAACCATTAAGGAATTGAATTGGTTATGGTGATCCCTTTTATTGCAACGTTGTTGGCATTTCAGGCAACTGATGTCAAGGTTTATGAAAGTAAACCAACTGACCTCAAATTTAGCTATCCCGCCGACTGGAAACTAAAAAAAGATCGCCTTTACGATGAGTTTTCGTTTGAAATTGAAGGGAAGCCAGTCACCGTTCAGGTGATGGTTACCCAGATGAACTATCCAAAGGATCACTGGCAAACTGTTAACCGGGAAGTCAACGAAAACAACTATCGCCAAGTTCTCAAGCAGTGGGAAGAAGAGTTGCTTGGAGTTCCGCTTCTGCTTCTCAGAGTTCGAGACACAGCCAAGGCTGAGCCCCAAATCATTGTCACAGGGTTGCTATACAGCGCCCGCCAGGACAAAATGTTGTTCCGCCTCAACGCGAACGAAAGCGTAGCTGCCCAGGCAGAAAGCATTTGGACAAATGTTTTGCTGACTTCAAATACGATTTCTGGGGTGTTGCCCAACGTGCCAAACGGTGGAACCACCACAAACGTGCCAGTTAACACTTCTGGGGGAGATTCAAATGTGCAGGTTATCGCTCCACCAACTAATAAGCCCGATAAATCTGTGCGTGGGGAGGCAAAAGTGAAGATCGACCAATCCAGCGGATTGATGATGTTTTTCCCAACCACCTGGAGCTTTAAAGATGATTCATTGACGCGGGAATCCACAAAGGTAACCGTTACCCATGGAATCGGCGACGAACGTGTTGCTCGTTCTGCATGGCTGAAAGTTTGTGGCGGCGCATTGAATCGAATCAATGCCGTAGTCAGCCGGAAAGAAACTGAACCTAAGTACACAAAGGCTGGGTTCAAAGGGTCGGTGATGACCCGAACCGGTGCAGTTGGTGATTACGAGGAGTTCCAATGGATCGTTTACGGTTGGTCTGGCGGCTACTTCTACACCCTAGAATGGAGCGGAACGCCTGCCGACTACGAAAAGGCCAAAGATGCACTTGCCGAACTCTATCAACTCACTGCGGTAGCCCCTGAGTGATTCTCGCGATTTCGACATCGGGCCAATATGCGGTTGTCGCTTGGTTTTCAGGCGGTGAAGTGGTGTGGCGAAAAGCCGTTGAAAGCAAACGAGCGGCTTCTAGTGCAATTCTTTCGATGATCGAAGAATCAGGCCACCAATTGAACGAAGCGACTGAAATCCTCGTTGATGTCGGCCCAGGGAGCTTTACTGGCGTTCGAGTTGGCCTGACGCTCGCCAAAATGTGGGGCGAGTTACTATCTTTGCCGATCTATGCAGTTAGTACATTTGATTTAGTTAACCCAAACAAACCTGTAGCCATACCAAGCAAGAAATCAGAAGTATATGTTCGCATCCCAGAGCAAGCACCAACCACAATGACTCCGGGCGAAGCGGCAGAAAAAGGAATCACAGTTGCTAGCGAAGCTGACTTGCAAAATCTGTTCATCGAGCTTCCGGACGAACGTTGTCCAAAGCTAGTGAGTCCGCTAGATTTACTCCCAAAATACGTTTCTCAGCCAAATATCAGCGTCGCTAAGCAAACTCACATCATGGGAGAAACATTCACCCATGGCCAGTAATGCGATTGAAATTCACGAGCAGTACGATCTCAAACTGCTCACCACCCTCAAGGCTGGCGGAAGAGCATCTAAACTTTGTTTTGCCCGATCAAGGGATTCACTCGCTGAAGTTTCTAAGTTCGCTTACCAAACGGGCCTGAAGCACACAATCCTTGGGTGGGGAAGCAACGTTCTTCCTTCTGATAAGGGTGTGCCAGGGTTGGTGACCGTCAATTTAGCCACCCAGATTCAGATATCACCCGATGGAACTGTTGTTGCTGACTGCGGTGCAGGGCTTCAAGAACTCTTCCTCAAAACGGCGCAGGCTGGCTTAGAAGGCTTATCGTTTGCCGTCGGTATTCCTGGCACGGTCGGCGGGGCATTGGTTAGCAACGCCGGTGCCTATCGAAGCAACGTCAGCCGTTATTTGGCGGAAATAGAAGTTGTTCGCGATGGAGTACGAGAATGGCTGACTCCGGAGTTCATGCAGTTCAGCTACCGTGATTCCATCCTCAGGCAAATCAACCCGCCTTCAATTACGTTGCTAGCCGTGAAACTCAAGTTTGACCGGGCTGATGCAAAACAAATTTACGACGACGCTCGGGAATTCCAACGACAAAGAATCGGTAAGCAACCACCCTCGGCAAGCGCAGGATCGTTTTTTAAGAATGTAAACGATGCAAAGCTAGCGGCATCTTTACCATCACTCCCATTACCTCTGAAAGATGCAGGGGTTGTTCCCGCCGGATATCTTATAGAACAATGCGGGCTGAAAGGGAAGCGGTTTGGCGGAGCGATGGTGGGCGCACGTCACGCAAACTTCGTTCTCAACGTGGGTGGCGCAACCGCTAGTGAAATTCGCCGCCTTGCTGAATACGTGAACGCCCAGGTTCACAAAAAATTTGGCGTATGGCTAGAAGAAGAAGCTCTCTACCTAGGCGATTGGTCAGATTGGGAGACAACCGGGGAACTCACGGAGTAATCCGGGCATACTAATACACTCATGGAAGGGACTTTGGGGATTACCCTCGCCGCTGTTTTTCTATTAGGAATCGGCGCGCAATGGATTGCGTGGCGAATTCGTACCCCTGCAATTCTTCTCCTCCTCTTCTTTGGGTTGTGCGCCGGACCGTTTACAGGCTTTATGAAGCCAGATGAAGTCTTTGGTCAGGAACTATTGCTGCAGATTGTGCAGTTCTCGGTCGGCATTATTTTGTTTGAAGGCGGAATGAGCCTGAAGTTCAAAGAGGTTCAAAAGATCGGCGGGACGATATTCAGCTTAGTTATCCTGGGAATGCTGATTAGTTGGGGTATTTCCACCCTTGCGGCCCACTATATTTTGGATTTCGGATGGCCGTTGTCTTCGCTGATTGGAGCAGTTTTGGTTGTTACCGGACCAACCGTTGTTGGGCCGCTCTTGCGGATAATCAGGCCAAAGAAAACGATCGCCAGCGTTCTCAAGTGGGAAGGAATTGCTATTGACCCGGTCGGTGTTTTGCTAGCGGTTCTTGTTTTTGAGGTTTGCTTCGGTGCCCACGCCGCTAGTCCGCAGGGCGTTGCAAGCGCGATTTTCAGCACTCTCGGAATTGGATTTGGTCTCGGACTAGGAATTGCCGCTGTGCTCGTTATTTTCCTGCGGCGATTTTGGATTCCCGAATTCCTGCATAGCCCATTTATTTTAATGACGGTGATTGGTTCATTTACTGCATCAAACATGGCTCAGCATGAATCTGGACTTCTTACTGTAACAGTGATGGGCGTCGCCTTGACAAACCAAAAATGGGTGAATGTAGAACACGTTCTTGAATTCAAGGAAAACCTTCAGGTTCTTCTCATCTCAAGTTTGTTCATCTTGCTTGCCGCTCGTATCGAACTAGGAACACTTCAAAAGATCGGTTCGCAAAGCGTTATCTTCCTACTCATTCTCATTCTGTTGGGGCGTCCCATCTCAGTATTTCTGAGCACGATTTTCAGCAAACTTAAATTTAACGAAAAAGTATTACTAGCCTGTCTTGCCCCCCGCGGGATCGTTGCGGCGGCGAGTGCATCGGTATTTGCGCTACGCCTGGAAGAAATTAACCACCCGGATGCCGCTCTGTTTGTGCCGAACGTATTTTTGGTTATCGTTGGCACAGTTCTAATCTACGGAATCACTGCATTGCCGCTGGCCCGCAGGCTCAAGCTCACTGATTCCAACCCGCAGGGAATTCTATTTGTTGGAGCCACGCAATTTGTAATTGATCTAGCCGAAGTTCTGAAAAGCAAGGGGATCGCAGTGCTACTGATTGACACTAACTGGGGGCATGTACGGAGAGCAAAAGCAAAAGGAATTCCGGTCATTCAGGGCAATATCCTGACCGAAAAGGCTTTAGAGGACGCTGACTTAGAGGGTATTGGCAAGATATTCGCAATGACGCCAAACAACGAGGTCAACAGTTTGGCTTTGGTTCAGCACGGACCGCAGTTCACTAAAGAGCGCAGTTATCACCTGTCTGCATCAAAACGCTTGAATGGTGAAAAAGGCCATGAATCTGAGATTTCAGAGAGCTTAACCAAAAGAACTCTATTTGGCCAGCAGTACACCTTTGCCGAAATCGATTCAATGATTCACGATGGCGGGAAAGTCAAAGCGACAAATATCTCCAAAGAGTTCACTTACGAGCAATTTAAAGAACAGTACGGAGATCGTGCAATTCTTCTTGCCGTTCTCACCGATGCGAAAGTTCTCTCGCCTGTAACTGTGGATTACCAACCAAAGCCTAAACCCGGAGACACGCTGATCAATTTAGTGCTGCCAGAACAATCGGTGGAAAGAATCCCGGGATAAATTAGACAGTCACCGGCACCTACTGGTATTATTTCTGTTATCACAGCGATGAAGCTGACACGACAGCAATGGAGCCCCTGGGGAGTAGTGTCCCGGGGGCTCTTGTCTTTAGAGTTAGTGAAAATCGTTCTGGGGAAAATAAAATGACGGGAACCGAAGCACTCGATTTAATTCACAAGAACAAGGCTAAATTCGTCGATATCAGATTTACAGATCCGTTTGGTATGTGGCATCACTTCACAGTTCCATCTCAAATGTTTGACCTAGATGCATTTGAAGACGGCCTTCCATTTGATGGTTCAAGTATTCGGGGGTTCAAATCCATCAATGAATCGGATATGTTGCTTCGTCCCGATCCAGAAAGCGTGTTCATGGATCCCTTTACCGAGCACCCGACCGCGATTGTTATTTGCGACATCGAAGATCCAATTACCCGCGAACCTTATTCCCGTGACCCTCGCTACGTTGCTCGCAAAGGCCTGGAATATCTAAAATCCACCGGAATTGCTGACATCGCCTACTTCGGGCCAGAAGCAGAGTTCTTTGTTTTCGACAAAATGTCGTTCTCGGTTACTCCAAATAAGTCGTTTTACGAAATCGATAGCTTGGAAGCTTGGTGGAACAGTGGGGCAGAGGATGCCACTGGTTACAGCCACCGGGTCAAGGGCGGATACTTCCCAACCGCACCAGCTGACCGCCTCAACGATATGCGCGCGAACATGTGCCTCGCTTTGGAAGATGTAGGGATCACCGTCGAAATCCATCACCACGAAGTTGGTGCCGCAGGTCAGTGCGAAATTGATGTCCGCTACGACGAGCTTCTACGCATGGCCGACAAAATGCAAAAGTACAAGTACGTCATCAAGAACGTTGCCGCCCAGTACGGATGCGCCGCGACATTCATGCCAAAGCCTGTCTTCGGTGACAACGGAAGCGGGATGCACGTTCACCAATCTCTTTGGAAGAACGGCGAGAACCTGTTCTACGATGATGCAGGTTATGCCGGGTTAAGCGACACCGCGCGCTACTACATCGGTGGTTTGCTCAAGCACGCTCCGGCTCTGCTGGCATTCACCAACCCTTCCACCAACAGCTACCGGCGATTGGTTCCAGGCTACGAAGCTCCGATCAACCTTGTATATTCCGCACGAAACCGATCCGCTTGTATCCGAATCCCGATGGTTGGCAACTCACCCAAGGCAAAGCGAGTGGAGTTCCGAATCCCCGACCCAACCGCGAACCCGTATCTTGCGTTCACCGCGATGATGCTCGCTGGTTTGGATGGTATCCAAAACAAGATCGAGCCACCTGCACCAGTTGACAAGGATCTCTACGAATTGGCTCCGGAAGAAAAAGCAGATATCGCGCAAACTCCGGCTTCACTTGCAGATGTTCTCACGGCGTTGGAAGAAGATCACGAATTCCTCACCCGAGGCGACGTGTTCACCGAAGATCTCATCGAATCCTACATCGCATTCAAACGAGTGCATGAAGTCGAAGCGGTGGCTCTGCGGCCCCACCCCATGGAGTTCTATCTCTATAACGACTGCTAAACTACAACCCACTGGTTAAAACCAGTGCCACCCGAGACCTCTGCTTATAGACTCCCTCCCCAATAGTTTGGGGAGGGCAGGGTGGGGTTAATCCTAAAATACTTCTCCTTAAACAACCCTCCTCTTGATCTCCTCCCAAACTTGGGAGGAGAAATTGCTGTACCTAAACTTTTCAAAAAATGAGGCAGCTTTGACACTGGATTCCCTCCCCAATACTGGGGAGGGTTGGGAGGGGTTAATATTCCTCCTCAAACATTCATTACCCTGTTACTTTTACCGGGTGGAAAAGCGGTGAGAATCATCCCGCAAAAAGCAAGAATCAAACGGCGATTTCGGCTCGTCTGGAACTCCGCATGTTGTAACCTGAACATGCTATCAACCCCACATCTTGTAGCGGGAAGAATACAAGAGCAATAGTCGGAGTCATGTAGAAATACAGCGATAACGAGTGGGTAATATAGACAAGCGTCTACTGGGGCGCAAAACAGGTTCACTCTGGGAAATCATCGAATGGATACGATTCAAATTAAAGTAGGCGAAAGGTCGTTCACCCTCGACCGAGAAAAAGCAGAAGCCGCGCAAGTCGCAAAGTCCGTCATCAACGGTCGCGAAACCATGACGTTCAACCTTCTGCCGCTCAAATACACCTGGGCGTACACGCTTTACCGGACGATGAAGGCCAACCACTGGGAGCCAGAAGACATCCCTATGCAGCGCGACATCGAACAGTGGCGTAGCGATAACGACCTCAGCGACGTTGACCGCTGGGTCATCCGCATGGCGATTGGCTACTTCAGCGCGGCGGAGGGAATCGTCGGCGACAACATCTTGCACGTTGTTCGCGAAAACGTGACCGCCAGCGAACTCAAATTGGTGCTTGGACGCCACGCACACGAAGAAAATATCCACGCCGACAGCCTGCTTTACATGATTTCCAGCCTAGGCATTAATCCGCACGAATGCGAAGCGATGTTCGAAGATGTTCCCACCATCAAGCGCAAAAACGAATTCGTCACCCGCATCAGCCAGAGCATGCGGCGCGATATTGACCTTACCAAAACCGAAAACAAGCAGTTGCTCGCTCGCAACATCTTTATGTTCGGCCAGTGCATGGAAGGCACCCAGTTCTACGGCCTATTCGGCATGGTTCTCAGCCTGTACCGCCAGGGCAAGTTCCCGGGCATCGGGCAGATGTTCAGCTACACCTTGCGCGACGAAAGCAATCACATCGAACTGTTCCGCCAACTGCTCATGGAACTCGTGGATGAGAACCCCGATATCTGGACGAGCGAATTCAAACTGGAACTGGTGAACACGATGAAGGAAGCGGTGAACCTCGAAAAAGAATTCATCCGCGACTGCCTTCCGGTTGCCGCAGTCGGACTGAGCGCCGAAGAGTTCATGCAGTACATCGATTACATCGCTGATCGCCGGCTCGAAGGCTGTGGTCTGCCCGCCATGAACCCTGGCATCGCCAACCCTCTGCCTTGGCTCGCCGAAATGATGGACATTAAGAAGGAAAAGAACTTCTTTGAAGGCCGGGTGACGGAATATCAAAAGTCATCGGCTTTGAACGCAGTTGATGACGACGAGTTGTAAATTTAGTTTCCCTCCCCAAGCCTGGGGAGGGATGAAGGGAGGGGTTGACTTGCTAAAATATTCTTGGAAAAATAAGTTTGGCTAAGTGGCAGAACTTCTCGATCTGGCGAGGACGCTTGCCGCACTGGCGGGCGGATGGAGTCCAGTATTACGCCACCTTCCGCCATAAGCGCCCGCTGGAAGACGCGGAGATGAACCTGCTGTTCCAGCGGTTGATGCGTGCGCAGAGGCGCAAGTTCGACTACCACATCCTGTGCGTATTGCCCGAAAAAACTGAGATGATCTTCACGGTCAACGAATCGCCCGACGGCTCGCCATACGAACTCACGGACGTGATCGAAAAAGCCAAACGCCAAGCCGGAAGCGCGATCATCAAAAAGACCCAGGAGCGGTGGCCCCCGTTCTACACCGAGTGTTACGACCGGATCATCCGCGACGAAGCCGAGTTTGAATCTACTTGGGAAGCGATTTTGAGTTCACCCGTAGATTCCGAACTCGTCGAAGACCCGAGCGATTGGTGGACGATCTTCGTCCCCGACGCACCAGAGTGACAATTTATCAAATCAACTCCCAAATTAAATGTTTTAACAACCACTTCCATTTAAACCGACCTCTTGGCATACTGGGCAAATGTCTAAGGCGAGAATTAAGTCTCCAAAATCATCGCAATCCAATACTAAAGATACAGAAAAATCCCCCGCTACAAGCAAGAAGGGAAAGGAACCTCAGCCGAATACTTCTCTATGGTTTAAAAAAGCGCCTAGGCTTTCGGATGAACTCAAACGAAGGCCGAACATCCACCTAGAAGCCAAATTGTTCGATTTACTCGAAGGCAAAAAACCTGTTGCCCACCGAGCAGTGCCACCCGGGGTAGGAACCAGCATCCGCGGCCTCGGGCCAGGGCAAGAACATTACCTGCCAAACAATCGCCTGTTGTGGTGGAAAACATATTTTGATGTCACCGCCCCGGGAGGAGAGGTTGAACTGCTCACCGACCCGATTCGGGATATTGAGCGTTTTCCATGCGAATTTAGTCCAGCCGTCGGCAAATTCGTGACTTGGGAGTCTGTCGCCCCTGGTTCCAACGCCAACCAGTTGCCAGATGCTGAGTTCACGATGCGGTCATCTGACCCGAACTATCAGCTTGTTGTTATTGATAAGAGCTTGCAGGGAGCTAACGAACGCGGGGAAGGGCGACCAAACGCTAATTTGAAAGTAGTCCTTCACCAGAGACCGCAGGGCGTACAGCCAGATCCTAACACAAAGCTTCCATCCACTTTTATCATTTTTGATGAACCTCAAAGGTCTGTCGCGATTAGTTTCGGATTTAACGGCCAGCAGGGCCAAACTATTCCCGCCGCAAACTGCCGATTGATCGCCTACGATATTGATGGTCGAATATTGGCAACCGCAAGCGGCGGAATCTTGTTGGGTAGCCGACCGACCAGGACGGAGATTCCAAACGGCACTTCCTACAATCTGTTGGGAGTAACCGACCGCAATGCTTCGATAGCCTACGTTGAATTTGAATTCGACAAAGATCATGCTGATGACCAAACGGGCGAAGAACCGTATATCACGGCGGAGCAGATTATTCAACGGGTTTGGCATGAGCCGTTCCCATCAGTTGCGGTTTTGCAGGATTTTATTGAAATCGAGAACTCATCTGGTCGGGGATTAAGCACCACGTCCAAAAAGATCAACCTGCCGTTTCATTGCAACCAAGTTTTTGCGACCCTACGAGGCTTCCATGCAGAATTTGTGGGTGACCCACAAGAACTGAAACTCCTCAACATGAGTGTCGGTGCCGCTAACGGCTCGCTCATCGCGCGGGGCATGATGAATGCAACCAAGGCAACTAAGTGGCGCATGAGACTGTACTACAGTTTGGTTGCCTGGAACGATAGAACCGTGAACTTAGAAACATCGGGTGTTTTTGGGCAGAAAAGCCAATCGCAATCGGGCGACATTGTCCTGAGCGGTATTCATCCGTGCCAGCAAAACACCGACTGTCCAATTGCCGGAACGCTGACCCACCTTTCGATCTCACCGAGCGAAGAGGAAATTGACGACATTTTTATGAATGTCAAAGCGGCAAGGATGTCGGGACGCGATCCGTATGGAACCGCTAGAGTTGAGTGGCCAATAGATATCACCCTCGACCCACGCGGGGCAAGGTCAGCCCATGGCCTTGTGTTAGGTTCACCATCGCTCAAACCAGGGAAGCTGATTAACCTTTCTCAATTCGAACTGAGAGCCGCCACAACCTCCGAGCCAGAAGAATCGTTCTTTGATGTCACCCAAGGTGGAAGGCTGATCACGTTTGAATCCCAACCCCGCATTTGGAACAGGGTTGGACAGGATTACGAAACGATCATTGATGAGAACCGAAGGACGCTGGACTTTGCTGTTCCAGTTGCCGCCGATATGGCATTTGTTTCCATAGGAGCAATCAGTTCAAGCCCGGAAGGGAAAATTCGCCAGCTGAGTGCCGAGTTGATTGGAAGCCTTTATGACGGTCAAAAGATGCAGTTCAAGATGGCTGGTGGAATAGCCACGGAAAAAGAGAGCGATTCCGAAGATGATCTGCACTTCTGGTCCGCATTCCCGCAAGTGATCGGGCTTTCTAAGCGTGTGACTGAAACGCTAACCAATCGGATTCGAACTCAAAACATAGAGTTTGGCAACACGGTTCAGAATGTCGTGACACTAACTCCTCAGCAATTTGGCGCCCTTGTGAACGACGGTCAAAGCGCATTGCGCATCACTGGAGCAAGGCTGATTGGAAGTAACGCGCAAGACTTTTCGTTAGTCGTTGGCACAATGCCAAGCGGGCCGTATAGGCAGTCATCGTTCTTTGAAAACCTGCGCACAAATGGCTTGACTTTCCACATACTTGATATTGCAAACCGGAATGTTGCACTCAGGCAAGGGGAAACTCTGCTTATCGGCGGAGCCTGCTTGCCGAGCGGTGGTGGAACAAGGTCGGCGATTCTCGAACTCACTACCAACGACCGTCTGCATCCAGTGGTACAAATAGAGGTTTCGGCCCAAGTTGCGCCTTCACAAGCTGATGGAATCGTGCTTCCAGAAAGGATTGATTTCGGCAGCTTGGCAATAGGTCAATCCAGAACCAGGTACGGGTTAGTTGCTTCTATTGGCTACAGCGCGCTTCTTGTGACGGATGTTCAGATTAGCGGGAATAGCAATGAGTTTTCATTTGCAATGCCTGGCGAGCATTTTGAATCAGGCACTCCCGACCAAGTCGAGCCAGGAGATGTGTGGCCAAACGGGCGGATTCACATCACGTTTACTCCGCAACAGGCAGGTGAGCGGGTTTCCAAGTTAATCGTGACTACTAACGACGGCGAGCTAGAAGTCGCTCTGCAGGGATTAGGCGTGTAGTTATTCCGGTTTTTTGAATGGCGGGTGTTTTCCTTTTCCAGTCTCAAACTCTTCGTCAAATAAAGTATTAACTTCGGAGTACTCCAAATGAGATCCGGTGAGCACACGAACCCGATCTCCCACTAATAATCTGACTCTAGCGAAATCTCCTTCTTTTGTTCTGACAACAATCGTGGATTGACCAGCATTCTTATTTGGTGCACTAGCTAAGATATCTGCCCAAGATTTGGTCAACTTTCCTTCGCCTACATAGCTCGGGCGATCTAATTCACATGCAATTAAACTTTCAGCCTCTATCGGAAGGCCATCGGCGGCAATCTGAGTTTCGAAATATGTAAAGTGTCGAGAGTTTGGAGGTGGAGCCATTACATCAACAAAAACCTTGTAGGCGAATATAGGGATTGCAATCACCGTGATGATGAGCAGAATCGGCGCGACAGTCATACACCCTTGCGACCTCAATACTTTCAGCATCACACTATCCTGGTTGTTCACTTACTAAGCTTTCGATCTATGCGAAATGTCGGTTTCAAGCAAGTCGAAAGATTGATTGCTACTTCTTGACCAACTCGTACAAATCACCATCGCCGACTTCCGTACGGGTATCTGCCATTTCCAGGAAGTAAGTGTATAGCTCTTCGAACCGCTCGGCAGGGAAGCTGAAGCCGAGTTCGCTTAGCCTATGCTTCAACCCATGCCGACCTGATCTCGCTGTGAGGATAATTTCGCTTTTTTCTGCCCCAACTAGGGATGGATCAATGATTTCGTAAGTACTGCGTTCTTTGAGAACGCCATCTTGGTGGATGCCGCTGCTGTGGGCGTAAGCGTTGGCCCCAACCACGGCTTTGTTGCGTTGGACAAGCATCCCGGTGAGTTCGCTCACCATTTTAGAAATCGCCAGTAGCTTTTTCGTGTCGATCGAGGTTTCCAGACCGAATTTATCTTCGCGGATGTGCAGGGCCATCACAACTTCTTCGAGGGAAGTATTGCCTGCTCGTTCTCCAATGCCGTTAACCGTGACTTCGACTTGTCGTGCACCACCAATCACGCCACCCAGAGTGTTAGCAGTCGCCATACCAAGGTCGTTGTGGCAGTGGCAACTAAAAACGGCTTTATCGCTGTTGGGAACGTTGCTGATGAGGTCGGCGAACAACTGTTGATATTCATCTGGGGTGGTGTAGCCAGTGGTGTCCGGAACGTTAATAACCGTCGCACCTGCACTAATTACTGCTTCAACAACTCGGTAGAGGTATTCCTTTTTCGCCCGACCAGAGTCTTCCATGAAGTATTCGACATCGTCAGTGAACTGCCTTGCCAGTTTGACTGCCGCGACCCCTTTTTCGAGCGCTTGGTCTTCAGTCATGCGAAGTTTGTTGACCAAGTGGTTTTCGCTCACCCCAAGCCCAGTGTGGATGCGTCGTCGTTCTGCTGGTTTGAGGGCTTCCGCCGCACATTCAATATCTTTGGTGACCGCACGGGTTAAGCCGCAAATAGTTACTCCTTTGAGCTCGGTTGCAAGGGTGTGGACACTTTCAAAATCGCCAGGCGACGAGATCGGGAAACCCGCCTCGATAATATTCACGCCTAGGTCAACCAGAGCGCGCCCGATCTGCAGTTTCTGATCCATGTTCAGGCGCACACCGGGGCT
The DNA here is from genome assembly GCA_019638675.1 of Fimbriimonadaceae bacterium. GTDB lineage: Bacteria > Armatimonadota > Fimbriimonadia > Fimbriimonadales > Fimbriimonadaceae > UphvI-Ar2. Next base: position 2,174,977 of record JAHBTE010000001.1, on the reverse strand, counting down.
TTGTTCACCATCGCGGAGGGTTGTATCGAAGATGTGCACTTGGTTCATGTTTGTTTTCCGGAGCTTGCGGGAACCTGCCCGCTGATATACTTTCAGGGTACCGAAAAGTTGACCAATTTGTATGCCGAGCCTAAGATGTTGGGTCGGTATTCATATCGCAGGGCCAGGAGCGGTAATATCTTTATGCAATGGTCAGTATTGATGTGAACCTCACCGCCCGCGATCAACAGGTCGGCGAACCATGGATTTGTCGCCTCTGCAAAGATTTTGACCTCCGGGTGACAATTCTCAAGGCGAACGTTGATACAGATTTCGGTTATATGCTCATCAATATCACGGGTGAGCTAGAAGAAGCCCAACGTGCGATTTCTTGGCTGATGACAACCGGCATCCACGTAGATGCTGAACAGCGCGCCGTCGGGGCATGAGCGACCACTCAGACCTGTTAAAACCTTATGTCCCGCCTGGCTTTGAGCCGTTCTGGCGGGAAACCACAGAAGAAGCCTTTGCCGCGGAGTTGGATTGGCAACGCACTCCACAATCTGAGTTTAAATCAAAAGCCCACAGTATTGAAACGTTCTCTTTTCGGGGAATTGATGGCGCAACTCGCTACGGTTGGTTGGCTTCACCCCATTTAGATGTCGCACCCGGAATGGTCTGGCTCGCCCCTTATTCTCGGTGGTCGATGCTTCCGAACGAGTACGGCACTCGCACCGGAATGGCGAGCATCAGCTTCAACTTCCACGGAGAGTCCGCCTTCCACCAAGAAGAATACAAACCAGAACGCGGTTACTTTGCCGAAGGAGCATTGGATAAGCGAACTTGGATATTCCGCCGCATGTACCAAGATGCAGTGATTGTGACTCGGTTATTTGAATCAGTGCCTCAAGTGGATTCGAACAAAATCGTTGCCGCCGGAATGTCGCAAGGTGGCGGTATGGCGATCTGGCTCAGTGCATGGTGCAAATTGATCCGCGCGGTCGTAGCCGACGAACCGTTTTTGGGCGCAATGCCGTTTGTTCTCACGGCAAAAGCGTTTCGATATCCTCTCAAGGAGTTGGCTGATCTGGCATTCTCTTCGCCCGAAAATGAAGTGAAGGTTCGTGAAACTCTGAGCTATTTCGACACTCTTAATCAGGCGGCGTTTTGCGAAAAGCCAACTCGGGTAACTCTTGGCTTGAAAGATCCCGCTGTAAAGCCAGACCAAGTAAGGGCGATCTACGATGCCTTGCCAGGAAAGAGGCAATTAGAAGAAATTGACTGGGGGCACGACTGGCATCCGCGCATGATCGAAGGCGCAAGAGAATTCCTTGAACCGATCCTCAGATAAAATCTAATTGTGATTTCACTACTGCTTGCTTTGGCGTTGGCGGCACCAGCAATCCCCGTCTCCACAAAATCGGTCAACGTCAACGGACGATCAATTTCTGCCACAGTAGCGAGCATAGATCCCAAGTTTTATCAAGCCAAAGTTGTCTCAGGAACTGGTCGGATTGGGTCGCTAGCAAGCCTGGAGAGCATGGCCCAGCAAGTAGGCGGAGTTGCTGCGGTCAATGGAGCGTTTTTCGATGCTTACAGCGATAACAAAATCCGAAATACGGTTCAGACCTTGATCTCTAACCGCCGCCCAATCAACGCGAGCGACATTGGTTGTGTATTCGGAATGGGAGCGAACGGCGACTACCGGATTGACCGGCTGAAAATCAGGGTTCGTGGCACGGTTGATCGACAAAGTTGGTACGTCTACCGATTCAATAACGATCCGGTGAGTGCCAGCGTCGCAATGGAGTTCAATTCGGCGTGGGGAAGAGAAACCGGGTTTGATGGCGGATTGCAGGTTCAAGTTCGAGGCGATAAAGTCACTTGGATCAGCCGCACTTCAACCACTATTCCCACTGATGGATATGTACTTTTCTTCAAAGGTACTGAAGAATCTCAAGGCAAGAAATTCAAGATGGGTTCGAGCGTTACGAGAACAGTTACCATTGATGCCCCGGATAAAACGTGGTGGGCAAACTGCCAAGAAGGAGTTGGAGCAGGGCCAACTTTAGTGAAGCAAGGAAAAGTTGTTCTTGATGCGGAAGAGGAAGGTTTTACTGACCCCAAAATTCTCACTGCAAGCGGCGCAAGAAGCATAATCGGCATCCACAAAGACGGACACGTTTTGCTCGTTACCTCAAGCGGCACGGTTGCCCAGATGGCGGTTCTGATGAAAGAATTGGGCTGCATTGAAGCCATGAACCTTGATGGTGGAGCCAGTAGCGGGCTTTATGCTAACGGCAAAGCCGTTCGGAAAGAAGGCCGCCTTCTTACCAATGCGTTGGTGTTCACCCGAAGATAATAAATTTTCTGGCACTATGCCACCTAATCAGCTTTGGTATCGTACTGATTAATTATGATCAGCACTTCGTTTGCTCTTTTTGCTGCCATCGCTACGGCTAAGCCAGCTATTGCAGAACATACAGTTGCTTGGAAACCCAAGGTCAACGAAACCACCAAGCTCAACATGAAGTTCACCATGCAAATGGATGCAGGTGGGCAGATGATGGAAATCATCGCCATGTTCAATATTAGTTCCAAAACGACAAAGATTGATGGTGACAAAGTAACCGAAGAAGGCTCTATGTCCGACTTCAAACTCCTCATGAACGGTCAAGAAATGGGCGATATGGGCGGCGGTGCTCCACCAGAAGGAGAGAAAACCACAATTGTTCGAAAACTGAACGGAGAAGTCATCAGCGATTCGACGCCAGCAGAAATGGGTGGTGGAGAAAGGATGCAACGCTTCAACGCTTTCTATTTCCCAGAAAAGCCAATCAATTTTGGCGATTCATGGACTCACGAGTGGGCCGCTGACAAAGCGAAAGGACTCCAAAGCGCAAAGGCGAAATATACGCTGGAAGGCGAAGAAGTCAAGAATAAAGTGGATTGCTGGAAGATTTCAGTCGTTTTTGCAGAGTTGGATTCAAGCAGTGGAATGAGCAACATGGGAACCGTTTGGCTTGAAAAAGCAAACGGCAACTTGGTTTATTCGAAGATGAACTTCCAAAATGTATCGTTCCAAGAAGGTATGCCGCCAACCAACGGCGTAGCGGAAATTACGCGTATTAAGTAATCGCGACTTCATTAATATCCGGAGCAGAACTGCTCCGGATATTTTCATTTTGAAATATACGTCTTTTATATTCGGCAACGATCACTAGGCTAACCATCATCAATAGCGTCCAACTAACTATTTTCATAGCATGAACTGGTTGCCAGTAGTCAAGTTGATAAGGGTATTTCCAAGCTCCGAAGAAAGTAGCTAGGTTTTCTGCAATCCAGATCATGAATCCTATGAGAATAAAAGCGACAGGCATCGGCATTTGCCACACCTTATTTATGACCGTGTAATGAACCTGCGAACGACCAAAAACAGCACAAACAGCGACTAGCATCACGATTCTCAGCCCGGTCGGCCACGAAGGGAAGAAGAATTGTGCATACACAATCGCGGCAGTGGTCAGAGCAATCTTAGGCGTGGGCCAGTCGGTGCTTTTTAGATCAAATTTCTTCCAAGCTAAACACATATAACTTGCCACACTGGCGTGCATAAATCCGCTATAGAGTGGAGCGCCTGCAATTTTCAATACAGAATGCTCCGGGTAACTCCAACTGCCTTGATTCACCTTGTAAATCTCCAACAAGAGACCAAGAAGATGAAAAATTGCTACGACTGAAGCGTCGCGCCAAGTTTCGAGTCTTAGCTTGACCATCGCAAACTGCACTAATACACACAAGAGAAATAATAAGTCGTATCGGGCGACAGGCAACTGGGGCAAGAATTTTGTGATTGCAATAAGAGCAACCAATGTAAACGGAAAGCTACAAGCAATGATTTGGATACGAACGAAATCCAAAAGGAAGCTAACTCTCTCGCCCTTACTTGGAAAATAAGCCCCCATTGGCCTTATCAACCAGCGGGGGCAGAGTTCTGTTCCTTATTTAGAAACTTAACGGGCCTTTTTGGGAGAGCACAGCGTTTGCCAGTTCCGCAGTATGACCGTCAAACGGAGCCGGAATCGTAACCGCCTCGCCACTCAAGGCCGCATAGATACCCGCCGCCTTAGCGTTGGCAAAGTTAGCGAACCTCTCGTACGCCGCTTGACCAAGTGCTCCCGTCTTTTGTGCGCGCAATTTAGCTGATTGCTCCGCCAGGCAGAGTATGGTGAGGTCGCTGATCCGCCCGAGTGTTTCTTGACCATTGCTGAACTTAGCATATGCCTTGCCAGTGAGATCGTTGATAAACGAATCGCCGGAAGCCGTCAGTGAGCATTTGCCCTCATTTGCTCGGCGCACCATTCGATCAGAAAGGAAAATGCGATTGATTTCATTCGTGCCCTCGTAGATACGAGAAATCCGGGCGTCGCGGTAAATGCGAGCAACCGGAAACTCTTCCGTAAACCCGTAGCCACCATAAACCTGCAAGCAGTCGTCAACGATTGCCGCTTCTAGTTCAGTTGCGAGGACTTTGCATGCACTACACTCAACGGCAAATTCCTCTGCCGCCGCTCGATTGCCTTCCAGAGAACCATCGCTTTGCGCGAAGGCAGCATCTATATTTGCTCCAGTTCGGTAAAGCAAAGATTCGATAGCAAAATAATAAGCCGCCATGTCGGCGAACTTCGCTTGAATCAACCCGAAATTGGAAATCGGTTGCCCGAATTGCTTCCGATCTTGAGCGTAAGCGGCAGCATGGCCAATCGCCTGCCTCGCTGGCCCGATGCTCATTGCGCCAAGTTTGAATCGCCCCATGTTCAAAGCATTAAATGCGACGTGATGACCCTTGCCAGGCAGATAGAGCAGATTTTCTTTAGGAATCTGAGCATTTTCCAGTAACAGTCGAGCCGTGGATGAACCCTTCAAGCCCATTTTGTGTTCTTCCCGCGCAATAGAAACACCAGGGAAGTCTTTTTCGACTAAGAAAGCGGTGACGTGTTCGCCATCAATCTTCGCCATAACCAGGAAAAAATTCGCCCACTTGGCGTTACTGATCCACATCTTTGTGCCGTTTAAAAGCCAGTGATCGCCTTTATCTTCGGCTCTCGTTGACATACTCAGCGCATCGGAACCAGAGTTCGGCTCGCTGAGAGCATACGCGCCGATCCATTCGCCACTCGTGAGCTTGGGCAGATATCTTTGGCGCTGTTCTTCTGTGCCAAAAGCAATCAATCCAAAAAGGCTAATACCGCTGGTAATGCCAACGGTAACGCTAAACGAGGCATCTAAACTGAGGTGTTCAAGAATACGCGCCGCAAGGTTCTTACTCAGGCCGAGCCCGCCGTATTCTTCTGGTGCATCGATGCCGCAAAAACCGAGTTGACCAGCCTTTTTAATAAGGTTTGGCATCAAGCCTTCCTCTTGCTTTTCGAGTCGTTCTACGACGCTAAGGACTTCCTTACGTGAGAAGTCGTCCGCCATCTGAATCATCAGCTTTTCGTCGTTACTGAAGTCCTCGGGCGTAAAAGTTGAGGTTGGCGTCTGACTAAGGAACGAGCCCCCTTGCTCGGTCAGTTGAGATGCGATCATGCTTGGTTTATTATACGGAAACCAGCTTCTGCGGAATGGGTGTTATTCGTTAGCTGTATTAGGTTTCTGTGCACCGTATTTTGCGAACCTGACCGGGTCTTCACCTTGTAAAACAAGTTCTAGACCACCTTGATCGGAAAGGAAAACGCTATTTTCACCCGTGACTTTATCGGACAGCGTGAGTTTCCCGTTCTCGTACTTCCAGTTGCCGGAAGATTCTTCGCCATCAACGAGCATTCTCCAGTGGTCACGTTCAATTACCAGCGTCGGGAGTTTTTCAAGCCCGCCTGCCTCTGCAACTTCATCAGGGGTTGCTTTCAGGCGGTAAGTGCCGATGACATCTTCGGTCTGCTTAGCGGGTACGACAATCGGTTCGGGGTGAGTTTTGGGTTGGCAACCGGCAATTGCCAGCACCAGTAGAACCATTGAGACGCCACGGATAACCACTACCAAAGTGTACTCACAAGTAGAATGAACTCCAATGGGAGTTGACCGTTTTGCCGACACAATCGCTGCGCCGATCACTCCTCCCGGACGTGGAGCCGTAGCAATTGTCCGCGTCAGCGGGCCAAAGGCATTGGAGATAGCACGATTAATTGCTCCTTTTCTGCCTGAAGAAATAACTTATCGCCACGCATATTACGGTGCGTTTGCCCACCAAGACGACGGACTCTGCATTTTATTTGCCGCGGGATCTAGCTTCACCGGAGAACCTGTGGCTGAGTTCAATATTCACGGCTCGCCCGAATCAATTAAGCAACTTTTGGAACTCTGCTATCTAGCAGGAGCAAGAGCCGCCGAGCCAGGAGAATTCACACTTAGGGCATTCATGAACGGAGAGATTGATCTCGCCCAAGCCGAGGGAATCCGCGCCACGGTTGACGCCGCCACAGATAAACAGCTTGCTATGGCAAATAGCCTGAGGGAAGGGAATGTCGGGCGAGAGTTGGCTCCAATTGCGACAAACATTCGCAAAGTCCTCACAACAATTGAAGCGCTGACTGACTTTAGCGAAGAACTGGGCGAGATTCCGCTTGAAGATAAAACCGCTCCATTGGAAGAAGCGGAGAAATCCATCGATCAATTCTTGGCATTGGAGCAACTAGCTCGCCGAATCCGTGAAGGGGTTCTCGTGGTAATTGCTGGCCAGCCGAACGCAGGGAAGAGCTCACTGATGAACGCCCTTCTCAAATATGATCGGGCGATTGTCACGCCGATTCCTGGCACAACTCGCGATAGCATCGAAGAACAGGTTTCCATTAATGGAATTCCCGTTCGATTGGTGGATACCGCTGGCCTGCGCGAATCAGAGGACGAAGTTGAGCAAATCGGAATTGGACGGAGTCGTGACTTACTCAATCAAGCGGATGTTATTCTGTATCTTTTCGATGCCGAAAAGGGATGGGATGACAACGATAAAAAAGTGGATCAAGAGTTCCATAACAAAGTCATCCAAGTAGCTACTAAGTGCGATCTAGCTCGATCTGCAAAGGGGCACGAAATTTCGACCAAAACCGGCGAAGGGTTAGACTCATTGATAGAACTAATTTTGCGACGAATTCAAAGTTCGGATTCAAACGAGCCAACAAGCCTTATTGAACGGCACTACGAAGTGATGCGCGAAGTAAAGTCGCTTGTACAGGAAAGTAGCCAAGCTATTACGAATCCAAATGTGCCCGACGATCTGGCGGCGGTCACGCTACGGGCGGCATTACGAAAGATGGGAGAACTTACTGGTGAATCTGCTCCGGCGGATGTGCTGGAGCAGATTTTCAGCCAGTTTTGTATTGGAAAATAACCTTAGTCAAGGATTTTCGTAGTCGAGTTATATCGACGATAAGTTTCAAACCCAAGCTGATAATTGAGCTGTAGCATAGGGTTATTTTCTTCATTGTCGCAGTAAGCAACCTTGCCGCCCAACTCTTTGGCTCGCGAAAGATTGATTACTTTAATTGCAGTTGCGATTCCATGCCGACGGTAATCCCGATGAACCCCGGTTAAGCCAGTTTCAAAGACGTCCGGGTGCACTTTGTTCCGGAAAAGCATGGTAGTTGCAATGATCTTTTCACCATCAAGAACGATGAGAATAGTGTCAAATGAGTGACGATCTCGCTCAAGTGCCTTCTTGTAGTTCTCAAGCGGAGGTGCATCCATTTCCCAGGGCACCGGAATATCCGCCGATAACTCCCTATCTCCGTTGTAATACCGCTCGATATAGTTCTCAGGGTCTTCGCGTTCAAGATCAGCAAGAGAAATGATCCGCCAAGGCTGAGAGCGAACGTAGTCAACCTTCGCCTGAAATGGAGTGCTATCAAATTGGGTCAAGTCAAGCCGCGATTCCGGGTTCGCTTGGTCAAACGTAAACCCGTACTCGGCTAAAACTTCATTCAGTGTAGTTGCTGTTTCCTTATTCCAAGTGTTGAGTTTTAAAGCCCCGTTTTCTTTTGCAAGCGGAATCGCGTGATCAAGCACAGCAACACATTCATCTCTATTTAGATCGCCTACTTTGGAAATGTCCACAAAGAAGTTGGTGTCTTCCTTTTGCCAGATATTGCGCATGACTACAAATGCAATCGTGGGCGTCCCTTCTACATCCAGTAGCAACCTTTGCCGAAACTTTCCCTCGGGAAAATTGTTATGACGAGCCATAAAGTCGTCGAATGTGTTCGCCTTGTGAGGGTCAGAATCGTTTGCGATCTGCAAATATGTGCGGAAGTCGTTTTCCGACTCGACCGGACGCACGACAAGGCGCGTTGATTTTTCAAATTGATTCATTGTTTTGGCTGCGCAAATGAGGCGCAGATACTCAGTCGTTAAGGTATTTCGTCGTCACTCGCTTGCCAGGCGGGCGGTATTGGACTGGTTGGGGGTGAGGTTTTGTTTAGGCGGGTTTGCCTCACCAAAGAGATTTGTGAAAATCTACCCTATGTTTAAGATAGTCCCAAAACGTTATGCACCGAGAACAGTGCCACTGATAAACCAGATGAGCCAGATTCCGACATAAGTGCATGCTCCAGCAGTTGCCGCCGTTCGCACAAAGTCTCGGTGAGTATCAAAGTGTTTGACCATCACTAGCCAAGCAAGGGCCAGGGTCATGCCTTTAACGGCAGCGAATAGCCATTCACTGCGCTCAATCAGCGGCTTCATCAACGGATTAAGCTCAACAATCAAGCCGTGGTGGTGGAGCAGAGCAGTCGAAACGAGGTCAATAACCCCGATGACCATAAGCAATAACAAAGCTCGGGTCGGAAAAAGGGTTTTCCAAATTGACACACCAGTTCGCGTTTCTTCCATCTTGACTCTCAAATGAATTCAGTTCTTCTCGAATCACCTGCACAATCTGATCCTGCAGTTGCCGCGCTTGGGATGCAGTCATCGAATAATGGTTCATCATTATCGAAACCACAACCGGATCGCTTTGGCCAATCCACAAGAATCCAGAAAGACAAGAAACGCTGTCCAACGTTCCGGTTTTTGCCGTGATTCTCACCCCAGCAAGACGACTGCCAAGAGTTCCTTCGCCGGCGGCGGGTAGGGCTCGAATGTAGTCATCCCGAAAGGGTTGTGAATATACATATCGCAAAATGTGTGCCAACGTTCTTGGCGTGACCAAGTTGTGGCGACTCAACCCGCTTCCATCATCCAATTTGAACCCAAATTCGGGGATTTTCACCACTTTTTCGTAGAATTCACGTGCTGATTGTTGCGCCAATGAGTAACTAAACGGCTTGCCTGGGTTCTTTGCGATCGTTGCCTGAATGAGTAAGTTTTCTGCGAGCAAGTTATCGCTCGGTTCCAAGCAGGCTTTGCCCCATTCGGCAAGGGTTGGCCCATCTATTACTGCATCGGGTGTGCGACTTGGAACTGAATCCGTGGTAACCATCTGACGGCCCAAAAATGAAGCGGCCGAGGCGGCTGGCTCAGGGAGTGCAAAGCGTGTGACTAGCTCATCTTTTTCGGGAGTTCCTGTGACATGCAGACGCTGGTGCTCTCGGTCGTAATCAACCGTTAGCTTGCCATTGCGATTTCCATAGCTCACTTTAACCCGCGCCCAATCTGGAACCACAACATGATTGCCACTACTCACCACATCAAACTGCGAACGATTAACCGAAAATGCCTGAACACGAGGCGCATACCGGAAGGGAAGATCATCGTATTCCCACCCCGGCCCAAACCCGAAATCATAAGCCTGTTTTACGTAAACCCTGGCTCTACCAGTAACGTTTAGCTTGTTGGCTACTTCCCGTAGTTGTTCGGGAGTAATCATCTGATCGCCGGGTGCATCAACGTAGATTCCGTTTGGTTCGCGCCAAAAACGAGTTTGTAACCGGTGCTGAACACCCAAAGCAGCGAATGCGAAAGCTGAAGAAACTATTTTCTGATTGCTTGCGGGCATAAGCCGCGTATCCGCCATGTGCGAATAGAGTTCGGTGCCATCAACTTTGCCAACGTAAACACCAATAATCCCGCCCTCAGCATTGTATGGAGCAATTGTCGCATTCAGCCGTTCACCCAGCGAACTCGATTGAATAGCCAGCATTGCAACGACAGAAATCATGCAATGACCTTACCCAACAGAAATATTTGCAATTATGGACAGACAAATGTAATCTCAATTTTATGAAAGGGTTTCTTGCAGTTGTAGCTGGTTACTTAACGATGGCGATCATAGTATTCGCTTTGCTAACCGTCGCTTATTTGGCGCTTGGCGTAGATGGTGCATTTATGCCCGGCACCTACGAAGTCTCCATGCCCTGGATAATCATCATGCTCATTGTAGGAATCGGGGCGGCGTGGCTTGGCGGATGGGTTTGCCGAAAAATCAGCGACAACACAAATACAGTCAAGATTCTGGCGGGTGTATTCTTTTTTCTGGCAGGCCTAAGCGCAATTTGGTCGTTTACAATGGTAATTCATACCGATCTACGCCCTGCCGACGTTAGTGCCATGGATGCCATGGCGAAAGCAATTACGCCCAAGTGGGTAACCATGACCAATGTTGTCATCGGCACAGTCGGAGTTCTGATCGGTGGCAAAGCCCTTGGAAAGTAATTACCCTCGGGAATCTGAACCAGTAGTCACGAAGCCCAGCCCTATGGCTATAGTGGCTACTATTACTGTTGCATACATTGTTGGAGGAGTCTCTCAACTAGCATCGTTTTATCTGATTGAGTTTCTGTCAGGCGGTAAAGTCGGTGGTGGAATATTCGCTGGGTCTAACCCTCCTGGCCCATTGTTTCTTCCTGTGCAATATATTACAACTGCAATCGGTGGCATAGTAAGCGGCTTATTCGGATACGCAGTTTTTAAATCCACAAAAGTCATCAAGATAATGTTGATCGTATGGCTGATTCTCGGCTTATTGTCTGTAGCTATGCGATGGAGATACTATTTAGATAATCGGATTTTTACGCCTCTTCTGTTCATCGCCATCAACCTTGTCGGTACAGCCATCGGCGGAAGACTGATTCACCTAACTCCTCCGAAAGAGAGCCAGCCGAAGTCTTAAGCTTCAACGGGCTCTTCAGCTTTTGCGTTGATCTGCTCGTTGTAGAGCTTTGCGTAGAGTCCATCTAAAGCCAGCAGCTCGGCATGCCGACCCTTTTCGACAATTTGCCCGTGTTCCAGTACCAAGATTTGGTCGGCGTGGAGAATCGTGCTCAATCGGTGAGCGATAGCAAACGTTGTCCGCCCCACCATCAACCGGCTCATCGATTCCTGAATCAAGCGCTCAGAACGCGTATCCAAAGCAGAAGTAGCTTCGTCCAGAATCAAAATCTTAGGATTCTTGAGAATCGCCCGGGCGATAGCGAGCCGTTGTTTTTCACCGCCACTGAGTTTGTATCCTCGCTCTCCAACAATCGTTTCGTATCCTTTTTCCAGACCTGCAATATGGTCGTGGATCGCCGCAAGTTTGCAAGCTTCCTCTAACTCTTCTTGAGTTGCTTCGGGTTTAGCAATGCGAAGGTTTTCCGCAACCGTTGTGTGCATCAAATAGGTTTCTTGCGTGACGGCCCCAACCATGCGGCCAAGATCGGCAAGCTTGAGGTTCTTGATGTTTTCTCCGTCTATCAGAACTTCACCGGAATCCGCATCGTACAGACGGGGAATGAGATAAGTGAAGGTTGTTTTCCCGGCTCCGCTTGGACCAACCAGCGCAATCAGTTGACCAGGCTGAGCAACAAAATCTACATTGCTCAATGTGTTGCGTTCAAGTTCTGGCTCGTACTTGAAACTTACATTATTAAACTCAACTTTGCCCTGGGCTTGGTCGGTAATCGGAATTGGGTTGGCCACATCAGCAATGTCTCGCGGATAGTCGAGGTATTCAAAAATGCGCTCGAATAACGCCATCGAACTCATGATTTCGACTTGCGCGCCAAACAAACCAGTCATAGGGAAGAACAAGCGAATTTGGAGACCAGTAAAGGCAACCAGCATCCCCACAGTGATCGAAGTATCTCCTTGGCGGATCAGCAACCAACCAGCGAGCCAATAAACCAAAGCTGGGGCAAGTTGGGTGATTAGCCGGATCATGCCAAAGAACATGTACTGGACGACCATGGCTTTGATCTGCCAATTAGCCAGCTTTTCATTTTCAATACCAAAGCGCGAACTCAGCAACCCCTGCTGTCCAACCGCTTTGGTAAGCAAGATGCCTGAAACCGAAAGGGTTTCCTGCATCATTGCATTGAGCTCACCGGTCTGCTCCTGAGTGCCTTCACGAACCGTGCGGGCGTAGTCGCCAACTGCCTTGCCGATCACCATGAAAGCCGGTACCAATGCGATACTGAGCAACGTTAGCCGCCAATCCATCAGGAACATCGCAACCAACGTTGAAACAACAATGGCAACGTTACTGAGCTGATCCACCAAAGTGCTGCTGACAACCGTCTGAACACCCTGAACGTCGCTGATCAGTCGAGTTTGGATTTCTCCCGTGCGAGTGCTAGTAAAGAACTTCAGCGACATGCCTTGTAGATGGTCAAAAAGCTTCTGCCGCAAGTCGCACATAATGCGCTGACCAACAATAACCCCCCAATAGCCGTAGAGAAGGGTCATTCCCGCCCCGCCCAAAACCGCAAACAGCATCAAAATCGAGTATTGGGCAATGACTCCGAGGTTTTGGTGTGTGATCCCTTCGTCAATGATCTTCATGATCAAATAAGGAGGGACGATCCCCAGCAATACGCCGACAAGCACGGCAAGCGTGGTCAAGAAAACCATCTTCTTATGCGGGGCAAACAGCCCGACAATCCGGCGGATCATCGCCTTATCGAGTTGCTTTTTAGTAGGGGTTTCTTCTGCCACAAACGTAGATTACCGCTCCGAAAAACCAGTCCCTGGTAGACATAGGGCTACGTGGAGTCAAATATCAAAAGTGACTTTGATTAACCTACAGATAAGTGGTCATTCAAATGTGAGGTGGGTGCCAAATAATTAACTTCCAGTAACAACCAGGCCGATTCCTTGTTTCTGGCATACCATCAGAGCTTTCATAAATAACCCTATAAGTACGCTCTACTCTAACAGTATTTGCGTCGTTTACAACTTCAAGTTCTGCCACCACCTCAGATATCGCCGCAGCTTCATCTTTGACAGAGATTAATTTAAAGTTATTCAATTTTATTGAATGGATATCCCTCCTTATTATCGCGACTGCATTTTGGTCTCCATCGTGCCACATCTTTGACAATAAACTAGCCATGTGACCATAATTTTGCTTTGACCAAAGCAAAAGGAATTGGTTGACCGTTTCTTCAGGTGAACCTGGCTCATGGGTGTCAGTAAGTAAGAATGGTTGCCCATTACCCCTGGGGCACCACTCTTCTATAAGCTTCGCTCTTTCCTTATTTTTCGAAATCATATCAAAAAGTTCTGGAATAGAAATTCTAGCCTCTTCTTGAGGCTCACTCAATTCACCCCGTTCGGCTCTTCGAGCCCAATCTCCAACCGCAAAGAGCCCAGCCCAACATTTAGCGGCTACAATAATGTTGTCATAGCCTAAGTCCATCCCGTGAATAATTCCGTTGCGGTAAGGAATGCTTAATTCTTCCGTTGACGTTTTCCGGCGTCCTTTCCTAAATAAATTAGCAAGTGTGCCCAGCCCAGACTCATTCGCAGCTATTGAGTCCCAAGCATTAAGATCAGCACCGTCGGAGAAGAAGCCACGCCTGTCAGAATGTAACTCATTAACAAGACCATCAATGAGAGTTAACACTACTAAAACGGATGAGTAGTATCGACTTTCGGCATAATCCACGATAGCTTTTTCAGCTAATTCAATTCTAGGGCGGAATGCTCGTATCCCTGACAAAAATAGCGTATGAGACCTTAGCGTCTCTTCATTATAGTATTCAATCAGCACTTGCTCTCCAAATTTCACACCATCAGCATTTGCAACTTCAACAGCTTTCCGAGCAACGTCCAAGTTCATGTTGTCGAACATTATCCAACCATGGTCAGCAAAAATCTCATTAAATTCATTAATTATTCTTACCAAATTTTCTAACTCGATTTGCAGTGTCGCCAATTTTTCGAAGTCTTTACTTATACTTTTAGCATCTTTTCTAAATATTAAAAATAATGGCTCAATAATTTTTACAGCTCTACCTAACTGCGCTAAACCATTCAGTTGAAATAACAGTTTTTCGATACTTGGAATATCTGCAACCAGCTTTGAATTTTTCTTCTTATTTCTGTTTCTTTTACTTCCCATGGAAGGTGATCAACTCTTAGTAGTCTAAACTTCTATCCGCTGAAATTCATTCAAACGGATAGGTCGGCAGATTGTTCGCCAGGGGCTTATCTGACCGGTAGCCGAGCGCGTATTCAGCTTGAACAAGCGTGTGGATTTCGTGAGTGCCTTCGTAGATCATCGCGCCGCGCGAGTTGCGGAAATAGCGCTCCACCGGGAATTCATCGCTGAAACCGTAAGCACCGTGGATTTCGACCGCTTTATTCGCAGCATCAAAGGCGGCCTCGCAGTTCACCCATTTCGCCATGCTGACTTCGCGAGTGTGACGGAGACCTTGGTTCTTCATCCAACCCACTTGGTAGTAGAGAAGTCGCCCAATATCGCGACCTTTCGCCATGCTAGCGATGAGTTGCTGAACAAGCTGTTTTTTACCAATCGGTTCGGTGCCAACAACGCGATCGTTCGCATATTTAACACTGGCTTCTAGGGAAGCGGTGATGATTCCAACTGCGCCAGCGGCAACTGTATATCGACCGTGATCGAGGGCAGACATGGCAACCTTGAATCCGTCGCCTTCCTGACCAAGCATGCAGTCAGCGGGAACGCGCATATCTTGGAAGAAGATTTCACCGGTGTTTCCAGCTCGTACTCCAAGTTTGCCTTTAAGCGGGCGACTGCTGAATCCAGGAGTGTTTCGATCAATGATAAATGCAGCGTAGGGTGCTTTAGCGTCGGTTTCCGAGAGCTTCGTGATGATCAGAAACTGGGTTGCGTAATCGGCAAGACTGATCCAGGTTTTAGAACCATTGATGACGTAATGGTCGCCATCTTTTTTTGCTGTGGTTTTGATGTTGATCGCATCTGAACCAGCATTGGGTTCGGTTAAACCGAATGCTCCGATTGCTTCACCGGTAGCCAGTTTTGGTAACCAGCGTTGTTTTTGTTCTTCCGTGCCCCATTGCATCAAGGTCATGCAGTGCAGACCGCTATGAACAGAAAGCACAACACGAGCCGAGGTATCTGCTTTTTCTAATTCTTCGCAAACTAAACCAAGAGAAATGTAGTCAGTATCGCTTCCGCCGTACTTTGCCGGAATCGCTACACCAAGCAAACCCGCTTGGCCAAGCTTTTTGAGTGATTCAGGGTTGGAATCGTGGGCTCTATCTAAATCTCGGATGCCAGGGGCTATTTCTTGGGCGGCAAACTTCTCAGCCGATTCACGAATTAACTCGTGTTCTTGCGTCAGGGCAAAGTCCATAGGGGCAGTGTACGGGCTTTTTTTGACCAGTCCTATGGACAAGGAGGCCGAAATCAAAACTATCGTCCAGTCGAATCTTTAAAAATAAGGAATTCTTCGCGACTGAGTTTGAGTAAAGTTCCTGTTATGAGGGTAAGTCATGTTAGCCAAGGCGTGTTCTTGGCTGCCACTTTGGCATTAAGCGTTGCCGCAACCGCACAAGCGCCAGATGCCAATCTTTTGTTACAGGCGCTCACACCACGATCTCTCGGCCCGGTCAACATGGGTGGCCGGGTCAGCGAAATCGCCGTCTACGATAAAGATCCACGGATTTTCTACGTTGCTTCAGCAAGCGGCGGATTGTGGAAGACCACAGGTGGCGGGGTCAAATTTGAACCTGTTTTTCAATATGAATCGGCATCTGCTTTGGGGGCAGTAACCGTTGACCAAGATAATCCGGATCGTGTTTGGGTTGGTACAGGCGAACAAAACAGCCGTAACAGTTCCAGTTGGGGTGCCGGGGTATTCAAATCAGAGGATGGTGGCAAAACATGGTCGTTTATGGGATTAGAGAAAACGCATCATATTTCCAAGATCGCCTTTCATCCCAAAGATAAGAACGTAGTCTATGTTGCCGCAATGGGACAACTCTGGGGGCCAAGCACCGAACGTGGCGTTTTTAAGACAACCGATGGCGGCAAAACCTGGAACAAGATTCATTACATCAACGATATGACGGGCACGATCGATATGATCATGGATCCGCGTAACCCAGACACCTTAATTATTGCCCAATGGCAGAAGAAACGAACTGCATATAGTTTTGCCAGCGGTGGCCCTGGAAGTGGCGTTTACAAGACCACTGACGGCGGCAAGAACTGGAAAAAACTCACTAAGGGACTTCCCGACAGCGAAATGGGGCGAGTTGGACTCACCCAATTCCGTAAGAATCCAAATGTTCTTATCGCTTCCGTGGAAAGCAAGGAAAACCGGGGAATCTACAAGTCAACTGACTTGGGGGAAAGCTGGACTTTTCTTAACAATTTGAACCCTCGACCGTTTTACTTCAGCGTTCCTCGTATTGATCCAGTTGATGAATCGCGAGTTTATGTTCCTGGCACCAACTTCCACTTCTCAGAAGATGGAGGGAAGAGTTTTAAGGTCATGAACATTGATATCCACGTTGACTACCACGCTATGTGGATCAACCCTCAGGATAACAATCACATGATGACTGGGAACGACGGCGGCATTGCTGTCACCCGAGATCGCGGCGCAACTTGGGAGCACCTGGACAATATGGTGATTGGACAACCCTACGCCATCGCAGTTGATATGCGACGTCCTTATTGGGTTTATGGTGGATTCCAAGATAACGGCACTTGGGGCATTCCATCTCAATCAGAAAGAGGAAATGTCACAATGGCCGACGCCCGATTCTTTAATGGCGGCGATGGATTCTATGTTCAGGTTGATCCAACTGACTGGCGAACCGTTTATGCCGAAAGCCAAGGCGGCGCAATTGCCCGTCACAACATGCAAACGGGTGAGCAGCGGTTTATCCGCCCGCGCGCTCCGCAGGGCGAAACCTATCGCTTCAACTGGAATACTCCGTTCATTCTCAGCCCGCACAATCCACAAACGTTGTGGCTTGGCGGAAACAAGCTGTTTAAGTCAGTCAACCGTGGTGACACTTGGACTGAAGCAAGCCCTGATCTGACCACAAATAATCCAGAAAAACTGAAACCTGGTGGAGGTGTTTCACCGGAATCAACGGGTGCAGAAATGCACTGTACGATCATCACAATCAGCGAATCTCCTCGCAAGGCTGACGTCGTTTGGGTAGGTACCGATGACGGCAACATTCAGCTCACACAAGATGGCGGTAAGAATTGGGAGAAAATCACAATTCCTGATGTCCCCGCTGGAACTTGGGTCAGCCGTGTCGTTGCCAGCAATCACAATCTGAACCGCGCTTATGTGGCATTTGACGGCCACCGAAGCGCTGACTTCAATTCTTACTTGTTCATGACTGATGACATGGGCAAAACATGGAAGAAACTGAGTGGAGCACTTGGAGAAAACGAGGTAGTTTATTCGGTCTGTGAAGGCCGTGTGAACCCTGATCTCCTCTTTGCAGGTACAGAAATGGGCTTGTGGGTGAGCTTAGATCGAGGCTCCAATTGGACTAAGGTCAATAAGCAAGCTGGATTCCCAACCGTTCGTGTGGACGACATGCTGATTCACCCAACTGAGGCTGATTTGGTCATTGCCACCCATGGACGTTCGTTCTGGACAATCCCTGTCTCGGCACTCGAGCAAATCACTCGAGCCAACATGGAAAAGGATGTGTTCCTCTGCCAACCAACGGATGCTTATACATTCGGCAAGATATTTGATGGGTGGTTTGAAGGCGACCGAATTTTGGCAACGCCGAATACCCAACCTGGAACAACCATTTACTACTATTTGAAGGAAGCGACGGAAGAGAAAGTAGAGGTGAATATCAAAACCGCCGATGGGCAATCACTGGGCAGACTTGCTGGTAAAGGCGCCAAGGGCTTGAACAGCGTATTTTGGCGACCACGCGGAAACCGAGGCACAACTCTGGCTACGGGGACTTATCTTGTCGAGCTCACCGTTGGTGAAAAAACTTTTACTACAACCGTTCGATACGAGGACTTAGTAGGAAAGCCCGAGTAATAAAACATGCCAAACAGCCGGAGCAGTATCGCCCCGGCTGTTTTTGTGCCTGAAAGCAAGGGCAGTGATTATTAATCTAATTTTGTCATAATATTGATTATCGGAAATTTTTCTGAATTCGCTATGCTTGAATTCCCTGTATAAAAAAGAGACTCTGTCAGGCTTTACATCCTGTGTTTCTCGTACGTCGCAATAAATTCTTCAAGACTTACCCGAGCTACGGATTCTCCAATCAACTCAAATGGAATTGCGTCGTGTTTTTTGAATCGCACACAGCTTTTCCCCATATCAAGCTTCAACCCAGTCTTTTTGTATTGGTCAATAAACCAGTCACGCTGGCCATCGTCGTTGTACAAAAAGCAACCGTAAAATGCGATGAAGTTCTTCTGGTTTCCAATACTAATAAATGGCAAAGGCTGTTTGTGATCGCAGTGGTATCCCTGAGGATAGATTGAGTGAGGCACAAACCACGATGGGAAGTTGTATTGCATTCCCTCTTCAAACCGCGGGTCGATGTTATTATTGATAACTTCTCGAAGGCGAACAAACGCCGCTTGTCTTTCCGGTGGGATTTGAACTAGATATTCGTCAAACGAAGCCGCCTTGATGACCATGCCACCAGTTTAGCTGGTTATCCGACTTGTCGAGATTCAGTGAAAAGAATTTCATCAAGCTTTGCCGCCGCCGCATCGCAAGCATCAATTAGCTTGTCGGCATCCCATGGCAAAGCTTTTCCTTGGCGGGTCTTCAAAAACCACGCAGCCGCACCCAGGCCAACCGCTGCCCCTGCTGCGAGCCAAATCATCGGCAGAGCGGATTTTTGCTTTTGAAGCGTATCTTCCTTGATCGTTTCTTGTGCCATTGCTTTCTCTTAGACCTCAAATTGAGATAGTTTGTTCTTTAAGTGTTGGTTATATTGCTTGAAAGGAACAGGGCAATTTTTCCCATTCAATCCATTCAACGGAATTCACATGTTGTAAGTTCGCGAACCAGGCTAAATGGCGAGCAGAACCTTAACTTATGAAATTGTAACAACTCAAAATAGCAAGGCCACTCAAGCCCATTGATTTGAGTGACCTGCGTATCAAATTACGACCCTGACTTCGTTTTGCGTCGCAGGAAAGCGAGAGAACATAAAGTGAGAACCGACATCGTAGCTGGTTCGGGCACTGCATCTGGAGTGGCGATATAAGCGCGCAACTGACCATTAAACACACCTGATCCAACGATTTGACCGTTATTATTGATACCGTAAGCAGTTGTGAGGCTCCACCCGGACGAGTTAGCATTTAGCAAGCTGTTCAAGTTCCTCATTCCATTTGTTTGATCCCACAGGAAAGCGGCATTTCCACTTCCGGTTGCCCCAAACCCAACCACTTGACCCTGATTATTGATGCTGTGCGCTTCGCTTGAAACCAGTCCTGAGTGGATATCGATCATCCCATTCACTCCATCCCAGATCATGGCGTGGTTCACATTGGCATCCGTTTTGCTCACGCCGGCAACTTTGCCCGAATCATTGATATCGTACGCAGTACTTGCCTGATTAATCGCGCTCAATGTTCCAATAGACTGCATCCCATTTACGCCATCCCAGATAAATCCAATTCGTGCGCTTCCTACAACGCTATCTCCAACTACAACCCCCGGATTATTGATTGAATATGCCTGGCTGGAGTCTCCTCCACCTGGTAAGGCCCCAATATCAACCATTCCATTTACGGAATCCCAAACGAAGGCATGACCACCTGAGGTACCAGCCCGACTGGAACCCACAACTTTTCCCGAATCGTTGATACCGTAAGCAAATGAACTATTTATAACACCCGGAAGGTATCCGAGACTCTGCATCCCATTAACACTGTCCCAAATGAAGGCAGTGGTGGTACCGTCAAATCCCGGAGAAGTAGTGCTCCACCCTATTACCTGTCCGCTATTATTAATTCCAAACGCAATGGCATTCTGTCCATTTGGCAATGTACCAATATCAATCGTTCCAGAACCGCCTTGATAATAAAAAGCCCTGGCTCCTGGCGAGTTTAAACCTTGCCCCACAACTTTCCCCTGGTCATTTACTGAATTGCCAATTCTGCTCGCCGTTCCTCCCGGAGCAGTACCTAGGTCAGTGATTGTAAATGTCTGAGCTTGCGCTACTGAAAAGGCTACGACGCAAACAGTCAAACTTGCTGCTATTTTTGTGTTCATGTGACTTCTCCTAACATCGATGTATTGAAACCAATACATACGAATAAATGATATCTCTTCAATGATCATTAAAAAGCATCATTTCTTGTTTTTCCTTGGTGAATGTTTATAGCCTGTAAGGCAGTCACAAGTTTCTTGCTCAGTTTAATCCTTCCCAAAGTAATGCAACTGCGAGCGGTATCCTTCTCCCACCCATGCTGGACAATCTCACCCGGCGATTAGGTGGCATTTTTGCTTCAATCCGCAAAAAGGGCCGCCTGACCGAAGATGACGTCAACACTGTGCTCCGCGAAATTCGCGTTGCCCTGCTGGAAGCTGACGTCAATTTCCAGATCGCTAAGCAGTTCATGGCTAAGGTCAAGGAACGTGCAGTGGGCGAAGAAGTATTCGCCAGCCTCACCGCCGATCAAACCATTCTCAAGATTGTGCGGGATGAACTCGTTGCCTTACTCGGGCCAGAAGAAACCCCAGTTAACTGGAATCCCGCACCCCCAACCGTCATCTTGATGTGCGGCCTTCAAGGAAGCGGAAAAACCACCACAACCGCAAAACTTGCAATGTGGCTAAAAAGCAAAGGCAAGAAACCATTATTAGCTGCTTGCGACCTTCAACGACCAGCGGCAATAAAGCAGCTTCAAGTACTCGGAGAGCAAGTGGACTGCCCTGTTTTCGCGGGTGAGCCAGGTGGGAACCCAGTGCAAGTTGCGAAAGCCGCTCTTGATCGTGCCAAACACCTATTCTGCGACGTTCTGATCATCGACACGGCCGGTCGCCTCAGCATTGACGAAGCGTTAATGGAAGAGCTTGCGGCGGTCAAAAAAGCTGTGCCGCCACAAGAAGTGTTCCTTGTTGTAGATGCCACGACTGGTCAGGAAGCAGTCAATGTCGCCGAAGCATTCCATCAAAAGCTCGGCGTCACCGGTGCAATCTTCAGCAAAATGGATGGCGACGCCCGCGGTGGCGCGGTGCTTAGCGTCCGAGAAGCAACTGGCGTTCCCGTTCGATTCCTCGGGATCGGCGAGCAAACAGATGCTTTAGATTCCTTCCACGCTCAACGCATGGCCGAGCGGATCATCGGCATGGGTGATGTCATGGGCATCATCGAAAAAGCTGAGGCCGCATTTGATAACCAAGATGTTGAAGGTCTGGAAGCAAAAATGCGGACTGGAAAGCTCGACTTCCACGACTTTTTAAACCAGATGCGCATGGTTCGCAAAATGGGGCCGATCAAAAACATCATGAAGATGATTCCCGGCGTTGCTTCGCAAATTCCAGAAGAAGCTCTAGATTCCGTTGATGAACGACAGATTGACCGGCTAGAAGCAATTGTCCTTTCGATGACGCCAAAAGAACGCTCAAACCCAGACATTTTGAACGGCTCACGAAGAAAACGCATCGCGCGTGGCTCAGGAACAACTCCCGAAGATGTTAACCGCCTGATTGACCAGCTTGCTCAAATGCGACGAGGGATGAAGCAGATGTCGCAAATGGAAAAGAAGTTTAAAAAGCTCAAGCGCCGGTAGGGTGTTTAGCCCACTTCCCTCCCCTGTTGGGCCTATTGTGCAGATGAGTTCGGGTGAATTCAACGCGTGAGCGGCTATAATGTTGAGTCCGCAGTTGTGCTACGCATGGCTAAAATCGTGATTTGAGTTCAAACTCATTGGCCGCTAGTTCACCGTGGATACAAGGAAACCGTAAACCGTGGTTAAAATTCGACTGACAAGAATGGGCAACAAGCACCGACCGTTTTATCGGATCGTGGTTGCAAAGAGTGCATCGGCGCGAGATAGTGCGGCGATTGAATACATCGGCACTTATGATCCCCTCACCAAGCCTTCTACCGTGCAACTCAAAAATGACCGAGCACTGCACTGGCTGATGAACGGAGCTGAACCAACTGAAACCGTTGCAATCCTCCTCAAGCGACAAGGCGTTCTGGATGAATTCTTCTCCCAACGACCAAAAGCGAAAAAGAAATTTGGATTCTTAGACAAAACAACCCAAGCAATGAGCCGACAATCGGCCATCAGCCAAGTTGAAGCTGCTCCAGCCGCTGAACCAAAGAAGGAAGAAGTTGCCGCCGAAGCTGTGCCAGCAGAAGAAGCCCCAGCTGTAGAAGAAACTGCTCCAGTCGCCGAAGAAGCTCCTGTAGAGGAAACTCCAGAAGCAACTGAAGAGGCTCCTGAATAATGGAAAGTATTGGCAATCTGGTTGAAGAAACCATGAAGCAACTGGTGAACGAACCAGACGCAGTCAAGGTATCGGTTGGAACTGATCGCGCTGCCACCATCGTCAACGTTACCGTGAGCCCAAATGATGTGGGTCGCGTGATTGGCAAAGATGGTCGAGTGATCACCAATATTCGACAGTTCGTTGGCGCGGTTGCTAGCAAATCACGTGTGAAAGCAATCGTTAAAGTCAACACGGAAAACTAACGGTTAAACAGCATGGCGGGCCAACCTCCTCGCCCATCGGATCAGATAACGATTGGACAGGTGGTCGGCCCGCACGGTATTAAGGGTGCCGTAAAAATCAAACCGTCAACAGATTTTCTTGAGCGGTTTGAACCTGGCAAACGAGTATTCATCTCTGGTCAGCCATACACTATCAAGCGGACGACAACCCACAAAACCCAAATCCGAATCGAAACTAAGGAGATTCGAGATAGAAACCAAGCGGAGGAACTCAAGTGGGCGAAAGTAACAGTTCCTGCCGATGAGTTGCCTGATCTCGATGAGGATGAGTTTTATACAAGCGATCTGATTGGCCTTAGGGTCATTGATGAATCAGGCCGCGAGTTAGGCAAAGTGGATGATATTTACCATTCACCTGCCCACGACATTTTAATGATTGGCAAAGGGATGATTCCTGCTGTGCAGGAATTTGTCAAAGACGTTGACCTCGATGAAGGAGTAATAACGGTTGCTCCGATTCCAGGAATGTTTGAAGAAGAATGAGTTTTATTGACGAGGCAAATGTGCGGCTGATTTCTGGCCGAGGAGGCGATGGCGCGGCAACGTTCCATCGTGAAAAACACGTGCCTCGCGGTGGCCCAAATGGAGCCGACGGTGGGCGCGGCGGTCACATCACCCTACTTGCTGATCGCAACAAACGAACTCTTTACGACTTCAAACTCCGCGCAGAATACAAAGCGGATGACGGCAGCAAAGCGGTTGGCAACAAAGCGGGCAAAGATGCCAAAGACATCACGATCCGAGTACCAGTTGGCACCGTTGTTACGGATGCACAAGATGGCGAATTGATTGTTGACCTTGCGGTCGAAGGAATGCAATACGTTATCTGCAAGGGCGGACGTGGAGGTCGGGGCAACCTGTACTTCACCAATAGCGTTCGGCAATCGCCGCAATTTGCCCAGATGGGTGCCCCCGGTGACTTACTCGACGCAAAGCTAGAACTCAAGCTTCTTGCCGACGTTGGGCTGATCGGGCTTCCAAACGCGGGAAAAAGCACTTTGCTCAGCGTAATGAGTTCAGCTAAACCAAAAATTGCCGACTACCCCTTTACAACTCTCTCGCCTCAACTCGGAGTTGTTACCGTCGGTGACCACACTTTTGTAATGGCAGACCTCCCTGGCCTAATCGAAGGAGCCAGCGAAGGGATTGGCCTTGGACACGAGTTCCTGCGCCACGCGGAACGCAACAAGGTTCTTCTCCACGTTATTGATGCGTATCCAATAGACGATAGCGATCCGGTTGAGAACTTCAAGATGATCGAGGCCGAACTCAAGCAGTACAGCGAAGAAATGTGGGAGCGACCCAGAATCATCGCTCTCAATAAATCTGACATGGGTATCCCAGAAGCCGAGGAAGATATCGTCAACAGGCTTGAGAAGTTTGGTTACCCAATATTCATTATTTCGGCCGCTACCAGCCAAGGGTTAGATCCACTCAAATGGTCACTCTGGCAAACAATTGAAAAGGCGATGGAATCTGAAAGCTCAGTGCCCATCCTTGTGCCGACATACAAGAACGAAGAAGACTCGCTCTGGGATATCGAGCAATCAGAAGAAGGATTTACAATCACTGGTAAGCGCATTGAACGCCTGGTGGTGATGACTAACCTAGATAACCGAGATGCGGTTCATTACCTCTACCGTAAGCTTAAGCGAATTGGTGTGATTGAAAAGCTAGAGGACATGGGAGCAGTCGAAGGCGACACAGTGTGGATAGGAGATTTTGAGTTCAGTTATGCAGGTTGGTAACTTAAAATACGCAATCTACGGCGGCAGTTTCGACCCACCTCATTTGGGGCACATCGCGGTCGCACAGGCGGTGCTCAACCACCTAGAATTGGATGAAATCATTTGGGTTCCGAACGCTC
Source organism: Fimbriimonadaceae bacterium (assembly GCA_019638675.1). Lineage (GTDB taxonomy): Bacteria > Armatimonadota > Fimbriimonadia > Fimbriimonadales > Fimbriimonadaceae > UphvI-Ar2. Next base: position 2,150,222 of record JAHBTE010000001.1, on the reverse strand, counting down.
GCAACCCTTTGCGCCGCCCAGCTATTGCATCGGTTACCGAACGTTTGCAGATGTGCCAACTTGCCACAGAAAACTATCCAGGCATGGCAGTTTCTGATATTGAAGTTTCCCGTGCGGGGCGCAGTTACACGATTGATACGGTTTCCGAATTTCAAATCGTGAATCCTGGGCAGATATGGATCATTCTCGGCGCAGACTCGGTCAATCAGTTCATGGATTGGAAAGAGGCGGACAAACTAGCACGCATGTGCCGATTAGCCGTCGTTGTCCGACCTGGAACAGATTTAGATAGCGCAATCCGCAAACTTCCGGAAGATATTCAAGATGTGATTGACGTTATCCCGATGGAAGAAAATAAGATTTCATCAACCACAATTCGAGACTCCATGCTCCGAGGGGTTTCGGCGGACAGATGGTTAGAACCCACTGTTTGGCAATATATAGAGGAGCGTGGTTTATACCGTGGAACAGAAAGTAAGTAAGAAAAACGCCCCGTCAAACGAAAAGGCCGCACTGATCGCGGAATTCGCTGACGATATGAAAGGTCTCGACATTGATGTGATGGATGTCCGAGAAAAAACGTCTGTCACTGACTATTTTGTGATCTGCACGGGAACCAGCGACACGCATGTTCGGGCGATTTGCGACCGGGTAGCAGAAAAGCTACGCGATGTCGGTATCCGCCCAATCCGTCAGTCGGATCGTAATGGAGATGGCGGCGGCTGGGTTTTATTCGATTACGGCGATGTTATCTTCCACGTGATGCTCGAAGAAAAGCGACAGTTTTATGATCTGGAGAGCTTTTGGAAGAATCTTCCCCGCGATCCAAACCTGTTTGAAGCAGAAGATGCACCAGACAGTGAGGAATCTGCGTCCTAACCACTGGTAGTGAGCGAAGAACCCCGAGAAGAAGATATCACCGAAGAAACCTCTGAATCAGAGGTGGAAGAATCGTTTGAACCTGATCCTCCTGAAAAAGTAGCCGAGGCAGAAAATTTACTGCGTCAAGCGAACCTTGCCAAGGTTCGTAAACAGGGCGCGGTAGCTGATCGTTTACTCAAAGAAGCCGCCGAGATCGCTCCGAATTCTGCCGCCGTTTTAGAGGCCATTGGTGATGACTTCCAGGCCCGTAACCAGTACCGCCGCGCAAAGGAAATGTACGGCAAAGCTCATAAGATTGACCCGAATAACCCGGTGATCGAAAACAAGTACGCTGAAATGGTTCTCAGGGTGGATTTGCACGTTGACCCACTCACATTTGAAGCCAATTCCGGTTCTTATGCAAGCGGAAAATCAGCGGCGATTCTTAGTTTTATTGTTCCTGGTATGGGGCAAATCGTTTTAGAAAAATATGTCTTGGGTGGAAGTATGTTTGCTATGTGGCTTGGAGGGCTGATTGGCTTTTATATGACCCCCGGAGGGGTAGCCGCGGTTCGAAACTTATTTGGAACCCCTGCCCAAGGTACGGCAACAGAAGGAAATGCATTGGGGTTCGTATTCCTTGCCTTAAGTGCCTTTGCATGGCTTTGGTCTGTATCAAGCATCAACGCTTCTACAAAAAGAATGGCGCCGCGCAAAATTGATCGCCCGACGCCACCTCCCGAAAGTTTGCTTTAGATTAGCTTAGTAATCGAGTCGGGTTTTCCAACGCTTCCCGAACCAGGTTGATGAACTGAGCACCAACCGCACCGTCAACGACTCTGTGGTCGAACGATGCCGTGATATTCATTCGCCAGCGGATTTCTAGCTCATCGTCATCGTTTACAACTGCTTTTTTGCCCGCCGAGCTAATTGCCAAAATGGCCGCATTAGGCTCGTTGATGATCGCAACGAAATTGTCTACGTTCAGCATTCCCATGTTACTGATGCTGAAAGTGCTTCCGCCCATTTCATTTGGAGTCAACTTCCCTTCTCGGGCTTTGCTGACGAGTCGCTTGCTTTCTTCACTGAGTTGGCGGAGGGTCATGCCATGCGCCCCGTGAATAACTGGAACCAGCAAACCGTCATCAACTGCAGCGGCAACGCCAATGTTGATACTTCCATGTTGAATCAACTCTTTGCCGTTGAATGTGGAATTCGCAATTGGCATCTGTTGGAGTGCTAATACGCTTGCTCGAACTACGAAATCGTTAACCGAAATCTTTCCGCCTTCTTCTTCCTTAAACAAGTCTCGGAGAGCCATGATCTTCTCAAGATCAACTTCGACCGTGACGTAAAAGTGAGGAACCGTTTGTTTGCTGTGCTGAGTTCGATCAGCGATGATTTCGCGGAGTTTGTTAAGAGGAATCTTTGTATCTGCCGCTGTTGGAGCAGAAATACTTGGTGCCGAAACTTTCGTTCCTTGCTGATCAATCGCCGCGCGAACATCTTTCTCGACAATTCTTCCGTTCGGGCCAGTGCCTTCTACAGTACTGAGGTCAACCCCGGCTTCGGCTGCAATACGTTTTGCTAGAGGGCTGGCTTTAATCCGGCCTCCAGCGCTTGAAGGTGCTGGCGCAGATTCTGCTTCCTTCGCGGGAGCACTTGAAGCGGCTACCGGAGCTTCTTCCTTCGCTTCAGTAGGAGCAGCAGACTTTGCTTCGCCACTTCCCCAACCATCGGGCAGAGATTCACCATCTTTGAGAATAGCGGCGATTGCTTTTCCGACTGGTACGGTTTCACCCGCTTGAATCAAAAATCCTGTAAGTTTGCCCTTACCAGGTGCTTCCAGCTCAAGGGTTGCCTTATCGGTTTGGATTGTGCCGATGACCTCCCCGGACTTCACCGCTTCGCCATCTTTCTTAAGCCATTCTAGGAGGGTTCCCTCCTCCATCCCGTCGCCCATCTTGGGCATGATCACTTCGGTCATGTTTTAAACTTCCGTTCAGATTAGTGCAATCGCGGCACTGCTTGGCGACACCCTTGTCTCCAGTTCACAGTCTACGCGGAAACGGGATATATTCTCCCGGTCCGTCCTGACTATTTTGAATTATCGGATAGATTCCAGGGCTAACGCCGCCCCGCCCAGAATTCCGGCATCTTCGTCCTGCTCTGCCAGCTTGATCGTGCAGTCTTTGAATAAGGACGGAATAGCAATGTTTTCGGCTTCCTGAATGAGACACGGCATAAACCATTCGTTTGCTTTGCTGATCTGCCCGCCAATTGCAAAAACGTCGGGTGCGAAAATGTTGATCAGGCTTCCAGTTCCCATTCCGAGGAACTGCCCATACTCTCGCCAAACTTCTCTAGCCAGCGTGTCTCCTTTTGCCGCCGCTTCACTGATCGTAGCCGGCGTGATCTTACTGCGGTCGCCTTCAACCAAATCGCTGATGATGGACTTGCGTCCACGGTTGAGCCGATGCTGAGCGCGGCGAATAATTGCATCGCGTTGGCAATAAGCTTCTAGCGATCCATACGCGCCTGCTGTGCAGTCAAGACCGTTCATGCTGAGAATCGTGTGCCCAAGTTCGCCACCGCCGAGATTTCCGCCCAATAGAAGCAATGGCCCCTCGGCCTTACCAAAAACGGAACTCGGAGCCATCACAACCCCACCACCAATTCCTGTTCCAAGTGTCAGCATAACCAAGCACTTGGCAGAATTCTTTCCCGTGCCGAATCTGTATTCACCAAGTGCAGCAACATTAGCATCGTTGCCCATAACAAAGCGTAATCCAGTGCGCTCCTCAAGTGGCTGTTTGAGTGGAACGTTTTCCCAGTACCGGAAAACCCCATCTACAACCTTCCCAAAATTGGGAGCCCACTTCACCAGGCCACTCGCATCATCAACGTGACCCGGAACTGCTAATCCAACAGCAGAAATATCAGTGTTGGCAGAATTCGCCGCTTGACGTACCGTGAGCGCACATGACTCTAGAATCTGCTCTGTGCCGCTCTGAGCCAAGCTTGGATTCTCAAACCGGTCGCCAGCTGGTGAACCATCTTCAAAAATAGCCTGTGCACGGACATTTGTCCCCCCGAGGTCAACTCCAATAACGCATTTCATGTTGAACGGCTCATTATGCACCCGGGACTTCTGAAGAGATGTAACGCTTGAGGCCTGTGGCAACGTATTATGCAGGAAGGCTCCATCTAGAGAGTCAATTGGAGGAACGGGGTTTGTCGCCAAACGAAATACAGAAAATTGCCAACGCGATGATTGATGAAATCAGTCGCATTATTGTCGGAAAAAGAGAAACAGTTGAAGAATGTGTTTTAGCCCTGCTTTGTAGCGGACACGTCTTGATCGAAGACGTTCCTGGCGTTGGCAAAACCACTCTTGCAAAAGCAATTTCAAAAGTCATCGGCGGTGAATTCCGACGTGTTCAATTTACTCCTGATCTTCTGCCAAGCGACATCACTGGTTCATCCATTTTCAATACTGAAACGCGCGAATTTGAATTCCGTCAAGGCCCGCTATTCTGCAACGTTGTACTTGTAGACGAAGTCAACCGGGCAACTCCTAAAACGCAGGCTGCCCTGCTGGAAGCGATGGAAGAGCGACAGGTCACCAGCGATGGAATCACTCGGAAATTGCCCGAGCCGTTTTTTGTACTGGCAACTCAAAACAATATTGAAATGACCGGCACTTATCCGCTCCCAGAGGCCCAACTTGACCGGTTCTTTTCCCGTGTCGCTATCGGCTACCCAGACCGGGATGCGGAAGCAGAAGTTCTCCGCAACCAACAAACAGTACATCCGATTGATTCAGTTCAACAAATTATTGAAATGAGCGATCTCGTTGCCGCTCAACGGGCCGTGCGTGAGATTTCAGTTCACGATTCCATTCGTGAATATGTGGTGGACATTGTTCGTAGCACTCGCGAAAACAACCAACTTATGCTTGGCTCTTCCCCTCGCGGTTCGCTGTACTTAATGCACGCAGGTCAGGCGATGGCGGCAATTCAAGGTTTGGATTACGTTCGCCCAGACGACATCAAGGCGGTTGCGCCATCGGTTCTGGGCCACCGAATCATTGTCCGAGGTGAAGTCCGAGCGAAAGGCCTTGGCGGTGTAGATATCATCAATCAAGTTCTGAGTGCGGTGCCAGCACCAGTTCCAGCGACTGCTTAATCTGGAGTTCCTTTGAGAATAACCCGCTACGCCGGAATATCCATGAGTTGGGCGGCAGTTTTTCTGCTCGTCATGGCTATTCTTGTGTATTCCCCGATGCTGTTTTACATGGCTACTGCGATGATCGTGACGATTAGCGCGGCCCGCCTACAAGCCTGGTTAGCAGTTCGATACTTACGATTTGAACGATATGCTCCTCCAGCTGTAAAGGTCGGCGAGCAAGTAACAGTTGAGATTGTTGTTTGGAGTGAACGTGAACTTAAACGACCTCTGATCACGATCAGGGATCACTTGCCTAGTCGGCTGGTAGTCAAAAATCGCACGCACAGCCTTCCCGTTGCACCAAGTTATGATCAACCGATTCGCACTAAATACAGTTTTATTCCAACCCGCCGAGGTCGATACACATGGGAGCGACTCACCGCTATTGGAACTGATGCTCTTGGCTTAGTTTCACTTGAAAAATCGTATCACACCGACGTGGTTGAGCTAGAGGTGTATCCAACTCCGCTTCCTGTCAATGCAGAAATCCGTCCTCTACTCGGCTGGGGTGCTAGTGATTTGGATAGCGGCAGAACTCACGGTTCAGGACTAGACCCGAAAGGCATTCGAGAATTCTCATTTGGCGATCCTATCCGATACATCCATTGGCGTAGCACAGCCAAAACCGGAAAAGTGATGGTCAAGGAATTCGAAACCGGTTCTGGCGTAACGATGAATTTCCTGCTTCAGCGTACAGAAGGAACGGATTACGGAAACGAGGAAACATCTACGTTTGAGGCGATGTGCAGCCATGCCCTCTACTTGGCGACCGACTATGCGAAAAAAGGTGCGGTCGTCGTATTCCCTATTCATGAATCAACAGAAAAAGCAATGTCCGAACATCCGGAAGCACGGGAACGAACAGCTAGAAGCTTACTCACAGACATAATGCCAACCGCACGAGAAACCTTGAGTGATGATCTCTATTCTCTGAGAGGAAAACTACGCGAGGGCGAAACGATTGTTCTTTTGATAGCAGAGCAAGATCCCGCAATGGCAGACACAATCACTGGCTGGCCCGGAATTCAGTTCGTCGTCATGGTCTATGACCCAGCGGAATACACCAACGTTGAAAAACTGATTCCAAAAGCTAAACCAGCTTCTGATCCAGCATATATAGACACTCTTGAACGAGCGGGGGCAAGGATTATCCTGATGCCTCGTAGGGAGCAAGTGTCGTGAAGCGATTCGCGGTCGAAAAGGGTTGGCTAGACCACCTGCTTGCCATTTTGCCCGGCATCATGGGTGTTTATGCAGTCTCAATGAGCGTTTCTAAGCCTCAGCTTGCAACCATGCTTGCAGTTGTAGTGGCGCTCTCTGGGTTGGCTGGCTATGGTTTATCACTAGCCTTCGAAGGCACTAAAACTCATGGTGTCGACGCATGGCTGTTTGCAATCCTCGGTTTTGTCGGATTCTTCTCATCTAGAGCCATTAACAGAATGCTGCCGGAAGAAGGGTTCCCCTTTGCAATCCTCGCCGCCGTGATGATGTTTGCCCTCCTTGTCGCTGGGGGATTATTTGCTTGGCGAGACGCCACTTTGTTGTTCCTAAGCCTTCCATCTCTAGTTCTGTTTGGCTTGGTTGGAACAATTGATACCTGGAGACCCGGTCTGTTCCTGTTCTGTGGCTACCTGCTTTGTATCGCTTTACTTTACGCAAGAGTGCATCAACGCACGATGATCCGCTGGGCGGCAGAAGGTGGCAGCGACACTAAGTTACTGCGTCGCGACGTGTGGCGATGGATGGCAGGGCCAGAGTATGCGTTTGCCGCGGCTGGAACGATTATTCTTCTGAGTTTTGTCGGTGCGCCAGTTATCCAAAGTTCACTCAGCGGAGTATCCGAGAATTTCCGGGTTAGTGTTCAGTCGCAGGTCAGAAATTCGATTCCTCGCCCCAATCAAAATCGTGGCCCGGCTCCAGCCGTTCCTGTCGGACGAGGCCCTTCGGAACTAAGTGATGAACTCCTCTTCACCGTGAAGATGAGTGAACCTCACTATCTGAGAATGCGGAGCTACGATCGATATTCACCCCGTGGGTGGGATTCTCAATCGGGCATTTTGACAAGGGTCAATTACTCGCTCGCGCCAGATCACCTCGTTGGCAAACGCGCAGTCCCCATTCCTGATCGTGAGGTTTCCAAGAAACCCGAATTGGTTGAGGTTACGATTAGAAAAAACAACTCAACTAAATCTACTATTCCAACGCCCGGGTTTATCGTTGAAGTCGCCGACACCAACACTACTCTTCAGGAAGAACCAGACGGAACAGTCTTCTTTGATCGAACCCGTAATGGAAACAACACGACGACTTTCTCTTTAACTTCGGACTTTACATTCCTTGCTCAGGTAACAGACATATCAGCTGTTGAATCAGCCGCTGACTCCGACATTCAAGCGGCAAATAAATTAAAGCCAGGCAATCCTCCTTTAAGAACATCCGACCGTGAAATCAGCGAAAGGCTAGTAGAGGAAGCGTGGGCTATCACTCGACCAGAACCTACGATTTATAAAAAACTGACTGCCCTTAAAAGAGCAATTGCGCGCCGATGTAAATACAATCTAAAAACTGGGCCAACTCCATCAAACCAATCGGTTGCGGATCACTTTTATTTCGATTCAAAAGAAGGTTATTGCGATCACTTTGCAACGACCTTTACGGCCATGGCTAGAGGGATTGGTTTGGACGCTAGATACGTAACCGGCTACCTTATTGACCCACAAAGAGTTGGTACTAATGGCGACTACTTAGTTCGAGAAAATCAGAGCCACGCTTGGAGCGAAGTATATATTGAAAACTATGGCTGGGTTCCCTTTGATGCAACAGAAGGAGCTGAAGATATCACTCCAAAAGAAGGTGAATCCAATAACTTTGCTGCACTCATAAGAAAGTTCTTTACTGACAACTTCAGCACTATCTTTGCGGCAATTGGAATTGCGGCTCTGGTTGGTGTCTTCCTGCTTTGGCAACGGCGTCCAACAACCGAAGAGAAATTGAACACGCGCAGGGCGGCAGTTTTGAATGCAAATAAGTTTCAGAAGAGCCTTGAGCTTCTCGCTGGGCATCCCAAACGTTTCAGCCAAACGCACCGGGAATTCGCGGATTTCCATCAGGAACGGCTCGGGGAAGCCTATGCCACCGCCTTGCCTATACTGAGCACCATTGAGCGTTCCTTGTTCGGAAAGAATGACCTTGAGCAAGAAGAATTTAAATCTCTTAGGGAACAAGTCAGTAAGTTCGAAGAACTGAGCAAACGTCTCGCTAAGGAACACAAACGCAAAGCATAATGAAATCAGGTTATGGCAACTGATTTCGCAAAGATCGCTCAAAACCGCTTGATTCTCATTGATGGAAGTCATGCGGCAGAGCGGCGACGTGCGATGATTTCGTTGCTACAAGAAGTTGATCTTGACGGCAACGACGCGATGGACAAAGAAACCATCGTCGCCCACGAAAAACCGTTTGCCGAATGGGTTGCTTCTGCTTCCACGATTCCATTTTTTGGTGATCGGCGATGCGTCATCATCCGAAACCTTGCTCGGGTTGATACAGAAACAGCCGCAGAAAGCCTTGCTCTGACAAATCTTAAAACTTTGCCCGAATCGGCTCTACTCATCCTGATCGTTGACGACGAACCAGTGAAAGACGAACGCTCAAACCGAGGTTCATCAGCAACTGCTTGGCGAAAAGTTGTGAAGGATAACGGTGGAGTGGTTCTCACCTTTGAAGCGGCTAAGGAAAAATCGGTTCCTGCTATTCGTGAACTCACCCAAAGCTACGGCAAAAAGATTTCTCCCCGAGCCGCAACGTTGCTATTGGAAATGGTGGCGGGAAAATCAGATCGCGCGGAAGAAGAACTTCAAAAGTTAGCGATCTACGTTGGCGATGCACCGGAAATCAACGAAGATGACCTGCGTAACTGCGTTACTCCAGAACCCGAGTACAACATTTGGCACATGCTCGACGCGATGATGAACGGTGACCAACGGCGCGCGCTCCAGCAATTCCTGATTATCAAGTCACAGACTAGAGACTTCCGAGGTGAAGCCCAGCGCATCATGCCTGTCATGATCGGCTACCTGCGTACTGTTTGGCAAGCATTGGGCCACCTGGAACGGAATCCTGGTCCTCATCCTCGAGACTGGGAGCCATCGGAGAAAGGATTTTCTAAAGGGCCAGATTGGCAACAGGAGCGCAACACGCGAATTGCAAGACGGCTTGATTACAAGCAACTTCTTAATTGCCTTCAAGAATTGCAACTCGCCAACGAAAGAGTCAACGGTCAACTGCCAGCGTTTACCCCGGAAGAAACGATAGAACAATTGATTCTACGAATCTGTGAAATCTGCGGCAAGAAAACTGTTGCCGTTTAACTACTCATCCTGATGATTATTCTTGAGCGAACGGTGGTATTCATCCTTACTCATGTCATCAAGTAATGTAAACCGAGTGTAGGCGGGTTGGAAACCAAGCAATACGGTTCCGGTTGGGCCGTTCCGGTGCTTGCCAATAATTAGCTCCGCGACTTCTGCCCCGTGCGGATTGAACTCTTGTTCTTTTCCTGCCTCTTTACGTTGATAGTATTCATTCCGATAAATAAACATCACCATATCAGCGTCGGCTTCAATCGAACCAGATTCTCGGATATCGCTGAGCATCGGGCGTTTGTTGTCACGTGCTTCCACTCCACGATTCAACTGACTAAGAGCAATTACCGGGACATCTAGTTCCTTAGCGAGAACCTTCAAGCTCCGAGCAATATCCGAAATTTCCTGGGTTCGGTTTTCTGTGCGCTTAGAACCGCGCATCAATTGCAGGTAGTCAACAATCACCAAGCTCAGGCCATGTTCTGCCTTGAGCCGCCGACACTTCCCTCTCATTTCCAAAGATGAAAGCTCAGAAGAGTCGTCTATGAAAATTGGCAGATTGTACATATCATCGCAGGCATCCGCCAGTTTTTGATAATCGTTTGCATGGAGGTTTGACTTCTTAAGCGCCCCCATCGGAACCTGGGCAAGAGTAGCGATCATCCTACGGATAAGTTGCTTGCCGCTCATTTCTAAGTTAAACACGGCAACTGCCCCTTCCTCGGCTCGCGCGACGTTCATCGCAAAGTTCATGACCAATGAGGTCTTACCCATAGCTGGGCGAGCGGCAACAATGATCAGATCGCCGCCATAAAAACCTGTCGTGACATTATCAAGGTCAGTGTAGCCGCTAAGGGTTCCGAGAGCGGGTTCTCCACCCTCCATCAAACTATCTACATCAACAAAAAAGTCTTTCGCCAGAGACCTTACTGGCATAAAGTATTTGCCTAGCCGTTTGCGACCGACTTCAAAAATCGAAGCCTCAGCCATATCCACCTTTTCATCGGCGGATTCTTCGGACCCGCGGACATTCTTAATGATGTCGTGACCCGCTTGCTCTAGTCTGCGCAGAGTAGCTTTGTCTTGAACAATTCCCGCGTAATAAGCGGCATTTGAGGCACTCGGAACCGTTTCAGCAATCTGAACAAGGTATTCGATGCCCCCAACTTCCTCTAGTTTGTTCCTGACAGTTAGTTCGTCTCTGAGCGTGACCAAGTCAATGGCTTTTGAATTCAAAAGAAGCTGATGAGCGGCTTTGAAGATTTCTCGATGAGCAGGAACATAGAAGTCATCCTCAATCAGAATTTCGACGCATTCCATCGCCGCTCGTTCGGAGAGGAGCATCGCGCCAAGCACGGACATTTCCGCCTCAGTAGACTGAGGTGGAACGAATTCATCCATCTGACTAAATCGACTTTTTCCTGCCATTAACTAGGAATATCCTACCGGGGTAAATGGTAATGACGAGGCGCAAGCAGGATGCGATTTTTGAATAATTACTTGCTTTCCCCCAGGTTGTTCTATCCTGGTACATTTGCTGGTCTATTGTTTCGCAAGAGCAACAATCTTAGCGGCTACCTGGGCGGGAGAGATATCAAATGTTTCGATAATCACGGCATCTTCTGCAAGCATAAGCGGACTGTCGTCGCGAGTGTAGTCGCGGTGATCACGCTCGACAACTTCCTTGACGACTGTCTGAAGCCGAACCGATTCGCCCCGGTCAATCATCTCCACCCAACGACGGCGAGCGCGTTCTTCAATACTGGCCGTCAAAAATATCTTCAGATCAGCGTTGGGTGCAACCACGGTTGTCACATCTCGGCCTTCCAAAACCCAGTCCCCTGTCGCAATGATCTGTTGTTGAGCCTTTACCATCGCTCGGCGTACCGCTGAGATTGCACTGAGTTGACTTGCGAGTTGAGAAATTTCTAACGACCTGATCTCGTCCGCAACGTCTGTCCCGTTCAAAGTCGCCCGACGGGGTTGTGATTCTGTAAATCCAATGCTTGTTTCTTCAAGCAACGAATTGATCCTGCTTCGATCATCTTCGCTAATTCCGGCTCGTGAGGCGGCTAAAGCAAAAACTCTATACATTGCTCCGGTGTCGAGCAAATCCAAACCAAGCTCAGAACCAACTAGTTTGGCGACGGTCGATTTCCCTGCACCCGCCGGCCCATCAATGGCGATGATCATGCATTCACCACCTGTGGAGTTTGCCCAGTTAACTGAGCGAAATGCTCTGCAAATTCGGGGTAACTGGAATGGATTGCATCAGCATTCAGGATGTTTGTTTCTCCTTCAGCAATGCTTGCGGCGATTGCAAAGCTCATTCCAATTCTGTGGTCGCCCGCTGAATCAATCGTCGCCCCATACAGCGGGGTTGGCCCATTGATTATCATGCCGTCTTCAGTTGGCGTCACATTCGCACCCATTTTCTTCAAACCATCTGAAACCACGGCAATCCGGTCGGTTTCTTTAACGCGTAACTCTCTAGCGTCTCGGATAATTGTCTCTCCGTCGCATTGAGTTGCGAGGACGGCAAGTACAGGAATCTCGTCGATCAGGCGCGGTACTAAGTCGCCTTCTATCACAAATGGATTCAATCGCTCAGTTGACTTTATTGTCACGTTTCCAACCGGCTCACCCAGCTCATCGTCCAAATCTTCTATGTCGCACCGAATTCCAATTCGCTCTAAAACGTCTAGGATTCCAGTGCGGGAAGGGTTCAATCCCAGATGCTTGAATGTCACCTGGGAACCTGGATGCAAAGCGGCGGCGGCCGCAAAAAATGCCGCGCTAGATATGTCTCCCGGAACTCGGAATGTAAACGATTCCCAACTTTGACCTCCGTCCACCGATACGGAATTGCCCTTCTGTTCCAAATCTACGCCAAGTGCTATAAACATCCGTTCCGTATGATCTCGGCTCAAGGCTGGCTCTGTTACCGTAGTCGTACCTTCTGCTTTTAAGCCAGCTAAAAGAACTGCACTCTTTACCTGTGCGCTTGCCACTGGTGATTCGTAACTAATACTCTTGAGTTTCTGTCCTTGAATGGTAACCGGTGGAGTTGCGCCAGTTATTCGTGCCCCCATGAGCGAAAGTGGAGCCGAAATACGCCCCATCGGCCTCTTTGAAAGGCTCTCGTCTCCCCCCAAAGTGGCAGTTACCCCAACCTGCCCGGCAAGGATTCCGCAAAGTAAACGCATCGTCGTTCCACTGTTCCCACAGTCAAGAGTTACCGGATTCGTATTCCAGTTTTGAATTGCCGAAACGCGTGTTTCATGATCCGAGACGCGTTCGATCTTTGCCCCAAGCTTCTCTAAGCAATTCAATGTTGATTCGCAGTCTTCACCCTTGAGAGGGTCGAGAATAACCGAAGTTCCATTCCTCGCAATAGCGGCAAACATGTACGCCCGATGAGTCAGTGATTTGTCCGAAGGCGGTCGGATTTCGGCCCGAAAGGCACCGCTTCGAGTGAAAATCAGCTTCTGCCCCATCGTGCTCAGGTTTTACCCTTCGCTGGCTGGCTTAGCTGGCTTTCGACCATAGATGAGCGGGACGCCAACGTGCTCCAAAGACTCCCACGGGTAGTTGATCGGGTCATTCTTACGACCTTGTGGTTCGGCAATGTACTCGTGACTGGTGATTTGGCGGATTGGAAACCAGTCAATCAGAACTCGGCAAAGCAGTTCAACTGCCTTGACTTGCGCGGGTGGATACGGCTCCGAGCCATCACCTTTATTGACAATCTCGATTCCGATGCTGAAATTGTTGACGTTGTCCCGTTCTTTGCTGTCTTTGCTGACCCCAGCATGCCACGCCCGATTGTAATTACTCACCATCTGCACGATGCTTCCATCTTTGCCAATCGTGAAGTGAGCGCTGACTTGCGATTCCGGCATCGTAAACCACTTCACAGTTCCAGCAAGTGTGCTTCCCGCTGTGTGGTGCAATACGATGGTGTCAATTTTGACTCCCTCTGGACGCGCATTAAAGTGCGGTGAATCAACCCACACTACTTTGTTTGGGCCAGGGTCTGTAAATTGAAAATCTTGTCCAAGGGCATCTAAATCCATCATTGTCGCCAAGGTAATTGCAAGAAAAGGAACCACCATCTCAACGCGCATTGTATCATTAACCAGGCAATATGGACATTTCAAAGCTGATGGTGATCGTTTACGCTTCGGACATGAATCGGAGCTTCGAGTTTTACAAAGATAAGCTCAGACTAACGCCTCGATCTAATGAGGTGAACCCTTATTGGAACGAATTTCACACTGCTAATTCGATCATCGCGCTTCATAGCGATGGTCAGCCAGTTGCCGCGCTTGCGCCCGCTATTTCTCTCGTCGTTAATGATCTACAATCAGCGCGCAACGAGTGCAACACGCGGGGATGCAACTTCGGGGAAATTGAAAACCCCCATCCTGGCGTGAGTTTTTGCTACACCAAAGATCCCGACGGCGTGGTCGTTTATTTACACGCTTAAGATTTTGCTGCAGCAAGAACTTCAGCCGCGTGGCCCTCGGGTTTGACTTTGTTCCAAACTTGCTTAATCATGCCATCTGCTCCAACAAGCACCGTGGTGCGGTCTACACCCATATACTTTTTGCCGTACAGCATCTTTTCGATCCACAAGCCATTAGGTTCAATGAGCGTGCGTTCAGTATCAGCAAGTAAGGTTATCTTGAGATCATGCTTTTTGGCGAATTTCGCGTGTGATTTCACACTATCTGGGCTAACGCCGATGACTGCGATATCTCCAAAGTCGGGGATCCGCTCTGAGAATTCACACGATTCAAGAGTGCACCCGCTCGTATCGTCTTTCGGATAAAAGTAAACAATATAAGGTTTCCCCGCAAATTCATCAGACGTTCGGATCTCGCTGCTCTGGTCAGGCAATTCAAATTTCGGGAATGGTTGTCCGGCGGTAAACATAGAACTGGAGTCTATACCAACATAATCTGCCACCCGGGAACAATACTGATTCACAGTCACGTATTTTTGTGTAATGCAATTAAATCGTTATGTGAAACCCGCGATGCTAGCCGCACTGATGTTGGTTGCTTCCGCGAACTTGCTTGCCAGTGAACTTCCTCGCCGCGGAACTGTCGGTTTGCCATTGCAAATGATGAATGAGCAACAACTCTCCGATGCCGGAATAAAAGATGGGGCCGGAATCTTGGTAACGCAAAATCCTACTCGCGGTGATGTTGGAGGGATTGTGGCTGGCGACATCATTCTCAAAATAGATGGTAAACGATTCAACTCTGTACCAGAATTCAATAATCTTGTCCGCCCCTTTCTTGCTGATCTTTGGATACCAATGACGATCAAAACGAAGTCAGGGGAAAAGGACATAAAGGTCAAAGTTCTAGCCAGAACCGATGAAAAGTACGATGATGTGGATGTTATCCTCAGTTCAGTAACGACCAAAGGAAATCGAGTTCGTACCATTTTTACCAAACCAAAGGGCAACGGCCCATTTCCTACTTTGTATTGGATTCAAGGCATTAGCACAGGTTCAGTAGACCAACCGCTAGTTGCAAATCATTACATCACAAAAGTTCTCAAGAAGTTCTCGGATGCGGGCTATGCAACGATGCGGGTCGAGAAGATCGGAGTTGGCGATAGCGAAGGCCCAAACCCAATGCTCGTTAACCTGATTGATGAAGTCGATGTATTTCGCCAAGGATTGATCAAACTAAAAACACTCAAATTTGTTGATACGAAGAACATAACAGTTTTTGGTCACAGTATGGGCGGATGTATTGCCCCGATCATTTGCTCTGAAATCCCAGTAAAGAACATTATCAGCTATGGCACGGTAACCGAATCGTGGTTGGAATGGCAAATCAAAGCACCTCGGATTCAAGGACCACTATCAGGGCAATCGCCAAGCGAAGTCCGCCAAGATGCGATCAATGCAGCTCGGTTCTATTCCTACCTCTACACTGAACGGAAGTCATTCGATTGGATTGTTCAAAACGTTCCTGATCTTGCCGAATATGCGCGCACCCAAAGCGCAGATGGAGTCAACATGACCCGCAGTATCGAATACATGCGACAAGCTAATGACTTCAATTACTGCGAATACTGGGCCAAGACGGGCGATGCAAAAGTGTTGAGCATTTTTGGAGTTGACGATTTTATTGCATTACGCGAAGATCAAGAATTAGTAGCCGAGGCGATCAATCGTCTCACCCCTGGGCGAGCCACCTTCAAGTTGCTCCAAGGAACAGACCACCTCTTCAGAAAAACCACCTCTATGGCCGACGCAGTTGCAAAATTCAATGGAACTCCGTTTGAACAAAGCGACGCGGTAAGCGATGCTTGCCTCACGTGGTTAAAGTCAGGCGACTAGATTCCAAGAGCTTTGAGAATCACTCGTTTTCTACGCTGACCATCGAATTCAGCGTAGAAAATCTGTTGCCACGGCCCAAGATCAAGGCGACCATCAGTAATCGGAACGGTGACTTGGTGATGCATGATGAGGTTCTTTAAATGCGCCTCACCGTTGTCTTCGCCAGTTCGATGGTGCCGATAATTCGCTTTTGGAGCTAGCCCATCTAACCACTCGTGAATGTCTTCCATTAGGCCACCTTCCCAATCGTTCACATAAACTGCCGCAGTGATATGCATAGCGGAAACTAATACAAACCCATCTTGAATTCCGGATCGCTTGACCATATCCGCGACTTCGTCGGTGATTCTCACAAACTCTTCTGCTCTATCTGTTTCAAACCACAGGTATTCGGTATGGGCCTTCATAAACTGATTGTAGCGAGTTCTTGGGTAAAAGAACCGTATGATCCGAGAAGTTGAGCATCGTACCGAGCCTAACCCGCAAGCCATTGTTTTTTGTGTTTGGAGTGACCAAGAACTCCCTCTCAGCCTTCCAGTAGAAGCGTCTGACGCCGCTAAGCGACCAGAATTCCAAGCAAAGCGGGGGCAAGTGGTCGAAGCATTTCCAAGCTCAGGCCCACGGGTTATTCTTCTTGGATTAGGAGACGCTAAAACAGCATCCAGTGAATCCGTACGGAAAGCGGGCGTGAAACTGGCCCAACACCTCAGCAACTGCTCAATCGAATCAGTTCATATTGCTGTCGATTCTCATGCGGATTCATTTGAATTTGGTAGCGCTATGGGCGTCGCTCTCCAAGGCTCAACATTCAATGTTCGCCAGTTCCCTGGTGCAAGAACCGAAGATCAATCTTCAATTACTCTGGCCGTTGTTGGGTTGAGTGAGTCATTCGACAAGGGGCTGAAACACGGAATTGGACTGGGCTCCTGTGTGAATTTCACCAAATCACTCGTCAACACTCCGCCAAATATCGCGACCCCTCTCTGGATGGCAGAACAAGCTAAAAACCTTGCCAAGCAATTTCCAGGCTTAGAGGTGCGAGTCATCCAAGGCGATGAACTTGAGAAAGAAAACTTGATTGGTCATATCAATGTAGGCAAAGCCAGTAGCAATCCGCCTTGCATGATCCGCCTAGCCTGGAACCCAACAAAGTCGGACAAAAAACCAGTCGTACTTCTTGGCAAAACAGTGACCTACGATACTGGCGGCCTCAGCATCAAGGGCAAAACCGGAATGCCAGGAATGAAATACGATAAATCCGGCGGGTGCGCGGTTCTTGGAGCGATGATGGCGGTTGCATCTGTCGTGCAGCCTCAGTTTCCGGTCGTTGGATTACTCGTCGCGGCAGAAAACTGCATTGATGCGGTTGCGTACCGACCAGACGACATCATTACTTATCGAAATGGCGTGACCGTAGAAGTCACCAACACAGACGCAGAAGGCCGTCTCGTACTTGCCGACGGTCTTTGCTGGGCGTGCGACGTGGAGAACCCTGCTTGCATCCTAGACATCGCAACTCTTACCGGAGGCATAGTCACGGCATTGGGAAGCGAATTTGGCGGGTTGTTCTGCGAAGACTCTGCGCTGATGAATGAAGTCCAATTAGCAGGAAAAACCAGCGGCGAGGAAGTTTGGCATATGCCCGTGAATGATGGATACCGCGATATGATGCGTGGCGGCCCTGCTGACCTCGTGAATAGCGTTGTGGGTGGCAAAGCTCATCCTTGTCAAGGTGCCGCGTTCCTCAGTTGCTTCTGTAAACCAGAAGTTCCCTACGCGCACATAGACATGGCGGGAATGTCGCACGCGCCAAGCGATGAAGTCAGTGTTTCTGGCCCAAGCGGCTGGGGCGTTCGACTCTTTACCCAATTCATAATGGGCCGAGGTCAGTAAAACAGGAGAACAAATATGGCATCAGGTGAATTTTCATTCGATATCGTTAGCGAAGTTGACAAGATGGAAGTCAAGAACGCCTTCAATCAGGCGGTTAAAGAACTCGCCAACCGCTATGACTTCAAAGGATCAGCCGCCGCGATCGAAGAATCTGGCGATGACATTCTCATTACGGCGGAAGATGATTTCCGACTTAGCCAGGTACGCGACATCTTGTTCAGTAAGTTAGTGAAACGAGAAGTTTCGGCAAAAATGATCACTTACGGCAATGTCGAACCAGCTAAAGGCGTGACAGTAAAGCAAACTGTTTCCTTCAAACAAGGTCTTGTGCAAGATGAAGCAAAGGCCCTGAACAAGCAGATTAAGGAAGCGAAGTTTAAAGTCAACACCCAAGTGCAAGGCGACGCGGTTCGTGTGAGTTCAAAAAGCAAAGACGACCTTCAAAAAGTAATGGCGTTTGTAAAAGGGTTGGATCTTCCGTACGCGACGAATTTCACAAACTACCGATAGTTCACTTACAATAATCAAATGATTGCGGCCTCTGCTGGTGGAAAGGTTCCTCCGCAGGGGCCGCTTAATATTTTGGTGGCGGACGGCGAACGTCACATTGTCAGATTGATTCAGGTTAATCTTCAGCGGCAGGGACATAACCTGACCTGTGCGTTTGCAATTGACGAAGCAATCTCTTTGCACACTGCTCAAGAATTTGATTTAGTGATCTTAGGAGAAACGCTACATCCAGAAGGTGCAGTCTCTTTATTAAAATTAGTTCTGAATGCGACTGCGCACAATGCTCCCAAAATCATTCTCTTGATTTCAAAGTTCAATGAATGTGATATTCCTGCCCTTTATGAAGCCGGAGCTCACTTGGTCTTGACGAAGCCTTTCAATCCCGCTGAGTTAATCGCACGACTTTGACCGACTTTTTTTGGTCTCAAGCCCCAAAAGTCAAAACATTTGACCGTGGACAGCCAACATAGTAAATGTTGGGGTAGGATTCATCCTGCATCTCAACATTGAGTGTGGTGACAACTCTATGCCTCCGCTGAAAATTCTGGTCTGCGACGACGAACGACACATTGTCCGCCTTATTCAGGTGAACCTGGAACGACAAGGTTACACGGTTGTAACGGCTTACGACGGTAAAGAGGGCCTTGAAAAGGTCAAAGCCGAAAAGCCTGACATGATGGTTTTGGACGTAATGATGCCTTACATGGATGGATTTGAAGTCCTCAAGGCTCTACGCAAAGACCAAGCAACTGAAAACCTTCCCGTTATCATGTTGACCGCTAAGGCACAAGATAAAGACGTTTTTGAAGGTTATCACTACGGTGCAGATATGTATCTCACCAAGCCGTTCAACCCTATGGAACTGATCAGCTTTGTAAAGCGAATCGCTCAAGGCGGAAGCGGCGACAGCGGCCCAACTCGCTACGACCTGTAAGAATTCAGCCAAAACCCCGGAAGAATCTGACTTCCGGGGTTTTTTCGTGCCTAAACGAAAGTCTTGGCACGACCATTGCAAATCTCCTATCTGCCACAATAGCCAGTGGCAGGTCAATCAATGAATCTCATCACGATAGCAACATCGTCCCCACTAGCTTTTTTCGTCATGTTCGGGCGATTTACACCATTAGCATTCATTGCCATTCCATTAATTCTTGCTTACGTAATTACCGTAATAGCCAAAAAAACCCGAAATCCACAAATGAGGAAGTTTGCTTATCTCCCATTGTTACTCGGCCTTTTAGTTGGTATCGCTGCGCAAATCCAATTTAATAACGAACCTATGTATATGCAGTTTAATGACCTCGGCAGTAAATCCGAAATGCTATTTTGGGGCGTGATTATCGTCCCTGTCCTTGCTTCAGTCGCATTGTTCTTTTCAGATAGATTATCAAACCGATCAATCGATTCCGATCTCTGATTTGAACCTGGGAATAAAGTTTTTTCATATTCCCAGAATAATTCTTGCACTAATTGGCATATTCTGTGTTACTATCGTTTAAGTTGTGAATACGTAATCACAACGATCTCTGGAGATCATACTAGGCCAATGAGGGTCACTCAACAAGATATTGCACGGATATCAGCAGTCAGCCAAGCAACCGTTTCTCGTGTTCTGGCTGGCGATAGCCGTGTTGAACCAGAAACCCGTGACCGAGTGCTCGCGGTTATTGAAGAATCTAATTATCAGCCTGATGTGCGTGCGCAATCACTCCGCACGAAGCGAACCAACCTCATCGGAATCGTCCTTCAGCGCAGCCCGACTGATGCAACCGACGACCCATTTATCGCGGCACTGATTACAGAAATCACCCACGCTCTGAGTTCAACAAAGTACCACCTGTGTATTGATATTGCAAATTCCGCTGAGCATCAAAGCCGAGTATATGATGAGCTTCTCCGAACCCGCCGGATAGACGGCCTGCTTCTGGTCGAACCAGAAAAAGATGACCCGCGACTTACAAGGCTACAAAAAGACGACTTTCCATTTGTGGTTATCGGAAACCCCAAAGTAGCAGCATGGCACAGTGTAGATAACGACAACGTCATGGCATCTCGCATGGCAACTCTGCACCTCATAGAAGAGGGTCACCCAACAATTGCGTTCCTCTGCGGCCCAAAAGGAGTTGCCGTCAGCGACGACCGGGTGACTGGCTACCAAATGGCGATGCATGAGCGAGGACTTAAGCCAGCCGTGCTTCATTGCGATTTTGGCCATGATGCTGCTTTTTGCCTGGCCACTGACCAATTTGAATCTGGACAAATTCCATCTGCTCTCCTGGTAATGGATGATTTTATGGCAACTGGGGTGATTAAAGCTGCCGGCAACGTGGGAGTTTCGATTCCTGATCAAATGGCCTTGGCCAGCTTCAACAATTCAACATTGTGTGGGCTGATCCCAAATGGCCTGACCTCGGTGAACATGAATCTCGCTGGCCTCGTCCAACGTGGCATCGAAAAGTTGATTCAACTCATTGAAAACGGCGAGCGGGTCGAACCAAGCCGTTATGTGGTGCCGTGCGAACTCGTGATTCGAGGCTCTTCGCGGCGTAGGAGAAATATCTAAATGATTTCATCTCTGCTATTGACCACGGTTCTAATCGAAAAAAATTTCGCGATGCATGAATTCGTATTCACATACGAAGGCGCAAAGAGTGTATCAGTAGCAGGAACATTCAATAACTGGAACAAAGATGCCGACCCAATGATCGTTGACGCAGATCGCAAAACCTGGCGTCTCACAAAGAATCTGGGGATCGGAACATATCAGTACAAGTTCGTTGTCAATAGCGAATCTTGGTTCATCGATCCTCAAGCCAAAGAAAGCCTTGATGACGGAAACGGCCATACGAATTCAATCCTAAGAGTCGTACCCGAAGACTACAAGAATCCTGCGAAGATTGGCGACGGGATCATTGCCAAGTCAACACTTCTCCACCGGCTACAGTCTCCAGATTTAGTAATCGATGGAAACATCGCTCGATTGCTCCTGCGAGTGAGACCAAACGACGTTCAATCAGTTTCAGTAGTGCTTGATTCCGGCAAATCTGTTCCCATGACCCGCGTTGCAGGAAATCAGATTACTGATACCTATCTTGCACAATTTGCAATCGATCCAAAACAGGCGTTTAACTACGAATTCAAGCTCAAGGACGGTCAAGCAACTCACACGTATTCCCCGCTTGCGGGCAAAAAGCTAAGCCCGGCGACATATCAAGAGTTCCAATTGCCAGGGTGGGCGGAAAAATCAGTTTTCTACCAAATATTCCCCGATCGGTTTGCCAACGGCAATAAATCCAACGATCCAGCCGACGTAACGCCCTGGGATTCAAATCCAACCTACTCCAACTTCACGGGCGGCGATCTTGCCGGAGTTTCCAAAAATATTAGCTACCTCAAACGGTTAGGAATCACCGGAATCTATTTCAATCCAGTTTTCACCAGCCCAAGCAATCACGGCTACGAAACCACTGATTACCTCACAATTGAACCACGACTTGGCACAAACGCTGAATTCATGCAACTAACCAGCGATCTCAAAAAGGCCGGAATTCGAACCGTACTAGATGGTGTTTTCAATCACACCAGCATCGATTTCCAACAATTCGCCGATATCCGGAGGAACGGCAAGAACTCCAAGTTCCTCGATTGGTTCTTCATAAAGTCGTTCCCAGTGGTTCGGCAACCTAACCCACCTTATGAAGCTTGGGCGGGTTACGAGAGCATGCCGAAGCTCAATATTTTGAATCCCGAAACGACTTCGTTTATCCTAAAGACATCTGACTACTGGGTCAACAAGGTGGGAATCGCCGGCTGGCGGCTAGATGTAGCCAACGAAGTACCGATGGATTTCTGGCGAAAATTCAGAACTCACATCAAGTCACAAAATCCTGATACCTGGATTCTGGGCGAAAACTGGTCGGATAGCTCACAGTGGCTACAAGGCGACCAATGGGATTCAGCCATGAACTACCCATTCAGGGGGGCTGTGTTGGAGCACATCGCTTACGGAAAAAGCAACGCGCAAGAGTTTCTTGACCAGTTGATGGACGCTTACCTGTTGTATGGCCCGCAAGTCAGCCGCAATATGTTGAATTCACTCGGCACCCACGATACTCCCCGGTTTTTGAACCAGTGCAGAGAAGACACTGCGCTCGCTAGGATGGGCGCAGTGGCACTCTTTGCTTGGCCTGGAGTGCCGTGCGTTTACTACGGCGACGAGCTAGGCATGACCGGGGGAATCGACCCCGACAACCGCCGTGGAATGCGCTGGGATCTCAACACTGAAAAAAATGAATTCAAATCTCTTTATCAAAAACTGATCTCAGTTCGCAAAAATTGCCAAGCCCTTCAATCTGGCGATCCTCTACCCCTACTCGCCGAAAATCGTATTCAAGTTTCCGTATTTGCCCGCACCGGGCAAAAGGATTTTGCTATTGCCGCCTTTAACCGTTCAGATGATATTCAAGAAGTTGAATTAGACTTGAAACAGTTAAAGGCGCCTACTTCCACTCCGCTGGTGGATGTCGTTTCCGGAAAGGCCCTGAGCTTTTCTGGAGACACACGCCTCCGGCTCCGACTGCCTGCTAAATCTGCCGCTTTGGTAGTCCCGCAGGCGTGTTTTGAACCAGCTTTGGTTCAACGCAATCAATCCACATTGGTGATTCAATAATGAAGCGAAAAGCATTCACTCTAATCGAACTGCTGGTCGTGATCGCGATTATCGCAATCTTGGCCGCTATCCTCTTCCCTGTCTTCGCACAAGCTAAAGTCGCGGCTAAGAAAACTCAAGCACTCGCTCAAATGAAGCAAGTCGGAACCTCAGTCCACATTTACTTAAGCGACTATGATGATATGTACCCTCCAAAGGTACGTTACGGATATGGTCCTGCTCAAGGCGGCGGAGATCCTTACATCGCCATGACTTGGGACGATTTCATCCAACCATACGCTAAGAACTGGCAAATTTTGATGTCAAGTTCTGATACTAGGCAGAAAGCCAACGTGCCAAAAGTTGGTGCATACCGACGCAGTTTCGGACCAGCTGGAAACCTCTTCCGCGGTGTGCAAATCAGTCCGGCAATGGGTTGGAATTACACGGGCTGGCCTAGCAATTCCTCAACTTCCGTACCGGAAGTAAGTAGTTCGGTTATGTTTTTAGAAAGACGACAACCAAACATTATCGGTACGAATGGCGTGACGGCTACCAACTGGCGTGCACATGATTCATGGTTCTGGGATGTTGCGGCTCACCATACACGTAGAGACAACATGCCCGCCAATGATCCTCGTGCAGTTTGGGGCGAGATTGCAGCTCCTTACAGTGAAGGATCAGTTTTTGTCATGTCTGATAGCTCAGCTAAGTGGTTTAAAGTTAACGGACGCGCCAGTGATGGAATGCTTCACGGAACTTTACTACCTGGATATAAAGAAGGCGCATTTGGATACCTCAATGATCCATATTGGGACAAAGGAATATCTTGCGTAGACTGGCCATGGGATGAACGTGATACCAACCACCCCTGTACTCTTCCTGGTGAATAACTTACAGGTAATGAAATGAAAAAAGAAATTCCGCAAGGCGCAATATGGGGAATCCTCGCCGTTGTAGCACTTGGTGCGATTGCAATTGGCATGAATTTCTTAAACGGTGCTGCTGGGAACAACGAGCCGAGTGATGAGTTGCAAAAGAAGCAAGCCGAAGCAACGGCATCACGATATCAATCGGTTCCAAGCTCAACTAGTCCCCCACAACAGCAAGGGCAAACAGGCGAAGCGGCAGCCCGCGAAGCCTACCGACAGCAAAATCCTAACCAGAGTCAATCTGGTTCAGGCGAATAGCTCCACAGTTAGCTTGTACAGCCCTTCAACACAATTGCAGGGCTGTATTATCCCTTGTAACAGAAGTACATCTTTTCAAGTCGTCATTTACGTGAAAGTACGAACCCTTTTTACAACACTATTCGCCGTTCTAACTATCGCATTTGCATCGGCGCAAAACACTTGGCCCATCGTCTCAGCAGAAGGAATAGGTGCCTTAACGCCTCGGACTACCAACACCAGAAACACGCCTGCAATTGTGGACGCTACCTGGCACGGTCAAGCTTGGATTACCTTAAGAGGACTGCCTTGGACTCCTAATACTATCAAATTTACCGTTCTTGTAGACGGTGAGCCATATCCTGACGCAACTAACCCCTTGACCCATCAACTATGGGATTTACCCGTGGGACAAGAAAACGCCCCTTGGATTACAGTAGCTTGGGCAATTGATCTTGGCTACTATAGTGTCGGATATCACGAAGTCTCGTTCCTCTGCACTACGTATACATATGGCCCAGTTGGAGGCGGCCCAAATGGAGGAACGACTGACTCCTTTGGATTCAGATATGATGTTAATGTCTTTAATCCGTACAGTTATACAAGTTTAAACTCACTTCAAAATCTGCTAAAAAAATAATTTAGCTACAGGGCATTCACCAACACTCCCTTGTGTTCCAACTACAAGGGAGCCTAAATCGCGTAAACTGAAAGTATGTCCACACTTGCGGAGGCTGATTTCCCAGCTGGGATTGGAATGACCACCACCCAGGCACCGTTTATTGAACAAGCTCAGGCCGAGGGCCAAATCTACATCGCCCAACCGTACTCCCTTTATTCCGATGAAAACCACGAAGCCTGGCGCAGGCTCTACGCCCGCATGCTTCCCCAGTGGGAAAAGTACGCCAATGAACATTTCCTTGCCGGAATCGCCAACCTCTGCTTAAACCCAGAAAAGGTTCCTTTGCTCGAGGACGTCAACAAGTTCCTCAGCCCTCTCACGGGGTTCAAAGCTAAACCGGTCAGCGGCTACGTGCCAGCATTCCAGTTTTTCGACTGTCTCCGCAACCGCGACTTCCCAACAACTATCACGGTTCGGATGCTGGATAAGCTGGACTACCTGCCCGAGCCAGATATCTTCCACGATATCGCTGGCCATGTGCCAATGCACACAGACAAGTATTTTGCCGATACCTTAGTTCGGTTTGGCGAATGTGCCCACACTGCCGCTATTCTCGCTCAGGAGATTAAGGACAAGGATGAACAAACACGCAAGGTCGCCAGCATAATCAAAGCAATGGCGCGGTTTTTCTGGTTCACCATTGAATTCGGCCTCATGCGCGACCGGGCCAGTGGTTCAATCAAAGCCTATGGAAGCGGGTTATTGAGCAGCTATGGAGAACTGGAATACAGCATCAAGTCACCAGATGTTCAGCGCTATCCTGTTCAACTCGAATGGATCATCAACCAATATTTCGAAATTGACCATTACCAACCACTGCTGTTTGTAGTGGACTCGTTCGATCATTTGTTCTCGTTGGTAGATGAACTCGAACTGTGGATGAAAGAAGGCAAATTGGACAATGTCTCACCAGGCGAGCCGGAGGTCAATGATGCTGACCTGCGAAGCTTCCTAGATGCAGAGCTCGGTTAATGCTTGTTAAATTCGGGCGGAGTTAACCGTTCTTGAACCTGAGGCTCAATGCCTTGGGTTCCCTTTTGGCTTTCCATTTGCCACATCAAATCGCCGACTGCTTGGCGGAGACCTGCGACTTCTTGGCGGAGTGCTTGAATTTCTTGCGGGTTTGCCGCTTCGTTTTTCTTCGCGGTAATTTCCGCTATATTTCGCCCGTAATGCAATGAAATCCAGGTGATAACGGTAAGTCCACCAAAGATTACACCTAAGATTTCTGCTGGGTCGCCTGCCATTTATTCCTCTCCGGAACCAGCGCCCACACTTGACGACCCAGTTGAAGGCGTTCTCAGATCTTCCAGTGCCAGAGTTTGGGAATTTACTTGATCGCGAAGTCTTGATACTTCTCCACGAAGAGTTTGCAGTTCGTGCATAACTGCAGGATTTATCTGCTGAGCTTCCGCTTGCTTTCCGTGAATCAACTCAGCCATTTTTCTCTGATGAGTAGTTAGGATAGCCGCGATCGGAATTCCAAAAACCATCATTATTGCCACGATTGGAATTAGTTCACCCATTTGCTATCCTCAGTATGCCCCAATTTTTGGGAAATTCGGCGACCCCTGCGATCCCAGCTGGTCAGGATTTAAGTTTTAGAGCTTGCGGTCCCTGTGGTTTCCTGACCGAGGTCGCCTTTGAACTTCCTAGACGTAATATATATTAAAAAATATTCGCAAGAAATTGAAATAGGTACAGATTCTCAACAATAGGACTAAATATTCCTTAAGATATTCAATTCTAAAATTGAATATCTTAAATCAATGTCAAAATTATTCGACTACGCCTTTTGTGCTCGTTGGCCCTTTTCGATCACTAGGAGAAGCCGCCATATTGAGTGCGATGCCAAGTCCCTTAAAGGCGGCTTCGCAAATGTGGTGATTGTTTTCTCCCGCAATTTTGTGGATGTGTAGTGTGATCCCCGCATGATGCGCAAGCGACTTAAAGAACTCGCTGATGCACTCTGTACTTAAATCGCCAATCTTCTCCCTGGTGAACTCAATATTCCAGCCGAGATAACCACGTCCGCTGATATCCAGGGCTACCAAAACCAGAGCGTCATCCATGGGCACATGAATACTCGCGTACCGCTTGATTGAAGCTCCCTCAAGCGCTTGTCGAATCGCAATTCCTAGAGTAATGCCAACGTCTTCGACCGTGTGATGGTCATCAACGTGAGTATCGCCTTCACAATTCACACCTAAGTTAAGTTGACCATGAAAGCCGAACTGATGAAGCATGTGGTCGAAAAACCCGAGGCCGGTGCTGATATCTTGCTTAGTGCCAGCATCAAAGCCAAGATTCACGTAAACCTTCGTTTCTTTGGTATTACGCTCAACCTCTGCGTGCCGGACACTGGAACTCGCTTTGCTCATCTCATTTGATTCTATCCGCGAAAGTGCAGATTAAAAAGGGTCTAACGTATCCTAGCAACCGAATCCCCCAGCAACTTGCTAACGTATACTGGTTAGCAACTACGGTTGCGAGAAATAGAAATGGGAATTTGGGACAAGCTGAAAGGCGAATTTGTTGACATTATCGAATGGACTGATTCATCAACCGACACAATGGTGTATCGGTTTGAACGGCACGGCAACGAAATCAAGTACGGGGCCAAGCTCACAGTTCGCGAAAGCCAAGTCGCCGTTTTCGTAGATGAAGGTCAGTTCGCTGACGTATTTGTTCCCGGCATGTACACGCTGGAAACATCGAATATGCCAATTCTCAGCACTCTCAAAGGCTGGAAGCACGGATTTAATTCTCCATTCAAAAGCGAAATCTACTTTGTCAACACAAAACGATTTAACGATCAGAAATGGGGCACGATGAACCCAATCATGATGCGCGACGCAGATTTCGGTATGGTGCGCGTTCGAGCGTTCGGTTCATTTTCATTGCGGGTTAAGGATGCCAAGCTGTTCCTCCAGGAAGTTGTCGGCACCAACTGGCAGTACACAACCGAGGAAATCACCACTCAAATCCGCAACTACATCGTCAGCGGTTTTGCCGAAGCAATCGCCGAAACGCAAATGCCGGTTCTCGATCTGTACAGCAAGTACGACGACATGGGCAAATCGCTCACTACCCTGATGTCGCCCAAGATCGAGGCTCTCGGCCTTGAGCTTATTGACCTGATGATTGAGAACGTTTCAGTTCCACCCGAAGTCGAGCAGGCAATCGATACTCGTAGCAAAATGGGTGCGGTCGGCAACTTGGATAACTACATGAAGTACCAAGCCGCCGATGCAATGGTAAAAGGCGCAGAAAACCCAGGTGGAGTTGGTGGAGTAGGCGCACAAATGGCGGCCGGAATGATGATGGGTCAACAAATGGGCAATATGATGAACCAGCAACCCCAGCAGTCAGCACCGTCAGCGGGAGGCGCACCGCCTCCTATGGGTGGAACCCCACCACCGCCAGTTCCCACAGGCCCTCAAGTTCATATCGCCGTTAACGGTCAGCAGTACGGGCCGTATACGATGGATCAACTTTCACAATATGTTAAGGAAGGTCGAGTTCAGGCTGATACCATGGTCTGGATGGAAGGAATGGCCAGTTGGATGCCCGCATCTGCCACAGAAGGCGTAAAGCAACTTTTTGGTGATTCAACCGCACCACCACCTGCACCACCTCTTCAATAAATCAGTAACCGGATATGGCAGAGCAAAGGTATCCGTGCGCCCAATGTGGCGCTCAGTTAGAGTACGCACCGGGCACTCCACACATGAAGTGCCCGTATTGCGGTTTTGAAGAAGATGTCCCGGTTTCAGAATCTCAGATTGAAGAGCTAGATTTCCACCTTTACGTTAGTCAGCATCTACCTCCCGCTTCGCTCGAACCAGATCGTGTGCTTCACTGCAACCAGTGTGGAGCTGAATTTACATGGCCGGAAAACAAAGAATCTGGCTCCTGCCCGTTCTGCGGGAGCAATGTCGTTGTACCGACCGACCCACAAAGCCGCATTGAGCCCAAGTCCGTTCTCCCCTTCGCAGTTGACTTAAAGGGAGCGCGGCAGAAGTTTAAGGATTGGATCGGAAGCCGTTTTTGGGCACCAAACAACCTAAAAGCACTCGCTTTGGTAGAAAATGGCCTGCGCGGTTGCTATATCCCCTACTGGACATACGACTCGTTTACAACTACTGCATACACCGGCCAGCGTGGAATCCACTACTATGTCAACGAAACCTACACTGACTCCAACGGCAATACACAAACCCGTCAAGTACGCAGAACTAACTGGTACCCAGTTTCTGGAGTAGTTTTTGTTGAGTTTGATGATGTTCTAGTTGTTGCTTCGGAACATCTTCCGCCGCGATATGCGCAAGCAATGAACTCTTGGCAGCTATCCAACCTTGCACCTTACGACAGCAAGTATCTCAGCGGGTTTGTAGCCATGCGCTATGACAAGGGTCTTGAAGCAGGATTTGAAGATGCTAAACGCATCATGGATCCGACGATCCAGAATGCAATCCGCCGCGATATTGGAGGCGATGAGCAGATGATTTCGAGTTACTCCGTGCAGTACGACCGACTCACGTTTAAACATATTCTTCTGCCGATTTGGAGCGGTGCTTACCGATATGGCGGCAAAAGCTGGGCATATCTTGTCAACGGACAAACAGGTGAAGTCCGAGGCGAAGCCCCCGTCAGCCCGTGGAAGGTAGCCATTGCTGTAATTCTCGGGCTCCTGGTCATCGGAACAATTATTTACTTCATGCAAAAAAGTTAAGAGCCGATCAAATGATCGGCTCTTAACTCGGTTTGGTTTGTAATTAAGCTATTACTTGCGTCGCTTTCGAGCAGCAGCCGCGAGAGCAGCAGCGCCAAGAACTACCATAGTTGCTGGTTCAGGTACTGGGGTAGCGTTTAGTGACCAGCTTTCTACGTCACCAAAATCACCGCTAGCTCGGTCAAAGGCTCGAAGAGTCCAGTTTCCGGAGTTAGCCGTAGCTAGACCAGCATAGCTCGACACGGTCTGAGCGTTAGTGCCGTTGAATCCACCTGCGTTGTACGTGCCAGGTGCAACGATATCTGCCGAGAGTGCAGCAGCAGCAGCAGCCCATAGGTCTAAACCAGATCCATCTGCAACGAACGTGTAGAGCCCAGCCATATCAGAGCTGTCACCAAAGGAAGTTGCACTGGTTGCGCCAACTCGGGAGAACAAGAACACTTCTACGTTGTCTGGGTTAACGATAGAGAAAGTCCAGTCACCCATCCAAGTCATTTTGGTGCCAGTTGGATCGCTAGTATTAGCTTGGTTACCTTTCACTGTAACGCTGACGCTTTGCACGGACGCGATTCCGGTTCCTACAAAAATTGATGACGAGCCACCAATAACTACGTCATTGTCAGGTACTGCGAATCCGGCCCCCGGGCCGTATATGTTAGCGAAAGCTGAAGTTGCCGCCATTGCAGCGACTGAAATCAAAAGAACTTTTTTCATTGAATCCTCTCCCCGTCCAAACCGGACCGAGAATGTAAATAGGTTAACAGACTCAGCCACAATAGTTCCCCGTATAATTACTAGTTATTAAGAAATAGCCCTACATTTTTTGGACTAGTGAACGACTTGCGGTTAAGGATTCGTCACAAAGCCCCGTATTCAGTTCGAATATAGGGCTTTGTTGAGCTTTCACAGATTTACTTATCTTCTTTGAAATCCGCATCGATCACATCTTCCTGTGATCCGCCTGCGGCTGCACCAACACCAGCTTCTTCTGGTTGTGCTTCGGTACCTGAATCCGCGTAAAGAGACTCAGCCAGCTTGTGACTTTCTTCTTCCAAAGAAGCTTTAGCGGAGCTCATAGCATCTTGATCCTGACGCTCAATCGCTTGGTTCAACTCGCTAATCTTTTCTTCGATCCGCGCTCGGTCGCTTTCACTAACCTTATCGCCGAGATCCTTGAGCATCTTTTGCGTAGAACTCACTAGGCGTTCACAATCATTCTTGAGTTCAGCCGATTCCCGAGCTTTTCGGTCAATTTCTGCGTTAGCTTCAGCATCCTTAACCATGCCTTCGATTTCATCTTTAGCCAGGTTGCCTGAACCAGAAACCGTGATCTTTTGTTGACTTCCGGTTGCCTTATCAGTAGCCGTGACGTTTAAGATGCCGTTAGCATCAATGTCGAAAGTAACTTCAACTTGCGGTACACGAGCTGGCGCAGGTGGGATACCGCTGAGATTGAACTGACCAAGCGACTTATTATCTTTGGCCAGACTGCGTTCGCCTTGAAGAATGTGAATCGTGACTTCTGTTTGGTTATCAGCAGCCGTCGTATAAACCCGGCTCTTCTTGGTTGGAATCGTAGTATTGCGCTCGATCAGAACGTCAGTGATTCCACCCTGGGTTTCAACCCCAAGGCTAAGTGGGGTCACGTCCAACAAAAGAATGTCAGTCTTTTCGCCGCTCAATACGCCAGCCTGGATTGCCGCGCCAATAGCAACGACTTCATCAGGGTTTACGGTTTTATTTGGTTCTTTGCCAGTTGTCTTTTTGACGAGATCTTGAACCATTGGCATTCGCGATGAACCACCCACCAAAACAACTTCATTCACATCAGCCCATTTGAGCTTAGCGTCGTTCAAGGCCCGATCAACTGGCCCCTGAATCCGTTTCAGCAAATCAGCGCACAAATCTTCGAACTTACTTCGGCTCAGAGACTTTTCAAGGTGAATCGGCTCATTATCAACCGCAGTGATAAACGGAAGACTAATATCCGTATTCACCGCACTACTGAGTTCGACCTTTGCTTTTTCCGCCGCCTCCTTCAAACGTTGAAGAGCTTTTGAATCCTTACGGAGGTCAATCGCATTTTCAGCCATGAACTCGTTTGCAAGCCAGTCGACAATCTTTTGGTCGAAGTCATCACCACCCAGGTGGCTATCTCCAGCGGTGGATTTAACTTCAATAACGCCTTCACCAACATCAAGGATGGAAACGTCGAACGTACCACCACCTAAGTCGAATACTAGGATCGTTTCGTTTGATTTCTTGTCCAAACCGTAAGCAAGGCTTGCCGCGGTCGGCTCGTTGATGATCCGGGATACGTTCAGTCCAGCGATCTCACCTGCGTTTTTGGTTGCCGTGCGTTGACTGTCATTAAAGTAAGCAGGAACCGTGATAACCGCATCAGTAACCGTTTCACCTAAATAAGCTTCCGCGTCTGCCTTTAGTTTTTGCAGAATGACCGCACTGATTTCTTCCGGAGTGAATTCCTTATCTACGGCCGGAATATGAACTGAAGCGTTTCCTCGCTTATCCTTAATAACCTTATAGGAAACACGTTTTGCTTCTTCAGCTACTTCATCAAACTTGTGACCCATGAATCGCTTGATACTAGCGACTGTATTTCCAGGGTTAGTTACCGCCTGACGCTTAGCGGTTACGCCAACAAGCCGTTCCCCATTTGCCTTGAATGCCACCACACTCGGCAGAGTACGGCTACCTTCAGCGGTAGCGATAACCTTAGCCTCGCCACCTTCCATAATTGCAACAACCGAGTTGGTTGTCCCGAGGTCAATTCCTACTGTTCGTCCCATTTTATTTCTAGCTCGCGGCCCGCTTAACTATATAAGCATTAGACCACTTGAGTCCTATACACTCAAGTAACGCTAGAATACATGATTTGGTTTCATTCAGCCTGGGAATTGGGACGTTTGATTGAACTTAGGCTGCCTTAAAGAAGTTGGTATTTCCTGTCGGTGCATTGGGAATGACGGCCTGAACGTTAGGGTTCTGCAATCGTTTCGTGAGTAGCTCTCGCAAAACAAGGCGATAATCTGTTGTAGGCTTCAAATCAACGCCTTCAAAAAGGTTTGCTTGCTGAAGTCCTGGCCAAGTACCGTGGATTTGCCCACCATTAACTCCTGGACCCATCATCAGCATGCAACCAGCTGTTCCATGATCAGTACCTTTACCGCCATTCTCCTTTACTTGCCTGCCAAATTCACTCATTACAATAACTGTATAGTTAACATTTGAACCAGCCATATCTTTGTAAAAGGCTGCCAAGTTTGAGCCCAAGTCAAGCATATTTTGGTGGAGTTCCCCATCCGTGCTTCCCTGTTCGACATGCGTATCCCAACCATAAGCATCCATATGGATCAACTCTACGCCGACACTTGATTTGAGAAGGGCTGCGCTATATTTTAGAGAGTTACCAATTTGAGATTCTCCATAAAATGCTCCTCCGCTTGGAATATAGCCACCGAAATTAATATTCGCAAATGCTATTGCAGCACGTTGAGCATCCCGCACATACGGTCTTGTGTCATCAGCTACAAGTGCATACATGCGCCCTACAGCCTGATTCAACTCCTCCTGATTACTAAATATATTGTTAAATCGATAATCTTCTGGATTGCGGGTTACAACTATTTGCTGGGCTCGAGAAAGTGCTCTAGGTACAGCATCTGCATATGCGATCGCGCGGATACTCCCCTCAGCATTCAAAGGTTGCGTTGTAGCAAGGTGTCTTGCTAACCAACCACCTTGAGAAACCTCATCAGTTTCGACATCCATGATTTTTTGGGCTTCAAAATGTGATCGCGTCCAGTTTGGTCGCCCTACTGCCTGAATCAATCCAAAATGACCATTATCATATACTTCTTTTAAAGCTTGGAATGCTGGAGGTAACCCATAGAAGCCATTTAGGTCAATCGCTGCCGATGGTAGCCCGCTACCAGGCTGGGGGACTGAAATAGTCGGTCGTAACGAATAGTAATTAGCATCACCATGAGGAACACAGAAAGTTAAACCATCTGCCCCGCCTCGCAGGTAAATCACAATCAAGGCATCTCTTATTGAGCCTGAGCTTGCAAAAGCTACACTAGGAACCCAAGTTGGTAAAACGAGGCCTGCAGCCAGTGTTGATGCGCCAGTCAAAAACTGACGACGACTCAAATTTTGATATTCCTGGCAAGCATTATTCTCGTTTCTTCTCATTTTCCTTTGACCTAATACCACTGATAACTTGATCCCGCCATTGCAAGTGATATGGCAGACCTCATCGCTTCATGGCCTGACTTTCCCTTTAAATATCGGCGAATCCAGACTTGATCCGTTACTGGTAATTCTCCTAGGAAAAGCCTTGAGTTGATTTCAGTTACCCGGGCTGCATCATCCATGCTTAACATCGCACTCACATCCATTAACTGAATCAGACCAGAATTGGAATTGATTTCTTGAACGAACCGGATACGCCGAACCATGCCACCGGCCCAATACTCAAACGCATCTGGGTAACCATCTGGCTGAAACCATTTAAATGGAGCCATATTCATCTTTACAAGATGCCCCGAATAAATTCCCGAAATGTATGTTAGGTTCAGACCCAGCTGGCGTATTGAGCCATATACAAGGTGATTGGGGCGCTTGAACTTTGGTACGGAATTGATAATCTCGGTTCGAGACAAAATCTCCCGTAGAACTGCTTTAATATCACCATTGGCTCCCCAAGCACTTTGAATCTTGGACATTAAAGCTGGAGAAGCATCCTTACCCAGAAAGAACCTCGTTAGCTTGTTGCCTATGTACTTAATAGTTGAAGGATGAGTAGCTAACCAATCAAGAACGGCATCGCCCTGAGCTTTTCCGCTTTGCGGAAACGACTTCTGCATGATTGTGCGTGTCCCGGGCATATGTAAACTTGGCTTAAATACAAATTCGTTCTCGTTAGGATTCCCGTCCTCTACAACACTCCAGCCAGTAAATGCGTCAGCAACTTGATAGATGTCTGCCTCGGTATAGCCACCATTGACACCAACTGTATGAAGTTCAAGTATTTCACGTGCGTAATTAACGTTAATGAGCGTAGCAGTGCTGAATAAATTATCCAGATAGATCATCATCGCACCGTGGTTAGCTGACCTTTTTAAGAGTTCACGAAAAGTACCAAAGCACTCCTGCGAAATAGACCGGTAGTAATCCAGAATTACTGGCCCCGGAACCTTCACGCTATCCACGTAAAAGTGATCCATCCAGAATTCTAACATGCGCTGCTGCAGTTGCCGCTTTGAATAGATAGAGCGTACGATTACTGCATCATTCCAGTTACCTGTTATAGACCACCAAGGCTGTTGGTTCAAGGTCACAAATGTGTCGTAGAGGTATGGCGAGAACTGCTGAACACGAGCTT
Source organism: Fimbriimonadaceae bacterium (assembly GCA_019638675.1). Lineage (GTDB taxonomy): Bacteria > Armatimonadota > Fimbriimonadia > Fimbriimonadales > Fimbriimonadaceae > UphvI-Ar2. The sequence continues at coordinate 2,115,359 of JAHBTE010000001.1, read as the reverse complement.
CGCAAGCAGTATCCTCAATTGAAGCAGGGTTCATCTGCTTTTCTAGATAAGCGGTATATCCAATAGCCTTTAATTCCGCAACATCTGCTGGTGTTGGCCCGTAATTTATTCTTCGTAATAGCTTTAAATCAGCGTCTTGCCAAGTTCGTTGAGTATTGACAGCTGGATTATTCCCACTACCACCTGAGACCAAACCGCCTGAATAAACTGCACTTCCACTTGAAACCCCGCCACCGGACACACCGCCTCCAAACCCGTTATTATTCGGAGGTCGAGATCCTGGTGCTCGTTGCGGGGTCATTCGGCTCTGAGCATTAGCTGCACCTGCTACGGCCGACATTGCCGCAACCAGACCGCCAGCTAGTGCACCACGACGGCTAATCTTGCGTGAATTTGATTGATCCTGACTATTCTCTGGGCCATCTAAATCTGAGGGATTCAGGACATCTTCAACTAACCGCGATAACATTTGCATTCACCTTCAACCAGAGAGCTGCCCAACCCAACAATGACCAGGAATCATTGTCAGCAGCCTCCTTTTCAGGCTTTCCATTCCCGGCAAAAACAGAGCCTAGTGGGGATACTGGGATTTGAAATCTCTAGCCCAATTGGCACAAATAACCGCAATTCTCAAACCCCTTAGAGTAACTTGATTGGGTATGAATTCCCGGCTTGCGATTGTGACCTGCCAGAACATTCCGGAAATCGATGTAGACGAAACCATCACTCTTCAGCGATTCGCAGAAGCGGGGTTCGAAGTCTCGTTGGTAGCATGGGATGACATTTCTATTAATTGGTCAAATTACGACGCTGCGCTCATTCGCTCGACATGGAACTACCCAGAATTTCCAGAGCAGTATTCTCACTGGGTTGTGCAAGTAAGTGAATCGACAAGGCTTTTCAACTCTGCGGTTTTAATCGCTCCTAATATCCATAAATCGTATTTGCTTAGTCTCAGCGATACTGGGGTTCCCATTGTTCCAACCTTGATGCCTAAAAGCTTTAGCGAAGCCCAAGCTTGGCTCCTTGAAAACAGATACACCCGCTTCGTCCTCAAGCCTGCTATCGGAGCCGGAAGTTGGATGACTGATTTCTTCAATATCGGAGAAATTGAGCGTGCAGAGAGGTTCTTTGCTGAAATCCAAGCTGAAAACGATCCGATTTGCCAGCCATTTATGGAATCCGTCTCTAATGGCGGCGAGCGTTCGCTCATTTACATTGATGGCAACTTCACTCACAAGATCATCAAACAACCAAGGTTCATTGGTCAAGAGGAATCTGTTTCAGATGCTTTACCAGTAGAACTTCACGAAGCGCAAATAGGCAATCTAGTCATCAACACGCTTCCTGAAAAACCTCTCTATGCCAGGGTTGACCTGATCGAAGACAGTGGCGAGCTACTCCTCTCCGAAATGGAGCTTATCGAACCTTCCCTTTTCTTCAGGCAAAACCCTGCGGCATTGGATGACTTGGTAAACGGCGTCAAATCAAGGTTATCTACGGCCACGGCACTCGAATTGAGCTAGTGGGATCCAGGTATTCGCCCCAGAAATAGCTTTGCTGTGGGGGGACTGATCGGGCAATCTCATCATCAATGGCTCGGAACGCAATTTTGAGCGGATACTGCCCTTTTGGCGCGCCACTTGTGTTGTCGTGATCGCCCCAGGCTTTTGCATCGACAAACGCAGTGAAATCAGTGGCAACTCCGTACTTGCTGTCTACAGAAATGGATCCGGAAATAATCCCTTCGGTTCCCTTAGCAGTTGCGCCAGACCCTTCCATATTCGACATCTTGAACTGTCCAGAAAAGCTAAATTTGCCTTCTGACATTCGAACCATCTTGATATCAAGCAATTGAATATTGTCGTATCGCCAGCGAGTGGGTTCACCCCGAACGTTATCCAGCAAGTGGAATCGAGCTAGACGCCGTGCAAGTTTTGCTGGCATCGCGAATTCACGACCAACTTGATTCAATATTTCCTTTGCATCTTCTGGGAATACCCAAAAGTGATCTCGTCCTATGCTTTTGTTCTTATCAGAAGCATCAAGCGGCATCGGATCAATCCGAGAAATTGAGCGAACCACAAGGGTTCCTTCCGGCTTGGGACGAGTCCATTGCTTGGTTGGACTTGTCACAATCTCAACGCGCTTCGGAGGGGATTGCTTGTACATCGCGAGGCCCGTATCAAGCAACTTCATGAATTCATCACACTGGCGACCGTGCATAGAAAACACGTATCCCTGGCCATCCGGCGCCACTACATAGAATCCTTGCGCCGTCACTCCTTTGGACGCACCTGGATGAATATTCTTAATCGTTTCCATGAACCAGGTGCGCTCAGGAGATTCCCATTTGCTCACTTGCAGTTCATTGGTGTTTCCGGCAAAAGGTATGAACTCATCTTTCAGCCGGGCAATCACATCATCTTTCATGAACAAGTCACGCTTGTCCGCTTGACCATTGTTTCACGTACAACCTGTGGGATGTCCGTTCATCATCCACATGAAAATAGGTTTGCCTTTTTCTTGGGCCTCAGCCCGCGCGGCGAATAAATCCAATCGCCAACCAACTTGGAGCCATTTTTCTTCTTCAGCACTTGGCCAAATGGATTCAATACTTTCGGTCACCCAACTATCTTCAACGGTTGGAGCTACAAAAGGCTGAGTCATCATCAAACCAAGCGCGAACGGAATCATCGTCTACTATTGTGCAACAAACTACTCCCGTCTGAGCTATTATGAATTCCAAAATTCAGCCAGAGTCGCTAAATCCACATTGCCACCGCTGATGATGACCCCCACCTTTTTGCCCGCGACATCCAGCTGGTTCTCCCATAAAGCAGCGAGAGAAAGGCAACCAGTGGGCTCGACAATGATCTTCATTCGTTCGGCGTAGAATTTGGTGCATGCGATCAGAGTAGAGTCCGTCACGCTCAGCATGTCAAATACGTTTTGTTTAATGATCGAAAAAGTTAGTTCGCTTGCCGAAGGAGTTCTTGCCCCATCAGCGATAGTTTCTGGGTTGTGGCAAGTTTCTAGTTGGCCAGAGCGAAATGACCGGCAGATATCGTCGCCGGCTTCTGGTTCAACTCCAATCACTTTGCAATTTGGTGAAACTTTTTTGGCAGAAAGTGACGATCCGCTCAGCAATCCGCCTCCACCCGCGCAGACCATCAAATAATCCAACTCACCCACTTTCTCAATTAGCTCCTTGGCAACTGTTCCCTGCCCAGCAACAATGTCGACGTGGTCGTATGGCGGAATCACCGTCAACCCGCGCTCCGCGGAAATCTGAGAACCCAGAGCTTCGCGGCTTGTTTCGTCTCGGTCGTACAGAATTACTTCCGCTCCGTACCCTTTGGTTGCCGCCACCTTGAGCGCAGGCGCGTCGCTCGGCATGATCACAACAATTTGGACGCCAAACAACTTTCCCGCCAGAGCCAGAGCTTGAGCGTGATTTCCCGACGAGTATGTCAGAACACCTCTAGTGCGCTGATCTTCACTCAGTTGACTAAGTGCAAAGTACGCCCCTCTGAACTTAAAAGCTCCCGCTCTCTGAAAATTCTCACATTTAAAATACAGTTGAGCCCCAAACTTTTCATTTGCAGTTTTCGATGTCAAAACGGGTGTTTTGTGCGCCACTCCATCCAAAACCGAAGCAGCTCGCTGAACATCAGAAAAATCAACCATCTGCACTCAGTATTCCCAATCGAATAACGCCAAAACCGATGGTCGGGCCTAACTATTTGGAATCTACAGTAATATTCCAGTTACAGATGGCTCTCCCTCTTTCACGACGCGCCAAAGCAATGCCGGCCTCGCCGATCCGCAAACTTGCACCCTATGCCGATGCCGCTAAAAAGTTAGGAGTCAAGGTGTACCACCTCAATATTGGTCAACCTGATGTCCCGAGTCCGGCGCAGTTTTGGGATGCCGTGAAGAGCTCTAATTTGCAGGTTTTAGAGTATTCCAACTCCGCTGGTATTGCCGAGCTTCGGGAGAAAGTCGCCGCCGATTACCGCAAAAACAGAATAGATGTTTCCACTGATGAAGTCATCATCACAACCGCTGGATCAGAGTCACTGAACATCGCCCTCAATGTGATCTGCAACGAAGGCGACGAAGTTATCGTGCCGGAACCGCTATACGCCAACTACATCGGATTTGCCGCTGGCACTGGGATCAATGTTGTTCCTATCCCTACGAAAATCGAAGACAACTTCGCGCTACCGCCAAGTTCAGAATTTGCGAAGCGCGTGACAGATCGCACCAAAGCAATCATCATCTGTAACCCAGGCAACCCAACTGGAACCATTTACAGCAAACAACAACTCGAAGAACTCATTTCAATTGCAAACGAGCACAATCTCTATGTCATCGCTGACGAAGTTTATCGGGAGTTTGCTTACGATGGAGTTCGCCCGGTCAGCGTTTTGCAACTCGCCGGTACTGAACAAAACGCAATCATGGTGGATTCGGTCAGCAAGCGTTACAGCCTTTGCGGTGCGAGGATCGGATTCTTTGTTACCAAGAACAAAGAGATCATGGATGCCGCCGTACGCTTTGCTCAGGCACGGCTATCTTCACCAACCCTTGAGATGATTGGTGTTATTGGCGCGTTAGACACGCCGCAAAGCTATTTTGATGATCTGCGATTGGAATACACCCGTCGCCGCGATCTGCTTGTTTCTCGCCTCCGCGCGATGCCAGGCGTTACCTGCCCTGATATTCACGGTGCGTTCTACGCAACGGTGCGGCTCCCTATCGACGACAGCGACCGCTTCTGCCAATGGATGCTTGAAGAGTTCCGACACAACAATTCGACCGTAATGATGGCCCCCGGCACGGGATTCTATTCAACAAAGGGATGCGGATTAGATGAAGTGCGGATTGCTTACGTGCTCAACTTGGAGGACTTAGGCAAAGCAATGGACTGCTTGGAAATCGCATTGCAAACCTATCCCGGTCGAACTTTGAATTCTCCAGTCGCGGCTGGAAACTAACTGAGTTAAACAGAAAAAGCCGCTTGGTTTTCACCAAGCGGCTTTTTTATCTAAATCTTGATCAAACGTTGTAGTCTGGTTTGGTCAGCCAAGCTTTTGGAATTGGCTTCAATCCGCAAACAACCATTGCGAATTCTTCGGTCTTCATTACCGAAGCGGCAACTGTCATTCGCACTTTTCCGTTAGGAGTGTTGATGGTCACAGTTTGAAGGTTGGCGTGTTGCCATCGGTTCTTGTGGGGTGCACGGAACTTCCAAGCCGAGTGGCGGTGCCGCACGTGCTTCGCCTTATTTGCCTTCTTTCCGCTTACCTGACATACCCTTGCCATCTTAAATCTCCTGAATACGGCGTAGCCGCGACCTCCTACTATACTGAATCATTGGTCGCTCCCTCAACTGTGTAAGGCAATTTTGGGCAGTTTGAACCAAAAACAGCACTACGCTGAGTGCCAGAATACTCTCAATGCCAAGTTCGATAGCAATTCGACCGATTTCCATGGCGGACTACAAGCGAGTCGCAGAAATCTATTCGGATGGAATTGCTGAGCGGATTGCAACTTTTGAAACCAAGCTCCGCGGCTGGGACGACATTCAGCTACTCGTTGAATCCGACCCTATATTTCTTGTTAGCTATAACGACGTAGACTTCGTCACTGGCTTCGTCAGAGTCTCCCCAACGAGCAGTCGCCGAGTTTATGCGGGAGTCGGTGAAATCTCTGTCTACGTTGACCCTAACCACCGTGGGCAAGGAATTGGTAAGCAGTTAATCAACCATTGCCATACAACCGCAGGTGAACAAGGTTTTTGGAAACTGATTGCCAAAATCTTTCCCGAAAACGAATCCAGCTTAGAATTATTTAGAAGCACTGGCTACCGCGACGTAGGAATCCATGAAAAGCATGGCCAGTTAGACAGCCAATGGCGAGACGTCTGCTTGTTAGAAGTTCTCCTTCATACCGAGGAATAAATTAAAAAAGTGGTGCCGCAAGCCGGACTCGAACCGGCGACCCAAGCATTTTCAGTGCTTTGCTCTACCAACTGAGCTACCGCGGCACTCTGGGTTCTATGGCGAGGATGACGGGACTTGAACCCGCGGCCTCCGGCGTGACAGGCCGGCGCTCTAACCACTGAGCTACACCCCCGCAGAGGATTAGGAGTATGTCATAACCCAGGGTGAGTTAGCAACGAACGGGCCACTTGTCCCAAGGAATTAGGCCTTAACTCTTTAGATTCAACTGAGGCTGTCGGTCAGCGAGAATCCAATAACAAGCGGTCTGCAGATAAATCTCGTCCGCCTCCGCCTGAGTTTCGGGTGCATCAATGATGCTCGTTGCCCCTGCCCCGATGATTGGTAATAAATCAGAATGCTTCGCTCTCTCTACAACGATTTTGGATGAGTGCAGCACCTCACACCCTCGTAACGTTTTTGTAATCTGCACGGCTTCTTCCTCAACTAAATCGGAACACAGAAGAATAAATTTGACGTGTCTGCCCTCGGAGAATAGCTCTACGCACTGCTCTACAAAATCAGCCGGATAGACAAAATAAACCTCCTCGTGCACAATGCGAGTACGCTCCATCGCACGTTTCAAAAAGCCACGACGAGCATCCTCGCCGCCGATCATGAGCACAGCGTATTTTTCCAAAGTCTCCCCGATATTTGAATTTAACCAGCCAACAAAAGCTGAAATTATTATGATGTATATGAGGTGGATTTATCAGCCCAAGCAACTTAAAACCGCAATAACCAGTCTTTCACAATCTCTGCCTGCCGCTGATCATCCAATAAAAACGAGTCATGCCCCATCGGAGAAGCAATCTCGTGCCACTCTGACTGCTTCCCTGCTTTCTCTGCCATGGCGTGGAGTTGCTCGCTCTGATGGGATGGGTAAATCCAGTCAGAATCAAAGCTAGTGAAAAGAAATTTGCATTTGGCCATCTCGATATTTTCTAGCGAAAAATAATCGATAGCCCGTGTTAAAACCAAGTACGAATTGGCGTCAAAGCGATTTGTGAATTTATCGCCTTGATAGTTTAAGTAGCTCTCGACCGCAAACTCGATTCCGTTATCGAATCGGAACTCGTCTCCATCTTGAAGCCTTCGCCCAAACTTCATGGTAAAGCTTTGATCGGATAGATAGCTAATATGCCCCGCCATACGGGCTACCGATAACCCATTAACAGGCCCCGAGCGATCATAGTAGTCGCCGCCCCTCCATTCAGGATCACGTTGAATGGCTTGCCTGCCTACTTCGTTAAATCCTATCTGCATTGCGCTGTGGGCCGCGCAGGATGCAGTAGCCCACACGCCAGCAACGCGATCTGGATACTGCACCGCCCAGCAGAGTGCTTGCATTCCGCCCATACTTCCACCTGCGACACAATGCCACCGGCTGATTCCAAGATGGTCGGCAAGACGAGCCTGGACTTCAACCATATCCTCGACTCGAACGACCGGGAATCTGCTTCCGTAAGGTCGGTCGTCTTCCGCAACGCTTGCTGGCCCGGTCGTGCCTTGGCAACCGCCTAACGCATTGCTACACACAACAAAGTATCGATCTGTATCGATTGCTTTTCCTGGCCCAACTATGCGATCCCACCAACCTATCGCGTGGGAATCTCCACTGAGCGCATGGCAGATAAGAATAGCGTTGGAAGCATTTGAATTCAGAGTGCCCCAAGTCTCATAAGCTACGTTTACGTGGGGCAAGTAACCTCCCGCTCTCAAATGGAGTTCGCCCACAGAAACTATTTGCTTCGGCTGACCAACTGACGACGTGCGTTCGTTCTCTTGGAACAAGGCACTGTCTATTGAATCCTCCGGCAAGTTCGGCATGAATTCAAATCTACCTTGCCGCTTTCCCCAGCCCAGACGTAAAGTTTTCATAAACTCAGGAAAATTAACAGGATAACCCTGTATAAAGGAAATATCGCTTTGGTGATGAGAGGAGAATTATGAAGTTAAGCCTGCGAACAACTACTGCATTAACCGCCGCAATTCTGGCAACTGGCGCATTTGCCCAACTCACCGCTGTTCAATATGGAACGGGAATGAGCCAGCTTACCGGTGCCTACGGTGATCCCCTCAATCCAAATCGGTACTATGCTCTCCAAAAAACCGGGCAGATCGTTCCCGTAACTAACGGTGTTGTGGGAGCCCCTGTAGCGACGGTTACTGGCATAGACACAGCCGGTGAAAGAGGTCTACTCGGATTGGCTTTTGACCCCAACTACGCGGCTAACGGTCGAGTCTATTTAAGCTATGTGAACAACCAAACCAAAGCACTTGATGTAATTCGCACCACTAACTTTAACCTTGCGACCGCTCAACACATCATCAGTGTTCCCCACCCAACTAACGCAAGCAATCACTACGGCGGAAATATTAAATTTGGCGGAGACGGAATGTTTTATATCGCAATGGGAGATGGGGGCGGAAGCAATGATCCGGAAAACGATGCTCAGAACATCAATAACATGCTTGGCAAAATCATGCGGATTGACGTCAGCGGTAACGGTACTGGCTATTCAGTTCCAACCGACAACCCGTTCGTCAACGCACCCGGATTAGACGAAATTTGGGCTTATGGATTACGAAATCCATTCAAGTTTTCGTTTGATACGAACGGTGACCTCTACATTGGCGATGTTGGACAAGATGCGTGGGAAGAAGTCAACCGGATGGCAGGCAATGTCGGCGGAGTGAACTATGGGTGGCAAGCGTTGGAAGGAACCCATACGAACCCGTTTGCAGTCGCTCCTCCCGCCGCGAACGCAGTTCCACCGATTTACGAATACAGCCACTCTGTTGGCGAGAGTATCACGGGCGGATTCGTTTATCGCGGTTCTGCATTAGGCAGCCACTATGTTGGTCGCTATTTCTTCGCTGACTTCGTAACGAGAAAGCTCTTTTCAATCGATCCTAACGCTGCAAACGTGGCTCTGAGCCTTGAAGAGTATACGGCTGGTCTGGGAGCTTCCATCAGCTACACCGGTATTGAACCGGATGCAAATGGTGAAATTCTTCTTACGAGTTTTGGCGGAAGTGTTTACCGCCTGCAAAGCGTTCCTGAACCTGCCACGATGGTAGCCCTTGGCCTTGGCTTAGCCGCGCTCATAAAGCGGAAAAAGAAGAGCTAAAACTGAAAATGGCTTCCAAAAGGAAGCCATTTTTTAGTCACCGCCTACTTTTGGACGATTAGGTTGCCCTCGCACTGGCCCAGGCTGGGAAGTTGTTGGATCAGTTGGGGGAGGCGTATTTACGTGTGAAACAGCGTTATTTTTGAACGCCTTACCTGTGCCGACATCAACAATACGGAGAAACTCAGCGCGGTCTTTTGCTTTAGACTTTGCCTCTTCCATATCTACCAAACCAGCTTCAACTAGGCGGGCGAGCGACTGATCCAAGGTTTGCATTTTTTGCTTTGCCCCAGTTTGAATAATTGAACCGATTTGGTAGCTCTTGTTTTCACGGATCAGGTTACGTACCGCGCTTGTCGCGTTAAGAATTTCGAATGCGGCAACGCGCCCCCGACCATCTTTGCGTTTGACAAGACTTTGACTGACAACCCCTAGCAGGTTGACTGAAAGCTGCATACGAATCTGTTGCTGCTGATGCTGAGGGAACACGTCGACAATTCGATCCACAGTTTGAAGTGCATCTACTGTATGTAATGTGGCAAAAACGAGGTGGCCTGTCTCCGCGGCAGTAATTGCAAGGTGGATCGTCTCCAGATCGCGCATTTCTCCGACGAGGATGACGTCCGGGTCTTGCCGAAGCACGTACTTGAGTGCGTTGGCAAAACTCAAAGTATCAACGTCTAACTCACGTTGGTTGATGAGTGCAACATGGTCGTCATGAACGAATTCGATCGGGTCTTCAACCGTTACAATGTGCAGGTCTTCGTTCCGGTTGATCCGGTCGATCATGGCCGCGAGAGTTGTGGATTTTCCACTCCCCGCTGGGCCAGTTACGAGAACCAATCCGCGTGGTCGCTCAATGAAATCATAGCAAGCCTGAGGAAGATTCAAATCCTCCATCGAAGCGATTTCAAACGGAATCACGCGGAATACCGCCTGTGCATGCTCGCGTTGCTGGAACAAGTTGCCTCGGAACCGAGAAACTCCGGCAATCTCCAGCGCAAAGTCAAGTTCTAAATCCTTATCAAATCGGGCAACCTGATCTGGACGAAGCAAATCACTAACCGCCTCTCGAAAATCTTGATCGGTGAAGTGAGGCACATCCTCTAACGGATAAAGCTCACCGTACACCCGAACATACACAGTTCCAGTATCTGTTTTGATGTGCAAGTCTGAGCCGTTCATGCTTACGCATCGGCGGAGTAATTCCTCAATGCGCAAGGGCTGTTGCCTCCGCTAAACCTTCTTTTTCTGCTCGACGGTGGAATTCCGCTGTGTTCGAGCTTTTAGATAGTGCGTGCTCGTAATCTACCTTTTGTTCCCGCAAGAGTTGGAGCAAACAACCATCCAGTGTCTGCATTCCAAAATCGTTGCCTGTTTGAATGTGCGGCATGATTTGGTGAGTTTTGCCATCCCGGATCAGGGTTCGAATTGCTGGGGTGCAAACCATAACTTCGTGAGCTGCAACCCGACCCGCTTCATCAATCCGCGGCAACAGAGTTTGCGAAACAACCGCTTGAAGCGTAACGCTCAACTGCGTTCTGATCTGGGCTTGTTGCTCACTATCAAATACGTCCACAATCCGGTCAATTGTTTGGGCCGCATCTACCGTGTGCAAGGTTGAAAACACCAAGTGACCAGTTTCCGCCGCAGTGATTGCAAGCTGGATCGTCTCCAAATCGCGCATTTCACCAACCAGAATCACGTCGGGATTCTGGCGCATCACGTGGCGAAGAGCATCGGCAAAACTGTGTGTATCTGTCCCCAACTCGCGTTGGTTGATAATGCTCATCTTATCGGGATGAACATATTCAATTGGGTCTTCGACAGTCAGAATATGCCTTCGCACGCTGGTATTAATGTGGTCAATCATCGCGGCGAGCGAGGTTGACTTTCCGCTTCCCGTTGGGCCGGTAACAAGAATCAATCCTCGAGGCAGAAGACTAAGAGTCTTGCAGACCTTGGGCAAGCGAAGCTCATCAATTGTGCGGATAGTGAATGGGATTAGTCGAAAAACGCCGCCCATCTTATGACGTTGCCAAAATAAATTCACGCGAAAGCGAGCTAATCCAGGCACGGCGACCGAAAGATCGCACTCCTTGAAGCTATGTAATCTCTCTTTCCGATCTTGCGTGAGAATTGAGTTAAAGATTTCTTCAACTTGGCCCTCCGTGAGAACCGGCAGGTCTGTTCTATGCAGGTCACCCCGCACTCGCATCAATGGCGGATTATCCGCTTTGATATGGAGGTCACTTGCGTCGACCTCCATAACTTTGCGTAGTAGAGCCTCTAAAGTAGGATGCATCGCCCGTTTGATCCTAGCGACGAAGCATTTGTTTCAATTCAGAGAGGATTCCTGCGTAGTTGTAAGCAACGTCCTCCGTAACGATTCCCGCCTTAACGTAACGAGCGAGCGATTGGTTCATGGTCTGCATTCCCCAGAATCCGCCTTCGTTCATGTGGTGGTAAATGTCTCCAAAGTGTCCGTCTTCAATTGCTTTACTAACGGTTGGCGTACAAATCAAGATTTCTGCGGCAACAACCCGTCCGTTGCCATCCGCCCGTGGAACCAACTTCTGCGCAATAACTGCCTGCAATGAGTTGGAAAGCCGCTGACAAAGGTGAATCTTTTCATGCGGCGGGAACATGTTGATAATTCGGTCGAGAGTTTCGTAAGCCGAAGCAGTGTGAACAGTAGAGAAAACCAAGTGACCGGTTTCACCAGCTTGAAGTGCAACGTTCATTGTGGTGGTATCCCGCATTTCACCAACGAGGATGACGTCAGGAGCTTCCCGAACGACTGCGCGCATTGCCGGATAAAAGTCTTCCGTGTCGATACCGATTTCGCGTTGGCTGACGTAGCAGTTCTTATCTTGGTGCTCAACTTCGAGCGGGTCTTCGATGGTAACGATGTGCGCTCGGCGTTGCTCGTTAATGATGTCAATCAGAGCCGCAAGAGTCGTCGTCTTACCGGAACCCGTTGGACCAGTCACGAGTACCAATCCTTGTCGGTTTTTAGTTACTTCTGAAAGTGATGGAGGAAGACCAAGTTCTTCCAAAGTTCGGATTCGGCTTGGAACGACCCGGCAAACCGCAGCCATAGATCCTCGTTGGCTGTAAACGTTGGTTCGCACCCGGCACTTCCCTTCGAGAACGAACGCTAAGTCCATTTCGTTTTTATCGAGAAACTGGTTGTACTGGCGCTCAGTCATAACCTCGCGGATAATGCGGGTGACATCTTCATCCCCCAAGACTGGCCATTCGCCTGGAATATCACGAACGAAGCTGTGCTGCTTCATTCGAGGGCGGCTGTTCACTTTAATGAAAATGTCAGAAGCGGTTTCGTTGTAGGCAATTTCAACTAGCTCGCGAAGTGTTACTGAATTTACGTCACGCATTTCAAGAATCTCTCATTTGCCCCGGGGCTTGGGCCTTGGACGAAGCACCGCGAAGTATACCAAAGCACTCGCCGCAATTAACCCCACAACAAGCGACGGAATCACAAGTGGATGAAGTTTGTTCGTTGGCTGTGTTTCTTTTACTTTTGGAACTTCAGAAAGTGAACCAGGGATCGTGAAAGCCCGAGTATCCTGCGTCAGCACTTCTACTCGGTACTCTAACCCCGTCGGGTTCGTTAAGTTTTTACCCTCAAGCATGTACTGTTGATTCACTATCCGCCGAATTGTTTGCGGCCCAGCTTCCTCGCCTTCAAACTGAATGAGGAAACTTGAGATCATCGGCTTTGGGCTTCCCAAAAATGCTTTCACAATCGCATCGATGTTCAAAGATTTATTTTCGCGATTAATTAAACCATCGCACGCAAAAGTAGCGCGAACCAAGCCTGACGCGCCTTGGCTACCGATATTAGCCCCTTTGATTTCTATGCCACGGCTTTCTGATCCGGCAAATTTCCCCACTTGCTGGCACTGAAACTTGAGTAGCGCTGGATTGTAGTCCTCCTCCCTCGCCGTGACCGTAACTAAGTCTGATCCGATTTGTGGCTTGACGACGGTCACGAAAACCTGGGGCGGCATACTGAACGGAATTTCTGCTTCACCCTGCTGAGAATTTCCATCCTGCGCCCAACCCGTGGTGAAGACTCCCACCAAAAAGATCAAAATGCCGAATCGCACGTTGCAAGTATGACCTGAACCGAATCTTGTTCCCTTACCGTCTTTGGATGAAATCCCCACAAAGGCTTAGAGAATTTTTAGCTCGGCAGGCCTACTATGTGGAACAAAAACAACAAATCTACGTAAAGGAGCAAACGGAGCCGATATAATACGCGTCTCCCTGAGAAGCGGAAAGCGAAATCTATGGAAGAGTTAGAATTAGAACAGAGTGCCCCGGTCCTACTCACGGCCGCCGGACACGCAAGGCTCAAAGCTGAGTTGCAGCAATTAACTGTAACTAAGCGAGCGGAAATCGCTGCCCGCATCCGCGAGAGCAAAGATCACGGCGAATTCAGTGAAGACAACAACGAACTGGATGAAATCAAGATCGAACAAGCGATGGTGGAAAGCCGCATTACCGAACTGAAAACCATTCTTTCTGGTGCGGAAATCTTAGAAGCTGATCGAATCCCAACAGATTATGTTGGACTTGGCTCCAAAGTAACGGTTGAAGACGTAGAGCGAGATTTCAGCTTTGACATTCGGATTGTTGCCAGCATCGAAGCAAACGCCGATGAAGACCTGATTAGCGAAGAATCACCGATGGGTGAAGCTCTTCTTGGCTTAAAATCGGGTGAAACGGCTGAATTCGAGGCGCCAGTTGGCATCCTGAAATACAAGATCAAAAAGATCTCTGCCTAATTTGTAATTTCGCAGATTCCGACCTACCACATATACCACTGCGTTCTAGCGCAGTGGTATATTCGTTTTATCCCCTCTTTTAGGCCTCGCGGCCGCATTGGAAATCATGACAAAGGATACTGACGAAGTAAAGAGCACGAAGCCGAAAGCATCGGCAAAAATGCCATCCCCGACTTCCCGCCGGGGGCCGAGGACATTTTTAAAGGATGTTCAGCGCGAAAGCCGCCAAGTCACTTGGCCAACACCGCAAGAAACCACCCGTCTGACGGGAACAGTTTTAGGTGTCTGCGTGCTCGTTACCGGCATTCTGTATATTCTTTCCATCGGAATTGACCAAATCTTTAGGATGTTGAGGGTTCACTAATGGCACGAGCCTGGTACGCCGTCCATACCATTTCTGGACACGAAAAGAAAGTAAAAGAACTCCTCACCCGACGAGCAGAACTTGAAGGGGCTTGGGGTTTAGATATCTACGAAATCTTGATTCCAACTGAAAAAGAACTGACCACCCGTAATGGCAAACGAGTTGAAGTTGATCGTAAAGTCTTCCCTGGTTACATCCTGGTTCAAATGAACCTCAGCGAAGAAACCTTCAAGCTCGTGAAAGGCACGAGTGGTGTCACTGGCTTCGTGAGCAGCGGAAACAAACCTGTTCCGCTCGAAGATTACGAGGTCAAGCGCATCATGAACAACCTTGAACAAAGCCTGGAAGCTCCCAAGGTTGCGTTCAACAAGGCAGACATGGTTCGAATTATCGATGGCCCGTTCTTGGATTACGCTGGACGTATTGAAGAAGTCAACGCCGACCGCGAAAAGATCAAGGTTATGATCTCAATCTTCGGTCGCGATACTCCGGTCGAACTCGACTTCACCCAAGTCGAAAAAGAATAGTTCTCAATTCAATCCCTGGCTGGTTTGCGCTAGCTGGGGATTCTTATCTGTAGACCACAACCATCCGGTGGTCTGAATTCATGGTTTTTTTGACAAGTAACATAGAGACATCAGTATCCATTCCATTTGACCACACTCGATCAATCCGAGCTAGCGGAAAGTCATTCACCGCTGTCCCAATCCACCCAACTCCCATTGAGTCCCCGTAGTCCATTAATTGATAAGGCTCAACTCGAAGTTGAGAAGGAATTGCATTAAAGTCCCCTCCGACGATAATGAGTGGATCGAAGTCAATTGAGCCCATCTTGCTCGTTGTAGACCTTACCACCTTAACTACCTCGCGTAGTTCATCCTTCCGTGATCGCAGGTTCTGAGTTTGAGATGTCCAGCACTCAGGATTCCAAAGATCAAGCCTAAAAATTGGCGGCTGTAGGCGAAGAGAGACAATGACAAGGTCGTTGTCAATGGCGACCAAAGTGAAGTTTTGCTCCTTGATAACTATCGGTTTAGCAGACTTTTGCTGATCCTCAAACTTAGTAAGAACCGATGCGTCTATGCCCCAATCAACTCTATAGCCCTCTTTCTCAGCAAGAATCAGTAGATCCTTGCGGGAAGGCGATTCTTGCAATAAGATAATTGGAGAGCCAGTGGCTACAGCTTCTTCCGCGGCCTCAATCATGCCGCCAGCGCAGTTCAAGGATGTGATCCACGGCTCAGCAGTATCAGTAGAATGAAGAACTCCACGTAAGGGTGCGTAAACTTCTTCAGAGGTAAGCATGAGAACTGGGATAACAGCTATCAATGCAAACTTCAGGTTGCTCAGCCATTTCTTCAGAGGAATTCTCACCAAAAATGTGAAACCAAGCAGGCACCACGCCCACGAAGGAAAAACTGTAATCGCCGCAAATTCTTCCGGGCTATAAATAAAAATAACTGTGATCACTAAAAAGTAAATCAACAAAAAGCGCTTTTGCCAGCCGAAGTCAAATTTAATTCTTTGGCGAACAAGAGTATTTATTTCCGGGAGTTCAGTTGATTCTTGATCTCGCATCCACAAGTATCCCCGCAGGACTTACAACTTCCCTTTTCACCCTTTACAGAAGCCAGTGCCCGCCGTACAACGAACAGTACCGCGACACCAACTACGATTGCTATTGTAAAAATTTCTGGCAGGCTCATCCGAACCGGCTCCCGATTTGATACACAGCAATACTTAATACATACGCCAAAGCCGTCATGTAACCAAAGGCAAATGCGGCCCATTTCCAACTATTTGTTTCGCGCTTGATTGCCGCGAGGGTGGCCATACACTGGCAACACAAAGCAAAGAACACCATGAGGCTCGCCGCCGTCCATGGAGTCATCAGCGGCCGACCATCGGGCCACTTCGCTGAATTAATTGAGTTCATTAGCGAAGCTTCTTGTTCTTCACCTTCAATATCGCTACCACTGCCGAAAAGGATTCCCATGGCTGGGACGACAACTTCTCTTGCCGGAAAGGCCGCCAAGATAGCCGTTGTTAACCTCCAGTCGAAACCAGCGGGCTTGAATACAGGTTCAATTGTCCGTCCAAAGCGACCAAGAATTGAATCTTCGCGTTGGCGCATTTCTAAGTAATGCTCAAACTCAGCCCCTTGAGTAACCTTGCCTTGGGCAACCCACTCGGCACTATAAGCCTTTTCATCGCCGCGCGGGAAGTAAAGCAAAGCCCAAATAATAACTGTCATCGCAAAAATGATCGTCCCCGCAGTGACCAAGAACACTTTAGCGCGGGACACAACGGTGAGCAATACATCTTTCCAGCGGGGCCACTGATACTTAGGAAGCTCCATCATAAAAGGCAACCGCTTTCCTTTAAAGATTCCCTTATTCAGAACCAGAACCACAGGAATAGCAACCGCAAGCCCGATGAAGTGCATCAGGAATAGCGAGAATCCAGCCCAAATCGGGCCATAGCGAGGTTCAATTACTGCTCCAATGAGAAGCATATAGACGGGCAACCGCGCTGAACAACTCATCAGCGGTGCCACAAGCACTGTCATCAAGCGGCTTCGCTGATCGGGCATTACGCGGGCTGCCATAACCCCAGGAATCGCGCAAGCAAAGCTACTCAACAGGGGAATAAATGCGCGCCCGTTCAACCCGCACCACCCAAGCAGACGATCCATTAGAAAAGCGGCTCTCGCTAGATATCCGGTACCTTCCAAAATCGCGATAAACAAAAACAGAATCATGATTTGAGGCAAGAAGATAATCACACTTCCAATTCCCTCAATAATCCCATCTACGACCAAGCTTTGCACTGCTGGTGCTCCGGAAAGCATGGGCGACACGAAATCTGCAAATGCAGTCTTGCCGCCATCAATGATGTCCATAAATGGAGCCGCAAGCGTGTATATGGATTGAAACACCCCGTACATCAAAAGCAAAAAGAAAACTAATCCAAAAAACCGATGCGTCAAAACCGCATCTATCCGATCAGATTTTGTAAATTTCCTCGGTACAGTCGGCCCAATGTAGGAATCCCGTTTTACTTTTGAAGCCCATGCATAGCGCGACTGAGCGTCCACTGTTTTCGCTTGAACAGTGTGTCCAAAAATCTTGGCGCGTTCTTCTTCAACAACGTTCCAAAGCTCGGGAATTTCTCGAAAACGATCGCCAGTGGTGCAGTGCTCGTCAAGCAAAACACAACGAGCATCTTTGCGCTTGAGGTCAACTCCCCAGCGGTTCATCTGGTCAACCACGCGGTCGGCAGACTCTAATACGATCTGTGGGAATCCTACGTCGAGTTCCAACTCCCGAGGGTCTGCTAAGGCCCTCACCATTGCATCCTTGAGCTGAGCTATCCCTGTTTCTTTGTATGCAACTACAGGAATCACTTCACAGCCTAAGTGGCTGGATAGAGCGGCAAGGTCAATCTCGCCCTGTTCTCGCTTCACCACATCGGTCAGGGTTAAAGCAACGATGACATTAAGGTCAGTTTCAGCGAGTTGTGAAAACAGAAAAAGGTTGCGCTCAAGATTAGAGGCATCCAAAACATAAATCACTAAGTCAGGAGCTTGACCAGATTCTAATAAAGCATCAATAGCAACCTCTTCATCAGTGGAAATAGCAGTCAGTGAATATAGCCCTGGAACATCTAAGAGTTCGTGCTGAACACCGTCCAGTTCGAGCGATCCAACAATCTTCTCTACAGTTACACCAGGATAATTCCCGATTTTTTGGCGCGAACCAGTGAGCGCATTGAAAAGGCTAGTTTTGCCTGCATTAGGATTACCTACTAAGGCAATTTGCGGCAAAGCTCTTGCAGACTTTGGAAGGTCAATCGAGTTCAACAAGTCGCAGACACCCTGCTTCGCTTCTTCGAATGCACAGCTTATAGCCGTGAAGATTAATTTCTATTGGGTCACCCAATGGGGCAATTTTAACGACTTGAAATTCTGTACCAGGAAATAGACCAAGTTCTAGCAACCGGGGACAAACATCCTCCTCTTCGTTTATGCTCACTACGCGAGCCTTCATGCCGCGTTTAAGATCTTTCGCCTTGAGGATTTTCTCAGTCATTTCGACCACAACTCAATCTTACACTAAAAGTAAAGATTGCCCAGTAGTCTCAAATGATGCTCACTTATCCATCATGCGCTGGAGGTTAAACAGACCCTTATCGAGACGTTCCTTTTCGTTGACCCACACGTTTACATCCCAACTCATTCGGAAAACAATTTCTTTATTGTTTTGGATAGTTTTCTCGGCGGTATCAAACTTTCGCAAGTCTCCTTTTTTGCTGATGTAAAAGGCACCTTCCAATGTGTAATCAGTTGTTGGAGTTCTTCTGACCTTGCAGGTAACAATATCAACCTTTTCGCCGTTCAACTCAGCTTCGCCATAGTATTTGAAATCCTTAAGGAATCCTTGAATGGCAACCAAATCTCGCTCCCGGTTCATAACTATATCTAGAGGAATTGAGCGATCTGGTAAACGGTCAGCGACTACGCCGTACAGTGCTTCCACAGTCAAATATGTTCCGTCGCGCTGTTCAATCGGCTCTTGAACTGGTCGATATTCCTTTTTATCGCCCCAACTTGTTTCCATTGGGTATGCAAACTGCTCTCCATCAGAAACTAACCGAAACGCTTGCGGCGACTCACTTGTTTTTTGTTCTAAGAAAATTAAGTTGGGATTGGAAACTTGAATTTTCGTCGCCACTGTCACTTTTTTGTTTCCGACCTCAAATTTCGACTGAATAACTCCCCCTAAGTTCGCTCGGCCATAATATCGGGCCAGACAATTAGAAACAATCTGTGCTCCGCTTTGCTGGGCAGGAGTCATTGACGGACTTGAGTTGATGAGAACAGAAGCGATGAGTGAGGTAATCATTTTTTCGTCCAAATTGGGTCTTCAATGCCCCGGGAGTAGTTTTCAAACCGCGCCAGAGTAAACAGCCAGTCCGAAAATCGGTTAACCCATTGTACTACTTCTGGTCTGAGCGAGTTGGATTCGTCGTTTTGCAGTGCAACCATGGATCGCTCTAGCCGGCGGCAAACCGCACGAGCTAAATGAGCGTATTGCGAAGCCATGCTTCCGCCCGGAAGAATGAAATTCGTTAACTCTGGAAGCTGCGCCACCATGTCGTCGATATCCTGTTCTAATTGAGCGATTTCGCCCTCAATATCGTTCGCGACAAAGCGGACATCGCGAGAAAGTGAAGCGACTTCAGCACCGAGATCAAAAATATAAGATTGAATTTCTAAGGTTCGCGCATCCAAATCCTGCGCCCCAGCTACTAATCCAAGGCAGGCATTGAGCTCGTCAAAGTCTCCTAGAACTGCGAATAGTAGATCATCCTTCTTGCGCCGCTCGCCAAGCAAATTGCCCGATGTACCATCGTCGCCAGTCTTTGTGTAAATTTTCATTCCTTGTTACGTAAAACCAGACTTGCGAACTTCGGCAAGGTCTTAGCTTTTGAAAACTTTTTCGGGTTGAGTAAGGTGCGCCAAAGCCATTCCAGCTTCATTTTTTGAATAATCGCAGGAGCCCGTTTCACGCGACCGCTCATCACATCCAGTGTGCCTCCTACTCCAATTGCGACTTTTGCTTTAATGATTTCTTGAGTCGCGGCAATAAACTTTTCCTGCCGAGGAATGCCCATCGCAACTAATAAAATATCTGGTTCAAAAGGAGCTACTTCTTCAGCAACTAACTTGTCGTCATCCGCTGGGAAAAAGCCATGACGTGTACCAACTATGTTGCAACCAGGGTGCTTAAGCCGGATTCTCTCCGCCGCTTCTTCCGCAACCCCTGGCGAAGAACCAAGCAGAAAAACTCGATAGCCTTTTTGAGCACTCAGGGCGAATAAGCGGTCGGCAACATCAACTCCACTCACCCGCTCGGTTTCGATTCCTTTTCGTCGCAAAGCCCAAACAACACCGTTACTATCAGCCGTGACCCAGCTTGCAGATCGGTAAATAGCCAATAGCTCAGGGTCTTCTTGAGCAATTACAATTCCTGAAGCGTCAGCCGTTACGACAATATGAGGCTCGCCGGTCAAGATAAGCTTTTCAAATCCATCAATGGTTTCGTCCATCGTAGATGCGTTCACAGGAACCCCGAGAATCGCAGTTCTGGAATCCTGAGTGCCCAGTTCTTGCCCCAATGCGCTCACTTTCTTGAATTCTAGACGGTCTATCAGCGGCAATGATGCCAAAGTTCTCGTCTATTGCGTAGAATAGAGGAGCGTTATGTCCACAGCGGTTGCGGCGAAAACAATTCGATTTGAAGTGAAAAGGCAAACCAGTAAGGATTCCAAGCCTTTCTGGCACGTATTCGAAATCCCTTATCGGGAAGATGCCAACGTCATTTCAACCCTCATGGAGATTCGCAAGAATCCGGTAACGATTGACGGAAAGCTTGTTGAACCAGTTGCATGGGAAGCCGCATGCCTTGAAGAAGTCTGTGGAACCTGCACGATGTACGTGAACGGACATATTCGCCAAGCTTGCACCGCCCTGATTGATGAAGTCGGCATTGTTGAAGGCGACAAAATCGTCGTCAAGCTTGAGCCAATGAGCAAATTCCCGCTCATCCGCGATCTTATTGTTGACCGATCAAAAATGTTCGACAACTTGATCAAAGTCAAAGCATGGGTTCCAATTGACGGCTCCTACGACTTAGGAATGGCTCAGCCACAAGACGATCATGTCCGCAAACTCCGCTACGACCTCAGTCGCTGTATGACTTGCGGTTGCTGTGTGGAAGCTTGCCCACAAGTCAACGAACGCACTGAATTCGTTGGCCCAGCCGCAATCGGACAAGCACTTCTTTTCAACTTACACATGGTTGGAAAAACATTTGCCAACGAGCGTTTGGAATTCCTTACTTCTGAAGAGGGCATCACCAACTGCGGTAATGCTCAAAACTGCGTCAAAGTGTGCCCTAACGAAGTTCCACTTACCTTGGCAATTGCCGAAATGAACCGGCAAACCACGGTTTACAAAATTAAGAGCTTCTTGGGTTTGACTAACTAACAACGAATTGCGACCTAATCCCCTTTCGGGGAACCACAATCGGGCGAGTTTCATTCGTCTACTTCAGTAGAATAATTCACGGAGATTGAAATGACATCACTTATCGTTGCCACCGCGCTCGCCATGAACTCTCATGTCATGCAGCAAAATGATCCGCCTACTGTCTCACTGAAATTGAAAAGTGACCAAGGCGTTTCGGGCGGCCCGGTAGCGGGAGTGATCACTCTAACCTTTGCCGACGGCCTGCACGGGTACCAAAATCCTCCGAGTCAGGATTATCAGATACCTGTATCCGTTTCGAGTGGAAGCACAAACGTTCAAGTCGTGCAAGTGAAGTATCCAGCAGGAGAAGCACACAAGGTAGGTGGAGAAACCGAAGAATCGTTTACCTACTCAGGAGTCGTTGAAATTCCCGTTCTACTCAAGGTTTTAGGTAAGGCCGGCGAAAATAACCTCAGCGTAAAAGTTCGCTACCAGCAGTGCACAAACACGATGTGTTTTGCCCCAACCAGCATTTCGGCTAACGCAAAGTTTAAGCTCAAACCATCTCCCAAGGGTTGGAACACTGTCGCCAGAGCCGCATTTTGGGCCAAAGCTCAGGCGGGACAAAACTAAACCAATATGATTCGAATTCTCCAATTCTTCCTGGTCAGCTTATTTGTGCTGACCGCTGCTTTTTCATTCGGTCAAGCAGAAAAGGCTCCGTCTACCGTTGAAAGCGGTTACACAACCTGGACAGCAACCCTTGCTAATCCAGATACCCGTCCCGGTGAAACAACTCAGCTTATTGTCACGGGCAAGCTTGAAGATGGATGGCACGCTTTTGGGCCACAGCTCACTGGAGAATGGGTTTCAATTGAACTCAACTTTGAACAAGAAGGCAACTTTATCGAACCAGCTGGAGACGCCATCTATCCTGCCGGATACGTGAAAAATGTTCCTGGATTTGAAAAGCCAGGTGTTTGGTACGAAGGCGAGTTTTCATTTGCGATCCCAGTACGCGTGAAGATGGGGGTTATGGGCGAAGGTCAGGCGCAAGTCGAAGTACGCGCCCAAAACTGCGATGACAATTCGTGTGACCGTCCTCGGCGGGCACTACTGGGAGTAGATTTCGTCCCCCCTGCTGGCGATGCGCGGGATGACCGCACCATTCCTGTTCTCACGCCCGCAGAACAACCTGCTGGCTACCATGCACCTGCCGATGACGTCAGTAGTGATAATCCCGAAGTCATGGCAAAGGCTGGCGGATCGGCAACTAGTGGTTCAGAAACTGGTGGCGATGAACAACCTGCCGCGCCTGTTGATGACACTACCAAACGAATTGCCGACGCAAAGAATGCCGGATTGCTTCCGTTCCTTCTTCTTAGTTTTGCGGCTGGGCTCCTTGCACTCGCTACTCCTTGCGTTTGGCCAATGATTCCGATCACGGTCAGCTACTTCACCAAAAAATCTGAGGAAGGCCCCGCCGCGACGCTTAAATACGCGCTTGCCTACTGCTTTGGGATCATCGGAACGTTCGTCGGATTGGGATTGGTAGTCACGCTTGCATTTGGGGCCTCCGGCGTTCAAAAACTTGCCGCTAGCCCGATTGCAAACGCTTTTCTCGGCATCCTGTTTATTGTTCTTGCGCTGAATCTGTTCGGGCTTTTTGAACTCCAAGTTCCAACGAAGTTCGTCAACAAAGTGCAGAACAAATCCAAAGTCGGCGGATTAGTTGCACCGATTCTTCTCGGATTCGTTTTCAGCTTGACAACCTTTACGTGCACGGTTCCTTTTGTCGGAACCATTCTCGTCAGCGCAACTACCGGCGACCTGCTGTTTCCAATCCTCGGAATGGTGGCGTTTAGCCTTGCCTTTGCGATTCCCTTCTTTGTTCTTGCGATGATCCCCCGTGCGCTCAAGGCGATGCCGAAGTCCGGCACTTGGCTGAACGCTGTTAAGGCGTACATGGGATTCTTGGAACTTGCGGCTGCCCTCAAGTTCATCTCTAACATTGACGTCATCGTCAACGATCCGCTTTGGCTACCATTCGCCGGATTTGCCGCAGTATGGTTCGCCATCTTCACGGTTGCGTCTCTTTACCTGTTTGGCATCGTAAAAATGCCTCACGATGATGGAGCCAAGATTGGACTTGGTCGCAAGATTTTCGCTGGTGCGAACATTCTCATTGCTTTGTGGATTCTTGCCGGTATTGGCAAGCCCGCGATTCTTGGGACTAGCTTAGCGTTCTATCCGCCCGGGCAAAGTGCCGAAGCCGGTGGCTTCAAGTGGATCGAAACATATGAAGAAGGTCTTAAAATCGCCCAAGCAGAAAACAGACCTGTGTTTATCAACTTCACCGGAAAAACTTGCGGTAACTGCCGAGTGATGGAATACCAAAAATTCCCTCAACCCAACTATAAAGTTGAACTTGAAAAGTTTGTGTTGGTTGAGCTTTTTACCGACCGCGAAACTCCAGAAGATGACGCGAACGACAAACTCAGAACAGAGATGACCAAGTCGGCAACGAACCCTGCTTACGCTATCGTCAAGCCAGATGGAACCGTTGTGCGGGTCTACCAAGGCTTGGCCGCATCGGACGAAGAGTTCATCAAGTTCCTCAAAGACGGCTACAATATGGCTTCTCAATGAAGCCCGTCGATCACCCCTTCTCAATCCGCGATATTGAATTCGGAACTGGAAACCTAGTTCTGATCGCAGGGCCATGCTTGGCAGAGAGTCAAGCTCTTTGTGAGGAAGTTGCGGGCACGATGAAAGAACTCTGCCTTACCTTAGGAATTCCATATATCTTCAAGGCGAGTTTCGATAAAGCAAACCGCACTTCACTGAAAGGCACACGCGGTTTTGGCATGGATGAAGGGCTCAAGATCATTCAAAACATCGGTCAAACATTTGATCTACCCACAACCACCGATGTCCACGATGCACATCAAGTCGGCACAGTCGCAAATGTCGTTGATCTTTTGCAAGTTCCTGCTTTCCTCTGCCGTCAAACTGACCTGCTAGAAGCCTGCGCAGTAACCGGGAAACCAGTCAATGTCAAAAAGGGCCAGTTTCTTGCTCCGTGGGATACAAAGAACATTGTCGACAAGCTATCCGCTTTCGGGGCACAAGGTGCTATGCTTACCGATCGTGGAACCAGCTTTGGCTACAACACTTTGGTAGTTGATATGCCTGGGTTAGAAATCATGCGAAGCTTCGGGCATCCTGTTTGCTTCGATGCGACTCATTCTGCACAACGACCAGGTGGAGCCGGAACCGCCACTGGGGGAAATCGCGATTCCATCCCAGCCATGGCTCGCGCGGCCGCGGCAGTAGGCATCGACGCCTTGTTCCTGGAAGTTCATCCTGACCCGGCAAACGCGCTCAGCGATGCGGCAACCCAAATCGCTTTATCAGATGCGGGCCAACTCCTCACAACCATCGTTGAAATCCACCGATTACGGCAATCGTTCGCGTAGGGCCAGGCAGTGCGCTCAGGCATAATTGAACCTAGTGGAAATGTCCGAACTACAGCTCCGGGGCGCGATTTGCGAAGTAGGTCGCCGCTTGTGGCAATGCGGATTGGTCGGCGGAGCCGAAGGCAACATTTCCTGTCGTTTGAGCCCTCGACAACTACTCATCACGCCCAGCGGCGTGAGCAAGGGACATCTAAAACCAAACGATATTCTCATTATTGACCTCAAAGGACAGCTGGTTAAAGGAGAGGGCAAAGTGAGTAGTGAAGTTAAACTCCACACAGTGATCTACGCCAACCGCTCCGATTGCCAAGCGGTTGTGCATGCCCATCCTCCCGTAGCTACTGGATTCGCTCTTGCCGGCGAAGAAATCCCCGACAACTTGCTACCTGAAAGTGCCTACGTTCTTGGCAGCGTAGCAACGGTTCCTTTTTCAATGCCCGGCACACAGGAAGTACCTGATCGTATCGAACCATTGCTAGAAGGCTACAAGACGTTTCTACTTGCCAGCCACGGAGCCGCCGTAATGGGCAAAGACCTGTACGATGCCTGCTACCGCATGGAAACACTTGAACGGGTCGCAACCGTCATTCTTCACGCAAAAACCTTGGGTGGAGCCAAACCTTTGCCTGAAAAAGCATTCGACTTTTTACTCGAAAACGCCCTGAACGGGAGCCTCAATTGAAAAGCAAGTACCAAGCCCCACGCGGAACAAACGACATCATTCCTGGCCCACGCCAAGCTGACCAGATTTTTGAAACTCACCGCTGGCAGTTTGTCGAGAGTGAATTCTTGAGCGTTGCCTGGCAATACGGATACGAAGAAATTCGGACTCCAATGTTCGAAGATATTGACCTTTTCATCCGTTCGAGTGGTGAAGCAAGCGACATCGTCAGTAAGGAGATGTACGACTTCATGGACAAGGGTGACCGCCATGTGGCTCTCAAGCCAGAAGGCACCGCTCCCGCCATGCGCGCTTACCTTGAACATGGTATCGGCAACATCGGCTCTCCTACACGGCTTTGCTACATCAACCACAGTTTTCGATATGGGCGACCAGGAAAAGGGCGTTATCGGCAGTTGCACCAGTTGGGAATGGAACTCATCGGATCATCCAGTCCACAAGCGGATGCTGAAATCATTATCGCGACTTATCACTTCATGAATGCCATAGGGATTGAATCGCCTAAGGTTTTGGTGAACTGCATTGGTCGTGTTGACACTCGCACAAAATATGCTGAAGTGATCCTCAATCATGTTCAGGGATTTCTAGCCGAACAAACAGAAGAACTACGTGAAAAACTCAGTAAAAACCCCGTTCGGATGCTGGACACCAAAGACGAAAAGCTAAAGGCCGCGCTCCAAGGGCTTCCGCAAATTACTGATTTTCTGAGCGATGAAAGTCGCACTCATTTCGAGCAAGTCTGCCAAATACTCACTGAAAACGAAATCCCCTTTGTTCATGATGCAGGAATCGTGCGCGGGCTGGATTACTACACCGACACGGTTTTCGAATTTGTAGACAGCGAACTTGGTGATGGCTTATCGCTGTGCGGTGGTGGTCGCTACGATGGGCTGATTGAACAACTCGGCGGCAAACCAACCCCTAGCGTCGGCGTTGGAATCGGGCTTGAACGACTATTACTAACGTTAGAAGAAAAGGGTATCGAAATCCCTCGCAACCAGCCAGATGTTTACTTGGTCTCCGCAACAGAAAATGCTCGCAACCATGTTCAACAACTCGCCCGTGAACTGAGAAACGAGATGTTCACGGTTCAACTTGATATTGATTCTCGAAACATCAAACAACAATTCAAGGCCGCAGACCGAGTAGGAGCAAGATTCGCAATAATCATAGGCGACGATGAAATGAAGCAGAACAAAGTGACTATTAAGAATCTCGCAAGTAGCGAACAAACGTCACTACCTCAGAGCGAATTAGCGGAATGGTTAGAAAATACACTTCTCGAAATTACGATGGCGGAAGAATGATCCGGGGGTTTTCTGCTTCTCTGCTCATTTGTGCTTCATCACTCTTATTCGCCCAATCACCCGATGTTGTGATCGCGGTGGACGCCCGACCAACCTTGCTCGGCGGCGAATCTAAAAATGCCGAACTACGGTGGTTCGATATTAACGGCAAGCCGAGTACAGTTGGGTTCAAAGTTTTGCTACCAGAGGGCAACAGAATCGCTGTGACTCAACGCATTGCCCGCTATCCTGGCACGGGCGACCCAGACCTTCTTGACGAATACTATTTGGAAGCCCCCGGAGAATGGCGAATTGGCAAGCAAATACTTCCCTTTGGTCAAAAAACCTTGTTCCGAGAGACAGCATTTGCGCTAAAAGCCCGCACGAATCTTGTTTTTGAAGATTCCCCTATCGAACTCGCAGTCGTGGATGCAGGTAAAGGCCGGAATAAAGGAGTGGTCGGCAGAATTGGCCGAACCACGGGAGTCAGCTTCGCATTAGGCGATCACTTTGCGATTCAAGATTCAACATTTTCGGTTCTTCGCGATGACATCACCAACGTCGGGGTAAATCGCGGCTACCGGGCGGTTTATGGCGCAGATACGGTTCACTTCGCTTACCCTTTCACTTTTGAAGGCGAATTCATTGCCCTCCGCCAGGGCCACACCTCCCTTGATACCGATAACGAAATCTCTGATATTCGGTGCTGGTATCAGTTTCCCGGCGGTCAAAACCGAATTGGCATTAGCTGGGCGCACCAGTGGCGGGACCAACGTGATTCCTTCCGTATTGAAGGAGAATGGACTCTGATCAATCAAGTTGTTCTCATGCCTCATATTCGATTTGGCAGTTCTGGTCTTGGGCAAATCGGAACCACAATCCGGTTTAGATTGTAGGATAAGAATCAAATGATGGGAGTTTCGCTGATTTTAGTCGCGTTAGTCGTGGTTGTAGCTCTGGGCGCAGTTCTCGTCACGCTTGCTGCAAAATCAAAATCTGGAATCCCTCATCCTTCCGAGCTAACCTCCACAAGCCGAGCAACCTTACGCCCTCTCCGTCAAGCAGCGGAATCATTTGAGGCAATTCTCAAAGCAAATCCTGACGCGGAAGCTACCAAAATCATCGGCACCCAGGCTAGAGAATCCGTGCAACGAACTGTTGCCGAAGCTTCTAAACTCGCGGCAACCCGTGACCAACTCACGGAAATCATCCGTCGCGCCCAAATGCAAGGTACCGACTCATCCGCCGCGCAAGAGCAATTGAATAAGCTAGATCAACAGATTGCCGCGGCTACTGCATCTATTGATGCTCTCAGTTTACGCATCGCGCAAAACATCCATAGCCAGGAACCAACGATTCCAACTATCGAAACTGATTCTGATCTCCCCGAACTCGTCCGAAGACTTGAAAATATTAGCCAGTCGTTCGATGAAGTTCACCAATCTGCCACTATTGAACAATCGCAATGAGAGAAGCCAAACGCGCCTACAACGTCCTCCGGGCATTTGTGAACCAGGAATTCGACCGCATAAAGAGTGTGGACGTAATGGAAGCTTGGCGAGAACTTGACGAAACGCCCGGGCAATCGAGTGATACTTCAGTTAAATCGACTGATTCGGCACCAGTAAACGCCGAAGCAACCGCTAACGAACTCGAAGCCACTGCTCGAACCATCCTCAATGTAACAGCAAAAGCAACCTTTGACGAAATCCGGAAAGCGTACGAGCGGATTAGCCGCCGCGTTCAGCCGGAACAGTTCACTGAAGGCACACCGGAAGCCCAGCAAGCGGGGGAATTGCTCCGCAAAGCAACTTGGGCGTACCAATTCCTGACTAAAGACATTTCGCCCGCAGAACGT
Organism: Fimbriimonadaceae bacterium; assembly: GCA_019638675.1. Classification (GTDB taxonomy): domain Bacteria; phylum Armatimonadota; class Fimbriimonadia; order Fimbriimonadales; family Fimbriimonadaceae; genus UphvI-Ar2. The sequence continues at coordinate 2,086,701 of JAHBTE010000001.1, read as the reverse complement.
AGATTCAGAAGCTTAGAAATCGAGTAATCCCAATGAAAAACGACAAATTGATCCTCTTTTTTGTGGCTACCGGATTCTTGTTTCTTGTGGTCGAAACTCGTTACAACCACGCGAGCGTTTGGGCAACTCATCCGACTGCATATATTCCGGTTGTGGCTACTGGCTTAGGTGCTCTGCTCTGTTTGATCGGCATGGCGGTCAGCAAAAAGGGAGCAACCGTTGTAGCATCGCTTCTGCTTCTCTGCTCAGTCGTTGGTTTCCTCGGTGTTTACTACCATACGGAAGGCGATGTAAACCGTTTACAAGCAATGCTCACTTCAAATACGCGCGAAGAACGAGTCTTGCGATCCCAGGGCGAGCTAGGCGGTGCGTTTGGCGAACGGCCCCTACTTGCGCCAATGAGCATTACTGGCCTCAGTTTGGTCGGTGCCATCTGTCTTTTCGGTACCAAACGCAAGTAAACCTAGTGCCATAATCAACCCCATGCCTTTCAAGGTTGCAGTGTTGCCCGGCGATGGGATTGGCCCAGAAGTAACAGACGAAGCCGTCAAGGTTCTTAAAGCCACCGGACTTGATATTGAATTCGAAAGTGCCCCGTTCGGTGGTGCTGGCTACGATGATTGCGGCGAACCACTTCCTGCCGCTACTCTTGCCCTATGCCAAGCATCAGATGCAGTACTACTCGGCGCGGTTGGCGGCCCCAAATGGGACAGCCTTCAACCTTTGACAAAGCGCCCGGAAATCGGCGGTTTGCTTGCAATCCGGAGCGAACTCAACCTGTATGCTAACTTGCGACCTGCAAAAACGCTCACACCTCTAATTCACGCCTCCCCACTTAAAGAAGGCCGGAGCATGATGGATCTAATGGTGGTGCGAGAGCTCACCGGAGGAATCTACTTTGGCGAACCACGCGGCCGACGCGACGACGGCAACACTGCCTTCGACACTTGCCTTTACACTCGGGCAGAAATCGAACGGATCACTCACCGCGCATACGAAATCGCGATGCAACGACGCAAGAATTTGGTCGCGGTTGATAAAAGCAACGTTTTGGAAACCAGTCGGCTTTGGCGAGAAATCGTTACCGAAATTTCATCTCAGTATCCGCAAGTTTCAACTAGCTTCATGCTTGTAGATAACTGCGCGATGCAACTTATCCGCGATCCTGGTCAATTCGACGTCATTCTCACCGAAAATATGTTCGGTGATATCTTGAGCGATGAGGCATCCATGATCACCGGTTCGCTTGGCCTTCTACCATCTGCTTCGGTAAGCGACCCCAAAGGCGATATCGTTTTTGGCCTGTACGAGCCGGTACACGGCTCGGCACCAGATATTGCCGGACAAGGCAAAGCAAACCCGATAGCGGCGATTCTCAGCGCATCTATGCTGGTTCGGTATTCATTCAAAGATGACGCAACCGCCGACCGAATTGACAGCGCAGTCGAAAAAGCATTGGCCAACGGCACACGAACCTCGGATGTGTTTGAGAACGGTTGCCAAATCGTCAACACCAGCGAAATGGGCGATGCCATCGTTCGCGAACTGTAATTCGCAAGGCTTAAAATAATTGCGGCGACCCCGAAGGATCGCCGCGCATTGATGCCACTGGAGATTTTATTTGGCAACAAGGTCAGCGGATTCGTGGGTCGCCCTTGACCCAATCACTCCCTGTTGTTCTCTCCGTCTCCGGCGTATCAATAATGCTTCCCTTGCTAAATCTAAATGGTATAGCGCGGTGGCATTTTCCTTGCATTCAAGTTCCCGACCTTGGAAATCGAGCAACTTTTGCTGCAAGACTTCGATCACGTCTTCAATCCGACATCCGTTGGCTCCGATATTTTCTGGTGTGCCTCCGTGTTGGAACGTGACCTTGATAAATTCCTGGTCTATTACGGCGCCGCTGCCGTCCAGATGTCGGAATTTCTCCATATTTTCACTCATGATCATCCCTCCTACGGATTGAGTGGATCCGATTTTTGTTAGTGAATCGTGATTTCACCGGAAGGCCGAGAGCCAAGGAATTCTCGCCGTTTTGACTTCAACTTCATAATCGTTTCTGTCAACTGTGCAATTTCCTTTCTTCGCCCCGGGCCAAGTGATTCAACTTCAGATGGCGACAATCTCGCAAAAGATGCTTCCATTCGATCTCGAATCACCCCAGCTTCGTCTACAAGTTCTTCGAACTTATCTACTTTCTCAGCAGGCTCAACTTCGGATCTCTCTACGATGCTCGCTTTGCGCATTATTTGGCTTACGAACGACATAGGGTCACCCCCGTTACGACTGATGATATGGGATTCAGTTTTACATTCATGATTCTTGATTTCGCCTACGAGGTTAGCTGCCGGGTTAGGTTCAAGAATAAACCTGTGCAAGTCCTTATGCACTTCACCCCCTATTCAGGTGGTTCCCCCGTTCCAGATGTAAATCCAGATTCGACGTAACCCAATTATACCTGATCAGAAAATCCTGTCAAGATTACGGGCGGGATTTGAATCCTAAATCGCTTATTAGTCGTATAATTAGACAATGATCGAATTACTTGCCGCCTCATTGATTTTCTTAGATGTTAAGAGCACCGAAGTTAAGTTCCAAGGAACTGGGCTAGAGCTTGCTGGCGTGATTACTTCCCCGCCAGAAGACGGTAAAAAGCATCCCGCTTTCCTCATTATGCCTGGCTCTGGCCCAACTGACCGTGACGGAAACCAACTGCCGACTTACAAAACTGATTTGCTGAAGGAAATTGGCAACACACTTTCTGAAGCTGGTTTTGTAGTGATGCGGTTCGATAAGCGACCTGTTGCACGCTACCGCGAACTTTGGCCAAAAACCATTGCAGAAATCAGCCCGTTTTTCAGTTTAGAAAACCATCTTGCTGATGTTGAGGCCGCTTACAATTTCCTCAAGACTCAGCCAAATGTAGATACGTCCCGTATGGTCTTAGCCGGACACAGTGAAGGCGGTCTGTTCACCGTTGCTCTGGCGGCAAAATTGAACCCGAAGGCAATTTGTTTACTCGCCGCACCTGGTCGAGGAATGGATGTGATTCTGCGCGAGCAACTTATGGCGCAAATCAACCCGCTTCCAGATTCAGATGTCAAAACTCAACTGATTAACGACCTGGATCGCGCAATTACAACTAGCAAGGCCAGTACAACTCCCGCAACCGGCCTCCACCCTGGACTTGCCCCTCTTTTCTCTCCTTCTAACGGGCATATCTTGAACGGGTACTTCAACTTCGACCCAATTCCCGCCCTAAAAGCGTATAAGGGGGCTGTGTTTATTGCCAACGGCGAATCAGATGTGCAAATCAATGCCGAACGAGATGCGAAACCATTGTACGAAGCGGCGATGTCGCGCGAGAAGAAAAACGCAAAGCTACTGCTGATTCCTAATACAAGCCACAACTTCAAAGTCGTCGGTAAAGCTACTGATGCGGGTGTCACTGGCCCACCCCAACCAGCATTGCTTGACGGTCTAAAAGAGTTCCTCAAGTCAAACGTGCGGAATTAGATCGCCTGATTCTTCTTCGGATCAACTATCGCCCTCAGCCCATCACCCACAAAGTTGAGGGCGAAAATCGTGAGTGAAAGCATCAAACAAGGCCACAAAAGCAAGAGCGGATAAGAATTCTTATTGAGGTTCCCGACCTGAATCATCTGACCCCAACTAGGTTCGGGCGGCTGAACCCCTATTCCAAGGAAGCTGAGCGTACTCTCCGCAAGGATAGTCGCCGCAACGTCTACCATCATCACCGCGAGAAGAACTCCCCAGAGGTGAGGCAGAATGTGTTTGACCACCAAATATGGCGTATTCGCTCCCATTGCCTTTGCGGCAACAACGAACTCCCGATCTTTAAGCGTCGCCACTTGGTTCTTAACTAGACGCGCAATCGCGGGCCACGCAGTCACCGATAACCCGATCACAACTGGGCCGACTCCCATTTGAAACACGCCAACAATCATGATTGCCAGCAACAGGTCAGGAAACGCGAACATTCCATCGGTAAACCGCTGAACCGGAATGCTGATCCACTTATTCGCATAAACGCTGGTGATCCCAACGATAATGCCTATGGTGACGGCGATCATCTGCACAACAATTCCGATCACAAGTGAAATTCTTGCACCGTAAGCCAGCCGTGCGAATATGTCACGACCAATTTCATCTGTGCCTAACCAAAACTCAGAACTTGGTGTTAAAAATGGCTTGCTTACTTGCTCATCAAAAGGGTGCCGCATGGTCGGCCCAAATATCGCAAATACAACAAGAAGCACCAGGTAGCCCGCGCCAAACCAAAACAGCGGACTAACGCCTTTGAGCTTTTTCAAACCTGACTCTCCCTAATCCGAGGATCAATGAGTGGCAGAACCAAGTCAACTAGCAAGTTGACGATTACGAACAGCGCACCCGTGACCAGAGTGCTCGCCAAAATCATGGGTGTATCACGCTGGGTGATCGCTTCAATTGCAACTTTTCCGATACCCGGAATGAGATATGCGGATTCAACAACGAATGAGCCAGTCAGTAAGTAACCGAATGATGTCCCTATTGCGGTGAGTACTGGAATAATCGCATTACGGAAGCAATGCACGGAGTAAAGCCTCCAGCGCGGAACACCCTTCGCAACTGAAAGCCGGACAAATTCCTGTTTGAGCGTATCAACCATACTCGCCCGCATCAATCGGGTGAGGGTTGCCATCGGGCGAAGCGCTAGTACAACGACAGGAATCAGCAAGTAGTAAATGTCGGGTGCAATCCGCTGACCATCGGGAGCCCAACTTGTAGGTAGTTGATTGAGTTGGAGCGCAAATATGTAAACAAGGATCGGCAGAAGAACATAGTTCGGGATCGTTACGCCAAGCGTACTGAGGCTAAGTATCCCCCGATCGGCAAGCTTGTTTTCGTAAACCGCAGAAACTGTTCCTAAAAATATTCCAACAATCGCAGCGAGCAGAATCGCAAGGAGTGCGATCTTCATTGTAATCGGCAGTGCCTGACCAAGCTGTTTGTTTACTGGTTGCTGAGTACCGACAACCGAATTCCCAAAATCGAACTTAGCCGCATTCCCCAAAAACTCTACGTACCGGATGGGCCAAGGGCGATCCAATCCCATTTCATGGCGCATGAGTTCAATCTGGGCAACTGTAGCCTTCTCGCCGGCTCGAACTGTTGCCGCATCACCGGGAGCAACTTCATCCGCTACAAAAGTGATGAAAGAAATAAAGATTAAACTAACTAAGCCGTAGAGCAGGCGCAAAACAAGCGGGCGAACGAATCTAAAGAACCGTCCGCCTGCTGATATTTGAGAATTTGTCTTCGCGCTCTCAGTCACCTTTTACAGTGACGGAAGTTACCTGATCGCCGACTTCTAATTTCTCCACAATATCCATGCCTTTGGTTACTGAACCAAAAACTGTGTAGCTGCCATCCAAAAATGGCTTCTTATCCAGCATGATATAGAACTGGCTGTCGCCCGAATCTGGGTCACCTTGCCGGGTTGCAAGGCCAACCGCGCCTTTAACGTGCGATTTGCCCGTTTCTTCGCGTGCAATGCGCTTTCCACTGCCACCCTGCCCTATAGAAGAATCTGTAATCGGCTTAGTTTTAGTATTAGGATCTCCAAACAGCACCAAGAATGGTCGAGGATCTTTCATCACCCGGAAAATCTTTTGCCCATCGTAGAACCCGTTTTTCGCCAACCCCATAATGTGGTCGACCGTTTTAGGAGCTTTATCGTTATACATCTCGATAACGATTTCCCCTTTCCCCGCCACGTTCATAGTGAGCGTAGGAAGTGCAAACGTTGGCACTACCGCCGATACCAGGGCTGGAAAAGCCATGGCACCTGCCAGTATTGTTATCATCCATTTGTTTCGCACAGTCATGTTGTACCCCGCTAATCAATTGACGACTAGCAGAAATAAATCGAATCAGAATTCGGGATTTTCATAGGTCTAGGGCATATTCGTAAACCAAAACCCTGCAATCGGTATTCTGCATTGTATGGGTGCATTCACTGCTTCACGCGATTGGGGTCAACTCCTCACGGCAATGCTGACGCCGTTTACGAGTTCTAACGAAGTTAATATCGCCGAAGCTAAACGCATCGCCGCATATTTAGTTGATGTGCAGAAAAACGATGGAATCGTCGTTGCTGGTACCACAGGTGAATCTCCAACGCTCAAACACGATGAAAAGCTGGCTTTGCTGGATGCAACTCTGGAAGAAGTCGGAGACCGTGCCGCAGTTGTGATGGGTACGGGCACGTACGACACGGCAGAATCAATCGAGATGACAAAAGCCGCCGAAAGGGCTGGAGCACATGGGATCATGCTTGTCAACCCCTATTACAGCCGCCCGGGTCAAGAAGGACTGTACGCTCACTTCAGCACTATTGCCAAGGAAACTAACCTGCCCGTGATGCTCTACAACATCCAACCCCGGAGTGCAATCAACTTGGAAACCGAAACCCTGCTCCGGCTTGCTGAAATTCCAAACATAGTGGCCGTAAAAGAAGCCAGCGGAAACATCGCTCAAATCAATGATGTTTGCCGATTGGCTCCCAAGGGATTCCGCATTTATAGCGGTGACGATGCCTTGTTGTTACCAATTCTGAGCGTCGGCGGACATGGCCTCGTCAGCGTAGCCGCGCACGTCGTAGGAACCCACTTGAAATCTATGATCGCGAACTTCCCCACGAATCCAGCCAAAGCAACTACAACCGCGCATGGTATTACTTCATTCGTTCAAGCGATTTTTAGCTATCCTAGCCCTGTTCCGATCAAATACGCGTTGAGCAAAAAAGGCTTTGATTGCGAATCCGTGCGCCTGCCCCTCGTTGGATTCAACGATGAGCAACGCAAGAAATTCGATGCAATCATGCAGCAAATTCCGTCGTAAATCACAACACTTGTTGTAGTTGCACCTAACGTGGGCAATAAGCAGTAAAATTAAACAAAGGAAAACATGAGCAATTGGTTTAGATCAAGTAACCCAACGATGAAGGAAGAATACTTCACTCAATCTGCGGGAGTTACTGATGGCACTTCCATGACAATGGAAGGAGCAATCGGGAAATCTGCATTACTTTTCGTCCTCATGCTGGTAGGCGGTGGAGTTGGCTACAAGCTTGGATCATTGCCTATTACACTCGGCGCGTTTTTTGTAGCACTGATCTTAAGCTTTGTCGTGGTGTTTAAGAAAGAAATCGCCATGCCTGTCAGCCTGATTTATGCTCCGATTGAAGGTGTGTTCCTAGGTGGAATATCTTACTGGTATGCAATTCAGTATGCAGATACTCAATACAAAGGAATCGTGCCGATGGCAATGGCTGCAACTATGGTGGTATTTGGCACCATGCTTGCTCTTTACGCGACTCGGATTATCAAGGTCACCGAGACTTTCAGGACTGTAGTCATTGGAGCTACCCTTGCCGTCGTTGTGTTTTACATGGGATCAATGCTCATCGGTCTTGCTTGGCCGGGCGTTTGGCAACTGCCTGTTTACACGGCTGGCCCGATCGGAATTGGATTCAGCGTTCTCATGGTGATTCTCGCCGCGATGAACTTTGCACTCGACTTTGACCTCATTGAACGCGGTGTTCAAAACAGATTGCCAAAGTACATGGAATGGTACGCAGGATTCGCTCTGCTCACTACGATTGCCTGGCTCTACTTTGAAATGCTCCGGCTGATCAGCAAGATCGCTCGATCTCGGTAAAAATAAAATCCCCCAGTTTTGAACTGGGGGATTTTTGTGCCTCAAATTATTCTGTTCGCAGAGCTTCTATTGGGCTAAGACTACTCGCCCTTGCCGCTGGATATAGACCAAAAATCACGCCAATAATCGCGGAGATTACTGTTGAAGTAATTGCCGCTTGAATTGGAAACACCATTTGAAGTCCACCTTTACTTGGCATATTTGTAACGGCAGTAATCGCAGTAATTCCTTGTCCTAACACCCAAGCAAATCCCATCCCGATGAATCCGCCGATCACACTGAGCATGGTGGCTTCTACAAGAAATTGCATCATCACCCCAGTTCGCTTGGCTCCGACCGCTTTTCTCAAACCAACCTCACGAGTGCGCTCAGTCACAGAAACCAGCATGATGTTCATAATGCCGATTCCTCCGACCAGCAACGAGAGGGCCGCGATACCTGCGAGAACAGCCCCTGCAGCTCCGAGAATTCCGCCGAGAACGTTAGTCATAGATTCTCGGCTATCCACACGATAGACCTTCTTGTTACCGGATTTCAGCATCAGGACACGCCAAACGTCATCCATAGCAGACTCAACGCTGATTCCTGGCTTTGGCCTTGTAGTGATGTAAGAAATGTGCTCCCCGCCAATCCATTTATCTTGAGCCGTGGTGAGAGGAACCCAAACATCTTTCTTGTTGTTTTGCCCCATGATCTCGACCACATCCATAACACCAATGACCTGTAAGGTTATGCCAGGGAAAGTGAGCATCTTGCCGATCGGGTCTTCCTTTCCAAAGAGATTGTCGCGGATATCCGTGCCAATCACGCAAACATTCGCCCGTGTTTCCAAATCCGCTTTGTTGATTGCCCGACCGCTGAGTAATCCAACTTTGTTTAGCTCAGCGATATTCTCATCAACTCCACTTACATCAGGATTAGAAATATCTTTGTCAAGATAACTGATTTTCTGTGCCCCTAGTTGAAGAGTCGCAGAAGCGATGTCCAGCGTAGTGCATTGGTTCATCAATATCTCAAGATCATCGTAATTCAGCCCGCTGATCATCGAGTTCCGATCCGCACGTCGCCCACCGCCGCCATCGTAGAACAGGAAGATCGTATCGGAGCCTAGCTTCTTAAACTCGTAGGTGATGTAATGCTGAAATCCGTTTGAGATCATGGAAATTAGAGTCACGCTCATAACACCGATGATCACACCGAGCATGGTGAGGAACGCCCGCATCTTGTGCAAGCGCAGCATATCAAGCGCAATTCGGAACGACTCGAAAAGATTCAAGTACTACTCCTTCTTCTCAGAATCGTCAGTTTCTTCGTCATCCGGGCCAAACTGCATCATGCCCTTGCGAGGTGGGCCCGTGAATTCCGGCTTCACAACTTGAACCCCTTCTTTCACCCCGCTCTTGATGACGATATTCGATTGATCCTTTGCCCCTACTTCAACGGCTTGACGGATTCCCTTAAATTTAGGCTTTTCAAGTGGGCTTTTTGCGACCGGTTTTTCCTTCTCATCGTAGAGCATCACAAAAGAACCTTCCTTATCTTCGCCCACGTAGGCAAGTGGCAGAATCAACGTGTCTTTCACCTCAAACGACACCATTTCGCATTTAGCAGACATTCCGCTTTTCAGCTTTGTGCCAACTTCATCAAGCGTGACTTCTACTTCGTACTTAACAACCGGGTCGCCGCCGACACCTGACGCATTCTCAATTTGAGCAGGAGCAATCTTGGTGACTTCCCCGTGGAATTCACTGCCAGGCAGAGCATCTACCGTTATGTTGGCTCCCATTCCCTCATTCAAACGAGCAACATCGATTTCGTTAATCTGAAGTTTCACCAACATACTGGAACGGTCTTCGATCTTCACAATAGGCGAACCGGCTGAAAATGTACTAAGAGCGTTGACCAATTCCCCGATCTGAACAAATCGCTTGGTGATCACTCCCGAAATAGGAGCGCGGACTTCAGTTTCACCTAAAAGTCGTTTTGCATCGTCTAGCGAGCTCTTGATTTGCGCGACTGAAGCTTGCGAGCCGCGTTTTTGCTCTTCTAAGACTTGAACATCCCGTAAAGCGGCCTCAGCATCTTTCACATTTTGCAAAGCTGTTTGATATTCTTGTTTCTTAGTTTGGTCAACAAAAGCGTTAGCCTTTGTGCGGTCGAGGTCAGCCTTGGCTTGAGCAACTCGCTGTTGCTGCTGTTCTCGTTCTATCCGCTGTTCGTTTTCTAAACGATCCAGAGCTTCCTTTGCTTGCCGAGCTTTGGTCTCTGCCAGCTGTAATGAAAGATCAGCTTGTTCAACCTCACGTTTTGAAACATAGCCCTTTTCAAAGAGGCCAGCCTGGCGATCTCGTTCGACCTTGGCCTGACGAAGATTATTATTAGCATCTTGCAGAGCGATTTCAGTCTGGGTTCGCGCATTCGGTTGAGTTACTTTGGTGAGTAAGTCATACGATTTCAGCGCGTTTTGGTAGCCCGTTTCTGCTGACTTGATTGCGGTAGAAGTGAGTTCTGGTTGCGCTTTCAGTTCCAGTTCAAGTTGTTTAACGCGAAGCCTCGCTCGTTCAAGATTTGTTTGAGCCGTTACTTTGCGTTGAGCGATTTCGATATCAATTCGTCGCACACTGCTGACTGCTCCATCAAGCTGCGCCTGGCTTTGATCAAGTTGAAGCTGGGTTTGCTGAGGATCAATAACAGCGATGAGGTCACCTTCTTGGACGTAGTCACCCTCGTCCACCAAAAGCCTTGCAACTCGCCCGCCGACCTGGCTCTTGACTTCCACAGTCTTTTCGGCTTGCAATGAGCCAGTTTCAACAACCTTGATCGAAACGTCACCGCGTTCAACCTTGGTGACGCTGGATTTCAGCATCTCCTGTAACTGTTTTGCTTCGGCTGCTTTCTTTCCGGCCTGCCCCAACGCCCCCAAAGCGATGACAAGCAAGGCAAGAATCCCAAGAATCAGCGCAATTCGCCAGTGTTTCTTCATATCAATCTTTCTTCTTTGTGGGCCATGGCCCGTCATCGGGGATATTCCACCCCTCTGGATGAATCAAATAAACTGTGTTCTGGGACGAAGCCCACGCCTGCACGAACGCATCCCGTTCATAAACCATGCGAACAACGTTCCGACCAGGATCGTTAAAAATTGGACGTCCCTCTTTGTCAAATCCCACAATCACAACGAGGTGACCGTCATTTGCTCCCTTTTTCGGCTTACCTTTAAGCAAATCGTAGCTCACCGATGTTGCCACCGGAACTCCACATGCTACGAAATTTTCGATATCCTGGATCATTCTTAGTTGTGTTACATAGCCTGTCATTCCGGGCAAAGAACCAGCAAACGCCACATTAAAGGGCCAATTTCCCGTTCCGTTCCAACCAGGGTCGAAGACCCCGCGTTGAACGTCAGGAACGTCGAAATCTAATCCCGGCCGATCTAATTTCTTTGACCAGTAGCTTAGGATCATCGATACCGAAGTCGGGCTGCACAACACCCCACCGCCAACGTACTTAGCCTGGGCTCGGTACGGAACATCAAGCAAGGTGTTCCAGTATTGAGGGAAGCTACCAGTCATTACCAACAATGGCTTAACTAATAAAATGTGGAATCTATCGAGTGTAGCAAAATTGCCTCCTGGCCCAGGAAAACAATCTATCGTAACCACTAGACTCGTGGCAGACTTGTTAAGCTCTAAAATATCAGTTTTTACTAACCCAACTGGAGACTTTTGATCGTTAATGCTTGTTCTCAAGGCACCAGCATCACCCTGGCTCCACCTCCCCAAAATAAAATCTGGCGCATTTGGAACCATGGGCTGGATGCGAATCTCCATGTAGGAACCATTTGGTGCTGAGCCATTCCAACTTGGTAACACTTTATCGAAATGCTCACCTTTCACCACAATTTGCAATCGCTCGCGATCCGCCAACTTTGTACAAGTGAACTCTGTTCTATCAATGGAGGCAAAGCCCCAATAATTAGCTTGCACCTCATTCATCTTTGGGGTTTGAATCATTAAACTAAGCGTCAGCGCGCAAATCGGCAGCATCGTGTTTTCCTACCTGGCATACAGACGGGCGGGTTGCAGTGGTCGCTGCCCTTTAGGTCGGTTTGCGAAATTCATTCTAGCCAAGCTAACAAAGTAGACCCGGAATACACCGTCAATCAGCTAAAATGATCGCTCATGCTGAAGATCGAAGGACTCAACGTCTTTTATGGCGCAATTCAAGCCCTCAACGACGTCACGCTCGAAGTCAATGAAGGCGAAGTTGTCTCCATCATCGGATCCAACGGAGCCGGAAAAAGCACATTGCTCCGCACGATCAGCGGCCTAGTTCGACCGCGAACTGGCTCAATTACTTTTGAAGGCCAAGAAATCACCACTGTTTCGCCTGACCGGATTGTTCAAATGGGAATCAGCCAAAGCCCAGAGGGCCGCCGCATTTTCACCAATATGTCGGTACACGAGAATCTTCAGCTCGGAGCATTCACTCGGCGAGATTCCGAGGTCGAAAGCGATATGAATAAGTTTCTGGATCGCTTTCCTAGAGTGCGCGAACGGCTGAATCAAAACGCAGGAACGATGTCGGGCGGAGAACAACAAATGCTCGCTATTTGCCGGGCTCTGATGTCCCGACCCCGCCTTCTTCTACTCGACGAACCTAGCATGGGGCTTGCTCCTAACCTTGTCACCGAAATTTTCAACGTCATCAACTACCTGCACGATGAAGGGGTGACGATCTTGCTGGTTGAGCAAAACGCGGTTCGTGCACTTGAGGTCGCTGACCGCGCCTACGTGCTAGAAACCGGCAATGTTGTCCTATCTGATACTGGCAAGGCCCTTCTCACCAATCCTAAGGTCAAAGAAGCTTATCTAGGAGGCTAAGTGGCGAATATCCGCATTTCCCCGCTGGAAGAGCGGCATCTGCCCAGAGTTCTCGAAATCGAGGTTAGTTCGCAGTCCTGCCCGTGGTCTGAGGAATCATTCCGTAACGAAATCAAAACCGACCATGGCATCTTTATAGTTGCGGAAGAAGGCACAGAAATCGTTGGATTTGCCGGCGTCTGGGTGGTGGTGGATGAAGCCCATATCATTACCGTAGCGGTTGATAAAGATCATCGCCGCAAAGGAGTGGCGAATAAGCTGATCACCGAACTTTTGCTCCGAGCGCAAAGCGTTGGTGCAACCTGCAGCACATTGGAAGTCAGAGCTGGAAACGAACCAGCCAAAAAACTATACGAATCCCTTGGATTCAAACCTGCCGGAATCCGCAAACGCTACTATCCAGATAATAAAGAAGACGCAGTGATTATGTGGATGTACGGCCTCAGCGACTGGGAACCAGCTTCCGCATCATGATCCCTTTCTGGCCCGACCCCATCCTTGCCATCGAAACCAGTTGCGACGAAACTTCCGTCGCTGTGCTCCATGGGCGTACGATTCTTTCTAACATCGTAGCTAGTCAAATTGAAATGCACACCAAGTGGGGTGGAGTTGTCCCTGAAGCCGCCGCTCGAGCCCACGTTGAATCCATTCTTCCCGTTTACCTTGAAGCATTGAAGAAAGCAAGCAATCCGACGATCAGCGCGGTTGCGGTGACAAATCGACCGGGGCTAGTTGGCGCGCTAAGTGTTGGCGTTACCGCCGCCAAAGCCATTTCTTTTGCCCAGCAGATTCCGCTCATTGGAGTCCATCACCTGGAAGGACATCTGCTCAGCCCACTTGGCGACCCAGATGTTGAGCTTAACTTCCCCCACGTTTCGCTGATTGTTTCTGGCGGGCATACGGAGCTTGTTCTTGTAAAGTCACCAGGCGAATACGATCTCATCGGCGAAACACTAGACGACGCAGCTGGCGAGGCATTTGATAAAGGGGCCAGACTCATGGGGCTGGGTTATCCCGGCGGGAAAGCGATTCAAGAAGCGGCTCGCAAAGGAAACCCAAAACGTTACCAACTTCCCCGCGCGATAAAGATTGATCCGTTTAGTTTTTCGTTCAGCGGGCTGAAAACCGCGATGCTCCGCTTAGTGCAACAAGAAGGAACCAATCTCAACGTCCCCGATGCCGCGGCAAGCCTGCAAGCTGCTATTGTCGACGTCCTAGTTTCAAAGGCCATTCGGGCTTGCGAAGAGCTTGGCTCAAAAACCCTCAGCCTCGTAGGTGGCGTTTCGGCAAATCAATCTCTCCGCGAAACTCTTGCCGCTGAGTGCAACAAAAGAGGAATGACTTTGCACGTCCCACCGTTATCGCTTTGCACGGATAACGCGGCAATGATCGGATTGGCTGGGTCGTTCCGCCTCGTTTGCGGCGAACGCGATGACCACACTTTAGATGTATTTCCGACTTCAGAATTTCCGCCTGCGCCAATTCTCCGCTAGAATGCACTTATGAGCCAAGAAGCTGAGTCAACGCAATCGGTGACCGAACCCCATCCAAAGCCGCAATCACCTTACTTGCGGCCAATAATAATGACACTAATCGTCATATTCTTGCTCATGATTACTGCATGGGGCGGCAATATGCGAGCGAACCAAGCGAAGATCGCCGAGATTGAGCGGTCTGTAGATGCGCTGAGCGAAGCGATAGAACCAACTGTCCTGAACAATGATCCGGCGCGGCTGAGCCGTACACTTTTAAGCATTGCTGAAGCAGGCAAATACAAATCCGTTACGTATTCTGACAACAGCGGGAAAGTAATCGCAACGACCGATCAAGTTCGGCTTGGCAAAACCAGCGAAGCAATGGCGAAATCTCCGCAAAAAGCAAAAGCAACCAATGAAAACGGCTCAATCGTCGTTCGGAGAGCAGTGATCTTAGCCGGAGATACGCGCCTAGGCAATATCGAAGTGATTCTGAATTAGTTCACTTGCGCGGATGGGCCGAGTCATAAGTTCGCTGAACGTGCTCAAGATCAAGTTGCGTGTAAACCTGAGTTGTGCTGATACTAGCGTGACCTAAAAGCTCTTGAACCACCCTTAAATCTGCACCGCCTTGAATCAAGTGAACCGCATAGGTATGCCGCAGAGTGTGCGGACTCACCCTTGCTTCGATACCAGCGTTTAGGCGATGGTGCTCAAGGATAGCGTAAGCCGACTGCCGGCTGAGTTTTGCTCCCCTCGAACCTAAAAACACGTTCGCGACTGGCTTCCTAACCAATTGGGGACGCCCTTCTAAAAGGTACTGGTGAATCCAGGGCGTGGTGTGCATCGGCACCGGAACCCAGCGCGTTTTTCCTCGTTTCCCCGTCACCCTAAACGCTGCTTGATCAAGATCAATTTCATCAATGCGCAAACTAATTGCTTCGGTAACACGCAAACCTGTACCGTAAACCAGTTCCATCAGTGCGCGGTCGCGTAAACCTATCGGTGTGTTTAGATCAGGTGAAGCTAAGAGCCGTTCTAATTGCTCCATAGGGAGTGCTTTTGGCACTCGCTTCGGCAACCGGATTCCCGCCGCACTGGGAAGATCAGCTTTCGGCCCTTTGTGGTGTTTTTTGAGAAACTTCAGCAAGGATCGCAGACTGCTCAATCGCCTGCGGCCAGTTGAAGCCGCCGCATTTTGACGAACCGATGTCTGGTAGAGGACTAAATCTTCGGGCGTTAATTCGTCCCAGTCGCGTCGCTCTCGTTCTCCGAAGTAGTCGGCGGCTCGGTTGAGGTCTCTTGAGTAGGCTTCGAGGGTGTGTTCGCTGGCTCCTCGTTCGAATTTGAGCGAGTCGAGGAACCATTCGATTCCGTTGCTGAACTGTTCTTTTTGATCCAAATCCATAATTGAGGACGAACGTAAGCCATGTCATGGATGCCCGCCGTGGTGCCGAGTGCATCCAAACCAAGAACGGGAACCTTCATTCCATTCTGATCCGTTACGGTCAGTATCTCGTAATTCGCTTGCAGTTCCTTTTGAAATTCAGTGTATTGAGCAAGTTGCGCTGAGAATTCTGTAGTGACCTTTTGTTCGTAAACCCTAATTAACCCTTCAATTTCAAAGCTACTAAAAATCACGAAATCAGGTTTGACCTCGGTTAGCAAGCGAATATCCCAATCCCTGCGCTGGCTGATGTCCAAAGGTGTATACCGAACGATATCGAAGTCTGGTACCTGGGCAAGTTGCTCCAGCCGATCTTCAATTCGTGCCTGCGCTGGGCCAGCCTGAGCATTCGGATGAAACGTTGGCGTGTAGAACCAAGGGTCGGAAACAATCCCAATCGTTGACCCCTTTGGCAAATGCTGGCGAATAAACATCGCCATCTCGTCCCGCACATCGGTTCCCGCCATCCATCGGGTCAAACTTGCTGTAGACATTAGCCCGCCGCCAAAACCACCGAGAGCAACGATGCCGAGCGCCACCGCCACACGAGATTTATTGGTTCGTGCAAGATGCCCCTGCCCCATCAACCAACCAAATCCCATTGCTAAGACCGGGATAAGAGGGAATGTATATCGCAAGAACTTCACTTCCGCCCGACCAATCAAAATGTAAATTAGAATCATAAAAATAACTGGGCCAACAAGCCAAAGTTGCTTTCGCCAAATCCCCCGACCCAAGCCAAATAAACTGAGTGCAAGCAACAATCCACCGTAGCCCACTATCAGGTTGCTGACGTGGAAAATCCAACCTGGAGAGGTGCCAGCGAATACCAAACCATGCCCCGCCGAAGTGTGCGCAAGTTCATATTTGAAATCCTGCATGAACTTCGCGTTATCGAGCAAAGCACCAGGAGTAACGATAAAAAACGTGAGAAGCGCGACCAATACGCCTGCCGCCTTAACTTTTACAAATTCGCCGAACTTGCCTTTTGGAACAACAATCCAAGCGGCAAAACCGATTGCGACAATCGCAAGAATTCCCGTGTATTTGGTTCCAGCAGAAAGGCCAGCGAAGAGTCCAGCAAGAATAGACGACTTAAGAATTTCCTTATTAGGGACTGGCTCGCCATCGCGAGCGGGAAACATCTTGGTGCAAAAATAAAGCGACCAGGCCAGAAAGCTCATCGCCATCACATCTACAGTAAGAAAGCGCGAGTGAACCACCAACCCAGGCGTCAAGCCAATCGCAAGACCACCCATCACGCCACCGAGCCAGTGAGTTTGGCGACAAATTGCCAAAAACACCGCTAACGCCGCTAATGAACAAGCAATAGAATTAAGAATCCTCCCGCCCAGAATGTAGCGTGCAATCGCTTCATGAACATCTGAACCGTCTTCCTTCTGCGGCCCGCCACCATAACCATTGACGACGTCTGTGACAACCTTTTCCACCGTCAGAAATAGTGTGCCGTAGTTGTAGAAACCGGGAGTGAATTGCCCCTTCGCAGGTTGAATCAGTTGGGAATAAGCGAGAACAACTTCTTCATCCGGGTGGAAACTGTGCCACCGTTCATTATTTGGCAAACCCCATTGAATCCCAATAAGGCGGATAAGCAAGGAGACTAAAAAAACACCAAACCCGATCGCTAATAATTTGCGGTCGGGTTTGGTGTCCATCGGATTGAAGAGTACTCGATTACTTAATCGACTTCAGCGAAATTGATGCTTTGCCAGTGATTTTTTCTTCCACCAGTTCTTCTGACAAACCAACAATCTTAACCGACCAGCCGCCTTTTGTAACTGCCTTTGCGTAAACGGTGTCGCGAGTGTTGAGATCAAGATCAAATTCAATCGTGCTGTCAAGCTTAAGTGGCAGACTTTCCAGACCACTCTGATTTGCGGTCATTCCCATCGCTTGGTTGATGAATTTTGACGCATCTGTATCTAATGCCAAAGTGGCATTGATTCTGTGATACTTCTTACCTGCCTTTTCGATAATGCCTGCATAGGAATACTCCATATCCAGTCGTTGAACCGCATGTTCGCCTTTTCCGCCTTTCAATTCTTGTGGCTGATAGCTAACTGTGCGCTTCCATTTTTCGCCAAGCTTAACTTCTTCAAACGGGAGTTTCGGGTTAAAGTCTAATGCGGAATCAAGTGAACCAATAAACAGGGCGAGTCGCTGTAATTCACCTGCGAACTGCGAAACGATGTCTTGAGTTGTCCCCAAACCTTTGGCAGCCATTCGCCGATTAAGGAGCGCCTTCTGCAATTTGCCATCTGAAAGATCTTTGATTCCAACAACCGCATTCACTGGAGATAAATCAATCTGCAAGTCGTAATTCACCTTTTGTTTGAATTCAGTTGCCGGAGCCTCAGCTGTTTCCCCTTCAATGATTGACATTGTCGGACGTTTGTATCTGAGCGAGGCAAAACCTGACGGCTTGATATCGTCAACTTTGTATGTGAAGTCGTAATTAATATCTACTTCGTTAGGGATAAAAGTGATTACGCCTTGCTGGCGCTGTTCAGTCAGCATATGCGTTCTTACCGCATATGTGTAAGTAGCACCTTTTTTGAACACACGACTTAAATCCACTAATTGAGGTTGGGCCCCCAATACCGTGGCGGCAATTAGACTGGTCATCATAGCTGTTGTATATCCTTAAACGTTTGAACCACGTAAGAGTTGCTTTGAGATCACCAATCGCTGGATTTCACTGCACCCTTCACCGATCTCGGTGAGTTTAGCATCCCGCCACAACTTTTCGACAAGATATTCAAATGTCATGCCACGGCCGCCGTGAATTTGAATTGCTCGGTTTGTCACACGATTAGCAGCTTCGCTAGCGAACAATTTTGCGTAGCTTGACTGCAGAGTGATGTCTTCGCCACGGTCGAACATCGCGGCACCTTTGAAAAGCAAAAGTTTTGCCGCTTCCACATCCATTCCGCAGTCTGCAAGCATGTTCTGAACCGACTGCATATCGCAGAGTCGTCGGTTGAATTGCTCTCGTTGCTGGCTGTATTCCAAAGCCAGTTCCATCGCCTTTTCCGCGATGCCAACGGCCATCGCCGCGATACCAAGACGACCTCGGTACAGGAGTGAGATTGCTTGTTCAAAAGTACATGGCGTATGCCAGGCTCTTGCGTTGTTGAGCTTAAATCGAACGGTGTTGCTTGCTCGCACACCGATGGTGTGGATTCGGTCAATCAGTTCAAAACCTGGTTGATCGGTTTCCATGAGGAACGCGGACAGTTCTTTTTCACCGGTTCGAGCGACCATCACAATAAGGTCAGCCTTACCGCCGTTGGTGATGAACATCTTTTCACCGTTCAGGTGCCACCAACCGTCTTCGCCTTCGATTTGAGTAGCAACCGTCTTAACTCGGCGAGCGTCACTACCTGCATCTGGCTCGGTCAACCCCCATGCAAGCTTAAGCTTTCCTTCCATTGCTGGTTTGAGATACTTTTCGCGTTGTGCGTCGCTGCCGAAGTGAACGAGGTGACCAATAACCAACGCATTGACAGCCGCAAGGTTCATCGAAAGGGCTGGATCGCCTTTTGCGAGTTCCAAGCACATTTCCACGTAGGCTCGACAACTTCGGCCACTTCCGCCCATGGATTCTGGAACAACCATATCCAGCATTCCCACTTTGCCGAGCTTTTCCCAGATTTCATCGGGGAATGCGGTGTTTTCTTCCCAAGTTCGGGTGTTCGGAAGAACTTCCTTGGCAACAAATTCCCTGACATTCTTTAGGAATGTTCCCTCTGAATCAGTGAGGGAAGGAATGACCGCGCCACTTTGCGCTTTCTCCATCGTTGTCTGCGACATACCACCGGATTCTACTGGTTATCTTTATGACTTGTCGCATGGTGAGCAATCTTTCTTATGCTCGTTTAATCCAAGTACCTACAAACCAGTATTTTCTCCTGCTTCTAGCTCAATGCTGTATTCTTTTTCTATGGCGATCACTTACAGCGAGATGGTTCACTTTGTTCCCGATCCGACTGATACAGCTAACCTAATGGTTTCGGCATTTGGTTGGGAAATTATTGAGACATTTCAAGATTCGTGGGTTCTGCTAAAAACGCCAGGCGAAGGGAAAATAGGCTACATGCAGCACAAAGGCGAAGATGGTCAGCCGTGGCCACATGCGATGGCGGCATTCCGTAGCGATCAGATTGAAGCCGATATAGCTCAATTGAAAACTAATGGCTTAAATGTTTCCGAAGTAAAGAAATCTGCTGATATGTGGCATGCAATGTACGTTGACCCGCACGGAAACAAATTCATGATCTGGCAAGAGCCACAAAAATAGGCATCAAAAAGCAAAAAAGCCGTCTCCGACTTCCGGAGACGGCTTTTCTTTTGTCAATTTAGTTAGTTGCGGCTTTGACCAAAGCAGAAAATGCTTTCGGGTCAGCAATGGCGAGTTCACTCAACATCTTTCGGTTGACGTCCATACCCTTGCTGCTCATTCCGTGAATGAGTTCACCGTAACGAACGCCTTCAGCTCGGCATGCCGCCGAAATACGGGCGATCCAGAGTCGTCGGAAATCGCGCTTCTTTGCACGTCGGTCTCTGAAAGCGTACTGACCGCTCTTCATCACCTGTTCGTGCGCGTTCTTAAATACGTTCTTCTTACGACCGTAGTAACCCTTAGCCTTGCTAATTAGCTTCTTATGTCGCTTGTGGCGCATAAGGCCACGTTTGATTCTTGCCATTTGTTATTTTCCTCGTTTCGTTTTTTTGTTTTTATTCAACCGATTCCCAGCCAATGTGGCGGTGACGGTAGAGGTCGTGGTCAGCAAATCTGAAATTACTTCAGAGCGAGTAGGCGCTTGACGCGTGGCAACTCGGTTTTGCTGAGCTGTTGAGCTTGATCCAAGCGGCGCTTTTGGCTACCGCTTTTGTGGAAGAACATGTGGTTGTTGCCGGAACTGCGGCGCATGATCTTCCCAGATCCAGAGATTTTAAACCTCTTCGCTGCTGTCTTGTGTGTCTTCAGCTTTGGCATTTTTCTTTTGGCTCCCGCCAGATGCTGGTTTTGGATTAATGACCATCACCATTTCCCGTCCGTTCAAGATCGGTTCCTTTTCAGGCTTTCCGTGCTCTTCTAGTTCCTTAGCGATCCAAAGGAGTTTTTCCTTTCCTCGATCCGGATAAGCAAGCTCTCTGAACTTAAATCGGCAGACAACTCGAACTTTATCGCCATGAGCAAGAAAGTCCGTAGCCTTTCTCGTGGCAGTTCGCATATCGTTCTCTGCGATATTCGGGCTTATCTTTATACCCTTTACTTCTTGGGGCTTCTTCTTTTGGTCCTTTTTTTGCTTATCTTGCTCGTATTTGTACTTACCGTGATCAACAATTTTCGCGACTGGAGGTTCAGCGTTTGGCGCAACCAGCACGAGGTCGAGACCTACGTCTTCTGCCATTTTCAGGGCATCGCGGGATGAAATCACCCCGACTGCTACTCCATCTGCCCCTATAATTCGTAATTGATCATATTTCAGGAGCCGTTTATTAATATTTGGCCCTGGATCACGTCGCGGGCGACCGCGGAATCCCTTTTTCTTAATGGCTTCGCACCTCAGAGCGCACTGTTAAAAATGTCATGTGTTTCATTCTTAGTATATCTTCGGTTCATCCAGACTGTCAAACAAGGGCGCATGTTCCCTATTGTTGGCATCTCTCTGCCCCCATTCCGGCCCTACCCGTGGGTATCCTCCGACTTAACTTATGCTTGAGAATTGCCGCCGCGTCTGCGTCATTGGAGCCGGGACGATGGGTTCTGGGATTGCCGCCCACCTTGCGAACCTCGGGTTTGACGTCACTCTTCTCGAACAAACCCGCGAAATGGCAGAAGAAAAGTTGGCGCAAGCCGCTTCGCTCAGACCACCGCACTTTTATCTTTCCGGCACAAGCAAAACCATACGAACAGGTTCCATAGCTGATGACTTAGATGCCGTCGAGCAAGCAGACTGGGTTTGCGAAGCAATTATCGAAAAACTCGACGCCAAACAAGCATTATTTGAAACACTTGATCCCCTGATCCGCAAAGACGCGCTGATTTCCACCAATACCAGTGGACTGCAGATTTCTTTACTCACCGAAGGTCGATCCGACGAGTTTCGCCGAAAATTCCTCGGCACGCACTTTTTCAACCCACCCCGCTACCTCAAGCTTTTAGAACTGATTCCAACAAGCGAAACCGATCCGGCGGTAGTTGAAGCGACGACAAAATTCTTCCACGACAAAGCCGCCCGACGCGTGGTTGTGGTCAAAGATACTCCGGGTTTCATCGCCAATCGTTACGGAATGTGGAGCATGTTCCACGCGATTCATGTAGCAGAAAAACTTCGCCTGAGTATCGAGCAGGTTGACGCGATCACCGGGCCGTTCCTCGGTCGCCCTAAAAGCGGTAGTTTTCGCTTAAACGATCTGGTCGGTCTCGACATCATGCAGGACATTGCTCAAAACCTGATTGAACGATGCCCACACGACCCAGGCACCAAGCAACTCGAAACCCCGAAATCCATGGATTACCTGATGGAAAAGGGCTGGATCGGCAACAAAACCCGCCAAGGGTATTACAAAAAAGAAGGCAACCAGTTTGTGGCCTTTGATCTTGAACGCCACACCTACAACGAAGTTCAGGATCCAGAATTACCAACCTTAAAAGAACTGGAACGACTTCCGTTGGGCGAACGACTCAAAGCGGCACTTCAGGATCGAAGCGAGGTCGGCGAATTCTTGCGACTCTATCTCAAACCCGCACTGCAATACGCAGTAAGCATCAAGGAAGAAATTTCGCACAACGTACGCGATTTCGACCGAGTGATGCAGTGGGGATTCGGCTGGCAAGAAGGCCCGTTTGCCATGATTGACGCAATCGGAGCCGAAAACCTTGATTTGGAATCAAAACCGTTCTATCAAGCCGGGCAAATCCAAGACAACGTCGGAACCTACTTCACTCCGAAGCCAGAGCCTGAATTTTCGGTCATTACCGATTATCCAATTGTTGACCAACAGCCAGGATTCAATGTCCGTGATATGGGCGATGGGGTGGAAGCAGTTTCTATCACCAACAAAATGGGCGTAATCGACCCAACTCTCGTCAGAAGTTTGCTCGCTTACTTAGAATCCGGCAAGTTGGGACGCATTGTTCTCACAAGTGAGGCTAAGGTTTTCTCAGCCGGGTTTGACCTCAAGTTCTTCAATTCTGCGGTCGAAGCCGAACAGTTTGATGAAATCGAATCAGCAATCGCGGATTTCCAAAAGCTCAACACGATGATTGGCAACATTCCGAGCGTTGCCGCCGTCTGGGGGTTCTGCATCGGCGGCGGGTTTGAGCTTGCCGCTGGTTGCTCTCTGATCGCAGCTCATCCCGAAACTCAAATTGGACTCCCCGAAGCATTGGTTGGGCTTGTCCCGGGCGGAGCTGGAATCGGTGTGATGCGCTTACGAATGCAGTCAAACGGAACCAAAGGCATTGTCGAAGCCGCGAAACTCATCGCAACTGGCGGACTCAGCACAAACGCAGACGATGCTCGCAAAATGGGATTCCTCAGGGACGAAGACATCACGGTTTATCACCCTGACCGACTGCTTACCGAAGCCAAAAAACTTGCTCTTGCCGCAAATCCACTTGTCCGTCCCGCATGGCAAGAAGTCGGTGGCCCGATCAAAGGCATGATCGACCAAATGCAAAAGGAACTGATTACCGGCGGTTCGTTCAGCGAATACGATGCCCAGATCAATGACAAGGTCAAAAATGTCCTCACGAGCGCGACTTCCTTCAACGATGCGGTTGAGCGAGAACGCCACGCCTTTGTTGAACTGTGTAAAGAGGGTCGTTCGCACGCACGCATGAAGCACATGGTTGATACCGGGAAGCCACTGCGGAACTAGAAAGTATGAAGATTCTTGTTCCCATCAAGCGGGTCATTGACCCATACGCAAAGGTGAAACCACTGGCCGATGGCACTGGGCTCGACCTCGGCAACATCAAATTCGATATCAATCCGTTTGATGAAATTGCGGTGGAGGAAGCTGTCCGGCAAAAGGAAAAGAATCCCGAGATTCAAATTATTGCTGTATCCATCGGAGGTGCGGAAGTTGAAGAACAGCTTCGCAAAGCTCTGGCAATGGGCGCAGATGAAGCCATCCACGTAGAAACCACCGACCCCCTTGACCCAAGCATTGTCGCCATGGAACTGCAAGCAGTCGCAGAAGAACTTCAGCCGGACATCATTTTAATGGGCAAGCAAACCACCGACAACGACAATAACCAGACGGGACAAATCTTAGCCGCGCGATTTGGCTGGCCCCAAGCAACCTTTGCCAGCCACGTTGAACTTGGTGAAAAATCTGCCACTGTCACTCGAGAAACCGACACGGGCGAAGAAACCCTTATGCTTCCCTA
Organism: Fimbriimonadaceae bacterium; assembly: GCA_019638675.1. Taxonomy (GTDB): domain Bacteria; phylum Armatimonadota; class Fimbriimonadia; order Fimbriimonadales; family Fimbriimonadaceae; genus UphvI-Ar2. The sequence goes on along the minus strand of JAHBTE010000001.1, from coordinate 2,062,743 downwards.
CCCCTGCTTGATCACAACTGATTTGCGACTCAACGAACCGAGGTTTATTCCGTTGCCCGGGATTATAAAAGCGCGGAGCAAACCCCTTCACAAACGCGAACGCCAAACAAGTGATACCCCCCGGGTTGCTGTACTCGACTACGTGGCACCTCCAGGGCGATCCGGCGGAAAGAAAGTAGGTAGTGTTGACGAACTCATTTCCGAACTGAAAGCAAAAGGAGTTCTTTCGTGAGTAAAACCTTGTTGATTGCATTTGATGCTGGCGACGCGTTGAACGGTGCGGCATTCTGCCAGCAATCCGGAGCGTACGACGTGATTCAGATAATGGGTGAACCAAAGCTTGACCTAGGGGCTGAATCTGTAACCACTTGGAACCTCCCCAGCCAACCACCCGCCGAATATCTAGCAAACGCGCTCAAAGATACTTGCGCTAACTACACCCGAGTTGTGGCGGTTTCGAGTATGCAAGCTAAAGATGGGCTCGCCCGACTTGCTGGGCTACTCGATTGGGCAATGATTACAGACGTTATCGAAGTCGTTGACGAAACCAAATTTAAGCGACCGATTCTCGCTGGCTCGGTCATCACAACTGTCGAGTTGAACGCGTCAACTTGCCTGCTAACCTTCCGACCCGCTGGCTTTGGTCAGCCAACCATCGGCGGAAACAGCAAACAGGAATCTATAAAGCCAACTTTCACTGGCGTGACCAAAAGAGTTTCCGCAACCGTCCGCGAAGGTGGACGACCCGACCTCAGCTCAGCCAAAGTCGTTGTCAGTGGCGGGCGACCCCTCAAGGATGCTGACACTTTTGAAAAAGTCATCGGCGGCTTGGCTGATACTCTAGGTGGCGCAGTCGGTGCAACTCGAGCCGCCGTTGATAGCGGGATCGCCGCGAATGAACTTCAAGTTGGACAAACCGGAAAAATCGTCGCGCCTGACCTTTATATCGCCGCAGGCATTAGCGGCTCAACCCAGCACATGGCGGGGATAAAAGATTCTAAAGTGATTGTTGCAATCAACACCGATGGCGACGCTCCGATATTCGATGCGGCAGATTTCGGGCTGGTAATGGATCTGTACGAAGCAGTCCCCGAACTCACCGAAAAGCTTAAGAAGTAGCCGCTTCAAATGCGAGATCAAAAAACTTTGGCCGGATGGCTGTGATCTGCATGTCTGCATCCTTAGGGTGAACGCGATTGGTGAGCAAGGCCGCATACACTTTGCGATCTGGATCTACCCAAACGCACGTGCCTGTGTAGCCAGTGTGACCGTAGCTTTTTGGCCCGAACCTCGTACCTGCCGATGATCCCGTTGGGGACTTCGTATCGAACCCAAGTGCCCGGGTTTCTGATCCTTGTTTTTTAATGAACGGTGGAAGCAAACCGCCGAAGATCTCATGGTTAGAGCAGAGAGCTTGCAGATACTTTGCTACTCCACCAATCGGCGCAAACAATCCTGCGTTTCCGCTCAGTCCACCCAACACGTAAGCGATTGGATCATGTACCGATCCTTGGATATATTCACCAATCGTCCACTCTTCCCCCCGTTCTTTGGCAAGATTCCTCCGCCAGGCTGGGGTTTCTTCAGTCGGCGCGCATTTAGGAATCAGATGCGGTGGCGGACAAAATGTTGCCTCAATTCCCAGCGGTTCAAAGAACTTTTGGTTGACATACGCACCTAAGTTAGTTCCAGAAGTCCGCTCGATAATCGTCATCAAATTGATGAATCCAAGGCATGAATAAACAGTTTTCTCGCCCGGTTTAGCGGTTGGCGTAGATGTGAGAATCCGCATACGCGCTTCGCTGGAATCTTTTACCGAAGTCAGCGTGTCGTACGCCTTGATGCCGCAGTTGTGGAGCAATAGATTTCTAATCGTCGCCCCTTTCAGCTTCGACTCCGGCAAAACATTTGAGACCGGATCATCTAAATCAAACAGCCCGTCACGAACCGCGCAAATTGCGCCCATGGTTGTCGCCATTACCTTGGTCACGCTTGCCAAATCCCACCAAGTCGCTTCGCTCACCAAAGGTGAATCTTTAGCGATGGAATGCTTACCCACCGTACCGATGACATATCCCGATTCATTGCCATAGCAATAAGCCGCCCCGGGGAATGCTCCCTTCGCAATCGAATCGTTCAGCAAGTCATCTATTTGTTTCAAAGCAAAGTCACTCCGTGAAGCCGCATACCTGCCGCTGAGTTGGACGCCACGATTTCAATTCTAGCAACATTATTCGCCTCTAATGGAATCCTTATCGCGCTTACAGTTCCAGATCGGGGAGTGCCAACCGTCGGGCGATCATCGGAAATTGCCCGCAAATGTGTTCCATAGTGCAAATCAAACGATTGTCGCTTGCCATCTGTGTAATGGATAATCGCCTGGCCAGTAAGGGCGACTTCGTTCACCCGAGCAATACAATCCATTGCCAAAACCACCTCTTTTGCACTGTTGTTTACAGGCACAAAAATGGAATGGGGAGCGCGGAACGACTCGTTGCTGGTCACGCCATACATCTGCCGAGGTTCCGACATCAAAAAGCTATATGAGCCAATTGCTTTCCGTACATTATCAGAACTTCCTACCGCGAATCCATCTGCCGGGGCAATGGCTTGGCGTCGCCCGAAATACAGTCGTTGCAACAAGGCCCCCGGTTGATAACCGAGACTGTTTGGATTGTCAGTCCGGCCGCTCCACGCATATTCCGCCATGATTGCCATCGCGCTAAATTGTTCAAATGAACGAACCATGTTCGATTCGCTACTTTCGTATCCGGCCCAAGTTGTTTGCAGAATTCCGGCATTATTTTTGATCGCCGATAGGGTGAATCCTCGAATGTTTTTTGGGCGGAACCAAGTTGCGGCAATCGGCTTCATTCCCATCGAATTCCAGAGTTTGAGCGAGGCGTCAAAGGTCTCTGGATTAGGGTCATCTTTGTAGTGCCAGTCAGCGATATACGTGCCGCGCTTGAGCATCCCTCGCCGCATCTTTGCCGATTCCAGTGATGGGGCATGACAGGCATCGACCGCTTCTCCTTTGTAGAGCAGCATATCGCTCCACATCATTGTCTGCGTACCGTGCTTAACCGCTATATCTTGCAAAACAGGAAGTCCAGTTTGCCAAAGCCGATCAGTGAGCCGCTTATCTTCGTTGCCTCTGTTATCTATTTCATCCAACCCAAAATGGGCAATTTTTGGATTAACGGTTTCGTTGACTTCATCCCAAATACTTGACATAAACGTTCGCGCCGGAGCTTTGCGTAAATCCAATGTGTATGGCACTTGCGGGTTGATTGCAAGTTCGCGGTTCTTGTTGTTCGCAAAAAACCACTCCATGTGCCCCATGCTTTGAACAAGTGGAATCGGCTCGATCCCAAGTTCCCGATACCGATTTGCTAGCGATCTCAAATCTGCCCTTTTCATCGTGATGGCAGTTTCTATGCCGGGCGTTGATTCCCAATCGGTTCTTTCACACTGAAGAACAACGGTGTTCAGCTTGAACGGAGCCAAAAACCGATCCATCAACTTGCCTTGAAACTGCAAAGCAGTTGGCCCAACGAACAAGTGAACTCCCCGCCATTGAGCCGACGGCCAATCGGTGATGCTGATGTAAGGCATCGTGAGTTCCCCGCCTGCCACTTCAACCAACTGCGCTAACGTTCGTATTCCGTAGCGAGCACCCTCAATGCTTTGCCCAATGATCTCGATACCACCGCCGTTGATGTTCAACTGATAGCCATTCTGCTTAGTAATGCCAGGATTGATAAGCACACTTACTGATCGTCGCTCATCAACTGAACCTGGCACCCAATCCCAACTTCCTAACATGAAACGGTGGAACCACTCCACCTCTGAATCTAATTCTGCCGGAGCTGAGAATTTCAATCCGTTGTGTACGCTTAAGCTTCCACCTAATTTCTGTACTGATTTAGGTTTTGGGAATATAGGAAACTTCTGGCTGTTCTGCCCCAAAGCGGCGGTCAACGGTTGAACCGTCCAAGGAACCGCTTCTTGGTTCTTACTCACTTCGGGGGCTGGTTCTAGCTGGAATGTGTATTCAAAGCGAATTGTCCCTTGCGGCTTGATTTCTTGATCGGTTGCTCCAACCCAGAACAACTCTTTTCCGTCTGCCCATTCCACTCCATAGTTGCGACCATCCAGCACCACCAATGGAGTTGTTGAATCAATGTTCAAGTTTGCCGCCGGAGCAGAAAAGGCAATCTTTCGAGCCGCACCGAACATCCTTTGTTCAAATGTAGAACCTTCCTTGACTGGGCTGCTTAGCATCGGCACTAATGCGCCATCAAGTTTTAGCGATCCGTTCGCCAAGTAAGGTGCCCATAAGCGACCAACCGCATATTCGAGCATGGCAGGCTTATCACCACGCCAACGGAATTCCGCAACACACTTGAATCCGTTTTCAATCGGCGTAAAGGTTTGCCGGTTGGCAACCCTGCCGTCATCGCTGTTTGCGTAAACTGTGATCACCCCGGATCGGTCTTTTTGAATGTCAACTGGCTTCCAAGCCGAACTCCAGTAACCTTGTTTCCAGCCTTTCTCGTAATACTGATAGCCGGATCCTTCGACTAGAGCGACATCATCAACCATCACCTTGAGCCCGGCAAATGGCACGTACTCTACTTTTAGTTTTGGATAGACCAGATCATCCGATTTAATGGTGCCCGGAGATAAACCTAAAAACGCACAAACAAGTGAAGCGAGCACGGGTTCATTTTACTGGCATTACAGGTTCAAAAACTCAACGACCTAGCGGTAGCTCTCGCCGTCAATCACTCGGTTCATCACCGGATAACTGTCACGGCTGATTCGTTTGCGGACACCGTCAATTTCGCGCCATGTTTCTACTTCGTGCCCAGCTTTTCCGGGGTTCCTCACCCAGGTCTTACTTTCCGAAGAAATATTGAGGGTCATCGGTTTGATCGTTTGTAAATTAGTCTGCCACACATGGGCTGTGGGTTTTTCATTCGTTCTCGCGCGGAATTCTGCACTGAGCTTGCCGTTTCTTTGGCTCAAGATCAAGGTCACTGGCACATCAAGTGTATTTTTGAACTTGAGGTCAATGTTTGGAAAAGCCACCGCCGCATCACGTCCTGGTGCAACATAGCTGGGAGCGTAGTGATGCGGATGCCGCTCAACAATCTCAAACCCCGCCAGCAGAGCCGCGTTATAGATCGTGGTGCTGGTTTGGCAGACTCCGCCGCCCCATGCATCAACCAGTTGACCGCCATAGCTCACCGGAGCGCGGCGATAGCCTTGATCTCTGCTCCAAGGGCCAACCACTTCGTTAAATGAAAAAACCTCCCCCGGCATAATTTCTGTGCCACTTAGCTTGTTTGAGCACAGCGTTGCGTTGTGCCGTTGCGCCGACGAACGGCCTTCTAACTGCGTGATGTAGCCCGAATAAACCTGCTCCTTTTCCTGATGTCCGCCCGCAACAAACGCCGATGCGAGAAGCACCATGACAACGATTGCAGCTAGCCATTTCATTGCTTCACCCTCAGTCGCAACTGTTCAGTCGTGGAAATCACATCGCGCTGGTACATGGGGTAAGCCCGAGCGGGCAGCGCATTGCAGTCACCGATTCCTTCTGCCCGAACTGCGTATTCGATAACGTGTTCACCCGCATCAAGTTGGGTCACAAAGAATGCCGCGTGATCATCAAAGAACGTGCTGTTCGCCCACCAATTCATCCAGTCGTAGCCCGATTCTGGTTTATCGGCATCCACAATTCGGCAGTTACTTGGAATCGGGTCTTCGATTGCCAGATACTCCACCGCCTGCGATGTTTTGATTGTCAACCGACAACGGAAAACTTCGCCGGACTTAAATTCGGTACTTGGATTCTTAGCCGGGCGAATCCGCATCGTGCCATCTTCAAGCCGAGTTGGTTCCATACGGAAATATTCCCGCTTGAGAACAAAGCTCGCTGGTTTAGCCTCTGCACGGCTATTTTGCGTGTAGACCCTCTGTTCTAGTTCGATACTTGCAAGCGCAGTTCCAGAGCCAGTGAATTCAAGCTCGATTTTATTTTTGCCTGCTTGCAGTTCATCAACTGAGAGCCGGATTTGCTTGGCTGGATCAGCTCCACCGGAGAAAACAATGTGGTCAATAGACTTTCCATTGACGCGAACACCCACTACCCCAGCCGCAGATTGAACCGGGCGAGTACGCATGTAGCTCACTGCCGCTTTGAGTGCAGTGGAAGTGCGCCACGTATCGCCCCAGCCTCGCCGAGTGCGCATCTGCATCAATTGCTTGAGAATCTTCGAAGATAGATCGCTTTGCGGTTCCAGAGCCAACGCGGCTTCTAATGCAAGAGCACTGTCAAAGGCGTCGCCAAAGCTGACGGTTTGACCGCCGCTCAGCGCACGTTTTTTGAGTTCGGCAAATGCCTTTCGGGCTTCGCCTTCGGCAGGAGAACTGCCTTCGACGAAGATTCCATTTGGATTCGCCCGCAGATAAAGTCCAAGTGAAATCTGGGCAAGCTCGGCCGTAGTTACATCTTTGAATTTAGTGAGGAGAATCTTTTCCGCCGACGCATCTGGCTGGTAGCGAGTGACCGCCAAAGCCAGTGGAATCATGCGCCGATAATCTTCGGTTTTGGCTTCCTTGAGCAATGTTTTTGCGCCATCCAAACCTGACTCAATTAATTTATCTGTTCCCGGAACGCCAGCTTGCCGGATTCGATACAAGCCATCCAGCACAAGCGCGGTCATGTATGGGTCAGTTTGGTCGTAACCGAACCACCCCCATGTTCCATTTGAATTTTGCAACTCTCGGATTCGGCCAAAACCGATCTGAATCACATCGTCAATTTTCTTATCCAACTCGGGGTGCGATTGCCCCGTTTGCCGCCAGTAGTCGCGTACCAAAACAGCTGGAACAAAACGGCTCATTGTTTGCTCAACGCATCCGTAAGGGTAATCAATCAGGTCTGTGAGCATCGGCTCGAGTGAACTGAATGGACTTGGGCTGAGATCAATAATCAGCGATCCTTGAATCGCCATTTTGTCAAGATTGAGTTCCGTGACAAGCGAGTTCCCTTGCGTGACATCGCCTGTGAAGAATGCACGGCGAAGTTCGGCCCGAGGCTCCACCGTTACCGATTGTTCAAGTCCGTCGGTGAAACCGCCAGATTGCGCTCGACCAACCACTTTGAATGTTGCTTTACCGGCAGAAGGAGCCTTCACTTCCCTGCGGATCGCCTTTGATGACCTTGCAGGAATGGTGAGAGTTTCCTTGGCACTGCCAGATAACTGCGCTCCCATTGCCCCCATTTCTAGTGTAACCGTCATTTCAGAATCGGTAGCGTTCGTTGCCGTGATTGCAATCTCTTGCGCGTCGTCTTGAGTCATGAAGGAAGGCAAACTCATCCGGAGCATGAGTTCTTTGCGGGAAATCACATTGCTTTTGCCTTTACCAACGAGTGTGTTGGCGGAAATCGCTGTGCCCGTCACTCGCCAGCTTGTGAGGTTATCGGGAACTCTGACAGTCACTGAAACAGTTCCGTCATCACTGGTGCGTACGTTCGGCCCCCAATAAGCTGTATCTGCGAATTCTTTACGGATATCTACTTCGCCATCAGCTTTATCCTCACCGTCCAAATAGATGGATGGGAACGAATATGCCGTCTGCACCCGGCTCCACCGCCGTGGATAGAACGTATCTAGCGGGTCTTCTCGGTCTTCAGAAATTTGATAAACACCTTCATCAACCACGCGCAAAGCCACATCGGCCGGAACAGGCAATCCATTCGAATCTTTGGTGCTGACTAGCAGATTCACACTCTCGCCTGGGTGGATTTCGTTTCGATCGGGTGTGATTTCCACGGAAAGTATGTGCATTTCCTGCCCAACGCTGGCTGAGCGAGAAACTTCCGAAAATTCTTGATTCTTAACCCTGGTGGCCGTGACCGTAAAGTTCGGCGCAAACTCTTTTGTCACCGGAATTTTGACAACGGTTTCGTAGCCGCTTAACCGGACTATTTGCGAACTCAGAATATTGTCGCCTTCCGCCGTCAACCAAACGCTTCCATCTGATTCGTTAGAGCGAACCACGACCTCCGCCACATCACCAACTTCGTACTGCTTTTTGTCTAAGGCGATGGTGAGTTCAGTTTCAGCCGCTGGATCCGCACCGCCCCGAACCCAAAGGTAACTTTCGTACTGAACTTCATTTCCGCGTGGATCTTTAGCTTTAATCTTCGCGATGTAACTGCCGAATTTCTGTGGCGAGAAATTGGCAACTGCCTTACCACTGGAATCTAGGTTCACTCTAGTCGTAGTTTCCGGGATAAACCGCCAGCCTTCTTTTGAATACTGATCCCTGCCAAAAACGACTTCGACTTGCGACGGGAGCTTGCCGTCTGCATTGGAAGTAGCTGCTTCGATTTCGAGCGAAGTCGGCTCACCAGAGTTCGCGACGAAACGACCCCATTCTGCCCGGATATCGAATTCACCACGCGAGGCGATCACCGAACCCTTACTCGAATAGTAGCGCCCGCCTTCATCCGAGACACTTGCATCCAAAGTGAATTTGACATCACTCAGATCATCAAAGCGGTCGTTTTCTCCCTTGACTCGGGTATCAACGGTGATAACCATTTCCCCGTTTTCATCGGTGGTTCCATTGAACTCCTTGTAGAACTCGTTGTCATAGCCATCAAATTCATCGTAGTAGTAATCCGAATAATCTTCATCAAAGGGCGAAGACCAGTAGCTGTAACCCTTGTAGAGATAGGCATTAACGTTTGCCCCGGCAACTGGCTCGCCAGTAAGAGAAGTGCATTTGATCGTAAATTCGACTTGATCGCCACGCACCACTTGCTTTTTGTTCGGCGTAACCTCGATATCAAAATAAGGCTTGCGATAACTCGCTAACGAAACCCATTCCGAAGAGCTCTGATTCAAACACTCGGCTTCGATGCGGTAACCACTGATACCGTCGGCTTTTGTGGTTTTGAACTCGTTTGAGAACGATCCCCATTCATCTAAAGTTGCCGTGAACTGCTTAACCGTCGTGCCATCAGTATCCGAGATTGTCACCGCGACAGGCACGTTGGCGGGAATAGTGTAATTATCAGTCGTGCCTTTTCTAAACGTTCCTTTGAACTGAACCAAATCACCGGGTCGGTAGATCGGTCGGTCGGTTACGTAATGAGCGGTGATCTGCTCGGAAGGTGGTAAGTAATTGGAAAACCAAGTGTAAGCCCGAGAGTTCTCATGCTTCGCAGAGACCATCACCATCTGATTCAAACGATTCTGAATTTTGATTGGTACCAGCCCGTCGCTATTCGTTTTTCCCGCGACAACCTGAACCCCTTTTTGAATGGATTTAACTTCTGCACCCGAGATAGGTTCGCCAGTTGTGATGTTACAGACAAATGCTTCGCCCGCCTTACCATCGGTTTTTGTCACCAATGCAATGTCGGTAACGGTTAGCCAGGCATGAGCGACATCCTTGCCGACCTGCGCTTCTAATAAGTAGATGCCGTGTGGCAATGAACCAAGCTTTTCCTCCTGAACAAATAGGCCTTCAATATCTTTGGTCAGAAGCGGCTTAGTTTCTTCTCTGACCGTAGTGAATGTAGCTAATGTTTTAGGATTCTCGCGGCTCCGGTTTGTCGCAAGCGCGTAGAGCAGATTTTGGAGTGATGATTCTCCATCAAGCTGATCTTCTTTGATCGCAAAAATAGAAAATTTAACGTCACTAGCAAGCGTGTTGCCTTCGGTTCGGACTGTGATCTCTTGCCCGGGAGTAAACACCCGGCTCCCTGCGTTGATCGAAACTGTTTCGGGGTTTCGTTCTAGTAAGAAATCTTCGTTTGTGGTTTGGCCTTCAGTAATAACAACTGGCTTCGAATAAATATGGTGCGCTTTTCCATAAATGGAAACGGAGTAAAGCCCAGTCGGCAATCCAGAAATCTTGAACTTCCCTGATTCATCTGTCACGGCCCGCCAGCTGTCCTGACCCTCCCATCCATCTTGCGTTGACCGATACAAGATAACATCAGCGTTCGGTAAACCTTGGTTCGGCATTGGCATGGTCGCTACGCCTTCAAATGAACCAACTGGAACCTCTGATGTAATTCCGAAACTAAACAATCCGAACATCACAACCAAGGCAAGAATCGCACTAGCGATTCCGCCAGGCTTGAGCCAGCTAAGCGGTTTCAAGGGGAGCCTCCACCTTTGCCTGACGTTCAGATAGCCCAAATACGGCGATCGCCGCTAACACAACCAAAACCGAACTTGCGATTAAAAAGACTCGCATTTTTTCATCCCTTGCAAGTTCAAACGATTCACTAATCGCGCCGTAACTGACGCCGATTACACCAGTGAGTCCAATGAGCGGAATCAAGCCAAAACCGCGGCTTTCGTCGATCAATCCTGTAACCCAAGCCCCAAGTCCAAGCCCCACGAGCAGTCCAACTCCGCCCTTGGTGCCAAAGAACATCAATCCCACTAAGCAAGCGGTGACGCCAATTACCCCGGTTATTGCAAATCGTAGCCAGCCTTTCACTGAACTGCGGTTTTTTCCCATGAAACTGCGATCAAGCAACAAAATCATAATGCCGACCCCAATCATCGAGCTCACCATCCCGTAATGCTGAGCGATATCGTATGCCCGGGTGATATCCGGATACACAAGCCGGAAAGTGCGATAAGAAAGCAGTCCGATCACTGGCCCGAGCACACTGGTTAACGTCACCTTGCCAAACAAAGCGAACGTCGCTAATCCAGCCAAACAAGCCATCGCGAGTCCGAAGGATTTATCTTGGGCAAACGCCATTGTAGCTACGCCCATCCAAATCAAACCGCCCAACACCAATCGTCCCGTATCTCGCTCAGAAACGGTCATCCAGCACACTACAAAGCTTGCCAGCACCGCCGCGAAAATCGTGACCGGGAGCGTCATGTCGTCGCCTCCCCACTGTCCGATGAACAAGCCCGCCATTGCGACAATTGCAGCCCCCAATCCACCAGCCAGCATTGAACCAGCTCCCGCTTTGCCTTTTTGAATCAGGAGCACAATTACCGCCGCGGCAAGAATCGCAATCGCCAGCATTGAGCCTGCGCTATTCGGAATCTTGCCAAACCCTTCCGGCGTCCAGCGATTCGCCATTACGACCAATGCGGCGCTTCCGCTAAAAATCACCCCACCTGAAGCCGCACCTAACCACGCAAGACAAGCGCCAACCCAACCCACAACGGCAAGACTCATAAAAATCGGATCAGAAAGTTTGACACTAACTTCGGCAACTTGTGCAGTGGCTGGCATCAAAGAATGCGCGGCAATGGCGCCCGCACCAATCATCGCGAATTGCGGATTCCCTCGCCAGTAAACAAGAGCGATAGCAAATACGGAGGCCATCAGAGCTTCTAGCGGCATTTCTTTAGTTAGCCCCTGAGACATTGCTCCGCCGATTAGAACACCTATCCCAACCACGGTGGCAACTAACCCATGCCAACTTGGTTTAGAAACCTCTGCTTTTGGCTCCAGCCAAGCCAAAACTAAAGCCGCGACCGCAAAAACACCAAAAAACGCCCCGTTCATTTGTCAAAACCCCTATCACATCAAGTGACCGGTAGTTTTATGACGAACGGCTACCCCTGAGTGAATCAGAGATTCTCAACCTCTTTGGATTAGCTGACTTCGGCGTATTTTCGTTTATCAAAAACCAAATCGGAAGCGATTTGCCATACCTCTGCATCAACCCGGGTTTCGGGAACAATTTTGCTGAAGTGAACTATCGCGCTAGTAAGACCTGCTTCCTGAGCGTATTGCAAGAACACTGAATTCAAAATCACCCTGAGAGCAGGTTTTAGTCCAAAGCTCACGTTGCTCACACCGAGGATCGTATTGACGAGTGGGTTCCGTTTTTTGATTTCTCTAATCGCTTCTATTGTGTTTATTGCCGATTCCCGGAATTCCTCATCGCCTGATCCCAATGTAAAAGTCAAAGCATCAATAAACACGTCGGAATCGGGCAGTCCATATTCGCGGGTGAACTTGAGAATCCGCTCTGCAACCGCTACCTTTTGCTCGACGGTTTTTGCCATTCCTGATTCATCAATAGTCAGAGCCACAACCGCCGCCCCGTATCGCTGGCAGAATCCAAGAACCTTGCGAGTGCGTTCTTCCCCATCCTCAAAGTTGATTGAGTTGATGACGGGCTTTCCGGCAAGATTTTGCAGAGCGGCCTCAATCACGTTCGCTTCCGTAGAGTCGATCATGATCGGTGCTTGGATATGCTGGTTGTACGATTTGAGCAGGGTGACCATATCCTTTTCTTCGTTCCGCCCGACGTAGGCCGTGCAGACATCAATCAGGTGCGACCCCTCGCCTTCCAATTCCCGGGCAAGTTCAGTGAGACCCTCCCAGTTCTCCGCCGCCAACATTTCTCGGAACGCCTTGCTTCCGTTGGCATTGGTTCGCTCACCTACGATGAGGAAGCTGTTGTCTTGTTGATAAGGAACAAATTCGTAAAGGCTTGAACAACCATCCAGTTTGCGGGCTTTCTGCTGAGATTCCGATTGATATTGGAAATCAAAATCTTTGAATATTTCACGGCAGGCCGTCCAATGACCTGCACTATGGGCTCGACCCTTGACCCGCTTTGCTACTTCAGCTATGTGAGCGGGAGTGGTTCCACAGCATCCACCAGCAAGAGCTACCCCATGTTCCGTTACAAACTTTTCATGTGCATCGGCAAGCTGTTCGGGCGTTAGCTTGTAAACCGCTTGCCCCTTTTCCATCATGGGCAATCCAGCATTAGGCTGAATTGAAATCGGGCGCGTCGAGTTTTCTCCCAAGAACCGTACAAATGGAGCCATTTCGTCTGGCCCGGTTGCGCAGTTCATCCCGATTGCAACAACCTCAGGGAAACATTCAATCATGTTGAGCGCGGCAGCGATATCAGAACCCACCAGCATCGTGCCAGTCTGCTCCATCGTGACTTGAACGATTATTGGAACCTCACGTCCACAAGCGACCATCGCATCTTTAGCGGCAACAATTCCCGCCTTGACCATCAAAAGGTCTTGCAGAGTTTCAAGGAGAATAACGTCTACTCCACCATCGATCAAGCCACGAATACTATCGGTATAGGTAGCAAGCAGAGTTGCCCAATCGGTTTGACCAAGACTGATAAGCTTCGTTCCTGGCCCGACTCCTCCGGCAATGAATTTTTGCTCGCCTAGTAATTGAGTTGCTTTGTCAGCCGCTCTTCGAGCAATGGTTGCTGCAGCAAAACTGGTTTCGTAAACTAGCTCTTCGATCTCGTATTCGGCAAGAACAATTGAAGTGGAGCCAAATGAATTCGTTTCAACAATATCGCTTCCCGCATTGAAATAATCTAAATGGACTTGCTCAACGACGTCTGGGCGAGTGAAGTTGAGAATCTCATTACAGCCGTCAAGGAGCTTCCCGTCTAACCGCCGAGCCGCTGACCTTACTGATCCCGGATATTCCTCTCGATCCTGCAACACAAAATCAGAATCAGGCAAATTCGCCGCTTGATATTGCGTGCCTGTCGCACCATCAAAGATCATCACTCCTTGGGCGAGGCGGTTGAGGAACGGGCTGTTCACTCTTCAATTATTACTGAATTCAAATTTATTCCCAGGCGAGCCTTTGCTCCCTATGCCCCAACCCGCAAAAATTGCTGACAACTTCAATCGAACTTGCCCGTCAGGAAGAGTACAAATCATGTTGTCACGATGGATTTTCAGCATCATGTTCGTTTTCTGCGTTGCCACAAGTTGGGCGGTACAGACTGCGACCACAATCAAACCAGGCGATACTTTGCGGCTTATTTGCGCCGAAGAATCTGACCTGAACCGTGATTACCGAGTGACAAGCGATGGTCTAATTCTTGTGGACTTTTTGGGGGCAGTCAAGGTTCAAGGCTTAACTGAAGCCGATGCCGCTAAGAAGATTTCCAAACAGCTGGAAGATGAGAAAATCCTGAAAAAAGCCACGATCAGTTTGCAACTCATTTCGCCTGAAGTGAAGCTGATTAAGTTTGGTGGCGAATCCAAAATCCAGGGTGAAACTCCTTGGAAGTCTGGCATGACTCTGATTGATCTCATGCGGATCAGCGAACTGACTATGAATACAGATGTCACGCGGGTTCAAGTTAAATCAGCTGACGGCAAGCTCCGAGTTGTTGATGCTAGTAAACCTAGTTCTGCCGACAACAACCTCTCGCTGATGCCGGGCGACGAGGTGACTTTCTTAAAGAAAGATCCAAATAACCAACCCACAACAAATCCTAATAACCCGGATACTAATCCAAACAATCCCGTCACGAATCCTGTAACAAATCCTGTGACAAACCCTGGTTCGGTTTCCCAGGTAACTCTCGCCGGGCTGGTTGCCCTTCCTGGCAAATACGACTTAGTTGCGAATATGACTCTTCGCGAACTTTTAGTGCGGGCTGGCGGATTTTTAGAAGGTGCGCGCTTAGGCTCTATTACTCTTGAACGAGGCGCATCTAAGCGTGAACTTTCTATTCCTGCTGATAACGACTTTGCCCTTATGCCGGGAGATGTTGTTACGGTAAACGCTCCTGAGCGACCAAAAATGTTCGTAACTGTTGATGGCTCAGTCAACAAACCCGGCCGCTACGAAATTAATGAAGGCACAAAACTTTCCGAAGTCATCAAAATGGCAGGCGGCTTTGTCGAGGGTGCTCGCACTGACCGCATCAAGATTTTCTCTCCGGCAAACACAAAACCGCGAGAAATCAAATTTGAGGATATTGAACTTGGATACCGTGGCGACATTGAGCTTAGCCAAGGTCAAACAATTGAAATCCCTGGCCCTAAACCCAACATGGCGCTAGATTCCCGCACTAAAGCGGCGGCTGGGGCTATTGCGTTTCTGTTCCTGCTCGGGTTCTAAATAATAATCCCATGACGTGGGATCGAACGAAAGGTCGCCCGGAACCAATCCGGGCACTGAATCGAATCCGAGAAGTTGATAACGGCGAACCGCTGGTATCTCTTTTGGAATACTGCCCCACAGTTCAAATTAAGCGCAAATCAGTCATTCCTTATCTCCGTCTTCAAGTCGCACAGAAGCTAGAACAGGCGGCCCAATCACTACCGCCCGGCTACAACATCGGCGTAGTGGATGCTTGGCGTCCTTTTCAAAGGCAAGTTCGCATTTGGGAATGGATGTGGAACGCTCTTGAAGAAGCACGGCCTGAGCTTTCGTACACCACAAAACGCCGGATGCTCTGCCGGTTCGTTGCCCCAGTTGACCAGAAAGCTCCGCCCGGTCACACAACCGGAGCGGCCGTTGACGTTTGGCTCTGGGATGACAACGATGAAGAAATTGATGTGACTTCCCCATACGAGCGGTTACGCGGTGCTCCAACTTATGTTTTTGGCTTGACCGAGCAAGCCCATCGCAATCGCATGATTCTGGTTGATGCAATGCTCGCAGCGGGGTTCAGTAACTGCCGCGATGAATGGTGGCACTATAGTTTCGGAGATGCAGGATACGCCGTGAGGATGGGTGAAGAAGAGTGCATCTACGGACGCATCGACCTCGATCCAGAACTTTATGCCGGACAAGATGATGAACACCTCATCCGGCTGTTGAATCGCGCTAATCCGTTCCTTGAGGAGGGCGCGCCTGGTTCACGGCGTCCCAAAGCCAACCGCTAGGCGGATACGGCCCATTCGGGATAAAGCCAGGAGGTGAAATCATAATCACATCCAAGTCGCATTTGATCAACTCATTTCCAGGCGCAGAGATAGTCATCACACTCTGGCCTTCGGGTATCTCCACTTGACCGCAGCGGTACCAAGCAAATCCTGGCCCATAAAAGCTCACTGGATTAGGTTGAATTGGCAACTCGTATCCTCCAAAAAACATTTGCAACGTTTGGCGAGTCACATCGTCCATTCGTGCTGCAATCCAAACATCTTGCTTTCCACCAATCCGATTCTTAACCATGTATTGAGCTAGGTGCGGACGGCTCGAAGCAATCTTTGCATTCAGCATTAGGCTTCTTCCATCTGAAGTTCCGGGAACCGAACTAATGTCACCAAAATTCGTTGTCGCTGGATTCTCAGCTTCTATCCAATTATATGGGGCTGCCCGAATGATAAGAGTTCTGAGTTGTTGACGCAAACTCAAGAAAGTGGCATTAGGCGATCTTTCAAAAGAATCGGCAAACCCTTTTAGTCGCACGTATTCGGTTCCATTAAAGTCAACCAGTGTCCCGAATGTATCAATCATATAGCTCACACCGATTTTCGAATATTCAAAGCTGTCAATCGGCACAGGCAATTCTTGAGCATCCTCCAAAATAACTGGCGAAATAGGAACCGTCATTTCAACATCCAGCTTCTTTTGTTTGATATCGAGGTCAGTGCCATCAACAACCTTAAACTTTGGAAGTTCTTCGCTGCCTAGTCGCATCTTAATTCGACGAGGCTGGCCAACCGCCCAGAACGCAAACGAGGTTCGACGACCATCGGAATACCGGTAGCCTTCAAGACCTTCTCCCAAATCTAATCGTTCTCCTGAGCCAGGAGCCGGGAGCCAAAGGTAGCCTCCGGGAAGCCGCCCCGCTACGGCAGGGTTCATGGCAGCTTCAGGGAAGTAGAGGATTTGCGGAGATCCGTTAGCAATGTTCAACGAATCTCTGTACAGACTAGCCGCTTCTGCTACCGACTGCCGTTCTTCCGCAGTTCGGGCCGTAAAGAACCAACCACGAACACCCATGGCTTCCATTTGTCGAATGACATTTGAAACAGTTGGAGCATCTTCACCGCGTAATTGAACCTGCGTTGCAATCGTAGCCATCGGTCGCACGCGACGCGTCGCACTACTTAAGGGGCGGCTAGTGCCGTCAATTACGTTGATAATGCTCTGAGCTTCGAGCCTAAACCCAACCGCATCCAACGAACCTGTTTGCTCTTCGTAAGATCCGCCCCAGCCGTTCCAATCTTGGATGACAGGTTTTCCAGTATTTGCCTTAACCGCATCGATCAGCCTATTCAGCCTTCGACTTGCGCTACTCAAAATAACGGTTCGGATATCGTCCCAAATCCGTGATCGCCGTTCAGCAGGAACCGCGCGGTCACGACTAAGATTCCAGACGGAATCAATTCCCCGCTGACCTTGCCACAAGGGAACAGTTCGAGCGAGTTCGTTAAACGAATTCATCTCAGAAAAACCAAGATTCCAAGCCGAAGTAACCAACTGCGGCGTGCCGTATTTCTGTTTTAAGAAAGATTCTAGTTCAATACGAAAGAGTTCACTTGTTGGCACAAACGGGTCTTCATTTGTGAAACCTCTTAAAACCTTTCCGAGGGGATTTAGAAGTGCCTGGAATCCTGGCCCAGGCTTAGCTTGGCGTAGAATTGTCAGTAGTTGGTCGCGGTATTGGTCAAACCCTTCCCAATAATCAACCATTCGCTGATCCTTCACTATTGGATACAGTACGAGTACGTACGAAAACTGCGAAGTAACTTTCTTTTGAAAAACGAGTCGGTTGTTATGAATTGGCAAAACACCCTGCCAAAGAACTCCACCATTTTCCTCGCTCGCCAAGACGGCGTAAGCTTTTTCTCCACCTGGAATACTAATATCAAGGTTGACTTCGCCCTGCAACCCAGAAACTCGATAGCTTTGCGGTTCAACTGCAACAACTTGAGCAGCTGGCGCAAGCGAACTTAGCCCGATAACGTAGCGCATCCCCTTGGCTTCCAGCTCCGCTATCGTTCGTTTCCAAAGTTCAGCATCAAGTGGTAATTCGACCAAAACGTCGGTAACCCCAGCCGCCTGAGCTTGGGCAATTGCCTCAGGAGTGGGTTCTATTTTTAATCCGACAGGAATATAAGGTGAACCAGATATTTCTAGAGTCCGCTTCTGAGTGATTCGGAAATCAGGTTCGGGGGCTTTATCTTGCGGGTGGAAAGGAGCAATTATCGTTGCCAAAAGAAAAGAGACCACACTGGTAGGGTACCCGCGTGGTCTCAAAAGTTCGTTATTTGTGGACGATTAGCGTTTCTTGCGTTTTCCGCCAGGGCCGAGTTCCAAACCAACGTGTGGCTCAACGAAATCTGCCTTGAATTTGATGTGTCGCTTAAGTTCGCCGCCTGAAAGAGTCGCCCAGTTCACTCGTTCGAGTGTCCAGTGCCATCCGATATCAGTGTTTGCGAACAGGTACTCAACGCCTTCCCCTAAAATGTCGCCGATCAAGGTCTTGAGGTCTTTGCGATCGCCAAGAATTTTCTCACCTGCCGCCATTGAAGGCTTGAGCTTGACTGTAAGTGTTACCGCTTCTTCTTCTTGAGCTTTCAGCTTGGCCTTTTTGGTGTCTTCAACGGTTTCTTGAACTTGAGTGACTTCGCGTGCTACTGAGCGAGTGAACTCGTCGTAAGTTTCAGGAACCCAAGCGTAAGCCTTGTCATCGTAAACAGCATCTGCGAAGCGACCGGCTTCCACCAATGCTGTAGCGATCAAAGCCGCGTCAGTTGGCTTCAAATCTTTGTAAGTTTTTCGAATGGTATCGAACGTGGTTTCTGGTTTATTCAGATTGCAAGTGATCAAACGGACTCATCCTCTTGGCTAGCTTTGCACCAACCAGGTCTATAATCTAAAGATTCTACCTATGAGAAACAACACCGTAGTTCGATCCTGGGCGACTTGGGCCCTTTCCTCCGTTCTTGTCGTAGCTTCGCTGGGACTCCTGGCGGGCTGTAACAATGATGCGCCAGCCCCGGCAACAACTGGCACCACTGGTTCAACCAGCAATCCAGACGAGAAGCCTCTAAAAATTGGGATTGTCTTCGACCGCGGCGGACTTGGTGATAAATCGTTCAACGATAGCGCATGGCGTGGCATTCAACGCGCAGAAAAAGAACTTGGCATCACTAGCCAAAAAGTTGAATCGAAAGAAGAAAAAGATTACGAAGCGAATCTCACCGCTTTTGCCGATGAAGGGCTGGACTTGGTTATTGCGGTTGGTTTGAACCAAGAAAAGGCTCTCCAAAAAGTAGCCGCTAACTACCCTGATATTAAGTTTGCAATCGTTGACGGAACCGTTAATGCTCCTAACGTGCGGATGCTCAAGTTTAAGGAAGAAGAAGGTTCATTCCTTGTTGGATTCCTCGCCGGAAAGATGACCAAGACTGGAAAAGTCGGTTTCGTCGGTGGCATGGAGCTTGACCTAATCAAAAAATTCCAGTACGGATACACCGCTGGTGTTAAGACCGCAAACCCGAATGCAGAAGTTCTTCCTGCAAAGTACATCGGAAACTGGGACAACATAGACCAAGCCAAAGTTGCTTCTAACGTGTTGTTTGATGGTGGAGCCGACATTATCTATCACGCGGCTGGGCGAGCTGGCCTCGGAGTCATCCGAGCCGCTAAGGAACGCAACCTGTTTGCAATCGGGGTTGACAGCGACCAAGATGGCGAGGCCGAAGGCAATGTTCTGACTTCGATGATCAAGCGCGTTGACGAAGCCGTTTTCGCAACCATCAGCGACCTCAAGGCTGGAAACTTTGCTTCGGGCGAAAAGTGGTACGACCTCGCTCAAAACGGGGTTGGCATCAGCGACCTCACCTTCACCAAAGACAAAATTGATCCGAAGTTCTTGACTGAACTCGATGAAATCAAGAAGAAGATCGTCAGCGGCGACATTCAAGTACCGGCAACGGAAGCAGAATACAACTCACTGAAAAAGTAAATCAGCGAGAAAAAATGCCTCCACGTTTTTGTGGAGGCTTTTTTTTACGCCTGGCTCAAAACGTCTGCGTATGTTTCAAATGGGTCAGGCATTTCGTAGAAATCTCGACGACCGAGCGCGGCACTGCTCCAATCAAACATATAGGGCATCCCTACTCCGCGATCAACTGCCTTTTTCACGAGCAAACTTCGACCAAATGCCCGAGTGTTTTCTGGCGCATCGGTCATGCCGTCGATAACTCCGATTTCATCAATCTGCCGTAGCGGAGTGTCTTCCGGTAGCGCATAAAACAGTGACTGCGCTGGATTGATGTTGTGGTACTCCAAATCGAGGCTATGTAAAACGTCATCTTGCCAAGTAACGCCTGTATCGGCAATAAACGATTCGATCATTTGCTTCTTTGCCACCCAATCTAGGCGATCCCCGAGCAACATAGGATCAGACTTGAGTTTGTCCAAAACATAAGACCACTCGATCAAAACCCAGTCAGTGTCGGGAGTGGAACCAGCATATCGATGAGCTAGTTCAAGCAAGCGGTACTGAATATCTAAAGCAGAAGTTACCGTGCCATCCTCAAGCATGACCTCCCACTTGTAAGTTGTATCACGGGATATATCACGAAGAGCGATCAACGGTTGAACCAATTCTGGTTCGTGCTTTAAAACCCCATCCTCGAGTAGTTGGAGAACCAGATTCGTTGTGCCGACTTTCAGCTTGTATGCATAGATGCTCTGGTTGGCTTCGCCGAATAACAGGTGTAAGCGATTCATACCTTCGTGGGCGTAAAAATGCTCCCACTTAGGGTTCACAAGGGCACGGTTGAAGCGAACCCGGCTCGCGACGGTTCGCAGGATATGATCAGCACGTTGCGACAATTGAAACTCCGCCGATTCATCGGGATACACGTGATAAACCTGGCTCACCCAAATGTAATCAATCGGGTTTGCCGACATATCACTCATGCTGGGAGCACCGCCTTCGTACAACACGTGACCACCCACACGCCCAACTCCAGCGAATATCTGCCGAGTCACCAAAAATGCATAAAGTGCGTTGATCTCTTCGCTGAAAAAATTCTCGGTCATTTGGACGAGGTAATTCTCGTGGCATCCAAACGTATGTCCTCCAAAGTGATCAATAGAGTTGTTGTAAACACTGACGTACTCCTCTAGCCCTAGCTCTTGAAGTGCACGGACAATGATTCTCTGCCCCGCCCGGTCGTTACGAACCAAATTATCCAGGTCGCGGCACTCGGCGGTGGCGTATTCGAGGTGCGAACCAACTGCATCAATGTAAAGACGCGACCCGTTGAGCATAAATCCGCCCGAACCCATCGGCTCAAACACTTCGTCACGGGCGTGCTGATCAATCGCTCCTAATTTGAGATCAAGAAAAATGTAGTTCTTAATATCCTCGACTATCCGTTCCGGTAGCACCGACGGATCATCCACCAGGCAACCGAATTCAGTTTCGATTCCAAAAATTCGTTCGCCCGGCTTTCGATCCATCATCTCCATTCTACGCCTGCACGCTTTCCGAGCAAGCAGCCAGTCAAGACTTTTTTGTATCTGCGACGTCTGGTTTAATAAGAGATTCAAGTCTATGGAAAACCTAAGCGAACGAAAAAGGAAAATCGTACGTGCGGTTGTCCTTGAATATGTTTCTGCCGCCGAACCGGTTTCTAGCGAACTCATCGCCAGCAAGTACGAACTGGGAGTGCGCTCTGCTACTGTTCGCAACGAGATGGCGGAAATCACCGATCTCGGATTGCTCGACCAGCCTCATACGTCTGCTGGGCGAATTCCAAGCGATCTCGGATACCGATTCTTTGTTGATCATCTCGTCCAGCAGTCAACCCTGGATACGGAAGACAAAAAGACGCTTAAAAAGGCATCACGCGACGAAGAAACGCTACGCGACCTTGTTCACGAAACTACCAAGGCTCTGAGCCGGATGACCAAACTCATGGCGGCGGCCGTAACCGTTCGCGATGCTCGAGTTCGGGTACGCAATGCCATCGTGACTGCACTGGGGCCAGACCGGGCACTATTCATTGCCGTGCTTGAAAACGGACACACAGAAAACCGAATTCTTGACTGCCCTCCCGGCCTCACTCTTGATCAGATAGGCAAAGCCAATGAAGCTTTAGATCGCCTCGCCGCTAACCAAACTCTAAGTGATCTTTCCAAAGCCAAGCCCATTTCGGTGGGTCATCCAACCACCGATCAATTACTCTCAAGCGCGACAAATGCGCTCAAGAACATAGCCCGCGACCTTACCCGGGGTTACCTGATTCTTGAGGGCGAAGAGTACGTGCTTTCTCAGCCCGAATTTCAACGTGAACCAGCGGCTTTGCAAAAAATTGTGAATTCGCTATCAGATGAAGACGCCCTGCGAGGTGAAGTATCGGCAACAAAACCTACTGGTCAAACGGTGACTATCGGAACTGAAAACTCGGTGGAACCGCACTACCCGCTCACGTTTATGCGCCAATCATTTACGGTTGGTGAACAAGAAGCAGGAATCATCGCTATTATCGGGCCCACTCGGATGAATTACTCTCGCAACATGGGCTTGCTGGATTACACGGCGAATTCAATTTCGCACGTCCTAACAAAACTATTACGCCCCGGTTCATAAGAACCGAGGCGTAATTGCGGATCAACTTGCCTTATAGGCTAAACAAAGATTCTGCTAACCCGCCGTTGACAGAAATGCCTGTGTACTTGGTGCGACCAGCAAACTTGCCTTCCGCATTTTGAACTTCAAGAGTAGTTGGAATCCACACGCTACCGAACTTGACGGGATCTTTGTAAAGGAAAATCGCCATCAGTGGTTTTGAACCGTTCTGGCTGTACCACTCTCTTTTGGCCACGATTTTCTTATCTGTGTCAATCCAGATGCGGTGCCGACTGGAATCGTCTAGAGAGCTGATGTATGTCACATCGAAAACCGGCATATCAGTCGCGCGATCCATTCGCACGAACTTGGCTTCCATGAAGTTATTGAACAGTGCAGGTGTGATCAGACCGAAATCGAAAACGGTTTGGCGCTTGCCTGGCTCTTTTGCAAGATTGTCCTTTTTGCTTATGCCAGCACGTGGAATTTTGTAAGCGCGCATTGTGCCATTGATGATGTAAAGAATGCTTTGATCATCAACTTTTGATTCAAGCCTCAACTTAAACGGCTCTTTCATCTTCACATCGGTGTAATCAAACCGATAGGAACTTGCAAAATCCTTGTTAATTTTTTGCAGTTCTTTTTGCTGTGATTTTTCGACTTTCGCGGTGAAGGAAGCATCCTTCAAACCTGATTGCCAGTAAGAACTGATAGAGTTGGATTGGCCCAACAAAACCCCTGTCAACAAACTCAATGTAAGACTCATCGCGATTTTTCCTACAACTAGAGACGATTGTATGGTCTTGCCGTGTCGGATTTTGGGACGGATGGGTACGATGATACAGAACCTGGATTCAAATCTATGGAGCGCAAAGACCCTCTGACCCTGCATCAAGAAAGGTTGAACTCCCTAGATCGTCGTCAGTGGCTCCATCCGATGACATCAGGTGAAATCATGGAAGGCGCGGCTCGCTTTTATCAGATTTCCGCCCGCCACATACTTCCGAAAACCGCTCTGCCGACGGCACTTTGCTATATTGCTATCACATTCATACTCACATTTCTTCTGCCTAACTTTTATGTCGTTAGTGGAGTCAATGAATTGGCGAATGATGCTGTGAAGATGATAGTCGCCACATCAATTACCCTCTTTGTCGCAGTTCCGCTTTTTGTCTACGGTTTAGGCTTGAGCTCAGTGGTGGCAATTCAGCAAGTCAGCCCGTTTATCACTGGCGACAATCTGAACTACTACGAAGCGAACAAAAGCGATAACAAAAATGTTTGGCAGTTCACGCTGTTTCTCAGTCTAATCGGAGCGGAATCACTCATGCCCGTCTTCATTTCAGCGGGGATGTTTTTGCTGGGTGCGGCGATGCAAGCCAGTGCACCCGAAAGTTTGATCCCTGGCCTACTCGCAATAATTGGATCAATCATGGCGTTTCTGGCGTTCTTCATTACTCCGTATTTAATCCTTCGCAATCTGCTTGGGCCAGTGGTTTTCACTCTCGAACAGCACACGATCAAATCTGCTTACAAACGCGGGAAATACTTATCCAAGGCACATAACCAAGTCAGTTCATCGGTTGAGGTCGGAATCTATCTGGTTCTCATTTCTCTCTTCATCGTTCTTGGCCTTTACTTCGGAGTTGGAATGATTACTGGTTTGATTCTTGGAAGCGGCTCGGTTCAGTCGTTTATCGGAAGTGTGATCTGGGGCGACTTAATTGAATCAGCGATTTCAATGATTCCTGGTTACATTGTTCTTTGGCTCGTGCTTCCCTTCTGGGCTTCGGCGGCTACCTTGAGCTACTACGACCGTCGCATCCGTTTAGAAGCGTTTGATATCCGAACCCTCGCTCAAGATGTATTGGAGGTGCGAGCGGATGCGTAAATTTACAGTTCTCCTGTTACTTGCCTGTTCACTTTTTGCGTACGCACAAAAAGCACCGTCTACGCAGGATAAAAAGGAAGTCGCCCGGCTAGAACAACTGCGTGATTCGTTGACCGGAACGCAAGGAACTCCTGCGGGAGACATTCCCACAACCCTCAACGGAAAGGCACCTGAAGAGAAGGTCAAAGAGATTCTTTCTAATCCTATTTATCGCGATCAAGTGAGTGAGCAGAAGGGTTCTTGGTTGAATGATGCTCTAGAAACGCTTTTCAGAAAAATAGGCGACCGGGCTTCTAACCTGATGCCAAAACAGTCCAGTGCTCCCGGGATAGGCGGCGCGGCCATCTTCACTAACTTCGTGATTTGGATTCTGGTAGCGGTTCTTGCCGCATTCATCGTTTATATGATCGCCTCAATTGCTTATAAAAAGCGGAAAGCAGAGTCCGCCACCGCAGACGGCGGACTGATAGATGATGACGAAGTTGACCGCTCATCTGACGAGTGGCTTACCCAGGCGGACAAACTGGCAAATGAAGGTCGCTTCCGCGAAGCTGTTCGGTGCCTCTACCTCGCTTCTCTCATTCGTTTAGATGAAGCCAAAATTCTTAGGTTTGAAAGGCATGAAACGAACTGGGAACACCTGTACCGGTACAAAGACGCGCCCGGCAGATTAGCCGCTTTCGACCTCACTCCGCTGACTCAGCAGTTCGATCAAATCTGGTACGGATTTAATACGCAAGGAATGCCAGACGTTGTTTGGTTCCGATCCGAATATCAAGTGTTGCTTGATGCAATCAAGGCGGCAAAAGCATGAGGCGTTTGAATCTCGGAGTATTCGTACTGCTTTTGATTCTCATAACGGCCACTGTGGTTTTCGTATTTGGTAACGGCAGCGGAAGCAGTATGCCAAGCACTACAAATCCCAAGGGACTGGGTTTAGCGGCCTTCGGCGAACTGATGGAAAGTTCGGGGATTCCGTACGAATCCACCCGTTCAATGCAACCGGTAGTGACTTCTAAAGATTTGCTGATCACGGCAGACTATGCTTCTTATTGGAACAATGTCGCGGAAGATTATTTGGACCAGCCCGAAAGTGAGATCACAGACGAACCTACTAATGAAGAACCAACCCCGTTAGAACGAACCGTTGAGAAACATCTCAAATCGGGAGGAAGGATTTTACAATTCGTTTTTTGGGACTATGCATCTGAATCTGTTCCGTCACCAGAGCCGATCCTAGTCAAAACCGCTAATGAAAAAACTAAATTTAATTTGAGATTTTCGTCAGATACGATATTTGAAAAACCGGCAGAAGATGAAGCAGCAATTCCATTTCTCAACGCAGGTGATGGAGTTCTTGCAAGCTTAGTGGCGGATAGAGGCGGCACGGTTCTACGGGTAGAGGATGCAGAATTTCTCCGAAACCGATACCTTGCTTTAGACCAGAACGCGACTCTGGCACTTTGGCTAGTGCGTAAATTCTTGCCTGAGGGTGGCAAGGTTATCTTTCTAGAAGCAAGTGCGGGAAATGCAGAATCGCGAAACGCACTTGACGAAGCGGGCAAATGGGCACCTGCCGCATTTTGGCAAATGCTACTCCTTGTTTTCGTAGTTGTCGCGACGCTCGCTCCCAGATTTGGATTAGCCAGTCGGGAATTCGTCACTTCTCGCGGAGCCAAGGAACTCATGTCGGCAATGAGCTTGGTTCTGCACCGCGCGCAAAGGCATGACCACGCTCTTGCGATTCTGCGGCAATCTTGCATTGAACGCATCCGTCATGCCCTCCGGTTACCGATCGGTTTGCCAGAAAACGAAGTCATTTCACGGGTGCATCCAGATTTTCAGGCATTGCTCAGCCATGTGGCGGCTTTGCAAGGTCGTGAAGTCGCCAGGGGCGAAGCCGTTCAGATCGCGAACGGCTTAACGAGATACATCACAGACTTAGAAAACGAGGAAAAAGCAAAACGCTCAATAGGATAAATCATGGTTCTTTCCGCTATCGCTCTCATCCTCTATTGCAATCAAGAACTTTCACCGGAAGCAAAAATCGCGGCGGCAAAGCAAGAATTAGCTGTCGCCAAAGCCGCTTATCTGAGTGCTAAGAACTCAAACAAAAACTTGGCCGATGCAAGTTACGAGTACGGAGCAATCGTAGTTGAATCCCCAGTGCTTAGCCCATCCGAAAAATATCCCTTAGCTCTAGCCTTATTTCGCCAGACCATAAAGCTCGACCCCAAAAACACAGAAGCGGTTGAATGGGAACAAACCATAGTTGGCATTTACGCCGGACTTGGTAAAGAACCAACAGAAATTAATCTGGATGAGATTAGATAATCGTCGCGATATTGCCTTGAATTCGTGTAGTCTCTCTGCTGTTGCCAATGTCGTCAATATCATCTGAACTAACTCCGGAAGAAAGAGCCAGCGAAATCAAGCGAGCAACCTTGCGGCTTGCGATCATTGCAACCGTTCTTGCGGCAATCCCAACTCTTATTGCGATGTTGGTAGTGCCATCAGGGTTCTTGTATATCGGTAGTCAATACAGTTCCGATGACCAAATGGTTTACGCCGCTTGGATGCGCCAAGCGATGGATATGCACTTTTTGTTTGACAACAGATTTGCCGTCGACCCGCAACCTGGGATAACAATCCACCTTTATTTTTTTGTTCTTGGGTTGGTCTGCATTCCGTTCAAAGGGCTCGGCGCAAGTGTGGCAATTCCGGTGGTATCTAGCATTGCCCGATTAGTATTCACATTTCTCTTTATTCAACTGCTCGGTAAGCTCTGCACCCGGCTTGATATCCCGGTTTTTGTTTGCAAAGCAGGAATGACACTTGCCTGTTTCGGGGCTGGACTTGGGTTCACGGTTTGGGAAGCCTTCGGTCGTTTGACCAAGTCGGCGAATCCAATTGCAGGAATGTTGGAACAACGTCTTCCGATTGACGTTTGGCAACCAGAAGCATTCGGCTTCCCTTCCATGCTCGTCAACGGCTTATTTATGGTCAGCTTGTGCCTGATCGCTTCGGTATTTCTAAAAGTTCTGGAAGCAAAGGATTCCTGGCGCGCCGTGCCTTACGGGGCCGGAGCGATGTTCCTGCTGATGAACATCCACTCATACGATGTTCTCATCGTGCTTTTTACCTTGATCGCTTTTGTGCTCACTCTGATTGCAAGCAAGCAATTTGATAAACAGTGGGCTATCCGGTGCGGAGTGATCGGATTGGGCGCAATTCCGCCTGCTCTTTGGTATATCCACGTTATCCAAAGTGACCCGGTCTTTCAGGCGCGAGCGGCGACCCTTACATATACCGAGACTTTTCGGCAACTCATCGTGGGAATCCTTCCACTCTTCCTACTCGCCTTACCCGCGTTCAAGCAGGAAAAGTCTGGCCCAATCCGTTGGGTGGGCATCGGTGGATTAAGTGTCGCCATCGTTGTCCTGTTTTTTGTTTCCACTGGCTACGATCCTACTAAGCAGTACTTTATGACGATGCCGGCTTGGGGGCTGGTTTTTTGCGGATTCCTCGCCATTGTTTGGTTTGCCGCCAAAGAATCACTTGCCTGGAATTTCTTTGCCGCCTGGGGAATTGTGATGCTGATCATTCCCTACTTCCCACAGCTCTTCCAGCGCAAATTATCTATGGGGTTCGCTGTGCCTTGGGGATTCCTAGCCGCTTACGGGCTCTACGAAGCCTTAAAACTACTCAAGCAAGCGGAAAATCAATCAGTTGAAAACTTCCGACGCAACCGAAATCTGGTTGCGTTTATGGCAGTGCTGATTTGTTCGGCATCAAGCATCTACTGGTTCCAAAGAGAGATTTTGTTTGTACGCTCAAATGTAAGCAGTACAACGATGCAGTCCATCTTTATGTCCAGCGACGTGAAGCAGATTCTTGCAAAAGTCGATGAAATCCCCAACCGAAAAGTGCTGATCGCCCGTCCAGGAATTCCTGGCGGCACCCCTGAAGACTTATTTGCCCCACCTTATTTGCCCGATCTGAATCCACTCCTATCTGGATTTGCCGGAGCATACACATACGCAGGTCACTGGAGCGAAACTCCGGATTACAATCGCCGCCGTGGGTTAGCAGAACGGGTTTTTCAACCACGTCCACCCGAAGAAATCGTCGCCATCCTTAAAGAAACTGGAGCAACCCACTTAGTCCAGCCAATTCCAGAAGCATTCCCCGATCTCCCCTCGGGTGACCTGAGCCAGTTTGGCAAAACAATCTACGAAGGTCGCCAGTATCGCTTGATTGCTCTTGATAAAAGCAGGCTCTAGCCGCCAGCTTCTTCTGGCAGTGCAACTGGCGTTTGATCTGGTGAATCATCCGGCTTTTTAGCATTTTTGTTAACTGCCACGATGACTGGCCCGCCGCTGTAAGTGCTGTAGCCGAGGTCTACCTTCTCGACAAGCTCGCCGTCTTCGTAGATCAGCTTCCAGGTTCTTACTTTGCGACCAACCCCACCCTTGTCAACGATTTTGCGCTTGCCATAAGGAAGTGATGGATCATGCACGATCTTTTCTCCTCGGCTCCAAGTGCTGACCAGTTGAGATTCAAATTTGTAAGTGCGATGAGATTTTTTCGCCCCGAGTACTGCAAACTTCACCGAACTTTTGCCCGGGATAGCTGCCAGCGCAATCGGAAAATCGTACGGGTTGGTCAACTTCAAATCTGGATTTGGGTAACTCACCGCCGCATCTCGACCGAGAGGCACGTAAGGTACGGGTAACGAGTGAGGTGACCGTGAAGCAATCTTTAATCCTGACTGCAACGAAGCGTTGTAAAGGGTTGTGCTGACTTGGCAGATTCCGCCACCAACATCAATATCATGCCGACCAGCAACATAAACACCAGCCACTTTGAAGCCTTTTGCTGTGGTTCGTTGCCCCAAATAACCATTGAAACTAAAAGTTTCACCCGGCATTAAAACGATTCCGTTGATGCGCGAGGCAGCTAAACGAATGTTTGCCGATCGAGATACATTGCCAGCACTAAAAGTTGTGCTGAAAGTGCTCATCACCTCTTGAATCCGGTCAAGTTCCTTATCAGGAACTGCCTTTTCACCTTGGGTGAGCGGGATTTCTCCTTTGCCGCCGTTATCAAGGGCAACTAAAACCGCTTCGCCAAGCTTCTCAAAATCTGGGGCGACTCCGGCACTTTCATAACTCAGCACAATCTTATCGCCATCAAGAGTCGCTTTTGCCCGGTCAATATCACGCTCATGTTTTTTGACAAACTTGGCGAATTCATCATATTCTTTGGATTCGACAACTACATCCGGCTTAATCTCAACTTCGGCTATTTTTTGCTTCTCATAGTCGCCGAGCAAAGTCGGCAAAAACTCCGTGAATCCAACTTTACCAAGCTCTCTATTAACATCAATGGATGCATTCAAATCTGCAAGGCTAACCTCAAACTCCCCATCCTTTAAGTTCTTTGAACTCAGCTTAACTTCTTGCTGAGAGTGCTCTTGCCACCAGCTATTGAACTGAGTATGAACATTATCCTTGCTTCCAAATAACTCAACTTCACCCAGCTTTTGACCCGGTAATGCCTTGGGTGTGAACTGCGAATACATAAATCCGAGGACACCTCCTCCTAATACAAGAATGCCCCCCAGGGTGCCGAACACCACTCCAGCTATTTTGCGACTTGCCATAAAAACTTGAACTTTTCCACCGTCAATATCGGTTTCTTAATTAGTATGACGTGAGAGAGGCCTATTCGTCGCCGCAGACTCCATTTGTCAGTCCTAACGACCGGTAATATCTTTATATGCAAAAGCTCGTTTGGTTTAACGGCGAAGTGACAGCTCTCGAAAATGCGACCGTTCCTGCGGCCGACCATGCGCACCTGTATGGCGACGGCCTGTTTGAAGGCATCCGCATTTACGGAAGCAAAGTTTTCAAGCTAGATGAGCACTTGAGTCGGTTGTATTTCGGCTGTAAGTTCTTAGGCTACAAGATGGAAATCGACCAGCCAACGCTTAAGAAAACCATTCTAGAAGTTTGTTCTCAAGCAGGGATCGCCGATGGCTACATTCGGTTGAATGTCACACGTGGAACTGGTCTCGGGTTAGACCCACGGGCAGTGCAAACCGCCCCTAATGTGATGATCATGATTTCTTCTTTGGCTCTTTATAGCCAAGAAATGTACGATACTGGCCTCAACGTCATCACAACCTCTTACCGAGTTGCCCCGCCAAGTACCCTGGATCAGCGGCTCAAATGTATTGGACGCTACGCATACCATATCCTGGCGAAAGAAGAAGCGAACCAAGCAGGTGCAGGTGAAGGCTTGATGCTGAACCACGAAGGCTACGTTGCCGAATGCACAGGCGACAACGTTTTCATCATTAAAGATGGAGTGCTAAGAACTCCGCATCCATCTCAAGGATTGCTACAAGGCATCACTCGGGATACAGTCATCAAACTAGCAAAATCGGCTGGAATCACGGTAGTCGAAGATGTGATGACTCGCTACGACATTCTAAGCGCAGATGAAGCATTCCTCACCGGAACGGCGGCAGAAGTTATTCCAATGATTTCGCTCGATCAGCGACCAATTGGAACTGGCAAACCGGGCGAAATGACCAAGAAGATCATTGGTCTGTTCCGCGAAGAAACAAAGAACGGAACTCCATTTGCCGCAATGGCAAACGCCTAATTCCTATGCCTAAGCAACCGTCTGATCCCGTGGAAGTCATTGATTCGCACGGTTATCGGACGGTTGTTCCTATTTCTGATCTTGATCGTACGGTCGAAATCACAGGGGCCGGCAAACTTATTGCAAATTTGTTCGGTACAGAACAGTCAGCAAAGTGCCCTGCTTGCGGTCAGACGTTAGAAGATGCCAAAGAATCTGGTTTGATGGGATGCGCCGCTTGCTACGAATTTATATATCCTTTCTATGCGTCCTGGATAAGTGCGAAGTCAAATTCCGGCGACTAGAACCTACCAAAATGATCGTATTTCAGGTATTGTCATGCCTGCGATGATGCGGCGATTTATCCTTTTCGTTGGCGTGTGTTTGACGCTGTTGACCCTATCTGCTTGCGGTGGCGGCGGTGGAGGCTCTGCAGATAATCCCGTAATCATGTTCGTCAATTCAAGCGCAGATGCAAACGGTCTTGATTTCAAGATGAACGATACTGTTGAGGCATCAAATCTCAGCTTCCTTGCGACAACCCCAGATTTTGAAGAATTTGAATTTAAAGGAGCGGATGTAGATGGCTGGGATGTCTCACTTCATCTCAATGTCGACGACACAGAAATTGATCGGCAAGCAATAATTTTTCCGACTAATTCAGATACTTTGGTAATAGCTCACGGAATCAAGAACTTTGCAGTCGGCGAAGAAATTAAACGACTTCGATTCACACCAATATCTGCCAACCGTCTTCAACCTAACGGCAATAAAGCTCGCTTGATCATCTTCCACGGATTCGAACGGAGCCTTGGAAACACAACTCCCGCAGTCGAATTCCGTAATCCAACGGAGACTCCCCTAAACAATACTGGTTCAATCAATCCGGGTGCCTCTGCTACCCTATTAGTTGACAGCGGTTCTCAAGATTGGGAAATCCGACGTGCTGGCGCATCTGGCGTATTTGCAACAAAAACTCAAATCCTTCAATCAGGCAAGGTTTATCTTGTTTTGCTCAGTGGAATTGAAGACGATCCGACCCCTTCTAAGCAGGTCTCTATCAACTTCATCGAGATTCCTTCGACTCTTTAATTGAGTTATCCGCATTAGGGTGTTAATAAGCCAGGGATTCTACAAAGTCCCTGCGCTATAATTTGTTGCGGCGAAACTGGAGATTCCCACGTCCTATATGTCGAGCAATCCTCGTGAAGATTCACTAGCTGAAAAAAGGTGGTTGAACGCCCTTGCAAAGGGCGATGCTTCTGCGATGGGCGAGTTGTATAAGTTGTACGGAGAAAAGATTTTCCGTTACACATTCAGGATGTTGGGCAATCGTGCGGATGCGGAAGACGCAACTGCGGAAACATTTTTGAGGGTTTTGAGGCGCGCAAACGATTTGCGAGCCGATGGAGCCTTCAAAACATGGTTGTTCAGGATCGCACGCAACTTGTGCATCGATAAGATGCGCCAGCCGAAACTGCTAGAGATTTCGGGAGAACGGTCGTACAGTGGAACTGAAGAGCGCGCGGCTCTGCGGGTTACCGTCCAAGCAGCTTTGGACGAACTGCCCCTCGATTACCGCGAACCCCTCATTCTCTGCGACTTAGAGGATATATCAGCCAAGGAAGCGGCAGATACGCTGGGAATTAGCGTCCCGGCTCTGAAATCGCGATTGTATCGCGGGAGAAGAGCCTTGCGTGAAAAACTCGGCGGCTCATTGGAGAAGCTGAAATGAATGATCTATATCGAAAATTAGTGGACCTCTACGCGGGGCAAGAACTTCCAGAAGAACTTGCGCTCGACCTAGAATCCGCCGCAGCAACCGATGAAAACTTGGCCACGGATATGGCCACCCTGACTCAAACTGTCAATCTGCTCAAGGCGCATCCTGCACCTGAGTTTGATGAACGCGACTTCTTACGCATCTTGTTCCGTATGCAAACGATGGGCGCAGATATTTCCTTCGAGGAAGCCCAGTCTCATCCTGGCCAGTACCAGTTGCCGATGTAACAGAAGCTTAGCTAAAATGGAAGTTATAGATTTAAGCGAAAGACCACAATGAAAGTAACCGTCACACGCAAAGACCTGAGCGACGCGCTCGACATTGCCGCGGGGGCATCGTCCGTCCGCACCGCTCTCCCCGTTTTGGCTTCTATTCGTTTAGAAGCCAAAAATGGGGCACTGACTCTCCTCGGGTGTGATGGAGAAATGTGGGCCGACGCTAAATGTGCGGCCCGCATTGATGATGAAGGATCGGTTTGCGTTCAGCAAAAGCTCCTTTCCGATATCGCCCACCAACTGCCAGAAGGCGAAGTTGAACTCAGCCTTGAAGGAACACAGGTATTCCTCCGCCTTGGAATGTCCGAATGGAAGCTGATGGCATTTCCTGCCGACGACTTCCCTCCCATTCCAGATATCACGGCTACGGGATCGCTCAACCTCAAATTTGGTCAACTGATCAAAGCAATGGCTAGCGTTTCTTACGCAGTCAGCGATGACTCTAGCCGTCCTGTTCTTACCGGCGTTCTGTTCAGCTACGATGGCGAAACTCTCACCATGGTGGCTACAGATACACACCGGATGGCGGTTCACAAGATCAACCAAGAAGGCATCGGCTCTGATGTCACCGCGATCGTTCCGGAAAAAGCACTTCGCATTATCCGCAATCTTCGCTTAGGAATGGACGACGATATTACAATCGGTTTCGCCGATTCCCGCCTCGTAGTCGATATTGGCACTGCCCGCATCGTCTCCCAACTCCTGAACGGCCAATACCCGAACTGGGAACGAGTTGTTCCAAGCGAATACACCCGGGTCTGGACTATGGATCGTGGCGAACTATTTGATAACGTCAAACGCGCTATGATTCTTGCCCGCGACAGTGCAAACCGCATCCGATTCTCCGGTCAAGGTGAAAAGGTTGTGATTTCGGTTCGTAGCGAAGATAAAGGCGAAGCGAAAGAAGAAGTCGCAATGGTCAGCAAAAACGGCGAAGTTGACATCGCGTTCAACGGTCGCTATGTGATGGATGCGCTAAACGCTCTGGAAAGCGACGGAATCCGCGCGGAAATGACTGAATCTAGTCGACCCGCTGTGCTCCGACCAACAGAAAGTGAAGATACTTTCTGCGTGGTCATGCCAATGGCGATGGGCTAACGCCCAAAAATTAAGTTACAAATGGCACCGAGAAATTCGGTGCTATTCTATTTTTTCTCATAACGCGCGAAGTCATCACGAACTTCCCTAATTGCCTGCTTGGTCATTAACGACGCAAAAATGATCAACAGGAAAATGCACAGGATTAGGATTTTGAACACCCAGTCCCCCCAATACGGCTTTGGAGAATCGAAGTTACTCATGTTCCTCAAAATGCACGTTAGAGGCCTTAAAAAGTTCTACGCCGTCAGCAAATGCCGAACAGGCGCACCAACCTGCAATCAGGCCCACGCATAAAAGAACCACATCAAAAACCCGTAGCCATTTCATCTTTTAACTATTCTCCGCTATTACACTCTCGCCAAGCGCGCAGAACTTCCCCAACGCTCCATGCTTGCCAAGGACATCCACCCGGAAATTGCGGAGCGTCGCCATCATAAACTTCGGCGATGCCATCTAAACCATAACTTCCAACCGCTTCGACAATGTGGGTCAATGCGGACTGTGCCCGCTTCTTGTCACCAGTCACCCTCAATACCGCGCTCACAAACGGGCCAAGAAGCCAAGGCCAAACAGTGCCTTGATGATATGCGGCATCCCGCTTATCTAGCGGGCCTTCAAACCGACCAACATAACTCGCTTCCCGAGGGCCGAGAGTGCGCAATCCCATCGGGGTTAGCAACTCTTTCTCAATCTTATCAAGCGCCTTCTTAGCTTCCTCCCCGCCGAGCGGAGCAAATGGAAGTGACATCGCAATCAGTTGATTCGGCCTGAGAGAAGCATCATCCGGCTCAACTGTATCCAAAAAGTGTCCAACCATCGGATGCCAGAATTTTTTGCGCATACTCGCTTCGGCTTGGTCGGCAAGTAATGAGATATCAAGTTGCTTTTTGCCTAGTTTTTCGCCAAGCCAGAGGGTCACTCTGAGCAGATTCACCCAGAGTCCATTGATTTCCACCGGCTTGCCATGGCGCGGCGTGACCACCCAATCGCCGACTTTGGCATCCATCCAAGTGAGTTGAACACCTGGCTCGCCTTGGGTCACCAATCCATCCTCTGCGTCCACATGAATTCCGTAGAGTGTGCCTTTTCTATGCCATTCAATGATCTCACAAAGCCACCCCAGAGCTTCATTGGCAAAGGCGTCGTCCCACTGAGCTTGGAGTGTGAGATAAACGGCGTTCCCAAACCAAAGCGAGGCATCCACCGTGTTGTAATCCGGCCTTTCACCTTGATCCATAAATCGGTTGGGAATCAATCCCTGCTTCATTTGGCTTGCATAAGCTCGGAGAATTGCCCTCGCCTCTTCAATCTGCCCTGTTTCCAAGCAGATTCCAGGCAAGGAAATCATGGTATCGCGTCCCCAATCGGTAAACCATGGATATCCTGCGATTAGGCTTGTTCGACTTTTGGTTTGCACCAAAAAGTGTCGGGCCGCAGAGGCAAGAGAGTCTTCGACGCTGACAGAATCTGTACCACCCGCTTCTGACCGAATCTGTGATTCCGCAGCGTCCAAAGTGGAAGCGACCAGAACCGCCTGATCGCCAGGAGTCAAGATGTACTTCAGCTCGCACGGGCAGAATAAATCATCAACTCCATCTAGCCCACGTTCTAATTCTCTAGGGGATTCAAATCGGTAATACCAACCGGTGGATGGAGTGCGGGATGCACCCGCATGATCAATGTGAAGTTTGATTCCGCCATGCTCGATAGTCGTCCGATCTTCTGGGAAGTATAAAAACTCAGGATAGAAATCAGTGACTCGAAAATTCTCGTGATAGAACTTATGAGAAACAAGCGGACGCAGTGAGAGGGTGATTGCTTTAGTGCCTTCGTTTCGGTAAGCAATGGTTACCGTGTTTTCGCCTTCAGTTAGAGTCAGCGTCTTTGTAATTTTTTGACCTGCGACAACCCAAGTCCATTGGGCAGATTCGCCGATTTCAAAGGATTCAAGGTGCCGGTAACCCTCCGGGTGCACCGTGCCAACGTATTGGTTACTACTGAGACCAATCTGATCGCCTCCAACTGTAGCGTATGCCTCAACGCCAGCCAGGAGAACGGTGCGGATTGCTGGTGCTTTGGTTGCGGCGACAAGGTGGCCATGATAGCGCCGAGTGTTGTTGCCCACCACCGTGCCCATGGCGTATCCGCCAATCCCGTTGGTAAGAATCCATTCCAAACGAGATGCCCTAGCATAAGTACGACAGATATCACCTGGGACAGTTCTTTTGACCGCTTGCACGTTGCGAAAGTGTACTGCGATTGCCAGTTCAAATTCTTATCTCAAGGTTCAAATATCCTAGCAAAGTCGCCAGATCGTAGTTGCAAATGCACGAACCGGAACAGTTAACAGGGTGTTCTAAACAATCACACGGAAGAATAGACGTGTTGGGGAAAGGATTCCCTGGCAAATTCTTGAAATTGCGGACAAACAAAAATGTTGATCTCCGAAGCTAAAACCCTCATAAATGAATTCGTTAATGTCACGTACAGTGACCGTAACGGAGCAGAAGTCACTGAACTCGTCGAAATCTGGGACGTTGCATTCGTTCCCCTCTACGGCCCATGTATCATCTGTGATGCTGGCGAACTGCGACTCGACCGAGTCGTTGCGTGTGAAGTAACTGCTTCTCCATATTTAAAAGCCGCCTAACTACATATTTAGCGTATGAGATCAAGTTGCCCGGAGTTGGGTCTCCGGGCGACACTTTATCGTTTTACTTTCCTATCCAACAAGTGGTTGGTGAACTGATCGATGCGGAAACGGATGCCAATTCGATAGTCACTGGGAAACTCCCGCCTGAGGACAAACGGTTCAAGCGAACCAGCCGCCAGTGCCAACTCCCATTCCCGGTCGTACCAAGTTTGACCCCGAAAATCGTATTTGGCTAAGTACCTGATTGTGTAAGGGCCAACCGAATAATCAGCTCTCAACAGCATTGCCGATGTGTAATCTAACTTATCGAATGTAAAGTCTGCTCGCCCCGATTGTCCGCCAACTGCGTACGCCGCCCCGATATTGATTCCTGGTTTGGGATGCCAAATCACACCGATTTCGTTTCGGGCATATCCAAATGTTCCGTTTTCACTGAATGAGCCGAATAAATCTGTTCTTAAATGGCTGCTCAGTTGATCACCTGCAAGATAATCAGGCGCCAAATAGGTGCCAATCATGATCGCCCGATCTATCCATTCTCCACCGGCGCCTTCGCGGATTCTCTGCGCCCGAGTCGTTGCGACCCACCCAGCATTTCCTGCCGCGCCTCCATATTCAAAAGCCAGGTCGACGAGTTTGCTGACTCCGGTTGCATCTTCAACACGCCCCACTGTTGAAGTATTCCAAACAAATCCGGCGGAAAAGCTGTTTTTTGGACTCCGTAATGCACTTCGCTCATTATCTGGAGAAGCAACTATCACGTTGTCGAACCAACCGTCACCCTGAGGTTCTGCCAACTTATCTTTTGGAGCTATTTTGGTTTTTACTAATTCACCGGGCAGAGGCGAAGTTGTGTATTGTAGTTTGTACTCCTGCAACTGACCAGGAAAACTCGCCCAGGAAGCGTAAATGCTCGACTGATCGTTAAGCAAGAAACTGCTGTCCCACGATAGCCCAACTCCTACCCCCCGACGGTTGGTGATACTTGGCATCTTTAGGCCGCTCACCCGGCGGTCAAAATTAAAACTTTGCCGCGGTATCGGCCCAAGCTTTTGACCAAGAATCTGATAAAAGATGTGTTCGGCAACACCGTACTTACCTGGGTAAAGCCTGAGAGTCCGTGCAAGAAATCGGTTGCCACCAGCAGCCAAATCGGAAAGTTCAAAACGGACATCGCTCAAAGTCCAAACCTGTTCCGGCTCGGTCGCGATGGTCAAAACTGAGCCTTGGATTTTCACATATCCAACTTCAACGAAAACGTTGAAGGCAGTTCCACCCTTTGAACCATCTGCCCAACTGGCCTTTAGTGAGTCGGCCTTGATGACGCCAATCGGGTCAAGGATTTTTGTCGTACCGGAAGTCTCAAAAGTCTTTGTTGATCTGTCTACAAGGATTTTTTCGCAGGTGATTACAGTGGGGCCGTAAGTGGCCCGGACGCCACCCGCAAATGTTAAAACGCCAGTCTCGAAATCCTCGTACCATTCGGGAGCTTCGATCGTAAGTGTTTCATCAACTTTGAACTCCTGCTTCGCCACAACCTCCACCGACGGCGTTGAAAAAGACGGGTTTGCCGTGAAAGGTGGGATGACAGGAATCATGTTGAACCTTGCGAGTCTACCGTTCCGGAAATTTTCGCAACAATTATTGAACGATTCGGATTAAAATAGGTGTCTAAAGAATTAAGTTTCCGTCAAGGAGTGGTGTATGTCAGAGGAATGGGTAGTAAACGTTAAGGCCGATCAGAAAGCCGATGAGCTGAATTGGGTCGGCAGATTGCGCCACGGCGATGAAGTCGCCATGAACTGCCTGGTGTCTAAACACCGCGACCGACTCATACGAGTTGCCGCAAATCTCCTCCGTGATCGACATGAAGCTGAAGACGTAGCCCAAGAAGCGTTCCTTAAATCCTTCCGAGAAATCAAAAAGCTTCGCGACGACCGGGCTTACTCTGGATATATCTATCGAATCTGCGTTCGACTCTGCATGGATCGTCTTAGATCTAGAAAACCAACATCAGAAATCGTTGAGCAAGGCGACGGCACCACAGGCCGCGAAGTTGAAACTAAAATCCTCGTCGAAGAACTCCTACAATATCTAACGGAGGAACAGCGTGAAACGCTGGTACTGCGAGAAATGGATCAGTTGAGCTACGACGAAGTTGCCGAACAATTGAATATCCCTGTCGGAACTGTGCGTTCTCGACTGCATGCCGCGCGAGAACGATTCCGTGCTGTTTGGATTGCCGCCAACGAAGGAGAACTCCGATGAGCGGACACATGCACTCCCATGAGCGGTTCAATGAACTTGCTGACCTTGTGATGGACGTTCAGGCAAACGATATTGAGCGAGCTGAGTTTGAAGGTTTGCTAGAAGCCAACCCAGAGTGGATGGACGAATGGCTGGACAACCACGAATCAATAGAACATCTCATTTTTGGCGAAGTTCCTACAGCAAGTGCAAATTTTGACAGCTCTCTGCAAGCAAGAGTTCGAGCCGACAATATCCGCAGATCACTCGGGTACTGGTCTCCTGCGGCGATTGCTGCAGTGGCAGCTTGCATAGGCTTACTTGCGATCCTACAAATGATGAGCGAAAAACCTGTACTGCCACAGTTTCAAAACAAAGCAGCAGAAGCCTCTTTGGAACGACATTCAGTAATCAACATTCCTGATCTGGAAGAACCTGCACAGAGATGACTTTCGCCCAGCGGGCATTTATTGGTGCGATCGTTGGTGCAACGATCGCACTTCTATTTCACCCTCTGTCTCGACCTTGGTTACAGTTCGGCTTATGGCGATTCGGCCCTTCCCCCACCGTGGAATCATCGCCTTTACTGGCGGGAACTCTTGAATCTCTGCCTCAGCCTCAAAGTGAGGAGGAACTTTCGCTTTGGACTCAAGTAGCTTGCAACAAGATCGCGCATGCTGAACCACTCAGCCGCGATAATCTTCTACTTCTTACTGAGTTAGTCCGCATGGCCGCCGAAAAGGAGCCACAGAATGCGTATTGGCGGCAATGCGAGGCTGTCTTCCAACACGCGCTTCGCAATAAAGAAGCCGTTGACAAGGCTTGGCTACGCGCATCATCGCGTACTGATTGGAACGACTACCAATCAAACAGGCTTCAAAAATTCCTGGATCGTATGACTGAAGAAAGTGGCTCTGAAATGGCATGGCATCCCGCTGTGGCATACCAGCTCATCTCTATTGATGGCCCTCGTATGATTTACTCGCTTGGCAGTAGCATGATTGACGCGAATTCATCGCTAGATTCGCGATGGGCCACTTTTGAAAACGGACTATTACTCAGGGATGGTTCTAAGAGTAGACAGGCCGCCAAGTATGGGCATAACTTGATGGAAATTGCTGCAACTGGCTCTCAGAGTTCGATTCTCAAACGCAGAGAAATAACTGCAACCAAAATGCAGTTTCCTTTGGATCTGCTACGCGACAAATCGGATACAGATTCACAAATAGCAGTGAGGGCACTGAAGGAAAACGATGCATATGCAGCACTTGTGTTTTCACCGACAACAGCTACTAATCTTGCGAAACTAACTGGCCAGGCCGCACTCTCCGCCTCACTGCCCGGTTCGTTGGCTTTAACAGGCTCAATTGCAGGAATTTTGCTTGGAATACTAATCCTTTTTCGCTCTGAGCAACCCTCTAAGCCATGGCCATTAGCAGTTCCGCTAACTCTAGCATTCGGGATTGGGTTAAGCACTTACTTAATCACTCAGCTATTACTTCCAGCTTTCTGGGTGTTTCTAGTGTTGGCATTGTTTGCCCTGCGACCACCAATTGCCCTTAACTCCTCGCCTGCAAAAGCCACTCCAGCAATCAAAGCCCTATGCTTCTCTTTTGGAGTTTTGGCCGCTGCAGTCGTCTGCGCAGGCGCAACTGCAAGCTCGACTCCATTTCAAAGTCTAATCTCTGCTTTACCAGACGGCTGGTGGCAAGATGTTCAATCGACTGTCTTTTACGCTTTGTTAGCATTAATCGGAACATATCTGTTTCTTGCCCAAGTCATTGCTTACCGTCTGAGAAGATCAGCCGGGAAATTTATCCTGCATATTTCAAAGACATCTTTAGCCGTCGCCGCTCTGGGATGTTTTTTCTGCAGTGTCATCCTCACTCCGGTCTGCATAATGTGGGATCATAAAATTCACACGGAACTTCGCATGATCTCTTTGAACGAAACAGCCTACTATCTAAACAGATGAGCCGCGATCTCCAAAAAATCGTTTCGAAAGCAAAAGCAGATCGTGAAAACCTTTTGAAACGGCTTCGCAAAAAGCCTTCTGGTTACAAATTGTGTTTGGCCCATACAGAGCTTCTTGATAACGTCTGGCGAGTCCTCCTTGCAGAAGCACAGTCCAAGTTTGATGACTTACCTCCACTTTCCATAGTCGCAACTGGCGGATATGGACGCCGAGAAATGGCCCCTTGGAGCGACGTAGACGTAGCATTTGTGCCAATGCGTGAAGATCCACGACTAAACAATGCCGTTCGTTGGCTTTTTAACGCGGCCCACGATTCGTTTGGAAAAGGCCTTGGTATTCGCGTTGCTTACGTCAACCGACTGATCACCGATATTCCTGGTCTGGATAGCGTCAACCTCAGCAATCTTTTAGATGCGCGGCTCGTCGCTGGCTCATCATCGCCTTTTCAAAAATTGCAAGAAAACATATGGATCGATTTTCCAACTGCTGAATTTCTACTCGCCAAGCTCCAAGAGAGGCAACAAGAAACTGCACAATCGAATACAACTCCACTTGTAACTGAGCCTCACCTCAAAAACGGAGCGGGCGGCTTACGAGATTTCCATGCCATGAATTGGATCGGCCAAGCATTAGGCGAACGTCCTGAACCGATCACTCCGGCAGTAGAAGAACTTCTGATGATCCGGAATTTACTTCACTTAGTTGTCGGAAACCATCATGACGAACTCAATTATGCCCGCCGTGAAGAGATCGCTGGAATCCTGAAAGTCACTTCATTTACTCTAGGTTCGCGAGTTGCCAGGGCGCTCGATTCCGTCCACGAAAACTACCATCACGGGCTGAACCGACTTCAAGAAAACCGATATGACCTTGGTAAGTACGCGCAAGCTATTCGGGGAGAGATTCGGATTCA
The DNA here is from genome assembly GCA_019638675.1 of Fimbriimonadaceae bacterium. Classification (GTDB taxonomy): domain Bacteria; phylum Armatimonadota; class Fimbriimonadia; order Fimbriimonadales; family Fimbriimonadaceae; genus UphvI-Ar2. Next base: position 2,020,900 of record JAHBTE010000001.1, on the reverse strand, counting down.
ACCTGGCTCGCCGGGAGGTCAGGCGGCACTAGCGATTGGGCAAGCAACCAAGATCGGTCTTACGATACCAACCGATCCTGCCCCAGTCAATAAGAAGGCTGGCCCAGAAATTATCATCCCTCTGACCGCTGGCATAGAAACCGTACGTAATCTGGAACGCTCCGGCGTCCTTAAAGCCGTTCTTCCTGAACTCAGCGAGTGCCGAACCCTGATGCCCGGCGATGCCTCGCATAAGTACACCGTCTATGAGCACACGTTACAAGCATTAAGGTTTCTGGAAGAAATTCCGTTTACCAGCCCTTTCGCGCGAATATATGAGAGCCTTCCCGATTCTTCGGTTCTCAAATTAGCAATTCTTTTTCACGATCTTGGCAAGGCCATTCCGGGAGCCCCGCACAGCGAAGTGGGAGAAAAATTAGTCCACCAGATAGGCAAGCGTTGGTCTCTAGACCACACGTTGATTAGTGACGTAGCTTGGCTCGTTCGGGAGCATCTCACAATGGCCCAATTCATTCGTGTGCGGGATATTGACCACCCGGACACAGTTTTGGAGTTCTCAAAAATCGTCGGTACCGTTGATCGCTTGTCCGCCCTGACGCTCTTAACTTACGCGGACATCAATGCCGTTAACAGCCAAATTTGGAGCCCCGTTCAAGAAACCTATCTTTTGAGTCTATTTGAACGCACGGCTTACCTTTTGAACCCAGATACCAGCGAACCAACCGAACAGGAAACAGTTCAAAGAATTCTCCGCTCAGTTGAGCCAACTGATGAAAGTAGCGACACAATCGCAGAATTCCTTGAAGTGATGCCGACGCATTATTTGCTCAGCACTCCCGAGGAAATCGTACTAAGGCACCATGCCCTTTACCAAGTTGCCAGGAAAGGTGAAATCGTTCTGCAATTTCAAAACCACCGGGATATGCAGTTAACCGAGCTCACGATTTCAATGCCCGACCGGAGCGGGATACTGCCCGATATTCTCGGGACGCTCTACGCCCATAACCTCAGTCTGCAAAGCCTGCGATGTTCAACAAGTGAACAAGAACCAGGAACAATTCTCGATACGTTCTTGATTTCTCGTTCGGATGCTCCCCTTTCGCTTGAACTTCAACGCAGAGTAGAACGTTCACTTAGAGCCGTTCTCAGCGGCGAAACTTCGCGCTCCGACCTCATGACCTCTATGGGCAAAGACCCGAACCGACGACAGCAATTTTTAACGATAGACGTTTCCTCACAAAACCCAACGATTATCGAAGTCCGGGCTCCCAAAGGGAGAGGACTTGCCTATCGCTTATGCCAGGTCATCCACAAACAGGGGCTAAACATTCTGAGTGCCAGATTAGGGCAATGGGCCGGAACAGCTTCTGCCGGATTTTACGTTTACGACCCAGAAGGACGGCCTATTGATTCCAACCAACTGCGGCGGGCATTCCATCACGAGTAGGTAACATTTTTTCATCCCTATGAAGGTTGTCATTTTGGGTTGCGGACGCTCGGGAGCTTCCCTAGCCGTCCAACTCTCCTCTCTCGGTCACACTGTGACCGTAATCGAGCGGAGTCCAGAGTCTTTACGCCGCCTTGGCAAATCATATCCGTGCCGAATTGTTCTCGGCAACGGACTTGATCTCGATACCTTGGAGCGCGCCGATGTCGCCAATTGCGACGCATTTTTTGCGATGACTCGTGGAGATAACACAAATTTAATGGCGGCCCAGATCGTTAAGCGGAACTTTAAGGTTGAGCGAGTTGCAGTGAAAGTAGCCGACCCTCTCCGCTCAGAAGCGTATCGCCGCCTTGGTTTGTTCACAATCAACGCCGCCGCTCTTATATCTGGAATGTGCCGCGACTGGCTCCTCAACGCCGAATTCCAGCCAGTTGACACCTATAACGTCAACGCTATGGAGATCGAAGTATGAGCATGTACATCATTATCGTTGGCGGCGGAAACGTTGGAATCCAACTCGCAAAGCGGCTGATTGCACGAAACAATGAAGTCCTTGTACTTGAAAAAGATGTCCGCCAAGCTCAAAAGCTTGGCAACCTGATCGGCGACCAACATATTCTCTACGGCGACGGTTGCGACATCCTCATTCAAAAAGAAGCAGGATTCAAACGCGCTGACATTGTTGTTTCGGTAACGGGTGAAGACGAAGACAATCTAATTTGTTGCCAATTAGCCAAAGAAGTTTGGGATGTAAAACGGGTAGTCGCCCGTGTTAATGATCCATCGCACGAGGAAATTTTCCGAGAAATTGGCATTGACGACACGGTTTCTTCGACCGGGATTATCTTTAGCCTGATTGACCAGCAAATCGCCAGCGATGAACTTATTCCAATCGGTCACCTTCACCGTGGTCATGTGGAAGTCGTCGAAAGCCTTCTCAGCGAAAAGTCACCATTGATCGGTCAAGCTGTGCGTGATATCACTCTCCCGCAAGGCTCGTTCATCGTTTACATCTTCCGAGGCGGAACTGGCCAGCAAGTGAATGGAGACACAGAATTCCAACCAGGCGATATGGTTGTTGCAATGGTTCCAACCGCACGAGCCGAAGAACTCCGCACGGTTTTTGCCGACGTGAGCTGATTGGAAAAGTTTGGGGAGTTCGCGAGACTCCCTCAACTCACTTCACGTCCATACTTAGCCAATGGCTCTTGCAACTGACTACCCCACTATTTGGAACTTGCGCCCAACTGATGAGCTTGCGGCGCAGAAACTAGTTGCAGAGCTAAACCTTCATCCGGTTGTCGCGAAATTACTTGTTCAGCGAGGCTATTCCGACCCAAGCGAAGCAAATACATTTCTGAATCCTTCGCTTTCGCAATTCAGCCGTCCAGAAGAGTTACCCGACTTTGAAAAAGCCAAAGCAGCGATTCTAGGAGCTAAAGAACGGAGCGAAAAAATCTACATTCACGGAGACTACGATGTAGATGGCGTTACCAGCGCGGCGATTCTCTACCGATTCCTTGCTAAGACTGGCTTTGAAGTAGAAGGTCATGTTCCGCACAGAGAAAACGAAGGGTACGGCATCCATATTGATACGATCCGGCGAGCCCACGCATCGGGGGCGAAACTTATATTGACTTGTGACTGCGGCACAAGCAGTCATAAACAACTGGAAGCCGCATACGAGCTAGGAATGAAAGTGGTCGTGACAGACCACCACGAATCGCCGGAGACTCTGCCCATGGCAGAAGCTGTAGTCAACCCTAAGCGGCGGGATTACGACGGACCAGCCAGCGAAATGAGCGGCGCAGGGATTGCATTCCTATTCTGCGCCGGACTTGCGCCTGAACTTGGCATCAAGCCGGAAGTCTTTTATCGGCATTTTCTTGACCTTGCCGTAATGGGAACAGTCGCCGACGTGATGCCTTTGCGCGACAACAACCGCATAATAGCGCGGCATGGCTTGACAGCCCTCAAAGCAAGCCAAAAGCACGGAGTGCAAGCACTCCTCACAGTCAGCAACTTAGCCGATCCAACTGCCAAACTCACAACCCGCCACATTGGATTCCAACTCGGCCCGCGGATCAACGCAGTGGGAAGGATTGACGATGCCGACGTGGCTTTCCGACTATTGACGACCGATGACGCAAGAGAATCGTACGAACTCGCCAACTTTTTGAATCAAAAAAATACGGAGCGGCGCGAACTCCAAGATGCACTCATGGAAGAGACGTTCGCGAAAATATTGGCAGATGGCCTTGATCAAAAATCTGCGATTGTCGTCGCCGGAGAAAACTGGCAGAAGGGCCTCGTTGGAATCGTAGCGGGCAAAGTGGTCGAAAAATTCCGTCGCCCCGCTTTTGTACTCGGAATCCATGGCGATGTTGCTTCTGGCTCAGCCCGATCACTCCCTGCGTTTAATCTGTTTGAAGCAATCGAAGCAAACCGTTCGCTACTCATTAAAGGTGGTGGTCATGCGGCGGCGGCGGGCGTTTCCTTAGATGTCGTAAATCTTGAGGAGTTTGCACAGTCAATGGACGTCTTTGCTTCTGAAAGGCTAAAACCCGAAGACTTCCTGCCAACCCTCAACATTGACCAAGAACTTGACCTCGCAGATTCATCACTTGAACTAGCTCAGCACCTGGCGACTTTGGAGCCGTTCGGCGAAGCAAACCCGGAGCCGATTTTTGTTTCAACGGGTGTTCGGCTAGCCGCTTGCACGCCTACCAGAAATCCGATCCATGCTCGTTTAACTCTAGAAACCGATGCTGGTCAACGGCAAGCCATGGCGTTTGGCATCGGAGAGCAAGTCGCGGAGTTGCCACTCCAATCAGAGATAGATTTGGTCTACACAATAGAAGAAGACCGGTTCAACAACCGGCCTCAACTTAAACTGATTGTGAAAGATCTGCGACTGGGCTCTTAGCTCAGGTTCTTTTGCACGCCGACTTTCATCTTGGCTTCAAACTGCTCACCGTTGCGGTACAGCTTGAGTGTCAGGTCGGAACCTGGTTCTAGCTCAAACAGCATTGCGGCGAGATCAATAACGTTGCCCATCGGAACGCCGTTCGCCGACATGATTTGATCGCCCGCCTTCACGCCAGCGAGATCACATGGACTTCCCTTTGTAATCTCATCTACGATAATCTGGCCTGGGCCATCGCCTTCGCGGAAAAAGATTCCAACGCTTGGGTGTTCGACCTTATGACTTTCTGTTCTGAAACCTTTTACAATCCGGTTGAGAATCTTGGGGCCAAGCGCGTAGGCGACAGTTAAACCAGCAGGGCCAAACTGCTTCGGGTCGTTTCGTACGCTCTGAGTAGCCATGGCGGTCTCTGGATACATCGGATTCAAGATGGCACCAAGGATGCCAACCAAGCTTCCGGAGTTATCGAACACAACTCCTCCGCCGACGGGAAAATCTTTAGATTCAAGCTGGATTTCAGCAAGCGGGACGAATCTTAAGCTAGGCAAGAAAATTCCTGGCCGCGAATCGCTGGTCAGCTGACCACGAACTGGGCCATTGACGGTGGCAACCATTAGCTCACCCTTCTTCACTTCTGGCGCGACTCGTACAGCTTGGCGTTTACCGGTCACCCAATTTTGGGCACCGAGCAATACCAGTTGAGTTTCCTTATCAAATCCAATACGACCAAGGCGAACATCGAGCCCGCCGCTCATTTTTGCCGTGATTGGTTCTTCAACAAGGCTCGAAACGTGGGCTACGAAGTGGCCTTTGTCATCAATCATGACTGCGAGACCAAACGGCTTTCCGTGAGAATCAGGCAGTACAGCGACTGCATCAACAATAGAATTCCAAGCCGCAGATTGATACGAGTTGACGGCGCGAATGGGGGTATCGATGAACCGCTCTTGCGGTTCATCGAACTGTGTTATGGCAACTGCAAGGCTAGCCGCCAAAAACGACATCGCGCTTGTCAACCTCCATCGCTGAATTTGCCCGGGCATCAAACTGTGAACCACCACCGACTAGCACGACTTTATTGCTGTCGGCAGGGGCTGTTTCTCGTTCTGAACCAGCAAAAGATTCAATTGCTCGGTTAGCAGAATCGCTGACGTTATCGCTACTCGGAGCCGCTTTCATTGCGGCATTGCCTGCACCACCAAATCCCATGGTAATCGCTCCTACTGCACTTGATGCGAGATCTTGCAGGTTGACCACCGGGGTACTGGTGTTGCTTGCCAGCCGACCGCTGTTTCCACGAGGTCGCCGATTGCTCTTAACTGGTTGCTTGGTTTGTGGTTCTGGCTCATCCTGTACCACCGGAGGAGTAACTTCCTCATTTGAAACTGCAGGCTCTTGCGTATCTCTTGAAATTTCAGCCGTACTCGGAGCCCTGTCCAAACTCGGTTGAGCCACGTGATCAGAATTCTTGGCGATATTGCCGCTTGATGGTTGACCAGTTTGGGTCATCGTCTTCGGCCCAAACATCATCCAGCTTGCGATTGCCGCACAAGCGGCTACTGGCACCGCGAACTTCCAGAACGAAGTCAAAGGCGCGGTTCGCTTACTGCCCGAACCTTCGTTTAAGATCGCGTTGCGGAGGTGCTCGGTTGAAAGCTGGCATTCGGGAACTTCCTTCAGCCCTCGAAGTTCCGAGCGCAAATTGTTCAGAACAATTCTCTCTTGTTCTAAAGCCGCTGGGGAGACTCCTTCCAGCATCGCAAGATCGCCAGCTTCTGACTCACCAAAAATTTGGCGCATCAGGCTGTCCATCTGTTCATCATTCAAATGATCTTGGTTCATTTCTTATTCGCCCTCCATGAGAGGTGCAAGTCGGTCGCGCAATGCTCTTCGAGCCCGTAGAACTCGGAGCTTCGCGCCACCTACCGAACATTTGAAATATTCGGCAATATCGTCGTAATCCATCTCCTCAATGTCACGAAAAACTATCGCATTTCGGTGATGTTCTGGCAAAGCGGCAATCGCCTTGCGGAGTAATTCTCTTCTGCGCTCTTGTTCTAGGTTCTCTACTGGATCTTCGGTTGACGTACCAACCGTCATCCAACTCAGAGCACCCATCGCTTCTTTTTGCTCAAGGTTTGTCCGGCGCGTGGACATTCGAGCTTTATCCGTTCCTAGGTTAGCCGTGATTCTGAGGAGCCAAGTTGTGAATTTCGCTTCGTCTCGGTAGCGACCCAGATTCTGATAAGCCTTCACAAATACTTCCTGAACAATATCTTCGGCATCATCCCGCCGAGGAGCCATTTGGTAAGCAAAACGGTATACGAGGTTGCGGTGCCGTTCAAAAAGCCGTTCAAATGCGGAGAAATCACCCTGGCGCGCTTGATGCACCAAAGCTTCATCCGAATCTGCCACTAAACCCGCTGGTATGGCGTTCGATTTTTCGCTCAACGGCGATTGATCGAATTTCAAGGCTATCCTCGTGACCATCTTACACAACTGACGGTTGATGACGGTCTGCGTTACGGTTACAGGGAGTCTAAATTGGGACTATGCAAGTACCTCGTCGGGAATCTCCACGCTCTGGCCTTCCCACTCGGCAACGCAAGCCGCAATTGCGATGTCGCCCGTTACGTTGAGGACGGTGCGGCTCATATCCAAGATTCGGTCAACCCCGAAGGCGATTCCGATAGCTCCAGCGGGAACTTTCATCGTCGTTAAGATCGAACCGATGACCGGCCAAGAACCACCCGGAACCCCAGCCGTTCCAATTCCCGCGAGGATAGAGAGCATCAGAAGCATAAACTGCTGACTTGCGTCGAGAGGAATACCAAATAGCTGGCAGAAGAAGATTAAGGTGATTCCTTCAAAGAGCGCGGTTCCATTTTGGTTAGCGGTTGCACCTACGGTAAGCACAAAACTGCTGATTTCCTTGGGTAACCCGAGGTCTTCTTCGGCAGATTTGAGAGCAATCGGCAAAGTTGCGTTGCTGGAGCTTGTTGCAAAAGCCGTGAGCATAACCGAACGAATATTCCGGAAGAAAGTCAGCGGATTTCGCTTTGCAATTACCTTGACCAAAATGCTGTAAACCACAAACATGTGTATTGCAAGGCCGACCAGAACAACGATTGCGTAAGCACCAAGTGTTTTGAATATTTCAATTCCCAAGCCCGCCGCAGTCTGGAAGATCAGCGCAAATACGGCATACGGAGCCAGGAGCATCGCTATATCAATGACTTTCTGGCTGATTTCAAATATCCCGTCAAAGAACTGCTTAACGGGTGCGACCTTTTCGGTATCGCTCTTGCACATCGCTAGCCCAAAAAGCAGGGCGAAGAACATAAACGGCATGATTCCCCCGCTGAGTGCGCGAGTCGCCTCAAGTAAGGGGTTTTTAGGAATGATTCCACCCGCTGGAGGATCAGGAATTTTTACGTCTGCGGCTGCCTGCTTTTCTGTGCCTTTTGTGGCGTACTGTTCGTAAAGCACTTCGCGGCTTTCCTGCGATATAAATGTTCCCGGCTTAACCGCATTTACTAGAGCAAACGCAATCACAACCGCGATTCCGCTAAACAGCAAAGTCAGAAGCAACGACCGAACCCCAATGCGCCCAACCTTGGCAACATCTCCTAATTCAGAAACACCAAGAATCAGCGCAGAAAACAGCAAAGGCACAACGATCATGTAGATCATTGCCAAAAAAGCATCGCCAACAAATGGAATCAGATTCACATACATCCAGGTGAGCGGGGTTTGAATCCAACCCGGCGTGCCGTTGACCAAATTCTGCCAACCTGCTGATGGGCCGATGATGTTTGCGGCTAATCCTGCGATTGCTCCCAAAAACAATCCGACGAGGATTTTGTTGTGTAAGGCCATGCCCTTGCCTTTTTCTGACATAGCGACCAGTATGCCCCGCATCGCCGCCGCATAGCAAATCAGATAAAGTAACGCTTATGTCTGCTCGTTGCTGGGTGATCACAAGTTCGGTACTGGATAACGTTTACAAAGTGCCGCGATTGCCCCAACCTGGCGAAAGTGTTTTAGTCAGCTCAATTGAAAAATTCTTTGGCGGCAAAGGGACAAATCAGGCCATTGCCTGCGCTCGGAGCGGTGCCACAACCTTTGCGCTGGGATGTGTGGGCGAAGATGAAGCAGGTGATGAATTCACTGCCCTGATGAAAGAGGAAGGCATTGATGTAAGTGGAATGAGGCAGTCAAAGACTTCCCCAACTGGACAGGCGGCGATCAGCGTTCAGCCAAACGGATTGAACCAAATTTCGGTCTACGTTGGGGCAAATATGGATATGTCAGTGGCTCAAATTGAAGATGCCAACATCAACCCCGACGACTATATTCTGTGCCAGCTGGAAGTTCCGCTCGCGGTTGTTCAAGCGACTAGCCACAAAGCTAAGTTCATTTTGAACCCAGCTCCCTACTCAGAAATATCAGACGAATTGATTTCTAAATGTTTTGCCATCACGCCGAATGAAACTGAAGCAAAGGCACTGACTGGAATCCTTCCCGTAGACGAAAACTCAATGAGCGATGCCTGTGATTACCTGCTTGCAAGAGGCGCACAAAACGTTTTGCTGACACTAGGAGATCGAGGGGTTTATTGGAAATCGAATTCAGAATCCGGTTTCTTCCCCGCTCCGTTGGTTCGTGCGGTCGATACGACTGGAGCGGGAGATGTGTTCAATGGTTGCCTTATTGCCCGACTCGCTCAAGGGGATGACTTCCCCAGCGCAATAGAATATAGTGTTGCCGCCGCTTCGCTTAGCGTAACTCGTCCTGGTGCTGTGCCAAGTATTCCAACCGACGGAGAAACCCGCAGATTCTTAGCCGAAGGTCAAGATTAATAAAATCTGGGAACTTGGTTCGCAAATTCTCAATACAATAAGCCAGTAGCAAGCAATTTTGCTAACTCAAGGAACGATTTTCGCATGGACAACAATGTAACAACTTGGTTCGAACTTTATTCACCGAATCCAAACTCAGCAAAAGATTTTTATGCCAAAGTATTTGGCTGGTCAACTACCGAAATGGATATGGGCGACTTTATGTATCCCATGATGGCGAACGGCGATAAACCCGCTCACTGCGGCGTGATGAATACTTCTTCGCCAGAGATGGAAGGGGTTCCTCCACACTGGCTGATCTACTTCCATACACCTGACATGGCGGCATCGCTGGAAAAGGTGAATGCGGCGGGCGGAAACGTCATGCACGGCCCGATGGACATCCCTGGAGTCGGCAAGATCACTATTCTCGCGGATAACACCGGCGCAGTTTTTGCTCTTCACGAGCCAGCCGCAGAACTACAATAATTCAACTGAGAAGGGCAAATGCTAATTCAGATTTGCCCTTCTCTCATTAAACTTACATTTCCCTTGCTGCCAATAATTACGTGATCTAAAACTTTTACATCGAGTAATTCGCCGACTTCAATAAGCTTTCGGGTAATCGCAATATCTTCGGGAGAAGGAGTCGGGTCGCCGCTCGGATGATTGTGGGCAACAATCACGCTTGCCGCGTTTTCTCTAACCGCTTCCCGGAACACTTCTCTTGCCCCAACGACAGACATATTGAGAGTTCCAATATGAATGACCTGGGTTGAAAGTACCTCACCTTTTGAATTCAAAAAGGCGGCGCAAAAGTGCTCTTGATCTTCGTTGCCAATCCATGCGAATAACTCAAAAGCATCGTCTACACCATCGATTTTCGTAACGAGGTTTGCCTTGTTCGCCGCAACTCGCCGACCAAGTTCAATCGCCGCAAGAACTCTAAGCCCCTCAAACGGTTCTAACCCCGCCTTATTTTGCAGTTCATGTTGCCCGATATCTAAAATCCGGGCACCAGGATGCCGCTTCACGAGATCAAGTGCCGCAGATTCGTTACGCTCAACATCCGATTCCTCTCGGCTCAGCATGATAGCAAGCAGATCGTGGATCGGCACGCTTTGCAATCCAAGCTGCTGCACTCGGACAAGTGCTTCCGCGTGCTCTATTCCCAATGGTTCACCTCGCTTTCCGTCACCAAATCATGACCGTAGAAATCATCGGGAGGCTGGCAGAACAATGAAATTTCCTTGCCATTACTCGGGTGTGAAAATTTGAGCGACGCCGCATGAAGTTGCATCGGCCCTGATTTGAATTTCTCTGGCGCATACAAATCATCGCCTAGCACAGGCCATCCAAAGTGGGCTAAGTGAACCCGGATCTGATGGGTTCGCCCGGTTTCCAATCGGCAAGCCACCATCAAACCTTCGTTCATCTGCCTTAGGGACTGAATATGCGTCCGCGCACTCTTTCCATCACTCACCACGGCTCGCATCAATGGATTGCGGGGATGCCGACCAAGTGGCGCATCAATGGTGAATCGAGGATCAGGCAAACTGCCATTGATCACCGCTACGTACCTTCGTTGAACAGTTCGTGCTTGAATCTGCGCGCTGAGTCCAGCGTGAGCGGCATCCGTTTTTGCCACGATGATCAAACCTGTTGTTTCTTTATCAAGGCGATGGACAATACCCGGTCGGAAGTCACCCGCAACATCACTCAATCCGTGCGAACGAGCCAGCAACCCGTGAACCAACGTAGTTCCAGTCAAGGTATTTGCGGGATGAACGGCGAGTCCGCGAGGCTTGTTTACAACAAGGAGTTCTTCGTCCTCATACCTAATATCCAAATCCATCGTAACCGGTTGAAGTGCGTGTGGAGCAGTTTCTAAAATCTCCTCGGTCGAAACTTCGTTGCCATCTTTTAACTGAAAACCGGATTTCGTGATGACTTCGCCGTTCACCAAAACTGCCCCCGATTCGATGTGTTTAGAAATCTTCGACCGGCTATGCCCGGGGAAGTGGCGACTTAAAAAATGGTCAAGCCGTTCCTTGCCTTCCGCCACCATATTCATGGTGTGATGTTACCGAACCAGAAATAACTAAACTTCCACTCACTTCACTCGTCACTGCATTTATGAAACAGTTTCGGGCACTTTGCGTCTCGGCATTGGTTGCCGTGATCAGTCAAGCCTTTGCCTTGGACTATCAGACCAGCGGAGCAACTCTCGGGAAAGTTATTCCCGAACTTGCGGCGGCTACAGAACTTAACCTCACCGTCGCCCCGCAAGTAGTAAACGAAGTTGTGATCGTCAGAGCCAAAGGCGTTGAAAAATTCGACTTGCTTCAGCGCGTTGCCGATGCAACTGGCCTTGCCTGGATCAAAACCGATGAAGGTTTTCGGCTTGATAAAACAAACGAAATCACACTGCTTGCCCGCCAGGAATACGCTAACTATTCTCAATCTATGATTTCAGATAATGTTCCAAATGGGCTCATTAAGGCGGATTATTCGGCCGATTCACTTTTCAATGTCATTACCTCAATGCCTGCCAGCTCTATTTCGAATATGGATATAGGCGGGCGACTCGTTTTTTCAACAATACCAACGCGTTATCAAATTAATTTCCCTGGTTCAAGCTACAACACTGCTCTAGCAGGAGCAAAAGCGATTCAGCAACAGCAGATTGATGAATTTAATAAACGTATTGCGGGACGAAGAACGGACGAACGAACACAATCCGTACTTGATAGTCTTAAGCAGCCAATTACTAAAGTTTTCATGGTTGTTCAAAGATTTGCATTTGATGTTTACCGGTTTGAGTTGGTGGGATTAACGGCAACCGGTCAAGAACGTATTTCGGTAAGCCGCTCTACGATATTCACTTCACATCCTGCAGTAAGTGTTTCGGCAAACTTTTCTAGTTGGAAAATTGCCGAGAATTCCGACCTTAAAAAACGACTTGCAGCATTTTCTGCCAATGCGGACAAGAACTCTCCATACGCCTCTGAATTGCGAGAAATGATTCTCAATCCCGATGAGCATGAGCCCGTAGCATTTGCAATCGGGCCAGCAATGATCGCTGGGGCACCTGAAAGCGTGAATTTCGTAGCCTGCATTCCAGATGAAGAAATGGAGTCTATTGCTTCTGGCATGAACCTACATGGATTTAGCAGCCTCGGATCAGCGGGATCAATGTTGCAAGCAAAAGCTGACGGTAATTGGGTCACGATTAAGCCTCAGCTTACGCATCTCACTTGGGCGACTCGTCGAAACCGTGGGCAACTAGCAAAACTCGCTCAAACATATGATAAACATGGAGTTCTTAATCTTTCTGACAAGGCTGCTTATGCACCCTATGCAAACAACTTCTTTGGCAAAAAGGGATGGGAAATGCAGATCGGTGGACGGGTTTTTAATCAAGCATTCGCCGCAGAACTGGGCACTTTCCAATACTCATCGCTGGAAGCATTAGAGCTTTACAACACACTCAAGCCGCGACTAACCAACTCCGGCAGTTTAACGCTTCCGATTTCTGTGTTGAATTCTGGTTGGTTGAATTACGTGATTTTCAACTCAACGAGCGGACCTGAACGCAGGTCTGGCAACCGTCCGGGCGGCCGAATTGCTTTAGACGATCTACCCCTTATTGCCAACATATCTGGAAATGCGACGATTGAGTTAAAGCTTGCGGCAGAAGAAATGCTGGTTCAGCAACGAGGCGGTGGATTTGACAATCAGACGTCGCGAGAACGCACTGAATTTTTAGCTAATGGTTTGCCAGCAAACGGAAACATCACCGTTACGCAAGGCTCAACCACAGTCATCGTTGGAAGATCATTGGATCGCTCAATTCAAATGGTTCTTTCAGAAGGTGATCTTGCCGGGATGAGAGCCGCTCAGCTTTCAAGCAATGTCCGAACAAAAGCTGGCCTACTTGGACAATCTACTAACGAATTTGGTGTGACCCGAAGAGTTTATTACCAGTTCGAAATTCGTTATGCAGATAACACAACGTTGACTCGGACAGTTACCGGAGTGATCCCGGCTACTACCTTTGTGCCGTACAACAAGCTACCAGCAGATCTGCTTTCCCGAGTAGAACAATCTGCAACTCGAATGGCGGAGCAAGCGAACCGGAGAAACGATAGAACGCCTCCCCCTCAGCCGTAAACCCTAAACAACGCTTTCGTGGGGGCTAAAATAGCCTCCATGAGAGATCGTTACGAGCCCAGCGCCTTTGAACAAACTTGGCGAAACCGCTGGCTAGAACACGACCTCTTTGTCACTCGCGAAGACCCTACCCGCGAAAAGTTTTACGGACTCGATTTCTTCCCTTATCCGAGCGGAGCGGGTCTCAGCGTTGGACACTGCCGAAACTACATCCCCACTGATGTGATCTGCCGTGCAAAGTACATGCAGGGATACAACGTTCTGCATCCGATGGGATTCGATGCTTTTGGCCTTCCCGCCGAAAACGAGGCAATCAAACGTAAATCTCACCCTGGGCCAATGATTGACCAATATGCCGCTACCTATCAACGGCAGATGGAACTCATCGGCATTAGCTACGACTGGTCACGTAGCTTCAAATCCAGCGACCCCGAATACTACAAGTGGACTCAGTGGATTTTCAAGCTTCTTTACGAGCGGGGCCTTGCATATCGCTCAAACGCGGAAGTCAACTGGTGCCCCAAGGATAAAACTGCGTTGGCTAACGAGGAAGTCGTTGGCGGGCTGTGCGAACGATGCGGCACTCTGGTTGAAAAGCGTGCCATTCCTCAGTGGTTTTTTAAGATCACCGACTACGCTCAACGCCTAATCGACGATTTGGATAATGTGGATTGGCCAGAGGGGATTAAGAACCAGCAACGCAACTGGATTGGTCGATCGGAAGGCGTTGAATTTACAATGCGCGTGGTGTTCGATTCCGAACTTAAGGAAGGACACCCAGACGACTTAGTCGTTGTTGCCGATCAATCTGACCCTCGGTTCAAGGTGTTCACCACTCGGATTGATACGATTTTCGGGATGACGTTCTGCGTCCTGGCGCCGGAGCACCCTCTTGTCGCAACCATTAAAAAACGCGTTGACGATGATCGAGTCGCGGAAATTGAAGCGTACCAAGCAAAGGCAAAAACGCTAAGCGAAATGGATCGCCAAGCAGATAACCGCGAAAAAACGGGCGTTAACACGGGCGCGTTTGCCGTCAACCCGGCGAATGGCAAACGAGTGCCGATATTCATTGCAGATTACGTGATGATGGGCTATGGAACAGGCGCAATCATGGCGGTTCCTGCTCACGATCAGCGCGACTTTGATTTCGCGGTCCAGTTTGGCTTGGACGTTGTTCCCATTTACCGCCCAGACGCATTGTTCCTCAAGGCAAACAATACCGACGAGGCGACTTATCTGAGCGACCCAAAAGCGTTCCCTGAAGTTTTCACAACCAAAGATGGAACGCTGGTCAATTCTGGAGAATACAGCGGTATGAGCTTTGAAGAAGGCTCAGCGAAAATGACCGAATGGATCGTGGCCCTTGGAATCGGCGAACAGAAGGTCAACTACAAACTCCGCGACTGGCTCATTTCCCGCCAACGCTATTGGGGATGCCCCATTCCAGTTGTTTACGATAAAGATGGCAACGCCGAACTCGTAACTGACGATCTGCTCCCGGTCGAACTTCCCGAAGTTGACAACTACGAGCCATCGGATGACGGCAGTTCCCCGCTCAGCCGGATTCCAGAATTCCTGAACGTCACCACCCAGGATGGCACGCTTGGACGGCGAGAAACCGATACGCTCGGCGGCTTTGCCTGTTCGAGTTGGTACTTCCTGCGGTTTGCCGATCCTCATAACGAAAGCCAGCCTTGGAATCAAGAAAAAGCCGACTACTGGATGCCCGTCGATTGCTATGTCGGCGGAGCCGAGCATGCGGTCATGCATTTGCTTTACGCCCGGTTCTGGACTAAAGTGTTGTTCGATGCAGGGCTAGTCAAAGTCAAAGAACCGTTCCAGCGCCTGATGAACCAAGGCCAAGTGCTTGGCCAAACTCCTTACCGCCAACCCAAGGATGATGAGGTTTTGGGTGTAGGCGAAGAAGGCATCCTTCTCAGTTTTGAAGAAGCCGCTCAGCTTCCCGAAGATGAAGTCACTTGGCGATGGGTGCGTATGTCCAAATCCAAAGGGAATGTCGTCACCCCTGATGAAGCCGTCGCTAACTACGGCGCGGACGCCCTGCGGATTTACGAACTGTTCGTTGCTCCCTTCGAACAAAGTGTGAACTGGAACAACGAAGGCATGCAGGGTGCCTCTCGGTTTCTCAGCCGTGTGTTCCGACTTGCCAGCGAAATCGCGCCTAAGTGGAATGACGCCTGGAAACTCAGTATCGAACACGAACCGGCGGATGGAAAATCTAAAGAAATCCGCCGTGCTACGCATCAATTCATTCGCAAAGCCACTGAGGATATTGATCGGTTTGCGTTCAACACTTACATTTCATCGGCGATGACATTTGTTAATACTATCACAGACATTCTCAAGCAAGTGCCAAATCCTACGGAATCCGAACGACTTGCCCTTAGTGAAGCGTTAGAAAGCTTAATCAAATGCCTGAGCCCCGCGGCTCCGCACAGTGCGGATGAAATTTGGCAGTCTCTTGAGGAGCCAGGTTTCGTCTATCAATTGGATTGGCCAAAATTCAATGCGGATCTCGCCGCCGAAGACACAATTACGATTGCAATTCAAGTCAACGGCAAACTGCGAGATACCCTGCAGATGGCAGCCGGCAGCTCTAACGAAGATGTGGAAGCTCAGGCGCTTGCAAGTGAAAAGGCACAGTCGTTTATCGATGGAAAAATCATCAGGAAGGTCATTGTTGTTCCGGGCAAACTCGTCAATATCGTGGCTAATTAAGTCGGTTTTTGTTGCTGCAATCCTTGCCGGCTGCAGCGGCATGGAACCGAATTTCATCTACACCGTTGATCAGTTCAACGAAACAAATGAACGTGTTCAAAATCTTGCGATGAACCCGATTCAGAAATATTTGGCGGGCCAAGAGATCAACAATAAGGAAAAAGCTGACCTTGAAACCGCTTTGCCATTGATTGATGAAATGATTCGGTTTGATCCGATCACGATTAATTCATACAGCCTGAAAGGCAAAGTATTGCGAGCCCTTGATCGAGACGGTGAAGCAAAAATGGCTTTCTTGGATGGTATGGCAAAGGCACTGCCTACTAACGAAGAACAAGACAAATTAGTTCGCGCAGACCTTTTGCTTGAGCTAGCACAACTTCACTTAGCGAGCGGCGAATTCAACGAAGCCAGAGCCGCCGCTGAAAAGTCTTTGAGTATCAACGATGAATCGGCAATTGGTCACACGGTGATCGCTCAAGTTGCTTATCAAAATAACGAAATTCAGCTTGCAAAAGATGAATGCCTGAGAGCATTGCTGATTGATGCTGATTACGAGCCAGCCCGAACCCTATACCGAGAATTACTCGCTAAGAAGTAGCCAGCGGCTTTGCTTTGATTTTCGCCCAAGTCCGAGGATATTCGGGCGGAGTTGGCTTGATCTTTTCGTAGACCGGAAACAGTCTCATGCTTTGCCCATCTCGGGTGGGAACTTCATGCAATTCTCTTAGCTTAAAACCAAGCATGCCTATATTGGCGGATTCCACGAGACTGCGTTCTGATTCCGTGCGAAACGGAACGAAAAGGCCTCCGAGTTTCAGCCACGCGGCAGAAAGTTCAGCTTGAATTCCGAACGGCGCCAACGCCCTGCCTGTAGCAACATCGAATGATTCTCGCCAAATATCCTCTTCCGCTCTTTGGGTTCGCTGCAGAAGATTAGGTCGCAAATGATTGCCCAAAAATCTTTGCATTTTCAAAGTTGTATCCATCGCTACAACGTTGCAATCTGACCTCGCCCAAGCAATCACCCAGCTTGGAAATCCTGGGCCACACCCGATATCCAGGATCCGAGAACCTTTTGGAATAAAAGACAAAACAAGCAAGGAGTCGACTATATGCCTAATCGGAGCATCTTCTTTTGCAACCCGCGTAAGGTTAGTGTGCTCGTTCACCAAATACAAATCATCTAGAAAAGTTAGCAGTTCGGACTTCATTTCCTCGCTTGCTTCAATATCAAGCATGGCTAGCTGTTCCCACACGGGCCGGAGGTCCATATCTCTAACGCACAATCTACCTGTGCTTCACAATGGAACCGTGCCCACTGGTCTCGCCCCTAAAATTGGATTCGGTCTTTGCGTTGCTGGGCTCGCGGTTGCTCTTTTAAGCTTAGTGCCAGCAATCGTCCGACCGGGCGAACTACCGTGGCCAGTATTCGTTGGTTCTATGATCTACCTCCCAGGAGCTTTTCTCGCCTTTTTCAGCACTCGGGGCAAAGATCGAAAAATAATGTTCAACCAAATAAGAATGGTTAGGCTCGGCTTCTTTTTTGTTCTCGCGATTCTGTTTATTTCAATCGCGCGGAACTAACCTAGGCTGCTTGTGTAGCTTTTCTCAGCAGAGATTCGACGAAGTGGTTGTATCGAGCGCAGTTGAGATTATCAGCGCCTACGATCTGAATTCCAAGTTCGGAAGCATCTGATCGCTCACTTTGTACAACTCGAGCAATACGGCATTGGAGTGAAATCGCACTTCTAAGGCTATTGATGTGAACATCCACCATTTCGCCAACCGCGATAACTCCCAAGGTTCTCACCCTCATTCCAGATGCAGAAAGATCGCAAACCGAGGCGTTTAATTCTTGATCGCCAGATACTAATATGGCAGTTGTGCCAGGGGCGACTGTTCTAGGCGCTCGGTCAAGTCCAGGAACGACTTCATCAACCGAAATCCAAAGATCGGCTTCATTCCCTTCTAGTCCGATCACTGCGCCAAATAAATTTGCAAAGCCTCTATCTCCACCCGTAGAGAACTTGATCTCATCACCGACTTGCAAATTGGTGCTGCCATAAAATGCAACACGAACCTTTTGACCGTCAACCGTGACAGCTTTCCCAACGAAAACCACAGAGTCACGCATACGGACTACGCGGAGCAATTGGTCGGTAAGAAATTCAAGCATTTTCATGTCAAATACGGACTTCAGTTGAATTGTGGGTTTAGAATGAAGTTGCGCTCACTCAATTCATTGTTGTTTTCATCGCAACTTCCTGTTATGATAACGGTATCGTTACTTGCATTCCTTAGGGTTATCTTCCTATTTTTGCTTGAGGCCCACCTATAACAAGCTCAAATGCGCCAATATAGCAGTTCCGCCCGCCCGGATAACTATCCAGGGTGAAACCTACAGGAAAAGGCTAAGAAACAACAGCATGGCGACATACCGAGGAAGAAAAACAGATATCTGCCGCAAAGTCGGCTTTAACATCTGGGGAAATGCAAAATGCCCCAGCACCAAACGACCGTACCCACCAGGACAACATGGCCCGAACCGACGAGACGGCCGCATGTCCGAATACGGCGAACAGCTTTTGGCTAAACAAGTCATCCGCCGCTACTACGGCATGCTCGAAAAGCAATTTCGAAACACCTTTGAAAAAGCTCGAACCATGCATGGTAACAACGGTTTGAACTTCTTGCGATTGCTGGAAATGCGACTGCAAACCCAGGTTTACCGACTTGGCTACGCAAAAACCATTTTCCAAGCTCGACAAATGGTCAGCCACCAGCATATTTTTGTGAATGGCAAGCTCGTTGACATCCCAAGCTACACCTGCCGAGTCGGAGATGTGATCTCAGTTCGAGATCGCGAAGCAAGCAAGAAAATCGCTCGAGCAAACCACTACGAAGGCAACCCGGTTCCTGTTTACATCGAACCAGATATTGCTGGAATGAGCGGAAAAATCATCGCCTTGCCAGAACGAGAAGACTTCCCTGAATTCTTCCAAGAACAGCAAGTCGTCGAATTTTACGCACGTTAATTCGTTCGCGAATATTCACCAAAATTAAAGCTGGTAGTGAACTTACTACCAGCTTTTAGTATTATATAAAGTTATGGTTACAAACCTACTGCTGGCAGTGATGCTCGGGTTTACCGGCGCCGCGGATCCAGATATCGCCCTCAAAGAAATTAATGACTATCGAGCTGGTGAACTTGCAGCTGCACGAGAAGCAAAAGTAACCGCGAATTCAGCTGCGATCAACGCTGAGATCAAAAAGCGAGCTTTAGCCGCAATTGACGGCGTCACGCCTGGCTCAATTGAACCCAAACAAGGCTATTCTTGGATGCAGTTGTTCAGCCTGGCTGGCAAGTATGAAGACATCAAGCCACTGTGCGATATGTTCATGAAGTCAATGCCTTCAGATGCAGAGAAATTCAATGCTGAAGCTATGTGCATGTCCACTTTCTACCAAATGGGCAAGATGGAAGACGGTGCAGCTACCGTAAGCAACATGAAACCACAGACCATTGCAAACGCAAGTTTGATGATGAGCTACGCGGCAAATGTATTTGCTCCTGCGGTTGCAGAAAGTAAAGGGGTTAATGCAGGGGTTGAGCTTCTTGACGGAATTATCGCCAAGTTGCCCGATGCAACCAGCGATGCTGAAAAGAAGACCCTTTCTACACTCCTAGCCTCCTATTACGAAACCAAAGCGGAAATGTTTGTCGATGCTGGCCAAAAGGATGTGGCATCTAAAACACTTGAGGCAGGTTTGGCCGATACACGGATTGAAGCAGCATCTATGCGCATCCTAAACAATACTAAAACCCGCATCACGATGGTCGGCATGGCTCCTGCCCCGATTGAAAGCTCACGCGGATATGGCGAATACACAAGCCTTGCCGCGCTAAAAGGCAAAGTAGTTATGATCGACTTTTTTGCTCACTGGTGTGGCCCCTGCAAAGCTGCTTTCCCAGATATGCGCAAGATGTACGATGAGCTCAAAAGCAAAGGCTTTGAAATCGTCGGCGTAACGCGCTATTACGGCTATTACAATGCAGAAAAGAACCTTTCACAAGACGACGAGTTTGCTCGTATGAAAGGCTTTGTCGAAGAGTTCAAAATCAACTGGCCGGTGATCTACGATAACAACAATTCGTTCACTAATTACGGCGTTTCAGGAATCCCAACCGCGGTATTGATTGACCGAAAAGGCGTTGTTCATGAGTTCCATGTTGGCTACAGCCCAGAAAGCTTCAAAGCTTTCCGAGCTGAAGTCGAAAAACTTCTTGCTGAAAAAGCTTAAGCTAAGAAATCCGCAATAGCGGAAACAATCAAACGGTTCGCATCTGCATTCTTCACTGCAATGCGAACCGTATCATTTTTGAACCTCGGGCTCAGCGAATCGCAATTTCTAAGATAGATATTTCTCTCTGCGGCGAAATCACATAGTTCCTGCGCACGTTTTACCGGAAGTCGGCAGAGGAGAAAGTTTGTAACGCTTGGAAAAACCTCTAAGCCAAGTTCTTCTAACTGCCTTGCCATGCGGTTCCGTAAACCGGCAGTTTCGCGAGATCGCTCCCAATAATGCTGTTCGTCTTTGAGGGCTTCAATACCGGCGATCTGAGCCATCATTCCAACCGCCCATGGTGGCGAAAAAAGTTCCCATTCACTTACCTGTTCTTTGGAGGCAACTAGATAACCAAGCCGGAGTCCGCTGAGCGCATAGTATTTGCTCATGGACTTGCTTACGATTAGATTCGGCAGTTCCAAAATAAGCGGTTCTACACTTTGCGATTCGCCGCTTGCGTTACTGTAGAAATCAATATAAGTTTCATCCACCCAGAAAGTCGTTTCAGAATGAGATTGAATCACGTTTTGCAATTCTTTTCGCGAAGCAGCTCGGCCAGTCGGCGAATTAGGATTCACAAGAATCGCCAGTTTCTTGCCTGTCACCACTCTCGTCAGCTCTTCCGGATCGAGTTCAAAACTTTCTAGTGGCAATTCAAATCGAGTGACTTTGCATCCAATAACGTTTTCGGCGATATGAACATATTCGCCATAACTCGGGTCAAGAATCAAAACCTCATCTTCGAGACTAAGTAGCTTCGGCAATGCTAGGAACATGAGACTCGAAGTACCAGATCCAAGCAGAATATTTTCCTTAGCTATTCCACGCTTCTCCGCTAGTGTTTCTCTTAGACCTTCGCTATGCGCTGGCGGACTGGTTGTGATCAGCCACTCTAAGTTTTCGCGAATTTTGGTGATCACACCTGGAGCAGGCGGATACCACGCATCCAAAACATCCGCCGAAATCACATCTTGATGTAGGTCGATAGAAGCAAAATCCTCTCCAATCGCATTAAAAAAATCCCCACCGTGGACAGCTTTCTTCGAACGCATATTGTTGTTTACGACTTGGTTGCGCTTTTAAGCTCACGCACCCGATTCAGCAACGTTTTGCGAGCGGAGGAGTCATCCCAATGATTCGCAATCTCGTTCACCAGCCAGGAGCCGATAATAGCCCCGTCTGCGTACTGACAGACTCCTCTAACCTGATCAGGCTGTGAGATACCAAATCCCACACAAATTGGAGTGGACGTGTATTGCCTCAGTTGGGAAACTAGCTCCTCGCTAGAAGCGGCGGCTGATTCTCCCGCGCCTGTGACTCCAGTTCTTGAAACTGCATAGACAAATCCACTACTAGATTCGCAGACCACTTTTTGCCGCTCTGGAGTTGAAGTTGGTGCGGCAAGAAAAACTGTATCTAGCCCTGCCTGTTTAGATGCTGAAATCCAATCCCCAGCCTCTTCTGGGATGACATCGCACATGATTGTTCCGCTCGCTCCGGCGGATTTGCACTGAGCAGCAAACTCCGACAAACCCCACCGCAATGCCGGATTGTAATAACCCATCAAAACAACTGGCACTTCAAATTGGCATTCCGCCATTTTTGCCAGAACATGGCGAGGTCGGACTCCTCGGTCCAACGCTCGCTGACTGCTCGCTTGAATCACTGGGCCGTCGGCGATTGGGTCGGTGAAAGGAAGACCGATTTCTAAAATATCTGCGCCAGCTTCTTGTAAGGCCTCAGCGATTTCAGGCAAAGCTTCCAAGCTCGGATCGCCAGCAGTGATAAAAAGGACGAGTGCTTTCTCACCCCGAGCTTGCAATGCGCTGAACTTCGCCGATAGATTCACTCGACTAAGTTACCTGGGCACCAACAACAGCCCAAGCCGTACAGACATTACATATCAGCTTGCCAGGCGATTTCAGCCCCTTCTAAGTAGAAATTCATAATCCGTTCACGTTCGGCAACTTTAGGAAACTTTGCGATCTTCGGCAAAGCGTTTGTCCAATGAGCGACCGCCTCAGCGTGGTACTTCATCGCCTCCGCATATCCGCGATTGCTGTACTGACGCCCTTCTTCCAGATCATCTTTTTCACGTTCGATTTTTTGCGCAACTTCGTTGAGCTTCGCCCAGACTGTGGCTTGGGTTGCTCGTTCACCTTTCTGGCTACCGGCAATCAAATCTGCGACTAATCCTTCTGATTCAGAGCGAGTTGCGGAATGAATGATTGACCAAAGAGTGCCACCGCCGCTCCGGGTGAACCCAATTTCAATACAAGAACCTCTGAACTGAACCAGGGATTCTCTAATATCGGCAATCATTTGGCGGCGCTTTGGTTCAACTGCCTTAAGCCGATTAGTATTGACGATATAGAGCGAATTGCCGTAAAGCATATTGGCGAAATTGATTGCCATTGTGCTTTCGTTCTGCTCTTTCTCTATATAGAATTCGTACCATTTCTCGTAACCCATCGCTACGATCTGCTCTGGTGTTTTGCCATGCGTTTCGGCGGGATCAACCTTAATTTCTGGATTTTGTGAGATGGCAAGCGCAAGTACGAATTGAAGCATCAGCTTTCTTGACGAATGACCACGCAACCTAGATGCTTAGATGAACGTCTAATTAAGCGTGACTGAAGCGTTCAAAGCTCTTGCCGATCCGAGTCGGCGGCAAATACTCAGACTCCTTCAAAAAGGGGAGATGAATGTTGGCATGATCGCAGAGAAATTTGAATTTACTGCTCCAACCCTCAGCCATCACCTGAACTATCTCAAAAAGGCTGATCTAGTTAGGGTTCGTAGAGAGGGTCAACAACTAATTTACAGCCTCAATACAACCCTAGTGCAGGATGTCGTTGCATCGCTTATGTCACTCACCGATTCGACCGTCCCAAATCCCGAGGTTCAACGATGAGCAAGTCCTGGATTTTTATCCTGAACTGCGCCGCTATAATCGCGGCAACCGCTATCTACACAGTAATGGTCTTCCCTACCTTGCCGGCCGAGATACCCGTTCATTTTAGTGCCGCAGGGGTGGCCGACCGGTACGAAGCAAAAGAATCCGGAGCATGGCTCATGATTTGGGTGATGTGCGGACTCACGGCGCTGTTTGCCGCGTTGCCTCATCTGAGCCCAAAAACAAAGTCTATTGAAGAATTCCGCCCCACCTACGATTCGATC
This sequence comes from Fimbriimonadaceae bacterium, assembly GCA_019638675.1. Lineage (GTDB taxonomy): Bacteria > Armatimonadota > Fimbriimonadia > Fimbriimonadales > Fimbriimonadaceae > UphvI-Ar2. The sequence goes on along the minus strand of JAHBTE010000001.1, from coordinate 1,997,241 downwards.
GTTTATGCGGTTTTGGCTTTTATGCTTCTTATCCAATTTGCCATGCTCAACGCCTCTAAGGGCCAAGTGAACATTAGCATGTACATAACTATTGCCGTATGTGGCTTGTTCGCATTTCTTGGAAATCTAATGGGCAAGGTGACTCCCAACTACTTTGTTGGAATCCGCACGCCATGGACACTGGAATCCCCAGTTGTCTGGGAGCGCACTCATCGTCTTGCGGCAAAGCTAATGACCTACACTGCCTTTGCAGGTATCGGCCTCACACTGGTAGGAACATCGCCTTTACTGGTGATGGCGATAGTAATTACCGCAGTGTTGATCCCAGTGCCGTACAGCTACTGGCTTTACCGCGAGCAAACCCACCCGAATTAATGAGATGGTCTGAACGGTTTTCCTTGCAGGGCCTCAAATTTGTTGAATTGAATTGCCTTAACCGTAAGTTTCAAGGTCTTTAAGAACTTTTCTTGCAAGGCTTTCATTTGAGGCTGAATCTTTTCGTTTGCCGCCTGCACTTCCTTCTGAACTTTTTCTTGAAGTGCTTTAGCCGCTGCTTCATCTGCTGGCTTTTCTTTGCCGTATTTATCGTAGATCGGCTTCATTGCGCCTTCTTGTAAACGCTGAGCTTCTTGAGCATTTTCCTTAAAAGCGTTTCGCAGTTTTTCTAGTTGGGTTTTAGAAAGTCCAATCTTATTGGCAACGGTTTCATCCAGCATCGCCGCGTACCCAGCAGTTTGCAAGGTTAGCTCGCTCAATCGCTTCAGCTGAGCCGCCGAAAGTTCTTTCATAACTTTCTTTTTCAATTCGACTTCTAGCTTTGCTAACTCAGCAACTGGAGCTGGAGGAGGTGGGTTTTTGCCTTCGGCCTTCTTGCGATACTCCTCTTGGAGCTTATTCGCCTTCTTGTTAAAATCATCGGCATGAACATTTAACTTAGCGCGGAGCTCTTCAGTAAACCCAAGTTCAGTTTGAACCTCTTTGCTCTGCAATAATCCCATGTCAGAAACTTGCTCTTCAAAACTTTGCGCAAACACTACGTTGCTGGCAAGTGCCATTCCTAAAACTAATCCGGTTGCCAGTAACTTCTTCATTTCTCTTCTCTTGACGAATCCAATCATCTTAACGCACCAGAGCTTCTTTCTGTCCCTCTGCCAGGTCTTCCGACACTTCGGGAGCGGAGTAGCCTTCTGTGCTTACTGTTTCTATATCGGCATCATCCAAGGCTCTCCTGAATTGCCTGATCACTTCGTCCGTACCTTGAACTCGGTTAAGCAAAACGACCGGAGTGGAATCTGTCGCTTGCACAAACTGTAATAGCACTTCCCAGTCACCCGGATTGCTTTCGACAATGTCACGAACCCGAAGCAATTGCGCTTCCTTCGCGCTTTTGATTCTGAGCATGATTCGCCCAGCGACTGAATCATCCATCTCCACAGCAACTGGCGCGGCTAGTTCGGAAACCTCATAAACCTGAATTTCTGGAATTCTCTCGGTTGCCTGCGGGCGGTCGTCGAATTTAATCCGCCCTGTAATGGAAACAACCTTGTCTTTCTCAATCACGTGCTGGAACTTGCTGACCGTGTCTCCAAATGCAAAGCATCCGACCTGACCAGTGAAATCTTCAATCGCAAGCCTCGCGACCAAACTGCCCGTCCGTTGGCTTGGCTTGATGCTGACTTGGCTAAGAACCCCCGCCACAGTTACTTTCTGAGGTTGCTCAAGTTCAAGCACCTGCGCGCAAGTGTGAGTCCCCGATTGCTTTAGGGTGAACTCATAACCGCGAAGAGGGTGATCTGAGATGTAGATCCCCATCGTTTCCTTCTCCATCTTGAGAATGTCGCCCCGCTCAGGAGCCGGAACATCCGGCAAAGTCGGCAACTGTAGTTCTAATTCATCCGAATCGCCAAACAAAGAATCCTGCCCTACGATCCGCTGGCGATTAGCGTTATCAGCGAATATCAATGCCCCTTCGGCGGCGTTGAGAAGCTTAAAGCGGTTCTTGTCAATGCTATCTAGCGCACCTGCCCGGATGAGACCTTCTAATGAACCTTTGTTCAGGCCCGCTTGACGCAATCGGTCACAGAAGTTGAACAAATGTTCAAATGGCTCATTATTTCGTTCTTCAACGATCTTGCGGACTAGCCCTTCACCCACACCTTTGATCGCGCCGAGTCCAAATCGGATTGCTTGAGTTTTCTGTTTTTTCTTACCTTTACCGACCTCGTGTTCTTCGATTGTGAAGTCAAGCATCGAACGATTGACATCGGGCGGAAGGACGGGAATCTTGCTTCGGCGGCACTCTTCGATGAAGGTGGTGACTTTATCTTCTCGCTCACGGAACACGGCTAGCAAACCAGCCAGATATTCGACCGGGTAATTTGCCTTGAGATACGCGGTTTGGTAAGCCAGGATCGCATAACAAACTGCGTGTGCCTTGTTGAACGCGTAGCCAGCGAATGGCAGCAGCAAATCCCACACTTTGCCCGCGGCTGATTCCTCGACATCATTTTCTTTGCAGCCAGCCATGAACTCGCTGCGCATGGCGTCCATGATGTCTTTGTCTTTCTTACCCATCGCGCGGCGCAGAATGTCCGCTTTTCCAAGACTAAATCCTGCCAGTGCTTGAACCAGCTTGAGAACTTGGTCTTGGTAAACGATGATCCCGTAAGTTTCTTCGAGCAACGGACGCATCCGTTCTTCGACCAGTTCAATTGGAGTCTTGCCGAACTTGTTGGAAACAAACCTTGGAATGTGCTCCATCGGTCCAGGCCGATAGAGCGCGACCATAGCCGCGAGTTCTTGCACGCTCTGGGGTTTGAGCTCAATGATGTTGCGGCGCATCCCGCCAGATTCAAGTTGGAACACACCCACCGTTTCACCCCGGCTGAGCATGTCGTAAGTTTTCTGGTCGTCAAACGGAATCGCACGATGCCCTCCCGCCAAAATCGGATGGTTCAGGTTCAGTTCGTCCTCAGGAAGGTGTTTGTGGCTCTCGCGAATGTTTTCAATTGCCCGGGCCATCACCGTGAGGTTGCTTAGACCCAAAAAGTCCATTTTGAGCAAGCCAATTTTCTCCAGAATGCCCATTTCGTAGGCTGTAACGGCCTGACCGTCACTACCCCGATAAAGCGGAACGTAATCACTCAGCGGCTCTTGCGAAATCACAACCCCTGCGGCGTGAACCCCAGCGTGCCGAGCCAACCCTTCAATGCGGTGAGCGGTATCAACCAACTGCTTGACTTTAGGGTCGTAGCCGTACAGTTCTTTGAATTCGGCGACTTCTTTGTGCGCCCGATCGATGCTCCATCCTGGCCCGGTGGGGATGGTTTTAGCAACGCGATCTGCTTCAAACGGCATAAATCCCATCACTCGCGCGGCATCACGAATGGCCGCCTTCGGGCCAAGCGTTCCAAACGTGATGATCTGCGCTACCCGTTCCTGACCGTACTTCTCCGTAACCCAACGAATGACTTCGTCCCGGCGGGCGTCTTCAAAGTCCATGTCAACATCGGGCATAGAAACCCGTTCTGGGTTCAAAAACCGCTCAAATGTGAGGTCGTAGTAGACAGGGTCAACATCAGTGATCCCGACCGTATAGCTCACTAGCGAACCAGCCGCCGAACCCCGCACCCCGAACATGATGTCTTGGCTCCGGGTGAATTGGGCAAATTCCTTCACAAGCAAAAAGTAGGTTTCGTAGCCTGTTTGTTCGATGACACCCAGTTCATAGTTCAGGCGTTCGTAGTAGCTGTCGTCTGGATTGCTGACTCGATCCTTCAATCCTTTTTCCGCCAGATGTCGCAGATAGCTCATCGGCGTGTGACCAGGTTCCAGATCGGGTTCTGGCATCAATGCGGTCGCGGAGCCGAGTTCCAAGTCGCACATATCCGCGAACATGAGACTGTTCTCCATCGCCTCGGGAAGCTGAGGGAACAGCTTCGCCATTTCCTCTGGCGTTTTCACATAGAACTCTTCCCCAGTAAACTTGAACCGCTTATTGTCTTCCCGAAGGCTGCCTGTCCCGATGCAAAGCAACACATCGTGCGGGTCAGCATCTTCGCGGCAAAGGTAGTGCGCGTCGTTCGTACAAACGAGCGGTAACTTCAAGTCTTTGGCAATTTTGAGGAGCCCTTCATTGCAGAGCTTCTGCTCGGGCAAACCGTGGTCTTGGAGTTCTACAAAGTAGCTGTCCGCGTCAAACAAATCGCGATAGAACCCGGCGATTTTGAGTGCCCGGTCATAGTCGTTATTCAGCAACGCTTGGTTGACCTCGCTCCCTAGGCAGGTTGTTGAAGAAATCAGCCCTTTCGCGTGTTGAGCCAGAACCTCGTGGTCTATACGGGGCCGGTAATAAAATCCTTCCAGTGCGGCAGTTGTGTGCAGTTTGCACAAATTACGATAACCCTCAATGTTCTTGGCGAGGAGGAGGAGGTGGAAGCTATCTTTTTCTTCGCCACGCTGGCGGTTCAGCCGTCCGCCAGGCGCGACATAAGCTTCCATGCCGATGATCGGCTTGACGCCCTGCTTTTTGCACTCGAAGTAGAACTCCATGCACCCAAACATGACCCCGTGGTCAGTGATCGCCAGAGCGGGCATGTCGTTTTCTTTCGCCCGCTTGACCATATCCTTAATCCGAGTTGCGCCGTCAAGCAGCGAATACTCAGTGTGGTTATGGAGATGGACGAAAGGCTGTTGGCACATGAAGGGCGTGAATCACCAATTGCAGGACGCAAATCGGCAAAGAAAGGGACGAAGTGAGTATGTCACCCGATGCTCGCAATTCCACGGGCTTTTCCACTTGTATTCCCCTAACTCTAACGTAGCTTTGAAGAATTGAACAAAACCCTAGTTATCTTCCGGAGTATCGCCGAGCAAATGACGAACCGAATACGCCTGCCCTGCGTGATAAGAAACGTGGAACATGTGATAAACCAGCGTTGAACGCCAAGTCCAACCTTCAAAACCTGGCAATTTGTCGTCGTAATCCGGATTGAGGTTCAAAAATGCTTGTTTGCACGCCTCATGAACTCGGGCAAGTTCACTAGCCAGTTCCTCGGCACTCATATCTAAAGCGACTGGCGCATCTTTCTGCGAGAGGTAATACCTAAAGCGCTCATCTATCAGCGGGCTTTGAATAGACATTTTCTCAACATCAGGCCGCTCTTTGTCGCCAAGAAACCGAACTGCTTCTCCATACGCGACATGCCCAGTTAGTTCACCTATGCTCAACAAGGCCGGATGAGGTCGCACCCAAACCTTATCGTCATCGAGGTCTTTAAGTGCCAGCGAATACTCCCAGAAGTATTCGTCCCAAGCTTTAATCATCACGTCCCAATCTGCCATAAGCTAAAGATACACCAGTCTACTACCTGATTGCTACCTCAAAAGCGGATTACGAGCAAACTTTAACGCAAAGCTCCAAAACACTGGCCACCAAATCAGGTCGTTCATCACAAATGTCCAAGCAAAAGCCAGCGGTAGCTGCCCTTGTAGAATCGCCAATCCCCCGCCAACCGGGCCAAGAGTTTTGCCCAGGAGCCCAATCCATACGAAGTTTCCGTACCGCTCCGGATCGCGGGCGATGTAATAGTAACCGAGTCCATAAACCATAACCATCATTCCCACGCCCGACCAAATCGGCAGAAAAGTGGGACGCTCCATTCCAATAAGATCAAAATATTGCCCCGGAAAGATCGAAACCAGCCCGCCCCAAACTACGTTGTAGATTGCCGCCGCATAAAACCATTTGCGATACAACACATAAGGGTCGCGATCTTCCGTCATGATGGTCTACGATACACTAAGCCATGTACCCGGAGCGACCAACCCCAGAACGCCCGCAACTGATTCGCTCTCGCAATAAAGGCGGACTGGAAACTCCTCTCGCTGGGCGTATCTGGCGCGAAACCAGATTGATCTTTGCTCCGCCTGCTTGGTACGACACCCTCACTAACGCCTGCTTGGCTTTTGGGGTCATCGCGTTTTTCGGTTCGTTTTTTGGCCTCAGCATCCTTATTCTTGGCCCATCCGTTCTCGTATGGACTGGCCCGCTTGTCTTCTTTTCTGGGCTATGGGGGCAACTGAGTAGCGAGCGTATGACTTGCGATACACGAGCGAAATCTTATGCCCGACGTGAAGGGCAAGGATTATTCAAACGAATCATCAAGGGTTCGCTAGCCGAACTGGACGCAATTGTTCTTCTCGCCGAGCAAGACCCCACACCCACACTAGGCGGTCAGATGGTGGTCTACCGACTTGTACTCCATTGGAAGCATAACAAAGAACCTTTGCTCATTATTGGAACCGAGCGCCATGTGCTCTCCACCGGAATGAACCTCAACGCGAAAGCTGGTCGAATCGCCCACGACGGGGCGCGGTGGGCCAGCATCCTTGGATTGCCGTTTTACGATAATTCGTATTTTCACAGCCCTGAGCCGCTTCGAGTCATCTAGACCCAAATCTCGGCTTAGCGTTGCAATTCTCAAGCCTGAGTTCAAGTAAACTCAGCTCGTGGGCAAAAATCTCGCATTTCTCGCCGTCGGCGTCGCCATCGGTTTTGTTCTTTCCAAAGTCATCGATCGGGTGATTGAACAAAGCCAAGATGCACATGCTCTCGCCGACAACATTGATCAAAAGCTCGAACTTCTCGAAGGTCAACTCGCTTAATCAGCGGGTGACTTTTCGTTAGTTCTCTAGTAGACTATTTATATGCTCTCAGCTTGCCTTGCCGCCGCTCTACTGATCCCAACTCAAGAATTGAACCATGTTGAATTCGTTGTCGATGGTCGGGGCTCATTCACTATCGAACTTGATCGGCAATCTGCCCCGCTGACCTGTAAGCATTTTCAGTGGCTGATTGAGCAAAAAGTTTACGACGGCATGCTGTTCCACCGCAAAGTCAACGGATTTGTCCTGCAAACGGGCGACCCAACTTCAAAAGCCGTGTTGCCGAGCGAAGCTCGAGTCAAACCGGGTGAGCACGGCGGAACCGAAGGATTAGGCGAAGAAGCGTTTGGGCCAACCATCCCGTTCGAAAAATCTCCGCTCAGCCACTTAAAAGGCACTCTCGGAATCGCTCTTGAATCTCCGGGTGATAACAGCGGTAGCAGTCACTTTTTTATCAACCTAGCCGACAACAAGCGTCTGGATGGCAAATACGTAGCGTTCGGAAAAATCTCCAGTGGCTGGGATGTCATCGAAAAATGCCAGCGCGGCGATCTTATTCGCTCCGCTCGGATGAAGTAAGTATTGTCGTAGTAATGTGCCTAACTTACTCTCCTCCCCAGAATTGGGGAGGGATTTTTTACAAATCTTTGTCTTATTAAAGTGGCCCGGGATTCAACGCCGGGTTCGGTATTCTCCGAGGTTAGGAAGATTCAATGTCCGTACTGGTCAATAAAAACACAAAAGTCGTCGTCGCCGGAATGACCGGAAAAGAAGGCAGTTTTCATGCAGAGCAAATGCTCAAGTACGGCACTCAGGTAGTCGGCGGTGTGACCCCAGGCAAAGGCGGTCAGCAACATCTTGGACTTCCCGTTTTTGATACGATGCACGAAGCCGTTGCCAAAACCGGCGCAGATGCTTGTTTGATTTTTGTCCCCGCTCCATTTGCCGCTGACTCCGTCTTAGAAGCCGAAGACGCAGGCATCCCATTCATCACTTTGATCACCGAAGGCGTTCCCGTCGCCGACATGACTCACGTTGTCAATAAGCTTAAAACGAACGGAACTTCCCGACTTTTGGGCGGCAACTGCGCGGGCATCATCACTCCTGAGGAATGCAAGATGGGCATCATGCCCGGTCACATCTTTAAAAAAGGGCCGATCGGAATGGTCAGCCGCTCCGGCACCTTGACCTACGAAGTCGCTTGGGAACTCACCCGCGCTGACCTCGGACAAACCACCTGTGTCGGCATTGGTGGCGACCCAGTGATCGGCACAAGGTTTATTGACACCTTGGAGATGTTTGAAAACGATCCAGAAACCAAGGCAGTCGTTATGATCGGTGAAATTGGCGGAACCGATGAAGAAGCCGGTGCGGCCTACATTAAAGAACACATGACCAAGCCAGTAGTCGCATTTATCTCTGGGCGAACTGCACCTCCAGGGAAGCGAATGGGCCACGCAGGTGCGATCATCAGCGGCGGATTAGGTACTCCACAATCTAAAGTAGATTCACTCATGGATGCTGGTGCAAAGGTGGCCGACACCACGGCACAAATCGCCGAAATGGTGAAAGAATCTCTCGTCGCCGCTGGCGTATAGATTTAACTTCCCCTCTCCGTTTCAATGGAGAGGGGATTAAGGGGTGAGGTAATGCCGGAACCAGAAACTTCCCAAGTGCAACGGCTGAACCGCTTGATCCGCACCACGATTAGCGTAGCAATCGGGATTCTCCTCGCGGTTCTTCTTCAAAAAATGGTGTGGTACTACCACATCTTCCCTCGGTATCCGATTCTGCCGAGCCTGTTCTTTTTCGTGGCGTTTATGGTTCTTTACTTCTACATAGATCGTAGAATCATGCAAGGGACACATTCGGATGAAGCTTGAAAACTACTTTGATAATGCGGCGACTACCGCCCTTCATCCTTTAGTTAAAGAAGCCATGCTCCCTTGGATGGGCGAGTGGTTCGGGAATCCTCATTCATTGCATAGCTGGGGTTCTCGAGCAAAGGATGCGGTTGAGCAAGCGAGAGCAAAGATTGCCGAACTTCTGCAAGCCGAAGACCCGAGCCAGATTATTTTCACAAGCGGAGCAACCGAAAGTTGCAACACACTGCTCAGCCTTCTATCGCCGAAAGATACAGCAGTTTCTCCTTTTGAGCATTCGGCGATTGCAGTTCCGGCAAAACAGCATGGATTTGAACTTATTCCCAATATGGGATTCTCTCTTAGTTCATCTGCGCACAAGCAAGTTGTCACCGCTTGTTGTAACGAAACGGGAGCAATCCTCACAAGCAACGCGACTTGGTACTCAGACATAACGCAGACCGCTGGGAAACTTCCCTTCAATCTTGAAGATACGGAAGCGGCTGCGTTTTCTGCTCATAAATTTCATGGGCCGATGGGAGTTGGCGGCCTTTTTATCAAAGACCCGAACGACCTGGATGAATCCAACGCACACCAAGTCGGAGGCGGCCAAGAGCAAGGTCGAAGATCTGGCACACTCAACGTGCCAGGAATTGTCGGAATGGCCAAGGCACTTGAGATTGCAGTGCAAAATCAACAAGCCAATCTCGATAATGCAACTGAGCTTCGCCACATCATCGCGGAGGAACTTCGCTCTGTGAGCCACATTGCATTCAACGATGCGCCTGTGCAGTCGCCATTCATCCTCAGCATCACGATCCCTGGGCTAGTCGCACAAGCGTTGGTCATTGATATGGATCGCATCGGGTTTGCGATTTCTTCAGGTGCCGCTTGCAGCAGCCAATCCACTAAACCCAGCCCGGTTCTAAAAGCCCTGGGCAAAACGGATGCAGAGGCACTTGCCACCATTCGCGCAAGTTTTGCGTACTATAACACCAGAGACTCCGCATTTGAACTCGCTACTCAACTCAAAAGTGCTACTAGTTCGCTCCGGAATTGAACTCAAGCAACCTCAGGACCCATGCAACTTAAATGAAGTCGCTTACGTCAGAGAACTTGGCACGACTTGTGTGGGACATTCATTGCGAACCGACCCACTGAGATTTTTCGCCCGAACCCCCTTGACACGGCACCCGTCCTCTGTTAAGTTAATGAGGACAATAAGGTTCTCATCGAGCGATTGATTGAGCGTGGATCAACGAAAGAAGCAGAATGCAAAAGAATCGTTTGATCTCGGTTTGTGCGTCTCTAAAAGGAAAAGCAGTTGAGTGTGAATTTAGTGGAAGATAAGATGCCCACCCAAGTAAAACGAGGCAAAGCGATTACTGTGCGTACGCACAGCCGCCATGCCTACATTGATACCAGCAAGCACATGATTGATGATGCTGAGCCGGTAGAAGATGATTTGCTGGAGGTGGAAGAAGAAGAGGAAGAGGATGATTCTGGCTCTACTACGCAGCGAGATGAAGGTGAAGAACTTGAAATGTGGATGCGGCAAACTCGCCGCGCTCACCTCTTAACCCCTGGTCAAGAAGAAGACCTGGCTAAGAAAGTTCAAGCTAAAGATCTCGCTGAGCAAGATAAGTGGAGCCGCGTCGCCGAACTTCTCAACCTTCCAAAAGATCACGAATTTACCGACTTCGAACGCAAAGACGTTATGAAGACGGGTACCAAGGCAAAGCAGCAACTCATCGAGAGTAACTTGCGATTGGTTGTTTCGATTGCGAAAAAGTACAACGCTCGCGGTATTCCCCTCGCTGACCTCATCCAGGAAGGCAACCTCGGTTTGATCCGCGCAGTTGAAAAGTTTGACTGGCGAAAAGGTTTCCGGTTCAGCACCTACGCAACCTGGTGGATTCGACGGGCGATTGCTCGGGCGATCATCAACCAAGGCCGCACCGTGCGAATCCCGGTTTACGTTGCTGAACTCATTAACAAGGTGATGAAAACAGCGAACAGCCTGCAACAGGAATTGCACCGCGAACCAACTCCGGAAGAAGTTGCTGAGCGAGTCGGTATGGCCGCAGACCGCGTTCAAGAAATGATGCGCGTCGCGGTTGAACCACTCTCGCTGGAAACTCCGGTTGGTGAAAAGGACAACAGTTCAATTGGAGACTTCATCCCAAGCACGGGTATGCCGACTCCGCAAGATGTGACCACCAACCTCATCCGACGCGAAGAGATTGACGGCATTCTTGGTCGGCTCACCAGCCGCGAACGAGACGTTGTTCGACTCCGATTTGGACTTGACGATGGCCGCAGCCGTACTTTGGAAGAAGTTGGTAGCGCACTCAACGTCACCCGCGAACGAGTTCGACAGATCGAACTCCGAGCGATGAAAAAGCTTCGCCACATCGGTCAAGAACTCGCATCGCAAGGGTTCACGATCACTCCAAGCCCGAACTAGTTTCAGGACTAGCCAATAAAATCCCCCTGGCTTTGCCAAGGGGATTTTTCTTTCTCTCATGATCTATTTAGGTTTAAACTTCTCCGAATCCCATCGAGCATTAGCACCTTTCGGCCCGTATAATGCATGCACGTATGAGTTTTGATTGGTACAAGGTGGAAAACAAACCGCCTTCCCTCCGAATAGTAGCCAGGGATTTTGAGCGGAGAAGGCCTATCGTTGTACTAGCTATAACCATCGCCATCACCGTTGTCTGCTTTCTATATGGGGTTTTAAACAATATTGGAAGCATCTTTTCCAGCCTATTGATGCTGTTTTTATTACTCCAAGCTCTGCAGCATAATTTGCGGAGAGTCATTTTCCAATATGATAGTGCGCTCGAAGAATTTATGGTTCGATACGCTGTTTATAAATATAAATCCATTCCACTTGATCAAGTTATTGGAATAGCGACCCAACCGTCTTTCATCTACTGGAAATTAGTCTTGTACACGAAGGATGGGTTAGTTTTCTGCCCTACAGTTTTCATGGCATCTACGGTCAGAAAGTTCATAGATGAGTTTGCATTAACCGCGCCAAAAAACATAGTAATCCACCCGGCTATGAACGGAATTTCGCTGACACGACTAGATTCAATGGAGGCCCACGTTCAAGCCCCTCCCATCGTAAATCCGGTAAATACCTCCAAACTATGAATAAGCTTCGCCATATCGGTCAAGAACTCGCATCGCAAGGGTTTACTATCACCCCAAGCCCGAACTAAGTTAGTCACCTAAACGCTAAAAATCCCGAAGCATTGCTTCGGGATTTTTTGTTATAGAGTGTGCCACGGGTGCAACCAGTGTAGCCACCTCGCCCTTCTTTCCTACTCGAGCCGAATTGTGCCGCCCCGACCGTGAATTGGAAATCCTTCCATTTCACCAAACCGCTCAATGACCGGACTGAGTTCTGCTAAATCCGATTGCGTCAGCATAGAAACTGACTGCACTTTCAGGAAGTCCATCACGTTCACCGGGGAACCAAACCGACCGGAACCAGCCGTCGGCAGAGTGTGCGAAGGGCCACTGACAAAATCGCCCGCGCTTTGCGGAGTGTTCGGCCCGATGAGAATACATCCGCAATTCACCACGCCTTGCGCGACCTTGCCAGCATCCGCACAGTGAATAGAAAGGTGTTCCGGCGCAAAAGCGTTGATCATTTCAATCGCTTGCTCACCAGATTCTACAACTACACACACTCCATGATCGCGCAGAGCCGAGCGCATAATTTGCTCGCGCTCCGCCTCATTCAAAAGTTGCTCAACCGCAGCCAAAACTGAATCCGCAACGTGTTGGCCACGGCAGATCAAAACTCCAACGTTATCTTCTGCATGTTCAACCTGCGTGAGTAAATCAACCGCCGAAGCTTCCGGAGAGCAAGCGCCGTCTGCGTAAACCGCGACTTCGCTCGGGCCAGCGTAGGAATCCAATCCAACACTTCCCCACAGTTGGCGTTTGGCTTCGTTGACATAGCTGTTTCCTGGGCCAACAACTTTATCTACCCGCGTAAACTCGGAACAGCCTAGAGCCATAACTGCGACGGCTGAAGCCCCGCCTGCCTTGATAACCAGATCAACTTCTAGTTCTCGGCAAGCCACCAATACCGCTGGATCAATCGTGCCATCAGCGCGCGGTGGGGTTGCGACAATCACACGTTCAACACCTGCTACTTTGGCTGGCAAAACATTCATGATCACGCTGCTCGGATAAGTGCCTTTTCCACCAGGAACGTAGACCCCAACTGAACTGAGCGGCAACATCCGCTGGCCTTCGTAGCCGGTGTCTTCTGCATCCTCAATGGCATCCATGCGCCATCCCCAACCGAGATCAAGTTCATCCCAGCCTTCTGTTAGAGTGGAAAGCTGTACTTCGTGAAAATCCCGGACTCGCTCAATCGAAGTTTGGATTGCTTCAAAAAACTGGGGGGCGATACTCGCCGAGTTCAGTTCTTCCTCAGTGACGATTACTGAATTCAGTTCTGGCGCATCAAACCGCCGAGTTTGTCGGGCGACCGCCTCAAGCCCTTCTCGTTCGACCTCAGCAATGATTGAGGCAACCGTACTCACTAACTGAGAGTCGTATTTTGGTCGGCGGTTCATCCAACGACTGAGCCGCTCGTCGCCAAAACCGAAGACCGGAAGCAGGCTCAACCGATTTGCTCCAAGGCCCGCTCAAACCGCGCTTTGACGCGTTGTGGGCCGAGCACCGACATCAAATCAAACAATCCTGGCCCGGAAAGTTGCCCGGTCATTGCAACTCGGATCGGCATGATCACTGGCCCGATTTTTTCAAATCCATTTGCTGATGCCCAATCTTTGACCATAGCCTCACATTCGGCGGGAGTCATCGCGTTTTGACCCGACACTTGGTACGCCATATCGCCGAGAAGCTTTTTGACATGCTCCCCGGCAAACGCCTTTGCCACTGCCGCAGAATCGAATTCAACTTCATCCAGTAAAAAGAACTCGCAGGCTGTCCCAAAATCAGCTAATGTGTTGACCCGCTGTTGTTCTAACGGAAGCACTTGCCGAACAAATTCCGGCTGAGATTCAAATGCTGATTCAAGCAATTTGAGCCCTTTCAAAATCGCTTTCGGGTTCTTACCTGCCGGGGGTTCTTCAACCGTAGTCCAATACTCAACTGTCCAGGGGTCGGCAATAAATTGTTTGAGCGCACTTTCCAGTTCTTCAATGCTCATCGCTCGTATCGCCAGCCCGTTCATCCAGTCGAGCTTCTCCATATCGAACCGACCAGGGCTTGGCTGAATTCCCTTCAAATTAAAGGCGTTTGCCATGTCCGCATCGTTCATGACTTCGCGTTCATCCCCCGGGCTCCAACCGATGAGGGCTACAAAGTTCTTGAGCGGCTGAGGCAGATATCCTTGCGCGGCGTAATCCAGTACTCTGGTCGCGCCGTGCCGTTTACTCAGCTTTTTGCCATCTGTTCCAACAATGACCGGGCAGTGAACGAACACGGGCGGAGTCCAGCCAAACGCTTCAAACAGCACGATATGCTTCGGATAACTGGCGATCCATTCTTCACCTCGGAATACGTGAGTAATCCCCATCAGGTGGTCGTCAACCATCGCCGCAAAGTGATATGTGGGCATTCCATCGGCCTTAATCAATACGGGATCGTCAACGGTTTCGCCATCCCATTCTAGGTTCCCGCGAACAGAGTCAACGCCTTTGATCTTAACTCCATGGGGAATTTTGAGCCGCACAACAAACGGCTTTCCTTCGGCGAGGGCAGCTTCAGTCTTCTCGGCTGAAGCATCGCGCCAGTCGCCACCAAAGTAGCCCGTAGCCATTTTATTAATGCGCTGAAACTCGCGCATTTGGTCGAGTTCTTCAGCGGTTTCAAATGCTCGGTACGCTTTACCTTCCGCTAGCAACTGATCGGCATACTTTTGGTAGATTCCTGCTTCCTTGCGCTCACTTTGTCGGTAAGGAGCGTGCGATCCGCCAACATGCGGGCCTTCATCGAATTCGATTCCAACCCATTTCAAGCTATCAATGAATTCCTTTTCAGAATCTGCGTTGTATCGGGTTCGATCCGTGTCTTCAATCCGCAGGAGCAAATCGCCCTGATGCCCGCGCGCAAACAGATCGTTGAACACCACTGTTCGCAAAGCACCCACGTGCAAAAGCCCGGTGGGCGAAGGGGCAAATCGAACTCGTACCGACATATTCCCACGAGGCTACCAGCCAGTAAGAACTTTCCAGCGTGACCAAACTACCCTTTTGGCCCGGGAATCAAAAATCAGGGCAAAAAACGCAACCAATACCGTCAAACTCATGTCTATTCACGCAACGGGCATTTGCAACGCATGAGCAACCCAGACTCAGCAGAATGGTATTACGTCGGGCATTACGGTCAACTTGGACCGCTCACCCTGGCAAATATGAATGAACTAACCGCCGACGGCGTGATTAGTAAAGAAACCTATGTTTGGAAGCCAGGAATGCCAGACTGGCAAACGGCTGACCTTGTAGTAGAACTCTCTTCGCATTTCATTCAATCTCAAAATCAGCCTCCGCCACCGCCTTCTGCTTCTAACCCGCCAAGAGTGACTCCCGCAACTCCCACTTATATGGATGCTTATGGGCATACGCAACCGCTCGTACCAGCCAACCCTGTGGCGCACTCTCCCTACGGAACTCATCAATGGATGATGTCGCCTTTGGCGTTGCCTAAAAGCGATAAAAACCGGCTCGCGGCAGGATTTTTGAACGTTATTCCTGGCTTTGGCAGGTTCTATTTAGGTTACGTAGCACACGGGATCCTACAGTTTATGACGGCTATGTGCGGGGTCGGAATTCTGTGGTCTTGGGTTGATGGAATTTATATTCTTGCTGGCGGGGTTAAGACCGACGGCTACGGGCGAGAATTGCCTGACTGACGCTAAAAGCCAATACCTAACTGTGCCTTTTCTATTGCCAGAAGTGCCGCTCTTGCTTTGTTATGACACTCTTCGTTTTCAGTGGCTGGCACAGAATCGTAAACTAACCCGGCTCCTGCCTGGACGTGCGCCATGCCATCCTTCATCAAAATCGTGCGGATCGCAATTGCCAAGTTCACATCGCCGTTAGCTGATATCGTTCCAACTGCTCCGCCGTATAGCCCGCGTTTCGTGTTTTCTAATTCTTCGATGATCTCCATCGCCCGAACCTTTTGGGCACCACTGAGAGTTCCCGCCGGAAAAGTAGCTCGGATGAGGTCAATTCCATCAAGTTCTGGTCTGAGTTCACCCACAACGTCGCTCACGATGTGCATCACGTGGGAATACATTTCGATCTGCATGAGTTTTTCGACCTTCACAGTTCCTGGAGATGCCACGCGGCCAATATCATTTCGCCCCAAATCCACGAGCATGATGTGTTCGGCTCGCTCCTTTTGGTCGGCAAGAAGCTCTTTAGCAAGAATCTCGTCTTCTAAGTGATTTGCTCCGCGTGGCCTGGTGCCAGCGATCGGTTTGACCATCGCTTCCCTACCTTCTAATCCAACGAGCAGTTCTGGCGACGCCCCCACTATGTCGAACCCTTCAAATCTCAAAAGGAACATATACGGCGAGGGGTTTAGCCCTCTCAACGCGCGATAAACCGTAACTGGATGAGCATCAACTTTTTGCGAGAACCTCTGGGAGGCAACGACTTGAATGCAGTCACCAGCCGCAATATATTCTCGAACACGTTCGACAATTCCTTCAAACTGCCCCGGCTCCATGTTTGATTTCACCGGGTGTGACTCGTAGTTTCCGCTTGGCATTGGGGGAAGGGGCATTCTCAGGCGGGATTCAATTCGATTGATCTCCGCTTCCGCCTGTTGTTGTCCCTCATCGGTTGGCTCGGCTAATGCGATGATGAGAATTTCTGCGCGAGCATGATCAAAAACGACCACCGAGTCGCAGATCATCATAGCCACATCAGGTAGGCCAAGTTCATCTGGGTTTGTAGCCGGAATGTCTTCAATCTGCCGAACGTAGTCGTAGCCAATCATCCCGACCGCGCCACCAAGATACTTTGGAAGGCCCGATACATCAAACTCCGGATCAATCTGTGGAAGTAGTTTTCTCAATTCGGCTAAAGGGTCGGTGCCGCTTGAAAGCGGTTTTCCGTCGAGCGAAGATTGATTCCCAACCGCCGTCAAGACGCCGCGCGGGCGAACGCCGATCATGCTATACCTCGCTACTTGCTCGCCTCCACTCACACTTTCGAGCAGAAAACTGTTCGGTTCATCGTGGGCAAGCTTCCAATAAGCGCTCAGGGGAGTTTCTAAATCGGCAAGGAGCCGATGAAATACCGGTCTTCGCGTCGTCTTATCCACACCACTTTCAGCCATCGTGTCTATTCTATCTGTCCCGGGCTAGATTGTGCTGTCACCCTAAACTAGGGACATGGGGCGCATAGCTGATCAGTTGGCCGACACATGCCGCAAGATTGAATCTGCCTGTGAATCGGCAAACCGTAACGCTAGTGAAGTAACCCTTGTCGCAGTATCCAAGAGACAATCAATTAACACGATCCTCGAAGCGTACGAGGCGGGGCAAAGACACTTTGGGGAGAGCTATCTTCAGGAATTACAGACAAAGGTCCACAAGTTACCTAGCGATATAATTTGGCACTTTATTGGAAAGGTCCAATCAAACAAGGCTAAAAATATCGCTCTTCTGGCCGACGTCATCCACACGATCGAGAACGAACGGCAAATCGCAGAATTCAATAAAGTGGACCGGACCTTTGAAGGATTCATCCAAGTCAATATCGCCCGAGAACAACAAAAATCAGGAATTTTTCCAGAAAACCTTGACACGGTCCTTTCACATGTTCTAAAGTCATCAAAAGTTCAGTTTAGTGGATTGATGACCATTGGGCCAACAGTCGACGATCCTGAAGAAAGCCGACCCATTTTCCGGCAACTGGCAAATCTCAACCGAGAAATCGGCGGAAAATCGCTCAGTATGGGAATGAGTCACGACTTTGAAGTTGCGCTCCAGGAAGGAGCCACTCACATCAGAGTCGGATCGGCAATCTTTGGTGAACGCTGAACTCCTACGGAAGGGATATCAGGAATCATGGAAGAAACTCTGGAACAAACCGGCCTCTTTGGTCGCATTCGCGAATTTTTCGTACGCGAAGACGTGGAAGAAATGGACACAGACCACGTCCCCACTCGAACCAACCTCAAAGTGCACACTGTGCACCGTTACCACGTTACAGTTCGACGCCAAGTTGTTTCATTCCAAGATGCGGTTGCTGCTGCTGATGGCCTCAAGCGAGGCGAGCAACAAGTTCTAAACATCTCCGCTTGCCCGCAAGACCTTCGAGAAAAGATCAAAGACTTTATGTGCGGCGTGAACTACAACGCCGAAGGCAGTTGGGAAGAACTCGGTGACGGCGTTTACCTTCTCGCACCTGCTTCTGCGCATGTAGAAGTTGCTCCGGCAAGTCAGCGAATGGTCGCTGGTCGTAACTAATCCACAAATTCCCACAATCAATTTCTAACTAAAGCGTAAACAGCGAAAGCAAATGGGAACCAAAATTACCCCTGAGGGCGGCACTCTCAGGGGGTTTTTTATGCCGAAACTGTTCATAATCTAATTCATGCCCGGATTCACCGTTGCAAGCGGCAAAATCGCAATCTATCCTCAAGACCACGTGGATACAGATCGAATCATCCCCGCCAGATTCTTAACCATGGTCACAAAATCGGGTTATGGCGAACTCCTTTTTGCTGACGTCCGCAAACAGGAGTCATGCTTCCCTCTTGACCAGGCTGAAGCTGAGGGCGCATCAATCCTGGTGACTGGAACAAACTTTGGATGCGGTTCATCGCGCGAGCACGCGGTTTGGGCAATCCAGCAAGCAGGATTTATGGCGGTCATAGCAAGGGTTGATCCGGATTCTCCCGGGTACAGCGATATTTTCCGGCAAAACTCCGCAAACTGTGGATTGCTTCTGGTTGAACTCCCCGCTGAATCACACAACAAAATCACGGCTCTCGGACAAGGGGCAATTATTACAATTGATCTCCCTAATCAAAAAGTGATTGCTAATGGCGAAGAAATGCCGTTTGAAATCAACGCCGCAACCAAAAACCAACTTCTGCAAGGATTAGATTTGGTCGGCACAACCCTTGTTTACGATACGGAGATTGCTGAATTTGAGAAGTCTTGGAACAGCTTTGCCCCATCTCAGTAAAACTTCCTACTGCCAAAAGCGTCTAAACTAATTAAGTCGCAGGATCATCATGATGCTCACATCCCTTTTGCTCGCTATTTCCATCTTGCCAGCGCAAACACAGCAAGACCCCGATGTCGCTCCGCTTCGCCACAATGACAAGCGGCTTTATCAGCTTAAAGATTTGGAAACCACAACCATCGTGCTAAAAGACAAGCATGAGCTCAAAGCTTGGGTGATGGATACCGATACAAAAAGAGCCGAAGGAATGATGTTCCTCGAAGACAAAGACTTCACTGAAAAACAGGCGATGGTGTTTGTGTTTTCTTCCGCTCGTGAACTGCGGTTCTGGATGCGAAATACACTCGTCCCTCTTGATATCGCTTATGTTGATTCTACAGGTCGAATTGTCCGCACTTACACAATGAAAGCACTTGATGAAACTACGGATTACAGTTCTTACGGAAACGCTAAATATGCAATCGAATTCAAGGCTGGACTGTTCAAGAAGTTAGGTGTTAGAGCTGGTGATTTTGTTGCAATCTCTAGCCGAGTAAAAGCAAAGGATTAAGGTCTATTACTCTGCCTGGGAACGTGATATAATTAAGTATCACAACCAGGCAGGGCTCCATACACAGGGGGTGGCCGCACGGGCCGCCTTTTTTGTTACGCGAAGCACCTACCCGGAGTAAGGAGAAAGCGAGAAATGGACATTCTGGACCAGCTAAAAGTTATCGCCCAGGAAAGAGAACTTTCCTTAGACGAACTCAAAATTGAGCTCGAAGAGGCTTTGGCCGTCGCTTACAAAAAATATAAAGCGGTTCAGGGCGAGGTCACTCTCCGCCTAGATAAATCTGTTGCGAGCGGAGCGGTTATCGAAAAGGAAGTCGTTGGCGAAGTTCTTGAGCCAAGTATGCAGATTAGTGTACAGGCCGCTCAAAAGCGTCAGCCAGAAGCACAAATCGGTGATTTTATCGCGGTTGAAGTTGATCCCAACACGTTTGGACGAATCGCTGCCCAAACATTCAAGCAGGTTCTTCAACAAAAGTTTCGTGAAGCTGAACTCCGAAAACTCCACGATCAATTCAGCGACATGGTTGGCGATGTAGTCAGCGGAATCGTAGCTCGGCGAGAAGAAGGAAACGTCTTGCTGAATGTAAACCGACACGAAATCGTGTTGCCTAAGCGCGAGCAAGTCGGCACCGACGACTACCGCCCTCAAGAACGGATGCGCGTTTTGGTTCTCAAGATTGACGAAGACCGCCGTGGATTCCAGGTTGTAGCGAGCCGCAGCCACCCGAACCTTCTCCGAAAACTCTTGGAGCAAGAAGTTCCGGAAATCGCAGAAGGATTAGTCGAAATCAAGTCCATCGCCCGTGAGCCTGGACAACGAAGCAAAATCGCGGTTGAAAGCCACGATGAGCGCATTGATGCAGTCGGCGCTTGTGTTGGTCAACGAGGTTCAAGAATCCAAGTGCTGATGGACGAGCTACGGCCAGAAAAGATTGACGTAGTGCCTTACAGCGAAGATGTGAAGACATTCATCATCAACGCCCTCAGCCCAGCTAAGGTGAATACGATTACAATGAACGAAGAAGAAAAGTCAGCGTACGTTGTGGTTCCAGATTCACAGCTCAGTTTGGCAATCGGTCGCGGCGGACAGAACGTTCGACTGGCGGCTCGGCTTACCGAATGGAAAATCGACATTCGCAGCGAAGAACAAGCTGAACAAGAAAAAGGCGGTCAAAGCTGATCGCAAGCCCGGTAAGAACTTGCATCGCTTGCCGGGCTAAATTCCCCCAAGCCTCACTTCTCCGCTTTCAGGTGGATGAGCGAGGCGAACTCAAAATTGCTACCAAAACCAAAACGGGTCGCAGCTTCTACATCTGCCCCACCGAAGACTGTCTTAATCGTGCCGACTCGCGCTCTGCCAGCCGAGTCATGAAAAAACAAATCACAACTAACGCCCTTTCGCAGGTCGTCCAAACCGCTTTATGCCAACACAGGTAAATTCACAACTAATGCAGATCAATGTCAACGAATTCGCGAAACAATGTGGAGTCACCCCCGCTGAGGTGCTCTCTGTACTCGCGGAATATGGAATCGAAGTAGTCAATGGCTCCTTCGAGGCCGACGATGACACGCGCGATCTTCTCAAAGAACACCTCGCAACATCAGATGGAGGCGGCGACACCGTCACTCTTGCGCCAGGGCGAACTCCACGCGATGTAGCATCCGCGCTGGGAGTTCCAGACAAAGAAGTTCAAATGGCTTTGATCAAGAAGTTCAAAGCCATGGTGACACTCACCACCACCTTGCCAGATGACTTGACCGAAAAAGTTTGTGCTGAGTTTGGCAAAACCGTAAAGTGGGCCGATCCTGCCGCTAGCAAACCAAAAGCATCAGCAAAACCTTCCGGGCCAGTAACCGGTGCAATCAAAAGACCACCCGTCGTTACAATTCTTGGTCACGTTGACCACGGCAAAACCAGCCTTCTCGACTACATCCGAAAAACCACAGTTGTCAGCGGCGAGCACGGTGGAATCACCCAACACATCGGGGCATACCAAGTTGACCTTCCCGAAGGAGTCATTACTTTCCTCGATACTCCAGGCCACGCAGCATTTACCGCTATGCGCGCCCGAGGAGCTCAGGTCACCGACATCGCAATTCTTGTGGTTGCCGCTGACGACGGCATCATGCCGCAAACCCAAGAGGCGATCAGCCACGTCAAAAACGCAGAAGTTCCAATTATTGTTGCGATTAACAAGATTGATAAGCCCTCAGCGAACGTAGATAAGGTTCTTCAGGCTTTGCCGAACTACGAACTCGTACCGGAATCGTACGGCGGCGACATTATCTGTGTCCCCGTTTCGGCTCACACAGGCGAAGGTGTTCCCCACCTTCTCGAAATGATTTTGCTTCAAGCCGACATCATGGAACTCAAGGCCGATCCGAAAGGCACGTTCCAAGGTGTTGTAATCGAAGCTCAGCTCGAAAAAGGACGTGGCCCGGTAGCCACGGTTCTGGTTGAAGAAGGAACCCTCAAAATCGGCGATGTTGTGATCGTTGGTCGCACCTACGGCAAGATCAAGGCGATGTCCGACTTTGCCGGAAACAAAGTCACCACCGCTGGCCCGAGCCAGCCAGTCGAAATTCTTGGCCTTAACGACGTTCCCGGCGCCGGTGAACGAGTTGATTTTGCCGCCGATGAACGAGAAGCCCGTGAAGTCGCCGGAAAGCGTGAAGACGCAGAACGAGCAAAACTGCAGACTGGCCCGAAAAAGAAGATGTCGCTTCGCGACCTGCGCAAGCATCTTGAATCTTCAGATGTCAAAGACCTCAACCTCATTATCAAAGCCGACGTTCAAGGTTCGGTTGAAGCGGTTCGTGGGCTCGTTGAAAAAATTGAAAACGACGAAGTCAAGGTTCGCATTCTTCACTCCGGCGTTGGCACAATTACCGAAAGCGACATCCTGCTCGCTAGCACCGCCGATGCGATCTGCGTTGGATTCAACGTCAAGCCGGAAAACAAGGCGAAATCTGAAGCCGAACGGCAGAAAGTTGAAATCCGCACCTACACCATCATCTACGAACTGATCGAAGATATCGAAGCGGCGGTTAAAGGAATGCTTGAACCGAAGTTCGAAGAGGAGTACCACGGAACCGTGGAAATCCGCGCTGTCTTCAAGCTCACCAAAGCTGGAAAGGTTGCGGGAAGCCACGTCACCGATGGAAAGGTTCTCCGCAACGACAAGGTTCGTGTTACCCGTGGCACCGAGCTTGTATTTGAAGGCACGATCGAATCGCTCCGCAATGTCAAGCAAGACGTCCGCGAGATGTTTGCTGGTCAAGATTGCGGTCTGCGGTTCAACGGTTGGGATGACTTCAAAGAGGGCGATGTGGTTGAAGCCTACGATATGGTGCAGATTGACTAATCCGAGGATTACGAACTCTTGAAGCTCTGCCGCTTTGATCTCGCAAACCGACCCGGCGAACCACGAACCGGCGTCTTTCACGAAGGCAAAATCTACGAAACCGACGGCAACGCTCCGGTAGCAATTCACGATCCGGCCAACGTGCGGTTCATGGCTCCTATCGGGCGACCTCCCGCAGTTCGGTTGTTTGAACAGTTCGAATCCCTGCCCGGCGAATACATCCTTAGCTACATCTTCATGAATCCGAACCAGTTGAAAGGGACGGATGAAACTTTGGGATTCCCGCCCCAGGTGGAAGAGCTCGGCATTGAACTTCGAGTCGCAGGCGTCCTCCAAGACGGCGATCAGATGATTGAGCCACAGGAAGCAGAGCGATATCTTCTTGGATACACGTTCATGCTTTGTTTTGTCGATAACACGCTTCAAGAATCGGCGGATAAAAACCCAGCGATCTGGACGGAATCACACGATATTGGTGCTTTGCTTTCGCCGTTCGTTGTGACTCCGGAGGAACTAGGCGATTATCTCATTCGCGAAACCAAGTCTGGGTTCCAGTGGATTTACAGCATCTACATCAACGGGATCACAATTGCCGAAAATCGAAATTTTGCATTCGACGTGGAGTTCTACGATTTGCTTCGACGGGCAAGCGTGCGGTCACCGATGGCGGTTGGTGAAGTCGTAGCCTGGCCTTCCCTACCTATTCCTGATCTTGAATCGAGCGAATTAGGCAGAACTCTGCTCCCTGGCGACAAAGTGCGCGTAGTGATAGAAGGGCTAGGCGCAATTAACAGCCGCATTGGCTAACAATAAACATGGACAGCATTAAAAAGACGACTTTGCCGAACGGAGTTCGGGTTCTCACCGAGCACCTTCCCCATGTCGGCAGTGCGGCAATCGGCATCTGGTGCACGACTGGCTCTTCCCACGAAACTGAAGCCGAAGCTGGCATCACGCACTTTATTGAACACATGCTGTTTAAAGGTACAGCGAAGCGGAACAGCCAGCAAATCGCCGAAGAAATCGAAGGACGAGGCGGAATGCTCAATGCCTTCACCGACAAAGAGCGCACTTGCTACTACTGTCGAACACTGGCTGAAGATGCCGGGAACGGGTTTGAAGTTCTGAGCGATATGCTCGCCAATTCTCTGCTTGACCCCGAAGAATTGGAGCGAGAAAAAGGCGTTGTTCTCGAAGAAATCAAGCGCGGCGAGGATGAGCCAGGCGACCAGGTCCATGATCTTCATCTGCAAGGCCTGTGGCCCAACCATAAACTTGGTCTTTCTATCATCGGCACGAGCGAATCGGTTTCAAGTTTTGGTCGCGATGACCTGACTTCGTACATCGATCGCCGCTACAAAGCTAACAATCTGGTCGTGAGTGCAACCGGCAAAGTTGACCATGATGAATTCGTCCAGTGGTCAACCGATTACCTAAGCGGGTTTGAATCGGGTGAAAAGTCTACGGAACTGGAACGACCAACCCCTCAGCCTGGGCTGAACTATGTCGCGAAAGAGGTTGAGCAAGTTCATTTCTGCATCGGAACATCTGGTGCAAGCTACCACGACGACCAAGATTTCTACCGTCTGATTGTTTTGGATGGCGTTCTCGGCGGAGGAATGAGTAGCCGATTATTCCAAGAAGTACGTGAAAAACGGGGTTTGGTCTACGCAGTCGGTAGCTATATGATGAGCTACAACTCAGGCGGCGCCTTCACGATCTATGGAGGAACCAGCGCTGAGAAGTGGGATGAAGTTCAAACCGTCGTTCGCGCCGAGTTAGACAAGATGGTTTACGATGGCCCAACTGATGCTGAGATTGCGAAAGTCAAGCAACAAATCGCCGGAAACATCGTGTTAGGATTGGAAAGCACCAACGCCCGTATGATGCGAATGGCCAAGAATGAAATTGTTTACGGTCGGCAAATCCCGGTGGAAGAAACTGTCGCCAAAATCAACGCTGTCACCGCTCAGCAAGTGCAAGAACTTTCACACAAACTCTTCTCGCCTTCCAGCATGCGAACCACAGTGATTGGGCCAGCCCCCAAATAGGTGATGCCTTGTGGAATCTCTCTTAACCGCTTGGCGTGACCACAATTCGGAGAAAGAGCGATTCCAGGCTATCGGTAGCCATTTTCAGGCCCTTTTTGAAGCAGATGCCGTTGATATTCTTACGGCGGCTAGCGGCGGCTCACTAATCCTTACAAGCAGTTCCCGAAGCCCGGAACTGATCGAACGGCTCCGTCTTGCTAAAGGGGTTGGCCTGGTTGGCGCAGCATATACCTCTCAAGAACTAATCCAAGTAAGCGACGAGCTTGCCACCGACTCGCGCAATCGTCCGGTGGAAGATTTAGACGACGAGCGATTTCGATCAGCCATCGCAATTCCCTACCACGTTTCCGAATCTCTATCTGGAGTGGTGTACCTGCGACGAGAAGTCGCTTGGGCACCACTCCTCGCCGACGAAATCGACAGAATTCTTCGGGAAGTCACGCAAGTTTTTCAGATGTTTGAGGCTTTCAAAGTCGGATTATCAACTGGCTCTCACGAAAGCAAGCTAGATATTCTCAGCGAAGTCGCAAGAACCGTATCCACAAACCCGTACCTGGAGGAAGTTCTTCAATTGCTGGTGAACATCACTGCGCAACGGTTTAACTACCGTGTTGTCACAGTGCGATTGCTCGACCATGAGCGACAGGAACTGATACTTCGTGCTACCCAAGCCACGAACAAAGCATATCAGCGTAAGCGAGCAATCAAGCTTGGGGAAAGCATTGCCGGCAAAGCAATTCAATCTGGTGCACCGGTTTTCACGCTAGACGTTCTCAACGACGAAGACTACATTGGACACGATTTGGCAGAAGAGCAAGGTCTGCGAAGCATGATCTGCATCCCACTTATTGTGCAGGATCGACCAGTGGGAGTGATGAGTTGTTATACCGGCGAGACTCGTCAGTTCACCGACGACGAAATCTCGGTTCTCATGACTCTTGCGCAACAAACTGCAGTGACCATCGAGCACTCCCGTTTGCAAGTTCGCCATACGCTGATGCAAGAGATGCATCACCGGGTTAAGAATAACCTGCAACAGGTGGCGTCGCTTCTCCGATTGCAAATGCGGCAATCGCATTACAAAACACTGGAAGATGCACTTACTGATTCTCTTGCCCGTATCCAGGCGATAGCTTCGGTGCACGAACTTCTTTCTCGCGACGACCTCGACCACGTGAGCATCCGACACATTGCGGAGATGCTCTGCAACCACCAACAGCAGTCGTTTATTTTGCCCGATAAGAGCATCAAGTTCAGCGTGCGGGGCGATGAAGTTCACCTCAATATGAACCAAGCCACCCAGGTTGCGCTGATTCTCAACGAGATGATCCAGAACGCGGTGGAGCACGGCTTCGCCAACTCACGAGAAGGCGAGATCCACATTACAGTAGAAGACAATGATGGCGAAATCGGCTTATGGGTGAGCAATGATGGCGACCCCCTGAAAGATGACTTCGACCCTCAAACTTCGGGTCAGCTCGGCTTGCAAATCATTCGTTCGCTCAGCGGGGCACTAGGCGGCACCTTTAAGATCGAAAACCGGATCGGCTGGACGGTTTGCGAAGTGATTTTCACCCGGCAAGCGGCAGAATAATTACGTTCAAAAATCGCCATAATGAAGCGATGGCCAAAGCATTGATCGTGAGTGGCGGATGGGATGGACACAAACCGTTTGAAGTTGCGGAAATCCTAACCAATAGACTTGAATCACTTGGAATAACCGTCGAAAATTCACAAGATTTAGATGCCTTCCAACAATCTGCGGAGTTTGATGTCGTTATTCCGAACTGGACAATGGGCGAAGTCGAGCCAGTCCAAATCGAGCCGTTGCTTCAAGCTGTGGAGCAAGGAATCGGAGTAGCGGGCATCCACGGTGGCATGGGGGACGCTTTCCGGTCATACACCCACTATCAATTTATGTGCGGCGGGCAGTTTGTCGAACATCCTGGCGGGGGCGAAAGACACTTTCAAGTTGAGTTCGTCAAGGGTCATCCACTCACTCAGGGATTCCAAGATTTTGAAGCGGTAACCGAAAGTTACTACATGCACCTTGATCCAGCCATCAAAGTGCTTGCTACCACCGTATTCGAGGATTTCGAAAATACAGTCATGCCAGTCGCCTGGACAAAAAACTGGGGCGACGGACGTGTGTATTACTGCTCCCTTGGGCACTCACCTGAAGTCGTCAGCATTCCAACCGTTCTCGAATTTATTGCCCGCGGAATCTTGTGGGCCGCCAATAAGAATTCAGTCGTTCAAGGCGCAAAGTTTGGAGATATCTACATTGGCGCTTAAAGTTGGTGTCGTGGGTTGCGGAAACATCAGCGGCATCTATTTTGACAACGCAAAACAAATGTCCCCGATTGAGATCCTCGCTTGCGCCGACTTAGATATGGAGCGAGCCGCAAAAACGGCGGTTAAGCACGGAGTAACTGCTTGCTCAGTGGATGAACTGATCAATAGTGGCGTAGACATTGTGCTGAACCTCACTACGCCTGAATCGCATTATTCGGTGGCAAAGGCGGCTATCTCCGCCGGAAAGCACGTCTACAACGAAAAGCCCCTGACAATATCCAAACAAGAAGGCTCTGAACTACTGCAACTTGCAGATTCTAATGGCGTCCGAGTCGGGTGCGCTCCCGATACATTCCTTGGCGCTGGATACCAAACCGTCCGCAAAGTCATTGATGAAGGTGGCATCGGCAAGCCAACTTCGTTTACGGCGTTCATGCTCTGCCCCGGGCACGAAAGCTGGCATCCAAATCCATTTTTCTATTACGAAGTTGGCGGTGGCCCAATGTTCGATATGGGGCCGTACTACCTCACAGCCTTGGTTCACCTTTTTGGCCCTGTCAAGCGAGTGAGTGGAACCACCAGCAAAGCTTTTGATCAGCGGCTCGTGACTTCTCAACCGCATGCTGGCGAGTTCGCCAAAGTCCACATCCCAACCCACGTTCAATGTTTGCTCGAAATGGAAAACGGGGTTGTAGGAACACTCATCACTAGCTTCGACGTGCAAGCCCATTCGCTTCCGCATATTCAAGTTTACGGAACTGAAGCTACTCTCACCTGCCCCGATCCAAATGGATTTGGCGGGCAAATCATGCGCGGAAAAGGTTCGGCTTGGGAGGAGGTTCCTTTGCAGTTTCCGAACGCAGAAAACTCACGTGGACTCGGGTTAGCCGATATGGCACAAGGGGTTTTGTCCAATCGCGGTCATCGATCAAGTGGGGCACTTGCTCGTCATATTCTTGAGGTTATGCATGCCGCCCATGAGGCGGCGGAGTCTGGAAAGGCGATTGTTCTGAATAGCGGAATCCAGCCAGCACCAATGCCGACTGGATTAAGTGACTTTGAAATCGGTTAAACGCTGATCACTTACGAGCCATTTCTGCTTTGACTCGGTCGTACATTTCTCTAAAGAATCGATCTGTTTTCAACGTATTTGATTCCTTTGAAAGCTCGAAAATATCTTTGCCATTCCTATCTACAGCTTTTTCGTCTGCTCCGTGTTTTAAGAGCCACTCGGCTGCAGTCTTGTCTCCATAATGAGCGGCACTAAGAAGCGCAGTTTCACCAGTCATCGGACTCTTAAATTCCATAGAAAGACCAAGATTCACGAGTTTCTCCAAGAACTCAACGTTCCTCAACGATTGAGACAAGTAAGTGTATCCGCCTCTTGTCGTGTACTCTTTGGATGCTCCATTTTTAATTAGTGCTTCCATAACATGAGAGTTATAAATGAGGGTTGCAAATTGCCCCGGACTATCACCATTATTAGTAAGAGCATTTGGATCTGCTCCTTTTGCAATCAATTTTGGAATGTGGTAATGCATACCTGCCCTGGCCGCATAATGGAGCGGCGTCCAATCTATCAAAGATTTAGCGTTCGGATCAATCCCTGCTGCAAGAGCAATATTAAGAGCGGGATAATCAAGTCCCCGGGCCGCATAGTGCAGCACACCTGCTCCAGTTCTATCTACAGATTTAATATCTCCGCCATGAGATAAAACGTACTTAATAACTTTCTCGTTGCCAAGCCAAAAAGCTAGAAGAGTTGTATTGACCCCGGAGTCCTTATCCTTTAGCTTAACCAGCTCAGGATTTTTCTCTAACACTGCAATGGCTTCTTCCTGATTCTCAGAAGAAAAAAGAAGACTTGCGACACCAAGAATCGTATTTTGCGGATATGGCTTCTTGTATCTTCTCACTCTGGTTATATTCCATTCAGATTCTGTATCGGTTCGCCAAAAACGAAGTGGATAGATAACCTTCGCCGGGTTGCTGAAATTGCAAGTTTCAAAAGGGTAAAGCTCTCCCATAGTGGGGATAGTGCCATTGTAAAACCGGGTGTAGTGAATTGTTGTTTGATAAGTTTTTACCCCTGGGGTTTTGATTTTCATATTCACTTCAATTTCAGCAATAGCAAATGGATTGATGTTTTCAAACATTGAAGTGTGCGTCCAGATCACATTTTCAGAACTAGCGTAGTCCGTTCTGGTATCCACGCGCAACCAATGAACTCTAGCTTCTTCTTCTGGGCTCAAGTCAACAAGCTCTGAATCAGGAATCTTGTCACCAATGTATATATGTCGCACACTCCCATCATTGTTGGACTCGGAAACTTCCCGTAATCCAAGTCCATCTTGAGTCGCTAAAGGCAAAGTAGCAATATCATCATTGAGATTGCCGCCATCTTCGTTGGGTAAGAGAATCATACGCGCCGCAATGGCTGATAGGATGATCACTGCCGCAACACCAATATAAATCCAAGTTTTCATTGGGACACTTCTTCAAATCGAAACTGTGTCCATACTACCGAACTTGGATAACGTTTACAACGTGCCTTGTCTCGTTAACACGAATTCCATGCCACCGATTCCACCGCCGGCGAACGTAACTTGAATTCGGTTATCGCCAGAATCAGGTTGGAGGAAGTTACCGTTCCGACGGATAAACCCCTTGCTTTCTCGGTCGTTGGTGTCGTTCCAATGCCAAACAAACCTGAGTTCACGATTATTGCTCAGGCTTCCATTGTTAATGAACTGAGTTTGAGGATTACTGTCCGTCCTCTGCAGAGTTACGAAAACGCCGCCAAAACTGTCAATGTCGAGCGTCATTGTTCCGCTACTCTCAACGCCTCCACCAGGGTTATACACCTGGAATGGGCCACTCCAAACGCCTTCAACACCGGAGATGAATCCGCCGCCACCTCCGCAACCGGTGACAAGGATAGCGATCAGCAGGACTGCCACCACGAATCGAGCTTTTAATAAACCACGCAACATAAAGGTTCAGACGAACGGCAATTTTGCCCAATCACGTTTGAACCGAAAGCTTTACGGAATCTATATTTGCTGAACTTTAAATCACCGGATCAACGATTCCCAAAGGTTTCATTGTCTTCCATTCCCCACGAGTGAAGTCCGGGAAATCCACACTTCGACCACGGTTCGCGACACTCAGTTCGCTGAGCGGAGTGACTGCGCTCCAAGCCGCCGCGTCGTACACGTCTTGATCCATCGGTTCTCCGTTGCGGAGGCAGTAGATAATCCGCCAGAGCATCAGGAAGTCCATTCCTCCGTGACCGCCCATTTTAGTTGCGAGTTCACCTTGCTTGACGAACATGGGATGTTCAAACTTTTTGTAAATCTCTGCGAGATCTGCTCCTTGCACCCATGAATCGGTGTTTTTGGTCAGACCTTCAATGGCGGTTTTCCCAGGGAATCCACTCCAACAGCCTTTAGTACCTTGAATCAAATTGTGCCGCGTGTAGGGGCGTGGCAACTGTTCATCCCACTGAACCATGATTGTTTTGCCCATCACAGTGCGGATGATAGAAGTGTTAATGTCACCACACACAAACTTCCCTTTACGCCACTTGTGTCCTTCAGGGAAATTGGCTTCGGCGTACTCAGCCCGAACGCGGCTATTACTGCTCACCGAACTCATAAAGTCGAAGCGATCCCCTCGATTGATATTCATGTATTGAGCGACTGGCCCTAGTCCGTGCGTGGGATACAAGTTTCCGTTTCGCGTCATGTAATGAACCGTTCGCCAGCTTCCCGTGCCTCGTTTTTCTTCGTGCATTTGACCGCGAAGATCATGAATGTAAGCGGCTTCCCCGTGCAAAAGTTCGCCAAGAGCACCTTGCCGAACCATGTTCAGAACCATCAACTCTTCTCGGCCATAGTTGACGTTCTCCATCATCATGCAGTGGCGTTGGGTTGCTTCGGCGGTATCAACTAGCTCCCAGGCCTCATCAATGGTGAGGGCGGCGGGCACTTCGATAAATGCGTGTTTGCCTTTCCGCATGGCATCAACCGCCATCGGCGTATGCCATTCCCAAGGAGTCGCAATGATCACGATGTCAATGTCATCGCGATCATTCATTTTCTTGTAGCCGTACGGATCGCCTACATATAAAGTTGGAGCCGGCTGGCCCGCCTCCACGACCTTCTTAGCTGAATTCTCGGCCCAGTCTTGGTAGAGGTCGCAAATGGCCTTAACTTCAACCCCTTGGATCGCAAGCATCTGCTCAACATGACCACTTCCACGTGCGCCAACTCCCATGAATCCGACGCGAACTTTATCAAGTTTTGGGGTTACCAAGCCCGCTACTGATTTGCGTTTTGACTGGGTTACCGGAGAAGATAACAGTCTTCCTCCCGCCGCCATTAATCCCGCTGCACTTGCGCCTTTTAAGAAGTCTCGCCGTCTCACAAAATCATTCTGGCTATACACCTGCCCAACAAGCAAGGAAAATTCGTAGGTCTCCGCGAATTTTCGCAACCGATGTTCGGTTATTTGCCGTCTTTAAGGTTGCTCAATGGAACTGCTTTCCCAACCAGATGCGTGGATTGCGCTACTTACCTTAACGGTTCTAGAAATCGTTCTTGGTATTGATAACATCATCTTCATCAGTATTCTCAGCGGCAAGTTGCCAGAAGCCGATAGAAAAAGAGCCAGGCAACTTGGACTTGCCGCCGCACTCGTCACCCGAATTCTGTTATTGCTGAGTTTGGGGTGGGTGATGAAGCTTGTGCATCCAATCGAAATTGGAGGCCAGGAACTGATCATCGGCAAATTTGAAGCCACAGGCAAGAACCTGATTCTCATGCTTGGAGGTTTATTCCTGATCTGGAAGTCAGCTCATGAAATCTATGAAAAAGTTGAGGGGCACGAGGAAAAGCAGAAGAATTACAAAGCCGCTTCATTTAGTAGCGTCATCGTCCAGATTATGATTCTGGACATAGTTTTTAGCTTAGATAGTGTGATCACTGCTGTTGGAATGGCAAAGCATATTGAAGTCATGGTGGCCGCGGTGATTATCGCAGTAGGTGTGATGATGACATTTGCGAACGCCATTGGCGACTTCGTTGAAAAGCATCCTTCAATCAAAATTCTTGCTTTGTCATTCTTAATCTTGATTGGCGTCAACTTGGTTGCCGAAAGCATGCACGTAGAAATTGAAAAAGGCTACACATACTTTGCGATGGCGTTTGCAACCGCTGTTCAGCTCCTCAATATCAAAATCGGGCATGGAACTCCAGTAAAGCTTCACGGCCCAACAATTTCAGACAGCAAAGAAGAGCAATAAGTTATGGTCATTGCTTCGGGAGTCAGCAAAGAGTTTATCGACGCGAAAAAGAACCGCATTTTAGCGGTTGACCGAGTTGATTTCACGGCTCACCCAGGCGAGATTCATGGATTACTTGGAGTCAATGGTGCGGGAAAAACCACTCTGCTGAGGGTTCTCAGCACGATCATTCGACCAACTGGAGGCACGGCTTCGGTCAACGGTTTTGATGTTCTCACCAATGGCCCGGAAGTTCGGCGATCTATTGGATTTCTCAGCACATCCACCGCGCTTTACGGTCGCTTAACCGCGCGTGAGATGCTGGGTTACTTTGGGAGCTTATACGGCTTCAGCGGTGCCGAACTGAAAAAGCGAGTTAAAGACGCGCTTGAGAGAACTGAGGCCACAGAGTTCGCAAACCAACTTTGTGACCGGCTTTCCACTGGTCAAAAACAGCGAGTCTCTATCGCCCGCACAATCATCCACGATCCGCCAGTTTTGTTTATGGATGAACCTACAGCCGGCCTCGATATCCTTGCCGCCCAGACTGTTTTGGAGTTCATTGAAGCCGCTCGTGATCAAGGCAAAACCGTTGTGTTCAGCACTCACATCATGAGCGAAGTCGAACGGCTTTGCGACCGTATCACCGTGATGCATCAAGGGCAAGTAAAAGGTTTTGGAACGCTAGAAGAACTCAAGGTAAAGACTGGATCAAGTAATGCTGAGCAAACGTTTTTGAACCTGATTCAGCCTCAGGAAGAGATCAGCGCATGAAGATCGGCTACGGAGTGAAGCAAGTTTTCTTGAAAGAAATACGTGAGCTTGCCCGTGATCGCCGAGTATTGCAAGCAAGCATCGTGATGCCCGTATTCATTATCGCCATATTTGTGATGATCATGGGTGTTATCCAACAATCTGTGGTCGAGAAAAAGGCGATTGAGATCGCGGTTGTCGGCGCAGGAGAAAAACAATCTACCGATTTGCCCGGCATTGAGCAAGACTTTAATACAACTCCCGTTGCGACTTGGGAAGACGGGCTCAAACTCCTCCGTGAAAAGGAAGTCCAAGCTGTCTACGATCAAACGCGAGTCACCGACGAAACGCTTTCTCAAGCTTCCGCTCGAGCAAAAATCGCCTTCTCTTCCGATGACATGCTTTCTAAGATTGCAGTGAGCCTATTGGAGAAGGTTGTTGCTATTCGAAACCAAGAGGCTGTCAAATTCATTTTGGATAAAAATGGAATCGCACAAGATTTCGCAGAGCCAATAAAATTGGATATAGAAAATATTTCCAAAGAGAAAGGACTTGCAGGCTCGGATATCGTCTCGCTTCTTCCCTACCTCATCATTCTCTGGGCGTTTTACGGCGGAATGAGCATTGTTTCCGACCTTGTTGCGGGGGAAAAAGAACGAGGCACAATGGAAACGCTGCTCGTTAGTCCTGTGCGCCGGGCGGCGGTAGCGCTTGGAAAAATATTTTCACTAATGGTCGTTTGTTTTGTAAGCAGTTTGACGACTTTGGTCGCCGTCTTCGCCGTAGCAAAACTCAACTTACCGATGACCAAAACACTTTTCCCGAGCGGACTTTCAGTTCAGTTTATTGATGTGCTCGCGGCTCTAATTCTGCTCATCAGCTTGGTCAGTTTTTTTGCCACGATGCTGGTTTCGATCTGCGCTTACAGCCGAAACATCCGCGAAGCGCAGACTTATCTTGGGCTCTTGAGTTTCGTCATCATCCTTCCGGCAATCTTTAGCCAGATCATCGGATTCACAGGAATGGAACGAGCACTTTGGGTTCAATGGACGCCAATCTTAAATACGGCAGTACTGCTCAAGAGTTTGATTTCTGGTGAAGGCCACTACGCATTTCTTGGCCCAGCCCTGCTTGAGAACTTCGCATTTGCCGCAATTTTTCTCAGGCTGTCAATTCAGCTTTTCCGCCGAGAAGAAATCGTATTGCGCGTTTAGCCTTGAGAGCTGATGATCGCGCCGAGTTGAGAACCTTGTTGGTTCAAACGACCGATAGCCGATTCCATCGCTGCAAATTTCAATCGCAAAGTGGATTCTCTAAGCGTGAGGTTTTCAGTCATTCGGGCAATGCGCTCAGTCATGTCTTCAACCTGTGCCGTAAGGGTTTGGTCAACTGCTGAAAGCAGACCGTTCACTGAATCGGTAAAGGAATTAACCCGGAACCCGATTCCAGATGCAGTTCCTTGATTAAAAATAATGCTTCCAACGGCTCCAAGCGTAGTGCCTGTGTATTGAATCTGCAAACCTTCAGTTTTTGGGTTGCCGTTCTTTCCGAGAAGATACTGACCGTTCCCGGTGGCTTCTTCTCCATTGATTGTCCCCGCAACGTCCATCCCGTCGGTGAGAATTCCTCCTGTGCTGCCGATGCCTGAGTTATCACCCGCAGCGTTCAAGTTGCTGGTCAAAGTAAATCGCCCAGCTGTTCCGTACCGCTTACTTTCGATTTTAAGAACTCCACCTTCATCGGAAGCGGTGATTAAATCTTTGAGGCGGCTATCTGAGTTGATCTGCGAAATCAGTGTGCTTAAAGTTGTGCCAGCATTCACGGTGAGATCAATTGAACTGTTACCGAACAGTGCTCCGCCAAAAGTTAAAACTTCAGCACCAGTTGCCGGAGATGAAAAGGCATTATTCGCAAGCATCGAAGTCTTGGTTGCAATCTGTGTGATGTTCAGTGAGTAACCTGTTGGGCCAGAAGCAACCGTTTTGTTGCTGCTGCTCACATAGTTGATTTCTGTGTTCGTGCTAGACCCAGTTGCCATCATCAGTTTCTTCAAGTCGTCGAGTTTGGTGCCGATGATGGTATCGAGCTTTGATTCGTCGAGTTCTAACTTGCCTTGATCGTCCAGGCTAAAGCCAATTTCCGCCAAATTCTTAAGCGAGCCAGTTCCTACACTGTTAAACAACATATTGTTTAGTGTGTTTTCGACTTGGCTTGCGGTTTGGTCGCCAAAAAGGGTTCCGGTTTGGAACGTTTCACTATCAAACTGAGAGTTGTCGCGAATGAACCCAATCACCGAGTTATAAGCACTTTGAAACGCCTTAATCTTGTCCTTGATTGCGGTCGTATCACGCGTAACGGTGACGGTTGTGTTCCCTTCTTTCACGAGGTCAATCGTCATTCCGCCAACCGCAGTAAGTAGGCGATTTGTTTTGGAAGTCACGGCGATGCCGTCAATGGTTGCGGCTGCATCTTGCGCGCTCACGACTTGATTGGCAAATCCTCGCTGAACTACGCCGATTTGGCTAAGAAATCCATTTGTATCGTCATAGGTGCTCGGCCAAGCAGCGGAATCAATAGAAAGACGGAAAGTATCGACGCCGTTCACTTTTTCAGAAACAACCGTCGCCGTGTGATTTCCCGTAGCGGTGATCCGACTAGCAATATCCTGTAACGAATCAACGCTTGTATCGAACGAAATCATATCAGAACCTAACGTGAACGTTCCAGAATTCGCAAACCCCAAAAGCGTTTGAAGCGAACTCGTATCGCTTCCAAATCCACTTGATTTTGCTACCGAACCAGTCTGGGAGACGACTGACGAAGTCCCGTTAATTAAGCCCAAACTGCTCGCTAAGCCTCCGCTGACGTCAGCGATTTTGATTGTGCTTTCAACCCCAGTTTCCGTCGAACCGACAACAAGATAAGCCTGATTGGTGCCGCCGTTGATCACAGTTGCGGCGACATTAGCCCCTACTCCGTTGATCTTGCCCGCAATGCCCTGAAGTGTATCGTCAGCGTTAATGCTCACAAGCTTTCCGTTGACTAGAAACGATCCGCTCATCCCAAGCGAGGAAGTTGCATCAGTTTGTGCCGAGCTTGTAATTTTGTGCGCTTTAGCGAGCTGAGTGACGTTGATTGCGTAAGTACCGGGAACTGCGGCATCAGTAGCAGAAACGGTTGCGATACTTGTATCAGCTACTGAAGCTTTGTTTGGTTTGTAGGTTGCAACTGAGTTCAGCGCAGTTGCGGCTGAATTCAAGGTAAGAAGGCTGCTTCGGAACTGAGCGAAAATTGTTTGCTTAGCTTGGAGTTGAGCCTGTTGAGCCTGCACTCGCTGGATCGGGAATCGCTCCAGCGACATCAGCTGGGTCACAATGCTCTCAACATCCAGACCCGATGAGAGTCCAGAAAATCGAATTCCTGATTGTGGTCCGTTAATGCTCATAGTTCCTCCAAGTTTTAAGAGTTGCTCACCTAATTTTTGGTTAGCAACTCTCGCTTCATCCTGTAATTCTTACTTTGGTTGCCTTACATCACGCCAAGCATCTCTTTTGCAAGTTCAACTTGGTCAGCAGTTTTGGCTTTGAGTTCCAGCCATTGTTCATCGGAATATCCAAGCCACAACTTCGCTTTAGGATCAATATCATTCGCGGTTCCAACAATGTCTGGGGTCGATAACTGATTCGCGACGACATCGGCAATGTGGGTGCAATAAACGTGATCAGTCGCTCCACCCACAGGAATCTTGTCGTGGTTCTGAATCATCAGAATTAATTCTTCAGGGAAATTCCATTTTTCACCGAGAATTCCTCCGAGTTGAGCGTGAGTGACTCCGAGAATTCGTTCTTCTACAGATTCAAGTGGTTCGTTCCGGAGTGCAGATTCCTTGAGAACTTCTTGATAAGGCAGATTAAAAAGAGTAAAGAGGAAGAGTCGTCCTACGTCGTGGAGCAAACCGCCGATAAATACGAGCTCGACATCTTTTTTGGACATTCCTTTGGACTTGGCGATAGTTTCGGCGCAAGTGGCAGCGGCAAAACTTTGTTGCCAGAACGCTTTTTGAACTTCAACAATACGTGGGCTAGGCGAGCTGAGCGCGTTCAGTACGCCGATGCTCATAACCAAGTTCCGAACCTGGTGCATCCCTAAAATGGCAATTGTTTGGTTGACGTTGACAATCTGACGTGGCAAACCAAAATATGCCGAGTTCACAACTTTCAGGAGTTTGGTTGTGATCGCCGCATCGGCAACCAGCATTCCCTCGATTTCACTAGTCGTGGAGACATCGCTTTCGGTTGCTTGGACAACCTGCATAACCACAGTCGGCAAAGCCGGAAGATCGACCATTGCCTTTTCGACATAGCGTCGAAGGAGTAAGTTTTCTGCACGTAAAGCCATTGTGATGGTTCCTGAACCTTTCCTATCCTCGGAAGATTCTTGAGATTCTTATAGGATAGTTGCAGAAACAATCGTAAACACCGCAAGATTTGATTTGTTTAGCCCATTCAAGGCTAAAGCTAGTGCAATCGCAATATCTTCGGTATGTGCGCCTAATATCCCAAACAATCCCTATGTCGATCAAGGATTATTCGGTATCCATATGCCGTGATTCGCCTAGTTGCAACTGATATGGATGGAACATTTTTGACGAGTGATAGGAAGCTCCTGCCCAAAAATGTTGAAATGGTTCATCAACTGCTTGAAGCAGGGATCACTTTTTGCTTGGCAAGTGGCAGAGGGATTTCGACTATCGAACCGTTTTGGCTTGAACTAGGTGTTAAAGGGCCAACGGTGAGCAGTAACGGAGCGTTTGTTATCGACCACACAGGAACAACGATCGCAAATCATGCTTTGCCTGAACAGATTGTTACCCAGCTCATCCAATATGCTCAAACTCACTCAATCCATGTCAACCTTTATTCTGGAGACGAAATATTTTTCAGCCAAGACGGCGAGTTTGCTGACCTCTATAGGTTAAGAACTGGCTGCTTCCCAACAATTCAAAGCCTGGCAGAACTCAATTCTCTTTCGGCCACGAAGTTACTGTTTGTTGATCACCCAGAACGAATTATTCATCACACCGAAGCGGCAAAGAAAATGTTAGCCGGAACAGATATCGCAATCGTGATCTCAGAGCCAGACTATCTTGAGTTTCTGCCGATTGGAATAAACAAAGGGATTGGCTTAGCAAAATTAGCAGAATCTCTGGGCATAGACGCCTCCGAAGTTGCCGCCATTGGCGACTGGACAAATGACTTAGAAATGCTGAAGTGGGCAGGATTTTCGGCATGTGTTTCCAACGCCGCTCCTGAAATCAAAGCGATCACTCAAAAAATGTATGAATCAAACGATGAAGGCGGGTTTGCTAAGTTCGCGGCAGACGTACTAAAGCTGAATTTGACAGGTATAATAAACGAATGAGGAGCCTTAAAAGAGCATCCATTTCATGCCTATTCGCGCTAGTGTGCGCGAGCGCGTTTGCAGGCACCATTACTTTAGCCGCCCCCAACGACGGTGATTTTCTTGGAAAATCAAACACCATCACGTTTAACATCAACAATGCTTCGGCCCAGGTTACCATTCTTGTAAAACTAACCCAGGTTGCCGACCCAACGGTTTCTATCTCCACCACGAAGCAGTTCACACCTAACGCTGACGGGAAAATAAACGGAACCATTAACTTCAATTTAAGTGAAGGCTTAGCCAACGGTGCCTACACGTTGCAAGTTACACCAACTGAACCGGGCGGAGTATATAACGTGCTGGCACCTCTAAACGTAACCGTTGACGTTAAAGACCCTAAATTCTTACAGTTCAATCCTATTAATGCAGGATTTGTTCGTGGATCAGTTATCGTAACCGCTGATTTTCTTGAAGACAACATGAAGGAATGGCGAGTTCAAGTCAACGGCTCAGATATTCCAAATAATACGGGGAATACAAATAACCTGATGGTTATTTGGGATTCTTCACTTGAAGCAACAGACGGAACCAAAACCATCGCATTATCTTCTGAAGACCTTGCGGGTAATACAGCAAATCAATCCATTAGCGTCACGGTTGATAGAACCCCTCCCACTTCAAACGTACTTGCTCCAACTTCAACCGAACCAGTATTTGGAAACGGGCAAATTCCGGTAGTCGTGCAAGTCCAAGATCAATTTAACGGTTCCCTTGATGCACGAACCATTGACGTTCTGATTCGAGACACTGGTGGAAACTTCATCACTCGAGTAGCGCGACGATCTGTCAATGCTAACGGCACATCAGTAACTTGGTCTGGACGAATTCGAGACCTTTCCCGGCTACCAGCAGTCTTTGATATCGTAGTCATCGCAACTGACAAAGCTGGCAACTTGGCAGCAGATCAAACAGTGAGAATCACGCAAGGCGGTCGGGGAATTTCCAGCAATCGGAACCAGGGGCCTCTCCATGGTGCGGATTATGTGAGCCAAACCGTTCGCGACACGACGCAATCATTTTTGCGAAATGGTCGCGGAAACCGGGGTAACAACCGCCACAACTAGCATTCACAATTAAAAACGGGTAAAAAATCAGGAATAACAACATGAACGCAAGGAAGCATATAGGGCTGATCCTCCTAACATTCGTAGTGCCGAGCATCGCGTCGGCACAAGTCCCCGATCTTTTGAATGCTTTAGATGCTGGCGGAAGAGCTATGGGCGTCGGTGGTGCAAGCCGCGCAACCGATAGTACAACTCAATCTGCATTGGATAATCCAGCTGGACTTGCGTTCATCAGTGAACCAACAGCTTCAATTTCGTTCCGCAATTTGCCAAAAAGCACGACTTTAGCAAGCGGTAACTTTAATGATCGAACGAACAGCACTGATGAAGCTTCCGGGCGCATTGCCCTTAGTCATGTCGGATACGCAACCCCCTTTGCTGGTGGAACGCTTGGCGTGAGCTATACCATCGGTGGTCACATGGACGCAGTCACCACTGGTAACAACCTTCCTAACAACACTCTTTCTGTTCGAAACCTTGAAGAAAACATGCGGGCGCAAACCGATTTCTTCACCCTTTCCTTTGGTCGACAGCAAGGTGGATTGAATGTCGGAATCGGTTTGGTTGTTGCCAACCAATACGTCAAGTATTCCCAATCCTATCTGTTATTCGACGGTAATACTCAGGTTGGCTCAAGCAACATTTCTGCCTCAGATAACGGCATCGGAATCGGACTTGTCGCTGGTGTTCAAGGTTACATGGGTGCTGATAATGGCACAGCTTGGGGAATTTCTGTCCGCACTCCAATTGATCTCAACGGAAACACGGAAACTAGCGGTATCTACGATAAGATTCCTGGTAAAGCTTCTTTCGGTATTGGTGGCCAACTCAATAGGTTCTCTCGAGGCGAAGATTTCCTTGTATGGCTAGCGCAAATTGACTACTATTTTGGCGGCGACGAGGATCTCTTGTTCTCGCGCAAAAACTACGCAACCTACGGTTTTGGCTTTGAATACAACATGCATCGCTACAATGCCCGTATTCCAGTACGTCTTGGTCTGAGCATCCTTCCATCTGGTGGTAATGGCTTTGATAGCCGAGACGCACTTACGTTCGGCCTGGGGTATCGCCCCATAGGTAAGCCATACTCTATCGACCTCAACTTTGCCAGAGCATTTGAATCCGGCAAGATGGATATTGGGCTGGGCATCACGTTCAAACCGGGGAACTAAGAACGAAACTCATGGGTAAACAATCATTCAAATTCTTTTTCGTGCTTGGAGCGGCAGTCGTGGCGATTGCCGCATTTGCTGACTGGCAGTCCGATTACGAAAACGGCTTGAAAGCAGC
Source organism: Fimbriimonadaceae bacterium (assembly GCA_019638675.1). GTDB lineage: Bacteria > Armatimonadota > Fimbriimonadia > Fimbriimonadales > Fimbriimonadaceae > UphvI-Ar2. Next base: position 1,956,391 of record JAHBTE010000001.1, on the reverse strand, counting down.
CAGAAATGGCGAGTGGAGCGTTGCTCGTGATTCTTTCGTAGCCGCTTTGGCTTCGCGTGCTGATGATTCCAATACTTCAACCCGGTTGCCGGGGCCAATCACAGAACCTCGGTACTGGCGAAACGGCTCTTTGTATTCTCCCAACTTCGCTGCTGCTTACGCAGCGTATCAAATGGGCAAGAACGCAGCAACCGAAGAGGAAAAGAGTCAGTATCTCTCCCTCGCAGCAAACGAAATGCAGTCTTTGATTCAAGATAAGAATCAAATCAGCCCCGAACTGCTCAAGTCTCTCGGTAAAGTGTACGACCTCCAGGGAGACAAAGATGCGAAAGCGGCCCTAAAAGGTCTAACTCCAAACTGGAAGGTGGATGCCTCTTTTGTTCAGCCAGAAGATCAGGCAACTGGAGCTAGCACTGGCGGACAACGCAACACTGGTGGTTCAAATGTAAATGCACCTGGTGGAACAGCGGCTGGCGACACGAAAGGCCAAATCATTAAGGTCAAAGCTGGTGAACACACCAACTTAGAAGGAATCTTTGGTGAAGGACCGGTTACTACGGTCGAAACGAAATATGCGCTGATCATTGGTAACTCAAAATCGGCTGATAAAGATGCCGCAATTCCTTTTGCAGGTAGTGACGCTGAAGCGGTTCGAGGCGCCCTCACGCAATTCGGCGGCTACGAAGCTGAAAAAGTGGTCACCTTAATTGATGTCACAGCTAACCAAATTCGGAGTGCGGCAAAAGCACTCGCAGAATCTATTCCCAACGACGCAACCGTGGTGATCTACTTCACTGGAGTAACCGCCCACCTAGGTGGACGAGATTATCTTGCAGGCGTTGATGCTGAATTCCATACCGACACTTCCAAGATGGTAGAGAAGATGGACATCCTACGACCTTTAAGTGATAAAGGTGCAAGCATCTATATGTTCACCCAATCTAACCGCACTATGGAAGGCGGAAACTATTTTGGTCAGGAACGCCTGATGCGCGGTACAGTCAGCGAAGCTTACGCAACCATCCCTGGCGGTCAAATCACCAGCATCGTTACTGGTGGCAAGCAAATCGGGCTTTACACCTACGCATTTACCAAGACCTTGCAATCGTTCTTTACCAACGAGGTTCCCATCTCCGACTTCTGTTGGAATGTTTTCTACACGATGCGACGCGGTTCGGATTCCGCAAGCATCGGTGGTTCGGTTCAAACTCCAACTTTGCCTGTTCTCACAAACATGGCACGAGACAGCCGGTTCTAAAATCTCATCACAAAGGCTCTGAGTTCAATCACTCAGGGCCTTTCACTTTTGAAAATGGAACCAGCATCGCAAAACCGAGACATCCCTCCTCTCGACTCCAAGGCTATACAACTCTATCAACTGATTGCCGGTCAGTATTGCGATAAATATGTTTCGAACTTTTTGATTCCGCAACTTCAGAAAGCGACAAAAAAGGAATTAGCGACTTTAGAGGAATGGCAAACCGAGTTAGACAATCCACTATCTTCCCTTCAGGTGTTTTTGGGTTACTACGGCTTCGCTCGGCGAGGAAAAGATCGCGACGAATGTAGCCGAACCGCTCTCAAAGCGCTGAATCAAGTGCTCGAAACCCAGTCGATACAAGAACTGCTTGAGCAACCAGACGGGACACAGTTATGGGAAGCGTACGAAGCAGAATGCCAATCCAAGAGCCGCAAAAGCAATGAAACCCAAAATCGCGGGCTCGTCCAAGGGATATTGGAACTCGCTCAAGAAATCTATCGAGAAGATAAGAGTGGCTCCATCGCGACATGGCTAGTGGATGGAGTAGACAATTCAGATCGACTAGAGCCACAGTTTTTGCGAATCGTTGATATCAGAGGAGTTGGCCCTAAAAGTACATCTACCTTTGTCCGCGACATTGCTTTTCTCTACAACCTTGAACGAGATATTCACCCTGCCGACCGCATTTACATTCAACCAGTTGACCGATGGTTGCGAGCCATCACAGAATATGTTGTTCCTGAGCCAAACATGGAAAAAGCCGCCGACTGGGTGGTCGCAGGAAAGATCAACAAATATGCCCGCCTAGCAAAGGTGAGCGGAGTGAAATTCAATTTAGGCTTAACTTACTTTGGTCAAAGAGTCGTCCGTGACCCGGAGCGTTTCAGTTCAGAAATCAAGAAACTACTGGCTGACGCGACCTGAGTGTGTATCCCAGGCAAGCCTCAAACCGTCTAGTGTGAGCACCGGATCGTACGTGTCAATCATGTCGCACAAATCTACAAACACGCGACCTAATCCCCCTGTGGCAAGAATAGTGGTGTTTTCGCCTAACTCTGCCTTGATACGCCGGGCCAGGCCATCAATTGCTTCGGCGTACCCCAACACCACACCGGATTGAAGGGATTCGACTGTGTTCTTCCCTACCGCCTTCGCCGGCGCTTCAATCGCGATCGCGGGGAGTTTTGCCGTACGACCAACTAATGAAGATAAGCTCACCAAGATTCCTGGCATGATCGAACCGCCGGTGTATGCTCCGCTGGCGTCCACGCAGTCGAAAGTCGTCGCTGTTCCAAAGTCAACCACGACAACAGGCGGATTGTGTTTGGCGAGTGCTCCGATTGCATTGGCGATTCTGTCGGCCCCCACCGCACTTGGCGGTTCGTAAGTAACCGGAAGTCCAACCTGCTCGCCGTTTCGCAAAAACAATGGTTTGCAGTTGAGGTACTTGGTTCCGAACCTCTCCCAATTTGTATCAACGGGTGGAACCACGCTTGCTACGATCATTCCATCCGCTTGACCAAAACTCAAATCGGATAAATCTAATAATGGCTTGAGTAATCCAGCCATTTCATCTTCCGTGCGCTCAGAATCCGTATCGTGCCGCCACGTTGCAACCCACTTCGTTCCGTCATGAATTCCAACGACGGTTTGAGTGTTGCCGATGTCAATCGCCCAGAGCATGAGTTAAGTCTACACGGCTGTAGACTTTGCCCCCCAATTCATCTAAAAACTCACTGACCAACCGATCGGCAACCTCATCCCGCAACCCTGCGTCGCTCGCTTCGACCATCACGCGCAGAATCGGCTGAGTACCGCTTGCCCGGACGTTTAGCCGGCCATGGGAACTAAGTCTTGAATTCGCATCTCCAATTTCAGCTTTCAGCCGTTCATTGGCTTCCCAGCCATCTTTCCGGTCGACTTCTAAGTTCACCAAAACCTGCGGCCAGTTATCAAAACTTTCGTAGAGTTCAGCGGCTGTCTTGCCTTCTCGTTTAAGAACCCGAGCAAATTGGAGAGCCGTGACTAATCCATCGCCAGTAGGAACGTGGTCAGAGAAAATGATGTGTCCGCTTTGCTCACCGCCCACTTTCCCGCTGAGTTCAGTGAGTTTGGCCGAAACGTACTTATCGCCAACATCTACTCGGACGAGCTCAATTCCCGAATGGCGCATGTACTCTTCAAAACCGCCGTTCGACATCACAGTGCCGACCACATACGGTGGGTTGAGTTGGCCCTGCGACTTCCAGTAAGCGCACCAAATCGCCATCGTGCGGTCGCCATTGATTAAACGACCTTGATCGTCGCTAAACACGGCTCGGTCTGCATCTCCATCGTAAGCAACCCCAAAAGTAGCTTGTGATTCTTGGGCAAGGGCTTGAATCGTTGCCGGATGTGTGGCCCCGCATTCAAAATTGATGTTCATCCCGTCGGGAGTGCAACCAGTTGTGATTACCTTTGCTCCGAGCCGTTCAAAAACTGTGACGCCAAGTTCAAACGCCGCGCCTTGAGAACCATCAATAGCAACCGTCATTCCCTCTAGCCGTTCTGGAACCATTTCAACGAGCCAGTTCAAATACTCTTCAACCGCCGAGCGGTCTTGCGTCAACGCTCCGACTTCCCCACCGACTGGACGAGAATCCAAACCTAATTCAAGGTGTTCCTCAATAAATGCTTCAACTTCCGCCGAAACCTTTTTTCCAGTGGCGGCGATCATTTTGATCCCGTTATCTGGCGCTGGATTGTGGCTCGCAGAAATTACTGCTCCCATGCCGTATTCCCCGGTGCGAGCGATGTACGTCACGCATCCAGTGGGAACGATTCCCATTGAATTCACATTCACTCCCGCGCTGCAAAATCCTGCGGCTAGCGCAGCGCCCAGCATCGGGCCAGAGCGACGAGTGTCGCGACCGAGAACAGCGGATTTCGGCAAATCCGGCTGTTTCATGAGCCATCGCCCGGCGGCCTGCCCGATTTGGAACGCAAGTTCGGGAGTGAGCTTTTGGTTCGCTACCCCGCGAACTCCATCGGTTCCAAAATACTTGCCCATTTATGCCTCGGGAGCTTTGCTCACTCGAACCCTAGCCGGGCGAACCACGCGGTCGGCTAAGATGTATCCCGCCTCAAGTTCATCGGTGACGGTGTCGGGAGCGATTTCGGTAGTTTCTACGGCGACGATCGCTTCGTGAATAACGGGATCAAACGGCTTTCCAACGACTTCTAAGCGTGTAAGTCCAAACTGCTCCAATGCTCGCCGAAGGCTCTTATCAACCGCGACGACTCCATCAATGACTGCTTCGGGGCTTGCTCCTCGCTGAGCGGCGGCGATGGAGCGATCAAAGTTATCCAAAACCGGGATCATTTCTTTCATCAAACTTTCGTTCGCATACTTCCGGTCTTGCTCCATTTGATTACGCAAGCGGCGTTGGATATTTTGCGATTCCGCCATCGTGCGCATGAGAGCATCATTAAGGGCTACGACCTCAGCCTTTAGTTTTGCGATAACATCTTCCGTTTCCGAAGATTCTTCCGTTGGTTTGCTTTCCGGAGCGGTTGTTTCTTCGACTGCATTCTCGGGCGGAACTCCGGCACCATTTTCTTCGATTGGTTCTGATCCTACTTGGTCATGCATTTTGATGCTAATCAGGATACCGCTCTGCATGAAATTGGACTAGGAAACTGTCCGCTTTGCTGCCTCCAAAACGGGTAAAACGGTACGCGCATGGCGGCACCTGACCACCTTCAAATTGGATTTATCGGACTTGGCACAATGGGCAGTCCGATGGCTGGTCACTTAGCTTCAAAAGGATTCAACACGCTTGTGTGGAACCGAACGTCCGGCAAAGAGGCTCATGCCGTTTCGTGTGGCGCAACCCTGGCCGAATCTCCTGAGCAAGTCGCTCAAACTTGCGACATTATCGCCCTATGTTTAGGCCGAACTGGTGACGTAACCGAAATAGTTGGTCGCCTTCTTGAAAACTGCAAACCAGGGGCAACCATTGTTGACCACAGCACAATTTCTCCAGCCGGAGCCAGGAATCTGTTCAACTACTGCAAATCGCACCAGGTTGAGTTTGTAGATGCTCCAATCACGGGCGGCTCGATGGGTGCCCAGGCTGGAACCCTGACTATCTTTTGCGGAGGAACAGAATCTGCTTTTGAAACCGTGAAGCCAGTCTTAGAGGCATACGGCAAACGCATTGCTCATGTCGGAGAATCGGGCCAGGGGCAGATGATGAAGATGGCAAATCAAATTGCCGTGGGCGGTGCATTACTCGGGTTGTGCGAATCACTAGCTTTTGCTGAACGAGCCGGATTAGATTTGCAAACGACGCGCGATCTACTTTCCACTGGCGCTGCCGGCAGTTGGGCGTTTGATAACTACGGCCCAAAAGTGATTGCCAAAGATTGGTCACCTGGATTCAGCGTCAAAAATCAGCGCAAAGACTTCGGTTACTGCCAAGAATCCGCCGCAGAAATGAATATGCCTATTCCCGGCACCGCATTGGTGGATGCCCTGCTTGCAGAACTCACAGCCAGTGGTCGCGAAGAAGAAACCACCGCCGCTTTATTTGATGTTTTGGTTAATAAGGAGTCTCATACTTGACTCACGCCGTTCAGATGATTGGCATCACAAAGCTATTTGGTTCTGTCGAAGCCCTGAGAGACGTAGACCTCACAGTTCAATCTGGCCACATTCATGCGATTGTAGGCGAAAACGGCGCGGGCAAAACAACCTTGATGAAGGTCTTGTATGGAGCGCATCAAGCTTCCGAGGGGCAAATTAAGCTCAACGGCGAACCTGTTTCATTTCGAGACTCGAAAGAAGCCATCGCCGCAGGCATTGGAATGGTCAGCCAGCATTACAGCATCATTCCCGAACTGACGTGCCTGCAAAACCTTGTGCTCGGGGCAGAACCCGGCCCAGTGATTTCGTACGCCGCCGCCGAATCCCGGGCGAATGAACTCGCCAAGCAAATGGGATTTCAATTTAATTGGCACGAGGAAGCATCAGAAATTTCGCCAAGCCAAGGCCAGAAATTAGAGATCCTGAAATTGCTTTGGCGAAACGCAAAAATCCTGATTCTGGACGAGCCGACCGCGATGCTCGCACCCGATGATGCAGATTTACTCTACGCCAAACTGCACGAACTCACCGAACAAGGAGCGACGGTTTTGGTTGTCACTCACAGGCTTCCCGAAGTGATGGAGCATTGCGACGAAGTCACGGTTCTGCGCGGAGGAAAACTAATTGACTCTTGCCCTGTTTCACAAACCAACCCCGCCGAGCTGGCAGAAAAAATGGTTGGTCAAGCGGTTACCGAACATTCGCCAATCCCCTGCAATCCCGGCGAAACCCTATTGGCCGTTAGAAACCTCGTGGTGAAAGGAGATAAAGGCAACGATGCAGTCAAAGACGCTTCATTTGAACTCAAATCTGGCGAATTGGTAGGCATAGCAGGAGTGGATGGCAACGGTCAACGGGAACTGTTCTATGCCTTGATGGGGACACGGCACTCCTCCGGCGAAATCTATCTGGGCAATCAAAACCTGACAAATGCTTCGACCGCCGAGCGAATTCAAGCGGGGATCAGATTGATCGCTGAAGACCGGCACAACGAAGCTGTCATCGAAGATTGGTCAATCGCGGATAACGCGATTCTGGGGTTGCAGAGAACAAATCGGGTGCTCGCTGGTCGTTCCATCAACCGCAACACTCAGGCTGAACTTGCGAAGAACGTAACAGAAACCTTTCCGACCAAGTTCGACAACGTGAACCAGAGGTTCCGCGACCTTTCCGGTGGGAACCAACAGAAAGTCGTCGCCGCACGCTCACTGCAAGAATCTCCGCAAGTCGTCCTGGCTTTTCAGCCGACTCGCGGCATTGACTTATATGTCGCTGGTCTCGTTTACGATGGCCTCATCAAAGCAACCCGCGAAGGAGCAACGGTTCTCGTTGTCAGTTTTGACCTGGATGAGTTGATGACCTACTGCGACCGCATCCTGGTGATGAACCACGGAGAAATCGCCGAGGTTCCAGCCGAATTGCGCCAAGACCGTAGCGCAATTGGACGCATGATGGTGGGGGCAGAGTGAAGGCTTTTCACATGAGTTGGAAGCAGATTCTGCTAGCTCTGGCGGGGTTTGGAGTAGTTATCGGTGCACTTATCGTTGCTGGTGCTGTCCCATCTGATGCACTCCAGACGGTTATTCAAAAAGCGCTTACTACTCCGGCTGGATGGCGCGATATTCTACGCGAAACAACTCCTCTTCTTCTCCTCGGATGCAGTGTTTTTCTCGCATTGAAAGCAGGTTTGTTTAACATTGGTGCGGACGGACAATTCGTGGTTGGCGCGATGGCTTCCGTAGCAGTTGCGCTTCAGAACTTCGGGCCGCTGACCATTCCGCTTGCGATTGTTGTGGGCACGCTCGCTGGCGGGCTTTGGGCACTCCCCGTTGGATTGATCAAGGCATACCGAGGTGGTCACGAAGTCATCACCACGATCATGCTGAACAACATCGCATTTTTCCTGAGCGTTTTCCTGGTTAAAGGTGTCCTCAAAGATCCCGAAAGTCAAAGCCCAACCACGGCTTACATTGCCGAAGCGGCAAAACTTCCAAACCTTGTTCAAAACGGGCCGTTCCGGTTAAACATTGCCTTGTTATTTGCAATCGCCGTCGCCTTAGCGTTGTGGTGGTATCTCAAAAGAACAGTAGGCGGTTATGAACTCAACGCCACCGGCGCAAATTCAAAAGCGGCAAAGTTTGCCGGAATTCAAATTGAAAAAGTCATCGTGCGTTCGATGACAACCAGCGGTGCTATTGCGGGTTTAGCCGGTGCCCTACAAGTCCTCGCTTACGAAAATCGATTCTATTCCGGCTTTTCACCCGGCTACGGATTCGATGCACTCGGAGTCGCTTTGCTAGCTGGCGGTTCACCACTTGCCTTGCTTGGTTCAGGATTACTGTTCGGCATCATTGGCAAATCCACAACCGTGCTTAGCCTTACCGGAGTACCGAAGGGTCTTTCATTTATTCTGCTCGGGATTCTAGTGATTGTATTTGCTTCATTCCGCTACCGAAAGGAGCCGTCGCATGATTGATCTCACCTATTTGGTCGCCGCGATTTCGTTTGGGAGTTTGCTCACGAGTACGCTCACGTTCAGTGCGCCTCTCATTCTCGGGGCACTAGGCGGACTTTGCAGTGAACGTTCAGGCGTGATCAACATTGGGCTGGAAGGCAAAATGCTTGCCGCTGCATGCGCTACTGGCTACATTGCTCAAGCAAGTCAGAATCCAATTCTCGGGTTAACCGCTGGTATTTTCGTCGCGACCCTACTTGCCATGCTCCACTGGACGCTGACGCAAACTTATCGCATTGACCACATTATCAGCGGAATGGGAATCAACGCGCTGTGCGCTGGTGGTACATCGCTCATTTCTAAAACTTTCCCCGAGCTTGGTTCTAAGCAGATGGCGGCATTTTCCATCTATGTTTATTGGCTATGCGCTTGGACAGCCGTCATCGCAATTTGGTGGATTCTCAAATCTACGAGAGGTGGATTGCGACTCTACGCAGTTGGAAACGATCCCGATAAATCTCGTCAAATGGGAATCAAGCCAGGAAAGGTTCGTTTGCAAGCATTACTCGGCACTGGATTACTCACAGGTCTTGCCGGAGCTTTGATCGTCACGAACGCGGGGAGCTTCAGTGACGGCATGACTTCTGGACGCGGCTATATCGCTTTAGCCGCTCTGATTTTAGGCGGCTGGCGACCCTGGCCCACCCTGATTGCCGCCGTTTTGTTTGGGCTTTTCGATTCTTTACAGCTACAATTACAAGGGCAGCCACTTTTTGGGCAAGTTATTCCCGGAGAATTCTGGCAAGCACTTCCCTATCTGGTGACTCTTATCGCTTTGGCAGGCATCGCAGGAAAAAGCCGTGCCCCAGCTGGATTGGGCAAACCGTAAACAAAATGATTATCTCCGCTTCTATCGCATCGCTCGTTTTTCGACCAGTGCCGTTCTTATTTGACGGCATGGATGAAAATCAAGCGCATATCAAGGCAGAAAGAATCCTCGCTACTTCGGAAGTTTTCACGCCAAACGGCGCGTTAAAAACGGAATACATCCTGGACGTTCTACGCCCTAACCAGTGGAAGCTCACGGTTAAGGCAAATCCTGCATTCACGTTTGAAGAAGTCTATTATTATGATCTCGGCAAAGAAGATGGAGTCTGCGTCATCTATCGACCCAAAACTGGGCAATACATCCAGTCAACCGCCCAAGCCTCTAATCTAACAGAACTAGTCAACAAAACTACTCCCAAGATTGATGAATTTCTAATCATTCTTGCAACCCAAAACGGTTTCGACACCTTACGAGAAAGGCTAGACATTTCTAATACAAAATGGACGGCCACCACAAAAAATGGTCGGACAAGCCTCAAATACAAACAAGATGATGGGACGACCGAAATCGAGTTTCCAAAGTCTTCACTTCGGCCCGCAAACTTTACTTTTGTTAACCTTAGCGGCGTTATCAAGTGGCATATCAAATACGAGAACGGTATCAAACTGCAAAGTCCTGCGAGCATTAAAGGAAGCTATGAAGTCGTTCAATTTGACGATATGTTGGGGAGAGGAAAAACAACGAGCCCAGAAGCAGAAAATGCACTGAACTCTCTTTTTGCCAATTACGATAAACCAAAATATTTAGGTTATGTTTCTAACTCCACCGCTGGAAAAGTTTCTGTAATTTACACGCCAAATCTCGTTTATCAGTCCGACGATCTTGCGACCTGGACTTACAACGGACGTGACCTTAAGCTGTACGACAAGAAAATGAAAACCACGTACTCGGGCACCGCAACCGGGGCCGAACTCATTGACTATGTCGCACGTACAGGCAGTCGAATTGAAGCGAATCTCAGATCACTCATTCTAGGGCGAAACCCATACCGCCTGCTCTTAAACGACTACACAACGATTTCCACTAGCTCGGGCACAGGAGCATCTGAATCAGCCGATTGGATCAGGGCAAAAACATCAGTGTTCGAATTAAATATTGCGGTTGCCAAAAAGGATGGATTTGTTCTTAAGGTCGAATCTCAGCCAAAAACAGTTCGCGGCGAATCCTTGCCAAAAACCGTGACAACCTATTCAAGAAAAACGGGAGCAATCCCTTACGAGATTGCTCCCAAAGGAACCAAGCAGGTTCCTGTCTCAAAAATGCCTTAGCCTGCGAGTTTGTCTATCAGAGCTTTGCCTTTGAGGTTGGCGACCGCCATATCAACGGCTGTATCAGGTTGACCGAATACTTTTGGTTTCGTTTCAACGTCTGGCACAATTCCATTCCCTTCAAGGCGATGACCGTTGATAGTGATGTAGTCAGTCACTGGGAACTGAACCCAGAACTGAGATTCGTCTCGCAAGGGGATGATCACTGATGCGAGAACTGCACCTGCCGACTTGCGTCCATAGATTTTTGCATTGAGTTGCTCACGCAAAGCTGCGGCCATGATTTCGCTTGCGCTTCCAGAACCACCGTCAACTAAAACGGATACAGGAATCTTAAACAAGATGTCAGCTTTGTTCTTGGTTGCTCTTGTTCGTTGATTATCTGGTGTGCTTGCGGCGATCCAAGCCAAATCTTTAGAAGGGCCATTTTTTGCTTCAAACGCCATCATTTGTGGGCGACCGATAAACGTACCCATCGGCTGTTTTTCTCGATCCAGGAAGAATGAAGCCAGATGCTGAAGGTTGATAACTCGTCCACCACCATTGCCTCGAAGGTCAAGGATGATGCCTTTTGCGCGGCTATTTACATCGCTCATAATTGACTCAATATTCTCCGCGTTGTAGCCTTGGTCAAACGTAGGAATTTTTACTACTGCCACGTTATCTCTCCAAGTCACTGTTTCCGGGATAACCGTTTTGTAAAGCCTTCGAGTGACTTTCACCGAGCGTTTTTCGGTTCCCCGCATGTAGGTGATGTTAGATTCTTGACCTTCAACTCCAGCCAAGTCAGCGACTGCGCGAGTGGGTTTACCATCAGATTCGATTATCAAATCTCCTGCTTGAAGCCCGACATCTGCGGCTGGACTTTCTGGGAAGATATCGGTGACGCGAATTCCTTCTTTTTCGATTTCGATTCGAATTCCAATTCCAGCTCGTTGCTGAGTGGTGCGGGCCACGCCGTAGCTCGGTGGGAATAGAACAATGTGGCTGAAACCGTAGTTAGAAATGATGCTGTTCATTTCAACCGTAAATTCATTCACGGTTTTAGCTGCATCAATCTTGTCTTGTCGCTCTTTAACGCGCTCGGGCCATTGCTTAAAGTCAACGCCCGGCACAAACGCCGCTGAGGTTAGGGTTCGTTCCAATTTCGCCAAAACATCAGCTTTTGATTCCGGAGTCATGACGTCCGTATCTTTTGCTTGGGCGAACGCAATTACAGTCGAAGCCGCCAAAGTGGCAAGAACTCCAACTCTCAATAATCTCAATTTCATGGCTTTCATAATGATGAATGCAATTCCTGGCCCGTTCTACACGAAATCACGCGAAAAAAGTGCCGTTTTCTAGAATAACAGACGATTCGATAGCCAAAAAGTTTATTTGTGCATGAGCATAAGGGCGATCTGAAAATAGATGATCAGCCCAGTTGCATCAACGAAAGTTGTAATAAACGGTGCGCTCATAACTGCGGGATCGGCACCAAGCCGTTTTGCTGCGAGCGGCAGGACGCTCCCGATTGAAGTCGCCCAAATCACGATTGCAGGTAAAGCGAAACCAACGACTAAACTTAAATCTATTCCCGTCCGCCAACCGAAATAAGCCCGGCAGAATCCAAGAATTCCAAGGCTGAGTCCGATCATCAGGGCGACCAACACCTCTTTACCCATAACAGCAAAAACATCTCCTGTTTTCACTTCATCAAGGGCTAAGGCACGGGTGATGGTCGTTGTTACCTGGGCGCCGCTGTTCCCCCCCGCGCCGATGACCAACGGAACAAAGAACATGAGCGGAGCCACGTTCAAATCCGAGCCTACTTGAGCGTAGTGTCGCATGACCGCACCCGTAAGGGTTTCGGCCACGAACAATGCCACCAGCCAAGGAAAACGCCGCTTGTACAAATCCCAAGGACTCAGTGAATAATAAGGCTCAGCATCGCCGCTGACCGCTGAAACTGCAAGAACATCTTCGGTTTCCGCTTCACGCAGAATTGTTTGCGCGTCGTCTCCAGTGAAGAGCCCAACCATTCGGCCTTCTTCATCAAGAACAGGCAAGGCATAAAAGCCGTAGCGCGCCATCATACGAGCGGCAGATTCTTCATCAAGAGTTGCGGTAACCGATACCGGATCGGTTCGCATGATTTCTTCAACCTGTGTGGCCTGGGGCACACGCAATACACGGCGAAGGCTGGTAACACCAACTAAGTAGCCGTATTCATTGAGAACGTAAATATCGTTGACTGTTTCGTACTTCTCATCTCCTGCCTGGCGTAGATCCTTGAGAATGTCCTTCACCGTCATATCCGGCGTCACGCTAAAGAAGTGCTCGGTGATTAGCCGCCCTACAGAATCTTCTGGATAGGCGAGCAAGCGGCGGATTTCTGCCGCATCCTCATCGGGAATGATCTCGAGAAGAGCTTCAAAGCGTTCTTCGCCAACTTCTTCACGCAAATCAATTGCGTCGTCCATCGGCAGAACGTCCAGATAGGAAGCCACAACGTCATCCGGAAGTTCGTCAACGATCTCGCGGGCCGTTTCGGTGGGAAGCTCCACCATAACGTTCCCCGCTTGAATAACATCCATCGCCTGAAGAAGCGCAACTGCATCTTCGGTATCCATACGCGCGATGTTGTCGGCTAAGTCTTCCGCTCGGTCGTCTTTGAGTTCTTCACGAACTTCGGGCGCAGCCTTTTTATGCCCCAATGATTGAACAAGGACGGCCAATCGCTGGAGACGATCTTTGATCGGTGCAATTGAAACCCTCCGCATAGTGGTTCAAGTCTACCGGTGCAATCCCTGGGTTTGAATCTCCCTAGGCAGTAAGATCAACCAGTGCTTGAGCGGTTTATCGCCCACTTAGAATCCTCACAACTGATCCCCCCCGGGGCATCGGTTTTGGTGGGTTACAGCGGCGGTGCGGATAGCACGTGTTTGCTCTACTTGCTTAAGTGCGCCGGAGTGGATGTGGTCGCCGCCCATCTTCATCACGGAATGAGGCCGGAAGGCGATGCCGAACAACTTAAATGTGAAGAGTTTGCGGAGCGGCTAGGAATCCCATTCCTAACGGGCAAAGCTGACGTTCCGGGCATCGCGAAACACATGAAAGTCGGCATTGAAGAGGCTGGCCGAACCGCTCGGCAAATGTTTTTCCGGCAGTCAGCAAACCAAACCGGATGCCACTTTATTGCGACGGGTCACACGCTTGATGACCACATCGAAACCGTTTTAATGCACATGACTCGGGGAAGTGGGCTCAGCGGGCTTGCAGGTATTCATCCATCGCGCGATGGAATTGTAAGGCCCCTACTCCCTTTCCGCCGATCGGAAAGTCGCGCATTCTGTGAAGAAAACGACTTCTGGTTCCACGATGACCCGGGCAACTTCGACGAAGTCTTTACTCGGGTAAGGCTCCGCCGCCGCATCATCCCTGAATTTGAAAGTATCAATCCTCAATTTGGAGACGCCGTTGCTCGACTTGCAGATACCGCTCGAAACGAAGACCACTTCCTCAACGGAATGGCGGCAGGAATTCTGGAACAAGCTGAAATCCCATTGAACGGCAACCTCAGGTTTCTTTCCAGCGACTGCGAAGTCGCATTCGACAAATCTAAGCTTGAACATGCCCCCGAAGTGCTTGTTCGTCGGGCTCTTAGATTAGCAACGCAGTACATTGGTGGCGAATTAGAGTTCCATCACATAGAAACCCTTTCTCAATGGTTGAAAACCTCGGAAACGGGATCAATCACTATCCCTGATACTCAAGTCGTTGTCGAAATCGACAGCGACTCGATTCATATTCGAGATTTGCAGCCGGAAGAGCCATTTCGATTTCCTCTCACCGTTCCTGGGGAGACAGAAAGCGAAATATTTGGTTGGAAACTGACAGCCGAATCGGTTTCTCCATCTGATTATCTGAGACACAATAATTCGCTAGATATTGTCTTGGATCAAGGCAAAACGAGCGGCGGTCTGCATTTCCGATCTTTGCAATCGGGTGACATGATGGTGCCGCTGGGAGAAGATAAATCGAGAAAAGTTGCTGATCTTCTCACAAAAGCAAAATTAACCAAGGCTGCCAAGCAAAGATTGCCGATAATAATGGATATGCTTGGGCCAGTATGGTTACCAGGGGTCAGACTCGCAGACCGAGTCAAGATCACCGAAGCAACCCAGCGGGCCTTAAGGATAAGATTGGAACCGCTAGAAGACCTGAGAGGGTCATAATGTCAGGAACGTCGGCGACACGCCAGACGTAATTGAACTGAAGGTGATCCATCACCAGGTGAAAAATTGAAAGGTGCTCGTTATATAGTCGTCGTCGCAGCAGCGTTTTTGCTGATCATTGTTCTCATGAACGCCTTGGTCGTAAAGTCGCCTGCATTCGGATTCGAGGCGCCCAAAGAACTTACTGTTTTAGGCTTTAAGAATGAAATCGCCGCACAAGCCATTGAGCCGAAGGTTGAATGGGAAGGCACAACTATCCGTGGTAAGTTTAAGGATTCAAAGAAAGAATTTGTTGTCAACGCTGGCCCAGCCACCACAGATAGCGCCGCAAACCTTATGGCGTATATGGAGCAAAACAAGGTTGATAACAAACTCCTCAGCCCACCTCCTAGTGCTCAATTCCTCACCGTATTTCTTTCATTCCTCCCCCTGCTTCTCATAGTAGGGCTTATTTGGTACTTCATGAGCCGCCAGGCACAGGCAAGCGGCAACCAAGCGATGAGTTTTGGTCGTTCGCGTGCCCGCAGAGCCGGAGAAAACACTCCGAAAGTCACCTTTGAAGACGTTGCCGGGATCGACGAAGCCAAAGAAGAACTTTTCGAAGTCGTTGACTTTCTCAAAAACACGAAGCGATACATTTCGCTTGGCGCGAAGATTCCTAAGGGAGTCTTGATGGTTGGCCCTCCAGGTGTTGGTAAAACTCACCTCGCCCGTGCAATCGCTGGTGAAGCCGGAGTTCCCTTCTTCCATATTTCTGGTTCCGAATTCGTTGAAATGTTTGTTGGGGTGGGTGCATCGCGGGTTCGCGATTTGTTTGAAACTGCGAAAGCGCATCGCCCTTGCCTTGTGTTCATTGACGAAATCGATGCGGTCGGTCGCCAGCGAGGTACTGGTGTTGGTGGCGGTAACGATGAACGTGAGCAAACCCTGAACCAGCTTCTGGTTGAAATGGACGGCTTTGAAGTCAACTCAGGCGTCGTGATTATCGCGGCAACCAACCGGGCCGACGTTCTTGATGAAGCTATCATGCGACCTGGTCGCTTTGACCGAAAGATTTACATTGATGCGCCAGATGCCATTGGTCGAGAAAAGATTCTTGAAGTCCACGCAAAAGGCAAACCGCTGAGTTCCGAAGTCAACCTCAAAGCACTTGCAAAACGAAGCCCGGGCTTCACCGGGGCTGACCTTGCCAACACTTTAAACGAAGGTGCCCTGCTTGCCGCACGACGCGGTCATACAAAAATTTTAAGAGATGACTTGGAAGAGGCTCTCGACCGAGTGATCGGCGGCCCAGCTCGTAAGAGCCGAGTCATGGATAAGAAAGAGCAAGCGATCACCGCTTACCATGAGGCTGGTCACGCCATCGTTGGCGAACTGCTTGAATATGCAGATCCAGTTCACAAAGTAACGATTCTCCCACGAGGCCACTCACTTGGTTCAACCTGGTCGCTACCAGAAACCGACAGCTATCACACCTCTATGCAAGAGTTGCTCGACGACATCTGCGTGTGTTTAGGTGGTTTGCTTGCTGAAGAAATCGTTTATAACCAACGATGGACAGGGGCAACGAGCGACCTCCAACGAGTAACTCGAATCGCTCGGGCAATGGTCACCAAGTTCGGAATGAGCGAAAAACTTGGAACCTTGGCTCTTGGACGAAGTAACAGCAACCCATTCTTGGGTCGGGAAATTCAATCGGATTCTGACTACAGCGAAGAAATCGCAAAGCAAATCGACGAAGAGGTTAAACGTATCGTTGACGAATCTCTTGCACGGGCCCGAGCTCTGCTTGAAGCGAATCGCCAAAAGCTGGATGACGTGGCTAATGCTCTGTTGGAATTTGAAACTCTTGATCGTGAAGAATTCTTGCTCGTAATGTCGGGTGAAAAGCTTCCTCCACGCGATGGGGGCTCAGCACCATCAGTTGAAACCTCAGAATCGGAATCAGTTCCCGGTTCCGGCCAAGTTTCACCAGGCAAACTTGAACCTGGCACAGCTTAGGGCCTGACGTAATTCGAATATAAAAAAGTTCTGCAAACACCGCAAGTTTTTTTTCGGTAATATGGTCAGACTGATTCGATTATGAGCGTGGATGAAATTTACGAACAGGGGTTTGAGGCTCGTTGCGAAGGCCGATACTCAGAAGCAAAGGATTGCTTTAACCGGGTTCTGCAAATGCAACCGGGCCATGCAAATGCAGCTTGGCAACTCGGAGTTGTCATCGGATTCGAAGGTGATTTCGATGGTAGCATCGCCGCATTAGAAGCTGTCGTAAAAGCTCATCCCACGCACCTAGATAGCCGCTACGATCTTGCAATGACTCAGATGATGCTCGGGATGCAAGACGAAGCCTGCGCAAACTTCAACGAAATCCTGCGGCAAAATCCTGGGCATGAAAAAGCAAAACAGCAAACCGTTTACTGCTAAAAATCAGTCTGTTTGAACGTGGAAGAAACTCCGCAGCCTACTAAGCCAAGTATCAGCATCCCCAACTGGGCGATTGTGTTATTCCTCGTTTTGGTGCCCCTTATTGCGCTATGGCCCGCGGTTTTCACAGGCAAAGTCATCGGCCCGTTCGACCAAATCTCGAAAATGGTTCCCACTTGGGAAACTCAAGAATCGAACCGGGCTTGGGATATCTTGCAGGCAGATGGCGCACTCCAGTTTTACGGATGGCGGGATTTAGTTTTTGAAACTCATCGAACCGGAAAACACCCAGGTTGGAATCCTTACCAACTCGGTGGAACTCCACTCGCGGCTAATTCACAATCAGCCCCCTTCTACCCGTTGCATTTTCTTTTTGGTGAGCTAGGAATTCCGACTGGTCTAGCTATTTCCTTGCTTGCTTGGATTCATTTAGCAATAGGGGCATTAGGTGTTCGGGCCCTTGCGAAGCGACTTGGCGCGGGTGAACCGGGAGCGGTGTTTGGTGCTGCGGCCTTCGCTCTCAGTCCATTTGCCATCGCGTGGACGGCTCTGCCCAGCGTGATGACGACCTGTTGCTGGATTCCCGTCGCTCTGGCCTGCCTGCACCGCTCTATCAATAAATACACCTTTGCCAGTTTCATCACTCTAGGTGGATCGGTGGCTATGCTCTGCACAGGCGGGCATTTGCAGTTCACTCTGTATGGTTTGCTCGCCCTTCTTATTGCAGGGTTGATTTGGGCCGCAATTGGCAATTGGAAATCTAGAAACCACATCTGGGGTTCTGCTCTCGCGATCGGTGCAGTTTTTCTTGGATTAGCCGCTTCGCTCTGCCAATTGAGTCCAGTGCAGAGTTTCAGTCAGTATTCGCACCGTGCAGGTGCCCCAACCGCCGAAGGATTTGCCGCTTATCAAGCCTCAAGCGTGAAGTCGTATGAACTCATCGGTTTGGTTGCACCCGGATTGCTTGGCGCGCCGGGAGTTCCCGAAGAAGAATCTGAAGAAAGCGTCATTCCCAACACTTGGCCGATGAGAGTTAAAGCGGGAGGAAACTATGCCGAGTCCGCCATTTACTTGACCGTTCCCATTCTGCTTGCGTTATTAATGATTCGTCGTCGGATCGACCTCAAAGCGACCGCTCCAGTGATTGCAATCGGACTTTTTGGATTAGCTTTGGCGCTTGGAACCGGACTGAACGCACTGCTCTACTTCAACATCCCTGGATTCAGTGCAACTGGTTCGCCTGGTCGAGCGGGAATCCTGTTTGTGATCGCGGCTTGCACCTTGGCGGCAATCGCCATCCCCCGAGATTCGAGCGACACTAACCCTAAAGAAAAAGCAACCAGCTTTTTTGTTTTGCTTGCGGTTTGTGTAGCCACGATTCTCTACGTCAACACACTCGGAAGCCTACCAACGTGGATTCCCGGCGATTCAGTTGCCCAATCCGTCGCACGGCGACTGGTTGCGACTCTGCCTCTGATTCTCGTTTCCATTGCTCTCAGCGCGGGAGCCTGGTTTATGTGGGCAAAAAAAGCGCAGTTATGGCTCGGAACTGGTTTGGCTTTGCTGGCCCACTTAATCCTTGCACAGACGCAGATTTTGCCATTTAGCACGCCGCCGCCAAAGCCTCAGGCAACCGAATTACAAACCCGGCGTGCGTTTGTAAACGGCCCGTGGGATTTCTTCCGCGCGACAACTGCGCTCATGCCACCCAATACAGCCACGATCAATCGGATGCAGGACATCGGCGGTTACGATTCTCTGCTCCACCGTGATACGGTTGCCCTGCTCCGGGACATCAATACCGAAGATGCGGCCCCGCCGATCAACGGCAACATGATGTTCATTAAAAACAAATTTGATCCCGCGAAACTCTCCGAAGCGGGCGTCACCGAACTTTGGTCGAGGCTTCAGTTGCCCCAGCTATCCGAACCCACCGAACTCAAGGAAGGATATTTTATTTATCATCTTGCTGGGCCGGGGTTACTTTCTAGCCCTCAGCAAGACGCCCAAATCACAGAACTCAATACTCAAGGGTTCAAAGTAACGGCCACCGGGCCAGGAAAACTCACCGCGCGTTACCGCAACATCCCTGGCTGGATCGCATTTGATAACAGCGGCCCGCTACCGATCAGCGGCGAAACATGGATAGAAGTTGAATTGAAGGAAGGGTCACAAAACCTTTCATTCGTTTACATCCCACCTGGATCAAAATCGCCCGTGTTCCTATACATCCTTGCGGTTTTTGCCCTCATTTTTGCCGTTAAACCGGACTTGATCCCGGTGAGAAAGCAACAGCTAACCGAAAATCCCGTACAATCAGAAGAAGCCGAAAGCACTGAGCCATGAGCCTCCGACCTGAACTTCTTCCCGATCAACTACCCAAGCTCCAGCAGGAGCGATTCCGAACGGTGATCTTCAACAATGATTACACGCCGATGGACGTGGTTGTAATGATCTTGATGCAGGCGACGGGATGCGATGCTGAGGAAGCGGCGATTGAAATGTGGGAAGCCCACCACTTCGGTCAGGCCAATGTCCACTTTTCAAGCCAAATCGAGTGTAATCGTGCCGCCAAATTGATCGAATCCGTTGGTGTCAAAACGGAGGTGTTGCCAGAGTGGAACGACTGACAAACCTCGGCGCCCTGACGGTCAGTCACACTGCGGTGGTTGAACCGCCAATCTGGGAAAACAGCTCTCCAGTTGCCGAGCCAGAATTAATTTCTAGCCAAAGCGATAAAACGGGCGGCGGTTGGCTAGTGACTGTTTTTAACAACGAAACCAACACCTATTTGGAAGTCGTTGCAATCCTGATGATTGCCACTGGTTGCGACGCAGAAGAAGCGTATATCGAAACGTGGGAGATTGACCATTACGGACAATGCTCGGTGCACCGAGCCAGTCAATCGGAGTGTGAAAAAGCGGCGGAAATCATTGCCACAATCGGCATCCATGTCGAGGCAGAACCTGATCCCCTCGCTTGATGCCATTTGAACTAGTGCTGAACCTAAGGCACAATACTTTTCCCAGGTAAAATTGACCCGAAAACCGCGCACAGTGCGGCTCTCAAATCTTATCGTTCGTCTGGAATTCAACCGTGCCTGATCAGGATCCAACTATCCCGTCCGTTCCTATTGATGAGGAACTCGCCAAAAGTTATGTGAACTACGCGATGAGCGTTATCATTTCGCGTGCGCTCCCCGATGTGCGCGACGGAATGAAGCCCGTTCAGCGCCGCATTGTTTACGCAATGCGCGAGCTCAACATGACCCCTGATAGCGGCTTTACAAAGTGCGCTAAAGTCTGCGGTCAAACCAGTGGCGATTACCACCCACACGGTGAAGCAGTTATTTATCCAACGCTAGTACGTATGGCTCAACCATTTACTATGCGGTATCCGCTGATAACCGGTCAGGGCAACTACGGATCAATTGACGGCGACCCACCGGCTGCGATGCGATATACCGAATGCCGCCTCGCTCCGATTGCGATGGAGCTTCTGGAAGACCTTGAAAAAGACTCCGTCGAGTGGATGCGCAACTACTCAAACGTCGTCAACGAGCCGATGTATCTTCCGGGCAAGTTCCCTAACCTGCTTTGCAACGGAACTCAAGGGATCGCAGTTGGTATGGCAACATCAATGCCTCCACATAACCTCACCGAGGTCTGCAACGCGATTTTGATGAGAATTGAAAATCCCGAATGCACCCTTGAGGAAATCATGGAAGTTCTTCCGGGCCCTGACTTCCCCACTTATGGATTGATCATGGGTAAGAAAGGAATCCGCGACGCCTACGAATCTGGCCGTGGATCGGTTGTGATGCAAGCCAAAACCATGATCGAACCATCGGACATGGGCAAGAGCAAAATTGTCATCACTGAGTTGCCTTACCAAGTCAACAAGAAGAACTTGGTTGAAAACATTGCTCGCTTAGCCAAGCTCAAAAAGTTTGATGGCATCACCGATGTTCAAGATTATTCCGATAAGCGCGGGATGCGCGTCGAAGTTGAATTCCGCCGCGATGTCAACCCGAATCGTGCGCTGAACTATCTACTCAAGCACACAGCTTTACGAACAACTTTCGGTTGCACCATGCTCAGCCTGATTGACGGTGCTCCACGAGTCAGCCCGCTACTGACTTTGCTGGATGAATATATCCGTCACCGCCGAACAATTATTATTCGGCGCACACGCTACGAACTTTATCGCGCATTAGAAACCGTTCACCTTCAAGAAGGTTATCAAATCACGCGGCGGTTCCTCGATGAAATCATTGCGGCGATCCGCTCTGCGGCTGACCAAAACGAAGCTTTGGTCACCTTGGTTCGTAAATTTGATATGTCGCCCGCTCAAGCCCGCGCGGTTTTGAGCATGCAACTGCGCCGACTTACTCAACTTGACCAGGCTCAGCTGGAAGCCGACTACAAAGCCGCTCTGCTGAAGGTTCAAGACTTGATGAACATCCTTACGGATGAGAAGCGACTGCTTGCGATCTTGAACGAAGAAGTCACCACCATGCGCGATAAGTATGGTGATGAGCGACGCACGAAGATCATTCCACGCGAAGCGGGCGATTTCAGCGAAGAAGACCTCATTCCAGAAGAGGAAGCCATTGTCAGCATTAGCCGAGATGGCTACATCAAGCGAATCTCCGTAGATGCTTACCGTCAACAAAAACGCGGTGGCAAAGGTCTGAAATCGGTTATGAAGCAGGATGATGAGCCAGCTCACCTCTTCCAGGTGAACACCCATCACTTCATTCTGTTCTTCACCAACCGTGGACGCGTTTACAAACTGCGAGCTTACGATCTGCCGGAAACGTCACGCTACAGCCGTGGTATGCCAGTTATTAACTACATCGCGATTGAAAGCGAAGAACGAGTAACCGCAACCGTCAGCGTGAAAGATATCAAGGGTGAAGGCTTCCTCACCATGATCACTAAGTACGGTGAAGTCAAGCGAACCCCAATGGATTCCTTCGCTAACCTTCGATCAAACGGTTTGAGGGCATTCGATATCGAAGACGGCGACGAACTCGGCTGGGTTCTTACCTCTGCTGGTCAAAACGACATCATGATCGTGACTCACAACGGAATGTCCATCCGCTTCAAGGAAACCGATGCGACTTCTCGTTCACGAGCCGCTGGTGGCGTACGTGCAATTCGGCTGAAAGATGAAAGCGATTATATTGTTGGGGCCGACATCGTCCGCGAAGGCGCGACTCTTTTAGTTGTCGGCGAAAACGGATACGGTAAGCGCACCGAGCTAGAGGAGTACCGAAAACAAACTCGCGGCGGTTCTGGAATTCTCACCATGAACTGCACCGAAAAAACCGGACGGATTGTTTCGGCTGAGATTGTTGATGATGTCGATAAGCTCGTCGTTCTCACCACTGGTGGCCAAGGAATCCGTATCAAGGTGAAGGATATCCGCTTAGTCAAGCGTGTAGCCCAAGGTGTCAAGCTCATCAACCTCAAAGAAGGCCATCTAATTGCTTCGATTGCGCGATTGGTTGATGATCCAGATGAGGGAGACAATCCAGCTGGCGAAGAAGTTGATCAAATGGAGTTGATCGACGAAGAATAAATAAAAAAATGCATCCCCGGTTCTTGGGGATGCATTTTTTATTACTCCCATGAGTACACCTCCAACCTATCAGTACCAGCCGAGAGCACCGCATCCTCCACGCGGAAGGTTCGACTTTGCCGTCTTCAGCGAAGCGCTGGATATCATGAAGCTTGCGCCCATCCCGCTGATGGCGTATTCGCTCATCGGACTCATCATTTTGATGGTTGTCGGTCAGGTCGGAAACATTCCGCAAACAGTTATCATGTTTGGCGGCGGTAATAACTTATCATTTGAGTCAATTATTGTTATTTCTATTATTGGTGGCGTCATCAGTATGCTTTTACAGCAAGCGACTATGACGTGCACAATGGCAGGCATGATGAGCATGGGCCGCACCGCAATGCGACGCGAAATCCCTGACGTTGCGGAAGGATTTCATGTCTTCAGAAAATTCGGCCCACTTGCTATAACGGGGGTTCTTCCCATACTGGTCATGGTTCCAGTAATTGCAATCGCACTTCCTGTGTTGATGAACAACATGTCGACACTGAGGTCGAACTCAAGCAGTGCGGATATCTTTTATGTTCTCTCCCAATTCATGGGAATTTATGCAATTGGATTTCTGCTTTATATTATCGCTTGGGCGTTTTTCTTTATGGCTCCAATCGCTGTATTGATCGAAGACCTTCCGCCAGGTGAAGCAATTATGAAATCTGCGACTCTTGCATCGCAGAATTTCTTCAAGATTGTTCTTTATTTAATTGCCTACTCAATCCTAAATGTTGTTGGTTTTCTGGCCTGCTGTGTTGGATTCTTTTTTGTCCAGCCATGGCTTTCCATTACTTCCATGTTGATTTATCGAGACTTAGCCAATGTTCATTTGGTTGAGCCGATTAATAAAGCAGATGGCTACTCACCTTATCCGCGAGAGTTTGATGCTCACATGCCACACGTTGGGCAGAATCCTCCTCAGGCGCCACCCACTGTCGATCAGCCGACTGATTACAGCAAGCCGCCCGAGCCATAAAAAAATCCCCACCTGATTTCAGGTGGGGATTTTCATTCCTAAGGATTAGTCGACCTTGAACGCTACGATTTGGTAGCCACGCCGACCTTCTTGTAGGCCGTAGTAGTGTCGCTGAGTTCGTTGTCGTCCCCAAGGATCGCGGTAAACGTGTTCAGCATAGACCGTGACTCGACCTCGGTTGTTCTTGACTTCGCGGATGCGGTAATCAAGGGTTTGCGTACCTTCTACCAGGTCGCGGATCAGATCATAGAAATCATCTCCACGCAGGCTGTACTGCGCATACCGACCCATATCCACGCTGACCCAGTCGCGATCTGGAATCAACGATTCCATGTAACGCACTCGACCGCGTCGGAATGCATCGTAGATGTCATCAACTGCATCATCGATGTAGTCGCGATTGTAGTTGTTGTTCCAACCCCAATCGTTTCGGTAGTTGTCGTATTGCCAGCGGTAAGTTGAACCACTGCGCCATTCAAAACTGATGAAGTCGAAATTCACCCGAATGATGTTGATATAGCCAGGCATGTTTGCATAGCCGTACCATGGTGATGGCACACATCGGTCGTTGTAACTGAACTGGTAGTGTGGGTACCAGTAGTAGTCATCGCGCCAGTTATTGTTGTACTGGTAATAACCTTGCCGATAGTTATTCGGCACATTTCGCGTCACTCGATTCTCAGCGTTTGCTTCTCGAGTTTGCGGGTTACCGCCTCGCACGATTGGAGGAGGCGCAAAATCTTGACCACTTCGGCTCTTCGAAATTTGGTTATTAGAACCACCGTAAGTGACATTTCCACTTCGGGAGTTTTCACCACGATCGCGACCAGTTACGGTTGGAGGATTTTCTCGGTCTTGACCACCGCCACGTTCGCCATTGTTTCCGCCACGTCCGATAACGCCACCGCCATCAGATCCGCCAGAGCCACCGCCTCTTACAGGAGGAGGAGATTGTTGACCGCCGCCGGAGCCACCGCTTCCGCCGCCTCGGCTTGGAGGAGGAGACTGGTTGCCTCCGCCGCTGCCACCACCGGATCCGCCACCTTTACCGGGAGGGGGCGATTGGTTACCACCACCGCTTCCGCCACCGGAGCCACCGCCGCCTTTGCTTGGAGGGGGAGTTTGCTCTCCGCCGCCTCCACCGCCACCGCCGCGACTAGGGGGAGGATTCTCTCCACCACCGCGTCCGCCGCCGTTGCCGTTACCGTGTCCGCCACCCGAGCCTCCGCCCGAACCGCCACCTGAACCACCACCCTTTCCAAGCTGGGCTTGAGAAATGGTTGGTGTAGCCACTGCCATTAAGCCGGCTACAAGGAAAGGAAGGAATTTTTTCATTTTGTGAACCTATTCTAATGTAAAAGACGGTTGATGCCAAGCCTAGTTTCGGCATCCCGGGCTATTGAGGTGGTTTCAGGTTAAAGATAGTTGGAATATCATTTGAATCCAATCATGAGCTGACTCTATCAATACGAAAATGCAACGTGGCCCGGTCACTCAATAAGTTTGACCGGGCCACGATTTGATTAGAAATGGTTAGATTGATCTTAGCCTGTTTGGCTTAGTTCCCTTCTTCTTCTCAAATAGACCGAGAAGATAGAAGCAAGGATAGGCTGCAAGGGTTCCGGTGACTAGCCAGTCTACGAACACAATCTGGAGAGCTACTAAGTCTGAGCTCACCAAATCCGGTAACAAGCCGGGAAGGAACACTAATGTTCCAACAATGGCAGCAACAATTCCAACAATGATCGGGTGTTTTGCCCGGAATGTCATGAAAGTGATGAAAAAAGTCAGAAGAGCTGTGACCGAAACCACCGTTAGGCTCCAGGTATTGAACAGCGCATGGAAAGGAATCGTAACTCCATCCATCTTGGCAAGGATCAGCACAAAGCTTTGCCTTAAAACAAAGCAGATAACGCCGAAAACCAATCCTACAACTGTTTTATCCACTCTGTGAACTCCTGATGATCGTCTACAAAAAATGTTACCAACATTCTGCATTCGCCAAGACCACAATCCGACATTCTTGGTTTGCGAGTAACCACAGAGGTGTCAAAACACAACCTGCGGTAGGTTCCAGTACTGTCTATGTAGTCTTCGCTGTTTTGCTTGGTCATTTGTGTAAAGTCAAGTAGCCAACCACCTGCTGGCCCCTCAAGAAGAAACCGATCCGCGTTTTCTCCTATTCTATATTCTCGGAGTCCAATCGTGCTGTTTTTATAGGGAAGCGTGAGATCACCCCCAATTCCCATAAACAAATCTGTTTGGCTCGCAACAATGTTCCCTATGCCTTTGGACGTTGGATCGGCTGTAAGTGACGCCATGTATTTCTCTAATCGGCCACTTTCCACGAGGACATCTATTCCACGTGTGATTTCTCCGTCATAGTCATCTCGGTATAGCGTTGCCGCTAAACCAATTTGCTTCATTCGAACTAAATCATCGGTTTTACGGGCTGCGGTTTTGGCTTTTGCCAAAACCGGCATGACCACGCCAATGAGAATAGTGGCGATTGCTACAACCACCATCAATTCGATGAGCGAAAAGCCCAAGGATTTGTTGCGAGCAGTTTTCATTTCTAGCTAACTCGCTTCCTTAAGGAATACAACTTCCCTCAGGACATGTTGGCTTGAAGTCTTCGACATCAGTGCAGCCTTGACCAGACTCGTACGTGCAAGTCCAATAAGAGCCGTTTTCGCAAATAGTTTTGCGATGAGTAGCAATGCCCTTGCTATTCGGCTCCATTGGGTCGAGCATGATGCAGGACATCATGTCGGACGCATAGTTGTAAATCTTGGTGAACTCTTGCACCTGAGCGTTCTTTGCGCATCGGCAAGATGGCTTACCAGGAGTTGTAACCGGATCGTCTTCTGGGGCAGCAATAAGATTTTCTGCAAGACTTCCTCTTACAACTTCATCTGTATATGATTGCGTTGATGCATAGCCAGACAGCATGGGAGTGGCTACCACCGCAGTTGACATCAGCAAAATGACGCCAACCGTAATTTCCAATTTGTTCATTGTTTAACCTCGAACACCAAACCAACCACGGGTGGCAAAACGCGCCCTCGCTGCTCCCTTGCTTTGATGCCTGGTTTTGGAGGTTCAAAAAATTGTCCAAGAAAGTAATTTCCCGTGAAACCACGTATAAAACTGGTAAACCTACCTTGGTATGCGCTACTGGCTGATGAAATCCGAACCTGATGTCTATGGAATTGGGCACCTAAAAGCTAAAAATGGCCCAGACATTTGGGAGGGTTGCCGCAACTACACTGTTCGGAATTTCTTCCGCGACGATATGAAAGTCGGCGACATGGCATTTTTCTACCATTCCAGCACCACGCCAGCCGGAATCGTCGGCACAATGCGTATTGCCAAAGCCGCTTACCCTGACCCCACCCAGTTCGACCCGAAATCGCACTACTACGATGAAAAAGCTCCCAAGGATGGCTCACGTTGGCTTGCCCCCGACGTTGAATTCGTCGAGGAATTCAAAGAAATCATCACACTTGCTCAACTCAAGGAAACTACAGGTTTAGAAGAAATGCTCGTAACCCGTAAGGGTCAGCGTTTATCCGTAATGCCCGTCACGGAAAAAGAGTGGAACATTATCATGGCCCTGGCAAAGCGGAACTAATCCGCCAACCATATCCACAAGCATGAAAATTCTCTTCGTCACCGCCGAACTCTCGCCCTTTGCAAAGGTGGGTGGACTCGCTGATGTCGCTGGCTCTCTTCCAAAAGCATTGCAAGAACTCGGTCACGAAGTCGTTATTTTTGTTCCCGGCTACGGTTTGCTTCCATCTGAAAATTCCAAAGATATTGTCAACCCATTTTTTGTGCGAGTCAATAATTCGCGGTTTGTTACAAGCTCGTTAAAGGAAATCAAATTTGATGGCTTAACGATCTGGTCAGTTGATTCCCCGGAATCAAATTTTGCTCGTGCTCAGCAAAGCTCAGAAATTTATTCTTTCCAGCGAGAGGATTATCTATTTTTTGCCCAGGCGGCAATTGAAGCGTGTCAAGAAACCAACTGGATTCCAGATGTCGTCCACTGCCATGATTGGCATACAGGTTTTATTCCTGCCGTATTGCGAGTTCACAAATCAGGGGCTTGGGATAAAGTCGCTAGCGTTTTCACTATCCATAACCTTGCATACCAAGGAGAATTTGGGTTCGACACGCTGGACGAAATCGGACTGCCGCATTCTTACTATCATCCTGAATATTGCGAAGCATACGGCGCGGTGAACTTCTTAAAAACGGGAGCCGTGTTCGCCGATCAAATCAATACAGTCAGCCCGAATTACGCGCACGAAATTCAAACTCCTGAATACGGTTGCCGTCTTGACGGGCACATGCGGCACTTACACGCTCACGGCCGGCTCCACGGCATTCTGAATGGCATCGATACTGAAGTTTGGAACCCAGCCACTGACCCAGAAATCTCGGCTAACTACTCTGCCGCAGACCTTTCCGGCAAAAGCGTTTGCCGCCAAAAACTAATTAAAGAGGCTGACCTGAACAACAACCTTTCTGGCCCAATCATCGGAATGGTGACGCGGCTGAGTGAACAAAAGGGATTCGACCTGCTTTTGGGCGCAGTAGATCGCATGATTTCAGCAGGAGCCTCACTGGTCGTCCAAGGACTAGGTGACCCCTGGGCGGCGGGAGAACTGCGAAGACTGGAAGCTCTTTATCTAGGTCGCGTGAAGTTCTTTGAAGTTTTCGATGCCGATCTTGCCCAGCGCATTTATTCTGGATGCGATGCGTTCCTCATGCCCAGTGCGTTCGAGCCGTGCGGACTTGGTCAAATGTTTGCCATGCGGTACGGAACGGTTCCTATCGTTCGACACACAGGCGGATTAGCCGACACAGTTTTTGAAGATCACAACGGATTTGTCTTTGTAGAAAAGACCCCTGTGGATTTGGCAGATGCAGTCGAACGTGCCTGTACAGCTTTTCGGGACAAAATGCTTTGGAATTCCATAGTCACCGCGGGAATGATTTCTGACTTCAGTTGGGCAAAAAGCGCGAAGGTCTATCAAGACCTCTACAAGCTGGCAATTGCCGACCGCAAACCCAAAACTAAACTAAAGAAGGCTTAGTTCACACGGAAAAGCAATCCGCGCATACTTGGCTCAGTGGTTAAGCTAAGTCGGCCATCTCTTATTGCTTCGGCCAACAGAACTTTCCATGCGACTTCCCGATTTTCCAGCATGGCGGTTCTTTCTTCGACTGTCCAACCCATCCCTTCAATGATTCCAGCCGATTCCAGAAATGTTTGCAATGACTCCCTAGTCGTGCCAGGAGGGAATCCAAGGAGGACATGACTTACGTTTTGAGCCTTTAACTCATCCGCCAATTCAGCCCCCGTCGACATTCTCTCGAATGGAATCCGGTCGCTATGACCTGGGTTCGCCCAGAAATACTTTTTATCGAGCAGATAACCAAAGACTTCGTCAAACAAAGCAACTTCCGTCACCGAATCATCCTCATTGATGATTTTTGCAATTGGGCTAAAACCAACGGCTGAATTTCGGAACGCCTCTGCCGAGACCTGCCCGGTGGCAACTCTCAGCTGATCCGGGGTTTGTGTGTTCCACAAAATACCGGCGGAAACCAAGGCTTGCAATCCGACTACCCCAGCCAGGATTTTGCCGAGTTTCAGACGTTCTACTCCTCCTGCCGCAAGTACCGCCGCCGGAACTACCAGAAATGTAAGATAACGACTCTGCTGGCTCAGGAAGAACCATAGAAGCATACTGAGGCCAACCCATGCAACCACGAATCGCTCTTGGGGGCGCATTTTGCCGCTCACGGCCCAGAAGATAAACACAAGAATTGGAACAATTCCAATCGCTCCGGTCGGGAGCCCCAACCCCTTTGTCTGACCAGGATTTACATACCGCCCTGGCTGGTAACCCAATCCTAATATTGCGTGACCAATCTGCTTGATGTCCCGTCCGGTCTCGGTTCTTCCAACCCCAAAGGTTTGTTGCTCGTTTTTGTAGATGTCAGCCCGCCACTGATCCCAGCCTTTACCGCCTAGCTTTTCATAGAAGAATGGAAACACAGGGTTTCCTGTAAAGCTCGCACTTTTTATGAACCATGGCAATGCAATGAGCAATGCTACTCCCGCGACTAAGCCAGCAGGCTTTGCTACCCTCCCAATATTTTTGAATCCGAAAACAAGGAACAAGAATCCAGCTACGAAAAACGTCTGCAACCCGGTGAGTTTCGTTCCCATCGCAAGCCCCCAGCTGAGGGCGGCTAGAATCGGCAGGCCTTCTAATTCTTCTCCCAGCTTTAGGCGGCTCACCATTTCCGCGACATACAATACGCCAAGGCCTGCAAACAAACCGTGTCCAACATCAATATAAGCAGTGCCCGATTCCCAAAGAACGACAGGTGCTCCGGCCAACGCAAATGCCGCCCAAATTGCAGTACGTTCACCCGACCACCGCCGAGCCATTCCGAACAAGGCGCGGCAACCCATCAACAAGATAAAGAAGTTGAATGCTTTCGCACCCGCTTCTCCGCCCCAAGTCAAGCCATACAAATAGAGAGAATCCAGAGCGAACGGAAAATTACTGTGGTGAATGGTTTGAATCCAGGTGACTTGCCCTTCTGCGAGCCAAATCTTCGGAACTGCCAAGTGGTAAGCGAGCGAATCCCAATCCATCGAGGTACTTGGAGCAAGAGATGCCACTAACGGCAATAAGAATAAAACCACTAAGCCAGCCACGGCAATGAACTGGGTTCCTCCCGGTTTAACTGCTTGAATCGTAGGCTTACCGAATTCCTTAAATCCCCAAACCGCGAGTGCTAAAACCCCGACACCAACAATCGCCATGCCCGGCATCAAAAACTTGGGGATCAATCCTAAAATAATCGTAACCGTGCCAACTAAGCCGAGGCCGACTAATCCCGAAACACCAAATGCTTCTTGAGGGTCAAGCCCGCCCATCCATCGGTTCAGCAACTTGCGGAAACCCAAAGTAACCGCGAAGCAAAAAATCCCGGTGATGATCAAGCCCAACATCCGTTCAATGTTAGCACTCCGACCGCAATGGGAGTTCCCATACGGTTCTCAAATGTTCGGTCAGGACTTCAGACTAAAAAAGGCGACCATCGCCCTAATTCAGTAGGGGCCAAAACTCCCGAGAAAAAATAACTCTTTGGCGATGTCTCCAATCGTCTTTACACTGCCTCACAAGGAGATTCCTGACAATGACAACAATCGGCGACGTCCTGATGGTTTTTGGTGCAATTGCATTACTGAGTTTTTCACTTCTAGCGGCTCTTGTGCTGGTGACGCTTCTGCTTCCAGTTCACAGCGCGAAAATGGCGAACCGAATCGAAACTTTGCCTGGCAGAACCCTCCTAGCTGGTGCCTCAATTACGCTTCCGGCAATCTTAGTCATTGTTGTAATGGCTAACCTGCCAAACCCTGGAACTAAGCTTCTTGCCCTATTCAGCTTGTTTGCATTGCTCGCTTGCTCGGCATTGGGTGCCGCAGGAATTGTGCGATTAGCAAGTGACCGCATCAAAAACACTGCTACCGACGTAAGCCACTACGGCAGTGTGACTCGAGCGGCTGGGCTTGTTGTGGGAGCCGCCAACATCCCGTTCGTTGGTTGGTTTGTATTCGCACCGTTGTTCGTATTTGCATCGATTGGCCTCTTTGTGAACGGCTTCCTCACGCGCCGCAACCCAGTTACTCCTTGGGATGCGGCTAACAGCTAGGAGACAACGATGAAGCTTACTCGCCGAGAAGCATTCGCTCTCGCGGCTGGGGTCGCGACTGCAACCAGCTTGACCGGATGTAATCCGCTAGCGAACCGAGCCTACGCATTGACTTCGGAGCCGATTACGCCACCTACGGCAGAGGACGACCTTCATGTGGCGGTTCTCAATCGGTTTGGTTTCGGCCCCTCGACTCATTCCTTAGCTGTAATCCGAGATCAAGGCGTGGACGAGTGGTTCAAAAACCAACTTCAGCCTAATGAATCTGAACCAGATCATTTGAAATTCAGGCTAGAGCGATTAGAAATCAACCACCTCGGCCCTTGGGATCTGCGTGACTGGCCGATGGAAGCAATCATCGCCCAGCTTCAGCAAGCCACGATCCTCAAAGCGGTTTACAGCGATTGGCAACTTCGAGAACGGATGGCTGATTTTTGGTCGAACCATTTCAATATCTTTAGCAAAAAGGGATTGTCGGCGTATCGCCGTCCGCATGATGATCGCGAAGTCATCCGAAAACACGTGCTCGGCAAATTTCCTGAGATGCTGATGGCATCGGCAAAGTCAACTGCAATGCTGATTTATCTTGATCAGCAGAACTCCAACGCCGCCCATCCCAACGAAAACTATGCACGGGAATTGCTTGAACTGCATTCGCTCGGAGTAGACGGTGGATACACCCAAGCCGACGTGATGGAAGTTGCGCGTTGCTTTACCGGTTGGTCCGAAGAACGAGGATTCCTCAAGAAAAAAGGAGCTTTTCTTTTCCGAGCCGATCTCCACGATTCCAAAGAAAAGAAAGTGCTCGGCGAAGTCATTCCAGCCGGCGGCGGGGTTGAAGACGGGGAACGAGTTGTCAGCATTGTCGCGCGGCACCCCAGCACAGCCAAGCACATCAGCCGAAAACTGTGTACGTATTTTCTGGGCAACCCCACTCAGGGAGTTCAAGAAAGAGTGGCATCGGAGTTCCTTGCAACTGAAGGCGACATTCCAAGCATCATGAAAATCATATTCGAGGAATTCAAATCGACTCGAACGAAAGTTGTGAAGCGACCGCTGGACTTTCTTGTTTCTTCACTCAGGGCGTTAGACGCGGCGACTGATGCAGGTGATCCAGTTAGAAAATCGTTGGAGGCGATGGGGCAACCGCTGAATTTATGGCCAATGCCCGATGGCTTCCCGGTAGACACGGCCGCATGGACAAGTTCCTTGTTAGCTCGTTGGAATTTTGCTAGCGAGGTTGCCTCTAATGGACTGAAAGGCACGACTATCGATGCGAAAAAACTGACCAGCGAACTACCAAGCGACCAAGGCTTACAAGCTATTTTCCGAATTTCGAACAGCGCACCATCCATTCAGTCATTAGCATCTGCAACTCCAAAACGTGAGTTGACCGACCAAATTGCACTTGCGATTGCAAGTCCGGAGTTCCAATGGCGATAAAAGATAATTGGACTTATTGCGACGGAGATGGTCGTCTTGACCAGCCGAAACGCCAAACCATGAATCGGCGACAGCTTTTTGCCGGAGTGGCTAGTTTGGTAGCAGGTGGAGTCTGGTGGGCGGGAGCAAAATCGGCACTTGCCCAAGCCACACTTCGATCTGATCGCCGAAACGGAAACGTATTCATTTCGGTCTTTCTGCGCGGCGGAGCGGATGCACTCAACGTCGTCACGCCTTATGGCGAAGACAGCTACTACAAATTCCGCCCATCGCTAGCAATTGCAAAACCAAAAGCTGCAAAGGCTGATCCAGAAAAGCTTGCCGATCTTGATGGATTCTTCGGGCTCAACCCGGCGATGCTTTCGCTACTCCCTGAATTCCGGGAAGGCAGAATGGCGGTTATCCACGCAGTTGGATCGCATGATTCCACTCATTCGCATTTTCAGGCGATGTCAACCATGGAGCTCGGCTTAAAGAACGAAACTGGTCGCGTTTCCGGCGGTTGGCTTGCTCGGCATTTGAATGCCAGTGGCTCCACGGGAACACCACTACGAGCGGTTGCGTTCAGCAGCACAATGCCCGACAGCTTGAGCGGAACAACCGGTGCGCTTGCGATTTCAGAACTCGCGGATTACAGATTGCAACGTGAAGATGCTGATTGGATGAGTGATCTCCGTGCTCTCTATGCTCGCGGCAATGATGAAATGGTCGCTGCAGGCCGTGAGACGCTAGAAGTTCTCGCGATGCTCAACGAATTCGATCCGAGAGGCTACAAACCAGAACCAAGCGCAAAATATCCTGACTCCCAGCTCGGCAAGGCATTCCGAGAAGCGGCGTTCTTGATCAAACAAGATGTTGGACTTGAAGTCTGCTGTTTGGATAGCACAGGCTGGGATAGCCACGTCACGCAGGGATCCACCAGCGGATGGCTAACGGAGCTTCTTGCTGATTTAGCCAACAGCATTAAGGCATTTCAGAACGACTTGGGTAACGAAATGAACCGCGTCACGATCTGCGTGCAATCTGAATTCGGTCGGCGCGTTGCAGAAAACTCTGGCCTAGGAACTGACCACGGCGCAGGTGGATGCATGCTTGTTCTTGGTGGTGGGGTCAACGGCGGCATAGTTTATGCAGATTGGCCCGGCCTGATTCCAGACAAACTCTCCGGCCCCGGTGACTTGCCAGTGACTACCGATTATCGCGACGTTCTTGCAGAAATCGCACTCAAGCGACTCGGCACACCCTCAGTCAAAGAAATCTTCCCCGGGCTTAAACACTCACCGCTGGGCTTAATTCAGGCTTGATTCCGAATACCGCTTCCGCAATTTGAACCGCATTAAGTGCGGCTCCTTTCAGGAGTTGGTCGCCACTGCAAAAGAGCGAAATTGCGGACGGATTTGAGATATCTTGCCGAATCCGACCGACCAACACATCATCCTGACCGCTTGCATCAATCGGCATAGGAAAATAGTTCCCTTCGCGATCATCTACAACCTTAACACCCGGGAATTCTGACAAGGCTTGCTGAACATCAGCGACCGAAGGTGCATTACCTTCGAACTCAATCGTAATAGATTCGCTATGAGCCCGCATCACCGGAACCCGTATGCAAGTTGGGTTCACTAAAATATCAGGATCATCTAAAATCTTTTTAGTTTCCTGGATAACCTTTGATTCCTCACCATTATAGCCATCCTCCCCGATCGGGGTATTGTGGCTGAACAAGTTAAAAGCATAAGGATGCGGCAGAACAGTGTGCTGATACTCCTCACCAGAAACAGCGGCTTTTGTACTCAGTTCAAGCTCATTCATTGCGTCTCGACCTGCTCCGCTTGCGCTTTGGTATGTACTAACAATAATCCTTTTTATCTTGCCAAACTTTCTTAGAGGAGCAACCACCATTAGCATAATAATTGTGCAACAGTTAGGGTTTGCAACTAATCGTGTGTCGGCGGTCACGGCATCTAAATTAATTTCTGGTATAATTAAAGGAACAGTGTGATCCATACGAAAAGCACTTGAATTGTCAACTACAAAAGCACCTGTTTGAATAAACTTCGGACTCCATTCTTTTGCGATATTCGAATCTGCCGCAAAAAGAGCAATATCGACTGCCTCGTAGTTAGCTATTTCAAGAGCCTTTACAGTAATACTTGAGTTCTTGAACTTAATTTCTGAACCCGCTGACCTTGAGCTGCCATAAAGGAGGAGGTGCTTGAGTTGCCATCCGCGTCGTTCTATAAGTTCAACGATCTCGGTTCCTACCGCTCCGGTTGCACCAATTACGGCTACGCTCAATTCCTTCTGCATGCCGTTATTGTGAGTTGAACCGTAGCCTATACCGGGGACTTCCGATCACAAGATGGAATCAAAAATTGAAAAGTTTTATTACTAGACCAATTAGAAAGCCATTGCGTTAGAAATTAATTCCCTATAATGAAATCAGATCAACAGAAGGAAGGGCATCTCGTGGTCGAGTTAAGAGAAGTAAGCAATCGGTCTGTATCACCAGATCTTCCAACCATCAATCAGATGGTTGGTCAGCCTACGACTCCGACTTACGTAAATTCCCTCCAAGTTCAAAAAGGCCATCAAATTTTTCATTCGATACAAGGGTGTGCCTTTGTATTCAGCGGAAAAGAAAAACCGATCCTTGTTGGGCCTCAGTCAACTTTGTTCGTTCCTTCTGGCTCAGATACGCAAATCGCCTTTGGGCGGGGCGAACAGAAGTGGATTATCGGTCATTGGGAAAAAACGGCTCTGGTAATCGCCCATACAATTGTAAATCCTAACCTCACGGCTCCCCAGGCGGCTTGGCATCCACCGCAAGAGTGCCGGATATTCCGAGCATTCACAAACGCTTTGCTTGGAATGTTGGAATCGGGTGAACTTGACCCAAGACTCACTTCAGCTTGGCTTAACCTCGCAACATTTGGATTGAATCAGGGCCGCGAAACTTTTGCCTTCTGCAACATTCCTGATGGTGTCACTAAACCGATCAACGAACTTCTGCTATCCATCAAAGCAGAACCCCAAAGAGGTTGGAGCCTGACGGAAGCGGCAAGACTAGCGGGCTATTCCCCATTCCACTTGTCACGCGTGTTCCGAGCCGCAACCGAAATTGGATTCCCCGAATTCGTGGATCGCTGCCGCACGGAAATTGCGCTCAAACAGCTTTTGGAATCGAAGCAAACGATCAACGAAATTGCCGAGCACTGCGGATTCGGATCATCGCAAGCTATGCGAACCGCCTGCCGCGAATACACAGGGTTCCTTCCCTCAGAACTGAGACAAGGCTCGGGCGAGTAGCCGCTTACAGTTCCAAAAGTTGTGAGGCGCGCTCCATATCTTTGTCGCCTCTGCCGCTGAGGTTGACTAAAACTCTGGTTCCCGGAGCCCACAGCCCACGTTGAAGCAATCCGAACGCATGTGCAGATTCAAACGCAGGAATCAAACCCTCATTTTCGGCAAGCCACCGGAAGGCGTTTAGCGCCTCGTTATCTGTAACCGCAAGGTATTCCACTCGACCAGAATCCTTGAGGAAGGAATGCTCTGCTCCCACGCCTGGGTAATCCAATCCAGCAGACACTGATTCCGTCGCCATGATCTGCCCATCTTCGTCTTGCATTAAATAGCTGTACGAACCGTGCAAAACCCCTGGCCTTCCTGCGCTGAGTGGAGCCGCGTGCCGACCAGTTTCGACTCCTAAACCGCCCGCTTCAACTCCATAGAGCTTCATCGTGGAATCGCCGACAAAAGCGTGGAAAAATCCGATCGCATTCGATCCACCGCCTACGCAAGCGATGCCGACATCCGGCAAGCACTTGTGACGCTCTAAGTACTGCTCTCGGGCTTCGATACCGATCACAGATTGGAACTCCCGTACCATGTAAGGATAGGGGTGCGGGCCTGCGGCGGTGCCGATCACGTAATGGGTATCTCGAACGTTGGTGACCCAATCCCGCATTGCTTCATTCAGGGCATCTTTTAGTGTTTTCGTGCCGCTAGAAACCGGGACAACCTTTGCACCTAAAAGCTTCATTCTAAAAACATTGAGTTTCTGGCGTTCGCAGTCTTCCTCACCCATATAGACCACGCACTCCATGTCGAGCATCGCGCAGATCGTGGCAGTAGCAACTCCATGCTGTCCGGCTCCAGTTTCGGCGATAATCCGCTTTTTGCCCATTTGCTTTGCCAACAAGCACTGCCCGAGAGCGTTGTTGATTTTATGGGCACCTGTATGGTTTAAATCCTCGCGTTTAATTGAAACTTGATAGCCAGTCAATTCCGAAAGTCTAGGTGCTTCGGTTAGCGGCGTTGGGCGACCGACGTAATCCCGCAAAAGCCGGCGGAACTCAGCCAGGAATGATTTGTCTTGCCAAGCACGATTGAATTCTTGCTCAAGTTCATCAAGCGCAGGCACAAGGGTTTCCGGAACGTATCTTCCGCCGAATTCTCCAAAACGACCGCTCGTTGCGTAATCCGCCATTTCCATCATTCTACGTGACGAGGAATTGAAATACCGCCATACGGCTTGGCGACAAAAAATAAGAAGGGTTCAAATTCATTTGAACCCTTCTCTACCGAACAGACTTGTTTTACTACACCGGGCTATTCGGAATGACCTTACCGAGGTAAGTCCTGATTCCATATGCAGAGGCAAGACCGACAATAATCAGTAACCCAACAAGCATCACATTGAATCCTGGCTTTGGCTTCGGTGCTTGAGCATCTTGGTTAGCAAGTTTTAGACTTTCCAACGCAGGATCACTATTCATCGCGCTTTTTGCGCCGTTCGATTCCTGTGCGGCGCCGGCGAGTACTCCAGCGGCATTGGGATCGTTTTGATACCCTTGCGAACTGCTCTGTGGAACTGATTCAGCTTCTCCGCCTTGGCTGTTGATCACGCCACTTCCCTGCAATCGAGAAAGCTCTTGCTGACTCAGTTCACCGTGATAGTTTTTACCGTCTGGTTTTCCTTCAATCGGTGCAAAGCATTGGCCAGCCGCAAACACTGCGAGCATGATTGTGAATAGTCGTTTTGTGATGTTCTTCATTTAGTCCACTCGGAATCCTTTGTCTTGCCAGGTGCTGCGCAAAATGGTCGGGCTACGCGGAAGATCAAGGTCGATCAAAGGTTGCTTCGTAACTTCGCGTTCGCGGATACGGTTGTCGTAATTCATGCGGATTGGCAAACTCCACGTAACAATCGCCTCGTCTCGGCTGATGATCGTTCCGTTGAGGGTCATGCCGCCGCCGGCTGTACCAACGTTTCCACCACCAACGAAGTTAGTGTATAGAACCGCATCAATTTGGTTCACGCCACCAGCCGCCGCGGCTTTATAGGCCGCCTTGGTCGCATTATCGAATTCAAGGAGCGATTGGTACTTCTTAATTCCCCAACTATCGACTTCGTTTGCGTTATAAGCAGGAATCAAGTTCCCGTTATCGTCATAACGACCCTTAGTGAAGGGAGGAGTCATGTACTGAAGCGGGTTTGAACCAAAGGTTGTGGTGTCGCCCATGATGATCGACTGGCTCGCCGCTAATCCAACGAAGTCTGCCTTTTCAGCGGCGGCTTCGATTGAGTTCATGTTTGAACCAGTGAAGTTCGGAGGATTCTTGTATTTGAAAGAGCCGATAACGTGGATGTTTCGTTTTGAATACATCGTGCCTTGGCCCTGAATCGTTCCGGAAACTGCAACGTCGCCATTGAAAGCAACTGGCCCGTGGATTCGGATTGGCTTCGCATCGGTTCCAATAAGAAGTGCACTGCCATTAACAACGCCGTTTGAGCTCACTCGTTTGTACGCTCCATTGCCGTTGTTCAGCGAAGCATCCCAGACGTCCACGTAAGCACCTTTGTAGTTCACGTTTGGCTGTCCGGAGATAAATTCGGCTTGAGATCCTGCGTTTCCTGAGTAGTTAGGATTCGCGGTTCCATCGGAATACGTAGCCTTATCGTCTGTGTATGCTTTGCTCTTAGCAAACCGTTTTCCACCTGAATCAGCCGCGTCTGTGACGTTGCCAAAGTCACGCAGGTCAGGCATGATGATCTCTTCGGTCGGTCGAGAATCAAGCATGGATTCGGTAGAAGCACCACCAGTGTTGACCCATCCTCTTGAGCCTTTCGAGTCTTCGATTGCCGCACCAAAGATTCGGTTGTTGGCAAGTTGCGCCTCGCTAAAGAACACCAAGTCGCGCCATTTTTCGAATTCAGCACTGCCAATTGCTCCGTGTCTTGCCGGATCGTAAGGCTGTCGCATCCGAGTTCGGTGCGGTGTAGAAGCGTTATTGTAAAGCGACGCGTAACTTGAGTCAGTCATCTTGATTGGCGTATGGTTAACCAAACCAGCCGCGGCGGGAGTCAACTTTTCGTTGAGACTCGCAACAACTGAACCGTTGATTGTTCCAGAACCGTTCAAGAAGTCGAAGTCGGCATTGGAGCGCATATCGCCGTTAACGATCAAGTTACTCGGGCTGAACCCACTCATCCAACCGTAGTTGTTGATGAAATACGTGTAGTCAAAAACGCGACTACGTGCCAATCGAAATTCTGCGATGACCTCGACAGTTTTCCGTGGTTCACCAGCGTCCGCGATGGAGTTATTGTTCTGATCAATCCAACCGATCGAGCGGATTTTAACCATTCGAGAGTATGTGTCTCCCGCTGGCGTCCAAAAAGCAACAACACCTGCTGCATAGCGTCCAACTGACGGTAGCTGGCCTGATTGGCTTCCTTTAGGTGTCGCATCGGCGGCCCCAACAAGCTGAGAATCCATATCAATAAAGATTTGGCTTTGTTTGAATGGTCTCCAAAGTTGGAGCATAACGGCCTGAATCCCAGCATCACAGAGATGCGTTGTCTGCACTTCTTTGGTGTTGTGGCCAGCAAGGCGGATCGACATAGTTGCGCGATCAATGTAGCTGGTCGCAGCAATGGTGATCACCATCATCAAACCAAAGGTAACTAACAGGGCGACGCCCCGCTTCTTTGAGTGTCTGCGTTTGGGTTTCATATCTTTCACCGATTCTTGTTTTGCCCTCACTTGATCAACTCCGGCACATTGCGTAAAACAACTCGTTCCCGTTTCCTCGTCCTCAACGATTCGCCTGCTCTTCCACCTTTGGTTCCAGTAACAACCTGAACAATGACTTCATTGACCAGGCCAGTGGAGCTTGCGGTAAAAATTCGATAACTAGGAGCAACTTCTGCGCCTTGGCTGGTGTGGCGCATCTTTCTCTGCACCGTTGTGGTGCTGAGCATGAACGGGTCAACAGTCAGAACGTTCCGTGCGACTACGCGTTCAACTCCACCTGTTCCCCGCAAAATGAGGTTAGTGCCGTTCAGATAAATTCGGCGGCTGACACCGTCCCAAACCACAGGAACCGAAAAGTTTCCGTTGACATCCTTGTTAGGGTGTCGATAGGTAATTCCCCGTCCATCTGCGTCGATTGTCACCAACATCGCCTGGCGAAGTTCATCGGAAATTACACGTACTGCCTGGCGAGTATCGTTTTCGCCGTCCATCAGGTTTTCGCCTCGAGCCCATGCGCCAGCACAAGCAATCAGCAAACTCACGGCTGAAGTCAAAACTATTGTAGAAATCATAGAACCTACAACAACTTCCGCAAGCGTGAAGCCAGCTTTTCGAGATCGAATTCTTTTCTGCATACTCTTTTCCGTCATAAATTAGCGATGAGCGTGGCGAGCCGAACGCTTTTCCAAACGCTCTTTTCTTGCCATGCGATGATCACGGTGACCCGCCGCAGATCCGGCGACACCTGCTCCGATTTGATAAAACCTCGGCCGTTTGGCAAAACTGCCGCCGGGCTATCGACGTTAGCCGCGTCAACACTTGTAAATTCGAGAGCTGATTCGCCAGCCGTGCCGAATGAAAATCCACTGATGTTCACTGCGGTAGAGCTTTGAACCTTCCCGTCGTCGGCTAGTCGTTGTACGCTGGAGTTTGCGTAACCACCACCTCGAATCGATTCCGCGGTTTTTTGAGCGAGACTGGTCGCCGCGTTTAGGTTGTCGGCTTTTCCACGAGTGAAGTTTGCAAATGGAACAGTAGCGGTAAAGATGAGCGCGCACACGAGGGCCAAGAAAGCCGAAAACATGGCTTCCATTAATGTATGACCTCTAACTTTATTACTTCGCATGATTATCTTCACCGTGACGCACGTAAACCCTGAAGGGTTTTTCCATCTGCGCCGACTGGCTATCCCAGTACGGTTACGAGTTTGTCTATAGATATTCTCGGTTGAATGACAGGGGAATCTGCATAAAAAATCGCCCTCTTACGCTAGGTAAGAGAGCGAGTATCCGAAAGATTTGGCTGGAGCTTTTGGCTTACAGGCCAGCAGCAGCGATAGCTGCATCTTTGGTGGCAGGATCTTGGAACAGAGTTGCGCTTTGTCCCTTGAATGTTGGCAGAGTTGCCATGTCGTTAGGAACGTAGTCAGCGCCAGTTCCAACTGGTCCGCTTGGCCACTTCTTCATGTAGGTTGGAGTCAAGTTAGCGGTGGTTGGTGATGCGTTAGATGCTGCACCGGTATCCATAGCCCATTGCTCTTTAGCTGCTTCGATTTGCTTCAAGTTACCAACAACGGTTTGAACACGGCTGTTTTGTCGTGCCTTTACAAAGTTGGGAACTGCGATCGCAAGCAAAATGCCGATGATCAAAACGACAATCATGATTTCAACTAGCGTGAAACCTGAATTCTTTCTACTCTTCATAGTTGCTCAAATCCTCCGGTTACAATCCCTTTCTCACAGGAAAAGCGAAAGAACCGCTATCCCCTTCTTTCCGTTCAAGCAACTCAAAATAACTGATAAAAATACTGTAAATATTCAATCCGTTCTCCCTAACTCAGGCAACTTTGGGTTCAGGCAAGTCGTCAGAATCAGCATGAAAACACGCTGGCTCGTTCCTGTATTTGCGGCAATGGCATTATCAACTCCGTTGCAGGCCGATCCATTCCGTCCGAGCATGCAACAACAAATCGAGCTTGGGAAAGAAGCAGCCGCCCAAATACGGAAAGAAGAAAAGGTTTTGCCCGATTCCGACCCCCGAGTTAAGGAACTCCGCCGCTTGGGTGCGATATT
The DNA here is from genome assembly GCA_019638675.1 of Fimbriimonadaceae bacterium. Taxonomy (GTDB): domain Bacteria; phylum Armatimonadota; class Fimbriimonadia; order Fimbriimonadales; family Fimbriimonadaceae; genus UphvI-Ar2. The sequence continues at coordinate 1,914,351 of JAHBTE010000001.1, read as the reverse complement.
AGTCTCACAAATTCCTGCAAAGGAAAAAAAAGATAAGCCATTTGAATACACATTCGATGTCATCGATTCTAAAGAAATCAATGCGTTTGCTCTCCCTGGTGGACCGATCTTTTTCTACACCGGCCTTCTGGACAAGATGAAGACCGAAGATGAGGTCATTGGAATTCTCGGGCACGAACTCACCCACATCCGAAACCAACACTGGGCAAGCCAATATGCCGATAACCTCAAGCGGAAAGTTGGAATTCTGGTGGTTCTCACCATTCTTCAGGCTAACGGCGACATTCTTAACGCTGCCGATATGTTGGACAGCGTTCTTGTTGGATTAACTTACAGTCGTAAGCATGAAACAGAATCAGATAACGTTGGCTACGACCTGATGACGAACGCAGGCTACAACCCACAAGGAATGATTGACGTTTTCAAAATCATCATTGCCGAAAGCAAAGGCAGCAAGCCACCCGAAATCCTGAGTTCTCACCCGGATACCGAGAAACGAATTCAAAGCCTTGAGCAGAAAATCAAAGCGGACAAACGCAAGTTCCCACCGATGCGCCCAAGAAAGGTAACAACCTTTGTCACCGCCGCAGATGTAACTTGGAATGCAGGTTGGCCTAACCTTGGCTCGGGACAAAGTTCAAGCTCTGCCCCTCTTCAGAAGGGAGGTTCCGGCTTACAGCTACAACGCTTGCTTGCCGAGCGACCTCGCCCGCAATGGTGCGGAACGCACTAGCCTGATCTCCTTCCGGTAAAGATTTCATCACTGGCACGCCGACATCCGATGAGTAGCTAATTTCCTGGCTCATTGGTACTGCACCGAGGTATGGAACGCCCAGTTCTTCTGCGAGTTCATCCCCAGACTTTCCGGCAAAAATCCTCATGGTTTCTCCATTCGGCAGAACCATAGCTCCCATATTTTCAATAACACCGAGAACAGGCGTATTCAGGCGTCGGAAGAGGGAAGCACAGCTTCCCGCAATATTGGCCGCCACGTTGTGTGGGGTTGTAACAATAACGACTCCGGTAAGAGGCACTTGTTGAGCCAAAGTCATTGGTGCATCACCTGTTCCCGGCGGCAAGTCAACAAGCAAGTAATCAAGGTGACCCCATTTCACATCGTTTAGAAGTTGCTTGACCGTTCCGGCAACCATTGGCCCGCGCCAAAGTGGAGCTTGGCCCTCTTGAAGTAAATAACCCAAACTCATCATAGCGACACCAAACCGCTCTATCGGAATGATCTTGGAATCTTGGGTCAGCGGATACTGCCCCAACGTGCCCGTCATCATAGGGATGCTTGGACCATAGACATCCGCATCCATAATGCCAACCCGGGCGCCTTGTTCGGCAAGCGCAACGGCTAGATTTACAGTTACCGTGCTCTTCCCTACTCCACCTTTGCCAGATGCGATGGCGATGATCTGTTTGACGTTTGGCAAGGTGTCGGCTGGGTTGGGTCGCTCGCGCACCTGCGCCGTCATGGTCAGATCAACTTCAGTAACTCCATCAACTGAAGCAACCGCTTCCCGAGCCTGCGCCTCTAGGATATCTTTGACTGGGCAAGCTGGGGTGGTGAGTTCAACGGTCAGGCTCACTTTGGAGCCTTCAATCACCACATTTTTCACAAATCCGAGGCTCACAATATCACGGTGAAGATCAGGGTCTTCCACTGATTTAAGAGCTTCGAGGATTTGTGCTTCGGTGATTGCCATGTCGCAGATGTAGGTTACCAGTCGGGTTCATTCGTCCCCAGGTTAGATTGGCTCAAGTGAAATTAATTGATTCACCAACACGGGTTGAAACCCGTGCCACTCTAGTTGAGGAGTTAACGAAGGGAGCAGTCCAAATTTCCCTTCCCAATTCTGGGGAGGGTTGGGAGGGGTTCATTCTCAAAAACATATCATTGCTCAATTTCAGTCAGCAGATCTCTTAAATCCAACGGATCGGATACCATTGCTAACCCGCCGTCTTCGGTTTTGGGCCATTCTGATTCTGGTTTATCCCAGTAAAGCTCTACACCGTTGCCATCGGGATCGCGCAAATACAGTGCTTCGCTGACTCCATGATCTGCGGCTCCGTCTAGTTGAATTCCTGCGTTGTTCAATCGGCTAAGAGCATCCGCTAGTTCTCGCCTGGTTGGGTAAAGAATTGCGACGTGATAGAGGCCAGTCGTTCCTGGCGCAGGGGCTGAGCCACCTTTGCTTTCCCAAGTGTTTAATCCAATATGGTGGTGATAACCGCCAGCACTCACAAATGCCGCGCCACGACCATACCGCTGGGTGAGTTCGAACCCGAGAACTCCAACGTAAAATTCAAGCGCTCTCTCTAAGTCAGCGACCTTGAGATGAACGTGGCCAATGCGAACACCGGGATGAATAGGTTTTGACATACGTGTCTATACGACACTCGCCTAGTTCCAATCAAGGCCTGAGCAAGCACATTTGGGAACTAATTGCCTACGTTCATAATGCTTGGAATAGTAAGCAAACTCACCAATGGCATCATATGAGTGAAAACCTGAAAGAAAATAAGATTCACTTAGCAACGTAAATTTATTACCTTTTACACTAAGAGGCCAAAGCCGGCGTACTTGCCCTTTATCGTTTCTCGCCATACCCCAAAAGAATGGCGTGTCCTCAGCTTCTACATCTGGGGCAAGAAATAGAAAACGGACAACAAGGAGAATAGGGTTCTTAGCTCCAAACATTTCTAAATCTCCATACTCGGAATAAGAGTGCCTACGGCAAAAAAGCAAAATTGCTCTAGCTATCGCTTCATTACTAAACTTCGATATCTTCTTTGAGTTCGCAATAACCAACTCCCACTCTTTAGCCAGCTCTTTTTCAGACATTAACCCAGCAGGCTGCCCACTAAGGCTCCGCAAACCATAGTTCCAGGACGGCGTTTCCTCCAATATCTTCAGAATTTTGCGAGCATCTGAATCCTCACTCAGTACAGTTTCCAACCCAAGCCTGCTTCTGGAGGCCTCGCTATTCAGATCTGCTTGCAATCCTTTTTGCAAAGGAACCTCACAGTTAGCAATACAAAAAAATCCAGCCAAAAAAACTGTCAATAACCTCTGAAAACATCTCATTGAGCACCCTTCATCTGCTAATTGTAATTATCTCTTAAAAACCATTTGATACAGAATTCAAAAAGCAAAAAAGAGAAACTCTTTCATGTTAGTTTTCGTTTTCTTCTACTTACTCGCTTTCGACCAAAGTAGATTTCCATGAGCGGCTCACGCGACCAAAAGATGATCAAAGGGACTGCGAAGAATATGCAGGAGCCCAGCCCCATAATCTGGTGAAACAGGTGCGCCCACCACCAGAATTTAGTTTTTGGCGCAAAGATCAAAACTGTACTAAACAAACCGCCCATGAGCAACGGAATAAACAGCATCGCAAAAAAAGCAACCAGTTGCGCGCCTAGTCCGTCGATGCTTTGAGGCGGAGGCATAGTGGCAAATTGGGAGCCCATCATTGCAACAAACGCAACGCCCCCTAACTGAATACCCGCCATCATCACGCAGTAGAACCGATTCAAAGAAAGAGTCGCTTGTGGATTCATTCCGTTCCCTCATCAAACAAAGCCTGAACATCTTTGCGTAGCCACATCACCATCATAGGGACGGCGATGGGAATACAACAGCACTTGATAATTCCCGCGGCATGGTTAATCAAATGCGCCAGCCACCAAGCTTTCGTTCGGGGCACAAACAGTAATCCTATGTTCATACCCGCCATTAACAATCCGTAATATCCGAGAAATTGGTAAAGAAATTCGATGTCATTTCGAGAAATATCGTAGCCGCTTTCCGCCATGCTTGATTTCACAAGGTCGATCGCAGTGGTCGCCGTGAAGCAAGCCGAGGCCAATAAAACATAAAATACGACCATCGCCCAGCAGTAAGCTTTGTTCCAGGTAATAACAGTTTCTGGCTTCATACCAAGCAGATTATGTACTGCATATGCCAAGCTATTTTCCTGATGGGTCGCCACTTGGCTCCCTCGCTTGCATGCCTGCTTGTTGGAATAGTTTGCCTGAGCCTAGTGATGTTCGATGTCGTCGCTGGCCCATCGGCAAAGCTATTGCTCGCCGTCGCCGCGATTGACTTCGTTGCGGCAATACTCATCCTTGTCTGGCCCGAGCGCAAAAAGGAATAAGGTTTACAATCTATTTCTGCCATGGTGCGGCGTACCCCATTTGATGCTATCTGCTTGGCGGCGGTTGTTCATGAACTTCAGCCGCTGGTTGGCGCACGCCTGCAACGCATCGCCCAAACTGACGACCACACCCTGATCCTGGGTTTATATCGGAGCCAAAATTCTGCCGACAACGATCTTGCTGGTGAGAATCCCCTGGTAATTATCTGGCACCCAGAATTCGCTCGGATGCACCTGCTCGCGAGACGACCATCGTCACCAAAAAATCCGACTTCGCTAACGATGACTCTGAGAAAATTTGTGAGCGAAGGTCGGATCGCGTTTATCCGCCAACGTGGGTTAGATCGGATTGTTGACATTGGAATTTCTGCGCCGGAAGGAGACTTTCAGTTGGTAATCGAACTGATGGGCAGGCACAGCAACGTAATTTTGGTGGATAGCCACCGAAAAATCTTGGCTTGTGCCAAACACATTTCTCCAAAACAATCCAAGCGGCCAATCCGGCCCGGGATTGCCTATGAACCGCCGCCATTCGAGCCTAAACCATCGCTATTTGAAGTTGATCCCACGGTCGACTTGAAAGGAGTCGAGGGTGTTTCTCCATTTTTACGAGAGTTGATCGGCGAAAAGATCAGGCTAGAGCAAGTGCAGACAGCGGTGAAAACCGGGGATTACCATCCGCACTTTTCTCACGAATACGGTGCGTATCCTTTTCCCTTTTCAGTGGATTCCATTCCCCGAGTTTCGATGTCAATCGCGCTGGAACAAGCATTCGCACTACGCGAGCAAGGCGACGAACTCCGAGCGAAGCGGACTTCCCTCTCAGCCCAACTTCAAAGGGTGATTGATGCTCGCAACACGGCCCTCGCAGGAATCCAAGAAGCAATTGAACTCGCCGACCGGAGTCATGAAATCCAGCAACAGGGTGAGCTCATCCTTGCCTACCAAGGGCAAATTAAGACTGGCGACTCCAAGCTAGAAGCATACGATTACGAAGGTAATCCAATTACGATTGCCCTTCTGCCGGATCAAACCCCGATCGAAAATGCAAACCGGTTGTTCAATCGTGCGAAACACGCCAAGGAGCGACGCTCTGAAGTTTTGAGTCAGCAAATTCGCCTCCAGCGCGATCTAAACGAGGCACAATCCGTATTTGATCAACTCCAATCGGCAACTACGCTCGGCGAGATTGAAAATCTCCGCGAAGTCGCCCAGCAGCGCAAATGGCTTCACGTCAGCGGTGCACCAAAAGCTAAAGAAGACCGCCCATTTCAAGGATTCCCGGTTCGAGAACTCCTCAGCCCTGGCGGATACCGCGTGCTTTACGGAACCACTGCCATGAGCAACGACTTTCTTACAAATAAGATCGCCAAAGGCAACGACTGGTGGTTCCATGTGCGTGGTCAAACTTCCGCCCACGTTGTGTTGCTCACCCAAAACCAACCAGAAAAGGTGCAGATGCCCGATTTGATTTTTGCCGCGACGGTCAGCGTGAAAAACAGCGTCGCCAAGCATTCTTCACACGTCCCAGTTGATTACACTCTCAAAAAATACGTTCGCAAACCCCGCGGCTCGGCTCCTGGGTTAGCCGTTTACGAACGAGAAAAAACGCTCCATGTCGATCCTTAACCTGCTGTCTTTTTGGAAAATTGACCGCGACCTTTTGCGGGTGATCCATGTGGATATGCACCGAGATTGGCTGGATCGCATCATGTTGCTTTTCACCTATACAGGTGATGGGCATATCCAGATTCCAGTTCTGATCGGCCTGTGCGCTTACAAAAAGACACGTAAGATTGGCCTCGCCTTACTCGCGGCATTTGTGGTTTGCGGAGGAGTTCGGTTGCTACTCCGAGATATTTTTGAACGTCAGCGACCAACAAACTACGACTTTGTGAACCCGGTTAGCTGGCCCGGCGGGCTTCCTGGTTGGTGGGGAGAAACATTTGACGTCATTCCTTATGGCGATAGCAGCTTCCCCAGTGGACACTCCACCACCTCGTTCGCGATGGCCCTGATGCTCGCTTGGATGCTGTACAAAACCAAATACGCGTGGGTGGGTTATTTAGCGTTCGCATGGGCGTTCATGGTCGGGTACTCACGCGTTTATATCGGCGTTCACTACCCCGCCGATGTTCTTTCGGCCCTTGCATTGGCGGTCATCATCACCAGCGCGCTGAGAATGCTCTGGGAATCACGTGGATGGATCGCCGAAGAGCTTCATTTGGGCGAAGAATTAGAAGAACTTGAAGAAACCGTCGAGGAAATTATCGAAGAAAATCCTCAATCTTCCGGTTCAAATAGCTGAAGCCCCATGCTTTCTGCGACTTCGACCGTCACCACTTCGCTTGTCCAACCAACAGGCAAGCCATCAATCAACTCGACGTCATCCACTTCCATCGGCATCGGCAGAGCCGCCTGATGGATTGTGCGTCGGTACCACTTCTGCCCCGGTTCTAGAACCCAATCGGGCGGATACTCTGGATTCAAAAAGTAAGCCGGGTCGAACGCCTCCCAACCGTTTTCTGCGTAACGCTCCACCCAAACTGCGGCAAGGATTCCGCCCTTTAGCTCGTGCACAATTCGGGTCATGGGGGTCATCAGCCAGCGCATGCACCAAGCCGCTTCCTCCGGATCATCGAAATGCGTGTGCCATCGCTCAGCGGAGATCATTAAGTCGTCGCCTTGATCGTAAAGCGTTGCTTCAAACCCTTGGTGTGGCTTGACGAGAATTGAACTGGCGCGTTGCTCCCAAGCGATTGCATCTTCACCTGTTTCTTTTAGAAGTTCCACGGTAATCGCCATCGCCGCCTGCCCGAGAGTCATTTCTTGCACTGGTTGATTATGAAGGTTAAAAAGAAAAGCCCCCTCTCCGTTTTAATGGAGAGGGGGTTGGGGGTGAGGTTCTTATACACACGGGTTGAAACCCGTGCCACCCAAACTTTTCAGAAGTCCCGAGGGTGGTCCGAGAATCGGGTCGGGAGGAGTTGATGAGCAAATCTTGAACCCAACAACCCCTCTCTTAATCTCCCCCCAAGCTTGGGGGGAGAAGCGAAACTAAAAACTTCTACATACACGGGTTGTAACCCGTGCCACCCGATACAAAAAAACCCTCCCCAATTCTGGGGAGGGTTGGGAGGGGTTAATCCCTCGATCAGAACCTAAAGCGTTCCGCGCAGAGCCTGCTCGCGCTCAATCGATTCGAACAACGCCTTGAAGTTGCCCTTACCGAAGCTCTTCGCGCCTTTTCTATGAATAATTTCGTAGAAAATCGTTGGGCGGTCGGTGACAGGCTTCGTAAAGATTTGAAGCAGATACCCCTCATCGTCGCGGTCAACCAGAATCCCGAGATCACTCAACACTTCGATGTCTTCATCAATCGTTCCAACCCGATCTGGCAACATATCGTAGTATGTTTTGGGCACGCTCAGGAACGGAATTCCCCGCGCACGCAACCGGCTGACCGTGTGAATGATGTCGTCGGTAAGCATTGCCACGTGCTGAACGCCTGCGCCACCAAAGAACTCCAGATATTCGTCGATCTGTGACTTCTTTTTGCCCGGAGCTGGTTCGTTAATCGGAAACTTCACGCGACCATTGCCACTCGCCATTACCTTGCTCATCAGCGATGTGTATTCGGTGCTGATGTCGTTGTCATCAAAACTGATGAGATTTTTGAACCCAAGAACATCTTCGTACCACTTCACCCAGTAGTTCATTTTTCCGAGTTCGACGTTGCCGACGCAGTGATCAACTTCGATCAAACCAATCGGATCGCCTGGTTCGTTTTCTTCGCGGAACTGAGGCATAAACTCGCCTTTGAATTCGTCGCGGTTGATGAGACTGTGCACGACGTTTCCGTAAGTGCGGATCGCGGCTTGGCGAACCCGACCGTTGCTATCTTCAAGCCAGGTTGGTTCCATAAACCCTTCTGCGCCCCGGCTGACTGCGGTTTTGTACGCCCAATCCACATCGTCTACTTCGAACGCGATGTCCTGAACAAAATCGCCATGCTCCGAAATCAACGGCGCCATCGGGTGGCCAGGTCGCATTGGCGCGCTGAACACCAAGCGAATGTTGTTTTGCTCCAGTAGATAATCCACCTGGTCGCGCGAGCCGGTTTCCAGCCCTCGGTACCCGGTGATCGAAAATCCAAACGTGTGTTGGTAAAAGAACGCGGCTTGGCGGGCGTTGTTCACAAAGTGGCGGACATGGTCGACACGCCGAATTGGAAATGAATCAGTACTCATCTCAAAGTTTCCTTGAATTCATTATACGGGCGGATTTAGCTGGGGAGACCAATTCCTGGGTGGAACTGCCCCCAATTCCCCAGTTGATGCTCAAACCTAGCCGCACCGGTCGGGGATTTGCCATAATGTTGGCTCACGAGGGCCACTTTAGCTCAGCGGTAGAGCAGCTGTTTCGTAAACAGCAGGTCACCGGTTCAAGTCCGGTAAGTGGCTCCAGACCTTAAACTACTAATATTTGCCTGACCTATTCCATCAAGTGCTAAGAGAATCGATTATCTTAATTAACCTCTTGTCGATTAGCCAAGGTATCTGTTTATGTTAAGAAATGTAAGGAGTATTTTTTACACTGCTTCTCATAGCTGACTTATTCATGCAAATCTACTTCCTGACCAAAATAAGTTAAAGACGTTTGAGGCGGATTCTCCAGTTAGAGAAGCTGGGTTGCTGCGATGATTACGCCTGAGCGTGGCTCGGTCGAAGCAGCAAGCGCAAGCAGGATGTCATCAACTTCCTGGTAATGGGTACGAATCACCCGGTTAAAATTAGAAAAAGCCATTTGTGGCTTTTTTCGAGATTGGGGTGCAGGATTCCTTTAGGGAAAAAAGTAGGAAATTCTTGGAGCTTGAGACTAATTGTACATTTTTTTCGTATGATAATTTGTGACTACTAACCGAGAGGCGGTAGCCGCAGGAACAACCAATCAACCAGATTTATTACCGAGCACTTCCCCATAGTGCTCGGAGACCAAATTAACCAAACCGAACAGATTCGTTCGTAACAACACGTTTATGGGGAGAACGTGTGGGAGTTACATGGACAGTCTGAGTATCGCGTGGAATTGGTTCTTACAAATTTGTAAGCAAGTTAAGGCAGTTTTCTCTGCCCCGTCACCACCAAAGGACTCTCTCGAAGAATTGGCAATAAATGTCGATTTGAAGAGTGGCAAATTCCAGTATAGGCGCACGAGAGCGGCAGGCAAAGGTGTAAATGCGCCAGTATTGACGGTCAAATCTGAGGAAGATTCCCAGTCTGCCTTGCCGCACGAAGTTCAAAAGTAATTAAGATTTTTAAAAGATAGCTTTTTAAAATTTCAAAATTCGCATGGTAGAATATAAGCATGAATGATAAATTTGTACCTCAAGCACTTTATAGTGATTTAATTGGCATAGAACGACGTAACGGACAGTTACTTTTTTTGGACAATGGAGAAACAATGCAAATTCCATTGGCTGATACTAAGTATTGGAGCAGAAGAGATAATAATGTACCGATACGAATTCTCTTTGATGAGGAAGGCAGACTTAGATATATTGGTCCAAGGATGAACTATCTAAATTAACCGCCCAACGCTGACTTGACCATGCGCCACTTATCAATTCCCTTTTTGCCTTTAGTCGCTTCCTGGACCTGACTTCTAATCCGTGCGGCAACTTCGTAAAGATTTTGCCGTGCGGATTTAACCTGCTCAACGTCTCGGCTTTTCTCCGCTTGTCGAACAGCGCCTAAGAGAGGCTTAAGAGGATTTTTTGCGCCTGATTTATTGATCATTTCAAAATTAGAGCATCGGATAAGCGCAAATTCCCGTCTTGGTTATTGTAGCGCCACTGAACTGGCTCCACAGGGACATAAAATGAAAAAAAAGATACGTTGTTCTCCCCCAAAAGAACAACGCTAAAGCTGAAAACAGAATATCGTGAACAAGGATTATCCTTGTAAAATGCCAGGCGTCTGTGGGGGGTCGTGTTGGAAGGCTCTACATGGAAATTACGTGGATTACGAAACTGGGAATTTGGCTAAAGAAAGTATTGAATTGGGCAGTAACCCATATAAGCGAGTTGTTTAGAGGTTCGCCTAAGGCAACAAACTCTCTTGTGATTAGCCGTTGGCACTTAAAATTTCATACTGTTGAACTAGCTCATGAAAAGATTCAAGCTACTGGAAAGGGTGTAGATGCACCAGCAATTCTGAATGGATCTCAACCGAAACAATTCCCCCGTGATGGTTCACAGCTCAAGACTTTAGATTGCCCTCAAGTACTTGATAAAAACTCCTAATCGGTTTCGACTCACAAATATTCGATCCTGGTTCTGATAAACTCGCCCAGTGGGTCAGAACCAAGAGCAGCGATACGATCGCCCGACGCTTACCAGTTCTGAACAAACACTCAAAGGGTACGAACTTGCCAAAGAGTTCAACATCCCTCTCCCGCCCGCCGACCTCCCCGAATCGCTCAACAAATTCGCGGTTGTCTATTTGCAAAGCGCATACCATTTGCTGAACATCTATCGCCAAAACCCGACGGTTGGTGGCCTGATAGATGCGGTGCAAGAGGTTCACCGGTACACCAGCAACCTGCTCGACCAAAACCCCGACGCGGCAAATTTCGAGTGCAAAAAGGGATGCAACTACTGTTGCGCGATCCGGGTTGCCACCGTGCCGCTCGAAGTTCTCTCCCTCGCCCGGTATCTCAAAGCAAGCCTCAAGCCGGAGGAAATAATTGAACTCTTAACCCGGATTGATGAATACATGGCGGAGTGGGATAAGTCAACCACTGAAGAAAAGATTCTGAAATCGCGAATGTGCCCGCTGAACCTCGATGGCCTCTGCGTCGGGCATCCGGCTCGGCCCTCGCCGTGCATGAGATATCACAGTTATTCGGTTCGCCAATGCGAACGAGCCTATAAATCTGGCTTGCTCCCAATCCACCAGCAACCCCAGCAGTTAGAAACGGTTAGGCACAACGCCGTTCACTTGGAAGCTTGTAACTCAGCGTTTTATCCCCCATTGGAACTCACAGAAAACCTCAATCTGGATTCTCGCACCATTCAACTTGTGCCTGCGCTCCGAGTTGCCCTCACCGAAGATGATGTCGCCGAACGATTTTTTGCGGGCGAAAAGGTTTTCGATTGTGCTTATTATCCTGAACTCAATGAAGCCGACGAAGCAGGCACTTTCACGCAATTGATGAACGATTCCGTTGTTCGCTTAGCAGACAAATAAAAATCTTTTGAACTCTTTTGATTTAAGCCTACACTCACTCTGCATGTCCGACAAAAACGACGTCCGAATTGCCAAGCCGTGCCCTAAAGATTGGAACGAAATGACTGGCGATGACCAGTCGCGGTTTTGCTCGCACTGCGAAAAATCGGTGCACAACCTCGCGGAATTGTCGGCGGGCGACGCTGAGCAACTGCTCTGCAACACCAGCGGACGCGTGTGCATCCGCATGGTCAGTGGCCCGCAAGGAAGTTTTAAAACTAAGCAAGGCTGGTTCAGGCGGGTCGCGTTAGCCGGGGCCGCAACTCTGACCTTGGTGCCGCTGACCGCATGCGGCCCAACCGAAAACTCTGGCATGGTTGGCAAAGTTTTGGAGCCAGATCAAACTCAACCAGATCCAGGTTACAAATCCAACGCCGATATCGGTGAAGCGGCTGCCGAGCCACCTCAAGTAATGGGGGATGTGGCACCCCCAAATATTGTTGAGCAAGGTGAAGCTGCTCCTGAAAATACGCCAATAATGGGCAAAGCCGTCTGCCCGCCAGAGAAAGAAGAACCCACTGAATTGATGGGCAGCGTAGTATTCCCAATTGAGTCTGATCCAGAACTTGGGGAATCAGATTCTCAATAGTTGACAAAGAACTAAACCTTGCTCATGTTGCCCGACCGTCCCAGCCGGGCATTTTCATTTAAGACTCCGTCTCAATCTCCCGAAAATTGATGTAGTCAAACGGGTTCTGAACCAAGTTTGAGCCTGGCGTGATCTGGTAATCTCGTCTACGAGTCTCTGAACGCATGATGCAATCCCCCACGCTCACGAGGTTGACCCCCAATGGCTAACATGAAGCCGTTGGTTGGCGCACCCTACATTCGTGGCGAAATTGGGGCGGCAAAGAATAAAGAAAGTTTGTTTGCTATGGTTGCAGGCACGCTCTTTGTAGTTATGCCGCTTGCGTTTATCGCTTGTCAATTAATTGGAATTGAACCTGAACTTGCCTTTGTAGGGGTTTGGTTTATAGCTACTATGCTCGCTATTTATGCTGAGTACTACATTAAGCCAAGTAAGAAGTTGAACTCATTTCAAATACTCTCACTGAGTATCGTTGCAATTGGCATTCCCGGGCTGTTTTATTTGAGGCCAAATTCTATCAGCTTGCTTCAAATTCTAGCTTACGTTGGGATTTTGGCAATGCGCTTGATTGTAGTGTTCATCATTATTCCAAGATGCATTTCTACCAGCAAAAAGCCACCGATTGAGCAAGTTATCAGATGGCTGATCGTTGGAACCGCGATCATTGCGATCGCCACAAACTTTTTCTATTTTGCAAAAGGCTTTACCATCTTTAATGGAACGCGGGGTGCTTTTGACAACTGGTTGCATCCTAACCTCTGCTCTTTGATGGGCTCGATAGTCGTTATTTTTACGTTTCTTGACCCACACCTCAAAATGTGGGTACGAGCTCTTTTGATTGGCAGCGGCACCTATACGATGTTGGTTGCCCAAGGTCGCTCAGCCTTGGTTTCGACAATATTGGTTCTATTGCTACTGTTCCTCATGACTCTTTCGGAGAACCCTAAAAAGTACGCTCTCAGAGGATTTTTAGGAGCAATCGGCATTGCACTTGTCCTTGGACTTTTTGGTGGTGCATTAAGCAATCTTCCAGTCATAAGAAACATTTTCAAACGAACATTTGAAACAAACGACCCAACCGCTGGACGCTTAGAAATTTTTAGCCAGATCCTGGAAGTGTGGCAAAATTCGCAGATTTTTGGCTATGGATTCCGCTCAGGTGGCGCAGATAGCCTCTATGTTACGATGCTTCTTCAGACTGGTTTAGTTGGACTACTTTGCTACTTTGTCCTTTTCGGAGCGATTGTTTATAAGGGCATTCAGCATTTCGTCAACAGTCGAGGAGCCAACAAATTACTTGGAAAATTCATAATAGTGGCTTCAGCATCACTTTTCTTAAGATCTTTTACTGAAGGAACAAGCCTTCTTCAGCTCACAGACGTCCTTTCGAACTCATTCTGTATTGCAGGCGGAATTGCCTTCATCTCTCCGGTTGGAAGAAGGCGAACAATAACACCAAATCGCGTTACTCGAACAGTGCTTCAAACAGAAGAGTCGTAGCTACCGCTCGTATAAGAATAGTTCATCGCCAATCCGTAATTTGGGTGATCCGTACTCTTGAATTGGTATTGAAGAAACTATTAGCCCTTGATTCTCACCATTGGGTAATCCCGGCAAGTTATATCTTTCATTCATTGAAGAATCATTTGCGTAAAGTTCAACACTCGCCCCTTTTCGAATTGGCACGGCCACTGCGTTCAACCTAGCCTGTAACGCAAGTTCGTCTTCAACAAAGTTCCAAGGGACACCAAAGGTACTGACATATGAGTTCGCTCTAGGAACCTGACCACGAATTACTGTATTCATCAAGCCGTTCGCCGTAATTTTAATTTGGGAGTTAAGTGAATCGGTCGCAAAAACCCGCATATCAACGTGCTGGATGACCGCAAAATCAACGTAAACAGTTTCAGTCTCTGCAATTTGAGAAAGATAGCTTCTGAAGGCTCTTTCTTGATGATTACGCTCAACTGCTCCGGTTAATATTGGTAATACAAAAGCAGTCAACTGCAATAAGCTACCCAGGGCAATAGAAGCTGTCGCTACTCTTATTTGTGAAAACTTCACTTCAACACCTGAAGTGAAGGTCGCCGCAAAGAATGCAGGCATAAGAAGTAAGAAATAACGATCAAATATAACACCTACTTTGCAAAGAACTGCAAGCAGTGCAAGGCCAAACCCGAGGCAAATGAAAGATATAGTTTTGCCTTTCCAGCTGCCATAAAAGACTGCTACAAGAACTATTAGCCAAAAAACTGGCCCAATTTGAAAAAAAGCATCGGTCAATCTTTCTGCAAGCTGGACGGATTCACCTGATCGTCCAGCGTTACCAAGAACGGACTTCACCATACGAAGAGGATCAGTCCATGCATAGGGACAAACTGCAACAAATGAAGCGGTAACAATTGTTCCGCACCAGATTAATCGCTTTAATACTGCGCTCCCTTCGTCTTTCCAGACTTCATCTTTTCTTGACAAAAGGAGAATTAACATCAAGAACAAAGGAAAATACAGCCCGAAAGTCGCTCGTGAAGCAATCGATATGCCCAGTAAGATGGAGCTCTTAATTATTTCCGGGCGCCTTCCTTCACTCGTGAGCAGGATACATGCAGCAAGAGTACAACTGAGCATTCCAAGAACGTCACCACCAAAAATAATTCCTTGCTTCATGAAAATAGGTGCTGAAGCAATCCCCAACAATGGTAGAAGGACCGCAGGATTGAGTTTCTTAAGCACAACTTTGCAAATGTTCCAGCAAAGGAGAAAATATACTAAGAGCAGCAAAAAACGACTAAATATCATCCATTGATGAGGGTCACCATATAAATCAGAAACGACACGTGTAAACCCGCTCGGAGAACGATCCTGAAGAACGCCAAAACATCCCGCTAGCAGCAAAAATGGCACTAATAACAGCTGAATCGTTGAAGCGGGCCATGCAAGCGAGGTTGATGGTACGCCAGCGAATCTATCTGCTACTGAATAAAGAAGTTCTCGCTCATCTACGTTAAAAATATGCCCTCCTAAGCCGAGCACCATCACCACAATAAATACTGTTAGAATTGACCAAAAAAGTGCGAGCATATTGCCAATGAGAGGCGATTTTATGCTGAGTCTTTGGGATTCCATTGGCATTTACTCGTCTTCAAAGAACAGAAAAGTATAGTTCATTATCGGACACTTGAAGCATAATCTGAACGCGATTGCACGCCAAATATGACACTAATCATTCTTGCAGGTGGGCTTGGTTCGAGATTTGGTGGGCCAAAGCAATTCTTTCCCCTTGGCCCACATGGCGAGTGCCTATTTCACTATTCACTTTTCCATGCAATGCGTAATGGCGTGGATCGGCTGATTTTGCTCACACGGTCAGAAGTTCTGCCTCAGGCTCAAGAGTCAGTAAAAGGGTTACCTTTCCCGACAGAGATCGTTTTGCAAGAAACCCCAAGCGGGAAACCTCCTGGAACAGCGCATGCGGTTGCCTCTTGCTTGCCTGTCCTAAATACAGACCATGCAATCGTCATTAACGCGGACGATTATTATGGAGCGGCAACATTTGCCGCAACCCAAAAGCTTTCGCTAATGAATCCTCAAGCCGCTACGGTTCCTTATCAGCTCAAGAACACACTATCCGAGCATGGTGGAGTTTCAAGGGCAATATGCACCATTGAGGGCGATCAACTTCTTGATATTCAAGAGACTCACAAAATCGTTCGTAAGGGTGACAATGCTATCGGCGAAGCTAATAGTCAAAGTATGAGCATCGCACTTGATGCGCCAGTTTCGATGAACTGCTTTCTGCTCTCTCGCTCCCTAATTGAACTCATGGCACAATACGTGCAAGAAAAACTAGAAAGCCAGACATCGGCGGAAATTACCTTGCCCGACTTCTTGCAACACGAAATCAATCATTCCAGCCTGACTGTGCACACAATGCTCAGCGATTCCGAATGGTTTGGACTCACGTTCAAAGAAGATATTGATTCTGTCAAAAGCAGACTCAAGCAATTGCATGAATCCGGATTGCTTCCGCCACGTCTCTGGTAATGTTATTGAGAAAATTGGTATGGCGATCTTAAGTCCGATTACTCCGCAGTTTTTGCCGAAAGGGCAACTCTTGCAAGATACTCAAATCGAACAAGGTCACATCAATCGCACTTATATGACCGTGGTGCGTGAGGGTGGCGAAACCCTCCGTTACATTCATCAACATATCAATACCAATGTCTTTCCAAACGCCCCGGAGATGATGAAGAACATCCGTAAGGTTGTAGACCACCTAGCGGAAAAGCGCCCGAACTACGCAGGAAATCTTCACCTGATCCCGAGTCAAGATGGGCAAGATTATTATTTGGATGACGATGGTCACTATTGGCGGTGCTATAAGTATGTTGAAGGTTCAACCAGCTTCGATATCGTTCCTAATCCAGATATCGCGTACCAGGCCGCACTGACTTTTGGAACGTTTCTCAACGATCTCAGCGACCTGAACCCGTCCGATTTTCATATCACGATTCCGGATTTTCACAACACACTCTTCCGGTTGAGCCAATTTGACCAAGCACTCGCGAATCCAGTTGATGGTCGTGCAGAACTAGCTAAAGAAGAAATTGACTTCGTCCAAGCTCACCGTGAACTCGCCGGAAAGTTGATGGGGGTGATTCAAACCCACCCCGAAGCAGTTCGGGTAACTCACAACGATACTAAGGTCAATAACGTTTTGTTCTGCGAAGAAACCCTCACCGGGCTCACCGTTATTGACTTGGACACAGTAATGCCAGGCACGGCGTTGTTCGATATCGGTGATTTAATTCGCACGGCTTGCAACACTGCCGCCGAAGATGAGCGTGACCTCACCAAAGTCGTTTTTGACCAATCGAAGTTTGCCGCAATCATCCGGGGATTCGCTGAAACAACCGGCAAATCACTTCACCCCGCCGAATGGGATGCCATGCCTTACTGCGGTGCAGTTATCACTCTCACAATTGGTATCCGGTTCCTAACCGACTTTCTGAATGGCGACGTTTATTTCCGAACTCATCGTCCAAATCAAAACCTAGATAGAGCGCGGACTCAAATCCACTTAGTAAAGCAGATGCTCCAACAAATTGATGCGCTTAAGCAAATTGTGGAAACTCAGCACGGCATTCACGCCTGATCACCCGCTAAACTAGCACCTGGTGTCCGAAAAACTCCCGCCGCACATCCATATCGGTAGCTCCATGCACAAAGATTGGGGCGGCATTGAGCGGTACATCGCCTTTCTCACCAGCGAGCTATCACGCAAAAGTCAGGCGGTTTCCGTTACTGCTCCTAGTGGGTCTCCGCTAGCGCAACACTTGGAAGTTCCCTCTCACAATATCAGGTTGGCGACCAAGTACGATCCTATTGCCTTAGCCTCGCATATTAGGCTGTACAAGAGAGAGAAACCGGAATTCATCGTCACCCATTTTTCTCCCGATTACATTGTTCCGGCACTCGCCGCGCGAATAGCCAAAGTACCGAAGAATTTGATGACACGGCATGTTGCGGTGAAGTTCAAAGGTAAGCGCGCAGAGCATTATAACCGGCTATACGACGGGTTTGTTTCCATCTCACAAACCGTGAGCGATCACCTTATCGCCGATGGCATTCCGGCGGCCAAAATTCAGCTTGCTCTCAGCGGTTCACCACCACTCATGCCAACCCTATCGCAAGCAGAAGCCAAACAATCATTGAGTGACTCCCATTTCCATATCGGAGTGTTCGGACGCCTGCACTGGGTCAAAGGGCAAAATGTCGCAATAAGGGCAGTATCCAATTTGCCGCAGGTCGTTCTTCATATCTTCGGAGAAGGGCCGCACGAAACAGAGCTTCGTAACCTCGTCGCACAACTCACTCTGAGTAACCGTGTAGTTTTTGAAGGATATAAAACCGATGTCGCCAACCACATGCTGGCGATGGATGCGGTCATCGTTCCAAGTATTTGGAAAGAAGCGTTTGGACTGACGGTGGTTGAAGCGATGTCAATCGGAAAACCGATCATTGCAAACGCCACAGGCGGAATTCCTGAAATCCTCACACACAATCAAAACGCTTTGCTCATCTACTCCGATGACCCGGAAAAGCCGAATCCGCTTGACTTTGAATCGGCAATCAAACGATTGCTTGAAGAAAAAGAACTGAGCCAAGAGCTTGGCCGCGACGCAAAAGCTACTTTCGATTCCAGATTTACGCTTGAACACATGACACAGCGGGTAATCACGGCTTATCAAAATCTGCTGGACTTAAAGTGAAACCGGCCTCCTGAATGAACAGGAAGCCAGCCGGATTTGAGGATTTGAGAAGGAAATTCTTTTAAGCTCGTTTGCGGTTCAGGGCAAACGCAACCGAAGCAACGAACGGGATAATCGGGGCCGCTAGCTCTGGGGTTACCGAATTTGAACCACCTGATGCTTGCGCCGCTACCGCTGACCCAATCAGCAGAACAATCAACCCTCCAGTTATCAGCCGTTTGTTCTGCTTACTGCCAGATGCCATGGACTGCTTATATGCACCTGGCGTGCCAACTCTTGTGACGCGATAAAACCTGGAGTCCTTACCGGGATATTGAACCTTCGGACATACTTTCTCACTTGGAGCACCAACTCGTTTCCGTTGTTGATTTTGGTGGGCAATACACCCAGCTCATCGTGCGCCGAGTGCGCGAACAGGGCTGTTATTCTGAGATGGTGCCTTGGCAATCTGCCGCCGAGCACATTCGAGATCGCAAGCCCAGCGCAGTGATCCTTTCTGGCGGCCCGAAAAGCACGTTAGGAGCCGATGCTCCCGATTTAGATTTCTCAGTACTGGAAGGCATCCCAACTCTTGGGATTTGCTACGGACAGCAACTCATGGCTTTGCGCATGGGTGGACACGTTGAAAAGAGTCCGGCCCGCGAATATGGTCGCCGTCATCTTGGTAAAACTGAACCAGGTTCGTTTGTTTCTGTGCTGAACAACGACCAAGTTTGGATGTCTCACGGTGATAAAGTTACCGCCGTTCCACCTGGATTTCAAATCACCGCGCATACCGAGACTTGCCCAGTTGCGGCGATGGAAAATGTCGCGGCGAAAAAGTACGGAGTGCAGTTCCATCCAGAGGTCACTCATACGACCGATGGACGAGCTCTGCTCAAGAAATTTTTATTCGACATCGCCGAGTTGAAAGGAGATTGGACTCCGCAGAACTTTATCGAAGACACTCTCAAATCAATTCGAGAGCAAGTGGGAGACGGAAAGGTTTTGTGTGCGGTTTCGGGAGGCGTAGATAGCTCCGTCGTTGCGGCATTGCTAGCGGAAAGTGTAGGTTCGCAAACCACTTGCGTATTCGTCGATCACGGGCTTCTTCGCAAAGGCGAAGCGGAGCAAGTTCGAGAAACCTTCACTAAAACATTCCATCCCAACCTTATTGTTATCAACGCACACGACCAGTTTTTTGGCGAGCTCAAAGGTGTTACCGATCCAGAAGCCAAGCGAAAAATCATCGGTGAAAACTTTGTTGTCTGCTTTGAGCGAAACAAGGCGGTTTTGCAAGCTCACGATTTTTTGGCTCAAGGCACCCTTTATCCTGACGTAATCGAATCCGGTTCTCCGACCGCCTCCAAAATCAAAACTCACCACAACGTCGGGGGATTACCCGATTGGATGAAGCTCAAGGTCATTGAACCGCTCCGCTGGCTGTTCAAGGATGAAGTCCGCGAAGTCGGCCGTGCGCTTGGCTTATCAAGCGAAGTTGTTGATCGTGAACCATTCCCTGGCCCTGGACTTGGGGTTCGGATTCTCGGAGAGGTCACTCCCGAGCGGGTGAAAATTGTTCAGGATGCCGACTGGATTTTCCGCGAAGAACTGCTAAAAACTGGGCTCAATAAAGGGATTTGGCAATCTTACGCGGCACTGCTTGATGTGCGAAGTGTTGGCGTTATGGGTGACGAGCGTACTTATGAGCAACCAATCGTATTACGCGCCGTAACAAGTGAAGATGCAATGACCGCCCAGGCATTCCCATTTACTTTTGACTTCTTGGAGCACGTTTCCAACCGCATCGTCAACGAAGTGGATGGAGTCAACCGAGTTCTCTACGACCTGACATCCAAGCCTCCAGCTACAATTGAGTGGGAATAGTCCATGATTACCGCCGTTTACCTGGTTCTCCAAACCCAGCTTTCACAGCCCAAAATAGTTTCGGATATTGATGACAGCTTCTTCCCTGCTTACTGGCAGACTGAGGAAATCAAACCAAAGGCGGTTAAGATCGATGAGCGAGAAAAGGAACGATCCGTAGCGGCAATTAAAAAGGCATTACCTAAATATCCAAACGACTTTTTGAGCCGCAACCTTAAAACTGTTTACATCGCCAAATCAATTGCCTTTTACGGTATTGAATACGGCGGCACTAACTCGCTCGACGCGATCTACTTGGCGAACAGCGGAGTAAGAAATGGATTTAGTGATACTTATCTAGAAGAAGCCTTCCACCACGAATTCAGCAGTATTCTCCTCCGCAACTACGCAAAGATATTCCCGACCTCGGAATGGGTTGCAGCACTGCCGAGCGGATTCAAATACCGAGGCGACGGAACTCAGTCGCTGAGGGAAGGCACAGCAAATACAACTCACAGTGCCAAGTATCACGAAAAAGGCTTTATTTGCGAATATTCGACGAGTAGCGAAGAAGAAGACTTGAATATGTTTGCCCAAGCCTTGTTCACGGGCGATAAAGTGTTCTGGACGGCATACGATAAGTACCCGGCACTTGCAAAGAAAGCAGACCTGGTGATCCTGTTCTACAACCGGATGAATTCAACATTCACCAAGCAAAAGTTTCGCGATTTTGCCCAGGCCCCAACCAGTTCATCCGGCACAATTCCTCAACGCCGATGACTGAGCCGATTCCCACAACCATATCCAAGGAATACCGCTGGGAGATGGGTCACCGGTTGAGTTACCACACCGAAGGTTGCCAAAACCTGCATGGACATTCCTACCGCATTTGTGTGACTCTCACTGGCACACTCAATCAAGGTGGAATGGTGTTCGATTTTGGCGATATCACCCGGATTATCAAACCGATCATTGATGAGCTTGACCACTCGACGATGCTTCACGAGAACGATCAGCCGCTGGTCGATTTTCTCGTTTCGCAAGGCATGAAGCTCTCTCTCGTGCCCTTCCACCCGACTACCGAAGAACTTGCCGCATGGTTCCTTGGCAAAATAGCAGAGCCGCTGAAGCCTTACAGCAACATTTCCGAGTTGCAAGTCACGATTTTTGAAACCGCCACCTCAACCGTCACCCTCACGCACAAATTATCATGAGTCACAAATTAGAAACGCTGATTTCCGCCGAACAAATTCAAGTACGTGTCTCAGAAATAGCTGCTGAGATTCGTAAAGACGTCGGAGACGAAACCATCGTTTTGCTTTGTGTGCTCAAAGGCGCGTTCCCGTTCCTCGCTGATCTCGCGCGAGAGCTAAAAGGCGACGTGATGTTCGACTTTATACAGGTCAGCAGTTGGGATGGCGGACGTGAAACCACAGGCACGGTTCGTATCAAAAAAGACCACGATTTCGATATTAAAGGCAAGCACGTTGTGATCGTCGAAGATATTATTGACTCGGGCTTAACCATCACCCACCTTCGCCAACTCCTGCTGACCCGGGAGCCAAAGTCGCTCCGAGTGGCTTCCCTGCTCTCTAAACCAGATGCGAGGACCCACGAAACTGAGGTGGAATATATTGGATTTGAAATTCCGAACAAATTTGTGGTAGGTTATGGATTAGACGATAAAGAGATGTATCGCAATCTGCCTTATGTCGCTCTACTCGTTGATACGAGCTCAGCCGAATAATATTCGCAACTGATTGCTCCCCCAAACTCCTCTCCATTTAAGGTAACGCATTACTTGCGTATCAGACCCCTATGAGTCACACATTCCGTCCGCGGAAATCAGAAAGCGGTTCACGCCAGCGCACTCGGCGCCACCGTGACCGACCCAGAGACAACGACGTCGTTGATTTGGAAAGCTTGCCAAAAGAAGATTACAACTACTTCGACCAGCTTTCTCCCACCGACCTTGCCAAGCTTGCCAAAAAGGCAAAGATCTCAATTGATCAGGAGCGTAGCAAGGTTATTGAAGAACTCCTCATCACGACCAATGCAGAAGCGGGCGCAGTTTATCGGCGCGGCATTCTGGAAATGGTCAACGATGGTTGGGGATTCTTGCGCCAACCGAACTACCAGCAGTCCTCAGAAGATGTTTATATTAGCCAGTCGCTGGTGAAAAAGCACTCCCTCAAGCCAGGCGACACTGTTTTCGGACAAGTGCGATTGCCAAAAGAAGGCGAAAAATACATGGGCATGCTCCGGGTTGAATCGGTCAATAGCTTGGCCACCCAATCGCCCGAACTGCAAGTTCGCCGAGATTTTGAAACTCTTACTCCCCTCTTCCCTGATGAGCGGTTTAAGCAAGAAACCCTACCTGACCGCACCATCGGCCGAATCATTGACTTGATCGCTCCAATCGGTAAAGGTCAACGGGGATTGATCGTTGCTCCGCCAAAAGCTGGGAAAACCACAATCGTCAAGGCTATCGCGCAAGCAATCGCCGAAAACACTCCCGACGCAGTTCTGATGGTTCTGCTTGTTGACGAACGACCAGAAGAAGTCACCGATATGCGGCGATTTGTGAAAGGTCAAGTCATCAGTTCAACGTTCGATGAACCGGCAGAAAACCATATGCGAGTCGCTGACCTCTGTTTGGAACAAGCCAAGCGTCAGGTGGAAGCCGGCAAAGACGTTGTTATCTTGCTCGATAGCATCACCCGCTATTCGCGCGCAAGCAACCTGACCATCAATCCATCCGGTCGAACCCTATCCGGTGGTCTTGATCCTGCCGCCCTTTACCGTCCTCGACGGTTCTTTGGTGCAGCCCGGAACATCGAAGAAGGTGGTTCACTCACGATCATCGCAACCGCGTTGGTTGACACTGGTTCCAAGATGGACGATGCGATCTTTGAAGAATTCAAAGGCACTGGCAACATGGAGCTTGTTCTGGATCGAGAACTCGCAGAGCGACGCATCTGGCCAGCAATAGACGTGCGACGGTCTTCTACCCGCCACGAAGAGCAGTTGTTCAACGACAACACTCTGGAAGCGGTTTACCATCTCCACCGAATGCTCGCCAATGCCAAAGACACGGTGGATGCAACCGAATCGTTGATCAAGTTGCTGAAACGCACTCCGACCAACGAAGCCTTTTTGGCGGGCGTTATCGCCAAAACGCGGGCGACCGTCTAAAACAAAATTCCCCCTCTCCGTTTTAACGGAGAGGGGGGAATAGGGGGTGAGGTCAGTCTTACTTTCGCTTACGTCGTGCAACAACCGCGGCAAGACCAGCCAAGGCGAACATCGTTGCAGGCTCTGGCACCGGATTAATCGTATTTTGAATCCAACCCATGTTCCCACTCACACTCGTGAATCCAGAAATGGAACCGTAGCCAAATGGAACGGCCGGTGGAACATCCCATCCAGCGAATGAAGAAATTCCCGCAAGGAAAAACTGTCCGTTTTCTTCAAGGAACAATCCGCCTCCAGAGTCGCCTCCGGCAACATTTCCTTCTAAGTCAAGCCAATCTGCTGTTCCAACCTGGTTATGCCCTTCAGTTGTATCGTCAAAATCAGCGATAAAGGTGTTTGTTCGGCTTCCCGAACCTTGAATTTGACCAGGATCGCCACCGGGAACTGGCTCAACGTATAGATCAATGCTATTTCTCATCCCACGTTTAACTCCTCCGCCAAGGCTGGCTCCAGTGGTTCCCGATCCACCAGATCCAAACCCGATAACTGAAGCTGTGTGCCCAACTTCCATGGTTCCCGTATACAGTTGGGCCGGCGCTACACCGACGACATCGGAAGTAAGTCGTACCAATGTGAGGTCGGTTCCATTGGTGATTACAGTGTTTACGTTTGATCCGGGAGGTGCCAAGTTAAAGACTGCCGCCCCAGTGTAGGAATTTCCATTAATTGTAAAGACTGCAGCAGAAGGGTTTCCCGCAAATCCAGAAGCTACGTGCCAGGCTGTTAACACCCAATTTGGAGCAATCAAAACTCCGCTTGCACCACCTATCTGCCCAACTGACTGAAATTGGCTCTGTGCCGCAAACGCCTGTGAAGCCGCATCTGAAACGTCATCACGAATCGTAATCGCGTTGGCAACAAAGGGGACACCGACCAAACCAAGAACGGCTAACGCCGCAAAATTCTGTCTCATAGCAATTGCACCGCTCACATCTCGCATGCCGAGAGTGAAGCACCTCTATTTTATTACACTTTGCGGGCATTCGCTATCACCGATTGCCCGCAATTTTTATAGACTTTCGCTTTACTTGCCGGGAATTCCTGGCTCGGTCAGCAAGGCAGGATCAAGCGAACGGGTAAGAGTTTCCTCGTCAAGCAAGCCTTCTTCGCGAACAACCTGCGGGATTGTCTTGCCAGAAGCGAGTGACTTCTTAACAACATCCGCCGCTGCTTTGTAGCCAATATGGGCATTGAGCGCAGTTGCCAAGCTCGGCGAAGTTTCTGCATACATCTTGCATCGCTCTTCGTTTGCGGTGATTCCGACAATGCAGTTATCAACGTAGGTATCAATTGTGTTCGCCAAAATCTGAAGCGAGAACTGCGAACTAAAGGCCATGCTCGGCATCATTACGTTGAGTTCTAACTGACCAGCCTGCACGCAGTAATCCAACGCCTGACATTGACCCAATACTTGGAAAAGAACCAAGTTCATGTTTTCCGCCATGCTGGGGTTGACCTTGCCCGGCATGATCGAACTTCCCGGCTGAACCGATGGCAAAGTGATCTCAGCTAGTCCGGTGAGCGGCCCTGAGCACATCAATCGCAGATCGTTGGTGATGCGTGTGAGTTCTAAGCACAGCACCCGCAGTCCGCTGGAGAGAGCCGCCATACAGAGTTGACTTTGCATCGCCTCGCGCATATCTTCGCTCGGGCGGAATGGCAACCCTGTGTACTCACCCAACAGCTCGACAACCCGGAATCTGTACTGCGGATGGGTGTTCATGCCAGTACCTGCCGCTGAGCCACCGATTCCTAAATCTTCTAGTTCCCAAGCTGCCATTTCGAGCCATTTTCTGGCTCGTTTGATGCTCGCCGCATAGGCGGTGAATTCCTGACCTAACCGGATTGGAACTGCATCTTGCAAGTGCGTACGCCCGCTCTTGAGAACATGATCAAACTCTTTTCCTTTATCGGCAAGTGCTTTTTCTAATCGGTCAACTTGTTCAAATAGCGGCTCCATCATCAAACGCGACATCACCCGCATTGCCGTCGGGAATGTATCGTTGGTAGATTGACCGTAGTTCACGTGGTCGTTAGAACCAACCAGCTTATATTCGCCTTTGTTTCCACCCAGGATCTCCTCGGCCCGGTTTGCCAAGACTTCGTTGCAGTTCATGTTGAAGCTGGTGCCCGCGCCCATGTGGAACACGTCAATCGGGAACTGATCACGCAGCTTTCCGCCCAAGATTTCATCGGCGGCTTGAGCAATCGCATCCGCTTGCTTTTGGTCGAGCAAACCGAGTTCGCCATTGGCTACCGCACACGCTTTTTTGAGCATGATGTAGGCGTCAATCATGCGAGGGTGCTCGGTTAAACCGCTGATTTTGAACAAGCCACGGGTGCGCTCGGCTTGGCTTCCCCAATAAGCATCAGAAGGCACATGAACGTCGCCTAAACTATCTTTTTCAATCCGGGTGGACATACTCTGAGTTTACGCGTGATGCAAACGTTAACCTGAGTCCCGGACTTTAGAGGAACCGAACTCCGATAAAAATCGTACAATTCACTATTCATGGGACGCAAGCCAGGAAAACAGCAGATTACAAAATCCGAGGCCCGGATTCTGCAACTCCTTGCCGAGCATGGAGCATCTAGCGTTAAATCGCTTCACGAATTGATCCAGCCGACCCACGATGTTGCTTATACAACGGTTCTAAAAACTGTTCAGATCATGTTTGATAAGGGCTTGTTGACCAGATCGGCAGAGGGTCGTGGTCATGTTTATGCGGTCTCGGCGCAGGCAGAAGAATCCAAACGAAGCTGGATCGCACAGATTATTCAGGATGTATTCCGAGGTTCACCATCGAGCCTGCTATTGCATGCGGTTGATCCTAAAACTATTAAGGAATCTGACCTTGCAGAACTTGAACGCACAATCCAAAAATTGCGTTCTGAAAAAGATAACGCGGAGAAAAGTTCAGAATGATTGTCCTCCCCTCAACATTTTTTGAACGGTTAGAGTCCTCCGTTATTGCCATTGCCGCACTAGGCTTTTTATTGAGTATTCCAATTGTATTTCTCCGAAAATCGAGCACATCTCGGACAAGACAGATAGCCCTCGAATCTCTTGTTTTAGCTTTTGTTTTAGGGACGGCGATGATCATTTCAAATGCGCCATGGGCAACCATTCACAAAGTCAACGAACCAAAATTCTTATTTCTCACCGCTATATGGCTACCCGGATGTATTTGTATTCTCGCGCTAACTACATGTCGTCATCTAAAATTCCTTAGCCAAAACAAGAGTTCTGAGATTCCAGGCCAACTTACGCAACTCGTTAAAGAAGAAGCCGATACTTTGCAAACCAAGGCACCGAAAATTATTTTGACCAGCAAGAACTCACTACTCGCTGCGGTTTACGGGAACACGCTCTACATCAATCCAAAAATAACTGACCAGTTCGCCGAACCACAGATCAGGCTTATCCTCAAACACGAACTCACACACATTAAGCAGCGGCACTGGTACCGAACATTTCTAACCAGTATCGTTGCCGCTCTCTTCTGGTGGCATCCGGCGATTCATTGGCTAAAAGCCGAACTTGACTTAGAGCGAGAAATTGAAGCCGACGCAACAGCCAGCACAAACGACCCGCTTTTTTACGCGGAAACCCTACGGCAAATCGTTCTGTTACGCGCGAAAACTCCCGCTCTTGCAATTCAATGTCACGCAACAAGCCGAAGATGGAAGTCTATTGGAATCAGCAAATCTGGGCGTCCGTTGCTGCCAGCTCTGCTCTCTATAATCGGAGCTCTTATATTTGCCGCTCCACTGCTCAAACCAAATACAACGACAGAAATAAAATTGCCCGGACATTCCTCCCTAAATGTAAGCAGGAACATCCGGGTTAAGCCAACTGATCCTACGAAGCGAGCTTCGGCCCTTTCATTTTCTCAAACGCAGACTTCTGTTCGGCGGTCAAAATCTTCCCAAGATCAACGTTGAGTTGGGCTGAAATTTCCTTGATCTGCGACATTACTTTAGAATCGATTTGTCCATTAGCGGCTTGAACAATATCTTTCATATCTTCCTCACTCGCACTAATCAATTTCTTGACTTTATCGCGCTGGGCTTGCGTCATTTTCAGGCTATCTTGGATTTTCTTTTCCGCAAGTGCCTTGTTTCCCACAATTTGAATACGCAGTTGCTCTAGCCGGGTCACCTGTGCCTTGCTCAGTAACGGGAGAATCTCTTTGCGGATATCCTGCTCCATGTCATCTACCCAACTCACTTGACCTGAGGATCTACGTGATCCTCCAGAATTTTCAATCCCGTACTTCGCTTCTAAGCGATCTATCGTGGAATCAATTTTCTTGCGCTGGTCGGCAGAGAGCTTCAAATCTTTCTTTACGTCATCCCGAGTAAATAGCTGATACAGCTTTCCCGAATTCGTCTTTACGGTTTGACCAAGTGCACCGGAGCACGTGAAGGCAAACACTGCGAGAATCAATGCGATTTTGGCGAAATGTTTCATCAAAATAGATAACTACGATAACTTTCGTATCAGTTCCCGTTATTACGAATTTTATCGTATATAAGTAAAAAATTTATTTCCTGCCATACTTATTGCCGCATGCTCATCCCGCAGTTCCAAAGTGTCAAGGCGATCTATTTTGACCTCGATGACACCCTCTGCACCTACTGGGATGCCGCCAAAGCAGGACTCCGCAAAGCGTTTGAAGACCACCCAGAACACGGGAGCACTCCTGACGCCATGCTCAGCGAATGGGCGATCGCGTTTTCTAGCTTCGTGGAAACCATCGGCAAAACCCACTGGTACGAAAAATACTGCGCCAGCGGCGAAATCACTCGTGTCGAACTCATGCGCCGGATGCTCGAGCGGCTCAACATCTTCGACGAAGAACTTGCCTTCCGGCTCTCGCACACCTACCATGTGGAGCGTCAAGCCGCGCTAGAACTCTTCCCAGAAGCATTAGAAGTCATCCAAAAACTCGCCAAGGAGTACCCTCTCGGGCTCATCACCAACGGTCCGGCGGATATCCAGCAACAGGAAATCCAGAAGCTCAACATCCGCGAATACTTCCCGCATATCTTCATCGAAGGCGAACACAAAATCGGTAAGCCAGATGAGCGAATTTTCCGGATGGCGGAACAGGCGGTCGGTCTGCCTCCCGGAGAGATTCTGTTTGTGGGCAACAGCTACAAACACGATATTGTTCCGGCGATTGAATACGGTTGGAAAACAGCTTGGATTCGCCGCCCAAGCGACGTCCCGCCATCATCGCGGACTGGTAGGCCTGAAGAACGCGGAGAGAATTCCGTTGCTCCGGATGTGACGATCACCGATCTTCGGGAGTTGCTGAGTTAATGTTCGCATCCCGTACGATTCGCCTCTTTTGCTATCCATGGCGAACCAGCTTGTGACAAGTTAATTATGCCCTTACTAAATTAAAATCTTGTAGTTCGCCTGCCTCCTGGTATGATTAGCTTTCTTACGTTATGGAGCCGGTACCATCATCTCTACGGGCAGTTTGGAGTCGAGAGACCGACTTTTGTAAATGGCTGTCGCATATACAAAACCTGGTTTATCTTCAGGATGTACTTGATTTTCCATTAAGATGTATCGCCTTGGAGGTTAAGTTTGAACAGTACCGAGCCGATATGCTTTGCGAAGTATGCGGCACTCTTAAGAATGCAATAATAGAGGTTCAATTTACTCGCAGCGACCATAAACATAATGGGCAAATACTTGGTTACGGTGATGAAAATACAGCCTGTAAGATATGGATAGCACCGGAATTTGACCCAGTTCACCTTGCAAATTTGAGAGGGCTTAATGAAGGCAGAAGTGAATGTAAATATTTTGCCGTTATTGCGGGAGAGAGTTGGAGCCGAGAAACTAGGCCTGGCCTTGATCCAGCTTGGATTCCCAGCTTTCGAGTGGCCGAAGCACCGAAGCGTTGGGAGCTACGTAAACAAGCAAAGTTAGTGCGTGCTAAAGATGATCGACACTTGTGGGCTAGTTTTTGGCAATCGCTAAAGGATAGATTTCCGAAGGATTCCATTATTCGTACGATGCACGCTTCGACAGGGCCAACTACAGTATTTGAGTCTCTCCCAAAAGATTTCCGTCTTGGGGCGACCAGTGAACTTGGACGAACCCGATCTTCCGTTTTTTGCCTTATGCCGTTCAACGATTATGGTGACGATTGGATCGTTGCCTTGAGGCGAAACGAAAAGCCACTTCGAGAAAAACTGAGATCTCAAATCAGCCACGTAGATAGGATCAAAATTATCGAACGTGGAATTGAGCAGAGCGCACTAGAGATTTTTACAAATCAATTCGATGCATCAGATATAACCTCGTGGGAAACTCAACACCACTGGATCAGAGATTCGCTACATATATTGCAAGGAGAAATGCTCATTAAGATTAGAGACATCGAGATGGAATTTCACATGTAATACTAAATGATGATAGAACGAATGTCCCAACCTTATGGAAAGAACTCTGTCGTGAGTGTAATACCGACAAGTATAGACCGACGGTGCTTCCAGTGATAAAAATCTTGCCAAAGAGCACATACTGTAACGTAATTTATCGCTTGAAAGACTTTCCAATTTAAAGGCTTCTGCTTAAAGTAATACGGGCTTAATTGACATATTTTATGCGGCTTATCCAGTGTTTAGAGCACCTAGTAAGGAACCCATAAATGTCATGCTCACTACAGGATCAAGCAGGATCTAAGAAGCCTGCGGCAGGTTGTGCAAGTTCGTTCGCTACTATTACTTAGGCCCGCATAAGCGTAGAATTTGACTTATCAATCTAATCCGCAAATAAAGCTTCATAGGGCCAAGAAAACCAATCCCCGCAGTAAACTGTAACTAACATATGGCGGAGACCGCGACTCGATCACCTGCGCAGCCTGCAGTTGTTTTGGGCCTCACGTTTTTAGCAATCGGCCTGACCTTTGCATTGCCGTTTGCGTTAGTGCCCCCCACCCACGGCAAGGGGCTTTCCGACCAACTTTCCGCCGAAGTTCTGAACGTCTACGCTTGCGTGGCCTGGGCGGGATGGGCGCATTTTGTGTTTGCATTTCGAGGTCAAAGCAGTGCTCTCACCCGGATTCAAGACGAGGTGAAAAGCGGGCGAATCCTGGCCTACATAGGTTCGCTGATCCTGATCATTGCCGCCATGCTGGCGGCACGGTCGGCGATTGGCGTCGCCTTGTTCGGAGCGATTGTATGGGTTTATTTTATTGACCACTTCATCAAAGCCGAACAAGCTTTTGAAGGCAAATACATCGCCAACGAGCCGATCTTCGCCCGCTGGGTGACTTCGTACCAAGCGCTTGTTTCGTTTACTTGGCTCAGCATTGTGCTGCTCAACGTTTGGGATGTGAACTCCCGCCCGTGGGTTCTATGGGGAGTCTCGTCGTTCCTTGGGTTGATGGTGCTGATAATGGGCGGCTGGAAGAACCTACTCTCCGGCGATGCGCGCAGTCCATTACTCGCGTTGTTCTTTATCGCCGAAGCCATGGTTTGGGGAACCGTCAGTCGTTACGGAGGGCAGATATTTCTCACCGGGGTTTACGTGCTCCACATCGCGGGAGGCAGCTATTTCCACTACTTCGGAAGCTACTTTGTGGCCAACGCCCGCAATAAATCAAAGGATATTTTCCTCACGCCGCTCCTGATTCTGCTTGTGAACATTGCGTTTATCGCGCTCGGGTACCTCATCGCCCACCGCCAGGAATTCGGCTGGCTCACGCCGATTTTCGGGATTCAGTGGTTCACTTTGTGGGTGGCGGTTCACCTGGTTTCTAGCGATGTGTTCCCTTATATAAAGTCGTGGAAAAGTAAACCGAAGGC
This sequence comes from Fimbriimonadaceae bacterium, assembly GCA_019638675.1. GTDB lineage: Bacteria > Armatimonadota > Fimbriimonadia > Fimbriimonadales > Fimbriimonadaceae > UphvI-Ar2. Next base: position 1,883,105 of record JAHBTE010000001.1, on the reverse strand, counting down.
AGTAGGTTAATCTTCGGCAGGAATCGGGCAACTGAGACTGTTGCTGTACTGCCCCGAGCGGTCGAAGCAACAGATCCGCTTTTTGCCTTTGCTGAGCATGTCGATCATTTTTTCTAGCCGGATGCCGCGGGTTTCGGCCTTTTTGCCAGTGGTCATCCAAAAAATCCAGTCACGGCGGGCGAGGGGTGTGGTTTTCTCCCAGACCGTAGTTGCTTCTGGCGATGCGGCGAGCGCGGCTTGCAGATCGTCAGGAACCTCTGGCTCTGGCTCCACTTCGGTCGGCGCGATTTCGAGTTCCACCACGTCGCCAGTCTGAATCTTTGCCGCTTTACTGAGTTTGGGTTCGGCTTTCAGCCAGTGCCCGCCTTCCCCGTCCGGTTGGAGTGTGGTCACAAATTCAAATCCGTTGATCATGCCTTCCACCGAGCACATGCTTCGGGTTGGCAGTTGATCGCTCGCGGACTGCGGCAGTCGCAAGAAAATCCACTCCCCGCCTTCGGCTGGGCGGTGAAGTTCGGCTTGGAATTTGATCAGAGAGGTGGTTTTCGCCATGCTTGCTTCGTTTTAGAATACTCCGGTCAAGAGGAATTTCACTGCTCTTCAAGGATCGATTCCACCACGGGCGTTGACCCGATCTCATTCGCTTGCGTTTTTGTAACAATCAATCCACTCAATGCCACTCCAACCACTGTTTGCCATACGATAAATAAAGCCATTGGACTGTTGCCAATGTGCATTGTAGGAGTACAGGCAAGTGCAATGAGGCCAATCACCAATACGATTACCCAATTAATCTCAATGTGATTAATCAGATAACAGACTATCGAAAGCATAACTGCCCCGAAGAGTGACGCCAGATAAAAACTCACTTCCCTTCCTGAATATATTCCGGAAACCGCGATTTCATAGGCAAGAAAATAGATAAAGCCTGATACAACAGAGAAGGCCAGGATTCGACCAAAGCTTCTGAATACGGTTACCCCCCAAGCTATGCCGAATATCACTCCTGGCATAAAAAACCCAAAGAACGGCAAAAACAATATCCCACTCAGATATCCAGAAACCAGGCAAAGGATCGTACACAGTACAAGTTGATACTTGTCTCGCCATTGGCCCAAATTCTTAGCGCTCATAGTTGTATCACCCATTTGTACCTTGAGCTTTGCAACATATTGACAATCTTATTTGTTCCTGGGTTCAGCCCTCAAGTTTCCTCGCAAATCTACCGAAGCTATCCATAGGCGGAAATTACGCCCATTTGAACTCGCATGAACAACGTCGCCAAGGTGCTCAAGAATACCGACTTGCTACTCGGTGTGGGCATGATCCTGATCGTTGGGATGCTCATTCTTCCCTTGCCAGAAATCCTGGTTGACCTTGGCCTTGTTATCACCATGGCAAGCGCGGTGGTGATCATGCTCACTGCGGTCAACGTAAAGGAACCGCTCCACTTTAGTGTTTTCCCTTCCCTGCTCGTTGTCACAACGCTTTTACGGGTCGCCCTGAGTATTGCCGCGACCAAACTCATTTTAGGTTCAGGTTCAGCGGGACACGTGATTCAAACCTTTGGTGAATTCGTTCTCGGCGGAAACTTCGTCGTCGGGTTCATTAGCTTTATCATCCTGATGATCGTCCAGTTTGTGGTTATCACAAACGGTTCGACCCGGGTTTCAGAAGTTGTCGCTCGATTTACCTTGGATGCGATGCCCGGTAAACAAATGGCGATTGATGCTGACCTGGCCAGCGGATTGATTGACGAAGACCAAGCCCGTACCCGGCGAAAAGCAGTCAAAGCCGAAGCCGACTTCTACGGTGCGATGGATGGTGCTTCTAAGTTTGTAAAAGGCGACGCCATCGCCAGCTTGCTTATCATCCTGGTCAACATCATTGGTGGGTTCATCATGGGGTTCACCCGTGGCGAAGGCGACATCATGACGATTCTCAGCACCTACGCCATGCTCAGCGTGGGTGAAGGCATGGTCAGCCAAATCCCAGCACTTTTGATTTCAACCGCCAGCGGCTTGCTCGTTACCCGGAACGGTCAGGAAACCGGCATGGCAGGAACCATGTTCGGCCAGTTGCTGAACCAGCCTCGCGTTCTAGGAGTTGCAGGCGGTGCAATGGTACTGTTTGCGTTCGTTCCTGGCTTCCCCACCATGATCTTTTTGATGATCGGCGGTGCTCTTATTGCCCTGAGTCGGCTTTCAGAAAAAAATCCATCTTTCAAACGCATGGCTTCGGGCGAACCTGAGCCAGAAGCAGTTGCTCCGGTGGAAGTTGCTCCCGAAGTTCCGGTTGGGCCAGAGCAAGTGCTGGCGCTGGTCGGGGTTGACCCGATCGAAATCGAAATCGGATATTCGCTCACTAAGCTTGCCGATGTGCGGGCGGGTGGCGATCTTGCTGACCGAGTCGGCGCAACCAGACGTCAAGTCGCGGTCGAACTTGGCTACGTGATGCCCAGCGTTCGGATTCGAGACAATGCGGCGCTGAAGCCGAATGAATACGTGCTTAAAGTCCGCGGCGAAACCGTGGCTCAAGCAACCGCTTATCCGAACGAGCTTCTTGCTATTGATAGTGGCGCGGTGATTCATCCCATTGCGGGAACGCCAACTAAAGAACCTGTTTTTGGTCTCAACGCGCTCTGGATCGAGCCAGGCATGCAGGAAATGGCTGAGCGTAATGGCTATACCGTCGTCGAGCCAGCCGCGATGATGACCACTCACCTCACCGAGGTCATTAAAAACCACGCAAGCGAACTGCTCACCCGGCAAGAAACGACCAAACTCGTGGAGAACACCAAGACTCTAAACGAAACAGTTGTGAGCGAACTCGAACCGATGGGAATCACGCCAGGCGACGTTCAAAAAGTTCTTCAGCACCTTCTCCGAGAGCGAGTGCCAATCCGCGACATGGTTACGATTCTGGAAACGATGACCGACTTTGCCGGACGCATCAAAGATATGGAGCAAATGGGCGAACTTGTCCGAGCTTCTATTGCCCGCACCATCACGCGGCAGTTCTCAGATGATTCTGGAAAGCTGTGTTGCATCACCTTGGAACCAGTTCTGGAGCACCAAATCGGCGAATCGGTGCAACATACGGCGGGCGGAGTCACCCTTGCCATGGAACCAGCCTTGGGCAAGCAAGTGGTGGATGATGTTCAATCTGCGGTAGACCAAGCGAATAGTAGCGGCGTCTCTCCAATCGTTCTTTGCAGCACACAGATTCGGCTTCCACTTCGCAAGCATTTGGAGCGCAATGGCTTGCATGTTCCGGTGATTGCCTACAATGAGGTCAGTTCGAACGCCGAAGTTGAATTCGTCGGTCAGATCACGCAAGATTCTGATTTCAGCGCATCGGTAGCTTAGTAAACGAACACGCGCAAGATTTCCACCGCATTTTTGGTTGAACCCAAATGAGCCTGAATCTGCCAGGTATTCTCACTCTCTATGCTCGCCCGGAAGTCAGCGCCGCAAGCACCTAACCCAAACTTTGTCCAGTGCAAAGGGTGCAAAAAAACGCTATTCCTCGCTGATTTTGAAGCTAATCTTTGGGTCTGCCCCAACTGCGGGCATCACCACCGACTCACCTGGCAACAACGGGTAGAAGTCACTTTTGATATCGGTTCGTTCGAACAACTTGACCTCGATTTATACAGCGGTGACCCGCTCGAATTCCCGGAATACGAAGAAAAGTACGCCCAAGCTCAGGCCAAGCTCAACCAAAAAGACAGCGTGGTTTCTGGCCTTGGGCGAATTGACAACAAACTGATTTCAACTGCGATTGCAGACTTCCACTTTATGGGCGGTTCGATGGGTTCGGTCGCTGGAGAAAAAATCGCCCGGGCAATGGAACGCGGAGTCGAAAAAAACTGCCCCGTGGTTATCTTTTGCGCTTCTGGCGGAGCGCGCATGCAAGAAGGTTTGCTGAGTTTGATGCAGATGGCCAAAACCACCGCCGCCGTTGATGCCTGCCGTCGAAACGGGATTCCTTACATAGCAGTTTTCACCGACCCGACGATGGCAGGAGTTCTCGCAAGCTACGCTTCAATCGCCGACGTGATCATTGCCGAACCCAAAGCATTAGTCGGGTTCGCGGGAGCCCGTGTAAGCGCGCAAGCCGGAGTCAGCAAGATTCCGGGCGACTTCCAAACTGCCGAGTTTGTATTCCGCTCAGGGATGCTAGATCGAATTGTTGAACGCTCGGAGATGAAATCTACATTAAGCCAGCTTTGCGGGTTGCTTGGCGCGCATCTCAAGGGGATTAACTAATGGCGAATTCGTGGAAAGAGTGGGAAAAGCCAGTTCTTGATCTGGAAGAGGGCGTAGCCAAACTCAAAGACCTGGCGAGCAAGGAAACTGACGAAGCCAAACGCAAGGCTCTGGAAACTCGCATCAAAGAGTTTGAGCAACGCATCACCAACTTCATCGAGGTTCGATATTCCCGGCTTGGCCCTTGGGAGCAGGTTCTACTTGCCCGCGCTGAACCTCGGCCTTACACCCTTGATTACATCAATACGATTTTCACTGAGTTCTTAGAACTCGATGGCGACCGGCGATTCGGTCAAGACCACGCAATTGTTGCTGGCCCAGCACGGTTTAACGATACAGCTGTAATGGTGGTCGGTCACCAGAAGGGCCGAAACATCCAAGAGCGCGGCTACCGTAACTTCGCAATGGCCAAACCCGAGGGTTACCGCAAAGCGATTCGGATGTTCGAAATGGCGGAGCGGTTCCGCATGCCTGTCATCACCTTTGTGGATACTCCCGCCGCCGACCCGGGCGTGGAATCAGAATCCCGTGGAATTTCCGAGGCAATCGCCGCCAGCATGCTCAAGATGTTTGAACTCACGGTTCCGGTCATCAGCATCGTGATCGGCGAAGGTGGAAGCGGCGGAGCAATTGGAATCGCCATCGCCAACCGCGTTTACATGCAAGAGCACGCGGTTTACAGCGTGATCCCGCCCGAAGGGTGCGCGGCGATCCTCTGGCGCGACCCTATGAAAAAGGCTCAAGCAGCAGCAGCGTTGCAACTCACCTCCGATTCCGCTTTGAAGTTAGGATTAGTCGAAAAGGTTCTGCACGAACCGTTTGGCGGCGCGCACCGCAATCCAGCCGAAGCATCAGATATCGTAAAGGAAGCGATTGAAAAAGGGCTTAGCGAATTGGTTCCGATGACCGGCGAACAACTGCGTGTTCAAAGGTACGAGCGGTTCCGCTCGCTCGGGCACTTGCTGGGCGAATAATCTGCTTGCTTTGTTCTGAGCGTTGCAGTATCATTAATTTAGGAGTGGCATCCTAGGTTTGAGATAATTGTTTGGCGGAACTAGGAATCTGAATGACAACGATCCGCCACATTCTAGTATGGGTTTTAGTAATTGGGGTTCTTAGCGCACTTCTGTTTCCGGTTTTTGCCCAGCCCAAAGTGGCAGATGAAGGGATGGATCGCAGCGAGAGTCGATACGCCAGCTTAGCTACGGCTCTAATCATTTATGCTTCGGACTTTGACGATACATTTCCTGCTGCCTCCTCCGAAAAGACTCTCCGAGCACTTACTTATGAATATGTCAAAAATAAGACAGTCTATGAACCGGGGATACACGCAGGAAAAGCCAACTTCAATTTCAACCTTGCTGGCGTTTCGATGGGTGCACCTCCCTATCCTGGAAGTATCAAAGTAGAACCAAGTCGGGTGATCGTAACATGGGCTCGGAATCCAAAAAAACAGGATGAATTCTTTGTCTATTACTTAGCTAACGGACGTGGCACACTCACGAGCTTAGAATTGTTAAAAGCGTTAGAACCACAATTTGATAGGCGAGGCGTTGTTCTCATGCCCGCCGATTACCTCGCAGACCAAGACCCACTCAAGGAGACGAAATGAATTCAGCTTATAAAGAAGTCATCACAGGAATACTTGCATTTGCCGTAATTCTTGCGTTCGTTCTCATTCTTGTCTTTCCAATACAATCGGAACCTAGTATTTCAAGTACAACCTACGCCTTATCCAATGTCAAGCAAATCGCAATAACAACTCTTATCTATCAATCCGATTACGACGAGCGGTTTCTTGCTACCAGCGCAATGCCATGCACTCGAGCGGTGCTCATGCCCTATATTAAGAACAGTCAATTCTTTGATTCCCGGGAATCAAGATTTGGCCGCCCGCAGTTTAATTTCAACGTTGCCGGAGTCACTTCGGCACTCACGCCTTACCCTGGAACCAAGCAACTGGAACCCACCGAAGTCGCGGTGTGGAGCAATCACGTTTATGGACAGTACAAGGGGATCGTGGTTAGCCGGGCAGATTCGAGTGCTAAAAGTTACCGACCAGAAAAATATGCCGAAGTTCTCGCATTGTTTGAAGGACAATTCGACCGCAGAGGCGTTGTTCTCATGCCTGCCGATTACCTCGCCGACCAAGACCCGCTAAAGGAGATGAAATGAACAGCCTTATTAGCAAACGAGATTTAACCGCAATCGTAGTCGTCGCCATCATTCTGATTCCAGTAGTGGCTTGGATCGCTGGGCCAATGCTGACTGGGCACACGGTTGCATCCAAAACCCAATGCCTTTCTAACCAAAAACAAATAGCAACCGCAATAATAATTTACGCAATCGATAATGATGAGACTTTCCCCCTTGCATCCAGCATGCTAACTCTCCGAGCACAACTGAATTCTTATGTGAAGAGAAAGGAAAGCTTTTTGCCCTACAAAAAATATACTACTATCCCTCAGTTTAACTTCAATCTCGCGGGAGTGAAGAACACCCTGCCACCGTTTCCAGGCACGGAGCAACGTGAACCGAACGAAGTGGCGATTTGGTACTCAGCCGTAGTTGCTGCTCCTTATGGCTTTCTTGTCGCTCATGCTGATTCTTCGGTGAAGTTCTATCCAGCAGCAAAGCACGCTGAATATCAGAATCTGTTGGCCCCGCAATTCGACCGAAAAGGAATCCAGCTTTTGCCGCCCGACTATCTTGCCGACCAAGACCCATTGAAGGAGAACAAATGAACCGACTGCTCAAAATTGTTGGCTGGACACTGCTTACCTGCGTCGTAGGAATTTGCGGGTTCGAAGGATTCCATCTTTTTGCCAGTGCCCGGGCGGCAAACCGGCAAGTGTATCCCCACAGGATTTTTTGGTCACTTCAAAAATCTATCCAAATTTATGCCAGCGACTATGATGACCGATTGCCTGCGGCATCATCTATGCCAACATTCCGAGCACTGCTTTCACCTTACGAAAAAACTGATCACAATTGGAAATCAGATAAGGGCTATTCTGAAGTGCAATTCAACTTCAATCTTGCCGGCGTTGAGCTTTCGTATAGTTCACTTCCCGACCCACTGGGTTACGAATTTCTCTCCGAAGAACCAATTGTGTGTTACATTTTTGATACAAAAGAAAATCGGTATGCGACATGCGGTTGGGGACGGGATTCCAGACTTAAGTGGTATTTGGGCGGCAGTAAGAACGGAAACGACGTTAACTCAGAGTTTTTCCGAAGGCTCTCCTATCAATATGATCGAAAGGGTGCCAAGCTCTTCCCACCCAACTATCTTGCCAACAAGGATCCCCTTAAATGAAACCTTTTCTCAAATTCTTACTCTGGTTTGTTGGCATCGCTACAATCTTGTTCTTCGTAACGGATATGCCGCATATTTTCAGAAGTGCCAAATCGGCGGCTCGATCTAATCAAGCTAGGCTCCAGTTACGGAACCTTTCCAATGCAAATTCCTTGTACATGAACGATTTTGAGGGTGTGTTCATGCCCGCTTCATCGATGGCAACAGTCCGGGCGCTACTGCAACCTTACGCGTCTGGCAAATCAAGCGACATAAGCTGGCAAGCTGCGGAAAACTTCTCGGAGCCACACTTCAACTTTAACTTAGCAGGAGTGAGTTCAGAAAACGTTCTTTCCCCATTCGGATATAAGTCAATTGAAACCAATGAGGTCGTGGTTTTCTATATTTCTGATTTAGAACTGAACAAGGTATTTGGCGTGGATATTGGAAGCAAATTTCTAAGATACTCCGAGTCCTACTCCCTTAACGAAACCGATTTTCTCCGTCATCTTGCGTATCAATTCGACCGAAAAGGAGTCAAGCTTTTCCCACCTGACTACCTCCCAGACCATGACCAGCAGAAGGAGAAAAAGTGAAACAAACGACGCTAAAATCTGGAGAAATATCGATCTGGACAGTAATTCTGATCTCGTTAATCATGATCGGAATTTCAGCGCTACTCGTTTTGCCCTCAATACTCCCACATGATCATTCAAATGGCAAGAGAATTCGGGCACTAATTAACGTTAAGCAGATAGCTACTGGCACAATAATCTATCAAGCCGATTACGACGATCTCTATCCACCAGCTTCGGGAATGCCAGCAGTACGAGTCGTGCTAGAGCCTTACACAAAGAATCATGATTTATTTAAACCTGTTGAAGATATATCAACTACGCCGCAATTCAACTTTAACCTTGCCGGAGTGGATGGCGCACTTTTACCTGCCTATCATGGTTCAAAGGCGCAAAATGTTAATGAGATTGCGATGTGGAGTTCTTACCTGACTGGCAAGAATCCAGAATGGATCATTGCCTTTGCAGATTCCGGCACAAAAAGAATCAAGCTAAAAGATTTCGATAAAGTTGCCCAAGCTTTTCAGGGTCAGTTTGACCGCAAGGGCGTTAAGCTGTGGCCAGCCGATTATCTCCAACCTCAAGACCCGCTCAAGTAAAATCTCACCGGATGCCGCGCGAATTTAAACCCTATATGCCTTTTCTGTTCGCACTCAGCGGAATCATCGTCACGGTGCTCATGCTGATCGAGCTCTATATTCTTTCGCATTAGGTTTCTGCGGAACACGCCATTCGCTGGCAGATGTAAACTAGCTGTATGCCGACTATCCAAGAACTCGAACAACAGATTTTTAAGCTCAAAGAACAGCTCCAAGCCGCACGGAAAGAAAACCCGGCTGAGCCAGTTAAGAACTACACTTTCCAAACTGCGAACGGCGAAAAATCCCTTTCCGATCTTTTCAATGGCAAAGATGAGCTTTTTGTTATTCACAACATGGGAATCGGCTGCAGTTACTGCACTTTGTGGGCCGATACGCTGAACTCTAACGTGCCAAAAATTCGAACCCGCGCAGAAATCGCACTTTGCAGCCCAGACCCGGTTGACGCTCAAACAAAAATCGCCGCAGATCGCAAATGGGATTATCAAATGGTGAAAGACGATTCTAACTTCACCACCGAACTGGGTTACTACCGCGAAGGTGAAGGCTACTGGCCCGGAGTCAGCGCGTTCAAAAAGCTGGAGGACGGCTCTATCGTTCGCACCAACCACACAGAATTCGGCCCTGGCGACGACTTCTGCCCAATATGGCCCATGTGGGATCTCCTCGGCGGACAAAACGGCTGGGAACCCAAGAACTGAGGTCAAAGCTTCCTCCCTTGGGATTGGGAGAAAACAAACGGTGCCCCTACTTTGCAAAGCGAAGGAAGGGAGTTGCAAACTTTAGCCCCTCCCCAGAATTGGGGAGGGAAATAAAAGCCCCCTCTCCGTTTTAATGGAGAGGGGGTTGGGGGTGAGGTAAGACCGCACAGGGACTCAACAACACCTCTCGGCTCAGACCGTATAAACTAATAGCTACGCGATGAACCTCGACGTCACCTACCCGCGCCGCGCCACGAAACCTTGCCGAGTGGGCAACATCACCATGGGCAACGGGCACCCGGTGGTGGTTCAGAGCATGATCACCGAAGAAACCCGCAACATCGAAGCATGCGTCGAGCAGATCATCGCCCTCCACAAAGCGGGATCAGAAATCGTCCGCGTCACTACTCCCACCCTCGGCGAAGCGAGTTGCCTGGAAGAAATCAAAGCCAAAGTGCGTGAACAGCACGAAGATGTTCCGATGACCGCCGACGTGCACCACCAAGGCACCAAAATCGCGATTGAAGCCGCCAAATACGTGGATGAAATCCGGGTCAATCCCGGCCTGTTTGTGTTCAAGCGGCACGGTTCGCGTGGCGAGCAAACCGGCACAGACAACGGTGATATGCGAGGCCGAACGGAAGAAGATTTAACCAGTGTAGAAGCACTCCGGTCGCAACTTGCTTATTCGGAAACCGAATGGAATAACGAGATCGCCGCGATAGAAGAAGACTTCGTTCCGGTTGTTGAAGCCTGCAAAAAATTCGACCGGGCCATGCGTGTGGGGGTGAACCACGGTTCGCTTTCCGAACGAATTCTCATCACCTACGGCGACACTCCACGCGGGCTGGTGGAATCAGCTCTCGAATACCTTCGTATCTGCGAAAAGCATGGCTACTTCAATCTCAACATCTCCGCCAAGGCCAGCCGAGTACCCGTGATGATTGCCGCCAACCGCATGATGGCGATGCGCCTGGATGAAGAAGGCATGAACTACCCGCTCCACCTCGGCGTGACCGAAGCCGGCGACGGGCAATATGCGCGAATCAAGTCCACCGCCGGGATCGCTACCCTGCTCGCAGAAGGAATCGGCGACACGATTCGGGTGAGCCTGAGCGAAGACCCGATCAACGAAATCCCCGCGTGTTACGAGATTCTGCAGGCCATGAACCTGCGCAAAACCCAGGTGGAATACATCGCCTGCCCCAGTTGCGGGCGCACCAAGTTCGATCTTCCGAGCGTGCTGAACAAGGTTCGCAACGCCACGCGCCACCTCAAGGGGCTGGATATCGCGGTGATGGGCTGTATTGTCAACGGCCCGGGCGAAATGGCTGACGCCGATTACGGCTATGTCGGCGCGGCGGGAGGCAAAATCACGCTTTATCGGAAAAGAGATGTCGTCAAGTCCGGCATCCCTCAGGAGCACGGCGTAGAAGAATTGGTGAACCTTCTGAAGGCGGATGGGGTTTGGAGTGAACCAAGTCTGGTGTAATTTGTAGACAGAAAGTAAATTCTGTCCTGCAATAATTAACAGGTATTTATCCCTAACGGTCACAACCCTTCGCCGTTTTTCGCGTACCTTTAGGTTGAACGAGAAGCAGGACGCTGGATTACTGGCAAAATGCTCATGCCAAATTATTTCGGCATGGTTCATGTCGATTGAGATTAAACTTCGATGCAACCTGGGTAAATGCTTTAGCGTCGTAAGACTAATTACTGCAGTTACGATTACAATAAAAACGTTATTCGCCATACTAGGAGCAATAATAAGTTGAAAAACAAAATGAAAGTAAAAATCAAGATCACAAAATTGACAGATGAACAATCTGTCGCTGGCGGGCCGGGTGTAATGCAGATAAGCTTGGCCTACCACCAAAATTGATAGGGCGTAATTTGTTCGACTTTGACAATGTATTCGCCCTACCAGTCTTTCAAAATGAGATAGTATTATTAAGAAAAGAAAAATTTACTCAATCAAGAGAAGTTCTTTCAAAGTTAACAGTAAGCTCACTAAATAATAGTGTAGAAAAATTACTATCTGGTATATACCAGCCGTCATTCTCTTCAAAAATAATTAGGCAGGAACGCCAAGATGGTACAATGAAGTCCCGTGGTGTTACAAGACAAAGCGTAACAGATTTGGTATTTCAACGAGTTATTACTAGAGTCCTAACTAGTCATTTTCCTACAATTCACGCTAATGCGTATGGTGTTAGCCGCTCCACAAACGATAAATCATTCGATGTACGTGCCTGTTGCCAAAAGGTCAGCCATCTGTGCAAACAAAATAAATTCGTTTATGAAACTGACCTCAAGAACTATTATCCTAGTATACGCAAGCACCTACTGTTTGAGCGCCTGGGTTGGGATGGAATTCCGGAAAGAATTTGCAAACTAATCGACCCTTTTACAAAACGGCCAGGTCAATCTAAAGGTGTCTCAAATCATAACTACAAAAGATTCTGGCCACGAGCCTACGGCATCTTTCAAGGCACTACTATTGCTCCATATTTGGCGGCCTGCTTTTTAAAGGACGTCGACGATACAATGAGTCGCGAATTTCCAGGCTACATCAGGTATGTGGATGATATAGTAGTTTTAACTGAGTCTCAATGTCAATCCACAAAAGCCGAATCTCTACTTACTGAGCTTCTAGATAATTTGAGTATTGAATACTATAAATCTGGGCAAAAGAGTGCTCGTAATGGTTCTACCGCTGAGGGCTTCCTTTTCCTTGGTATACACTTCGCAGACGAAGGGACGAGATCAATACCAAATTCCAAGAGTGATCATTTTAGAAAACATATAACTGAGATTTTGGATAGTAACACTAGCTTTGATTTGGCGTTTCTGAAAGCAGGAACATTTCTTCAAACCTGGTTTTCTTATTATCACAGACTACTAGGGTGTAAGCATGATTATGAAGATTGCACTACAGAATTGCAGTTGCAACTTATTAGAAAAATTGTCAACAATACATCAATCTCAAAAGATCAGGCTCTTGAGTTTATAGACTTGCTTAATTGCAAACGTTTTAACACAATGAATGATGATGTTCGTGGACTTGATGCTGATCATGTGTTAAGGGGATTTGGTGGGACTGATCTAAATCAAATCGTTCTCATAAAATAAAGCGAATTGGTCAATATGTCTTACCGAGGCCAGCGGACGGTAGAAACTTCGCCGACCCTTGCCCCCAGAATCCCCGACCGAATCCGATCCAGTTGTTCCGTCAACGTCGCTTCGTCCAGCGGAGAGATTTCCAAAAACAGAATCCCGAACGTCCAGCCTTCTGATCCCATTGGGAACCGCAGCGAGCGGTCGGTGGTCACCACCACGTCGAACTTCATATCCCGCGATTCGCGCATGATCGTGGACGGCCCTTTTCCATCCAGCCCCATCCCCCGCGCGGTGAGGCCGTTAAACCCGCTGAGACGCTCCTTCAAAAACTCCAATTCTGGCTGGACAAACAAAACTTTCACGGTTTGATTCTACTTCGCCATTCCCGCCGAATTCCGTGTCGCGTGGTGGTTCCAGCCAGCAAGAACAAGATGCTCGTCTGGGTGCTGGATGCCTTCTTCCACCCGGTCTGATCCAGAGTGCATTTGCACCAGAACCGTTTTGCGAGTTTTGGATGACCGGTTGGGCATAGAACCGTGGATGGTGAAGTAGTGGAAGAACACAACGTCGCCCGGCTCGGCTTCTAACGGCAAAGCGTTTTCTAGCGGATACTGGGCCAGCATTTCCGATTCGGTCTGCCCGTTGCTTCCATCCACTCGCCCGAGTTTGTGCGAACCGGGATACACCCGCAGGCAGCCCATTTCGTCGGTCGCTTCGGAAACATGAATGATGCCCGCCATCATCGTGTCGTTCACGGTCGGAAAGTACGTCCAGTCTTGGTGCATCGGGAACGGCGCACCTTCTTCGCTCGGTTTTTGGAATAACTTGCTGTGGTGCAGCACCACATCCGGCCCCAGAATATCGGTCGCGGCTTGGATGAACCGCTCTTGATAGAATGCCTTTGCCCACACCGCCGAATACTGCTGAACGTTGTGCGTGTGCAAAACCACCAATTGCTTTGTGTCCAGCCTATCCATTTCCGGGCCGCTCCAGCGGGCGTTCACCGCTTCCCCACTGCTCAGAATTTGGTTCACGATCCGGTCGAAATCGGTTTCAAGTGTGCGGATTTCCTCGTGGCTGTAAACGCCTTTGGCGATGAAGTATCCGTCTTCAGCGAACTGGCGTCCAGCTTCAGTGTCGGCGGTGGGGATCGAAGAGGCGTTCATGCGTGAGGTCAGTTTTACTGGAAATGAGTGTGGAAGGTCAAATTGGATCAAGACACTACTGCTTGGGTGGCACTGGTTTTAACCAGTGCAAAGAAAATTGTCGGATAAAATCAAAGTGTGTTCCCGACTTATCCGGCCAAGGCCAAGACTCGGAAGTCATTTGATATTCCTGGCCATGTTCACGAACTAACTTTTAGTACAAAGAATCGCCATAAGTTTCTTGCTATGCCCGAAATCGCTAAATACTTTGTTGAAAATCTGGATAACGTTCGAAAAGATTTTGATCTCGAAATACTTGCTTACGTTGTAATGCCTGAACACTGCCATATCCTCATATTGCCTAATCATGAACACTATTCCATATCAAAAATCCTACGTGCGACTAAGGCGCCAGTGGCACTGTATGCTTTGAAGCAATATCCAGAATTAAGGGAGCAATGTGCCGTAGTTAAGCAAGGAGGTTTAACTACTTACCAGTTCTGGCAACCAGGAGGAGGCTACGATCGAAATATGTGGACAGACGAGGCAATTCAGAACAGCATTGCTTACATTCACAATAATCCAGTCAAGCGTTACTTAAGCACCACCCCCGAAGATTGGCCCTGGTCATCAGCTTCCCGGCCGTTGAAATAGGTATGCGTACACGGGTTAAAACCCGTGCCACCCTAATAAGATATGAGCCGCGCTATCCCGAGTCCCAACCCACTCCGAACCCACCCATGCTATAATCTCCTCGGCTCAAACACCAGAGACAGCAGGCGTCGCAAGTAAGCGACCATAAGAAACCAGCCCGCCGAGGAGAAAGAGACGAACACAACCAGTTTTACGCCATTGGCGGCAATCAGGTCGGTTCCTGTCCCCTCACCTCACGGACAAGAGCCGATTTTTTCGTTTCGCAAGGACCGAAAAAGGCAAACGCAATATGCAGACCGCCGAAAAACCTCAAATCATCGCAAAGGCTAACGTTGTCGAAAGCGCGCAGGAAAAATACCAGCGCGCGGCAGGCGTAATCTTCACCGATTACCGCGGCCTCAAGGTGAAGGAGATCCAAACCCTCAGAAAAGAACTGAAGGCCAAGGGCGGCGAGCTTCACGTCATCAAAAACACCCTTTTCCGCAAAGCAGCTGGCGATGATTCCGCCGCTCTGAGCGAAGAAATGACCAGCGGCCCAACCGCATACGCTTTTCTGTATGAAAACGAAAGCGACTGCGCCAAGGTTCTGGTTGACTTTGCCAAATCCAGCAAACGCCTGGTTGTCAAAGGAGGGTTGATTGGTGGCAAGGAATTTAGCGGCTCCGCCGTTGAAGACCTGAGCAAGCTCCCACCGCGCGAAGTATTGATCGCCCAAGTTATTGGTGCAATCGCTGCTCCGCTCTCCAACCTGGTTGGCGTTATCGAAGCCCTTTACGCAGATCCGATCCGCGTGATTGGCGCCGTCGCCGACAAGGTAGCCGAAGGCTCACCAATCGAAGCCAAAGCCGCCGCCGAAGCTCCAGCTGCTGAAGCTGAAGCTCCTGCTGCCGAAGCAACCGATGTCTCAGATTCTGCACCGGCCGAAGAAGCCGCTGCCCCGACCGCAGAAGAAACCCCTGCCGCAGATGAACCTGCAACCGAAACGGAGTAACCAACACAATGGCAAGCACTGTAGAAAAGCTCGTCGATACCATTAGTGGTATGACCGCATTAGAATTGAGCGAACTTAAGACCGCTCTCGAAGATAAGTTCGGCGTAACCGCCGCTGCACCAATGATGGGCATGCCCATGATGATGGGCGGTGGTGGCGGTGGCGCTGCTGAAGCCGCTGAAGAAAAGACCGAATTTGATGTCGTTCTCGCTGAAGCAGGCGGAAACAAGCTCGGCGTTATCAAGGTCGTTAAAGATGCTCTTGGTTTGGGCCTCAAGGAAGCTAAAGACATGGTCGATGGTGCTCCTCAAAAGCTCAAAGAAGGCATCGGCAAAGACGAAGCAGAAGAGCTCAAGAAGAAGCTCGAAGAAGCTGGCGCAAAAGTCGAAATCAAGTAATTCATTTCCCCTACTCCCCCCTCTCCGTTTCAATGGAGAGGGGGCCGGGGGGTGAGGTTAAACCCCCCGCTGGGATTTATCTCGGTGGGGGTTTTTGTTGCCAAGCTCTCCTCCCCAATTCTGGGGAGGAATGAAAGGAGGGGGTTATCCTGATTTTGTTTTCTCTAGGTAGCATCAAATTATGCGCCAGCCACGAGGATACGTCTGCCCTTTTACTTCTTCCCCGCCGCTGCTCAACGACCTCAACCACCCAAGCTGGCAAGCGGCAGAGTGGATCACCGAATGGCACGGAATCCTCGGCGGCGAAACCAACCCCACAAGCATAGAAGCCAAGCTTCTTTGGGATCACACCCACCTGTATCTTGCCGCGCGAATGGAAGAACACGACCTCTGGGCGTTCCAAACCGAACACGATTCGAGCGTGTGGCTCGATAACGCGTTTGAACTGTTTCTTGACCCAGATTGCGACGGGCACAACTACTTTGAATGGGAGATCAATCCGCTTGGCGTGATTTTGGATATGAGCATGGATCGCCCCTACATCTGCGGCGGAACCAGGTGCGACGACCTGGAAATCCCTGATCTTGGGCTGGTTTTGGTGACCGATGGCGCGGTCAACGACCCAAGCGCAACCGAAAGAGGCTGGCGGTTTGGCGCGGCGTTCCCTTGGACGTTCCTCACCCAGATCGGGCACAGCGGCAAGGCTCCATCGGCGGGCGACACGTGGAAATTCAATATGATGAAGATGTTCTGGCCGGTAGATGTCCGCAACGGCGTTTACGTGAAGGATCACACCCAACCTGAAAAGTATTGGACTTTCGCTCCGACGAACGTGTTGGACATCCACCGCCCGCATATTTGGGGTTCGCTCCACTTTGCAGATTCTGCTGGCGATGTTCCGGCGGATGAGGATTGGGATACTAAGTTTGGGTTGATCCAGGCAGTGGGGCTCGATTCTCGCTCGCGGGCGGAAGGCTTGCTCCCGCGTGAGGATTTACGGCTACTCGCGGATCATATTGTGTTGGAACACGAAAGCGGGTTCGCAGTTCGGACGATGTCGCCGAGCGGTCGGTTTTATACGATGACGGCAGACGGTCGGCTAATGTGCGAGGAGTGATGTAGTTTTTGTATGGGTGCCACGGGTGCAAACCCGTGAACGCATTTGTTTCCCATTGTTTTAACCCCTCCCCTGCCCCTCCCCAGAATTGGGGAGGGAGATCATTGAGCAGGAGATATTGTGAACGCGTTTTCCTCCCAAGATTGGGAGGAGATGAAGAGGTGGGTTGACCATCGCCGAACAACCCCGCCCTGCCCTCCCCAAGCTTGGGGAGGGAATGTAGTCAAGAAACGGTGGCACGGGTTTAACCCGTGGAAGCGTAATCATCGCCGAAAATATTGCAACTACACCCTTCAAAATCGGATAATAAGAGTATCGAAGCCACCGCATCCAACTTGCCGATCACAATCGGGACGAAAACTTATCAGATCGATGAGGACGGCAATTTAGTAATCAAGTCTAGTGTATCTACGATAAAACTTGCGTTCTCATTATCTACGGGTGTTATAGGGTTTATTGCACTCGTCTTATTTCTAATGTCCGTCTATTTTCCTAATGCACAAGGCACAAATAGCTCGCTCTCAAATCCAGCTTTTTGGGTCGGCGCAATAATTGCAACTCTAGGCGTTTTCCAACCGTGGTCGAAAACCACTCTTACCAAGCAAGGCCTAGTCATCTGGCAACCCAGGGACAAATATCCTCCCGATAAAGTCACCGCCGTAAAGGTGAAAAAAGAAATGTGGCACGACTACTGTGTGATCATCGAATCTGAGTTGGAGAAACGCAAAGT
This sequence comes from Fimbriimonadaceae bacterium, assembly GCA_019638675.1. Classification (GTDB taxonomy): domain Bacteria; phylum Armatimonadota; class Fimbriimonadia; order Fimbriimonadales; family Fimbriimonadaceae; genus UphvI-Ar2. Next base: position 1,865,506 of record JAHBTE010000001.1, on the reverse strand, counting down.
ATCCGGAACGCTTTACATCGAACAAGCTGAACAGGTTCAAAAGTTAATCCACGAATTCCTCGATCAAAACAAGGCAGATGCCAAATGAGTCTACTCTCTCAACTCCCAAAAACGATTGGTCCAAGCAAGATGGAGCTAACCTCAGAAGGACTTTTAGTGATTTCTGAGACACGGGCCAACAGATATCTCATGTCTACTCTTTATATTTTAAATATCCTATTGGTCATATTTTCCACATATTATACTATATCTTTACAAAAGACACCTTTTCTTGTTAACTTTTTGCCAGGGCTAATCATAATGATAGTAGTAGTATGCCTAAGCCCAATAATCTATATTAATCAGCTAGGATCATTTTTGCTTTCACCGTCTGGCGCAATTGTAGCTATCCGAAAGCAACTAACAATTGAAGACGAGGTCAGAAATGTTGAAATTCGAGAACAATTGCTCATGGGTAAGGTGATCATCCATGGACATAAGCATTACTATCATGTTGCCATTTATCCAAAGTTCGAAGATGCCCACGAAGTCCGGAACATCATCGACGAATTCATCCACCAATCCCAGGACAAAGCAAATTCCGTGAACCAATCAGCGTCCTAATACATTAGGAGAACAATGAAACTCGGAATTGCCATCGCGGCGGGAATCGCCTCATTCGCCCTTGCCACAGCGGCGATCACCCGGCTGGCTCCCCAGTCGCAAGACCAAAAACCAAGCGAAACTGTTACCCTGGCGCCAACCAAATTCAAACTCCGGCCTGGAGTTAAAGCTCAACGCGCGGTGGTTGCGGGTGGCTGCTTCTGGGGAACCGAGAAGTATTTGCGTCTCACCCCGGGTATCACAGCGACCGCAGTTGGCTATATTGGCGGCAAAACCAAAAACCCGACCTACAAAGAAGTCTGCTACGAAAACACCGGGCACGCAGAGGCGGTGATGGTGGAGTTTGACCCGTCGGTCATTTCGTATAAGCAAGTTTTAGATCGGTTCTGGAACATCCACAACCCTTGCACCATGAACCGGCAAGGCCCGGATGTTGGCACCCAATACCGCTCAGGAATCTATCCGGTGAACGATGAGCAACGCAAAATTGCTGAACAATCGAAAAAAGATGCGGCTCCGCTGTTCAAGCGCCCAATCGTCACGGAAATTGTAATGGATCAAACCTTCTGGATGGCTGAAGATTATCACCAGCAATACAGCGAGAAAACCGGTCGCGCCTGCCACATCGATTTTTCAGATCATGTGAACGGCGGCGCAGGCGGTTAAGCCCACTGGCTCATATCTGGTCGCAGTTTGTGGAAACCCATTTTCTGCTGGATAGCATAAGCCGCGCTTGTGAGCACATCTTCGGAATACGGTCGCCCAATCAGCGAACAACTCATTGCCCTTCCCCGATCATCCACTCCCCACGGAATGAGTATCTGCGGGCAGCCGGTGAGGTTTAAGCCGTAGATTCGTTGGTAAACCCTATCATCGGCTAGCACGAAATCAACGGTTTCCAACTGCTCTTGGTAAAGCATGGCAAGATGCCGACGGTATCGATCGGCCTGGATATATTCCACTGCGGGGATAAGCCGTCCGCTCCGGAACGTATTGGGCCAGGTCGAATACTTTTCTAAATCCTGAATCTCCGGGGAGCGGGTGAATTCTTCAAACGCGGCGGAACACTCTGCAACCAGGATTGCTTCCATCGCATCTGGGTAAGCCGGAAGAGTGATCGGTTTGATCGCCGCGCCTAGTTCGGAAACCGCTTTGAGCCACCTTTTGCTTTCGAGGTCAACTGGTTTTTGAGCGGCTTCATCGGTGGCGACAAGGTAACCAACGGTCATTCCTTGAAGGTCTTTCCGAGATTTGTACAGAATCCCGCTCATCGTCTGGCTTGGGTCGTGTCCAGTCATGTGGTTCAAAGCGGAATAAACCACCGCGCAGTCTTCTGCGTCGCGGCAAATCGGCCCTATTTTATCGAGGCTCCAGCACAATGCCATTGCCCCGGCACGGCTAATCGTGCCGAAAGTTGGTCGCAAACCTGTCACCCGGCAGTTGTGGGATGGACTGACAATCGAACCGTTTGTTTCAGTACCAATAGCAAACGGAACCAGACCAGCGGCAACTGCGCTTGCCGAACCCGCAGAACTTCCACTGCTGCCAACTCGGGCATCCCACGGGCTTTCGGTTCGCCCTTTCCACCAAACGTCGCCCATAGCCAGCGCACCCATGCTGAGTTTCGCTACTAAGACTGCGCCAGCAGCGCGCAAAAGCGAAACGATGTCGGCATCGCCGCTGCTCATTCTGTCCTTAAATGTTTCGCAACCCCACGTTGTGGGATATCCAACCGCATCGAACAAATCTTTTGCTCCGTATGGGATTCCGTGAAGCGGGCCAAGATAAACGCCCCTGCTGAGATGTTCGTCTGCCGATTCAGCGTCGGCCATTGCCCGCTCTTCTGTGAGATTGATGACGTTGCGGAGCTTGGGGCCGTATTTTTTTAGGCGTGCAATGTAGAACTTTGTGAGTTCAACACTTGAAATCTGTTTAGTTTTGATGAGATGACTGAGTTCCACAACGCTCAGAAAAGCTAAATCCTCTTCCTTTTCTGGTCGTTTCAAGCTCACTTCGCGGGTGGTCACGCTGTGGGCGTATCGTGCGGCTGCATCGTCGGTCGGCATACCCAGGCGATAGTTGCAACCGGGCCAGTTCATGCCTGATGCAACTTTTCTTAATTGAGGGTAGCTGGTACGGCTTTCTTCTGCCGATGCCAGAACAGCCTTGAGTTCGTCGTCTTCAAACGTGAGGTTCGCTACTTTCAGGGCAGTTTTGACATCTTCAATTGTCAGGCTTCCGGCGGCTGGTTGATCTTGGAATTCGGCTCCAACCGAACCCGGTAGAATCATTCCCGCGAGCCCCGCCCCGCTGATCTTGAGAAACTCTTTCCGTGAAATGCCCGACATAAGTCGAACTTACCCAAAGCGGTTACAAAAATCCTATGAATCGGAAGATGTTGAATCTGCAGAAGGTTTTGCTGAATCGTTGATATAGAACCCTGAGCCCTTGAATGCTACTCCCACTGGCTGAATAATTCGCTTAACTTTGCCCTTGCCGCATTCGCACTTTGTCAACGGTTCTTCCGTGATGCGTTGCTCGATTTCAAAAACCATTTTGCAAGTGTCGCATTCGTAAACGTAAATTGGCATCTGACTTTCAACCTGTTTTGGACTGGGTTCCGATTTGTTATTGTGGCAAAATTTCAGCAAGTCCCTAATCCATGTTCAAGCCTCAGTTATTTGAATTCACTGATTTCCCCATTATCGGTGTCTTGATCATCTTGGAAGGGCTTCTTTCTGCCGATAACGCCCTTGTTTTGGCGATTATGGTTCGGCATCTACCAAAGGAACAGCGCCAAAAAGCATTGCTCTATGGGTTAGGCGGAGCTTTCGTTTTTCGCGCGATAGCGATTCTTGCCGCTGGTTGGATCATGTCTTTGTGGTGGCTCCAAACCATTGGTGCCCTGTATCTCATCTTCATTACGGTTAAGCATTTCTTCTTTACACCAGGGCATGAAGACGAAGAAAAAGTCGGTCACATGGCCGACAATAAAGGATTCTGGCAAACCGTCATCATGGTTGAGCTGGCTGACATTGCCTTTGCCGTTGACAGTGTTCTTGCGGGCGTAAGTTTAGTTGCCGCGAGTATTGCCGATAAGAACTCAGAAGCCACTTTTGCCAATAAGATTTGGGTTGTTTATGCTGGGGCAATCATTGGCGTAATTCTTCTGCGATTCGCGGCTGGTGTATTTATTAAGCTTCTCGAAAAATTTCCTTTCCTCGAACACATGGCGTATTTGCTTGTTGGATGGGCGGGCGTGAAACTCCTTGTTTACTCAGCTCACAACTACACTAGTGAAAAGAACGACTTCATGCTATTTGGTGATCCAGGTTACGATATCCCAATCATGCCTCCTATTCTCTTCTGGGGAGTGCTGATTTTGATTCTTGTCGGTGGAAGCGTTCACGCTGTGCGTACGCAGAACAAAGCGGTTGAAGTTGACAGCAACGTCATCGAATAAATAGTCTGAACATTGGTTCAGAAAGAACTCAAAGCTCAATTTCCCCGGTATTCTTGAGGGCACGATCATGAATAAAATCGCGGTTCTCAGTGGTGTCATTTTGGGTTTGATTATTCTCGGTTGCGGCGGCGGTGGAGCCGGTACAACCGTAAGTCCAGAGTACTTGTTCGGCGACAACAATCACCGAATCGCTAGTACTTCAAACCTCGGAGGATCGGATTGGTCTACTTTTGGAAGTATGGGTTCTGGCGTCAACCAGTTCGACCAGCCTGTTGATATTGACGTTGATTCTCAAGGAAGAATTTACATCGTTGACCGAGGAAACGGCCGAATCATCCGAGTTAATGATAAAAATGGGAGTGGTTGGGTTTCATTTGGAACCGCAGGATCCGGCGTCAACCAGTTCAACCAGCCTGCCGGGATCGCGATCGATTCTTCGGATCGCATATATGTTGTTGATGCCAATCACCGAGTTGCCAGGTTCGACGATATGAGCGGCACTAATTGGGTCACTTTTGGAGGTCATGGCTCCGGTACAAATCAGTTTGACACTCCGTTTGATATCGAAATCGATAATGTAGGGCGCATTTACGTGGCGGATACCAATAACCATCGGATTGTTCGCTTTAATGATATGGCAGGAACAAACTGGGTAAGCCTGGGTTCATTTGGATCAGGTGTTAACCAGTTCGATGATCCCGCCGGGTTAGACTTTGATGGGTCAAACGGAATCTATATCGCCGATACTGACAACGACCGAATCGTTCGCGTAAACGATATGACCGGTGCCGGATGGCTGACCTACGGTTCAAGTGGTTCTTCATCTACTCAACTAGATGGCCCTATGAGAGTCTTTCTTGACCCAATTGGGAGAATTTACATTGTCGACCGACTCAACAATCGCATCGCACGAATCGACAATATGACTGGTTCAACTCGAATCAACTTTGGAAGCTTCGGATCCGGTTCTAACCAATTCGATTCTCCTTTTGCTTTCTACTACCGAGTAAATTAGCCCTGAATTGAGGGTGGGCTAGCTTGATTACGGAATCTGGCTGACTCACCCTTAAAGATTTACCGGGACTCCCGATGATTTAAGTATGTGTTTTCGCCAAAAATTGGCTTATTTCGCTGAACCCTCAAGCAAGCCAAGACGTTTATCCGCCATAATGCCAATCAATATGAAGCGATGGATCGCATGTATTGCACCATGGATGGTGATTACAGCGGCCTGGGCTCAAAACTTCGAGCCAGTGTCCGTGCAATTCACTACAAATCCACTTTCAAAGGTTGACGCGTACCAGTTGGGTGATCACTGTTACATCACACCCAAGTTAGCTAAAAGTTGGGGCTGGAACATCACCGTGAAAGGCGACGAAATCGAAGTGGCAACCGAAGGAAAGCTATTCAGAGTTCCCACCCAAAAGCGCGGTAACGAACTCCTCCTCAGCCTAACTGATTCCGCTCGCTATCTCGGCGCACTTTATGAATGGGACGGCGACTTCTACCGCGTTCTGAGTCGAATCCGCAATGTCGAACTCACCATGGCTGGCCTGCAAGTGGATTCCACAATTAAGTTCAAGCCAAAAATGATGCGGCTGACTAACCCAGACCGCCTGGTAGTGGATTTAGTCGGCGCGAAGCTAGATTTGGGAGAAGATAATAAACTTCCCAACTGGTGGCGAGTCGGTCAATACACCCAAGATATAGCCCGTATCGTCTACGAACACCCTGCTTCCGTCGCAATTCCAATCATCAACGGAGCGGAAACCCGGCAGTTTAAGATCACTCTTCCTGAAATTGGGAAGATTCCTCCTAGCGAGGTCAAGACTCAGATCAAGCCAGTTGGCACAAATACACAAGGGTCAACCGCAGTACCGATTTTGCGGCTCACAGAACCCAAGGTGGAATCTGACGACAGCAACGGAACCGTGTTCTCCGTCAATGCCTCCGAAAAGCTTTCAGTACCTCCCGCAATCCAATACATTACGCCAACTAAGCTGCAGATCACGATTTCTAACGCAGAATTTGGCAAAGCGATTGAAGACAAACTGGCTGGTTCCAGTTGGGTAGACAGCATTGAGCAAATTGACGACGGTGGCATGGCAATTTTCAATGTCAACACCAAGCGGCCCATGGCATTTACTGCTTCGACTAGTGGCTCATTGATTCGGATTCGGCTATTTAATCCAGGAGCGGGTGGAACGCTTGCCGGAAAGATTTTTGTCGTTGATGCTGGCCACGGAGGCAAAGATTCTGGAACGACCTTCGGCAAGCTCACTGAAAAGAATATCGCTCTGCCCGTCGCGCAAAAATTGAGAGATCTTTTGACCAAAGCAGGAGCCTCGGTAATCATGACCCGAGATTCGGACGTTTATCCAAGCTTGGGTGATCGTGCTCAGCTTGCTAACAAGAGCAACGCAACGATGTTCATCAGCATTCACGTGAACAGCATAAAGCTCAACAACGGCAAGTCGGGGGGAATCACTTTCTACCACCAGCAAGACCCGATTGACCGACTGCTTGCCGAGTGCATTCAATCTGAAATCGCCAAGACCAGCAAAATCCCTGATTTGGGTGCTTGGTCGGATAGAAAAATCTATCAGAGTGGTTTTAAAGTATTGAGAGATAGCAACGTGCCATCTGTACTAATCGAAATGGGATTCATCAATCACGATTACGACCGTGCCCAAATGACTAAGCCCGATTTCGCCGACCGCATGTCCGCCGCTATACTCAGAGGCATTCAACTGTTCCTCGGGGAGAAATTCTAATCATGGCTAAAAGCTCTGGAAAAAATGTACTCGCAATCGTTCTCATCGCCGCCGGGTCAATTACCCTGGCTGGACTCGGGATGTTTGCAACAAATCCTAACGCGCGATCGGTTCCTAAGGATCAACAAAAAGTAATCCAGCAAGACCCGATCAACGTAGACGTGGTTCCGGATAGCCAGCGTGATCAAGTCACAACTCTTAACCCTAAAATGGAAGGTGATGACCTCACTTTCGACGTCAGCAAAATGACCCCGCCTGCGGGAGTTGATCCTAAAGTTTATGCGGTTAATGAGTATCTCAAAAAGCTTGAAGCAGTTGATCCAAACGCGAAAGCTACGGCTGTGACTATGGAAAATGGGGTTGCGACAATCAACTTCACCAAGGAATTCCAAAGCGGATTTGGCTCCATGGATGAAAAAACTGTTATCGAAGGGGTGCTTTCGGTGATGGGATTCTTCCCAGATGTGCAAGCCGTTAAGTTCGTGGTTGATGGGCAATCAATTGAATCACTGGGTCACATTGATCTGACCGAGCCACAGCCAGTCATTAAGATCAACGAGCCAACCAACTAAACCGCTGGGTTCTCCGGCAACTCATCGTGGAGTTCTTCATCCTGAGGAACTCCACGATTCTTTTTCCAGCCTTCCCAAATACCGATGAGAGCTAAGCAAACGACCGCACCGACCACCCAGCCAAAGAACACTTGGTAAGGATAGTGAACCCCTACATAGATGCGGGAAATCCCGGTCAGGATAGCAATCACCAGCCACACATAGCCCGCTTTCCGCCAATAAAACAAGAATGCGGTCGCAACCGCCATCATGTTTGATGAATGAGCCGACGCAGTTCCAAAGCTTGTCAACCGGTTTACACGAACATGCGCATCTAGCAGTTCAACGCTTGGCCTTGGCATCATTAGCCAGTTTTTGAGGATGTCGCAGACTTCGTTCCCGATAAGAAAAGCCAATATTCCGATGATTGCTGGGGCACGAGTTTGTTTCCGCCACAAACAAAACACTAGAAACGCTAGCATTATCAGCCGAACGACGAGCCACTTGTTCCCTTCACTCAGCGTGATAAAGATCGGCTCTAGCCAATCTGGCCAGCCGTTGATCGCTCGAAAAACCGCGAGGTCGAATCCTCCCACAAATTGATTCTACTGCCCAGGTCAGCGAAACCCAGCCCGACCGAAATTCGCAAGTACAATCAGATCACCTTAGCTTATGGAGAATCGTACTCATAACGCCGTTCTTGCTGCCATCGCCGGAGTTACCTTGGGTGCGCCGCGTATTGGTCGAAATCAGTATCAGAAAATGAACGGCTATGAGCCGATCCCAGCTCGTATGGCTCCTCATCCATTGCTCGACAGTTGGATTGTTTGGGCCAAAGCAGTCTCGGAAGACAAATCTCCCGTCCAGCTGGGGCAGGTTCTACTCGAAAATCTTGACGACCAAAGCGACGAAACGGCGTTCGGCATGATGAACCTCCGACGGGGATTCGGAGCACCGATTTCCGGTGCAATGGATAACCCTCTCCCAGATGGTGCCCGCGGATTACTGCGCGCCCTGTTTTGGGGGCTAACTCTTCCCGGCTTTGCAGAGAAAGCCACTACTCACGCCTATTACGACGCGAGCATTGACCATGCTGGCGATGGAGTATGGATTCCAGCCGCGTTCGCATACGCACTTTCTATTAGCTGGCCAGGGATGACTGCATCAGAATTCTGGGAAGCAGTTTCATCGGCCCTGCCCAAACAAAGCGACCTTCACCGAGTCGGGCCGCATTTAGTTGCTCATATCGGTCACCCAGAAGGGCCACAGGAATTCGCCAATCAATTTGTTAACCGATTCCCCGACTTAGATCGAAACGGGATTGTGGCAACCGCGAGTTTTGCTTTACTGGGATTGCTCCATTGCAGTCAAAACACGCAGTCAGCCGCGCTGATCACCGTCGGATGCGGTGGTCAATCGGATATCGCCACTGCGGTGAGTTGCGCGTGTGCGGCCTTTTTTTGGACACCACTTGACGCCAATTTCCTAGGGCCGCTCGGTAAAGATTACATTGCGACCCACGCTCTAAGGCACCTAACGCCTCCCGCAACGATTCACGATTTCGCCGCACAAATTGAGGGCCTAGTTCAAGAACAAGAAATCGTCATTCCTGAATCTTTGGAGCTCATTGCCGAATCAACTGAAGAATCAGAAGAAGAGCAAACCACACCCGAAGGCGAACAAGCTGAATCTGTAACCGAGCCGACTGAAGAACAGTCAGTTGAAGCAACAGAGCCAGCCGAGCCTCTGATTGCCGCTCCGTCTGTTCCTCATTTCCCGACTTCCCTTGCAAAGCTACTTAATCGTGAGCCGGATTTCTGCAAATTTGAAATCAATGGTGCAGAGCTAACCGCTCACTATATTGACCTGCCACTCGGCGCCATGCCCACGCGCAAGTTCCAACTGCTGGTCAAGAACATAAGTGCCGATCCAGATTTCAAACTTTCGCTCACCGGCCCGCCAGCATGGCAAATGGCGCACCGAATTGATGATTGCGTTATTCCGGTTGGAACTGAAGTGCAATTTCCGGCTGTCATCCAGCCTTTTCACCCCCCGGTTTTAGACCCTCAGCTCCGATTGCAAATCAACGGCCTGAGTGTTTTGATTCCGTTCATAAAACCACAGGCATATTGGATTCTTGGCCCGTTTGTAAATATCGAAGGCACGGGATTCACCTACGTCCATCCGCCGGAAAAAGTCCAGTCGAAGATTCAAGTTTGGGATGCACCATTTTCAGGTAGAAGCGATATCGGAATCCGCTGGGCGGAGCATTTTTCTTCCGGCACGGAATTCGATGTCGAGCCTATCTTTAACCAGGGTGCGGGTGTTACCTATTTGTACGCCCATATGCAATGGAATCAACCTGGGGCAATGCGAGTACTCGCACACATAGCAGGCGGCCTCAAAGTGTGGATTGACGGCGTAGAAGTATTGAGCTATCACGATGCAACCCCCAAACCACTGCGACTTGGTGGAACTTCGACGGCTGATTTCACAACTCACGGAGAATCACATATCCTCGTGAAAGTTGTTCGCGGAAACAGCCCGATCCCACCGTTGCAACTCGCGTTTTTCGATGAAACGGGCAAGGTTGTGTTCCCCGCTCAGTTCTTGAATCAGAAATGACACACTTTATTGCTCGCCGTATTTGGTGGGGGATGCTTTGGTATATGCGTCGCCCATTCATTCGGCGATTGCAACGTGCGGCAATTAACCTCGCAAAACCGGAAAAGCGAGAGAAAGCGCGGCAAGCAATGATCAAACAAGAAAAGTTTGCTCGTCGCATCGGCTTACCATTGATAACGTTTGTCGTGCGGATTTTCTTTTTGAGCGTAGTGCTCACCTACTTAACTATGTTTATTCTCAACGGCGTTGCGGACGGTTGGCTGGTTATTCCAACTCAAGACGTGGTTGAGCGGCAGGATTCACCAAGGTAAGAATCTTCCGCCCAGGCGATGAGATTGCAAGCTCATCTAATTCGTTTCGATTGAACCACCTTAATGCTGGATGATTTGATTTCACTCGATAAACTTCAACCGTAATTTTATGTTTTGTCACCACATGTTTGATGGTTCCAACACGCTCCCGTTCTGGATTCCCGAAACACTCTACCAAATCCGATTCTGCACCTCTAGGCGAGTGCCACATCCCCGCCCACCATTCGCCCGGCTGAGCCTGGACGAGCCCAAACTTCCCTGCATTTTCAAACACCCAAGCTTGGTGGAACACCTCAATCCATTCTTTCGCAGGTTTTGGTGAAGGATAGTCGGCCACTACGCCGTTCTGAAACGCCCGGCAATGGCTTGAAACTGGGCATACACCGCATCTTGGGTTTTTGGGTGTGCAGATTGTCGCACCTAGCTCCATCAACGTCTGATTCCAGGTTCCCGGATCAAGTTCGTAAAGATTTTCTTTCGCCCAACGCCAAGCGTCGGCCTTTAGCGCAGAATTGATTTTGGGGTTGCAGGTTAGCCTGGCAAATACACGCTCGACATTTCCATCCACTAACGCGGCGGGGATTCCTTGTGCTATAGATGCAACCGCTCCCGCCGTGTAATCACCCACTCCCGGCAAGGCGAGCCATTCCTGAACCGATTGCGGCCAACCTTGTGTCTGCACCATTTTCACGGCCGTGAGCAGGTTTCGGCAACGCGAATAATAACCCAGCCCTTGCCAGTAGACCAGCACTTCTTCTTCGCTCGCTTGGGCCAGCGATTCTAGCGTAGGGAAACGCTCCATCCACCGCAAATAGTAAGGGATCACCGCCCCGACGGTAGTTTGCTGCAGCATCACTTCGCTCATCCAAACTGCGTAAGGATCAATATGGTCGGCTTTGCGCCAAGGCAAATCGCGAGCGTTGGCTTTATACCAATTCAGCAACGCCGACTGGAAGTCGGTCATTCTTCGATAAGCCGGAGGCTCCGCAATGCCGCTTCTGGATCGCCCGCTCCCGTAAGCGCACGCCCAATTACTAAGTAATCCGAACCCGCGTCGATCGCGTCTTTGCCATCGCCCACGCGTTGCTGGTCGTTTACTTCCTCGCCCGCGGCCCGGATTCCTGGCGTTACAATCACGGCCCCATGGTGCTGTTTTTTCAGGATAGAAGCTTCATGAACCGAACACACCAATCCATCAATCCCCGCGTTCATTCCCATTTCGCTGAGAGCGATCATGTGTTCCTCTAAGCTCCGCATCACACCGAGGTGGTCACGTAGATCTTGTTCATCAAGTGAAGTCAAAACCGAGACTCCAACAAGCAAAGGCCGCTCAACTTGACCGAACATTTTTGCTTCTTCAGCCGCCGCGCTGAGCATTGCCGGGCCACCGCTAAGGTGCACTGTCAGCATCCAAACCCGATGCTTCGCTGCTTCGCGCACCGCAACCGCAACACTATTCGGAATGTCGTGGAATTTGAGATCAAGAAATATGCGGGTTGCTCCGGCATCTTGCAATCGGTCAATGACATCCAGTCCGTTCGGTAATGTCAATGCGTGCCCGATCTTAAAGGCACCGACATAATCTTTCAGCCGTTTAACCGTATTAATTGCGTGCTCCAGATTCCCCGTATCTAGCGCACAAATTATCTTGTGTTGATTGCGATTCCCCATTCCTTTACGTATTCTATACGAACGCAATGCCATGATAAAAGGATGCATCAAGAGTTGCTGATCAATGGCGTTTTTATTGGCGGGCCATGCGACCAAAGTATCGGCAAAACTCAGCATTACGCACCTTACGATGGCGCACTCGTCGGCACTGCCGCCGAAGCGGGATGGAGCGAAGTCACCGCGGCAATTGACGCCGCCAAAACCGCGTTTGAAACTTGGAGATTTTCTAAAAAAGCCGACCGAGCCAAACTCCTCAAATCCATCGGGCAAACCGTGCGAGAACGTAAAGAAGAACTTGCAACTCTCATGGCTCAGGAAATTGGTAAGCCAGTCACCCAAGCCAGAGCCGAAGTTGATCGCCTTGCGCTGACTTTTGAACTCAGCGCAGAACTTGCGGTTAAAGATCACACCCGCACAATCGACGTTAGCTACGACCCTCGCGACACTGGACTCAAATGCACCAGCGAACGGTTCCCTATCGGGCCGATTCTCGCAATCGTTCCGTACAATTGGCCGTACAACTTGGCGGCTCACAAAATCGCGCCTGCGCTCGCCGCCGGGAACACAGTCGTCGTAAAAACCCCGAGTATGGGGACGCTCTGCACCCTAGCACTTGGGAGGATCATTCACGAATGCGGTTGCCCCGATGGAGTTGTCAACGTTCTCAATATGCCTTCGGCTCTCGCTCAAAAAGCCGCGCAAGACGAACGCATAGCAATGCTTTCATTTACTGGCTCACCGAAAGTTGGCTGGATGCTAAAAGAATTACTCCCGAAGAAGAAGGTTGCTTTAGAACTCGGTGGTGATGCGACCGCAATCGTTGCCGCAGATGCCGACATTGAGAAAGCACTGAAGGAACTTCCCACCGCCGCGTTTGCCTACGCAGGACAGATTTGCATCTCGCTCCAACACATCTTGGTTCAAGAATCACTTTACGAATCGTTCAAGACTAAATTTTTATCAGCAGTCGAAGAAATTCAAACGGGCGATCCTCTAGATGAATCGACTATCTGCGGCCCTGTGATATCAGATGATGTCGCCGATAAGGTCATGGAATTGCTCAGTTCATCCGAAGATGCGGGAGCCACGATCTTAACGGGTGGTAGCCGGATCGGGAATGTGATCGAACCAACTGTATTGGAAGGCATCACTCGCGATCACACGCTTGGACGAGAAGAAGCATTCGCTCCGCTGGTTACTCTCCAAAGCTACTCAACCGATGAGGAAGCAATCGAATGGGTCAATGCTAGCCAGTTCGGAATCCATGCTTCGCTTTACACAACCGAGAAGTCCCGAGTTCAGCGATACTATGAGGAGATCGAAATCGGCGGGCTCATCATCAATAACCCGCCTAGCTTGAGGTTCGACGCCATGCCGTACGGGGGCGTGAAAAATAGCGGTTTTGGTCGTGAGGGCGTAGAAAATACGTTCCACGAAATGACGGAAGAAAAACTCCTGCTTAAAGATTAAAAAATTAGGCTCCTGAGGGAGCCTAATTAGCTTTCAGAATTGAATTACTTCTTCTTCCGTTTGAACTGATCGTTGCTAGCAGTTTCCCAACCGTCGCCCGCTTTCATTTCAAGCTTAAACTGCATAACATCGTCGGAAACTTTGGTCAGAGTCGCCCGGGAGCTGGCAGGTTGGCCCATCGCCTCCCAAGGATCGCTGAGCATGGTAAGAACCGAACCAGTCATAGTTCCACGTTCAATCCGAGGCATATCTGAGAAGTTTGTGTAAGTGGTCATCACATACTGTTTCTTTGCCTTGTCCCAATGGGTGTATCCAGTTTCGATGAGTGTCATTCCCATCATGTTCATTTTGGAAACACTCTTCAAAAACGGGCCTTCCATGGTTACCGTCCACTCGGCGGTGTAAGGCATTTCGGAGCCCATCATAGTGAACTTCCCTTCGGATGTCCACTCGCCGACCATCCATTTAAGCGCCGAGATTTCTGGCCCAGGTTGCGCTAACTGCGCAAACGCAAACGACGAACAAATCAGAGCGAGCATCAATGATAACTTTCGCATGGTAAAAGTGTACCAACGATCATTTTTGAAGATTTGCTAGTTTCGGAGAATTTAACTAAACGGACTCTAGTCCGTCTACCCGAACAACGATCACGGTTGCGTTGTCGCTACCGCCGCCCACAAGTGCATCGCCTACCAAGCGCCAAGCCGCTTCGCTCGGTGACATCGAACTCATAATCCGGGCGATTTGCGAATCCTGCACGTGGTTGGTCACGCCGTCTGAGCAAATCATGAACTGGTCGCCAACTTGAACATCGTCCTCAATCACATCCGGCGTAACATCACGTTCTGTCCCCAAAGCCCGAGTGATCACGTGGCGGTATGGGTGTTGCTCAGCCTCTTCACGACTCATCATTCCAGCCGCGACGGTTTCTTCCACCCAAGTGTGGTCAGTTGTTATCTGCTTGAGGTCGCCGTCGCGCAAGCGATAAACCCGAGAATCCCCAACTTGCACAACCATCGATCTGTCTTGACAGAGGATGAGTGCAGAAAGCGTGGTTCCCATCCCTTTTCGACTCGGAATTGCCATCGAGATATCGTTGATGAACCGAGTGGAAGCAGTGACCGCCGCGCGTGCGCAGACCGCAATATCTTCGCTTGGATGCGAGCGATATACGTCAATGAACGTTTTGGTCGCGAGTTCGCTGGCGCACTGCCCTGCTTCGTGACCACCCATACCATCGCAAACGACGAAGATATTGCCCTTAGCGGCGATTTCACCGTGGTTCTCGGTGATATAGAATTCGTGCTTATCCTCGTTGTTCTCACGAACCTTGCCCATGTCGGTTTTCGCTCCGAAACTGAGCTTAGGGATCACGCGAAGTTCCACTTTTGGTGCAACTTGCTCGACGGTTATTTCTGCCGTGATTTCGTCCATCAACTATCCCCAAACTTGAGGTTCAGTTCGTATTGTCCAAGCCGAACTTTATCAGTCGGGTGGATGAGCGACTTTTGTCCAACCGCGAGTTTGGCTTCGTTGACAAATGTTCCGTTAGTGGAGCCGATATCGGTGATTGAAACGCCATTATCGTCCACGTGAAATTCTCCGTGTTTCCCGCTGACATACGGGTCTGGAATTTGAATATCGTTGTCGGATTTGCGACCAAAAGAATGCGTTCCAGGCGTGAGTGGCTTCTTTTCGCCGTCCACAATCACCCATGCAACTGCACCTGAGGCGGTCGGCGGAGCGGTTAGCGCAGCAGTTTTTCCGCTCATCGCCGCCATAGTCTTGTTGGCTTCACCTGGCATTCCCAAGGTTAATTCAAACCCACCGAGGCTGATTTTTGCGCCATTTGAAACCGCCGTTTTAGCTTGGGCGGCGATACGGTTTCCATCAACCGCTGTACCGTTGGTAGAACCGACATCGGTGACAAATACTTGACCCGCTTCCCAAGAAAATTGAGCGTGAGATCGGCTGACCCGTGTATCTTCGACCGCAATATCTGCCTGTCGGCCGATTGTCGTGACGCCCGGGCGGAGTTGGTGCTCTCTACCGTTTGGATCAACCAGTACAGGGACTTGAACCGCCGGAGCTCCGAAAGCATCGCCATCCAAAGCCATTTCAAAGATGAGTCCGCACTCGGTACAGAACATCATTCCGGGCGGGTTGAACGTTTTGCAAACCGGACATTGCGTTGGCTTTATAGTGACCGTAGCTTCAAATGTTGGCGATCCCATGACCGTCCGATTCGGATCAATTGGGCTACCCAGTTGTGTCCGGTTTGGATCGATAACTGGCGGTGCCCCAAGCTGAGTCTTATTCGGATCGTTCATACGTTCAATTCTCGGCGGATATGCCTGATTCTTGGACGCCTTGAGAGGCGCAAAGGTGGCGGATTCTTGCGGTGCTTAAAATTAATGTCACAAAAATGCCTGCAACAGTGGTAGAAAGGAGCATGCTAACTCGTCGCTTAGCGGTTGGCGCACTTTGTGTTGCCGCCTTTGCTTCTTCCGCGCTAGCTGCTTTGGCCCCGGATACGAACAAAATTTCCGAAACCAATCTCCGCGCACATCTGACCTTTGTCGCCCACGATTTGATGGAAGGTCGTGATACACCTTCCCGTGGCCTTGATATTACGGCCCAATACATCGCCGCTCAGCTCACCATGTACGGCGTTCAACCGGGCGGAGTGGACGGAACGTATTTTCAGCCGATCAAACTCTCGGGCGCGAAGCTCAAAGCCGATGCAACAACCCTTACGATCAGTGGGAAGAGTTTTGTCTTGGGTGAAGACTTTATGCCTCGCGGCCTTAAATCTGCTGAGGTACAGGGCACACCGATCTTTATCGCTTCCGGATACACCAACCTCAAAAAAGACATCGACCCGTTCAAGGGTTATTCCGTGAAAGGCGCAATCGTCGTCACGGATGGCAGTTTGCCGCAAGGTGTGACGATGAGGGATGTTTTCTCTTCGGAAGACTGGGAATCACCAGAACAAGCTGCCGCCCGCAACGGCGCCGCCGCAGTGATCCTCATCAGCAACTCTTCCAACACCGCTAGCTGGAAACGGCAAGTTGATCGGATGACTGAAGGTGGAAGACTCACGCCGAGCAACGATTCACAAGTATCTATCGCATCCGTAATGGTTTCAAAGACGGTTGGCGATACTTTAGTGGGAAGCATCATGTCAGCAGGACGCGCAGAATTTGCAACGATGGCGCCAGTTGTAAAACTCACACTTGGGGTTGAGCAACAAGAAGCTATCACCCAAAACGTAATTGGCATCATTCCTGGGAGCGATCCAAAGCAAAAAGCTGAATACATTGCACTTGGTGCTCACTATGACCATGTTGGAATTGGTCGAGCCGATGCAAACGGAGACACAATTTATAACGGAGCAGACGACGACGGTTCCGGCACGGTTGCCCTTATCGAAATCGCTCGTGTCATCGCGGCTGGAAACAAACCTAAGCGAAGCATCATCTTTGTTTGGCACACGGGCGAAGAAAAAGGTCTGTGGGGTTCTCAATACTTCGCGGCAAATCCAACTATTGATCTTAAGAATCTTGTTCTGCAAATCAATCTAGACATGATTGGAATGGCGAAACAGCCCGGCGACACGAACCCGGCGAACGCACGACTCACCGACGGCAACGGTCTTTTTGTCATCGGCCCTCGCATTGTCAGTTCCGACATTACTCAAACGGTGAACTCAGTAAACGCATCGGTTGACAACATGACGCTTGATCCCTATTACGATCGGCTAGACGATCCAGAAAGAATCTTCTACCGCAGCGATCATTACAGTTATATCGCGAAAGGCGTGCCGGCAGTGTTCTTCTTCTCAGGTTCGCATGCTCACTATCACCGACCAAGCGATGAAATATCAGTGATTGACTTTAAGAAGTACACGAAGAGCGTCCGGTTGATGTACGCACTGGCTTACGAATTCGCAAGTCAAACGACTCGACCGAAAATTGACGGGCCGGTTCGGAACGTACTTCCGAATCTTGGCGGCGGACTACCGTAACTAACGAATCAGTTATTAAGCCAGCGGCAGAACCTTTGTCGCTGGCTTTTTCATTAGCTCATCTTGCGACGAGTAAGGGTGTTGCCCTTCTTCTTGTTGAATCTTAGTATAACCACCGCCTGGCATCCCGAGCCATGCCTTGACGTTATCCATGAGCGGGGCACCGATCGCGTCTTCAATCAAATACTCAATTTGGTCTGGGTCGCTAACCGGAACCAACACCTCAACTCGGCGATCAAGGTTCCGACGCATCATATCGGCACTTCCGATAAGTGCCTCTGGTTCCCCGCCGTTGGCGAAGTAATAAATGCGGGAATGCTCTAAGAACCGCCCGACAATGCTCACTAGCCGAATGTTGTCGCTCATTCCTGGAACGCCCGGCCGCAGACAGCAGATTCCGCGAACAACCAAGTCAATCTCTACCCCCGCGCGGCTAGCTTCGTAGAGAGCATCTATCACTTCGATATCCACCAGCGAATTCAACTTGAAAGCAATTCTGCCAACCCCGGTTTGGTGTTTTGCTTCTATTTCTCGTTCAATTCGCTCAATAATGCCTTCGCGCAAGTCAAGCGGAGCAACAAGCAACTTACGGTATTTCACCTGGCGGCTGTATCCGGTGAGATAGTTGAACAATTCGGTGATGTCTTGGCAAATATCAGGGTCACAAGTGAACAGCCCAATATCACTGTATAGCTTTGCCGTTGACGGATTATAGTTTCCTGTCCCGATGTGGGCGTAACTCTGGATTCCGTCTTGGTCTTTGCGGACGATAAGGCACAGCTTGCAGTGAACCTTCATTTCCACTGTGCCGTAGGTGACGTGGACACCAGATCGTTCTAACGCTCGCGACCAAATGAGGTTGTTGCTTTCATCAAAACGAGCCTTGAGCTCAACCATCACCGCTACTTGCTTTCCTGCTTCCCCAGCTTCAAGCAGACTTTCAACCACGGGCGATTCAGAACCGACTCGATACAAGGTTTGTTTGATCCCAATCACCCGTTGATCAGTTGCCGCCGATGAGATGAAAGTCTGAACGGGATCGAAGCTATCGTACGGGTGATGGACAAGCAGATCCTTGGATTTGATTGCCTGGAATAGGTTTTCGCTTTCTTCCAACTGAGGCAATTCAAACGGATGGTGAGTTTCAAACTTCAGTGTTGGTTCATTCAGGCTAGCAAGCTCCCAAAGGAAATCCATTCCCAGCCGACCGGGAACAATGAACGTATCAGAATCCTGAAGCTCTAGATTTTTTTGAAGAAGTTCTAACGCGGCGGGAGCAATAGATTCCTCAACCTCCAGCAAAACTGGGTCGCCAAATCTACGTAGCCTGAGTGTTTTTTCAACCGCGTCAATCAAGTCGGCGGCTTCTAGTTCGCGGATTTCAATATCCGCGTCACGAACCACTCGGAAAATATGCGAACCGATGACTTCCACACCAGGGAACAGATGCTCTAGGTTTGCTCCAATTAAATCCTCTAGCAAAATGAACTTCTTAGGGTCGCCATTGACCGGAATCAAGCGAGGCAATACGGGTGGAATTTTCACCCTTGCCCACTTAGTTCGCCCATCTTCGTGCAGCTCCACAGCTAGGTTCAAACTACGGTTGCTGATGAATGGAAAGGTTTGGGCCGGCTCCATCATCAAAGGCGTTAGCAACGGGAAGATTTCCGTTTCAAAATATAGATTGAGATTCTTCTGCTGAGCCTTAGTTAGCTTCTCAGCAGATATAAATTTGATTCCCTGTTTTTCTAACTGGGGAACGAGGTCGTTTTCCCAAATTTCCGCCGCTTGACGCCGAATAGGGATAATCGTCTCGGCGATCATTTCGAGTTGCTCGGCTGGAGTCAAACCATCTGGAGTTCGTTGGCTCACACCCGCCGCATCTTGTTCGATCAATCCCGACACCCGAACCATGTAAAACTCGTCGAGGTTGGATTCAAATATCGCCAAAAACTTGATGCGCTCGAGTAAAGGGTTTTCCGGTGCGAGGGCTTCAAGCAAAACGCGGTGGTTGAACTGAAGCCAACTCCACTCGCGGTTGACGTAACGGTGGGTATCGGTTACTACTCCGTTAGCCACTCGTCCTCCTGCATCCGCGCGATTTCGAGAATCGCCCCTTCCCTCACTCCGTATCGGCTGACCTGGACATCGCTGTGTCCAAACATCCCCATGAGGTAGCGCAAGGTGAGCGAACCAGCGAGCAAAGTCCGCGCGCGGTTGATCTTCACGTCGTAACGATCCACGATGACTTCCGTCGTCAAACGGGCGCAATCCCAACTCAGGAATTCAAGTTCTTCCACACTCAGCGTTTGGTCGCCATCGGGATGCAATGCCCGCCAAAGCCCACGCGAAACTCCGCCACATGCCACGATCCGTTTCGGAGTTGGATAACTAGCGACTTCCTGGCATTCCGATTCAATAATCTCGTTAACGCGAGCAAGACTGTATTCGTTGGCTGGTTGATCTAGTCCAGACCGAGCCCTCAGAGTTCCTGACCCGATGGGCAAACTGGTGAGTTCTTGGATTTCGCCACGCTCACAATATGCGACTTGAACGCTTCCCCCGCCTGCTTCTATTAGCACGGTCGGTTCTGTACTCGCACAATCCATTTGCGTACTGAGATAGCTAAGTTCTGCCTCTCGGCGCGGTGAAATAATCTCGACCTTGATATCAAATTTGTTTCTGATGAGTTCTAAGATTTCATCGTGGTTCTCCGCGCGGCGCATCGCTTCGGTGGCGAAAAATGCGGCATCTTTGACCTTGTATTGATCCAGCATTGATCGAAACCGACCAAGCGTGACCATGAGTTCCTTGAGCTTGGCTTCGGAAATCCGCCCTTCGCGGCTGACAACCTCACCGAGCGAAAGCCATTCGCTTTCGTTAACCAAGCGCTTTAAGCCAGAATTAGTGATATGAGCAATAAGAAGATGGGCCGTGTTACTCCCGACATCTGCTGCCGCAATTAACCGACCCATATCGCTTTTTAGTATGGCAGGTTCCCTACTCCTTAACATTTACCAACGAGTTTCAACCGTGAAGGTCACCTTTTTGACTTCATTTGGCTTTAGCGTCACCGTAAACTCGTAAGTGTTGCTATCCAGTTTCTTAGGCTCCATAGAAGGATTCATGATCGTGAATTCGCCCCAGAACCGCTCAATCAAAGTAACGGTTTCAAGCGTTTCTTTGCGGTTTCTCAGCTCGACTTCAAACATTTCTGTCATGCCGCGGCGAGAGTTATTCACCGTGTACCATTTAAAGTCAGCTCGTTTTCGTTCGACTGCGATATCAAATGCCCGGCCAACCGTTAATGTGACCTTCTCGTCTTTTGGCGTGTGGTCAATGCGATCCTCACCGAGTAACTGCAACGACCCAGAGCTATCAGTTTGATAAACCTTCACTGTTCCAGCGGGGAGAGGCATTCCCATGTTGTTCGCCTTGCTGTTCACCATCTGAAGCTGGATTGTTGGCTTGATAACTCCAGTACCAACTTCCCCTTCGCTTGGGCGATAGCCTGAGTAGTACTTCATCGGGTCAACGACTAATCGCTTAGTAAACGGAACCTTAAACCCTTCAAGCAAACTCACTTGCTTGATTTCTTTGTTCTTGACTGTGGTTGGTCTGCCAAGGGTGTAGAGGTGGTAGTCGGCGAATGATTCTTCGCTAAATCCTTTTGTCTGCATCCGTTGATCCGCGGCCCCACCAAATGATCCACCCCTCGGCATATTCGGTTGCGCGCGTTGAACATCCCCTGCTAGTAACTTCAGAGTTTTGACATTGAAGCTCGTCCCGCAGTTGTTGGTCAAAGTGACCCAGCCTTTCACATCCGCTAGCTTCCCAGCCGCATCAAGCGAAACAACGTAGTCGCTTTTCCAATTCACTCCCTGAGTAAGGTAACTCAGTTCAACCGTCTGCATTCCGGCAGAAGCCGCTTCCAGTAGCCAAACCAAAGTTGGTTTGCTAATCAAGCCGTTTGGAATCGAATTCACTTCTATTTCGCCCGTTGGGTTCAAAATCACTTTGCCATCGCTGGTCTGAATCACCATTCCGTTCCAGGTGAAATTCTGACCACCGTTTTCGTTGCTGACCATCGAGGTCGGCGAACTCATCAATCGCCCGGTCAATCGCTCTTTTTGACCGTTCGGCAGGATGCGCGTAAAGGTAATTTCTGATCCCACTGCTTTATTGAGAATTGCCAGTGGGCTAATCAAATCGTATTGGTAGTTTTGTTCTAAAACCGAAAACGAACCTGGTGCGGAAAGACTTTTGATTGCTACGCTGTTGGCTTCAATCATCTGAGCGACATCTTCTACCGCGACTTCTTGAATTCCAGACTTCAGCGAGAAACTGCGCTGTTCTTTAACTAAAGCGAACCCACCGTTATAAATGGTGAGATCGGTTGTATTGGGCTGAAGGGCGGCGGTGACACCAAATAGAATCGCATTGACCATAGTTCGAGATACCTCTGCCTAATTGGACGTTATGCCCCAACTCGTCGTTTCTACGCCTGGGTTACTCGGCAGTAGTAGGAAGTTCAAACCCTGGATGCTGCGAGCACAAGGCTTTAAAGTCGCAAGTCGGACACAGAGCTTTGGGAACAGGCTCTTCGTTATTCCAATCTCGGTTTAAAATCTGGTTGCCGAGTTCGGTGAGCATTTGCTGGAATTCCGCCATTTCTGCCTCATCCAGATGCGCAGTGGCCTTCGTGTTGCTCCGCAAGGCGATGATCGAAGCGACGATTTTACGATCCGTGAAATGCTCCCGCAAAATGAGTTGATAACTGCTCATTGCGAGGTCATTTTTGACTTCCTCTTCGGTGACACCTTCTCGCCCGCTTTTGTAGTCAATGATTTCAATTGTGCCGTCTTCGTGTTCATCAATTCGGTCAACCCGACCGATGAGGACAAATGGGCCAAGGTCGCGACGATACAGTTTTTCGACAACGATAGTTTGAGCGGTGATCGGTTCACGCATGACCCGCTCGACATGAGCTTCAACAATCGCCTTGCCCTCGGCGAGTTGCTGCATCATTTCGTCTTGGCTAGAGTAACCCGCTTCGATCCAGCTTTCTTCGAGAGCCGCGACTGCTTCTTCGGTTGTCGTGACTCCGTGGTCGCCAGAATCATGAAACCGCTGGAGCACATTGTGCAGGCTCGTGCCAAACGAAAAGTAACTTTTTGAACGCAGATACCATTTCCCTTTTGGATTCACATAAGTCCAATAATATTTAGTCGGGCAAGCCAGATACGTTGTGATTTTGCTCGGGCTCAACGTATCTTTTCGTGCCATCAGAAACCATCCACAAGCGAATCTCGCGAATCGCCAGATTTAGTATGCACGCGCTTGGCTAAAGCAAACGCTTCTTCAATTGGCATATCGTCGATTTCGGTTTTTTGGAATGTAGGAGCTGCAGAATCAAAATCAACGGTTGCCAACTTGAACCACCGTTGGGCTGGACTTTGGCTGACACTGACGAGTTGCACCTTATCCATCGGTAAATAATTCCACCTTCGCTTAAACCACCCAAGCCGAGTGATGATGACGGAATGAGCATCTGACCAGCGCGCGCATTTCCAATAAATCCAGCCGGATAACAAAGCCAGCAACATCAATCCAGTAAAGGTGAGGTATGGGCCAAATTGATCCCAGAATGGCTGAATCTTCACCACTCCTCGCGTAAACGGTTGGCGATAAATCCAAAAAACTACTGCCATCAACCCAGAAAAGAACAGTGATGGCCAGAGGCCGGTTCGCAAGTGGCGGTAGATCGTGTTTTTACTCACCGGTTGCCATTCTGGATTAGACACATCAGCTTTTGGCAATGCGGTTTTGAGCAATGAGTCACGCATATCATCTCGCAAAACTGGAGTTAACAACGGTGCCGTCGCAATCTGCGCTTGATTGGCTTCACTTTTCTTTTCTTGAACCATGCCCCCCGCAGTTGCCGCATACATCTTGCAGATTTTTAGCCACCGTTGAATGAAGTTCTGGTCAATGTGAACCGTCTGAATCCGCTTGATCGGCAACATGTTTTCAAAGTGATTGATTAGCCCGTAAGTGCGTTTGAGGTTGCCATCTTTTTGAGAGAGTTCAAAGTTGTAGTACTTCACAAATGCTGAAATAATCGAGATAATCCAGCCAATCAAGATGAACACGAATATCCCTGCGATGATCAGTTGCCATCCCGCAGGTGGCAGACTCCTTGCGCTTCGGGCAACTTGCTTGCCTTCTTGCTCAAAGAAGCTTTGGAGCATTGGCTGAAAAGCACCAAAACCAAGTACGGCCGCGATCATGGCACCTGCGCGGTTTTCACTGGCTCCAACGAGCAAAAGTTCTTTTACCGTTGGGCGATAGATAACCGTGCGATCAAGCTCTCGGTCAACCCGCGAGAACGACTGAACCTTGGTTCCCATGAGCTGGGCTTTCAAAACGTGAGCTTGCTCATCGGTCAATGCGGAAATTGATGCCTCGGCCTTAACGCCCGCCGCCGTTTCGATTTCGAGATCCACTAACCCAAGAATGCGGTGCAAAAGCGACCGCGTGAGGTTGATGTTTTGAATTCTGTCGAGTGGGATAGTGCGCAGATTCTTTTGGAGAATCCCCGATTTCACGAGTAACTTGCCTTCGTGGATGGCATAACCAAACGAATAGTAACGCAACAATGGGGGAACGATAACAAGCGCACCGAGCGCGGCCGCAACGACCTCGAACCCTAATTCCTCACTTAAACCACCCTTGCGCGTGAACTGGAAAATAACGAGGATAATCGCAACGAAAAGTTGCTTAATAACGCGCGGTAGTTCCACCACCATCGTGAGCGGGTGAATGCGATGGTAGACCGGCTCAGCCATTGGGAAACTCCGGCGGAGCGGGTGGTGGCGTAGTCGCACTCATAGGATCGGGCGGAATTACTTCTGCTGAAGCTTTGATCAGCTTGCTACGGAGCATTTCAGCATCGTGAGTGGATAGCCCGGGAATCGAAACAGCCGCCGCCTGCATCCCACCCACAAAGACGGAAACATGAACCAATCCGAGCGCACGTGCGATTGGCCCGCTACTCAGGTCAACGTGTTGGATGCGATTACGATTGACAAACCGCCAACTCTTCCAAAATACTCCTTTGGCAACGGCAAGGTCATCTTCGCCGAGTTCGTAGCGGTAGCACTCAAAACTACGACCAACAATCCACTGCCCTAAACCAACAATCAGCACGAGGACAACCAACGGAATAGCGAATGGGAACAGCGGCCACTTATCAGCAGATTTGCGAATAATCAAATCTGGAATTACGGCAAACCCGGCTACAACGACACCAGTAATCAAATTTGAAATTCGCCAAAGCTTTCGCACGTTCTCGTGCAAGTGCTTCCAGCCAGAAATATCCGTTGCCCCGTTCATTACCCTTACTCTATTCGATTTGAATCAGCAAAAAGATTCATTCGGCGGCCTTTGTACCAAACTGAGTCATTCTTCTCCAGCTTTTAACCATTCCATGAGTGGGTTATCGTTTATTCTCTCAATTAAATCCTCGACCTTTTCATCACCTTTCACCCAGCGCAAAATTTGGAATGGCTTGGTTGCAACTTGCAATTCTGTAAGTGGCTCGGGCCAGCTAAGTTGGGTGATTGGTAGATCAGTTTTGAGTTCAACATCCCTCATTAGGCTCACAATCCTTATTGGTGGACTGAGCTGATGCCGCACCTTTGCAAATGCTTCGAGAATTACTTCCTGGCGTGTGCTTCCCTGCTGAACTGGTGCTCCGAGAATACGTTTAGTGTGATCAGATAAGTTTTCGACCGGGGTTGGTTTGTTTGGGTCACCACCAAAGAACGAGCGTTCTTGAGTTTCCTCAAAAAAATCTAGCGATTCCGCGCGGTTTCCGCCGACCATCCGGCGTGAACAGTCTTCGTTCAAACATACGATCAGATCAGTAGCTCCGTCCATTGATTCAGCCAGGTCGCTACCGGATGAGAGGCGCACTTCTGAATTCCAAAGGTCAAAAAGTTGCCGCCCCAGCATGTCCATGAGGTCGAGACGTTCTTCATTGCTATCAAACAAACGCACAGAAATCGGAACATCTGGATACCAGCGACACAACGTAGCGAGTACCAAAGAACCGCATCGTAGATTCCCAATTCCAATAACTGTTACGATTCGCTCTGGCACCGTTCAAGTTTACCGATGTGAATTCGATTCCGGGGAAATAAACTAATTCTCTTCGATTTTTCCCAAAAGACTCTCCCGGGAACCAAGCAATTCTGTTGTGGGTTGCATCGGTCAAGATGGACAGGGCACGGCTAGTCAACCGAGTCTTCTTTACGGCGATCGCAATTGGGGCGGTGAGTGCCGCTTTATTAGCAAAAGCTGAATGGGGATTAAACATTGCGCTCATCGCAATTCTTACTTTTGGAGCGGGGTATTGGTGCCTAAAAGATTCACCGATTGCAATCAGTCGCTCATCCAAACTTATGATTGGGTGCGCGATATTATTCGCCAGCCTGTTTGCATTTCGTGATGCGACTGGTTTGCAAGTTGCCAATGGATTTGCCATCATCACGGCCCTTGGGTGCGCGCTCGCTTTTGCCCGGAGTGGCGGCATTGCAAATGCCCCAATCTCCAGAGTTTTTGGTGACTCAATCGGCAAGTTCTTGACAATTCCGATGGAGTTCAGTCGCCATGCCAAAGAAGTGAAGTTTCCGAAATCTGACGAGAACGGTCAGCGAAAAATTGCCGCTTCTACAGTTAGAGGCTTGTTAATTTCTGCACCCCTTTTGCTCGTATTCGGTGGGCTTTTCTATTCTGCCGATGCCATGTTTAAGTCTGGTGTCGACAACCTCTTTAACTTCAATCTGGATTTCGAGTTCATTTTCCAATACATTTTTGTTTTTCTGTGCGTATGGGTAGGTGGGGGCGGGGTTCTTTCGCGGTTTATTCTTTCGCCATACGATTACCCACCCATGAGCGGCAAGAACTTCATCGGGCCACCTAAGTACGGAACTCCTCCAACTGATCCGAACAAACAAAAAATTGGCGTAATCGAAGTCAATATGGCACTTGGATCGCTAGTTGCTCTTTTTGCCAGCTTTATCGCAGTTCAGTTTCGGTACTTATTTGCCGGGAATCAAACGATTGTCACAACGGCCGGGCTCTCTTATGCAGAATATGCCCGAAGTGGATTCTTCCAACTCTGCTGGGTTGCCGGCCTTGCGCTACTTGTGGTTCTGGGAATTGACTCGATTAAACTAACCAACGGGCGTCTCTACACCTGGCTGATCCGATCGCTGATTGTGCTCGTGTTCTTCGTCATTGCGTCGGCTGGCTTGCGGATGAAGATTTACACGGACGCATTCGGCCTAACTGAACTACGTCTGTACACTTCTGCGTTTATGGGTTGGCTCGCCATTACCTTTGCCTGGCTACTTCCCACAATCACTGCTAACCGACCAAACAGGTTCGGGTTCGGGGCCATTCTCGCTGGGTTTACGGTGATCCTTGGGTTGAACATTATTAACCCAGAAGGACTGATTGCTCGAATCAATCTCTCTCACCAAAACCCAGACATTAATTACTTGCAATATTTGAGTGCAGATGCCACTCGCGTGATGCGGTCTTCGGAGCAGCTCAAAGAGTCGAAACTTGACTCCTCCATTCACCAAGTAGTCACTGCCGAAATCCAAAACGACTCAACTAATGATTGGAGATCACTCAACCTTTCAAAAATCCTGCTTAAGGCAGGACGTTAGAACAGACGAAATGCAGAGCCGATTGAAGGAATTCTTGCGTAGTTCTCGAACAAGAAAGGCCGAACCGTAGAGTCTGCGCAAAATGAATGCTTTTGATCCTCAAACTTGAGAGTCTTCAGCATCGTGTCTAACGAAATGTTCGCGTTCATTTGCTCATGAACGGTCTTAGTGACTTCGGAGTAAAAGGACTGCAACTGGTTTAAGTATTTGGCATCTCGCATAACAGGGCCATGACCCGGCACAAGAGCTTTGAAGCCGAGTTTTTTAACTTCGGCTAAGGTTTTTGACCAAGCGGGCACGTTTGATTGGTTATCTCCCACTAGCGGTACTGGCCAGACAACTAAATCCCCTGCCGCAACGATTTTTTCTTGCGGAAGCCAGACAATTAAATCGGCTGGAGTATGCCCTTCGCCCAAATGCAGAATTTCTATCGTGCGCTTGCCTCTTTTCAACACCATTTTTGAATCAACACTTTTTGTCGGAAATGGCAAAGGAATATCTTTCATTTCCACGGCGTATCGATCCGCAATACGTATATCGCTTTCATAACTAGCATGTTGTTCCTCGGTGATTGGAGCTCCTTCCGCACTCTTTCCTGCGGCGATCAATCCTTTTAACCAGCCTGTCATTTGAGGAGCCACTGCTACCATTCCTTCTCTTGCTGGCTTTAGCAGATTTACTATTGCTTCGTTTGCCGATTTGTGGGCGATGAGTTCAACTTTCGGGAATCGCTGGCGAACAGTGGCAACTCCGCCCATATGATCATCATGATAGTGCGTTGCTATAATTGCCGAAATTGGTTTATCTGTTATCTCGGCAAGAGCGTTTAATGTAGCGGTTGCGCTTTCCGGCCCAATATTGGCATCTACCATCACCACATCTTGCTCATTGATGATCAACAGTACATTGCAATCCACGGCTAAACCAGGAGGCTCGTTCCGGATAACGGCGTAAACGTCGTCGGCAACTTTTTCGATGTGAAAGAACCTGGATTGAATCATGGCAAATGCAACCGAAGCGGCAAGAAACATTCACTTCTCTACTTTGCAAATAACCCTCTTTGTTCCGAGAAACGATCTTAGAATAGTAGTAGACTATTGTTTCACACATGGCAGAACCGCTCAAAAACTCGTTTGGCCCGGAAATCCCCGCGCGTATTGCTCAGATGATTTTAGAAGTCCACCCTGCATTCCCTGCTTCGCAATTCATGGAGCAGGTTCTACACGGATATGAGGCTCTCGAACTCATGCCGCGAGCACGCCATATTGCGAAAGTTCTGCGCGAAACGCTCCCAAGCGATTACGCTGAAGCAACAAGGATACTAATCGAAAGTTCAGGGTCAAGACCGGAATCTGCTGAAGGCGATGGTGGAATGGCAACCTTTTTCTATCTGCCCCATACTACGTTTATCGGCAACTACGGCGCAGATGACTTTGAGACTTCTATCGAAGCGAATTACCACTTCACAAAACTCTTTACCGCCGAATTCAGCATCCGCCTACTTCTGATTCATCATCAAGCGCGAACACTGGAAAAACTCAAAACTTGGGCGACCGATGATAACGTTCACGTGCGGAGACTGGTCTCGGAAGGCACAAGGCCGCGACTTCCCTGGGCATCACGCTTACCGGAATTTCAGCGCGATCCGACTCCGGTTCTGGATCTCTTGGAATTACTCAAAGATGATCCCGAACTCTATGTTCGCCGCTCGGTTGCGAATAACCTCAACGACATTGGGAAAGATAATCCCGATCAACTCATCAGCACTGCAAAGCGTTGGATGAAGGATGCCTCTACCGAACGTAAATGGGTGATCAAACACGCTCTGCGGTTTGCTATCAAAGCGGGAAACCCAGAAGCACTTGCCGTGCTCGGATTTTCTAGTGATTCCCCAATTACGGTAAAAAAGGCGGTGATTCCGGTGGAAGCGCATATCGGTGGCTCCGTGCTCATTCAGTTTGATGTGGTGAATCCGAGTAATCAACCGCATACCGTAAACATTGACTTTCGAATTCATTACATCAAAGCAAATGGGAAATCATCCGCTAAAGTCTTCAAATTGAAGTCCACAACCCTTCATTCGAACGACCGGTTAGCTGCCCAAAAACGAGTTTCACTTGAAGAAATGACGACTCGAAAGCACTTCCCCGGAGAACATAGAGTGGATGCCCTTATCAATGGTCAAGTGCACCCAATCGGCATGTTTCAACTCAACAAATAGCTTATTTGGGGAATTCAAACGATTCGGCTTTTGCCGTATAGAGCAAAACCGGAGTTCCAATAGTTGCTCGGATCGTGCGGCCCTTGAATATTCCACGCACTTTGTGATCAATCGATGAAGTGAGGTCGGCAAGTTCACCCACCGCTTGCGCCGCAAGAACTGCCTGGACACCGTCCAAGGAACCTGTATCACCCTTACGCATCATATCCAAAGCCGAAATCAAATCTAAGCCTTGAACAGATTTCCCCGGCTCAGAAGCAAGTTCACTCGTATGCTCTAACCCAAGCCGATCAGCCAAATTTTTGATCTGCTTTTGCTGTTCTTCCAGCCCTTTGCCAGTAACTGCGCCTTCGGCTATTTTCAGCAAAGAACCTCTCGCTTCAGGGTCATTCCAAAGGTTATCAATCTTCGCGGAATCGATTCGGTCAGCGGTGTTTTCTTGGGTAAAGATGTAAATCTCTTTGCCCTCGTTCGCCCGTACTGGAATCTCGCGCCCATCGGAAAGGACAACGTGTTTCAGAGTCATTTCTAAGCGAGCAGGAGTGTTGCTGATCGCATTCAGAAGGCTTGCTCCGCGAGATCGGCTGATTTCGGCAATAACTTTGGTTCCCATCGGAATCACGGTTTTTCCGCCAGCCTTTACATCCTTCAAAACGCCAAGAGTTACCTCTTCACCGACCTTACTTCCCCCAGCATCTAATCCTTCTAACAGAAGGCATTCAATCTGAGATTCAGCGGGGAGAGTAATTTTCTTGGTTTGTGCCACCTTTTCGGCGGCTTCCCACGGCAACTTGCCGTCGTTGTTTCGCATGGAAAAAGCGAGGTATCCAAACCCGCCGACCGCGATCAATCCAAGAATGGCCTTCCAGTACTTCATGTGCTCACCAAAATAAACGCATTTTGAGGGTTAGTGGTTGTCAGGATAGTCAAAATCCCCGTTACTTGAACCTAATCTTTGGTTTCTTCGATGATCTGAACTTCAATTTTTGAACCAGTTGCCCCTTCTGGCATAACCGATACCATGCCGCTTTTGTCTCCAAGCCGTCCAGCAATAACGGAGCCAAGTTCTCCACCTGAACGTGCTTGGCTTTTTAGTTCGGTTTCATAAAAGGCGATTACTTTTTTTGGATCATCTTTAGCATGCAAAGTATATGAAGTCGTAACTGTGTTACCCGCCGTATGCCGATAAGCATTCCCTTTTTTTTCACCGACCCCTGGGTAAACACCCAGGCCAAAGTCCGCAAAGTTCGACTCTTCCAAGATTGCGGTGGTGGTGCCGTCGGCTCCGGTGACAACCTGATTCCCCTCACCTTGATGGGAGTACTGGTCTCGCCGAAGGCCCGCTTGCTTTGCCGCTTCATCCGGATCCATTTTGTCGGATTTAGGGCCGCAGGCCACCAAGCATAAACCAACCAGAACGGCAATTCCCCACTTCATTTTCATATCAACCTTTGTTAAACAACAGACGTTCCGTCAGGGCAATCAGGATGTGCACCACTTTAATATGAAGCTCTTGGACCCGGTCGGCATACTGCCCGCCTTGCGTGACAATGCAGATTTCGGCAAGAGAATCAAGCGAAGAACCTGACTTACCGGTGAGAGCAATAACCTTCACTTGTTGATTCTTAGCCTGTGTTGCCGCCGCAATAATGTTTGGGCTTTTGCCACTGGTTGAAAATAGAATGAGTACGTCTCCTGCTTTGCAATGAGATTCCACCGCTCTAGCAAATACTTTTTCGTATCCGAAATCGTTAGCCGCGCAAGTGAGGAATCCAGGATCGCTAAATGCTACTGCGGCCAATCCTGGGCGATCTTCCCGATACCGTCCGCTCAGTTCTTCAGCAAAGTGCATCGCGTCGCACATTGAACCCCCGTTCCCCGCTGACCAAACTCGGCTGCCTTCACCCAACGCATGAGCAATCATCTTCCCGGCTTGTTCAATTTGAGCAATAGTCGCCTGATCTTCAAGCAACCGCTGTAGAGCAGAGTGAGCTTCTTGGAGTTCTGATTGGATGAAATCCTTCAAAAACCAAGCTCCCTTTTCAGAGCCGCGTGATCATCCCCGTGAATCGTCAAGTCAAACTTGCCTGCCGCCTCAAAATCTTCAAACCAGATGGGTTTGTGCCGGATTTCTGGCGGTTCTGAAACCCATCTCGGAAAAACGTGAGCATGCAAAGCAGGCTCCAGATTTCCCAGAATTTCGTAGTTGATTCGATCAGCACCCGAAACTTTCAGCACCGCATCGCCCAGAGTCGCCATATCTGATAAAAACTGCGCTCGCTCATCACCGCTAAGATCGTTAAGAGTGGCAACCACCGGATCAGGATAAAGCAGGCAATATGCTTCCCGAACTTGTGGATCACCCATCACCGCCCAGCCAGATTTCATTAGGCCCAAACACCGGGCCATTGTTCCAGCGCGGCACTCTTCAACAAATTTGTGGATTAGAGTCATGGCTTCACCTGCTTCGCGACACGGGCGACACTCGGCACAGGATCATTCTGCAACGCAATCATTTTTTCTTTTGACTCCGGTGGGCACTTTCCGTTGAGCAATAGGAGCGCAGAAATTCTCATTCCCGGCCTCGGATCATCCAGAGCCGCCGCGACTTTGAGCAGTGAGTTAAACATATCAAGCTTCGCGAGAATCAGCAATCCAATACGGGCTTTCCTCTCATCAACGTCTTCAATCAGCGTCTTCCCTATGAGTTCAGCTTGCTGGGGAGATTGCAAAATCAGCCGAACTGCTGAATCGCGGACGAATGGGTCATCTGAATTCACAAAGTTTGCGGCGGTTCCAACCGCATCTGAATCGCCAATATCCGCCAATGCCGACATCGCGGTTCGGATAAGGACTGGATCAGCATTGAACAGGAGAGGCAAAATCGCCTGACTTGCGGCAATTGCCTTGAGCGAACCAGCCGCCCGAATCGCAAGGGTTCTTAAGTTTGGTTTTGTCGAAATGATGTTGGGCAGCAAAGCGCCGATATCTTTGATCTGCCCTTCGATTCCAATTCGGATTATCGCGGTGAGTTCTGTTTCGTTTGCGGTCAATGCCTTCCTGCCGAGAGCGGCAATAGCATCGACTCCGATTCCATTGGTGATACGTGCCCAGGCTCTGACCTCCAAACGCTGAACCGCCGCCAACTTCTTCTCAATCATCCATTCATACGCCGGTGCCCCGATTGCGATGAGTTCACGGATTGATTCGTTCACACTCTCTGTTGCAGAACCAACCCCCCACTGGCTGGCGAGACGATAGAGCCTTTCAAGTTCCGCATCGGATGGTTTAGGCTTTGATCCTGGTTTTGGATCTGCAACTGCTGGTGGCTGAACCTGGGTTTCGCCAGGTTGAGCAAACGTTATTCGATCATCCCGAATTGAGGTGACATCAGTAATTTCAAATTCGCCTTCGCCTCTCGCTTCCGGATACAAGTCCGCTCCACCTAGGTCAGCGAAAACACTCAGTGAAATCATCGACCGGTCTCGTCGTGCATATGCAGGCCAGGTTGCATAGCGGTCAATCCCATCGCCTTCAAGGAAGATTCCAACCCCGTTGGCAATCGCAGTAGCGGGTCGTGCGTCGCGGCTTGCGTAAACATCGTTCCCCGACCGATCCAGCAAAAAGGCAAGCCCGTAGTCGTGACCAATCGCTTGCGCGGCACCGTACTGCGTGGTGTAAGAATCCTCACCCGCAAGATCGAAAAGATACGCCGAGGTCATATGCATCGCACTTGACTGAACATAATGGTGACCTTTGTAAGTATCGTTCCCAGACTTGTCGTAAAGCGATCCAACCGCGAACCAATAGGATGCGGCCTGAGCATAAGTTTCGGCTAAATAGTTATCACGCCCTCCGCCATCCGTGAGCAGTCCACAACCACCGGGAGAGCCACCTGCATCATCACGGAATCCCATTCCGAAACCTTGCGCAAAAGAATAATTCACATTAGTAAACAAGGGTGAATTGAGAATCAGCCCACCCGCCTGATAAATGTCTGCTCCCTTGGCATCAATCAGCCAGCCGAGCCCTTTCAATCTGCCAGCACCCTGCCCCATCAAGTTAATCTTATACAGATCATCGCCGCTCGAATCTGTGCAGATTCCCGCGCCAAACATTCCAAAACCTTGTCCCGCTGCTACCGTGGAGTAGTAGTCATCGCCACCAGACTTACTGAAAACGCCGAGCCCCCCGATGCCGCATCCGTAGTTCAAAGATTGGCCCCAAAACTGGTCATTGCCGCCAAGGTCAACCGCGCATCCAGCCCCTAAAACGCCAACTCCGATGCTGATATCTGGCACATTGTAGCGGTCATCACCGCTAACGTCGATCAAAACCGAAGAATAGCCAACTCCTGCCCCGGCGCGACCCATGTATGTATCATCGCCGCCAAGATCAATGGTGATACGAGCATCGAGTTCATCATGAATATCATTTTCCGAACTCCCGATAACGACTACCAATCCGTTGACAGTTAACCGCTGTTTTTTGGGGAAAGTAATCTTTGTCGCTTTAAGCGTCGCTGCGGCTTGTTCAACTTCCACCTGGAGCTTCCAACCTGCCGTTAAGATTGCGGCCAGGTCAACTTTCTTCATCAAAGCTTCGCATTCAGCCAAGCTTGCCACTCGGCCACGTATGAACCCTAACTTTATTCTCGGCTCCTCAATCGCTTGCGATGGCAGACTTTCAATGAGGAGGCGGAGTTCTTCTGGTTTGAGTTTTTCTAAGGCGGTGCGGATTTCTAAGTCTGTTTGCGAAACTGTCCCGACCAGAGAATCTACGATCTTGCCAAGCGGTTCCGGTAAGCCAGATTTGGCAGCAAACTTCTCGCCCGAATCGGGAAACTGAGCATCAATTCCAGTCGCCGACTTGAGATAGTTCTTTATCAAATCCGACACTTTGGCGGTCAGCCCAGATTCATGTGCTTTCATCAAAGAACTTGAAGAAGCGATGGGATCACCCAGCCCGGACTTCACCCAATCGGATAGCTCCATGGTGCGGAAAGGGTTACGATCCGTCGCCAGATCTTTGAGAGTTAGATTTGCTAAGAAAAGCGAGTCTTCCAATCCCGCCAATTCTCGTTCGTTGAGTTGGGCAAACACCGGGCAACTGGCAAGAACCAACCCGAACGTGAACCATTTCCTAACCCAACAAGCCATAGGTTCAAGTATGCCCGATGGCGAACCCGATCAGGTGAGCGATTCCGCAACAATCTCAAACGTTCGCTGGGTGCGAAGGCGGGGATCATCTAAAACGCGGGCATCGAACGGAAAACTGCCATGAGTCGTATTTTTCACGACTATTCCAAGGCCGACTTCGGTTTGGCTCGGGCACAAAATGACAACTTCCGACCGCTTTTCTTGGCGAATTTCAGTCGCCCAAGGTTCGAAAAGTAATCGGTCTAGCTCTTCTAATCCAAACCTAGCTTCATCGTCTCTGCCTGCTTGCAAGATATCGCCTAAACCTGAATAAATCAACACGCTGGATTGAGCAGATTTGAACTCCTTAACAACACTCTCCGCTAAGTGAATTCCTTTGCGGAAACCAGCCCTTTCTGAATGCCGATAACCAACCATCCGAGTCAATCCATGCATCGCAATTGATTCGCTCCATACATAACCAGGTGCCCCGCGCCGTATTGCAAGATTAGGAAGATTCGGCTTAAATCCAAACGAATGGGGCCAGAGCAGATTTGCTTTCGCTAACCCTTCTCCTTCGCGAATCCGGTTGAATTCCAAACCGTCAAGCAGATTCAGCGAATCGTCGATAAGTTGCCTCAGTTTGATTTCGCCATCGCCCTCGGGCAAACCGTATCCATAGACTTTGCCAAGAACATCGTTGGGCGCAGTCACCCCAAGTTCAAGTGAACCGTTTTCCCAAACTAACCCGTGCGTTGTGAGTTCACCGAACACAGGCGTTAAATCTCTTGTCGCGAGTTTGGCGAATTCATTATCCAAGCCGATGAGTTCGTCAGCGGAAACCCTCCCGACTTCCCCTATCAACCCATCATCGCTTACGCTGAGCAGTGACATTTCAAACTGCACGCTTCGCTCGGGGGGATCAATGCCAAATGCGCTCAGCACGAGCGGGCCGCGCGGTAACTTGCTTGCACCAGAAAGACCAACATATTCTAATTCCGGAGTTGCTTCTAGCGGTGAAAGTTTGAAGACTTCTCCGTGATCAGCAATGTAACGCAGTCCAACTGGTGGTTCTTCCCAAATCGAACCAACACCCAGCTTCAAAGCCTCTGGCAAGATCAAAACCGATCGCATTAATGCTTCTCCACTTCTTCGCGTTTAATTCTTCGATTCTGCACAAATGCGAAAACTCCAAGGAATGCAATCATTCCGCAGAAGTCAAGGATTACGTCGCGTGCCATCCCTGTCCGGTTAGCGGCGAATTGTTGCTGATGTTCATCAAAAATCGCGAGCGGCAATGGCCAAGCGATTCCTAAAAGCACGGATCGGTTCACAGTCGCACCTGCTTTTTTTGCCGCAACCGCGGCGGCGAGCGCGGCCAACCCATAACCTGTGAAGTGCAGAGTTTTGCGGATCATATAGACAATGGAATTCCGGTATTCCCATTGATCTTCGCGTAAACCAAACCACCGCTGAACCATTTCTGCCATCCAATCTGACCCGCCGCGCGGCCCGGAAATCAGAGCGATCAGCAATCCAAACCCTACGGTGGCAAGCAGAGCCATGAGCCAAACCCACCCGTTTTTGCCGCGAGTATTCCAAATGATGATCCCCGCCAGAGCCGCGCAAGCAAGCAGAGTCACTAGCCACGTTCGGCCAGGAACAAGCTCGACTCCAGGATGGCTGACTGCCCAGATCAAAAAGAATGTCGCACCGTAAGCGCAAACAAATAAAACGTGGTTGCGGAACGGGAATTCATTCTTGAAACCAGCCACAACCAGGCCGATGACTAATATCAGCAAGAGCGGCCCTTGAACCGGAAGCTGCATCGCGCCCCACTTCACCGCCTGCAAGATGCACAAAACCGCGAATGCCGCCGCCGCAAACCACCGCACCCGATCTTGCTGCATTGGTTCATTGTGACACCCGACCATCTTCTCATTTGGTAGCATGAGCCGTGCCATGAGAATCTTGATCACCAACGACGACGGAATCCACGCCGAAGGCCTTAAGGTTCTCACCCGAGTCGCCAAAAACTTTGGCGACGTTGTAGTCGTCGCGCCCGACTACGAAAAGAGCGCTTGTGGTCACGGAATGACTCTGCACGACCCGCTCCGGGTCAAAGAAACCACGCTTGAAGACTGCCCCGCTTACATGGTTAACGGGTTACCCGTGGACTGTGTAAATGTTGGCCTCACCGTTGCCTACCCCAATGGTTGTGATCTGGTTCTTAGCGGCATAAACAACGGCCCGAACCTTGGGTTCGATGTCACGTACTCAGGCACAGTGGCTGGCGCGATGGAAGGCGCAATCAACGGCATTCGATCGATCGCGGTGAGCATGGCGTTTTTTGTTGGCGGTGCGCCGCTCCACTACGAAACTGGCGAGTGGTGGCTACGAGAAAACCTGGGCAAACTGTTGGAGCTTCCGCACAAGCCGCTGACTTTTCTCAATGTGAATATTCCTGCCATTGCTAAAGAAGAAATTGAAGGCATGAAGGTGGTCGGAATGGGCAAGCGCGTTTACGAAGACCGCGTCGAACGCCGCGACGACCCCTGGGGCCGCCCTTATTACTGGCAGGGCGGGGTCGTGATTATGCGTCCGGATGAGGCCAACACCGACGTCTGGGCCGTAAGTAACCGGTTTGTTGCCGTCACACCGATCAGTTTGGATTGGACTGATCACGCTCAGATTGCAGAACTTAAAAGCGTTTATTAACTCCCTCTGTTTAGGTCTAAAACTGCAATTGGCGATTGATTTACGCCTGAGGGAGCGTCAACCCAAAACACGCCTCGCTCGATTCCATTTTCGACCATTAGATCAACGATTGATTCCCAGTATTTAGACATTGCCTCCTCAGTGGCAATCGGAGCAGGTTGCGGAATTTGCTTTCGTTTATTAAACAAACGCTGGAGCAGTACTAGCATGGAAAATCGCTCCCGCTCAGTGGCCAAATAATAGGCATTTGTCATATTCGGAATTGGCTTTGAAAGGGAGCTTAAATCACGCAAAAACCAATAAGCGTCGTAATGTGGAAAATCCTCCCACTTCCGATTCTCGACAAGATTCAAAAAATCCGAATGGATAGGAAAGACTGCAAAGTTTTCGCAGTGGACAAATGACTCGAATCCCGCATAAATGAAACCTCTGCTTATTGATTCGGCCTGGTCATCACTGTCCCAACAGGAACAGTACATATAAGAGCCTGAGGGCATATCTTGAGCAAAATCCAAAATCACCTCCCAAGTTGCCCTCTCTACGAATTTGATCACGAAAACCAGGATACCAAGCAGACTGCTAAACTAACTTAAATGCGCTTCGTTGGAACTCAATACGAACCTAACTCCGGCGAAACGGTTCTCGAAACCCTGCTCCGCCACAACGTGCAAGTTGGATATTCCTGCATGCAAGGCGATTGCCTTTCGTGCGTTTTGCGATGCGTGGAAGGCAATCCGACTGCCGAATCACAGGAAGGCTTAACACAGCGAATGCAACGCACGGGACACTTCAAAGCCTGTGTTTGCCTGGCGGAGTTGGTTCAGGTCGTCACCCGGGCGGGCGGTTAACAAAAGCTAAACTCAGCTCATGCTCGACCAACAGATCGCCTTCCTCACCGAAACCGATAAGCTTAAAAGCGTCGAGCGCAAAACCTCACCTATCGGGCTGAACCGCAAAGAAAACTCCGCCGAGCACTCCTGGCAAGTCATCCTGGCCGCGATGATTCTCGCCGAACATTCTAAGGAGCCGATCAACCTCTTGCGGGTGATTCAAATGCTGGCAATCCACGACATCGTAGAAATTGATACCGGCGATGTGTTCCATTACGCTAAACAAGATGTTTCCGATTTAGAAGCCCAAGAGCAAGCGGCGGCAAATCGAATATACGGATTGCTTCCAGCCCACCAAGGTCAAGAATTAGAAACTCTGCGCCAAGAGTTTGAAGCCCATGAAACCCCAGAATCCAAGTTTGCTCACTCGGTCGATCGCCTGATGGCTTTTATCATGAATTCTAATAACGAGGGTGGAACTTGGAAGGAGTTCAACCTCACCCGCGAGCAGGTTCTGGACAAGAATTCACACGTTGCCGAAGGTGCGCCCGCACTTTATTCTTATATTGAATCCGTTACCGCCCTGGCCGTTGAACAACGATTTTTGAAGTAATGCCAAGTCCCTGCCTCATGTAGAATGCGCGCATGCGCCGCGCGGTTTTGTTTACTGCCCTCATCACCTGTTCGTTGGGTTGGGCACAGCTTACTCCCTACAAACCAACTCCAGATGAACTCCGAGAAAACTACCGTCGCGCAGATTCTGTAGGCAACCAAGCCGCTGGGCAAGTACTGAACCTGAATGTAAGTTTTCTATGGATTGGAAATGAGGCGGTCGCATTTCGCAAGCAGACAGCGGTTGGCATGCATCAATTCGTCAAGGTAACTGTCAAGTCACCAAAAGAATCACCCCTATTCGATCACGCAAAACTTGCAAAGGCGTTGGGCGATATTGCTAAAACCAACATCAACGCAAACCATATCCAAATCACATTAATCCTAGTAAATCAAGATATTGTTCGATTCACTCTTAACCAGAAATCATACGATTGGAATTTGAAAACTGAAACCCTCAGTGAAACACCAGCCCCTGAAAGACCAAATAATCCGCGATTTGGTGGCAATGTTTCCCCGGATCGTAAATGGGTTGCCCGCATTCAAGAAGGCAAACTTGAAATCCGCCAGGCTAATGAAAATGCCGTTTGGATGCCAATTGGAAAAGCCACGAACCTAGTCCGCATTAATTGGTCACCCGATTCCAAATTTATCTTGGTGCAATCTCAAATCCCTGGCGACCGCAAGCAAGTTTCCACGCTCAACTCAACGATCAAAGATGCCACCCGTGCGGAATTAAAAACACGGCTCTATGATCAGCCTGGCGACAAGCTGGATATGAGCGAAATCTATTCAATTAACGTCGAAAAACAGATTGAAACGAAGATTGAAATTGATCCGATCATCTGTGGCGGACACCCCTGGTCTTCCCCGCCCGGAATTGAATGGTGGCAACCAAACGGACAATCTGCCCCCACGGCGCTCATTGACTTTAGTATCCGGGGATTTGAACAACACAAAATCCTTGAAATCAATCCGGCGACGGCAGAAGTAAAAACTTGGGTGGATGAAATCTCGCCGACGTTTATTCACCTAAGTCAGTTGTTCTGGCAAAAACTCCCGACCACAAGGGGTTTAGTTTGGAGGTCTGAGCGTACTGGCTGGGCGAATCTCTATCTTTACACCGCCCCCGGAGTTTCAAAGCCAATTACGAGCAAGGATTTCGTTGTTAGAAGCGTTCAAAACCTTACGGATAATCAAGTCATATTCTCTGCGAATCATTTGGAATCTGGCGATCCTTATTACATCCATTACTACAAGGTGAATACTGATGGCAGTGGATTTACAAAGCTGACTGATGCTACAGCCACACACAACGCGACATGGTCACCGGATAACAAATTCTTTGTAGATACATACAGCACGGTTCTCAACGCTCCGATTTCGGAACTGAGGGACATCAACGGCAAAAAGCTCGCGACGCTCGTAACCAGCGACGTAACTCCTGTTCGTAAAGCAGGAATCAACGGCCCGGTTGAATTCGTTTCAAAAGGCCGGGATGGCAAAACAGACATTTACGGACTCATCACCTTCCCAACGCATTTCGATCCGACCAAGTCTTATCCAGTGATCGAAGACATATATGCAGGGCCGCACGACTCGTTCGTACCAAAGTCGTTCAGACCAGTGTTTTGGTACCAGCGCCTAGCCGAACTTGGGTTCATCGTTGTTCAAATTGACGGAATGGGAACGGCAAACCGAGGCAAAGCATTCCATGATGTTTGCTGGAAAAACATCGCCGATGCCGGATTCCCCGACCGCATTGCCTGGATGAAAGCAGCGGCACAAAAGTATCCGCAAATGGATTTATCGAAAGTCGGTATTTATGGCACCAGCGCAGGTGGTCAAAACTCGACAGGTGCGCTGCTATTCCACCCAGAGTTCTATAAAGTTGCCGTCAGTTCATGCGGATGCCACGATAACCGGATGGACAAGTTCTGGTGGAATGAACAATGGATGGGCTACCCGGTGGGCGACCATTACGATCAGCAATCCAATATCACCAACGCAGGCAAGCTCAAAGGCGATCTTTTGTTGATGGTTGGCGAAGTAGATACCAACGTTCCGCCTGAATCCACCTTCCGACTTGCCGACGCTTTGATTAAAGCGGGCAAAGAGTTTGATTTCGTTTATCTGCCAGGAACCGATCACACCTCAGGTGGAGCATTCGGTGAGCACAAACGGCGAGATTTCTTTGTCAAACATTTGCTCGGTGTTGATCCACCACGCTGGAATTAGAGATTAGTAACCGCCCTCTCGTCTCAACGTCCATAGGGTATGAGAGGGCCACTTGTTAATTTGCTCATACTCGCGCCGTTAACGTCGTTTGCTTGTTGCGGAGTTACGCCAAGCGGACAGCCGATTGAATTCGGCAAGCAAGAAAATATCGTGATCTACAACTCCAAAACAAAAACGGAGTTCTTTATCAGGAATGCAAGATTCAAAACCGTTTCTAAAGACTTCGGGTTCATTGCGCCTACGCCTTCTGCACCAGAAATCTTCGGTGTCAGTGATGAAATCTTCACAACGTTTGATCGGTACTTTCAAAGTTTTGGTCGAGGGATAAAAGAGCCTCTCACCATTGTCAATGTCACCAACGTGGGCGGTTACCAAGCAACGGTTCTCAGAGCAACCGATAGCAAAGTATTAACCAAGTGGCTTAACGATAATAACTACGCAGTATCCAAAGGGATTACCGAATGGCTTGATCATTACATTAAAAAGAACTGGTATCTCACAGCGTTTAAGATTGTTAATCAGGCGGAAGTCACGGAATCTGGCATTATCGGAATGAAATTTAAGACCGAAGTGGCATTTCATCCTTATTACGTTCCGGAAGAAAATTCGACTGTGGATATCGAAGGAGGTCTGAATTGCAGCTTGCTATCTGATTTTGAGTCCGTACGGCGATCAATTGGCCCCGAACCTACCGAGGCCCCAAGAGTTGTACTGAAAGATTTCGCAGCTCCAGTAGATGAGGTCGACCTGATCAAAATAGCTTCCTTGCTGAAAGTAGCGCGTTCGGAGCTGCCCGCAACGGCTTATATTCAAATGTGGAAAGGAACCCCGTTCCCAACAGCAGATAAAGATGACTTGTTTTTTCATCCCGTCAAGTCACTATTCAGCTTGTCCCGTTTCACTATGTAAGTTTGCGAAGGGCAATCTTTGAACGATTGCCCTTCGTATATACACTCATCATTATGAGAAATTGGGTTTTAGTACCGTTCTTAGCAGTTCCGGCCGTTTCACAACCTTGTTGTGGGATATCTTCCGCTGGTGAAAAAATCCTGTTTGGACAGCAGGAAAACATTATTGTCTGGAACCCAACTACAAAGACCGAATACTTTATCCGTAATGCGCGGTTCAGCACAGATAGCAAAGAGTTCTCGTTTGTCGCGCCAACGCCAACAGAACCGACGATGAGTAAGTCGAGTGCCGAAGCTTTCCGATTTCTGAAAAGCAAACAACCCCCAAGCAGATGGGAGACTAAGGGCGCCCCTACAGACTCTGTCACCTCCGCTGCAGCGGGTGGGATTGAGGTCATCAGCGAAACCGAAGTCGCCGGATACAAAGCAACGGTCATTAAAGCTGGGGATGGCAAAGCATTCACAGATTGGCTGGAATCAAACGATTACGCCACCACACCATCCACCCAAAAATGGGCGGATACATATATTAAGAAAGGTTGGTACCTCACTGCTTTCAAAGTCATCAACAAAGAAGAAGCCGCTGAAACTGGCATCATCTGCATGAAGTTCAAAGCGGAAAAGCCCTTTAACCCCTACTATGTGCCCGACGATAATATTGACGGCGGTAGCGGACTTCAACTCTATTTCGTCACAGACGGCAAAGTAGATGCACATGTCGGTGAAGATTCCAGCAAGTCTTGGAAAAGAGCATCGTGGACGAATTCGATGACTCACGACGATATGACCTCTTTAGCAGAGCATCTTGATATACCTGCCGGTGATATTCCATTCACAGGAACCGTTATGTCTTTCACCGATTACAGCTTCCCAAAAGCTGGGCAAGACGACATTTTCTTTACTACAGTGCCGGGAACAACCGCGAAGGATCAAAAGCAAAAAACGATCATGTTGGGCACGACTTTCGGTGCTGGGATTGGTGTCGCGATCGCATTGATTGTTTCAAAGCGACGCAAGATTATGTGAAACCAACGGCACAAAAATAAAAGTATTCTTATTCGGCATGTCTGAACTCAAAGAATTCATCAGCGAGAAAATCGCACAAGCGTCTGGCTTTTATGTGAACGATATCGAAGCACTTGACCACGAGACTTTGGATAAATCTCCCGGGGGCAAAGCGCGGTCAGGCTATGATTTCACGCACGAAGTGATTGTTGTCAACAACCGCATTGCCACCCAATTGCGAGGCGAAGATCCCGGCGACTGGCCATTTGGTGATGGATGGGCGGTTTGCCCAGATTCTGACCGCAACAAAGAAACCGCTATCGCGCAAATAAAATCTTCTACACAGGCGATCCTTGATGCGCTTAAGAATGTGCCTGGTGAAAAATTCAACGAGAAGTTCAAGATTGGCGAGCGTGAAACCACTTTCTCGTCAATGGCAAATCTGGCCGGCGTTCACATGATGTATCACGCAGCTCAACTCAACTATCTTCAAGCCATGCAAGGCGACGAAGAAGTCCACTGGGGCTAACAAAACTGCCCGAGAAGGAGCCGATTCTGGTGAGATCGGCCCCTTCTATTAATTCAGCTAAAATTGTTAAGAGCCTGTATTTTCTTAATAAAAATGGAAAGTTACGTTCATTTCTCCCAAAGCACCCATACAGAATGCCCGTAAAATTACTATAATAGAGGAGTGGCACGTCGGTCGCTTGACCGCTCGGTTGTGTCCAGAGGAACAAACATTCAATGCAAAAACTTGCCAATTACCTGCTTTTAGGAGCGGCGGCTGCGGTTTTAACGGGTTGTGGAGGTTCTGGCGGTTCGTCAGCATTCTCACAGACTCGTATTGTCGCAGGCTACGTTTACGTAGAAAACAACAACGGCATCGATGCTG
Source organism: Fimbriimonadaceae bacterium (assembly GCA_019638675.1). Taxonomy (GTDB): domain Bacteria; phylum Armatimonadota; class Fimbriimonadia; order Fimbriimonadales; family Fimbriimonadaceae; genus UphvI-Ar2. The sequence continues at coordinate 1,821,709 of JAHBTE010000001.1, read as the reverse complement.
GCCCTAGCGTCATTGTCGCCCCAACTTCTACCGCCCCTGACGGTTATTTCAAGCCAACGGATGGATCATTAACTCTGTCGGTTGCTAACGGTGACATCACTCGCGCACCAGATTCCACTACCTTCGATCTTTCGATTTCTAACGAAATCATTGCTTCAGTTGAATCTAATGATCAAACTCCTTCATTCAATGTTTCCGGTTCTGGATTCGAGCTTGACGGACAAAGCAAGGGCAACCTTTCGACTTCCAACCACTCGCTCGGACTACCTGCCACAAACGGAACAGTTCTCGGTTTAACCATTAACTCCCCAGGCGTTTACACTCCGGGCGCAGTTGCTGCGATCCGAGTTGCAGTTCGAGATAATGGCTCGGGCAACGGAATCTTTGGTGCTCCCGAAGACATCCTCACCGATGGCCTGATTTCTGGCAACACCTATACACTCGCAGTGGTTGGCCTTGATGCCAACGGCGTTGTCGTTTCCGGTGCATCACCAAACGTGGTTTCTGACAATGCAGCCGTTGCAGTCAGCGGTTCATTCCTTCTCACCCCAGCGGTCGGAACAGGTGCAGCAGCAGGTGCTGTGAATATCACATCCGATTTCGGCGGTGCAGTCAGCCACAACATCCTTTCCGACTTCAACTACGGAACCGTTACCAGCGTGAGCCTAACTCCAGCTGGCCCAACAAACCTTCTGTGGAACGTTGGTGCTGCAGTTCCTGCGACGATCAACTACACAGCAACCGTTACCAACGAATTTGGTGCTCCAATTGCTGGTGTAACGGTTAACTTCACTGGAAACAAACTCATTTCCAACGTGTGGGATACCACCACTGGCGGAACCGCGTTCGCTCCAGCAAGCAACACAACCAACAACAGTGGTCAAGTTGCAACCGTCCTTTCGGCTCCTACTTCAGTCAACGGTGTTCTCACTGGTTCTGACAAGAATCCTAAGGGTGCAGGCACTCTGACCGCAACTGCTGGTTCAGCAAGCGGCAATGCTTCCATCAACGTGACCCGACCACTCGCTTCCGTTGCGATCACTGGTCCTAGCCGACTCGACGTAGGCACCACCAGTAGCACTGTAGTTGGCTCCAGTCAGCGATACGTTATCACTGGCGGACTCGACGTAGACAACGATGCAGTTGCCGCTCCAACTGGCGCGACGACCTGGTCAGTTAACAACGTTGCTGGCTCTGGAAACATTGGCGACTTGGATGATGCTTCAGCTCAATCCACATCAGTCTCAACAATCAATGCTGGTACTGGTCAAGTAACCGCTGGTGCTGTTCCTGGACAAGCTCAGGTAAGCGTGACCGTTGCAGGTACTCCTTCCAACGTCATCACCACTAACGTCTTTGGTGCTCCTACCAAGATCGTTTACACACCTGCAACCGCCATCAATGGCTACACAGGTGCACAACTCGGTGCTCAGTTCAACCTCATGGACAACTGGGGCCACATCATTCCAACTGGCGAATACACATTCACCAAGGTTGGAACAGCTGACTCCCTCTCGGGTGCTCAGTTCATCGACCAAGGCGGTCGGTTCTTCGACATCATCCCAGGCGCAAGCACGGGAACGTTCACCATCACAGTAACTGGTCAATGGACTGGTGCTCAAGGTGGAAGCGCTTCGATCGGTAAAACCCGAACCACCGACATCAACCCTTAATCTAAGCGGTTGATCAACAGAATCGGGGTGCATTCGATGAATGCACCCCGATTTACTTTTATCCAATTCTTAGTCAGCTAGAATAACCAGCTTTGACCGAGATTCGATCTGCCGTACGTGGCGTTCCGTGTGAGCAACGATTATCGTATAACCATCAACCACATTCATCTTCATAAACTTTACAAACGGATTTTTGAACTTAGCCTGATTGATATCCTTGTCTTTCGCTTCATCGGCAAGCGCAATGATTTCGCCCATTACCGCCTTCCATTGGTCAACAACTTCCCGCGTATAGGTGGCAGATGTCGGAACCATATCCGCTGGCACAGGAGCATCCTTGTCTGGTCCGGCAAACTTTGCGATTGTACGCCCCCAGAATCCCGTTTGGGCAACTCCGCCAGGTGTACCGGGAGCAGTCGCCAGACTCGATCTCATTCCGCTTAGGTATGGCTCGTTCGAGAGGTTCAAGTGCTCAATCACCCTTCCCACACCCCATTCACCGGAAGCTAAGTCTCTGCTCAATTGACCATCGCTAAGGTTAGAAGTGGCAACCTCAACTCGGTTGATATGATCTCGCAGTTTCGCCGCACAATCATCTAAAAATTCTGTTTGATTCATTCTTCCCCAATCTGTTTTGAACTTTAGCTTACTACTACGCTGGATGTGATCCCACCTGGACAACGTGGTGGAAAACTCCCGCAGATTCCTACAGCGTCGGCTTATACTGCACCGTCCGAACTAATGCTCGGATTGGGCTAGCGCGCGTATGAAACTGAAAAGGGTCAAAATCTTCGGATTCAAAACCTTTGCCGAACGGACGGAAGTTGAACTTGATGGCAACATCATTTCGATTATCGGACCGAATGGGTGTGGCAAATCAAATATCGTCGATTCCATTCTATGGGGACTCGGCGAAACCAACGCCCGTAATCTTCGCGCCCAGACTTCCAAAGAAGTCATCTTCTCAGGCTCCGGCACCCGCCGACCGCTCGGATTCGCGGAAGTTTCCTTGTTCTTCGATAACGAAGACGGCACTCTCCCGATTGATGCTGCTGAAGTAGTTGTGACCCGCAAACTCGACCGGGCAGGTGATTCTGATTACAGCATTAACAAGCGCTCCTGCCGCCTACGGGATGTCAACGAACTTCTTGCCGACTCTGGGTTAGGTCGCGCAGGATACGCAATTGTCAGCCAGTCAGATATTGACCAGGCTTTGAGCGCATCTGCTCTCCAACGCCGAGCCTGGATTGACGAGGCCGCTGGCGTTCAACGATATCGCGCTCGTAGAACTGAATCACTCCGCAGATTGGAATCTGCAGAGGGACATCTGCAACGGGTTCACGACATCCTCAACGAAATCGAAACTCAGCGCGAGCCGTTGCGGGAAGAAGCTGAAGTCGCCAAAGCTTACAAAGTTGCACTCTCGACCCTGCGCGAGATTGAATGCAGTCTTCTCGGTAAAGAACTCGCTGAAGCTTTAGCTGAACTTGATCAACTGGAAGCCCGCATCAACGCAACAATGAGCGATATTGACCGCGAAAACGATCGCGCTGAGTCGCTCCGCGAAGAATATCGAGAATCCAATCGCAAAGTCGGCATCACCGATAGCGAAATCGAAAAGCACCGCGAACTGCTTCTAGCAACTCAAACCAAACTCGAACAGGCTATCAGTCAACTCCACCTAAACGAGCATAAACTGGAATCGCTCGGCACTTTAGAACAAACTCTGCGAGAGGAAAAAGAATCTTCCGCAGAGCAACTAGCCGGTGCCGAATCTGACCTTGAAAAAGCTAACGCCCAGGCAAAAACCGATCACGATTCTTTTATCGCATTGGAAATGTCCATGGCGGGAGTTGACGAAGAAGCAAAGGCTCTCGCAACCGAGCTTCAGTCAATTGAGACAGAACTCAACGATGCTCGCCAATCGCAAGCTGAATACGAACGCTGGAAACTAGAACAAGGCCACACAAAATCTCGCATCCGCCAAGTGCGCGAAGAACTTGAGGGCATCATTGCTACCCTGCCTGACCTTAAAGAAGCGGTTGCCGAAAGTGAAGCAACTACAAACGAGCTTCTGACTAAAGTGGAAGCTTATAAAGCAACTATCGCAGAGCAAGACTCCGCGCTCCGCAACCTTCAAGTTCTAGAAGATCAGCATGCGGCGGAATCTCGAAAACTGCTTGCCCAAGTTGCGGCTCTTGACGGTCGGCGACGAGGGATTGAAGCCACGATTGAAGCAAACGAAGGCTTAGCTCAAGGAACTCGCGCGGTATTAGAAGCTGTCAAAGCTGGCAAGCTTCCCGCTGATTACACGCCGGTCGCCCATGCAATTCATATCGAACCCGACTTGGTGCAGGCGATTGAAACCGCTCTTGGTGCCGCCGGAAACGACCTCATCGTCCCCGATGAATCATGCGCTAAACGAGCGATTCAGTTTCTTAAGGAATACCGAGCTGGTCGAGCAACATTCCAGCCGATTCCGCTCATGCGGCCCTCTCAAAGTTCCCACGAACTACGCCAACTTCTCAACCAAAGCGGCATCATTGGATTAGCTTCGGAACTAGTTGACTGCGACACGAAACACCGCCCTGTCATAGATTCCCTTCTAGGTCGAACCGTTATTGTTGAAGACCTTGATACCGCTCTTAAGCTCGCCAAAACTCGCGGCTGGAGCAAAATGGTGACGCTGGAAGGTGAGCTCGTTCATGCTTCTGGTGCGGTGACGGGCGGCGCGGCGCGCTCCCACGGAACTGGTGTTGTCCAGCGTAAATCTGAACTGGATGAAGTCATCAAAGAACTCTCCGCCCTTCAGAACCAACTTAAAAAGTCGCAAGCTTGGAACCAAGATAGTGCTCGTGAAGAATTCACTGCAAAACGGGAATCGGCTCAAGCCAATCTGAAGGAAATTCAGACCGAATACGATGAAGCTCGCACTTGGTTGATGAGCCTCAAACACGAATTAACGACGACCGAATCCAGCCAAACCAAACTGGAGGCCGAACTCGCCCGCCTCAAACACCCCAATCAGCCTGAGCGGGCCAGCGTGGATGTCGCTTCTATCGAAGCACGACGAGACGACGTGATGCGTGGTCTGGCCGCTAAGTCATCTGACGCTGAAACCGCTCAGGCGAGGCTCCAAGAATCACATGCACGGTCGGTAGAATCCGCCGAACGTGCCAAAGAGGCCGCCCGCCGATTAGAAGCAATGCGGAGCAATTCTGAATCACGTAAAGCTCGCCTCCAGCACATCGAACCGGAACGAGAACGAGTGCGGATTGCGATTATCGAATCGGCCCAAACCCGCGACCTCACCGAAAAGGAAGTCTCAGAAATCCGTGCCAAGATTCTTGAGCTTACGGAACACCGCAAGTCTCTGATTGAACAAACCCAGGCATTAGCTGACCAAGCGGAAGCCGCACAAAAGGCCTCTCAATCGGGTGGTGAGATTCTCCATCAATGCGAAATCAAGCGCGCCCGTGCCGATAGTCGGCGTTCCGCTGCTACAGAACGACTCTTAGAAGAGTACGGGCTAGACCCAGATGAAGCCGTCACGCAATCAGAAGAAGCTCTCATCGCACCGGATGCTCCTGCGGTCGTGGCAAAACTGCGACGCGATCTCAAAGCAATGGGCGATGTCAACCTCGGTGCGATTGATGCGTTTGAACGTTTAACCGAACGCCACGATGAACTCCACGCACAGGTTGAAGATATTGAATCGGGGATGAAGGAAATCAAATCCACAATCCGTGAACTTGATACTCTCACCCGTCAGCGATTCGTCGAAACCTTCCAAAAACTCCAGGTTGCCTTTGGCGAGGTCTTTGTCCGGCTTCTCGGGGGTGGTGAAGCTTCTCTCGAACTCACCGATCCTGAGAATATTCTGGATAGCGGCGTCGAAATCTCCGTGACTATCCCAGGCAAAAAACGACAACGCCTTGAACTTCTTAGCGGTGGTGAAAGAGCGATGTCTGCCCTTGCTTTCTTGTTCAGCTTGCTCAAGGTTAAGCCTTGCCCTCTCGTGATTCTTGATGAGGTTGATGCCCCACTTGATGGTCGCAACGTCGAACGGTTTATCGCGATGATGCGCGAGTTCAACCAAGAAACCCAGTTCATTTTAATCACGCACAACAACGTGACGATTGAAAGTGCAGATGTCTGGCTTGGCGTCACGATGCAAGAGCCGGGTGTTTCAACCGTGGTTCCGTTCCGTGTGCCAAGCCAAGCACCAGCTCCAGAACCAGAATCGTTGCCAACGTCCGTGAGCTTCGCTTAAAACTTATAGCCAAGCGTCAAAGCATAGGTTCGGCTTTGCTTGACTGAGCCAACTGATGGTGTCGAATCAAAATTCACGATCCAACGGAATCCTGCGCTGAGCGAACCGTTCAATTTGTAACTTAAGCCAAGTACAGAAGCGAAGAAATAATCGCTGAAGTCATCTGTGTTTGGCACAAAGAGAAAGCTGTGATCTAACGAAAGCTTTTCTGTGAGATTGCGGGAATAATCTGACTGCGCCTGCAAACCAAAGAAATCTTCGTTGCTCGAATCGTACTCCTCGATTACTTGCGAGACCCCTAAGCTCATTCGCCAACTACTCGCTGGCGTATCAAAAAGCGTATAACCCAAACCGGCACCGTAAACTTGGCGCAGATTGAGGTTGTTCACTCCGTCGCGATCAAATCGAGCACTCGCATACCAAAACGATTTGTTGGCGAAGTTGCGTTCGTACCGCCCGCCCAGCGTCATGACATCAGTCGATGTTTCGAGGAATCCTCCAGTTCCAGACTGGCGGCTAAAACTGTAAAGGAAATCCAAAAGAATGCGATCTTCAGTTCTCTCCTGGCGAGCCTTTGCTAACAATAAAGCAGATTCAGATTTTTTGTTGCTATCAATAAAAGTCAAACTGCTCTCAACCGAACCTTTCCATTGCGCTGAACCAACAACGGCGAACCCAAATACCAATAAACCAACTGAGAAGACCTTCATCGCGGGGATTCTAACACAGATATTTGCTGACTGTCCGAGACTTGCAGGGCGTTAATATTTCATTTCTGCGAACAGACCTGCTAATCTAATTTCCATGGTCACGTACCGTCATGCCGCTTTTGGAGCGTTGCTTCTTTTTTCCGCATTAGCCAACGCGCAAGCCGATCAAGCCACCATTGACAGAATCGTCAAGGAAGGCAAAATGAACAACCAAGTGATGGCCCACTTGGAGTTCCTCTCGGTGGGAATTGGTCACAGGCTTACAACTTCTCCTGGCCTCGACCGCGCATATCACTGGACAATGGCAAAGTTCAAAGAATTCGGTTGCGTGAATGTACATTTAGAAGAATGGGGTGAGTGGCCTGTTGGGTTCCATCGCGGCCCGAGCTACGCAAAAATGACTTCTCCAGAAGAATTCAGCTTTGAATTCACGACTCCTTCGTGGGGTCAAGGTACGAATGGGCCGACAAAAGCAAAAGCCGTTCCTGCACCTACAACAATGGAAGAGTTCGAAAAAATCGAGTCTCAATTAAAGGGAGCTTGGGTCGTCTACAAAGTTGCGCCCCCTCGCCCGCCAAGAACTCAGCCAGGGCAAAAACCACCTGAACTCACGGCGGCTCAAAAAGACAGGCAGGCAGTAGAAAATGAGATTGCAAACGCGGGAATTCTGGGTCGAGTATTGCCCAGCAACAACGAGCTAGTTCTAACTTCTGGCAGCTATGCCAATAAAACCGCCGCCAGCCATCCAAAAGATATCAACGTAACGATCCGGAAATCTGATATGGCGAAGGTTTTTGAGCACATTGATGGCGGCAAGCCAGTTGAATTAGAATTCGATCTCAATAATCGTTTTATTGAAGGCCCCATTAAAAACTACAACGTAATCGCCGAGATTCCTGGAACTGAAAAACCCGATGAGGTAGTCATTCTCGGTGCTCACATCGATTCATGGGATGGGCCAGGATCGCAGGGCGCGGCAGATAATGGAACGGGTGTTTCAACTGTTCTTGAAGCCGCTCGAATCCTGAATACTGTGGGAGCCAAACCAAAGCGAACGATTCGGTTCATTCTCTTTTCTGGCGAAGAACAGGGCCTGCATGGGTCACGTCAGTACGTAGAAATGCACAAGGATGAACTCGATAAGATTTCATGTGTGTTCATTGAAGATGGCGGCGCTAACTATGAAGGCGGTGCCCCTGCATTGGAATCAATGATTCCGATGTTCCAGCCGCTCATGGACACGATGAACGCGGCATTTCCTGATTTGCCCGTTCGGATGCGTACTGTCGCTCAAATGCCTCGCGGAGGCGGAAGCGACCATGCTCCGTTTAATGCTGTTGGTGTTCCTGGCTTCTTCTGGGATGAAGTTGGAACGTTTGATTACACTTTCATCCACCACACTCAACATGATTATTTCAGCCGCGTGCCTGCAAATTACATGATTCAATCGGCGACTAACAGTGCGGTTGCGTGTTATGTGATGGCGAATGCGGCAACGATGATGCCTCGTGCTCCGAAACCCGCGACTCCGCCAACTAGCAGCTAAGCGGCCATCGGATGATAAACAGTGCCAGGGCCACGGTCGTGAGCCTTGGCCATTTGCATTGCCAATTTGTTGAGCAGGGTCGTAGCGTCGGAAGATTCATTAGAAATAGTGATGATTCCGATGCTCAGCGACATTCCTTGACCGTGCTCTTGGGCAAACTGTTGTTGAATCCTCTCGGCGATAGCTATCGAATCACTTGCGTTTGCCTCTGGCAGAATCACCAAAAACTCCTCTGAGCCAAGGCGACCACAAATGTCTTCTTCCCTGCAGGTTGTTTGAATAACGTTGGCAAGTGAAATCAGGAGTTCGTCGCCTTCCTCAAAACCTGCCTCCATATTGAATTCTTTGAAGTTATCTACATCCACGAAGGCAACTGAGAACGTGCCCCCGGTGGCGGCATATTCGCAAATTGCACCGAGGTATTCCAAAACTGCTTTATGATTCAGAGTTCCAGTGAGCGAATCCTGCATTGCCACTTGACGTAGTTGCTCATTGCGAGATTCGAGTTCAATAAGCTTGTGTTGCAGCTCAGATTCCAGACGCCGTCGTTCAGTGATATCACGCAGATTGAATACGATTGCGTTCACCGCTTCCTTATGAATCAGGTTCCGAGCATTGACCTCAACTGAATGGCTTACGCCATCGGTAGCGAGTAGTTGGATTACGAAGCGGCTTGTTGTTCCTGGTTGGGTGAGCAAATTGAATAGGGCGGCTTCAACTATCTCTTTATCGTTTTCAACCGTTAATTCGAGTAGTTCTTTGTCAATGATCGCCTTTTCATTGACTCCGAGCATGAAAGCGATTGCCGGACTGGCGTAATCAATTCTGCCCTGCTCATTGAGTAATACGATAGCGTCAGCGGATCCATTGATGAGTTCTTGGAACCTCAACTGACTCTTTTGTTCGGCTTGCAAGGCTCGTTCGCGGTCGCTGAGGTCGGTAATCACGGCTAAAGCATCTGATTGTCCGCTGACAGTGACTCGCACTTCCAGTGTAACTCCTCGACTGCCAATTAAGCCTCTGTATTCAAAAATGTACGGCTTCTGCGAGACCCGAGTTTGCTTGATGCCATCTTGGATTAGACCAACCAACTCTTGTGTGAGTTCTTGCTTCCAACCTAGTCCGCCGCATTTGCTTCTGATTTCGCTCAAGAAGTCGCCGTTGTCGTGGATTTCGACAAGTTCGGAGTTTGCGTTGAATCTCAGAATAGAGTCTGGCAGAGACTTTAAAATTGCTGACTTCGCCATGTCGTTGGCGACAAAGAGTTCTTGGCGGGTTTTTTCCTGCGTGACGTCACGAATGATTCCGACTGCACTGCGAATCGAGCCGCCGCCATCATGGACAACCGCAAAGGATGCAGAAAGCTCAAGTTCGGTTCCGCTAGCGTTCTTGTAGCTCCATTCGAGTCCGTTTACATCTTCGCCAGTAAATAATCTGCGAATAGTTGAGCGGGCCATTTCTTTGGCGTTTGACCAACCGATTCCTTCGATCAAGCCGCGTCGCATTGCAAGATCAGCGGTCAACCCAGTGAGTTCTTCCATCGCCGAGTTCCAGCGAAGGATGCGGCCATCAGATTCAAATTCAACTAAGGCCACCGGCATATTGCGCAAGATCGCGGCTGATTTTTTTCTATCCACTCCCCCGATTGGCTCTTTTCGGTCATGGAATCCACGCTCCAACCTCTGCACAACCAACGTTGTAGAACCGCGCCGCAATGCTGAAAGTGAAAGGACAAAGCAAGTCAGCAAGCTCACAAATAGGGCTGTGCTTATGGCATATACGGCGACTTTCATCTGCTTCAGTCGTGCATTGAAAGCCTTAATTGCATGATCATTTGACTGCTTCGCCCGGCGAATCAAGCCTTCATCAAGATTGGGGACAAGTGCTTCGCGCCGAACATCTGTCCAAGCCGATCCAACTCCCGCCGCCAAAGCCCGGTCAGCACCTCGAACCGATGGTTCATCGCGCTGAATTCCGACCTTTTCTTTGAGAATCAGCGCAAGCTGAACACTCTGATCTACATTTTCGAGAAACGCCATTTCATCGGAAAAATGCTCTAGGTGCAAAACTGCTTTTTGCGTTGACTGAATCCGAACCGAAAGAATAATGAGTGAAACAGTGAGGGCAAATGTCAAACCGAAAAATAATGCTAAGAACCACGAGGTCTGCCAAAACTTTTTCTTGCGGAGGACATCTCCAGCACCAGTGAGAGCATCATCTTCGATGTCATCCCAATCAATACTGCGAACGTTAACGCCAGATTTGTTCACTGACTACCTCCACTAAAGATTTGGTCGACTTGGCTTCGATCCAAGCCATTAATGCGAAGGACTTTATTGCGACTTTTTTCGCCTTTATGGAGAGTAACTCGTGACTGAGCTAAATTGAATTGCTTGGCTACCACGCGACAAACCGCAAGGTTCGCTTCCCCGTCAATCGGAGGAGCGTTCACCCAGACTTTAAGTGTGCCGTCGGCGCAAACTTCCATTTTCTCACGAGTAGATCGTGGGTTCACGCGAACTTCGATCAGGCAAAAAATCTCTTTCTCCATGATCAAAGGCCAATATCCCAGGAATCCTCAACTGGTATTTTTGGCAGGTTAAAGCAAAACTCTAGCTTTTACCGTCAGAAATCTTACTTTTCACTTTATCTCTGTTCACTTTTGCCGCGGCATCATCCGGCGCAAGTGCAATATACAATTCCCAAATCTTCAGCGAGTCTTGCAAACGACCAACCCTATCCAGAGAATGAGCAAGCAATCTGTAAGTGTTCGGATGAGGTTTCTTATCCATGCTCACAGTTGGCTCAAGCAAATTTATTGTTTGGCTGTACTTACGTAACTTAAAATAGAATTCAGCTTCCGGATAATAAGCTTCTGGATCCTTTGGAAAAGCTTCACGGAAACGAATATAGGTTGCAAGTTCTAAGTCTTTGCGTTCTATGTTTCCGTACATCCATCCAAGATCAGTAACCGATTGATAATCATAAGGTCTCCAAACAACTTCCATTGCCAGCATCGCAATCGCGGCAGGAAAATCTCCATCTTCAAACCAAGCATCTTTTTGTTGGTTCATGCGCCAATAAGCGGCGCCAAGAATATTGGTCGTTCCCTCCGTGTTCCCGCCTGGAATCACATTGACCTGCGCAAACGCTGATGTACTGAGCAAAAGTGTCAATCCGAGGAGGAAGTTTTTCATTCTTTATTCTCTTAGTGCCGCGCGCAGTGCGTCTTGCACAGTTTTAGGATCGGCACGTCCTTCGGTTTGCCTCATAACCTGACCGACAAAAAATCCGATTAAGTTCTCTTTGCCTTCCTTAAACTGCGCAACTTGCGTTGGGTTAGCCGCTAACACTTGTTGAACCACCGCATCAATCGCAGATGAATCGTTGATAACGGTTAACCCTTGTTCTTCTACAACGGCTGAAGGCATCTTTCCGGTTCCAAAACACTCTTCAAAAACTGTTTTTGCAATTTTTCCGCTGATCGTGCCCGATTCAATCAGAGAAACCAATTCGATTAAGTGAGCAGGTCGAATCTTGCTACCCTGCTTGTCTTCCACGGCTGAACCATCTACCGTTCCGGCTTGTCCGGTTTCATTGAGCAGTCTGGCAAATTCTCCATTCATCCAGTTGCAGATCGCTTTGGCTTCCCCGCCTTGCTTGACTGTTTCTTCAAAAAAGTGTGCCCAGTATTGTTCGGAAACCAAAACACCTGCATCATAAGGGCTGAGGTCGAATTCCTTTTCATACCGCCGTTGCTTAGCGAGTGGCAATTCCGGCAAACTCTCTCGTACGCTTTGGATTTTTTCGTCCGTGAAGTGCATCGGAATCAAATCTGGGCATGGGAAATAGCGGTAATCGGCTTCGGATTCCTTTACCCGCATAGGGTAACTGCTCTGAGTTTGTTCGTTCCAACCGCGAGTTTCTTGTTGAAGAGTTTCCCCTTTCTCAAGTGCTTCGGATTGCCGTTTTGCCTCAAATTCAATCCCCAGCTGAACCGATTTAAAGCTGTTGAGGTTCTTAAGTTCGGATTTGGTTCCGTAGGTTTCCGAACCTTTTGGACGCACGGAAATATTTGGTTCGCATCGCATGGAGCCCTGCTCCAGCTTTCCGTCGCACACCCCGATGTAGATCAGAATCGCACGGAGTTGAACCATATATTCCCTGGCTTCCTCAGAGCTTTCGATATCCGGTGGGAACTCCGTGACGATCTCCATCAAAGGAACGCCAGCGCGGTTGTAATCTACGCCGCTTCCGCCGCCCGGAAAGTGCATCAGCTTGCCCGTATCTTCTTCCAAATGAACGCGGCGAATCTTGATCTGCTTCGTACCACCGTCGCTGGTTGGAATTTCCAAGTAGCCGTTATAGCCAATCGGGTTCGTATCACCGTATTGGCTCACCTGATAACCCTTCGGCTGATCGGGATAGAAATAGTTTTTGCGGTGAAATACGCTGTCGGTCGGAACGGTGCAGTTGAGAGCCAACGCGGCTTTCATCACCATATCCACGGCTCGCTCGTTGGGTACGGGGAGAGTTCCGGGGAGACCAAGGCAGACCGGGCATGTGCGGGTATTCGGCATTCCACCAAACGCCACCGGACACCGACAAAACATTTTGCTCTCGGTCATCAACTCGGCGTGGACTTCCATTCCAACGCTGACCACGTACTCTGCCATTGGTGTTGAGTGTACTCCGCCGAATGTCCCCTGCCAGACCCCTGACTCTCGGATTATTACTGCCATACTAAATTGCACGTTATGCCAATCTTCCGCGAAGGCCTTAGCTTCGACGACGTGCTGCTTCTCCCCAAACGCACGGAAGTCCTCCCCAAAGATGTCAGCACCAGCACTGAGCTTTTGCCGGGGATTGTGTTAAATGTTCCGATTGTTTCCGCACCAATGGATACAGTCACCGAAGCCAGACTGGCAATCGCCATTGCCCGCGAAGGCGGCGTAGGGGTCATTCACCGCAATATGCCGATTGAAGAGCAGGCCCGGCAGGTGGATAGGGTGAAACGCTCTGAGCACGGGGTCATCACTAATCCCATCCAGCTCACCGCCGACAAATTGCTCCAAGAGGCCGTTGACCTCATGGAGCATTTTCATATTAGTGGGGTACCAATTACCGATGCCGCAGGAAAGCTGGTTGGCATTCTCACCAACCGCGACATTCGTTTTGAATCTAACTTCAACCGCCTGATCTCCGAGCGCATGACCACGAAGGATTTGATCACGGGCGAACCAGGCACAACGCTTGATCAAGCTGAAAAGCTCTTGGCCGAGCACCGGATCGAAAAGCTCCCGATAGTGGATGCTGAAGGATTCCTGAAAGGTCTAATCACGATCAAAGACATCGAAAAGGTCAAGCGCCACCCATCTGCTACAAAAGATAGCAAGGGCCGCTTAGTCTGCGGTGCCGCAATTGGGCCGCTCCGCGAACCTTACGAGCGGGCAAAAGCTCTGCAAGATGCTGGCGTGGACTTCATTGTGATTGATGCCGCTCATGGTCAAAGCAAGGGCGTTATCGAATGCGTGAAGATGCTCAAGAACAAACTGCCTGATCTCAAGGTGATCGCCGGAAACGTCGCCACTAAGGAAGGAGTGAAGGATCTCCATGCAGTTGGCGCAGATGCTCTCCGCCTTGGAATTGGGGCTGGTTCTATCTGCACAACGCGGGTTGTTGCTGGGGTCGGGGTTCCACAATTCACCGCGGTCATGGACTGTGCCGAAGAAGCAAACAAACTCAACCTTCCGACCATTGCGGATGGCGGAATCCGTAGCAGTGGTGACGTGGTGAAATCTCTCGCCGCTGGCGCCAGCACGGTCATGATGGGCAATATGTTCGCGGGATGCGAAGAATCTCCAGGCGAAATGGAAATCTATCGTAACCGCGCATACAAGGTTTACCGTGGCATGGGCAGTGTGGGAGCAATGAAGCAAGGCTCATCTGACCGCTACTTCGCCGTGAAGGAAGCAGGGGCAACCCTGGTGCCAGAAGGCGTCGAAGGCCGCGTACCGTTCAAGGGTCCACTCGGTGACACTGTCGCTCAACTGGTGGGCGGATTACGGTCTGGTATGGGTTACTGTGGAGCTGGCTCGCTAAAAGAACTCGCCCAAACCGCCGAGTTTGTGAAGATCACCAACGCAGGATTGCTCGAATCGCATCCTCACGACGTTTGGATCACCAAAGAGCCACCCAACTACTCAAGTCCGTACGCACAGACCAGCGACTAATGGAATCGCTAGCATATCAGCTAGCGACTAAGGATTTCCCTCAACAAGATTGGGGAGGGTCAACCGGGTGGGGTTGACACAATCACCCTTGATACAAGAACGTACTGCTACGCAAACTGCGCGAGGAGTTCCGCAGTTTCGCTGACCGCTTCATCCAGAATCTGCAAGGCTTGGTCGATCTGAGCATCTGAAACGATCAGCGGTGGTTCGAGCCGGATAACGCGCGGGTTGTTGAGCGTGTACGCCGCTACCATTCCCCGCTTCACCATTTGACCAATCACGAGTTCGCCGACTTCATCCATCGTGAACTCGACTCCAATCATCAGCCCCTGTCCGCGCACTTCACCGATCAGGTCATGCTTGGATTGAATCGCCTTAAGGCCGTTCATGATCTTCTCGCCTTTGATGCGGGATTGGTCTACTAATCCTTCTTCTTCAATAACTTTGATTGCCGCGAGAGCTGCGGAACAAGCAAGCGGGTTCCCACCAAAAGTGGATGTGTGTGCCAGAGGGTTTTCGCTGAATATCGCGTCGCACACTTGCTGAGTGAACACCGTCGCTCCAATCGGCATCACTCCGCCACCGAGAGCCTTCGCCAGAGTCATGATGTCGGGCGAAACGCCTTCATGGTTGCAACCGAACATCTTGCCGGTGCGACCAAGCCCGGTTTGGACTTCATCCACGATCAAAAGCGCGCAGACTTCGGTGCATCGTTCGCGAACCGCTTTGAGGTAGCCAGCGGGTGGAACGTGGATGCCGCCTTCGCCTTGCAGAGTTTCGACAATGAAGCAAGCCGTGTTTTCATCAATTGCCGCACATGCCGCCGCCGCATCACCGTATTTGACAAATTCAACTCCTGGCATCAGAGGTAGAAACGGCTTTTGATATTTTTCTCGTCCGGTGGTGGCGAGTGTTCCCAAAGTTTTGCCGTGGAAACCCCCGATTGTGCTCACGATCTTCGCTCTTCGGGTTGTGCCTTTGGCGAACTTGAGGGCGGCCTCGACCGCTTCGGCTCCACTGTTGCTGAAGAAACAATACTGCAATCCATCCGGCGTGATTTGCGCCAGCTTTTCCGCAAGATCAGCCTGTTTAGAGCCGAAAAATGTCTTCCCGCTCAGCGGCATTTGGTCGAGTTGATCCTTTACCGCCTGGACGACTTTAGGATTTCTGTGCCCCAGCGAAAACACGCCGTATCCACCCAGAAAATCAAGATACTCGCGGCCTTCCTGGTCGCGCATGATGCACCCTTCCGCTTGGATTTCCACGCCAAACCCGGCGAAGTTCATCAGCCGCGCAAGGTACGGGTTGATGTATTCACTGTACTTACGGACGACATCTGCTTGCAGCTGATCGGGAGTCATATGCTGGATTATACGATGCACCACAAATTCTGGTTTACCTATTCGCCGATTCAAATATTGCCTGGATCTCGTGACATTGTTAATTCTCGCACTTCAATGGCGAGCATATTCAAGCATAAGCCACTCAAAACAACCGAGCCCAATATGCAAATGGAGAAAAAAATCCAACCGTACTTATATTTTCTCCATTCTTTTCCGTATCTAAGGAAGTCACGCACTCCAATATAAGCCCCTCCCACTAAAAGTAGTGCGCAAAAAGCAGCGGCAATTGAGCTAATTGATGCAAAATAGAAACAAAATCCGAGGATCAAGCTGGCCGGAAAAACAAGCATCAATCCCCAAATTGGATTACGCAACGGAGTGTTGCCCGCCTTTATCTTTTCTTCAATTAACATTCCAAAAGCAGCACATATAAAAAAGTGATGTACAGACCAAAAGAAAGTAGCGATAATCCACAGAATAAACAAACTCATTATTCTAAATCCGTTTAATTCAATGCATAGCTAATTTACTTAAGTTCTCAGTCAATGACTCTGCAACATTTTACTTGATATTGAATTACTTCGCTACTGGGTGGTGGTTGTAATCAGTAATCCTAGCCCCCAAACCCAACTGACTTCAAAACGTGCCCAATCGGAAGCTGAAGCACCTTATCTTCCCCTTTCAGATACAAAAACTTTTGCGACCCGGAAACCATCATCCGACCAAATCCCAAATTCCCGCGTTCACCGCTTCCATCCTTCGTAACCAAGCCGTACCCGTACCCAACACCATACTTAATATCAAAAATAAATAAGACCATTGAACTCTCCCCTCTCCCGAGAGACTGTTCCATCCTGAAATCAGGAAAATTCACCAATGCGCTAACAAACTTATCTACCAAATCATCACCTGCAGTAAAACCGAAACCACCCAAAAATGCCGCATATTTTTCGCTTAAGAAAACAACGTCGTTAAAGCGATTCTGCGGCATGGCCCATCCAACACCATCTCCTCTACCTCCCTTATCTAACACTAAAGGAACCTGCGGCTTACCTACTTGATTCCACTCATAATCAACTAGTTGATATTCCTTCAAAAACGGAACATTGCCCGAGCTATCAATGTATAAGATCCGGTTTTGCTCCTTGTTGATTCCAAGACCATCAAAAGAGCCTCCTAGAGGAACACTCCAATGGATATCAGTAAATAATGTAATACTACGCATATCGAAGGCCAATGTTCCTCCAATACTTTTAAATTCGGAATACTTAAATTGTCCAGATTCTTTTTCATCTGTAACGGGTTTCCGACTAACTTGGAAAAGTTCTTCATTTTCATTGATTGCAATTGGAACGTTTCCAACTTTTAGCGGCAAGCTACGCTCTTGCTTCCCGTTCTCATCAATTAAAAACACTTTACTACCGTCCGTATATGCGAAACCATCGCCTTTTGCTCGCGCAACAAGTGTTGTTCCGGCCTTTGTATCAAATACTTTACAGTTTTTCTCAACCATCGGCTGGCTTTGCAAACCGACAAGAACTGCGGCCAAAGTAATGAATTCCATTTAGACCTGAGACGATCTGATCAGGCTTCTAGGTTGCGCTACTTGATGTTGAAATATTTCGCCGCTGGGTGGTGGACGATGATGGCGGACGTGCTTTGCTCCGGTTCTAGCATGAACTCCTCGCTCAATTTGATCCCAATATCCTCTGGCTGGAGCAGTTCCATAAGCATAGATTGGTCTTCCAAATTGGGGCATGCGGGGTAGCCGAACGAATACCGGCTGCCTTGATATCGCGCGGCAAACAGCAGGCGCTTATCCTCGGGATCGTTGTGGCCGAATCCCATTTCGTGTCGCATGGATTTGTGCCAATACTCGGCGAGAGCCTCGGCGGTTTCAACCCCCATACCGTGCGTGTATAGATACTCCTGGAAATCTCCGTCTGCGAACTGTTTGCGCTCGTGTTCGCTCACTTCTCCGCCGACCGTGACAATGCTAAACCCAACAACATCAACTTCCCCGCTATCCGTGCTTCTAAAAAAGTCGCTGAGACACAGACGCTTGCCATCGCGTTGACGTGGAAACTGGAACCGGCAACGCTCGGACTTGGCGTCCTCTTGCAGAATGATGAGATCATTCCCTTCACTTTGGCAGTAAAAGTAACCCCACTTCACCGCTGGCTTCATGATGTTGGCCAGTTCGCGTTGTTTGCGAACAAAAATCGGGCGAACATTTTCTTCTAGCCAAGCCGTGAACTGAGGATTAGTAAGATCATCTGGTTTTTTATACTGCCATTGACCTCGGAATAATGCAACAGGGTTGATATATTGATAAATCTCAAAAATATCAAAGTCTGTGCGTTTCTTTACGCCGTAAAACGGAATAACTGGCACGATTTCAGATGGTTCGACTGCGCTCTTGGTGCCATCAAAAACATACAATTCTGGATCACGGTCGGGCAAACGATGGCTGGATACCCTCACATGCGCTTTTGGTTCCGCTTTCACAGGGTTTTCTGCAGTTTCTGAACATAATTCGCCCATTAAATGCAGACCTTCAAAGGCATCTTGAGCATAATACACGCGCCCATTGTAGATACTGCGAAGATCTTCCTCAACATATCCACGAGTTAATGCGGCACCGCCCAAAATTACCGGATAATGTTCTAAACCTCGCGCGTTCATCTCCAGCAGGTTATCACGCATGACCAGCGTGCTCTTAACAAGTAAGCCGCTCAAACCAATCACTTGGCAGTTGTTCGCTTCTGCTTCACTCAGAATATTGTTAATTGGTTGCTTAATACCAATGTTGACAACGCGATATCCGTTGTTACTCAGGATAATATCTACCAAGTTCTTGCCGATATCGTGAACATCGCCCGCAACCGTCGCGAGCAGGATTGATCCTCTTTCGGAGCCTTCGACCTTTTCCATTAGCGGTTCAAGGTGCCGCACCGCCGCCTTCATCACCTCGGCCGACTGTAGAACGAACGGCAACTGCATTTTTCCCGCGCCGAACAACTCTCCGACGGTTTTCATCCCGTCAAGGAGGATGTCGTTGATGATCGCGAGCGGCTCGTACGTTTTCAGTGCATCGTCCAGATGAGCTTCGAGGCTCTTCTTAATGCCCTCAATGATATGCTTTTTGAGGCGATCTTCGGCCGAGAGGTCAGCAAATGGATCGACGCTGGTATCCACTGCTTTCACGTTTTCAAACCGCGCCATCAATTCAATCAGCGGGTCGTAAATTACTTCTCTTTCGTCGGGCATTTCAGTGGTCGCGAACTGAAATTATGACAGTCTCCAGTCCAATACCCCGGGAAGCTCACAAACTACGAAGACAAGCCAAAATTGCATCCCGATCCGGAACATCCCGCAACTGAGCGGTGACTTCGCTATACCGAATCACACCTTCTGGATCAATCACAAACGCAGCGCGTAAACTGCTCGGCCCTAGCCCAGCGAAGTCTTCGAGGACTACGTCGTATGCCCGAACGACCTCGTGCTTGAAATCACTGAGAAGCGGGATTTTGATTCCAGCAGATTTTGCCCATCCAGCTTGTGCAAACGCGGAATCCACACTGATTCCGTATACTGCCGCGCCAGCGTCTTCAAATTCTTCCAATCCGCCTGAGTCACTGCACAGTTGAGCCGTGCAGACTCCTGTAAAGGCTCCAGGGACAAAGAGCAGCAAGACAGGTTCTCTGCCGATATGGTCGTGCAAACGCACTTCTTCTAACCCACGCTTCCCCATCGTGAGCAACGTAAAATCCGGCGCAAACTCGCCCACCTGCAAAGCCATAGCTCAGTATTCTAAATATTGGTAGCACTATCGCGGGACTATTCTCAACGAGTTTGGACGCAGGAACGATTTGCAAATGCACAATCGTATAGAATTGTGCAATGGTCATTTCATTATTAGCGGTTGCACTCGCTGATCCTTCACCAGCGGTCAATACCTACTTCGAGGATTTCCTCAAACAATCCCGTATTCCCGGGATAGCCGTTCAATACGATGTTGATGGCGATATCACTGTCCTCACCAAGGGTATCGCCGATATTGAAAAGAAAAACGCAATCACGGCCGACATGATTTTTGACAGCGGCTCCATCGGCAAGATGTTCACAACCGTGGTCACCTTGAAATTAGTAGAACAAGGCAAGCTCAAGCTCACCGATACTTTAGGCAAATACGTCAAGCAAGTTCCAGAAGAATGGAAGTCAGCAACTGTTCAAAACCTGCTTTCACACACATCTGGTTTGCCCGAATATGTGCTTTATCCTCGCATTGGGCTAATTGATTCATTTGATATGAAGACCTGGTACGAAGTGATGTCAGATAAGCCGCTCGATTTTAAACCAGGAAGCGAGTTTCAGTACAGTAACTCAAACTTCTTCATGCTGAAGGTGATCGATGAATCTGCTTCGGGCAAGAAGTTCGATGACTTGCTGAAATCAAGCGTGTTCACGCCGGCCAAAATGACTGAAACCGGGCCTTTACTCACCAGTAAAGATGATGCCCGCAAACCAACTGGATACTGGATCACACAAGAAGTTCAACCTATCGGGCCAGCCGGGGATTCTCCTGACAAGGGTTCGGGCGGTCACTTCACTACCGTGAGTGATTTAAGTAAGTTCAGCCATGCTTTGTTTGGCGGCAAGCTCCTCAATGCAGAAAGCATGAAGCTCATGACCACGCCTATGGCGCTCCCTAAGGGAAGAAAATCTGGTTATGGCCTCGGATTGTTTATCCGCAAGGTAAATGGAGTCGAAATTTGGAGCCACGGCGGCAATAGCGTCGGCTATGCAGGAAGTGTGACGTACATTCCAAGCAAAAAAACCACGATCACTCTTTTGGGAAATGCGTACCAAATGACTGGGGATTCAGTAGCACTTGGCTTGGCTCGGGTTCTTTACCCAGAACTCAATCCAAAAAAATATGAACCAGAGACTGACCCAGATAAGGAGTTCTCGGAAAAGCTGATCGGAGTAATCAAGAGCCTAGCCGCTCGTAAGATTGATGACCCTATGATGAGCGAAGAAATGCAGATGCGACTTGCCCGCCCTCGCGGACAAATGCAGGTCGGCGGTTATGCTCCATTTGCGACGGCAGAATATGATGCCTTTATGGGTTCTGAACCAGCTGATCCCGATAAAATCATTCGCTTACGAGTAAAAGTCGGCGAACGGCTTTACTTGGCTTCGTTCACAGTAGATACAGAAGGCAAAGTCTTTACTGTAGGCATCAGTCCTTTGTAGTCTCAACGCATCGGATCGGTTTTGCGTCTTAAATAACGTGAAACCGATCTTTTTTTGTGCCCTTGCCTTGTTCATCGTCGGGTGCAATCCGACCGATGCCAAAGATCTGACTCAGGATGCAGGCAAATTAGCCGAATCAGCCGGTCGCTCAGCCGCAAATGCAAGTGTAGCCGCAAAGGTGAATACTGCCCTTGGGCTCCGTAAGAGCGTGGATATGAGCGGTTTACATGTAGAAGCCGAAGGCGGCACGGTCAAGATTGGCGGTCATGTAAAGACCAAAAAGGAGAAAGCATTAGTTCTGGAAATTACCCGCGATACTCGAGGAGTCGATAAAGTCATCGACGACCTCAGAGTTGAGCCCTAAATATTGTTTTGAACCACTCCTTTTACTTTATGTAAAAAGAGTGGTTCACCTCACTTGCTTGACCGCTTTCGAATCAGAATCAGGAGTCCACCACCTAGAACCGTCAGCGTCACGGGTTCTGGGACTGCGTCTACCTCTAAGTTATTGATGTAGGAAAAGTGGTTTGCTCCTGAACCAGCATTGTTGTTTAAAAAGCTGAAGTGGTGAAGTACCTGAGTGCTGCCTAAATCAAAATCACGAAAGTCCGTGCCTCCGGTCGCCATATTTAGAAGTTGAACCCTGTAGTTCTGTGGAGTTAATCGAATTACATCTACATGCATCGCTCCTTCATTTAATGCAAGTGAACTTGTAAAGAATTGACGGCTTCCACCTCCCAAATAGAACTCGAAATTTGACTGACCGTTTCGCCTTGCAACCCCTATCGCAGATCCGCTCAACATATTGATACCAAAGCTCACCTGATTGTCAAGCCCATTGAAAGTACCCGAATCAACTAGCCCTGCATCAAAATCAAAGCTCATTCGCGTGACATTACTAAATGGAAGCACGTTAATTACACGAGTAGCAGAAGTGCTTACATTTCCAAATGCTGAAAGAGCCCAGCTACGACCATTTGTATCGATAGTTGGCAGACTTCCTCCACCATTTACTGACGAACTACCTGTAAAAGCTAATACTTGAGAAAAGTCATTCACGGTCCAAGGTTCAAACCCTGAGCCGCCATTCCTTCCACTACTCCAGCCAGTATTGTATTGTGTATTGCCAGCATTATCTTCACTAATAATTGTCGCTTGCGCTTGGCTAGTCATGAGTACCGTAGCAAATACTCCCAAGCCAATGTTATGTATTGCGTTCATGCTTATTCCTCTCAACAAAATCGCTGCTCAAGTCTTAAAGCTAGACTAATTCACCGAATAAAGCTATTGTGGTGCATCCACTCTACTTTTAACAAGAGCCAAATAAGAAACCCCACCGAAGTGGGGTTTTAAAAATGTATCCGCGCGACGTCCATATCTCCCGGGCAGTCACCCGCCAAGTACATCCGGCGCTGCAGAGCTTAACTTCCGTGTTCGGAATGGGAACGGGTGTTTCCTCTGCGCCATGATCACGCGAAAACTCGCAATGTGTTTTTACCGATGTTGGCTAAAAACACTTTGAAAGCCTAATTACTGTTTGTGGACTGCCCGTAAAAGATCACCGGACGCTGCTCGAAGCTTAATTAGTTTAAGCCCTCGGTCAATTAGTATCAGTCAGCTGAACACATTGCTGTGCTTACACCCCTGACCTATCACCATGTAGTCTTCATGGGACCTTACTCTTTCGATGGGAAATCTTATCTTGAGGTGTGCTTGGCGCTTAGATGCTTTCAGCGCTTATCACGACCCGACGTGGCTACCCAGCGTATGCACCTGGCGGTACAACTGGTACACCAGAGGTCGGTTCACTCCGGTCCTCTCGTACTAAGAGCGACTCCTCTCAAATTTCCTCCGCGCGTAGTGGATAGGGACCGAACTGGCTCACGCCGTTCTGAACCCAGCTCGCGTGCCGTTTTAATCCGTGAACTCCGGAACCCTTGGGACCTTGTGCAGCCCCAGGATACGACGAGCCGACATCGAGGTGCCAAACCATGCCGTCGCTGTGAGCGCTCGGGCAAGATCAGCCTGTTATCCCCGGGGTAGCTTTTATCCGTTGAACCCTGACGTGCCCACGCACAATCAGAGGGTCACTTAGACCTACTTTCGTACCTGCTCGACTTGTTTGTCTCACAGTCAAGCGCACTCTATACCTATACGCTCAGCGGCTGATTTCCGACCAGCCTGAGTGCACCTTTGTACGACTCCGTTACATTTTAGGAGTCGACCGCCCCAGTCAAACTACCCGCCACAGACTGTTTCCAACCCAGATAATGGGTCAGGTTAGTTGTTCAGATGAAGAAGGGTGGTGTTCCATTGTCGCCGAAGCTCCCACCTACTCTCTACATCCACACCCAAACAACAATCTGAAGGTGTAGTAAAGCTCCACGGGGTCTTTCCGTCCTACTACGCGTAGCCCGCATCTTCACGGGCGCTACAGTTTCACCGGGCTTCTCGTTGAGACAGTGCCAAAGTCGTTACACCTTTCATGCGGGTCGGTATTTAGCCGACAAGGAATTTCGCTACCTTAGGACCGTTAGAGTTACGGCCGCCATTCACCAGGACTTCAATTCAATGCTTCGATTGCTCTAACATCTCCTCTTAATCTACTGGCATTGGGCAGGTGTCAGCCCCTATACATCGGTTTTCACCTTAGCAGAGACCTGTGTTTTTGGTAAACAGTCGCCTTGGCTGCTTTGCTGCGGCCCTCCGAAGAGGGCGTCCCTTATTCCTAAGTTACGGGACCCATTTGCCTAGTTCCTTAACGAGAGTTCTCCCGAACGCCTTAGTCTCCTCGACTCACCTACCTGTGTCGGTTTACAGTACGGTCAGTATAAGCTGAAGCTCCAGAGCTTTTCGCGGCCTCGATTCATCCCAACGACTTTGCTCCGAAGAGCGAGGTCCACAACAACCAACGGTGTGTCTGGGAATTCTCGAAACGTCATCTTTCGCACTTATACTGGGGCAGGAATATCAACCTGCTATCCATCGGCTACGCCTTCTGGCCTGGCCTTAGGACCGCCTTACCTCCGTCTGACGAACATAGCCGGAGAAACCTTAGGTTTTTGGCGTTGAAGATTCTCACTTCAATTATCGCTACTCGTGTCTGCATTCTCACTTGTACACGCTCCACCCGTGCTTCCGCTCGAGCTTCACTGCATGCACAACGCTCTCCTACCGATTGACTTACGTCAATCCCGAAGCTTCGGTGGATGATTTGAGCCCCCTTACATTGTCCGCGCGAAGTCACATTCGGCCAGTAAGCTATTACGCACTTTTTAAAGGATGGCTGCTTCCAAGCCAACCTCCTGGCTGTTTACGCGACTTCACATCGTTTCACACTTAATCATCACTTGGGGACCTTAGCTGTCGATCTGGGCTGTTTCCCTTTTGACCACGGACCTTATGGCTCGCAGTCTCACTGCATCGTTAATCATATGGCATTCGGAGTTTGGTTGGGTTCGGTAAGCGGGTAAGCCCCCTAGCCCATTCAGTGCTCTACCTCCACATGACAACACGATACGCTGCACCTCAATGCATTTCGGAGAGAACCAGCTATCTCTGCGTTCGATTGGCATTTCACCGTACTTACCACAGTTCATCCCGAGACTTTTCAACGTCTATGAGTTCGGTCCTCCATGAAGTGTTACCTTCACTTCAACCTGACCATGGCAAGATCACGCAGTTTCGGGTCTACTGATACCGACTTGACGCTCTGTTCAAACTCGGTTTCCCTCCGGCTTCGTGGCTTAACCACTTAACCTTGCCGGTACCAGTAACTCGCAGACTCATTCTGCAAAAGGCACGCCGTCACCCGTGACTGGATTACTCCAGACATAGGGCTCCGACTGTTTGTGGGTGGTATGGTTTCAGGTTCTATTTCACTCCCCTCCCGGGGTTCTTTTCACCTTTCCCTCACGGTACTGGATGCACTATCGGTGACAAGTCGTACTTAGCCTTTCCCGGTGGTCCGGGAGGATTCACGCGGAATTCCTCGTGCTCCGCGCTACTCGGGTACATCCTGAATCTGATTCATATTTTGAGTACGGGCCTATCACCCTCTATGGGAGCGCTTTCCAACGCTCTTCCTCTATACTCTTCTAATCTTCTTTTCTATTTCTCTCTAACTTTAGGTGCGAATTGATCACTCAACTCGTCCCAAAGTTAGGGAGAAATAGTGGATGCCCCACAACCCCAGTCGGCATGCCGACTGGTTTAGGCTCATCCGCGTTCGCTCGCCGCTACTGACGGAGTACCTTCGGTATCTCTTCCTCTGGTTACTAAGATGTTTCAGTTCACCAGGTTCCCTCCTCCAATGCTATGAATTCACATTGGGGTGACGGGGCATAACCCCCGCCGGATTTCTCCATTCGGATATCTGCGGATCATCGGTTCTGTGCACCTTCCCGCAGCGTTTCGTCGCTTACACGTCCTTCATCGGCAACTTGTCCCTAGGCATTCACCATACACCCTCATTAGCTTTTCTAAAACTAGCTTCTCTTGAGAGTAGCTTCCGGTGTCTTTTACGCGCAGTCCACAAACCGCTATTAGGCTTTCAAAATGCTCTTTGGCCAATCGGCCACCGCGTTACTTTCGTTCAGCGGCGAAGAGGAATAATACCAGTGGCTCCCTCAGGAGTCAAGGACCCCCAGGAACTTTTCGGAAAACCGGGACCACTGCCATAGGTTCCCTCCCCTAAATCGTACAACAAACCCGCATTTTCACCAAAACTAGGTTCAAAAACAATATCTGCTGCCCGGGACTACTATTCGGGACAACAGACCCTAACTTTCACTCGGCAACCGCACATGAGTGGTAATCGTACTGATTAGCAGAGATTTTTCCATGTGGTTTCCCTGGAATGGATTTTTCCTTAAATTTAGTTCTAACCACATTGTGGTTAGAATCTCACTCTTTGTAGCCGCAGGTTTTCTACTCTTTTATTGTGCTGGAGGTCTGTTAGAGTCGCTGACCGTTTTCAGATTAGCCTTCTGGTATGGCCGGGAAATTGATTCTCCAGGAAAACACATTTCAAACATAATCTGGATGCTTTTCTGCGGCGCAATGATTCTATACGCAACTCGGTGGGCACTGAAATATATAGATGGCGATAGTAGCGAAATCTAAAACCACTCTTCCCAACTGCCCTTGGGAGTCTTGATCTGACCCTTCCCGGTTCGGCGGTACAGATTTACGATCAGCGGTAAAGCAAACCCCGCTAGTAAAACAGCCACTGGGGAGATCATGATTGGTGCCAAGCTCGGAGTGACTTCTTCTGGGTGGATCAATAACCCCACCAACTGCAGCGGAAGCATTACTAAAAACAGCCCCATCGCCAGAGCGTAGTATCGATAAGGCGGATAGATCGAATAAACAAACCCGCTCGAAACACCTCCGCAAACCAATCCAGGAATCACGCCCACCAAGATCAAGGGCAAAATATGTGAGGTCGCTCCTACGCCATAGATGATAAATAGCCCGGTCATGAAAAACGATCCCGTAATGAGCGCAGTCAAAAAGAAAGCAGCAAACCAAATCCCCATTCCAGGCCGTTCGTAAAGAGCCTTTTCAATACTCGGAACTAATTTGGGTTCTTCTTCGCTCACTCTTCTAATTTACTTGAACGTGGGCTAGACCCTACGGCTTCACGCTGAGCCGTCTTCTTTAATCTCAAC
Source organism: Fimbriimonadaceae bacterium (assembly GCA_019638675.1). Classification (GTDB taxonomy): domain Bacteria; phylum Armatimonadota; class Fimbriimonadia; order Fimbriimonadales; family Fimbriimonadaceae; genus UphvI-Ar2. The sequence goes on along the minus strand of JAHBTE010000001.1, from coordinate 1,795,000 downwards.
GCCACGTTGCAAAAACTTAAGCCAGAAGAACCAGATTAACAAAGCAACTGCGATCAGAACCACTCCGGAAACTCCCCCAGACTCAAACTCTATATATCTGTACCCATAAGTACCTGAAAGTGAATTTGTAAAACCCCAAGGCAGGAGCCTTCCAGAAAGCGTTATTAAGATAGCGCCTGATAACAGCATTCCTGAAAAGGTGAATATGAACAAAGATAGCAGCCACTTCCAAGCTTGAATGGAGTAGGTGCCATACGCTCTTAAAAAAGGAGCGATTTCCCTGTCATCTCCCCACGAAAGAGCGCGGTTTGTGATTTCGCTGGTGGCATCAGTTGGTACATGTCGATAACTCTCTACGTATGGCCCAATCACATATAGATGGACACAATCACCGGGTGAAAGTCCATCGAATTCCCCAAGGTCGCATTCAAACTCCTCCTCATGCCCGCTTGGCATCCGAATTAAAACGAAATAACGCTTTAGCCCAAGTTCGCTTTCATTGACGAACTTTTGTTGGACATACGCTTCGGGGATTAACTTGCGAAGTTTTTTTGGTTCCCAGCCCAGCCGCAAAAGCAACTCAATGATTAAGCACGTGATTAAGCAAAGTGCAAACACGATTGTACAAATGAGAGATGCTAATTTCACGTTAGCCCAAGATTTCCAGTCCAATCCCCAAAGTGCCAAATCAGAGGCAGATCCACTAGATTCCGTAAGAGTAAATAAGCTTGCAATCAACAAAACATAGCTAAGCGAACTTAACCAGCCGAGTGGCAATCTTAATCTCATTCAACTCACGCTGTACTAAAAGAACGGAAACCTGGTTCGGAAACTCCACCAATTATCATCGTCCCGCCCAGATTCAATATCCACGCCATTCCCTACTGACCTCATCAGCAACACCCAAATGATTCCAATTACCAAGATGACACCAATGCCGATTGCTCGTATGTAATCCTCCCGGAATACATATTCAACGTATTCAGTCGAATATCTCGATCTCTTTGCGCGGTAGAAGAACTCGGAAGTAATCGTCATGGCCAATCCTTGTTCTAGGAAGAATGCGCTGATTGTTGCCGCGACTATTGATGTCCACCAACCGCGAAATGCACTCGGGTTTGAACCATACGCCCTTAGATAAGGAATCACATCAATATCTTTTTTCCATCGCTGGGCTCGTAATCGGATTCCCTCCGCCGCCTCGGCTGGTATGGGCAAAAAGCTTTCTACATACGGCCCGATATGATAGAGGTGCACACAGTCTCCTGCCTCCACCGCTTCGTACTCGTCAGGATCGCATTCAAACTCATCCTGTTGCCCGTTAGAGAGCCGCACTAATATAAAGCGTCGCTCAAACCCTAGATCGGTGGTAGTACGAAACTTCTTTTCAATGTAAACGCCGGGAATTAGCTTTCGGAGTCCCTTGGGTTCCCACCCTCTGCGGAGAGCAATCTCAACAACAAGAATAATAAGGAATGCAGTCGCGCAAATAGCGGACAGAGCTAACCCTCCCCGCCCTACGGAATCGGCAAATGAGCGATCCGCATGCCAACTGGTGGTTGATTCGGATACTGCAGAGGAATCAAAAAACAGAATAAGCCCGGTGAGAATTCCGAGCAATAAAGCCGCACTCAACCATCCGAAAGGTAATCGCAACCGCATTGAGTTACAGTGAATACGATTGAACAGTAATTATGGTGGCAATTCCTAATGCATTTCTCTATCACCAAGAGCGGTCTGAATGTAATTGACCTGCCCTAAGTGATAAACCAGATTCCAGTAATGCAGACCGATAACTTCCGCCATCGTGAACACCACACCTGGCCCAAACGGAAGCGTCACCTCATCGTCGAGGCGATCATCAGGAAATGAGAGGATCGCTTGGCAGAGTTCGGAAGTTGCATGGAGCGCAGCTTCGCGACCAGATTCAAAATCCACGAGTTGGGCGGCTTTGGCTTGCAATTCAGCATGAAGTTCGGGCGGAACACTTTGCCCAGATATCAGGCGAAGATGAAATTCCGGCACGACCGCCACTTCTTGAACCATGCTCATTGCGCTGCGGACTCCGTCAACTGGTGACCAATCTCGACGATCTTCTGGTAGAGACTCGACAGCTCTCAAGAAATCTCCGAGTGCTTTTTGAGTTTGCCGGACAGTCAAGTCTTGGATCTTCATCAAGCTCAAGTATGGCTAAATTCTAAACAAATGGAACTCTATTTCATTCATCGCGTATAGTGAATGGTCATGGGAGTCGCGACTTCACTCATTGCCTTACTCACTCTGTCTTCGCCAGTCACTTATCAAGAACAGCCAGATCAGAGTGGGTTGCCCGTGCTTAAAGAAGTGATGGCTCGGTTCCAAACCAAAGATTCGGCAATTGTTCAAGTAGATCGCCTGGATAAAACTGGGGACGCAATTGAATACAACGGCGCGCTCACTATCTGGCGCAAAGGCAGCAAATTCAAGTGGATGTTTGGTGGTATGTGGGGAGATGGGCTGACCTATATCTGCGACGGCAAGCAGATGGCGATTGACAACCAAGAACAAAGTGGAATCGAAATCGTGCCGGCTCCAAAAACGTTTGCCGAGGTTGGTCAGGCAGGCAATGGCTCTAACTGGCAGAACTTTGCCCTCTCTCTGTTCACCAAACCAGACGATGTTGCAACATTTGTTGACCTGAAAGCTGATATCACAGTAAAGGAAGAATCAGGAAATCGAATTTTGTCGTTCAAGCACATTGGTGGCTCAATCATTACCGTTGAGTTGTTCAAGAACGGGCTCATTGAAGTTTCGTACCCCCGTCGAGGTTTCCAAGGCGGATTTGGGGGTGGTAATAATAACGCTGTAATAGATCGCATCAAGCTTGCTGAAGTTGGGCCGAATATTCCAGACAGTATGTTCACCCTGCCGAAAGTCAAATCTGGTGCCTAAAATCCGGTCAAGGTAATATCCCTGGTCAGCGGGAGTGTAGCTCAGTGGTCAGAGCAGGAGGCTCATAATCTCTTGGTCGTGGGTTCAAATCCCACCGCTCCCACCAACTATATTGTTACTTTTCTTTCAGCATCAACCGGGTAACGTCGTTGGGTGGATCACCTCACCGAAAGGGAGCGACGGTTAGCGATTCTTTTTTATCTCTGCTCCGGCATTGCAACTATTCTTTGGTGGCTTACTCTCATTTTCTTTCCGAGTTCCAAACCAGTCTTTTTAGGAAGCGAGTTTTCAGAAAAGTTCTTCTGGATTCTGATGGCCCCCGATCTCATCTCTGCTTTTGTACTTGCTACCTGGATGGTTGCCCTCCTGGTTAAACGCTCCACCGTTGCAATATCCATTGCATGGATGCACGTTGGGGCACAGGGTTATGCCTGGGCGATATCGGTAGCTTTGACTATTATTGATCCGGAAGCTTATTGGGGCGTCGTAGGCATGACATTCTCAGTTGGTTGTGCTCTTGCTTTTGCTATTCGGCTCCAAGGATTTAGCGTGTTGTGGGGCAAGTTTAGATTCAAAGATGCTCCGGATCGAACCATTGGCGGTCACATTAAGCGAGCAGTTTTACAAACGATAGTCATGTGGTTCATATTCTATGGATTGATCCCTGGCACTATTGTTCTTCTGGAGTATCGGTTTAAAACTAATGTCTATTGGTTGAGCTCGCATCCCTTGTTTATGTTTGGCTTAGTGATATTTGTTGGAGCAGGGCTGATTGGCTTATGGTCTGGATACACCGTTTCATCTTTAGGAGAAGGCACGCCCTTACCAAGTGACCGAACCAAGCGGTTTGTGATTGCTGGGCCATACCGTTATGTTAGAAATCCCATGGCATTCTCCAGCATTCTGCAAGGGTCATGCATTGGCCTGATGTTTGGTTCCCCGCTTGTTATCGTCTACGCGATTGTGGGTGGAATTTGGTGGGACATTCTTGTGAGGTGGCAAGAAGAGTCCGATCTCGAAGTCCGGTTCGGCGATGAATATAGAACTTATCGAGCACAGGTACGGTGCTGGATTCCTTCTCTTAAGGGTGTTCGTCAACAAATACTTGATGCCGAACACTCAGAAAGTTAACTTTCCTGAGTCGAACGTGGATTTAGCTTTTTCTGTAACCAAGATCCTTCGCCCAAGTCTAAAAAAATATGTGGGCATTACTGTCGCTCGTGCCAATTCTTTCCTCTGTTTCAGTCACAGATTCCGTTCCTCTTCAGCAAGGTGGAGCGGGGGTGAGCCTCTCTGATACTGAAACCCAGACTCAAACTTTGATTCTCACACCAGGGCAAACTGCGGAAATCAAACTGGAAGCCAAGCCAAACGACGTCATTCTTGCAACGGTGGACAGCCAACAATTTGATCCAGCGGTTCAGTTGCAGGATAAAGATGGAAACGTCTTAAACGAAAATGACGACATCGCAACCGGTAACCAATCTGCGCAAATTATCAGCCGACTCACCGCCGAAGGTGATTATAAACTGGTTGTTTCTGGGTTCAAGGGAGCGGCCGGGGGCCAGTTCACAATTCGCACTCGTAGATTCAATGCCCCACCTATCACCGGGCCGAATAACTCAGCCGATTTTGAAGACAATAAGCCTGCCTGGCGATCGATTCAAGTTAAAAAGAACACTCCCGCAGTAATTGGTATCTACGGTTCAAGGTCGGCCACGCCTACGGGTTTCGATTCTCGCGGCATCCAGCTAGATAATCGCCGCGACGCCCATAGCTTTGATCTCGGCGGAAGGTTTATCCACGAATCTGAGACCGATCAAGAAATCTACGTTCTTATTCCGCGATCCGGATACAAAAATTACACTCTGGATTACATCCCAGTTAAATACGAAAATATTGAGATCAGTAAAAAAGTGAGCGGATCGTTGCCTCGAAGTCAGGCAGTGATTTACCGTTTCAAAGCGAATGCAGGTGACCTTCTGCGTACGCAAGTCGGGCCGGGCCGATACGGGTACCAGATTACGACCCGTTCTTATAAACTGAATAATCCAAGGAATGGCCCGGGAGTTTTGCCGCTTGAAGGGCAGGTCAAAACTAACAATCAAAACACCGTTTTTATCCGCGAAAACGGCGAATACGAAACTCTGGTTGTTCATTCCGAATTCCGGGCAAAAGATTACCAATTTGAAGTGATGGACTACTCCAAAAGCTGGAATAACGCAACTCAAAGCGAGTTCCTCCCCATTGGCGAAAACCTGTATTACAAATGGCAGATGCCGCTTGGAGTATTGCTTGATCTTTCCGCGACCAGTGCTTTGTTTGACATTAACTTCAAACTCATGATGCCCGATGGTGACGTGATCGCAACGGTAGATGACAAAGGAGAGTCAACGAATCCAACGCACCAAATGTTGATCACTCAACCAGGAACTTACTACTTGCAGGTCGGTTCGTTCGGCGATGGCGGAGGCGGACAGTTCACTATTTCACGCCATATCACGTTGCCGTCTGAATTTTCGAGCGGCGCATCTTTCAAAGTGACAAATGCAAAGCCAGAATTGCGACTACTTTCTGCTAAGAAAGGAGAGTTTTTCTACATAGCACTGGAATCTTCTGGAGACGATGTCCGAGTTCAGCTGTTTGATCCTAACGGTAAGAATGCATTTGTCTCTACGGTAAGGGAACCTTCCGGCCGGCAGATCATGCTGATCAACCCTCAAATGGATGGGAATCACTTACTGACCATCGCAACAAACTCATCATCTAATGAGGTGAAATTAACAAAGGTTGCGATCAAATAAGTTAACCGACAACCTGCCGTCGCCGAATCGCGACCTTGCGTATACCATCCTCGAGCTCACCGAGTTCGAGGATGAACAAATCGCCGAACTCATCAAATTCAAACGGCCCTTGTTCGTCTGGCTTTCGTACTAACTGGAAAGCAAGCCGCATCATCAATCCAGTGATTAACACCTCACGATCAGATTCCTGTGGGTCGCTTTTCAGTTCGGCTAAGCCGACCTTTCTCAATCCATACGTTCGCGCATAACAAGAATCTTCATCTTGCTTCCACTGAACACGCACATGGAATTCCGGTCGTTCTGTGTTATTGGTTTGCTGAAGCATGGATCGGAAGTCTTCCGCCGTCCACATCTTTTCACCGATATGATCGAACACCACTTGTCCGTTCATCATTTCGGAAATCGCTTCCGTCATGTGCGGCAAAAACTGTAAATGCCGATTATCTTTGAGTACAGCTTCACTGGCATAACGAACCTTTACCAATGCATCGCAATTGGCAAGTCGTTCGAGGATTTCTGCGGTCGGCTCCACGTCTTCCTCAAACAAATCTGGGCGAAAGACGAGCGCGTTTTTTTCTTTAAGAGCAACTGCCAAATGCAACCGCACATCGGTAAACAACATGCCTTCCCTCGCACCGATTGAAGGTCGTCCTGGCTTATTGTGTGGGTTAGAGCTGATCATTCGATCCATCAGCTTGGTTTGATCGGGCAGCTTCTTTTCGGTTGTGTAAACCCAATATTCGGTGAGAGCCAAATATCCTGGCTCGCGGCGACCTACCAGCACACGCCAGCCGATCAAACCAGCCACTATTGTAATAAGCGCAACCGGAACTAACCAACCCATCTACGGCGCAACCCCGGAAGTCCACCGAAGCGCAAGTTCAGTTTCCTTATCATCCAAAAAAGTAAAACACACATCGCACAGGCCAGCTTCATTAACAGATCGGTTCCGGCACAAGAGACATTGATCAATTCGCACGGCGACCTTCACAAACCGAGCCTGGGTCAGAACCCATGCAAGTTGGCTGCGTTCAACGCCTTCCGGATGCAACCGATCATTCACTATTCGATTCTACTCCCGCCTGGCCACAGGTAACCTCAACTTATGCGAATCGCGACGTTTAACGTGAACTCAATCCGGGCCAGAATGCCACGACTCATTGAATGGCTCGATTCTGCCCAGCCTGATATCGTCGCGATTCAAGAAACCAAGGTCGAAGACGCCAAATTCCCTTTTGCTGACCTCGAGTCAACTGGCTATATTGTCAACATTCACGGGCAGCCTCGATACAACGGCGTTTGTTTTCTTTCCAAGGAACCGATCGAGGATATTCAAACTGGCTTTCTCGACCCAGAAATGCCAACTGATGCCCGAATCATCCGAGGAGTTTATAGAGGGATTCAGATTATCAATACTTATGTCCCAAACGGCACTCAGGTCGGCATAGATAAGTGGGATTACAAAATGCGTTGGCTTGAAAAGTTTAACGACTTTATCAAAGAGCTCGGCAACACCAACGAAAAGTTCATCTGGCTCGGCGATATCAACATCGCGCCAACGCCAGGAGATGTTTACGAATCAGAAAAACATCTAGGTGGCGTTGGCCATCATCCGGACGAATTCGAGCGCCTTGCCCGGATTGTTGACTGGGGATGGACGGATTGCTTCCGTAAGTTCAATCAAGAACCGGAGCATTACACGTTTTTCGATTTCAGAATTCCAATGAGCGTCGCCCGTAACCTTGGCTGGCGAATTGACCATATCTATGCTTCCGAAGCACTTAAAGATTCAGTAACTAGCTGCTGGACTGACCTGGAAGCACGAACCAAAGAGCGCCCCAGCGATCACGCTCCTCATCTAGCGGAATTCGATCTTTAGAATAAAAAACGCCCCGGCTTTCGCCGGGACGTTATGTTTCTTTTGGAGAGGACGATTAAAAAATCGTTTAGCGAGCCATTTGCTCAGCGAGAGCTACGAGCTCTTCTGGAGTCCGTTCTCCAAATAGAATGCACGTGTTGTTGCCCAAGTTCCATGTTACACAGTTGACTCCGTTCATCTGACCTTTGCGGATTCCTGGATTTTGGGTTGGATTGTCAACGCCTTCCACCCGGTCGGCACCAGCTACTACGACTACTGAAAGTCCGCCTAAACCATTCTGATCTCGGAGGCCGAATCGGACAAACTCGCGATTGTCCAATCTTCCGCCCAGCGAACTGGTCATCTTAAATCCTTGAAGATTGAGCTGACGTGCCGCCGATATATCTGGATTGCGGCTCACGGCTACTCCCGAACCGATTGGGTCAAGCACGCTGGCGATTTGGGTTGATGTCACCATGCGCGAGTTAACCATTCGATTAGCAAATCCACCCGCGACGATCATGAGCATCAAAGCTCCACAGAGCGCCCATGCATACTTGCCGACAAATCCTTCGGCTCGTTTCACCCGGTCAAGTTCATCCAACCGACCAACGCACGATTTCCAGCCTTCTTCGTTCGCAACTGGCTTACAACCGTCGGCAAGCGCGGCCTTCATAGAAAGCGCCCATTCATATTCGGCTCGGCACTGGGCATCTGTTTCCAGCAGCCGCTTAGCTTCTGCCGCTTCCGATGCGGAGACTTCCCCATCGGCGTATGCGTGCATCAACTCAAATTCATGACTCATTTCTCGCTTTCCTGCTTAATGTAACCCTCTTGGAGGGCAAATCGTTCCAGTTCCCGACGGAGAATTGCTCGTCCTCTGGCAATGCGCGAACGCACGGTTCCAACCGGAACATCTGTTGCGAGTGCGATTTCATCGTAGCTCAACCCTTGCAGGTCACTGAGAATCACCGCAATCTTAAAAACGTCCGGTACTTGGGACAAGGCTTCTTCAACTTCGGCCCCTAACATTTCATCAAACACCAAGCGGTCTGGACTGTATTCGGCTGGCCCAGTTGGCTCGTACGAATTCTCATCGTCGTCCAACGAAACCACCAAACCTGTCCGCTTTTTTCGCCGGTATTTGTTAATGTAGAGGTTGGTAAGAATGCGTAATATCCACGCCTTAAAATTCTGCCCATCAAAGCGATCAAACGCTTCGTAGGCTCGAACGATTGCTTCCTGCGCCAAGTCCTCCGCTTCCTCGCGATCACGTGTCAGGCGGAGCGCCGTACCGAAAATCGATGGGTAAGCGTCTTCAGCCTGTCGTTGAAAGCGATCGCGTAGAGAATTGGCTCTCGAGAAGAGCATGGATGCTGCGCGATTCTACCTCTGACCAGGTTCAACCAGTTCAATGTCCGGTGCGTTCCCGCCGCAAAAAGAAATCGTGAATAACCGCAAATATGCTGGGACTCTTAGACTTGTACGACTAAGCAGCGATGTTAAACGAAGCCATCACTTTATCAAGTTCTTGTTGAACGACTTGCAAAATGATCGGGATTTGCTCTACTGGCAGTTCAACATCTCGCGCAAACTGGGCAACGTCCGGAACCTTGGTTACGCCAGGGCCAGCGTAGCCGCACATCACAGCGACTTTTTCTCCCAAATTCACTAACTTAGTGGATTCGTAATACTGTCCGTCTTTGTTTGGCTCTCGGTGGTATCGGATGCCGTTGCGCATCAAGTCATTGAGATGCCATTTTTCGGCCAGTAGCCCGCCGACTTCTGTGTGATCGTAACCAACAATATTCGTTTCCGCATCGCAAAGCGGAATTCCAGTTTTGAGGCTGAGTTCAATAGCAGCGTCTAATTCTTTGGGCATAAACCGCTCGAAAATGAGCAAGCCGATATCGTGCATCATGCCAGTACAGTAAAGTTCTTCGCTTTTCACCGGGAGCCTGAGTTTGCCAATCACGCGACATGCGATCGCTGTCGCAGTGGAGTGTTGCCAGTACTGCAATTTATTAAAGTGCTTCGATTCGGATTTGTTCCCTGTCATCTGTTGGAACGAGATTCCAATAACCAATGACCGAATGGCAGACATACCAAGAAAACTAATCGCCCGCCCAATTGTCGGTGCGCTGTTTCCACCGTAGTACGAAGAGTTCGCAACTTTGAGAATCTTTGCCGTAATAGCTGGATCCTGTTCAAACGCTTTTTCAAGATGTCGCTGATTCGCATTTGGGTCATCGGCGAGTCTCATGATTTCGCTGACTGCTTGTGGAAGCACCGGAAGATTCTCGCTTCGGGCCATCCTTATTTCTAGACTCGCTAGTTGCACAGGTAAATATTAGGCAACTGTTCACTCCGTCTTCAGACTGAACCTGAACGAATTGTAAGAATATTCACGAGACCTATTCCTGAAACTTAACTGGCCTGAAAATTGTCTACTTGAGTGTATAGCACTAAAGTGCTTGAGCGCAAGAATGCAATGAAGAACGATTATTACGCTCTCTTAGGCGTCAGTAAAAAGGCAGACGAAAAGGAAATTAAAGCTGCTTATCGCAAACTTGCGCGGAAGTATCACCCAGATTTGAACCCAAACAACCCCGAGGCAGAGCAGAAGTTCAAAGAAGTCAGCGAGGCATACGAAGTACTTTCTGACCCGGCAAAACGCAAAAAGTACGATATGTTTGGCGCGAACTGGGATCAAGTCGCTCAGCCAGGTGGCGGTGGAAATCCGGGCGGAGTCCGGTTTGAAGACATCGGCGGAGCTGGATTCGGCACGATTTTCGAGCAGTTTTTCGAAGGATTTGGTGCGCGTGGCGGTGATCCTTTTGCCGCTCAACGCCGTGTTATTCCCGCAACCGACCTAGAACAAGCGATCACATTAACTCTCGAAGAGATTGATTCTGGGGTTCGACGGACGCTCACCTACAACGCAAAAGATGCCTGCGTGAAGTGCAAAGGCTCGGGCCAGGTGCAGACCAACGATCGCCAAATGGCCGCTTGCCCCAACTGCAACGGCACGGGAATTGTTCCCCGCTCCCGCCGAGTTGAAGTCACTATCCCTGCCGGAATCGCCGACGGTAAACGACTGCGAGTTTCTGGCGGCGGAACAAAGGGTTCGGACGGTCGGCAAGGCGACCTTTATGTTCTAGTTAACCAGGCTCCTCACCCCAAATTCACACGGAAAGGCGACGACCTGGAAACTGAAATCGAAGTGGACTACTTGGAAGCAGTGCTTGGCGGAGAATCAAAAGTGCCGACTCTGCGTTCTAGCGGGACGGTTACGATTCCACCAGGAACCTCAAGCGGAAAGCTATTCCGGTTGAAGGGCCAGGGTTTAACGAAATCAGGTGGAACTGGCAAAGGTGACCTTATCGCCAAAGTGAAAATCACCGTTCCTACAGAGCTTTCACCCAACGAGCGTAAACATTTGGAAGCCGCTCGAAAATCAAGGATTAGCCAAAAATGAGAAACACAAAACAACCTGTTTACATGATTGGCGTTGCCGCCGAACTATGCGGCACTCACCCCCAAACGTTACGCCAATACGAAAAACTCGGACTCATTATTCCTGCCCGGGTCGGAGCGAAGAACCGACTTTACAGCGAAAATGACATCGCCCGGGTCAAACAAATTCAACGACTGACCCAGCAACTCGGCGTGAACTTGGCAGGCGTTGACATCATCCTCAAGCTATTGGATGATATGGAAGATATGCGAACGGACTTTGAAGACCAGTTCAACGAATTTGCCAAGGATGTTGAACTGCGGATTCAATCTATGTCCGCAAATTCCAATGCTCCGGTTCGGCAAGATACGCCTTTAGTTCCCGTCCCGAAACTCCGGGTTCGCCGCCGGTTCGAATAACGGCGGCGGAACCGCTCCGCCAATTGGCACTTCGGCGATTGCTTGAGTAGCACTGCGTCCCATTGCCATAGATCGCCACAGCCACTCAACCGGCCCCATCGGGAATTTCTTAAGCCAAAGGTGAGCAAAGATTAAGTTCACCGCCCAAACCGCTGGGACAACGGCAAGAATCTGCAAGAAGGATAAGCGTGCAAATAAACCTCCGCCCCAACTGTAAAACACTGCAGTACAGATCAAACTCTGCATCAGATAGCAAGTCAGGGCCATCTTGCCGACAGGAGAAATGAAGTTCGTGAACCCCTTGGCAATCCCTCGTTCTATTAGTATTGCGCCCCAGATTGCGTAGCCAATAGAAAGCGGCGCATTGAATCCGAACTCAATCAACGGATCAAGAACTTCTCCACCCGGAGCCAGTCGCCAGAATGCCAAGGCGAAATTCAAAACCAGGCCAGCTATCCCGACTAAGCTTAATTGCTTCGTTAGCTTCAGATTGCCGCTAGGTTTAGAAAATAACCCTTTTTTCGCCATCAAGAATCCGAACGCCACCATAGCCCCCAGTTCTAAACAGATGAACGGAAGGCTCATCAAACTGATCGCAAAGATTTTCAGGCGAAAAACAACCTGGTCAAGATAGGTTCCCGCTTGATAAACGTGTTGCTCTGAAGCGTGTTCACCCCAAGCGAGAAATGAAGCAATCGGATCCCCGCTGCCACCCATGTCTGCCCGCGCTGATAGTTGACCGAAACCACCCAAGATCGAAAGAATCAGCATACTGATCGCAAGCCAAAACATCGCTCGATCAGACATTCGCACGCACAGCATCGCAAATAAAGCGACCACTGAATAAGAAAATAAGATGTCGCCGTACCAGATGAATATTCCGTGGATCAGCCCGATAATCAACAGCAAAACTGTTCGCCAGGCGTAGCTCCCGGGCCATGATTGCCCAGCCGAGAGCCTTTTGCGGTACTGCAGATAGATTCCCGCGCCGAACAGAACACAAAGCAAAGCCCGTGCTTTTCCGGTGATAAACGTTACGCGAAGCGCTTCGAGTAGCGGTATTTCGCCCGGAAGGCTACGATGCCCTGCTATTTCATTTGCGATGCCGAACCAGCCGAAGGCAAATATATTGGCGAGCAGAATTCCAAGGATCGCCATTCCGCGTAGAAAATCCAGACTTTCAATCCGGTTTTTCACGGTTGGCAGAATGACGCTACTCATGAACAGTAAAGACTACGGAATCGGCCGGAAGTCGTTGAGACTTTTACTTTTTTATCGTCATACCGACGATCAAAGGATCACCCACAACGCGGATGATTTCGCCTTTGTGAATGACTACCCACTCGGAACTATCTAACCCAATCCACTGCTTGCTACCCGTTTGCTTGATCCCGTTTTCTAGCCTTGTCGAGCGGTTGCGCTCCTTAAAGTGGGTGTCAATCAAAGCTTTGGTTAAACCGATTCCGGGAACGATTTCAACCGTGTCCTTCTCTTTCCCCGGCCCGGCGATCATTGGATTGCTCATGATCATCGCCCCCGCACTCGTCCCAAAGAAGTTCGTGCCTCGCTTAAGAGCACTGCTGAATTCTTTTTGTAGCCACTCTGCTCCCCAGCGATCCATAAATAGGTTCTGGTCGCCACCAGGAATCCACACGCCCTTTGCTTGTGCCAGTTCTTGCCCCACCGCTTTGCGCCGGTCATCATTTGGCTCAACATCGGCTACCAGCCGCACGTTTTCGGCTCCGTTTTCCTTGAGCAGATCAACACTTCCAGCACCTTTTGAGGGTTCTTGGCGGGTTTGTGACATCACAATAATGAGTGATTTTGGCCCTCCGCACTCTGCGATAAAGGCTTTGGTGACTTCAGGAGTCGTTGAGCCACCGCCCATCAGAAACAGTTTGCCTTCCGTCGTTTCGACAGAAGGCAAACTCACTAACATCAAACTGGCAAGCGTGATTACAACCATTTGGAAGTTGACTTTTCGCCCATCAACTGCTTTGTCAAAAATTCGACCGATTCCTTAACCGCTTTATCGCACTCGGGGATAGTAAGTTTGATCTCGTGCCCCATGCCAGGGATCATCCGCAGGGTGTGTTCTACTCCTATCGCCTTCATAGCATCATCTAAGCGGTTCGCTTGTTTCGGCGGAACAGTTGTGTCAGAGTCGCCTTGGATGGTGAAAACGGGGGCCGATTTCTTATCAATAAAAGTGATCGGGCTAAAGCTCTTGATGGCTTCTCCCGCAGGATCGTACTGCTTGCCCGTGACCTGCATCGAAAGGTAGCTCGCTACCGCAGTATTAAAGTCTTTAGAGAGATCAACTGGACCAAAGAAGTTCACAACCGCCTGTACCCGGCTAGATTGCAAAGGATTGTCTTTTGCCGCAGTATCGCGGGTATCGGTAAAACCTAGGAGCAACGCCAAGTGGCCGCCCGCGCTTGCTCCAAGAGCACCCATTTTTGTTGCATTGATACCGTACTTTTTCGCGTTGGCCCTAAAGTATCGAACCGCGCCCTGAACGTCATCCAGCATCGCCGGATACTTGGATTGAGGGGCTAGGCGGTAAGAGATCGTCGCCGAAGCAAAACCGTACTTAGCTAAATTTTCGCAGACAAGCGCCATATCTTGCCGCTGACCGCCAACCCACGCGCCACCGTGAATCACGATCACCATTGGATCGCCTGCCGGATTTCTCAACGCGGGCGGATAAAAGTCGGCTTTGATCTGGGCTCCATCCAAATCGCGATAGATAATATCTTTTTGAATTTCAGCCTGCGAACAAGCCAGTGCGAACAGAAAATTGGCGACCATTACAATATTGTAACGTTTCAGCTTGGCTAAGGTTGACTAAATCTTAATCCAATTGGGCGTTTGAGGCTAAACTAACCGCCATGGAATCAGACGCGAGCAAAGCCAATCTTATCCGAATTGGGTGGCTGGAACGCGTTTCTTTTCCCGAATGGGGCGTCAATAAAATTATCGCCAAGATTGATACAGGCGCAAAAACAAGTTCAATTCACGCTGAAAACATTACCGAACGCGAGGATGGACAAATCGAATTTGACGTTGTCACCAAAATCAATCGTGAGCACACTTGGGTTCACGTCACCTGCCCCATCACACGCAAGACCACCGTACGTTCTTCATCGGGCCGTGCCCAAACCCGTTATGTTGTAACCACTACAATTGTGCTTGGGGGAATATCAAAGCTCGTTGAGATCACTTTGAACTCACGGAAAAAGATGCTCCGACGAATGCTTGTTGGCCGCTCAACTTTAGAAGGAACATTTGTTGTTGACGCCAGCGAATCCCATCTCACTTAATTCCAGTACTAAAAGAGCCTGATATGAAGGTCGCCATTCTCAGCCGTAATCGCAATTTGTATTCCACGCGACGCCTTCGCGAGGCGGCGGTCGATCGTGGCCACAACGTCAAAGTTTTAGATACTCTCAAGTTCAGCATCCACATTGAGCACCAGCATCCGGAGCTGTTCTACCGGGGCCGGCGGCTTTCCACATACGATGCAATCATCCCTCGGATTGGAGCATCAATTACTTCTTACGGAACTTCCATCGTCCGCCAATTTCAACAGATGGGCGTGTTTACGGCGAACACTTCTAACGCTATCGGGAACACTCGCGACAAACTCCGCTGTCTGCAAATTCTAAGCAAATACGATATCGGAATCGCTCCCACAAGCTTTGTGCGTGACCGCAAAGATATTCTCCACGCGATTGAAAGCGTGGGTGGCGCGCCAGTCATTATCAAGCTGCTCGAAGGAACCCAAGGAGTCGGTGTAATTCTAGCCGAGACTCAAAAAGTCGCGGAAGCGATTATTGAAACTCTGCACGGCGCCAAGCAAAACGTTTTGATTCAAAAGTTTGTCGCGGAATCTAAGGGCAAAGATGTCCGAGCGTTTGTGGTTGGCGACCGGGTTGTCGCTGGTATGCGGCGGGTAGCCCAAGGGCAAGAATTCCGAAGCAATATCCACCGCGGCGGCAAAGCCGAAGCCCTTGACCTCCCCAAAGAGTACGAACGAACCGCGATTCAGGCGGCAAAGATTCTTGGTCTCCGGATTGCTGGCGTTGATATGCTGGAAAGCCAAGACGGCCCGCAAGTTATCGAAGTCAACTCATCCCCGGGTCTAGAAGGAATCGAAACCTGCACTGGAATCGATGTCGCCGGGCAGATCATTGATTACATCGCCGAGCAGGTCACCTTCCCCGAGCTTGATGTTCGGGAGCGCCTTTCTCTCCAAACTGGTTACGGCGTTGCCGAATTGGTGGTGCCCAACACGCCGGAATTCGATCAGAAAACGATCCGCGAATCTGGAATCCGGGAAAAGGATATCGTTGTTCTTACAGTAGAGCGACCGGATTTGTTCTTGGAAAATCCCCGGAGCACATTTGTATTGCAATCTGGCGACCGACTGCTTTGCTTTGGAAAGCACGAATCCATGCGCGGCCTGATTCCTGCGCGACCAAAGCCTCGGCGAAAGAAGAAGCTTCCGACAAATTAAGTTTAAGCACCATTTGAAGCTTCGTAAGGCAAGCAGACAAATTCCGAGTAATAACCTCATAGGAGCAACTAATCAGTGAAACCGTATCCGTCACTACCCATATTGCTTGTGTTAGCCTTTTGCAGCGGGTGCAATGGTTTGGAATATCGTGGCACACCCTTACATCAAGCGGCAAAGGCAGGCGATTTTGAGGAGGTCAAGCGTCTGGTTGAAAGTGGCGTTGATCCCAAAATAAAAGACGAAAATGGAGAGCGAGCTGCGTGGGAAGCATTTGGCAGGGGCCATTACGAAATCGGAAAATACCTAGTGGATCAAGGCGGCGATCTGAACTACACGAACAATGCAGGCATTTCCAGGGCCGGAGAATACAATTATCCGAAAAAGAATGATTAGAAGTTTTACCTGCTTGACCTTTGCTAAAATTCAACCATTGCTGATCCTAACGATGTTGCGGTTACCAAAGCTTCGGCGGAAGAATAAGCTTCCGACGATGTAATTTGTAAGCTAGTGGTGAAATTAGGATGAAGAAACGAATCCCGCATTTGTGGAAATACTTTGTCTGCTTAGCTTTGGGGACATTACTCCTGATTATTTTTTTTAACCCATATTTCAACCCTATTCTCATAATAAGAAGTGACCCAAACTCGAATGTCTATATTGACGGACAGGTTGTTCAATTCTCCGCCGACACAGCCGTTTTGCATCCGTGGAAATGGACGTACCTTGTCCAAGTTCAAGGTTCAAATAGGTCAATTTCGAGACGTATCTATCCGTGGGATCAAAAAAGTGATTCTGGCTCAATAGAAGTAAAAAAGAGCGGAGAGGTTGTGTTTAATCTTGCGAACGCGCCTACCGACTAAGGCCGTACGATCAGGTTTCCTAAGGGTTAGAATCAGTACCACTTGGTCTTACGATTTATCCCTCCCCAAGTTTGGGTAAGGTAGTCGCACTGTGACCCGGTGGGGTTGTGGCAAAGCAATGGCTCTACAAAAACATCTGCTGAAACGTGTTATACGCAACCCACCAATTGACTATAAATGCGCCAGAATAGGGTCGAAGAAGATTCATTAAGGGTCGTTATGAGTAGACGTGCAATTACAGTTTTTTTTGTCAGTTTGACTCTGCTCGTTGTAGCGTCATCTGGTTGCGATAAATCAGCACAAGAGGCCGAAAAGGTAATTGAAGGATTTGCCAAGTTAGATTGGTCTGGTGAAAATGAGAGCCGTATCATCACTTTGAGTCAGACAGGAAAAGAACCTGCGCTGGTAGTACTTGCGGGGAAACGCCAGGGAGAGAAAGAGCCCGATTCATTTACATACAATATAACTTCTGGAAGTGTGACTCTTGGTTCAAAAACAATTGTACTGCCCTACGATTTATTCGAGAAGTATCCACGCCTGTATCTCGCAGGAAATAGTACAGATGAATATGGCTTTTGGGCGGGCAGGAAACGCTTTGTTTTGCAATTAACAACAGACGGTGGTGAAGGAATGAACTATGTGTTTTATTTCGGAGACGTAACCAGTAACAGCCACAAAGTTGAATCTATGCATCATGAGGAATTCACAAGTACGAAAGAAAAGGAAGTACATGATTTGATAAATCAATGGATACTGCAGCAATAAAATTTAACAATCGTGAATAGTTGATTGAACTCACATGAACCTTTTACCCCGATGAAAACACTCAAATAGCAATAGAGATAATTTCGGCTTTGATTATCGCTTTAATTAGCATAGGCTTATTGATTTCATGCTCAAATGCACCAAAGCAAGAGTCCCTGAAAAAGCCTGCACAAGCCCCTCAGAATAGTGAACCGACAATCAAACCAGGAATATTGACTGGCTTACAGGTTATGGCTTTTGGGCTGGTACTGAACCTGATGGTCGCTTACGAGTATTCATTTTATGGGACGACCATAGAGCATCAGACTCGACATTAGCCACTGTTGACTGTGTTTGGAACATGAACTAGAAAGTTGAAGATGGAAATCTTTATCTCGGCGGGATTGACAAAGATCTAGGTGCTGGCACACCAGTTCCAAACCTGGGTGGGGAGTTAAGGGGTGATGAACTGCATTTAATGACACCGATCCGCGATATTTTGTTCTCAAGCGAGTCAGATCCGTTCCGACTCCTTACAAAGCAAGCAAAGAAGTCATAAGGGAGCTTGAAAAGGACATTCGAAAAGTGCTTACGAAGTAATTAGTGATTCTTTTTTGAATTTCACCCACACACAACTCGAGTTTCTATCAGATAAAATCAGTCTATGGCTGATCCCAATGATGTTGCCGCTACCAAAGCCGTCCGACAAGAATTTTCTAAACGAGGCTTAGACACCACCCGCGCGGACTTGCGCGTGACACACGGAATCGCCTACATCCGGGGAAGCGTCGGGACGATCAAAGGCGGGCCTCAGGATGTTCGCGCCGAGCTTGAAACCATCGCCAAGGTACTCCGAACCCGACCAAACATCAAAGACGTCATCGTTGACTGCACGATGCGCAGTTAACCGAGCTTTTCTTTCCAGTATTCGACAACCCGTTCAGCTTCTTGGCGACCAATCCAACGGTCGCCAGGATCAGCATCAAAGATCGCACTCACGCCCCACTCAATTGGGATCGAATCAGGTGCGCGTTCTGGAATTTCTAGCCCCGAAAGTTCCATCACGGCCGCCGCCCACATGCGCGGAACGTTTTCGATAGCATAACCACCGCCGCCGCACGCTAGAATCGGTAGCCCGGTTTTCTTCACCAAAGTCACCGCGGCAAGCCATTCCTGCACCGTGACCGCAAGGTGCCCCAACGGATCGTTCGTGTGCGGATCGCATCCCATTTGGAGAACTATCGCCTCGGGCTGGAACCAGTTCACCGTTCGAGCGAACACTTCCCTAAACGCCCAAATCCAGGTATCGCTCGTAGTTCTTGCTTCGAGAGGGATGTTCACTATCGCGCCGCCCGCTCCTGTTTCTTCCACAAACCCAGTGCCAGGATAAAGTGTTTTCCCGGATTCATGAATGCTGAGGGTGAGAACATCTGGGTCGTCTTCAAAAATTGCCTGCACTCCGTCACCGTGGTGAAGATCGATATCCACATACATCAGTTTCTTAAACCGCTGTTTTAAGATCATCAGGGAAATCGCGGGATCGTTGAACACGCAAAATCCACTCGCCCGCGAGCGTTGTGCGTGATGGAGGCCCCCGCCGATGTTAAAAGCAAGTTCTTCCCCAACCAATAAATCTTCAGCGGCCCGAACCGCTCCTCCGCAATAGGCGAGGGCCGCGCCGAACATCCCTCGGAACGGTGGTGTATCCACGCTGCCAAACCCATAACTAAATAGAACTTCGGGCGGCACCTGCTCACCCGTACTCAACGATTGCGCCACTTCTATATAGTCTTGGCTGTGGACAAAGGCGATTTCTTCTGGCTCGGCCAATCCAGGGTCAATACACGCTAAATCGGGAACCATCGCCCGCAATAACGCCTCGGTTCGCTGGAGTCGGATGGGCTTGAGTGGATGCTTCGGCCCGAAATCGTACTCCATCATCCTTGGGTGGTAATAAAAATTGGGGATCAAGAATATGAGTGTATCATGCAAAAATTACGACAGATTGATACTATTACTAATTAGTTCGCTATACTAGATTTTTATGGCAACACTTGTATTTGATGATTGTCCTAAGTGTAACAAGAAGATTCCAAAGGGTGCCAAAGCTTGTCATCACTGCGGTTGGTCCTCAGTTGTGCAAGTAATGCCCCAGGGTCAACCACCTTACATTCCATCCCAACAAGTGGGTCAGCCTCCGAGTCAAAATTTAATTGTTTATGCCACTCCTCCTCGCGATGCAACCGATGCGGCAAACGATGCGTTTAGCCGCACGGCATCATCAACCGTCGGAACTTGCGGTGGGATAAGCCTCTTTTTTATCATGATCATTATTGGCATACCCTTCCTGTGTTGCGTCTCCTGTGGAGTTTTTGGTGCCATGACAGGTGGAAGCACTAGTCCAACTAGTCAACAAGCTAGATAAATAGCAGTATCTAAAAAGGAAAAGCCCCCGCTCAAGAGCGGAGGCCCCGGCTAACCGGTTTATCCAGGGTTGCTGTAGGGTGAGGGCATGGAACAAAACCGACTAGGTCGGTTCAGTCTCAAAATCGTCGTTTAATGCTTCTTTTGCCAGACCGTACGCTCCGGCTACTGCTGCCAGCCCGACAGCAATCGCTACAAGGGTCATCATAAAGTCAATTCATCCTGCACCAGTTGGTGACAATGATCTTGTTCCCCACTTTCAGCCGAAATAACACGGTGTTTCCTATCACAGTTACCAGTCTTTGCATGAACTCCAGCACGCTTACCGTCAGCACGATTACGAGTTAGTTTAAGTACCAGATAGCAGAGTTACCAGGGGCACTTTCTCGGTATTCTTTATTTATGCTTGCCTCTGCTTTATTTGCTGTCGTTATCCAATCACAAGCTCAGCCAGAACTATGGGTTTCTGGAAATCTAAAAGTCACCGTTGATCCTGGCACAGGTCGGTGTACTGTTCAGAAACGAAATTCTAACGACAGCATTACTCTCCTTCACGATTCGATCTATCCGGTTATTGTCAAAAAGCAAGATGGAATCAGCCTGCGAGGCACGAGCAAAGGCAAGCAGTTTTTTACTGAGATCACTCGGCACTCAGATTCCAAAGTACGGGTAGTCACAACTTTTAGCGACCCAAGCGGAGTTTCCACTGATCAGTTCTGCGACGAATACGTTGTTTCATCCAGTTTCAAAGAGCGGGCTTCGACTCCTGGTTTTGAAGCGTACTGGCACACGCCGTTTGTTCTCGCCAGGTCTGCCACGACTCGGCTCACCGTCATTCCAAATCTAAAGCATTTTTCGCAACCAGGGCCGTTTCCGGCGATTCTTTCCGGCAACATAATCGGTTATCAAAACGCGACGATGACTCCGAATGGAGATTGGTCTTCGTCGAACGCAAAAATTAGCTTTGCTTCCAAAGCTAGCGATGCGATTGCGAAGGTGGATTACATCATCGGCCTCGACCTGACTTCCGGTGACCTTGCCAAAGATGAAAGCATGGTTGCCGAGCAGATTTGGCGATCTGAAGCCGATACTCGCCGTTATCGAGCCTATCCTCAAAAAGTGCCGATGGTCATCGGCGAATACACAACCCTTGGGTTCAAGCAGTTACCTAAAGAAGTGGATACTCCGCTTGATCCCATCTCCAATGATCCGGAAACCGGGCTCAAGCGATGGTGGTCAGAAGAAACACCTGCCGGAAAGATCGGTGGACCAGCCGGGCAAAAGAATGCCCTGTTTGGCGTGGAAGCCAACGGGATGCGCATTGCTTGGGCAATGAAAAGCTGGGGCAAGGGGACGAATCAAACGAGGCTTGATGGGCCTGCCGATATGTATGTTCGTTTGCTCCTGACTTCCAGTCCTGATAACGGTTTTGCTACAAATGCCAAATCTGATGAACCCGCGACTTACGACGCTCCGACCGCTAACGCAAAACTAGAAGAAATAGCCACGTCGTATTACGCTCTTCAGTGGATCGCTGAGTTTCCAGAAGATACCCACACTCCTGAACTCACTAAACGAGTTATCTCTGTGCTCAAAAGAATCCCCGCGAGCAACGATCATCCTATTGCCTTAGCCTTATACGCGGCAACTCAGGCAATGGACGGACTTCCCGCTTCAATTCAATCCCAACTCAATAAGGATCAACAAAGCATGCTGGCTGAGGCGGTGATTTCAGCCAAATACAGGAAGAGCCGCTGGACATTAGAGGCGTATTACTGGCTCGCGAAAAAGGATGCCTCACGCTATACGCCTGTCATTGAAGAAGTTGTCAACAGTCACCTGCTCCGGCAAAACGCATTCGACCGGACTTCAAGCGATCAACTTGCAAGTTTTGGATCATTCGGCTCTGGAACGGCGGAAATTGCCCGTGACTCCGCCGATTATGCCTCATGCATTGGGCGCCTTGGAATCCTACTTAATAAACCGCAGTGGTTAGATCGGTCGGCTTTTGCTTTGAGGTCGCTCCATACTCTTTGGTCTACGCTGGGCGGCGCAGGAACCCCAGACGCTTTTCCTAGTCTTGAAGCCGGCTATGCATTTCCTGGCTATGGTAACGATCGTCCCAATCATCCTGATAGCAGAACGAATTTTGAATCTGCTGAGGGTCGATATGTGGCGGCAACCTGGGAAGTGCTGAAACATTCAGGTGGCCTTTTTACGTTTGCAAATGGTGTTCACATTGGAGTTGATGGACTGGCCACTGATTCGGCAGGCATTTTACGTAACACGTTATTCTCAAATCCACTTCCGTTTGCTCGAGCTTTTCATGAGCCAACCAGAAGTGCCTTATCAAGCGAACGACAAAGCTCACTCGGCATTGAAGGCATCCCATCTATAGCTTCGTTTTCTATCGAAAAACGTTCTGACGAGTACTTCCTTATCGCCTCACCCGGACTGTCGATACCCAATGGCTCGCCGAACCCCGTAGGTGTATTTGGCTTTGGTGGAAACCAAAACGCAAGCCAATCCGCAATTCTAGGAACGAGAGGCTTCGAATCGCTGTTATCATCCACCGATCTGCTCACGCCAGTAGTGGCTTTCCAAGGATCAGCGGCAGGACGACAGATCATGGGCCATGCTGTGCTTCCATCAGGTAGCCCTTTGCGATTAATCTCTTCTTACCCACTGGGATGGCACAGGAGCGGCGATCTCCGATGGTTGAACGCGGTAGCCCAAACAACGGCTCCAGGCAACGCACTTTGGATGACGGGAACGCTGACCACACCTCCGATGACTTGCGAAGGAAAAGCAATTTCATTTACCGCTAAAGGTGAAGGCGAATGCGCCGTACGGATATTGGATCCGGTTACGCGAATTGAACTTGCCCGGTGGGTGCCAGGAACAACCGCTGAAACAGTCAGCTTAGAATTGACTGGACTCGATGGCAAGCAGGTTCTGATTCAGATTGAAGATGCTGACCCGAAAGGTTGGATTGAAATCAGCGGACTGAGCGTAACCGGATTCAAATAATCAGCATTTAGAATCGAGCACTGAAGTCGAATCGTAGTTTCCAATCGCGGAGGCTGGAATTGCTTGGTCGGCCTTGACCCCACTGCAAATGCTCAATTCCGAAGCTGAACGATTGGTTTGGCCCTGGTCGTTGGGTGAATGAAATGCCGTAGCTGTGTGCCAGTGATGCCGCGCCGCTTCGATCCCACTGCTGAAGCGCATAAGTGAGTTGAAGTGGAGATGCCTGATCAGCAAACAATGTTGCGTTGAACCGAGCTTCCCGTCGAAGTGCATCGCGGATGTTGTCGCGCTTGATTTCGTTCCAGTTCAGATCGAACTTGAGTTTAGGATCGTTTTGGTACTTCGCTGTCCAGGAACTCTTCTGTTCATCCAATGGCGTGCTACCGAGTAATACTCCACCGCGGTTTTGAAGCGGATTGGTCACCAGCGCGTGTTCAATCGAAAGGAATTTGTTTGCTTGGAAGCTAAGCGCGTAGTCGCGAATCATCACTGATTCATCGCTCGGTGTGGTGCGTACACCGTACTTTAAGGTCGCATGGAACGGTGCCTTACCCGTCTTATCCGTGGTAAGTGAGAACGCTCGGTCAATCGCACGAACTCCGTCGGTGTGTACTTGGCTGTTATATGTCCAACCGATTCCAACTTGACCAACCGAGGATGAAATTCCCATATTGATCAGTTCTTTTTGCCATGCCAGCATATCTCGCTGAGTTTCAGTGCTGTAGTTAAAGTGAATATCTTTAAAGATTCCGAGTTCAAACGGCTTGCTGTTGGAAAGCTTCATGTTCCCAAAATGTTGCTGCCGAGAACCGTCCCAACGGTTGGTGCGGTAGCTAGCTCCACCAAGGGTCAATCCGCCAATTTCTCCGCCACTGATTGAAGTAGTGGAGTTCATTTTGCCAGTTTCACCGACGATTTCTCGGTTGTAGCCGTAGTCAAACCGAACGCCGCGACCAAAATCGACCCAGAAACCATAGTTGCGGCGGGTTTCGTCGGCTAGATCACCATCGCGGTTGATGCGCTGGTCTTCAACACTTACTCCAATTCGCGGATTCAGCTGAGTGCTGACCTTGTTCCGCATTTCGGTTTCGCGCTTCCCATCTTCAAACCGGGTTTCGCTTTGTTCGGTGCGGAATTTGGTTTTGGAGTTCAGTTCTTTTTCGTAAGCGAGAGACCGTTTGTGAGCATCGGGAATGGGTTGCTCGGTGCCATCGAATGCATGGTGCTCTTCACTGATGCTCAGCGTTCCCGCTTTGCCCATGTTGTGGCTCAGCGACATTCCTGTGTAATGGCTATCGATGGTGTTAATACCATCGTTAGAGAATGTTGTCTCTGCGTTCGTAAAGCCGATGCTTGTGTTCTTGCTGAGGTTCAGACCCGCGACAAATTCTTTGAACTTGCGAGTTTCGTCAAAAATCGAACTGACTGCATCGGATTGTTTGTAAGAGAATTTGAAAATTCCGCCCGGATTGTAATTTGCGAAAATCTCTGTTTGGTCAAAACCAAGCATTGAGGCAAGCAATCCTTTCTCGGAATCCATCATTCGCCCAACAGATGTAAATCCTTTATCGACTCCTCGACGAGCGTAAGACAAAGTCAAACCAGTTTGCGAATAATCTAACTTGTGGCGGAAGGCGCTGCCAAGCGGATCACTCGCTGACATCCAGTCGAATGCCAACTTGGAATTCTTACCAAACGCAGTGTTAAAACCGACCGAAGTGCGATCCAAGCCGTTGATATCGCTGAGTCGCTGGCGTTCGGAGTGGAACAGTTGACCAGCTGAATCAAACGTGTTTGAAGACGTTTGCGTGCTCACGTTCAACGAGGTTTTGCCTCGATTCATCGAAAATTCGTTCAGCCGAATGGTGCCGGATTCGTGATCAATCGTGACTTGATTGAGGATGGTTTTGTAATTCCACAGATCGCCAGTCAACCGGAATCCAGTCCGATCAAATCCGGAAGAGTTCAGGCCGTTATTGTCATTGCCTTGAACCTTGCCGTTAGGATCATACATTTTGATGACGCCTTCGTTGAATTGATTGCGGTCGTCACCAGTCAAGGCTCCTTGGCTATTGAATCCATCGTCAATGCCACGGAAACGATATTCTAGTCCCCACTTGCCCACGTTGAGATTGAAATCACGAGCAGTAACCGAACCGCCGATGGCATCAATCGTATTGTTGAGATAATTTGCTTTAAGGTAGCCAGGTGCTAACGCTAGGGAGTAGGAATTACGGTCAATTCCTCGTTCTTTGGCAAGTTGTCCGCGATCTGCTTCGCGAATATTGTTGAAGCCAAAAAAGTTCTCATCTACCGACTGTCGAGACCAAGAACCGCTAATCCAACCTTGTTGAAGCGAGAGGTTGGACTTCCAGAGTCCTTGTTGGTCTGAAGAATTTTGCACGCTTGAAAAATCAAAAGCCAATGCATTTTTGCCGCTCTTACGAGCCAAGCTGAAGTTCTGCCGTTCCATCCCTACTTCTTTTTGAAGTTGAGCACGATCGGCTTCTCGCAAACCGCTAAATTTATTAAATCCTGGATCTACAACCAATGAGTTCCAGTTCATGCTAATACCAGCGATATTTGCCTCAGCAGATCGCCAGGTGATTGAACCGTTTGCATCACCAACCGTATTCAGGCCGCCGCCAAAACTCATTTGGCCCCATTTGGCTCCAGTCAGGTTAAAGCCCGTTCGTTTTAATCCTTTTTCGCCCGCAAAAGCCTTGATCTGATCTGCGGAGAATCCAGCACCAGCAAACGACTGGAATCCCGCGAACTTATCGTCAATATCCTGGTATCCGATGCTGATTTTTCCACCAAGAGCGGCGGTTTCAAGCTTTTGAACAATGGCCATTCCCTGACCATCTTCATGCTCTCCGCGCTTGGTGTCATCGCCAAAGAGGTTGGTTGCCGACGCATCCTGGCGATTGTTGAGCATCATCAATCCGCTGATTGACCCGCCTCCGCCTAGATTAAATGAGTTTGAAATTCCAAAAAGGCTTCCTGACATCACCGTGCCGTCGGCCATGCGTTCGGTGTAGCCCATTCCGACCATCGCTCGGGCGCCCGGAGAAAGTTGGAATCCAAATCCCATTCCCTGAGGCGAAGTTGCGGAGCCGAACACACCTTCTTGGGATTTAGTGTCGTCGTAGCGATAAGAAACGTTGACTGTTTGCCCAGGCTTGGTGCGGATTTTTAAGTAGACCAGCCCAGAAGCATAGTCCATCGAATATTCATTATCACGAACTAACGTCCGACCATCGTAGATGACTGTTTCAGAACGCTCGATGATGTTGCCGTATCGCAACGGTAATGAAAGCGAATTTTCCGTAGTCCGCACGAGGTCAAAAGAAGACTTTCCGCCAATCTTAGCTGGGGTGACATTAGGGGCATCTTCGGGGGAATTGGCGAAAGGAATTTGGGCCCCTCCCACTGCTGAGAGAGCCAAGGTGAATAGTCCTATCGTGCTCCGTCCAATTGCCCTCATGGTCTTAGCATTCCTTGCCAGTTCAATTATGGCAGAAATCGTATTCAAATGAAGCCAAAAACCCGTTGAAATGGCGACTTTGTGAATATTTCTTCGATTTCTTACTAGGCATGACGTCTGCACAATTGCTGGGTTTCATATAAATGCACTAATCCGCAAAAGTTTTTTGTCCAAACATCCATATCAGTGAACGACGAAGAACGCTCAGTGGTGATCAACCTCACCTATGAAGAAGCCGGTGAAATCCTTGCCCGATGCCTTGCGAGCAACATGGATGACACACCGACTTTCCGAGCGGCTCTTATGCGATTGGCTTGGGCGATTGAAGCCTACGAACCCCACAATCAAGCCGCCTAATCCGCAAGCCATTGATCTGGCATTTTCACGGCTTTTTCCAGTTCTAACACAAACTCTGAAGCATCAACTTCTACACATCCAAGGGATTTTAAGTGGCTATTCAAGATTTGAGCATCAAATATGACATATCCGTATTTCTTGCATTTTTGAATTAAACTAAACAAGGCAATCTTACTCATATCAGTTTTGGTGTGAAACATAGATTCAGCGGCGAAATAGCCTCCGATTCCCAGTCCATAAACCCCTCCCACTAACTCATCTTCGACCCACACTTCGCAAGAGTGACCCCAGCCTTCGCGGTGTGCGTCGCCATACGCTCGAACGAAATCCTCGGAGAGCCAATTGTGTTCTGGACGGAAGCAATTTCTCATCACCTCTTCAAAAGCAGTATCGAAAGTAACGGTGTATCCACCTTGTCTCATCCGTTTTTGGAGAGACCTTGAAAGGTGCATTTCACAATTAGGGAATATGGCCCGGCGACGGGGCCAATACCACTCAACTTCCCCATTTTCGCCGGTCATCGGAAAAATTCCTTGCCGATACGCCTGGGACAGCATATCGCTCGTTAGTTCTTTTCCGTCCACCCAAACATTCTGTAATAAACAGTTAGCCAACTTTGGTATCACTACATGCACATGGAAGCAAACAAATTTCTCAAAGCCCAGCTAGATGATGTGGGCTATCAGTTAAACGCTGTGTTCGCCGGATTAACCGATGACCAATGGAACGAAAAAGCTACGCCGGAATCGATGAGCCCAGCCGAAACTGCTGAACACCTGGCAGAGTGCTACACCGCCATGATCGCCAGTGCAGATGGCAAAGAACATTCATGGGGCACATACAGTATTGAAGATAAATCCCCAGTGAACCTCTTCAAAACGATGACGGGTCTACGTGAAGAAGCAGTTGCCCGAGCAACTGCTGAGAACGACGAAAAACTCGTGAAAGCCGGAAGTGCTTATTTGTCGCTTCACGACGCATACCACGTTGGTCAAATGGTGACTCTGCGGCTCAAACTCGGTGGATTCGAGCCGTACAGTATTTACAATCACTAAACAATTAAGATCTGCCCTGGCTTTCAGGCCAGGGCAGAAATCTGTTAGTCACAAGCCCAGTACCAAGTTCCATCCGTTGGATGGGGATCGCCAGATTTATGGCCTTCCATATCAACAATGGTGTTGTCGAACTGCCCCGCCCCGCTTGCGAACTTCGCATGACCGTCGGCAAAAATCATCGAACCGCCCCGGTTCGACCACTGCTTGTAGTAGTTGTATGGCGCATCGCAATCGTAACCATATCGCGAACAATCAGGCAATTCAAATCCTTTCTTACGGTCAAAAAACGCCATCATTTCGCTCCGCATGATTCGCGAATTTGCGGGATCGGCCATGGCGGTTTCAGTCACTGTCCAGCTTTGCGTTGCCCCTGGGTCGCCCTGATAACTCCGGCTGTATCCGGCAACTAACGTGTGAAGGCATTTAGTGAACCGATAACTACTGCCATAAGCCGCCCAATAAGTGGATTTTCCGGTGGTGGATTGAGTTATCGGGCCTCCGGCATCTAGGGGGCTTTTGAAGATTTCTTTGCTCTTTGTGTACGGCAACAACCAGACCTCTACTCCCTCGTGGCCCGGGGTGAATGGGGCAGGAGTATCCTGATACGCCATAAAAATGGGCATCGTATCATCGTAGTCAGCGTTATACATCTTGCTCGCAATCGCCACTTGGCGAGCGTTGCTGAGGCATGCAGTGTTCTTAGCCGCTTCTTTCGCTTGGGCAAAAACTGGGAAGAGGATCGCCGCAAGAATCGCAATGATCGCGATAACGACAAGAAGCTCAATCAATGTGAAGGCTCGATTTTTCATTCTAAAGTCCAAATCAAAAAACCCGACTCCGCGATAAACGGAATCGGGTCGTAGCTAAATAGCCAAGAGCCGTCCTCCGCATTCCCTACGCCAGCATTATCTGTTCAGGTTCAAGGGGACAGAGCGATTGATCGCTACATCTCAGCCGATTATTGGCACCCCCTGCGAGTGGATTAAATTTTGATTACTTGTACTTTACGCGAATTTTCTTTCAAATTCTTTCGAATAGCCACATTTCCCTAGTCCTCAGCCTGATGGATAGCTCAGTGTATGCCAATATTTTTACTAGGCATGGGCAAACCAACAATAGCAATTCTCCCCGGCGACGGAATCGGTCCAGAAATCATGGACGCAACCCTTGGTATTTTGGCTGAGGTGGGATTTGAAGCCGAGTATGTAACTCTCGACGCTGGGCTTGGTGCGGTCGAAAAAGGACTGCCAGCAATGCCAACCGAAACAATTGAGCGCATCCGAGAAATCGGAGTTGCTCTCAAGAGCCCAACCACCACACCTTCCGGCGGCGGCCATGTGAGTGCGAATGTTGCTCTGCGCAAGGCTCTCGATTTGTTTGCCAACGTGCGTCCGGCCAAAACGCTTCCCGGATTAAAAGGGCCGTTTTCCGATAAAAATGTGGACATCATCATCGTCCGCGAAAACACTGAAGACCTTTACGCTGGCATCGAATTTATGGCGCACCCAGATGTTGCCCAGTCCATCAAGGTCATCACTCGCGCTGGCAGTGCCCGCCTTTTTGAATACACATTCGATATGGCCCGCAAACAAAAACGCAAAAAGGTCACTGTCGTCCACAAAGCCAATATCATGAAGCTCAGCGACGGGCTGTTCCTGGAAGAATTCTACAAAGCGGCGAAAAATAACCCGGATATCGAAAGCGACGACATTATCGTGGACAACTGCTGCATGCAGTTGGTCACGCGCCCAGAAAAGTTTGATGTGCTCGTCACCGAAAACCTGTACGGCGACATTATTTCCGACCTCTGCGCCGGATTGGTCGGTGGACTTGGTCTGGCCCCTGGTGCGAACATCGGTAAAAACTGTGCGGTATTCGAAGCGGTTCACGGTTCAGCTCCAGACATCGCTGGAAAAGGCATCGCTAATCCGACGGCTCTTTTGATGAGCGCGGTGATGATGCTCCACCACCTGGGCTACCACGAAATCGCCGACCGCATCCGCAACTCGGTTCTGCGGGTCTGCGCCGATGGCAAGTGCCTCACTATTGATCTTGGCGGCAAAGCCACCACCAGCGACTACGCCCGCGAAGTCGTGATGGCTGGAAAGTAGGCAACGTATTTCCCTCCCCAAACCTGGGGAGGGAAATACGTTGTCGAACCGGGTGGGGTTTGGAGAATGAATCCCTAAGAGCCAGCCTCGCGTAATTCTATTTTGTAATGCTGAAGCAATCTTACTTGTGGGATAAGTTGATTGGATTCGGTTATTTGCTCTTTCAACTCAGATTGCCATACCGAGCTCTCACTGATCCGGAAATGAATAACGAATTGGCGATGAGGCTCACAATCACAGCCTTCGTTATTCTCTTTCCGCTTGTCATGACGATTCCTTTTATCCTCTCTATTCGATGGGGCGCATATCTATTTATGATCATACATTTCTTTACTCTGGGAGCGAACAGAGTTACCAATCAAGCTCCCGGCCCCGGACAAGTGGTTGCTGTTTTACTGATGATTTACTGCGTTCTGAGATTAACTGGCAAAGTCGGCCCCCCGCTTAACGATTGGAAGGATAAACTCACGCCTCCATGAGCGAGACTACGCCTCTAGCCCCGAAGATCCTGCTGATCGGCTCACAGGGGATGTTAGGGAGCGACCTCCTCACCACACTGCTCAACCGAGGTTGGAACGTCACCAGTCCGTGGCGCGAAGATCTGGACATCACTGTGCCCGCCCATTTAGAAGCCATCCGTCGCCGCGATTGGTCCAGCCCCACCCACATCATTAACTGCGCCGCCTACACTGCGGTTGACCAAGCCGAACAAGAATCAATGGCCGCGATGAGGCTCAATGCGGTTGCTCCTGGCACACTCGCATGGGTTGCGAAAGAGATCGGCGCACAACTCATCCACATCTCAACCGACTTCGTTTTCGACGGTTTCGCTGGCACTCCGTATACAGAAACGAGCCCGACTAACCCGCTCGGCACCTACGGGAAATCCAAGCTTCAAGGTGAACAGAACGTTTTCAAGGAAAACGATAAGTCGATCATCTTCCGAACTTCGTGGCTATACGGGAGCAACGGAAAATGCTTTCCGAGAACGATGATTGAGCACTACGTGAAAGGCACAAACCTCAAAGTCGTTAACGACCAAATTGGTTGCCCTACTAGCACCGTTGATCTCAGCCAAACCATCACTCAAGCCATCGAACTCAATATCGCGCCTGGCATCTACCATGCAACTGGGCCGGATTCATGCACTTGGTATCAGTTCGCGGAGCTTGCGATTAAAACCTACCGAGAAATGCACCAACTTCCCAACGAGATCAACCTCGCGCCCTGCACCACAGCGGAGTACCCCACTCCCGCTCGCCGACCTGCGTACAGCGTTCTTGATAACACCAAGATTCAGGCGGCTGGTGTTTCCGCCCACCGAGCCTTTCCCGAGAGTCTGTTGGAGTTCGTTTCAAAAATAAACTTCTCCGAATAAGATTCGTAATATTGATAAATGCGCAACTCCAATATGTCTGATAAACAACATCGGATATTCCAAATCTTTCTGCTCATCGGCGCATATTCGATAGCACTAATTTCGGCAGGACTGATCTTTATTGCGTCTGATTCAGCAAGTAAATACAACGCCGTTTTAGGCTGGTTCTCCCTGTGGTTTTTGGCACCTGCTTTTATTTGTCTGTCGCACCCAAACGGGCGCGAAGCCTCGCCCACTTCCTACAAGTATGCTTGGATCGGTGGACTGGCTTTATGCTATATCTCTTTAGGATTAGTCGGATTTTTGATTTACCAATAGCGACCCAAGGACTCACGTGAGTTTTTTTTAACTTCTCCAATAGCATTCTTTTCCTG
Organism: Fimbriimonadaceae bacterium; assembly: GCA_019638675.1. Lineage (GTDB taxonomy): Bacteria > Armatimonadota > Fimbriimonadia > Fimbriimonadales > Fimbriimonadaceae > UphvI-Ar2. The sequence goes on along the minus strand of JAHBTE010000001.1, from coordinate 1,763,192 downwards.
GTACTGTTTTCGCATGATTCCATTCTTTTTAGTTGCCCTGAAAGGAATTGTCTGGGGAACGGACGTGATTAGTAATCAGCCGACCGCATACGAGTTGAGTTGGATGAGAGCGATGGAATCGCGAGATGAAAAAGTCATATCTGAATGGCTTTTGAAAGCCAATATTCTGACGGATCTAATTCTCAGATATGCGGTGGAAGAACCAAAAGTCTTGCGTTTAGTTTTTTTGCGGTTTCCGGATGCCGTTAATTTTGAGTTTGACTTAGGGACACCCTTCCCTAATATTCTGGGGTTTACCCTTGTACCAGTCTTAAACGGCTACGGCCAATTTACACGTGCAGAGAGACTCGCATTGTTTCTTGAGCAATGCAAAGTATTTGCTTTAGCCGGAGGCGATTTTGAAACCGCACAAAAACAAAATCACTATATGGGAATGCCTAAAGGACATCGGCTAGAAAAAACAGTTAGAGATTGGGCACCAGAAATCCTTCCCGACTTTTTGAAGATCGTTGAGCTAAGCAAGCGACGAAAAAATGACCAGGAGTGAGGAACCACTCCTGGTCAATACCAACTTTTGATTGAATCACTTGCGGCGTTTTCGGAGAACTGCCAAGCCGCCGAGGCCAAGGATTGCCATAGTGGCTGGTTCGGGAACTGGCTCTCCACCATATTGCAGGTTATCAATTCCCATTTCTCCGTCGCCGCCATCGGCATCAAAAGTGATCTTGACAATTCCTGCGCCCGATGAAACAAAGCCCAAAAACTCACCAGAGCTACCGCCAACTGCGGTGGAATCTAAGTCAAGGAAATCAAAGAAGGTTGAATTAGAAAGGTGCACTCGCACATTGCTGCCGCCTTGGTCGATGTCGTACATCCCAACGTATCTGACCGGGCTGGCAAAAACGAATTCGTACGTGTGGTTTTCTTTCCAGGCTAACCCTTGACCAAATGGAACCGAACCACCAAAAAACCCGGAAGTAGATTGTACGGTAGCAAATGGCGACGCGTGCGTATCAGTGATGGTAGCTCCGCCAATTAAGGGAGCTCCTTGCAAAGAAGCACCAAGCGTATACGATTCAAAGTCCTCAAAGAACTCCGGTACGGCAGTTCCTGCGGCGGCTAGCCAAGAATCTCGAGTCGCATCGTTTGCGGCAACGTTGTTTGCATTGAAAATGGTTACTTGTGCATTGGCGGCAACCACGCCAAAAATCAAAGCAATTGAAATGAATCCTCTCATGAAAGCCAGTGTACAAAACCGACCATTAGACGACCATTAGACGAAGGGAATACCGAGACCGAACTGTCAGAATTACCTGGGAACCGAGTTCAAGAAATTAGATGAATCCCTCACAAAATCCTCACGAACACGCCCTATTATCAATCTATGATCCTGACGCTCACATTCCTTGCTCAGTCACAACTGTTCAAAAACGAAGTGAAAATCGAAGTGATGGGACAATACCGCTACATTAAGTCAAATGGTATTCCTGACCACGAAACTGGGAGGTTCCCTAACCAGGGCAACCCAAACTCCATCCGCCCGCAGACTTACGTTTTCAAGGTTCCGGTTGCTCCCAAAGAAAACGAACGGGCAACTGCGCTAGGCCATCAAGATTTTGGCGTTAGCGTACAAGGCGTCCCGTTTGATCCTCTGACCGCCGAATACTGGAACCGCGACCGCCAAGCCGGTTGGAACTATGAGGCGATTTTCCAGGGTCAAGGCACACTTGGTATTGATAAAGCCAACGCCCACGTTCAACCCACTGGTGCGTACCACTACCACTCGGTTCCGATTCCGATGATCAAGGATAAAACCAAGATGACTCTCATTGGATGGGCAGCAGATGGATTCCCGATGTACGGCCCTTACTGCCCCACTGATCCGATGAACCTGAGTAGCCCGATGAAATCAATGAAGGGTTCCTATCAGCTCAAAACGGGAAGCCGCCCATCCAACCCTGGCCCGGGAGGAACCTACGACGGCCGTTTTGTTCAAGACTGGCAATATGTCAGTAAGTCGGGCGATTTGGATGAATGCAACGGCCGGTTTGGCTTCACGCCCGAATTCCCCAAAGGAACCTACTACTACGTGGTGACCGAGAACTACCCGTGGATTCCCCGCTACTACCGAGGCACACCTGATTCAAGCTTCGCCCGCCGTCCTGGTGGCCCTCCAGGTGGCCCGGGTGGTCGTCCGGGCGGCCCTCCTCCTCCAGGTGGAGGTGGTGAGGAAGCAGAGTTCAATCCCCACACTCATTCGCACACTCACTCGCACACGCATTAAGTTTTGGTGTACAGCGAAACTGTTGATTTGAACCCCACATCTGTTGAACAAAGGTAGGGGCACTGAGATGGTTTTGAGATTCCCTCCCCAAGCCTGGGGAGGGTTAGGGAGGGGTTAAATCCCTGCCATTGCTAGGCAATGGCAGGGGCACTTATAGCCAGCCCTTAACTAGCCAGCAAAAATCTCTTTTAAGAAATTCTGCAACTCAGCCCAGCTCCGACGATCTGCGTCCGCATTGTAAGCCGCACCACGAGATGGATCGTTCCCTGCTTCTTTTTGCGTAAAGGCATGAACTGCTCCGCCGTAACTCACCATATGCCAATCAACTTTTCCGGCCCGCATTTCATCCATGAATCCTGCCACCTGAGCGGGCGGTACTGACGGATCATCGGCGCCGTGGCACACCAAAATCTTGGCTTTGATATTGCTGGCTTCTGAGGCCTTGCCGCCATCTAAGCCACCGTGGAAGCTCACGGCTCCCAAAATATCCGCCCCAGATCGCGCCAATTCGAGCGCACCTGTACCGCCAAAGCAGTAACCGATAACCGCTACTTTGCTACCATCCACGCCCGGAACCGCCCGTGCCGCTTTTAGCCCTGCGAGCAATCGTGAACGATAAAGTTCTCGATCACCTTTGTACTTGCCCGCAAATTGACCACGTTCTGCCCCAGTCGGCCGATTGCCTTTGCCGTAAATATCGACGGCGAAAGCCGCGTAGCCGAGGCTCGCCAACATATCGGCTCTCATTTTTTCGTAATCAGTTAATCCACCCCACTGGTGAACGATTAGCACAAGCGGATTCACACGGTCGTTCATCGGCTTAACCACATAGCCTTGACAAGCAAAGTCGCCATCTTTGTAGTCAATGTCCATGCCTTTAGCTTGCGTGTTTCCCATTCCTAAAACCATTCCCGCGACAAGTGAGGTCAGCATATCGAAATTCTACGGCCTATTGGCATTGCCTGTCACCTAACACACTAAACTTTACGAAATTCGCATGGCACAGCAAACCACTCACTCTATTCTCATGATCCGCCCCGTGGTTGCCATGCCCAACCCACAGACACTAGCCTCAAATGCTTTCCAAACCTCTGTGACACCGCGTCATGCTTTACCGGCCATCCAACGCGAGTTCGACGGTGCAGTAGAACAATTACGAGATCATGGAATCAACGTCACGGTGATTCAGGATGTACCTTGGCCAGAAACCCCTGATGCGATGTTCCCGAATAACTGGTTCAGCACAACACCCGATGGTCGGCACTATCTGTATCCAATGCTTGCGGAAAATCGCCGAACTGAGAGAAAACCGAAGCCGTTGGAGTTTCTGGCGGCTCATTATCCAGAACGCGTTGACCTCACTTCTTATGAAGATCGAGGATTGTTTTTAGAAGGAACTGGAAGCAAGGTTCTTGATCATATCCAGAAGGTTGCCTACGCGGCAAAATCTCCCCGAACATCGACAGAGGTGCTGGAAGCTTGGGCTCAGCATTCGGGATATGAAATCCGCTCTTTTGAAGCCGTTGACTCAAAAGGCAAAGCCATCTACCACACAAACGTTATGCTTTCTATTGGTACCAAATTTGCCGCAATTGTCAGTGAATCGATTCCAGATGAGCAAGCGAGGAAAAGGTTACTCGATGAACTTTCGCTTAATCGCGAGATTATCGAGCTCAATTACAAGCAAATGAGTTCTTTTTGCGCTAATGTTCTTGAGCTTGAGGGGAAGGATGACTCCGCAAAGATTATTCTCAGCACAACCGCCTTTGATGCCCTCACTGACTCCCAAAAGCATTCTCTTGCTGCTCACGGTGAACTTGTGCATTTGGAAGTCTTTTTGATCGAAGTGATCGGCGGTGGCGGAATTCGCTGTATGATCGCCGAGTTGTTTTAAAAAAAATGCCCACCAGACAATTGCGGCGGGCGAGTTGCGAACGAAAAAATCTTATGCTACTTTCTGACGTCGCAAACTTAGCGCTGCTAATCCAGCTCCAACTAAGCTCATTGTCGCTGGTTCAGGAACAGTTTCTATCGTAGCCGCAAGCGGCGTTGAATCGAACTGATAGGCACCCGCCGGACCGAGAACGAACTGAACTAAATCACCAGAATTAGTCGAAACATTGAAATCGAATGCTTCAGCTACTGGCGATGACAGCCGTGACCACAACGTAACACCATTGAGTTGGACAAATATATCGGTCAGCCCAATATCGCCAGTGCCCCACTCACCCGCAATGCGTAACATCCCTCCATCTTGAACGGTGTATTGAGCGACGGAATACTGTCCCGACGGCCCGGAGTGCATTCCAAAACTGCCAGCAGGAATACCGTTCACGTTGGTTACGCCGCTGGTATTTTTGAACACGGAAGGAGTAGCATCACCACTGAGACCCGGCTGGTACCAGATATGGATTCCGCTCGGGTCAGCGATGGTTGCCCTGTACAAATTGGTCGGATCAGTTAGAGCATTTCGGTATCCGTAAGTCCAATTACCGTTCGGGTTTCCGTTGGTAATGCTGAAATCTGCCGCGATGTCCGCAAACTCGGCTCGTGCAAAGCATGAGGCCAGCATGAGCCCACCAAATGCAATGGCTCCAAAAAAATGATTGATTTTCAAGTCTTCTCCTTTAATGTCACACGATCTCTCAATAGAAACCGCACTCACACAGCTACTATTCTCCGATTGCCGTTTGCAAATCGTTAGCAACGATCAACCGGAGTCGCTTTTTTGATTGAAATTTTTGATTACAGTAAATTTAACAGGGTCAAGCCATAGCTTCCAACTCTTTAATTTGCTTCGAAACGAAAGTAGGGTCAAACAGTGTGTCTTCAGCTAAATTAGAAAACCCTTTCAACTTTTGCATCTCCAATATTGGGAGTGCAATCCGTAAGTTGCTTATCGCTTGCGGGATTCTTTGTCCGCGAGCCTCTATCTGAGCCAAAACCACGCGGTTTAAAGCATCTTCAAACTCCCATTCATGTGCTCCAGAAATTGAAATTGCACGGTTGCATTGATCTGTAGCAGACCGAAGATCACCCAGCGCAATGTATGCCTTTGCAAGGCAACGATAGCTTGTCGACCTGCCCAGTCGTTCCCCTGTTTGTCGTCGGGCTCCTTCACCCTTTTTCAGCCAATCAATCCCATTGGTGATTTGAGCTTTTTTAACTAATAGTTCGCCCAAATATGTGGAGAGAATTGCAAAAGTTGCGGATGCATCGGTCGTACTTACTATTTCAAGGCCCTGAACATAATCTGATTCCGCTTTGGCTATGTCATTGTTCGCCTCGTGGCAACGCCCCCTTGATCCATGGTAGTGGGCCAACAGAATTGAAAGCCCGAATCGCGAGCAGATTTCGATAGCTTCGCTAAATGCTTCTATTGCTTCCTCTATGTTCCCTAGCCTGAATTCGCAACTTCCTACCAGTCCCTTAGCTCTGGCATACCCCCCTAATGCATCGAGTTCACGGCTAATCTTCGCCGCACATTCAGCAAAAGCCCGCCCCTTTTCAAGGCTATTGCTGTTGTATTCGCTCACTCCGCAAATCAAATTGAATTCCAGTTGCTGAGGCAAAGTCAATTTTCTTTGCTGAAGTTGGCAAATAAGTTCATCTGCACGATCACTTTCGTGTCTAAAAACACGCACCCTTAACTCACAAATCGTTGCGGAATTCCGCTGACTTGGAACTGCGAGACGAGCAAACTCCTTTGCTGACTCCAAAGCCAAGTCAATATCCCCTCCTTCAATGGCAAATCTGGCCTTCCAACCGTAGAGTTCTCCTTGATCACGCCGACTTATTCCTTTTAAAGTCAGCAAATCTTCGATCCGTGCCCGGGCATTGAGTGTTCTTCCTCCCATAAGCCACAGTGGACATGATCCCAAAACCGAAGCAACTTTGTCATTGATTCCCACAGCGCCGAAAACCTGCGCCGGACTCTTTACACGTTTGGGCGAGGGCAAACCCACTTTGAGGTAAAGGTCTTCACCAAGTTCTAAACCAAGCTCGATTCTAATTCGGGTTGCGTATTCTTCTAATTCCGCAGCCGCTTTCGCAGGTTCCTCTTTTTCCATCCAAAGATTAGCGATCAACACCCGCGGCTCTTGCCGGAGAGGATCTTGCCGCTTGAGTCGCCCTGCAAGAATAAGATCGCCAGACTGCTTGGCTTTCTCCAGGTTTTCTTCAAACCATCGCTCTTCAAATTCATGGCGGGCAATATTTGCCCATTCTGCATCAATTCCTGATAGCAAGTTTTCGGGTAACCCTGCATCAAAATTCACCTTTGCATCCACAACCTGAATAAAATTTGTGTCGATTTGTATCAAGCCTGGCGCTGCTTGGTTTATATACGTCAGGTTTAAGCGCAAATTGGCTAATTGCCGTTCTGGCTCATGCCCCGGCCAGAGGTGTCGACCAACCGACTTACGAGATAGTTTTCCGCGTAACACAAGCAATAAAACTAATTCCAATGCCTTACTGCTTCGGAACTTGATCGGAACACCTCTTCCATCAAGGACTGAAGGAGAGTCAAAGAGAAGAATTTCGTAAGTCATCTACTGATTTACCATTATGCGCTGGTGAAACTACATTAACGCCGAACGAAAAACATAAGGTCGGCCTGCTTGTGAGCAGGCCGACCTTATTGTTAGATCATAACTTAGTTTGTGACCAGTTCTTCCTCTTTATCCCCTGGAGGAGGCGCATCGCTCTTGCGGAAGATCACGTTGCCGTCTTCGTCCACATCCGCGATAATGTGATCGCCTTCGCCGAAGGTATTCATCAGAAGTTGCTCGCTGAGCGGGTCTTCGATGAATCGTTGAACTGCCCGTCGCAGAGGCCGTGCACCAAGGTTAGGATCGTAACCCTTTTCAGTGAGCAAGGTCTTCACAGCTTCGCTGAGTTCAATTGTGATACCAAGCTCGGCTGCCGACTTGTTAACCCGCGAAAGGTAAATGTCAGCAATCTGAAGAATCTCGTCCTTCTTGAGGTGGTGGAATACGATGACTTCATCAATCCGGTTGAGGAACTCAGGCCGGAACGATTTCTTCATTTCGTCCAGCATCTTGTTCTTCATCGCCTCGTAGGTGCGAGGATCGTTGATGTCTTGTTTTGCATCACGGAATCCAAGTCCTTTTTCGAGTTCGATCGGCTTAACCCCAACGTTAGAGGTCATGATGATGATCGTGTTTCGGAAGTCAACCACTCGACCCTGTGAGTCAGTGAGGTGACCATCTTCCATCACTTGAAGCAGGATGTTAAAGACTTCTGGGTGAGCTTTTTCGATTTCGTCCAACAGCACGACGCAGTAAGGATTTCTTCGAACTTGCTCGGTGAGTTGTCCGCCTTCATCGTAACCAACGTATCCTGGAGGGGCACCAACCAACCGACTAACCGAGAACCGCTCCATGTACTCAGACATATCAATTCGGACAATCGAAGTGTCTTTTTCGTACAGGTATTCGGCAAGCGTTTTCGCAAGTTCAGTCTTACCGACTCCGGTTGGGCCAAGGAATACAAAGCTTGCGGTTGGGCGCTTCGGATCTTTGAGTCCGCTGCGTGATCGCCGGATAGCCCGAGCAACTGCGGTGACTGCTTCTTCTTGCCCAATAATTCGAGCGTGAAGATCGTCTTCCATGCGCAATAGCTTTTGTGATTCTGCTTCAACTAGCCTGGTAACAGGAATACCTGTCCAACTTTGAACGATGCCAGCGATTTCTGTTTCGCCCACTCGTGCGTGAGGCTTATCTTCATCTCGCCATGCTTCTTCACGCGAGTTGATAGAATTGCTCAGTTCTTCAAATTCTTTGTCTTTTGCCTCTATTTCATCTTCGGTGCTATGTCGGCGAAGATGCTCAAGTTCTGCTCGCATCTTAGCGAGTTTTTGCTTGTCAGCGCGGACATCAGCCGGAGGCAAACTTTGTTGCAGACGAACTCTTGACGCAGCTTCATCAATCAAGTCAATCGCTTTGTCCGGCAGGGTTCTGTCGGTGATATAGCGCATTGAAAGTTGAACAGCGGCGAGCAGAGCTTCGTCTGTGATTTCAACGTCGTGGTGAGCTTCGTATCGCTCTCGCAATCCTTTCAAGATTTCGACTGCTTCCTCTTCGTTCGGCTCCCGAACTTTCACTGATTGGAATCGTCGTTCAAGCGCCGCATCCTTTTCTATGTATTTGCGGAACTCGTCCTGAGTGGTTGCACCGATGCACTGCAATTCGCCTCTTGCGAGCGCGGGTTTCATGATGTTAGAAGCATCAATCGCGCCTTCTGCGGCCCCGGCTCCGACGAGTGTGTGCAGTTCATCAATAAATAGGATGACTTGACCGTCCGACTTTCGGACTTCCTCCATCACCTTCTTCATTCGTTCTTCAAATTCACCACGGTACTTGGTACCGGCAACCAAACCAGCCATATCGAGGGCAATCAAGCGTTTGCCGAGCATGATTTCAGGGATATCGCCGCTGACAATCCGCAGAGCAAGGCCTTCCGCAATCGCGGTTTTTCCGACGCCAGGGTCACCGATCAGACAAGGATTGTTCTTAGTTTTGCGCGCCAATATCTGCATGACGCGTTCAATTTCTTGCTGTCGGCCCACTACTGGGTCGAGTTTGCCATCTCGGGCTAATTCGGTTAAATCTCGTCCAAATTCATCCAATGTCGGGCTCTTTGCCGCATTTCCAGATGTTGTGGATTGAGATTTGCCACCTTTTTCGGTGGACTTAGTTTGAACTTCGTTATCTTGGAGCGACATCACCTCGCGACGTGCTCGATCAAGTTCTACACCGAGGCGAGCAAGCACTCTGCCTGCCAGCCCATCACCTTCTCGAATCAATCCGAGTAAGAGGTGTTCGGTACCGATATAGTTGTTGTTGAGATTTCGCGCTTCATCGTAAGCAAGGTCAATGACTCGCTTCGCTCGCGGCGTAAGGGTCATGTCCTGACTTGGACGCGATTCCCCACGGGGCAATTGCTTTTCGACTTCAGCCCTGATTTTGCCAAGGCCAACGCCAAGCTTTTCTAACACTCGTGCGGCAACACTATCGCTTTCGCGCACCAAGCCGAGCAACAGGTGTTCGGTTGAGACGTATCCCTCTCCAAACTTCTGTGCTTCTTCTTGTGCGAAGAAAACAACTTTCCTCGCTCGCTCAGTAAATCTTTGCCACATACTTTGTTTGTTGCTCCTAACGATCCAAATGTTTCCGCTTGGTTCGCTATTGATTAGACGACTAATGTCTGACTTTGTGCCGCAGACCTAGCTACCGCACGTTCAAACCAATTCATCTACACCCATTGTCGGCACGAAGCCGCAAGTCGCCCAGGGGTGAAATCACCCTAATAATCTTACCGGGATAAATTAAGGTTCACCAGGCATCGTATTTCATGCCTGACCCGTATTTTTACTAGCTTTGAATCGCACAGACAAATACTTGCCATTGGATTTACGGGGAACCATTTACACTAGAGGCAAGTCCTAACAGGATTCTGCAGACTGTTGTGTCTGCGATTTAGGTCAAACAGCAATGCGAAAATTTTTCCCTCTCCTTGCACTAGTGTGCCTAGTGCCTGGGCTAGCAAACGCCTCTCCTGAGCCGATTGCAGCCGGGTTTCTAGAAGTTGCACACGGTTGGGTTAAACGCCCAGATGGAACCATCGCCTCTATCAAGGGCATGAAATTCCCGTTCAAAGCGTGGCCGATCACTGCAAAGGTCATGAAACCTCACAAGGGTCTTCCAACTGCTAATTCACAGCTAGCGGCACTTCTTGAAAACCCGCGTCCAGCACAACGTCAACGAAGCGCACCTAAATCAGGCGGCCCGGAAGCGGATCAAGTGATTTACATGGCGGATGCAGGAGCTGGATATGGGGTTGCTCCAGACAACCCGAGCTCTCTTGATGACATTACAATCAGTGGCGGGCTTAATAAACCCTGGCAATCTTTAAAGTTCGGTTTTAGTACGAGTCTTGGTCCAAATCCTCGATTTTTGATTAGGTGGCGTATTTGGCAAACAAATATCGATAACCCGGCACCAATGAACGACTTTTCTGGCGAAATTGCGGACTTTGGGGTTATTTGGAATGTTCCTATTCCTGCCGATCAAGTGATTGTAGAAATTGGGATTTCACAGGCAGCTGTGAGCACCAACGATTCCACTCTCTTTATAGCCCAGCAGTTTAGAGAGTGTTCTAATCCACCCACACCTCAGCAACTTGAAGGCGAAGGTGAGTTCATGCTCGGAGCCGTAGACACGGTGTTCAACGGTGGTGCGCCGCCTACGACGGGTTCAAGCGATGGAACAATGTTTTGGTACGACTGGGATCCATTCCCCGATGGTAATTACGAAAACTCCGAAATTGACACATTTGAAGGAGCAGAAGCAAACCACGTTCTGGGGATCACTGTTGCTGGGTCTGGAAATGTCGTCAACTTCAATTGCTTTGGCATTCGGACGATTGTCGGGCAAAATGCGCAAGGCAACTTCTTGTCAACTTGGCAAGCAAATGACAATAATCGCTACACAGTTCAAACCGTGTATGAAAATAGTCGTTCCAACCCCTTTGGCATGATTGAGTTAGATGTTCCGAATAGCAGTGGAAACGTCACTGGGATACGGGTTTCGGGAACTCTTTACTCGACGCTTCCTGGACACACTGCACGTGTAGAAATGAAAAACGCGACCAACAATACTTGGGTAACTCTTTCCACGAAGACAATCAATCAAGGAGACACAATTTTTAGCGAAGCATACGGGGGAACAATTCCGTACGCAAACTTTGTGAATCCCGACGGCACTATAACATTCCGTGTCAGATGGAATATCACCAATGCCACGGTTGGTCGTGCTTGGAGAATGGGAATCGATCACTTCCTGGTCACTTATACGGTTAACTAGTTAGTACCAGGGTGCGAATAGCTCGGAGAATTTGATTTTCCGGGCTATTTTTTTGTTTAGCACCATCCTCGTAAAACAGCCAGTACAATAGAGTCATGCAGTCAGCATGGAAGGTCGGCGGCTTAGTCGTAATATTTGCGGCGATGATGATGGGAGTGTTTGCGATTCTCAAATCAAGCATCTTCGCTCAACCTACGGATACCTATTACGTCCGCTTTGTGGATGCAGGCGGATTGAACTCAGGTGCAGAAGTTCTACTCGCGGGCGTTTCTATTGGCAAAGTTGAATCAGTTACTCTTGCCGAGGACGGCACCGCGCGCGCCAAATTGAGCATTGAGCAGGGTCGTCAAATTACAAAAGATATTGTTGCTGTGCTTCCAACTGGATTCATCTCTTTAGGCGACCGGCAGGTGTTGCTAGAAAGGAAAGGCACCCTCACCGGAACATATTCTCCGAATAATATTGACGACCCCATTCCTGGCGGAATCAAAGGGCCACTGGAGGACATTTTCCCCGACACTGAATCCACAATGCAGGAGCTCAACAAGACGATGGTTGCGTTCCAAAACCTCCTAGGCGATAAAGAACTTAAAGATGGCCTTATTGGGGTTATGAAGTCTGGGGAGCAAACCGCAGACAAGTTTGGGAAATTAGCAGATTCTCTTAGCGGCACTCTGAACCGCAATGGAGACGAAATAGATGCGCTAATGACCTCAATGGTCGCGGCCATGAAAAACATGCAAGAGGTTACGGCTGAGATCAATGCTTACGCTGGCAGCGGCAAACTTCAAGCGCAAGCAGACCAATTGATGACAACGATGAATTCTGCCGCTAAACAAGGCGAACTTCTCGTTTCAGACCTCCGATCCTATACGAGCGATCCAACGATTAAAGAGAATCTATCCGGAACGCTTGAGAACTTTAAGTCAATGAGCGACAGCGGCGTGAACATCGCACAAGATGCTGAACTCATGGCTAAGAATGGAGTGGAAATCTCTGATCAGACCAAACAACTGATGACCAAGGCCAACAAGCTGGCGGACGAAGTTGAAAGGCTTATTGAAGATGTAAAGGGAGCGGTTCAAAAGTTTGGATCAGGCGGCGGACAAAGCTTGATCCCCGAAGTAAACATCGAATCAGATTTGCTGTACCAAAGCGAGCAAAAACGGCTTCGTGCTGACGTGAATTTGGTGATCCCAGCAGGAAGAGAAAAACTCGTTCTTGGCCTATACGATGCCTTCGAATCAAACAAGCTCAACGTTCAATTCGAACGAGCGCTCAATGAGAGGACGGACCTTAGGTATGGGGTCTATGCGAGCAAACCTGGCGTCGGGGTATCTTATGCGTTCGCGCCGAATACGTGGCTCAAAACTGAGCTATTCGGCTTGAACGACCCGCAATTCGATCTGAGATTGAAACGCCGGTTCAACCAAAACATTCACGGTTGGATTGGTATCGAAGACGTCTTTGGTAGAAATAGCCCAGCAATCGGAATAGGGATCAAGAGATAAGAAAGAGGTTTTTAGATGAAGGTCATCCTGAAGCAAGCAGTGCCTAAGCTCGGAAAAGAAGGGCAGGTTGTAAACGTTAAGGCTGGTTATGCCCGCAACTTCCTGTTCCCGCAAAGCATGGCCATCGTTGCTGATAAAAAGCAACTATCCGTTCTTGAACGACAGCACGCAAAAATTGCGGCTGATCTTGAGAAAACAAAAGCTGGTGCGGAAGCTCTTGCAGAAAAGTTAAACGGAAAGTCTCTGCGAATTCAAACCAAAGCTGGCGCCGATGGACGACTTTTTGGTGCAATCACTAGCCAAGACATAGTTGACGAAATCAAGAAGTCACTTGGTGAATCGGTTGATAAGAAAGCTGTTCTCTTGCTTCGCCCAATCAAGCGACTTGGCAAATACGACGTAGAACTCAACGTTCACCGAGCCGTAAACATCGAAATCAAACTCTCCGTATTTGATCCTGATTTCGAAGAAGTAGATGAAAAGTTGCCAGAGCTAGAAGCTGAACTGGCTGCCGATGAGCCTGTGGCTGAAGAAGAAGCTGGCGAACCAGTAGAAGCTTAATCCACAAAACCTCTACGAAAAATGCTCCGCTGTATTAGCGGAGCATTTTTTTTTCTTAGTCGCCCCAAAATTTCCTCAAAAACCCGTATTTTCAGCTTCATTTCTCGTACGTCTTAACCGAAAATCTTTTAGGGACTACCCAAGTTCAAAGCCTTTCGAGAAAATAATTGCAGTTCGTCAATCCGTGGTTTCTGGTTATCTCAGTCTTCATGATGATCGCCTTTGTTGGCATCACCGTGTGGACTAAGCGTAACGAACGAACAACTAAAATTCTCCGCCCTGTATTTCTTATTTCGCTTCTAGTTCTCATTACCGGAACAGTCACGTCAAATAGTGCTGTTCGATCAACTGTTGACGAGCGTCTGAAAGCGAATCTTGGCAGCGCCCGGCTGATGGCTTCTGAGCTACAAAACCACTACCAATCATCGACAAATGATGGCGTTGGTCAGGAATTTACGAATAAAGCATCCAAAGATATTGTTGAGCGTTGGTTAAAGGCAAATCCAGAGGTTACGGGCGTTAAGGCAATTCGTAAAACGCCAGACGGTAAGTTTCAGACGATTGTGCTTAGCGGCAACAATGAAAGTATTGATTCGTTGCTATCCCGTGGCCCCGTTTTTGGTAAAGCCTGGGAAGGAACTGAGGTAACGATGATGCCGAACCGTTCGAATGGCGAAGTATTTTCAGCCATCCCTTTACAGAATGGTAATGGATCAATTCATTCGGTATTGTTGTTAACGTTTAGCGATCCGCAATGGTCAGCCGTTATTGAACGCGCGCAATCTCTTGTCGTGATGATGACCGCCGTTTTGGTCTTTGTCGCGTTGTTTGGTGGGCTGGCAGTAGCGGAGCTCATTCATGCGCTCGCCATTGCTCGCGTTGCCAAAGCAGAAATGCTCCTACAAGGTGACCAAATCAAAGAGCAAATGGAGCTGATTGCCGAGAAGAATCAAACGATGGCGGCAAACCAAGACCTTCTCGCTCAGGCAAACTCAAGGCTTCACGCATTAGCCACAATGGATGGCTTAACTGGCTTGATGAACCACCGGACTCTCATGGAGTTCCTATCAACGAGCATGAAGCGGAATTCTGTTGTCGGATCCCCAAGCTCAGTCATTCTTCTCGACATCGATAATTTTAAACAGCTAAACGACCAATATGGACACCTCGCTGGAGACGAAGCTCTGCGCGCAATCGGTCAAGTTTTGCGGCAATCTTGCCCTCCTGGTGCAGCAGTTGGGCGCTATGGTGGTGAAGAGTTTATGATGGTTCTACCGGGCGGTTCTGAATCAGCCGCGGTTGCCGTCGCCGAAGAACTGCGCAGACGCATACAAGCCACCCCGACAACCTCGCGGCAAGTCACCACAAGTATTGGAGTTTCAACCGTTTACAGCATGTCCAAATCGGAGCAAACACTCATCGGCGAAGCGGACAGTGCGCTGTACTACAGCAAGAGAAACGGCAAGAATCGTGTGACGCACTACGGGCATGGTCTGCTTGATTCTGCCTCTGCCTAAGGCTTTTGAACACTCATCTTGATAAAGATCCAATCTTAACGATTTCATAATATTTCTTTAACACAACACTAAGCTATTCACGCATTTTGAGTTTGCATCTCTCAAAAATTGTGTCGTTTTCCTTTAACAATCTTAACATAAGGATTGCTAATTATCTTACTATTCACATTACGTTCAAATATTAACAACTGCTTAACAAGCATTCACTCAATAATTGTTGCTGTCGGTCTTTCGGGATCAGATTCTCTTGGAGAAACTCAAACTCATGCGACGAGCCTTTACCCTCATCGAACTTTTGGTCGTAATCGCGATCATCGCCATCTTGGCAGCCATCCTTTTCCCAGTTTTCGCCCAAGCTAAGCAAGCAGCTAAGAAGACTCAAGACCTTTCCAACATGAAGCAAATCGGTACTTCGATTCAGATTTACCTTGCTGACTACGACGATACATATAGCCAAGCCTACTACTATCCAAACGATAGTGGTTCAAGCACAAACGGAAACGGTGTCGGCGGTTACGTACAATGGAGTGGCCTCTTGCAGCCTTACACAAAGAACCTCCAAATCTTTGTGAGCCCTGGCGATCCAAATGGCGGTCTAGCTCCAACTTGCTATGTAGGCAACAACCTTGGTTACGGCGCACCTGCTGGACAAACTCCTCAAGCAAGCTGCAGCACAATTCAAGACGTGCAAGCACCTCGGATTTCCTACACCGCTAACTCACTGTTGATGCCTCGAAAACGACGAACGATCGATCCTATGTCGGTTACAAGCTCAACTGCAGTTGACGATGTTTCTGGCACCATTCTTTTGGCAGCTCAAACTCACTTCAAAGCTTGTATCAACGGAATCTCAACCGCATCTAACGAAGCGTTCAAGACTCACCGACCTGCAAACGGCATTCTTCTGCAAAACGGCAATGCTTTTGCCGGTGAAGATCCAGCTGAAGTAGGTCTTGGATGGTACCGAGCTTTGACAGTAGCTCAAGCTAAGTCCGACTTGGCAGCTTGTAAGGCAGGAACAAATGCTGGCCCTGCAGGATTCAGCCACATCACCTACGCACAACCAGATCGCTGGGGCAAAGGCAGCAACTACACCTATGCTGACACCCACGCTAAATTCGCATCCTTGGAAGCAACTCTTAACCCAGAAAACTTCCAGTGGGGCAAACGAGCTTACACCGCTGGTGGCGGCGAAGTTCGCAAAGCAGACGGACTTACCCCAGTTAACTAAACTCGGGTTATCTCCGGTAAATGCATACAACGGGGTCTCATTCGAGGCCCCGTCTTCATATAGAATCCTCCCATGAACATCCTCTTTGTCTGCGTTGAAAACAGCAACCGATCCCAAATGGCCGAAGCTTTTGCAAAGCATTACGGAAATGCGGATAGCTACTCCGCTGGTTCAAAACCCAGCGGGAGAATCAACCCCAATGCGATCGCCGCAATGGCAGAACTCGGAATAGATATCTCCAACAATAACTCGAACGGATTAAATGATCTTCCAAAGATCACTTGGGACTGGGCGATTACAATGGGATGCGGCGATGCCTGCCCTCACCTCCCCGCCCTCAACCGGGATGACTGGGCGCTCGCTGATCCACGGGACATGGAACCAGCAGAATTCAACGAAGTGCGGGATGAAATCGCACGCCGAGTACGCGAACTCTTAAAAGTAAAAGATTAACCCCCTCGCCCTTTGCGCCAGAGTTCGGGGGCCGGGCGAACAGAGTCGCCGCGCAAAAAAGTGGGATTCATGAAAACTGGAGTGTTTGCCCACCTTGCACTTATGCACGAGAGTAAACAGTTAGTTCCGTAAGTAGGCGCAAAATTTTTTGGAACTCCAAGCAATTGCCGCGCATTCTAATGCAGATCATATTGGGGAGCATCGCTTGACAAACGCTATCGCATCGAAGCAAATCAAAAACACGGAGGGCCACTCGAAACCCTCGCGGTCTGCGTTTGAAGCCATGATTTCAAAAGAACTCGCCAGTTTTCTCCGGCTAGCCAAGCGACTTGCCTTCCCCGACGAAGCCCGCGCAGAAGACTTTGTGCAGGACGCCATCATCAAGGCGTACGTTGGGTTCCAAAACGGCGATCTGAAACTCACGCCCCAAACCGGAGCATGGATTCGCAAAAGTATCTATCTCAATTTTCTTATGCACCGACGATCTGAAAAGCGAGTTCGGTATGTCGCTCCAGAACTGTTGGAATCAGCCAAGACCGTTCAGCCGGAACTGCATGCGAATCAACTCAGCAACGATATTCTCGCCGCTCTCGAAAAAATCAGCGATGAGCACCGAGAAGTGATTATCCTTATTGATCTGGAAGGAATTGAATACGCAGAGGCAGCCGAAATCCTATCCATCCCTATTGGTACAATCCGTTCACGGCTCAATAGAGCCAGGTGGAACATGGCCAATCTACTCCGCAATTCTTATGGAAGTAACCCATGACAACTCCTGTTCACACTGAACCTTGCCATCACGTCAAACATTATGTTGAAGGGGTTGCTGGTGGCAAACGAACCCGTTGGTGGAATATCCTTGGCTGGCTGCACGTTAGGCACTGCCCTAAATGTCAAGAAGCTCTCGCTTTACTTCAGTCATATCTAAAATCGGCTGCAGATATGCGGCAGGAAGCTTCGGAAGATGTTTCCGGCCTACTTTCTCGGATGTCAGATGCCATGACCGAGGTTGATCAGAATTCCCCCTCTCCGTTTTAATGGAGAGGGGGCCAGGGGGTGAGGTCAGCGCACCTCCCAACGCTTACGGCCAGATCGCTCTTCACAAACCAAAATAGCTTTCTCGATGCACTTTTCTCCCTCAATCCTATTCTCGTCAAAAAATGCCAGGCTGGGAATACGAATCGTCAAAATTCCGAGCTCACCTAAGAAATCATCTCGCCTTTTATCTTGCTCTTGTCGAAACATATGCTGCTCACCATCAATTTCAACACAAAGGGAAGCTTCAGCACAATAGAAATCCAAAACATACGGCCCGACTTCGTGTTGCCTTCTAAACTTAAACCCTGACTTTTTCTGACGGAGTTGCTCCCAAGCAACTCTTTCCGAAATGGAACTTTCAACTCGAAGTTCTCGTCCCCGACCAATATTTCGTCGTGTTTTCGGCGGTAAAGCCATGACATATTATGGACACTAAACCTCACCCCAACCCCTCTCCATTAAAACGGAGAGGGGCATTACTACGAAACCGCTAGTGGAACAAGCTTTCGACCGTTCTTGCCCACTTCTTCGGGATTCTCGCGCACTATTTCATGGTAAAGCGAATCACGTTCAATCGGCTCGCGGCCCACTTCGCGAATCATCGCGCACATGTTCTTGTAAGTGAGTGCCTGGGATTTGTTGCCGAATTCACCTTCTTTGTAAGTGATCTCGTATTCATGAACCAAGCCATCAGTGTCGTCAGCGCCATACCAAAGAGCTGCCTGGGTGATTTCTGGAGTGTTCATGATCCAGAAACTCTTGATGTGCTCAAAGTTATCCAGAATCAATCGGCTAACGGCAATATTCCGCAAATCGGTGTAGCCAGTGAGCGATTTAATATCTTCGAGCTCAGTTTTTTCTGGGTGGAACGAAAGCGGAGTAAAGCAAACAAAGTGTTTGGTTTCATCCTGAAGCTCCCGCAGTTGGATCAAGTGGCTGACTCGCTCTTCGTCAGTTTCGATATGACCGTACAGCATGGTAGCGTATTGAGTGAGTCCCAAATTCGCCGCCGCACGAGCAACTGACTTCCAACCGTCGCCGCCGAGCTTTTTGCCGAAGAGTTCTCGGTGAACGCGGTCGCTTAAGATTTCGATTCCGCCACCAGGGAGAGAATCTAATCCCGCTTCCACCAAATCGCGCAAGGCCTGTTCGTGAGTTACCCCACCTTTGCTGGCGATCTGCTCGATTTCGATAGCGGTAAACGCCTTGACGTGCGCTTTTGGCATCACTTCCTTCACCACTCGGCAAAGGTCGAGATAGTACTGGTAAGGCAATCGAGGGTTGATTCCGCCCACCATGTGAACCTCGGTTATATCAACATCTTTGTGCCAATCCAGGCGACGGCGCACTTCTTCGATTGACATTTCGTACGGGTCTGGCCCGCCTTTTTTCGCGTAAAACGAACAGAACTTACAGAACTTATTACAGATATTGGTGTAATTGATGTGTTGGTTTCGCACAAAGTAGGTGCGCTTGCCGTGGAGTCGCTCCCGGACGATATTCGCCATGTAACCCACTGCGGTGAGGTTCGGGGTCTGGTACAGCCGGATTCCATCTTCGTGGCTCAGTCGTTCGCCTGCTTCTACCTTTTTATAGATGTCGATCAGGTCGCCAACAATCCGTTCTGCTGCGATGCTCATAGCGGTTCTTACGAGTTTTCAACAAAAATTGAAAACTGTCCTATATTACCTGACGACTCCTTTTGTAAGAGAGTCCCCTATCCCCCGAAAGTCTTGGGAATTCCTTAGCTACAAACCGCCTGACGACTCGTATAATAGGAGTGTGACGAGTAAATATGTTGCATTCGGAGCAATCACAATTTTTTGCGTCGCTTGTAAATCTATTACCGATAAGCCGGAGTTAAGTTCGGCAATTCCTCAAGTTGCTCCAAAATCTACGGACAAGCTCTATCCAGTACGAATTGGCGAAAAATGTGGCTATATTGACGTAACTGGAAAAGTCGTAATTCCCGCCCAATGGGAATTCGCCGCAGAGTTTCGTGAGGGACTCGCTCTTGTCAGTAACGACTGGGGAAATTATTCCGAACCCGGCATGACAGCAGATTTTATTGATTACTCGGGCAAAGTCGTAGTTAAAGACATCCTAGTTGATGATATCGGCCTGCAAGGGTTTTCTGAGGGTCTCGCCCCATTCCTGCAAAATGGCAAAGTCGGATTTATTGATAAAGCGGGAAAAGTAGTAATCCCAGCCAAATACTATTGCGAACCAGGGGACGATCAATGTGGTTGCGTCTGCGAAGATGGTGCAGTCGGTGAATTCAAAAATGGAGTTACCTGGGCGAAGCTTGGACACACAGAGATATTGATTGATCGAACCGGCAAGGAACTCTTGAAAGGTGAGAATGTTCGTAATGCCTCTAATCGGTACATCGAAGGACTAGCTCCATACAAAAAGAGAAAACTATACGGCTACAAAAATCTGGAAGGAAAAGTAGTAATCCCCGCTAAATATACTTTCGCGGGAGAGTTTTGTGAAGGCGTATCATTTGTGACTCCACAAGGTCTAGAAAACCAATTTGTTTATATTGATAAAACTGGAAAACAGATTTCGGACAAGATCTTTGAATATCCAGCTAACTTTTCCGAGGGTTTCGCTTTAGCTACATATGAGGGATTTCGTGTTATTGTCTCAAAAGACGGGAAGACAAAGAGATTTCCACCCCTAGCAGGCACACATTATCCTCATTTCTTTAAGAACGGCTTATTCATGGCGACCATCACCAAGAATGACACCTCTAAAGATGTATTTATTGATCAAAACGGAGAGATTATTGCGGAATTCGAAATCTCCAGCCCTGGTGCTTTTCGCGAGAAAATTTCAACTCCTTTTGACGGTCACCTTGCGGAAATCTATTGCCAGGGTGAGAATTCCGCAAGGTGGGTTGACCGCAACGGAAAAACTGTATGGTCTAGTAAAACTGCCTCAAAGTGACACCTGCCATGCAGGAACTACCGCCCAAAGAATCACCTTGGCACCAGCTAAACTAAAACCGTGAAGCGGATTGTCATTCTGGGTTCTACAGGCAGTATCGGCACCCAAACTCTTGATATTGTTCGCCAGCACCCCGACCGCCTGCAAGTCGTTGGATTAGTTGCAAACAAATCTGCTGAGCAAATCCAAAAACAAGCGCAAGAATTCAACGTTCCCCACATTGCTTTGATGGATGAATCAGCGGCACAAGCCGCCAGCATTCCGGGCGGGATGAACGCGATCATCGAGATGGTCACCGACAGCAAAGTTGACCTCGTTGTTGTTGCGGTAGCCGGAGTCATCGGCCTTCAACCCACCATCGCCGCTATCGAAGCAGGGAAAAACATCGCCCTGGCAAGTAAGGAAGTCCTTGTTGCCGCAGGTGAAGTTGTGATGCCGTTGATCAAAAAGCACAAGGTGCAGATCACTCCGATTGACAGCGAGCACTCTGCCTTGTTCCAATGCATCCAAGGTTATTCGGCAGATCAAATTGATCGTCTCATCTTAACCGCGTCGGGCGGGCCGTTCCGAGGGAAATCGCGCGAAGAACTGCAATCCGTCACGCGCGAGCAAACGCTTGCTCATCCCACCTGGAACATGGGCGGCAAAATCACAATCGATTCCGCCACGATGATGAACAAGGGGCTTGAGATCATCGAAGCCTGCCATCTATTCCAAATTCCAGCCGACCGAATTGATGTTGTGATTCATCCGCAGAGCATCATTCACAGCATGGTTCAACTCACGGATTCGAGTGTGCTTGGTCAGCTCGGTTGGCCAGATATGCGCTTGCCGATTCAATACGCACTTCTCTACCCCGAGCGCAAACCGAACACTCTCAAACCTTGGAATCCAATCGAAACCCCCAACCTGACATTTGAAAAGCCAGACGAAAACACCTTTGAATGTCTGCGACTCGCTCGCCAAGCCGTCAAGCTAGGTGGAACCATGCCCTGCGCTCTCAATGCGGCTAACGAAGAAACTGCTAATGCCTTCCTCAATGGGTCTGTTTCATTTCTTGGAATCGCCGACATTAATAGAGGCATCATGGAAAAACACACGCCAATTTCTCCCACTTTAGAAAGCCTTCTGGAAACAGATCGCTGGGCCCGCGAAACCGCGCGGCAGCTAATGGGGTTAGGATAATCAATCAATGGATCTTTTGCAAGCCGTTCTCCACGGGCTGACCACTGCCTTCACCTTCCTTATCGTGATCACCGTTTTGATCGCGGTTCACGAGTTAGGGCACTACTGGGTAGCAAAACTGTGCGGAATGCACGTCACGGCTTTTGCGGTTATGGTAGGCGGAGTCCGCAAAACCCCGCTTGATCATTTGCTTAAGAAACCGTTGGTTAAGAGTTCGGTGGTTTGGGCGGTCGGGCTTGTCATCGCCATTGCAACTGGGCTCGCTGGTTTTTATGGGCAGAAATTTGCCTTCTATGCAGGTCTTGCATTTTTTGCGACCGCTGGCCCGCTTTGGATGATTTCCCGGTTGAATGCGCTGTATCACCGACCGTTTTCCGAAGGCATCTTTACATTGCTCAAAAGCTACGCGGTAGTTGTGCTGATTCTCGCGATAGGAACACGTTTCCAAAACGTTGACGTTGTCTACGCCCTTTCAATGCTAATCGGGGCGGCATCGGTTGCCGTGATGCTTGCTTACTACTATCCGGTTCTCCGAACTGGAGGCGCGGACGTTCACGACCCAGCCGCTGACTTACATGATACAAAAGAAACCGTGTTTGCCGAAGGCGACGGTAACAAGGGTTTCGGCGAGATTATTGCCGACCATCAATCAGTGCCCGTTCGATTCCGCCCGCTAGTGAGCCGAGTTGACCGACATGGAACGGAGTTTTCTCTTCTGCTTCTTCCGCTCGGGGGTTTTGCTTCGATTGCCGGTATGCAAGCCCGTGAGGACGGCAGTGAGACGACGATCGAAAAAGGGTTCTTTTCTAAGTCGCCGATCAAACGACTGCTCACCTTATTTGCAGGCCCGCTGTTTAGCATTTTGTTAGGCATGCTGCTCTTGTTCATAAGCTTTTACGGGCAAGGGGAATCAGTCTCAACAAATATTATTAAGAAGGTTCAGTCAGGATCGCCTAGCGAAAAGATTTTGAAGCCTGGAGATAAGATCGTATCCATTAACGGAGCAGAGGTTTCGGATTTTTACGGAATCCATAAAGCGGTTCGTTTCTCATATACAGAGAAAGATGGAAAATTTATCCCGACGCCCCTTGATATCACTGTGGAACGTGGCAACGAAATAAAATCCTATACCATTACACCTAAAATCAGTGATGAGAAGAGCACCTATTTAATAACGAAGGATGAGGCCAGTAAAGATAAGAAGTTTCAAGCCTTATTAGGCGTTGAAGCTAAAAATGATTTCATTCCAATCTCGGCTTCTCAGGCGGCATCAGCAGCTATTCGCACACCAGTCTTGGGCGTTCAACAGCTGTTTAAAGTGTTCACCAGCTATCAAACTGCTAAGGAATCAGTAGGTGGGCCAAGCACCATGGTGGAGCAAACTTCGAGTGCTGTTCAGAACGGAATTTGGCAAATCCTAATACTCGCGGGTGGGTTATCTCTCAGTCTTGGACTGCTAAACCTACTCCCCTTCCCTCCTCTTGACGGAGGCCAGATGGTGATCGCCTTTATCGAACTGTTGCGCGGCAATCGCAGACTCCCGCACAGCATGCAAGTTGCGCTACATAACATCGGTGGGATGGCGGTTCTCCTGTTGATGCTTGCCGCATTTACAATTGACGCAACCCGGCGGAGCGAAGCCAACAAACCCAAAGAAAAACCGCAAGTCGAACAACCTGCAGTTAAGAGTTCGGAGACCGAAAAGGAAAAATCAGATTAGTCGAAAAGCGACTTCAGATAATCCAATTCCACTTTCAGTTCTTCGGCGGTTGTGCTGACCATTGGGCGGAGTTCGATGCGGCCCACAAATTCGATGTTGCGAAGCTGCCTCGCCATATCTGCCCAGTCGGTCATGCCATCTTGAACCGTAGACCATCGCCTGGCCCAGCCTTTATTATTGCTGTCTGAAGCACCAGGATGGCGAAGCAAAACGTTGTCGCGAACGGTGATGCAAGCTAGATAATCCATTAGGATTGCCACCGTGTAATCCCAGGCTTCAAACCCCTCGAAGAGTGCCCCGCCCGGATCAAGCTGTACTCCAAAACGATTGGGCTTCAGCCCTCGCACCAAATGGAATGCGGCGGACGGAGACGGCAATAAACTTTCTCCTGCCACAGGCAAAAGCAACTTCATTTCGTATTCGTCAAGGATTGGTTCAAGAGTTTCTAGGTAGCCACGTGCTTTAGTCAATCGCGACCGGACAAAGTAGCCTTTCTTTGGAATAGTTGAAACAGCGAATTCTTTGATCCCGCAAGCGTGCAGGAGTTTCAGGAAGTCGGTTTCACCCACCAACTGTTCAAGTGTGAGTTCAAGCTCTGCCGTTTCGCACTCAACTCCCGCGGCGGAAAGCGCATTTACGTAGTCCGGCATTCCGGGATAGATTTCATCGATAGTTGCATGCAGACCCTGACCGATCAAAACCGTGCAGGTATCAAATCCTGCTGTTTTGACCTTTGCCGCCAACTCCTCCGCAGATTCATTAGCAAACTCCTGACTCTGCAAGCTCCAAGAAATCTTCACGCTTAAACTTTTACCCGCTCCTCCATTCGCCTTTGGTTCGTCTGGAACCGCATAATGAAGCCACGAGCACTCATTGCCGAATTCATTGGGGTTTTTGCCCTGTGTTTTATCGGCATCCTTGCCATTAAGTTTTCCGGCGACGCCGGTGGAACTCTCGTCGCGGTTGCTCTCGCCCACGGTTTGGCGATTACGGTGATGATCGCCGCTTTCGGCGCAACAAGCGGAGCGCACTTCAATCCCGCTGTATCGTTTGCGATGCTCATCACCAAACGCATGGACTTCATGGGATTCCTTGGTTATGTCATCGCCCAGATTTTCGGCGGTGCGGTCGGAGCGATGGCCGCAGGTGCGATTCTCGGCAACGAAGCGGTCGGCGCGGGAACGCCAGCCCTCGGGGCAGGATTCGCAACTACTCCGGCTCTACTTGCGGAGATCATCGCAACGTTCTTCCTGGTGGCAACGATCTTTGGAACCGCTGTGAGTAAGAAATCTCCTGGTCAAGCTCCGCTCTACATTGGTTTGAGCATTGTTGCTGGGATTCTCGCCACTGGCCCGGTGAGCGGGGCGGCTCTCAATCCCGCTCGTTATCTCGGTCCAGCAATCGTCGGGGGAGTTTTCGGCCCTGAATTTTGGGTTTGGATTGTTGGCCCTCTGGTGGGCGGAACCATCGCAGGATTGCTTCACGACAAAGTGATTCTCCCGGGCGAAGAAGAACCGATCAGCGAATAAACCGCTACGCAACCAAGTAACGAGCCCCGTCGGTCAGTTGACCGAACGGGGCATCTCTTTGCAGGTTAATGGGATTTAGAAGACTAGCGAGACCTCTTCGGTGTCTCCCCCGCCGCCGTTTCCGCCATTACCGCCGCGACCGCCAGGGCCCCCCGGGCCGCCTTGACCGCCAGGTCCACCTTGTCCGCCACCGCCGAATCCACCACGACCTTGTTGTGCAGGTCGAGGGCTGAATTCAAACTTGGCACCAAGCATGGAATTCCACTTAGTTCGTTGAGAATCTGTGAGGACAGCCAGAACCTTTGCGTTCAATTCCTCTTCCATCTTCTTGATTTCTTCGGGGGTTGGAGGTTCGCCTGGGCCACCTTGTTGACCGCCACCAAATCCGCCTTGTCCACCGCCTTGGCGTTGTCCGCCACCAGCTTGACCCTGACCGCCTTGTCGCTGACCACCTTGGCCGCCTCCACCGAAGCCACCTTGTCCACCGCCATCACCTGGAGGAGGGCCGCCTGGGCCACCACCGAAACCACGTCGTTGCGAACGCATGATTTCCATGATTTGTTGCTTTTGGTCTTCACTCAAACCAAGTTTTTCAGAAACTTCTGGGCTTAATAAGGCACGTGCACCCGTGAATTGGAGTTCTAGCTGCTTATAGCGGTTGTACTGCTTTTCGTTCATGTTGGCCTTGAGAACTGCGTCCATCTTTGCCATCATTTCTGGGTCTTGACCGCGCATTTGTCCGCCAGGGCCGCCTTGACCACCGCCGTTGCGTGGGCCAGCTTGACCATTTCCACCGCCTGCTTGGCCTTGTCCGCCAGCACCTTGTCGTTGACCACCGCCAACTCCGCCTTGACCTTGACCACCGCCTTGTTGCCGTTGACCGCCGCCGAATCCGCCTTGTCCACCGCCTTCACCTGGAGGAGGGCCGCCCGGGCCACCTTGAGGCATGAGTTCACGGATTCCGTCTTGAATCTTTTGAATTTGCTCGTCGGTCAGCTTAAGCTCCGCTTTCACCTTTGGATCCATCAGCAATGCCATAGGAGGATTAGCTGGCATTCGCATTTGACCACCTGGCCCACCTTGTCCATCTTGACCAGGGCCGCCCTGTCGTTGACCGCCGCCAAAGCCGCCTTGTCCGCCACCTTGTTGTTGTCCACCTTGACCTCGGACTTGACCATCGCCTTCGGTATTGCCAGCAAGGATCAGATCGGAAGCGCTGCCGGTCATTCCATCAACTTGACCGTTTTCACCGCGGACTATGGGAACAAGCGCGGTGGATTTGTTTTGGGTCGCAGAAAATCCTGCATAGCCAATCCCAGCAACGCTCAGGACAGCTAGGGCAGAGATGAGAATCGTTTGTTGTTTCATATCGTTCCTGTTTCGCTAAAGCCGAAATGGCCTTATGACACTATGATTCTATGTTTCGCTTATGAGGAAACAATGAGGAACGAGCTGATTTTTCTAACTGGCGACATTTTCTGTGACTTCAAGGCGATAGCCATAGCCACGAACCGTGTGGATCAACCGCTTGCCTAAGGGCTTTTCCAATTTCTGCCGCAAACGGTAAACCATGACCTCGAGAGAGTTCTGATTAAACGCTTCATCGTAACCCCAAACTCGCTCAAAAATCTGATCCCGGCTGAGAACCCGACCGGAGTTTTGAAGCATATATTCGACCAAACGAAACTCAAGCGAAGTCAGCGGAATCACTTCCCCACGCACTCGAACTTGCCACTTATCCAAATCCATTTCCAGTTCGCCAGCTTGCATAGCTGTGTTCTCGTTCGCCTCCGTGTATTCTTTGTTACGCCGGAGTTGCGCGCGAATTCTCGCCAGTAATTCTCGGGATTCAAACGGTTTGGTGAGATAATCATCGGCACCCATTTCCAGCCCGATGACTTTATCAATTGTTTCGTTGCGGCTGCTTAGCATCAAGATCGGCATCGTATATTTCGAGCGAATTTTGCGGCAAAGTGAGAAACCATCTTCGTCTGGCATATTCACATCAAGTATTAAAAGCGCAGGAACGTTTTCTGTAAGTGCTCGGTAGCCATCCACTGCATTTGCCGCGACCGTCACTTCAAACTTCTCTGCTGTGAGGATGTCTTTCAGTGATTTCAATATGAAACGGTCGTCGTCAATTACGAGAATTTTGGCCATGTTTTCTACCTTTTGAATTGAATGGAAAATGTCGTTCCTTTGCCAGGTTCGGATTCGCAGATCAGTTCCGCGTTGTGAGCGCGGGCGATCTCTCGGCAACTGAATAATCCGAGCCCGTAACCGTTTGCTCGATGGGAAACGAACGGCTCAAAAATCTGGTTAAGCATTTCTTGCTCTATCCCAACGCCCTGGTCGGATACTTGAACCTCCAATCCGTCTGGATGATCAAGGCAACTCACAAGTACCGTTCCCCCTTCTGGCATCGCTTGGATGCCATTCAAAATCAAGTTCACCAGCAGGTGCTCCAGTCGGCCTTCATCACCCTCTACCCAATGATCATCGGCTTGGAGATTGGTTTCAAGCTTGACTTGTTGGATATTGGCTTGCGCTTCCAAAAGCGTAATTACGTTCAGAACGATCTCGTTAAGATCAACCGTGCTCATACTTGAGCGAGTCGGGCGAGAATAAGACAGCAGACGGTGAGCTAAAACCTCAAAGCGATCAAGCTGAGTCGCCATCATCGCCATTTTTGCGGGGACGTCGCCTTGCCCAAAATCCAGTTGCAGCCGAGTAGACGCCAAGATGTTTCGAATATCGTGCGCCACGCTCGCCGAAAGCGTGCCTGTGACGGCAAGCTTTTCACTTTGGATCAGCTTTTCCTGCGTGTTGGCGAGCGTATCTTGCGTAACCTCTAAATCAGATTCAAGAGATTTGAGATACTCCTCGCGTTCTAGCTCCCCGGCAATTCGAGAAGCAATTTGCGCCAAAAATTGAAGGTCGTCTTGGTCAAGTTTCTCTTCTGACCTCGCATCTAATATACAAAGTGTGCCGATTGTTCTGCCGCTGGAATGACGCACAGGCACACCCGCATATCGAGTTAATCCTGCCCTTGCCGGCAACAGCGAATCCATCCTCAAATCGCGGGTTGCATCTTGAATGATGATCGGGCGATCCATTGAAAGGCAGAACTGGCAGAAAGAATCCGATAGTTTGTTTCCTGAAACTTGCTTCGCTGGGTTCGATTCTGGCCCTACGGCTCTGAACTCCATAAAGTCTCCTTTGCGGATACTTAGCAACGCGAACGAATCAAAATGGCCCGCTACTTGGTCAACCAGGCTTTGATAAACCTTGACCGGGTCAGGGTCAACCAGCATTGCCGCGGAGTGGATTGCTTCTAGTTGGCGGCGGCGTTTTGCTTCGCGTGTAATGTCAAGAAACGTCCACAGCCGACCGACCGGAGTACCGTCTTCCAAATAAACCGGCCCGGTGTAGCGTCGAATCGTTTTATTTGGCTTAACAAAGCGGATTTCATCTGATTGAACCGCGTGAGGATCGGAATACACTTCCGCGAGGTTGGCTTCCCATTTATCTTCGTTGATGATCCGATCCCGCACTTGTTGACGGACATCTTCAACATCGGTTGAAACCACACGGTTGATATCAATATCCCAGATTTCGCCAAAGCGCGCATTGCAAACCAAAGATCGGTGTTGAAGGTCGGTAACCAAAACCCCGTGTTCAGATTCCTCAAGCACGGCCTTGAGCAATGGTTGGATCATTTCGTCGGCCAAATCCCGACGGGCTAGTTTATGTTTCATATTAGAAGAAGCAGCGCAAGTCAATTTGACTCGCCTCCTAATAAGATTTTAGCCACAGATTGAACAATCCAAAGTGCTGCAGATTGCGCAAAAAACCCCAATCGCTTACTGAGCACAATGTTCATGATCAAAACCCTGTGCATAAATGTAGAGCGTGAGTCTGAATAGAACCTGAACAGAAATTTACATTTGCTTAGATAAGTCAGGAAAAAGTAAGAATGGCGGAGCGAGAGTGATTCGAACAAAACTCTTTTGAAATCAGGTGCCCCAAATCCGTACATAGAGAACAGCACTTGGCTGGTTAATATTTTAGAGAGTATGCGTATAAATATAATCCTCGTCGCACTCTGCTTTTTTTTAATCCAACCTATTTCGCCAGATACATCGCATCCTCCCAGTCATCGGAGTCGCTAAAGGTCAGACTGCCAACCCCATATTTCGCATAAACACCATAATTCATAGTCTTCAATGCCGACTCTGGCCACGTCGGGTTAAGCATGGCATTGAAAGTGATCTCATGTTGCCAACAACCGGGAAAATTGATCAAGTCCCAACCGGACTGGCGATCCCCGCGATTCGCTTTATAGCTTCCCTCAGCCATGACCATGAGCCAGTCGCGACCAATCCGATTTTGCTTGTGGTCAAACGATAAAACGATTGGAAACGCCATCTGTGAAGGCTTGAGACGTTGGTGCTAGTAGCCAACAGGTTTATGAATTACGCGCCCATTAACAGAGACAGGATCAGGCATCTGACAGCGATTTAACACAGCGTTGTGAAGTTTGAGCATAAAAGCGCATCGCCCCGTGAATTCCCTTGGTAACTTATGATCTTTAGTTTTTGGACACACGAGAATTACTTTTTTGCCCAGGGAATGAACAATAGAAACGGGTTCGACCTGATCTGAATCGTTAGTTATTACAATAGCCTTTTCAAAGCGGTCTAAATACGCATCGCGAACCAAATGACTCGCCAACTTCACATCTGACCCCTTCTCCTCGGTTTTCGCTACATCATGTGCATTTGGCTTCCTCGCTAGCCCGGCCCTTAATCCAGTCTGATAGTTAAAATCTTCCCAGTCATAAAATGTTTTTTGATCAACTCTAAAGTCTCCAAATACCTTCACCAACTTGGGACAGAGTAAGTCAAGAGCATCCCAGTACGCTTTTTGGCGAGTGATGCGATCTGGACTCCATGGTACGTAATTTGCTTTCGCAGTGAAATACTCGACTGTAACTAATTCTTCGCCAGGCTCAATAAATTCCTCAGCTAGCATTTGTAAATTCAACCATCTAACCGGATGGCCTTCTAACTGGGAGTGGTACAAATTAAACCCATCAATATAAACACAGACTGGAATTTGATTTGCCATAAAATCGAAAGCCGCCCTTATGAGGCGGCCTTCACTCCGGGGTCATGCCCCGAAGGGATCTGATAATATTATTGCCTAAGAATCAGTAAAATGTATGCTTGTCATGACCAGTATAATTACCGGTTTTTTATTCAGGATCGCCGACTTCAATCCAACGAGGCATTTTCGTATTCTCTCCCCATAAGAGAAAAAGTTTGCCGTTCTCTACTTTAACAATCTTGCCAGCAAGCGATGAAAACTGTGCCTTGCTAGTATAACGGGATTGAATTATTGGGGTTGCCAGTTCAACGTCTGCTTTTACTTCCGTTTCAGCCATACCATATTCTAACTGAAACCAAGTGATCGCCGCTCACCATCGAGCATTTCCTGCGCTAGCTGACGAAATACATCTTCGAACTGATCGCCAAAGCTTGCACCTCGGCTGATCGTTCCCTTCTTGCCGAACACGTCAACCGCAGTGATTCATACCCTGCCAACTTCACCGCCGCCCAGTACGATCCGTTGTGCGTCAACGAGTTCACGAGTGTTGCGCTCAAAAGCGGCTAGATGTTCGGTTGCAGCTTGCGTATCTGGATTGTTTGGAGTGCCAATAGTCGGAAAGCCAGAGTCGCTCCTGGGTGCCGAATTTGTCATCATATCCATAAAATGCTTCTGCACGGATTGACTCGAACTGAAATCGTCGCTTCTCGTTATGAGCTGGTAACTGAATAAGGAATCTACGTCCGCTCAGTTATCGTCAACGACGAATGGAATAACCGTGTTGAGAAAGACCCGAAGACAACTAACCGAATGAGATTCGTAGCAATCCACGATCAGCGGTTATTATCACTCATTGAGGACAATCGAACTGGCTTCATCTTTGCCATGCCAAGGAAGCCGGAGGAGCCGCGACCACCGTCATGGTCAGCACACTGGCTCGGCAACCTGCCCGAAGGAACGCAATTTGAAGGAATTACATCGCATTCTTGTCGCCGGAGTGGGGCAATAACTTATGCAAAATTGAACATTCCGCCCATTATTGGAGCCAAGCAACTAGGCCATTCCATACGCATGATGATGGAAATCTACGCTCAAATTGCCGAGGAAGACATGGTTGAAGAATTGGCCGAAGCCTCAATGACATCGGGAGGATTTGGCGCGTGAAAAACCTGAGGTTATTTTTGGGGTTATTTTCGTACGCGATCTTTGAACCTGTAACGTACGATCTCAGAGAAAGAAGGTATCAATTTGAACTTATTTCTGGCGGAGCGAGAGGGATTCGAACCCTCGATAGGTTGCCCTATACACGATTTCCAATCGTGCTCCTTCAACCGCTCGGACACCGCTCCGCGCCAGACCTCTTATTGTGATCGGTTTCGAATATCTATAAACAGACCCCTAGGCCTGCAAATAATTTGGACGCCCTGACTTGCCTGCCTCTGGCGTATACAACTCGCACTCCAAACCAGTTTTCTCCTTTAGTCTGCGAGCCATTTTTGCCATCCCTGGTTGCTCCGTTGCGTAATGACCGCAAGCCAGAACCACGAAGCCGCTCTCGCTTGCTTCCAACCCGACGTGTTGCGGAACTTCGCCTGTGATCAAGCAGTCGGCACCGGCAGATTTCGCCGATTTCCACTCGCCCGCCGCCGCTCCACCTATCACCGCGACTTTTCTGATTGCCCGGCTATGCCCCACCCACATTTCGCTCCGCGAACCTAGTAGCTGATCAAAGTGTTCTCGTATCTCCTCTGCAGTTCCTGGCTCTATGTCCCCAATCCGCCCGAGCGGATAGCCGCCGCCATCTGCCAGTTGGAACCAATCAAACGCAGGTTCTTCATACGGATGAGCTTGCCGCATGGCCCGCTCCACTTGTGACTTGATCTCATCCGGCACGAACATCTCCAGTCGAGTCTCCGCAACTTCCTCAACCTGACCCGACTGCCCTACCGCGGGATTGGAGCCTTCCATTCCAATGAACGTACCGGTGCCTTCGCTAAAAAAGGCACATCGCTCGTAATTGCCGATAACCCCTGCTCCCGCGGCAGAAAGCGCATCTAGCATCTTCGTTGTAACTTCGTTTGGAACAAAAACAACTAGTTTCCAACGAGCTCCACTTTGAGATTGACCAAAGGGCTTTATGTTAGACATCTCAAGCACGTTGGCTAACGCGTCATTGATTCCCCCAGGGGCGCAATCCCAGTTTGTGTGAGCCGCAATACCCGCGATTCCCCTTTTCACCAGTTCCATCGCTCGGCGGGCGTTGTAATGGTCAGCTCTCAAATCTTTGAGTGCGTCCCAAATAATCGGGTGGTGACTTACCAGCAACTCTGCGCCAATTGATGAGGCAAATTCAATAGCCCCTAGCCCAGAATCCAAGCTCACCGCGACCTTGCTTACCGGTGCGTCTGGATCGCCTACCTGCAAACCAATCCGATCCCAGCTAAAAGCATAACTGGGCGGAGCTATCTGCTCAACAGCGGCAAGAACTTCGCGGACGGTCATCATTCTCACCGTACCCAATCACGAGGTAATCCCCCATCATAAATGATGAGGGACATCTCGAAATTCCCTTTATGATTGCAACCATTCTCTATCGACCTCATGTCAATAAAGGAGCCATCTAGCCTTTCCTTTTCTGTCTTTGACTAAGTGCTGATGCTGCCACAGATTTAACGGCTTTGCTAGATTTTCCGCTTTGAAGGACTTTACTAGCTTTTGAAGCAACTTTTGAGGAAGTCTTTTTACATGCCATACTTCATTCTCCTTAACTTAGATTTCGGAATACCCTATGCTATCGCAACGCTTATCGACCAAAACTAGATATTCCATTAACAAGACGGGCAACATATGTCTAGTGGAGCGACTTTTTTAGCAGTCTTGTTTCCCGACTGCTAAAAAAGTGAACTGAAAGATATAGCTTTACCAATCTGAAAAGAAAAATCCCCTCAATGCTTTGCATCAAGGGGATTCAGTTTTTGGAGCGACTTGCCTTACTTATCGCGAAGCGGGAAACCAAGACCCTTGAGGAGTTCTCGACCTTCTTCGTCGGTTTTTGCAGTTGTGCAGATGGTGATATCCATGCCGCGCATTTTGTCGAACGAATCGTAATCGATTTCTGGGAATACCAGTTGTTCTTGCAGACCGAATGAGTAGTTTCCGCGACCGTCAAATGACTTTGGAGAAAGCCCTTGGAAGTCACGAATCCGTGGCAATGCAACGGTGCAGAGCTTATCGAAGAAATGGTAAGCGCGGTCGCCTCGCAGGGTGACTCGGCAACCAATCTTCATGCCTTCTCGAAGTTTGAACTGAGCAACTGATTTGCGAGCAACGGTCGCCATTGGCTTTTGGCCAGTGATCGCCGTCATATCGCGGAGTGCGCTGTCAAGTTCTTTGTCGTCAATTCCCGTTCCCATGTTCACAACAACTTTCACAAGTCGTGGGGTTTCCATGGTGGATTTGTATTGGAACTTTTCTCGAAGTGCAGGTCCAACCTTTTCCTTGAAAATCTTTTTCAATCGAGGTTGAGGCAATGCGCCTTGCGGCCCCGATACAATTTTAGTTTCCTTTCGTGCCATCTCTCAAACTACTCCTTGGTGATGTTTGGTTGGTCATTCAAGGTCTTGCCGCTCTTCTTTGCATATCGAACGGTTTTTCCGTCTTCTTTGCGTCGGCCGACCCGTGTAGGTTCGTTGGTGTCAGGATCAATCAACATGAGATTACTCACGTGGATTGCCGCTGGAAGTTTGACGCGAGCACTTCGCTCGCCTTGGAACTTCGCCTTTTTGTGTTTGATAACAGCGTTCAAAGGCAGTGGCTGATCCGGATTTTCTGGGTTATCTTGAAGAACAAATGCCTTCTTTTCGACCGGGCTGATTTTAGCCACGAATCCGATTTGACCCTTATCCTTTCCGGCGATGATCATTACTTTATCGCCTTGTCGCAACCGAAGTTTCGGTTGTTGTTTTACTTTCAATTCTGCTTTGGTTGGCATGAGATTACAGCACCTCCGGAGCGAGGGAGACGATCTTCATGTAGTTGTGGTCGCGGAGTTCGCGAGCAACGGGTCCGAAGATCCGGGTGCCTCGTGGTTCGCCGTTAGGGTTGATTACCACGCAAGCATTATCATCAAATTTCAGAGTCGAGCCGTCTTGGCGTCGAACTGCCTTTCGGGATCGCACGATAACGGCTTTGATGACGTCGCCCTTCTTGATCGGCATATTTGGTGTTGCCACCTTAACCGAGCAAACGATAACATCACCTACACCACCGTAACGTGGCTGCGATCCTTTCAGGACGCGAATACACATCACTTCGCGTGCCCCTGAATTGTCGGCTACCTTGAGCCGTGAGAACTGTTGAATCATTTATTTCGCTCCATTTTCCGAGTAGAGGGCGTGATGGTTATTCACCAGCACGCCGTGCCCGTTTGATCTGCCTGAGGCTGCAGAATCGCCTTGTAGAAAAGGTTTACTTAACCTTTTCAATAATTCGAGTGACCCGCCAGTGCTTATCGCGGCTAAGGGGTCGAGTTTCCATGATTTCCACGGTATCGCCGATATCGCAGCTAAATTCGTCGTGAGCTTTAACCTTCACGGACTTCTTAACTGTTTTGCCATACAGTGGGTGTTGAACACTTCGGCTCAGGACGACGACAACCGTTTTATCCATCTTATTGCTGGACACGGTTCCTCGTCGCACTTTGCGAGTGCCACGGGTTACTGCTTCGCTCACTTGTCACCTCCTGACTTCTTTTCTTGAATCAGGGTTAAAAGTCGCGCGATGTTATGCCGTCGCACCTTGAGGCTAGCCGTATCGGTCATTTGTCGAAAAACAAGGTCTCGTCGAGCTTTGAAGAGAGAGGCTCGCTCTTGCTTCACCAACTCTTCCAACTCCGGTACCGACTTGGCTCGAAGATCTTTTGCCTTAAGTGATTTCATTTCGTTTTGTTCCGTGAACACCATTAGAGGCCGTTCGCTTCTTGGAACTCCTCCTTGGTAACAAACTTGGTCTTGATTGGCAGCTTGTGCATAGCCAATCGCATTGCTTCTTTTGCAACGTCAGGAGAAACACCGTTCATTTCGAACATGATCTTGCCTGGTTTAACAACGGCAACCCAGCCTTCAACGCCAGCTTTACCTTTACCCATTCGTTGCTCAAGCGGCTTTTTGGTGTAAGGCTTATCTGGGAATACTCGAATCCAGACCTTTCCACCCCGCTTGATGTGGCGGGTCATGGCGATACGGGCAGATTCGATTTGGCGACTGGTGATCCATGCCGCTTCCATAGCCATCAGGCCGTAATCGCCAAAATTGACGACGTTTCCTCGCTCTGCATTCCCGCGCATTTTGCCGCGGAACTGCTTGCGATATTTGGTTCGCTTAGGCATCAACATTTTCAGTCACCTCTTGTTTTGCTTCTGGATTTTCGCTTCGACCTTCTGATCGCTCAGGTCGGTCATCGCGCTTTTTGCCCTTTCCTTTCGGGCGTCGATCGTTCATCGCGTCGTTCAGTGCTTGGAGCTGTCGCTCTGGCAACACTTCGCCTCGATAAACCCAAACTTTAACACCGACTGATCCGTAGATCGTTCTTGCGGTTGCTGTGCCGTAGTCAATGTCGGCGCGGAGAGTGTGCAGAGGCACCTTTCCGAACTTGTCAACTTCAACGCGGGCGATATCTGAACCGTTCAAGCGACCGCCGCACATGATCTTCATGCCGCGACCATTCATGCGTTGTGCACGAGTGATGGCTTGTCTCATAGCGCGTCGGTGACTGATCCGTCGTTCGAGCTGAACCGCGATGTTTTCTGCAACGAGCATGGCATCGAGTTCTGGCTGTCGGACTTCGCTCACGTTGACTTGCACTTGAGCGGTGTTGTCATCTTTTCGCACCATCTTGTTCAGGTCTTCGCTGATTGCGTCGATTCCT
Organism: Fimbriimonadaceae bacterium; assembly: GCA_019638675.1. GTDB lineage: Bacteria > Armatimonadota > Fimbriimonadia > Fimbriimonadales > Fimbriimonadaceae > UphvI-Ar2. Next base: position 1,727,292 of record JAHBTE010000001.1, on the reverse strand, counting down.
TTACCGCCGCGACCAATGACTGCGCCTGGTCGTGAGGTGTAGATGGTGACCTTGATTCGGTTTGCCGCTCGCTCGATTTCAACGCGGGAGATCAACCCCTTGGAAATCTTTTCGCGAACGTATGAGCGGATTGCTTCATCGCCGGCAAGATTGTGTCGATACTGTCGCTTTGGGCAGATCCAGTGGCTATCGTGACCACGGATAACGCCAATGCGAAAACCTACGGGGTGGATTTTCTGACCCATGTTAGTTTTGCTCCTCCCCTTCTTCGGCTGGGGTTCCTTCAGTGGCTTCGGCGGTGGTTTCTTCGGTTGTTTCTTCCACTACTTCTTCCGCTGGAGTTTCGGCGGCTACTTCTTCAACCACCTCTTCCTTGACTTCTTCTACTTCAGCGACCGGAGCGGCTTCAGCTTTTGCGGCTTTCTTGCCTTTGGTCTTCACGGCGAGGGTTGGTCGAGGTTTAGCGGCGGTGCCGTGTGCTTTTGGCACTGCGACTGCTTCAACATCTTCCACTACTACGGTGATGTGGCTCATGCGCTTGTAGATTCGGTTGGCCCGGCCCATGGCGCGAGCTTGAATTCGTTTGAGAACTGGACCTTCATCCACTCGGATTTCGGCGATTTTAAGTGATCCAGCTTCAAGGTTGTGATTGGCTTCTGCGTTTGAAATCGCGCTCACCAAAACCTTGTGCAGAACGAAAGCACCCTTGCTTGGGTGGAACCGCAGAAGGTTCGCCGCTTGAATGGCGTTCTTCCCTCGGACTTCGTTTGCAACCAGTCGAACCTTGCGAGGTTGGACTTTAACAAATTTAGCAACTGCTCTGACTTCCATAATCTTCTCCTCGTCGCCTTAGCGAAGCCGAGTCCCCCGATCAGGAATTGATCCGTCGTGACCCTTGTAGGTTCGGGTGGGAGCAAACTCACCGAGTTTGTGACCAACCATGTTTTCTGTCACAAACACAGGAACGTGTTGTTTGCCGTTGTGAACCGCCAGGGTGTGCCCGATCATATCGGGAATAATTGTCGATCGGCGAGACCAAGTTTTGATAACTCGTTTCTCTCCTTTTTCATTCATCGCGTCCACCTTTTTTATGAGGTGGTCGTCGACGAAGTATCCTTTTTTAAGACTTCGTGCCAATTTGGATTCTCCAGGTCGTTTTTAACTGCGTTCTCGTTTGATCCTGAGTTGGTTCAAACCAGATCGCGGCAAGTTAACTGAGTCTGGGCTGCACCGGTCATCCGGGCAGGTTAGGACAGCAGTAGACGCAACAAGGAATGATACACCTAAGGCACAGTTGAACTCAACCAGGCCCGGCACGAATAGTCCGCATGGCCCGATAGTTGTAGGCCATCCGACACAAAACCGCTCGTAGTTATGTTTCAAAACGAATGAGCGGACAAAAAAGATTCTCGACACTCACCGCGTAGTATATAGAAATGTGGCTCAGTCACTTGGATACCATGCCTTTGTCTTTTCCGCGATTTGGATAAAAAGTTTCTCCCAACGATCAAGCGAATCTCCAAGTTCCTTATCGGATGCAGTCTGGATTCGCGTCAATAGTCGTTTTGCGACGCTTCCCTTATTAAATGACTTTCCCAATAAGTTCTGAACTTGCGACAAAATCGGTTTCGCATTATCCAGCTTTCCTACATCAACCTTCGAGTCGGGATAAGTTTCGTTAATACATTGGACGTAGAAAACTGGGTCGAACAAGTCTTCAATAGTCGAGTCCGCGAATCCTGCTGCTTCGTCGGTGCTTAGAACTAGCTTGTCTTCAAGAATCCATTTCTTAACAAGTTCATCGCGGGCTGCTCTTCCTTCTCCATCCCCATCTAAGAGGGCCGCGACCTTAAGCTTGTGACCACTAAGGAGTGAAACTTGGAATGGAACTTTCGGGGCCCCGCCAGGTGCGGAGATCGACATGCGTTCGTCCATACCAGTCTTGCCTCTTAGTATCAAAAGACCGCTCATCGCTTCGGTAAACCAGACGTCATGTGCTCCTTCAACTACTAAATTGTAGGGACCAATAAACAACGTCTGTGAAAGAGAAAACCCCATCGCAACATGTAGTGGAAATTTAGCGCTGTCACCTGCTTCAAACGGATTATTAGTAATTTTCCAACCATTTGCATCTTGCACCATAATTCTGAAACGTTCAGGATGTTCAATGTCTAGCATGAACGGAAGATGTGTACTGTAGATGATCTGGTTGCCTTCCGCATATTCTTCGAACCGAGCAAGAAGATCACGTTGAGCATCGCCGTGCAAGTGAACTCCAGGTTCGTCGAGGAGCAGAACTGCGTTCTGCCACGTACCTTTTGTATCATGCATCAGGCGCATGTCAAAGGACACAAACCACTGGAAACCTTTACTTTTGTCTTCGAGTGGTACTAGGGCATTGCTACCTGGTTCCTTAACGTTCGTGATGAACATCTGCCCGTCCGTAGTAAAGTTGAGCTCATAGCTCTTCTGTGCCCAGCGCTTGGAGATTGATTCGGTAAGGCTTAGCGCTGCATCATTTAGATCAAGTTGGCGCTCTTCTCGGTCGCGATCATTACCTCGTGCGCTCAAATTACTTGCATCAAGACCACTCAGTTTGAGGATAATTTCGACAGTTTCATCCGCTTTTGTCATTCGATTTTCCTCTTTATGCTGGACAAGCTCATCCAGGTAAACACGTCCTTCAAAGGTTTCGTAGTCGCCCATGTAAACCATTACAGGTAGTCGCGACAGGATTGCATTCCCTTGTGCCTCACGGGCATTCTTTCCTTCTTCGTCGTCAGGCTCCTTGGCAGCCGACCAACTAACATGAAATTGGTTCCTATAACTTTTGCTTATCGTAACCGTGTTCGGAACATTCTGAGGCCGATAGAACTTTTCCGCAAGAGCCTTCTTGTCTGCATCATCTAGTTCAAACTCCACTCGAATCGGCATTTCATCTTCGTTGCGATCTTGGCGACGACCCCGAGGCCATTCGCGGTTAATGTTGAATTCCTTGGATTTGTCAGCCGGATTTAGTTTGTAAAGTGCCGTCAAAGTTGTTGACTTACCTGACTCATTTGGACCAATGATCGCGAGTATTCGGTCGGCATCAACCCAACCGCTATCATTGATGTTTCGGTAGTTCTGGACTCGAAATCGTTTAATCTTCATAGTGGTCTCATTTCATAAAAAGGTCGACAATTGAAGAAGTGCAAGAGAATGCTCCTAATTCACCGTTTGCATGAACCATGTTCGTATCTTCTTTTGGCTCAAAGTTCTTATAGAATTTGGCATTTTACCTTCAAAATTTCCCAAAATTTGAAAGGCAAATTTGCGTAGCTGCTAAGACTCAGAAACGCCAGAGCCACTCTGCAAGCACTAGTTAGGGGAGTAAAAAATACATAAGCCCGGAAGATTTCTCTTCCGGGCTTATGTATCAATCCTAAACTAGGATTACTTTCGTGACTTGCGCTTGCGGACAATGAACCGGTCGGTTCGCTTGTTCTTACGGGTTGGAACACCCAGCGCTTTGTTGCCCCATCGGTCAACTGGACCCTTGCGGCGACCAACTGGCGATTTAGCTTCACCACCACCATGAGGGTGATCGCGTGGGCTCATAACAACACCACGAACGTGTGGTTTGCGGCCGAGTCCACGATTCTTACCAGCTTTACCAAGCTGTTCGTTTTCGTGTTCAGCGTTGCCAACTTCCCCGATGGTTGCCTTGCAATCTGCATGAACCATTCGCATTTCGCCGCTTGGCAGACGGAGAGTAACGTAGTTGCCTTCCTTTGCCATGACCTGGGCCGAAGCACCAGCGGAGCGAACCATTTGACCGCCCTTGCCTGGCTGAAGTTCAACGTTGTGAACGAGCGTACCAAGTGGGATGTTGCGAAGCTTTAAGCAGTTGCCCGGCAGGATGTCTGCGCCTTCGCCGCTGAGAACCTTAGTTCCATCGGTGACATTGCGTGGAGCAAGAATATAGGTGCGGACACCATCTGCGTATTCAAGCAATGCAATGCGGCAAGTGCGGTTCGGATCGTATTCGATACCGATAACGGTTGCTTCGATACCATCGCGGTTGCGCTTGAAGTCAATGATTCGATAGCGTCGCTTGTTACCGCCGCCCCGGTTCTTCATGGTGATGCGACCTGTGTGGTTGCGTCCGCCTTTCTTTTTGATTGGAGCGAGAAGACTCTTCTCCGGCTTCTTCTTTGTGATTTCCTCGTAGGTTGACGCAATTAGGTGGCGTCGGCCTGGCGAGGTTGGCTTCATTCGTTTAGTAGGCATGATTTAGACTCCAAAGTCCTCCAGTTGTTGACCAGCGGCGAGAGTGACCACAGCCTTCTTGCGAAGAGCGGTTTTGCCCGGTTTTCGGTTACCAACACGTCGGGATTTGCCCTTCATGTTGATGGTGCGAACGCCGGTGACTTCGATTTTCTCTTTGTCTTTCTTGCCTTCGTTGTAAATTGCTTCGACAGCTTGTTTGATTTGAATCTTGTTTGCCCGTGGTTCTACGATAAACGTGTACTTGCGAACAATCTTGCTGTCTTCCTTCACGCGGGGATCGCCATAGCTGAGAGCTGTGGTTTTTTCCGTGACGTGAGGATAAAGGATTACGGTATGCGGATCCATTAGCTTAGCCAGCACTCCTCGGTTTTCTTCATGGCATCGGCAGTGAGCACGATCTTGTGGGCAACCAGCAAGTCTCGCGTACTGAACGATGCAGCTTTACCATCTCGGCTAGGAGCGGTTCGCACTTCGACGTTAGGAATGTTTCGGAAACTCTTCACAACCGCTTCGTCGTGTTCGGGAACAACGATGAGAACGCGCTTGACATCAGACAGTCCAAGCCCTGCGAGCATTGCTTGAGCATCTTTGGTTTTGGGAGCCTTGAAAGTGATTTCCTTGGTGATCACGATGTCGCCGGCATTTGCCTTTGCGCTGAATGCGGCCATGATCGCTAATCTGCGTTCCTTCTTGTTCACCTTCTTGGAATAATCGCGAGGCTTAATCGCAAATGCCATTCCACCGTGTGCGTAGTGAGGAGCGCGGATTGTCCCTTGTCGGGCGTTACCAGTTTTCTTTTGCTTGTATGGCTTGCGTCCACCACCACGAGTTTCGCTTCGGGTTTTCGCGCTGTGGGTGCCTTGTCGGGAGTTTGCGTTTTCCGCAACTACTGCCCGGTGCATCACGTTGCCGTTGACTTCTAAGTTAGCCAGAGCTTCGGCGAGTTTGTGCTTGCCCGTGCTCTTACCTTTTAAATCGATGATTTCGAGTTCTGCCATTTTGCTTACCTCTTGGCCCTCATCACTCGAACCAATCCATCTGGAGCACCAGGAACGCTACCGCTCACCCAGACGAGATTTCGTTCGGCATCAATCCCAACGATCTTCGATCCGGTTTGGGTGATTTGTGCATCTCCCATGTGGCCTGGCTTTTTGGTGCCTTTAAAAACGCGTTGCGGCCCGGTTGCACCGCTTGAGTTTGGACGTCGGTGGGTCATAAAACCATGAGTCATGTGCTGACCCTTAAAGTGGTGGCGTTTAACACCGCCTGCAAAACCACGACCCTTACTGGTTCCAATAATGTCGATCTTGTCGCCTTCGCTAAAGATGTCAACTTTGATTTCTTGCCCTAGTTCGTATCCGTCGGTTTTATCGACTCGGAACTCGGCGAGGTGTCGGAGGTTTGTGGTGAGACCTGCCTTCTTGAGATGTCCATGTTTTGGCCAGGTGAGCTTCTTATCGCTCATTTCTCCAAAGCCAACTTGGATGGCGTTGTAGCCATCTTTTTCTACAGTTTTGATTTGTGTTACGAACATCGGCCCTGCTTGGATTACGGTAACGGGAATGTTCTTCCCTTCTTCCGTAAACACATGGGTCATGCCGACCTTCTTTCCTAATATTCCTGAGAGCATTTGCTCCTCCTTGCAGCTTCTTTTTTGCGGACTGAACCGTCTATTGAGTGTTGCCCCTATGGCATAAAGCCGGGGTCACCAACGGTTCGCCTTTTCACAAGCCGCGGCCGCGCTAGGCGGCAATCTCAAATTATGCCAGAAGTAGTGGCGTGATGCCTAGGTTCATTTGAACCTTTGGGCCTGTTAGCTTTTAATGTCCTGGTTCCCCAGGTTCGTGAGGGTGTGCTTCTTCACTTGGCTCAGGGGTTTCCACCGGGTGACCTTCTTCATGGGAATCGTCGTCGTCACCTTCGTGCATCGTGCCGCGGTCATCGCCATGAGATTCATCTCCGTGGCCACTGGCTTCGCCGTGACCGCCGCCGTGCGAATCGGTTGCGATCACCCGTTGATTCTCCGGAATCACGCCATTCTTGGTATTCCAAGTCCACATCGTGAACGCGAAAAATGCCCCGATCCCCGCCATAGCGAGGACAAATCCAATTGCACTGTTTAGGTTTTTCGGTTGTGTGGGTTCAGGCGCATCCATAATCAAGCGGTTCCAGCGGATCGCTCAGCGGCTTCGGCGACCCATCCGGCCCCGTCTACCTTTTGCCAAGCATCTACTCCAATGATATCCCGAATGCGATCTTCGGAGAGGCCCGCTAGTTCAGAAAACTTAGTAACACCGGCCGAAAAGAACTTCTGCTCAAAAACCGGGCCGATACCTTTGATTTGATAGAGCGGGTCGCGCCGAGTTGCCGCTTTTAAATACATCTTTGGTTTAACGACGGATTCACCATCGAGGGTTGGACCATCAGCCGAATTTGTATAGGCAACGCTCAATTGCTGAGTCAATCGCGCTACTTCTTGGCTGAGGTCGGCCCGGGTTTTCACAAGTTGCGCTCTTTCAGATTCGAGATCATTAACCTTTGTTTGATGAGCGCTGGCGATTTGCTCAACTTCGTCGGAAAGTGCTTGCTCTCGTTCAGTCCATTCATCTCTTAGGGCGGTCATCTGAGCAACAAGTTCTTGATTTTCGCTTTCAATCGAAGACCGTACAGTATCTAACTCAGATTGCAACTGCGCGCGTTCGGCATCCCATTCCATCGCCTCGGTTTGATGCTGAGAACGCATTTCGTTGATGGTGGTTTCTTGATTAGCGACTTGCGCAGCGAATTCATCTCGCTCGGCTTGCAGCGCCGCAAGTTGTGAAAGCTCCGATTGCCCTTCGGCTAGTGAATTTCTTGCCTCGGCTAATTCTTGCTTACTCTTTTCTAGTGCTGATTGCAATGTTTTGATGGTTGCTTCGCGTTCAGTAAGCTTGCCCGCCGCTTCCATTGCGTCCTTCGACTTGAACTCTAAATCGGAAAGCTGCTGCTCCAATTTAAGCCGCTCACGGGTCAGCCGCTCAAGCTCACTGGATACATGGTTATGCTCTTTGGTGAACTCAAACTTTTGTTCTTCCAGAGCCTTATCTTTTTCAGCGATCACCCGTTTGAGGTCTTGAACCTCTTTCGCCGCGGCAAGGTCATCCAGTTGTCCTTTGTATTTCACAAGGTCGGCTTCTAACCGGGCGACCTTTGCGCTATCCGATTCCGCCCGAGCCGCTGCATCCCGCTTGACCTGCTCTAATTGAATAGCAAGTCCAGTGCTGGAATTTTCCGCGTTCCAGCGAGGATTTCCAAAGAAGAAATCGAATCCCCACTTCAACAGAATTCCAACGACCACCCCGATTAAGGACATCATCCAAGGTGAGCTCAGCATAGTAGCTCAGTGTACAAAAGTATTGGACATCTTGTCAAACCCGTATATGTAACTGTTTAGGTTCACAAACATGATTCGAGCCCGAAATTATCTACGAAATCTGGCATTTATGCGATCTATTGATTGCATGGTTTCCAATACAAAAACCCGCCTAACTCGCAAAAGTCAAGCGGGTTTGAGTTCTGTCAATCAGGAAATTGGATCAGACAGTTTTGATTTGAATATCAACGCCGCTGGGAAGATCAAGTCGTTCCAGAGCTTCGATAGTTCGGTTTGTGAGGTCGTGAATATCGAGCAAGCGGTTGTGTACACGCAGCTCAAAATGCTCCATCGACTCCTTGTCAATGTGCGGACCGCGGATCACGCAGAATTTGCGGATTCTAGTCGGCAGGGGGATTGGTCCGCTGATGCGTGCGCCCGTGCGCTTGCACGTTTCGCTGATCTTAACGGCGGATTGATCCAAAATCCTGTGATCATAAGCCCGTATTCGAATTCTTACTGTTGGCAGTCCACTCATGTTCTTTCTCTTAAGAAAAGTGTGTCCCGGCTAAAAGTCGGGACACTGTTTTTTTCTCTTATTCGTAGACCTTCGTGATGGTTCCTGCACCAACGGTTCGACCGCCTTCGCGGATCGCAAACTTGGAACCTTGTTCCATAGCGATCGGGGCAATCAGTTCAACGGTCATGGTGATGTTTTCACCTGGCATAACCATTTGAACACCTTCTGGCAAGTTCAGGGTACCGGTAACGTCAGTGGTTCGGAAGTAGAACTGTGGTCGGTAGCCGGTGGTGAATGGGGTGTGTCGACCTCCTTCATCCTTACCGAGTACGTAGACTTCAGCATCGAACTTGGTGTGTGGCTTGATTGAACCTGGCTTGCAGATAACCATTCCTCGTTCGATATCAGTTCGGTCGATACCGCGGAGCAAGAGACCAACGTTGTCACCAGCTTGGCAGCTGTCGAGCAACTTGCGGAACATTTCGATTCCGGTGCAGGTGGTCTTGCGGGTTTCGGTGATACCAACAATTTCGACTTCGGTGTTGACGTTCAAAGTACCGCGTTCAACACGGCCAGTTGCAACGGTACCGCGACCGGTGATGGTGAAAACGTCTTCAACTGCGCAGAGGAACGGCTTGTCTACATCTCGTTCTGGAGTCGGGATGAATGAGTCAACCGCGTCCATCAGATCGTAGATTGGCTTGAGAGCCGCATCATCAGCGCCAGCGCCAGCTTCTAGAGCTTGGGTTGCCTTTACAGCTGAACCTCGGATGATTGGAGTGTCATCGCCTGGGAATTTATAGCTGGAAAGCAGTTCGCGGATTTCCATTTCTACCAATTCGAGCAGTTCTTCGTCGTCAACGAGGTCAACCTTGTTGATGAATACGACGATGTGTGGAACACCGACCTGTCGAGAAAGCAGGATGTGCTCTCGAGTTTGTGGCATAGGGCCGTCTGTACCAGAAACAACCAGGATAGCGCCGTCCATTTGAGCAGCACCAGTGATCATGTTCTTGATAAAGTCAGCGTGACCAGGACAGTCTACGTGTGCGTAGTGTCGGGTTTCGGTTTCGTACTCTTGGTGCGAAATGTTGATCGTGATACCACGAGCCTTTTCTTCAGGCGCGTTATCAATTTCATCGTAGTTGACTTTCTTGGAAAGACCCTTGAGCGCGAGGCTACCGGTGATAGCCGCAGTGAGAGTGGTCTTGCCGTGGTCAACGTGCCCAATCGTACCAATGTTAACGTGGGGCTTATTTCGTTCGAATTTAGCTCTTGCCATGTCTGTTTATTTCCTGATTTGATCAGCTACCTGATTGTGTCTTCTCTACAATTTCTTTTTCAATGTTTGCCGGCACCTGCTCGTAGTGAGAAGGTGTGACGTTAGGAGTTGCACGTCCCTGCGTCAGGCCACGCAGAGTTGTAACGTATCCAAACATTTCCGAAAGGGGAACGTGAGCATTGACAATTGTCACACCGCCAGGCGCTGAATCCATACTGGCAATGCGACCACGGCGACCGTTAAGGTCACCCACAACGTCGCCGACGTTATTGTCGGGGGTCGTGACTTCGACTTGCATAATCGGCTCTTTCAGAATCGGCTTAGCCTTCTTCATGGCTTCGCGGAATCCGAGGATACCGGCTTGCTTAAATGCGTTTTCGTTTGAGTCAACATCGTGGTAAGAACCATCCACAACTGCGACCTTCACGTCAACGACTGGGTAACCAGCGATAACACCGTTAGTGAGTGCTTCGCGGACACCTTTTTCAACCGCTGGGATGTATTCCTTAGGAATGGCACCACCAACGACTTTGTTTTCAAATACAAAACCTTGTCCAACTTCAAGCGGCTCAACTTCCAGTACGCAGACCCCGTATTGACCGGAACCACCCGTTTGTCGAACAAATCGGCCCTCAGCCTTACTGTTCGTTGAGATGGTTTCTCGGTAGGCAACCTGAGGCTTGCCTTGGTTTGCTTGGACGCCGAACTCTCGGTTCAACCGGTCAACAATGATTTCAAGGTGAAGTTCACCCATACCACTGATGATGGTTTGACCGCTTTCTGGGTCAGTAAAGACTCGGAATGTCGGATCTTCTTCGGCCAATCGAACCAAGCTGGTACCCAGCTTTTCTTGGTCGGCTCGGCTCTTAGGTTCGATAGCAACTTGGATAACCGGTTCGGGGAACTTGATGGATTCCAGAACGATTTCCTTATTGGAATCGCAAATAGTTTGACCAGTTTTTACATCGCTGAGGCCGATAACACCAACGATTTCGCCAGCGTAAACCGCATCAATATCCTGGCGGTTGTTGGCGTGCATTTCCAAAATCCGACCAACGCGCTCGTTCCGGCTTCGCAGGTCGTTGGTTTGCGGATCGCGGTAGCAAACTGAAATCTGGCTTCCCTTCTTGAGAACACCCGAATAAAGTCGAACGTAGGTCAAGCGACCAACGAACTTATCGGTAGCGATCTTGAAGGCAAGCGCGCTGAACGGCTCTTCGTCGCTGGGTTTGCGGACGATGTCAGTATCCGTGTGGGGATCAAGTCCAACGATTGCATCAACGTCGAGAGGGGATGGTAAGAAGTCTACAACGCAGTCGCAAAGATATTGGACACCTTTGTTCTTGAATGAACTTCCGCACAGCACAGGCACGATTTTGTTGCCGACGGTTCCCGTTCGTAGAGCGACCTTCAATTCTTCCATCGGAATTTCTTCGCCTTCCAGGAATCGCTCCATGATCGAGTCGTCGAACTCGGCGATGGATTCCATCAGCTTTTCGCGCCATTCAGCGGCACTCGCAACCATGTCGGCAGGAATGTCAGTGACATCGAAGGTTTTTCCGTCGTCGCTGGTGTAAATCGTTGCCTTCATAGTAAGAAGGTCAATGTAACCCTTGAAATCGCTTTCTGCGCCAATGGGGATTGCAATTGGAGCCGCGTTTGCACCAAGTCGGTCGCGCAATCGGTTGACAACTTCGTAGAAATCAGCACCCAAGCGATCCATCTTGTTGACGTAAGCAATTCGAGGAACCTTGTACTTGTTGGCTTGGCGCCATACCGTTTCAGATTGAGGTTGAACACCGCCAACCGCACAGTAAACCGCGACCAATCCATCAAGAACCCGCAGGGATCGTTCTACTTCAACGGTGAAGTCAACGTGACCCGGAGTATCAATGATGTTGATCTTGTGCTCAGGCTTATCGAGGTTAGAACCGCGCCAGAAAGCAGAAGTTGCCGCCGAGGTGATGGTGATTCCTCGTTCTTGCTCCTGCTCCATCCAGTCCATGGTGGCTGCGCCATCGTGAACTTCTCCGATCTTGTGAGTCTTCCCGGTGTAGTAAAGAATTCGTTCGGTTGTTGTTGTCTTACCCGCGTCGATGTGAGCGGCGATTCCAATGTTTCGAATGAGTTCTAGGGGGTGAGATCGGGCCATGGTCTTGTCAGTTTCCTCTTCAGTTCAATTAAAAACGGTAGTGACTGAAAGCACGGTTGGCTTCAGCCATCTTGTGGGTGTCTTCTTTTCGCTTAACAGCACCACCCGTGTTGTTGTAAGCATCAATAAATTCGGCAGACAGCTTGTCCACCATTGTTTTGCCGCTTCGCTTGCGGCTGAATGTAACGAACCACCGCAGAGCCAAAGTGCTTCGGCGAGCAGGTCGAACATCCATCGGGACTTGGTAGGTTTGACCACCGACGCGGCGAGGTCGAACTTCCATTTGCGGCATGACGTTAGCCATTGCCTTTTCAAAAACTTCGATTGGCTCGACTTCCAGCTTTTCTGCTGCATTTTCGAGCGAGGTGTAAACGATGTGTTCTGCTTTTGATTTCTTACCGTCTAGCATCAATCGGTTGATAAATCGTTGTAGCAGTTCACTGTTGTGGACAGGATCAGGGAGGATAACTCGTGCGGGGGCTGGACCTTTACGTGGCATTTTTCAAATTCTCCTTAAGACTATGAAGCCGCCTTCTTCGGTCGCTTCGTGCCGTACTTGCTTCGGCTCTTTTGTCGGTTGTTCACGCCTGATGTTTGTTGCGCACCGCGAATAATGTGATAGCGCACACCAGGAAGGTCTTTAACACGACCACCGCGAACGAGAACAACTGAGTGCTCTTGCAGGTTATGGCCTTCACCAGGAATGTAGGCCGTGACTTCGATACCATTAGTCAAGCGCACACGAGCAACTTTACGAAGTGCCGAGTTAGGCTTCTTCGGTGTCATTGTCCGCACGTTGGTGCACACGCCCCGCTTAAAGGGGTTCTTCTTCAAAGCCGGCGACTTTGATTTCAAAGTCGATTTTTCGCGGCCTTTTCTAACTAATTGGTTTACGGTCGGCATTCAATCCTCTGGTTGTCCATAACACCACTCCTTCCGGGCACAAAAAAAGCCCTGTCGCTCAGACACGGGGCTTGGCAAAGGGCGACTCGTTTTCAACTCGATATCGTTTTGATGCTATAGCCACAATCCCGTGAAGGAACTGGCGGGTATAAAAATCGCATACGCGGTCTTCACACCAGGAGCCGATGATACGCCCGTTTGAGCCTGAGTGTCAAGGTCCCGCCCCGTTTCCTAGGTCAAACGGACAGTGGCACTTACTAACGAAGTTTAATTAGTTTCGCAGCCAACTTCTCTCAATTTATAATTCGGCAAGATACAGTTCATACCATTTGGCGCGCTCTATTTCGTGACGATCCGTGATGTCACTCCCTCTCCTCAGGATTTCCACATCCTTTGTCTCTAAAAAATGTGTGTAGTTAACAATGTATTCTTCGTTGAATGTGAGTTCCGATCTTAGAATGGAATTGATTAAAGACTTCCGTTCTGCCAAGTCATGTCCAATATTTGTCGCCGCTACTTCTGTTTGCAGGTCTACAAGTACCTTCCTATGCTGCTCATGAAGCTGCTTCAGGCGAACAACTTTCAAATCACGACCCTCAATTGCTTTTGTTTCTAAAATGCTTTCTCCTAACTTATCCGTGGCGGTCACGTACTTGTCGTAAATCTGTAAAAGATCTTTATCGCCTTGTAGTGGCTGAAGTGAGCATGAAGTTGCGAAAATCGATGCCAATACGACTAATGCCAACATAGTCTTTTGAACCCGCAACACCTTCATTTGGCATAGTATAGAGCCTTTGTCCCCCGAACATCCAGAGTGATTTCTGGTAGGTTTGAGTTGATGTTTTCGATACGGTTCGGTTTCCTACTCGTGTTACTCTTTGCCTTGGTCGGCTCAGCCCTAGCCCAGACCGAACCGACAACTACCGTTCCCGAAACACTTGCCAACCCACGGGCCACCTTGACCACGTTCTTCACTGCGATGAACGAGACTCCGCCGAACCTAGTTACGGCCGCAACCACGCTTGACCTTTCGCAAGAGCCAGCCGTCATAAGAGAAACATTTGGTCAGCGGACTGCAGTTGAGCTGTTCGCGGTATTTAACCGCACCAAATTTATTGACCTGCAAACGGTTCCTGATAACCCAAATGAAACGGAATACGCCATTACTTTGCCGAACAACGAAGGCGAGATTCGGCTGGTCAAAGATTCTGATGGAGCATGGAGATTCTCACCGAATACGGTTGCCAAGGTTCACGGATACTGGCTTGCTTTCCGTGACCAAGAGGTCGTCGGCAACTTAAAAGATGTCAAACCGAGCGAATCGCTGCCCGTCCAATTTGCAAACGAGCGACTCAGCGAATGGTGGCGTACGCCTGCGTTTTACGGCCTTGAACCGTGGAAGTGGCTCGGCATTTTAATCGCCTTAATCGCCAGCTACATCGTGGCAATAGTCGTTAAAGTAATTATTAAAACGGCTATCGCGCTGAAGGTGAAAAAGTTTGGGCAGCTGATTAGCCCTCACGCATTGAAATCGGCCGGCAACGGAATTTTCCTCGTCACTGGTGGATTAATCTTTAACCGCCTCACCGTTGCACTTGAACTTGTGCCAGATATCCGAGCCGCGACGGCTTTCTTCTCCGAAGTTGTCCTCACCGTCGGATTTGCTTGGATCGGCTTTGCCCTCACCGAATACCTCATCACCTTCATCACCCCAAAAATGGCAGATGCTGAGCGCGCAGAGCGGCTTTTCCTGCCGATCATCCGCAACCTTGCCCGAATCATCGTGATCGGAATCGCCCTAATGTACTTCCTTCAGCGGATCGGCTTCGATATCACGGGCCTTATCGCTGGACTTGGGATTGGTGGCTTGGTAGTTGCCCTTGCGGCAAAAGATTCAGTGGAGAACATCTTCGGTTCGCTAACCGTGCTCTTTGAGATGCCGTTCCAAATTGGCGACTGGGTGATCGTTACTGACCATGAGGGGATCGTCGAAGATATCTCTATTCGCTCGGTTACCTTGCGAACGTTTTACGACAGTGTCATTCTCATTCCGAACAGCCAGTTCATCAACAATCCAATCGAAAACATGGGGCGGCGGCGCTTCCGACGCATTAAAACCACGCTCGGTATTACTTATGATGCAACGCCAGATGAAGTCGAAAATTTTGTCAACTCTATTCGCGATTACTTGAACCAAAACGAACACACTTGGAAAGAGAAAAATAACGTCGCGTTTAATGAATATGGAGCCAGTGACTTAGTCATCCTGGTTCAAACATTTATCAACGCTTCTGATTTCACGGCTGAAATAAAAATACGCGAACAGATATTGCTTGAAATCATGCGGATTGCGGAGCGATGCAACGTTGAATTTGCTTACCCAACCCAGCGCATGATCGTGGCCAAGCAAGACGAAAATCCACTGGAATAATTCGCTACTTCACTCGGCGAACAAGCTTTGCGATTTTGTTCATCAAGCCGATAGCGATAAAAATTGGGGCGATCTTCTCGATAATCCCGAAAGCCGTGTGGGCGTGCTCATCAACCACTTTGGTGATGCCCCGCGCTCTTGTTCCGACTTCATCAGTCACGCTTTTGACGTTGGTTGCAATTGCATCTAGCTTATCAGTGAGAGCATTTGCCTTTGTATTGAGCTGAAGCATTCCCTTGCGAAGGTCGAGCAGAATCCACAGCAAGCCCATGCTGGAAACGGCGATGAGCCCCATCGCCACCGCCCCGAGGATGAAAAATATCCCCGAAGACGTTAACCACCATTCCGGCATCTGCTGCATAGTTCTATGTTACTCCGAATAAGCGGAATCACCCAACCTCGCCGCGGACGACCACCGAAGCGCCTGCTCCAAGCTCGACCGGAATTACAAACGTACGATCATTCACTTCGTACGATTTACCGTCAACTACAACTGATTTGCCCCATAAACCTTTCACTCTCAGCTTTGTACGAATCGGTTTATCCGCTGGGCTTGTGATGCTGGCTTCAAACCACCTGAGCCGCGTGTCCAAACGGAGTTCGTAAAAGCATCCGAAGTCGAGGTGGAATTCTGCTCCAATTTGACGCAGAACAATCTTTCGACCAACCCCATCCCAAGGGCGCACGATATGGACATCGGTATCCACCATGTGATGGCATCCAAACGAATATCCATCTGGTTCGCGGTTAGGTAAGACATAACTGCCTGCCGCTCTTAGGTAGTGGTAATAGCCAAGCCCACTGCCGCCGGTGAAAGTGTTGTATCCGGCATGTTTGCTAGAAAGATCGGGGCAGTAGCACAGGCTCGCCGCTCCATCGTGTCGGATCAACGCCCACGGCCCGAGCATTCCGCCGAACGCCATACGAACGTAAGCATCCGGCAAAGCCAGATAATCACGATCCATCAGGCCGAAAAAGATGAGCGAATTCGGGATTGTGGTGTGCGCTAGACATGCCTCTCCACGATCAATCAACGCCCGCCGTGAAGCACTCTCGCCTAAATCGCCTTGACGCTTATCTGCGCCGTACCACCACCAACTTGGAGCAAGCGACCGAGTTGCAAAAGCGCATCGCATAGTACGCTCCAAATGGTCATCGTCATCTTGGTATCGCCCGGCTGCGGCAATTTCCTCGAAGCCGCTAGTATCCATCACCGTTTCACCCGCAAACGGATACTGAGCGTCTACGACTTCCCCTGTTTTGAAATCGAGCCACTTCTGAACGATCTCAGCTTCCTCTTCCAACCCTTCGTTAGTGAGGTCTTCTAGCAGATCGTAAAACCGCGCAAATCCAAGAACCCCAACCGACCGCACATACAGCCGCCAACCGTGTTTGAACAAGGCATCCACGGTCATCGTAGCCATCTTGAGATAATCGATTGGCTGGCGGCTGGTTTGCCCGTAACTCCGCGCGATTCGGTACATCGAGTGATACAGATTCGCCACGCTGGGGTACGTCATGGGCCGACCAAAGTACGCAGGAATCCCTTCAATCAGAACACTCGCTACCGCGCCACTACTTGGGTTCTGGACTCGGTTCAGCAAAAACTGCTCTATGTACTGATCTACAACCGTGACCTGCTCGGCTACTGGATAGATGGTGTTCTTCTCTGCCAAGAACAACGCATCGCCGAGGGAGTATTCCAAACCACTGGGTTCAGCATATTCGGTCGCTTCCACGATTGGAATCGGCGGTTCATCTGGTGCTTGCAGTTCCACTGGAACGATTGCGTGATCAAGCGGCGTTCCCGTCGCTGGCATCACTTGATGCTCCGCAATCCAAGCCGCGCGTTTTTTGATGAGGTGCTGGAGCGGTTCGGTGAACATCAAATGCGCGTGGCACATCAACCCCGCCGAATCCTGAAAGCTTACAATCATCGGCCCTGGTTCCGATGGTTTGACAAAGCAGAACCCACCCGCTTCATCGGTATCAACTTCGGTGGTCGCTTCGCGGCTGACATAAAAACGGCTGATCGGGGTTCCTGCCACTTCAACCCCAATTCCTACATCTACCGGAGCAACGGCGCTCGGAAGAATCCGGATCGTCGGTTTGTTGCACAGGGCCAGCGTGGAATGAACCCCGTCGTGTTTATCGCTTTCGGTTGCGGCAAAACGAATCTGCACTTTGCGGGAATCGCCCGGCTCTAAAATCGAACTTGTGTGTTCATTGAACCAAGTCGGCCACTCTTCGCGTTCGATTGTGGCTTTGCTATGGACGTAGACCACGGGGATGCCTTCCCATTGGTGCGGCGTATTCAAACTGCCTTGAACATGGTTGTAAAACTCCCATCCGGTTTCATGGCCTGGAAAAACCAGTAAGCCCGGGCTTTCCGCCGTCATGCGTTGGGCAAAGAGCCAACTTGCCCCGCCGCCGATAAACTTGTGCAGGTAAACGCGGCTCTGCCATAGCTTTTTGAGTTGCTCGTCGTTCCACCCAAACCCATCGTAGAAATTGTTGAAGGCCATGGGAAAGCCGAGTTCACCGATCTCAATGGTACGACGTCCAACGTTTTTGATTTCGACATCCCACACAACCTGCGGAATCACATCTGGGTGCTCCCAAAAGTTGCCAGTAACCTCTAGCCCCTCGATGAGTGGAAACTCGTACTCAAAACCTAGGCTTCCGCTGGTGAGTGAATCTATGTCCAACGAAACAGTCGGTTTTGCCCCGCTGTTGCGGCTAACTACCCACGGTTCGTTGGGATCGCTCCGGACTCCGAGGAGGATTGTGCCGGGATAGTAATCGTCCGCGCCTTCTTCCCCGAATTGGATTGGCGGCAACACAAACTGGAAATCCTCGCCTTCTTCTGGCAATCCTGGATCGGTTGCCCAAAGCTGATGAATTCGCCCGTCCGGGCCAAATTCCATTGTAACCAGAGTAGCGGCAAGCTCAGGTCGTGGATCGTCGAATCCTTCCATCGAATGGAATCAGGTTACCTGCGGGATACGGAAAACATCAGTAGATATTCCACGCGCACAAGTAGATTTAGGGCATACAAAACGGATTCCTTTCCGCTCAAACATCGTCTCTAGATTGATAAGGCAACTTTCAACGACCTTCGAAAAAATGAAGACCTTCAGGAAATGCTTCTGAAAGACACTTTGAGAAAGTGGGATGAGAACAGCAGTAGAAAATAAAAATGTGTACGATACAAACTGACCCACTACCTGATTTTGAAAATGCTTGGAGAAAAGATTGGTAGAAGAGAGACGGTGGGCTTGGATGGCAGAATTTCTTAAACAATGGAGTGTTTTGCCAACCCAAGATGCAGATATTGATTCTGCAATGGTTGCCATGGGACTCGAACTGGATGGATCTCCGAGGGATCCTGATCTAAGTGCAATTCCAGAAGAAGCGTTCTCTCAGATTTTGTTAGGTAGATATCAGCCCTATATCTCGTCAGAACGAGAGATATTGCCAATTTCACTAGCAGTATTTCTGGACGGTGCTCACTTAGTAGTGTCTTTATCAAAACGCAGAGTTTGGCCGTTTCTGACTTTAGCGTACGTTGATTTATTGGTGCATAATGGGTTTACACAGTATAAAGATGTGCAAAAATCTTTAGAGAAGTATCTGCTAGAGCTTACTGAGTCTCCTGTTAATGAAGCTGAAACTGAAAGGTTTGATGATTTTATTAAGCAGAGGAATGCTAGGTATTTGTTCAACGATCATTAAAACTCATTGCTCCAGTACAATTTGGCGGTGAGACTACGTCTATG
Organism: Fimbriimonadaceae bacterium; assembly: GCA_019638675.1. GTDB lineage: Bacteria > Armatimonadota > Fimbriimonadia > Fimbriimonadales > Fimbriimonadaceae > UphvI-Ar2. Next base: position 1,708,601 of record JAHBTE010000001.1, on the reverse strand, counting down.
GATCGCCAAGGCAACCAGGTGACTAATACTGACGAAGCTAACTGATGCTACGTGTAAAAATCCAACTCAATTTCAGCGCGAGCAGTGCTACGGTTCCAGAACTTACTGCTAACAAGAACAGCGGAGTCATCGTACTGATAAATCGGGCGAGTGCAAAAACCGCCCCGGGATAAACCCGGAGCGGCGTTTTGTTTTACGAGCAAGAAAACTTAGTTGTCGACTTTGGCAATCGCAGCGTTCAGAGCTTTCAGGCCAGCTTCGTCGCCTTTTAGGTTCACGAACTTAGCCACAACCTTTCGGTTCTTGTAAACGAAGACTGTGTTCTTCACCGCGGTATCGGTATTGACTTTGTAGTCGCCGACCGCAGGGCTATCGATTGGCAAGTTGGTCACTGCGACCTTTTCACCTTTGACTTTGCCTGCAATGGTGCCCGACATTTCGACACACTTTTCGCAGTGGGTGAGATAAACCACAAATGCTCGGAATTCGGCTTTGCTGGAAGCCATTTTTTTATCCAAATCGTTGGCGATGGCAACCACGTTTTCCGGAGCGTCACCGTTTACCCACACTTGAACTGCCGGACGATTTCCGTATTTGCAGACTGGGCAGGTGTCGGTGCCTTTATCTGGGCCCGAAACGTGATGAGGCTCAAACGCGCTGGTCATTTCGCCAACTTTGAGGCCGCTATCTGGGGCACTCGCAAAAACAGGGAGTGCAAGGGCGGCGATGGCAGCAATACCGATGAGTGCTTTCTTCATTGTTCAATCCTGGGGTCTGTGGCGGCACACCACAACGACTCTCTATTCAAATAATGCACCAAAAACCAGAAAGTTCGGCCTTCAGCTAGTTTTTGGGCTGAGATTCCCCAACATTAAGTCCTGCCGCTTTGGCGATTTCAGCCAGCAGATAATAACTTCCGGTGACCAGCACAACGTCGCCCTGAGCATTTGCTACGACATCTTCCGCTGAGGTTGCCGCGCGCGATTCCGAGAAATATTTGCCGCAGAGTTCATTGAGTTCTTCGGCTTTCCGTGCCCCCTGCCAGCCGATGGTGACGAACTGAGCGCGATTGCAGATCGTTGCAAATTGGGGAACGGTATCCATCGGGTCGCGTTTATCAAACATGCCATGAACCAACTCTGCCTTTATTCCCGGGAATTGGCTACGGAACGTGCGGATGAGCTCTGCCGACGCCTGTTCGTTGTGCGCTCCATCCAAAATCCATGTCCGGCCATGCGCGTTGAAAATCTGGAATCGCCCTGGCTGAAATGCAGCTTTGATTCCCTTCCCGAGTACCTCGGCACAATCGGGACGGTGACGCAGTTCTGGATCACCCACCAAGCACGCGACCGCCGCCAAAGCCGCGTTGTGAGTTTGAATCGGCCCTTTGAGCCGTAGCGGTTTTGGCAAGCGCAAGACCTGCCCATCAAAGGTCAACTCAAATTCCGATTCATCTTTATCCGCAGAGACAAACCATTCTTTTCCGAATTCGTAAATTGGAGATTCGTTTTGCCGCGCAATCAGCCGAATTACTTCGGAAGCATGGCGATGCAACTGCCCCAACACCACTGGCTTGCCGGGCTTAATGATCCCCGCCTTTTCTTCGGCGATTTCCATGAGAGTTCCGCCAAGAATCTCCGTGTGGTCAAAACCAATCGAGACAATTACGCTCACCGCTGGGTCAACAATATTGGTTGCATCAAGCCGACCGCCCAAGCCAACTTCTAGCGCGACGGTATCGCACTTTTCTTGTTCCCAAAACCAAAAACCGAGCGCGGTGATGGTTTCGAACATCGTAGGTTCCCCGTACCCTTCTTCCACCAACGTTGGAAAAAGTGATTTAATAACCGAACTACCCGCCGCGAATTGCTCTTCAGGGATGAGCTTGCCATCCACCTGCACCCGCTCGCGGAAATCGAAAACATAAGGCGAGAAAGCCGCTCCACACTTTTTGCCCGAGGCGGTGAGAATTGCTTGAATCGTAGCGGTGGTACTGCCTTTGCCGTTGGTGCCAGCGACATGAAAAAACTTTGCCGAACCGCCCCTGGGAACCCCTAACTGTTGGGTGAGAGCGTTGATTCTATCCAGACCCATGCGGCTTTTTCCGTTGGTTTCGCGAACCACCCAACGCAGTGCGCTAGCGTAGTTCAAAAAGTGTGCAGAGTTTATCTGCACCTCACCGCCCGACAGGTCTAGTCTCCCCTTCAATTGTCTCCTTGTTAATAATTTACGTCTCAGGTTCAAATAGGTTCCCGCAAATTCATGTTATTCGCGGCACAACCACCTTAGATTGGCAGATATGGTTCTCGCGGAAACCGGCCTTTGATGTCCGACTGTTTGTACCGGGTAAATTATTGGCGACTTCGCTTGCTTCGGTCGCTTTAGAATTGTGCGGTTTCACCCGCAAGTATTCGGTGATGGATAGTGAAGGTTATTCCGGCCTCGTAGCTCAGTGGATAGAGCGCCTCCGTCCTAAGGAGTGAGTCGGGGGTTCGATTCCCTCCGGGGCCGCCACTATATTGAACCTAAACTTCATCAATTGAGTCGCGAAGAGCGAGAGACCGAGTCACTCGGTCTCTCAGAAGTCTCTCCACGACAACGGAGGGCGTCACTCTTTGTGGTGTGTAGGTTCCTTTCGAGAAGAAGTGCGAAGAATTCGCAGGCCGTTTCCGACAACTAACAGGCTCGCGCCCATATCAGCAAAAACGGCCATCCAGAGGGTCGCCGTCCCGGTCATGGCAAGCGCAAAGAAAACGAACTTGATCAGCAGGGCAATCACTATGTTTTGGGTCAGGATAGCTGAGGTACGGCGGCTCAACTGAATGTACTCAGGTAGTTTTCGAAGATCATCATCCATAAGGGCAACGTCGGCAGTTTCTATGGCAGTATCCGTTCCAGCGGCTCCCATTGCGAAACCTACGGTTGAAGCCGCCAGTGCTGGCGCGTCATTCACTCCGTCGCCAACCATTCCGACCCGCTCACCTCGACCAAGCGCGTCCTGAATTGTCACCAGCTTATGTTCGGGAAGCATTTCGGCTTGAATCTGGTCGATACCTACCTGTGCTCCGATTGCCTGGGCAGTTGCTTCATTGTCGCCCGTGAGCATCATCACCTTGAGACCCAAATCATGTAGCTTCCGCACAGCTTCAATGCTCTCTTGGCGTACCGTATCGGCGACCGCGAAGACTGCCATAACCTCCTTCTCATTGGCGAGTAACACAAGCGATTTGCCGTCGCGCTCTATCGGACCGATAGCGTCATGCACGTGGTCACAGCAAATGCCTTTTTCTTCAATGAGTCTGTGATTCCCAAGGTAATACTTCGCGCCACCGACATCGCCTGCGACTCCACGTCCCGTGAGCGATTCGAACTTTTCAAGGGCAAGCAGTTCACCTTCCCACGCACCAACGATGGCCTTTGCAATAGGGTGTGCGCTCGTCGAATCGAGCGTGGCTGCCACTTGCCGCACTAGATTCTCTTCGTAATCGTGCAGTGTCACCACCTGAGTGACTTTGGGTTCTCCGTGCGTAAGGGTTCCTGTCTTATCGAGGGCAATGAGCGTGAGGTTCTTTCCTGATTCCAGGTGCGCCCCGCCTTTGATCAAGATTCCACGACGTGCTGCGGCTGCTAGTCCGCTTACGACGGTCACCGGAGTCGAGATCACTAAGGCGCATGGACACGCAATCACGAGCAGAACCAGTGCTTTGTAAAGCCAAGGCAGAAATGGCTGACCGAAAAGGGTCGGCACAACGGCTACGAGAACGGCGATCAAGACGATGATGGGTGTGTAGTACCGAGCAAACGTGTCGATAAACCGCTGGGTTGGCGCACGTGATCCTTGCGCCTCTTGTACCGTCCTTATGATCCGATCAAGCGTTGTGTTGCCCTTAGACCCGGTCACCGTGAACTCAAGCATTCCCTCACCGTTAATGGTCCCAGCAAAGAGCTGGTCACCAGACGCTTTCTCAACTGGGACACTTTCTCCCGTGATCGGAGCCTGATCGACGGAACTCTCGCCAGAGACAACCAGCCCGTCGAGGGGGATTCGGTCACCAGGGCGCACCCGGAGTCGTTCTCCGAGTGCAACGGTAGAAGCATCTACTTCCGACCAAACTCCTTCACGAAAGACAAAGGCTGTCTCGGGAGCTAACGTCATGAGCGACTTGACAGCGTTTCGGGCTCTCTCCAAAGCAAACGACTCGATTCTCTCCGCAATCGCGAAGAGAACGGTCACCATCGCCGCCTCTGGATATGATCCGATGACGAACGCTCCAACGACCGCAATGCACATCAGGAAATTGATGTTGAGCGTAAGTGTCTTTACCGCAACCAAGCCCTTCTTGAAGGTTGTAACTCCACCTAGCCCAATAGCCGTCAAGGACAACCCCAGCACTGGCCAAGAGCGTTCATTTCCAGTCGAATACGCGACCACTTCGGCTAGGATCGCGAGTGCCAGTGCAACCCCGAGCGCGATATCGGCCCTGCCGATACCGCGCTTTTCAGGAGTGCATCCAACGTCACAGTCGTCTTCAGGTGGCAGACCGATCTCTTTGAGGACTGTCCTAATGGGGAGGTCAGAGTCGTATTCGTGGGTGACCGTGAGGATGCGGTTGACCAGATCAAACTCCAACTCCGTAACCTGCTCGACCTTGCCAAACCGGTTCTTGATGACCTGTTCTTCAGCCGAGCAGTCCATTCCCTGAATCAGGAACTTAGACGTCATTTCGATCCAGGCTTATGGCCAGGCGATTCCTTCTCATGGAGCTGAATGACGTCTTTACGCTCAGCGACGAGGGTGTTTTTGACGATCTTCCCCTTCTTCACCTCCACAGGACAACCGGGACAGAACGGTTTCACCGTCTGCCCTGCAATCCGGGTGTGAAACGCACCGAAGGATAGTGTATAGGTCTTGCCACTTTGTCTGAGGGTTAGCTTCTCTCTCACACGGTTGCCGAGTTTGCCAGCAAATGTCTCCTTGCGCTCGTACGCTGTGAGTTCGAAGACGCCAAGTGATTTGGGCTTGGTTTGTGGGGTTGCGACTGTTGCTACCATGAGCAAGAGCAGCCCCGAAGTGAGCTTAGTTGTTTGATTTTTCATGTTGTTTCTATCATTTGGAACTAGCGGCCGCTTAGAGCTCCGTTGGAGTCGGTTTATCACTTTCAAACCAGGTGTAGAGCGCGGGGAGGACGACTAGGGTAAGCAATGTTGCCGAAGCAATTCCTCCGATTACGACGGTCGCAAGGGGTCGCTGGACTTCCGCTCCGATTCCCGTATTCAGGGCCATCGGAATAAACCCAAGGGCGGCAACAAGTGCCGTCATCAGGACTGGCCGCAATCTCTGAGTTGCACCTTCGCGTACGGCGTCTATCACACCAAGCTTTCCATCGTCACGAAGTCGGTTGATCGCCGAGACCATCACAACTCCGTTGAGCACAGCAACGCCGGAAAGAGCAATGAACCCAACTCCGGCGGTGATGCTAAACGGCATTCCACGGAGAAACAGACCGACTATCCCACCCGTGATCGCAAGCGGCACACCGGTAAAAATGAGGATCGCTTGCTTCAAAGAGCCGAACGTCGAGAACAGTAAAAGGAAAATGAGGGACAGCGCGAGGGGCACGACGAGCATGAGCCTTGCCGATGCCTTCTGCAGGTTCTCAAACTGCCCACCCCAAGTGATGTAGTAGCCCTCCTTGAGCTTTACTTTCTCCTTGATTGCCTTTTGCGCCGCCGCCACGAATGTGCCGATGTCGCTGCCTCGCACGTTCATTTGGACAACCACGCGGCGTTTGCCCATCTCCCGAGAGATTTGGGCGGGAGCAGGAGCGTCATCGATGTGCGCGAGAGACGACAGCGGCACACCACCTCCTTCTGGAGTTTCAATCAAGATCGACTTGATCGCTTCCACGTCGTTGCGAATGCTATCTGGCAGTTTCACCGTCAGAGCAAACCGCTTGTCACCTTCGATGATCTGACCAACAGGTTCTCCGCCCAAGGCGACTTTGATCATCTCCTGAATGTCGTCAATGCTCACGCCGACTCTGGAAATCGCGTCCCGGTCAATGTCGATCTGGAGAACAGGCACTTCATCGACTTGCTCGACTTCCACGTCTTGCGCTCCGGAAATATCCCGAACCGCTGCCGCGATTTCGTCGGCCTTGGCTTTGAGCTCGCTCAGGTCTTCGCCAAAAACCTTGATTCCAATATCGGCTTTGACACCTGAAACAAGCTCTGAGAAGCGCATTTGGATAGGCTGGGAGAAGTTGTAGCCCTGACCGGGAACTTGGTTCACTTTCTCGGTGAGTTCCTCGATCAGCTTCTCTTTTGTCATTCCCGCCCGCCACTTGTCGCGGGGTTTGAGCATGATGAACGAGTCAGTGAGACTCAATGGCATCGGGTCCGTGGCGACCTCGGGGGTCCCACTGCGGGAGAACACGGTGGTCACTTCGGGGACTTCCAGCACCTTCTTCTCGAAGGCCGTCACAAGCCGAACTGTCTGCTCTGCGTCAACGGTCCGCACTCTCACGGGTTGGATTACCAGTGAGCCTTCATCAAGCTGCGGAATGAATTCCGAGCCAAGGCGAGAGAACAAGAACCCAGCTAGCAGCAGGATTGCCACCGCGCCACCGACAACAACCGCACGACGCTTCAATGCGAACCTCAGGACTGGCGCGTACACTCGGCTGAAGAACTCCATGACTGGGTTTCTCCCTTCCTTCGTGTCTCCAGAGAGGAACATGCTGGCAAGGACCGGAATCAGCGTCATGGTCAAGATCAGAGCACCGATGAGGGCAAACACGACCGTGAACGCCATCGGCTTGAACATCTTGCCTTCCGTTCCTTCGAGGGCAAGGATCGGGAGATAGACCACGGTGATGATGGTCACGGCGAAAGCGGTCGGTTTCGCGACCTCTCGGCAGGACTCCCAGACCGAGTGCCGAACTTCATGGCGGTCGAGCTTTGAGCCCTTGTGTTCTCGCGCTTCTGCTAGTCGCCGGACCGCATTTTCGATCATCACGACCGCGCCGTCTACGATCAATCCGAAGTCAATCGCGCCAAGGCTCATGAGGTTGCCGGAGATGCCAAATCGGTTCATCCCGATGATCGCAAAGAGCATCGAGAGCGGAATCGCGAGGGCAACAATCAATGCGCCACGGAAGTTGCCAAGCAGCAATAGCAAAACGACGATGACCAAAACTCCGCCTTCCAGTAGGCTCTTTTCAACCGTGAGAACTGATTCTCCGACCAGGTCGGATCGGTTGTAGACCGTTGTCAGAGTCACATCTTCAGGGAGTTGTGACTTGATCTCTTTGACCTTTGCATCCACCGCGTTGGCGACGGTGCGACCGTTTGCGCCTTTAAGCATCATGACGGTGACCGTCATGGCCTCCTTGCCGTCTTTGGTGCTGATGCCGGTGAGAACAGGAATGCCGAGTTGAACCTTTGCTACATCGCGAACCAGAACCGGGATTCCGCTTTCAGTCTTGACGACGATCTTCTCGATGTCGCTGATCGTTGTGGCAAGGCCCACGCTTCGAATGAGGACTCGCTCCCCGTTTCGCTCCAAAACGCCTCCACCAGCGTTCTGATTGTTCTTTTGGAGGGCGGTCACTACTTCATCCACCGCTATTCCTCGTGCTAGAAGAGCACGCGGCTCGACAACAACCTGATACTGCTTGACCGATCCGTCTGCCGAGTTGACCTCCGCGACACCCGCTACTGTCCGGAGCTGCGGTGCAATGGTCCAATCTTGGAGCGAACGAAGCTCCATTGGGCTTCGCTTCTCGCTCTCAAGTGCGTACATATAGATGTCTCCCAGACCAGTAGAGACTGGACCCATCTGAGGTGCTTCGATTCCCGAAGGAAGCGACTCCTTAACACTGTTGAGCCGTTCGTTGACTAGGTTCCGGGCGAAGTAGGTGTCCACTTCGTCCCTGAACGTCACGATCACCTGCGAGAGACCGTACTGACTGAGGCTCCGAACTTGCTCGACGCCGGGAATTCCGCCCATCGAGGTCTCAATGGGGAAGGTCACGAGCTTCTCGACTTCTTCAGGGCTCATACCGCCCGTTTCGGTGTTGATCGCCACTTGGTTGGTGGTGATGTCAGGGACGGCATCAAGCGTAAGTTGCTGCCACGAGACCAGCCCAAGGACGACCACCAGAGCGGTCGCGATGATAACGAGAAACCTCTGTTTGAGGCTGAACTCTAGTACACGTTCTAGCATTAGTGTTCGTGCCCCTTGAGTTCGTCCTTCTTTTGCTCGCTCGAAAGCACAAAAGCACCTTTAGAGGCGATGATTTCGCCTACTTCAAGCCCGGATTCAACGGCAATGCGGTCACCATCGCGCTCACCGATCACGACTTCGTGCTTTTCAAAGGCTCCATCATGCTTCACGAACACAAAAGTCTTCTTGTCCTCCGTTACGACTGCTGAGAGCGGAATCACAAGCTCCTCACGAGCCGAACCGATGCCAAGATGCACCGTAGCAAACATGTCGGGCTTGAGCATCCCAGCAGAACTAACGATGAGACATTGAGCCGGAATGGAACGAGTCTTGGGATCAACACGTGTCCCAACTACCTGCACAACGCCCTCAAACTCTTGTCCGGGCAAAGAGGCGACCGTGATCCGAACCCTTGCACCTTTGCGCACTTTTGCCGAGTCCTGTTCGGGAACGTTTGCCGATACCCATACTGACCTCAGGTTCTCGACTTCCATGAGCACCTGGGTTCGATCTACTGCTTGACCTTTGGTGACATCGAGGTGAGTGACTGTTCCAGCAATGGGAGCTACCAGAGCAACCCTACCGACCGATGCTCCACCCGAACCAGAGTTGGATCGGTACACCGCCTGGGCATTTGCGACGCCGCGATTGGCACTCGACCAGGCCGACTCTGCCGCTCGCACTCTGATTCGCGCCCGGTTAAGTTCGAGTTCACTTGACTTCACGTCCGCCTCAGCAATCTGAAGCTCTTTGGCGTTCAAAAGTCCCCGCGAAGCAATGTTCCTCTCGCGGTCGTAGGTGGCTTTGGCATTCTCGATCTTGGCTTTGGCGCGATCTAGTCGAATCTGGTCTTGCTGGAATTCTAGTCGGGCCGCCTCAAGTTCAGACTTGGAGACGATGCCGTCTCGGTACAAGTTCTCAAGTCGGCGGAGTTGTTCCGCGTGGCTTGCCTGTTCTTTCTGAACGCTTAGAAGTTCACTCTGAGCTTCGTTCAAGTCATTTTGCGCCTGCTGAACCGGAGCTTGGCTGAACGCACCCGCTTTCGCGAGATCCCGCTGCCTGGTGAGATTGGTTCTTGCGGCGTTCAGCTTCGCGATGGCTAGTTCAACCTCAGAACGCGACTGTTGAACATCCGATTTGGCTGCATCACGCACACGGGTGGCCTCCGCGATTGTTGACCAGGCTTGCGAGAGTTCCGGAGATTCGATGATCGCTAGGGTTTGGCCCTGGCGAACTGCGTCGCCGAGCCGGACCGAAATCGAGAGGACCCTTCCTGCTACTGGCGGAGTAACCACTGCCTTGCCACGATCCGTACTTGTGACCGTGCCCGGAACTTGGAGGGACTCCTGAATTTCTTCTCTGCGAACGACGGTTGTCTCAATGCCCGCGATCTTCTGGGCTTCATCCGTGAGCTTGACCTGGCCCTCAACATGGCCCGACTCCTCTTCCTTGCCGTGTTCGTCCGCATGAGGGGCTTCGGGGGATTTGCCGCACCCAGCCATGAGCATCAGTACAACAATGAATAATCCGAGTTTTCTCACTTCAGCACCTCCGCAAGGAATCCAGAAGCTTTATACTGGTCAATTACAGCAAGCGAGAGTTGTTGTCTCGCCTCAACGAGTTCTTGTTCGACCTCTCTCAATGCGCGGGTCGCTTCAAGCACATCAATCTGCGTTCCAAAGCCTTCAGAAAAACCCTTCTGAGACTTAGCAACGAGTTCGCGGGCTGACCCGAGAATCGCTTCATAGCGTTGAATCCGGGCTTGCCGAGCATCAATCTCGATCTTCGTAGCTTCGAGTTCGAGTTTCGCTTTCGTAGTTGAATCGAGGAGTTGCTTGCGAGCCGCTTCTGCCTTAAGGCTTGCGGCGCGACTCTCATTTCGTGCCCTGCCGTGATCAAAAATCGCCCATGTAATCTGGGCACGTCCGACAAAGTATCCGCGATCATTTCCCCAGGGAGACCTTACAAGCTGCAAGCTGAATTCAGGGCGGTTGGAGACACTGGCAACTTTGGCTTCCGCCTCCGCAATTAGGACCTCAGCTTTGAGTTCTAGCAGGTCGGGCCGCTGATCCACGGTCGGACTGGTGAGCACCTCAATGGAAGCATCCGGCTCAACGTTTAGGGTGTCCGCTCTTGCCCCAAGCAACCCCGAGAGCCGCTTGATCGCTGCGGCGAAGTCGGCTCGGCGAAGCTCAGACGCCTGCTTTGCGCGTTCAAGTTCGATGCTGGCCCTTGTGACCTGAAGCTCCGCGACCTTGCCTTCGTCAAACCTTCGTTTGGTCGCGTTGAACAGGCCCTCAGCGACAGTCAGAAGTTCATTCGAGACTTCGCTTTGGTGTCTTGCCGATACAGCCTCGGCAAACGCCGTCAGTACCTCGGCCTGGAGTTCGCTTGCCTCTGCGCGGTAAGCCGCGAGTGCACGCTCGACACCTGCCGCACCCAAGGCTTTGGCAGAGCGTTGACGACCAAATAGGTCGATTCCTTGGGTGAGTGCTAGGTCTTGGTCGGTTGCGCCAACATCATTGCGGCTCGACGCGCCAACGGCAAGTTCGAGTGGTGAGAGAGCACCAAGGGACTTGGCGGTCGCTCTTGCCTCTTCTACTCGAAGTCTCGCGGCAGCGAGGGCAGGACGGTTTTGAGACGCTAACTTGAGTGCGTCTTGGGCGGATATTTGGGATTGGGCTTGGCATACTGTGGTTGCCAAGAGGAAAAGAATTGTGAGTTGTTTGTTCAAGGGTTGCTCCAGGGCTTGTTAAGGCTGGAGCAAAGATCGAGCGGCTACGCCAAACTCATGACCTCGCACCCAGCGGATAGCTGAACACGATGCAGAGCGGGAGGACCTCGTGACGTATGAATCGAGGGCGGGCCTGTCGGCGGAGCACCTTCTCTAAAGACAAACTGGTTCCGTACCACTGCAACGAAGCCGAGCTCAGGGAGAGCCGTCGGCGGTGGCAAGATCGCAAATTCTAGGGTTACCTGGGGAGCGGGTGACAGCGAATCGAAACTCTTGGGAGTCTCGCACTCACGGATTTCGCAGCAGTCGTGGCAATCGCCATGCGAGTCCGACAGTGATCCCACTGGCTCGGGATGATCGGTGATGATCGCGCATTCGAGGCAAGTTTCACCTGACGGACGGACGTAGTCCGACACGCAGAAGTGCATTTGGGTCAGCACGAGAACCGAGGCTAGCAAAGCTCGCCCGGCAAATCCTCTCAACGCGTCCCAAAATTTCACGACTGATACAGTATGACGTTGGAATGGGATCGGAGGGTGCCCACATGAGACTACGATCTGGTTGCAACGTTAAAAGCGTGAGTTTTGGTCTCTCCAAGGTCTCTCCAACGCGGTGGAAAACGGCGGTCGATTAGGTTCAACGGCGGACGAACACTCAGCCTCGTTGAACCTAGAAAATGTCAGTCCTAAGGAGGGCGTCGGGGGTTCGATTCCCTCCGGGGCCGCCATTATTCTTATTCTCAATCAAGAATTGCTAGCCCTCACTGTATCATTCCAGTTCTCGCTTCGAGAGCATAGTCCTTCAGATTTGTGTGAAGATGTGAACTACTGAGAGCCCAGTCTATCTCAGTGCAAACTCTATCCTGATGGTATCGCTGAAGGTGACCAAGCCCATGCAGGGCACTCCGTTGACAACCAAACGATTTACATCTCAACGCGATGCCCAAGACTTCAAATATCGGATCCACAAGGTGCTCCTCGCCGGGGAACATCGCGGCCCCTTCAAGGCAGTCCATGTCCCACATCATATAAACTGCCGTTTCCGCCATCGTTTCGTCGGCGGTATCCCCTAGCGGATACTTATCTAAGAAGTCACGGTAAAAGTTCCCTATGGCACGAACCGTCGCAATCTGATCCTCTTGAGGCACTTCTTCGCTTCGCACGTCGTGCCAATACGAGCTACAAATACCGTTGAAGAACCAAATGAGATGACCCAGCCGAACTGGGGTGATTCCTGCAAGTAGGGCCGGGGCGTTAGTTAGGAGTCTCTGAAGATAATTCGAAACAACTCGTGGAGGCAAGCACGTAATCCGTTGACCTGCGCTCCATTGATCTTCTGAAGTCTCGAACGAAGAGATGGTATCGAGCCATTTTTCAAATGAAACTTCGGAATCCACAATAAGCCATCGTACCTGCGACCAAAAATCGGAGAGCAACAATCACATTTCTTCAGACTTTAGGAGGCGTTAGGGTTCGATTCCCTCCGGAGCATCCAAAGCATGTGTCTGTAGCGGTGTTAATCAAGTTGGTTCTCAAACCACTTAATTTCAAACCAAAACCCCAGGAGCGGCGGAATCCGTTAGAATGGTAGCGAGGTTTAGCCATGGTCTCCACGCTACTAGCCGCCCTGATTCTCCATTCCGCTGATACTCGGCCGATACCCGCCGCCGAGGCTCTACTGATACAGATGGCGGAACAGAGCGCAGGATTGGCAACGAACTCTATTCAGCAGTGCCGAGAAGCAGTGCGAACCCAGTTAGCGGGCAAAACGTTTTACGTCAACAACAACCCTGTGGTTAAGAGCGAGGCGGATCTGATTGCGCCGTTCCAGGCACACGAGGCTCAGCTTGTTCAAGCAAGAGCAAACCTCAAAAAAGCCGAACAAAACTATCAATCCTCTCAGATTGATCGCGAAGCGCTGCGGAGAGCAATTTACACCTATGTCGCCGCGTGTATCGCCGAAGACTGGCAGGCGGTTCTCGACGTCTGCGGAAATAAAGCTTTTGGGATGGTTGATCTTCTGGGAGCGGAGTTAAAAATGCGAAACCTTCGCGCACCAACGCGCGCCGAAGACCGCGAACTCTACGACCGGCAGACACTGCAAATCGTGGTGCCAAGATACGAGGCAACCCGCCAGCTGATGATTCAACGCCGGAACTCTTTGGCAATCCTGTACTGGACTTGGATTCGATTCGCCCACGGAAGCATTGTTACTGCTGGTGATGGACATCACGGCGGCAAGGCGATCATGAGTAAAGCCATGGTTCAACAACTTGGCTCAAAGGTTCGTGGCGTGAACAGCACACTGGATTACTTCGTCGGGTTCCCGGGAAGCCCTGATCGTTTGATCCTTGGAATGACGAACCATCCGTTTCTGGAGGCTCGCCCCTTCCCCAACTTGCAGGTGAAAGGTTCGCCTACTCTGCTCAAATTAGACACCGTTCCATTTGAACCACTCGAAAAGCTTAACCCAGACCCAGCTTCGATTCGATTGATCTGGTCACATGATGAAGGGCCTTCTACGGAAGGCTGGACGCTGGAATCGGAACCAACCCGCAAAGTCGCTCCTCTTAGATACCGGGCAGACAGATCGGCGAGGCTCGTCGTATCTGCGTATGGGGCTGGCCCTAGTGAGCTCACCGATCAGCCGAGCGGGCTAACCGCATCCTCTCCCTTAGGCAGAGCCGACCAAGTGGCAATCGAACTCAAGTTCGACGAAGCCCATGTCGCAGTAGTCTCCGTTCCAGTTAAGACCTTGCTCACGATGACTGGTACAGGAGTAAATCGCAATTTGCTGGAAGCGCAAACACGCGTGTTAGTGGGTACTAAATCGCTGCCCGCCCTAACCGAAAATCGCCTCCATATTTTGCGCCAGTCTCTAATCTTGTTCATTCCGGGAGTCTTTGGCAGCGAAATTAGCGTTCAGACGAATTCAACGGAATCCGCAGCTTTTCCTGCGATGTCCCTCAACGTTTTCGGTGAGCAACCCTTCTTGCGACTCTTTTGTGGCAAAAACGGATTGCCACTCCCTGGAAACGAGGCAAGCAAACTTGACCTCTTCCGCAAGTACGCGACGGAAACTGTTTACGATATCGAAAAGCAGCCAGCAATCCTAAACCCAAGCCAGCATCCGCACATCATAGTTAACGGCAAACGACTCCAACATTACATCCTCCAACCGTGGCCATATGACTGGCGACTGCGGCTCGAGGGCACGGTCAATGAACTGTATAAATCCGGCGCCAGAACCGAAGGGGGTAGCACGATGCCGCCCTATCGCGTCCCTCCGGGGATGCAAGAATGCCTGGATACGCTGCGGACAAGCAATCCGTTAATTGACTCAAAAGTCGTTTTGGTCGGGCACAGCACTGGAGGCCTGATCATCCGAGGAGCGATCAAGAGCTCATCGGCACCCAGCAGGATTGAACGAGCCTATTTCGTCAACGTTCCGTTCTGGGGAGCACCAAAAGCGTACTACGTTTTCATGACCGGCGATATGGGAATAGCAATCGTCGCCGATGAGCTAATGCGGCAGATGTCACCGAATGCGCCGATCGTTTACTACCTGGCCCCGAGTGAACAGTTCCCCGGGCAAGTAGCAGTGCTCGGTGGAGCCGCGGTCACTCGATCGGTAGGTCAAGACGTCGGTACATTCATGAAACAGTTGGTGAAAGACGCGCAAGCCCTCGGACTCTATCCAACTCTCGACCCTTGGAACTCTAACCTAGAAATCTCTGCCCGCAACTTCCACCGATCCATTACAGGTGAACCTGCAATCGGCTGGGATCGGTGCCGCATCTTTTGGTCGGAGGGAACAGCCGCCAACACAGCAAGCCGTTTATTGGTTGACAAGGTCGGACGCAAGATCCGCACTTCGCCGATTCTTGGAGATGGAACTGTCCCTTCGGTTAGTCAGAAGGCGGATTGGCCCGCTTCGTCATTGATCGAAAATCCCGCGCGACCATTGCACGTGCCGGCACCGAATTCTGCATTCGTTTGGGAGAAGATCGTGGACGACCTCTGCCGGGTCATTGATTGAGAGTTAGTTGACTGGATCGGGTGCGTCGGGGATCGGTTCCCTAAAGGGCACCCAACTCTTCCGCCAGTCCGATCAGAATCCCTTCCGGGCCGCGGATGTAACACAGCCGGTACACATCTTCGTACTGCACCACTTCGTCAACAAGCGAAGCTCCCAGCGCATAGAGCCGTTGCAAGATCTCGTCGAGATTCTTAACCGTAAACATCACGCGCAGATAACCCAGCGCGTTCACTGGCGCCGTTCGGTGGTCAGCAATTACCTCAGGCGAAATAAATTGCGAAAGTTCCAACCGGCTGTGACCGTCTGGTGTGGCGAGCATTGCCATTTCCACTTTCTGCGACCGGAGTCCAGTCACGCGCCCCGACCAATCGCCTTCAATGGTCGCGCGACCTTCCAAAATCATCCCCAGTTCTAGGAAAAACGGAATCATGTTGTCCAGCGACTCTACAACAATTCCTGTGTTGTGCATCTGGAGGAAATTTGAATCTGAAGGCGGCATATCCACGACAATACCACCGCTCACAGGTCAGATGATTGAAGCCAAACGGCTGGACAGAACAGAGAGGGCGCAGCTAGGTTAAGGGGCACCCATCGTCCCACAAAAAGAACTCATTTCCGCACAAATCACGGAAAGTCACCGCCCTCATACTTCCTGGTTCTCCGTGAAGATCGTCTACATCCGCTCCGGCTTCCTTTAGTTTCGTTACTTCTCCTTCAATGTCATCAGTCTGAAAAGCCATTTTAGGTCGAGGCATTCCGTCGTAATCCTCTCCCGACTGTTTCCAAACTGCTTCGGTTAGCAAGCCAATTTTCCCGCCATGAAGTTCCAACAACGCCCAACCCCAATCCTGCTTTAGTATCAAGTTAAATCCCAGCTGTTTTTGATACGATTCGACCGCTTCATCAAGATCGTGAACATAGTAAATCGTCTCGCTCATTCGTGTCGCCATGATTGGAAACAATACTGCAAGGCGATTTGATTTCGTTTGCCTATTCTTGCGAAAGTAAAAGCTTGCTAGCTTCTCTTCGGCGATATTCACTTGGGCTCATTGCATATCGTTGCCGAAATTGCCGCGAAAACGAACTAAGTTGTTGAAATCCAACAACTAGAGCGATTTCGCGCATGGGGAGACGAGATGTTCGGAGTAATTTTCGAGCGTTGTATAAGCGGAGTCCAATTACAAATTGATGAGGAGACTCTCTGAACAAATCGCGAAACAGACGATTGAAATGATAGGGAGACATACAAGCGGCTTCGGCTGCTAACTTAAAGCTGGCTCCATCTCGGTAGTTTTTCGCTAAGAAAGAGCGCCCCTTTACTAATCCCTGATAAAGTTCTTGCTTAGTTGCCCAATTCACTACTGGCAACCGATTCACAGCCAAGTAAGCCAAGCATGGAGCACCATGACCAATCAATGGTTCTTGGGATTCTTTTGCTCTCATCAACTTATTCTCTATTAGAATACGCTACTTCTGGTGGACTTTTTTCGCCCGACTTTCGCTCTCGCGAACGGTTGGCAGCATCACCATTGAAAGCTTGACGCGCGTGTAGTCGCCCTTTTCACGCGCTTCGCGATCCTCCTCGTGGAGTTCAGAAAACAACTGCGCTAAATCAGCTAGAGCTTTTTTTACTTTCAAACTTGATTCCTTATCAAAATAACCAACATACGAGCGGATTAGCACCGAATCGTACAGTTCAGGAACATCGCGGATCGCCCGGAATGCCGCCGCGCTCATGCGGTCGGTCTGCCGTAAATCGCACCGGAATTTGCGGATGCATTCTTCGGTTGCTCCTTCAGACTGGCCTACCGGATCAAACAAATAGTGGCCAGCCTTCAATGCATATAGAATCTCTTCCCTGGCATGGCGTTTCCGCGTCCCAATTGCAGTGATGAGCCCAACTTCGACCAACTTTGCAATATGCTCACCCACTGAAGCGGTGCTTCGGTTGACTTCTTCTGCGATTTCTCTGATAGAAATTCCATCGCTGAAAGGAATCTCCTGATAAACTTCTGCACAAGGAGCCGAAGCCAGCACAGCGAGATGCTTTTCTTCGAGTTGCAAAACCTCTATTTGATCTGGATGTGGCATGGACATGACCGGAAAATCTCTTCAAACTTAATCATTATTCCTGATTTTTCTTTTGGAGGTGACATCACATGCTTACATGGCCATCGAAAATCACGCTCATATCATTTATGAAAGAGTCATGTAAGCAGGACATTCTCCTAATTATTAATCTAATGATTTGACAAAAAGATTTACAAAACTATTCGACGATCCTGGCTCCCCTGATACAATTACCGGGTCTGGATAATTTCTTTGACTCTCATCAAAGTTTAGCGGTAGAAAGTTTTTTTTGGAGACAGATGATGAATTTCAGTAAGTCAACAACGACTGGACGGAGGAGAGCCGTCTCATCCAATTCTCGCTTGATCGCTATGGCGGTCACAATTTTAGCCGCTCAATTTGCTTTCGCGCAAAACCCTCCCGGCATCGGTAACCGCTGGAGCGGAAACACCGCTTACACACCAATTCAAGGTTACGTGCAAGGTGCTCCGCTCAGGCTCACTTGGAGCATAGTCCCAGATGGAACCAGCCTCAGTGGAGGTGGCACAAGCAACTTTATTGCCCAGCTTGATGCCACGTTCGGATCTGGCCCTGGTGGTAACGACCTAACATTGCGACCTTGGTTCACTCACTTCCAATCTTCGTACAACCGCTGGGGCGAACTTTGCGGAATTACAATGGAATATTCATCATTTGATGATGGTGCAAGCCAATCGAATGCAAATCCTGGAATTCTGGGAATCCGTGGCGACATGCGGGTTGGCGGACGAAATATCGATGGCCCGAGCAATGTTCTGGCATTCAATAACTTCCCCAACAATGGAGACATGGTTGTTGATACAAGCGACATGGCTTTATTTGGTCAACCTACCAATAATTTCAGATTCCTGCGTAACGTTCTTATGCACGAACTCGGACATGGATATGGCTGTTCACATTGCGAATCAAACAATGCGGCCTTTCTGATGGAACCATTCATCAACACATCTTTTGATGGACCTCAACATCACGATATTTTGGTGATGCAACGCGGGTATGGCGACAAATATGAAAAAGCAAACAATGAACTTGGGAACGATACGGCAATCAATGCGATCGGACTCGGTTCGGTAGCAGATGGAAACCCTGTTTCAATTGGGAATGGGGCTCGCTCGTTTGTTGTTGCTGGAACGCAAACCGACTTTGTCAGTATTGATGATAACAACGATACAGACTTCTTCAGTTTCTCGATCAGTTCTGCGGGAATCGTCAGTTTAACTCTTGAGGCGCTTGGATTCGCATACAACGTTGGCCCACAGAACGGGACTCAAGTAGCTTACGATACGTCCATGCGCTCGGATCTGAGTCTGGCCCTGTTTGATGCAACTGGTACAAACATGCTCGGGTTCAGCAACTCAACTGGCCTAGGCGGCGATGAATTCATTTCGTCAGCCCTCAACGCCGGTACATACCTCGCTCGCATTACAGGTATTGACAATCCAGACTCTTCCAGTTTGGATACGCAATTCTACGGCCTGACAATCTCAACTGAAGCCGTTCCTGAACCAGCAACTATGGGCTTGCTTGGTCTGGCGGTTGCGGCAATTGCCAAGCGACGACGCAAAGCTTAGTTCTAAAGCAAGCCCAATAACCCTCTGGATATTTCTAGTGGGTATTTTTTGCTATCAATACCAGTCAATGGTCAGCACGCATATTCTCGGAGTGAAAGGTAAATCCGATGTTGGTGTTTACGATATGGATCATAAACTCATCACGTATATCGTTAACCGAGCGAATCCTGGAACCGGAAAATTCGGCATCGCCTCCAATTCCGACCATCTGTTCCATAACTACGATACTGAAACGGATCAATGCGGAACTTCCCACCCGGCAAGTTCAATCATAGGTTCAACAAAATGGTGAAGGACAGGGTCTTGGAATTGATGAACGAATGTAGCGGAAGCTTAGTAATCGCTTCGGCGGGGTTCCCCACAGTCCCGCCCAAGGGTCTTTGACCTGGGTTTCAACCGTCCCGCCAACGACTCTGACTTCGAAGCGTTGCATTCAGTCAACGGCGAAGCGAAAAGAACTCGCAATCCACAACTACGAAAATATTGTCGAATTGGACATTCCTGACCAATTCCCCGGCGCCCATCTTAATCAAGCATACTACTTAAATCACCCTTGCTCCTTACAGGATAATTCACATGTACATCTATACCCTATGATATTTCGCCATTTCAATTACGTAATCAATTTAGCCATCATATTTATGAAAACTTAACTTCACACTGAGGTAGCGCATTCTGGATAAAAGTTACACCTCCCTCCGTAATTCTTGTTTCTTTAATCCACACAAGAACGAGATTCTTTAATTTAATCATTTCCTTCAAACATTCATCGGATATAACAGTTCTGTCCAAATCTAATATTCTCAACGACGCAAAGCCTGAGATAAATCTCAAAGCATTATCCGTGATTTTGGTATTTTCCAAAAATAAACCCTCCAACGCTTTCAAGTCGGGCAGAGCAAATACGCCATTATCTGTGATGCTTGTATACGATAAATTTAAATTTTGCAATTTCGACAAGTTGCCAACGTACTTCATGCCCGAATCACTTACATTACAATTATGTAAACCAAGATGTTCTAGAAACTGACAGTATTTTAAGTTTATTAATTGCTCATCCGAGATAGCGAGACCAGAAAGTTCTAAACTTCTTAAATTCGGTACGTACGCAAGATATTTTAGTGCTTTTCCAGATACTTTCGACCAACTAACATCCAGATCTAATAATCGAGGGAAATACTTGAGATAGGATAGCCACGTATCAGTTGCAAGTTCCGAACAATTAAGGTATTCAACTGCCGCAAGATCGCTTCTGCGGATCGGCATGCCTTTATCCCAAGAGTTCTCTATTCTCAACATCTCCTCCATTCTAGGTGGAAGTACAACTCCTTCGTCTTCAGCACGTGAAGTGACCATGAAATGCCTAACCGCCTCCCACAAATCTCCTTTCTGGGGATCAGGTATCAGGAGACTCTGGGCGGATTCGCGCAATAACGATACGAGTTCGGAGTCCGCTCTTAGGCGCGCAAGTAATCTGTCGCGAACGGAATCATCTCCTCCTCTCGGATATTCTTCAATACCTGGATCACCAACAGATCTTACAGTTCCTTTGTCACTTGCCATTATTTACCCAAATGTTCCGTCAGCTATGCTAGTTCTTAATTTCTCATCCTCAATCAGAGCTAGCGTCAATTCGTCTCCAAGCGCATTAATGATTACTCTGTGAACAGCTAGCCCGAGAGCAATTTCATCATTTAGCTTTTTGTAATTATTTCTTTGTTCGGAAGTTCCTTCCCACAAGAACGTATCAATAATGAAGTTGTCAATCAATCGTATGAGTCGCCTGGGATTATGCTGTACGTGTGCAGCTAGAACCTTTTGAACGGTCTGCAGTGCCTTAATTTTGCCGTCATTGGCACGATATTTTCTGGAAAGCTCAGCGATTATTCTTGCGACATATAAATCAAATCTCTTTTCATGTGCTGGAACTTCTAGCGGCAGTTGAACAATTTTCTCGAGGTACATCTTTCCTCTGCCTTTGTCAGCAAAGCCATATCTTTCAACATATATTTTATCTAAATACGTTTCTATTACCTGATTATCAACGGCAAGTACGAAGATAAAGCCAGGCTGAGCTAAAACTAACTTAATGCACTCTAACAGGCGCACAGCCTTTTTGGGATTACATCGATCAAGGTCATCAACAAATACTACAATTTTTACTTTTTCATCGTCGCGTGTCGCCTCTTCCAACATTCCAAATGCGCTGTGGTAAAGTAACTCCGACTGTAGAGGATTATTCTCTTGCCCAATGAGTGCTTCAGCGGTAAGAGCTTTTTCCGCATCAAACTCGACTCCGACTTTTCCAACTAATGGTAATCCAACCTCACCTTTAAATTTCATACCCCTAGTTAGAGCCCTTAAGCTGAGGCCAATTTTCCTCAATTTCCCAGTTCTCTTAAGGCTATCGCCTTTTGTTTTTTGTTCGATAGCATCCGTAATTGCAGCGATGAGCGAGAATAACGGATTTTGTTCTCTTTCATATTGCCAAGCATTGAACCAAACAGTAACAATAGGTTTATTAGTAGCCTTGCTGTGCCCTTCTACGGTCTTCTTGGCCAGGCGGAGGAGCGTTGTTTTCCCAAAACCCCACTCTTTATAGACTCCGATAGTGAAAGGACCATCATTACCAATTGCCGACCCCGCAATAACATCGGCCCACGGTTTAACTCCCAAATGATCTTCATCTAGCAGTTCTCTGGCATTATCCTGCAAAAGATAGATCGGTTTCATTTGGAAATATTAGCACGAGATAGCATTTAGCTGTTGCCTTAGGAATAGCAACAGCTAAATGCCAATTTAATGACTCCTACCCCTTCCGAGCTTTCTCAAGCGCTGCCATGTCGATCTTAACCATATCCATCAGAGCCGCCCAGTAACGACCCAACCGCTCTTGGTCTGAATCTTTCAGATACTCGCTCACATTGGCCGGAACAATCTGCCAAGAGACCCCAAACCGATCTTCCAACCAGCCGCAAGCCATTTCTTGCCCGCCTTCACCTAACTTCGACCAATAGTAGTCAATTTCTTCTTGGTTTTCGCATTTAATCGTGATCGAAGCAGCTGGCGTAAGCTTGTAGTGCGGCCCACCATTGAGCAACATGATTTCATGTCCTGCGATTTCTATCACTCCGGCCAGGAATGCGCCCTCCGGCAAATGCATATTTACCGAACCCAGAGTCTTGTCAACGAAGTTCGCGTCAGGGAATATTTCCAGATATGTGTTCATTGCCTCTTCGGCATTACTTTCGAGCCACAAGCAAGTGTTAAGACCCTTCATATTGCTCCCTCGTATTCGTCATGCCGTTTCATCCAGTTCATCGTGCTCGATTCATTCCGACCAAGGGGAGCGATATCGAGCTAATTGTGAGCACCAATATGGATATCCCCGCCTCGTGAATACGATGAATACGTGTGATAGATGTCGCCGTTTTCATCTTTGTAAAACACACTGATCCCGGGCCAATCTTCGTCGTTCTCTTCCGTATTCGGAACGAAGTTATACATAGAAGGCACGCCCGCCTTGAACGACACCCAAAAATCGTAATTGAATTCGCTCGGAGCACTGGAATACCAATTGAAATCCCAGCCCATCCGCTTTTTGTATGGAGCGAGTTCTTCATAAGGAGCGCGTGAGACTGCCACCAAACTCACATCATGATGTTTAATGTGCTGGTTGGCTCCGTCAATGTGATCGCATAAAAATGAACAGCCTTCGCAACCCTGCTCCCATCCCGGCGCATACATAAAGTGATACACAATCAGTTGACTACGACCATCAAAAAGATCTGCCAATGAAAGATTTCCGTTTGGCCCCTCAAAAGTGTAGTCCTTATCTACCTTGACCCAAGGCAGTTCCATTCGTTCCTTGGCTAACGCGTCATTTGCCCGAGTGTGAGCTTTTTCTTTCACTAAGAATTCGCGACGACGTTCTAGCCATTCTTCGCGACCGACAATTTTGTGTTCTAATTTATTCATGATCTGTTTTCCTGGTTCTCTGAAAATAGGAATTCGACATAGCGAATGAGGTGATCCATGCTCTCAATCGCGGTTTCGGGTTTTTGACTGGCTTTGGCCATAATAAATGCTCCTTGGAGCACTGCCTGAACGTGAAGCGCCAGGCTTTCGGGAGTCCAGACCGCAGTCGGCGCATACATAGCTTTTGCTTCGGCGACCATTGGTGTAATTGCCTGTACGTGGCTCCAAATGCTTTGTTGACAAGCATCTCGGATTTCCGGATGAGAGAGATGTACTTCCTGCACCATAGTTCCGAGTAGACAGGTGAATTCAGCCGTTGACCCTTGTAGTATTTCGCGGCGAAATTCTAGGTAACCCATCAAGCGATCAAAAGGATCTTGTTCTGATTGGAATGGCGCCGAGGCAAATACTTTGTTCGCAAAATCACCAAAAAACCCTGCGGCTGCTTCTGCCATTGAATCCTTGCTCGGAAAGTGGTGGAAGAAAGCTCCCTTGGTTACACCTGCATGCCTGCAGATATCGTCAACCGTTGTAGCGACAAACCCTTTTGTTCTAATCGCCCACATCGCCGCACCCAAGATTTTAGTGCGTGTTTCTTCTTTACGAGCTTCTTGCTGAGATAACATACCAACCAGTTGGTATGTTTGTTAGCGTATATTTGAAATAATTGCAAATTTTCTTGTTCTAATAGCGTTTCATACTAAAAAGTTGACATCAAGACTATCTCTACAAATTTAACGAAATCACGCCGCATTTTATCTTGCGTCACGTCGGGTCGACCAAAACCAGGATACGGCTCGGCAAGTTTTTCGAACACCGAAACCATCCTGAGTGCCGCCCGCAAATCCCAAAACGGAAGCCAATCTGTATTAATCGGATTCTTCGCCAGATATATCTGGGTCATCTCTTTCATCGCATATTCACCATAGGCCCACATCACATCAAGCCGTGTGCAGGCAAGATCAAATGCCGGATCGCCGAGATTCGCGTTCTCCCAATCAATGACCCCGGTCAACTGTCCATCTTGCCAAAGCAGATTCCCTGGCCAGTAATCGCCATGCCGAAACGCAACCGGATTGAATTCTGGTTCTCCAAGTGCTTTAAGAGCATTTCTGATCTCAGGCTCGCACAGTTCGGTTACTAATTCTTGTTCCGGCTCCCAAATCCTTGAACCATAGCTTGGCAAGAAATCCAGCCCCGAACCTTCTAGCGGTAACTGGTGAATCTCCGCTAGCCGCTCCGCGTACTGCTTGATGTGGCTGCCAAGATCGGTCGGATTTAAGTCGGGTTCTCCCGGTAAGAATTCCAAAACATAAAACTCCGAATTACTAAAAAATGTCTGGGCGACGGGTGATCCGTTCTCGCGGAGTGTTCGCAAAATTTTTACTTCGTGCGCCACGGCATCGCCGAACTGTTCAAAGTTGTAATCAGCAGGAATGCGGGCGACATATGTTTCCAGGCCGCCATTAGGTCGTTTGATTTCGAACGCCGTGGTAGTCGCCGAGATTCCGCCTTTGAGCGGCCAACTACTAACGAGTTCCGACCCTGGCGCAAACTCTTGAATTGCCTCTGTGATCTGTGCTTCCATGGGTCAACCTATCAAAAGTCTCGTGCCGTTACCAGCCCGAGCGACATAATTATGACAATGTGACCCTTGCTTGGTGGCCCCTCGCCTAAGAACTTTTTACTTACTGCGCCCCAATGCGCCTGCCCAAAAACCAAGCAAACATCCATGAATTCACTCCAAACCGAAATCGCGCGACGCCGAACCTTTGCGATCATCTCTCACCCTGACGCCGGGAAAACGACGCTTACCGAAAAGCTCCTGCTCTACGGTGGCGCGCTCCAACTTGCCGGATCGGTTAAGGCCAAAGGCAATCAACGCCGCGCTACATCCGACTGGATGGAACTTGAAAAACAGCGCGGAATTTCTGTCACATCCACCGTTCTTCAATTTGAATACAGCGGCCTCATGCTAAATCTGCTCGATACTCCGGGCCACAATGACTTCAGCGCCGACACTTATCGCACCCTTACCGCCGCCGACAGCGCGGTTATGTTGATCGACAACGCTAAGGGCGTCGAGGCGCAAACGAAGAAGCTATTCAAAGTCTGCCGGCAACGAGGAATCCCCATCTTCACTTTCGTAAACAAAATGGATCATGAAGGCATCGGCCCGCTTGATCTCCTCAGCGAAGTCGAAGAAACTCTTGGTATCCGCAGTGTGCCGATGAATTGGCCAATCGGGCAAGGAGCAGATTTCCAAGGCATCTATGATAGGCAGACCCACGCGGTTCACTTGTACGAGCGCACGGCCCGCGGAGCCACCACCGCCGGGCATAAGGAATACCAACTTGAAGACCCCGAAGTTAAGAAGACAGTTGGAGACCGGCTCTACCAGCAGTTACTTGATGAAATCGAGCTACTCAATGTTGCGGGCGAAGAAATCGATCTCAACCAAATCCTTGCCGGGCAACTGACTCCGGTTTTCTTTGGTTCGGCCCTCACGAATTTCGGCGTCCAACAGTTCCTCGACCAATTTATCAAAATCGCGCCCGCCCCTACCGAGCGACTGAGTCAAGATGCGGCAATCTCGCCTGACAACGCGTTCAGCGGGTTCGTTTTCAAAATCCAAGCAAACATGGATCCCGCCCACCGCGACCGAATTGCTTTCCTTAGAATCGTGAGCGGCGAGTTTGAAAAGGATATGGAAGTCATCCATTCCCGAACGGGCAAAACGCTCAAACTCAACCGTCCGCAAAAGTTATTTGCACGCGACCGAGAAACCGTCGAGACGGCGTTCGCCGGCGACATTATTGGGCTCACTAACCCTGGCGCATTCCGATTGGGAGACACCCTTTCGCTGGATGGAGTTCTCAAGTACGAAGAAGTTCCTGCGTTCAAGCCCGAGGCTTTTGCTTCTATCCAAAGCGAAGACGTTGCTCGATACAAGCACTTTGAAAAAGGTGTGAACCAACTCTCAGAAGAAGGGCTAGTCGATCTGTTCTGGGATCATCGCGCCCAAACCCGCACACCCATTTTAGGAGTTATCGGAAAACTGCAGTTCGATGTTGTGCAGTTCCGGTTGCTGTCGGAATACGGAGTCAAAACGACGATCTACCCTGTTCCTTACACCGAAATCGCATGGGTCACCGGCCCGGAAAAGGACATCATGAACATCTTTTTCGGCAGCGAAAACAAGCTAGTCAAAGATAATTCCGGGAACTACGCGATCCTTTCGATCAGCGAGCGGCAACTCGATTTCATTAAGTTGAGGAACGAGTCCCTACAATTCTCAGAGTCCCCGCCTTAGTAGTAATTCCGCAATCTTCTTGAGTTTGCCAATTGATCGACCGTAACTCCGAATTTACGTGCCTGATCAAGTATAAGCACCGCTTCTTCTGTCCGATCTGCTTTAGTAAGATAGTCGATGAAAGCAGCGTATGCAAGGGACTGCAAAGGCTGTGCACTCATTCCCTGACGAAACATACTTTCTGCTTCTTCTAAGCGCGAGTTCGATGCAAGTAACTCAGCGAGTAAAACATAAGCCTTCGAATTCCCCCAGTTGAGTTCTATGCACTTTCTAAACAGAGCCTCTGCATCGTCTAACCGACCTTGTTTCAACCTCAATGTTGCCAATGCGATTCTTCCAGTTCCTTCGTAATTGTCGGATTCGGCAATTGCGACAAGATCCTTCTCCGCTTCTTCAAGCCGTCCTTGACGTATAAGATATTCTGCATACCTTGTTTTGCCGTACCTTTCCCAGTTTGCAAATGTGATCAGGTTTTTTAACACTGCTTCTGCAGCCGTCGTATCGCCTTTTCTTTCTAAGAATGTTGAGTAAATAAAGTGGGCGTGAGCGTATGACTTATCTGCAGAAAGTGGAACGCGGAGAACTTCAACAGCTTCTTCGATTTTCCCCTGAACTTCCAGAGCGTCGGCAAGAGCAAGCATTGCGGAAATATCCTTCTTGCCTCCCTGACGTATCGCTTCTTCTGCTTTTGCAGCGTTGCCTTGGCGAATATAAAAATATGCGAGATCCGAACGATTGAGTGAACCCTTGGCTACCATTTGAAGAAATGCCCCTTCCGCTTTGCTGATATTGCCCCTGCGTTCATAAAAAAAGCCTTCAAAAGTAGGAAATGAACCATATTCATCTAAGTGAATTGAGTTTTTCAATACCATTTCTGCAGGTACAAATTCTCCTCTTTCTTCTAGGAACATAGAGTAGAACAGATGAGCATACCAGTCGCTTGGTGCGCTTTTTGATGCCTGGAGAATGGCTTCCAGTTCATCCATCAGCCTTCCTCGCCGATGATAGAATTTTGCTAACTCATAATGATGATATGGTGATTGTGAGTAGTAGCCAGATTCTCTTCTTTTCGCCTCATCCATTTCGACCGCTTTCAAAAAAGCTTGTTCGGCAATATCCCAGTCGCCAAGCATCTCGTGTGCTTTAGCGTAATACTCATAAGCCTGGGGATTAGATGGATTCAAAGTAATAAGATCTTTAGCAGTCGTTAGCAACTCTGTAAATTTTCCTTCCTTAAACTGCGGGTAAGCGATCGCTAATAAATCATGATTTCGCCTCCTTTCTTCCTTCGAAAGTTCCGTGAAGTCAGAGGATGAGTATTCTGAACTTAACAGATCATCGCTCTCTGCTTGAGCCCCTGAGATGCGTTTGCCAACATCACGGCGTGTATTTTCTAGTGTCTTAATGGCATTTTTAAACGCAGTATCAGCCCGTTTAAGGCGAGTTTCGGAATCAGATAGCTTGGACTGGTAATTAATTAGTACCAGCAGTATAGCTGCCCCTTCAATTTCGTTGGCGGCGGCGGCAAAGAGTGCGGAATAAGTCTTGACTTGACTCGAATTGTAGGCCTTGTCTCCCATAGCTTCCAACACTTCTCTTTCTGCTTCCCATAGATTCTGAATTGCGTTTTCAGCCTCGTCAGGCAGCTCATTCTGCAAAATCGCGCTATAACGCTCATCCATCTCTTCGATTGCTTGACGAGTCACTTCTTGAAGTGATTCCAGTTCCGCAGTTGATGATTCAAACATCTCAGACTGTTTTCGCTGATGTTCAAACACTTCCTTGGTGACTTTCAGCGCATTATCTAATGCGTTCTTTACCAACTCTGCTTGTTTTCGAGCTTTTTCATCATCTATTTTCGCCTTCTCCGATTCTTGCTTACGAGTTACTTCAAGTTTCTTTGATTCTTCAGATTTTCGGGCTTCCTCCGCTTTTCGTGCCTCTTCGGCTTTCTTTTCTTCTTCAGTTTTCGCACCGCCTCCTGATGTATTCGTTCCACTTGTCTTACCGGGAAACGAAATCTCAGTCACCCCGGGATTTGAACTAGGCACGCCCCCCACGCTTGGGTCAATAAGTTTTGGGCGTTTTCCTTGTGTGCCCGAAACACCCACGTTATCAATATGACCTGCAATTTTGTAATAGCCTGTGTCGCTGTAAACCTGAACATCAAAACTAGCTTGGCCAACGGTTTCCCCCATACTCCAACTAATTGTTCCGGTACCTGCCTTTGCGCCATCCATGATGGATTTAATCCCTGGAGCATCCCAAGTATGAAAAGAATTAAATCCGACTCGGCTTTCGGGGTTGCCTAACGTGAGTGTCGCCTTGCTGTAAATCTTATCGCGGTAGTAGCTCGCAATTGCTTCTCCTTTCGCTCCTTTGCGAGCTGTGTAAAGGTACAATTTGTGTTCAAACCGCCGATGAGTTCCAAAATCAATGATAATTTCGTAATCGTTTAGGAATGAGCCACTGTAATTAAAACGGCTACTTGCCCACACATCATAGGTGGCAACTCCGTTCGGGCCTGAGATCGTCACCTTTCCTGCGGCATCTGTTGCATATCCGATAGCGGATGCAATTAAAGCACTGCAAGTAACAATCGTGCGGCACGCAAACCACTTACAAGCCAGCCTACTAATATTGTTTATCCGACTCACATTGCCAGTATATATTATTCATTGAGCTAAAACGCGATGAGTTCAAGTACTTTCGCTACTTACAATTAAGTCGATTGCTTCTATATGCTCCGGATTAAGATCAACGTTGGCTCTTGTGCTCATCGCAACTCTCATAGATGTTCACTCCAAGGGACACCCACCACACCAGCAACAGATCGCAGTACCATTTCCTAAAAATAAAACTTGGTTTCGCAACCAAAATATCTCCCAGTTGTTTAATACACGACAGTTCAAAAAATCTTTTTGTTAAAGAATACGTCCGGCAATGCGCACCTGATTCACTTGGTCAGATAAGCGAAAGGGTACCAGCGAGGGTACTAAATAGAAAATACCCGGTCAACCAACTCAGGTGACCGGGCATTTTCGGTTCAAAATCGTGGTAGGCCGTACAGGGCTCGAACCTGTGACCCGCTGATTAAGAGTTGCAATTGGGATGTTCCGCAGCATGACATATTGTGCCATTTTGAACCTAACTCCTTGGCCATTTTTCCACTGAGTATTTCTTTAAACTCTCAAATATCGCCCATCTGGGTACACGGGTGGGTACATAATTTCAACATTCGAGAGGGCCATTGCCACATGCCTATAGGGTTCGTATACGAGCAACTTGGTGAACGCCCATATCACCCTACAGGTTTTTGGGTAGGGGTTAATGCCGCTGTCGAGAAAACCTTTGCCGCTCGACTTTACCCATACAGAACCGACCCTGATTACCGAACGCTATTCAATAAATTCTTAACTTTTTCAAGGCTAATTTTGCATCTCTTTCCGCCACCAGCTAAGGTGGCGTAAATTACTAGTTTCTGCCCCTCCGTCATCGACGAGCGACACCAGTCACCTCCATTCTCGACGATGTTCTCACATGGATCAATGCCCGGTTGATTCTGGCATGAATCACGCGCTTCGCAGAGCTGACCCTTAGTGCAGCCCGTTTTGCAAATCGGAGTATCAGAAATTCCGTCATTGTCCTTCTTGGGGTCACAACTGGAGCCACATGGATGGTTTAGCCCAAGCCAATGTCCAACCTCATGTATGAGAGTTTCGCCTTCATGAAAAGGTGCTTCACCTTTTGTATCTAAATAGCGCGAGTCAATGAGAATCCCGTCGATTTCATTGGATCGTTCGAAAGGCATGATCGAGTGTCCAGCAACACCGTTATCAGTCCATGCGCTTAAGTCAGTTGTAATTATCCAAAGTTCGTGGGCAAGCTTCTTACCATACATTTTTCGAACATTGTTAGCATCTTTCAGACTTTGGATTTCTCGCTTGTTTATCGGGTCAGGCAAATAATTTGAATCTGCTAGCTCAAACTTGACGAGAATCTTGGATTGTTCGAAGTAATTATTTAGTGCACTGATGCAGTCTTGTGCTCGTTCGAGTGATACTGGATTGTTAACAGCACGATCTCGCCAATGAACTTGAATAGTCTCGTTTTTGCCATCGATTCCCTCTGACTGAAGTTTCGGTACATTAATTTTGTAATCATTCATTAATGTAGCTAAGTAGTCAAGATTCTCGTCTTGCGCTTCCTGAGTGATCACACATCCGGGGAGTTTGTCATCATCTGAGCTAGCTACAGTTGTTCCAGTGCCAGGCTGCTGGCTAGGTGAACATCCACCTGCCAACAGCACTGTCCAAAGTACAACTGAACCTAATACGGTTCTAGAAGTTAAGAGAGACATCAAAAGTTATTCTCCCACCCTGACTGTATTTGACTCGATACTTAGTCTTGTCAGCCGTCCACGACGCACGAACAAAATAACTTTCATCGCCAGTTACATCTGACTTGAATGCCAAACCAGCATCGAACATTAGTTTTGGCTGATCTATTGTCTTCCAAGATAGGGATACGTCAGTTGCAATATCACCATCCTCAAACCCTGAGTCCCAAACTTTAATGTATTGAACCGTGGCTCCCAGTGACACCCCGTTCTCTCGAGGCGTCGCAAATGCTACTCCCAAGTAGGCGTCGTTTGCCGAAGGCTCAAAATGGTCGAAGCCAAAGATCATTGCAATGCCGATTGACTCATTGCTAAAAACTTCGTTTTCGACGTATAGGTTTAATCCTGATGTATCTCCCTTAAATTGAGACGAGCCATTAATTAGCCAGAAGAGCTTTCCACGACTTTCGGCATAATTGGCAAAGAACGAGTTCGGCCCGTTATTAGTGCCAAATCCTGCACCGATCCATCGATTTTCTACACTGGAAAGTACCTGAAAGCCGCCGCCAGCTAACTCCCCTCGTATTTGAGACCTGAGTGAAATGTCTTGGCCAGACTCTGCTAACACAGAGCAAGCAGTAAGTAACGATAGTGCGATTAATGAAGGTTTTATATTCATATCATGAATTCCCCAAGCAATTATAACCGGAGTGTAAGTTTTGACAAGATAAAAAATTGTTTTTTGCAGTACCATTACTATTAGGGTGAGCAAAGCCCTTTAAGTTGCTCTAACCGTTAAAACCCCGCTGCGTAAGTGGGGTTAATTGATCTATCAAGATTAACATTTGAAGCTATCTAAATCAGGCAAATCTGGTATTGCATGTGGTACTTGTCTATTTTGTCTGCTCGGCTAAGTTAGTTCCAACTTTGGCTTGGCGTTACCATTTTGATACTGCAGTCAGAGATCTCTAATCTAACCGTTTTTGGAATCACTTTCTGATGATTGCCAGATCCACTTTGAGAATCCTGTATCTTGGCAAGTTTGCCATTTTGAAAGCAAACGATCTATGAGTTCAACCGAGTTTTTGCCCTAACCCCGAAGTATCACAAATCTGGATATGCGAGCGGGAGAACCAACTAATGTGAAAGTACCCTTCCAGGAGATGTCATATCTTATTTTCGGAAGACTTCTTTGGTCTGAAGCTATAATCGCATAGAAGTGGTCGTCTATAGGTCAAATGTAAAGGGATTTCTCTCTGATATTCTTTCCAATCAGATTGAAGAAATTGTTCACTCCGAATTCCGTCGAAGACTGAACAAGTCAGTCGGAGCATCCGAACTAGCCTCTTGGAAGAATTCTCTTCAAGCTATGAGCAACGTTCTAGCTGACAGAGACATTCCTGGGGATGCTGGCGTAGCAATTGAATTTTGCCTTGCCCCTACTGGTCGCCGGATTGACATCCTGCTATCGGGTGTCGACAAACAGAACCAGTTGAATGCGCTAATCATCGAATTGAAACAATGGTCCGACGCAGAAGTTACTTCTATGGATGGCATAGTCCGGACTTTTGTTGGGGGAGCAGTGCGTGAAACTAGTCATCCATCGTATCAAGCATGGACATATGCTCAAGTCCTGCAAGACTTCAATGAGGCAGTACAAACTGAAAACATAAAAGTGCAAGCTTGTGCATATCTTCATAACTGTACATCTAGCCATGTAATCCACGACCCTTTCTATACTTCATATACTAACCGTGCACCAGCATTTTTGAAGTCAGATGGATTAAGGCTCCAACACTTCGTAAAGAGCCACGTTGAACACGGAGACTCGGGAAGGACGCTTGAGTTACTTGATAATGGAAGAATCAGGCCATCTAAAGGGCTCTCGGAAGCAATCGCAGCGATGTTGACCGGGAACCCTGAGTTCACACTAATAGACGATCAGAAGGTTGTTTATGAAACGGCTTTACATTTGGCGAGCATCGCAAAGACAGGCAAGAAACAAGTACTTATTATTGAAGGTGGCCCTGGAACAGGAAAGTCCGTTGTCGCTATCAATCTTCTCGTCGAACTTACAAAGCGAGGACAAATAGCACAGTACGTAACTAGGAACGCTGCTCCCCGTGCTGTCTACGAAAGCAAGTTATCAGGAACATTTTCGAAGTCCAGAATTAGCCAACTTTTTGTTGGTAGCGGTGCGTTTAGAGAGGTTGAGAAAAACCTTTATGACTCTTTGATCATCGACGAAGCTCACCGGCTCAACGAAAAGTCTGGACTATTCCAAAACCTTGGGATAAATCAGGTTCTCGAAATCATCGAAGCTTCGAGGTTTTCGGTATTTTTCATTGACGAAGATCAACGTGTAACGTTCAAGGATATTGGAAGCAAAGCTGAGATTCAAAAATGGGCGGAATCGTGTGGAGCTTCAGTAACAAGTCTTCAGTTGGAGTCGCAGTTTAGATGCAATGGCTCTGACGGCTATATGGCGTGGATAGACAACACGTTGCAGATTCGGGAAACCGCAAATCCGACTCTGGAAGGCATCGACTATGAGTTCTTAGTATGCGAAACACCAAATCAACTTCGCGATAAAATAATTTCTCTAAATGAATTCAACAATCGGTCACGTATGGTTGCGGGATATTGCTGGGAGTGGCCCAGTAAGCAGTCACCGCAACTTGTCGATATAGTACTTCCGGAGTACAACTTCTTTGCGAGATGGAATCTTCAGGATGACGGAAGCCTTTGGCTGATCAAGCCTAATTCTGTTCACGAAATAGGTTGTATTCATACTTGCCAGGGACTGGAGTTGGATTTTGTTGGCGTTCTAATCGGACCCGATTTAATTGTTAGGGATGGGAAGATAATCACCGATGCGAGCAAGCGAGCCAAAACTGACTCCTCAGTTAAGGGCTTCAAGTCTTTGCTAAGATCCTCGCCAGATGAGGCAAACTTCAAAGCTGACTTGGTAATTAAAAACACATACCGGACACTAATGACAAGGGGTCAAAAGGGATGCTTCATTTGGTCGGTTGACCCAGAAACAAATGAGTATTTAAAGCATTCCTCTCGCAAATTCGTCTCGGATATTCAAAGTTGATCGTATTTCTTGCTGGAGCCTTTGGACAGCGATACAGGATATTTCTCCTCATTTTCCTGCATTTTCAACTCAAAAGCGGTTGCTAGGTCAATCCCTTGTGAATGAGCTAGAAGTAACGTCCAGTAAAGGACATCAGAAAGTTCCTTTCCTAACTCAACGTTTTCTGATTCTAAATGGATCAATAACTCATCACCATTTTTCCACTGCATGAGCTCTAATACTTCGTTTGCTTCAAGCGACAGAGAAATAGCCAGATCTTTTGGGTTGTGGAACTTGCTCCAATCGCGAGCTTCGACAAACTCAGAAATCCGCCGAGTTAGCACCTCCAAACTATTTGCCGTTTCCATGCCTCAAGTTTGACAGAATATTTTTCTTTAAGGAAGCAATACTGTGCTGTACATTGACATGTCACATAGACAACCTAGATATCTGTGACATCCCAGTCACCGCATGATATCGCAGGAATACGCATTGACATCAAAAGACTTCACAGGAAAACTTACAGACAGATCGCAGAATATTCTAAAAACTGATTTGCCTGGATTCTAGGGATGGTAGAGATACCAAATCGTTCCTTCACCGCAAAGCTGGTACTCCTTAGCTTTCCCCGAGTCTTTGCTATAACGAGAGTCCGTACATTCGAGTGCCCCGATCTCTTTGAGGATATCAATATAGCGAGAACCTCGTTTGCGCTGGGCTACGGGGCTCAGGTTGCTGTCAAACATTCTGCCGATGCGCTCTGTAGGAAAAGCAAAAGTTGTGCTTCCCGTGAGTTGGCTTAAGTAAATAGCCACCTTCAACAGGAGCTGCATTTTTTCTCGCATTTCAGGGTTGTCAATGCGTTGATGATCCACGTTGATCTCTAGGTTGCCTTTATCTTCCCTTGCTCGCCTTTCTGCCGCCGAAAAGTAGTCGTCTGCGTCGTTAAACTTAATCTTACTAAGGGTTGTGATCCAGTAATCCCAAACATCGCAGGGCTCATACCAATCGATTCGACTCTCTGAATTACAAAGGAGATCAATGTAGCCAAGAGCTTCTAGTCCGTCTCGAATGAATTCGACTAAAGAGAAGGTCTGAGGGTTATAGACTGCCAGTGACTTTGGGCTGGAAACTCTCGACTGCAGCTTTCTGCCAAGTCCAAATAGCCACTTAAAATCAAGATAAGAGTCGTCTTCCCCAACTGGCGGCATGTCAAAGCAAAGATATGTGAGTACAGGCTCGATCAACGCCTGAGGAACTGCCTTGTATCTCTGGCTTAATGAATTCGGATCGTTACTGATCTGTGCTTCAAGCCAAGCTCGGCGAAGTTGCTCTTCCAAAGGCAGTTAAGAATTACCGTCCCCTTCGCCGGTTAAGTTCGATTGCGACTTGATCCAGTTCTCCAACGCAGTTTTATGGATTCGCCGAGCCCGACTACCTGCGAGGTACACACTGGGAATATGTCCTTCAGAGACGAGCTTATATGTGAGTGACTTGCCGAGCCCAATGATCTCTGCAACTTCGTTAATTCTGTAAAATGCCTTTTCCATAGATTGCGGATGACTCCTTACGGTATTATACGTGACGGTAGAGAAACTTGAAACATAATAAGCGTAACGATATCGTAACGATTGATCTGAACCCGATTTGGCCCAAGGTGGGTCGTTTTCAGTGGTGGATCAATAGGGACGGCTATGAATTGGTCACCGATCCGGGTGAGTACTACTACTCAATACGTAGAAAACAATTGGGCAAATTTGGCTGGAGGTTATACGTAGAATCATTCCCTGGTGATGATCTCAATACAAGTTATTTGGCGGATATTTCAGAAGAAGACGATGTGTTTGAAAGCGGATCAGAGGAGGACTATCCTTATACTGCTGCAATCAAAGCAGTCAATTTTGATTTCTTTGATGACGTTATTGAAGGCGATGGAAAACCGACCGGTTGCTTTGATTTACACATCGAGGATTTTCCGGGCCTTTACAGAGACTTTGCTGCCATGCCACGTACTCAAAAGGGGGTGTTGCAGTTTGCTTCCCGCTTCGGATTTTTAGGAGTAAACACGCTCGGCTTCGTTTCTAATAGAGAAGGTTTTGCAGGCGAGTACATTGCTGATTGGATTGCAGAGGCTCACAAAATGGATTTATTGCTAAGACTTTGGGATCAAATACAATCCAATTCCTTTTCTCTGGAATCGACTGTGCCACCAATTGCATACTATGATACTGGAATCTCGTTTATACATGGTGATAACTATATTAAGGAGATAGCCAGATCAAATTTCCTCTCAGACGAATTTGACTATCCTCGCAAAGACATTGGCAAAATGGATGATCAAACGCGTGCCCGTGAAGAGGCAAAGGATCAAGATCAGAGTTTCAAGGAGCATATGCAAGTCGTCTCTCAAAACACTCTGCATTATCATCTTATTGAAACAATTAGGACAGTTTGTTATCCAGATTTTGAGTTTAAGAAGGGTGCTCACATTAGACTAACACCCGAAAGTTTGCTAGGTGCAATGTATTTGCAATTCCTGAACGAAGTGATCGGCATGCCAGATCCGATCAATCGGTGCCCGGTCTGTGGAACTCACTTCAAAGCAGAAAATTCGGCAAAGAAGTTTTGCTCCGACAAGTGCAAGATGAAAGCTTTCAGGCGATCAAAAAAGGAAAAAGAGAATGGCAGATAAGAGAAGCAACGGCGAAGGCTCGATTTTCCAGCGAGCAGACGGCAGGTGGGTAGCTAAAATCAGCCTCGGCTACGATACGGTCAACCACAGAAGATTGCGAAAGGTTGTCTACGGTACAACGAAAGCAGAGGTCAGAAAGAAGCTAACAGAACTCCAGCGAAAGCACGACCAAGGAGTTACGGTCAATACTCGCTCGCAATCGGTTGCTCAGTTCCTCAATCACTGGCTAAACGACGTAGCCAAGCAAAAGGTCCGAGATACAACCTACCGAAGTTATGAGCAGATCATCCGAAACCATCTGATCCCAGGGCTCGGAACGTACACTCTCGAAAAACTCACCCCACAAGTGATTCAAAGTTTTCTCAATGCCAAAGCAGAAACAGGAATCTCAGTGGAACACCTGCGGAGAGTTCTAAGAGCCGCTCTCAATCAAGCTATGAAGTGGGAACTTATCGTTCGCAATCCGGCTACCCTGGTAACGACTCCCAATAAGCAAACATTTGAATTTGAATACCTGACACCTGAACAAGCTAGAAAACTCATAACAGCCGTAAGCAATACGAAACACGAAGCTCTTTTCACGGTTGCGATTGCCGTAGGTTTGCGGATCAGCGAAGCTCTCGGTCTCAGGTGGTCAGACATTGACCTGGAAGCCGGAACTTTGAGAGTGAAGTACCAACTCAGCCGAATTGGTGGAGGAATCAAGCTCGTTGAGCCAAAAACAGCCAGGGCCAGGCGAACAATCCCTCTCCCTGCCTTCGCAATAGATTCTCTCCGCCGTCACCGTGTTAAGCAACTCGAAATGAGAATCTTCAATTCTGATCTTTGGCAGGAAGGCGACTTCGTTTTTACGTCAAGCGTTGGCACTCCCGCTGAGATTCGTAACGTGAGACGAACACTAGCAAAAATCCTTAAGGAGAACGATCTTCCAAAGCTCAGGTTCCACGATTTACGCCATACTTGCGCAACGTTGCTCTTAGCACAAGGTACAGATGCGAGAACTATTATGGAGATCCTCGGGCACTCTCAGATTGGCCTCACGCTCAATACGTATGCTCACGTTATGCCAACTCTCCAAAGAGACGCGGCGGATCGGATGGATGCTGTCTTAGGAACCGCTAGCAAGACGGTTGGTTCTTAGTTCGTTTGCGCCATGTTTGACACCGTTCGATTCTGGTGGCGCGTGCTTCAATTTTCCGCAAGCATCTGGCTTTTTCATCAAGTACTGCAACGACCCCTCTGCATATCCTGAAGTGCTTTTTACTCTCTTGGCAAGACTGACATGCATAATTAGCGCACTTGCGGCAACAGAGGCGAGGGAACTGGCTGAAGCCGAGTTTCATTCGGCGAGTTCGGCTTTAAGCGCACCCTAAATACGCATTAATTCCGCCTTTGAAATCCGTTTAGAAATAGTTCAAACTTCATCTGCAAACGGTGTACCGAAGTGGACGCACTTAGAACTAAAGTAGTAGTCTCAGCAAACGTGATTGCGCTTGGGCAGTCGAAGAGAGGACTTCAGAGGTGTGGAAAAGGGAAAGTCCGGACAAGTTTGAATTCAAAGATTGGCAGGTGAATTTGATCGGCTGACCAGTCAATCTGGGAGGGATAATGTTCTTGGTATGTTTTCACCGGAACAAAAAAAGATTGATGCTCTATTCAAGAAGCGCTTCCATGGAGCAGGCAATCACAGAGGTGCTCTCTACCACTCACTTTACGGTTGTCTTCTAGGTCTGAGTCTAGACGGTTATCTAAGGTCAAAGTTGGGCACGGAACGCTATGAGGATCTGGAAGTGGAGGCAGACGACGGAAGTCTCGCACTATACCAACTCAAATGTGAGACCAGTAAACTAGATTACGGTGAGCTAGAGAAGATATTTCGATCGTTCGCAGACGTGATCCGTGAAAAGAACGTCACGTCCTGTTGCATCGTAACGGCGACTGGCTACCCGCCCGAGGTCGAAAACTGGCTTGTCGATCCTCAGCGACGATCCATGCCCGCAAAACTCAGAGATCGTATCAACAAGGTGGCAAAGGGAGATGCGCACATGCGGAGAGTCCTCACCGCTCATTTGACTTGCGTCACGGTGCAGACTACCGACCTCTGTCTCCAGGTAGTTCGCATGATTACCGAGCTAGTTGGTTTAACGCAGGCTGCCCACGAATCGTTCTTGCACGCGCTCGCTTTCCAGATGTATAAGTGGAGTGGAACGAGAGAGACAATATCACAGGCAATGATCGCGAAGGTCTTTGCGGACGTCAAGTCTCAGTTTGAGGCGGGACTCACGAATCCAGCAGTAGCTCAGGGATACGTCATTCCCGTGTCCTTCAATGTGGATGACCCTGATGCGGACGATTTTTACAAAGGTAGGGCGTCACGTGCGGGACACATCGCCGCACAAAAGGACGTTCGTCGAGCGAAGGCACACCAGGACTTAGAGCACTCCCTAAAGGATTCGAATGTCACCGCAATCATCTCATCGAGCGGTCAAGGTAAGTCAGCCTTAGCCCTACGCCATCTTTCGGACTACACAACAGAGAATTTTGTCTACGAGGTTAAGGTATGCCGAACGGCAGAGGACGCCGCGGCTATCGCCTTGTTCGTTCGATTTAGACTGCAGTTGGGACTGGGCGTATCGCTGTTTATCGACAATCTGTCCCGTGCACAAGGCGCGTGGAACGAGCTTGCTACTGCTCTGGCAAGCGAGCCGGTCGAAATCATTGTTACATCAAGAGAGGAAGATTGGAAGCTTTTTGCCGGTGATCTGAGTCGAGTCAATTGGAAACGCGTCACTCCGACTTTAGAGTTAGAGGAAGCGCGTGAAATCTTCGTCAATCTCCAGAGATCAAATGCACTGCATCATTCAGTCCAAACAGCTGACGAAGCTTATGCGAGAGTGAGTGAAGCCAAACTTCTGATCGAGTACGTGTACTTGCTCACGCAAGGTGAGTTGCTAGAAGAGAGACTAAGCAGGCAAATCGAAAACCTCAATAGCCGTGATCCTGGAGCTGTGGAATGTGTTCGTCTCGTCAGTCTGGCAGACCAAATGAATTTACGTGTCGAAGCCACCGGGTTGCTTAAGATTATTGAATTCCAAGGCGACGCCCAGCTTGCACTCAAAGGAATTGAAGATGAATATCTAGTTGTACATGATGGCCTTTGCTCCGGACTCCATCCAGTTAGAAGTCAGCACTTAGTAAAGCTTTTGCACCCATATGGGGTCGATTCTAGTGTGGCGAAGCTCTTGCAGCTTATCGAGGACGGAGACTTGCCTGAGTTCACCTACTCGCTTCTTGCACGGACAAATGCCAAGTCCGATCAGGTTGTAAGTACGCTAGTCAAACGTATCAACTACACAGGCTTTAATCCTATCTGGGAAGCAGCCTATTCAGGCTCAGAGGTGCGTCAAGCGCAAACGTGTTTGCCTCTGCTTAAAACGCTGGAGGAAAGAGTTGGTCAGGCAGCCGTCAACCTATTCCCATTTTTCACGCCTCCCTTTCAAGGTCAAGGCGGGATCCTGGAACTCATGCGCGATAATATGGATGGAGAACGATTCGAAATTCTTCGAAAGACGGTTGAGTCCGTGCCCGGGCGCGACTATGCGTCGCGCTTCGAGGCAGTACTGGCAATGGAGTACGCGCGGGTTTCAGACATGAATAGGAGCGTGGGCGACACCCTTGGGTTAGCAAAAGCGCTCTGGCTAAGTGGTCAGAACGACAAAGTAAAGGCTCTGCTAGACGCTCTCAATTGGCGCGAAATATTGTCTACTTTGCCACTGCCATTAGCGCTTCGTTTATCATTTCTCGTGCAGGAGACTCAGGGTGGACTGTACGAAGCCTTTGTTCTTGAAAGGCGCGACGAAGTGGTGACATACCTCGTGCAGGAAACCCGATCCCTGTCCATTGAAGAGGACGACGATAAGCTGGTCTTATCCTTCATTGTCGACCCTTACAATGAGGTTAGAGACAACGAGCAAGCCGTCTCTCGGTTGCAGGCAGCAAAAGGCTTGCTGCCTGGATACGGTAGCTACGCAACGAAACCAGTTCGTCCTCTAAAGTTGCCAATCCCTTTGGCGTTTGATGACGCCCATAAGGACGGCCCAAGCGAGAATTGGTACTCGGAGGAAATCAGTACACTCAACAAGCCATGGACAGCCGCAATAGAGGTCGTCACCGCAACGGATGGCATTGTTGGCTGGGAGCTGACCCAACGTTCGGCAATCGAATCAGCAGCAGAAATACTAGACTACTTCACGCGCTTTCTCAAACTGCAGGATGAAGGACGTAATATCGTGCGTATCGAAAAAGATGCGTGTGCAAACCTCATAGATGAGTTTGAACTACGCAAAGAAGCACGTCTCCAATTACCCTCTACCTTGTCTGATGAACAGCGAACAGATCTCAGAATAGTCGACGATCTCTTTGATGCCGTTTATCATGTCGTTAGAAATCTTCTTGACGAACTGCTAAGCAAGGACGAAGGACAAGTCAACCGGAAACAGGTTATTCTATTTGGTCTTCGAGATGTGCATAATCTCTCACAATCCGCTCAGGAATCGCTTGACACTGTCCGGCAAAAGGCTGGTCTCGATAATGGTAAAGCTTTTGCCACATGGCTGCAGACTGCAACTGAAAGACTTTACGGATCTGTGGAGCGCAGAGAACAGGTAAAGCAAAGTCAAATGCCTTTAAACTCCCTGTCCTCTAATACGGCGCAATTTCTTCACCGAAAATTAGAAGAAGCGAATTCAGAGCTTGCTCGACGGGTTACGCTTGCTAAGAAAGCGTTACTTTTCACACCCGGAGGTACAGCCAAGAGATTTGATACGCCGAGTTGGCTGTTCACTCTTGAGGTTGAAGAGATTGAGAATCTCGTAACCGAGGCTCTGCGTGTTTGCATGGTACTCGCCGAAGCTTTTGATTCGTTTCAGGGCAACTTCATCACAATACCAGTTCGTAATGGAAGACGTGTCTCCCCGCAGGTGTATCGGGCGCTTGCCCCCGTGATACGCGATTTTATCGCGGGCAAGGAACCAGAATCGCTAATCATTTGGCCAATGGATGATCCAGGTGAACTGCCGAATGCTCTGTTCAACTTGCAGTCTTATCCCAGTCGACCCGAGTTGGACTTGGTGCAACCATTTCTTGAAGCTGGAGAGAAGCTCGCCTACGCCAAGGCGGCTTCTCTCGTGGAGGCGAGAACCCCTGGCGCTTCAACCTTTTTCACA
Source organism: Fimbriimonadaceae bacterium (assembly GCA_019638675.1). Classification (GTDB taxonomy): domain Bacteria; phylum Armatimonadota; class Fimbriimonadia; order Fimbriimonadales; family Fimbriimonadaceae; genus UphvI-Ar2. The sequence continues at coordinate 1,667,296 of JAHBTE010000001.1, read as the reverse complement.
GAATGGTCAAGTTCTGAGCTGCTCGCCGAGTCGTTCTACGAGGCTCTTAGCGCCTTGAAGGAATTTGTACCGACACAACGCCTGGAAACCCCTTGGAACGACGTCCTCGTTGCAGTTAAAGAGAATGTTGCTGTACTTGAAAATTACCCAGACCAGTTCCTTATGAAGAACAATCTTCTAGTGAAACCCCTGGACAGATACCTCGCTGCTAAGCTGGCTGAAGAAATGTAGGCCGCTGTTAGGCAAAAACTTAGCTTCGGCTACCTAACGATTACCACGCTCGGTGAGTTCGAATCCCGTTCGATTGGGTCATAATTTGAGCTCATACAAAATCCCAGTTTCGCCCTAAAAGATGCTAGTACACCGAACTGGACGCGATAACAAAAAGTCAGTTACAAGTGGAAAATTTAAACGACTTTTCATCTTCACGCTATTCCAATTCTAAAATGCCTTATACGCTCGTAAGCATTCATCGAATTGCGCTCGTAATCACTCCTCTTAGTGGGTGGATTCATTGTCAAACGTTTGCAATGTTTCTTGCCTATTCGCGAGTATCCTCCCTAGCCTGATCCAACGTTCTACTCTTTTCAGCTTGAAGGAGATGCTCCTCAGCAGACGCCTTAAATTTCACTGCCCACTCTCTTAATCCATCGAGTTCGTGACTGATTAGCTTATTTGCTAGCTCTATATGCTGAGAGAACAGCTCCACCCCATAGCCTGTCCATCCGAAGCTACATGTATGCGCGACGAATTCGTCGAGAGCTTCCTTGAAAATTGGCGAATTCTTTAGAACCTGGCTCCAGTATGTGAAGGTGTTTGAATGGATTACCGGCATACCGTCAGCTAACTCAGGGTTTGGCAAGTGTCCTGCTACATGCACCAGAACGGAATCAGGTTGACGCGCAATCCACTTTTGAAATACTGCTGGATCGATCCTATTCACGACTGATTCCAAAGATCCGTGGAGCAGATAGGGCGCATTGTAGGCGTTAGCGAAGCGGTTTTCTAACCTTGCAAGCACCAACTCGCCGTATTGGGGAGCCAAAGAAGCCAACAGTTCGACCGACTTCGAGTATTCGCGGAGTTCGCCCCGGGATGCAATCTCGATGACCTTTTCGGGAGCCGATTCGACTAATTGCTCCGCAACTTCCTTCCAAACGTAGTCGGTCATAGTGTCTCTACCCGCACTTGCTGACTCTAACGCCGTCAAGGCGAGTCCAACGACCTTGTGGTCAATCATGCCAACCCTTATGAGTTCGCCCGAAATGTGAAGGCATGCGTTAGCGGCATCAAGATCGCCGCCTAGCATTCTCGAATGAGCGATATCAATCAGTTCCCATAATTCCTCTGGCACATCGTTCGAATCCCGCAAATAGGTTCTCCCCAAAACCGAAACCGGCAAAATCTCCGAGCCAACCAAGCTCGCTTGGAGTTTAAAACTTGCCGCTGGATCAAGCATGTCGAAGAGGTTCAGGGCGACGACCCAATTCTCATCTCTGATAGAATCTGCCGTCTTGAGGGCCGCATCCTTGAATTCCTCGTCGTTGGAAGCGCACTCATAAACAAAGGCATATAGAAACTGACTACCTTCGCTGCGAGCCAAAACCCGAAGCACTTCGACCCTTTGTTCCTTCGAAAATAGCGGGCAATACAGCTTTGCGAGTTCGCGCCCGCCTTGGCTAGTTTTGTCCGCAAAAGTATCAAGCGCCTGCCTAAACAGGTCGTCCCTTCCAATTATCCTTTTGCCTAGTTCAACCGCTGCTTGAGATAGCCCTTCATTCTTATGAAAAATGAAATCGTCCTGGAGCATGAATGCCAAATCCTTCAGATCATCTGGTCTGCCGATAGCATTGAGAATGACGTCGATTTTTTCGTAGTAAGCAGGCGACTCCCCCGGGTCTCGTCCTTGCTCTTCGCGAGCTTTCTCACGAAAATCTTTCAGCGATGCAACCCTCTTCAATGTGAATTCAACATTTTGGCGAGCTACATTTGAGAAATTCGGGCTCTGCATGATGGTAAGCAGCCCAGACGTATCACCAGAAAACGAAATCCAACGTAGAGCTCCATCTGCGACAGCGTTGCTGAGAATTTCTCTTTCTTCAACAGTTGCATCCCTCAATGCCGTGATTATGATATTTGGATACTTTTCGACGGCCAGACGGCATGGCGCGAAATAGAGCTTTTGGTCGTGGAGCCTTTGCGGAGCTTCCTTTCCCCCTACAACCCTGGAAGGAATTCCTAGCCCGGTGTGCGGGAAAAGGTTTGAAATGATCTTCGCAAGCAATAGGATCGTCGTGCGCGGATCATCTTGAATTCGTTTCTCGAGCAGGCTCAACCGCTCCTGATAAGGGTAGATCGTATAGTCGAAGTAGGGCCTGAACCAATCGCACCAGGCAGCCGTAGAGTCGTTTACGTAGGGCGTTTCAATCTCATACTTGACTAATTGAAACAGCACAGCTTCGCATTGCTCGAAGTACTGCGTGAATTGCGCCAAGTCTTTCAAAGGATCGATCAGCTCACGTCGTCCAAATCTTTCACCTTCATAAAGCCACTCTTTAATGCCTTCTCCAGCATTGAGGACGCATTTGACAAGGATGGGCAAGTATTCTTCAGGCGTTGCCAGCATTAGCTGAACAAATTCATGACCCATCCCGTTGGCCATAGAAGACAGGGTGAGGTCTACTATGGCTGGTTTAAAAAAAGCGAGCATTTCCGACTTCTGTTCGCACTCGGGAAGCTCCTTCAATCGTTCGAGGATTTGACCTCGGAATTGGCCAGGATTGCGAAGGACATGCTCAATGGTTTTTCGACTTTTTGTCCACGCATCAACTAGCGTGAGGTATGCCAGTTTGTTGCAACTTATGTAACTGACATGCTCATTATCCTGGATGAGCATATTTGAAGTTGAAGACAACCTACACTCTTCCTTGAACCGAGCTTCATCTATTCCGGAAAGCTCACAGAATGCTGGCATTTCATCGGCCTTCAAGAACTTCACTAGCGATAAACATATAAATACATCCATGTCACGAACGTTACGCTTATCTTTCTGAATGCTTATCAGTAAGTCGAAAATATCAAGGATTTCAAGATTATTGCCAAGCCGAGAACAGAATATGTTTGCCAATCTTATGTTCTGCCCAGCTTCTTTAATGTGATGCAGGATTGCGCCATCAGTCAAGGTAGGATACCGATCCTTTAGTAACCGGAATAGCCCCTCTTCCTCAAGTGGTTCGAATGCCAGATCTTTGAGATATGTAGCTCGAATCGTTTGCCCATGCCCTATGAGCAGGCAACGAACGTTGTCTGGCACATCTTCCGGCCCAATTCTGGATTCATCGTTAGAGTCGTCTAGATAATCGTCCACGATGATAAAAGCGCTCATCCCATGTTGCTCGGCGAGATTCAAGAAGACTTTTGCCTCTTTAGAATTTTGGAAATACAGCGTGGTTCCCCTTAGTTGATCCGTATTGACAACTGCTTCCAAAACCCTTCTAGTTTTTCCTGTGCCAGGTGCTCCATATCGATATGTTAATCTTCTGCCAACTTCCGCGCTCTGCGCAATTAATACAAGCTCTTTTTCAAAGTCATCCTGGCCTGGTGGAGGCGCAAAATTAGGTAAGTCCCGGTGGCGATTGCTGTTTAATTCCACTTCGCTTGTGACGCACCCGGGCAGGTAGCGAAAATACTCGATGGCTACGACAGGTGTAACAGATAAGAGCTCGGCCAACCGGTTAAGGTCGATAACAAGCCCTCTGGGTGCATCAGGATTTATCTTGTCGATAATAGCATTGAGTTCAGCATCCGCTTGTTTGAGGTCTCCATCGGCCAATGCCTTGCCGACGAACCAAAGCACTTGCTTGCCGTCCTCGATGTCATTCCTGATGCGATACTTGCCCTCGGCTGCCTCTTCAGTAAGCTCTGCTTCTACGACCGACCTAATAAATTCACCGGCCTTAAGCTGCACGACGCAACTCTCGGCAAGCTTGAAGCCAAAAGGACATTGCCATGTGTCAGGGAACGTGAAGTAGCCATCGGTACCTCCATCTTTGAGGTTGGTCTGTCCGTTGATGCTCTCAGTGCCCCCAACAAGAGGAACATATGCCCGTGCCCACCTCTTCACGAGGACAGTAAAGTCCTGGCCGCTCGACTCAAACAAGGTCTTTAGCGATACCGCGTCAAATTCTGTGCGAATTGTCATAGAGGAATTCCTACGTAGCCAAATGAGGCATGATTCTATTGTAATAGAACTATGCGCTATCCTCAGCAAGTGCCTTGAGTCAGCCCTTTTCAGAAACGCGGCAACGGAGCGGGGTTAACTTGAGAAAGGGCGGTTAGAAAGGGATTTACCTTTCAATCTTTGGGCTCCTCGGAAAAAGGTACGGTTGGCGTCAGAACACCGAAATTAGCTACTAAGCTTTACAAAATGGGACAGCGCGACCGGGCAATCCAGCTGGTTGATTCCCAGAAAGTCGTTACAGTGTTTGAACAGTATGATGACGGAATCTAAAAGCATTTGTTCGGAAGTTTAATATTCGAATCTCGTCCGATTAATTCAGATTTTTGAAGCTAAAAAAGTAGGTGCAACGAATTATTTGCGAAGTTAACTGCGATAGCTTGGGATCTAGTCGTTCGCGAATTAATAAGTAGCCTTCTCTAGAATTTCTGCGTAGAGTGGTAGTCCTCAGGCAAGAGAAAAGTCGCCACCGAGCGTTGCCAAACGCAAATTTCGCCTTTTTCGCATCTCAAGTTGATTGATACTGTACGTTCCCCAACAGGAGTAAAGAACAGATAATCTATTATTAGAAAGGAAGCTGGTCACTCTTACAACCCGACGATGACAAGATTTTACCCGCTTCGCGCTTGCGCTTGGCTCGCCACTCTTTTCGTTTCTGGTTGTAACGATCTCTTGCCTCATATGGCCGCTCGACGGCATCCCACAGTTTCACAGCCCGACTAAACTGAGCAAACATATTCTGACCACGACTCTGGCTGCTTTCAAGGCATGACTCGTATGTCAGGTTTTGACAGGTTCGGCATTCCCAACGAAACGACCAGCTTGGTCTATATAATTTGAAAACCCGTTTGCCACAACAAGGGCAAATTCCAAGGGTTCGATAACCACCCTTAGGCATGGGACTCTGGACAAGTAGGATAGATTGCTTGAAGGGAACGCCATCAATTGTGCATGTTAGGTTCAATGTGGTTGGTATCTCAAACGACCAGTCCACTTTACATCCTATAGAGCCGATCTCCCTTCCGCTCCAGTTCCAAGAGTACGATAGGCCGTAACGGTCAAGACGACTTGCCTTTCTCAGGATCATGCCAACGTCGAGCCGAAACGAGTCTTCGGCCGTCGATCTTCCTCCTCTGCTTCCAAATCTGCTCATCTGTAGTTACCTAAATCTTCATTCCATTGGACCGTCTGAAGATTGGAAAAGTTTCAGTTTTGTAGACGAAAGTGACAGTAGTCGATTTTTGGGCGACTGAAAGTCTACGGCTTGACAAGAAGTAAAAGTATTGTAATGTGGAAAAGTATTCGGATTTGTGCAACTTGCAATATCCATATTCACGTCAACGATATATCGGAGTTTCTCCAGGGTTTTGGGATTCTATGAATATTGCGTTTATTCACGCTTCGTCTACTCGACCACTTTTCCGGGCACTTTCTGTTGCACTCTGTTTGAGTCTTGCTTATAGCGCAACTGCGCCCGGCATCAATCCGCTTATGGTCGAAGCCGTCCAGCATATCCAGGATATGGGGCGCAAGCCAGTTGGACATCATACAGATCGTCCAACTAAAGTTTTCAAAGGCGCGAACCCAGGAAGAGACCCGGTTGGTCGCGGCGGAGTATGGACTCCAAAACTCCTAAACGATCTCAAAAAAGCCCGTCAGCAAGAAAAGCTAGACGCGCCTTGGTCTGAACGCGATCTCCTTCTTTCTATGACTCCTATCCCGGCCTTACTAGGTACTTCGATGCTGCAAGAGGGTGGTGAAGGCGGTGGTGGTGACTTACCCGGTGAAGGCGGTGGACCGGGCGGAGGCGGCGAGCCGGGTGGAGGTGAAGAACCGGGAAGTGGAACGGGCGGTGGACACCTAAACACCAACACGGGTAATCGCCATGTGATGTACCCAATTGTGAGTTGGAATGCGCCTGGACAAAACGGCGTTTCCTTTAATCTTCATCACAATAGTCGAGGGGCTTATAGCTACGACCTTGGCAAAGGCTGGAGCCATAGTTACGACGTCAAGATTGCTCACACCTCAGGCTCGGCAATTGTTCGCTACGGCGACGGCTTAGAAGTTCCGTTTACCGAACCCACGACAAACACGTTTGTTGCTCCGGCGGGTCATTACGAAACCCTCACCCGGAACGCAACGACTGGAGTCTGGACGCTTACGACTAAATCCAAGTGGGTGATGACGTTTATTCCAGGTGGGCGGCTTTCAACTGTCACCGACCGCAATGGAAACACAACTACGATTTACCGAAATGGCAGTGCGAAGATCACTAGCATAGAGGATAGTTATGGTCGCGCCCTCGACTTTACATACGGAACCAACGGCTTAATCAGCGAAGTTGAAGACCCCGCTGGTCGGCATTGGTACTTCGACTACGATTCCAACAACGATATGCTCAGCATTGGGTATCCCCAACTGAACGAGCAAGAAATCGTTTACTACCGCTACTTCACATATGACTCTGCCAGCAACATCCTCACCGAAACTGACCGCAGAGGCAAAGTTTGGACTTTCACATATAACTCAAGCGAAAATCTAACAAGCTTTACTAATCCGCTTAGCCAAACGTACACGTACACCTACGGCTCTGCTAGCGTTACCCTGACCAAGCCAAACAGCAAAACTGTTGTTTACAACTACTCTTCAGGACTTGTCGCCAGTGTCGTGGATGAAGCGAGTTACAGCGATGCTTACGTGTACGATTCAAACAAAAATGTCACCCAGTACACAGACCGGCGAGGAAAGGTTTGGACAGCAACATACGATTCGAGTGGCAATACCCTGACACTTACAAACCCGCTGAGCAAAACCTGGACATATACTTACAATTCATTCAATAAAGTCTTGACTGCTACTGATCCGAATAGCAATGTCACGACAAACACCTACGATTCAAATGGTAACTTACTAACAACGGTTGATGGACTGAGCCGCACAGTTGCAACGATCACTTATAACGGCGATGGAGATCCAATCACGGTCACTGACGCTCTGAGTCGGGTTTCTTACCTTTACTACAATAGCCAGGGGGATGTCACTCAAACCGTTGCTCCTGGGAGCATCAACTCATATGCCACATTTGATATTCTCGGTCGTGTCACCAGTTCCACCGATGCCGCCGCTAACACGACCGACATCACTTATGATGGCTGGGGTCGGGTTATTGAGATTGAGGAGCCAGGCAATGCTGTGTCTCAAATTTTCTATGATCTGGAAAACAATATCATTGGCGCAGAAGATCCGCTTGGTCGCTCGGGAAGCCGAGTAATTAATGATACTGGTCTGGTCACCAGCGCAACCAACGCGAACAGTGAAACCACGAACTACTCATACAACTCGGTTGGTGAACTGACCAGTATAACCAATGGTCGTGGTTACACCCGAACTTACACATATACTGACCGTGGACAGGTAGCGACCCTTACCTTGCCGGATAGCTCGGTCGAAACTTGGGCATACGATGGTGAAGGCAACACAACTGCTTATACTAATCCACTTAGCCAAACCATTCTCTACACTTACGATGACGCAGGTCAGCAAACGGGAGTGGACTATCCGTCTGGGCTGACCGACACAGCATTTAGCTACGATAACGGCGGTCGCGTCACGAGCATGGTGGACGTGAGCGGCACGAGTTCGTGGACATATAACGCCGCTAACGAGATTACTGACCTCGATACTCCTCAAGGAGATATTGACTACACCTATAACCTCGCAGGGCAGATACTCACTATGGTTGATGTTGGAGTCGGAACGACTACCACGACCTACGATTCTGCTGGTCGTCCATCAACCACAACTGATGCGTTCAGTGATGTTTCAAGTTACACCTACGATGGTGCAGGAAGGCTGTCTCGCAAAGACAATCCAAACGGAACATACGAACTGTATTCCTATGATTCGCGCAACCGAGTGACCAGCATTGTCACTAAAGATTCTAGCAACGCAACTTTGCAGAGCCGGGTTTACACTTTCGACCTTGCTTCACAGGTAACGCAAGTAGTGGAGGGCGGGGTCACGACCGATTACGATTACGACGATATCGGTCAGTTGATAGAAGAGACCAAATCCACGGGCTATGCTGCAGCATATACGTACGATGCGAACGGCAACCGCTTGACGCGGACAGTGAACTCCGTTACCGAAAGTTACACATACGATAATGCTGACAAACTAACTGCGATCACTGGTGGAAGCGATGCGAGGACATTTACTTACGATGCCGCTGGGAGGACGACCGGCATCGTACGGGGTTCTGGCACGACCGCGTTTTCTTATGACTATGAATCCCGAGTTACTTCTATCACGAAGCCAGGGATGACGACGAACACGTTTACATATAATGGCTTGGATACACGGGTCGGGATGACTGACTCTGGCGGTAGCAAAACGTTTAAACGTTCGGGCGTTGGCGTCACCGCCCCAGTTCTGAGCGATGGAACTGCAAACTTTACTCCAAGCGGCGAGAAACGCGGTTCGACCAAGACCACATTCCATTCCGCATTGAAGAATAGCGATATCCAAACAAATAGTTCTGGTGCGATTTCAGCTTCCAAGCAATATGACGCTTTTGGGAACAATATCTCATCTTCAGGATTTTGGAAGAGCCAGTTCGGTTATGCAGGCGGGTTTGGCTACCAGCAGGATTCTGATACCGGATTGAATCTGTTAGGTCATCGTTATTATGATAGAGATACTGGACGTTTTTTGACGCGAGATGTAGCTAAAGACGGGGGGAACTGGTACTCCTACTGTTCTAATAACCCGATCAGCTATTTCGATGCAGAAGGTTTAAAAAAACAGGTAATCATATTAATTGGAGATCTTTCAGGTCCAGTCAAAAAAGATGCGGGTACTTCTCTGGAAGCTCTTGTTACAGCATATGAGGATGCTGGATACGAAGTAATCGTAAAGTCAGTCAGGAATGAAGACGAACTAGTTGAAGCACTGTCAGAATACGATGAAGTTGTATTATTTGGTCACGGCTCTCCATTCGTTTATGCGGGCAATGGAGGAGTCTGTAACATTGAGCGCACTACGAGAAGAGTAATGAATAATAGAATTCGAGCTGGTAAAGGCCGGATGAAGAGACTTATATTGTGGGTTTGCGATGGAGCAAATAAAGAAGACAGAGAGCTTTGGTTTAGAATTACTGAGAGACTTTGGGGAACGGAAGACACTTGCTTTTTTCCTAGGGGAGGTAAAGCTCGACGAGGACTATTTTCTGGAGGAAAATGGTACAATGACTCAAAGCCAGGTTATATTGATAACGTAAAAAAATGGGGAGGAGGAGCAAGCAGATCCGAACCCGCAAACATGATCACTTTTTAGTGAGAACAAGATGAAGAATCGGACATTCTGGTACACCAGCATTTTGGTCGGCGGCTTGCTGTCTTGGTTACTTCTTGTAGGGTGTTATCAGAAGAATCAAAAACAGCAAGGTTTAGAAAACGTAGAGCAAACATTTAATGAGCTTTATGAAATGAAATGGTATGCACCAACTTTGTCAGAGCTAGAGAAGAGAATCGTTGAGTATCGTTACTTAAACCAAAGTTGGCCAAAAAATATTTCCGATTTGGTTCATGGTGAGTTGCCCTATTTCCCAAACGGTAATCGGGGCTCTTCTCCCCTTGGACATATCCGCGAGGATGAGATGAGCTTGGTTTTGGTCAAGTCTACTCCCGAAAATGCGCTATTTTCTCTTACGCTCCGAGGTATAAAAAAACAGCTTTCAGTAAATCTGAAAGATCATCAGCGTTGAGCAGTTTAGTTTAGTAGTCGTGATGCGTCAACGAACGAAGACACCAAGGTTTACCCGCAAGAAAGTCCCTTGAAAAACCGTTTTGCGAGGTAAGTGTGACAAGTTTAATCCCAGAATATGACTGTTGGGTTCAAAGGAATAGGATTAAACCAGAATCTGGAGCACCATCGAAAAAGTAAGTACTCGTCAAAGGCTTTGTTGACAACTAACCGCATTTCTGACAAACTTTGGATCAGGGGGCTTGAACAGTTTTAGTGCCACTTTGCGAGAGACATAAAACCTTTGTTCAACCTAATCGGCCTCCAATATTAAAGACATGGGATTTTGATACTGTGCCACCATTCAGTTGGCTCACTCGTGTGCCGACTTTTCGCTCTTCTCCTGATCCCAGAAACCCGACCAAGTTCCTGAAGGTTTCTCGGGAATTTTGCGAATGGGGTCAAATATGGTAAATGTAGACATACGTGCAGTATTTTCTCTATCTGAGAGCTATCGGGCTATGTGCCCGGGTTGCCCTCCAATCGCAAGATCGGGAGGATGAGTACCCCTGTATCGTTCACCATAGCGGGATAGTTTATGACGCCAACAAGGCTGCTCAATCTCGTCATGTTGAGATAGGAATTCCACTCAAAGAAGCAAAGGTAATCCTGCAATCAGGCGCGGCATTCGTGGAATACAAACCAGAGCTTTTTGAGTCTGCTCGTGAGCTGTTACTTAGGCCATGCTTGCTATTCAGCGATAGTATCCAGGCCGGACGTGCCGGAGAGGGATTGATAGACCTTTCAATCCCTCTCCGGCCTCTTGAGATAGCCGCAACACTTCTAAACGAAGTTTATCGGGAGGTTCAATTGCCGCTTATTGCAGGTATTGGCCCTTCTAGTTGGCTTGCAAGAAAGTCTGCAAGTACCTGTGATCCGCTCGCCCTCGCACTTGGAATTCTGCCCATTGAACCAGTCACAGACTCCGCCGCTTGGCTTGCGCCTCATCCGGTTTCTATTCTCTCGCCCCTAGACGTAAAAGATCGTAATAAACTTCGTCGGCTGGGGTTTGATCGTGTCTCCCAAGTTCAAGGATTATCGCTCGAAAGTTTAGAGTTGCAGTTTCCAAAGCGTGGAGCCTTGATTATGCAAACGGCTCTCGGAAAGTTATCTGATCCAATCAAGCCGAACTATCCGGCAAAGATGATAGCTGAGGAAATCAGCTTTGGAGCCGTAGACGACCGGATAGAGATTGACCGTGCTTTGCTGACCATTTCTCAAACACTAGCTGAACGCCTTTGCAATGCAGATGAACAGGCGAAGACCGTTGTTTTAACCGTTGTTTTTGAAAGTGAGAACCGTCAGAGCCATTTTAAGAACCTAACAAAACCTGTTATTTCCGCAACTCCTCTCTATGTCGCTTTGGGTCAGTTATTCAACTTATTTGAAACCCTTGAGCCTATCGAATCGCTCAGGGTTCAGCTACTTGACTTATCTCCTTCAAAGCGTCGCCAATTGCCTTTAGCTTTAGGCGGTCAAGATGCAGATGCGAAGAATCAAATCAGCTCTACCTTGAATCAAATAACCGCCCTACACGGGACAGATGCTGTCCGGGTTGCTAGTTCTCTATCTCTCTCTTTCAATCAAGAAGTTTTAAGGGAGTGGAAGCGTGTCACGGGCTGGCGGTGAAACTCTGGCCCGTTGGAGGCAAGTTGGTAAATGGTGGGAAGGTGAAAATCCCATTGAGTTCGTTCGCTATCTCGACTCAAAGGGGATTAGGCGCGAAGTGCAAAAGCAACTGCCAATCCTCAGCGACCCGACAAAGCTCAAGCCGAAAAAGTATGTTCAAACCTATAACGAAGACTATTCATTACGACCAAACAAGCGAAGAGACGAAACAGTTGGCAAGGCTTGCGGATACGTCAAGGAAACTTCGTTTATAACGAATAAATTATCTCCAAAGAGCACTTACGTTCCGCTCCATCTTCTTTCTGGCTATAGCATCGGTCGGAGCATCCTCCTAGCCAATGAAATACCACGTCTTGCGGCTGTTGCTGGTCTGCCCGCTGTAGCTCTTGTAGACCGCTTCTCAATGACCGGAGTAGTCGAACTTTACAGAGAATGCAAGAAGCAAGGAATCAAAGCTCTTATTGGTGCATCAGTAGAGCTTGAGCAAGGCGGAGAGCTTGTTCTAATCGCTCAAAATAAAGACGGCTATACATCGCTCTCAAGGCTCCTTACCGCTTGCCATCTTGAGGAACCTCGTCTATTCCCTCTATGTACTTGGGAGCGGTTAGAAAGGCACTCAGAAGGCCTTATTTGCCTTACTGGAGGCAACGTCGGGCCATTGGACAAATTACTCTGCAAAAAAGACTACTCAGGAGCGGATGAACTGCTCTTGCGACTCAAAAAAATCTTTGGAGTTGGAAAGGTTTTTCTTGAAGTTGAGAGAGCGTTTTTGCCCTGGAGTCTTGAAGTTGAAAAACGATTAAGAGAACTTGCTGAAAGACATTCTTTAAGGCTCGTTGCGGGAGGGGCTGTCACCCATAGAAGGCCCTCGCACTTTCCGGCCCAGGATGTGCTTGTTTGTTCCGACACCTTAGCTCTGGTGGAGGAGGTTGTTGGGCGGAAGCCTCGACGCCATTCCACGCAGTTTTCCACGGTGTTTTCTCCGGTTCGCTCGATGAACGCAGAGGGATTTTTTAAGACTGGGGAAGAGATGAATAAACTCTTTGCCGATGCTCAGGATTTACTTGCAAATACTCTCCTAGTCGCTGACCTTTGCGACCCAGATGTACTCCCTGGCCCGACCAATCTGCCGCTCATTACTGATAACCCAGACCAGGCTTTGCGGGAGGCAACTTATGACGGTATGCGTGAATGGCATCGCCATATTACGCCCCGGCTCCAAAAGAGAATAGATAAGGAATTAGAGCGGATAATCCGGCACGGCTACTCGAATCATTTTCTCGTTGCTTGGGATATGTGCAAATGGGCGGAATCGCAAAATATCCAATTTAGCGGACGTGGCTCGGTAGTAGATGCAGCCGTAGCGTATTGCCTCGGATTCAGCCGTATTGACGCCTTTGAACACAATCTGCACTTCGATAGGTTCCTACCCGCAGATGGCACTAAACAGCCCGATATAGACATAGATTTTGAGGCGAAGAGACGCGACGATATTCGCAACTACTTGATTGACAAATATGGCAAGGAGCACGTTGCAACAGTTGCCGCTGTCGGAACATTTCGCTCTCGCGGAATACTTCGAGCCGTCGGCAAAGCTCTCTCAATTCCTGAGCCAGTTATCGGATACGTCGCAAAGAAGATTCATGGCGGAGTCTCCCCGGAAACTCTTTATGATGCTATCCAAAAGCGACCCGAACTTAGAGATTCAGGCATTACTAGAGAACGCTTTTTGTGGGTTTTCAAATTGGCCGAAAATCTCCGTGATGTTCCTATGAACATGAAAGCCCATTCGTCGGGAGTGGTTATTAGTGAGACGCCTATCGCCGATACTGTTCCGGTGATGTGGTCAGGCTCAGGTGACGACCAAGACGGGTTTTTGAGAATCATTCAATGGGATAAGCGAAGCGCGAAGCATTGTTACGTCAAGTTCGATATTCTTTGTTTACGAGGTCAAGATGTTCTATCTGGAACTGAAGAAAGACTTCGCCAGAGTGACCCATTTTTTAAGGTGTCAAAGCTCTCGACCGATGACCCTGCAATCTATGCAGCAATGCGCTCTCATCAGACCGTAGGGATTCCTCAATCTGCATCCCCCGCAATGACTCAAGCCCATGCGAGAATCAAGACTAATGATATTTATGATGCAAGTCTAGTTCAAGCTGGAATCCGCCCCGGAGTTGGTGGAGCGGTCAAGCTTAACACGCTCATAGCGCGAAGGCACGGAGAGCCTTATTCGTTTAGCCATCCTGACCTTGAGGAGATTATCGGGCATACATACGGAATCGTTGTGTTTCAGGAACAGATAGACCAACTCCTAGAAAAGTTTTGCGGATTGAGCGGAGGTGAAGCCGAAGAGACACGGGAAAAAATCCATGAGAAACGTCATCAAGAATACGGCGAAAGCGTCCGCTCAGGATTACTCGAGAGAACGGTTGCAAAAGGCTATTCGCTATCGGTTGCCAACGAAGTTTTAGACCTCATTGTGAGTTTCAAAGGGTACGGCTTTGCTCAAGGCCATGCCCTTGCATTTGCTGAAATTTCGGCTCGCTCTGTGTATTGTCAGCAAAACTATCCCGCTGACTATTTCGCGGCTCTGCTCGACGCGCAACCTGCGGGATATTACGGCCCCGCAACCTTAGCAAACGAGGCTCGAATTCGCGGGCTAAAAGTTCTCCCGGTAGATGTAAATATCAGCGAAAACCGGGTTCAAGTTGAAAGTATTCTGAGCCAAGACCCTACTCTTTCTATTCCCAAAGGAGGGATTCGCCTAGACCTTGGTTTGATACATGGCTTATCCCGAACCGTCCGAGAAAGGATAGTTACCGCTAACCGCCCTTTCAGTTCCTATTTCGATTTCGTAAAGCAAATTAGGCCGAAAAGCGATGAACTAGAGAATTTGATTCTATGTGGAGCTTTGGATAGTTTGTATGCGAATAGGAGAGCGATGCTCTGGGGAATGGAATCTGCTTTCCAATATGTCAGAGGTGAGATATTCGACCCTCAGGCTTTGCCAATGCTTCAACCCGAACCGTCCTTACCCAGTGACATAGAAGACTTTAGCTTTGCTGAGAAGCGACTTGCCGAGCGCGGAGTTTTGGGGCTTGATATAGACCAGCATCTTCTAGCCTATGAGCGAGAACGAATAAGAGCTAGGGGCGGAATTACAGCCGTGGAAGCAAGGGCACTCCCTCACGAATCCAAAGCGTTTATTGTTGGCAATCCTATACGGCTAAGGTTTCCTCCCACCCCTACTGGAAAGAGGGTTGTTTTCTTCGACCTCGAAGACGAAACCGGACTAATGAACATGACCTGCTTTGACGATGTTTATCAAACATTTGGACACGCCATTGTCTTATCTCAGTATGTGACGGTCAAGGGATATGTTCAGCGTAGAAACGATTTCCCTGCATTTATTGCTACGTCCGTCGTGCCGTACTGTCCTCTGCTATTAGCGGAGAGTGTGACAAGACGTGGAAACCTCAAGACCGCAGACTTCTTAGTTGGCTAGAGCAGTCACATCTAATCGGGGTGCCAAAACCAGGCCTTGCAATCGACTGGAACAGACGGACGCCAAACACTTACCCCTCCATGCCAACTACAAGTACCGCCTCTTGAACGACTCGAGCTATAACTTCCGTCTCGACATAATGCCGTTGGCGGACTCCAACAAACTGACGGAGCTTTTAGAAACGCTTCGCTAACAACCCAACCCACACCACCCAGCACCAACAAATACGAAAAAAACGACTCAGCTTTTCTCTTTCGTATCTGCAATCGTTCAGAGTTAGAACCTTCGGTAGACGACACAATTAAAAAATACCCAAAAACCTAACTAATCAAATAAATTGCCTTGACCACTTACCGTCCTTGCTGAAAGAACAGGGTCTCTCTCAGTTATAAGTGCTTGAGCTTCCTCACGGGAACCATAGAGCCAAGTTTCAAGTTCGCTGGACTCAAGAATAAGAGGCATTCGGTCTTGATAGCCGCGTACAAAGTCGCTCGCCTCAGTCGTAATCAACGTCACTGATTTTTTACCTTCCCACTCATCCCAAAGAGCGGCAAAGTACATCGGTTCACCATCAGCCCGAGAAAGAGCAGTCTTTTGTTTTGCATACCACTCGTAAAAACCCGCCACCGGAACCAGGCACCGATTTGATTTCATTAAGCCTCTGTAAGCTGGCTTTTCTTCCAGAGTCTCTGACCTTGCCTGAGTCATTAATACACCCGGAACCTCTTTCGACCAACGCGGTATTAGACCGAACCTCGCCTTTTTCATGCCATCGGGAAAAATTGCGGCAATAGTGTCGGTAGGATTCTTGTCCCCAAAGCAATCCACAAACTCACGAATATCGAGAGTGAGGTTTAACCGTCGAGCGACGGCCTCTTGAATTTTTCGCTCTGTCCAAATGAAGTTACACATTGATTGCGCCTCTTTTCTACCGCTTAAGAGTCATTAAAATTCAATCTGGGTACACAAGTGGGTACACGAACACTGATTTTATTCGTTCAACTAACAAAAAAACCGCCCAACTGGACGGTTTTTAGTTCAAATTCGTGGTAGGCCGTACAGGGCTCGAACCTGTGACCCGCTGATTAAGAGTCAGCTGCTCTGCCAACTGAGCTAACGACCCACGCGTAAGAAAAAGATACCAGCAATCCCAGTTGAATTCAAGGACCGCACCATAATCAAATCTGTGATCCGACTCGCCACCAAGCAAGATGAGCCCCAAATCCAACACGTGGTACACACGGTGTACGACGAATACGGGTTCGGCTGGGAGCCAGATGGCTACGTTCGCGACTTGTACGACATCGAAAGCTACTTCGCCGCTCCTAATGCATTTTGGGTGGCAGAACTCGATGGCCAAATCGTAGGATGTATTGGCATTGAGCTCTTCCCAACTATCGCGGGCGAACCAGGCACCATTGTGGATGGCAAAAAGAAAAAGCGCATCGCAGGAACAGACTGTGAGCTTGTTCGGCTTTATACGTTGCCAGAAGCGCGAGGCAAGCAAGTCGGCTTGCAGCTTTGCCAAACGTGTATCGAATACGCCAAATCCCAAGGTCGAACCCTCATGGAAATCTGGTCGGATGTAGAACTCAAACGGGCGCACGTTTTTTATGAAAAGCTCGGCGCAAAAAACATCGGCGAGCGGTACTGCCCTCCCCCCGATGACTGGACAGAATTCGCCTTCATTTACGATCTACGTTAGCACGGGGCCCTAGTCGAAGAACTACGCTCACAAGTCAGCTAAACTCCACAACATGAGCTGGGAACAAACCGTCGCGGAACTCAAAGCAGAAATGGAAGGCAAGCATGCCGCCCGCGAAGATGCTCTCAAAGCCTCGCGTGCGCTGATTCAAACCTGCAGCAAGTGCATTAAAAACATCCACCGCCACAATTTCGATGAAGCCGCCCAACTGCTTGACCAAGCCAAAGCCCAGGCACAACAAGCGAGATCGCAGGTCACCCAGCACCCGGAAATCGAATACGCGGGCTACCTGCAAGACGCGGAAAAGGAACTCGTCGAGGCCGCTGGTTGCCTCGCTTTAGCTCAGGGCCAGCCTTTGCCAACATATTCTGAACTCGCGGTAAATGCAACCAGCTACCTCAATGGCATGGGTGAATGTGCCAGCGAAATGAGGCGGTTCGTGCTCGATAAAATGCGAAACGGCGACCTCGAAACCGCGCAAAACATCCTCCAGCAAATGGATGAAATTTACGACGATTTGACCACTTTCGACTTCCCAGATGGACTGACAGGTGGGTTGCGCCGGACTTGCGATGCCCTCCGCGCCGTAATTGAACGGACTCGGTCTGACCTCACCCTCACAAAAATCCAATACGATCTGATAACCGAACTAAAATCAGCGAAAAAGTCTTAATCTATACAAAAAAGTACAGTTAGTTCGGTAAGGTGTTTCTCGAAATGGAACGAGATACGCAACCTGCTCCTTCAAAGCAGTCGTGCCCCTTTTCTGGCCTGAGTAACGGGCCAACTCCTGAGCAGCAAGCCGCCGCGGGTTTTGTTGCAATTAACTACATTGATTGCAAACCGCACTATCAAGAACGGTTCGAGTGCCTGTTCTGCACCCGCGCACGTGCCATTGATCGCTTGCCCGGATTCATCGGTATGAACGTTCTCAAATGCCACGAAGAAGGCCAGCCGTATCTCATCATGAGCTACTGGACAGATAAGGAATCATTCGAGGCTTGGGTCGGCTCGCCCGAATTCATTGAAGGCCACAAGCGAGGGTTCGAAGATCTCGCCGAAGCCAAGCGCCGTGGTGAAGAACCTCCCATGAGTAGCAGCTTCAAAACCTACGCGATTCTCACAGATTGATATTTATACAATTCCCTCCTCTTTTGAGGAGGGAACTGGCACCAGCGTTGCAGCTTCTTAATTCAAATTGGAAGCGATAATCATTGGGTTCGTATACTAAGTCCTAGCCCCAAGAATCCATTTATCACTTAAATAGCTCTCCCTTAATATGATGACAACGGTTATTGCCCTCGCAATCGCGCAGTCTCTGAGCAGTAGCGAAGCTAATGCGCTCAGTTACTTACGAGAAGAGGAAAAATTGGCATTTGATGTCTACACAGAGTTGGGAACCTTCTGGAATCTGCGTATTTTTAAGAATATTGCTCGGGCAGAGGCTAAACACATGAGTTCCGTCCAGCAGCTTCTCATTGAGTTCAAAATCCCGGATCCAATTACCAATCCCAAGGCTGGCGAGTTTAACGATATCGAGCTACAGAAAATGTACAAAAGTTTGATCAAGCAAGGCAGAGTTTCCGAAATTGAAGCACTTAAAGTTGGTGCATATATTGAAGATAAAGATATCTTCGATATACGAAAAGCAAGTCTTGAAACAAAAAATGAAAAAATCAGGATGACTTATAAAACATTATTGCAAGGATCTGAAAATCATATGCGAGCGTTTTACAAGCAACTTAAGAATCGGAACGTAACATACAAACCAAAGTTCATTACTGAAGAAGAACTGAGCAAGATTGTAACATCCAACTAAGCGAAGAATGCTGCATCCAGAAAATCGGGTGCAGCTATCTTAAATCTTTTAGTAAGAACACCAAACACAAATCCAGGCGACCAGCCCAAGCCTGCTCATTGTGCCCCGCCTTGGCTTCTTCGTAGAACTGAAAATCCTTCCCCGCCGTAAATCCGCGCTTGAGCAATGCAGTCTCCATTGCCCGCCCTGGCCCGACCATGCTCGGCCCTTCTTCCAAGCCCATATCCATCCATATCTTTACATCTGGCTTCTTAACCCATTTAGGAATTTGCTTGGTTAGGGTCTCCCCATCCCACCAAAAACTGGGAGACATCACGCCGAGCAAGCCAAATTCCTCTGGTCGCGTTGTCCCCAAATAAAAACTGATAATCCCGCCAAAGCTCGAACCAATCAAACCAGTTTCCGACGCCTTAGCGCTCACGTGGTATTTGCCAGCAATAAAAGGCTTGACTTCCTTAACCAAGAAGTCACCAAATTTATCGGCATCGCCACCGATTTCGGTGCCTTGGAATTTTGCCTTGGTCGGAAGGTATTCATCGCTCCGCTTCATTCCCCCGTTATCAACTGCGACCAAAATCACGGGCGGAATCATCTTCCCCTTGATTAAAGCCGTGGCGGTTTCATCGGCGCGCCATTCTTGATTCGGGATAAAACTCGTCGCTCCATCGAACACGTTTTGACCATCGCAAAAGTAGATCACGGGGTACGGCTTTTCGCGTTTGGCATCGTAGCCTTCTGGAAGGAAAACTTGAACCGTGCGTTTGTTTCCTAGGATTTTGCTTTCAAAGTCCTCGTGACGCCGCACATCGCCAGTCACTGATTTCACTCGTTCCTGAGGAATATTGGCGGAGTTCAGAACGAGAGTGGCAAGCGAAACCAACATGATGCAAGTCTATCTCCGTTGAGAGAGTTTAGATTCATTTATAAAAAATCCAAATCACTTTAACGGCTTACGCAATACTGTGTAATGCGTGAAAAGCGATTTCTTCAACTCTTCCATGCCCTCGCCGAAGTCATAACCCAAAGCTAAGAACATCCCACGGCCCTGTTCGTCATCTTTCACATCCCAATCCAAAACTTCAAACCCAACTCGTTCGGTGAGTTTGCGATCAAACGGGAAGGTTCCGTCCGCATGAGGCAAGTAAGGCTGATCCACCGGATTCTGGGCCGGAGAGAGGTTGTAGATCACGAACAAACCACCCGGTTTGAGAATCCCCATGACCGACTTCAAAAAGTCACCGTCGCTCACGCCTAAGTCCACCAAGTTTCGAGGATCTGCTTTGCGCTTGGGATGGATATATCCCAGTTTCAAAACATTTTTGGTTACGAACAAATCGTAGTCCCGTCCGATTGCATCCTTCACCGCCTTATCCTTGGGCCATTGACCATGGTGAACGGTCACTGAACCTCCCCCCGGCACTGATCCCGTGTCACCCGGCCACGAATAAAGTTTGTCGAACAGAGATTCCACGTCCACACCGTGAGCATTTGCGCCGGCGTGGGCCATCATCTGAACCTGCCCGATCATTCCGTAGCCAAAGTCCAAAACCTTTTTGCCTTTCAGGGTCGTCATGCCTCGTTTTGCCGCAACATCTAGCGGCAAAGCGTATAGGGTTGGCGATCCGTAAGCAGTGTTGTAATAAAACCGCTCACCAAACTCTCTTCGCTCAAAGCCCTTTCGCTTATCTTCCGATAACTTTTCGTATTCCGATTCAGTTAAGGTCGCCTGTGTGTCGGGATTTCGATAAAGGACACGCGTTCCGACCGGCTTAAGTTTTTCGGTCTGCGCTAGAAATTCCTTCGCCAATCCGCTTTTCACCATTCCCGATACGGTCGCGGATTCTTTTTTGAGCAAATCCAAGGCGCTCACCTGAGGTGCATCCTGCCCAAGAATCAATCCGGCCGCCACAAAACTCAACATCTCTCACCCATACCACTTTCTGACGTCCCAGAAGTTCCGCGAAGATAGTTTGGATTGCAACTAAATTTATGGAATAAGACTTAAGTACATGGACTACACACCAATACTGATGCCCTTCATAAAGATGATAGCTACGTTTCTTCTTGCAGTGACTGCTGTTCAAATTCTATGCATATATTTAAAGCGTCTACTGACCCCTAAAAAAAAATATCTCCATCTGTATCAATTTCTGACTATTCGGCGAAAGAAAGCCTCTTAACCGCTCCTGAACTTGATTTTGCTCGCAGAACCAACCCATATCTCCCAAATGAGTTTCACCTTTGCCCCAAAGTTTCATTCAAAGACGTCGTAGATCACGGATCGAACGGCTTTAAGAACGGAAACTTTGGACGAATTTCCCAAAAGCACCTCGACTTTGTCATCATCGAATCAGATACTGGGCGCATTCGCCTAGCTATTGAAATCGACGACCGGAGTCACCAACGCGCTGACCGCCAAAAAAGCGACCAAGTGAAAAATCAAGCATTGGCCGAGGCAGGGATTCCAATCTTAAGATTAGCACCTTGGCAATCCATCACAATTGAAGAAATTCTTCAAGCAATGGCCGCTTGATAAGCCGAGTCGAACACTTCATCCAGCCCCAGGTCGAACGTCTCGCGCAGAGCTTCGTCGGCTGGGGCCTGACCCGTTACCCGCATTTTGATCTCTTGCAAAACTGAGTTATCTGAAAACGCCCGGCCCAGTTCTCCCAAGCCAGATTTACCCTTGAGGGCAACCAAATACCGACCAATCATGCCCGATTGTTGATAAGCCTCCCAGATGCCATTCTGGGTCGTAGCAACTCGCCTATCGCCCGCGAAGAGGGCATCTAAATCTCGAGGGTTGCGCCAAGTTGCAGCACCGGTTCGCAACGCCGACAGATACTGACCACTCAAGTTCCCTTCCATGATCATGGCAATCGCCTCTTCCATCCAAGTTGGCATGTGGCCCTGCGCCAAATTTAAGTTGACCACGTGCGAATACTCATGTCTTAACGCACCTCTAAATGCCGGCTCGTTGCCGATCATGTTCACCGGCAGGCACACCTTGTCGAACGGAATCTTATCAACACAATAACCCGACCGATATGGATTCCACATCGCCTGGCTCTCGGGCATGAGCAGGCTCAAGCGCACCTTCTCGATAGGCTCATATCCCATGCTCGAAAACACCGATTCCAGTTCTTCGCGAGCCGCACGTAAAACAAACTCCTTATCTGTTTGTTCAAGTTCTTTGGGAAGCTCAACGCTCAAGATTTCGGTTACGTCGTGAACCTCGCTCACCTCAAACGATCGATACTCTGCTTCGACCATCCGGTACATCCGCGTTCCGTAAGCGGCTTCCCCAACTCCTAAAGCAACCGCTTCATTAAACGCTTCTTGAATACGATCTTCGTAATATAGATCAAGTACGATTTTCCATCCTACGCTCGCCCCCGCGCCCCCGTAGCGCCCCGCCACGCCGGTCATCATTCCGCTATCTATGGGCTGAAGATCACTCATTGATAGTCTTCATACGCTTGGACAAGTATTGTTTTTTAAGACGGCCTATCGCCACCACCACAACCAGTAAATCAGATCACCAAGAATCCACCAATCCCACCAGTAGTCGGTGTCGCGCTCTCGCCAATATTCTCTCTTTCTTCTCGTCACGCCCACGCTATTTATACGGTATGTCGATTCAGATGGTGGCATCTAATGAAAGTCAGCTGGCAGCTCAGTTCCCAGTACAAAGCGCTTTTTCCAATTCCCCCCCAGGCTTGGGGAGGGTTGATAGAAAACACTTGCTAAAAACTACTGTGGGGCACCCTGGCCGATCAACTTCCAAAACGCAGCCACTCCTGCTGCCAAACTCGAAACCAGCCATATCAAACATCCCAGACACTCGCAACTTGCATAAATCGCCCAAAACCAACCGCCCACTGATTGGGCGAATTGCCGCACCCAATCCCAGATATCACAGAGCGACTCCCAAACAATTTCCCATAGCTCGTGGAAGCGATATTTCACGATTGAAACCAACTACCGGCCTATGCTTAATCACGTTGCCGATACCTAAAAGCCACAAGAGAACTACATCCAAATAACGTACACAAGCCAGTAAACTGCGACTATGATTACTGCCGCCGTCCTTGCGCTCACTTTGGCAGATACCATTACCGCAACCCTTACTCCCGCTGACCCAGCCACCAAAGATTCCATCCGCTGGTCACCCAAAGGAGCCGCCGTCGCGCTTAAGCTTCAAGGGAAAGACCTGTTCGGTTCCTTCCCGCTCGGAGCAAAGGGCACCGAGCCAATCCGAATCCAACTCAGCAAAGTTGACTCCCCCTATTACAACACGCTTTGGATCGATAGCAACCGCGACCGCCAATCAACCGAAAACGAAATCTTTAAAGCCACGCCCACCGAGCGCACCGGAAAGTGGTGGTCAAGTTTCGGCCCGGTGAATATTTCCATCCCAACCGCCGACGGCAAATCACGACCCTACCCAATCAATCTCTGGTACGTCGAAGATCCGCTTGAACCAGAAGCCGTTCCCACCCTTCGTTGGAGTCGCCGAGGATGGCACGAGGGCCAGGTCACACTTGGAGACCAAACAGCATACGTTCTGATCACCGAAATGAATATGGATGGCGTTTTCGATCAGCGCGACCACTGGATCCTTTCTCGCACGAGAGCCGGACTCTGGGAGCCTAAATCACGCGGACTCGAAGATCACGTCTGGCTTGATGGCATCTGCTACCGCCCGCTCGGAATCGACCCAGACGGAATGTTCATCAAGTTCGAATCGTTTGACCCTGGCTTCACTGAAGCAGAAGAGTCAAATCAGCGCGACCCTTACCTTGATGACAAAGCTGCAGCACGCGCGCCAAAACCAGTGCCATTCGGTCATGATTTCAAGGCCGCGCTCAAGCAATCAAAAGCTGAGAAAAAGAACATGCTCGTGGATTTCGAAGCGACCTGGTGCGGGCCTTGCAAAACGATGGATGAGCTCGTTTACACCGCACAAGCTGTGGTTGATGCGGCAAAGCATATCGTTGCCGTAAAGGTGGATGGCGATATTCACCGCGACCTCACCAAAAAGTACAACGTCACCGCTTACCCCACCATGATTCTTCTTGACCCAAGTGGTAAAGAACTCAACCGCGCCGTCGGCTATCGGGGAGTCAACGACATGGTGAAGTTCCTTACTAATTAACCAGTCTTAGCAAATGACTAAGACTGGTTAATCTGGTTACTTATGGCCGATAGATCGGTAACTCGTTCCCGCCATAGTAACGATTTTCGAGATGGGCTTTCCAATCAAAGCCCTTGTCCCTCAATTTCTTAGCAAAGTCAGCGCGGAACGATTTCCTTGCTTCCTCCGGTCGGGCCAGGATAAATTTCATATCTTTGATGCCGTTATCAATCTGCATGATCGAAAGGTCACCAGCGTACAAGGTCATTTCCTTATCCGCAACCAAATTCGCTACATCTTTAGAGTAGGAAGTTGATCCACGACCATTTGGATATGTG
Organism: Fimbriimonadaceae bacterium; assembly: GCA_019638675.1. Classification (GTDB taxonomy): domain Bacteria; phylum Armatimonadota; class Fimbriimonadia; order Fimbriimonadales; family Fimbriimonadaceae; genus UphvI-Ar2. Next base: position 1,643,118 of record JAHBTE010000001.1, on the reverse strand, counting down.
TACTCAACCTGAACGTAGGAGTCGCGGCTAGTTGTTTTGATGGTTCCAAGTTGGGTGTTATCCGAAACCATATCGGCAATCACCCTCTTAATTCCCAGCGAACCAAACCAGGATTGACGATGGAAATTATTGAGCATGACGTAGGATCGGCTCACTTCATTTCCGCCTTCGCTTTTAAGTTTATTTATGGCGCGAGAAAGTGCAGAAGCTACTAAATCTTGAACCGCCGCATTGTTCGGATGCTCCCATCCCGTACGCAGTGCATCTTGGTTCAAAACGTTCTTAACCGAATAATTAGCCAAGGCTGCCTGATAGTCAACGAGGGCTGCCTTTTCATCTCCAAGGGCAATTCTTTGAGAAATCACGGCTCCCAAAGCACCTCCGTATTGCGACCAACTGTTATCACTTGCAACTGATAGCTTGGCTAAAACCTCTAATGTAAACTGCCTCAAAGCAGGAATCGAATCTTTCCCTTTTACGTGAGCAAGACCAATACAAAGCTGACCAACTGCTTCAAAATCAGGATTCCTGTCAATGGGATCACCAAAGCGGATGATACGTTTCTCTAAAGCTTCAGCTAACTTCTTGCGCTCCGCATCGGTTAGCTGATCCAAGATAATCGGCACTCGTCCTGGAACATATGTGACTTTGCCGCCTCCCGTACCTTTCGCAAATAAACCCATTAATGATGAGGAAGCCGAACGATCTGAATTCTTCAGGTCAGCAATAGAATTCAAATATCGCTGACCACCAGAAAGCTTGGAATGCTCTTTCCAACTGGCACTCCAGTAGTCAGCCGAACGATCATATCTTCCTTCCATTGAACTATAAGGAAGTGCTGGCATGCCTACCCAAAGTTGCGAAATATATCGATGAATTAAGGTTCGTACGGGCTGAGGCATGTTATTCGGAAATCCGAATTCGTTCATCGTAAACGAAACTCGATCATCTGTTCGGTAGGCCTCAATCAGGTCGGGAATAATTGCTTCTCCTTCCTCGGTAATCAATCCTGCTACAGACAACTGTGGTTCTTGCGGATCAAGCTTCACCGTCCCATCTAATGCCTGAATCAAAGCCTTACGGCGAGCCTCTGGCTCTAGGGCAACAATATCAATAATTTTAGGAACGGGGCGGTTCTCTTTAATACGACGTTCTAGATCGAGAATAATCTGATCGGTTTTCACCAAACCAATGCCATAGCCTGGGTAAATGCGTCCTTGACCAGTAGAAATATGTTCTTCGCAGTATTTTGCACGGATTGCGGCGGTCAGCGCATTTCCCCAGTCTGTGTCTTTTGCAAGACGGTTCATCGTGGCAAAATTTGAATTAAAAAAGAGTTGACCCAAAAATGATTCGTAATTCGTATTTGGCCCGTTAACCCAATTTTGAACCCCCGGATTTCCGGATTTCATTTGCTCAAAATACTTTTCTGCACTTTCAGTTTCGCCAGCAATAACTAACATAACGATCTTACATAAAGACCGATCCATCATCATGCGGCTCATTTCCACCATGTATTGGTCAGCATCATAAGACTTGCTGAAAGCTTCGTCAACACTAATCGGCTCGCCTGGGCTGGCGACACGATGAATCGCTCCAAACAACGTAACAACCACTTGAACACCATTTTCATCGGCCGGCATAACCCAGCCAATCACGTCTACTCGGTCTGGCATTCCTTGGTAGCCAGGAACCTGTGCCATTTTTGCTGTGCGAAGTTCTCCCCCGCGCACATCTGGAATGCCTTGACCAACATACTTTTTAATTGCCGAAACAAGCTCGGCAGGCAACTTAGAATCCTTGACTTCAAGTGGGGCTACCGCCGGAAGTGAACGCACCACGGTCGGAGTCTCTTGTGCCCTTGCCTGCTTGGGCATTGTTCCTACCCACCAAACCGTTCCTATAACACAAATTGATGCAACGACTATAAGCGACCGTCTCATTTTTCACCTATGTTAATAGTGTATTCAAAAGTAATTTCCGTTCAAAACTAATTCTCAGTTTTTGCCCGCCCCACCAACTCACGAACTGCACTTCGCCAAACCGGATATTCAAAATCAAATCCAGCGTCAAGCAACCTGCCAGGAACGACCCTGCGACTTTTGAGCACTAACTCGCTTTCAGTTCTCATAGCCCAGCACCCAAGTTCCACCATCCAAGTTGCCGCAGACAACCCAAAATTCACTTCACACGCCGTACGAAATTCATGCATGAATTCAGCTTGTGGCAGCGGATTTGGAGAGCAAACATTGACCGCCCCCGATAAATCCGAATCAATCAAAAACGAAATCGCGCGGCAGAAATCCTGCTCGTGTATCCAGCTGACGTACTGCTTGCCCGAACCGAGTCGTCCTCCCAAACCTTTCAACACTAACCCCCGCAATACGTCGAACACACTGCCTTTGTCTACCGACATCACCATCGAACTCCGCATCGCCACTTTCCTTGTCTGCGGAGTATCAGATTCAAAAAATGCTTTTTCCCAAGCCTTCGCAATTTCAATACTCGCAACCCACTTTGGCGGAGCCCCTGGTTCCTCACCACTGATGATTCCTGTAGCTTCATCATTGGGTGCATCAAATCGATGAGCGTAAATCGTAGCCGTACTTGATTGCAGCCAGAGCTTCGGTGGAGTCATGCACATTCCAATCGCCTCGCCTAGAATTTGCGTAGATTCCACTCGGCTCCGCATCATCTCTGCCAGATTCTTAGCGTTATAACGGCAGTTCACAGTTCGCCCCGCTAAATTGATCACTACGTCAGAATCCTCTAACTCTTCAACCCAGTCGCCCAGTGTGCATCCATCCCACTGCACAACCTTCACATTTGGGATTTCAGCGCGCTGGCGAGAAAGCACGACGACCTCATCAAACCCATGCGAAAAGTGCCGTATGAGAGCCGCGCCAATGTGTCCAGTCCCACCAGGAATTATGATTTTCATTTTTTTCTGAAAATTCCGAATATAATAATACTATGGCAGGAAAAACTCCAAACGCCATCCAAAAACGACTCAAAACGATCCAACAACATCCTCTTGCCTGGAACCCACTCACTGGAGGAAAGCGGGGGCCCGTTTGCTTTCAAGACGAAACCGATGAGTCGCTCGGAGCCGATCCAACCGGCGCAAGATTCCAGAAAATCGCCGAACTTACTTTTTCCGGTCACTACTATCCTGCCGACGCAGTTGAATTCTTCCCCACCAAAACTCCCTTATCTACCGGTGTCCGCATCGTCCAACAAGCCCGAGTCCTTCCTGCCCTCAAATGGCCCGTAGCTTTTTCTATAGTCGAAATCTATCTCGCCCAACAAACCGCAAACACAATCGAGATCGGTTACGTCACCACAAAGCGCCACCATGGCCGTGGAATCTGGACGGCCACCATCACCCGCCACCCAGACCATGAACTCACCATTCGAGTTGTCTCAACCGCTTACCCTAACTCCCTCCTTTTCTGGATCGGCTTACCCTGGGCACGGCACCTGCAAGTCCGCGCAAAATGGCGCGCCATTCAAGAATTCCGCAAGATCACTGGAGAATAAAAATGACCCAAACCCTTGCTCATCAAGAAACTTACACCGAACCCGAACTTGAGCTCATCATCAACCGCGCTCAAGAAATAGAACTCCAAGACCGTCTGACTCCCTCCTACACGCCAGACGACATCTGCGACGCCGCACGTGAAATGGGAGTCTCGGAAGAATCTGTCACCCGTGCGCTGGAAGAACACCGACTCCGCCGACTCATCGGCCCGCCGCAGTATGTGTTTGCCCTCAAATTCGATAACCGCTACTACATCGCCGAGCAAATTTGCACCCACGGCACGCGGGCAGAAATTCGCTACATGGATGGAACAACTACATCTATAGACCGTGATCTCACATTTCCTGCAGCACTTTCACCCGGACAGCGGGTTCAAGTCAAATCAAAAAATGGATGGTGGTTCCCCGCCACCGTTACCCAGTTCAACCCCGGTCGAGATTGCGCGACCATCCGGTTTAAAACTGGAAACGAGACCAATTATTCGTTCGACAATTTGCGATTGACCACAAAACAAATTCGAGAGAATACAGATATTCGCCGAACGCTCAGCTCGCGAAAATCCAACATAAACGCCATCTTGCTCGTAATATCCGTTCTCGCGGCATATATGTTCATGCTGATCAAACTCACAACTTAAACTGGCTCATTACGCAACCTCAACCGATCTCAGTCAGAATAAATAGCAACACTGATCACTCTTGGAAAAGGCATGGAAACGAAGCCAGATTCATTCAATCAGCGATTTGAGATTCATACTCCCCTTACAGGTCGTCGGCCCGGATGGAATCTCGCAGCTGGTTGCAAAGACAACTTAATATTTAGAGTTCACCTAGGTAATCGTGCACACACTATACAGGTCGGCGGCGAAACTTGGCGACTTGCTGGAAAAGTCGGGCAACATGATAAAGTTGTTTTTCATGTTGAAGGGCCAAGCCCTACCCCGGCAATCTTCCAGGAGAGCATTCGCAAATTTGAATTTCGTGTTGAGTATGCAGATCATACATTTTTCATGCGCGTGCTTAATAACATACGTGTTCTTTGCGATGCAGTAGGCATTCCTATTGCCAGTCTTTCAAATTCCTGGAACGATGACGATTCTATCAAAAACATAAGATACTGGCTCCACTACTCTCAGAACGTTTCCCCTCACTTGCTAGCGATATTTTTCTGTATGTCCAAGGGTTTCGATCTTGAATCTGAGGAAGGGCTTTGACGTGAACCCGTGCAACCATAACCTCATTAAAATAGAATAAATAAAGTGAGTCACAAATTCACCGAACAGCAAGTTCGCGAAATCCTAGCCCGCGCCGAGCAGATTCACCTCGGGGCCACCAACGAGCAAGAATCCGACACAAAAGCTCTTATCAAAGCTGCGGAAGAAGCCGGACTTCCCCGCGAAGCGGTTGAGCAAGCCCTGCGCGAACGACTCGACACCCAAACCCCAAACCTCACCCCCGGCGAGTTCGTTTTTGCGCCCTCTACCGACGGAAAACTATACGTTGCAGAAGTCAAATCATCTGGCTCAAATACCACCACGGTTCAGTTCCTCATTGGTAGCGAACTCTCCGTACCATCGAGCCAAATCCAACCCGCCGTTTTTCTCCCTGGCTCTAAAGTCAAAGCCAATTGGCCGCACTGGGGTTGGTGGACATGCACCGTGCTCAGCTTCGATAAACCAAACCGCCTCGTTCGTCTCTCCGATGGTTGGGGCACGGAAAAAACTTTCCCGCTCACCGAAATCCGGCTTGATCCTCCCAGAATCGTGAATACAAGTTCATCTTGGACAAAATTAGCAGCAAAAATTGATGCAAACCCGACATACAAAATCGCAGCTTGGTGCCTGTTCGTCACGTTGGCAATTCCCTTATTCAAAACTCTTATCCAAATCATTCGATGAGCCAACCACTCCCAGCCGAAGTCCAAGCTTTTGCCCAAGCAAACGACTTCCCTCTCACCCAAGAACTCGACCCCGGTTACTGCTCGCGAATCTTCCGCCACGGCGACCGCATCCTCAAGTTTCCGTTCCAAGGCGAAGAGCAAACCTCTGGGTTCCACGCGGCATATCAACTGGAACAAATCGGCGGCCCAAAAATCTATGCTGGGCACGAACAAACCGGATCGCTCATCATGGAATTCATCCCCGGCGGAATGAGCCTGACAACATCTGGCCAACCTGACGAGCCGACATTCATTCACCTCGCTCGCCAGGTGCAGAAGCTTTCTACCGAGAACTGCCTTCCGCTGGAAAACTACTACCAAAATCTCCCCGATTTTGGTAAAGCACTCTTTGCCACAACCACCAATCCTGTTTTCCTGCACGGCGACTTGCACCATTCGAACATCTTGCTCGACGAGCGAACCAACGAATTTCGACCGATTGACCCCAAAGGATTAGTGGGCGATGCAGCATTCGAATGTGTCGCATTTTTGAGAAATCCTATCGATACTCTCCCATTCCGCGAAGACCTTTTTGAATTCACAGTCGGGCGAATTGAACGTCTATCTCAAGCTCTCACGCTCGACCCCGCGCGCATCGCTGCGTGGACTTACATCGACCGAGCATTCGATCCCGACCTTGAACCCTCTAGCCCCTGGCGCAAGGTCATTCCCACCTTCGAGCGGATTTACCACCACTTCCTCTAAGATAATCCGAACCCTCCTCCCCAATTCTGGCAATAATATACTTGACTCAGAGAATTGTGGTACAATGAACTCATGAAATCAAGTAAGGCGTTTCCAACCACACTGATGGAGGCAGTAACTAAGTTCAGCAATGAAGATAAGGCGTTTGAGTTTGCGGTTAATCTTCGTTGGCCTGGTGGAGTTATCTGCCCCATGTGTGGATGCAAAGAACATTCGTTCCTTTCGACTCGTAAGACTTGGCAATGCAAGGGATGTAATAAGCAGTTCTCAGTCAAGAAAGGTTCAATCTTTGAAGATAGTCCAATCAAACTGGGTAAGTGGCTTATTGCTATGTGGTTGATCGCAAACGCTAAGAACGGTATCAGTTCCTATGAACTGCATCGTTCAATCGGCGTCACTCAAAAGACTGCTTGGTTCATGCTTCATAGAATCCGACTCGCTATGCAAAGCGGTTCAATGGAACTACTCAAAGGCACGGTAGAAGCTGATGAAACTTATATCGGCGGCAAGTCTAAGAATATGCACGCTTGGAGACGTGAGGCTTGCAGACTCTACGGTCAACGATTCAGCAATAAAACCGCTGTGTTCGGAATGATGGAACGCGGAGGCAGAGTAGAGGCCAAGATCATTGAAAACAATGACCGTAAGACTCTAGGGCGGGTCATCACTTCACGGGTTGACGGCTATGCAAAGCTCTTTACTGATGCTCACACTGGCTACGATAACATGAAGTTCTACTATGAGCATCACATTATTCAGCACGCCCGGGAATACGTCCGTGGGAACGTGCATACCAACGGTATTGAAAACTTCTGGTCACTACTCAAGCGAACGATCAACGGAACCTATGTAAGCGTGGAACCAATCCACCTTAGCCGATACCTGGCAGAACAAGTGTTCAGATTCAATAACCGTAAGATCAACGATGCAGGACGATTCATTACTGCTATGACTCAAATATCCGGCAAGCGATTGACGTATTCAGAACTTACAGGCAAAGTGGCATAAATGAAGAAGAAACAAGATTCCTCCCAATCCCCGCCAGAGGCAGAAAGCCAAGAAGCGAAGAACTTTCAAGAATTCGCCAAGAAGGTTTTAAGCGTGTCCAAAGAAGAAATAGACAGGCGCGAAGCAGAGCAGAAGAAAGCGAAGGCCAATTAAAGCTATTTAATCTGGACGAGTAATTCCCTCTTTCTTATCAGATGGATGAGACTTTTCATACGCTAGAAAAACGTCTGTAATGCTGATTTTAAGGAACAATACGAATGTTACAACCATTGAAATTGCTCCTGCCGAACCTAACCGGGCAAAAAATAATTCTGACTCTGAAGGGTTTTTCTTAGGCTGGGCAATCGTAAGCAGTAAAAACATAAATGTGACAAAAGCAATCCATAATCCCCAAGAAACGGAAGTCAGAACATGACCCAGGTATCTATTGTAACGCCTCCAGTAGATTGATTCATCTGATTCATCTACATCTTTAGCAGAAGCAAATCGCCTAAGCTCCAATACGGGAATTATTGCGGCAAAAAATAGTGCGCTGAATACTGAAACAAGTGTACTGAGTACCTGCGCTATATCCGGGCTAAGAATACAACCAGATACCCAAACAACAATTGCAGTAAAGGCAGGCAAAAACCAAATTCTAATAATCAATTGACGCCATGATGCTTTTGTAATTGTCTTCTGGTTGAGATTATATCTTTCTACTAGTTTTGGTAATGGCATTACATTTCCCCATATATACTTTCCTTACATTCTACCAGAAGTTCTTCACATTTACTATAAAAATAATCTGCACTTACATGGCCTCCCGAATAGACTGCGTCATTGAAAAATACAACAGGATATGAAAAATCATTTGAGCCGTGAACCCATTTTCTTGACTTACCATCCCCGATGTCTAAGGTCAGCTCTGTTTGACCAAAAGGATTCTCGCTAGCAAATGACCCAGCATTCATATTCTGAGTATTGCTTCTAAATGATTTCATCTTTTTTATGGCTTTTGTTACATCTTTCAGGACGTATCGAACATTCCGTGCTGATGGCGTTATAACCATTTTGGCGTTTGAGCCGTAGAACTTACTAAATATCGCCTTTTGTTCTGCGGGCAATTGACTGAGAAATATCTCTGTGGTGAAAGATTTTGCAGTTGACTTTTCAATGTATTTTTGGATCCATCCATCAGGCAGAAAGGGTCTGATAAATAACTTATGCTTGCACTTCGCTTCGATAACGCTCCTGTCCATGGCATAATGTATAGCTCCTTGGCAACTCATGATCCCTACTTTTTGGCAAAAAACAAAGCCTGTATGCTTACCCTTGGGAACCCATATAAAATAGTGTAGTGGCGAAAAATCGCAGTGTACTTTTACTTGTCGAAAGTCAATTTCTGAGGTTTGCGTATTGAATATAGTTTTATCTTTTCCACAGTCGCCACGCTGTATGACGCCCTTGATAACTCTACCGCCTAGATCAGTGATTGCGGCTTCCAGTTTGTACGCGACGTACGGCCCAGAATCATCCTCCTCGGCCTCATCGTCAAGCGTCCTCAACCTTCCTGGTTGATAGAGACTGCCCGTTTTTGCAGCAAAACCAGAAATTATTGCATTAAGCACATCCACTCCCGGCTGGACATTGCTAAGATCAGGCTCGGATTCTTCTAAGTTAGTTAAACGGAAGGTATGACAAGAGAATGAACACTCCATCCGACCATTCTACAGATTTCCCGTCCATTTGTGTTAAGTTTTTTCTCTGAGTCAAGTATATTATTGCCCCAATTCTGGGGAGGAATAAGAGGAGGGGTTATTCAGCATTTCCCTCCCCAAGCTTGGGGAGGGTTAGGGCGGGGTTGAAAATCTAAAACACTTTTTAGCCACCGGGAACCATCACACCTGCCTCGCGCGTTTAGCCAACCAGAAGGTTCGCCATGAAGCAATCATTTCTGCTGATTTCGCTCGTCGTGCTCGCGCTCGCCGCGTGTGCACCAACTCCAAAACAAGAGAAAAGCGAACTCCCGCTCGCAAGCACAAAAGAGTTGCCCGCACTTGATATCAGCGATTACAAGTCTTGGACAAAGGCCACCAAAGAACCTCATTTAACCAACGGGGAAATACTCATGAGTTGCGTTGCGATGGAACCAGCCCCTTATGATCCTCATACTCCCGTTCCAGACGGTTTTGACAAACCGGTAGTTTTCAAATCTGAGCAAGGAGAAAAGGAACTTTATAGATATGCTTATATTCACATCTATGTAAATCCGACCGGCGAAGCATCCCTGCTGAAGGACGCCAAACCGAACTTCCCCGAGGGCTCAATTATCGTCAAAGAACGTCACTCCTCTTGGGAATCAAAAACCGCTGACTACATCACCGTCATGCGCAAGCTCCCTGCCGGAACAAAACCCGAAACCGGCGACTGGCAATACCTCGTTTACGCCCAAGATGCCAAAACCGAGCTCAAAAAGCACAACCTGCCCGACTGTATGAGCTGCCACGCTCAGTGGAAAGAAACAGATTACGTCAGCCGCGAATATCTGACAAAGGAACAATTGGCGGTCCTAAAATAGCCAGAAAAATTAGCTTAGCAATCGTTTGGAAATCGATTACGAAATCCTTTCACCATCCACCGGTCGCAGGCTTTTGAAATCTCAAATCCATACTTTTCGTATAGCCCGTGCGCATCCCGCGTGCCCAGCATCCATCGCACGGTTGCGTACTCCTCACAACCCATGATCGCATCCATCAACGCGGTAGAAACCCCGCGACCTCTATACTCCTCGCCCACAAAAACGTCGCAAAGCCAAGCGAAGGTCGCCCGATCGGTAATCACGCGGGCAAATCCGACCATGACGCCATTTTGAAAAGCACTCCAGCAGTCGGAATTTTCAATTGACTGATCAATCACATCTTGCGTCCGCTCGTCCGCCCAGTAAGACTCCTTCATCCACTGGTAAACGCACTTGCGATCAATCAGTGCTCGTTCGCGTGAAATCTCAATCATTGACGGAATTATCCCCCGATTTCCGGCTTATAATCACAATATGCTAGCCGCAATTTTTGCATTGGTGATCGCGCCGCAAGAGGTTCGTGTTTCCACTGACGCAGAGTTGCAAAACGCCCTCAAAAACGCCAGGCCGGGAGTGACAATTCTCATTGCCCCTGGCGATTACCAAGGCGGCATTTTCCAATCGAATTTGCAAGGAACGGCGGAAAAGCCAATAACCATTGCAAACGAGCACCCATATCTTTTTCCAACATTTAAGGGTGGGAATGGTATTCACTTTTCAAAACCGAGCTACCTCAAAATACGCAACATTAATATCCAAGATGTCAAAACGAACGGCCTAAACATTGATGACGGCGGCTCACCTTCAACACCCGCAAATCACATTGAAATTAGTCGATTGACGGTGTTTAATACGCCAGTGGGCAATAACGACGCCATCAAACTATCCGGTGTTCAAGATTTTTCAATTGAAGACTGCCTTATTGGTAAATGGGGAGGCTCTGGAATTGATATGGTCGGGTGTCACAACGGAGTCATCAAGAACTCAATTCTTTCCTCTGGTGGAGATAATGCCATTCAACTTAAAGGCGGAACGAGCAACGTAACAATTGAAAGGTGCAGATTTAAGGATGCCGGGCAGCGAACCATAAACATTGGAGGCAGCACGGGCAGAGAATTCTTCCGCCCTCCGCTTGATTCTATGCCCGAAGGTCAAAGGGTAGAAGCCAAAAACATCACAGTACAAGGGTGCACAATGTTGGGAGCAACAGCGAGTATTGCTATGGTCGGTTGTACCAACTCAAAAGTTAGATTTAATACGATATATAAGCCGTTAAAATGGGCGTTCAGAATCTTGCAAGAATCAAGGGAGCAAGATTTTATTCCTTGCGGTAACAACAAGGTGGATTCGAACTTAATCCTGTTTAATTCAGATAAGTGGTCAGAGAACGGCATCAACGTTGGTAGCGGCACAAACCCAAAATCTATTTTGTTCAGCAATAACTTTTGGTTTTGTATTGATAAACCAGGAACAGAAAAACCGAATTCAAATATCATTGAATCAAGCGAAATCCGTGGCAAAGATCCACAACATAAATTGAGTGATTTCGACATTGACATTTATGTTAATCCCAAGGGGCCCGCCGCCAAAGTCGGAGCCCACGCCTTCCCTGTAAAACCATGATCCTCTCATCCCTTCTCGCAATCGCCATCGCCCCAACCAGCATTCTCATTCAAGGCGGAACCATTGTCGATGGCACAGGCAAACCTGGCTACCGAGCCGATCTCCGAATCGAAGGCACTCGGATCATCGAAATCAAACCTAGCCTGGCTCCTCGACCGGGCGAAAAGCTCCTTGATGCCAAGGGCCTCGTCGTCAGCCCCGGATTCATCGATGCCCATTCCCATGCCAGCAGCGGAGTCATGGCCGAACCAACTGCGATTTCTCAACTCACTCAAGGAATCACTACTGCCGTTGTTGGTCAGGATGGTGGGTGGAACAAGCCCATCAAGCAAGCATTTGCCGATTACGCCAGCGTAAAACCCACGATCAACTTTGCGTCGTTTTCTGGCCACGGCGGAATCCGCGCCGCCATCATGGGCAACGATTATAAACGCCCCGCTACCGCCAGCGAAGTCACCCAAATGCAAGCGTTAGTCGAACAAGATATGAAGGACGGCGCTCTCGGCGTAAGTAGCGGACTCGAATACGACCCTGGTTACTACAGCGGTACGGATGAACTCATCGCCCTCAGTAAAGTCGCCGCCAAGTATCAGGGAATGTATATCTCGCATATGCGTGATGAAGGAGATTCTGTTTTCAAGGCAATCGCCGAACTGCAGGAAATTTCCAGCAAAGCCAATATTCCTGCTCAAATTTCTCACGTCAAACTCGGAACCTTCGCTGTTTGGAACCGCGCCAACGAAGTCAACCGCATCACCGCAAATCCCCCCTTCACCGCCGATGTTTACCCCTACCTCTGTTGGCAATCCACCATTGCCGCCCTCACGCCAAGCCGCGATTGGAAGGATAGAAATATCTGGGAAAAGGGACTCGCCGATGTCGGTGGCCCTCAAAATGTTCGTCTCTCCAGATACATCCACAATCCCGCGTGGGCTGGAAAAACCCTTGATGTGATTGCTAAGGAAACGGGCAAGGACGCAATCTCCATCATCCAGGAAATCCTCGATAAAACTCAAGGTGAAGGTGGCGAGTCGGTAGTCGTCACTGCCATGACCGAACCTGATTTGGAAAACTTCATCCGCTCTGCCCGAACAATGTTCTGCAGTGATGGCAGCATCGGCGGTTCGCACCCGCGCGGTGCCGGATCGTTTCCTCGTGTTCTCGCCCGATACGTCCGCGAGCGCAAAACCATTTCGCTAGAAGAAGCCATCCGCAAGATGACGGCCCTCACCGCCCGAACATATCAGTTGCATGAACGCGGTGAGCTTAAACCCAATTACATCGCCGATATCACAATCTTCGACCCCAAAACTATCCAAGATCACGCGACTCCTACAGATCCCACCAAACTCAGTACTGGAGTCAAAGCCGTGATCGTATCCGGGCAAATCACCATGCGTAATGGCTATCTCACCGGGGCAAGAAACGGAAAAATGATCCTGCGCGGCAGATAAAGCAACTCATCCTCAGAGTTTGATATAAAATAAAATGACTTCATCTCCAAGCTAGGTTAATTATGAAAGCACGTTATTGGATGATAGTCACTGGCCTTGCATGCGGCATCTCTTTATCGTTATTGCTACGAACCACACATGCACATTCCAAGCAACTTCACTTTGCAAAAGATTTTTACTACTGGCTCGAACAGCCACGGGACAAAGCTGATTATGAATCGCAAAAACGGCTGGCAAATGTTTACAAGGCAGTCATGCTTTACAGTGCCGACAACGATAGTCATGAATTCAGTATGTATGGTCTTCATAAGATGTACGGATACATTCGAACACAGTACACCGGAACTGATGGCAAGGAATGTTTTCAATCTCCTCTAGCTCCGCCCGAAATATTGAGCCACTCAAAGCTTGGTTTTTTTTCCAATGTTCCTCTTGATATTAAAGACAATATATTTGGGTCGGGCTTGAGCCGCAACGAACTCTATGAAAAAGATCCAAGCAATTATCCCGTATTAGTAGATCCGTTTATTGATGCTGTTCACGGCAAGCCAGGTGAACCAGTCTTACTTAACATCCTCTATACCAACGGAGAGGTCAAGCAGATTACCGCCTCCCAGGAGTATCACTGAATGGATTTAAAGGCGTTTCGAAAGGGGCTTGACTACTAGCCAACTACAGCAGCTTCTTCAAGAGATTCAGTCGCACTCATCCAGAACGTGCCAACATTTGGCTATGTCAATCCAGTTCATCCAGCCAGATTCATTCCCCAAGCCCGCCGGACACTACAGCCCCGCCGTGGTTCACAACGGAACGGTTTACGTATCTGGTCAACTCCCCATGGTGGATGGCGTTGCCCAACTCGGTCCCATTGATAAACAAGCCAAGATCAGCCTGAAAAATCTAGAAACTGTGCTCATCGCCGCTGGCTCTGATCGGAACCACATTCTCAAGCTCAACGTCTTCCTGGCCGACATTGCCGACTGGGCGGTGGTCAACGCTACTTTAGCGGAATGGTTCGGCGACTACCGTCCCGCCCGCGCTATTATTCCGTGCGGAACTCTTAATCGAGGTTGCGGCATCGAAATTGACTGCATCGCCGCGTGTAAATAAGACCTACCTTCCGCGACGTTGTAAATCCTGAGAAAGCTGTTCAATCGCCGGACGCAACGCTTCAATACCTTTAAGAGGTTTGATTAACCATATTATCGTACTCACAAGGATGGATGCACCAACGGCAAAAGAAAATCCTTGAATCAGCCCATTTCGCATTTGCACGCGCCAGTTTCGGCCGAACTTCAACTGTTTTTCGAGCAGAATATTCTGCTGGCGTATTTGTTCCGCCAACTCCTTCGCCCAATCTTCAGTTTTGCCTTCTTCGTGCTCCATGCATTATGTCCATACGTTTATGGCCTGGTATCCGACGCAAAAAAGTGCCGCGCTAGGGCGAGCGCGGCCATTTCAATGACTGTCAAACGGGGTTAGAAAAGTCGTAGTCTAGTGGTGTTCGCCAGGTGAACCGTCTTCGTCCACTTTATCAATGGCTTGCACTGCAGCAGCTGAACCTGCGCCACCAAGTGCTCCGCCGATCGCCGCTCCGCCAACTGCTCCACCTGGCCCAAGTGCCGCGCCAGCAATGCCGCCGACTACTGCACCCGCAATCGCTCCGCCTTTGAGAGCCGAATCTGCGTCGTTGGTCAAACCGAACCAGTTGTGGCGATCAATTTGACATTCGTCAACAAAGTGGTTCACTTCGGTTTCCGCTTGTTCAAGAGTCATCGCGTAGCGCGATTGCAAAAATCCTACAAGCTGGTCTCGGCGACCCTGGATTTGATCAAAGTCGTCATCAGTCATGCGACCCCATCGGGTTTTAGCTTTACCTTTCAGTGTTGTCCAATGTCCTTCAATCTCGTTCCATTTCATTTTTTGTTGTTCTCCTTGTAGATTCCCTCTACTGTTATTTAATCTTACGATTCAGCCTGTAAAGGCAGAATAAAGAGGGGCGAAGAGAACATAAAGGAAAAGCCTCTATTTCCGATTTCAACCAGAAATAGAGGCCTATTTGAGATGGTTTGCGCTTATGGCAACCCAGGAATCGGGCGAGCTTTGTACTTGTCGTACAGGCGTGTTTGTCTGCTCGCCAAGTCAACTTCCCGGCCCTGAATCCAGGCTCGAAGAACCTTTGTTCTAGTTTCAAGCAAGTCGCCGTCCGTTAGGATCACCGTTCCATCTAGCCCAACCTGAATCGAACCAAGGCGATCTTCAATTCCCATCACTTGAGCCGTCCAGTAAGTGATGCTTCTCACCGCATCTTCGTGATTCATGCCGTAAGCTGCCGCCCAACCTGCTTGGTCGCGGAGCTGGCGGGTGTCCTTGTCGTCATTGGTTGTCAGGCAGAACTTCACACCAGCCTTGGCGAGTCGTGCCGGCAAGTTGTAGAAGTAATCCACTGGTTGATCAGTCCGTGGCATACCAAACACTGCCGCGAGGCAGATCGGCACTTGCTTTTCGGCGAGCCACTCCGCGATTTCTCCAGCACCGGAACAGCCGTACAGCATAATCCGCACGTTTTCTTTTTCTGCCCAAGCCACGCAAGCCTTGATATCCGCCGCTCCATTGGCACTGATCAGAACCGGAAGCTCGCCGTTCACAACCTTCAGCATCGCTTCCTGCCGTTGGTCAACCGCCACGGGCTTTTCAGCTGTTGCTTCAGCTCTGGATTTTGCGTAATCCCGTGCATCCTGCAGTTGCTTAGAAAGCCCGTCCATCGAACTTCCTCCGCCTTGCTGAATCTCCGCGAGTTCTTTACCCGAGGTCATTTCTTCGTCATCGTAGGCATTGTGATCGTGTCCAGCAACATCAAAGTCACCACAACATTTACTATCGTCGAATCGAATTTCTCCGAATCGTCCACCGCCACCACCGACCGTATAAGTCAAGGCAAGCCCGCCTTGAATCGTCATGTCTTCCCACGTATAACCTTCCGTGTGAATCAATGCCGCCTGGCCCGGGATTCCACCGCCGCCAGGTTTGACCACAACCGTCAGCACTCCTTGATTTCGTGCAACTGCCATGGTTTCCCATTCTGGGTTGATCGTACGCTCCACTCGATAGTCAGGGTGGAAGTTCCCGCGTTCTGAAGAATCATCACTTGCTGGAACTTGGCCGATTTCGTTTAAGCCGATTCCAGTTGCGGGATCAATCATGCCAGGGTAAAGGTGCTTGCCCGTTCCGTCAACTCGAATCAAGTTGCTACTCGGAGCCTCCAGCACCTTGCCAACCGCGATAATCTTTCCGTCTCCACCGATCAGCACATCACCGACAAACGGATCCTTCGCCATTGGGTGAACCGTTGCTCCAGAAATCAACACTGCTTGGCGTGGATAGCGGGCGGTTCCTGGTTGACCGAGCAACGGCCCAACTCCGAATTTTGCAGTCGAAGCACCACTCGTTGAATCAACATTCGCGTTCGTATTTGAATCTCCACCAGTAGTAAATGGACTATTTGCATCCAATTTAGGAGCATCTAATCCAAGTGCGGTTTTCGCTTCTAAGATTTCTTTTTCTCTGGCTACCCGTTGCGCTGCGTCGTTAGCGCGGTCGAACCGCTTGATACCGTCAACATAAGTTTCCAAGCAAACCGCATAAATGCTAGTCGGGTCATCCGACCAAACCGCCATGTCGGCATCTTTGCCAACCTCTAACGAACCTGTATGGTCAGCAATTCCGAGTTGCTTGGCAGGTTCTATGGTAACAAAACTCAGCGCTTTTTCTGCCGAAACTCCGCCATATCGCATGGATTTTGCGCCTTCAATGTTCAGCCTCCGAGCATGGTTGTCGCTATCACTGTTCACGCTGACCGAAACCCCGCGAGCATCCATCAATGCCGCGTTAAACGGGATCGCATCGTAGGCTTCGAGCTTGTAGCCCCACCAGTCAGAGAACGTGGAACCACCGACTCCAGCATCTTTCATTTCGTCCGCGATTTTGTACCCTTCCAAAACGTGTTGCAGGGTTGCGAGATGTGCACCATATTCCTTGGTGACCCGTATCAGCATCAACATCTCGTCGGCTCTGTAACCGTGGCTATGAACCCATCGTTTACCAGAAACGATTTCGCCTAAACCTTCTAATTGAAGGTCTCGCCGTGGCTGAACTTTCGTCTTGCCACTGCGGAAATCAGCCCAAGCTTGGTTGTATTCCTTGCCTAACTGCAACGCACGTCGGATTGATTCTTCAACCCCCATTCGAGTGCGCGGTCGGAATGTCAAAAGCGTTCCGCCTACAGGAGGCTGAGTGCCGCCCGTAGCGTCTTCCCGAATCGGGTTTTGACCGAGCGCGAACTTTACGCCTTCTGGTGCTCCCGCAACCGGAAAATCTGTTGGTCTCAGCCCCCAGCGCCACTTAACAACACTGTTCTGACCACCAATCGCATTCGCCGAACCATGAAGCTGATTTGCGCCAACGGTTCCGCCGGAAAGCTGAATGTATATGTTTTGGTCGGTTGGATCAATTACGTCTCGAATCCTGCACTCAACCGTCACCATGTTCGAACCTTCGTTTACCGATCCGCTAATTCCCGTGTGGCTGTGCGCATCCCAAATCCCGGGCGAAATATGTTTGCCCGTCGCATCTACCACTTGGCATCCGCGAGGAGCTTCTAACTTCTGCCCGACCTGGATGATCTTGCCCGCCTGAATCAGAACATCACAATTTTCAATCTTGCCTTTTGGCCCTTGAGTCCAGACCGTTGCGTTACGATAAAGTCGAAACGCGTGGGTGGATT
The DNA here is from genome assembly GCA_019638675.1 of Fimbriimonadaceae bacterium. Taxonomy (GTDB): domain Bacteria; phylum Armatimonadota; class Fimbriimonadia; order Fimbriimonadales; family Fimbriimonadaceae; genus UphvI-Ar2. The sequence continues at coordinate 1,625,506 of JAHBTE010000001.1, read as the reverse complement.
CTGCTGGTTTTGGGAACAGCTCGTAATTCGGCTTCGGCAGCTTCATCACCGAATCTGGCTTCAAATCTTCCGCCTTCTTCTTTTCCGGCATCTTGAAGTCCACTCGTTCGCCGTCGACAAAGGTCGCCATCACCTGACTACTGGAATCAAATACATCGCCCTGCACCAGAGTGATGTTTGCCCGTTTGCCAGCTTCGATTGTCCCGACATCATCTAGACCCAGAACTGCAGCTGGTTCAGTCGTAACGGAGGCCAACGCCGCCTCTCTACTGAGTCCGCCGCGCACATAACTGCGGAGTCCATCCAACGGTGTGATTGTCGTTGCCGGAGCGTAGCTGAAGCCGATTTTCGCTTTTTCCAATGTTGCCCCGGCTTGCATTTCACTGATGTAGCTACGCACTCCGTTGATGGAAACCGTTTCTAAATCTGCGCCAATTGTTGGCTTGCTTGGTACCGAACCACGCAGAAAAACCTTCGCGCCATTCACCTTCACCAAATCAAGCACCGACCCGACATCACCTCGGAAACTATAGATTGGCTTGAGGGCAAATTCCTTGGCAACTAACTGCGCCTGGAAGAAAGTAACGCCGTTCACATCTTCAAACAACGCTAGTTTTTCGCCTTTGGCAACCGCCGCGAGTTTAGAAATCGCCAGATCGTCCGTCCCTGCTTTGAAGTCCTTCGCATCCGCTAGCGCCTGGCGGGTGAACGCAATCACACCCATCGTCGAGTTTGGATATCCGCCGAATCCGCGTGCACCCAGCCGGAACGAAATCATCCCTGCATCCGTGCCCTTTGTCATATCTGGCTTGTTTGATGCAGTGGAATAAATCAGCGACTCACTGCCGATAATCCCGCCGATTGCGCTCAAGTTCGCCAGCGCGTATCCCGACTTTGCCAAGTCGCTCATCGCCGCGACTTCGACTTCTTTGGCATCTTTCACCGCGAACTGCAAAAGCATATTCCGCGCTCGACCAAAGGGATCTTCGTCTCGTTCTTTCTGTGCCGCCGCTTGTTCCGCCGCAGTTTGGGTCGAGCCAAATCCCCGACCTCCACCGCCAGTAGCCGGAGAAATCCCGTTAATCCGTGCCGAAAGCTGAGGATGGATGAACGCCGCGTACGCCGTCATTCCTGTTCCATCGATGACTTCCGTATTTGGGCCGGGATCAACCTTCGCTCCGACGGAGACAATCTTTCCATCGCGCAGAACAATGTTCCCTTTATCAATGACCTTGCCCGGCTTCACCACAATCCGAGCGTTTTGAATCACGACCTCATTCGCCGGAACCCGCCACAGCCCCTTGTCGGAGCCGTTTGCCCCGGTCGACACCAATGCAACTAACGCCAAAAATGACATGAAATCAGTATTACTAAATCCGACCCAAAAAATACTCTTTTATTTTGAAATTGTCGCCCGTCCGATTTTTCCGTGCCACGATAAATGAACATGCCCGAACCCCACCAGCCCCCCGCCCAAGCCGGATTGAAGTGGCTCTGGCATTTTGCAAAACCCCACCGACCAAAAATCATCCTTGCCAGCACTTGGACAACTCTCGGCAAGGTGATGGATGTCGTGCCCGAAATCCTGATCGGCGCAGTCATAGATGTTATCGTTCGCGGGCAAGACAGTTTTATGTCCACGGCGTTCGGCATCACCGACCGTTGGAACCAACTCATTATCCTCGCCATCCTCAACGCCTTCGCTTGGATTTTCGAGAGCACTTTCGGATACCTCAGCGCACTCAGTTGGAGAAACCTCAGCCAAACGATCGAGCACGAACTCCGCACCAAGGTCTACTCACACGTTCAGTCACTCGAAGTCGCCTGGTTCGAAGACACCACCTCCGGCGGGCTCCTCAGCATCCTCAACGACGACATCAACCAACTCGAACGTTTCCTTGATGACGGCACCGCGTCGCTCATCACCCTGTTCTGGAACGTCGTGCTCGTCGGAGCCGTGTTCTATCTCAGTTCCCCGCTTGTGATGGTTCTCGCGTTTCTGCCGATCCCCATCATCGTCACCGGATCGATCCTTTATCAGAAGAAGCTCAAACCCCGTTACGCCAAAGTCCGCGAAGCCGTCGCCGAACTCAGCTCCACAATCACTACAAACCTTGGCGGAATCACCACAATCAAAGCCTTCACCGCCGAACCGCGTGAAGCCGCCCGCATCACAAGAGTTTCCGATGATTACCGCCTTGCCAACCGAGACGCGATCCGATTCTCCGCCGCTTTTGTGCCGCTCATCCGCATGGCGATCCTCACCGGATTCTCTTGCACCCTGGTTGTGGGTGGATGGCTCGTTCTCAACAACCGCATGGAAGTCGGTATCTACTCCGTGCTCGTATTTATGACCCAACGGCTCCTCTGGCCCCTCACCCGGCTAGGCGAAACTCTCGACCAGTTCCAACGATTCCTTGCCAGCACCACCCGCATCAACGGACTCTTGCAGACCAATCCGACAATGCAAGAAGGCGTCCAGGCTCTGCCCACTCCTGCCCGAGGCGACGTGGAATTCCGCGATGTCACGTTCGGTTATGCCGATGGGCCAGACATTATTAAAGGTATCTCGCTCAAAATCCCCGCCGGGCAAACCCATGCGATCGTCGGCGCAACTGGCTCCGGAAAGTCCACCATTATCCGCCTACTTCTACGGTTCCACGACCCCCGCACGGGTGAAATTTCTATTGATGGGCATGACCTCAAAACCCTCAGTTATTCTGGAATGAGGGGCGTCATCGGTTACGTCAGCCAAGATGTGTTCCTCTTCCACGGAACCGTGCGCGACAACATCGCTTACGGCAAAACCGACGCAACCGCCGAGGAAATCGAAGCCGCCGCTAAATCCGCCGAAGCCCATGAATTCATCCTCCAACTCCCCAACGGCTACGATACGGTGGTCGGCGAACGAGGTCAAAAACTCTCCGGCGGACAACGCCAGCGCATCTCCCTGGCCCGCGCGATTCTGCGCAACCCCGCCATCCTGGTTCTGGATGAAGCCACCTCCGCTGTGGATAACGAGACCGAAGCCGCGATTCAGAGGTCGCTTTCGGTGGTCACTAAAGACCGCACTTCGCTGGTTATTGCTCACCGGCTTTCAACGGTGAGAGATGCCCACAAAATCTGGGTGCTTGAAGCTGGGAAGGTTATTGAGTCTGGAACGCACGATGAGTTGGTCGGTGTTGGAGGTTTATATGCGGCACTGTGGAGAGTTCAGACTGGAAGTCACTAATCTTCTCTCCTACCAAATACTAGTAAGTGATTAACTAAACCTTTCTTTTATTTCACTTTCCGATTACAAGCAGTTAAAGCAACAGGCTCTCAACATCTCTTGCCTGTTCCCCTCCCCAATTCTGGGGAGGGATGAAGGGAGGGGTTAATCCGACTCCTCCGCATTCAAAACCGAATAAATGTTATCCAATATATAACGCAGATTCTTCAGAACATCGTCATTAGAAACTCGAACCACCTTAAATCCTGCCGCGTTCAAATCAGCTTCCCGCATTTCATCGTAAGCCGATCTCACCTCATCGTGACTCCGACCGTCAACCTCAACCACCGTTCGGGAGCCTAGATGAACAAAGTCAACAACGTAATTACCGATGGGACGCTGACGACGAATCACGACCCCTTGTTCACGCCATAACTTCAGTTCGTTCCACAGAATTTCTTCTGGCTTTGTCATCCGCCGCCGGAGTCGTTTTGCCGCTAGTTTTGCCCGCTCCGTGGGCCTTCTTTGCATACTGCATTCTAGCTGGATAAAGCATGAAAGGGGTTAACCCCTCCTTTAATTCCTCCCCAGAATTGGGGAGGAGGTCAGATACCAATTTAATCAAATCTTTGGCAGATCAAAACGAAGTCATATCCTAAACGCTTCCCTCCCAATGCCAGGAGGGCTAGGCAGGTTAAACCACATCAGTCAATCACGTCAGGGCCGGATTCTCCCACCCCAACTTGATCAAAAAACACCGCCATCGAACCGCCTGCATCCGTCATGCTCCAAATTCCGTTCCCTATTACGTAAGAGTAAAGAAGGGTTCCATCCGCCCGGTAAACAACACTGTTAATGCTTGTTCCCGTGGTCACAATTCCGGTAAGTCCCGTGCCATCTGCGTTCACCGTATACACGCCAGGAGAACCTAGAAATACCAATTTGGTGCTCGTTGGGTTCCACCTTGCATTAGTGGAATGAGTTGCGTCCGCAGTAAGAAATAGCTGGCTTCCACCCGACGTATCCATGGAAAGCAGCCTAAACCAACCAGAGGGGCCGTATGTCAACACCATCTTATTTCCGGTTGGGGCAACATCAATTGCAGTAATTCCTATACCGAAGTTGCCATCAAAAATATTGCTCGATACTCCTGTGCCATCTGGGTTCATCGACCGAACTTTATTGTCCGTACTTACGGCAAAAATCTTGGTTCCGTCGGCACTCCAGTCACCAAACTGATAACCCGTCAACTGTAAAACTCCCGTGCCGTTCACATTCGCAACAAACAAATTGTTGTTGTCGGTATACAGAATTTGAGTCTGATTGGGACTCAGCCTAAGGTTAGACAGAACGTTAAGCGAAACAATAATCGGCGTGCCAACCCCACCGCTCAGAGGTCGCTTGACGATGGTCACCCCATCTTCTACATAAACAAAGAACGGCCCGCTGCCGCCGCTGCCCCCTCCACAGCCAGAAAGACCTCCCAAAACGGTCGCCGCTACAACGCCAAGCAATAAAGATCGAAATATCTTCATACCGTAATACTACTGGCATATTGCGCCTGAGCCAACAAGATTCACATAAAGAAATCGCTTCTTTACTTCAGAGCTTGAACGAGAAATTCGTTCATCGGCCAGGCGGTGCGGATATGATCCATCACAAAATCTGGCAAGTCATCGCGTAGGAGAGTTTCCGAACCGTGCTCCGACCACATATAGAACTGCTTGTTGAACACGTACGGATTGTCCGCCGCGGCTTCCTTGAATTCAGCTGGAAGAACCTTATTCTTTTCGCCCCGGATTTCGCCAAATTTCGCCGCGAAATCTTTGTTGCTGAGAAGTTTGTTGAACTCATCTCGGTTATCAATAATATGCCGACGCATCGCCGCCAGTTGGGTCGGCTCCAAGTGATAGCACCCGGTCGCCACACCCATGCTTTTGGCATCACCATGAAAATACAATCCGGGCGTCGCGAAATCGGTTTTGCCACCGGATGAAATGGAGACTCCGAAATTGGTTTTGTACGGAGTTTTATCTTTGCTGAACCGAGTATCTCGGTAAATTCGGAAAACGCATTTTTTAGGCTCGACATCAATCGCCGGATCAAGCTCTTTCATTCGCGTAATCATCTCCGCAGCGAATGCTTCAGCTGGCTTCTTAACCGAATTCTCGTACCGCTTTTTGTTCGCCTCAAACCATTCTTTGTTGTTGTTCAGTTCAAGTTCGGCAAAAAACTGGATCGCGTCGTCGGTAAACCAAGCCATATCACCAATTTTATACGGAATTTGACATATATGACATCACCCTTACTTTGTAATTTTTGAAAGCTGATCAATGAGGTCAACCGGTAATCTTGGGTTGTGCTTGAACTGCGCCCTAATTGCGAAATGTGTGATTGTGATCTCCCGCCCGATTCTGAAATCGCAATGATCTGCACCTTTGAATGCACGTTCTGTGTGGACTGTGTTGAATCTAAACTCAGCGGAATCTGCCCGAACTGTGGCGGCAATTTTGTTCCTCGTCCAATCCGACCAGCCAGGCTCCAAAAGCGATATCCCGCTTCAACAGAGCGAGTGGTGAAAACTTCTCCATGAGTCCATTAGAAATGCCGCCTATTCTCGGGATCGCAGAAGTCGTGCTCAACGTTCGTGATCTGCCCAAAATGAAAGCCTTTTACCAACAGGTTCTTGGCTTTTCACTCGTCAGCGAAGGCAATTACGAAGATCCGCCCAACCCAAACGCAGGCCCTACAATTACCTTTCTCCAAATCCAGCCGACCTCTACCCCACTTGGTCAAAACGGGCATCCGGTTTTGCTTGCGCTGATTGATTCCGCACGGCACGCCGCCGCAAAAGTCAGATTCCAAGCCCTCAAAACCGAACACTCAACGCTGAACCATCTTGCGTTTGAAATCCCACCCGAAACGTACCCAGCACACTTGAATCGCCTCACAGAACTTGGGCTGAATCCGGTGGAAGCGGAGTTCAAAAACATGCAGGCAAAAGCAATCTTCTTCCGCGATCCAGAAGATAACAGCATTGAGTTCATTTGCCATCATCCATCAAGCACCTAAACCTTTCTTAACAATCTTCGCTGGTAACATCCGGCAAGCATGTTCCGGCGCGATTTTCTCAAAGGCACCGCCGCTGTTTTGGGCGGACTGACCCTCACCAAGCGATCGTTTGGCAACCTGATTCCAAGCGCTCAAAACGTGCGGTATGTCGAAGGCTACGTGTTCCACGACCGCAGCGGGAACGGCAAACGCGAACCAGGCGATGAAGGAATAGCAAACGTTTGCGTCTCCAACGGGTTAGAGGTCGTCAAAACCGACCGCTCAGGAAAGTATCGCCTGCCGATCACCGACGATTCAATTATTTTTGTCATCAAGCCCAGCGGCTACAGTGTTCCAGTTGATAAGAACAATCTTCCTCAGTACCACTACATCCACAAACCAAACGGCTCACCCGCAACAAAATACGAAGGAGTCAAACCAACCGGGTCGCTTCCGAAAGAAGTCAACTTTGCCTTGCGCCAGCAGAAAGAAGACAACAAATTTAGAGCGATTTTATTCGGCGATCCTCAGCCCCGCAACCAGACAGAAATCGATTACATGTCGCACGACGTGATTGAGCAATGCGCTCGAGACGCGGCCGCCGTTGATGCCAAATTCGGCATCAGTTTAGGCGATGAGATGTTCGACAACCTCCAGTTTTATGATGCCCTGAATAGCTCAATCGCCACCATCGGGTTGCCTTGGTACAACACGGTCGGTAATCACGACATGAACTACGATACGCCGAACGATCTTGCTTCCACCGAGACATTCCAGCGCATCTACGGCCCAACCTACTATGCGTTCAACTATGCCAAGGTTCACTTCATTGTTCTTGATGACGTTGTGTTCCATGGTCAAGAACAAACCGGATACCACGGAGAGCTCACACAGCGGCAACTCGATTTCGTCAAAAACGATCTCGCGCATGTTCCGGCCGACAATCTCGTAGTCGTTGCAATGCATATCCCACTCGTGGATATCAATAATCGCGAGGCACTCTACCGATTGTTAGAGGGACGGAGCCACTGCTTCTCACTTTCCGCTCACACGCATATTCAAAGGAATCATTTCCTCGGTGAAAAAGAAGGTTGGCGCGGAGGCAAACCTCACCATCACCTTAACCACGCAACAGTTTGCGGATGTTGGTGGGGTGGCGCACCAGACGAACGAGGAATCCCTCACGCCACGATGTCGGATGGAGCACCCAACGGTTATTCGATTGCCGAATTTGACGGCAACAAATACAAGGTCACTTTCCGCCCAGCGAGCCGGCCAGAAAACGAGCAGATGGCTATTTTCATTCCTGAAACGGTCAAATTTGGTGAATCAGCCGATGTAATGATCAACATCTTCGCGGGATCTACTCGTTCAAAAGTGGAAATGCGGCTGAACAACGGCAACTGGCAAGCCGTTCCCCACTCACCCGCTCAAGACCCATACATGTTAAAAATTCGCGATCTTGAAGTCAGTGAAACTCCACCGCCGGGACGCAAGACCCCAAGCCCAAGCGTTGTAGACCATATGTGGAAGGGTGCCCTGCCGACAAACCTCGGAGCCGGTCTACACGTTGTGGAAGTCCGCACTACCGATATGTACGGGCAAACCTATTCTGACCGTCAAACGTTTAGAGTGGAGTAAAACTTAAACCTGCATTATTCAATTGGGCATTAGTATAGAATTTACAAATGTCGTTGTTAACTGCGTTTTTCTTGAGCACTATCTTAGCACCTCAAGTGCCTACTGGCCCGTTTGTACGCCAAGAAACCGTACCTATTTTCGGAGAAGCCAGAGGATCCCACCAAATCGGTAGTAAGCTTTATTCTCCTTCTCACAAAGATATCATTGTCATAGATATCCCCTCCAAAACCCGTAAGGTTCTTTTTACGACCGACAGTGCTCTGTATTTTCAAACTATAAAAGTACATAATGGCAAAATTTACGCCGGGCTTGGAGATACCACTTACAAATCATATGAACTTGCTTGCATTGACATCGCCACGCAAAAACAAGATTGGGTTATAAAAGCCACCGACGGCCCACCTGAAGTAGCATTTTCTAGCACAAAAATATTCACATCTCTCGAACCAGGCAAGCTCACCGCGCTGGATATGAAAACCCATAACAGATTGTGGACAACCGATATCGGATTAAAGGACGCAGACGACTGGCAACTAGGTGTGTCCGATTTCATGGTCATGAACGAAATCTTAGTTGCAAATTGTCTCAGCACTTTGCACGCTGTCAGTCCTCAAACTGGAAAGCTTATTTGGAAAAAGGAATTTGAATGGAATGGCGAACCAATCCAAGTAAATGACACCCAGATAGTCGTACCTCAGGAGGAAGACGAAAAACACTGGATCGATTGTTTAGATGCTACTTCAGGCAAAGTCGCCTGGACAGTCGCCGGAGCTGAGATGTCAAGTCGAAGCTTGATAACCAACGGACTTTTGGTAAGTAACAGTGGAAGCGAAGTGATCGCCGTAGACCTCGCTAAAAAAAAGCTTGCTTGGACTCATAAATTTAATAACGAAAGTTATGCATCAGGCGCTTTTTTGCAAGAATACAATGGTTTAATTCTCGCTGGCTCTGCAGTTGGCTCGGTTATTTTAGACTCGAAAGGCAAAGCCCTTTGGTCAGGCGATCCGAACGCGATAGTTCAATTCATTTGGACAGATGGCAAAGTTATTGCGACTGAAACAAATGTAGGTGTTGCCTACTACCGCAAAGGCAACTTACCGCCACCGCCTGCTCAGCAATCCGAAAAGAAAGCTCTTGCGAAAAAAATGATTGCTGATTTTAGATACCTTGACGAGCGTGAACGTGAGCTATTGTTGGTCACAGGCAATGACTGTGGCTCTGAGTTCATTGAAGGATTGAAGCTCATCAACCTTGCAAAAAAGGATATTGGCTATAACTATGACAGTTACGAATACCACTATAAGCTTGCTGAAATTTTTTCCAAGATATGTACAAAAGATGACTGTCCAGAGCTAATTAAAGCACTGAAGGAAATGAGTTACGAAGGCGGAATCTTTGGTTCACTACTTCAAATACTAATGAGAAAAGGGGATCCAGAGCTCGTAACTAATGCGCTTTTGGATGCAATGGACAAAAAGGAAGGAGCCATTAAGCTTGGGCCAAAGATTCCTGAATCCGTCGATCGATATCTGAGTACTCGGAGTGATTCCAGAGCCGTTGCTAGAGCAATCGCAGTACTAGAAGACCCGAATGCCGATTCATACCTTAGAAGAACTGCATATGTGAACCTAGGGCTAATCGGCGGTGAACAAGGTCGGGCTGCAGTAAAACGAATGAGACGACAGCGAACCCTATTAAAACCTATTATTGATAGGCTTGAATTAGAAAAAGCAGAACTTCCTGAAGGTGAACAAGGATATTCGGCCTTTATTACCAAAGCTGTTGCCTCCGATGGAAGAACATATGGGTTATTTACTTCCGTTATTCTCGGGAGTGATGGTGATCTTTGGATCGCCGAACTGGTTGCTGGCAAGTGGGTCAATCCGTACTTTGTTGGTGTCACGCTAAACGAAAGTCAACCATTTCATATGGAAGTTGGAAAGTGGACTTCTCCATTATTTGAAGGCCGCTCACCCAAAGAGCTTGTTGCTGGCGAGTGGATTAAACTACTACCTCAAAATTCAACAATCACCCGAGATACGGATAATGATGGATTGACCGATGCTATGGAAGGGCGACTTGGCACAAATCCAGAAAATCCAGATACCGATGGAGATGGCGACATCGATAGCATCGACCCTTCGCCAAACGCACCTTACATCGCCCCTCGAACGGAGGGTGAAAAAGTAATCGCCGCCACCATCGATGCTCGCTACCAATTTTCACATTGGGATGTTCCGGCACTATTTGCCGCGCCCAAGGGTTGGAAACCTATTGAATTCCCTGGCTGGGATGGGCCAGTTATCTATAACCTTGGCTCAGACGAAGAAATTCATCCGCTGAGAAATGTTTACTCACATGGAGTAACCCTGATAGATGTGGGATCTCCGCCTAAAACCCTCGAACAGGCTTTAGAAAATCCTTTCAACATCCGTTGGAACGAAGATAAAACGGTAGCTCAAGTTTCGGTCAGCACCTACTTCGATTTTCTTGGGGCAGATGGATATGAAGTACTGCTCCAAAAAATTGACGGTGAGTGGTATGTGGTTCGCATGTCAATGTCGTGGGTTTCTTAATAAGCATAAGTGAAGCTCTTCGTACACATCACAATTCCCGAATCAGGAATTAGAGCATTTCGTAAATACGAATCGATCGTGCTGTCCGTACTTGCTGAGCACAATGGAACTCTTGTGGGCCAATATCGAAACAATGCAGGCACAGAAGAGTTTCACATCGTTGAATTCACCACAGCATCAGATTTCGATAATTTCGGTCAAGACCCACGACGACTGGCCGCTAATCCGCTCTGGGATGAATCCGGGGCAAGCAGTACAATCACCGAAATCTTTGATGCGGACTAATCTGAATTCTTGGCGAACTCTGCCCACAATTCGTCGGCCGTTTTTCCGGTGAGGCGTTTGAACACTGGCATGGCATCTTCCCCGCTTCGCAATGCTTTATCCAAACAAGGAACTAACCGCATATCGTATTTGCGACTTGTCCAAGCGAGCCACTTGCCAGTTGTTCGGTAGGCGTCGGTGTACTTGGCTTTTGAGAAATCGATCTTTGTCCGCCCAGTGGTTGCATGAAGTTCGGGTTCATACCGCCACCAACGAATATAATCGGCAATGCCTTCGGTTAACCAACCTGGAGTGTTCGGACCGCCATACTGCTGAATCACGTGCGTGAGCTCATGAACCATCATTCCCAGATCGTCGGGATGCTCGGTGATCCACTTTCCGCTCACTGTAATTTCACCGCCAGCCGCCCAAGCCGGAGCTGAAATTTCTTTCTTAAAGGTGAGTTTTATGACTTTGTAAGGCTCGTAGGCTCTGCCCTTTTCACCTGTAACCGGATCAGTTCCATTTGTGGCGAGCATGGAAGTTAGCGGGCCGTACCATTGCTGAACCAGAGCTTTGGCTTTTTCCGCCCACGCTTTGCCTTCCGGAAAATCGCTGACATCAATCTCAACGGGAGGGCAAACCAAAGCAGGCGCCATTGGATAAACGTGCTTATCCAGATCATCATTGAGCAAGGTGTAGGTTAAAATGGCGGCAACAAAACTCATTTAGTGAAGTTACCAAATTTTCTCAAAGTTTCAGAGCATATTCATGGAATCCGAACCCCCAAAGAAGCGAAATCCAATACTTTCTATCCTTGCAAAGATTTATCTAATCACAGTTCTGCTATCACCCTACACACCGTCTAACAACATCTTTCACTCTTTGTTCAACTATGCTCCGCCAGTTGTTTTATGTGCTCCTCTCGTTCCAGTTTTAGCCGTACTCTTCTATAAGATTTGCCGCAAAAGGAACCTCAGAACTGATCCATTCTTGGCGGCGGCAATCCTGATATCAATGCCGATCATCTTCACCTACGAGATTCCCCACTCGCAAAATTCGACGAATGGGCATTGGGTTAGGGTCGTCACCCACAACGTCAACTTTGAATCCCGCGAGGTACCCGAGCTTCGTAACTACATTATCGAAAACAAGATTGACGTCGTTTATCTTCAGGAAGTCAAAGGCGGCGAAGAATCCCCTGCCAGCTATCTCCAAAAAAACTTGCCCGGATGGCACATGGTAACCGAGAGAGAAACCGCAATCCTTTCTCGATTTGAACTCAGCGACGTCAGATCAACTCCCCTGGGTTCGCTTCCCCAAAGAGTTGTGCTCAGTGCAAGAGTCAACGCACCCACTCCTTTTCGAGCGATGACCTGTCATTGGAGCGTTCCACAGTTCCGGAAAAAATTGCTTCGAGCAAACTTCCCTGATCAACACGCCGATTTCGAAACCACTGTGCAAGCTATTCAGGAATCAGAACTACCGGTCATATTAGGCGGGGATTTCAACTGCACACCGCGGCACGGATTAATGCGACAACTTTCGAGTCAACTGCAAAATGCATTCACTTTGGTCGGTGCAGGGCCGGGCTTAACATTCAATTCTAAATATAAACTTGTCAGAATTGACCACCTTTTGTCTTCAAAAGGAATCCGGCCTGTGAAATGTGTGGTTGAGTCTGCATTAGGTTCCGATCATCACGCGCTCTTTGCAGAATTCGCCCTTGAAAATGAATAAGCCGCCGAATGTATTCGGCGGCTTATTCAGGCTATCCGGTAGTCAGCTTATCCTCTGCCTTTACCTTTTCCTTTGTTAGAAGAACTCTTCTTTGCACCTGAGTTTCCTTTACTCTTTTGTGCCGAGTATCCTTTTGACTTAGCAGTTGCTTGTCCTTTACTTGAACTATTTTTTGCCTTGACAGGTGCCTTACTCTTACTTGAGTTCGATGTTCGACTCTTGCTAGTTGCAGGAGCTGACTTCTTGTTCTTATTAGAAGCAGTAGCTCGACTCGGGCCTTGAATTGCCTCTCGCTTATCGTACGCACCTGAAGTCTTTCCGTTGGAAGGCTTGTAGTTGTTCCAAGATTTCTTCTTCGCGCTTTCCTTCGCTCGAGAATAGTTTCCACGTTCAGCTACTGAGGCGTAGATGATCTGATTCGGTGTGTAGCCAGAGCGGCGGAAGCTAGTCCATTGATTCGCGTTCCAACCGTATCGGTCGTGCGCACAATTCATCCAAATATATTCATCAATGCCGTAGTTACCTTTTACACGGAGTTTGTTAAAGTCGCCAGGGTGCATGCCACATTCTTTGGCAACGTTGCCCCAACCTTTTCCTTTGCGATAGCTACGCCAAACATCTGGTAGTGGCCGATGAGCCTCGCGGCTCATAATCCAAACTGGCCCGAGAATTGAAGGTCGCGTGCCGTAGTTGCGACTAGTGGAAACCACGAAATCGGCATCCAAGTTTAGGGCATCGGCAATCACAATCGCTGCCGCAGCTTCCAAAGCAGATAAGTTGTGGTCGCGAATGATCGCGGTCATGCTTACATCCGCTTTTGCTTGAGTCGCGAATGCCAACGATGCAAATGCGATGAGCGGGATCGTTTTCCAATGTCTCATACAAGCCAAAACGTTTCTTTCTGCTCAAAGCATCGTTGTCAAAGGCCGAATTCGCGAATCTTTAGGGATTCTTTATGGCAGTAGATTCACTTGAGGTCAAACTGAAAAATTCGTCAACGAACCTCCAGGTACGATATGCTTTTAGAATCTCAATGAAGTCTCTGCCAAACATATTCAAGCAAAACCAGGAATGGGCGGAAAAAATCCGCACTGAAGATCCGAACTTCTTCGCGATGAGCGCTCATCAGCAAACACCGAAATATCTTTGGATCGGATGTAGCGACAGTCGGGTTCCAGCTAACCAGATCATGGGATTGCGTCCGGGCGACGTGTTTGTACACCGCAACATTGCCAACGTTGTTGTTCACACAGACTTCAATTGCCTCTCGGTGATTCAGTATGCGGTCGAAGCTCTGAAAGTTGAGCACATTATCGTATGCGGTCATTACGGGTGCGGCGGAGTGAAAGCTTCCCTTAATCCGCCTAAACTTGGAATCATCGATAACTGGCTTCAACACATTGAGGATATCTACACAAAGTTTGAGTCTCAAATGGCTCACCTTTCCGAGCCCGAAAAGTTTGATCGCCTCTGCGAGCTGAACGTAATCGAGCAGGTTTACAATGTGTGTCGCACAACTGTGGTTCAGAAGGCGTGGAATTCAGGGCAATCTCTCTCCATTCATGGCTGGATTTATGCTCTACACGATGGCCTTCTTCGTGATCTGCAGATCACATGCGATAAACCGGGTGAGGTCAACGAAATGTACTATCAGGCGACTCAAAAGAAATAAGCCAATGGTTGAGTGGCAACTTTTTCCGAAGTCGAGGCAAGCGTCCTCTTTTCTGGTTCAAATTCCTGAAATTTTCAATGCGTCATTTGCTAAAATCACGTCCGAGTATAACAATTTGAGTAGTAATGAAGTTTTAGCAGAATTATCTACACGATTGACGGCACTTGGGTTTGAAGTTGAGTCGGGCAAGAAAGTTGACCAAAAGATATCAGTTCCAGTCCTCTTTGGAAAAAACGGCACAATTTTAAAGTCATTTGAAGCAGATGCGTTTCATCAGAAAGAAGGGATTGTGCTTGAAGTAGAGGCCGGACGCGCCGTAGATAATAATCAGTTTTTGAAGGATCTTTTTCAAGCATGTATGATGCAAGAGGTAAATACGCTATGTATTGCCGTAAGAAAGGATTACCGCAAAAACGACGATTTTAAGAAAGTATGCAACTTTTTTGAAACGCTTTATGCAAGCGACCGACTTTCTCTCCCTCTAACGGAAATCCTCATTATTGGATACTGACTTTTGACAATTTCTATTTTCGAGACGAAACGTCTCATAATTTGAGAATCGTGCACTATTTCTTGAATCACTGTCGTAATTAACGAAAAAGGGTCAGTGAAGAGGGCTGGTTAAAGCAAATCACTAACCCTAAAAGGAATTCTTTATGTCAGAAACAGGTTCAAAATTCTCTCTGAAATCGCTTTTTGCGGTTCCCGACGTCAGCACACCTGGAAGCGTGGGGTTGCTTCTTCTGCGCTTGGTAGGCGGAAGCGCATTTATGCTTCATGGACAATCAAAAATTCAAAACCCCACAGGATGGATGGGTCCACAGGCTGATATTCCTGGTTTCTTTCAAGCTCTGGCCGCTATCTCAGAATTTGGTGGCGGACTCGCCTGGATTCTTGGGTTGCTGGTTCCCCTCGCTTCCTTGGGAATATTCTTCACTATGGCGGTTGCGGTTTACACGCACGCAATTAAGATGGGAGACGCCTTCGTTGCGACCGGCCCTAACCAAGGTTCCTACGAACTTGCCGCTCTCTACTTTAGTATCGCTGTGATGATGATGTTTGTTGGGCCAGGAAGATTCTCGCTCGATCGCGCAATCTTCAAAATGAAATAAGCGCAAATTTAACTTGACTTGAAAGCAGTCCGATCTTCGGACTGCTTTTTTTATTTGCCCCCTTGACAGACTAAATATCGCCTGGTATATTACCAATTAGTTAATTAACTTAACAGTTAAATAAATGCAAACCGATCAACTCAGTGCCACGTTCTCTGCCCTCGCCGACCCAACTCGGCGAGCAATATTGGCGCGGCTCTCCAGTGGAGAAGCTTCAGTTACAGAACTCGCGCAGCCGTTCGATATGACTATGCCCGCCATAACAAAACACTTGAAAGTGCTTGAAAACGCAGGCCTCATTTCACGCGGGCGAGAAGCTCAGTGGCGACCTTGCAAGATTGAAGCTGAGCCTCTTAAAGCCGCCACCGATTGGATTGAGCAGTACCGCAAGCATTGGGAAGAACGGTTCGACCGCCTTGACGAATATCTCAAAGAAATTCAGCAAAACGAAAAAGATAAGGACACAAAATGACCAGTACTCACAAACTTGAAATCACACTTCCGTCGGATACGGAAATTCTTTTAACCCGTAAATTCGATGCTCCGCGCGATTTGGTTTACCGTTGCTTCGCGGATGGATCTACTCATAAGCATTGGGTGGGTTGCGGCTTCGGCAATGTCACCGAATCATTTGGCAAGCCCGAAATTAGCGAGCCCTGGAGCTTTAAGATGGATATGGGAGAACATGGGGATTTTCATTGCTTTGGTCAGTGTTTAGAAGCGATTCCCGGCGAGCGGTTTGTGCGCACTTTTATATTTAACGTGCCCGATATTCGCGAATGGGCGGCTGTCGAGTGTGCAACGTTTGAGGAAGAAAATGGCGTCACCACAGTTAAGATCATGGTTCGACATCTCAATAAAACTGCGCGTGACGGACACTACGGGTCTGGCATGGAGCAAGGTGCCGCCGCCAGCTACGACGCCCTTGACCGCTATCTTTCGGAGCAAAGTTAATGACCCAAACAACTGTTGTTATTGAACGGGAATTGAATGCACCACTGAACTTGGTATTTCGTGCATTTGCTGACCAAAAGATGGCGCAAAAGTGGATGGCACCAGATGGCTTTACTTGTCCTGAACTCGTATTTGAGCCAAAGCAAGGCGGTCAAATGCTAACCGTATTTGACGACCAGACAGGAGTGAGATCTTATGCAAAAGGAACGATCACGGATTTTGAACAAGATACGTACATTGCATACGATTTCGGAGTCGAGTACGGCGAATTTCAGATGAAAGACATGAGAACTGAAATTAGTTTTACCGCTCATGGTGAAAAAACCTTGGTAACTGTTTCACTCACCGCACCAAGTGAAGATTTCGCTGAAGGTTGCAAGATCGGCTGGAATCAAAGTTTCGATAATCTCGAAGAACTGATCAAGAAGGAAGTGAACTAAGGTGAATTCCGAATTTACAATCACCCGGATTTTCAATGCTCCACAAGATTTGATGTTCAAACTTTGGTCAGACCCCAACCATCTTGACAAGTGGTTTGGCCCAAGTGGCTCCCGAATCACGCAATCGAAAATGGAGGCTCGACCAGGCGGCTTCTACCACTACCGTCTAGAAATGCCGGACGGAATGGAGGTTTGGGGACGCTTCCAGTATCAAGAGCTGAGTCCAAACGACCGCCTCATTTGGATAGCTTCATTTTCTGATGAAAACGGTGGAATTACTCGCCACCCTATGGCCCCAGATTGGCCAGCCGAAATGATGACCATTGTGACTTTTCAACCTGAAAATGAAGGCAAAACGAGAGTCACAGTGTCCACAATCCCACACAACTCAAGTCAGCTAGAAACTGATACCTTTATCAAGGCGATGGATAGCCTTGATAAAGGATGGGGCGGCACACTTGATCGCCTCGAAGAATATATCATTCGGCTCGATTAGTCGAACATCAATCAGCCGATCAATTAATTGATCGGCTGATAACTTAATAGAAACCTTATTTTTGGCAACCCCTCTTTTCGGCATAATTGGGCAATGAAAAAGCCAATCATCTTAGGCCTGGTCGTTTTCACAGTTGCCGCAAGTGCCCTTGCAATCCAAGCTAATCAAAAACTTGTGATCAACGGCAAATCGGTTGAAGGAAAAACTATTGTCTCGAACGGACAAACCTATGTTCCTGTCAGCGCGCTCAAAGCGGGTGGAGCCGTAGTGACAAGCAAAGATGGCACGCTCACAATAACCATTGCCGCCCCCGGAGGAGCTAACCAACTTGGTGCGTTAGAAGGTGGATTAAACGACTGGCTTTTTAACGGCATCTGGCGATTTCGAGTCCTTGCGGTTAACCCACTGGAAGGCGACCGACCAGGCTGGAAAGTAGACGTTGAACTTCGCAACGGAACCACCGCCGACAACATGGCCCTCGACGGCACCGGATTCCAAAGCGTGCAGTTGGTGATGGAAGATCAAAATATTATTCCAGCGCCCTATAACATAACAGAATTCAATCGCCCGATTGGCCAAGGCTCTACCATAAAAGAATCGCTGATTTATTTCGACGATGAAGGCAATGGACGCAAACCAATCAAAATGATCGTGCGCATCACACCAGATGATCCAACCAAAGCATTTCTGAAGCGAATGGGTGCGGTGTATTCAGTGCCCGACCCGAGTTTTAGAATCAATCTCGTTCCGAAAGACGGCGGCAACTAGCATTCAAGTAGCTCCAGAATACGGTCGACCCAAGTCCAAGGGGCGACCGTATCTTTGTGACGGCAGAACACAAAGCAGTCCTTGCCTTCTCCTATTAGCCCTCGAAAATAGTCAGCCCATTTTTTGAGTTGGTCATCAGAATATGTCAACTTTCGGAGACGCACATATGAAAACTCGGGGGAAGAATGTCGGAGTTGAGATTGCTCATTGTCAGTTTCCACCGCCGCCCAAGCAACATTGTGTTTTGCTAGAATTGACTCGACTTCATCCGAATGCCAAGAAGTATTGCGGAATTCTATCGCCCACCTGAGTGTTTCCCTATGCGGAATACTCACTAAAAATTCAGCTAGCAAGTCATCATTCCGTTTGAAATTCGGCGGAAGTTGAATGAGAATCGGGCCAAGCTTGTCCGAGCTTTCCAATGGATCTAGGGGTTTAACGAATTCAGAGACGATATCGTAGCTCTCTGGCTTGAGCCGCTTGAAGTGGGTAACGGACTGGTGCATTTTAGGCGAATAGCAGAAGCCTTCTGGGAATTCTTTGTTCCACTTGGCAGCAGCTGAATCACTAGGCAAGCGTCGGAAAGTTCCATCGGACTCCAAGGCGTTGTATCGCGAAACATAGTAGTTCAGAAAATGAGACTTCTTGAGACTAGGAGGATACAGCAATCCTTCTCCTTGCCACTCAGGATAAGAGTATCCCGAAAGTCCGATATATAGCTTTGCCATTTTTCAAGTATCGCAGAAATAAAAAATCTCCTCCAAAATTGGAGGAGATTTGAGCTTGGCTAATTTAAATTAGCTCTTTCGTCGTCGCTTTGCAGCGAGTCCGAGAGCACCGAGTCCAAGAGCAACCATCGAGAATGGCTCAGGTACTGCGTTTGCAGTTCCGAGGATTACGTGGTCAGCTTGTACCCAGTTGTTGGTGATGTTCGGGTTAGTCGCAGTAAGAACAGCGCTAGTGATTGCACTACCACCAGTCCAACCCAAGAATCCGTCGGTTGTGGTAACCGAGATGGATTGGTTTTCAGCGTTGGAAAGAGTAACGGTAGCGGTACCAGCAATGAAGTTACCACTGATGTCGGTGTTACCAATCAACAGACCAAAAGCAGTAACAGGGTTACCGGTGAAGGTGAGGGTGATTGGATCGTTAGCGAGGTTGGTTGACAGCGCACCGATGTTGGACCAAAGTCCGCCAGTTGCACCAGCATCAAAACCAAAACCGTTTCCACCTGGAGCACTCCAAGAAGTTTGAGTACCGTCAAGAGGGGTACCAAACGTGGTGAACGAGTTGAAGTTTTCAATGTAGTTTGGTCCGCTAGTAGCAGCCAAAAATGCAGCTTCGTTGGTGTACCAGGTTGCTTGAGCAGAACCTGCCACAACCACGCTAGCAGCGATGATCATGAGTTTTCCAAAATTTTTCATTAATCCACTCCTAAGCTATAAAGCACAGTCACCCAGTGGCAACCGAACCTAGCTCAATTCAATTTCTAACTTACCACGACTTAGCTCTATCACGCAAAATTATTCTGAACATTTCCTGAATCTAGTAATTCTGCCTGGTGAAAACCCTCTGTTTTCCTCAATTGTGATTCTTTCTCGTCAAAGCGCTAAACTAAAACGCTCTATGAAAGTCCTCTTTATCGGCGGAACCGGAATTATCTCCTCAGCGTGCACCGAGCTCGCGGTCAAACAAGGCATCGACCTCCACCTGCTCACCCGCGGACAATCTTCCCGGCCCATCCCCGAAGGCGCAAAAACCATCACCGGCGACATCAATAACGCCAAAGACCTCCTCAAAGACCACTATTGGGACGCCGTCGTCAACTGGATCATCTTCACTCCCGACCAAATCGAACGCGACCTTGACCTCTTCCGCGGCAAAACCAATCAATACGTTTTCATCAGCAGCGCCTCCGCCTACCAAACCCCGCCGAGCATCCTCCCCGTCAGGGAATCATGCCCCCTCGATAACCCCTACTGGGAATACTCCCGCAACAAAATCGCGTGCGAAGAACGCCTCGTCCGCGCCTACCGAGAAGAGAAGTACCCCATCACCATCGTCCGCCCCTCCCACACCTACGATAAAACCCTGCTCCCGTTCGATACCGGCTACACCATCCTCCACCGTATCCTCAATAACCAACCCGTCTGCGTCCCCGGCGACGGAACTTCCCTCTGGACTCTCACCCACCACACCGACTTCGCCAAAGGCTTCAACGGCCTGCTCGGCCATAGCGGCGCAGTCGTCGAGAACTTCCACATCACCAGCGACGAATGGCTGACCTGGAACCAGATTTACGACCTGCTCGCCCTCGCCGCCGCCACCCTCACCGGCCGCGACATCAAGTGTAAAAAGGTGTACGTCCCCAGCACCAAAATCGCCGAAATCCACCCCGAACGCGGCCCCGGCCTGCTTGGCGATAAGTCCAACAGCATGGTCTTCGACAACTCAAAGATCAAAGCCTTCGTCCCCGATTTCCGCTGCACCACCCCCTTCTCCCGCGGTGCCATGGAAATCGTCCGGCACTACCTCGACAACCCCGGTACAGTCGACGAAAAGCTCAACGCCCTCGAGGACAAACTCTGCTCGCCGGGCTAAAATTCAAAAATTTCGCAAACAAGCAGACGTTCGTCTATTCATAATAGTGCAAATATGGTACAATGGGAGATCATGTCCTACCATACCATCCCCGATACGGATCTTATTTCGACATTGATTAGCCGAGGTGAAGGTCACAGCGTAGACTTTAAGCTAAGGCTTGATTGTACAGATAGGAAACATCTTGGAGGATTAATCAAAGATATTCATGCTTTTTCAAACTGCCATAGTGACGGAACCAAGTACATAATTATTGGTATTGATAACGACAAAAACGTCGAGGGGGCTGACACTATCGGCATCGACGAGGCTCATCTGAGACAAAAAATCCAGTCTGAGCTAGACACAAGAGTTGAGTGGGCGCTTCATGAAGTCATATATGAAGGAAAGAACCTGATCATTTTCTCGATAGATAAATGCCACCGTAGGCCCGTTAGGTTTAAGAAGTCATTTAACTATGGAACGGCTGAAGATACGAAGGAGCTTTGGCAATCACAGGCAACAATTATTAGAGATGGTTCGAGTTGTCGCCCATGGGATCGATTTGATGACGAGCAGTTACGTTCGGAATTCAAGCCACAGTCTCCACTGCTTTCTGTTAAATGGACGGACGGAACTATCAGCGCAGATGCTATTTTTATCGACATGATGAATACTGATAATGAAATAAGGGAAGAACCAAGGCCGCAAGTAAACACAGTAAAGTCGAATTTAATCAATAGAATAATTGATGAATATAAAAATAGCCCAAGCAAGGTAATTGATATCGAGCTGCCTCAGCTTGATTCGAAAACAGCAGCATTTATGGATTCCCTTGAGAATATTAACCGTATGCAGTCTAAATTATCTCACCTCATACCCGATAGCAATAAACCGTTCGAAGAGCCAAAACGAAAATACTCCGAAGTCGATATTGAAGTTGAGATTGGTAACTCCGGAACTGCAAAAGCAGGCGAATTCGATCTCATTCTAAATGCACCTGCAGGATGCAGATTCGCAAAATACTGGAACGACTATTTAAGAGTTGGTTCAATAAATCGAGATTTCGATATTAGCGACGACTCGACGGATACCGTCTCATTATTGAGACGCCAAGGATTGAGACAGGATAGGCAGTTCACCGCTAAAGTCAGAATTAGATTTGATGGCCCTGGTACATACGAATTTCGCTGGAATTCATCAGTCGAAAACCTTCCGCAGTCAGTTGAGGGGTCACTTTACTTAACTGTTGAGTAATTGCTGTCAGGGTCGTTCATAAACCACCCCCCGCCACTCCTCAAACTCCTGGTCGTCAATGTACAACTGCGGCTTTGGCAGGAACCCGATAATCAAACCTTCAATTCCCAGCTCGACTGCCGACCGACGCGCATATTCCCTGCCACCAGTACTCCACAAATAAAGCTCATTCCCTTCTCAACCATCCGAACTATTGGAATCCGCTTCGTTCCGGCTGTACGAACAAGAGTATCGTCAACATCCACAAACACAACCATGATGCGCAATCATACCGAATCGAATTCGTGCCAATAATCGCCAATCCTATATGCAAAATTGAATACGGATTAACCGAAAGCCATCGTATAATCTAACAATGATCTCCGCTCTGCTCACGATGCTCACCACGCAGGTTGCCAGCGGCCCGAACCACACGCCGACCGCGCAGAACTTCCGTGATTACCTGGCATTCATCCAGCCAGATGCCAGCGAGCAGAGATACAAGGAAATCCCTTGGCGTAACAAGTTTTGGCCCGCCGTGCAAGAAGCAAAACGACTCGGGCGGCCCATCCTGTTCTGGACAATGAACGGGCACCCGCTGGGCTGTACGTGAAACAATGGCGTCCGCGGACGACAATTGGTCTGGTCAGACCAAGAAATTATTAGACTCAGCGCTCAGTTCGTCACCGTTGCCGACGAAGTTTATATGCTCTACCCTGAAGATCCGGGCAACCTGAACCGGGTGAAAGACGACCCGGCACACCTCTTTTTTAAGAAGTACGGAGAAAGCATGCCGCCCGGTGATTGGAACCACCCAGGCACCAAACAAGGCATTTACATGATGGGGCCAAACGGCGAGTATCTGGAAGGCAAATTCGCTGCCGCTTCTAACCCCGCAGATATTCAAGCGCGGCTGAGGCGAGCCATTCAACGCTGGGATGCCCTACGCCAATCTAAGGGTTATGCCAACTCGCCGATTCCTGCCGTGAAAGCCACTTACCCGCCCGACGTGAGCGGCGAACTCATCTTCCGAGTGAATTCTCGTGATCTGCCGCGTGGATCCGGCGACCGCTCTGGTCGAAGAATCACCGAAGCTGAGCGCACTTCCAACGCATTTATGGATTTCACCAAATGGGCGTGGAACGAAACCTGGGTGGGCGTTGCCAAAACCCAATCGTTTGTCCCCGATTCAAGTGGTGCGGGAACGGTTCCGATTTCGGTCGCGCGGAGCATTGCTAGAACAGCGTTACTCGATAACGTGCGCGGTCAAAATCCAGAATGGCGCGACCAAGATATTAAGAACATCGCGATCCGCATGAATTTGGTTCGCAACAGCAACGGTAGCCAAGTCATCGAATACACAGGCTCGGCGCAGATCACCGACGGAAACAAATCGTATTCCGCCACCTGCTACGGCGAAGGCGTATACGATTCCAAGGTTGGCAAGTTCTCGCGGTTAGATTTGGTGTGGCTCGGCATGCGCGGAGGAGCGGCTCAGTTCAACCAGCGAGCCAGCGATCGCGGCCCGGCTCCGATGGGGGTTACCTTGAGTTTGTTTAAAGAATAGCAAGTGCTACATCTGCTGAATCCATTGCCGAATAATGGATTCTAACGATTCGCGTTTCGCTTCCAAATCTGCCATATCTTGCAACGTCAACATGCACCGATCCTTGGCGAGCCACTTCATCATGCCGTGCGGATCATCTATCTCCAGTCCTTCTGTAGCACTGGCCTTCACCTTGGCTCCGGTGTGGAAAATTGCTTGAACCTTATCGGTTGAACGCAGGTTAAACGTCGCAAAATAATCGCGGTAGAAAAAGCTCGGCGCGTTCCATTTAATGCCTTCTTCGATGCCAGGGTCAACGCCCATAATCAGCGCACGCAAAGCGGCGAGCTCGGCATGCAGGGGATGCTCTAATCCCGCCATAAACTGGTCAACTTCTTGCGAATTCAAAACTACCTTTGGCATGGACTTCCCTTCATTTTAACCGAAGCGAATTTTTTCACTTAATTGCACCTGCAACCAATCAGATTGGTGAAAAATATATACAGATATGGTTTGGATCATGCACTATATCAAAGAATCGTTCAACAGGGCAAAATGAATCTTTCGACTCGGGATCAAATCACTCATCTGCTCCGACGCTTGGGGCTAGGGGCTTCCGCATCTGAAATCGCTGCATGCGAAAAAATGGGGGTTCCGAAAACCATTGAGTGGCTTCTGGACTTCGAAAAAGTTGATGAAGGATTTCCCGTCAATCCGTGGGAGTTCTGCTTCCAAGAAGACGGGCAAGTTCTAACTGATCCAACCAGGATTGGCCGATGGTGGGCGTTGCGTTTATTAATGACAAAACGGCCACTCCAAGAGCGGCTTACGTTGTTCTGGCACGACCATTTTGCTGTCAGCGGCGCCAAAGTGGAATCTGGGGTCATTATGCTCGTGCATTTGGAAACCCTGAGGTCGCACTGCAACGGCAAATTCATTGACCTTTTAGGAGCAGTCACAAAAGATCCCGCGATGATTCAGTGGCTGGATAACGACCAAAGCGTACGCGGAGTTCCTAACGAAAATTTCGCCCGCGAATTACTCGAACTCTTTACTTTAGGCATCGGCAATTACTCAGAAACAGATGTCAAAGAATGTGCCCGCTCGCTAACTGGTTGGAGTTTGCGATCGGTCATTCCCACGGTTGGAGCCAATTCCGCCCGCGCCCGCCTGACTGCCGCTTTTGAATCCAATATCCCGCTCGTAGCTTCAACTTATAGCGACGGATATCACGATCCAGGCATGAAGACGATCCTTGGCGAAACCAAGGCTTTCGATACAGATTCTCTGCTCGATAAACTAGCAAAGCATCCACAAACGGCTCGTTATATTTGCGGAAAGCTGTGGGAGTTTTTTGCTTATCCCAATCCAGAAAAAGCCGTTATCGACCGCATAGCAAAGGTTTTTCAATCAACCGATGGGAACATCAAGTCTGTAATCAAGGCGATTGTTGATTCGCCCGAGTTCTGGAGCGAAAAATGCGTTCGCCAACAGATCAAAAGCCCAGTTGATTTCACGATTTCAATCATCCGACAGTTGGAACTAGGAGACGCCGCATTGCGCGGTAGAGACCCTAAATCTGACTGGTTCACACCAATCAGCCAATATCCGCGCGGTGTTTCGGAGATATTGCTGAGTGCTATGCGCCTTCAGGGAATGTTTTTGCTTTACCCACCAGATGTTAGCGGCTGGGAATGGGGCAACGCCTGGGTAAGCCCGGCGATGATGATGGAGAGAGGCAAGTTCGCTTCCTACCTGCTCGGGCCGGGTCGCGGAACGGGGACTGCTTCGTTGATTCTTCTGCGTGCACGCGATGCAGGTGCAAAATCTGTTGAGGACGTGATAGATGTTCTCATTGATATGTTTGATGTGCCCGTAACCGCTACGCAAAGAGAAATCCTCATCAGGGCTCTCAATGATGAAGGTGGACTCGCATCATTGACTGAGGTTCAAAAAGCATCCAATGCTCTCGCCCCAGTTGTAAAGCTGCTGTTCGCTACGCCCGCATTTCACTTGTGCTGATGGAGTTTATAAGGGCTCTATACAAACAAGTCAGTGTACAAACCTATTAAAACACTTAAAGCAGACTGCCGACTTTAAATAGTTTGTCCTTGCTTTAATCGGGCTAAACTGAGTCCATGCTAGCGTCTGCTGTCTTTCTCACAATTCTACAAACCAGCGTGATTGTTGACCGGGGGGATTACGTGATTCATGCTGAAAAAATCGGAACCGGACACCCAATGGTTGCGATTGCGGGCGGGCCTGGATTTTCCGGGAAATCGATATGGGGCATAGGATTTGGGATGAGATCAAACGTTTGCACTTATCTTTTTGATCAGCTAGGAACAGGCAAAAGCCAGCCCAAAAAGCAAGACTCTGACCTCTCAACTTTAATCCAGCTCAACTCAACGGTGGATGATTTAGAGGCGCTGCGCAAATCAGAAAAAATTAACAAATGGATTGTGTGCGGTCAGAGTTGGGGAGTGATTGTAGCACTCGTTTATGCGGCGAGATATCCTGATCACGTCGATCAACTTCTGCTCACAAGCATTCCTGGAATCGGATTTGATGGCCATACCCTTAGCGACAACCTTAATAAAACTATCCCTAATGAAGTGAATGAGCAAATTCTGGCTATTGAAATCGATCAGACTCTCAGCAAATCTCAAAAGTTAGAACAGCAAATCCTCCTGCTAATGCCTTACTATTTTTATCGCCCTGCGTATGGTGAACACATCGCCACACTGGCTCCACCGAAACTATTTAATGCCGACGTATTTACGAGTCTACAAAAGCACATCCTTAACCCAGAAGCATACAGAAATGACCTCGCAAAACTTCCCAATCTAAAGTTGCGAGCAACCATGATCCAGGGACAGCAAGATCCGTGCGGAGCTGCAATGCCTTACCTTCTGAGAGATAAGTATTTGCCAGGAGCATCCATCTTTTTGTTGCCTCAAACTGGCCACTTTCCGTGGATCGAGTCACTGATGCCATTTTTTGCCTCAGCTTACGAAGGCTTAAAGATTGATCCTCCATCCTACATCACCCAGTACGAAACTTTTGAAGAAGATGGCCCAAGCTTTGACGAAAAGCAAGAACGTATTAAGTACGGCTGGCCGTTCAATTACACGCCTGCTTCAAGTAATTAATCCGAATCCCGCCAGAGACCCCAAACGTTCTTTTCTTCCCACTCCTGCGCTGGCTCGGCTCCGCCTTGCCTTAACGCCAAGTGAAGCATGCCAAAGTGGTAGCCCTCATGCCAGAGTTGATGCTGAAGATAGAACAGCGGATGATCGTAAGGGCCGCACTTTTGTTTACCAGTGGCGATTGCCTCCCGCACCCATTTTTCGACTGCCGCTTCGCTCGCTTCTAAGCAAGCACGGATTTTAGTGAGATTGGTAACAAATAACCAGCCGTCGTCTTCTTCGTACCATAAATCTTCCAATTCAGACCACGGTTCGCCACTTGCCGCACGGAGCCATTCCACCCGGCATCCATGGATATCAGCGAAGTGTCCCGCCGCCCGAAAACTATCCTCTGCTGGCTTAACGTTGATCAAATTATCATCGAATAAAGTCAACAGATTTTTGGTCATCTGCGCTTGCCGATGCCACGATTCTAAAATCGTCTCTAACAGTTCCATGGAGTAACATTACCAGACATTATTCTACTTGTCAATGTTTTACTAAATCTCGTCATAAGGGTTTATGCCGTACGCCCACAGATACGAAACAAGCTGACCAGAATGATATGACTCGTGCCGCGCTATAAATCGCAACATCTCAGAAACGATTGGCTGATCAAGTTCTAACCAGGTTGCAAAATCTTTTGAAGTCTCCACTGCTCTGGCAAGCTCTGCCTCATCGGCTGAGTTCAAAATCTCTAGTGTTTGGTTCCGTACATCCTTAAGTTTTGCAATCAAGCCCGCCACTGTTTTGATTTCTAAGTAACTGTCCTCCAGTTCAGGATATGAAATGCGTTCTTCCCCACGGATGCGCTTAATGATGGTGGTCTCGGTGCTCAATATCTCGGTGAACTGACCATGAATTGTCCGCATTCCTTCTACCGGAGCATAGCCAAGCATTTCGTCTGTGATATGAGGAAAAGATTCGGCGAACTCATTGCGAACAGAGGAAAGTTGCGAACGGATCAGAGATGCAGAGTCCATCGTTATCATCTTAACTTCTATCGAGGGTGCTTTCCCACCCAGTCGATATCTATCCCGTTTGCCATGAGAAGTTCACTCAGTTGACCGACATGCCCCTGAATGTGCCGAACATTCATGATTTGATGGTCAAGTTTGCTCATGTTTTTGTACCAAGGAAAACCTGTTTCTTGGCTCTCAAGATCAAGGGCATCAACCCATTCATCAATGTGATGATCAATGAATTCTAGATACTCTAATTCTTCACTCTGCGAGTAAGCAGCCTCGTGAGGAGGAGCTTCCCAAAGGCATTCAATATCGGGCTTGTGCTTCGCCCAAGCAATAAAGTGCTCATGGGTCGGCATGGCATATAAGTGAGCATAAAAAAGGGCGTGGTAAGCAATCCGCCAGTAGTTCCGAGGATGCTCTCCGCTTAGCCAAAGTTCTTGCGGGCAAGCTTCAATACATTGCCTCAGCATCTTGAGTGCCGCGCGGTACTGGCCTTTCAAGGCAGACTTAATATTCACGCTTTATCCCAACCATTTCTACTGGATCATCGGAGATAACAATCTGAAAATTCCGGTTGACGTCAAATACTGAGCGGGCCTGTTTTGAGAGTACGTTGATGACCAACCGTACATTTCGCCCGAAACTAATCCGTTCTTTTTGAGTTTGAATATAGAAGCAGACTTTTTGCTCAGGCTTTCCCCAAGCCGATAGGCTTGCTCAAAACTGGATGTTTCAAGACTAGAATAAAGTCGGGCTAATTGATCCTCTTTGCTGGGATCAATCTTTGCCAACTGCGCCGAGATCTCCTTGATTTCTGCCGGCGAGAGAATGCCTTCTCCAATATTGCTCAATCTCCTCCATGCATTGAGATACTTGCTATCCAGTTCAACTGCACGTTTGTAATGAGTTACTGCTTCATCTAATCGACCCTGGGTTTCTCTGAGATATCCCAGCAAGTAATGAATCTGTGGCTTATTTGGCCTCTCACGAACAATTCGGTTGAATACTTCTTCCGCGATTTGCTGCTGGGTCTCTCCTTCAAATGCAAGTTCACATCCAAAGCAGTGCGTTTCGACATAGCCAAAGCTATCGGCCATCAGTTCATAGGCTCGTCGATAGTGCACAACTGCCTCATCCATACGACCCGATTGAGCAAGATAAATCGCAAGCCGAGACTGAATGCAATATGCATCCGAAAAAACGGATAAAGCGTCGTCGTACATCTTTATTGCCCGCTTGACTAGCCCCGCTTCTAAAAGTTGATCTGCTTTCTCTGCAATACGGATAGCTCTGACGGCACTACGATACAGCTCAGCCTGATCGGCATCGCCTTTCTTTGCCAATATATCTGCGTACACCGTGTACACGTACATTCTCCGACCGTTGTGCTGCTCCCCATCGGAAGGATCGACGGCAATTGCTTGCTTAACAACAGTTTCCGCTTCATCCAACTTGCCTTGATCAAAAAGCAACTTTGCCTTCCAGATCAGTGGGCGTTCTTCGTATGGGTCTGCACTGTACATTTGATCAAGATCAGCAATAACTTGCGGAGAATCCAAGCTCAGTAAAAATTCATAGCCAGCATCTTCGCCTGGTTTATCCTTAATCATTTTCAATGCAATTTGATGCGCTTCCTCCTTTCTTCCAACTTCGTTTAGTGCCTTAGCTAGATTAATGGTGAGTTGTTGATGTTCCTCACCCATGTACCGCATCATTTCATTCAGTTGGCCTATGTCATCTGATTCCCAAAGTGCGGCTTCTGCTACTTTGACAACATCAGCTGGTCTACCAGCTTCAGAGTAAATGCTGATTAACTCGGCTCCAATGGAATCCCCTGAGTAAGAAAGCTCGGCTCCACTTGTTTCAGCAACCGCCATTTCCCGCTCAACCAGAGAGCCAGGTTTTTCGGGCTGATCTTCTTCGTTCTGACTAGATGCCAACATGCGTTGCACTTCTGCGATCAATGCTTTATCTTCTAGAAGGAGTGCTATTCGTTCCAAGCGCTTAACAGCAGAATAGTAGCCGTTGTATCCAGAGTTCTTTTTGCTTTCGATTACATGCCGCGCTTTCATCAGAGTAACTGCTTCGCTTACACGATCAAAGAATAATAAAGCCGATTCCCGGCTCGTAAGCACTTTAATTTTTGCATCATCAGAAAGATTTTTTCGCTTCAGTACCTCATCGGTTGCAACTAAAACCTGATCAAATTTACCGATCAGCATGCTACTTGCCGAATACTCATCCCAGAGATCAGCAGTTGGATTTGCAATCAATATTTTTCTAAGGAACTCGTTGACATTTTTGTCCGCCAACAGTTCGTGAAACTGACTGACTGACCTCAAAATATTGCCATCGCCTGCTCCCTGAACCGCGCGTTCCACCGCTCCACTTTTGGCTAATGCGTACAAGTAATATGCTCGAGCGACTAAACCCCCATTTGTGCTGTCTGAACTCTTTTTCGCTGTACTTGGCCAAGGTTTGTATGGATTAAATTTCTTGGCAATTGCTTCGTAAGCATCCTTATTGCCAAAGTTATGTATAGCCCCCCAGTGAGGCGCCTTGTGATCCGCCGCTGTCTGCACGACGATTTTATTCAGCATTTCTTCAATCGATCCTAGCGTGCCGTAATTCGAATAAACGATTGGAGCCTTAGACGTCCGAAAGAGCTCTGTAAGGAACGACTCTTTTTCGCTACCTAATGAAGTAAATAGTTCAGCGGTTAAGTTCACTTTCGCATTCGGATTCTTGGCTGCATCAAGTACGGCTCTTTTGGTGTTCTGAGCATGGCCGGAACTTAAAGTAAGGAGCTTTAGTTGTTTTAGGCTATCGACGGCAGTTGCGGCTAGCGAATCCTTCGAGGCTGAAAGCGTTGTAATGCTCTTGTCAATTACTTCTGCTTGAGCGTTCAAATCATTACCGAGAAACGTTCCAAAAACATTAAGCCCTACGCCTTTTATCGAGGTTTTCTTTTCCATTCTCGCCTTAATAGCAGGGCGGATATATTCCCATGAATCAGGAGATGGAATAAGCTGTATCAACGAATAAGTTGGAGCCTGCAATATCAAGCTCTCGTCAAGTAGTCCAATCCATTGCGCAGCCGCAGTGCGAGGGGGCATAGAATTCATTGAATCGCCAAAATTGTTAAGCTTCTTTTGGAACTTCATATACTTTCCAAACTCCTCATCTTCAGATGAATTTATCTCTTCCTTTATCAATTTCTGGTAGCTCGCTTCAGCAGCTTTCAGTCTTTTCAGTACCTCATCGGCACCTAGCAGATTCTGGGTCTGCGCAGATTTAATAGCAGGCGCAAATACAAGCAAAGCAACAACTAGATTCATATCCGCATTATAGAGCAGGCAATAATTCTACATACAAGTGATAGTTTGAGAAATTAAGAAATATTTGGGTGAGCGTGCAGTTTTACAACTGCCCGCTCATGACTAACTCAGTATCAGCTAGCCGATTTTGCCGACTCTCGGCAAACTTCTGCGCATTTGCGGCAAGTTTCCGCACATTTACGCATGAAATCATATTTGTGATTCTCACATTCAACGGCACACCGTTCGCAAACTTGAGCACAGTTTGCACATTCGGAATGTGATCCGTTCTTCATTGTCTCAACTGTTCGGTCGCACTGATCGGCGCACTCATTGCAAATACGAGCACACTCGGACAAATCCTCTCCGACCTTATTCGTGCAATCTGTTGCACAACTGCGACATGCATATGCGCACTCTGTGCAAGATTCAATGCATCGATCCATTACTGCCATGTTCTTCATAAACTTTCTCCGTCCCCCTTTTCCTGTTTCAAACGCCGTTAGTTTCTCGTCCATGTGGGGCTTTACGGAATCGATATGGAAGAGCGTCTAAGATTTACAAAAGTCTTGACATTCGTCGCAATTTTGCAGAATACTTAGGTAAGTGCCTAATGAAACCCAAACCCTTGATCACGTGTTTCGGGCGTTATCTCACCCAACTCGGCGGGATGTCATTGAACAACTTGGCCGCGGCCCTGCATCCATGACCTCCCTCGCCGAGCCAGTTGACATGGCTCTTCCCTCCTTCCTTCAACACCTCCAAGTATTGGAAGAAGCAGGATTGGTCACATCCAAGAAAACCGGCCGAGTGAGAATTTTCCAACTTGAACCGCCAGCCCTGATTACCGCTGAGCATTGGATAGATGCTCGGCGTCGTGAGTGGGAAAAGCGGCTTGACCAACTCGACAGCTTGCTCATTAGTCTCAAAGAACAACAACCATGAACACACCTCTTCAACACACCCCTGACCCCTCACTTGATCTACTGCTAGAACGAACTATTGATGTACCAGTTGAACTGGTTTGGAAGGCCTGGACAACCCCCGACCTACTCATGAAGTGGTTCACTCCCGTCCCCTGGAAAACAATCGCCTGTGAAATGGATCTTCGACCCGGGGGCGTTTTTGCAACCACTATGCAATCTCCTGAAGGCGATGAATTCCCCGGAAAGGGATGTTTTCTTGAAGTAGTAGAAAATCGCAAACTTGTTTGGACATCTGCTTTGCTTCCCGGCTACCGACCTCAGCCACCTCAAGCCGCCGGAGAGGAACAAGGTGGATTTTTGTTCACGGCCGTAATTTGCATGGAGCCAACCGAGTCAGGCACCAAATACTCAGCCCTCGCAATCCATGCGGACGAAGAGGCGAAAAAACAGCACGAAGCGATGGGATTCGAGAGCGGTTGGGGCACTGCGCTTGAGCAGATGGTTGCGATGATTAAATCCAATTTGTAATTGGTTGGCAATCCCCAAAGTTAAAGCTAATTAGGAAGCCTAGGGTAGCGATCTACTCGATCACTCAGATTGCCTAGGCTTCCTAACTTTTCAAACCCGCGTGTAATGTGACTTCATGAACTGTTGCCACTCGCCTTTATCATCTTGACCATAAGAAGTCATCGTGCGGTTGTTGCTGTCAATCAGTTCAATTACATCGCGGTAATTGGCAGTTTCGCCATCGACCACCATGCTCGGGCCTTCGCAATCCAATGTCATTATCTTTCCATCCGCACTGAGCGTTCCCACGTACTTCCACAAATGCGAGGACATATCGCCGTAGAAACATCCACGGTATTCGTTAAAGGAAACGTCGTAGCCAAGAACCGTGTAGCTGGTTGCCTTTGCGCCGCCTGGCATTTCCCCGATATTCTCAGCCACAGACCACAGTCCGCCTAAACTGCGAACTGTCTCACTGCTTTCACATGTGACTTCTGGCTCTCCTGGAGCCATGATCATTGAAGTCGTGACATTCCATTCTCCCAAAAGATTTTCTAACCACTTGTGTTGTTCAATTGGCTTTGTTGGTTGTGGTTCGGTTTGTTCTGTTTGTGTGCTCACGTGTTGTTCTCCGAGCTTAGTGTAACGCAACCTAAGTTAAGTCGGCATAAGAAGTTACTAAAGAATTCTTACTGAGATTGAATCGTTGCAGGCTTCCTATTTTTGACCAATACTGCCAAGCCGACGCCACCCAGCATAAGGATGAGCGCAAGCAATATCCTGGTATTAAACTGCTCTGCCAACACTATCACTCCAAGAATTGCGACAATCGCGGGCACCGCAAGTTGAGCGATCGCGGCCCTTGTTGCCGATAAATGCGGCAATACCGAGTACCAAAGCACGTAACCGCCACCTGAAGTAATCGCCCCCGAAACAACCGCTAAGGCAATTCCCGACGGCGATGAATAGAATTGCGGAAAAGCTACCAATCCTAATATCAGCGTAAATGGCACTGCGCGAAGGAAATTATCTGCGGTTCCAAGCGTCGAATCTTTCGCGGTTTTGCCACGTAGAGAATACAACCCCCACGAAATACCAGCGATGATCATCAGTGCCGACCCTATAGCTGAAGGCGCATGGAGACCGGGAAACACGAGCACAACCAATCCCGCCTGAGCGGCTACCAATCCGAGCCACTCAAGTATTGAAGGACGTTCTCCACGATAGATTCCAACGCCAATCATCGTGAACTGAACCGTTCCAAACAGCAAAAGCCCACCCGTTCCTGCAGAAAGATTGATATATGCGTACGAAAAAGCCGCCGCATAACTGAAAAGCAACGCTCCGGAAATCCAGTTGCCCGAGCCAACTGGCGACTTTCGTTTGTGTGCGTAAGAGAGAATAATTAACGCAAGTGCCCCTGAGATAATCCGAACTAGCGTAAATAATCCGGCATCAATAGAATCGGATGCCAATGCAAGCCGACAGAGTATCGAGTTCGATGCAAAGGCAACGAGGGTCAGAAGAGTTAGAAGCGCAATCTTAGGAGTCAAGTTTCGAGAATTCTACTGCGGCAAGCAACATATTTTTGAATTAGGTGACCGATATAATCACACCATGATCCTGGAATTCACGGGCGAAGCAATTGAATGGCGCGGGCCTGCTCCTTTCGTGTTTGTTCCAATGCCAGAACCGATGTCAGCTGAGGTCAAAAATGTTGCCACTACGATTAGTTATGGATGGGGCTGTATTCCTGTAACCGTCCGAATCGGCAAGACAGAGTTCACGACCGCAATGATTCCCCGAAATGGAGTTTATATGGTTCCGATTAAAGTAGCTGTCCAGCGGTCGGAAAATGTTAGCGTGGGGGACACAGTAGAAGTGCAGATAGAGATTACAAGTGGATAAAACCCTAAATCTGGGCTTCGGTAATACCAGCAATTTGAGCGATCTCTGGAAGAAGATTTTTGAGTCGAATCTTATCTCCTGGCAAAAGTGGAAAGCGGTGGCGTGACCGTAGTGAAAGAGCTCGGGCAAGCCGCTCATGCCTTATTTCAGCATTTGTTTCCACAACGGCAAGACCTTCTAAAGCGTGGATCATCGGCAGATGCATTCCTGTGTCCTCGCATAATTTGAGCATTTCCAAAACGAGGCCCTTTGCCGAGTCAATTTGACCCTCAATGGCCAACACGCTGCATTCTGCTAGACCAAATTGGCAAGCGAGCCGCAAATCTAGCTGGCTTGGCTGAATATCTTTAGCACGGGCAAGATATTCTCTCGCCTGTGCTGCATCTCCCATGGCGGCATAGTACGTGGAGATGTGGGCGCAAATGATTGCAGATGGCTGAAGGGTCTCCAGAATTTTTACTGCTTGAGAATATTCACCTTGGTAACCCAGTTTTAGCGCCCGAGCATGATTAAATCGGTTGATTGCGTTGACAAGGCCATGTGTTTCAGCAATTTCGATTGCGTTACTTATGAGATGTTCTGCCTTATCAAATCGACCACGAAAAATCAAAAATATTGCTGCCGTATGAGCCGCAGCGGTCCACTCAGATGGATCTTGACCTGGCTCCACTGAACTCAAAGCCTGGCGTGCAACCTTTATTCCTTCTTCCCAGTGCCCCGCCCACATGAGAACTACTGCGAACTGCGAACGGCCCCATAAGTGAATCGGATCGTTTTCTGAAACTTCGTTCAAGCTGAGCCGCAAAGCGTTTTCCAATAAAGGGAGCGGCATGCTTGGAATGAGTTCTCGACAACTGTGCAGCAAATCTAAGCACCGCTTAGGATCATGCATCAGTGTCCATTCAAGGAGACGCGCCGCCCCTCGGGCCGCTTCACCCTCATCTCCTAAAGGCGCATTGCTCGCAAATTCGCTTCTGTAGGATTCAAAAACTGGTTCTGGCATTTCTGGTAGTAACAGTTCCTTACCTGGATCTTTTCCTGATGTGAGGCACTCTAGAGCATCGCAGTAATAGGTAAAAGTAAGTCGACAAGTTTCTCGCGTTGCCTCTAATCCATTCCACGGAGCAAGGGCAACTTTAACTTGGGTAACCGCTTGTCGGAGATTTTGTTGTTGGCTGAGCTTTGGTTTATCTGGCCACAACTCTTGCCCCAGTAATTCACGAGAAACTGCGATGCCATCTTGCAGCGCAAGAAGGGCCACAAGAGCTTTTCCTTTTCGGGAAGGGATTTCGATTTCGTCGCCTTCTGGCGTTTCGATACGAAATCCCCCGAACAGCCGGATATTCCAAGTACTTGTCGGCACAGGAACAGTATGTTCCCGTGCCGCCTATTTAAGGTGTAAATTCCGGGTTGCTCTCGTAAGAACCCGAGCGATTTGTCAGTCTGACTTGCGCCGATCCGTTAGCATTCATCATATAAATCTCAAAATTTCCATCTCGATTTGAAATGAAGATAATCTTGCTTCCGTCGCTGTTAAACGCTGGCTCAAACTCGTCACCAGAGCTATTCGTTAGCCTGGTTTGACCTGATCCGTCACCGTTCATCCAATAGATTTCGGAATTACCATCACGATTGCTATTAAAAACCAAATTGCCATCTGGACCAAAAGATGGAACCTCATCAAACGCTGAGTTGAAGGTCAATTGAACAACATTTGAGCCGTCAGCATCCATAACATAGATTTCGGAATCGCCGTCTCGCCAGCTCTCGAATGCAATCTTTGTCCCATCTGGGCTCCAAGCCGGATTGTAATCATCTTCGAGGTCATTCGAAAGGTTAACGACGTTGGTACCGTCTGCGTTCATCATATAGATCTCGCTATTGCCGTCTCTGCGAGTTGCAAATGCAATTTTGGTTCCGTCTGGACTAAACACAGGATGGTAATCATCTTCGATGTGATTCGACACGTTGACAACGTTTGTCCCGTCCGAATTCATCACAAAGATTTCGTCGTTGGTGCCTCCAACCGACCGCTTGAACACGATCTTAGAACCATCTGAACTAAAGTTGCCGAAGGCTTCATCGTCAGTATTGTTTGTGAGGGCGATGAGATTGCCATCCGCATCACTAACCATGATTTCGGAATCGCCACCTTCATCGCTATCAAAGCCGATGAGAGGTATCGCAACCGTAGACCCGCCGCCGCCACTGCCCGCACATCCGAACATAGCGAGCGCAATTGCGCTAAAAATGAGAGATTGTTTGAAGTTCATTCTTTACTCCTGAGAAGGAGTTTATGAATCGTGCGTGAATTACCGTGAAAGCGAAATTTATCGAGCTTCAGACGCCTTAAAACACAACTTGTCCGGAAAGCCGGATTGTGGTTCTCAACCTAGTGAAAAGGACGCACTTCCACCGGAGCACGGCACGCGATGACCGCTTTGCGCCCCCATTCGACAGCCTCGTCCATGTCTGCTGTATCTAAAATCCAAAAGCCGCCGATATGTTCGTTCGTCGGCAAATAAGGGCCATCTGTAACTGTCACTTCCCCATTTTCCTGGGCGGTCAAGGTTTTTGACAATCGAGGCGATTGAAGCCCCATCGCGAGAATCCTAACTCCCGCCGCCTGCATTTCATCGTTGAGGTCATCAATATCCCGATGCATTTGAGCATCTTCTTTCGAGCCGTCGTAATTATCTGGGTGGTGAATTGCAACTAAAAACTTCATGCTGACTTATCCTCGCCGCGCTGCATCAATTGCGGCCACATCCACTTTCTGCATGGTCATCATAGCCTCAAATGCACGCTTGGCTTCTTCTCCACCGGCGGCCATTGCCTCTGTAAGAGTTCGTGGAGTGATTTGCCATGACACGCCCCATCGATCCTTGCACCAGCCGCACATACTTTCTTCCCCGCTATTGTTGACGATGGCATTCCAATACCGATCGGTTTCTTCCTGGTCATCAGTCGCAATCTGGAATGAAAACGCCTCAGACTGAGTGAACACAGTGCCACCATTCAGGCCAATGCATGGAATCCCGCAAACTGTGAATTCGACAGTAAGAATGTCGCCTTTACTTCCGGCGGGGAAATCGCTTGGGGCTTCAAAAACCCCCGTGACTTCGCTATTTGGAAATGTCTCGGCGTAAAATTTCGCGGCTTCAAGGGCATCTTTGTCGTACCAAATGCAGATTGTGTTCTTGGCTTTCATGGGTTTAGATTCCTGCTAGTGGATTCTACGGCACGCTTGGTCGACTTTGCGCCAAATCCATAACTTCAGGGCATAATTATTTAGTAGATTGAAATCATGACCGCCGCGCAGATTATTTCCGAAATAGAGCCACTCGGCACCGAGGGGTATCGCAAGATTTTGCGTAATCACGGCATCACTGGCCCGCTCTTCGGGGTCAAAGTTTCCGAACTCAAAAAATACGAAAAAGCCATCAAAAAAGATTATCAACTTGCGCTCGATTTGTACGACACAGGCATTTACGATGCGATGTATTTGGCAGGATTGATCGCCGATGAATCCAAAATGACCAAGGATGATTTACGCGGCTGGTTAGATAAAGCAACCAGCGACAATGTAGCAGAATTCGCAGTTGCCTGGGTCGCGGCAGATGGACCGCACGGATGGGAGTTGGCAGTGGAATGGATTGACTCCCCAGACGAGAAATATGCGGTAATTGGTTGGGGAACACTTTCCAGTTGGGTTGCCGTGAAAAAGGATGACGATTTAGATATAGCCGCGCTAAAGCAGTTACTCGAAAGGGTTCAGAACTCAATCAATACTCAGCCCAACCGCGTGCGATACAAAATGAATAACTTTGTCATTGCCCTCGGGAGCCATGTGCCCGCTCTCACCGAATCTGCGCTTCGCGCCGGCGAAAATATCGGAGAAGTGAAAGTAAACATGGGCAATACTGATTGCAAAGTTCCGTTTGCTCCAGATTACATCCGCAAAGCAGAATCAAAAGGCACCATCGGCAAAAAACGCAAATCGGCTCGGTGCTAAGCAGAATCCTATGAATCCAGTCATTGAATCCCACAAGAAAGCCGCTATCAACGGCATGGAAATGTTTCTGCGAAACTTCTCGCACGTGCCCGATGCAAAACTCACTTGGCAAGCAACTCCGACCGCAAAGTCGCCACTCAGAATCGCGGCCCACACGGCGCTCTACGCCGCTCGGTTCGCCGCAATGATCCGAGATCGAAAGCTTCCGGTACCTGAAAATTTAGAAGCGTGGCTTGCCCAGCGCGACGCCGAAGAGATCGCACTGACTGACCGAAAGGAAGTCGAACGAATCTTCCGAGAAGGCACTGCGGAAGTCATCGCCGCATTAGATTCACTTTCGCACGAAGAAGCAGAAATGACCCTCGATTCTGGGCAAGGATGGTCAATGCCAATGTCGTTCCTAATGGGTCTGCCCGGCTTCCATGCAACTCTCCACATGGGGCAGATAGATTTCCTTCAAACCTGCTGGGATGATCAAGAGGTTTACGTAGGTTAGCCGGCTTCAAACCCATATCGTACGGCTGATTCCAGCACGTCAAGATTAATATTGTTGATTGACTTGAACTTGATGCAATAGCCTGTTATGCTTGCCTTTCCAATTGTCTCGCCATAAGTTTTTGCTAGATACGTTTTGTCTTCAAGCCCAAGAATATAAACCGAAATCCCTGCAGTATTTGCACTCAGGCCAATTCTGTAGAACTCCTTCGTTGATCTATCTGCGTATTGGATTGTGTATGCGCCATATCCGATATTTGGGTTGGAAACCACCTTCCCCGCTTCGTTTTTGCCTTCCGTGAACCACAGTTTCGCCTTAGGATTTATCCCTAGAACAAGCTCGTGCAACGCTTGCATTTCACCGCGTTTTGGTTCGGGTTGGCTCGCGATATATTTACTGATTTCTTCCTGAACATCCATATTTCGTTCAATCAGTTTTCGGGTGTTTCTTCGCCCAGCAAGTGCCGAACAGTGTAGATTTGCCCCGCGTGGTAGCCAACGTGATACGCCGCGATTCGGAGACGGTCGCGCACCGAAGTCACTCGATCCCACCCATCCTGAAACTCGTAATCTGCGGATAAATCCAACGAGAGAGCCAGTTTGTAGCACTTGTCGTGGTGGTTCAAGTATTCGGCGGTGAGTTCTTCTAGCCCCATAGCCGCAAGGTCTGCATCCAATGGCGATTCCAGCATTGTTGGCGGCCACCCAAAGATCGGCTTGGTGAGAACCGTGTTCGCCCATTCCGAATCTTCTTGCCGAGCCAGGTAGCGACAGACTATGGATGCTTCTGACCGCACCACATGAGCTAGGTGTTCGCTGATCGAAAGGAGGTTCGGAGCAGGGCGACGGTGCAGGTTCTCAGCTTTAACCCCGCCCAGCACAAGATCGGTTTCAAAATACATCCAATGCCATGCTTCAATAAGGTGGCGAACTTCTTGATCCATAGTGTGATTTTATCGCCATACTCTCGGGGTTTCTAAGGATAGTTATTGGGAGAATGAAAACTACTATTGAAATAGAGTGCTATTCTTTGTTATCCTAATTTCCGAAATCCCTCTACAATTGGAGTCAAAAGAATCTTTGGTGGAAAAATACTCACTGGTCGTCGTAATCAAAACAAAATGTTGGTTAGGTTTAAGTAAGTCATCAGATGCGAGGACATCAAGAGATGTATTCGCTCAGAACTACAAATAATTATGGGAACTCAATTCCAAACCCATAATGCTCCTCAGCCCGGGAACAGTGAGATTGTAACAAACACAATTCCAATCGACCTAATCCAGTTGGCAAATGAATACGCTGGAATGTGGATGAAGGTTTGGTCGCGACTTCCTATTACGGAGCGAGATCTTGCATCCGACCTTAGTATTGATCCTGGAAGTGTAAGTAAGTGGATAAATTTTAAGCGAGTTATTCCAAACGATAAACTTACGTTGATAGCTCTGAAATACGAATCTCTGCTCGAGGATGGTTCTGTAGCTGTGCTTCAAAAGAAAGCCATTGAACTCCGCAAGGCCCTCAAAAATGCTAATCAGGACTTAAAAAGTCTTACCATCGATCTACGCGGAACAGACCCAACTGACGCCCACTGGCTACGAATTGATGGCGAAGCTGAGACTGTAGATTATCAACTTGGAGAACCAGCAGATGACCATTATGGGCGACTCAAGTACTGGGGCTTCCACGGCGGTCGTAACTGGTCGCAGCTGGTGGCATCTGACTATGAACGAAGAGCTCAACCACAAGTAGTTGCAGACCTCAGTGCAGAGTTAATCGAAGAAATATTTCGCGAGGTCAAAACTTTTGTTT
Source organism: Fimbriimonadaceae bacterium (assembly GCA_019638675.1). Lineage (GTDB taxonomy): Bacteria > Armatimonadota > Fimbriimonadia > Fimbriimonadales > Fimbriimonadaceae > UphvI-Ar2. Next base: position 1,585,086 of record JAHBTE010000001.1, on the reverse strand, counting down.
CGATGGGCCCCGGGGACGGAAAACAAGACTCTCTGCTAATGGCATATCTTGGAAGACTTGGAATTCGCCCAGAAGACTATATTCCGGTCGATATCTGCGCTTTCCTGTTAGGTCGTTCGATGCGCGAACTTCGGAATGCAGGATTCCGTGTGCCTTTCGGAATGCTTTGCGACTTTGAAGAATCTATGCCTCGGATGTTTGACCGTCTCAAGCATGTTTCAAATTCTCCAAGACTTTTCAGCATCCTAGGTAATACTCTTGGTAACTTGGATGGTCATCAGACAACGTTTATCGACCAGCTTAGCGACAATCTAAATTCGGAGGACGCTGTTCTATTTCACGTATCTATTTACGATCCTGTTACATACCAATTGCAATCAGACCCATACTATAACAAGGAGCTTTCAAATCAATTTGTTCGATTTTTGGCATACGCCGTAGGGAGAAAGCGAAGGATTGAGACTGAGGAGGCTGTAAGGCGCTTCTCCGAACTGGTGACAACAGAATTGGAATCGAGTTCTTGTTGCGTGCCTGATGCTTTAGCGATTATTTTTAAAGACAAAGACTTCGCTCATCCTGTTTTGAGCATATGGCGATTCCGGCTGGATTCATTTGAGGAATGGCTAATTAAGAAAGGTTTTACTGTCGTCTCAAAGTCGTTAATGGGAGAAGGAGGCCTTGGACACGGAGTGCTACTTCTCAAAAGAAATTGACTCAATTTTGACGGACTTGGCGGAACTTTGACATATTCTTGACAAGAGATTCTAAGCATATATGTTTCGAGCAAACCTCTATTAAAATCAGTTTGGAGATTGTTGAATCTCAAAACTGATTAAAGGAGGTATGGCAATGAAGATTTTCATTTGTAAGCCAATTTGCAAGCCAATTTGCAAACCGTAGACTCTACTTCTCACCTTGAAGCGGGATCTATTGAGATCCCGCTAACCCTACAAAAATGGAATTATAAAATGAATCAAATTGCAACCTTAAGTGCAAAATGCGGAGTGGCCCTTGGACCAGTCTTGCCCGAACACCTCCCCCTCATGTTCCGCTGGCGTAATTCAATCACCGAACTCTTTCTCTGGAATGGAGAACGTAATTTCATCGACCCTGAAGGATTTAAGTCTGAACTTCAGGCTTTGTCAGAGCGTGTTATGGACTCTGCGATCATTCTTGCGCCCGACGGCATCCCTGCTGGGTTTATTTACGCAGAGCCTAAGGGCATCTATCGCACCGGAACAAGCGTAGGACTCTATGTAGCACCAGAGTACCGGCGACGGGAAATCGCGGCCGCTGGCTTCGGCCTATTTGCTAACCACCTCTTCTTCGACCACAACCTTGGCAAAATCAAAGTTGCTGTAGCAGAATGGAATCTTGGAAGCATGGGGTTAGTTACCCGCTTTAGTGATGTCCTGCATTCGGAAGGAACAATGGAATCCGAGTTACTTCTGGACGGTAAGACCTGGAACTTGCACAACTTCGCTATATTCCGAGAGGATTTCCAGAAAAAGATTAAGAAAAGTGCACTGTGGAAACGTCTAATCGGCCAGGAATACGATGACGCGGTGGAGAAAACTCCGTACTCTCTACCTCGTCAAGCCAATAGGGATAATTGGTCTATTACTTAGTACACATCCTATCGGGGAAATGCTGTTTAACAACACACAAAATGTTGTTGGTACTCCGTTGTAGACACAGCTCTCACCGCCTTGAAAACTCACAGGGTGGCATAACCCCCATACAACGGGTGGCGTTCCACTGGGGCATCTGATTTTCTGACCTCATAGCTCCACAGAATGGACAGATTGACTGTCAATCACGCAACCCAGTATGTGTACGGGCAAGGCTATAAACCCCTCTATGTTTGAAAAATCAAACGTCTTCTGAGTTGTAGACTTCGGGATGGAGCCGCTTCACTTCTTCAAGCAGTTCACCGGGATTAAATCCGATTGCAACTGAAAGGTTCAAGAACTCAAGGGCATCCAAACGACGTTCGCCCTTTTCAATGGTCCAAAGCGTAGCTTGAGGAAGTTTGATCCGACGTGCAACCTCGCGTTGCCCTAAACCAGCTTTCAAACGTTCATCAACGATCAAACGGATCAGGGTCTTGTATTCATCACGATGAATCGTGATCGTATCTTGTCGACCCATAAAGAGACGGTAGCGAAAATAGGTGACTAGATGATAAAGTCACCTCAATGCAATTTTTCGCCTCTTCATGGCTCAGATTTGCCGGAACGTGTCTGGTCTCGTTGGCTCTGCTTCTGTACGCGACAGGTTGTGCCTCCCATGACCCAGTTCAAGCAAAGTGGATTGAGCAAGAGTCAGGTTCGGTACTGGAGTTTCATTCAGGAGGAGCCGTTGAAATCGACCAGCCTGGGCAGACTGGAGCCGCTGGACGCCAAAGCTCCGGTAGTTGGAGCAAGTCAGGTCAGGGGCTATATACGATTACCGCAGGCAATGCTCCTTCTTTCACGCTTAGCTTGGCATTCGACGAGCAGGGCAACCGGGCAAAGGTTAGCTCACCGGATGGCAAGATCACCCGAACGTGGGTTCAAACAAGCCTATCAGGACAAGAGCTTGACCGCCTCCAAGAGTCGCTGGCGATGAAAGACCAATAGATGCAAGGGTGCTTTGCGTTCATAGTCGCCGTTCTCATCCTGGTTGCTCTGAAAGCAATCTGGGACTGGCTTGTTGGCGGCGGTGCGAGTGGGATTGGATTGGTTCTGCTCTGGGCCGTCGTTGCCGCCCTTGCCATTTTTGTAGCGATATATGTATGTGCCTGGTTCGGACTGAAAGTTCGTGAGATAAAAGGCCGTCGCTTGCAGGCCGATACAAGCGAACTTGGCAAGATCAGATACAAACAGTTCCTTGAAGAAGAGGAAGAGCGACGCTTAAAGGCTCAAGAACTTGAACTGATCCGGCAAGCCGAGAAGGATGAGGATCGGGAAAGCATCTCACGATGGCGGGCCAATTCTGAGACCTTCTTGCTCGGCAAACTCAGAGACATGAACCGGCCCTGCAAGGTGCTGACGGTGCTTCCAGGTCGGCAAGCCTTTATAGCAGTCAGTTCAGATCAAACGCAAATCATTCTAGGGAGAGTGTCCCGAACTGGGGAGATCATGGGCACCGAAACCTACACCGGCTCCAAGATTGTCGCTATCGAATCTGGGGACAACATTGAAGTCACAGCACGGACACGCGGCTCAGGCGGGCTTGTCACGTTCGGCGGTTTGGGGATTGGCTCAATGGGATCAACGACCACCGTTGAGACGAAAGTTCGTTCTAGCTATATCTTACTGACGGTTGATGACATGCATGACCCCGTTAAGCAAATCGTTCTCGCAAATTCTCGGGAGTGCGCTGAGTGGATAGGCAGAATTCGTCTCTTAGCGAATCAAACATCTGATAGTTGAGATAGTGGTAGGCTGGTCAACACATGTATATATACGTCTGCTTGTTTGGGTACAATCTTGATTGGAGCCATACTTCAATCCATGAGAGCCACCCTCGTTTCCGTAAGGCAATCTGAGTCTGCACGCCTTGCAGGCGCGCCTCAACTCACGCCGGAGCTTCTTGCGGCAAGCGGTGCCCGGTATTCACGGAACAACGAAGGACTCGAAGCTATTCTCTCCAAGGTCGATCCTGGAAACCCGGATAAATCAGTTGATTCTATTTTCAAGATGATCGACTATGGGCATCAGTCCATTGCAGACATGGTGCCAGTCTCAATCTTCATTGACGAAATCTCCATTTGGCTTGCCTATCTAATCTGGTCTCAATGCCCAACAGCGGGGGGGCAAGAATCTTCTACTCGATACGTCAAGTTATCGTCTGATGGTGTAGCATCTCCAGACCTTTTTTGCGTTCCGGATGTCGAAGTCTCCGAGTGGCGAGCCTTTCTTGAAGAATCATTCCACTTCTACACTGAGGCACTTCAATTTTGGGAAAGGGTTGCAGAAGAAAAACCCGAAGTGATGCGGATACCGCAAAGCTTGCTCGATGACCCTACTGATAAGGCTCAGAAGCAAGTAGCACGAATGCGACGAAACTTTGCATTTGATAGGTCACGATATTTTCTCCCAGTCTGTGCCCTTACAAATATGATGCTTATCATGTCTGCGCGGGGTTGGGTTCAATTATGCCAATACTTACTATCTCATTATCATCCAGAGGCCCGTAAATTGGGTGGGTTGATCGTAGAGCAACTTCAACTCGAAGCACCCCGTATGACAAAGCACGCAACGGAACAGCCTGGAACAGTTGTAGGTCTTCAAGATGAATTCATTAGTTTCGCTAAGACCTGTACTTCGACAGAAGCAAAACGATTCGATACAGAAGCAAAATCTGAAGCCACCGTTGAGTTATTTTTACCGCTTGGGGTTACCGACAAAACACTCAGTGAAGCCCTTAAGCATCACAGTCATCGCTACGCCTTTATCGGAGAGCCTGTTAGGTCAACACTAATTCGATTTGGTTGGGAAGGAGTTTCGCTTGCAGAAATTAGAGACCTAAATCGGCATCGTACAGGAGCAAAGTATTGCCCGTTGGTTCCGATTGGTTTCTATATGGCCCAAGATGAGGCTAGACGGTTGGATTTAGCTTTACCAAGCTCTTTTTCTTCGTTTGGCTTAAAGCAACTGTCATGGTCACGAAATCAGCTAGAGATACAGAATGTAGCTTATACTTCTCGTATCTTACTGGGGCATGAATTCAACTTTACACATTCAACAACCTTTGATAAATATATATATGAAGTGGAGTTGCGAACAGGAACTGGGGCGCATTACCGCTATGCTAAGCACCTAACTGATTCAGTGAAGCAGTTAGGAAAATCTATCCCTGAAACGATAGCGAAAATCGCAATCGGATCAGCTGAGCCCGAATAGGATTAAACTTAGGGCGTCCAAATTGGCATTTCAAATGCATACACCTCATTTAGAGGGTCAGCATAATCAACTTGATTGTAAAGTGCCGGTTGAGCATAAACCATACCCACCGCTGAATCACTCATTGCGACAATTGCCGCGCCACATGTAGAAACCTTAGTATTCATCGAGCAAATGATCGTTTTATAGCCCTTAAACTTCTCTCGCTCTGAAACTATTGCCGTTGCCGTATCATTTGCACTATCTGGATAAATATTAAATCTGGATGCTAACGACCCATAATCATTCAAAAGCTCTTCAGCAAACGATAAATCAAGAGAAGCATTTAGCCCCGTAGTAGATCGTTCTCGTAAGCCCACTCCAATAGAAATGTGTGTTGGCTCAGTGGACTGAATAACTGCCCTTGCACGCTCAACCTCAAAACCTGTCAATAAGATCAAATGCCTTCTACTTGCCGGGCTGTAATCTCCGGGAAAACCAACTACTGATCTAACCTCCAAGATTCCAAAACTCAGCCTAGGCCGTCTATCAGCCAGGATTCCGCTTGCCGAACTCGCCATAGATGCTTTTTGACCGTACTGGGCTGGCACATAAACAAAGGAAATCTTAGAACGGGGTTCTTCCACTGATTTTAAAGCGGCGAGGAGTATCAATAATGATTCTCGCATCATTGCTGAAACATCTACGATAACTTCATCAACTTCCAAACGCACAAGACGCTTAGCAATCGCATGTAAAGTATCTGCCGATTTGATAGGGTTAGAGCCAGAAACAGCAAACGACTCACAAATAGAACCACTAAAGCATGATTCAATCAATTTCATGTTCTCGTCAATACTCAAAAGATTTTCTTCATTGAAAATCAAAATAGCTTCACTATTTTCCGCATTCTGACTCACAATCCTTGGAATGACAGTGCAACGCCGCTCAAAGCTTGCCGACGTTAGAAGCATTACACTCTTTCCTTCCAAGGACTCTCCAAAATTATCTAGGGGAATTGAACTCATAAATCACTCATCTCCCCAAACAAATCCATTTGCGAAGCATCATTGGATTTCAGTCGTTTATTCATAAAATTAGAGATAGCTCTCTTAGGGTCTGTCATGCATTGCGCCAGCGCGTCATTTGTTACAAACAAGTATCCTGCAAATCCAAAAGGATCTAAAAGAAACGCTGGGGCTAGACGCTTTGTCAAAATAAACCGACGTGTACGACCTGTGCCCTCTTTATTGCCCAGCGTGGCTTCGACAAAATAACCTGATTGAACACCTAATTTTAAAACATTTAAAATTTCCTTAGTCGGAGACTGTGATAAAGCTATTGAGGTTACTCTTCTTTCACTCCTGTCAGAATTTTGAATCTCTGCAAAGATGCCACCGAGACTATGCACTAGATTTTGAAGTCTTTCAACATCAGCCTCTCCTACTAGCAATTCATCTTCTGGATCATCCGCAATCTTCTCAAAATTCTTATAAAGCAAATGTGAAGCGTGATCGCGAACAACTTCGTCTTGAACCGTATGTTCTATATGGGTTGGAACCTGTTTCTGAGACTCAAACTGACTTTCATACATTGAAGAAGCCGGAGCCAAGAAGAAGCGATAAACACCGGAGGAGACGTGAACCAACTGTTCAAAGCCTGCATAGAAATATGATGATCCGCTTTTAGCCGTTCCTTTTAGACTACGGATATAATTCGGCCTGGCATATCTCGTCGCATCATCGCTGGGTCTGTATCCTCTTCCAGTCTTTCCCCAATCAGAAATTAAGCGTTTACGCTCTTCTTCAATAGCGTCTTCCTGCTTTTGGTAAGCCGGAAAATATGCTTCTGGAGAAATATCTAAACCTGCGGCGTTTAGCCTCAATTGTACAATCTCTCGCACCAAGTTATAATATCTATTATCTTTAGATGTATAAACCTGCGCGCAATCTAGTTCAATGAAATCGTGGGGACTCTCTATGAGATTTCCTGACGGAGTTCTGTATGTTTTATATTTATATTGCGTAGTAACTTTAATACAAACATTGTCAGTTGTTCTACTCGCGATCCAACTATTTAGTACAAGAGTAAGCGACTCACCTAGTAAATCAGCGTCATCAACCATTAAAAACAACGGGCCTGAACTTATAAGACCACACATCTTAATGCCAGTTACTAGTCTTAGAAAGGTATCCGAATAGGAACACAATGGGCCAGAATATGCAACATCTGAAGAAAATCCTAACCTTTTAAGATGAGAAGTTGCCTCCCTTGCCATATTCTCAAAGCAATTTTCCATAGCTTCAAACAGGGATTGTTTTGTATTAACCTGCAAACCATCATCTAATCCCGACACTCCGCTCAAACGTAGTTCTTTACAAAATACATCCTTGTAGAAGAGTTGGATATCGCCGACTTTACTATCATTTATCAGTTCAGAATTAGTTTTCAAAGAAGCGGTCAACTTAGTCAAGCACTGCAACACCATTAAGTGCTCTAGTATAAAAAAATCTACCGCGTTCATTCGCAGACGACGCAACTCAGTAAGACCTAGTTCTGACCTCTTGACACCAACATAAACACTATGAAAAGGGAGTTCCTGTAAGCAACTTTGCCGCTCTCTTGCTTGACAATCTGGCAAAAGATAACGAAGAATCATGCTTTTTCCAGTTCCACGAGGCCCGTGCAACATCGCGTGTCCAGGGTTTGAAAAGCGCGTAAAATCTGAGAGGACATTTACAAAGAGCCGCTTCATTTCATCAGCAGGAATATCCTCAGCGTGGTGTACAACAAATGGGTTTGTGCCTGGCACAATTGTGTAATTACTCATGCTTCTTCTTTCCTGAAAATGGTTTGAAATCTCTCCGTCAAAGTCTTTCGTGGCTTTGGAGTAATCGAAGCCGCCCTTTTGACAGCAAATATTTCTGCTAAACATTTTCCATTAGGGCCTTGCTTTAAGGCATCTTGTGCTCGTGCGTCTGGAATCGTATCAGCCAAATCCTTCATTGCCTTAGTGATTTCTGGGCAATGAGTTAACAAGGAAGATGAGTCATACGTTGGGTAGCCACTCCCCCTCAGAGTGTATGCCATCAAAAAGATAGGGGCAATGTCGTCGCTATTGTCGTAAATTTTGATATCGATCTTCACTGCATCAAGTAATGTTGCTCCTCCTTGCAGTGCATCGACGAAGAAGCGATTGCAATACGTTAATTCGTTGAATACCTTTGTGGTTCGATCATAAATTTCATCTAGTAAGTAGACCTTCTTCGATCCTTTATGATAGTCGCGGATGACATCGTCAACATTAAGCAAAAATTCCAACTCTATAGTACGGTCAGAGCCATTAATTATACAACTATCAAGACAAGAGGAATAAGCATGGAAAACTTCACTCGCACGTGTCGCACTATCCTCAGAGGTTTTCAGATAAGAAGGAATTTTTGTGGCCCTCGATTTGTCTTCAGCCAATTCATCAGCAAGTCTAACAAGAGCCGCGAGAAGTTGCAATCGGACTCTTTTACTACTGACAGGGCTACTGCTTCTTATAGTGCTAATCGTGTCCTTGTTGTCTGGCTGGTTTTCTACATGCCCGCCATGAACGCCAGCAATAGCAATTATCGTTCTCCTTTCTTGCTCATCTCCAATTGTGTCACCGAGTGAAGAGACGACGTTCTTTAAGCTCTTTTCATGCCCATCTCTGCCGTAGATCATTCCGACATCGTGAACCCATATTGCCGCGACCAAGAAGTAAAGCTCATAGGCTTCTAGGACAATTTTCATCTCGATCAATAACTCGCATGCTCTTTTGTCAACTAGCTGGACATGCTCGGGACCATGCGAATTAAGATAGCGGATTTTCTCAAATAAGGTCTTAGTAAGTAAATCCATATTCAGTGATTTACTGTTGCTTAGGTTGGCGATTTCCGCGATCAAATCCTCGATATCTTTAGCCAAGCTCGCCTGAGCAACTTCCTTGTATAGCGGTATACACGTGTTTTTGAGGGTTTGAAGATACGTATGATAGTGCTGGGCATCAGTGGATTTAGGATGCGAGTTTCCTGGAAAACCATCGGGCCGATCAGAAACAGCCTTTTCAAAGAGCCCAGTTGTAGTTGACTCTGAGTTCATGAAGCACCTTCAAGGATAATGGCTTGAAATACAGACTGCGAGAGCAGAGGCGGCACCATATTTCCTACCTGCTGTTGTTGAAACCCAATCGTGCCACAAAATCTGAAAGAGTCAGGAACGGATTGAAGTCTAGCGGCCTCACGGACAGAAAGACCGCGATCTTGTATCGGATGAATAAGCATGTTCTTTCGATAATTTCCTATCACGACGGATGGCTGACACTTTTCAAGCCGTCGATATATGCCAGTGTGGCATTTAGTTCGATCTCCATAGTTGTTCATCAAATGGACTGGAATGGATTCCCAGTTTTGGCCTGGCAAAATGTGTCGATATCTGTTAACGACAATATCGCTATTCCTGGTCACAAGATTTCCGGATACAGATTGCAAGTCACCTCGCATAGCTAAGGCATATTGACTTTCGGAATCACACGAATATAGAAGATCATCAACATTCGCTCCATTGGTAAGGCACGGTAAATCGTGGATTGCATCCCATACAGTCAAGGGTTGCTGTTGAGGAGATATTTGGAGTTTGATTGGCTTTCTTGATCCGACGACAAAAACCCGTGATCTGCGTTGGGGAACTCCAAAATCCACGGCGTTCAACAAGTGAACCGAAACCTGATAGTCGAGTTTTTCAAAGGCATCAACCGCACTTTGTAAGAAGTAGGCTCCTTCTGTTTCTAGGATGCCCTTCACGTTCTCCATCACGAAAAGCTCGGGTTGGAGTTTGCTTACTGCTTCCACAAATGTAAACACTAAATGATTGCGCTCGTTATCTGAATTGCGAGTGCGTTGATTGGAAGTGGAAAATCCTTGGCAGGGTGGGCCACCGAAGAGGATCAGTTTGGAATCTGTACCGTTGGTAGGCATCCACTCGTCAAATTTTCTTACATCGGTGCAAAAGACCTTAGTGCTGGGGAAATTGAGAGAATACGTTCGGGTAGCGTGAGGGCAGGTTTCGACGGCGGCGAGGAGCTTAACGCCAGCAGACCTGGCACCAAGGGACATTCCCCCAGCACCAGCGAAGAGGTCAATTCCTACCCATTCTGGCATCCCGTGGGAGCCTACCCGGTTCCATTTTCAAAAAGTACCGGTTAGGGCCTGTGCGACTCGATGTAGGAAATCCAAATTGTAGGTGATAATGCTTACATGCCCCTAACAGGGGGGTAGAGGATCGAAAAATGGTAGGGTCAGAGGGCAAGGGCAACGAACCTGGGCAAGCACGTTTGCATTGGTTGAATGGGTATTTCCATGGAACCGAGAGCGAGGTGAACGAAATCACTCACAGAACAGTTCAATGGATCGCACATCACCGCGACTGGGTTGACGGGAGCATCAAGGGGTACGAAGATGTTAGTGGCCTCATGCCGGGTGAAATTGGGAGGGCCAGCAGAGTTCACAGCCTAGATCGTGCAGTATTTATTTTGCGGGATTCGCCCCAAACTTGCCGACTGATAATCAAAGGGGAAGGGTGCGACGCTTTAGCGGTCCGTCACGGCTTTAGCTTATACGATGAAAAGGAATGGTGCAAATCGGTTGCTCACCTTATGTCATTAAATTGGGTTCTGACTAGAATCGACGTTGCGATAGACGACCTATCAGGATTGCTTGATATACGAGTGCTGGATGCGTATTCCTGGGAGGAGGGCCAAAGGAACCGACACCGATCAAAGAGGCGAGGCGGCTCACTCCTTCATCAACAGGACGCAGACGGAACATTGCTCTTTGGTGTCAAGCAAGGCGGGGTTGCTTTGAGCGATCTCGGTATACGTATCTACGACCGTAACGCTAAGCAAAAGAAGCTGGGTCAGAACATAAGAGTTGAGTTGCAGGCCCGAGGAAAACATGCACGTCGAATCGCCGACATTCTATTGACGGAGGGATTTCGAGGCATCCGATCCGAAGTTCTTCGGTGTGTGAACTTTCGCGAAGTTGTGGATAGCAGGAAATCCAAGCCCGATTCCTGGCCTACTTGTTCGTGGTGGTTGGGGTTCTTGAACAACGCTTCGAGAGGCATTTTGGTGTCCCAACCTCGAATCGCCCCGAAGTATCTTAAATCTCTTGAGCATAGTTACGGCAAGTGGCTATATGTGCTTCTAAGCACTCAGGAAGGAATTCAGCAACTAGCAGGAATAATTCAAAGGAGCGAGCAAAGAATTCAGCCTGGAGGCCAGCACGAAACCGAGATGTATAAGCATAGAAGAGAATTCAGCGTGAATCAAAACGGTCAGGCATTCGATGCAGATTCAGTGGTTGCCTCCCTTGCTCACCTAGTTGGCCCTTGGTTGTACTTGCTACACCAAGCGGAATCAGAGGGTAGTGGAGCGATTGGGAGCCTAGTAAACGAGAGTCGCAAGATTGCTGAAAAACATGGGCTAAAGCTATCGAAGGATAACGACGGAAACCTGATGATCAATACCCACTTCATCGAAGATCGATCTACAGTAACCATTTCATCGAAGATGCAGAACAAAGCAAGCCAAATCGCAATTCAGGCCGGAAAAATCGTACCGGAATCTGAGGAGCCTTTTGAAAAATCAAACAATGAACGTTGATCGTTGCAAGGGCGAAGAACAAATCAGGCTAACAGTATACGGCAACGCTCCTAAATGTCCATTCCTAACATCCGGCCTTAACCTTGAAGTTGCTAATAAATAAAATCGTTCTCCTTTGCTCTCTGCTTTCGCTATTGCAGTGTTTCCTATTTCGGGCGAAGATGAGGGCGTGAGTGGCATTTTTGGCGCGGTCTAACGCCTTCCAGATCAACCATCAGGGCTGTTACCGCACCCGCCATCAAAGTTCGCTTTCAATGGCGTGAGCGCGGGGATCGTTTGATTTTTCAAACGACGCTTGACCTACCCCGGCCTTCATCCTGGACAATCCAAACAGTTCCAACAAATCAAATTGGTTGACCAGTTGTCTTGCTGGAACTCAATACAGGCTCGCTCCAATTAGCGGGCCTGTTTCATTTTGATCAGGTTCAAGCGCGCTATTGAGAGCCTGTTCAAAGCGTGCACGCATCTCGCCATTACTTGGTTTTCGGCTCAGGCCGTGAACCTGCGACCAAACGGGATGATCGAACTTGAAACGTACACAAACGAACTTAAAAACAGCCTCTAATGGGGCATCTGATGGCTTGCAAACCAACACGAAAGCAGGCAACACTACTTACATGACGGCTTCCGGCTCAGAGGTGTGGAGCACCATCCTGAGCCGGAAAGTTTCGCAATCAGAAGCGGATGCGTTTCTGCTTGCCCTGACCGGATACATGAAATCTCTGATCCAAGCACAAAACGGGAGAACGAACAATGGCACGACCGCGTAAGCAACAAAATTCAGAACTGACCGCCTCTAACCAGAACAAAGCAGTTCTTTATGCCCGCGTATCCACTGAGGACCAGGCGAAGGAAGGTTTCTCTCTTGATGCTCAGACCATGCTTATTGAACGATATGCTTCTGACAAGGGTTTGACAATTGTCGAACGCATTATCGAAGCGGAATCAGCTTCTAAGATTGATAGCGTGAGCAAAGGAATCTCTCAATTGGACAGATTCGTTCGTGAAAATCCTGGCGTAACGGTTCTTATTGAGAAACCCGACCGTTTCTCCCGTTCGCACAAGGAACTTATCCTCCTTGAAATGTTGGTCAACGATTTTGCCGCGAGCTTCATCATGGTGAAGGATGGGCAAAAGATCAGCAAAGGTAGCTCAGCCAATGAGTGGTTGACTTTCGAGTTCCAAGCCTTAATGGGGCGGCATTTTATCAAGAACTTGAAAGCAGAGGTCGTCAAAGGGATGAAGATGAAAGCTCTTGAGGGCTACTTTCCATCCTGTGCTCCTCTCGGCTATTTGAACGTTACAACTGGGTCGAAGAAGAAGATCATCACAGATGACGAAAGAGCACCCTTAGTTCGTGAGCTATTCCAAGCCTATGCTTCTGGGAAGTACAGCATTAGTCAATGTCGTCAACTTGCGATTGAGATTGGTTTACGAACGAGGAAGGACAAAATTCCCGCGAATGCGAGTGTTCACCGGATGCTCCAAAACAAAGCCTACATCGGTTGGGTTGAGTGGGATGACATCTCAGTTCGTGGCAAGCATGAGGCAATCGTCTCTGAGGACGTTTTTAATCGTGTCCAGGCCATCCTAGAGGGCCGTACGACCATAGCAGGCTTCGGAACGCTAGACTTCCCCTACAAGGGCCTTTTCAAATGTGGACGGTGTGGTTGCTCCTTCACCGGCGAGGTGAAGAAAAAGAGGTATCGCTATATGAGGTGCACAGGCAAGCGTGGGCCATGCGCTGGAGTCAAGGTTGTTCGAGAGGAAGACCTTACAAAGCAGATCAGCGAAGCCTTGAGGAGCATTTCAATCCCAGACGCCGTATTCCCGGCCCTTCAGGAAGCTCTCAAGGATGTGATCGAGAAGGAGCAGAAATTCCAACAAGAGAATGATGGTCGCCTTGCATCACAGGCTCAGAAGCTAAAAGATCGACTTTCAAACCTCTACCTGGATCATGTTGCAGATCGAATCAGTTCTGAGACATACGAGGACTTGCGTTCAAAGTTCGAGGATGAGTTGCAGAGCATCCGAACTGTGCTCTCCGGAATGGACAGAGCTGAAAGCAATCTGTTCGACACTGGGCTACAAATGTTGGAACTCGCAAGAGACGCTTGGAAAACGTTCCTTGAAGCTAAGCCGATGGATCGGCGGGACATACTCATGGCTCTAGGTTGGAACTCCACCGTCATTGACGGAAAAGTTGAGGTTTCTATGCTGGAACCGTTCCAAAGCCTGTATGAACTGGCCCAAAAATGCGGTGAAAATGGCCTGGAATCGGCTTCTGATGAAGAATGGTACTCCGGACGGGATTCGAACCCGCGACCTCCGCCGTGAAAGGGCGGCATCCTAACCGCTAGACGACCGGAGCACGTTAAGAGACCTCATTCTGACCTAAAGGCCGCCGCACTCGCAACCGCCTTAGGTCAATTGCCAAACCTATTCCCCGAGTTCGGGGCCTTGGTACGAAGCTGGGTCTGGTTCTGGAATTGCTTTCTGACCAAGTTCGGCCTTAGCATCATCCAAAAGCGCTTTGTTGAACTTAGCCACGCGGCGAGCACCAGCGTAGCGATTGTTGTAGTAATCCTTACTCAGCGAATCAATCCGCACGCTTCCGCCGCCACTGCTGGCGTGGATGAACTTGTTATCGCCAATGTAGATGCCAACGTGGCTTACGCGGCTTCCACGGGTGATAAAGAACACCAAGTCGCCAGCAATGAGCTTGCTGCGCGACGGCACCTTTTCACCGTACTGCGACATTGATATGGAAGTTCGAGGAAGTTTGACTCCATGCTTAGCAAAAACAAATTGCACAAAACCAGAGCAATCGAATCCAGAGCGGCTTGTTCCGCCCCATGAATAACGAATTCCCATTTGGTCTTTTGCCGTGGAAATCAGGCTGTCTACGCCTTTGCCTGCCGCTTTGGGTTCCGACTTAGCAACTACCGGATCTTTAGCATCTGGATCAGTGCGGGCAGCAAAATCTCCGTGAACCCAGCCAATGGTGCCACCAGCGAATTTAACTTTATACCAGCCATCCTTTTGTGCCAGAACATCAGCTACTCGGCCTTTGGTAACTTGAACGATTCGCGGAGAACTCGTTTTGGGTTCCTTGCGAATGTTGACGTCGTTACCAGTGATCTCAATCTTAAGAGGCATTGCCGAACCAGTATTTTGTGGCTCCGCTGGAGCTTCTTCTTTTGGCTCTTCAATGTTAGTAATCGTGATGCTGTTAGAACCAGCCGCTGGGGTTTCTGGAAGTTCAGCAACCTTGGTTTCTGGCTTAGATTCTGGTTTGGCTTCTGGCTTTTTAGCCGCCACCGGCATGGTCTTTACCGTTTTGGTACTGATCGAAACCATGTCGTTTCGAATCCACCCGATGGTTCCGCCGGAAAATTGAACCTTGACCCATCCGTTCTTAGCTTCAAGAACTTCGGCAGTTCGTCCTTTAGCGACTTGAACAACTTGGTCGAAGTTGGTGCCTGGGCCACTGCGAACGTTCACATCGGTTTTGGTGATCGTCGCAATCTTGGTGGTTTTGGTGTTGGTTTGAGCGGCCGGCTTCGCTGCTGGCTTACTTGCTTCTTTCTTAGCAGGCACCTTAACTTTTGCGCCTACTTTTAGTTTGTTCCAATCGAGACTTGGGTTTAAATCGTGCAGTTCTTTAACTGTAATCCCGTATTTTCGGGCGATACTCCAATCGTTATCTCCAGCCACGACGGTGTGGGTGGTGGTCTTCGCTTGAGCCGAGATGACGACATTGGTGAGAGTAACAATAGTTGTATTTGCTTGTGCGGCACCGCTGCCTAAAGTGACAGCAAGAGCCAGGGCGAGAATGTGTTGAATCTTCCGCAAATGTTCCTCCTTTTTTGATCGCTACCTAGCAAAAACGCTTGCTAGAGCAGGTCAGCAACCTTTCCGTTATACCGCCTTAACCCCAAAACCTACAGAAATCCCAGGGAACCATAGGCCAATCGAAGCAGTCTAACTACCCGTCCAGACGGAGCCAACCACCAGAAGTTCGCTAAAAGGTACGATTTTTTTCCGCATGGTTAGCATAGTCATTGTGAACTGGAATACGAAGGAAAAGCTACGTGCGTGCGTCAGTTCTTTGAACCTGCAAACCATTCCTCACCAAGTCATCGTTGTTGACAACAATTCCAGTGATGGAAGCGCGGAAATGGTGAAAAGTGACTTCCCCAATGTAGAACTTTGCGCCGAAAACCGCAACCATGGCTATGCTCGAGGCAACAATATCGGGTTCTCCCGTACTACTTCAGAATTTATTCTTACACTCAACCCCGATACAGAACTTCCGCCCGATAACCTACACAAAGCGGTTCATATTCTGAGCCGGCATCCCGATTGCGGTGCCCTCAGCGTCAAATTTATCGGCCCTGAAGGCGAAACCCAGTCTTCCGTCCGCGGATTTCCTAGCATCGCCGGAATTTTCGGTCAGCTCACCGGATTAGACAAGATTTGGCCAAATTCTGACTACGGAAGTTATTCTCAGCGCAATTTCGACTACGAAAAATCCCAGATTGCCGATCAACCAATGGGAACTTACATATTGTTTAGGCGATCCGCATTGGCTAATTTCTGCGACCCGTCTTCTCCGTTTGACGAACAGTTTCCGATCTATTTTAACGAGGTTGACCTGCTTTACAGGATGAAGCAAGCCGGGTTCAAATGTTGGTACGAATCGTCCCTTCAGGTTTTCCATCACCATGGTTCCAGCACCAAACAGGTGAGAAAAAGTATGATTTGGGAATCACATCTCAGCTTGGTGCGTTATTTGAGGAAGCATCTTGTTGGCCCAGAGCGGTTAGCACTCCCTGCCATTTATATGGCAAGTGTTGTGGCTGCATTCATTCGGGCAAAAGGCTATCATGGCGGATTTCAACCTGAGCATCACAATCTGTAGTTGGAACACTATAGATGACACTCGGGCTTGCCTGCAGAGCTTGAGAGAAGCCAAAGATGAAGCCAATTTTGAGGTGATCGTCGTCGATAACAATTCGGAGGACGGATCGCCGGAAATGATCGCAAACGAATATCCCGAATTCACTTTGCTCGCCCAATCCAAAAACCTTGGATTCACCGGAGGCCACAATTTAGCGGTTCAACACGCCAAAGGAACCCACAAGGCATTGCTCAACAGCGATACAGTCGTTCATCCCGGTGCAATCAAAGCCATAGTTGGATTCATGGAATCCAACCCCGATGCGGGAATCGTCGGGCCGAAATTGCTGAATCCAGATGGATCGCTTCAATACTCCTGCCGAAAGTTTCCGAATCCGGTTGCGGCCGCGTTTCGGAACACAATACTCGGGCGACTCTTCCCCAACAATAAGTTCACACGCGACTATCTCATGCAAGATTGGACTCACGACGGCCCGCGCGAGGTGGATTGGGTCAGTGGAGCCGCCTTATTCATCCGAGGTGACTGCCTTGAAAAAATCGGTCTGCTTGACGACACCCTTTTTATGTTTTGCGAAGACGTTGATTGGTGCAAGCGAGCGTGGCAAGCGGGATACAAGGTCAAATACTTCCCTCAAGCCGTGATCACCCACGCGATTGGAAGAAGTACCGATAAGGCTCCTAACCGCATGATCGCGCGGTTTCACCGATCCATGTTTCGGTATTACAAAAAACATAATGTCAAAGAATCACCAGCAATTGCCCGCCCCTTTTTGCTCGCATTTGCCGCAACCGCGCTCAGCTTACGGGCCGGTGCTTTCCTCGCAAAGAACCAAGTAGATAAAATCAGGCGACGATTTTCCAAATGAATCAAGAATCCAACCGATTTTCGCTCGCTCCCGAGTTCATGTTGTTGCTAGTCGCTTCGTTCCTCGCGCCAATTATTGGCGGTCACGTGAGCATTGACCCGAGGCCAATTGATTTAGGAATCTTTGGCGAAGTGTTTGGCGGCGGTGCCCTCCCCTACCTCAGCCGGCTGATTATTGGATTATTTGTGCTTGGCGGTTTAGCAATATTGGCAACCCGAAACCGAGTGATTCAACTCCCGAACGTGCGAATTCTCATTCTGCTAACGCTTTTTGTTTTACTCCTTGGACTTTCTATCGCCGGAACCGATTTCAAATATGCGGCTATGCGTGAATGGGTGACTTGGTTCATTTATGGCGGCGCGCTATTCCTCACCATCGGCTCAATTGGCCGTGGAAACCGCCCGCTAATCTTGGCGGCAACTCTTGGACTCGGCATCACGATAGTTGGTCTGCGCGGAATTGAAGAATACGTCGCGATCATGGCTAAGGAGCCGACATTCCGAATCTTCGCTGGTTGGACAAACCCAAATGCCGTCGCGAGTGTGTTTGTAGTCGGATACTTACTCCTCACCGGCCTGATGCTCAGGGTGAAATCTTATCAAGCAGTTCTCGCCGGAATTAGCTCTACCATCTGCCTAATCGCCCTTGCCTTAACCCAATCAAAAGGTGGCTATCTCGCGGCGATTGTCGGCTTAGTTATTTTTATCGCCATCCTTCTCTTCAACAAAGTTGGATTCAAGAAAATTGGATTCGCATTTGTTCCCCTCATTGCTGGGTTCTTGCTAGCGTTCGGCCTCGGGCAAGCCGCTTCATCCGCTAATAAATCCGCCACCGCATTTGCTCGCGTCACAGAATCTGGAGCTACCGCAGAACAAAGTGTTGGCTTCCGGCAAAACCTCTGGAAATCGGCGATTGAGCTTGCTAAAACCCATCCGACTGGAACCGGAGTCGGTACTTATCGCCACTATTCAACTCAACCAGGGCTAACCGAATCCACTGTTTTTGCTCACCAATCTTACTTACAGCTTGCCGCGGAAGGCGGAATCCTCACCTTAGTTGCTTTCCTGGCTATGGCTTTCGTCTGGATGAAATACGCTCTTCGAGGGACGAAAATTCAATCCGCCGAGCATGTTGCTTTCCGAGCCGGCGTATTTGCGGCCGCAATCGGATTAGCGGCCCACGGAATGACAGAATCTAACCTATCCTTCATTGGCTCAGGTCTGTTGTTGTTTATCCTTGTCGGATTGAGTTTGCAGCTCAGCACTGATGGCACTTCTCCCGAAGCCGTACCTAAAAATCTCAGATTAGCGACCATGCTGGTTTCCTGCGTCGCACCTTTAATCGCAATCGCGATTTTCGCCGCTTCGGAAGCACAAAAAGCAAACCTGATGACCGCAATCGCCCGGCGCGATCAGGCGGATATCGCCAGTGCGATTGAATCACTGCGTGCCGGAAGTTACGGCGATCCAGACGCGGCTTATATGGTGGCAATGTATGGAGCCACTTCGATGGAAAGCCGAGCAACCGAACTCGAAAAAGTTGCTACTGAAGTTCCAAGCCCACGTGTTTTAAGAGCCACGGCAAGGGCATTTGCTGAGATTGACCAAGTTTCCAAGGCGATCTTGATCAACGACCGAGTATTCAACATTGACCCCAATAACCTAAAAGCATACGCCCTTAAAATGGATTTGGCGATTCAATCTGGCGATACCGAAACCGCTAAAGTAGCGTCAAATAAGTTAATCGAAATTGAATCGGCGGTTTCCTACCAAGTCCGGGCAATTCCCGAAGCAATTCCAACGGAAACGTTTAAAGCTCGAAGTTTCCTTGCGGGATTAGAAACTGACCCGGCAAAGAAAGCGGAACTCCTGTTCCCGGCTATCGAAGGCCTCGCTCAATACATGGAAATCACCGCGCCATTGGTGAAGCGCATGACTGATGCCGGAGCCCCAGATTACGCAGGTGAGACAGCCGAGGATGTCCGCGAAAACCTGGCGCTTGGACGAAGGTTGACCAGTGAGTTCCTGGCTCTCTACGGCCCTTCTGGCCCGCTGGCAGGACCGGAATCCGATTCTCTGGTCAAAGTCAAATCAATATCCAAGGCTTTTGAATCCGATTTCTGAGTCGGCTTTACCAGATAAGCTTCAATCACCTTCTTAGCGATAGGAGCGGCAACCGCGCCACCGTGTCCGGCATTTTCGACAAGAACCGCAAAGGCAATCTTCGGATTTGTGGCCGGGGCATATCCAACGAACCAAGCGTGAGTTTTACGTCCGCTTGAATTTTCCGCACTTCCGGTTTTTCCGCAAACTGGCACTTCCGGAATCTGCACGGCTCGTGCAGTTCCCGAGGTCACGACATTCCTCATAGCGCCTTTCAAAGATATCCAAAACGACTGATCCGCATCAAACCGGTGAAGCTCCTTTCGCTCAACTTTCTGAAGCACTGCACCTTCGCCTGGGGGGAGAATCCCCCGCACTAAGTGCGGTTGGTAGTTGACGCCTTCGTTAGCGACCAGGCACGCGAGAAGTGCCATCTGCAGTGGAGTGACTAGCAAATCGCCTTGACCTATCCCAATGTTGTTTGTATCACCCAACGACCAGGGGCGTTTATGAGTTTCTTTGACGTATTCATCGCTTGGCACAAGCCCTTTGAGTTCACCGGGCACATCTATTCCACTTTGCACTCCAAAACCGATACTTGAAGCAGTTGCCCTTAACTGATCTTCCCCAACCCTTTGAGCAAGTTTTCCGAAGTAGCTATTACAGCTTTTAGTAAAAGCCATAGTAAAACCGTAAGTTGCCGCCGGGTGGTTTTCGCACCGCACTCGTCGGTTGCCAACGGTGAGGTAGCCCGGACAACTGACCGCATCGTGGGTGCTGAACTTCCCAGCCTGATACGCCGCCATGGCGGTGACAATTTTCCAAGTTGACCCAGGCGGATACCGCCCCGCGATTGGTCGCTTGAGAAGCGGAATATCTTTGTTTTGATAAATTGAATCAGCTTCGGATTCTGTAAGGCCGCCATTGAAAATATCTAAGCTGTAGCCGGGAGTTGAGGCCATGCAAAGCACTTCACCAGTATTAGGGTCAAGAGCGACAACGGCTCCTTTCTGACCTGCCAAAGCTTCCATTGCAACTGCTTGCACTTTGGAATCCAATCCCAAAATCAGAGTGTCTCCCGGTCGTGGAGACTCTGACATCATCGCCCTGAGAGGCCGCTTGCGCGTATCAACTGTGTAGGTGGTGGTTCCCGGAATCCCACGCAGTTGGTCGTCGTACATTCGCTCAAGGCCGTCTCGCCCAACATACGGCGGAATGTACTCTTCGCCTTTATCTTTCAGTTCCTTCTCAATCGATTCGTTTGGAACCCAAACCCAACCTAATGCCTGCGGTGCCAGGGTTGGCTGAGGATACGACCTCATCGGCAAAGTCTGAACCCCTATCCCCGGAAACTCATCTGATGCCTCGGCGATTTTTGTTCCTTGCTGGATTGTTGCGCCGACAAAAATGGGAACTGGCAAACTTTGCTTGCTCCATTGTTGACGCATGAGCCATTCCAATTTTGCTCGGGTCGTGCCCAAAATCTTAGCAAGCCGATCAAGTTCTTCTGGATGCTTTGAAGCAATCCCTGGCTTTGCCGTGATAACGACCTGAGGTTTCACATCCGCTAGCAAAACGTTGTTGCGGTCATAAATCTTCCCGCGCGGGGCGAGTGAATGATCAAGAATCAATCCCGTCATCTTCGCACGTTCTTTGAGAGCGTCTGACTGCACGATTTGAAGGAGCCAAAGCTGAGTGACGGAAATCCCAAAGAACAGCACTAAGATAATCGGAACAACCAAATGTCGCAATGTAACCGGATTCTCTTCTGGGGAATGGATAGCCGACATTAGGCAATCACCCCGCTACTATTGAGACCAGTCATCAAACCTCTCCTGCGTTGTGCGGAATTCACGCGAAAGCTTGCGTTTGACCCGCTTGCCGAATTTCTTGAGTTCCGCGAAGACTTGAGCACCAGATTTTGATGCTAGTTGGCGCGATGGATGGCTTTTCGTCCGCTCGGGTGGATTAACGATTTGCACCAAAAAGAGCTGCGCTATGCAGAAGGAGAAAAATAGAGCGAGAAAGATCGGCAAGATGAGAAGCCGCTTTGAAATCGGTTTTTCGGTTCCAGCTTGCTGCTCTTGCATATCGTTCCTCCTTTGCATCAGTATGGCTTGTTAGAACCTCGGTAAATGTAGGCCCGTGAAGTGGACAGACACCTTTCGGCTCGCTTCCCTTAAAGAAAGGTCGGCGCACCGTTTCTGGGCAATAAGCGTTGGCTCTTTGACCAGAATCTGCGCATACACTTACGTAAACAACATCTTGGTTTTGTCCAGTTCCACCTGTGGTTTTTGGCGGCGAGACGGGAGGTTTGGTTTCATTTGGGTCTTTAACCAAGTTTGGATCTACTGGTGGCTCATCTGGGATACCTGGATCAACCACTGGCGGCTCATCCACTGGTTCTTCCGGATCATCTGGTTCTTCCTTGACCGTCACACTGCGAACACCGTTGAACGGACGCGATTTTTCGCCAACTTTTTTCTGAATATCTCGCAAGATATCGTTCCAAACTCTGGCTGGCCCCTCACCACCGAACAAACCACGCATCGGAGTAGCAACTGGGCGCCCATTGACAATTTGTTCGTTTGCTACCCAAGCAATTCCAATCAACTGATCGGTGTATCCACAGAACCAAGCATCCTTGTGATCGTTGGTCGTGCCAGTTTTTCCTCTCGCATTAATGACACTTCGGACGTGAGTCCCCGTTCCCGACAGAACGTTTTGCCGGAGGCACAGGTCAATGTATTCCGCTCCCGCCGCGTTCATTACAGCCCGCGCTTTTTTGGGCACCATAGATTCTTCTGATCCATCTGGATGAATCACTCGCGAAACAGCGTAAACCGGATAGCGATCCCCATGGCTCTGGAATACCGAATAGGCTTCCGCCATTTCCGGCATATAAACTTCGCCCGATCCAAGAGCAAGGCTCATTACTGCAGGCAAATTGCTCTTCTTAAACCCAAGACTCCGTTTGCAAAACGCAACCGTGTTGCTTTCGCCTACCTCATCAATCGCTCGAACCGCCGCCGTGTTGTTAGATGTTGTGAGGGCAGTTGATATAGAAACCCGGCCACGATTCGCTCCACCCTGGAAGTACTCGCTGGAAAACGGTTTCTTCATCGGCGAAGTCGAGATGGTAGTGCCTTCATCGAACACGCCACGATCCAACCCAGCCGCATAAACAAAAGGCTTAAAGCTAGAGCCTGGTTGACGCCCTGGCCCCATCCACATCATATTAAATTCCGACTTTTGGTAATCCGGGCCACCGACCATTGAAACAATACGACCAGCGTTGTCGGTCACTAAGATCGCCATTTGGTTGACGCGATAGCCTTTCAGGTTCTTTACCCACTTGACAACCCCTTTTTCGGCAATCGTTTGATACGTGCTATTTAATGTCGTGACTACCCGGTATCCGCCTGCGGAAATATCAATTCCCTTCTTTGCGAGTTCGTTGAGAACATAGTCAACAAAGTAAGGGTGGACTTTTTCTTTTGTGACCACTTGAGGGCGCTTGGCTCGAAGCTTGACCGGCTCTTCCTTCGCTTCCTGATACTCTTTCTGGTCAATGTAGCCTTCCTCGCGCATAATTGAGAGAACGACATTGCGGTTCTTAGTTGCTTTGTCTAAGTTCGCCACCGGATTTTCGTCGCTTGGTCTACGAACACAACGCGCCAACATAGCGGCTTCTGCAACCGTGAGGTCATCCAAAGACTTACCAAAATAAACGTCGGCCGCCGCACTGATTCCGTAAGCTTGTTGACCAAAGAACACCTGATTCATGTAGAGTTCAAGGATCTGGTCTTTGGTCATTTTCCGTTCGATAACGATGGCTAAAGCCATGTTGTCAAGCTTTCTTTCAATGGTAGGAGCATCACCCGTGAAAACCCGCTTAGCGATCTGCATTGTGAGCGTGGAACCGCCGCCGCTTTCACGTGTGCTCCGCTCTTTGGTTGCAACAAACAAAATCCGCATGAGCGACCAGAAGTCGATACCTGGATGATCCCAGAACCGTTTGTCTTCCGCCGCGACCATCGCATTAACGACGCGCTGAGGAATATCCGAACGGGGTACCGCCTTACGGTATTCAGATTGGATTTCGTAAAGAACCTCGCCATCCGCCGATTCAATGCGTGATGGGCGACTGTTCAAATCTTGAATAACAGTATCAAGCTTGTTTACGATGAGCTCAGCCTTTTGGAGTCGCTGATAAGCAAAAACTGATCCGACAATAAAAATGAGCATCAAAAACATGAGGCTCAAAGTCAGGAAGACCTTTATTTTCTTACGGCGTCTGATTTTTTTACGGTCAGGAGCCGGCTTCGTTCGGGCCGATTTGGCCATAGTTCACGTGCCTATTATGACGGTTGAAACAAGCGTCGGGTGTCAGCAGTTCCAGCCCGACTAGGCCTTCACGCTCTTTGACAATCGTTCCAATTCATCCTGGCTGAGGTCGCCTACAAGCACGAGCGTGTGTCCATCATCTTCCCATCGGTGTATCTTAACGCGGTCGGATTGCCGGAATCCATCTGTTTTTTGGCTTCCCTTCATCACAAATAGACTCACTCGTTTATCGTTTGAAGTGTAAAACTGCCGCAGGATTTTGACTCCATCAAACTCCATCTGACCGGAGTTCATGAGCGTAAAGCTATTGTTGGTGATCATAAATGGATCAACCCCCATTTGCTTTGCTAGCCTCTTGAGGTCATCTTCAACGGTTACAAGCTTGGCCCCTTTAGGAAGAGAAAATTTCGAGTCGGAAATCTTAGCATTGAAGTTGATCTCAACAATTTCGTATCCGCCTTGAACCACTCCTTTTGAATCAAGGAAATTGCGCTTGAGGATCACAAACTGTTGGGTGTCAACCCACATCCGATGCATTCCACGATCTCGGCCAAACTTCGACTCAACCAGGTAAGTAGAGCGACCAGCAATCTTTTCGCCGTACTTAATTACTGGCTCATCACCTTTTGGGTCAGTTAAAAGTCTAGTGATCTCATCCAACGTGCGGCTCGGACTAACCCGAATTTCGTTAGTCGAAATCGTGTAGGTGTACCGCTTGCCATCTCGTTCAAAAATCTTTGTGTCTGCATACGGAGAATCTTTGAAGTAGCTAATATAGAGTCGTCCGCGACTACGCATGACACGCTCATCTACCTCTCTCTTCGTACCATCTTGAGAAGGCAGAATCAATCGCCGAACTGCAGCGTAGTTTGCTTTTGAAGAAGCAGCAGTAATCTTTGCCGCCATTTCACTTGCTTTCGGCAATCGGCCTTGACTGAAAGCCGGGCTGCTGACCATCAAAATCAGAAGCCCGCAAATCAGTCGCCGAAACATAGATTTCACTCTTACCAGTTGGAATAACCAGATGTTAGGTTGTGATTACGGCGCGGCGACCGCCATCCAAGCGATGCTTGGGTTTCATCTGCTTGATGGGCAGAAATCAACACTGTGCCAAGATCCTTTGATTGTGGAGCTGGAGCATTTTCGACAACTGCCGTAGTAGGCGTGTTGTCCGCCACCTGAACCGGATTTACCGATTCTTGTTGGGAGTTCATAACGATTGTAAGCAAAAATGCACAAGCTGCGGCGGAAGCGGTGATTGCTCCACCCCAAGCCCAAAACTTCCAACCATGTCGCACTGGCTGAGGCGCAATCTGCTTGAGTTGCTCGTTTAATTCGCTTCGCCACGCAAGGCTGGGTGCGGGATTTTCGACATGGCTCAAATAATAAGCCGTCAGGCTTTCGTCGCCTGCCTCTAAGGCTTGTTCCAAGGCGATATGTTCTGCCGCATCCAGCGGTTCTTCATTCACCAATTTATTCCAAAGTTTCTTATCCATAATCAGTTCACACCTTTGGGAGAGCTTTCCCAATCGTTATGACCATCCACATAAGCTCGCACGTATCGTTGCACGTGGGCGCGAGCCAAAAACAGGCGGCTCTTGACTGTTCCCACTGGAACGTCAATCACTCGAGCAATTTCTTCGTACCCTAAATCTTCTTGGTCGTGCATCACCAAAACTGATCTCAACTTGTCGCTCATGGAGGTGATTGCTTGTTCCAGAACCGTTTCCAATTCGATGTTCAAAACGTTCTGAGCGGGATCCCACCGGACATCGGCAAAATCAAAAGCATCCTCACCTTCTATTGTCGGTTCAATGCTCATCTGAGCTGGCATTCGATTGCGCTTTCTTGCCCGATCTATACAAAGATTGTGGGCAATTCTAAACAACCAGCTTCGTAAACTGGCTCGTCCATCGAACCCCGCCATAGCTTGAAACGCCTTGATAAAAACTTCCTGCGTAACATCCAAAGCTTCATCTTCGTTGTGAACGAATCGGCGCACATAGCCGAGAACTCTGGCTTGATAGGCATCTACAACCTTTCCAAAAGCATCGTAATCTTGTTTACGACACTTCGCAACTAACGCCTGCTCGGAAGCAAGATCAAAGTCGTTTTGCGTTGCCAATCTGGTTGCACCTAGCCAATGACCCATTGTTCTGCAATAGTCATTGACGTTTTCTACGAGAGCGAGTTCACTGCCATTCAAAAGGTCCCTGGGAAAACCTCGTAAATAAAATGGCCCTAAGCCAAGTATGACTTAGGGCCAGTAATCGCAGATAACTTAGAACCGGATTCCGCCAACCAAGGAGAAGCCGTTGAGGGCATCTCGGTTGGAACCGAAGTATCGGAATTCAGCAAACAAAGCTCGCCCGCTGAAGTTGAAGTCTTTACCGATTGACAGTTGGTAGTTGAAATCCATGCTGCTGTCAGTTCCGCCGATGGTTGCTCGCTTTCCGAACCCAACCCCAGCACCAACTGAGTAGTAGAAATCTGGGTGTCGACCAACGTAGTTGTAAAGAACAGGAACGTTAGCAAAGCTGCCTTTGCCGTAGTAGTCAACCGAAAGGCTCCAGTGAGCAAGGTAATCAGGATCGTTTGAAGGAATATCCTTCAACTTGAGTTCTGCACCCATTGTAAACCAGTTTTGCCCTTCAACTTTTTTACCGTCGCCTTGAGCCAAGAACCAGCCAGCCCGAACGGAAATGTTCATCGGCTTTTCGTAGTCGGCCATAGCCGGGACGACAAGAACCGCGCTTAGTGCCGCGGCGATACCAATTTTCACCATACTCTTCATCCGTGATCCTCTCGTCATTCGAGTGACCTGATCGGCGATGCCAATCACTTCTCCCAACTATAGCACGTTGGAATCGTCCAGGTCCAGTGCCTAAGCACGAACTTAAACATTTTTTGTAATTTCCTGGTGGTTAACCTTTTATACTAGATTCAAATTATGCTTGCTTCCCTTGCGATTCTCCTTGGCGCCCAGGTTCAGACAATTAAAATTGAAACGCTTTTCCAGGACTACTTTTCCGGAGATTCAAAGAGAGTTGAAAAAGCACAGTCGGCGTTGAGTGACTTCGATTGGAAGCCCGAGTACAAATCCCAGATTTGGAAGGCATACAGCCAAGCCCCGATCCACAAAGAACTCAAGGCAGACTTTGATGCCCGCATCGTGAAAACTGCAGACCGTACTGCACCGTTTAAGTTCCGCATTGTTGGCATTCCTAACGGTAAACCAATGCCACTTGTTTTTGCCCTTCACGGAGGAGGAAGCGGCCCTGCATCGCTCAACAACAGCCAGTGGGATGGAATGTTCAACGGCTATTACCGAGATAAACCGGACAGCGGGCCATACATATACTGTGCTTTGCGAGCCCCAAATGACGAATGGAACGGATTTTATGACGACAGCATTTCACCGCTCGTAGAAAGATTGATCCTCGCTTTCACCCTATTTGGTAACGCCGATCCTCAGCGTGTGAGCATCACTGGTGCATCCCATGGCGGATACGGAACCTTTGTGATCGCCCCCAAAATTCCTTACCGATTCGCTAGCGCAAACGCATCCGCTTCCGCGCCAACTGATGGTGAAACTGAAGGTGTCAACCTCCGGAACCTTTACTTTACTTGGGTGATCGGTGGCAAAGATAACGCGTACGGCCGCCCCGAGCGGTGCCAAAAATTTGCCGATTCTTGGGCGGATTGGAAAGAAGAATACGGAGGGTTCACTGGTGGGATGACTTTCTTGCCAGAAACCGGGCACTCAGTTCCCGACCGCGACAAGGTTGAGGAGTTACTGAGCCAAAAACGCACCCCCGCCCCCGACAAGTTGATCTGGATTCAAAGCGACAATACGCTCCAAAACCACTACTGGCTGACCGACCCGAACCCAAAGTCAGGACGGCGAATTTATGCCGAAATGACAAGTAAGTCCATCACTGTGGTTAACAGTGATGCGCCGGCACTAGAGTTCCGGCTCAATTTGGCTTCCACCACCAAATCATTTGTGATCGTCTGGGGCAAGACTTCTTCAACAATCCAACTCTTGCCCAACCCCGCAAATTACTGCGAATCACTCATGGCACTTGGCGATCCAGATTACGCCTCACCATTTAAGATCGTCGTCGAGAATCCCAACCTAAGTCGGCTAAACTAACCGAACTCATGGTCAACAAAACTCGGCTTATCAACCTCTTCAAAGAGTTGATTTCTATCAACGCGCCTGCCAAAGAAGAGCGAGAGTGCGTTGACTATGTGAAGAATCTCCTGACCGAACTTGGCCTTGAAGTCACCGAAGACGATGCTGGTGAAGCAATTGGCGGAAACGCAGGCAACGTGATCGCCAAACTGCCGGGCAACAAACCCGGAGCACCGAGGATTTTCCTTTCTGCACACTTCGATACCGTTGAACCAACTGCCGGAATAAAGATCATTGAAGAAGGCGACATCATCAAAACTGACGGAACGACAATTCTCGGAGCTGATGACAAAGCTGGTATGGCGACCGCTATTGAATGCATTCGCATGTTGCAAGAAACCAATGCCGTTCATGGTGATGTGTATCTGCTGTTTAATGTTGCAGAAGAAATCGGTTTGCTCGGAGCCGGGCACCTAAAAATTCAAGATTTGAACCTTGATTACGGCTACGTTTTGGATACCGGCCCGCCAGTTGGTAGCTTTGTCAATCGCACCGCGACTCACGACAAGCTTGAAGTCACGGTCATCGGCAAACCTGCCCACAGTGGTAAAGACCCTGAAAACGGAATCAACGCCATCGTTGTTGCTTCTCACGCGATTAGCAAAATGAAACTCGGACGGATTTCGCCAGAAACCACCGCCAACTTTGGATTGATCTCCGGCGGGACTGCAGTCAATGTCGTTTGCCCGTTCGTGAAACTTCGTGGCGAAGCCCGGAGCACCAGCGAAGCGGAACTTGATGCTCAAATCGCTCACATGAAGGAATGTTTTGAATCTGCGGCGGCGGAATTCAATACGACAGTCGAGATCGTTCACGCGCGCCATTACAGCGCTTACACTATTGACGAAAATCACCCTTGCGTGGTGAACGCAGTTCAGGCGAGCAGGAATTTGGGCTTCGAGCCGACTTTACGCACTACCCTCGGCGGTAGCGATGCGAATAAGTTCAATGCCCATGGCACAACTTGCATCGTGGTTGCCACGGGAATGGACAAGATTCACACGCACGAGGAGCAAGTGTCACGGCAGTCGCTCATCGATAACGCTCGGTTGAACTACGAGTTGATTGTGAATGCCGCAAAGTAGCTTGAGCTAAATGCGTTGGTGAATTCGGGAAATCTGGGAAACCCGCAAACCAGCCTCATTCAAAAACTGAGCAGTTGAATCGTTTACATCACATAAACCGAGTAGTAGATGAATTGGCTCAAAAGTCTTGGCATCCAGAGTCCGTGCCTGATCATACAAATTACTGATCGCCTGCTTACCACCTACTGACAGCTCGAAGTCTGCTGGTTTCAGTTCTAGAAGCGGAGGACCAAGCTTGGCTCGAAAAGCAGATTCCAGCACTGACTCATCAATACCTATCACCGAAAGCACTCTTGAAACCTCCGGATTTTTCACGTTCAACACTCCTAATAGTAAATGCCGCGTCTCTAATGCCTTTGAATTCTCAAATTCTGCTTCCGTTTGGGCATGCCAGATCGCTTGTCTAAGTTCTTCAGTAAATAACTTCCACACGCTATTCGAATTCTAACTCTTTAGTGCCTCGACCACAACCCGCGTGGCCGGACTTTTATTGAGCGTATAAAAGTGAATCCCTGGCACGCCAGCTTCCAAAAGTTCGTGACTTTGGGCGATGGCGTGAGCGATGCCGATATGATAAACCGCCGCCGGAGCCGCATCGTATTGACTCAGCAATTTGGATAGATGAGCGGGAATCGTCGCCCCACACATGCTGGTAAATCGCCGAACCTGCTCTACGTTTTGAATTGGCATGATTCCCGGAATAATCGGTTGGGTGATGCCGATGCTCCGCGCCCGGCCAACAAACTCAAAGTACTTGGCGTTATCAAAAAAGAGCTGAGTGATGAAGAAATCCACACCCGCATCGGATTTCCGCTTCATTGCTTCTAAATCACTTCGGAATGAATCTGCCTCCGTATGTTTTTCTGGATAACAAGCGGCGGCAATGCAGGCATCGGGAAAGTCTTCACGGATCACACCAATCAGTTCGTTGGCAAAATTGCAGAACCCTGGCTCCCAACTTCCTTCAAGCGGAGGGTCGCCCCGCAGGGCAAGGATGTTTGAAAGACCCGCTTGCTTGGCTTCATTCAACGTTTGACGAACTTCCGATTCCGGCACACCCAGGCAAGTCATATGAACCA
This sequence comes from Fimbriimonadaceae bacterium, assembly GCA_019638675.1. Classification (GTDB taxonomy): domain Bacteria; phylum Armatimonadota; class Fimbriimonadia; order Fimbriimonadales; family Fimbriimonadaceae; genus UphvI-Ar2. Next base: position 1,554,930 of record JAHBTE010000001.1, on the reverse strand, counting down.
TTGGCTCAATGCCCGATTCCTTTCGGATTTGCGACGCCCATTCGGCGGTCTTAAGTCTGGTTGAGCCGCCTGCCCCGCAAGTCACACTCACAAAAGTAGGATTCAGCGCGGAAAGTTGTGTAATGGTTTTGAACAGCCGTTCTTCCCCTTTGGATGTTTTAGGAGGGAAAAATTCAAAAGAAAAACTTGGGCCGTCAACCCCGAGCCGATCAATAATGCGCATTACGTCGTGCAGAGTATATCAACAAACAAAAAATACCCCTGAGCCGCGAAGCACAGGGGTATTACTAACATTATGGTAATTATCCCCTCATTGTAGGTATACTACTTTTATGAAGCAGAAATACGGGATTCGAGAGTTTGAAAAACAGTTCCCCGACGACGATGCTTGCCTGGAATGGTTGAAAGATTTTCTCTATCCGGCAGGCATTACCTGTCCTATTTGTGAGCGAGTTACCAAGCATCATAAGGTCAAAAATCGCAAGTCTTACTCATGTCAGAACTGCGGGCACCATGTCCACCCAACCGCAGGAACGATCTATCATAAGTCGTCAACTCCGCTTAGGCTTTGGTTCCGCGCTGTCTTTCTCATGTCTACTACTCGCTGTGGTATTTCTGCGAAGCAATTAGAGCGTGATCTAGGCGTCACTTACAAGACGGCATGGCGTATGTTCAAGCAAATCCGCTCTATGCTCATGGACGAACCAACCAAGCTCTCTAACGAAGTTGAGGTAGACGAAACCTACGTCGGTGGCAAGACCAAAGGCAAACCTGGACGATCTTCTAAGAAGGTTCCCGTAGTTGGTGCAGTTCAACGCGGCGGACGTGTCACGGCTAAGGCAATAGATAAAGTAACCAAGGCCGAACTCATTGACATCATCACAACCAACGTCGAACCCGGAACTGTGGTTTACACCGATGAGTACCCTGCATACAAGGCGTTACCAACTCACGGCTACGACCATTATTCAATCCCACACTGGCGCAAGATATACGTTGACGGTGCTGTCCACACTAACACCATTGAGGGATTCTGGTCACTTTTCAAAGGCGGCCTGAAAGGCGTTTACAAGCATTGCGGACGGGAATACCTGCAAACCTACGTCAATGAGTATGCGTTCCGGTACAACCGACGTGGCTCGGAGGTTCCTATGTTCCATCACTTCATGGCTCAGACTAGCCAGTTGAGTTGGTGGACTCCGTATCAGGAACGAGTTCCTCAGCAGGGATAATTCGCATATTATTACTCAGGAAAGCCTTATATTTGGGCAAATGGTTAGACTCGTCGTACCGATGGCGTTCTAACCTGACTCCATTCTCGTGGCTCCCTACATCACTATGGGCGATGTCCGACTTGCCCTTGGCAATATGCTTTGGCTCAAGCGTAATGCATCGCTCGTCTTCAAGTATCAGTCTGGCCTCATAAACTTTCTTGCAGGAAATCTCGGTAATAATCGTATCTCGCTCTGTTCTGACTTTTGCAGGCTGAATCAAAGAACTTCTACTAAATGATTCATCTCTCTTGATCGCTCTCGCTTTGATTTTGTCCCCAATAACCTCATCAGGTTCGTAGCGACCGTAGAGCATTTCATCATCGGGAAAGTCCTGATTTAACCACTCATTTAAGGAAGTCACAGATTATTTTCACTCCGGCACTAAGAGTCTCGTAGGATAATTCTCCCACCGTGTGCTCCAGGATATTATCCTCTGTTTCCTGAGAAACGATGAGCAAGCCGCTGTTGGCTACAACCAAATCTATCTGTTTACCATTCTCAAAAAAAGCGAACATGATCCCGCCTTCCGTATCTGAGAGAACCCTATACGGCGGCTTGTTCTCTTTATTCAGAACGCTAACAAGGGCCAACGACCAATCCACCGCCTGCTCGTTAGGTGGAACATCGTCTTCATCTATATTTTCAGGCAGGGTCAATTGGTGTATACGCCCACAAGCATCGGCATACCACGTTGCGCCAGAGAAGGACGCACGGCTTGCCTTCTTCAAAGCGGACTCAAATATACTTCTCTCAGTAGTAACAAACATATCCTTAGTTGAATTAGTATCTTCGGTAGGCGAGGCTGACCAGGAGCGAACGTCAAAACTCTTCCGTCTTAGCTTGCGCTTATCAAATTCTGGGACATTAAGGCTTCCGCTTGAACTTGCGCCAATTCTGGGCAACACAGTGTTTAGTGACATTACCCACCCCTCGGGTCAGCAATTTCAAGAAATGCTGACTGTTTTCCGTACTTACCTGCATCAACGATAAAGAGATGGCTTCCAAAATCCTTAAACTCCACAAAGGCGATTGCAAACCCCTGGTTAAACCGAGGCCGCGATACACTAGAATTGTTGATCGTCAAAGTACCGGGTAATTGAGCCAAGATTTTGCCCGACTCTTCATGCTGAATTGCCAACGTGAAGTCGAAAGCCTTTCCGTCATCCTCCTTCGTACCTTGCGCAAATATAACGACACTTAGCATCGGGTGGACATACGGTAGCTCCCCATCAGGAACGTTAATTTGGTCAAATACGCCGAGTACATTCAACCGCTTGTTTTCGGTTAAATTTGCGCTATCTGCCAGTAATACGTACTTTAGCTCCACGCCTTGTATTATAGACGCTTCTGACATCGTTCCCCATATCAGAATTTCAAACTCGGGGCATAATATCCGTAACTCTACTCTCTTCCTGACATTCTGTGACCGCTAGGGGCTATGAGAGATCCGCTATGCACATAGATTTCCCTTCTATCCGTTTACGGATAAATCTAGAGGGGTTAAAGGGGGTGAGCCGCCAAGTGAAAATATCACTGAAGCTCAAAGACCTTGAAGTGGAGCTAGAACTTTCGGCGACGGCTCTGCGGATGCTACTCATGGTATTCCTTTGTGGAATGCCTGGATAGCGGAGGCAAACCTCCCTGTGTCAGCAGGGGGGCTAAAGTGTTTTCACTATACCTACTGACAATTTTCGGTTGCAACTCGTTCCAAATTTAACTGGTAATGAGGCCAGTGTCTCAGTCCCCACAACCCTAATCCCACTTTCAAAACTTTCTACCTACTATTAGGGGATAATTACCAACATTATTAGTTTTTCTTGCGTCGGCGAGCAGCAACCAAAGCTAGGCTACCAAGAACCAACATCGTGCCTGGTTCGGGTACTGCTTCAAAACTAATATCTGCAAAAACTGGCAGGTGCCCACCACCGACCGCAACATCAACCAATGATTGCGCGATCGAAGCACCGACCATTTCGTTCCCGTTTATTGTTAGCGAAGTGTCGAAGCTAGTGCCATCGTTGCCCCATGCTCGATAGCTGTGGTTCGCATCATTCCAAGTTGACGTACTGTACGCCGTTCCGAAGGCACCGACATATTCAGTTCCGATTCCGTCGCCAAGTTTGCCGCCCATCAGAATCTGATCTAGGCGATCGTCCATCCCTCCAGATCCAACTGGATCTTGCGTGTGCACAAAGCGGAAGGCGCTGTTGTTGTTCCAGGAACCTGGAGTTCCGATTGGATCAAAAAATCGTCCGTTATTATTGGAATCTGACCCAATTAATGTTTGATATGCTTGTTGGCTTGAGGTCTGAATATTAAAATCCCCAAGCGACATGATTTGATAGTTAGAGCTCAAAGCGTTGGAGTTATTGCGGATCGCTAATGCTTCGACTTGCCGCCGAGCCTGATCGTCGCTACTCGACCCGCTCCGCATGTGGCTGTTGTAAACACCAAACTTTTCGTTGGTCGCCGCGTTTCCGGTGATCGAAAAATCGAAACGCCACACGTCGCGAGGGTTGCCAGTTGTTCCAGCCGCGGCAGCGACTAGGTTCGCACTGACTGAGTTGACCTTGCTCGTTCGATAGAACATTGCGGTGTCACTGGTTGATCCAGTACCGGTTAGACTGCCGAACGAAACTTGCCAGTCGCCTGGGCTTCCGGCTGCGTTGTTCAAAATCGTACGCAAGGAGTTAGCCGCGCTTGCACTTTGGATTTCCTGCGCGAACAAAACATCCGGTCGAAAACTTCGGCCTTGGAACGTTCCGTAAACGGCGTTGCCGATGGCGGCATCGCGGCCACCAGTGTAGTTACTGATGTTCCAGGTTGCCACGCGCAAATTGTCGCCAAAACTTAAGCTGGCTAACAGGGCAAAACCAAGAACACTCACTCTCCGAGCAATCAAAAGCATTACCCCACTATATCGTCTGGAGTGCGTGAGTCATCGGGCACTTTTACGGGGGTTATGGGTGATATGTGTAGACCTTTAACATAAAAATAACTTGGTGCGCCGGAAAGGACTCGAACCTTCACGCTTTGTGGGCACTACCACCTCAAGGTAGCGTGTCTACCAATTCCACCACCGGCGCGAACCAGAACCGAAATAATACCTTCCCGCTTCGCGGTCCTACCGTGCATCAATGATCAAAGTCACCGGGCCGTCGTTGATGAGCTCAACATCCATCATTGCGCCGAACTCTCCCGTTTCAACGCCGCGCACTAGGTTAGACAATGAATTGACAAACAACTCATACAGCTCTTTGCCCCGCTCGTATCCGGCAGAACCAACAAAGCTCGGCCTGCGGCTGCTCCAAACGTCGCCATAAAGCGTGAACTGGCTGACAACCAATACTTCTGGAGCATTCGTTGGTTCTATGTCTTTCAGGGCAAGGTTCATCTTCCCTGCTTCGTCAGCAAAAATCCTGAGCCCCGCGACACGGTCGGCTAAATCCCTTGCTTGAGCATCGGTGGAATCAACGCCAGCCGCCACAAGAACCATCATTCCTCGACCGCACCGACCAACCACTTCCCCGTCAACTCGGACTTCAGCGCGTGAAACCCGCTGAACAACTGCCCTCACCTTCGACCACCTGAAGAATGAACCCGCAATAACGAAAGTACGTCCCCAAAGTTGCTGATCTTGGTCATGAGAGCACGCAGAGCTTGGATGTCGGCGACATCAATCGTAATCAAAATCTCGGCGGTATTGTTAGGCAAGGTTTTGATCCGAGCCGAATTGACGTTTGTTTTGCTTTCGCCAAAAATTGTGGTGATATCCATGAGCAACCCTTGCCGGTTCACGCAAGTAATGGAGAGATCAACAGGATAAGTTTTGCCGTCTGATTGCCATTTGACCGGCGTCACCCTTCCCGCGTCTTCTTCGGCGAGGCTCATCATGTTGGGGCACAGACGGCGATGAATCATGATTCCCCTACCCCGGGTAACGAATCCCACGACTTCTTCACCCGGAACTGGCTGGCAACACCTTGCCCGCTTAGTCATCACTTGGTCTATGCTCGTGACGAGAGTTGGCTCGGCGGGGCTTGCAGTTTTGGTGGTCGTTTCCTCAACCGGTGCATCCTTTGCAACCAGTAAGCGAATCTTATCAACAACTGATTGAACACTCGTCAACCCTTCGCCAAGCCGCGCGAATACGTCATCCACCGAATCGCTATCTTTAACTTTTTTAGAAATCTTTTTGATGATCTCATCGCGCATATAGATACGCGGATCAAATCCCGCTGACCGAAGCTCTCGGTCAAGGGCGTCCCGTCCTCGTTGAACGATCTGGTTACGGTCGCGCTTTCTAAAATAAGCCCGAATTTTCGCCCGCGTATGAGGGCTTTTTGCATGCTCCAGCCAGTCGAGGCTCGGTTGCGCGTTACCCCGGCTGATGATCTCCACCACATCGCCGTTCTTTATCGAAGCACCCAATGGAACGACGTCCCCGTTGATTTTTGCCATCACCAAGTTTTCGCCGAGTTTGGTATGAACCCGGAACGCAAAGTCGATAGGTGTGGAGCCAGCGGGAAGGTCAACAACGTCACCGCCCGGAGTAAACGCAAACACTTGTTCCGCAAACAGGTCAGTCGAAACGCTTCGTAGAAAATCACTAGAAGAACTGTTGTCATTGCTCCAGTCAAAGAGTTGTTTTCTCAGTTGGCTGAAGCTAGTCACTGCATTCGGTTTGCCCGAACCCTCTTTGTAAGTCCAGTGGGCGGCAATCCCGAATTCGGCGATTTCGTGCATTTCCCGGGTGCGGACTTGAACTTCGAGCGGTTCTCCGCTTGGGCCAATCACTTTGGTGTGAAGGCTCTGGTAACCGTTTGATTTCGGGTTTTGGATGTAATCAGTAAACAGCCCGGGAATCGGCTTCCAAATCTCAGTAACGATGCCAAGCGCGAGATAACATTCGTGTTGCCGTTCGCAAATCACGCGGATTGCGATCAGGTCAAGAATATCTTCCCAAGCTACGCCTTGCTTGACATGTTTGTTAAAAATTGAATAGAGGTGCTTTGGTCGCCCGACTACCTTGACATCTTTTAGACCAACTTCTTCTAGCCTGATTTTGAGTTCTTCAATCGCCTCGTCGAGTTCTTTTTCGCGGTCTTTTCGAGATTTGGAGACGGTATCGCGAATCCGCTGATATTCATCTGGGTGCAGGGTCTTGAAGGCAAGATCTTCCAGCTGCCATTTGAGTTGCCAGATCCCTAATCGGGCCGCGATAGGCGCATAAACCTCTAATGTCTCGTTGGCAATTCGCGTTTGCTTTTCTATCGCCATCGCCCCGAGGGTTTGCATATTGTGCAAGCGATCAGCCAGTTTAATGACCATGACTCGGAAATCATCTGCCATGGCAAGAAGCAATTTACGAAGGCTTTCGGCTGCACGTACTGATTCGGCGGCGGCCCGTTCCCGAACACTGCCTTCCAGCATTTTTTGATGAACAAGTTTCGTTACGCCTTCGACCATTGCTCGGATATCCGCGCCAAACAGTTCTTCAATTCGCTCTGCTGTGAGTTCTGTGTCTTCCAGAACGTCATGCATGAGCGCGGCGCAGATGGAGTCTTCATCCATGCCGATTTCGGCGACAATGATCGCCACTGCAACGGGATGGATGATATAAGGCTCGCCCGTTTTTCTAAACTGCCCCTCGTGAGCAAGCCGCGCCGTTTCAAAAGCAAGTGTGATTTTTTCGGCACTCTCATCCGGCCAGTGCTCGGCAAAAGTTGCGAGCAACTGTTCCCACCCAGGAACGGTGGAATCGGAAGGGTTAACTGGTGATGCCATACAGCGGAATCTTGGGGTTAACCGACGCCGTTGGGGTCAACCAATCACTGTTAATATAGGAGTATAGCCGACGCACAATTAGCGCACCTAACGAACATTTGCGACAAAGTCACTGAATTCAGTTGGGATGAAAAGGTCTTGGTACTTTTTGATTGCAAAACGATCCGTCATCCCGGCCACGTAATCAACTGCACCCTGAATCCCAACAAAACCTTCTGGAAGGTTGCCAGGAATCGCATAGTGAATCAACAACTCACGAATAATCCGTTTTGCTTTGCGAACCTGATCCATCGGGTGCGGCTCAACTAGATAAACGTTTTCAAAGAGCCACTCTTTGAGGTCGTTCATGATGCTTAACATTTGTGGAGAAAGAGTGATCGAATCCTGATCTCGACTGCAGTTGATCGCATCCTGAACCATCGCACTGATGCGCTTGCCATGAGTCTTTCCGATTCCCAAAAATCGCGAAGGTATTTCAGTTATCACACCGCTTCTCAGCGCATCGTCCAGATCATGATTCAAATAAGCGATCCGGTCGCTGATCCGAACAACTGCGGCTTCGAGTGTGCTCGTCACCAAGCCATCTGCCGCACTCAAATCTTTACGACCCTTGCTATGTCCACCGATTCCTGCCCTTACTTCATGCGTCAAGTTCATATCCGCAAGAACATCAACGATCCTCATGGAGTGGTCGTAATGCCGAAACTCGGTAGGTGCACGTTCAACCCCGGCAAAACATTCCTTCAGAGTCTCATCAATCGCGTGCTCGCCTGCATGACCGAATGGGGGATGACCTACATCGTGGCCCAAAGCAATAGCTTCAATTAAATCCTCATTGAGCCGTAAAGCTCTGCCAATCGTGCGCGCCACTTGGGCAACTTCTAGGGAGTGTGTTAGGCGAGTTCGGTAGTGATCCCCTACTGGTTCGATAAACACCTGAGTTTTGTGCTTCAGTCGGCGGAACGGTTTGGAGTGGAGAATTCGGTCACGGTCTCGTTGGAAGCAGGTTCGAACCGGGTCAAGCTCTTCACTACGCAATCGCCCTGCGCTATTTTTTGCCAGCATCGCCCGTGGCGAAAGAGTTTTCTCCTCCCATGCTTCCGTTTCTTCGCGAATAGTCAAACCACTAGTTACGACGAAGCACCGTGGCACCTCGCACCGGGGCCTGGTTGAACAGAGTCTAGAAAATCGGAGCCATGATGAGGCAAAGAGCTAATCCAGCAACTCCGGAATCGACATTGCCCTTCACTCGGCAGTTTGCAAGAAGCCACACGTAGATTGCGAAAGCACCAACTAAAAGTACGTTGCCGCCAACACCACGCAGCAGTTCCGAAGCAATTGTCAGCCCCACACAAGCAACTCCCATGAGGGCAAATCTTCGTGAAACGCCGATCTTTTTTCTTAGCTGAGTGACGGCGAGCAGCGAAAGTGGCACGAGCAATCGAATTGGGTCAAGTACTAACTCGAAAAAGCTGGGAGCGCGATCAAGTTTCACGGCAAGACCAATCGCTAGCACTAAAGCCATAAGTGCAATTGCACCAATTTGATGTCCGTTGACCTTACTGCCAATTGATAATTGCCCTGCTCTGCTCATGTTTGTAACTTACCCGATTGCTTTTGATTTTCGAACGATCTTATTTAGCTACTAGGAGTTGAGCACCTTCAGATTGATTAATTTCAAGTCCTCTGTTCTCGCGGAACCCCAATCCCGCATATGGTGCTTTACTAGTAATTACCCAGTCTCTTCCTCGATCCTCTACTTCAATAACCACCCTATCCTTACCTGTACCAATAGTAGAGGTTCCGGGCTCGATGTTGCCAACAATCCAATAATTCATGATCGCCTTGGCCTGAGTTATTCGAAACACGATGCGACCAAATTGCTCGAAGGAATCCGGTATGGCTTGAATCATAAAATCACTGGCCTTCATAGACTTTTGATTAGCCTCCACAACTCGATCAATTTCAATGCCTATTTCTTCGGAGTTGTGATTCATATCACTAGCAATTGGAATAACTTTCTCCCAAACCGAGAGAAGCTTTGATTCAATTGCAAGCAATGTTTTGCTATCAAATTTGGGAACAACCTGATCATCTTTGTCCACGATCAGCGAATAGATATCATCCTCATTAAGTAGAGGAAGGGCACGAGTGGTAGCTACGGACTCTCGTATTTTTTGGTAGACCACCCTCTGATAGTCTATCGCTCGGTTTTCGTGACTTAGCATTGGCTGTATCTTAGCGAGCCGCTCTGGTGTAAGAGCACCTTCAGACTTTATGCGCTCAATAATTCGTAACACATCTAAGTTCACGGCAAACCATAACACAAGGGCATTCTCGTCAGGGCTACGCGCCAATATCTGCGAAAACCGATCCAGCCATTCTAATCCAGAAATAGCGGCATCGTAATCACCAACCGCTAACCTGCTTGAGATCCATTGATCAATAGAACCTGCCGCCCGCTGCGTATTGCGTTCAACATTTCTCACATTAAAGTCATACCGATCCGGCCACTTATAGGAATCTGCTGGAGGCGCGGCAACTTCCTTCCAAAGCAATTCTTTTATGTCACTCGATGCAACCAACTCTGCGCCCATGCTTGCAGATGCCAGCTTTGTTTCGTACTTCTTTGCCCAATCAGAATCCGAAATCGAAGTAACTAAAACTCTTGGATTAGTGCCCTCAATCTTATTATTGAGTGAAATCCCATATTTTTCGATGCTTGCCCTTCGCTCTCCGACTTTCTCAGCGGGGATACCAATAATTTCTCGATCTAGGGCATAGCCTTCATAACCTCGAGTAAGGAAAATCACTGCAAAAGCACCTGCGACAGAGATCACTGCCAGCATCAAGTATCGCAGCAACTTTCCTTTCATATCCTTATCTTATCACTCGACCGCTTGTGTGAGAACAGCTTTTGCAACTTCATCCGGAGTAGTAATGCCGGCAAGCACTTTCTTTCGTCCGTCTTCAATCATCGTGAAGAATCCTTGTTCACGAGCGATGGCTAGAAGCTCTGGATAGTCAGCTTGATTTGAAATCGCCTGTTTAATATCCCGCGTTCCAACGACAAGCTCAAAGATTCCTTGTCGACCTTTGAATCCTGACCCTCGGCACTCGGGGCAACCTTTACCCTTGAGCAGATTTGCACCCGCCATATGCTCTGCGGTGATGCCGATCATTTCAAGTTCTTCGCGTGGATATGGGAACGGCTCACTGCATTTAGGGCAGTTTCGTCGAACAAGTCGTTGCGCCATGATCGCAACCGTAACACCGGAGATCAAATACCATTCTGCTCCCATGTCCACCATACGACCAATCGCTTCGAGAGCGTTGTTCGTGTGCAGGGTGCTCATAACAAGGTGACCGGTAAGACCAGCTTGAATCGCAATTTTGAGTGATTCAGGATCGCGGATTTCACCGACCATCATAACGTCAGGGTCTTGACGGAGGAAGGCTTTCATAACCCGAGGGAACGGCGTTTTTTCCGTGACCTGCACCTGAGCGATATTGGTATCGAACTCGTATTCAATTGGGTCTTCAACCGTGACGATGTTGCGCGTTTTGGAATCAAGTTTGTTGAGCGACGCGTACAACGTAGATGTCTTACCACTACCAGTTGGACCAGTAACCAAGATTAATCCGTAAGGAACCTGGATCGACTGCACCCACTTTGATTGAGTTTCTGGCTGCATCCCAAGCGATTCAAGATCAACTTTCATCGCCTGCGGGTCGAGGAGCCGCATAACAAACTTTTCGCCGTTTAGACAAGGCACGCAGCTGGCACGAGCACTGAGCCGACGCCCGTTGTACTCCATGTCAATCCGTCCATCTTGCGGTTCGCGTTGCTCGTCAATTCGCATCCCAGCAGACAACTTGAGACGGGCTAAAACGTTGGTTGCTTGTTCGGGAGGAAGTTGACCGTTCTCGTGGAGAACCCCGTCTTGACGGAAACGTATCCGAAGTTGGTCACGTTCTGGTTGAAGGTGGATGTCGCTTGTTCGTGTATCAAGCGCGTTCATCATGATGTTGTCAACAATTCCAACCGCGAGAGACATTTCGTTGCCCCCCATTTCTCGCGCTTGACCTTGCTCACGAATAATTAGGCGAAACTTCTTCGCGGCTCCCCAGTTTCCAGATTCTGCGGTTAAGTCCATAGAGTGAACCTATGTTACACGTTCACTCCGGCAAATCACTCAGAAATTATTCTCAACCCTGAATTGCTATAAATCTCAAATAACTTCCTCACAGAATTCCATCTGGAGGCGTAAGAGTGATTTCATCTACAACCCGATCTGCGGGCAGAGCAATCACATCGGCTATCGTCTGTGCGACCGAAACTGCCGAAAGCATTTTTTCCGTTGGCGGGCTGAACCCTTGGCTATCCCAAAGAGGTGTATTCACCGCCCCGGGGAGGATATTAGTAAGCCGAATCCCTGACCGGCGATACTCTTCCCGCAATGAGTTTCCGAATTGGAGAATTCCTGCCTTAGTCGCGGAATAAACCGCGGCTCCGCTAAAAACGTGCTTCGCCGCAATGCTGAGCACGTTTACGATCAACCCAGATTTGTGTTCCAGCATTGCCGGCAGAACCGCATGGGTGAGTTTCATTGTTCCGACCAAATTGGTTTCAATCTGTGCTGCGTGGTCGTCCCATCGGGTTTCGGCATAATCGCCAAACTGCGCCATTCCCGCGTTGTTAATCAAGACTGGCTCGCCGCCTGATCGTACGAATTCTTTGACCTTGGGGTTCGCCGCAACATCGCATACGTCACCAACGATAAACCCCACCGATGCCGCACCGTTGGATTCGCATTGCACCGCCAGTTCGCGGAGGAGGTGGTCACGTCGAGCAGTGAGAATTAAGTGATGGCCCTGCTTGGAAAGGATCAATGCAAGTTCGGCCCCGATTCCACTACTTGCACCGGAGATCAGAACTGTTTTCAACGAGAAACCTCGAACATATTCCGAGCGGTTTCATACAGCCGAATTCGTTCTAACTGCCCCGGTACAGCTTCTTTTAGCCGATCAAATATCGTTAATCCCACCACTTCGCTCGTTGTGTTTTTGCCGCTAAATTCGGGAATATCCTTATCCAAATTCTTGTGATCGTATCGGTCTACAACTTCACGATTCACAACCTCATCGAGTTCACCGAGGTCTACCATCATTCCGGAAGGCTCTGCGATTTCCCCGCTAACCGTGACCTCCAAAACGTAGTTGTGACCATGCCCGTTAGGGTTGTTGCATTTGCCAAATAACCGCACATTTTCTTCATGCCCAAGATCTGGAACATCGAGCCGATGCGAGGCGGCAAATTCGTAACTGCGAGTGATGGTGATCATGTCGTTTTCTAATTGCCACTCTCCGTACAAGAGCGGCGTTTCTTCTAATTTCAGGGCTGTGAGTTCGACTTCGCCCGGCAGATCGCGAAGGGTATTGCGGAAATGTCGAAGCAGATTCTCAAGCGAAGGTGATTGGTGCGTAAATTCAGGAATCTCATCGTTGATACTTTTTTGGTCAAACCGGGCGACAACTCTCTCCTTTAAGATGTCATCAATCCATTTGATATTAACAACCATTCCGTCGGATTCATTGACTTGGCCGCGAGCCGAAACCCAAAGCACATAGTTGTGTCCGTGGTTGTATTTGGAAGCCCATTCACCAAACACTTCCCTATTTGCGGCTTCGTTGAGCAAAGGTAACCAATAACGGTGCCCACTACTAAAGCTGACTTTTCGGGAAAGGGTGACTTGCGGCATTGGGCTACTTCTCTCTACGATACGCTAATCCCAAACTATGAGGGGTCTGTGTCCCTTTGCCTACAGCGACCAAAACAATGAGTGCGACAACATAGGGCAATGCCATAAAGAACTGGATCGGGATTGCTGATCGCCCTTGCAGTGCCACTTGAAGCCAATCTAGGATGCCGATGAGGAAGCTCGCCCCCAGCACCCACATGGGTTTCCACCGCCCAAACGTGACGAGGGCAATGGCGATAAACCCGCGTCCGGCGGTCATGTTGGGAGCAAAACTACTCGCGGTTCCAAGCGTGAGGTATGCCCCAGCGAGCCCCGCAAAAACTCCCCCGATGAGCAAGGCGATTAGCCGTAACCGAATCACGGAAAACCCAGCCGATTCAACGGCCGGTGGATATTCTCCGGCTCCCCGTAAGGCAAGCCCGAACTGAGTTCGGAACAATAACCAATGCACGCCCCAAGCGAAGATCGGTAAGGAGAGTAAAAGTAAATCCATGCCTAGCGGTAGTTTTGGGATACCTGCGACCCCGCTGAACTTCTGCCCGCTGGCAACACCCGCATCAAAAAGGGTGCTCGTCAATCCAAGCCCGATCAAGTTCACCGCCGTGCCCGCGACTACTTGATCGCTCGCCAGCACAACCGTAAAGAATCCCTGAACCAAGTTCAAAATTGCTCCAATCAGGACAGCCGCAAGCAAACCAATAATCCACGATCCGGTCGCCGCACTTGCAACCACCGCCGCATAACAAGCGACGAGAATAGTGCCTTCCAAGCCAATATTGAGCACACCTGCTTTTTGCCCAACTGTTTCTCCTAAAGCGGCAAACGCAACCGGCGCCGTGAACTGAGCGATCAGAAAAAACCAAACAAGTGCTTCCATTAGTCGGCCCTCCGCTGAGATTTTCTATTGAGTGCCCACAGAATAGCAATGTAGGCCAATACCGCGAATCCCTGCACCGCCGGAACTACGCTGTTCCCAATCGGAGTTGAACGTTTGAGAACCTCTGATCCAGCAAACAGTGCGCCAAAGTAAGTGGCGCTTCCGAGTGTTCCAATTGGGGTCAGTCCGCCCAACAACGCCACCGGAATCGCGATGAATCCCCAGTTTTGGGAATATCCATCCGCCAGCCTTCCAGTCAGACCAACGTAGTCCACTGAACCCGCCAATCCGCATAACCCACCGCTGATCGCCATCGCCCGAATTTGGATTGCCCCGACCGGAAGTTTGTTGGCGCGGGCCGCATCGGGAGAATCGCCCACAACCCTCAAATGAAACCCAGGAATTGTATAGCGCAGAAAAACCCAAATGAGCACAGTTGCGATTAGCGCGATAAAGACTCCGCTGTGCAAGTCAGTGCCGGAATCAAATCGCATGAGCATCACTTCATTCGGCAAAGTATCGGTGACGAATGTTTGTTTTTTTGATTCTTGAAGCGGGCCGCGGAGTGTCCACTCTAGAGTTAGCAAAGCAAGAAAATTCAATAAGATTGTGGAGATCACAACCTGAACTCCACGCTTGACGTAGAGCCAGCCCGCCAGTGCTCCGAACAAAGCGCCACAAACTATTCCACTCAGCAAGATAAAAATCGAAAGCACGCTCGGCATGAGTATGGACAGGAATTTCGCGCAAAACGCGCCACCGATTCCGCCTAAAACGTACTGGCCCTCCCCGCCGATGTTATACATTCCGGCTCGCCATGCGACAACGATTCCAAGACCCGCGAGGCAAAGAGGAGTAGCGCGCACCAGAGTTCGAGCGATCGCGACTTTATCGCTAAACGCGCCCTTCCACATGATTGCCAGGCTCGCGGAAACATCTAACCCAAAGGCAGCAAAAGTCAACGTGAGGACTACCACCATCCCCAGCGCAAGGAAAACAAAACGACCAACTGCTTTCAAGCGTTTGCCACCAAGAATTGGTCGTTTATTGCCCCCGATTGGAGATATTTAGTTTCATCCGCTAAGGCAGAGAGTTCGTCCAGGTCAGTCGAAATCAGGAGCACGGCGGCTCCCTGCTCCGCCGCTTCTCGCAGTCGACGGTGAACATAATCAGTTGCTCGAATATCCAGCCCCCGCGTCGGATTTACCGCAATGATCAGATCAGGATTCTGAGCCAAGTTTCGAGCCACGACGATTTTTTGTTGATTGCCCCCGCTTAGGCTGTTCGCTGTATCTGTCTCCTTCCCGACTTTGATTTCGTATTCGGCAATCATGCGCTGGGCGTAATCCCGAACAAAAGCTGGTCGAATGAATGATCCCCATTTACATTCGCTCGGAACACCGCTTAGCATCAGGTTTTCCGCTACCGATAATCCGAGTGCAAGTCCATCGGTTTGGCGGTCTTGTGGGATATAAGAAACGTGGTCTGGCAATCTGAGAGTGCCCTCATAACCCCTTACCCCGGCTAACGCTTCAGCCAGCTCGATCTGTCCGTTGCCATCAACACCGCCCAGCCCTAAAATCTGTCCGGCTAAGATTTCAAAGTCCACCGAATCAATGACCTTAACACCGCGATCATCGTCGACCGATAACTTTTCTGCTTTTACCAAAACTTCGCCAAAGCTGCGTTCACCATCTTTTGTGAATTCGGGGACATCTCCCACCATCCACTCAGCAAGTTGGGCTTCGTTCGTATCGTCAATCGATGAAGTCGCGATGAATTCGCCTTTTCGCAAAACCGTGACACGATCGGCGACCGCCATGATTTCGCTGAGTTTGTGGGCGATCAGGATGACAGCAATTCCTTCGTCACGGAGTTTTCTGAGCACGCCAAATAAATCTCTGATTTCATCTGGACCGAGCACGGCAGTCGGTTCATCCAGAATCAACACCCGAGAATCACCTGCCAAAGCCTTGAGGATTTCAATTCGTTGCTGTGCACCTACGGGAAGCTCTAAAACTAACTTTTTAAGATCAACATTCCAGCCAAGTTCGGCCCCTTTTTCCGTCGCCAATTTTGAGAGCTCAGCAAGTGAAAGAGGCGTCAAGTTGCCCGTGATTTCGCCTAACGCTAGGTTTTCCGAGACCAAAAACTGAGGCACCAACATGAAATGCTGGTGAACCATCTTCACGCCAAGCTGACGGATTTCAACTGGGCGACCAGTTGGGAGCGGAGATCTGTCGAACAAAACATCCCCTTGGTCAGGCACAACGAATCCAGAAAGCACTCCCATCAAGGTGGATTTTCCGGCTCCGTTCTCGCCTAACACCGCGTGAACTTCACCCGGCAAAAAATCCAATGAAACAGTTTTTAAAGCTTGGACTTCGCCGTAAGACTTTGAAACCGCCCGAACCTGAATGAGGGCTTCAGATCGTGGTTCGGACGGCATAAATGATTCTCAGAATTCGTCTTTAGGAATCGTTAGCTCACCTGCGATGATCGCCGCTTGTAGTTTGGTGATTTCTTCCCGCACTTCGGATTGGATCTCAGATGCAAGCAACGGATTCAGCACAAAATCCACTGCGCCTTCTTGCATTCCAACTAACTTAATTTCTCCGTGGTACTTGCCTTCTTTGACCAAAGTAGCCAAGGCAACGAACGGCTTTTCGGCAAGAATCACTGCACTCGCTATACATTGCGGACTGAGTTTGTTTTGGTCTTCATTTGCGCCAAATGCCCAAACATTCTTTTCTTCACAAGCACTGAAGAATCCGGTCACCGCCGCGTTGGTTTGGTGGATCAAGTAATCAGCTCCTTCGGCAATCGCTTGAAGTGTGGCTTGTTTAGCCTTGGCAACATCATCGTTACTGCCAGTGAATTTTTCTATCACTTCAATTGATGGATTGGCTGCTTTTGCTCCCGCCGCAAATGCCTTGAAGGTTGAGCGAATCGAAGGAACATCTGGCCCACCGATCATGCCGACTTTGCCAGTCTTACTTTGTTTACCTGCGATAAATCCTGCCAAATAAAATCCTTGTTCGAGATAAAACCGGAAGGCTCCTACGTTAGCCGCAGTTTCCCCGCCGCTACTGGTTACGAAAACGGTGTTTGGGAAGTCTTTGCCAATCTCCGCTGCTGGCCCGTTGTATTCAAAACCGTGCCCAATCACGAGTTGATAGCCATCTTGGGCGAAACTGCGCATCGCATCTTTGATGCCAGCATCTTTTGCGGTCTGCTGACTCACTTCCGCTCCTAAATCTTTTTCGATTGCGAGCAATCCTCGGTTCGCTAGCGCACTCCAACCGCTGTCATTGACGTTTCCGGGGGTGAGCAGAGCAACCTTGAGTTTGCCTTCAACCGGTTTGCCAACTGGAAAATCGTTGACCGAAACAGGAATGCCTTTATCTCCGCCCGAACATCCAACAATAACGAGCAGAATCGCGAACAGTGCAATGATCCAACGAGACATGTGCGTATTTTACGCACGTTTCAACACTCAATAGCAAAATTAGGCATCAACCGATACTAAGTCGATAAAGGTTTGTGACAATTCGCCGTGCCTAAATTAGAAGCTCGCGAATTCACAAGTTATGCCGCTTGGTCTTCTTCGTTGACGATTGATTTTGCTGCTTCTGCAGAACTGTAATCCCAGTTGTCGCAATCTAACCGGCGACAATGGATCATCCGCTGGAAAGTGCCATTTTCCAATTCCACTTCCGCGGTATTGGCAAATCTGCACTCCAAGCAGAGTTCCGGTTCGATAAGTCGAACCACCTTTAAGTTACGTTTGGCCATCCTATGCCTCCAGTCCCAACCTTGGGTATGAATAAATCGTCGGTACCAGCAATCTCGCTGGTCCCCGCTGAATTACCAGGTTTAAGATGAAAATAGTGCCTTATCCAGAGCGGCAGAAGCGAATTCGTGAAGAACTCCGCGCTGCATGGGAAGAAGCACGAAAAACACCAGAAGATCCTGGGCTACGAGAAACCTACACATCTCTCCCCCGCGCTCCAATTCAACTCGTGGGATTGCAGATGGAAAAAGTCGCCAACCACGGCGGGATATTGAGGATTGCCGAAGCTTATCGATTGGAGCACGTTTTGCTGGAACGGGAAGCGGATGATATATATGATCTTTCCGGCGAGCGAGGCTCTACTGCCTGGCAATCGTATGAATTCGGCGAGCCAGCTGACCACCTGCGAAGCCTGCGCGACAAGGGATATCAGGTCGTTGCGCTGCACCTTAGTCGAGAATCGCAGAACATCGCTACCTTTAATTGGCAGACGCCCACCGCAATTGTATTTGGTGAAGAAAAGTATGGAGTTCGCCCGGAAATATTGGAGCTTTGCCACCATACGGTGGCAATTCCACTATATGGAATGACGACTTCTCTAAACGTTGGTCAAGCCGTTGCAATAGCAACGCAATACGCGATGCAAGCGCATTATCAAGCTCATCCCGAATTCCATCCGGCTAGAAACAATAGCAAGCGAATCCTCGGAATTGCCGGAGACAACCCCGAGGAAAATCCCGCGACTAAATCAAACGATATTCAGATCGCCCCACCTTGCGCTCTAAGATCACGTTGACCTCGTGCTGTTCAATTAGGCTTGCCGCACTGGGATTCATCAAGACTTCTCCCGCTTGGATTTGGCTGTATCGCTCAGTCAACTGTCCCGGCAGTTGATCGTTCGGACTGTGAACCCTAGTTGAAATGTAGATGCTTGAGTAAGGATCATGAGTTCTCAGTTCAGCGGCCGCAATTCTCGCGGCTATCGGGTTTCGCGTCGTAATGGCGAATCCCCCATCATGCAGTTCCACTAAGCCAGAACCACATTTAGCTGCGAGGTCCTGTACTACCGAAATGTTTCGGCTCCGCACCAGCATATAAGTGACAGTCGGCAGTTCAAAGGCCTGCGGTCGGGTCACGATATCGGCAATGTGGATGCCGGTTAGTCGCCCGCTCTCTGGCTGAGGGTATTGGTTGGTGCCCGCCGCCTTTTTCCACGATTCAGATAAGTCTTCTCGCTGAACCTTCTCCAAAAAGCTGATGACTCGGCTTTTGGTTACTGGCAGAATCGGCTGAATACGTGCGAGTTCGGCGAGGATTCGGTCAACCTCCCCAGTATCTTGCTCGGCAATCCAGAGCAAACTTTCTGTCCAACGACTCGCCCAAAGCGACCGCATAGGCTCAAACCATGTATTTTGCAAATCGCCGCACAAATGGCCTTGGTATAGCTTCGCAAGATGTTCGGTTGCTTCTTTCTTCTTCGCAACATCTGACTCATTTTTAAACCGATTCCACCATTGCTCAGCCGAACGAACATCCGTTTGAACCTCTTTATTGAGCCACAGAGAACCATCTCCCGTTCCAAAGAGTTCTGAAGCATCATCGCCAAACTCTCTTTCCAATACCTGCCTGAGCAAATAAAGGGTCGCCGATAAACGGTTGCCTGCTCGCGGCCCTTGCGAGCCGTACCACATCAGTGCGATCGCATCTTTTCGATTAACGGCATGCCCGATATTCAAAGCCAACAAAGCAAGAAGCTCCGCAACCTTTTTTGTGGGGAATCCCGTGAAAACCGTTGAGTCGCGACGAATCGTTACCCGGCCAAACAGGCCGATTTCCATTTTACTATTCAATTGTCTCTCCCTTTATAGATGAAACCGTAGAATCATCTCACTGAAATATAACATAAATAGCAGACACAATTTATGATTTAGCAATTAAATTGTGAAATTTGTCTACTTTCATCATAATTTCATCGCCCAGACGCCTATTTTTAGCTATGTCAAACTGCGACTTGTGAAAGTTATCCGTGACGTTTCCTACGATTCAGCTGTTCGAGGTCGCCAACTTGATATCTTTCTGCCCGAAACAAAATCTGCGACTCCCTTAGTTGTGTTAATCCATGGTGGCGGTTGGATCAGCGGCGACCGCACAACGTTTCACGATAGTGCTGAGTGGTTTGCCCAACAAGGCATTGCCGCAGCTTGCGTGGGATATCGTCTGGCTCCTCTAAATCCATATCCAGCCGCGATAGACGACGTCCTTAAAAGCATCGGCTATTTGCGGGACAACGCAAGCGAATACCACGTTGACCCCAACCAGATTGTTTCGATGGGAAACAGTGCGGGCGGTCACCTCGCCTGTATGGCAGGATTGAAGAAGACTTTTTCAGATGGCGAACCTGCACAAAACGCAAACGGCGTTGTGAGCATATGTTCAATTACGGACATTAGAACCCCCCACGAATCACAGTATCCCGTAGCGTTTTCTTTCCTCGATCAGTTCATGGTGAAATCTGTGCACGAAGCTCCAGAAATTTACACTGAAGCTTCACCTATTACATATGTTTCTGAGAACGCTCCACCGTTTCTCATCTTTCACGGATCGCATGATGACATTGTTCCGCCTGAACAAAGCAAGCAACTTTATGATGCTCTCTGTCAGGCAGGAGTATCCGCAGACCTGCAGATTCTTGAACGAGAAGGACACGCTTTCCTCTTTTCAAGTTGGAGCAAGATTCTTGAACAAGCCGCCGAGTTTGCCCAAACTATCTAACCATGCAAGTTGATCTGCGAAGCGATACGGTAACCCAACCAACTCCTGAAATGAAGGCGGCGATGGTTGAAGCCCCACTAGGAGACGATGTTCTGGGCGATGAGCCAACCATTCAAGCACTTGAATCTAAGATCATTGAGCTAACTGGGATGGAAGCGGCAGTGTTTGTGCCAAGCGGAACAATGGGCAACCAAATTGGAATTGCCGCCCTCACCTCCCCGGGCGACAGCATATTAGTCGAAGAAGAAGCCCATATCTTGCACTATGAAGTTGGTGCTCTTGCCGTTCTAAATGGACTGACGGTGAGAAGTTATTCTAGCGAAGGCGGCAAAGTTAATTCAGATGAGTTGCGGGCGAAATGCCTTACCGCATCGCTACACACACCGGGGACAACTTTGCTTTGCATTGAAAACACTCACAACCGTCACGGCGGATCAGTATTGACCCCGGAGGATCACGCTGAACTCCAAAAAACCGCGAACGAGTTGGGAATCAAAGTCCACTTAGATGGAGCACGGCTGTTCAACGCATCCGCCGCGCTCGGTAGGCCAATAAAAGACTTCACCCAACACGTTGATAGCGTTAGCCTCTGCCTGAGTAAGGGATTAGGTGCTCCGGTAGGAAGTGTTCTTGCCGGATCGGCTGATCATATTGAACGTGCCCGCATCTGGCGCAAACGACTCGGCGGCGGGATGAGACAATCCGGATTGCTTGCCGCGGCTGGAATTTATGGCCTTGACAACATATTTCCTTTGCTCGCTCATGATCATGCGAAAGCAAAGAGATTTAGTCAATCTCTAAACGAAGTAAACGGATGGAGTTCGCCCGACCCAGAAACTAATATTGTCATGTTAGATTTGCCAGTTGATTCAGCGAGAGCTTCGGAGCAGTTTGCGAACCTTGGCATACGTGCTTTCCCATTTGGGCCAAAGCGAATGCGGTTTGTATTCCACCACCAAGTAAGTGACGAACAATTAGTTTATGCTTGCGAAGTTATACGGAAGATCGCGCTCCGTGAGATTAGCTTCGCTTAATGTTAAGGCGCGGAGTTTTTTGTAGGTGATTTCCGCAAGAACTTCCATATTCACCACGTCTTCTTTGTTGTACTGGATTAAAGTTTCTAGCGCACCTTCACTGCCTCGGAGATGTGCGTTCCAAAGTCGGATTGCATCCAAACCGTTTAACCCATCCGTATCTTCGCTTCGACCAATGCCGAGTTGGCGTTCAATTTTCTTGAGCCCACCCTTGATGCCCACACGTTTGAGAGCAAAGCACAAGTCAAGATGAATTTGATCGAAAGGAACCTGCGGAAAAGCCTTTTTCAGCATCGGAATATCGAATCCTGAACCAAAGAAAGTAACAATCATGCTGGCGTTACTGATAATGTCGGGAAACTCATGCAAGTCTTGGCCTTTAATGAGCGCGGTGAATCGATTTCCGTCGTAAAGGCCGATCGTGGTGATAGAGTCGCCATACTGACCTCCATCCGTCTCGATGTCAAGGTACATCACCTTCTTTCGGAATTCGGGAAAAGCTCGCCAGGCTTCTTTGGCACCTAAATCACGCGCAAAAAACTGATGAACCCCATTTTCTAAGGCAGTTTTAGAAAGTTCAAGATGTTCTCGCACCTCAACTTGTCCTGCCGAACCAACCGAAAACCAATCTGAGTTTTCGAGAAAATGATCCCATCCGGTACACCCTGCTTTCCATAATGCCCGTTCTGTGTGGCCTCCAAGGCCAGGAACATGGCAAAAGCTTTGGGTTAACACAACAACCTGAGTTTAACCGCCGCCAGCGGTTCCGCCTTTGCGGCCTTGTGGAACAATGTTCGGGTCAGCACCATAGTTGGGCTTGGGTAAGAAAAGGGACATCAATGTGGAAGCTGGAAACGGCAATGCTTCCTCTTTCTTGTCGTACCAGTAGTCGCCAGTTTTCAAATTGCGATCAAATTCGCCAGTAATGCGCATAGCGCCTTTACCCCACCAGGTTGCGACCATATCTTTACCGAACCATTGAATACCGCGCCACTTGCCAGTGATAACCACTGAAGCAGTTCCTGTGTAAATTGTCCGTTGATTCTTATCGTATTCTTTACGGAGCGATCCGCTGATAACATCAATCTTGCCATCTGTATGCTTTGTCAGCAACAGGGTTCCAGAAAACTTAACTTCCAGGCGACCTTCGCCATCGATTGACTTAAAGCTACCGAGGTTTGTTTGTAAGTGCATCGTGCCAAAGTCTGTGCGGTTTGCATAACTTCCCATCTGTGCGGGAGTTGCCGTTTGGGCAAAATTTGCCAACGATACTACTGTCAGCGCACCCACCAATCCAAACTTCAAAATCGGTCTCATAGTCAATTCGGTTCCTCTCGGAGTTCCAGCGTGTTATTTTATCCCAAGAAGCAGGCCAGTTGTCGGCCCTTGGCAAAACCCCGCAAACAATGCAACGCCATTAGTTTCTGCCGTGTTCCCTATCGAACGAATTTCCGCCTACTACCCTTCTAGTTTGTTGCGTAGAATGATTAAATCATGATGAAGTCGGGCTCACCCCTTGGCATCGTGGCCGGAATTGCGGCGATTTCAGGAATCGCGTTCTTAATGCTGAGCAACGCAAGCCCATACGTTTCTGTTAAAGAAGCGCTCAACCACAAAGGGAACAATCTTCATCTGCAGGGCGATTTAGTCAAAGAATCAATCCAGGTGAGTCTCAATCGCCAAGAAACCAGATTTACCATTGTTGACGATGCCGGCGACAAAATGAACGTTGTTCACGCTGGACTACCCCCTTCAAATATGGGCGATGCCACCAGAGTTGTGGTTGTCGGTGGAATGGCAAACGGTGAGTTCAGTAGCCATAAGCTCATCACCAAGTGCCCAAGCAAGTACGAATCCGAAGCAAAGCCTTCGGCGAAAGCATCCTCTTGAACTAAAGAATGAACCCAAGCACCTTACCAGTCAATTCCCTCAACTGGCTCGGAACCGCAGGGTCAATATTCATTCTTCTCGCGACTATTTTTGCGTTAGCGTCGTTTGTTACCGCGATCCTTAATCGACCAAAACTGCCACAACTATTTGTACAGCTTTCATCCCTCAACTTTATTGCCGCCTTTGTGAGCTTAATCGTTCTGTTTGTCAATTCACAGTTTCAGATTAAATATGTTTACAAGCATTCAGCTTTAGATCACGAGCTTCAGTACAAGATTGCGGGTGCCTGGTCTGGACAAGAGGGTTCCTTCCTCCTCTGGGCTGTAACAAGCGGAATATTCCTTAGCCTATGTATTCGTGCGGCTAAAGGTTATCAGAGGCAGTTCGCCGCAGTTGGTTCGGTATTTCTTACGGCTCTCGGCGGGATATTGATGTTTGAGTCACCGTTCTTTTTCAACCCAAACGGCGTTGATATCAGCAACGGTTTGGGGATGCCGCCATCGCTCCTCAATTATTGGGTCGTTATCCATCCACCAACGATCTTCCTTGGTTTTGGATTGCTCACTTCCCTATTTGCGTGGTCGGTTGCCGCCCTTCTCAGCCGGGATTTGGAAACATGGATTGACCAGATTCGACCTTGGTCATTGATTGGTTTAAGCTTGCTCGGTGTAGGCCTGTGTATGGGTGGGTTTTGGGCTTACGAAACCTTAGGATGGGGTGGATTCTGGATGTGGGATCCGGTAGAAAACACCTCCTTTGTGCCATGGGTTGCCTTAGTCGCGTTCGTTCATGGGATTTTCGTCCAAAAGGCAAAGAAGAAGTGGCAACTCACCAACGCAATCCTTGCCGCAGTTCCGTTCCTAGCTTTTGGCTATGGCACGTTTTTGACTCGGAGCGGATTCCTCGGCGACACCAGTGTTCATAGCTTCGCCCAGATGAACCGAAGTGCACTCTATATTCTCATCGGCCTCGTTAGTGCGGCTCTGATTGGCTTCATCGTGGTATATCGCAAAACCGCGAAGTGGTATCGCGCTGAAAATCCAGAACAAACAACAGAAAAAGCAGGCTGGAACAAAGAAACTTTCTACTCCTACGGAAACTGGCTGCTGCTTTCATTAGGTGTCATCACTGGCTTTGGCATGAGTGTTCCACTCGTGCAATCGCTGATGCAGCAGAAACCCAAAGTTGTTGAAGAACACCTCTACAACACGATTATTTCCTTCCCTTTTCTGCCGTTGATCTTCTTGATGGCGATTGCCCCGTTTCTCACTTGGCGAAACAAGCCGGCTGTTGAAGTTCTGAAGGGATTTACCAATGTGCTTGCTGCCAGCATCGCCACAGTTGGATTCATCTTGTTATGGCTCAAATGGGGTGGTCAATCAGTCCAATTTGGCCCGGCTGTTCTTACATTTGCTGGTCAAGCAGGTGACCAGACCAAACAGACCTCGATGCTATTCGGCGCTTTCCCAATGCCAACGATTCCTTGGGTGCTTTTCCTTACTTGGCTCTGCTCATTTACAGTATTTGCCAACCTTTGGAAGGGGGCAAAGCTTTTTAATTCAAACAAAGCATCAGCAGGCGGGATGCTCACCCATATCGGTGCGATTCTCGCCGTCACTGGCCTGATTTTCTCGCGTGGGCTTGAGCAAAAAGTAGAGGGCATCGTTCACGAATCTAAATCGTTGGAAGCGTTTGGCTACCAAGTTGACCTTCATGGCAACACCTCCGATTTTGTTGACCGAAACAACAAAATCAAGCTGACTTACAACAAGGATGGTCGTAGTTTTGAAGCAACCCCAGGGCTCTATTTCATCGCTGGCGCAGACGGTGAACCGCAAGGTTTCATTTGGCCAGATATTCATTCTTGGCCCCTTTACGACGTATACACGGTTGTTCAACCATTTGTCATAGACACAAGTAATGAAACCGTCGAGTTTGGTGGAAGCGAGCCAGTTCAAGTTCTGCCGGGCCAATCCGCTCAGTTTTACGACGTACTGCTTGATTATCACGGCTACGAAGTCGAAGGCACGGTCGGAACATTTGGAGCGAAATTCATCACGACGGTTGAGGTGAATAACAAGGGAGTCAAAAGCACAGTTCATCCCTACATCAAACTGCTTGGCCCAGGGGAAATGGAGCGACCAGTTGTTGATCTTGGAAGAGGCCTGGGATTATATGTTGATAAGATCGATGCCGCGACAAAAGCTGTCTCTTTGGTCATTAAATACACCACTCCGGCTTACCCGGTGCAAATCTTCTATAAGCCCCTGACTATATTGGTTTGGTGGGGGGTCGGTATCATGACGCTTGGGGGATTCATTTCCGCGTTTTACCGCCGAAACCGCAAGACCCCGTTAGCACCAGTCGGCGAACCAGAAGTTCCCGCAACTGATCAAACAGAAAGCAATGCAACTTCGGACACTCTTGAAGTCTAAACTCCATCACGGACGCATCACTTATTCGAACCCCGATTACGTTGGGAGCATCGAAATTGATGGCGATCTCATGCGCGAAGTCGGCATTATCGACGGCGAACTCGTCCACATCTGGGCAGTTGATCATAAATCACGAATTCAAACTTACGCATTTGCTGGCCCCAAAGGTGTGATCGGCTTGAACGGCGGCGCGGCCTACCATTTTGAAATGGGGGATCGAGTCATCATCGCAGCATTCACGCTGAGCGATGAACCCATCACTCCGCGAATTGTGCTGCTCGGCGACGAAAACGAAATCGTCCGCGACCTCACCCCATTCAACGTCCTTGGCTAACTCTAACCGCGAAATGCTCGAACAGTTGCTCCGAGAATCAGGAGCAATTCTCAAGGGCCATTTCAAACTCACTTCCGGGCGGCATTCGGATATTTATTTTGAGAAGTTTCGGGTGCTCGAATCACCACCTGCGCTTTCGGCACTCTGCACCGAAATAGCCGATCAGTTTCGCGGTCAGGTTGATCTCGTCGCCGGGCCAACGACGGGCGGGATCATTATCGCTTTCGAAGTCGCGCGGCAACTGGGGGTACCGGCTCGGTATGTCGAAACGGTGGACGGGGTGAAGACCCTGCGCCGCAATGCCTCCATTCCCTCGGGAGCGCGGGTTTTAGTCGTTGACGATGTTCTCACCACTGGCCTTTCCGTTATCGAAACGGTAGACGCGATTCGGGCTTTTGGAGGCACGATAGCTGGGGTCGGTGTGCTTATTGACCGCGCGCCAAACCCAATCGATTTTGGCGCACCGTACTTCGCTGGCTACAAAGTCGAGGCAGAGAGCTGGGCTGAGGACGAGGTTCCTGATTGGCTTGCTGAGATTCCAATTACGAAGCCAGGAACGCGGGCTTAGCCTATTCGCTGAAATATATATGCTCACTTAATAAGTAGCTTGACGCGACGCTCGATTTCCGCACGTGCTTCGTCTTCCGTGTAAGAATATCCTGATCCATTTTCACGAACGGCGTCCTCAATCATCTTGAGTTGCTCGGGAGTCGGAACCCATTTTTTATCATGTGTAGGCATTCTTAATCCTAGTATACGAAATCTCTTTCTAATACAAGCCCATTGCTTTGCGAACCATGGACATGGTTTCGCTGGCAACTGCGCGCGCCTTTTCAGCGCCCGAGATCAAAATATCCTCAATATCGCCGTCCGATAATGCCGCGCGACGTTCGCGCATCGGGCGGAAGTATTCGTTGATGATCTCCGTGAGTTCCTTCTTGTTTTGCATACAGCCGCGCTCACCGGCTACGTCCTCTGACCACTGAGTTTCCCAGTTCGGAGAGTAGATTTTTAGATACTGGCAGACCGCGCAACCTTCTGGAATGCCCGGATCGGTTTTGC
Source organism: Fimbriimonadaceae bacterium (assembly GCA_019638675.1). GTDB lineage: Bacteria > Armatimonadota > Fimbriimonadia > Fimbriimonadales > Fimbriimonadaceae > UphvI-Ar2. Next base: position 1,527,910 of record JAHBTE010000001.1, on the reverse strand, counting down.
GGAGTTTGGTTGGAGTTGTAAATGCGCTTTTGATCTTTTCCGCTGTTTCATCCGGCGTATCGGTGAGATAGATGCAGTTGTCGTAACTCTTGCTCATCTTCCTCATATCAAGCCCCGGCACCTTGGCTCGATTTTCGTCGGCCGGAATGAGATATTTGTACGGCTCAAATATCTCAACTTCGAACAAGCGATTAAACCGTTGACCAATATCGTTGCCAATTTCCAGGTGTGGAGCCTGGTCGCGCCCAACCGGAACCCCAAGTGGGCGATACAGCAAAATGTCCGCGGTCTGCAAAACGGGATAACCAAGCAACCCGTACGGCTCGCGTTCAACTCCTCCGACTTCGCCTTGTTTTTCCTTGTACGTGGGGTTGCGTTCTAACCAGCCGAGAGGGGTGATCATGCTGAGCAGAAGGTGTAGTTCAGCGTGTTCTTTGACGTGGCTTTGAATAAACACGGCCGATCGAGCTGGGTCAATTCCTGCCGCAACAAAATCTTTTGCTACTTCTCGAGCGTTAAATCCCGCATCCCCCGAGTTTCCTTGCATGGTGGTCAGTGCGTGCCAATCCGCAACCATGCAGAACATTTCGTGCCCCGATTCTTGGAGTTCGACCCAGTTTCTGAGAGCGCCTTCGTAGTTCCCGATGTGCAGCTTTGGGTTTGTGCTGCGCATTCCACTCAAGATTCGGCGATTTTCACTCATGATTCGTCTTCCCTTCCAACTGGCAATTGGCGTGCCAGAAGGTTATCAGAATGGACTACCCGTAAGATATTGGTATAGGGCTCTAGCCGGAACCCCAATCAGGAATTCGATTGGTCCAGGGCTACCAGCTCGCGACATCATTTGCCCGCCAACGATGAGCACGAGCAATAGAATAGTTCCTTGGGAGCGGTTGAAGTCAAACCATCGTTGTCGGTTTTGCGCCGGGAGCAATAACCCTAAGAGCCAGTGACCATCAAGCGGCCCGAGCGGAATGAGGTTGAACAACGCCAAGACGATATTGATAAATACTCCGTACCCAAATAATGCGTAGACAAAATCGTTATTGAATGCGTAGGGATACGCAATGGCAATAATTCGGTAAGCGATAGCGAACAATAAAGCAAGAGTCACGTTCGTCATTGGCCCAGCGATAACGCTAGCAAAGTGATCCCAGCGAGGGTTTTTCATTCGCCCGGGATTAACCATGACTGGCTTGCCCCACCCGATCCCAAATCCGCTGAGCGTACTGACAACGATCATGATCACGCCTGTGATTTCAAAGTGTTTGGTCAGGTTTAGAGTCACTCGACCTTGCGAGCGCGGCGTTGGGTCACCCGCCATATCCGCGACCTTAGCGTGAGCAAATTCATGGAGTCCGATGGAAATAAATAAGATGATGGCGAGTGCTGCGTATCCCATTGATCGTTTCTAAATTCCCTCTGGCAAAACTTCCCGAGCGAGCATTTCATCGTACGATTCTGCCCGCTGAACAATTACTGGCCCCGAATCTCGCACAAGCACGGTGGCTGGTCGAGGATATCGGTTGTAATTGCTCGCCATACTACTTGAATACGCGCCCGTTGTTAAAACGATGAGGAGATCGCCGGGTTGCAGGTCGTTCGGCAACATGACTTGATCAAACAGTAGGTCGGTCTCGCAATGCCGACCACTTACGGTTGCCGATGAGGATTCACCCAGTTCGCGTCCATCGCATGCAATCGCCTCTACAGCGTATTTAGCATCGTACATTGCAGGACGTGGATTATCGGCAAGACCGCCATTAACGATCACATAGCGCTTTGTTCCGCCGTCCGGGGATTCTACTAACTTGATTGAGCCGATGGTGTAAATAGTGACCCCGCTTTCGGCAATTAAGCTACGCCCGGGTTCTTGAACGAGCTTTGGGTTAAGATCCGTTCCTTCTAATGCCCGCCGAACGCCTTGCGCGAGTTGCTGACAGTAATCAGCAAGAGCGATTGGAGATTCGTTGGTGTATCGAACAGCCCGACCTCCGCCTGCGTTTATGACCTGCGTGATGAATCCATGCCTGCTCTTCATCTCAGCGGCAAATTGGGCGAGCCTTTGACCAGCCGAGATTTGTGCTTCGGGATCGAGCAGCTGCGAACCCACGTGGCAGTGAAATCCTACTACTTGTAGCCCTGAATCCAACGCTTGTAACAAAGCCTTTTCAGCCGAACCATCTTGGATACTAAATCCGAATTTTGTATCTTGCTGCCCCGTGCTGATCTTCTCATTAGTAATCGGAAGCACGCCCGGCGCAAGTCTGAGAACCAAAGGCGTCGTAGCTTTTAGTTCTGCAAGAGTATTGATTTCTTCGAAGTTATCGATAACTATTTGGTTGATTCCTACCGACAAAGCGAACTCAATTTCAGTTCGGCTTTTGTTGTTTCCGTGCATGTGGCAAGCACTGGCTGGAACACCAGCCGCCAGAGCCGCACGTAGTTCTCCTTCGCTAGCGACATCGATCAGACAACCTTCCGAATGGGCGATTTTTAGAACCGCGAGAACACTGTTTGCCTTACTGGCAAATGTGATTTCGCAATTGGGGTCAGCTTGCCGTGCGGCTGAAATGTAATCTCGAATTCGACTGCGAAAATGGTTTTCGTCAATGACGTACAGCGGAGTTCCGAATTGACCTACAAGGTCACGGGTTAAATCGGCAGTTGGGCGCCAGCGTGGGTCGAATTCTGGCTCTGCCATAGGCTGAAATTATGACATGGGGGCAATTCCGGCCTATGCTGCGACGCTTCTTGGAAACTCACTCGTCAAAATGACAGGTACGGAACTTTACGGATCATGAAATCGCGCGCATTAACATTCACGCTGGCCTTAGCAACTGCGCTTATGGCAGTCGGAGCCCAAGCTCAAGACACTATCGTTACAGTCAACGGTCAACCCATCGCCCGTTCTCAATACATCAAGAGAATGGAAGTTCTCCCTGGCGTTGGGAAGAACGTTGGCGGCAAATTTTTTGAAGCCACACCAGGATTTCTTACTCTTCAGCAACTCATCAACGAAGCGTTAATGCTTCAACTCGCCAAAGATAAAGGTGTTGAACCAAGCGAGGCCCAAATCACGGATGAAATCAAGTTCAGAACCGATGACAATCCCGATTTTGTAAAAGCGTTCACCATGCTTGGATTTACCCAGGCTGACCTGCGATACGATATTAAAGTACAGCTTTCCGAGTTCAACCTGACCACTATGGGCATCAATATCGCCGATGCACAGATCACCCAGTTCTACGAAAACGAAAAGCGCGCCCAGTTCACTTTGCCGAAGCGGCACAAGATTCGAGTGATTACGATTGATAGCCCAGCTTTGAAAAAGAAAGTGGACGACCAACTTGCCGCAGGAAAGTCGTTTGCCGACGTTGCAGCTGAACTCAGCATTGACATCTCAACCAAATACGATGGCGGGCTGATGGGAGTTATTCCTGAAGATAACCTCAGCGGAACAATCAAGGCCATAGTCAACGGTATGAAGGAAGGCCAATCCTCGATTTGGGTTCCTGGTCAAACCCAAGGCGTAGAAATTAAATTCTTCCTCGAAAAAACCTGGCAATCAGAAGTGATGCCCCTCGACGCAAAGCTCAAGCAACGCATCCGCCGCAAAATGATGGTTGATCGCGGAAATGTGAAAAACGACATTGAAAAAATGATGGCTAACCAACGGGCTAACGCAAGAATTGAGTACTCGGGTACTCCATTTGACGGCCAGTTAAAACAGTTATTCGGACCAGATAAATAAGGCAAGAATAGTTCCGAACCGGCTGGCTCTGCACTTTGCAGGGCCAGTTCTTGTTTGACTGCGGCGGTAATCTCGCAGAATGAATTCTTCGCCATCCGATCTCCTCAAAGAAAAAGGATTGGCAGGAAGCTATCAGGTTCATATCGCACCCCAGATTCTTGTCATCGACCAGAGAGCACACCAGATTTTCTTAGGATTTGCCGACATATTTCCTGATCTATTGATCCACTTAGAACGGGTTTACGGACGATCGTTTGCGGCCCCTGCAACAAATGAATTTGTGGTCGCGGCTAGCGAAACCGGGCACGCCGGCGGAATGGCTGGGCTGGCTCAAATCGTTGACCGCCTTCTCGGGCCAGGTGGTTGCCCATGGGATCAAGCTCAAACTCACGAATCGCTCAAAAAGTATTTGCTCGAAGAATCTTACGAGCTGATCCAAGCCATTGATGACGGCGACGAATCGGCAATGAAAGAGGAACTGGGTGACGTACTCCTCCAGCCGCTCATGCACACTCAAATCAAGCGATTAGAGGGCAAATGGGGGATTGAGGAAGTCGCAAACCAGATCAACGTCAAGCTGATTCGTCGCCATCCCCACGTTTTTGGCGACGTTCAGGCGGACACTCCTGACGAGGTTCTGAAAAACTGGGATGCAATCAAGCGACAAGAAAAAGGTGAAAAACTAGAGTCAACATCAACATTGAGCGGAGTACCGGTGGCGATGCCTGCGCTTATGCTCGCGATGGAGATCAGCAAACGAGCAGCTCGATCAGGATTTGAGTGGCCCGATATGGAAGGAGTTTGGGAGAAATTCCGCGAAGAAGAAAATGAGTTTCGCGAAGCTCTTGCCGAGGGTAATCGTCAGCGAATTTCTGAAGAGTTAGGTGATTTGCTATTCACAGTTGTGAATCTTGCTCGATGGGCAAAAGTTGATCCGGAAGATGCGTTGAGGACTATGGTCGAGCGATTCCGCCGACGATTTATGGCTATGGAAGAGATGTCTTCTAAACCGCTGACCGATCTAAGTGCCGAGGAATGGGACGAGTTGTGGAACCAAGCAAAAGCGAATTCAACGGTCACCTAAAACAACCGCATACCCAACAACACTCGCCGAGCTCACAACATTCAAACTACGTCCTTTGCCAAACATCGGAATATAGACCGCAGCGGAGCAAAACTTCATCACTCCACTGAAAACGCCAGCACCTTCGTTACCGACAACGATACAAGTTCGCGGCGGGAAATCAAACTCCGTGAATTCCACGGCTCCTTCCGCTATTTCTAGTGCGATTAACGTCCAGCCTTCATCAATCAGTTTCTGACAGGCTTCGTCGTGGCGGGCGAAATGACGCCACTTGATGCGTCGGTGTTGACCCATGCTAGTCACGCCAATCATCGGGTTCGCCTCTGGTTGCGGGGTCTTGCCGGTAAGAACCAGTTCGCTAGCACCGCATCCATCTGCCAGGCGGAACATCCCGCCGACGTTGTAACCATCATCCCAGTCTTGTAGGAGGAAACAAAGTTCTCGGCGACCCTCGTACTTTTTCCGGATTTCGCGCTGGATATCGCGAACCCCGGTTTTGCTTAAAATTGTCTTGGGTGACTTCCCCGATTCTTTGCCTGCCACGATTTCTAGCCTACCAGCCCGAGAAAATTTCATAATTAGGGAATCAGAAACAACATTTTTTCGTTGTGCAATTCAAGAACATGAGCAATAACCCAGTAATCCCGCCAGTAAATAGCGAAAATTTATTAAAAATGCGGGCGAAACCGCACCCTACTTTTAGCGTATCTTGTGGTGTGAAACGCGTTGGGATGCTGTTTTTAGCGATTTGTTCGCTAGCACTTGTGGGATGTGGCGCGGTTGAAAGCGTCAAAGAGCAAGTCGGTAGAGATACGTTTAGGCCAACCGAGCCCACGACTGAAGGAGTTGTTGCCCACGTATATTTAGATCGATCTGGCTCGGCAAAGCATCTCCGGGCAGATATTGGTCAGCAACTGGTGAACCTCATGGACTTCTATCCTGATGCGATTACAACCACGGTTCACTGGTACGCCCAAGATGTTTCCAAAATGAAAACCACGATTGCCAGCCGGGCCATCATGCAAGAAATCGTGGATCAGTATGAGAATGATCCGCATGGCGATAGCAAAAAGTCTAAGGGTACAAACTTAGCTTTAGCATTTCGAGATTTGGAGGCGCAGTGCGCGCGCAACCCAGATAAGCAAGTCATTGGCATTTTTGTCACCGATGGCGGGTTTGAAGACGATCCAAGCACTCTCTCTAAGGAAGCAGAAGTCCTTCGAGATATTCCAAATGCACCGATGATTATTTTCCTCGGACTTAATGCGGATGGCACGAAGAAAATCACGAACCTTGACTCAGTGGTGCGCGACCGATTCATCTTGGGTGCAATGGGTGATATGCCCAAGCAGTATTTCGATATCACTCTGACGGGTGGCGAACCGATGCTTGCCCAATCCCAAAAAGCGATACAAGCTTTGATCACACAAGCAAAAAACAATTCTAGTAGTGCCGCGGATGGTGCTACCTCCGAGACGAGCGAATGAGCACAACTTTTCCAACGAACACACCGCCTGCAATTCCCGCACCACCAATTCGGGAACGGATCGTCTCGCGTCCGAATCCTGAACAACAACTTGCTCAAGAACAGCCTCGGATGGTTACCGATTTTGAGCGAGATGAACTTGCTCGAACCGTAGAAGGCGATATGCTTTCGCTCGGCTTTATGAGCCGTCACGTTTGGGAAGCCAAGCAGTTCCTTCAAGCTTACGTCCGGCAGACTCAGCAATGGCACGCAAGTTACGAAGCACTCCAACGCGATGAAGAACTCAACGGCGGATTCAGTGCCCGCGCAAACGAATTTATCGAAGATTGTCGCGCAATCGGCGGACGGGTTAAAGCACCAAAGTACATGGATGCTCAAAGCCTAGAAAAAGTTTATCTCACCGCGCTTAGCCACAGCCATGCGACCACAAAAAAGCTTACGGGAGGCATTTTTGCTCTACTCGTAGCGGTTGTCCTCAAGGCTTATTTGCTTATCCCGTTGGCTTCCGTACTCATGGAGCCTGTACTCGGCACTGGAACTTCCAATACTAAGTTCGTTTTTGCCACTGTGCTCGCAATAGCGCTTAGCTACGGGATTACCTTTATGGTGCGATTCATCATGATGATGATTGCCGCAATCTCTCCTGGTGAAGGATTTAAAGAAATTAGAACAGCTGGACAAATGCTGGGTCGGAAAATGGCGATTGGATTGCTGATCGGAATGACCGTCGCCCTGGTAGGAACTCTGCTCGCATTTATGCAAGTGGATATGCAAAGGCTTTCCACGGCCCGGGGACTGGAAAGTCCCGTTGTAGCCGCAGGTGGTCTTGCGTTGCTTTTTGTAGGCACGGTCATTGCCTATGAATTCTTTGTCACTTACAAGATTCTGCGTTATCAGCAAGAGCCTCAAGCGATTGACAAAGCTCGGCTTCGCAACAGCTACCTAAACGCGCTCAAGCGATACAACGACGAAGTTGCGCTCGCTCAGGGCCGAACTCTGGCGATCTACAACCAGGATGCATGGCAAACCTTTATGGCGCAAATGGATGCAGTTGATCCACAACATGCGAAGGCATCAGTTGCCCGGGCTTCAGCTCTGCATACCCTCCGCGGCGTGGCGACAGATTTTAAGAACATGGGTAACCGCCCGAAAAGTAACCGGGCTTACATTAAGTAGGTGGATTAGTAATGGTTCCGAATCCTTGGGCAGTACGAGTTGGTTCCCTCGCGGTTTTTGCGGGGGTAATCATCCTTGCATCGAGTCTGATCAACGCTTCAGCCAGTTCAAACATTTATTCAACGCCAAGCGAAGTTGGCGTTCTTATGCCTCCAGTCGCCGAACGGCCAGTGATCAAAACCAAGAAAGTCACTCCAGTCAAGCAACCGCCGCCGGACATTTATAAGCGCCGAGTGAACTTCCGAATTCCCAACTCTGAAATTGATCCGATGAGTTTTATCTCGCTTCAGAGCGGGGTGACCGTGCGGATTGTTTCTGTGAAGCCAGTTAAGGAAACTAAGCACGAAACCAAAGATAAGTCAATCTTACTGCTCCTTGATAACAGTTACAGCATGGTTCAACCATCCCCACCAAGCCGATGGAACCGTGACTGGTTGCCTCGGGCTGATGCAGAGTACAAACGCATTGACGCGGTGAACGCCCTTGTCGAAGTTCTCGGCGCAAAAGATCGAGTTGGACTTGCGACGTTCCCTCGCCTAAACCCCGAACCAGGATTTAGGATTCCCCGCGCTGAACCTCCGGCAATGCTCAAAGGATTCGGCGAACCGTCGGCGATTCCGCCCGTATTGCCCAAGCTCAAAGGCAACGAAAACTCCGGTACCCCACTTTACCGAGCACTTGAACTCGGCCTGGGTTGGATATCAAACGAAGGTGACCGACCCAAGTTCATGGTGATGCTCACCGATGGTCGAGACACCACTAGCACCAGCGGCGACCCAACTTCTATTCGGCAGGAACTACAAAAACGTGGTATCAAGCTAATCATCGTTGCACTTGGCCCGGCACCAGACCTCGGAGCCTTGAGACAGCTTGCAGACGAAGTAATCCCAGTTGCCGAAAGCAACCAACTCGCACCAACCTTCCGCCGACTTGCGGAGAAGCTCGAAACCCTTACCATCGGTCACGACGTGGAACTTGAGCTTGTTCGCAAAAACAAGGTTTTTGAAGAATCCGAAGAAGTCAAAATTGGTTTTCGTTCCAAAGGCAACCCAGAACGAATGACCGTTCATGTCGGGCAAACCAATGGTTATCAAAAGAACGACAATCCGAACTTAGCCGACCCTGAATTTCCGGCTGGTTCAACCGAAAAGCCACCTACTCAGGGCGAAAACACCGCCAATGGAGCAGCGAATCCAAAAACGGGGCCTGAATGATTAGCATTTTCAGCAAACACTTGGTGTACTTGAGCCTGATCTTCATGGTTGTGCCCTTGGCGGCGCGAATGCTGATCAACCGAATCAATCGGCGCGCAGGGATTGCCGCAGTCCCAATTGATGTACCGTTTCTACTCCAAACCATCTGCCTTGGATTCCTGTTCGCACTTGGCGCCGAGGGCGGATTTGAATTCATGCGGAGTTGGGAAATGATAGAAAATATCGCCCGGCTTATCAGCCTTGGGCTTGTAGGCGGTTTGTACGGTTGGTTTTTTGGATTACAAGATTACGTGCATCAACTTGCGGCGATCTTTCTCGGAATTGCGGGTGGTCTCTGCACCGCGGCCCTTTATATCGTGCTTCCGTTTGATCCCATCACCCAAGCAGTTTTTGTTGCAGTTTTAACAGTTTTGCCCCTTTTGAGTATAGACTTCCCTGAAGGGCCGATCGGAAGAACCCTCCGAGCTGGAATGGGAATCTTGCCGATCAAAGGGTATTTACGTTGACAAAGAAAGCAAAAATTATTTGGACAGTTGTTGGGCTCGTTGTTATTACTCCTCCGCTTGGACTAATCATCTTTGATAAAAAGCAGGATGCTGATTTAAAGCGCGAATTTGATCTTGCCCAAAAAGCTGGATTTGCAATTCATGCAAACGATTACCGAAAAGCAGTTGCCCCAGCCGAGCCAGCCGAAAACGCAGCGGAATTCTATCGCCGAAAATCAGGTGAAAAAGCTGTCAATACATTAATTTTGACAGATCTGCTTGCCAATCCAACTGGAGCCAATTTAAGCGAAGCAAAGCAGCTTGTAGCCGAACATAAGGATGGCTTATTACATGCTGTCGATCTAGCAGCTGCTCGGCCCAGATGTTGGTTCGACCGTCCTTGGGAGGATGGATATGCCGTTCTATTTCCCGAGTACGCGAAAATGAAGAACATGGCTCAGTTGGCAGCTGTTCGAGGCACGGTGGCGGCGAGCGAGGGCCGTGTTGATGACGCGCTTTCCGATTTCAGAGCAATCAACCAAATTGCTTCACATGTTGAGGAGGAGCCAGTGGCAATCGGACTGCTTGTTGGACAAGCCATCAGAAACATTGGGGCACGTGCAATTTGCACGTGGGATATTCAGCATCCTGATCCTAGGTATGTAAGTGCGCTAAAAACTGCGGTTGAAAATTGGCCAGTAAATGATTACCGTAAAGGATATGCCCTTGAGCTTTATTGGACAACTGATATTTTGCAATGGGGATCAACTAAGGAGGGGCGAGAGAAACTCGGCCTCCCTGAATCCGAAGTTTCACCGATGGAAGGCAAGGTTCCTGCACCACTTCAAAAAGCGGCTTTGATCAAAATCATCCGTGCTTACAGAAAGCCTTACGAAGTTGATCCAACTGATTACAGAAAAGCAGATGCAGCTCTCCAAGAATCAATGATGGAAATTTACACTGCGGGACTAGCATTTCCTACTGGCGCGAAAATCATGGAATCGCTCTCTGGCGATAACAATACATTTCTCCTCCCGTTAAACGATCAATCTTCAAAGCTCGTATTCACGGCGATATTGCGCGCCCTTGAACAGCCGTCTATTCCAAAAACTTTGGATCTTTCTGACTTAAAAAGCCCTTACGATGGTTCACCGGTAACTTATTCGTACGATGGTCAGCGGATTACACTTCAGTTTGCAACGCCAGGCGGTGTCAAAGAAGAACGAACGTTCACTTGTCCGCCAAAGCCAAGAGATAAAAATGACGATCGCGACCCTCTAGTTAACTAGAGGGCCGCGAAAGCGGTTGCTAATGCAAATCAGCGTGATTGTGCGAATCTTGGAACGCCTTGATCAGCCCTTGTGCTTCGTGGGTGGGAACCTCCGAATAATGCGCAAACTCTGAGCTGAACATTCCCCGACCTTTCGTCAAAGAACGCAAGTCAAGCGCATAGCGCATCATGGTTGCCATCGGAACTTCCGCCATGATTCGGGTTTTGCCCGGAGCAACTGGCTCCATTCCCTGCATGTGCCCCCTGCGAGTATTGAGGTCTCCCACAACATCACCAACCGATTCATCTGGCACATCGACGTTGATGCGCATGATGGGTTCCAGCAGTTGCGGATTAGCCTTTTCTGCCGCCGCCTTGAACGCCAACTGACCCGCCATTTTGAAAGCGGCTTCGCTTGAGTCAACGTCGTGGTAACTGCCATCGTAAACGGTCGCTTTCACGTCCACAACGGGATAACCCGCGAGGAATCCCTTGGTCATCGTCTCCGCGACCCCTTTTTCAACTGCGGGAATATAGTTTTTAGGAATTGACCCGCCAACTACTTTGTTGTGGAATTCAAAGCCAGTCCCTTGAGCTAGTGGTTCAAGTTCCAGCCAGCAATCGCCGTATTGGCCTTTGCCACCCGTTTGACGTTTGAACTTTCCTTGAGCCTTAGCACTGCCACGAATAGTTTCTCGGTACGGCACCTTCGCATCCGAAGTCTCCACCGAAACTCCGAAGCGCACCTTGAGTTTTTCGATTGCCGTATCAATGTGGATATCGCCCAAACCTTCGATCAGTTCTTGATGTAGTTCCGCATCGCGTGTGTATCGCAGAGTAGGATCTTCTTCGAGCAACCGCTCCATCGCCGAACCGAGCTTGTCTTCGTCGGCTTTTGTTTTCGGGTGAATCGCAACTCGGTAAACCGGGCTCGGGAACGATGGCGAAGCCATTTTAATTCTAACTTTTGGCCCGCAAAGTGTGTCACCCGTGCTCGTATCATTGAGCTTAGCGATCATACAAATGTCGCCCGCTACAACGGCTGAGGTCGCTTCCGGATTCTTGCCATGCGGGAAGAACAGATTGTGAACTCGCTCCTCTTTTTCGCTGGCAGTGTTCATCACATGGTCATCCGCTTTCAGCGTGCCGCTGAAAATTCGCACGTAGTTAATCTTTCCAACGTAAGGGTCGGCCGTGGTTTTGAAAACGTAGCCAATCAGTGGCCCGTTCGGATCTTCTTCGAAATGCTGACCATCAATATCTAGCGGTTTGTAAACGGGAGATGGAAGTTCGCCGATGATGCGATCCATCAAAGTCGCAACCCCAATACCACTAGCCGCAGAACCCAGTAATACAGGAACAACCGATCCTTTTCTCGTTCCTTCCAGCAATCCGTGCTCGACTTCGGCTTCGGTTAATTGCTGACCGTCTAAATACTTCATTGCGAGTTCATCGTCGCCCTCTGCGGCCGCATCCATCATTTTTTCGTGCCGCTCCTCAGCTTCAGCTTTGTAGCCAGCCGGAATATCTTCAATAATCTCGCCTCGATCTTGCCCTTTGTAGACTTTCATTTGAACAAGGTCGAGAACTCCGCTAAATGCCGCCTGGTGCCCGATGGGAATCTGCACGTTAACAATGCGGCGACCATACCGTTGGTGGAGAGTTTCGATCAGCCCTTCATAATCTGCATTATCTCGTTCGAGCTTATTGATAAAAATGAACTTTGCAAGATTGTGTTTTTCTGCTACTTCCCAAGCTAGGTCGAATCCGACGTCTAGGTCGCGCTTTGCTTCGCACACCAGGATCATTGAGCCGACGACTTCGGCTACGGCATGGAGTTCTCCGGCAAAGTCTGGGAATCCTGGTACGTCAATCAGATTCAGTTTGTGTCCGTGATATTCCAGTGGTGTCACGCTGGCGCTTACGCTAATTTTTCGGCGGACTTCCAGCGGATCAAAGTCACTTTGGGTGCTTCCCGCTTCTACGGTTCCTACCCGGTCGGTTGCTCCGGCGGTGTAGAGCATATGTTCTACGAGCATTGTTTTGCCCGCACCGCCATGGCCCACAATGGCCACATTACGAATCAAGTCAGGTGTGTATTGTTTCACCGTTTTTCCTTCCTCGGAAAACCGGCGCTCTCAAGGATTTTCTTGGGGGCGTCGTTCCCTTAACTTTAAGGTAACAAAACTGCGCCCCGAAGCCAAGCTAAATAGATTTTTTTGTAAATTATTTTATTTTGATTACACTAATCAAATATTTAGTTTATACTAATGAAATCAATGAGCAAAGCAGCGGCTGAACTCCTAGAGCACTATCCAAAGATTTACTTCGCGTGTCATGCACAACATGTACACGATGAAGAAACTGGCAATCTCCTCACTTCTAAGCAAGCGAGTTTGCTAGACCACTTGGATACAGCCGAGCCAATCAGTTTGAACGGCTTGGCAAAGCACCTCGGAATCACAGCGGCAACCGCCTGCGTTGCCGTAGGCCGGCTAGAAAAGTTGGGCTACCTAAAGCGCACACGATCGGAAACTGACCGGCGGGTGGTGCAACTCCTTCTCACGCAGGAAGGGCTCCGCATCACCCAGGCAACTTCCGTTCTCGACCCCAAGCGGGTGGCGGCAATGCTTGAGCAATTGACAGATGAAGAGCGTGAAGCGGGGCTAAAAGGATTGGCAATCCTCGCAAAAGCGGCTTCGGAATTCATCCAGACACACGGTTCTGGTTGGAGCTATTCAGATGAACCAAATCATTAAGAGAAAAATTATGATCATTCTCCTTTCAATCGTTGGAATCGTTTTGTTGCTGATCGGCGGCGTTTTTGCCATTGGAGCAACTCTCCCCGTTAGACACACCGCTTCGGTAGTTGCTAACGTAAATGCTTCGCCGGAAAAGATATGGAGCTTTATTACTGACTACAAAAGTTTTCCATCTTGGCGATCCGAACTTTCGGAAGTCCGCGCGGTTGATGACACGCAAGGCAGAACCAGTTGGATTGAAGTTTCTAAGTTTGGCGAAATGCCACTCACCGTTGAGCAAAGTGATCCACCACGACGCCTTGTAACTCGGATCTCGGGAAAAGATTTGCAGTTTGGCGGGACTTGGAGTTTTGAAATCGAACCGCAAGGTAACCAAACCAAAGTTACCATCACTGAGAACGGAGAGGTTTATTCCCCACTATTTCGGTTTATGTCCAAATTCATTTTCGGGCACGATACGCACTTAAAAAGCTACGCTAAACAGCTAGAAGCAAAACTTCAAGCGGAGGTGAACTAATGGGGGCCGAAGCTACGTGCCGAGTTCGATTGAACCAGCAAGAATCCACAGGCAAAGCCCATTGCGGCGACGGCGAAATTGATTTTCGCGGTGATTTTAAGTTCCGGTGGAAGTGGACAGAGCTATCCTCGGTTGAATCGTTTGACGGTCAACTGGTAGTGAGGCGAAAAGAGGATGAAGCTATTTTCTTCCTTGGCGATGCCGCTGATAATTGGTGCCACTCGATCCTTAATCCAAAGAGCCGCTTGGACAAACTTGGGTTGAAGCCGGGCCATGTATATCAAGCGTGGGGTGAGTTCGATGAAGCTTTTCCAAATGAGTTAGAAGCCCGCGCAGGCGAACCGCTTGATGCCCCTCTTGACGTTGTATTTGTTCGTGTTCATTCGGTCGAAGAATTAAGACGCTTGCTGGATGCCCGAGCCGCGATCAAACCAGTTGGCATGATCTGGGCGATCTGGACAAAAGGCCGAAAGAAGTTTGGAGAAAACCACATCCGGGAGTTCGCACTTCAAAACGGATTAGTTGATGTAAAGGTCGCTAAGTTCTCGGAAGAACTCAGCGCACTCAAACTCGTGATCCCCGTAAAAGACAGATAAATGAAAAGCCCAGGCAATTGATTTGCCTGGGCTTGAGTACCAATTAACCGCCTAGCTTTTTGCCTGTTTCGGTTAACCATGCTTCTGCGGCTTTCTGATCTGCTTCGGCAAGCTTGGGCGCTCCTACTTTGAGCATCTTCATAAAGTGGGCAATTTCGTCGGCCGCTGCGGGGTAGCCGATATTGCCTGGCTTATCCTTATTCGGATTGCTAGTGATAAGAGTTTTTTGTTTGGAATCCATAATCGCGTAATAAGGAATTCCCGACTTTTCGCCACCCAGTTTGGTGAGCAGTTCCATTCCGCCTGCGTTCTCATCCGCCTTATGCTCATCGTTCTCCATCACTGTAATGTGCACCGTAACAAATTGAGCGGCAACCTTTTTGCCTGGCTCCGATTTTTCCAAGAAATCATCCAACTTATGGCACCAACCGCACCAGGAAGCGTGGAACATCACCAAGATGTTTTTGTGCTCCTTCTCAGCCTTGAGAGAAGCATTTTTTAGGATCGTCTCGGTAGTTTCGGCCACTCGGGGAGCCTCGGCCTGAGCGGCAAACGCGCACATGAAAATTCCGGCAAAAATGAGATTTTTCATAACTCAAGTTACGTTACCCGAGCTTAGAATGGTTCCAAATTGAAATGTTGGTTCTCGGCCCAGCGGCAACCAAGGGTGAACCGAGTATTATATGGGTCGCCTGTGCCCAGGTGGTGGAATTGGTAGACGCGCTGGCTTCAGGTGCCAGTGTCAGCAATGACGTGAAGGTTCGAGTCCTTTCCTGGGCACCAGAATTATTTCTACCTGTTTGATTCCAGGTTTAGGTAGAACGTGAGGGTTTTGCAAGGGTTTCCCGTGGGTTCAGTGGGGCTGTTCGGACACAAAAGGGGGGCTATATCACCCCCAATAACGCCACGAGAAGCCTTCACGCGGCTTGCAGGGCAGGGGTGCCGGTCGTTGGCCCCCATGCTCTTAGACACACATTCATTAGCCTTCTTGAGAATGAGCATGAGTGTCCGCCATCCATCGTCGCGGAACTCAGCGGCAAAGCAAAGCAAGGCAACACCGCGAACTACAGCCATGCCCATATGGAGCAGAAGCGAAAGTGGATGCAGATGCTTTGGGATAGATGTTCTACAGCCGCTAAAATGGCTGAAGAGACCGGTCTTCGCCTGAGTGTGTAAAGTCAGACGACCCTTGGCAAAAGCTTATTTAGCACCCCAAGAAATGTCTGAGCGGTTGGCGCTACGGAAGCTGTGCACGTTCCTAGGAGATTGCCTACGGGTGATATGACATTTGGCGCGTAGTCAAGGAATGACTCACCACTTTCTAGACAGTAAACGGAATCGAATGGCACTGGCCGGTTGGGGTGTATTTCGGCGGCGACCACAGACCGGCCAATTACTCCGTTTGCCTTCGGAGATTTAGCCGATTCAATGATAAATCTGGCAAGCTGCTCGCACCTGTCGCCGGGTGCATTCGTAATAACCGTACGGCTCTTAAGCTTTGCTCGGTATCGCAATTCACTTGTCCATGCTCCTCTCGCTCCATGAACATACAATTTTCCAGGCTTGACAGAATGGCGCACAATTTTAAACCTTTCCGGACCAGCCACATGGCCTGACATAGCGCCTTCAGCGTTGGTGATTTCTAGGCTAAATGGTTTTCCGTTTTCAAAGCCAGTGACGACTATCGATAGAAACCGGCGTTTCGGGGTCCCGTACATGCATCGTGCCCAATACAGCCCAACCCAATACTTGGCACACCTCGCAAGCACGTTCACAAGTTCTGCTATTGGCTCTCCTCCGGCGACCAAGTGCACTGCAACATCGGCAATCATGTCATCGGTGTAATATGCGTCGGCATTCGGTAAGGAACTTTGTTGCGGCGGGCCTAGTTGCGCCATTCCGGTGAACGCAATCGAGATGTTGCCATCAGCGCATTGAATGCAACTTTGCTTGTTGTAACCATCTTCTCGACGGTCCGGCCATGTGAGTTGCCGATCTGCGGCTTGGCAGATAGCGCCTTGGTCAAGCCATGTAAGTATGAGGGTCATTTCGGTCCGTTCTCCATGCCTGCATATATTGCAGAGTCTAAGATACTCTCAGGACAGAGTTAGACACATGTCGGGCTTGGTACGACAAAAAGCTGTCGTAAAGTGGTGAAATCGTTGAACCTACCGTGAACCTAAGCGAATCCTTTCCTGGGCACCAATACTCTCTCTCTCTCTCTTAATTGCACAGTTATCGCGCCGGGAAAAGGGCAAAACTAATTTTCACTCATGAGGCAAAATCTGCATCCACGATTTTCCATCCCATTCCCATGTGTCATTAGCATCGTTTGGCCAGGAATATCTTCCCCCAAACATGACAGTTCGGTCACGGTGAGAATCATAAGCCATATACCCCATACCGCGTGCCCTCGGTCCGTTCTCCGCTACGCGACGCCAAGATTTGCCATTCCACTCCCATGTATCGGCAAAAACTCCGGCTGAACCAAATCCACCAAATAAAATAATTACACCACGCCTACTATCATAAGCAGAACTAGCAGCCACCCTCTTCTCAGGCCCTTGTGAATCCACAGTAGACCAAGTTTTCCCATCGTAAGCCCATGTTGTCATTCGAGAATCCGCCTCACCAGAGGTGGTAACAAGAATTGTTCTCTGCGCTTTTTCATCAAAAACCATTACGAAACTTCCTCGTACAGTAGGCGGACTGCAACTTACCTTTTCCCACTTCTCCCCCGACCATTCCCAAGTTGCAGTATTCGATTTGCCATTGGCTGACCCACCAAAGGCCACCAATATCTTCCTTTTAGAGTCATATACAAATCCAGGCTCAGCAGCTGCCATCTCAGGATTGGCTGTAATGGTTCGCCATTGGTTACCTTCTAATACTCGAAAATCTCCAACTACTTCCCCGGCTGAAGTGTAGCCGCCATAAGAAAATACTTTTCTTTTATGCTTATCGTATGCCAACCGGAAACTGCTGATTGGCTTGCCTATGTTTCCAACTAGATTCCATCGTTCTCCATTAAGTCGCCAAAGCTCGTTGTAAAACTCAAACGATTTTCCATCCTCCAGTGGTGTACTTCCTCCAAATAAAAGAATATTTTTACTAGCCTCGTCATAAACAAGGTCATGATGCGCCCTTACACGCGGAGTAGCTGGCTGGCAAGTAAGCAGAATTACGGCCATGGCGTTGCTTAACATAACCTCAAGTACCAGTCTTTATTGGCTGAACGTTCCCGTAGTACCGCCAAATCTTAATCTGCTATTCAAAAAAAACTAAATGTCTGAAGATTGAAGACATTTTATGTTAAAGCGGTAACCCTTACTTTTGTCAATATTGCTGTTAGCACATGACCAAAAGTAAGGGATTAAGCTTATGAGTATGGCTATTTCAAAATCCATCACTCCTTATGAACATCAACGTAATCTTCTGGCTTAAGTTTTTCTTTTAATTCTTTCATAGTATCCCGAAGATTTTCCGAGAACTCCATCTCTGATTTCAAAAGTGGAGCGACTAATAGAGGAACATCTCCTGATTTGAGCGCATCGTTTAGAGCCATGCGCATACTTTCCTCTTCCCGAATCGCCTCTGAAACGATGACGAAATCAGAATCAGGTTCCACCGCCAGTCGCGCTTTGAGCCAACCACTGTGAACCCAACCAGCAAAGTTTTGTTCGGTTGCAGGATCGGAACCGAGAGAGACGACTTCACGCTGTAAAGCCAAAACAAAATCATCGCGCCGATGCTTCAACTTCATGCACAGATCAAAGAGTGCGGTCGAATCCGCCTTACCAGAGAAAGTCAAGAATTCTTTACTTGAGTTTATGGCTTTAGCAATTACCCTATTGAGCACTTTAGAAGCTTGCTCATTAGCCTCGCTATGATCTTCCAAAATCGCCTGCTCTTTAATCATTAAATCTTTGTCCATATGGTTATACTAACGCAATAAAAAAGCTCTGACTCCCATCTTTATAGTTTCTTGACGGGAATCAAAAAGCGTATACGGTTCCTTCATATTCTTTAAGGCTTTCAACTTACAAATTCCGCGCAAGGTAGGCTAAAGAGATGGAGACCAAACCAATCGCCACCAACGCATTAAAAAGTGCTTGCCGAATATTTATGCAGGACTTGGAAGCCTTACCTACCGAAGCCTTCACCAAAAAGTTTGGCCCGAAAGTAAGAACAGTGGCGGACATCGTTTTTGAAGTGAATATGGTTAACGATCACATCGGCATGGTCATTCGCGGAGAAAAACCATTTGATTGGCCGGAAGGCGGTTGGATTACCGCGCCCGACGATTTCCAATCCAAGGAAGTGGTGATTGAGGCGTTCAAGAATTCTTCCGATCAGATTATTGCAACCGCAGAATCGTTTTCCGAAGATGAGTTCACTACGCCGTTCAAAACTGAAGAAGGCGAGACCACCCGGTTTGAGCGGTGTAGATTCATTGCTCTGCACCTTTGGTATCACAGCGGACAACTGAATTTCATCCAGACCCTACTCGGCGATGACGAGTGGCACTGGAATTAAACACCCTGTCTTCGCCTAAGAGAACGGCACCTACTCATATAGGTTGACCGAGGCATTTATTGCAATGTCCCGGTCATCCATCTCTATTTAACTTTTGGGCCAGAAATGATAAAGACTCGCCCAGTATTCTGCCCTTTTACCGGACTCCAAGCAGAGGTGATGAGAAAATCCACCGTTCCATCACCATCTACGTCTCCAATTCCGGTGGCATCAAATCCAAACGTATCCGCTGGCTGCTTGCATGAGTAAGTCGCTAAAACTTTTTGATCCGCCCCAGAGAATAGATAGCATTTTCCTCCTGAGCGAGCGGCACTATTATGTTGCCACGCACCAACGATCAAGTCACCGATTCCATCACCATTGCAATCTCCCGCATCGGAAACAGATGTGCCTAAATTCTCGCCTGGCCGAGTGCCGTTAATGTGGAAAAGCTCTTTCCCTGTTCCTGTGGCGAAAACAAACACCTGGCCACCACCGGAAGCTCCGGCAGATGAATTGAAGTCCGATACGAATACATCTGCTTTGCCATCTTTATCGTAATCACCCGGAAACGAGAGAAACATTTGCCCAAAATTGGCTCCTTTAGCATCGCCCGATAGTTTGTGCGTTAGCTTTGGCTTTCCGCTCTCAAGCGAATACAGATAGGTGCATCCACGTTGACCTTCTCCTGCATTCTGAGCACCAACCGCCATTACCTTCGATTTCAAATCACACGAAATCGCGCTACCAAACTGATCTCCTGTCGCTTCACCGTCAAGCGTAAACAAGGTGGAGCCATCCTTGCCAGAAATGCCATAGCACTTTCCGCTTTTTGAGGACGCTCCATTGCCCGTCAAAGCTGTTACGGCGACATCATCAAACTTATCCCTGTTGATATCGCCAATCGCGCAGGCTTTATAACCGAATCCAGTGGCTGGTTCATCTCCGGCTCGGTTCAAGAGTTCCTTACCATCTTTACCGGAAAGCACAATAACAGCTCCCGAGATTCCTCGGGGTGCACCAATCAGTACATCAGGAGTTCCATCTGCATTTACGTCACCAGCCGCCGTTGCAATGTTGCCGACCCTTTGACCGCTCTTCCCTTCATAGCTAAAGAGCAATTTTTGGGTCTTGGAGGAATAAACATACACTTTGCCCGCGCCATTGTTGTAAGCGGGAGCAGTGGCAACGAAATCGATAACCTTGTCGCCATCCAAATCGCCGACGCGTCGGGCAGTCCAGCCAAACTGATCTCCTGCGTTCTCGCCAGTGAATGTAGCGATTACTTTTGTAGGCTCAACAAACAAGTCAGCACCTTCAAGTAATGGAGGAATAATTGCATCAAACCTAGTGTCCTTTCTTACCGTTGCCAAGTCTGCATCAATGTAAAACTGCTCGCGATCCTTAAATCCAGCCGCAACTGCCGCCTTTAAAGTTTCAACTGATTTATCCAGATCGTTCTGTAGGGAGTAAATGCATCCGGTATTGAACAGCGCGGTCGGCTTGACAGCGGGGAATGCCGAAGCTTTTTCGTAGGCTTCCAAAGCACCCGAATAGTTCTTTTGAACATGACGCACGTAGCCTAACTGGAACCAACCACCAGGTGAAATCGGGTTCTTTTCAACGAAATCCACCAAAATCGTCTCGGCTTCTTGCCACTTCTGATTTGCGATGAGTTGCTGAACTTCTTGCAAAGGATTTTGTTGTTGGAGGGATGCATCAGTTTTGGAGTTTGCGGATGCTGTCGGTAGGCAAGCAACAGCTCCGACAAGGCATATCGCGGCAATGCTCATTCGTGCGACATTGTGCAAATTCATGGTTGTATTCCTGTCCAGAATATTACGGGCGAGTACTTGGCTCAAGTTCCAAAGGGAGATACCTCTTACAAAAAATGACAATTCGCGGCCAACGTCCATGACAATTCAAGTCCACTCTTTACCTGCGCTGATTGCTTCACCCGGCAGTCTGACCTCTTAACAATTTGGTTCGTCTTAACAATTCAATAACAACGAATTGTTAAGAACCGCCATAAAATAAAAGTAGATGGAAACCATCTCAAAAAACTTAACCAACCCTAAACTCTATCAACAAATTTCCGACTTTTCAATCGACGAGCCAACCGTCGCACTCCCATTTTCACAACGACTCGCCCGCGAAAACCACTGGTCTCGCAACTACTCCTTAAGAGTTGTAAACGAATATAAAAGATTTGCCTATCTCTGCATCACCGCAGGACACCCTTGCACGCCGAGTGACGAAGTTGACCAAGCCTGGCACTTGCACATGCTCTACACAAGCAGTTACTTCGACCGATTCTGCAATGAAGTTCTCGGTCGCACGCTGGCTCATGAACCAACTAAAGGCGGTCAAGCAGAAGGCGAAAAATTTACCGATTGGTACCAGAAAACCAAAGAATCCTACCTACGGGAGTTTGGAGAAGAACCACCGGAGGATATCTGGCCAAGTTCCGAAATCCGGTTCCAGCCAGCGAATTTTGCCCGGATTAATACCGAGGAATACTGGCTCATACCAAAACGAAAAACTCAGCGAGTCACCCTTCCTGCATTTGGGTTAGCAATGGTGCTCCTTCTGATTGGATGCACCACTGCAACCCAGGGCTTAAACCGAGGAATGGCTAGTGCTGGGATATTCATCTGCCTAGGATTATTCGGGTTAATCGCCATTCTCATCTTGCTCAACAATCACTCAGGAGGAAATCGAAACAAGGACCACCATAACAATGGGTGTGCCACCGCAGGATGTGGAGGTGGCGATTCTCATTCAGGTGGAGATGGAGGTCACGGATGCAGTGCCGGAGGGTGTAGTTCCGGGTGCGGCGGGGGTGGATGCGGAGGAGGCTGTGGCGGCGGTTGTGGAGGAGGTTAAACTTCAATGGAACTATTTGAGAGCTCAAGACATTCTTCTATGAGCTTTAATAGGAAAACAGCATGAAATCAATTCTCGCAATCACCGCACTTTTCGCCGCTATGTTCATCATCGGATGCACTCCTGCTGAACCAGCCGCAGCAAACGAATCTACACCCGCAACCACTTCAACCGGCACAACCGAAATGAGCACGGCGGCTGAAATGGAAAAGTGTGAGAAGTGCGGAATGGAAGTCGCTAAAGGCGAGTTGGTGAGCGAAGACGGAAAGATGGTTTGCGATCACTGCAAGAAAATGTAATTACTCCCAACTAGATAACCGCAGGTTTAAGGCCACTCGATTATCCTAAGACCTGCGGTTTTTTCGTTTATTTGAAAGTGATTCGTTTCAGATATAGTTGAATCATGCTGACAGCAGGATTCTTAGCCGTGACTCTTTCCAAGTCACTGATGCTCCCGACCTACGATTTAGTCATCCGAAATGGAATGGTGATCGATGGTTCCGGCAATCCTGCTTACTATGCAGATATTGCAATAAACAGCGGGGTCATCCAAGAAATTGGCACTATTTCAGAAACGGGGAAACAAGAAATTGACGCCAATAACATGGCTGTAACACCAGGATTCATTGATGTTCACACTCATGCTGAAAACGTTATCGAACTGCCAAATGCAGAGAACTTTGTTCGGATGGGAGTGACCAGCATTGTGATCGGCAATTGCGGCGGTTCGGAGCTAGATCTCGGTTCATTTTTTGCAAAGCTTGAAAAAGACCCGGTTTCTGTCAATGTTGCAAGCTTAGTTGGTCAGAACACGGTTCGGCGTTCTGCGATGGGTGGCAATTTTGACCGGTTGCCTTCAGATTCCGAAATGACAAAGATGAAGGCGTCTGTGCGCCGGGCAATGGAAGACGGTGCCGTCGGGCTTTCAACGGGGCTTATCTATCTTCCTGGCGCCTACTCTAAAACTGAAGAGATCATAGAACTTGCAAAAATCGCCGGAGAATATCGTGGTGTATATGCAACACACATGCGGAGCGAGGGAACAAATATCTTCAGTGCCATTGAAGAGATGATTCGGATCGGTGTTGAATCGAAATGCCGGGTGGAATATTCGCATATCAAGCTCTCTGGAGAAAACGTTTGGGGTCGAACCAACGAGGTTCTAGCTCGTTTAGAAAAAGCACGGGCCGAGGGGCTTGAAATCACTCAGGATCAATACGCATATACAGCTTCCAGCACATCTATTTCAACACTATTGCCCGATTCTGCGTTAGAGGGTGGCACAGCCGAACTCAAAAAGAAGCTGGATGACCCAATTCAGCGAGCAGCAATCGCCAAAGATATGACCGACCGGTTGGCACTGCGGAAGCGAACGGATTACGGATACGCCGTAATCGCGAGTTGCCGTGCAGATTCCCGCCTGAACGGGAAGAACCTGATAGAAGCCGCCCAGATTAGGCTCGGCAAATCTACGCTCGCTGATCAAATTGAAACTGTTTTCTGGATTCAGCTCAACGGTGGAGCAAGCGCAGTATTTCATGGAATGAGTGAGCCAGACGTAACCGCATTTATGCAGCATCCCAATACGATGATCGCTTGTGACGCATCCTGCCGGGAATATGGGGAAGGAGTTCCCCACCCACGCGGATATGGCAATAACGCCCGCGTTCTCGGGCGGTACGTCCGCGAACTAAAAACTATTCGGCTGGAAGATGCGGTGAGAAAAATGACCAGCCTGCCTGCTCAAACTTTTCGCTTGAAAAACCGGGGAATCCTAAAAGTCGGAATGGCGGCTGACATTAACATTTTTGATCCTGCGCTGGTTACTGATCCGAGCACTTATGTTGATCCTCACAAATATTCGACGGGTTTCAAGGCCGTCATTGTGAATGGAAAACTGGTGGTTAAAAACGACGAGCACACAGGAGTTCGTTCTGGAGTTCCTCTACGAAGAGAAGGATATAAAACGCGATCAACTGTTCAAGAATTCCATTCAACAATCGTTGAGCCAGCCGATTGCTGTGCTGGCGCATAAAAACGCTACTCTCTCCAAAATGCTGTACCCATCTCATCGTGTTTGATCAAACCAGCCGTAATAAGATCCTGCAGAATCTGCTCTGCCTTACCTAATGTATGCCAGCGGTTGATGAGATGGATTATCGCTTGCTCATTCAGGGTGAAGGTGGGTGAAATCTTACTGACCAAATACTCGCTGAGTGCTGATGCGATTACTTTGTTCTCTGACGACCACTGAGTGATTCGACCTTCTTCATCTAAGTAGGCCGAGATGTCAACAACTTCCGACATCATGAACCTTCATGTAGCGAGTGATCCTGAAGAAAATAATTTAGTCCAACCTCAGGGAAATCCTCAAATCCATAAGTAGATGCCATTTCGCGCAGTTGCCCCCGGTGATAAGTGCCGTGATCCGCAACGTGCCGCGCGATTGCCCAAAGAGTACGCTGTTGCGCTTCCCCGCCTAACCTTCTGTATTGCACGACGTGTTCTAAATCGGCCCCTAGCAAAAGAGATTTCCAAGCCAAATTCATAGCTTCCATTTTTGTCGTAAGATTTCCTTCCGGAGGAGTGAAAAGTGGCTCCACCCTTTCGATCCAAACGAGTTGCGCCCAAACGATATGATCTATAACTTCAAGGGCTCTTTCTGTTCCTGGCTTTGATTGATAAAACTCAAGCCATTGGCGATTCGCCCACAAATCGTAGTCGAAGTTTTCAATGAGGACTGAGCGGATTTCGATCATTTTCTTCGGGCTAGTGTGGCTTTGATCGCATACGGCAGGGACTTAATAATTTGAGCAATGCCCGCTTCTTCGGGCAAGTAGTAGCTGTTTTTCATTTCAAAAATCTTGGGGTGGATAACGTCCAGCATTTCGATTCTCGTTTGGTCAGCCAGCGCTTTCAAGTTCTGGTTCTGTTCTATTGCCTCCTCTGAAATGTACAGGATTCCGTTCTGAGCGTAAACCACTCCTGCATCCAGATTCAACCAAATTCTTCTACGTATTTCATCAATCGGTCGGTAGCCGTGGGCGGAAAAAAGGCTCGCCCAAAAACTCTGGGGACGCTCGTTGATGTGTCCCACTCCGCCTTGCCGGGGAACAGCCGCAGAAAAATAAACTGCGGGAGCAAGATTAACTAGATCCGCAACAAAACTCTCAGCGCGTTCAGGAGGCAAATGCTCCGCGGTTTCCATTGAAATCGCTAAATCCACTTTCTCGGTTGAATTCAACGGCTGTCGGAGATCATAAGGAGTGAAAAACTCAGGACTGACACAGAAATCAGCTTGATTGATTTCCCCTCCGTCATAACCCCGTAGTTTAGCGACCCCCGCGTCTTGAAACGCCTTGAGCCAACTTCCTCTGCCACAGCCGAGATCGACGACCGAACTTGGTTGGACAAGCTCCATGAGATGCGGCACAATCAGCCGGGCGGCTTTAAGCGACGCCTCAGTGATTTCATCA
Source organism: Fimbriimonadaceae bacterium (assembly GCA_019638675.1). Lineage (GTDB taxonomy): Bacteria > Armatimonadota > Fimbriimonadia > Fimbriimonadales > Fimbriimonadaceae > UphvI-Ar2. The sequence continues at coordinate 1,502,689 of JAHBTE010000001.1, read as the reverse complement.
AAAAAAGCCTTGTCGTACTGCGCCTCTGCCATCACGAACATTGTGGCGCGAAAGGCCGGGGTAAAACCTGAAATGCGATGCCAGAAGTCAGCGTGATTATTCCCAGCTACAACCACGCGGCTTATTTACGCGACTGCATTCAGTCTATCCTTGACCAGTCGTTTCAAGACTTCGAAATCATCCTGATCGACGATGGATCGACTGACAACAGTGTAGAGTTAGCTAAAGAAATCGCCAATTCTGAACCCCGACTGAGTGTCTATCAGAACGAGAACAATCTAGGCACTTATGGAACCCAGGCTCGCGGGTTGGAACTTGCAAAATCGCCGTTTGTGGCGATCATGAATTCAGATGATTTATGGGCACCTAAGAAACTTGAGCAGCAAGTGAACTTGCTCAAACAGCATCCAGATACGCCTCTGTGTTACGTACTTGGGTGGATGGTTGACAAGGAAGGTAATCCAATTACTGAGGACGATGTTCATGCTGATTGGCCGACTTCTGAGGTTCAAGAGCCTTTGCCCAATTTGCTGTACGAAAACCGAATTCTCGCCTCCGGCGTTTTGTGGCGAAAGGAATGTGTTCGATTTGAGACAACTTGCCGCTACTCAGGCGACTGGCTAGCATTGCTTGAAGCATCCATCAAATCTCCTGTTTTATGCATAAATGAACGACTCACTTTTTGGCGACAACATGAGACTAATTCCTATCTGTTCAGCCACAAACAAGCGTTGGAAGAAATCCGGGTGCGACAGGCGATTCAAGATCAATGGCAATCATGGGATTTGTCGAGATTTGACCAAAGATTGATTCGCAAAGGGCTGGCTCAGAACCTTATCAACCTCAGTGCGATGTACGCTTACTTTTACAACATAGCTCAGGTACGAAAATCGCTCCTTCAAAGCTGGAAAATCAACCCCAACCGCAAGCAGGTTGCTAAAAGATATCTGGGCTCTTACTTGCCGATGGAGGAGTTTAGAAAGCACGTTTTTCCAACCTCTCAGCCTGAGGAAAATCCATCCGAGTTTTCCAAGCAGGTCAAGCGAATCCAATCATTAAGGATTCGTTCATAGCCTGAAAACCAGCAATTTTAACGATAGGTTTGCCCAAACATTGAGTTGAAAACCTCGCATAATAGCTGTAAGTACTCATGCCAGGAAGAACCACTATGAATTTCCGACTGATCCTCACGGCCTGCATATTGTGCAGCGCCATTTCTGCACAAGCTAAAAATTTTGGCTCGATCATGGCGGTAGGCGATTCTATGACAGGAGGTACTGGTGAAGCAGGAAATAGCTATCGTTCTTTTCTTGACTCTAGGCTTTCAATAAATGGACATACATACGATTGGGTTGGATTCCACAATTGGGGTTCGTTTCCCTCTGGTCATGCAAATCACCACTCTGGAATGGGTGGCTGGGACGCTGACCATATACTCAACGGAAATCCCTCCTCCCTCTCTGCAGGCAAACTAAGTGATTGGCTTACTGCTAACCATACCGATACTATGTTGTTGATGACCCCGATCAACGGATGGTGGAGATGGAGTGGTAGCTACCTGACCTCACAGGCTACACGTGATCAGGCAGAAGCTTGGAATCGAGACAAACTGACGGGGCTATTAAATACTGCCCTCGGATTTAACCCGGGAATGACGATTTATTTTGCTTCTCCGACCCCGGAAACTCAAGTTGATAACGTCGCAGCAGGATTTAACTCTTGGGCAGCAGATACAGCTGTACTTGTCCAGCAATTGGTAGTGGAATACCAACTTAATGGAGCAAACATCAAGTACGTGCCTATATTTGAGAATATCTCGCAAACCCCTGGAGTTCACCATTTCGATGGAATCCACTGGAACAACGCAGGTGCACAGGTTGGAGCCGACAAATTCTACGAAACGATGACGACGGAATCTGTTCCGGAACCGACCAGCATTGTACTCATGAGCATCGGAGTATTAGCCTTGGCTCGAAAGCGGCGAAAGAATTAACTGAATTCCACGCCATTAGAGCTTAGGCTACTCACCACTGAATCTCCTTCAACCGTGATCAACTCAATCGTCATATAGCCGCCTGGCTGATCTAGTGTTCCTACAGCTAACCCAGATTCTTCAACGTCTGCGCGTGCCTCGGTAACAGATTGAAGCACTGCACCGCTCCGGTCTCGGATCACTCCGTTCACTGCTCCATCTTCAATCCAATACACGAATCTCCGCCCGTCTGGATGGATTGTCAGCGCGGGATACCGCACGTTTCCAACTGCTAATGTTTCTGCCATGCTCCAATTCTCTCCTAGGTCAAGTGAAGTTCTTTCTTTGATCTGCCCCTCTTCTTCCGTGACCATAATCAATTTGAGTTCCCTGCCTAAATCCCACCGAATAGCGAGCGAACTCGCCTCAAATTCTAATAATCGGTGACTGTATTCCGCCGAGAATCCGTTGCTCTTGATGGCCAGCACTATTCCGCCGTCTGTAATGTTCGCTCGGGCGGCGAGACCAGCTAAGTGCCAGTCGTAACTCACCGATCCGGCAACCGAAAGCTCATGTAAAACCCGCCGGTGCCGCCAACGTGTGATTGGCGAGAAATCATCCGTGGAAGTCCCGGCTCGCCTAACGTGATGATCAAAACCCTCTAAGCCTCCCGGAAGGCCAGTGGTAAACCATCCGCGGCTGTTAGTTGTGTCCTCTCCACGTAGCTCATCATCTAGCAACAGTTGGACAAGCACACCGCTTCGGGGAGCCGACTCGCCCAAAATCAACCCCCAAGCTTGAGGCCGCAGAATCTTCGCGGAAAATAATTCTGTTTCGGCACCAAACTCTCCGCTGGAGAACCACACATCCCCTGCGCCGGGAAAAACCGCTACCGAATCCCACAATGCCTGAGCAAAAATATTTGTCTCTTCAGAGCAAGGCAAATCCACACCATTGAGCAGTGAACCGTCATCTGATACCACTCCTGCGCCCCAGGCTAGTTCTGCTTCAAGTTCATTCGTGTGATAGCCATCTGAGGGCACGACGCCCGGTATGATTGTCCATCCACCGAGACCGCTTAATGATTCGGCGAGATCGGAAATCGAATCCCAAGAAATAGTAGCTCCCGATTTCCGCATCGAAGGCAAATCAGCAATCCGGCCATCAACTTCGCTCCAAACCCCGATTTTGAGTTCATCCGTTTCTTCCTGTTGCCTAAGCTGAAACTGCCTGAAGGTTGATAGAAAACTAAGTTTTGCTTCGCCTTTGCGTACCAGTGCAACCTTCCTGATTTCATAAGCTTCCGCATTTAGCAAGTTAGAAAACTCAATTTGTTCGATTCGGCTGACACCCCAATGCCCTGAATCTGCCACTTCCCCAAACTCATCCAGTGGGTATCGGCTTTCCTTCTCATCAATTTCCACCCAGGTGGTTCCTGGCTGGCATAAATCAATTGTCCAAGTCACCCATTCTTGCGCTTCGCCTGTTTTTCGTAGCCAACTTTTAGAACCAATCTTGATCGTCGCCGGTGCTTGCTCGGTCGTTAAGCTCCTGGCCCCGATCTCTAAATACCGATAAGTTTCGCTGACAACGGGCGGGGTAAACGTTCGCAATGCAAAACCGCCTTCTTCAACCTCAATACGCACTGATTCATCCAACGAAAGCTCAACGTTTTCGCCGCTCCATCCGGCAAGTGAGCTACCATCATCAAGCACGGTTTCCTCTGCGTGTTCAATTGTAAACGCTGACCATTTTCGCCCCCGAAACTGCATCCGCCAATCATCAACTTGATCACGGCTTTCCGCGAGCGATTCCCCGGTTAGCCAATGGCGAATCGGCGTCCGATTATCAAAACTAACTGAATCCTGAGATGACCCATCAAGCACACAAAAGGCTTCAAACGCTTGTTGACTCCACTCTTCGGTTGCACTACCTGATATGTCAATCAAATCAGTCGACCCAAATTGACGTTCAAACTCAATCTGGAACGGCTCTTCAAGTTCTTCCGAGCCAGAAAAAGTTACGCCCATCCACTTAAATTTAGTATCAGGAACACCCCAACAAAATCCGTAACTCTCGCCAGATTCGTTCAGCCCTTTTGTGAGTTCCAATTCAAATCCAGTTGTGGCGTCGAAAGATGAACTTGAAGTGCTTCGCAAGTAATTGGGCTCAACATCTAATCCCGCAACCTTGCCCGTGATCGAAAGAAGAGCCGTCGCGTTTTCCGCATGAATTGATCCTCTGCGATCAAGACTATGGTTTATCTCACCAAATTCGGCAATGTCACCGGAAAGAATCGTTCGAGCAAGGGTTAGCGGCACTAATCCAGTGACAGAAACACCCATTTCCCCGCCTTCCTGTAAGCGCTCAAAAAACCGAACCGAACGTCCAGTGATTCCATCCTTGACCGCATCGCCTCCGTAGTTCGGAAATCCGTCAGTATCCGAATCCTCAATCGGATCAATGACTTCAAACCACTCTTCCACATCGGCCCAAAATGTGTAGTTAGCTTGAGGATCAAGATCAAAGATTTCCTCATCCCCAACTGTGTAATTTGTCGTGTGGCTATCCGAATCAGTAGTCTCAAAGCTCAAGCCCTCACCCGAGGTGATTCGTTGATTGACCGTGTACTGCCCAGTTAACGTTACTGAGCAGGCACTATCTGCCGGGAAACTTCCAAACCCTGAACTGGGCCAGTATTCGACCTTCATGCCCAGAGCCCGAACCTCGATTGACTCTGGCCATGCCTCCGAATATGTGGCGTATCGGTTTGGAGCAACTGGCCATTCGCGTGTGCACCGCCACTCCACGCGGATGGGAGATTGCCAACGCCCAGTCACGATGATTCGACGGGTTCGCCCGCTGAGATACTCGGCCAACTGCTAAATCTCCTCGTTCAACCGCTTGACGTTTCGCACGAGCTTTTTCGCCAATTCACCAGAGCCTCGAGTGACAACCGTCCGCGATCTGGCCAACCGCCGGTAAGCGAGAACGATACTCTTCAAATTGACTAGCGGACGAAACTGCATCACAGGCGTTCACCTACATAAAGTGCCCGGCGGTAAGTTCCTAGCGACGATTCAAATTCAAACCGAACGCCAAACGAGCGAATTCGTACATCGCCTAATCCAAAAATGCGGACGACATCACCCCGCCAAACTGGAACGCCGCCCGGTTTTTGAAGAAAGTCCGCCTCAAACTCTACTAATTCCTTTCGGGCTGTGAGGTCATCAAATAATGCCAAGCTGGCAGAATCAATCGCCGCCTGTTCGGTAAGCCCCGCATCAACCAAGACAAATCGTCGTATGGAACCGCTCCAACTCTCGGAACGAGAGCCAGCCGGCGCCGCTACTGTTTGAGCGGCGTAGTCGGTCTTTACACTCTGCAGTGGCCGTCCGGTGCGAGGGTCAATTCCGGTCACTCTCACCTCGTTTGCCGCAGGCTCTAATGAAGCTTGAGTAAGCGATCTGAAAGTAAATTTCGAGGCTTCCGATTCATCGACTCCATCCAAAATCGCTTCTTCGCGGGATGCGTAGAGCGTAACCGCAGGTTCATAATCCAATTCGGCAATGGGCAAAGCATAGAACTGTTCTCCACTTCCATCGGGAGCCGGACGAAACCCGTAGAACCAACTTGGAGCAAAAGTCTCCATCAGTCGCCGAAGCCAATCAGAAGCTCGGTCGCCAGATTCGATCAGCATCCCCCATTCGCCGCTAATTTCTCCGGATGAAAAGGGGAGTTTGAATCCGGAAGAAAACACATTGATCCGCTCTGTAGCAATGCCACTTTTTTCGACCAGCAACCGGATTGCCTGTTCAAACGGAAGCCTATCAAGCGGAATTCGATCCGCAAAGATTGCATCTTCTAAGGCTAGCCATCGGTCGCGAATTTCTAGGGTTCCACGCGCAACATTTCCTAAAGAATGAACAACATCCATCGCACCGCAAATGCCTTCCAAAATAGTTTCTTCGTCTATGCGTAGCTGAGCCGGCAACCGCCCAGCAGATAATCCTCCGCTGGCTAAATCATCAAGTTCAGATGCCCTCAACAGTTCAACGTCAAGCACAACCCCACTGGCGCGATCAGGGACAGATAGAGCCGCTGAATCCACAAACTCTGCGCAATCAAAAACGCTGTCGCCATCCGTTAATCCAGCGATCGCCGCATAACCCAACTGGGCACCCATCACAAATGGAGTGAACAATTCATCCGTCGTTTCCAGATTAAGTTTCACCCTGATTTCGTTAGCGGTTCCATCCGGCGAGAACTCAGTTACTCCATCCCATTCCATCAGCGAAGCGGTTACCGTCTGATCTCCGTTGCTGAATCCCGGGAAGCCATAAATCTTGTAGGGGGCGGGGGAATCCAGCCAGCTATCGTTCTCGAATTCAACGAGTTCCTCATCCGCCTGAGGTGCTTCCAGAAAACTGGTTTTTAGTGAGGTTGCATATCCGGCGGTTGCGTATCGAATCGGCGCAATTTGCGCCTGGGTTGCGCCACTTTGACACCGAAACCAAATCTTGCCTGCGGGAGTGATTTCTGGCTCGCTCTCAGTCAAATCAATATCATTGAACACAACCGAAAAGCCGTCCCCACTTTGCGAAACGATGAGTAGTTCTCGTTTCCGCATAGGAATAATCATCACCTCGAAAACCTGTAGCCTTCGGACTTCCCGAGACTTCGCCCCGCTGATTTTTCCCGACTGAATGAACTCTCCGTTTCGATAAACGTCGACCCGACCATCGCTCCAAAATTGCAGCGCCACTCCGCCGCTAATGGTGGCTTCGCTGTTCCAGCCTAGTTCGTACTGCAAAAAGGTATCTCCCGCACCGTAGCTGAACCAGCTAAATGAAAGCCCCATGTTTTTGGGATAGCTCGCAACAGAAAGAGCGGCGGGATTTGCTGACGTATCTTTAACGGCGAGCCACGGCCCTGCCCAGTGCTGGTCTTGACGTTCTTCCCACGCCGCATCAGTGTCGAAATCAGCAAGGCTAAGCTTGGCGTAAGCACCACCTGATTCCATGTACCACTCCGTCTCCAACGGACACGGGCGAAGCATGAGCGTGTGCGTGATCGGATCAATCCAAGTGCCTTCCCAAATCGCCCCGTTGAGTTCTAAGCCACCGGCGACTACGGTCAAGCGATCAGCCGCTAGCCGCCGCTGACTGTGGTTGATGTTCAAGACAAAACTCATAATTAAAACCTCCTTAAACGAAGTGCCTCACCCAAAGCTTCGTCCATCCAATCTAATACTGAAGAATCTGTATTTGCTGCCATTGGAATAGGTGAATTAATTTCGGTTTCCGAACGATTAACCTCAATTAATTGCTCTTGACCAGGTTCAAAATCCAACGAAAACGCTGAACCAACATTCACTGATCGGCTGACGAATCCAACCAGCCCCTTCAACGATTCAAAGCCGCCCGATTGCATCAACCTTCTCCGCCAACTCGGCAAACAGCAGGCCCGAAATACGGGCAGTTTCCAACGCTTGATCTAGTGAAATGAGTGGGTTTATAATCAGCTCCGAAATCGCCACTGCGCTTGCAATGGCATCATCGGATAACTCGGACGATTCTGCCCGAGCACCCTCCATACGGATATCATTCAACACTTGCTTAGCCGTTTGAATAAGCTTCTGAACCTCGTCGTAGCTCACGGTTGTCCGAACTTGAAAAGCCCTATCCTGTACGATCACTTGTTCGTAACGCGGCTGAGATTTGACCGCATTCAGATAATCCGCGAACCAACTCAACTGACCGCTCCTTGGCTGGCAAAGTCGTACCAACTCTCTACCGCTGATCCGCTGGAAAAACGAAACCCAAAAGCCTTTACCAAAAACTCGCCCGAATAGCCATTCGCTTCAATAGCAAGGGGCACGCCTGGCGAGTTGAATGAATACGCCAACAGCGTCGCGTTCCCGGTTGGCGATGCGGGATATGCCCCAGAAATGGGAGCCGAACCAACCAGAGAAACTTCCCAAGTTTGAACTTGACCCGCCGTCATTTTGCGCTCAAATTTGGCAAGAAGAAGAGTCAGAGTGATCGTAATTCCGTTGATAACCAAACTGATGGGCACCGCCTTTCCCGAGAGTGCTCCCAACGCTTTTCCGACCAAAACCGCCGAAGATTCCGTATCAACTGCCATCAAAAACTTGGCCCGATAATCTTTCTGCACTGCAACTGGCCAAGCCCATTCGTCACCAATGCCACTCGTTTCTTCGTGCTGGATCGTGCCCTCAAACAAAACCTCTCGCACAACCGGACGGAAGTCCGAACCCGCCAATAACAAAGCGGAAACATCCAGATGCGTAACCCTCACGCCTCCGCCTTTAGAACTGAGAAGAGCACCTTTAATTGCCACATTCTGCTTAACAGGTTCGCGCACCGCACCTGCTGAAACAACAGGCGTCGCGTCCACAAAGCTTGTCGTTGATATCACCTCTGCCGACTTCAGATCTGCCAGCAAATCTGCCCCACCAACATTAAAAACTGATACATCTACTCCGGTTAATCGAGCCATTAAAACCTATCCCCTCGCCGCACTCATCCAGCAACTAAAGTTCACTAATAAATCAAACTCTTGGTCACCCGGCGTTTCTTGTTCTATCTGCACTCCGGTTACAAGAGGCGAGTCAGCAACTCCCGCCGGATTGGCTGATCCCAGAAGTTCTGACCTTAAATTCTCTGCATCTGCGATCAACTGATTGCCCACAATCCCCGCTGTAACTTCTCGCCGAACCCTAATCGCAAATTGAACCTGCAATCGGTCATATTCTACGGTTTCCGAATGAAATTCCAATTGCTTAGTCACTATTCGGGCGAACGGAACCCCGAAATCACGCTCAGGTTTTTCCGTAGCAACTAGCATTCCTGGCCAGACCGTATGAACTGCTTCAACCAGCCAGTCGCGAACCGCGATAACGTCGTTCCCCCAACTCACGAATCCAACCTCTCGACAACAACTTTTGCGTGGTCAGTGGGCAAGTCAATACTGAATCGGATCGGATCAACGAGGACTCGGTATTTCCATGCATCCAACACAAGCTGGTCTCCCAGCTCAACTGCTTCCGAATCCTCCAATTCCATTAACACAACCGCTAAGTTTTGGCTTTCAATATCAGTCAAGTCGCGAACTTCATGAGCCGCCTTTTCAACCAACAATCCGCTGAACGTGCTATCCCAAACCCATTCGCTCTTTATGACCCTTCCTTCAACGACTTCCGGCACTAATTTCCACAAATGAAACTCGTGAGGTTTCCAAACGAGTGCCAATCCTACGCTCCCATCCCTGACACCCAATATCTGGCAAAAACTAACCTTGCACGATCGGCAAGTAACGAAGCCATCCGAGTAGAAAGAGCATCTGCTCGGTACTTCACTGTGACCGAATCTTGCTTGACTGATTCAATCTCCGAAGTGCTACTTTGAGCGATCATCTCTATTACCCAACTCGCCGCCAGATCGCGAACTGCATACCAAACATCACTTGGCACAGTCAGTCCATATCCAGCCCGTCCGGCCACCGAAACCGTTCCAGATATTCCTTCAGCCAGCCGAACAACCCGAATCGGAATAATCCCGGCTGGGCACGCTGTCCATTCAATTTCTTGTTCATCTAGTTTCACCCAATCTATGCTCGCAAACGGCTGAGGCAAAGCCACCGATCCATCTGCCGCTAATTCAATCTCCACCAGCTCATCTGCTAAAAATGGAAAGAAGCCCACTAACGATTCCAACTCGGCAACTGCCCTTTCTACAACCTCTGCAATATCAGCAGAAGGCAACGAACTGTAGCCGCAATCCAGTAAAAATTCGCCGACCAGAGCTTCTGTCGGCCACGCATCAAACGCCATAAGTAATCCTCCTTAAAACGTGGGCGACCCTGTGCTGGGTCGCCCAATTGCTATCCCTAGCTCAGCCCTGTCAATCGGCAGATCGACTGATCTCGCAAAACCTGCAAACCTGCGCGCACGACTGCGCGTATCGCCACCTGGTTAGAAGTGAAATAGTCTTCGTGCGAGTTACTGCTCGTTACAGCAAGTTCGCCCCTGATTTTAATGCGTGAAAAATCAGTATCAAGAACCATTCCCGTGCCCGCAGTCAGCGCCTCGCTCGCCACAATCTGCACACCCCACACTCGGTTGAGCGGCGCGTCGCCGGGATGCCCAAAAACATATAAGCCGTCAGATGTTTTAGTCAGCGCTAATGACTGATAATTGTCACTGTGTAGAACCACCAAATTCGGCTTAGCCCGCCCCGATGTCCGAACCTTCGTCATCGCCTTCATGATCTGGTCGAAAGCCGAATCGGTTCCTGCCGCTTGTGAAAGCACCGCCGCTTGGTTATACAGACCCAAGATATTAGTGCCCGTGCCATCGCCGACCGTGATCTGCTCATCTAGTTTCTGGCGAACCATTAATTTGAGGTCTTCATCAATCAGAGCGCGAACCCCCGGCTCATCGTCTAACTGCTCTTCCGTTATCGGCAGAAACACCCCGATCTTGCGGATGTTGACCGTTGCTTCAGAATAAGCGATTCCCGCCTCATCCAGTCCAACTGTCTCACCTTTTGTTCCCGCAGCATTTGTCCTTGTGGACTGCTTCATGAACTTGACCGCGTTTTGGTCGGTCTGATCAATGCGGATCAGGTCAAGCAGTTGCGGAGGTCGAGAGATAATCGGCACGACCGTTCCATCTCGAAGCACCTGCGGTGCAAATCCAGAACCAGTGGTCATCACGCTTTTCACCCCAAGAAAAGCAAGGGCGGCACGATCTAGCTCAACGTCGCTGAACTTACCACCTACTCGCCCGTTCCAAGCGGAACTCTTTAGAAACTGTTCGGATACCGAATGGATATCCGTCGCTGCGGCAACCCTATTAAGAGGTCGTGAATTCTCAATTTGCTTCGATTCAATCGCCTGAGCATTCTCAAATGCGGCTAAAGCAATCTCGTGTTTGGATGCAACTTCGTTGATGTCATCCATCATTCGCCGCAACCCTTCCAAGTCATTAGCAGGGATATCTTTCACCTGCTTGCCATCAACTAACGATTTCGTTGCGTAGCCATCCCACCTTTGTTTGTATGCTGCCCGCTTCGATTCAAGCTCACGCCCTAATTCAATATGATTAACACTATTCATTTCTATCTTTCTCTTTCAAAAATCTAATTGGTTGCGCCGTTCAAATGCTGGCTCCACTCAGTGCTGAGTTGCTCAATCGTGGCAAAATCTAGTTCCGTTGTAGACTCCTTCAAATAAGTGACTTCAGCATTTGCCACTGCTGGCAAGGTCACTAAACTGAACTCTTTGAGTTCAAGTTTTTTCAGTAGCCGAACCCGTTTTCCGTTGCGTGTTTCAAACCCCCACTCAAGCGGTAGGTAGCCAATACTCAGGCCGACTCTTTTGCCCGCCTGTAGACGTTCCTTCGTCACAGTTTGGGCAGACTGAGCCGCCTCAGTAGAGTGGAATTCCATTCCAACGAACAACCCTTTTGCATCTTCCACCGCTTGAGTGATGTAGCCCACTGGAATTCCCGAATGGTCGTGACCAACCGCCACGAATCCACTTCGGACGAACTCAGCCAAGTCACCATAAGCTCCGTCCAAGATCACGTCTCCATACGCATCAACAACGTGCTTAATGGAGGCGTATCCTTCCAGAGCCGATCCCAGTTCACACGCAGAACCAACTTGTACATCGAGCAAACAAATTTTCCGCTCCATAAAAAACCTAGTCAACTAATAAATACTGGCAACCCTGAAGTAATGTAACTTCGTCCCACCGATTAATTCTTATTTAACTTAGCTAATCCTAAAATAGGAAGCTTGTCATCAACTGGTTTCCAGCCTGGAATCTTCTTCCAAAACAAGTCGCCCATTGAACTGTCAAATTCAGTAAGCCGCTTTTTGAGTAGGCCGATTTTTTTATTCAGCACTGGATCAAGTTTCGCCCGATTCGCAACAAACTCCCCATCAACAATCATATGAGCGAACAGTTCGGCCTTGTCTTCCTCAACTCCTGAAGTACCGTACAGTGTCAAAAATCCAGGAATCTTGTCGGTTAATGAACCTGCTCCGCTTGTTCGCATTTGTGCTCCCCCTGAGCCGTATTTAAAATCGGGTGGGTTCAAGGATGCCCATTCAGGATCAGTGTAGAGCCGCTTCTCGCGCTGATCCACCATATGAAAATACTCGTGGTGAACTACGTTCCTTTGATAATTCGAGTTGTATGCACCCGCCGCTGTATCGTAAAACATACGATCAGCATCATAAGATGGCACTGCCGCCCGGAACTGATTATTTAGCGATAACGAAACACAAAATGTAATCTTAAAAACCTTTGCTTTCTTAACAAACGAAACAGGATAAAGCTTCCATTCGTTCGCAAATAACTGTGTGTATTTTTCCAGGGCATCTTGCGATGTTGGCTCACCTTTTACTGTGTATCCCTGGCCTTGCCATGAAACAGTCGATGTCGGAACCTCAACTTCAAAACCGTATTGAGTTCCAAGCTCAGATAACGAGGAGGGCGGTGTTTGTCCAATTCCGGCAAAAACCAAAACTGCAAATGAACCCAACATACTAAATCAATTTACTCGGTAATCCCGATTTCTGGTTCCCTTCCTTGCTGAAAACAAATTCCTAATATAACGTTAGCGACCGCAGTAGAATCGTCCTTATGCCCCTCAATAAAAAGACCGTCCGCGAAATTGACCTTTCCGGCAAAAAGGTATTCATCCGATGCGATTTCAATGTTCCGATGGAAAACGGGCAAATCACCGACGACATCCGTATCACGTCGTCACTTCCTACCATTCATTACTGCTTAGATCAAGGGGCGGCACTCATCCTGGCTTCTCACATGGGCCGACCAAAAGGCAAGCCCGATCCAGAATTCTCGCTTGCGCCTGTCGCGCAAAGACTCACTGAGCTCTTGGGACAACCAGTTGTGCTGACCTCCGACTGCATCGGCCCCGCCGCCCAAGCCGCCGCTAAAGCGGTTCAGCCTGGACAAGTGATTCTCCTCCAAAACGTGCGTTACCACAACGAAGAAGAAGCCAACGACCCTGCTTTTGCCAAGGAACTCGCCAGCCTGGCAGACATTTACGTAAATGATGCGTTTGGTACCGCTCATCGCGCACACGCTTCCACCGAAGGAATCGCGCACCACCTTCCCGCCGTTGCGGGATTCCTCATCGAGAAAGAGATTAACTTCCTTGGCAATGCAGTGGAAGACCCCAAACGCCCGTTCGTAGCAATCATGGGCGGCGCAAAAGTCAAAGATAAAATTCAGGTCATTGAATCGCTTTTACCAAAAGTTGACCAACTCATTATTGGCGGAGGCATGGCATACACCTTCCTCAAGGCAGAGGGTAACGAGATCGGTAAGTCTTTGCTCGACGAAGAATCTCTGGACTACTGCAAAACCTTGCTAGCAAATCCCAAAATAGTGTTACCGACCGATACCGTGGTGGCTCCCGAATTCAAAGCTGATGCTCCGGCTAAGGTAGTGCCTTCAAACGCCATTCCTGCCGATCAAATGGGATTAGATATTGGCCCGGAATCAGCAAAACGATTCCGAGAAATTGCCGCAAATGCCCAAACCGTTTTGTGGAACGGGCCAATGGGAGTTTTCGAATTTGATGCGTTTGCCAACGGCACCAAGCAAGTCGCTCTGGGATTGGCTGAGTGCAAAGGCACAAGTATCGTAGGTGGCGGCGATTCTGCGGCTGCAATCGAAAAGTTTGGACTCGCATACCAGGTCACCCACGTCTCCACCGGTGGCGGCGCATCGCTGGAATTCCTCGAAGGGCAAGTGCTTCCCGGGATTGCTGCGTTACTTGATAAGTAACTCCACTAGTGAAAAAAATGACAGTCCCAGTAACGGAACGAATGCCACTCGTTCTGCACTCTGAATAATCAATGCTCATCAAAGCAATCTCATCTGCGATCATCGGAGGTGCCGCCGGGTTCGGCTACCACCTATTGATGAAAGCCTCCAACTCTGGATGAATTTCGTGTCATCAGCCGGCGGTGCCGGTGATTGCAGGAATCGTATTAGGGCTGATCGCGGCCTTAGCATCGCGCGACTGAGCCACATCCCACCATAATTAACCCATAGAACCGATCAATCACGATCCCGTTGCCGTTTACATCCACACTCCGTTTTGCCCTTCGAAGTGTGGATACTGCGATTTTAATTCCTATGCCATGCAGGGCGACATCATGGCGCGCACCACTGCGGCAACCATCGCTGAAATCACAAACTCCACCAACCGAGGACGCCCGGCCAAAACCATCTTTATCGGAGGCGGCACCCCAACCTATCTCCCAACCGAACAACTTGTCGCAATCCTGGAAGCAGTCATCGAAGCCCATCCCCCAACTGAGGACTGCGAAATCACATCCGAAGCCAACCCCGGCACGATAGATTTTCCTAAATTCGAAGCGATGCGTAAAGCTGGCTTCAACCGCTTGTCCCTGGGTGCACAGAGCTTCCAGGCCGACGATTTGGTTCGCCTTGGCAGAGTCCACGCACCGACTCATATCGCACAAGCCGTCGCCAAAGCTAAAGCCGCAGGGTTCACGAGTATCAACATTGATCTCATGTTCGCCTTGCCCGGACAATCACCGCGAGCGTGGCAAAACAATCTCGAAACTGCGCTCTCGCTTGGCACACAACACCTCAGCCTCTACTGCTTGACCATCGAGCCAAACACTCGGTTCTATCGCCATCATACAAAAGGCATGCTCAATCTGCCGGACGATGAAGCGCAAACGCAGATGTATTCAAAAGCAATCGAAGTCACGGAATCTGCCGGATTAAGTCAGTACGAAATCTCGAACTTCGCATTGCCAGGGAACGAATCCCGCCACAACCTCGCTTATTGGCGCAACGAGGAGTATCTCGCTTATGGCCCGGGAGCCGTTGGTTGCTACTACACTGCTCAAGGCAAATACCGCTACACAAATCTCAAGCACCCAGAAGGATATTCGACCGCAATAGAAGACAACAAATCCCTCCACTGCGAAAGTGAATTCCTTACTGAGAGCGACCAAAACTTTGAAAAGCTCATGCTCGGTCTGCGACTAAACGAAGGGTTACCAACCACTGGCCTTAATCTAGACACTCAGGGATTGGAAAAATCCATTTCGCGGAGCTGGATCAAATTAGATAACGACCGTCTCTATCTCACACAAACTGGTCAACATTTCTGCAGTGAAGTCACGCTTTTACTAGCTCCAGCAGATTAAAAGTCGAGCTAAAAAGTACATTGTCACGACGCTTTTTTGTTATCATGGCAACATCATGTTGGCTGCAATTCTTGTATTCACGACAACTGCCAAAGTTGAGACAACCATCCCAGTATCTGTAGTTGATGTTGGTCAAATCGAACAGCTCAATTCAACCACCAACGTCAAAGATATTGTGAACCTCAGAGTTCAAACCAATTTACAACTCACTCAAACAGGAATGCCTATACGAGGCCTTTCAGTCAACACCAGGCCCGACCAACTTGCTAGCCCTTTTAATCTTCGGGGCAGAGTAGACCTGAACACGATTCCTACCGCAGCTGTAGATCGAGTTGAAGTCTTGCGAGACTTATCTACTGCAGTTTATGGATCAGATGCTGTCGCTGGTGTCGTCAACATCATGACGAAAGCGGATGATATTTTTAATTCGCTTCCCACAGATACTCGCATCAACCCTTCGGCTAGTTTAAAACCAAACGGCTGGACGAAACTTGAATACGGATACCAACCTTACAATGTTGATCTTAGTCTTACTTACCGAAAAGAATGGACAACGTCAGCCGGTCTTCAATTTGAGACCATAGGAGAATGGAAATACCCGATTGGCACCTACTACGATCCGCTTGATAAACCGATCGCTAGCCAATACTTCGCTGATGGGCAACCGAACAAAGAACTTCAACAAGCACTTGGGGGCTTAACGGTAACCAATAAGGATGGGGAAAGCACTCAAATCATTTTCCCTACTACTAAGGCCAACCAATACGAAGGATTCACCTACGCAGGCAAGCTCGACTATCTTGTGCCAAGCGTGAGTATCGGCACATTCTATTCAGATATCAAGCGATCTAACCCACCTAGTGTGATTGACAAGTTTATTGAATCCGGACAATACACGCCAGCTGAACTTCTTGCGATTATCGGGATGTACGCCCCCGAAGGCGAAGATATGAACCACCTCTTCTTCCCGCTAGTAGAGCAGCAACAGAACCCGTGCAACATGGATTTAGATGCCCCGGTCGGAACCATGTGGATTCCAACGAATCCCGCGTTTCAAACAATGACTACTGGCGTTTCATTCAACCGCATGACATTTAACAACCTTGATGTCTTTGCCTCGCTCAACAACGATCCGGTTCAATCTCCCGCTCAAATGCGCGTGCTCTGCATGAACATGGAAAAGAAGGAGCCAGCCGCCGGCGTCAAGTATCTGCCCTACCGTTGCCAAGACCCGATACTTCGAGAGATAACAGGACGCATGAACAACTCCAATTTCCGTGGCGTCTGGGATCAAGCCCGTTTGTGGATTTACACCGATAAAGCGACGATGAAGCAAATCAATGCAAAACTCGTCAGCCCAATGACAGACTCAGCTTTTGCGATGGCACTCGCGGATGTCGGAATCGCTGGAGGACTTGAAGCAAAGCAATTCTTAGACAAAGACCTCTTCACTCCAAGTTTGCTCTCTGGCTCCGCCGCCCCCGACTACGCTGTTGCTTGGATCAGTCAAAACTTGCTTAAGAACTTGCCAAAAGAAGTCGCAAAATGGCTCGATACATCTCCTGAAGCGTTAACCAGACTCTCCGCGAGCGACGCCGAAGATTACGAGCAAGAACATTTGGTCAAGGTACTGGAATGGTGCCTGAGATCGGCATCCCCTGACGTACGCAAAGCCGCTCTCGGATTCGTGAAAAAGAACGTAACCAAAATTCCAGTTGCGAAAGGCAAAGTCGGCGACTTGAGTATGAGTCTTTATTCAAAGAATGAAGCGGAAGTAAAGCTTGCTCTGGAAGTAATGGCGACCGATATGCCAACTACTAAATCGAAAGTTGCTCTGGAATATGTCGCCAAAAACGGCCCTGGCGATGCAAACAAAGCCGCCGCAAAAGCTCTGCTCGCTGGCCTATAAACATTCGATTGGTCAGCTTCAAAATTAGGGGCTGACCAATCACACATTTCATTCCGTAAACCAGGCAAAATACGTTCATGGTCAGCGGAGAACGAATACTCAATCGTCACTGGCCTGCCCTGCTGATCCTTCTTGTCGGCGCTATCGCGAGAATCTGGTGGCTCAGCGAAGTCAACACCCAACCTCAAACTGACTTTGCCTGGTATCTACAACGCGCAACTGATATTTCTCAGTTCATGGGTTACCGTACAGAGCACGGCCCCACCGCATATTGGCCCGTCGGCTATCCGCTTATTCTTGCCGTTGTTTTTAAGATTTTTGGCTCTGGATTGTTGGTCGCCAAGATTCTTAATTGTCTCCTCACCCTGTTTGCCGCATATCTCACCGGTGCAATCACTCATCGCCTGACCGGGAGCAAAAAGCTCTCCAGCTTTACAGGGCTCCTAGTCGCCCTGTCACCCGGAATGATTGCTTACTCAGGAATTATCGCTTCCGAGCCTCTCTACACTGTTCTTACGCTTCTTGCTGTTCATCTCGCTCTTTGGTCGCAGAGCTATGTGCGTTGGGGGTTCACAGGTTTTTGGATCGGTTTAGCAACCCTTGTTCGTCCACAAGCAATCCTCATTCCATTTGCGCTGGCGACCTCTCCTCGCCCCGAAGCTGAATATCGACGCCCTAAACTCCCCTTCGCGATTGCTATCTGCTTAGGAGCCGCCCTGCTCACCGTAACCCCCTGGATTATCCGAAACGCGCGAACGCACGGGCACTTCGTATTCGTATCCGCCAACGGGGGCGACAACCTGTGGATTGGCCACAACCCCAATGCAACTGGAGCCTATCAAACTCCTCCAGGAAAGCCTGATACACCAGCAAACGAAGTCGCCAACGACCAATCAACCAAATCCCTGGCTACCGCAGAAATCAAATCAAATTTCGGCAGATCCCTTTCGCTAGTGCCTGCCAAAATTAGAGCCACTTTCGGCACTCCAACAGATATCACGTATTGGGCGTTTCAAACAAACCCTGAGAAACTCATTTCGCCAGGCATGGATGACCAACGGGAATTGTTTCTCGGTTTCCGAACCTATACGAACATCTTTACTGGCACGTTGCTGTTTGCCATGTTTTTGGGAGTTGCTGTTGGGTCGCTCACTCCTTCAGGCAGGAGGTTGATTTTCGTCGCCCTGCCTCAAATTTTTCTCACTGCATTTGTGGTCAGCGTCTTCTTTGGCAACGGGCGATTTGCATTACCCACGATTCCGTTTCAAGCTATGCTTGCCGCCGCAACCCTTGCGACATTAAGAGACTGGGTCGGACGAGAAAACTCGCCCGACCCAGATCGTTACGGATACCCGCCAGAGATTGAACTCTAATTAGCGTTTGTGATAAGTGAATGTGTCGAAGTAGACCTTGAGAACTGGCCCTTTTTCTGCATCAAATCCGAGTTCATCTAACCACTCATGGTCGATTTCTTCGTGATGCTCCTCTGCCGAACCACTATGCCCTTCCTTGGCTTTCTTAAATTCTTCCTTAGGATCGGTCGCCTCTTCGCCATCCTTCGCCGGATGAGCCGCATGCAGAGCGTGGTTGATTGCCGCCGCGATCTCTCGCTTCAGGTACTTCAATCCATCTTTCTTGGTGATTTCACTCAATTCTTTGCCTGAAAGTACTGTGTTGACAGCATCACGGGCAACTGAAAAAGTCATCTCTGCACCGCCTCCGTGTCCGCCGCCGCCACCTTCTTCAGCCGCTGCCGGATCGTTGACGTGTCCCTTTTTATCAAGTTGGACTGAAACGTTGCACACTAAAAATGTGCGTCCGTCGGCGAGATTCACCAAAAACTGGTCGCCTAAACTTTGAACTGCACCGAGTTCAACTGGTGGCTCCTTCGGCTTTTCACCCTTATCTTTTTTGCCACTCATTGCAAAAAAGCCACCGCCTGCCACAACAAGCACTGCCACCAATATGATCGGCAACTTGCCGCCTTTCTTCTTCGCCTTTTCCGCCATCCTAGCTACCCGTAAATATCCTGTTCCACATCTCCCCGGTAATTTCACATGACAAATGCAGAAATCAGCCGCCCTACCTATGGGGGTTCACAAGAGGGCCCTTAAACCTTCACAATGACTCCATGGCCAGCACACAAGAACTCACTTTATGGCAAAAAATCGCGCAGGGCGGATTCCGTGACCTCGTTGATTCGATGACCGATGAAGAGTCTATTGCGGTCAATTATCGGTACGGAACCCATAACTATAAACCCCTCCCCGTCAACCTAGTGCGAGCAGAGAACGCCCGGGTTTGGGATCACGCCGGAAACGAGTATGTTGATTGCATCGGTTCGTATTCGGCGACCGCTCATGGTCACCTCAACCCGCAGGTAATCAATGCGCTCAAGGAACAACTCGACCACGTTGCCGTTGTTTCCCGAGCTTTTAACAACACCGAAGTCGGATTATTTTTGCAAGGAATCTGCGAATTCTGCGAACTCGATCGCGCATGCCCTATGAACACAGGTGCAGAAGCAGTTGAAACCGCGATCAAACTCACCCGCAAATGGGGATACACCGTGAAAGGTGTCCCAATGGACAAAGCCGAAATCATCTGCTTTGAAGATAACTTCCACGGGCGAACCACCACCATCATCGGATTTAGCACGGAGCACGCCTACACCAAATACTTCGGCCCTTATACGCCTGGGTTCAAAATCGTTCCGTTTGGTGATATTGAGGCTCTGAAAGCGGCGATAACTCCCAACACAGTTGGCATCCTTTGCGAACCGATCCAAGCTGAAGGCGGAATCCTGATGCCGCCTGATGGATGGATGACCGAAGTTCGTGAGCTATGCGATGACAACAACGTTTTGCTGATCTGGGATGAAATCCAAGTCGGCTTCTACCGAACCGGCGATAAATTCGCCTGGATGCATGAAAAAGGAGCGAAGCCAGACATCATCACCGTTGGCAAGCCTCTTGGCGGTGGAATTCTCCCCGTCAGCGCCGCTGTCGGTAAAAACCATGTCATGGAAGTTTTTGAACCTGGAGATCACGGTTCAACTTTCGGCGGAAACCCACTTGCCGCCGCCGTTGCTTTGGCCGCACTTGCGGAATTCGAAACAAGCGATATTCCGCACCGAGTCAAATTCCTCGGCGAAAAAGCCTTTACCTACCTGCGCGGCATCGATCATCCCGCAATCAAAGAGGTTCGCGGTCGTGGCTTCCTGATCGGAATTGAAGTTAACGACACCGTTGACAGCAAAGCCCTGAGCGCTGAACTCACTAAGAATGGAATTCTCACCAAAGAAACGCGGCACCGCACCTTCCGCCTAACGCCTCCGTTGACAATCGAAGATGATTTGCTGATGGATGCACTAGAACGGGTGAAAAAATCAATCCTGGCGGTTGCTGGTTAATGGAGCAAATCACCCACGTTCAAAATGACGCAATCGCCGCGATTCAAGCGGCAAAAAGCACGGAAGAACTTCGTACCGTTGAACTCGATTTTCTCGGAAAAAACGGAAAGCTGAGCGCACTGATGAAAGGCATCGGTGCTTTGCCGAACGATCAAAAACCACTCTTTGGCGCAAAGATTAACGAGGCAAAAAACACGGTGCAATCCATGCTCGATGCCAGGGTTCAAGACCTCAAAGTGGGTGAGTTAAGCAAGCAGTTCGAAGCCGAGCGAATTGATATAACGATGCCCGGTCGCACCCCACGCTACGGTCGCGAGCATGTACTCCAACAAACAACAAATAAAATCAAACGTGTTCTTGGTTCTATGGGATTTGTCTATAAAGAATCTCCTGAACTTGAAGAGTTCAAATACAATTTTGATGCACTCAACTATCCACCTGATCACCCAGCGATGGATGAACAGGACACATTTTATGTGACTGATGACAAGGTTTTGCGGACTCAATGCACTGCTCTCCAAGGCCGTGTTTTTGAATCCACTGAGCCTCCCCTCAGAGTCTTCACCGTTGGCCGCACTTTCCGGAACGAAGCGGTTGATCGAACCCACAGCCACACATTCCACCAAGTTGACTGCTTTATGATCGACCGGGGCATTTCGATGGCTCACCTCAAAGGAACCCTCGGAGTCTTCGCCAAAGCGATGTTCGGCGACGAGGTGAAGGTGCGGTTCCGGCCCGACTTCTTCCCATTTGTTGAACCTGGCGTTGACTACGCAATTTCTAGCCCAAAGTTGTTTAACGGACGTTGGGTAGAACTCGGCGGCGCCGGGTTGATCCACCCAAATATTCTAGAAAAGTATAACGTTGATTCGCGAGAATTCTCCGGATTTGCCTTCGGACTCGGAGTAGAACGCATTCCCATGATGGCGTACGGAGTTGATGATCTCCGCAATTTCTTAGAAAACGACCAGCGTTTTCTTGCTCAGTTTGCTTAGTTAATAATCCGCATGAAACTCACCTACTCCATGCTCCGCGACTACGTTGATACTTCGTTCAACGCCGAACAAATCGCCGATAAACTCACGATGACCGGCTTTGAACTTGAAGAAATCACCGAAGTTGAAGGCGACAAAGTCCTTGATATCAACATCATGGCCAACCGGGGCGACGGAGCCTCGGTGATTCAACTCGCACGGGAGTTTCTTGCCAAGGTTCCGAACGCTACTCCGACTGAACTCTTCTTGCGAGCAGAAAAGCGTTTCCCTGCTACCGATACGGGCAATCGAGATATTTGGTCGAAAACCTCTGCTGAAATCCAAACCCAAACCTGCACGCGGTTTTCTTGCCGCATCTTTGAAAACGTCCAAAACGGGCCGTCTCCCGAATGGCTCCAACTGCGACTACGGCAGATCGGACAACGCCCAATTTCCCTTCTCGTGGATCTCACCAACTACGTGATGATGGAAACTGGGCAACCCTTGCATTCATTTGATTTAGATAAGTTAGCAGGCGAAAGGATCATAGTTCGCAATGCGTTAGATGGTGAAAAACTGCAAACCCTGGATGGAACGGATCACGAATTACATCCTCATCATATGGTCATCGCAGATGCAGAGCGAGCAATCGCTCTTGCTGGGATAATGGGCGGCGAAGACACAGAAGTCTCAGCCTCAACCACTCGCTGCCTCCTAGAATCGGCCCACTTCGTCAACACTTCTATTCGTCGAACGCGAAAGGAACTTGGACTCTTTACCGAAGCCTCTTACCGATTCGAACGCCATGTCGATCCAGAAGGCACCACCGCTGCGCTGAACCGATTTGCTGAACTTTATCTCGAAATCACTAACAATTCTCCAGTCGGTGGAATCGTTGATGTTATCGCCACAAAACCTCCACTCGTCCAACTCACTGTTTTTATAAAGAGAGCTTCTCGACTGTTAGGCATGGAGATATTGCTCGACCAAGCCGAGTCATATTTGCACCGATTAGGATTTGCCATTGTTGGCAAATCGCCAGATTCTCTGGAAGTTGTTGCCCCAACCTGGCGATCCGACATCTTGCGAGAAGAAGACCTGATCGAAGAACTCGGACGCGTTCACGGTTACGAACTCATCCCGGAAGAACTTCCTATCGGTTCAACTCCCATCGGCGGCCCTCAAGGCTTTGAACAACTCACCGATGACATCCGCGAAGCCGCCCTCCGATGCGGTCTCGACCAGTGCATTTCGCATTCTCTCAGAGACATTCATCCGCTGGATGCCGAAGGAACCCGCACCCAAGTCCGAACTCCACATAGCCCGGAAATGGCTTATCTCCGAAACAGCATCCTCCCCTCCCTTTGTGATGCGGTTCGAAAAAACAACGCGGAAAACATCCATATATTCGAAATTGGGCGAGTTCACAACGATGAAACCGAATCCACACAACTCGGAATCATCAGTTCAGGATCATTTGAAAGTCCGACTTGGCGAGAATCTGACCCAACAACTGCCGATTTCTTCACGCTCAAAGGCACGATTGAGCAAATCGCCCACGCGATTCAGCTCCCCGTTTCGTATCGCCGCACAACCACCGATCTCCGATTCCACCCCACCCGTCAGGCGCGAATCATTTTCGGCAAAAGCGAAGTTGGAATCTTCGGTCAAATTCACCCGCTGGTCGCGGAAAAAACCGATCTTTCGCCCACCGCTGTAATGGCAGAAATCACACTTGATCCGCTCAAAACTGAGCAAACAGGAGTGCCCACAAGCAAGGCTATTTCACGCAACCCCGCCGCCCGCCGAGATATTGCCATCCTCATTAAAAAGGAAGTTCCTTACGCAGAAATTGATCAGGCAATCGTGAAATCAGGCGGCGAAACGCTCGAAAATCACTGGCTGTTCGATGTGTACGAAGGCAAAGGCGTACCGGATGGTCAACACTCACTGGCAATAGCATTGCAATTTCGTAAGCTTGGTGAGAACTTTACCGACGAAGAAGCAAATAGCCTCCGCGATAAAATCTTAGCGGCTCTTGAATCGCTCGGCGCAACTCTACGCTAAGTACTACTGAACTTCGTCTATGCGATGGGGATTGCTTTCGTCTTTCGACCAAAAATAACGTAGCAAAGGTAATCCCTTATCATCTACCCACCAGGTCTCATTGCGAATTCCTAATTTTTTAACAAGCTTATGAGAATTGTATCGCTTACCTTTCACCTTTATTTGCACATCTTTAACATATTCAACTTCAAATTTATGCAATCCATTCAATGGGATAAATACTGAACCAGTAGCTTTTGTCCCAACCACAGGCGGCTCCGGCCCCATCCACCAAAGCAAAGATGGATCACCTAAAAGAGTTTCCTTACCAACGTTTTCTACTAAACTCTGCGTTTCTCCTCGGTATTTAAGAGTCTTTACTTTGCCACCCTCTTCGTTCGTTTCAACAACCCAAGAACTAGCACCTTGGCCTTCCAAATCCCAGTTGATTGTCTGAGAAATCAAACTCCCCGTACCACTAAACTCTCGCCGATCAATCCATGTGCTTTTCTTGTCCTGAGTTGTCTTTTCTTCCCAGATCACATTCCCGCTTTCTAAAACCGTTCTGGTGATAACCAGTTTGTTCTCAAGAACGCCAAGAGAAACCTGGCTCATGGTTCTAACTTCAGGCTCAGTGGCAAGCAATTTCGCAAGTAGCAGAGCAGTTGTAATCATTTTTGTCCCCCTAAATCAATCGAAATTCTGACGAATGACAATCGCCCCCGCAGAGCATAGTCCCAGCCGAGTATCATCAAACTCGGCATGGAAGTCATCCCCTCCAGCATCAACTTCAACGACGAAGAGCACAAGGCCAATCGCGCCGCGATGGATCAAACCATGGCGACTTACCGCGAACGGCTCGCCGAGACCATGCTCGGAGGCGGCGAAGCGAATATCGAAAAGCATAAATCGCGCGGAAAGCTCCTCGCCCGCGAACGGATTGATGCTCTGCTTGATCCTGGTGCTCCATTCCTAGAGTTCTCCACATTCGCCGGATTCAATATGTATGGTAATGCCGCACCCTGCGCTGGCGTTGTCACCGGGATCGGCCGAATCCATAACCGGGAATGCGTTATCGTCGCAAACGATGCCACCGTAAAAGGTGGAACCTATTTCCCAATCACGGTTAAAAAGCACTTGCGGGCTCAGGAAATCGCGTTAGAAAACAACCTGCCGTGTATTTATCTAGTCGATAGCGGCGGAGCCTTCCTCCCATTACAAAGCGAAGTTTTCCCGGATAAAAATCACTTTGGGCGCATTTTTTATAACCAAGCCACCATGTCAGCGCGGAAAATTCCGCAAATCGCAAGCGTGATGGGAAGCTGCACCGCGGGGGGTGCCTATGTGCCCGCCATGTCGGATGAAACCGTCATGGTCAAAGATCAAGCCACCATCTTCCTCGGTGGCCCTCCTCTGGTCAAGGCCGCAACTGGCGAAGAAGTGTCAGCCGAAGATTTAGGCGGGGCCGACGTTCACACCCGCCTTTCAGGAGTTGCAGATCACTACGCCGAAGACGATCACCACGCATTAGAAATCGTCCGCAATATCGTCGAAAATCTGGGACACAAACCTAAACCTTCTCTCACCGACCCTGTTGCCCCGGAAGACCCGGTCTACGACCCCAGCGAACTGTATTCATTGGTTCCGGCGGATACCAAGAAGCCGATGAACATGCGCGGTGTGATCGCCCGCATAACAGATGGTTCCCGATTCCAAGAATTCAAAGCCCGGTACGGAACAACCCTCATTTGCGGGTTCGCTCGGATGCACGGCCACCTTGTCGGCATCTTGGCCAACGATGGCATCTTATTTTCCGAGTCTGCTCTCAAAGGCGCGCACTTCATCGAACTCTGCACCCAACGTCAAATTCCACTACTGTTCCTACAAAATATCACCGGATTCATGGTCGGTCGCAAGTACGAAAACGAAGGGATCGCCAAAAACGGCGCCAAACTCGTGACCGCCGTGAGTACGGCAAACGTTCCTAAGTTCACCGTCATCGTCGGCGGAAGCTACGGGGCTGGTAACTACGGAATGTGTGGGCGCGCCTACGGCCCGCGCCAAATGTGGATGTGGCCCAATGCCAGCATCAGCGTGATGGGGGGTGAACAAGCGGCGAACGTATTGCTCACAGTGAAAATGGATCAACTCGCCGCAAGTGGGCAATCCATGAGCGAAGCCGAACAGCAAGACTTCAAAGCTCCCACCCTCGCTAAGTACGCCGAAGAATCAAGTGCGTACTACGCCACCGCTCGCCTATGGGACGACGGAATCATTGATCCAGTCGATACTCGTAGAGTCGTCGCACTTGGAATTGAAGCCGCCCGCAACGCCAAGGTAGAAGAACAAGGATTCAGCTTGTTTAGGATGTAATTAGCCTAAACCAAACGAATAATCGCCCTTGTGTGCATCCTCGATGTACCGCGCCAACAGATCAATTGAAGCCTGGACGTCATCCTTGTGAACCGTCTCATTCACCGTGTGGATGTATCGGGTTGGAATAGAGAGCGTAAAGCTCGGAATTCCGCCGTTCTGTCGTTGAACGCCTCCCGCATCAGTTCCGCCCGCCGTGAGTAGCTCTAGCTGATACTTGATCTTGTGCTTCTTCGCCAGCGATTCAAAGTGATCTACCATCTTAGGGTTACAGATCAGCGATGAATCCATCACCTTAATCGCAGTTCCTTCGCCTAGAGTTGTCACGCAGTATTCGGCTGGAATGCCAGGAAAATCGTTCGCCAGCGTTACGTCAAGTGCAACACAAATATCCGGAAGAATTCCTGAACCAGCCGCAGTCGCACCGCGGAGTCCGATTTCTTCTTGAACCGTCGCCACCGCGTAAACGTCGACGTCATGCGATTTAGCGGCTTTGACTGCTTCAATCATCACGAACAGCGCAGATCGGTCATCCATGCTTTTACAAGTGAACAAATCGCCCATCGTTTGAAAGGTTCGGTTCATAGTAACCATGTCGCCGATGCGAATCTGCTTCTTAGCTTCTTCCCCACTCAGACCAGTATCAACAAAATAATCATCGTGCTTCGGAGCTTGTCCAGCTTCCGCAGGGCTTAAAAGATGTTTCGGTTTTGTGCCCGCCATCATCAATCCGTTGCGAACTTCCGTTTTCGTATGAACGAAAACTCGCTGGGCCGACATCATTCGCGGATCCCAACCGCCAACCGGATGCACTCTCAAGAATCCCTTGTCATCAATGTACTTAACAACAAATCCGATTTCGTCCATGTGTGCGGCTAACATCAACTTTGTGCCGCCTTTCTTACCCTTTTTCAAGCAGATAACGTTGCCCATTGGGTCAACAGAAACATCACAAATACTTTTGAGTTCTCGGTTGACGATCGCTCTAATTTTGTCTTCTTGCCCCGGCACCCCGTGCGCTTCGGTCAACTCTTTTAACAACTCAACGTTCATGCTTATCGTTTTACCGTAGCCAGAACGCAAAAAGTGCCCTGAGATTTCTCAGGGCACTTTCATTCCGTCTATTGAACTAAGCCGCTCGTTTGGTTTCGCCCATTTGAGAGTATCGCGTCACGCGATTTCGACCGCCTTCTTTCGAAGCATAAAGAGCTTCATCGGCTTGCTGAATTATCTCCGCTCGATCTTTAACTGCCGGACTCCACATAGAAAGC
The DNA here is from genome assembly GCA_019638675.1 of Fimbriimonadaceae bacterium. Classification (GTDB taxonomy): domain Bacteria; phylum Armatimonadota; class Fimbriimonadia; order Fimbriimonadales; family Fimbriimonadaceae; genus UphvI-Ar2. The sequence goes on along the minus strand of JAHBTE010000001.1, from coordinate 1,475,479 downwards.
CCAAAGCTGGCTGTAACGTCTCGGTGCTTCCATTCCTGTTCTTCAATACAAGCTCGACATTCTTCCGCTAACTCGAACAACTCATCTTCGGTTAGCCCCACGCCAACGATAACGAATTCTTCGCCTCCGTACCGCGCAACCATGTTTGGTTCCTTCACACAATGCTGGAGTGTTTTCGCAACCTTTTTGAGAACTTCGTCGCCGGCAAGGTGACCAAATCCATCATTAAAGAGTTTGAATTTATCCACGTCCATTAGAATAACGCCAACATCCACACCAGCGAGTTCAGCTGCCGTCACCTTATCAGCAAGAAATTCTTGGAAGGTTTTGTGGTTCTTCAGACCAGTCAAGCCATCGGTGGAAGCCAGATTCATCAGCTTATCGTTTGCTTCCCGGAGTTGCTCTTGTTGCATTTCTAACTGAACGTGAGCTTCATGGATTGCTGCGAGGTTGTTTTCAATTTGTTGCTTGCTTTCCACACGTTCCGTGATGTCTTGGTAGAAGACACTGATGCCGCCATCTGCGTTCGGATAAACCCTAAATTCAAACCATGTGTGGGTGGGTTCATGGAAGAATTCGATGTTGCCCGGTTCTCCGCTTTTTTGGACTTGGTGGAACAGAGTTCTAATCGGCTGCCAAAAATCCTCAACGTGCATGTCCCAAATGTGCACGCCGACCAAATCAGTGTTGAATGACTTCGAGTTCTTTAATGCCGAGCTGTTGATATAGGTGAATCTTCCTTCGCTATCCAGTGAATAGAAACTATCATTGATACTTTCCAAAATTCTCTGAATTTTCACATTAGCAGCCGCAAGCGCGTCTTGAGCGTTTTGCCGTTCTGTAATGTCAAGCCCCGTGCCCCGGAATCCTTGCAACTCGCCTTGCTGGTCAAAAAATGGAATCGCGTTAAAGTTTTGCCAAACCGTACTACCATCTTTGCTGATTGATTTTAGGATGAGGTTTGTGACCGGACTGCCATCAATTACTGAAGCCGACACAAGGTTTTGCACTCGACGCACTTCCGGCTTTTCCAGGAAGTCAAGCGGACTGTGACCGATGACCTCATCAGATTCGTATCCTAAAACAAGCTTAATTTTTGGACTTGCATATGTGAACCTAAAGTTAGCATCAACTTCCCAAATGTATTCGCCAGCGGCTTCGACAACGTCGCGGAAGCGTTGCTCACTTTCAATTACTTGTAGATGGGCGTGCTTCTGATCTGTGATATCTTCTTCGATAATAACTATATTCGTGCAGAATCCGCTTTCAACAGTAACAGGTGAAATCGAGAATCTTGACCAGTATTCGGCGCCATCGGTTCGATAAAGAAGGAGGTCGCACTTCGCAGTTTGCTTCATGCGAATCGCGTCTGTCAGCTTTGTTGCGTCCTCTTGGTTTGTGCGCTCACCAACACGGAATGCGATAGGAGTTTGTCCAATAACTTGGGCTAATTCAAACCCTGATGTTCGCTCAAACATAGGGTTCGCAAACAGAATATGTCCAGAAGAATCCAAGATAAGAACACTAGACATAGATTTTTCAGCAACCATACTGAGCAGTTCTAGTCGTTCTGCTGTCGCCTTTTCTTCAGTGATGTCTTTGGCAATCGTGAGATAACCCCGAATCTCTCCTGTTTCATCACGCAGGCAGCTAACACTTAAATTGACGTCAACCGTCGCGTCTCGTGAGGTGAGATATTGCCATTCACTTTCTTCAGTTTCTTCTAGTTTCGCCCAATAGGTGATAGCTTCAGCCGGATTATCGATCATCAATCCAGTTTTGGCTTCGATTTCCGCCTGGCGTAAGGCAAGTTCGGTTGGTAAATGGAAATCAGAGAGCGTCATGTTGCCAACCATTTGCTCAGACGTATAACCAAGCATTTCGCAAGCCGCTCGGTTAACACCTATGATTTTTCTATCCTTATCTGTCCAAATAATGCTGTATTCAGCCGCATTCAATACGGCGGTTTGAAGGCCAGCCATGTCGGCGATCAGTTTTTGGTTAGCAATATCCTGCGTAACATCTATGGCGCACCCAATTCCGCCAAGGATCGTTCCTTCGTGATTTCTAAGTGGGAAGAATAAGAAACTAACTGTTCTCTCTAACTCGTTAATTTCAAAAGTCCAATCGAACTCAGTAGGCTCACCTAGTTCAAACGTTCGATGCATGATTTCTGAAATCTTGCTCGGATCGTGTTCTGCGCGAATTCCTTTAGCTACGTTATGCAAAACCGCAAAATGAGGCTCGATGTCCATAATCTCGGACATCCGCTTGTTCCATTCGTAAATTGTCCCTTCTTGGTCAAATGTCACACAGCCAACCGGGAGTCCATCGAATAAGCTTTGGAACCTTCTCGAGGCGTGTTCCTGCATAGATTTTTGAAGCTCAGCATAATCCAATGCATCGGTGAGCGCATCGTGCTTCTCCTTAAGTTCTTCTAACACACTTGCGAGTTTCGATTCCCGCTCAGCAATGGTGGTCTTCTCTGCTTCAACCGCCGCAATATCGGAAGCATATTTGCGGTTTCGCAAAATTGTCGCGGTTAAAACGATGCCACACGCGGCCAGCGTAATCCCCATTAAACTATAGGCTTCAGCCGCCATCAATCCGACCAAGCGTTCTAGCCGATTGAGGAAATCAACTTCTTCGCCTTCAAAGAGTCCCCTGACTTTGGCGTCTAGAAGCAAACTCCGGGCCTGACCAAGAGTAGCTAGTGATTGAACCCGAATAGCTAAAAATGCAAGGAAGAGTGCGGACAATAAATATTTGAAGGCGACAAAATGCCACCCGCGCTTAAATTGCTCTCCCCGCACCATCTTTGATATTGTTGGCAAGCGAAATGAGAAAACTCAGCTTTTGTGATGGGCCACAAGATTCTAAGCCGGAACTTGGTGCTAGGTAACCTGCTTACTAAGATCATGAATCATCGAGTTGCCATCATTGGCTCTGGCCCCGCCGGCTACACCGCCGCTCTCTACGCCGCGCGCGCCGACCTTGCTCCAATCGTATTTGCTGGACCAGAACCAGGAGGACAACTCATGATCACCACCGACGTTGAAAACTATCCAGGATTTCCGGATGGAATCATGGGTCCAGACATGATGGCACTCTTTCAAAAACAAGCTGAGCGATTCGGCGCAACTGTACATCAAAAAATAGTAACTAAGGTTGACTTGGATGCTAGACCGTTTCGAATCTGGGCCGGCGAAGAAGAGCACACTGCTGAAACAATCATCGTTTCAACCGGAGCTAGCGCAAAGTGGCTAGGGCTTGAAGGAGAAGTCACCTGGGGAGGCTACGGAGTATCTGCCTGTGCCACCTGCGACGGATTCTTTTTCCGAGGCAAGCAAGTAATCGTAGTTGGCGGCGGTGATACCGCGATGGAAGAAGCAAACTATCTGACACGCCACGCAGAAAAAGTTTATCTTGTCCATCGGCGCGATACATTCCGCGCCAGCAAGGTCATGCAGCAACGGGTTATTGATAATCCCAAAATCGAGATTATTTATAACTCTTCGTTGGCGGAAATCCATGGCGATTTGGAACCGAAAAAGAAGGTAACCGGAGTCACACTTGAAGACACTGTGACTGGCGAAAAAACTCAAATGCCGATTGATGGGATCTTTATCGCCATCGGTCATAAACCCAATTCCGATTTATTCGTGGATAAACTTAAGCATGATGAAACTGGCTATCTCATTCCCGAGCCAGGATCAACCAAAACCGTCGTTCCCGGTGTGTTTGTTTGCGGCGACGTGGCCGACAGCATCTACCGCCAGGCAGTCAGTGCCGCTGGAACAGGATGCATGGCCGCAATCGATGCCGAGCGTTATCTCGAATCGCTTGGACATTAATCAAAACGATCATCCCGTTCGAACCGTCGTAACACAAGAGCCACAACAATGATTAGTCTGATCCTCGCCACCCACCTTTTGAGTTTGCCCAGCCAGCCAGCTCAAGATAAAGGTCAGATTGATCCTAATTCAGCACGCTTATTTTTTGAATACACTATGCCAGCTCAAGATAATGAAAAGTCTCAGCTGCACTTGATTCACTACATTACGCCTTTACAAGAACCAAAAACATCTCCTAAAAAGGAGTGGAAGTTTCCTTATAGCAGCCTTGGTTTTGTACAACCCCCTACATCAGATAACTTAACTGTACGATTCAGAGTTTTCGCCCAAACCCGAAACGAGGGCCCAGAAGACGTAGCCCACTGGACGACTCGCCTCTTTCTCAGATTGTGGAACTACGCTTACTTCCGAGCCAGCCTCGATCACAACCTACTGTTCCGACGATGGGTTGATGTATATCTCTGTCAAGAAGGCGACCCTGGCGGCGAGCAATTATTTGATGTCGACACTTACGAATTGGATGACTATGATCGTCCAACCCGTGTCAACACTATCTATATTTACCAAGTCCAAAAAATCCCTAATAACTTTGAGCTGTGCCGCGAGATTGCTCACGAGTACGGGCATGCAATCCTGCCAACCGTGGGCGGCTACGATAAGTCAGCTCCAGAAAGTTATGCCAATGGCGACGTGGGCGAACGCATCTTTATGACCTGGTTGCGAGATGATTTGAAGTCAGGAAAAATCCTGCCAGACGATGCGGTCTTTACTCCAATTCCCGCCTTAGATAAATACATCACGGAAAAAGTTGAACCTCTTGTTACAGAAATAGCTACCAGAGGAGTTGATGAGAAGCTTCTTTTAGACAAAACTGTAAAGGGATACAACGAATACGTTGCTCTCAGCGTGTACGCAAGCCAAATCCTGCCGAAAGAAATCTTTGGACGTTCCCAAGGTTTAACTGCTCGAGAAGCCAAAGACCTTGAAAAAGGCATGCTTGATGCAGCGGAAGAACGCGAAAACTGGACGGTCAATATTCCCGCGTATCTCAAAGGCAAGCCGATTTATATCCCCCTCTGCAATGGCAAAGTCTCCAATGCCAAGGTTTTAAGCCGAAAAGGGAAATGGGCGAAAATTCAGCCGACTGCTGAACCGGTAACCATCAAGAATCCGCCATTGCCTCCACAGTAAATTACTGGCTAGTAAAAATATCTAAAAAAGTTCCCGGTTCACCCTAAGGAGCTAACGACAGAAAGCCGACAACTGAACTGAAAGCCCATGGCAGACCTCGTAAATCTGCCGGGCAACAAGGAATCAACAGTGTCGGACATCCTCTCGCAAGACGAGATCGAATCTCTACTGAACTCTCTCTCTGATGGAGGAGGGGAAGGTGGCGAAGCTGCGGCTGCAGGTAAGAAGGATGGAAGCACTGGCAGTCAAATTTCCGGATTCAGTAAGCGCGCATCACGATCTGCAGTTGCTTACGAAGTTTACGATTTCCGCCGACCAGACAAATTCAGCAAGGAGCAACTCCGCACCTTGCAGATGCTCCACGAAACATTTGGTCGCCTTGCCGGAACCAACCTCTCCGCTCTGCTCCGCACTAACGTCAGCATTGATCTGATCTCACTTGAGCAAGTGCCTTACGAAGAATATCTTCGCAGCATCAGCAGCAGCGTATTCACGATTTTCTCTATTCCACCACTTAGTGGCCAAGCCGCTATTGAAATGGAATTCGATCTCATCTTCACGATGATTGATCGCTTGCTCGGCGGCCCTGGCCGACCGTTCAAGCGCAATAACCTTACTGATATCGAAGTGCCACTCTTCCACCAAATTGCTGGTCGGATGTTCGCCGCATTGAAGTCAGCTTGGGAAGGCGTTGTTATCGTCAATCCCAGTATTGAAGAAATCGAAACGAGCTCACAGTTCGTTCAAATCGCGCCGCCTAGCGACATCGTAGTCAGCATTTTGTTTGAAGTTCGCGTAGGCGAAGCTCACGGCGCGCTAAGCCTTTGTATTCCCTACATGGTGCTCAAACCGATCACCGCAAAACTCAGCGCGCAAAAGTGGTTCGCCGCAACCAGTAACCGAAAGCAAACTAAAGCCCACCGCAACGCACTGGTTGGACAACTCAATTCTGCCCCGGTTGACCTTGCAATCCGCATGGGCAAGTCACGAATTTCCGTACAAGAATTCTTGTCGCTCCGTAAGGATGATGTCATCCGCCTTGATCAAAAGGTCAAGCAAGACATGGTTCTAACCGTTTCAAATCAAGACAAATTCCGTGGGATTCCATCACTCAACGGAAACACAATCGCTTTTCACGTCAACAGCACGATCCAAGAGGACTAACACTCGCACATGGCAAACATCTCAGAAGAAATCGTCAGTAGGTTCAGCAACTTGCAGTCCAATATCTGGCAAAACGTCTCGCTCGCAGTCAGCGAAGCCGCCGGCATGGCGATCAACTTTAATGATCCCCTCACCATGTCAACGGAAATCAGCGACTTGTACAGCGAAATGTCCAGCCCCAAGCTGATCCTTCAGTTTGCGTTTGCTAACAATCCAGATAACGCTCAAATCGTATTGATCCCAACCGAAACCCTGGTTGACCTTTACAACACAATCACTGGCAAAGAAGCTGAGAGCATTGACGAAAACACGCTTTCCGAAATCCGTGAAGCGGTAGAAGCAATTGTTCAAGGCCTGTGCGTTGCCGCCGGAAATATCCGCAACGAAGCGATTGTCGCCAGTGGAATGTCGGTGCGACTCCAAATTTTCAGCCTTCCTTCCAATATGCAATCCGCAGATGCGGTTCTCCGAACCAACCTGCGCATTTCCACCGACGACGTTAACGGAAACCTTATCTGGCTGTGTGATGAGGAAACCGCAAAGCTCATGGCGGGGATTGACGAATCAAATACAGCTGGAATGGCGGCGGGTGCACAAAGCGCATCGCCTAACAATCTTGGCGCAAGCGGCAATTTTGAAGATAGCGGACTTGAACTAATTCTCGATATTCCCCTCGAGGTCAGCGTAGAACTTGGTCGCGTCAAGATGGTTGTCAAAGACGTTATCGAACTCGGTTCTGGCTCCATTGTAGAAATCGACAAAGCCGCCGGTGAACCAGTTGACATCATGGTCAATGGTCGCCTAGTTGCCCACGGTGAAGTAGTTGTTATTGAGGACAACTTTGGTGTGCGTATCACTGAAATCCTCAGCCCAGCTGACCGCCTTGCCCGCCTCAACGACGTCGCTTAAAGCGAAGTCTTTCACGATCATGTTTCGATTGACCCTTACCCTCATTGAACCTCTTGCTAGCGCATTTGCGTTCGCGCAAGAGCTTTCCCAAGACATCGGTGCGAAAAAAGATTTGGTGGTTCAACACACCACGCAACCATCTGGATCGGGAGTGAACATCTGGCAATTTGCCCCCATGATGGTCGCGCTCGGAATCATTTTCTTTTTGCTTAAATTTGCTCTCCCAAAAGTGATGGGCAAGTTCAATAAGACTCTATCTACTCCGTTCGATAGCCCAATCCTTCTTCAAGAATCCGCTTCATTCGCAACCGGTTCATTGCAAGTGGTTACGGTTCGAGGGAAATCGCTTCTACTCGCAGTGACTCCGCAAGGTGTCAGTTGCCTAGCTGAGCTAGACGTGAAGGTTGAAGATAATTCCCCACCTGCGTTCTTTGAAATCCTCGATCAAGAATCGGAGCAGCCAAAAGAACAAAAGTTGGTGACTCATGCGGTTATCGAAGAGGAAACCAAACCCGCGACTAAGGCACATCCCGCCGCAAAAGCTTACAAATCTCAAACCACCAAAAAGACTGATTCTCCTTCCCGAGAAGAACTGATCGCCCGACTTGAGCAACTGCAAAAGCTCGCAAAGTAATGAAGCTCCCAGTCAAAGCAATCAATAATCTGCTCAACCGGGGCAATCTCAGAATCTTCTTCGTGATTCTGTTCACCTTGCTTGGAGTTTTCGCGCTCGCTCAATCGGCTGGCAATGGGTCAGTCAGCGTTCCCAGCATCAATTTGGGAATCGGTAGCGGAACAGATAAAGAACAACTTTCAAGTTCGCTCCGCATCCTCGCCTTGCTCACGATTTTGAGTATCGCCCCCGCGATTCTCATCCTGACCACTGCGTTCACGCGGATCGTCATTATCCTGAGCTTTACCCGCACGGCACTTGGTGCGCAGAACATTCCACCGAACCAAGTCATTATCGGCCTCAGCTTGTTTCTGACCATGTTTATCATGGCGCCGACTTACCAAAAGATCAACAACGAAGCGATTGCTCCTTACATGAGGGAAACCAATCCGATTAGCTTTGAAATGGCGGTTCAAAAAGCAGAAGCTCCTATCAAGGAGTTCATGCTCAAGAACACTTACGAAAGCGACCTTTTGATGTTCATGGAGTTCAAGAACCAAAAGGCGGCAACCCGGGCGGATGTTGACATCATGACTCTGATCCCCGCATTCGTGATCAGCGAACTCAAAACGTCGTTCATCATCGGTTTTTACATCTTTGTGCCGTTCATCATCATAGACCTCATCGTCGCCAGCATCTTGATGGGTATGGGGATGATGATGATGCCTCCGGTTGTTGTGTCGCTGCCCGCCAAGATTCTTGTCTTTGTCCTCGCCGATGGATGGTCGGTGCTCGTCCGCGCGATTCTCAGCGGATACATGTAGGAGAGCTATGGATCAGTCAGTCGTCATGGAACTCGCCCGCCAGGGCATCATGGTTACCCTCATGGTCACCATGCCAATCTTGGCGGTAGCACTGTTCACTGGTCTGATCGTCTCCGTTTTTCAAGCGGTCACGCAAATCCAAGAAATGACTCTGACCTACCTCCCCAAGATCATCGGCGCTGGCTTGATCGTGGTTTTCATGGGCGGATGGATGCTCCAAACCCTCGTTAATTTTATGCACCTGTGTTTGAACATGGCAACGAAAGTCGGAGGATAACCAGTGGTTCTTGAAACTTCATTCATCCTCGCATTCTTCGCCATCTTTATTCGGTGCAGTGCGATGATGCTCGCATCTCCGCTCTATGGCGGGGCAACCCCGGTGAACATCCGCGTAATGGCGGCAGCGGTGATTTCTCTTAGCCTCACCCCTGTGTTGCAATCCCAGTTAGTTTTTTCCCCGAACAACCTGATCGAACTCGCAATGATCATGGGTCGTGAGGCAATCTTCGGATTGCTCATCGGGATGTGCATGCAGTTTCTCGTCGCGGCGATTCAAATGGCCGGCGCAGTTTCCGACATGCAGATCGGTATTGGCTCGGCCCAACTATTCAACCCAGCTTTGGGTGGCCAGACTTCCCCGATTGGTCAGTTCAAGTTTTGGCTCGGAGTCGTTTTGCTATTCTTACTGAATGCTCACCAACTGATGTTCAAAGCGTTCATGAGTAGCTTTTCACTGACGGGAGCACCCATCGGCAGTTCCTCAGATGTGATCTCCCACGGAGCAAATCTTCTCGCTCAGCTATTGATTTTGAGCGTTCAAATCGCCGCGCCGATTGTCGCAGTGACAGTTGTGATTGACGTGGCATCTGGGTTGATCAACCGCGCCGTACCGCAAACCCAGCCGTTCTTGATTTCGCTCCCGGCAAAACTTGCCCTCGGTTTGGTTGCCCTGAGTCTAGGGTTACCTGCTCTGACGATCGCGGTTCAGCGTGGAGTTGAAGTGACGTTTGCTGGCATGGGCCACATGATGGGAGGTTAAACGATGGCAGAACAACCAGCCGGCGAAAAGACCGAAGACGCAACCCCCAAACGGAGGCAGGAAGCCCGCAAAAAAGGAACGGTCGCCAAATCCACCGACCTCACTGGTGCCATCACTTTGCTCGCGGCGGCTCTTGCGTTACCGCCGTTTGTCCAATCGATTTCTAGCGGAGCCGTCACCACTTTCTCGAATACGCTTTCCCAGGCACCGCGAACACTTGATCCCGCTTCCATCATGGGGTTCACCAACGCTCTGGCATCGCCATGGATTATTGCCACACTCGTGCTGTTTGGAACTCTTACTACCGTAGGTGTCGTGACCAATTTCGGTCAAGTCGGATTCGTCCTGTCCACCGAGCCAATGGCTCCCAAGTTGGAAAAAATCAATCCAGCCGCTGGCTTCAAACGAATCTTCTCCCGCCGTGGTTTGATGGAAGGAGCTAAGGCGCTCGCCAAGCTCGGAATCTTTGCCAACCTCGCCTACACTGCTATTGCCACAGACTGGAACAAACTCATCGGCTTGGTCTGGCTTCACCCTTCCCAAGCTGCCACCGAACTCGGGGCATTGCTTCACGGACTCCTTGTAAAGGTCGCCTTCGTGTGGTTCATCATTGCTTGCCTTGACTACTTCTTCCAACGCAAAGAAGTCGAAAAGCAACTCAAAATGACCAAGCAAGAACTCAAGCAGGAGATGAAGGAACAAGAAGGTTCGCCGGAAGTCAAATCGGCGATGTTCCAAAAGCGCCGCCAACTCCTCAAAGGCGGGATGGCAAAAAAGCTCGCCGAGGCTGATGTTCTCATCACCAACCCAACCCACTTTGCGGTTGCCGTCAAATACACACGCAATTCTATGCACGCGCCGATCGTGCTCGCAAAAGGTCAAGACCACTTGGCTCTCAAAATGCGGGAAATCGCTGGCTCTCTTGATCTGCCAATTGTCGAGAATAAACCCCTTGCCCGCGCGCTTTACAAGCAGTGCGAACCAGGCGACTTTGTTCCGCGTGACCTCTTCGGCCCCGTCGCCGAAGTCTTGGCGTACGTTTACAAAACAGTCAAGGGCAAGCGTAAGAAAGCTTCCTAATATAGAAAGTCACAACTTAACTTCATCAATGGTAGTTAAAGTGTTACGGTCAAAAAATAACGAGCGCTCCTTATTAAAAGAACCGTAAGCATGACGTTTCCAAACTGTATCACTTATACTTAGCTCATCACATATTGCTTTAAAAAACTCCTGAAACCCGACATCATCTTCAGTCATCGCCACAGGGTCACCAACCGATAATTCTAGTTCAATTACAATGCCATCTATTGTTATTAAATCACGGTTGAACATCCAAATGCGTTCAATTAATCCGATCTCGAAAATTCGCAGATCGCCGCACCAATCATCATAGAAAATAACTCCCTCGATAATTTCCACTTTGCCTGTTGCAAGTTCATTTAATCCCAATAGATAATTCCTTTGCCAGTGTCTTGCGGCCTTTCATTGATTCTACATCCTCTATTTGCGCGGTCATAATAGTATTTAGATGCCAGAACCCTCATCCGAATCTTGGAAAAAGATGGTTCTCCGATCCATGCCCGCGCCAGCGTGGCTTTCGCCGGATGCTCCCGATTCGGACATCGTCATATCTTCGCGGTTCCGCACCGCCCGCAATCTGCGCCTTCACCGATACCCCGACCGCGCGGATTCGCAGGAACTCATCGAAATCCAAAATAAGATCAAGTCTGCGGCTAAAGATTTACCTATTTCGCCCCTCACCACAATTTCCGAAGCCGAACGAGATTATCTCCTTGGTGCGCGGTTGATCTCCCCAGAATTTAAGCATTCTTCCCCCGGGCGGATGGTTTTGCTGGATGAAGACCGCTTGGTGAGCGTGATGGTAAACGAAGAAGATCACCTGCGAATCCAGGCTGTAAGCGCGGGATGGTCAATCCGAAACGCGGTCACCGCCGGGCAAGCCATCACCAAATCCCTGTCGCAGTCGCTGGATTTCCAGACTTGCAAAACCCACGGCCCTCTCACCGCGAGCCCCTCTAACCTCGGGGGCGGCACGCGCAGGTCGGCCCTCTTCCACATGGCTGGCCTTTCATCGCAGGGCCGCCTCAATCGACTCATTAAATCTCTGCATCACACAGGAATCACTACACGCGGGCTGTTTGGCGAATCCTCCCGAGGCATCGCCTCATTTGTGCAGGTCAGCGGAACGACCGTATCCGAAGTCGAATTCATTGGCGCCTGCAACCACCTCATCCAAGAAGAGCGCATCGCACGTAAAGAATCTTCTCGGCAAACCACACTAGAAAAAGCCCAGACCGCGGTTGATTTTGCAGTTGCAAGTAAGGAAGTTTCCTTGCGAGATGCCCTGCTGGTTCTCGGATATGTGCGCTGGTCGGCGGCGATTGAACTGCCCGAATTCCCAATCCCCGTTCGAGACGTAGACACCTGGATTACCGAAATGGAAGTGTTCGGCACACAAAACCCCCGAACCGCCGCCCGCCAGCGAGCGGACTATCTGCGATCAAAATTAGAAAACCTCTCGTAACCAACCGACGTAATGAATCTGGAACGCAATGGCAAATGTAGTCTACAAGCCCGCTGAAGTGATGCACTGGTTCGATACTGAATCCAAAAGAACCAACGCAATCGCCCGTGCTCAAACCAAAGATATTGCCAAAACTGCAAACGAAGAAGGCTTTCTCCCCGGGCTGAAACAGGCCGCAGGTGCGGCCCTCAGCATCGGTAAAGGAGCATACGGAACAGTTATCCAAAAGCAGGCGACAGAAACACGAATTGACCTTTACGAAACCGGTTTTGAAGTGAACGAACTCACCCGCCGCGTGAAAATTGGCTACGATCAAGTCCGCCAAATTGTGAGTAAAGCCAACGACCGATACCTAGTTTTATACAACGGCGGAAATATCACCATAAAACCCGTAGCCCATTTGGTTGCCGGAAGATATCGAGTTCCGGTAGGCTGGCTCCGCAACGGAACCGAGGTTCCCTTCATCGTGTTGATCGAAGAAATCTCGGCAAGAAGCGGAGTGGAAATCATCGCCGAATGAACTCAGGATGGAAAAAACCAGCCCCCGAAGGATGGGTGGAACAGCTCTGGACGGCTATGTCCGAAGACGTGGGAGCGGGCGACCCAACTAGTGCCCTTTTTAGCGACGACGCTACTGTTTCTTGGTATATCGAAGCGCAAGCGGAAGGCATCGTTTGTGGATTGGGAATCGCGCACTATTTGCTTCAGCCAGAGCCCGATGAACCAGAACATTGCCATTGCGACCTGAGCGCGCAAGATGGTGATTTTGTAAAACCCGGAACCACCGTTCTTTCTGGAGTCAGCAATCCCGGCCGCCTGCTGACCAAAGAACGTACCGCCTTGAACTTCATCATGCACTTGAGCGGCATCGCGAGCCTTACCCACCAATTCGTTCGTAAAGTAGAAGAATTCGATACAAAAATTGTTGATACTCGCAAAACTACCCCAGGCCTGAGAGCACTCCAAAAGTATGCCGTCAGGTGCGGAGGAGGCACGAATCACCGCATGGGCTTGTACGACGGAATCATGCTCAAAGACAACCACATCAAAGCTCAAGGCTCGATTACTCAGGCGGTTCAACGCGCCAAGCAAGCTGCCGGGCACATGACCTTGATTGAAGTCGAATGCGAATCAATCGAAATGGTGAGAGAGGCTTACAAAGCCGGGGCAAATATCATCATGCTCGACAACATGGATCCTTTCCAAATGAGCGACGTTGTGAGAGAATTCAAAGGCAAAGTCATTTTGGAGGCCAGCGGCGGAATATCGCTCGAAACGGTTCGCGGAGTCGCGCAAACTGGAGTTGATGCCATTTCCGTTGGTGCCCTGACTCACAGCGCAAAATCCCTGGCCTTCCATCTCGAAGTCGAATGAAACCACCTACCGGTGAATTTGTGGATTACCCAGTGGTGGAATCCACCCAAGATGTTGCTAAGGAATCACTACTCACCGCTACGCCTACGGGAGTTATTTTCGCCCACCATCAAGCCGCTGGTCGTGGACGGTTCAAACGAACTTGGGAAAGCGATTTTGGCGACTCGCTCACAATGTCGCTGATTCTCGATCAATACGCCGATCACAAAGAGCCGTGGTTGGTGGGAATGTCGGTTGCGGTTGCAGTTGCCGGCGTGCTGCACGCTCAACTCCAATGGCCGAACGATGTAATTCTCGGCGGCAAAAAAGTTGCTGGCATCCTGACCGAAATTCACCCAAACTCTCACGGCGCACGTATCCCCGTGGTGGGAATTGGCATCAATTTGAACCAAGAACAGTTCCCTGAATCAATCGCCAACCGCGCAACGAGTTTCAAAATTCAGACTGGAAAAACGTTCGATTCAGAATCCCTGGCAAAACAGATTATCGCAAGTCTAGAAAGTGCTCCCGAGCCGGACTGTTGGGAATCTATTGCTCCTGCCTGGATGATTTTCGACAAAACCCCGGGTAAGCAGTATCAGCTTCCAAACGGTGAAATCAGCACGGCAATCGGGCTTGGCCCGAATGGCCAACTCATCTGCAGTATCGAAGGCGAAACAACATCTGTGCTCGCCGCCGATGCAATCTTTGGCTAGCAGATAATTCATGTTTATTTCACTAATTGACAAAGTGGCCATAAATCTCTATACTCAGTAAGATGAGTTATAACTCTTACACTCCATTGCGATTTCTAATAGCCGCAATCTTCCTATTCCATGTCGCTTCTGCTCAAGAAATCGAACTTCTTGCTACTCATGGGGGAGTCGTTTTTTCTGGTAAAAATAGCCCTTTACGTAAAACACCAGATTTAGTAAAATCTCAGATTAACCCGGGCAAAGTATCCATAACAGAGTTTGAAGAAAAGGATCTACTACCAAATATTGGAACACCACTGCCTGTTGTCAATATTAAAAAAGACGATCTTGTGGCTGCACTGTACAAGGCTGTGCCAAACGGGACAACCAAAGAAGAATTTGATCTAGACATTAAAAAGCTCTTTGAAGAAAAGGATTTTGTTAAGCATTTCGACATAAAATTGACTACTCATGATCCCGTGGCCTTAGAAAGGTTCAAAGTGAGATTTTACAAATATGTTAGATTCACTGGGGAGAAGAAGGAAAATATACAATTAATTATGGGCGGTCTTAGCCACAATGCCGAATTTACTGTACAGTTTCTTCCTCAAGCTTCTCTGCCAAGAGGCACCCAAGCACCTCAAAGCAAACCACTGAGATGGCAAAATCGTGGCAGTGTTTCGACTACTACAAACCTTAAGTCAAGTGATGTAACTCTAGTAGACGGTGACACAAAAAAAGGATTTCAGCTGGAAATCTCGGGCAACTATCAAGGGATTGGGAATCCATTACAAGGCCTTTTTTACAAGGAATCTAGCTAACATGATTTCTCTCTTTCCACTACACTTTCAGAATTTGCTATCGATAAGTCATCAAGGATTGAGGGCTCTTTCAGTGGCGTGTCCTCAATGCTGAGTGGGGGAGGACTAGTAGGATTATCCGGTTTCGGGTTTCAAACTAGCCAAAATGCCTTGCTAAACTCAGCATTCTTTGATTGGAATTGGCGATTTGGCGATCATCGCTCTAACGGTGATTCCTTTTACACAGCTGAAGAATCCATTGCTCCAATCTACTTCGATTTTGGCATCCAGTTTGGAGGCACTTATGCCATTCAGGAAGACGGAATTTTATTAGGTGAGTATTCAGGACTTGGTCCTTTAGTACGACCGAATATTCGACTTGGCATTAATGCAGCAGAGGTATTTGGTGGCAAGCTTTCCGCAAACATCAGATACTTTTATCTTTTCGACCACTTTTCTGCCTCCTTAATTGACGATGAGTGGCGTGAAATCTTCGAAATCAAATTAGAATTCGGTTCTAAAGATCGTAAACTTACTTTGTCCGCATCTGGAGGGGCAAACCCTTCCAGCGGATTTGAATTAGATACTCCAAAATACAAAGCTGGTGTAACAGTAAAGTTTTAGAGCGAAGAACTTGCTCAATACGAAAACGGCGGAATGAAAACTCAAACCGCCGTTTCGCCTTGTACCCAAGGAGGGTGCAAAAGCTATTAGCTCAAATCTGGGTCTTGACGACCAGGGTGAGCCGAGTTAAAGGAGCGATAAGCTCCGTAACCTACTGTGGCAACTGTGCCCACAACCGCTGCAATCGCCGCCGCTCTCTTCCATTTGGTTTGTCGTGATGGTTCAGGTCGAGCTTTGCTCACCATGTCTTCTACAAAATCGAGAATGCGTTCTTTTGTCCTCATACTCATTAGGATGGGTACAGATCTTTTCTCGTTCCCAGTTTTACGAAACCTTTATACAAACTGCTATTAGCCTTATAGAATCTGCCAGATTTTGAACCTAAAGCACTAATTAACTCCCCTTAAAAGGGACTTAGTGTGACTCCTTGCACTCGAATATTTGTCCGCTACTTTTAAGTAGTGTGTAACTGACTACTGGCTTTGCGGGCATGCCGTATAGTTCTTGGCGGATTGATTCTGATGGCAATGAGATGTTCACAACTACTTTTTCCCCAGCGTCCTCCACCGCTATTCTGCAAAATTCGAGTTCGGCATCAGATAGCCTTTTGAGTTTTTTAAAATCATTTACTGCAATGTATACTGATTGGGTGGTTCTTACCGAAGTACTAAAACCACCATTATTTACCTGGCTTTGCTCGCTAACTCCAGAGGTGCGAAGATCATTATAAGGGAGCGATTCTCTTATTTGATATATCACTTTAGAAAGTTGTGCATCGGAAAGTTGCGCAATCTTGCCGTTAATGTTGACACACCCCTCTTGATCCATCATTAACTTAGATTTTCCGTCAATGATTTTAGCCGAATATTGTAATCCTGAAAATGACACATTCCATCCCCTCCAGTAAGTTGACCTACTATCGCCTGCTGGGATTTTTTTGTACTGAAAATACTCGAAATATTGTGCCAATTCTCAATCATTTCCTCATCATAATTTGCCATACAGTTGGTCACGGAAATGGGGATGTAAAAAGCTTTAAAACTCCCTACCTCTCCCTGCGGTCCCGCGATCGCAACACACAAACTAACTGCTGCTACAGAACGGGCGAGAATTACTTTTACCATTTAGCAATTTTACATACACTGTCCCCAATAAAACAAAAATGCCAACCACATTTCAATGGCTGGCTGATAAATCTTTGGAGCGGGAGACGAGATTCGAACTCGCGACATTCTCGTTGGCAACGAGATGCTCTACCACTGAGCTACTCCCGCTCGTGGGATAAAAATATACCCTAACTCACCTACTATCGCAACCAGACCCACTTGCCAGGCCCAAAAAGGCATAATCAAACCGTGGGTGATTGGCAAAAACTAAACCAGGCAACCGAACAGCTTCTCAAGCAGGCTGCCATTATCGCCCAAGAACAACGTAAGCACCTCAAAATCGACCAGAAAAAAGACCGAACCCTGGTCACTAATGTAGATAGAGACATCGAAGTATTTCTACGCGAGCAACTCGATAAACTCACTCCCGGAGCCGGAGTGTACGGGGAAGAATACGGTCATTCCCCCGCGACGGAAGCCGGATACTGGGTCATCGACCCAATTGACGGGACATCAAACTTCGCTTATGGCCAACCTCTGTGGGGGATCACGGCCGCTTACCTTTATGGAGGGCGAATCGTTTCCGGAGTTATCCACCTGCCAGAAGTCGGCGAGACCTACACAGCCGTAGATGGATTTGGGGCATATAAGAATGCGGAACCCATCCCCATTGTCGCCCCTGGCATTATCGATTCCACTGAACTCGTTGCCCACGCCGACAGCCAGGTGAAGTACCGCAAGCAAACTCCAGGCAAAATGCGTCACATCGGCGCATTTGTTGTGGAATCGAGCTTCGTTGCAACCCAACGATACCGGGCGCTGATTACTGGAACGATCAAACTTTACGATTGCGCCGCCGGAATCATCGTCTGCCGCGAAGCCGGGTGTGAGGCACGTTACCTAACAGGCGAACCGTTTGACGAATCGCGCCATCAAGGACCAGACTATTGTGATCCATTCTATCTTGGCCCTAAAGGTTCAAACTTCCCGTTTGGAAGTGTTTTCTAACTTAGGCGATATACATTCCAGAATCAACGCGCTTCAACTTTTTGAGGCCACGTTGTTCAATCTGCCGCACTCGTTCGCGGGTGATGTGCATGTGAAGTGCCACGTCTTCAAGCGTTCGCTGAAGGCCATCAGCAAATCCAAACCGCAAGAACAGAACTTCGCGCTCCCGCTCATCCAGAATCTTCATTGCTTCCAAAACCGATTCGCGAATATGCGCTCTTTCAACCTCAAGTTGTGCCCCGCCTGCGTCTGAAATCACGTCCTGCAAGGTTGAATCATCGTTGTCGCCAATCGGAGATTCAAGGGAGAGCGCATCCGGCACAGTCTGCAAAATCTGTTCTACTTTATCCGCCTCAATTTGCACTCTAGCCGCGATTTCTTCAAGAGTCGGTTCGCGGCCTAGCTCGGCTTGCAGTTGATTCGCTGCTTTGTAAACCCGGGTTGCATTTTCCGCAACGTGGACAGGCACACGAATCATGCGTGCCTGGTCGCAAATTGCCCGGCTAATCGCCTGACGGATCCACCATGTGGCGTATGTGCTGAAACGATAACCCTTGCGGAAATCAAATTTCTCAACTGCCTTGATTAGGCCGATATTGCCTTCTTGGATGAGATCCGGAAGAGACATTCCACGCCCCGCATAACGCTTTGCGAGGTTGACAACGAGTCTATAGTTAGCTTCAACAAGTCGCTGACGGCTCTCTTCACAGCCTTCGCGAGCAGATTCAGCAATCTGTGATTCTTGTTCCGGCGTGAGGAGTGGGGTACGACCGACCGTAGTCAACCATAATCTCAGGCTGTCATCAACAACCGAGTGTTTTAACTGTCCCGCATTCGCCTCCCCTGGCTCTTGCGACTTCCCCTCCTTGAACGACAGTTCACTTTCTTTTGAGTGAACCAACGCCAATTTCAGCACCTGCGACTAAACTCGCAATAAGTTTATACACCAAACCTTGCTTTTTACAAAGAGTTTCTGTAGATTATTATCCACCCTTTAACTTCTTTAGCCGAGCGTTCAGTTCTCGGAGGGCCGAATCATCTTGCTCGGAGATGCTTTTTTCTTGAGAAAGTTGGCGCATGTCTCTTCGCTCTTTCTCTTTGCCTAGTCGTTCTACCGCGTCTTCAAGCGCGTCAACTTCTATCGGCTCTCGCTCTCCTACCGCTAACTCAAGGAGTAGCTCTTTTGGTATGCCGTCTGAGAGTTCGTGAAGCCAGCCTTCACCCTCTGGAGCATCACCCAGCGATTCAAGTGCTTTAGCAACTTCAGTCGCTAGCTCCGATTTCATCAGCGGAGGAAACTTGGCAAACTGCCACGCTTTTTGCCTTAAACCTGGTTCAAAAATGCTCATGAAAAGCACTTTTTCTGGACCGAACAGTTTTTTGTTAAACGGCTCAGATTTAACCAAAGGCTCATCCACTTCGCGTTCTATCCTCCGGTTTGCGCCAGACTTGATTCGTTTTCGCTCGGCTTGAACCATCCGTTCAAGAGCCTTTGCCGCCGCTTGACGGTCACTTATTCCAGGGTACTGAGCGGATATAGGGATTAGATACTTTTGTAATTCGAGGGGAGTTTCGGCCGTTGCCAAAACCTGGACAACTTCCGTCCAGTAGGCATCATCATCTGCCGAAAGCTTTTCGTTCAGCAGTGCCATTCGAAAATCCATGGGCGATATTCCTTGATCAACGGCAACCTTAACCGACCCAGCTCCTTTAGATTTCAGCAGTGTATCGGGGTCTTCGCCCTGTGCAAGCAATGAAATTTTTGCGCCAAGCCCGGCTTCGGTGATCATGATTGCGGCTCGGTCAGCCGCTTTTTTCCCGGCATCGTCGCTATCGTAAAGCACCACGACTTTCGAGCACCAACGTTTGAGTAAGCGCACGTGGTCGTCGGCGAGTGCAGTTCCCAGACTCGCCACCGCTTGGGTAACACCCGCCCGATGACAAGCGATGACATCCATATACCCTTCTACCAAAACAGCCTGATCTTCTTTAGAAATAGATTCCTTGGCCTTATCCATCCCATAAAGCACGCGGCTTTTGCTATAAAGGGGCGTATCACTGCTATTAATGTACTTGGGATTCCCCGGCCCAATAATCCGACCGCCGAATGCGACCAATCTGCCCCGCTCGTCTCGAATCGGAAACATCAGTCGGCTTCGAAATCGGTCGTAGTATCCGCCACGCTGATCTTCTTCAACCAAGAAGAGTTTTTGGCAAGTCGCCAACGAGAATCCTTTCTTCTTGAGTCGAACTGCGAGGGCTTCGCCCTGATGCGGAGCGTAACCGATCTCCCAGTGATCGATCACAAATTGATCCAGACCCCGTTCTTCTATGTAAGTGAGTGCCGACTTCTCGGATCGAAGTTGCTCCCTAAAAAAGCTTTGGGCCTCCGCCATCGCGAGTTCCATTTCCTCAGAATCGCTTTTTTCGCCTTGGTTGAATTGTGGAAGTTCGACTCCCGTTTCCCGGGCGAGAATTCGAAGAGCCTCAATAAAATCGACGCGCTGGGTTTCCATTACCCAATTGAAAACATCTCCCTTTGCTCCACAGCTCCAGCAACGGTAGTGCCCATATTCGGGCGATACTATAAAACTCGGGTTTTTATCATCATGAAACGGGCACAGACCTTTCCAAGTCTTGCCCGCCTTCTTAAGAGAAACACGATGACCGACGAGCTCTACTAAATCGGAACGCCTCCGAATCTCTTCTTTTACGCGTTCAAGCTCGCCGGCCACAGTGTGATTCTGACCAGTTATTTAGTTGTGTTTAGGTCTTACCTGCAGCAACAACAATTCCAGTAACGACATGAGGCTTATCCGCCTTAATGCGACTGAGTCGGAATGCTACGCGGTCTCGAACCAAGAATCGAGCAACAATGTTGTCGCCGTTGATTTCGTATCCATCTGGCGCGTTGTAAGCTTTGATCACGCTACCGAACGATGAACCAAAAGTGATTCCGCGTCGAGTTTTGACTTTACTGTTGCTGAGGCCAACGGCTTCGATTTGCACACATCGGTTGAACTTGTCAAAAACGAATGCATATCGTGAGTTATTGCGCTTGTAAACCCATCGGGTGTAAATAACTTTTTGGCCATTTCCACCGCCGCCAGCAGCACCACCGCCGTCACCACCGCGACCACCGCCGCCATCTCCGCCACGACCACTTGTTGGGGCATCTCCTCCACCAGCAGATTCTCCGGAGCTCGGGCCTCGTTGTTGCCAGATGCCACTGTTACCAAATGGATCGCCGATCAAGTTAACGCCAGTATTAGGGGTAGCAGCACCACCACCGCCGCCGCCACCTGGAGGGCCACCGCGTTCTCCGCCGCCACCGCCGCCAGTTGCGCCAGCTGCACCTACGTTAAGAGCTTGGATTTCATCTGGTGAACCATAAATGCTGATAACCTTGGCACCTGTATCATAAAGTGACACGCTAATCAGCCGGCTTTCTGCCGTTCCCTTGCGGGGCTGAGGAGCGCTTTGACCGATGACAAGCCCGGTCATCCCGAGTGCCATCATTGCGACTGTTGTTCCTAAAATTGCTTTTTTCACTGGCCTAATTCCTTCACCTGAGGGTCAGTACGCTAATTGGGACGCAGACGACGGTCTAAATGGTTACAAAGTTCTCCCCAAATTCAAGTGTTGGCAGGGACCGGGGAACCAAATTCGACTCCACTCCCTTTCAGGGTATACATCACGGTCAGCAAACAGACGTAGAAAGGAACAATTATGGGAGCAAACCTCGCACTCGAAGCCAGCCAATTTGAATCAGAAGTACTTAAATCAGATCAACCAGTCCTCGTTGACTTTTGGGCGACCTGGTGCCGACCCTGCATTGCCATCACCCCGTTTGTGGAAGAAATTGCTTCCGAAATGGATGGTCAAGCAAAAGTATTTAAAGTGGACGTTGATGCCAATCAGGACCTTGCTATGCAGCACGACATCATGAGCATTCCCGCATTGCTCGTTTTCAAAGGTGGGAAGGAAGTTGATCGAATGGTTGGTGCAGGCTCAAAAGAAGACATTAAGGCCCTGATTAGCAAGCACGTTTAATTCTGCTAATCAAAAATACTGCCGGGAAGTCCAGACTTCCCGGCTTTTTGTTTACCACCCCGCCATAATCAATCAGAACTCGTGGCTAAACCCTCCGCCCCTCAATCTTTAACCCCTAATATCGCCAAGGCCGGTGGAATCATGGCCGCAAGTATTTTTCTCTCTCGTATTCTCGGGATTGTCCGAGAAATCATCATTGCTAACCGATTCGGCCAAAGCGATTTCACCGACGCTTATAACTACGCGTTTCAAATTCCCGACTTACTCTTTTATCTAATAGCTGGGGGTGCCTTGTCGAGCGCATTCATCCCCGTGTTCTCCGAATATCTCCACACAGATCGAGAAGACGACGCATGGCACATATTTTCATCAGTGACCAACATCATGGCGATTATCGTCACGGTGTTCATTGTGCTCGCCATGATCTTCGCTCCTGTTTTGGCAGGGGTGGTTGCTCCTGGTCTAGCCCCAGATAAAGCCGAAGCTATCTTGCCGATGATCGCCTACATGGCGAGAATTGTTTTGCCAGCACAATTCGCTTTCTTCATTGGGGGAATCCTCTTCGGAACCCTCTACAGCAAGCAGATTTTCACCGTGCCCGGACTTGGACCGAACATCTATAACATCGGAATCATCATCGGCGCGCTCGTACTCAGCAACTTCCTCACTCTGCCCATTTCAGGGCTGAGCTGGGGGGCCACCATCGGAGCTTTCCTTGGAAACATTGTCGTTCCGATTTTTGCAATGCGGCAATTGAATGCTCGGTACCGCTTCGTTCTTGATTTCAAGCACCCAGGAGTCAAGAAGGTTTTCAAACTGATGGCTCCGGTTGTTTTTGGCCTCTCATTGCCTGGCGTTTTTGCATTGTTTTTAGTTAGTATTAGCTCTTATTTTGGCGGCGATGGTCTTGCCAGCGCCTTCAAAAATGCGAACCAATTAATGCAAGCTCCGCTAGGAATATTTGGACAAAGCATGGCGATTGCGGCCTTCCCTGCCCTTGCTCAATTCTTCGCCCAAGGCCGAATGGATTTGTACCGCGAGCAGTTGGTGAAGACTCTCAAAACGATTGTTTATCTCACAATTCCGATTGCTCTGATTTTGCTCACGAGCAGCCATCAGATCATTCAAACCATCTTCCAGCACAACCAATTCACCGCTGAGGACACGGCCCGCACTGCACCTCTGCTTGCCGCTTTCGCCATCGGCGTTCCATTTTGGTGTTTGCAGCCAGTGTTGATGCGCGCTTACTTCGCCATCCAAAACACAAAAAGGCCAATCATTCTGGGGACGGTCACCACAGGCGTTTTTCTTATCTTGGCAATTTCTGCGGTATTTGCGAAACTTCCACCTTTTGCCCTCGCTGCAGCTGGCTCAGTATCCGCGATTATTCTGGTTTGCCTTCTCACAACTACGATCACAAAAGAAATTCCTGAACTCAGCTTCGCACCACTTCTTGGAACAGCTGGAAAATCTACGATCGCCTCAATCGGTTCGACAATAGTTTTCTGGGGAATCTTCCAAGTTGTCAGTTACATCGGCCTTGGAAATAATAAGTGGGCGAATGTAGCGGTGCTGTTCTTCTTTGGCATCATCAGCCTATGGGTTTACTACTTTATTACGAAGGCTCTCAAAATGCCCGAAGTCGCCTATTTCCAAAGAGTTGCAAAACGCATCAACGTAGCGAAGCCAGAAGAAGATAAACCTTCTAGCCCCAACGACCAAACCTGATTTCGGTTAATCTGGAACCGTGCTTCCTAAAGGCACCTTCCGAATAATCGTCAAATTCGCGAGAAATGCTCTCGCAACAATTTTCTTGTTGTCCGTTACTCTTAATTACACAGTTTTTATGACAACACCCAAAGGAGTTCATTGTCCCACTGCTACGATTCAGCAGATTCAGGATTATTCGACTCGTGAACTCCGTGCTCCTCAGTTGGGTGAAAAAGATTTCAAGCAGTGCCAATGCGCCGAAACATCTCGTATCAAAAAGCAATCCAGTCAAGAACAAGCCGCTTTTGCCACTTTACCAACGCTTAATTTACCGACCTATCTGGGTTCCGAATTTTGGATACCCCTATTTCCTAACGTAGTAATTCCAACTCACCAAAAGCAACTTTTACTCGAACCTGTGTCTCAACCGGCGACTCCCCCACCAAATTTCATCTGATCTGCACAGATATGCCGCTGCGAATTGATCCTAATTCGCCCGACCTACCCGCAATCACAGATGAAAATTAAAGACCCTCGTCCTAAACAAAAAAGGCCGCCTGACCGACCGACAATGATCCTTTACGGTGTTCTCGCAGTCTGCTCGCTCATTACAATTGGCAGTTTTCTTTGGCCCGAAAAGCCAAAGAACGCCCTTGACCCAAATCTAGGAATAACCGATCATAAGGCATCAGGAAACCTATTCCTCAAGCAACAACAAGATCATCCGGTTACTGATGAAATGCTTGACACGGCCGAGAAGCTTGGAGCGAAAAATGCTCCCGACTTCACGCTGATCGATACAGATGGCAAACCGCATTCGCTCAAATCGCTCACCGAAGGCAAGCCGCTATTGATCTTCTTTGTTGAAAAGGAATGTCCCTGCTGCTTGGGTGCCAAACACTTTGTTGATTCACTTGCGGTGATGTACAAAGACAGCGCCAACGTGATCGGCATTATTAACGCCACGGGCGAAGTTGCCCAAACCTGGATCAAAACAACAACTCCTCACTTTATGGTTCTCCAAGACCCAGAGCAGAAGGTGATTCGCGCCTATCAGGCCGAGCGTGGGGTTTACACGACAATCGTCGCGCCGGATGGAACCATCAATAAAGCATACGCTGGCTATTCGCTAGAAATGCTTCAAGATGCATCTTCGCGCCTTGCCAAACTTGCTGGAGTCAAAGACCAAGGATTCGAATCTCCCGCTGCTCCGACCAAACTCACTTCCGGTTGTTTGTTCCCGGAAGTACCGACCGAAACCACCAACAGTTCAGAAAAAACACTATGACAACCCTTCTTGCATCCGCAATTCTCGCTACCGCATCGCTCTCTCCACAGGAAGACCCTTGCCTTTGTTCACCTTTGCCATCGTTCAGCCTGAAAGCCAGCGATGGAAAAACTTACACCCAAGAATCTGTTGTCAAGAAGAACACCTTGGTGGTCTTCCTTGCCGCGGGTTGCCCCCACAATCCGAAAGCCGCTAAAGACCTCAACCATCTCAAAAGTTTGCTCGGTGACAAGGTTGCTATGGTTGGCATGACCAATATGGCGGGCGACAAAGTAAAGGCTTATGCAGAAGAACTTGGCCTAAAGTTCCCTCTGATCAGCGATGGTCGAGGATCAGTCATCGAGAAATTCGGTGCAACTCACAGCCTTGATCTCGCCTTGGTTTGCAAAGATGATCGGAAGATCGGCAAAACTTGGAGCGGCTACAACCAAACCATCTTGACGGACTTGTTCAAAGAACTTCCGAAACATGGCGGCCCAACATTAAAGGTTGACCTCAACTCATTCCCCACAGCTCGGCAATCCGGCTGCGGTTTCTAAAATCTATTCGCGCAAATGCTCGCGGAGTTCTTCATCCTCTGCGGGCACACTTGCCGAAGTTTCACTTAACCGATCTCTCAAGAGATCGGTTTCTTCTTGTACTCGGTCAGCAATTGCATCTGTCATCTCCCGCATTTTGTTTTGACCAGATCGAGCCAGCAAAACAAGCGCGACCAACCCTGCAATGAGCGAAGCAATGGCGATTGGAACATTCACAGCTGGATTTGCGTGAGCACTTGTATCACCGTCCACGAGCATCATTAGAGTGACAAAAGCAATCATTAACCCAGGATATAACCCCGCCATAAACGGCAAAAACATTCCTTGCCTCGTTGAAATCCTTGTTCGGCCGTTCCGGCTCGTTACTCGTAAGGTTCCGAACGCGCTGCCTTTAGCCAATTGCATTTGCATACTGCGGCCAACTTGAACCCCCACATTGTGCATACGCGGCCCTCGCGGCCCGTGACCAGCATATTTTGCCGGGAAAATATCGGAGATCACGTCAAAGTTTTCTGGTGGTAGCTCACCATCAACAATACGCTCAAACTCTGTGCTGAGGGGAATCCCTAAAAACGCGATTGGCGTTTCGTTCTTCTCCGGCGCACTTTCCAGAGCTTTCTGCAAAAAACTCGGATCAACTCCTGCCTCTGCCGCCATCCGTGCGAGCTCATCGTAGCTGATTCCCGGCGCATAACTTGTAGAACCTTCGTTACTCTGCTCCTGAAGTTTTGCCGCTTTCAGAACAAGCTCGGCGGCTTCTTTTTCATTAAAAAATCGCTTGCTCATCTATTTATCCTAATCGCGCCCAAGAGTCTCGCGAAGTTCTTGATCTTCGGCCACTCCAGCCGACACTGAACCGATATTTGCTCTGAGAGCCTCAGCTTCTTCAAATACGGCGTTAGACATTCGATCAAGTTTATGCTCGATCTTCTCGCGCCCCTTGCGTAAGCTGTATCCCAAACTTGCCCACAAACCAGCGGAGAATGTCGCCCAGATTGCGAGAGCAAGCGGAAGGTTCTCTGGAGACTTCTTGGCCGTTATCAGAACCCCGATCATGAAACTCAGGAATACGAGGGGAGTCCAAATCGCCATTGTTGCAAGGGCATTACTGGTAACCGCCTTGATTCTGGTTCGCCCATGGCGAGAGTTCACTTCCAGACTGCCATGCCAAATCCCTTCATAAAACGATCCCGTGATCATTCGGCCAATGATTGATGGCCCGCCGTAACCCGTTTGAGGAGTGCCACCCATGGTATAGAACTCACCAGCGACAACGTCAAAGTTTTCGGGTGGAAGTTCGGCATCAACAACTCGTTCAAAGGTTTCGGAGAGCGGCATTCCCAAAAAACTGCGTGGCTTGCTCGCCTTTTTTGCGCCCGGAGTCTGGGTTGCAATAACTTTTCGTAAGTAGTCAGGATCAACCCCAACGTCACCCGCCATCCGCTGAAGTTCTGCCCAGGTCACGCCAGGCGTGTAATCATGTTGACCGTCTGATTCCTGCAGTTTTGCTGCTTCTACAATGAGCTGCGCCGCTTCTTGTTCACTGAATACTTTTTTAGGCTCCATATCGGCTCATCCCAGGTTCGCCGCATAGAAAGTTACCAAATTTCATGGTCTTGCGTTGCGAAAACCGTCGTTCACTCCCCAAGCAGTGCTGACCGAACCCGCAACTGCAGGTTGCCCAACGGTGGAAGTTTCTCTTGCCTGCTGAACCAAATCGGCCAGATAAGGTGGAATCTCTTCACTCGGAGCCCAGTCGCCAATCTCCCGCGCCAGAAATCCAGTATCCATGTTGCCAGCTTGGAATTCCTTGTTGTCGATCACCGATAGCAGATAGTTCAAATTGGTGTGAACCCCAATAATATGCGTATCAAGCATAGCGGTGCGAAGCCGATCTACTGCCTCGGCCCGCGTCGCCCCGTGAACGATAAGTTTGCCCAGAAGTGAATCGTAATATTGGCTGACCGAATCTCCAGTTCGATAACCCACATCAAATCGCACACCTGGCGAGGTCGGTGCGACTACTCTCAATAACTTGCCAGTGCTTGGCAGAAATCCTTTCGCTGGATCTTCCGCAATCAGCCGAACTTCAATCGAGTGGCCGCCGATCACCGACCGATCCCCTGTCATCAAACCAGTTGGCAAATCAAGTTTTGATCCCTCAGCAATCTTTATTTGCCAGCGAACCAAGTCAAGGCCCGTTATGACTTCAGTCACCGGATGCTCGACTTGAAGGCGAGCATTAACTTCCAGGAAGTAGTACTCACCGCTTGCTTCATCAAACATGAACTCAACCGTGCCTGCTCCGACATAACCAGCGGCGAGGATCAGCTTTCGGCAGGAAGCCTGCATTTCCGCCCACAATGGCTCCGTCATGATCGGGCTGGGAGCTTCTTCTAAAACCTTTTGGTGACGCCGTTGCAGACTGCATTCGCGTTCAAATAAACACGCAACGTTTCCGTGCTGATCGGCAAGGATTTGGACTTCTATGTGGCGCGGCTTTTCAACGAGCTTTTCGACCATCATCGCGGAGTTACCGAACGACTTTTGAGCCTCATCCATTGCCATACGGCATTCTCGCTCAAATTGCTCTGGGTCGCGCACAATGCGCATTCCCCGTCCGCCACCGCCTGCACTTGCTTTGAGCATGATCGGATAGCCGATTCGATCCGCTTCACGCTTGAGTTGGTCGGGTTCTGCCCCTGGCTCAAAGAATCCCGGCGTAATCGGCACTTCAGAGGCAACCGCTAACTGCTTGGCATCAATCTTCTCGCCCAGCTTCCTCATCGCACTGGCGGGTGGGCCGATAAAAATGATTCCTGCGAATTCGCAAGCTTCGGCGAATTCCGGACGTTCACTTAAAAAGCCATAGCCAGGATGGATTGCATCCGCGCCAGTTTCCCGAGCCGCATCTAAAACGCGCTGAATATCAAGATAACTCTTTGCCGCTTCTGGATCACCGATACATACCGCTTCATCGGCGTACGCCACGTGCATAGCTTGTTCATCCGCTTCGGAATAAACCGCTACGGTAGCTATGCCCATTTCACGGCAAGCGGCGAAAACACGAACTGCGATTTCGCCACGGTTTGCGACCAGAACTTTCTTGATTTGCGCCATCAAATTACTCTTCGATCGTACTCACAAAACTCGCCGGTCGCTTATCCAAAAACGCCGCTACGCCTTCTTTGCCTTCTGCTCCAGCTCGAGCCTTGGCAAGCAATTTGCTCGATTCCTCTTTGCTCAGTGGCGGCTGATTGGAAAGCCATTTGCTGGTTGCAACCGATTCTGGCCCGTTGCGCAGAACGTCTGCCACTTTCGCCATTGCGACCGTATGACACTCTCCTGGAGCCGCTACATCGTGAACCAATCCTATGCGCAAAGCCTTTTCCGTCTCAAACACTTCGCCAGTCGTAAACAAAGCCCGGGCATGACCGCCGCCGATCTTGCTGATCACAAATGGGGAAATAGTTGCTGGCACCAAACCAAGACGAACTTCGCTGAACGAGAACTTTGTGCCTTCTTCTGCCACAGCAACATCTGCCGCCGCAACTAAACCGCATCCACCGCCGAACGCCGCCCCATGCACTTCGGCGATGACAACCGCTGGGCAGTTCACCATTGCCTCAAAAAGTGTAGCCAACTTGAAGGCATCCGCCGCGTTTTGCTCTTCGGTGTAATTGGCGGCTTGCTTCATCCAATTCAGGTCGCCACCGGCAGAAAACATCTTTCCTTGACCGCGTAATCGCACGGCGCGAACCTTGGAATCCAGTTCCGCAAATACTTTAGTAAGGGCCGCAATCAGTTCATCGTTAAAGGCATTGCGAACCTCAGGGCGATCCAGAGTCACACTTAACCACTCGCCGTGGTTATCTATTTGAAGCATGGGTGAATTATGTCACCCAGCCAGTTCAAAAACTTGGGTTAGTCTTTCAATCCGGCCTTATACCGAACCGAAGCCATCACCTTGTCAATACCGCTCAGGGAGTTTGGCTCTGATGGATAGCCGACCGCGAGAACCGCATAGACGTTGTTCGCATCACCCAGCAAGAGGCTCTTGAAAACGATCTTGTTTTTATCCTTGCCCATTTCATGGGCTTGCGTGATGACCGATTTCCCATCGATCTTTACCGTTTTCTTGCTTAATTCTTTAACAGATTCTTCACTTTCTGAAATACCAAGCACGAGGTCTTTAGCAACTTTCTCCAAGTGAGCGGCGTTTGCTACCGTTCCCTTTTTGCCGACAAAAACCGTGACCTGCACGTAGTAGTCATCGGTTTCAAAAACGTGATCGGTAGTTCGCTCCACCCAATCGGTTTTGTCTTCGACTTCGGTTTCACCTTCTTGGGAGAGCTTGCCTGGGATAGAAATGGAAAACGTTGAATCAGGCAGGTATTGACGCTTCCACGGCTTTGCTTGCAGATCGGCAATTGCCGTTCCACCCAGCACCGCGGCTGCGAACAAACCCATCAACATCGTCTTGTAAATTTTCATCATCTTCCCTTTCTTAATGCAATAGACGCACAATTCTGCGGCTAGTATCCTGTAAATATCAGAAATCCTGATCAATACATGCCTTTGGTCCGTACGGTGATCGTTGCCGGATAGTGGGCCCCGCTGAGCGGAATCGTCTCAATCCGCACATCTTGCGATTCCCCAGGAGCCAACCGCTTTTCATAAAGCGAAATCTCCTGTTTGCTTTGAAGCATTTTGCCAAACAAAGTTCCACCGTTCACCGAGAACAAAGCACCTGAATAACCTGCCGATGCCTCAAACATCACTTCCACAATCTGAGTCCGGTTTGTGTTATTAGCAATTTTCCCTTCGATAAAGTACTGAACACCAAAGTTTCCGCTGAGGGGGTTGCCGCCTATTGCCGATGCGATACTCTCCTGTCCGATGCGGACAAATCCAAGTTTTCCGCCAACTTCATAGTCAAATCGAACTTGGCGAAGTGGTTTTGAAAACACTAATTTTTGTTGGCCGTTGAGCGGAAGCGTAAACCGTTCAATCTGCATCGCCCTCTGCACCAGCCAAGGTTTGCGCTGCGGATCAGCACCGCTCCATTCAACTGGAAGCTCTGGTGGATAAATCGCATTCGCTACCATAACCACGTCGTCTGAGCCACCTGGCAACAAACGCAGTGTGGCAAGACCGCTGACAGTTTCTTCGTTCGCCATGCGCCGCAACACAATTGGAACAACGGATCGCGGCGGAATAGTAACGACCGTGCCCTGGTGCTTCAGCCACGCGCTAAAGAATTCGTTTCCAGCATTGAATCCAGCCTTAGTGGGATCAGGATTGGGTTCAGAGTCACCCGTGATCAACCAAACGCGAGCTGGCTCGGCAGATCGATTGGCTAAAACGTACTGCACAACTAGCGGGGCACTG
Organism: Fimbriimonadaceae bacterium; assembly: GCA_019638675.1. Lineage (GTDB taxonomy): Bacteria > Armatimonadota > Fimbriimonadia > Fimbriimonadales > Fimbriimonadaceae > UphvI-Ar2. The sequence continues at coordinate 1,444,773 of JAHBTE010000001.1, read as the reverse complement.
CTTTTGTTGCAATGATGCCAAAGCAAACGTGCGGCTGAATCGGTCTGCAATCGACCATAGTAGAGTTGCCCAGTCGCTCTAACATTTTCTGGTTCGTTGCTGTACCAAAGGAAATCTTCAAACACTCGACCACCGCCAAGATTCCGAACTGTGACGTTGATCGTTCCGTTCGAAGGATAAAACCCGGGAGCTTCGACTTTTGCCGCTACTTGGTACACCCTAGTACTGCCAGGGGTGAGAGCATCGATTGGAGGCACATCAAAGCTGATTCGTGCGCCCGGCTGAGCCTCGACCATAGTAGAAACGGCACCTCGGATCGCATCCAGCACAAGTTCTTTACTTGCCGGAGAACCTGTTACATCAGTAACTACATTCTGCGGCAGGTTTGCCGCAACCGCCATGACGCTAAATGGAACCGCCTTCTCCAGATCCCCGGATTTTATAATGAGTTGGCCTTCGCCAACGGACATGGCCTTAACTGAGAGCCGATACCCATTGCGCTTAATTTCTAACGCGCCGGAAGGCTCGACCAAAATCGAAGCTGTGCGCGCCATCGAACCAAGAATCTTGATTTCCTGAGATTTTCCAACGACCAAGTTGATGTTTTCGGTCTGCAAAACCAACGGCGGAACGTAGAGCGCTTTGTTGATCGCCCTTGCCCAAGATTCCGCAAGTTCATCTGGGGTAACGCCCTGCGCCTTTGCTTCGGCGACTGTGATCGTGACCACGGTCTTTCCTTGTAAAGCCACCCGTAATCCCGGATCAGCGACGACAGAAACTGTTTGCCCTCGCCGGAAATCCCAAAGGGCTTTGGAAATCACGTTGGCTCGTTCGGTTGGAGCAAGCCCGCCTGCGGAGGTTTTAAGAGTAAAAACTTGAACCCCGTTGATGACAAGGGTGGCTGAATCTGTAAGGATGTCAGCGTCGGGAGATTGCGCTAATGAAACTACTGGCAAGCTGAGAGAAATCGCTAATGCCAAGCATTTAACGATTCCCATTCTCCCCAGCCAATTCTTCATGGATAAACCTTTAGAGTTTAAGTTCAGCGGCGCAAGCTGGACAATATGTCTTACCGTTCTTCGTCACAGCATCTTCTTTGGGAAGGTGTCCTTTGCAGTTTTCGCACCACACTCGGCCAACAGGAGCGGGGCGACCTTCTTCATGCTCAATGATTTTCCCACTGGAATCAATGGACGGATTTTCTGTTTGAGTCGGATTTGCAGGAGTTGAACCAGGTGTTGGGATTCCAGTAGATGGAGTAGTACCGCCTGGAGCCGAAGGATCAGCTAACGCAACATCAGTTGCATCTCCTGTAGTTGATGTTGCTGTTTCACCCGTTGTTGATTCAGTGCCAGTTTTGTTGGGTACGAGTGGCGTTGACTTGTTATTGCAACCACCTAAAACGATTCCTGTAATCAGGCTCACCACAATCAATTGTCCAAATATTTTCATAGCCGCAACAAATAGTATGACGCGTTTAGAGGGTTCGGCTAATTACCATCCCGTTACAGGTACGAACAGACCTGCCCCATTCGAGTAAATCCTGCTCAATAACTTGCTTATTGGTACTGGAGGCATGAAGGAATTTCCCGTTGCCCGTATAGATTCCCACATGCGAAAAATCTAAGCCATCTATTGTCGTGCACAAGGCGATAAAGTCGCCAGGGCGCATTTCTGATAATACAGATTGCCACTTCTCTTTAGGAATTCGTTTAAATCGAATCGAACTTAATGAGTTTTCCATCGCTTGGCAACCTTTCACAAAGTCTTCAACGTAACTGCTGGCCTTGTACTTTTCTGGATTTCTGCTCATGTAGTTTGTAGTTGGGTTCCAGTCAATTCCTCCTGTAAACTCCTCAGAAACTATCTTTAATCTGCCGGCTTTCTGGTTGCCCATTAACCAATCTGATGTGTAGTGGTAGCGACTAAAATAGCCGTCAGCACGCCCCCCTCGATACCGCGTTTTGCCAACTTCAGCTACTACACTGTTAGCACTGATCTCGGGGCTGCATTTCGCTATCGCCCAGCTAGATTCTAAAAAAGTCACGCAATCTAATCCATCTAAGAAGACCGAGCACTTTTCAGGATGACTCTCAAGAGTCCAGGCAACATACGGAGTACCCAAAAACTTGCGACCGACTGACACGATGCGTTCACCTTTGGTCATGGCTGCCCAATTTGAGGAAACAGCTTCGTTTGAAAACTTTGCGTAGGTCATATTCGAAGACGACTCAACACCGGATGTGCCATTAACTGCTACTGCCAATACAAAACACATCATCATTTCAGTTAAAATTCCCCGCTCCAGCTAGAATTTTATCTGAATAATGTAAAAATCGCGCCATGCGGTAGCTTGGCGCGATTTTCAGGAACTCTTGTTACTAGTCTACGAACTCTTCAATAAAGATCGTATAAGGGATTTCAACATCATCGCATCCTTCCCTCTCGATTAGAACGGTTACTTGGTATTCACCGTCTGCAACTGAACCATTCGATTCCAATGTCACTTCAATGACTGTCGGCTCATCTTCATTTAATTGAATGATCGTGGAGTTGCCATCACCATTCAAATCAATCGTAACCCCCTGAGGTAAGCCCCCAACGGACACGGTTGCTAACTCGCCCTCTATGCCGGGAGCGATATCACCTTGAACTCCAGCTTGAATTTCAGAAAGGCTAAAGACGAACTCAACACCATCAACGTCTTCGCCCGAAAGTATTGTCGTTTGCAAAAATGCAAAGATTTGACTGCACATTCCACTTCCGGGAACGTAAGCTTTAATCCCACCACAACCAGCGATGATGACCGAACAAAGAATTGCGATCGCTAGGCAGATTTTTGTTTTCATCAGAACTTCACCTCAATACCTGCCCCAAAACCAAGTCCATTTCCGAGTCTGTGGCTCAGGCCAAAACCAGTTGTTGAACCCAAGGCATTACTAGCCGAAATCCAAAAAGCATGCTCTGGAGTGGCTTGGAACCGCAAAGCAAAACTCAAGATATCAGTCTTCATCAATGTCCCCGTATTAAAGTCGACTGTATTGTTTCCGCGTGCAATAAGAATCGTTGAAGCATCAAAACTCAGTTTGTCGGTGATCGGAGTTCTTAAGCCCGCACCTACGCCAAGCAAGGCGGCCTCATCTGCTGCAACCCCAGTTAATCCGAGGAAGATTCTTGAGCCATGGTCCTCACCCGCAAAGCCAATGGTGTAGGTAGCCGCAACTTGGTCTTGCGAAGGTGTTGAAGGAAGAGATGCCCCGATGGATGCATAGAAGTTGTTCTTACGATAAACCAATTGAAGTTCTACGTCTGATCCTCCAGTGCGGATGACTCCAACGTTCTTCTCGGAAGCTCCACTGACTCTCAACATCACATTGAATTGGTCGCTGAACCCGTAAACAAACCCGAGGTCGCCATAGGCAGAAGCATCATTCTTATCAAATGATCGAATAGAAAATGAGAGTTTTTTTGCCCCATTTTCAGTTTGGGGGGCGAGAGTTTCACTAATAGAACCCACTTGTGCCATAGCGGCAGTGGATGCAAATATGCAACTCAGCACCAGCCCTTGTGTGCGGAGATGTTTTTTCATCAAGCGCAGTATAACGCGGACTGGTAAAAATGTTGTGATTTTCGAGTCAATATCTCAAAACTAATGAGTCACCGCGAGATAGTCGTCTTCAGATTCAAACGTTCGGTAGTAGTATGGAGTCGCTGATTCAAACTCGCCAGCGCACGTATCTACCATCTTAACAACTGCCTTGTTCAGCGTTTCTCGAATTCTCTCGTTGAGGTCTAAGGCTGATTGCGCGAGTTCAATCGTCGATTCATTAGTAATTCCGACCTTTCTTAATTCTTCTTCAAAATGAGCCACCGCCATCTGGTGCAGTTCACGATCACCTTCGCTGGTTTTCAGTACGTTTGCCGCGGTTTTCAAAACTCCGCGGCTCAATCCGACCAAATCTTTCACTGCAATCGCTGAAAAACCAAGGTTTATTGCATTGGCAGGATTGACTTCGTTCCAGCATCCTCTGAGCGTAATTAATCTTCGCTCCTCTTCAATAAGGTGGTGCATCTTATTCAAAAACCACTCATCAACGCGGGTGATATCGTGAACCCGAGCGATGCTCATTCCTCGGCGGAGTGCTTCTGCAAGCGCCCAGAGTCGTTCATCTGTTGGTTTGCGGCAAGCTTCAATTAACTCGTCTTCAGAAAGTCTGGCCATGCCCGCATGTCGTAAATCTTTGGATTTGACTTCAAGCCCGCGTACTGCTTTCATCAATGCCGATTCAAAGGTGCGGTCAATGGCCATTACCTCTCCGGTCGCTTTCATTTGCGTGGATAGGAAACGGTCTCCGCTCGAAAACTTATCGAACGGCCAGCGTGGAATTTTCACAACACAGTAGTCAAGCGCAGGTTCAAAACAGGCTTTGGTCGTTTGCGTAACCGCGTTATCGATCTCATCCAACGTTTTGCCAATTGCAATCTTTGCCGCAATCCGAGCAATTGGATAGCCGGTTGCTTTACTCGCTAACGCTGAACTCCGGCTTACCCGGGGATTGACTTCAATGATGTAGTAGTCAAAACTGTCGGGGTTCACTGCAAGCTGAACGTTACAACCGCCTTCAATTCCTAACGCAGAAATAATCTTCAGGCTCGCCGTGCGGAGCATGTGATATTCAATATCGCTCAGGGTTTGGCTTGGCGCAACGACGATCGAATCCCCCGTATGAACCCCCATCGGGTCGAGATTTTCCATATTGCAGACCGTGATACAGTTGCCCATTCGATCGCGCATCACTTCGTATTCCACTTCCTTCCAGCCGAGCAAACTGCGCTCGACCATCAGCTGGCTACGCATCGATAGTTTTAAGCCTTTGCGACCGATCTCCCACAAATCTTCACGCGTGTTCGCGATTCCGCCTCCTGTTCCGCCAAGCGTGTAAGCCGGGCGGATGATGCAAGGATAAGGCACCTCATCCATCACTCGGGCAAGGTCTTCCTCGCTTTCTACGATCCAACTCTCGGGAACTGGTTCGTTGATCTCGCGCATTAAAGTGCGGAACAGCTCTCGGTCTTCCGCTTTGCGAATCGCATCTAACTGCGTTCCAAGAAGCTTCACATTATATTTTTCTAGAATTCCTAGTCGTGCTAGCTCTGAAGCAAGATTGAGCCCAGTTTGACCGCCAAGAGTGGGTAGTAAACCATCTGGTCTTTCTTTCGCAATAACGCGCTCACAGAATTCCGGCGTCAGAGGTTCTATGTATACAGCCTCTGCTGTATCCTCGTCGGTCATGATGGTGGCTGGATTTGAGTTGATAAGAACAACCTCGTACCCTTCTTCTCGAAGGCTTTTACAAGCCTGAGTCCCCGCGTAATCAAATTCTGCTGCTTGCCCGATAATAATTGGCCCGCTTCCAATAACGAGGATTTTTTTCACCAAAGCCCGTTATACCCAACCTCTTTTTTGTACCCGGCAGCAATCAAAAAAGGTAAAATCTAGATCAATGCCCTGTCGGTTTTTGTATTGCCATGACCATGATGATCCGACCAAATATATAGAGTTTTCTCCGTCCTCATACGATTCGAAATTATTTCGTCCTGACTCCAACTATCATTTTCAAGTATTGAAAATGGCGGAGTCTCTCCTAGCAAATCAGGATTTTATATTTATAGTTACTTGGAACATAGATAGATTACCTATCTATGGAAAAGAAGTTATTCCTTATGTTTTAGGTGACGAACATTTTCAAGCACCTTCTTATATTAATAAAGTTGGCCCAATCATAAAGTCAATGGGTTCTAGTTCGTGGCACGAAACACACGGAAAAGGTGGGAGTATGCTAATGAACTTTTCAGAATTTTGCAAGCGAAAATTAATTCTGTTTGAGACATTGATTCGGAAATTTAAGCACAAAATTAATAATTATAATATGGATCGCATTTTCACTATCCCTTTGGGCTACTATAATTTTTCGCCTCAGCAATACAGAAACTATCATGAACGTAAATGGGATATTTTTTTCGCTGGTGCCCTCACCACAGGACGTCGATTTCCTCATTCATTGCTGACATTCATGCGACCATTAGCAGTTGCCCGTAAGCAAATGATTAATGCTTTCTCATCTACTCAATATAAGTATTCAAAATTAATATGCTATCCTAATTTAACGACCAACCCAGTAAAGCTAGAACGTTTTGAATCAGATGAGTATTCAGTTCAAATGTCTCAAGCGAAAGTAGCACTTTGTCCAAGAGGAAGTCACCCTGAAACATTCCGTTTCTTTGAAGCTGCACAATGCGGTGCCATTATTCTAAGCGACCCTTTACCCCCCCATTGGTATTACAAAGATTGTCCAGCAATAATTGTAACCAACTGGAAGCAACTTCCTGACCTCATAGACAAACTATTCGAATCGCCACTTGAAATGCAGCATCTCTCTGAACTCACTCACAATTGGTTTGTGAATATTGTCCATCCCGAGATTATCGGAACGAAGGTTGCTGAGTTTATCGAAAGGCACGCTGACTAACTCTGGTTCCAAAACTGGCTACGACAGAGCTCGTAAAAATGCTTGCCTGATTCAAAAGTATTTTCTCGCCAATGAACTTTAAGCTAGAATACGGCGTGCTCCGAATATGATTCGAGCTTGGAACAACCAGTATGCGCACGTTCATAGCAATCGGCTGTAGAATTGTAATGATGCTCTTAGTCATTACTCCGGTAATCGGCTACAGTCAGGGAAATTTTGCTCTCAGCGGGTCAAACAACGCAGATCCTGGCATTGTGTCTACTCATCCCGGTCGCATAACTTTTGCCCAAAATCTAAGCAATATCGAGTTTGGTGTTCGGTTCGAATCACACAGCTTGTTTCAATCAACGCTTTTAGAGTCACCTGGATTAAGTGCCTATGTTGGAAGAGCCCCGGAAATCCTTTTTCGCTTACCTGATGTACAGCCAAACGACTTTCATGATTTTGCGTTAAAAATCGCACCTAAATCAGATTACCGAGGCATCCTCACCTTTACTTTTTTCTGTCGGTTTCAAATGAGCCGCCAGTACCTATTTTCACAGCAATATGTAGTGAGTGTAGGTGAACTCCCCGCTCCTAGCATGACAGTCCCAGTTGCAAACGAAAACCTTGCCTGCGCGCCTGCTTTTCGAGGAATTACTAACCTCACATATCCGCAAAATATTCAATACCAAATTGAAGTATCCGGGCCAACTAATAAAACTATCACGCTGGCGGCCCAACCATCCAACAACACATTCACTTACTACACACCCCTAGAAGATGGGTTCCAGCCTGGAAATTACACATGGCGCGCTAGAACCCTGGATATGCGCGGCAAGCCTGGCCCCTGGGGGCCAACTCAAAGCAACGTGATCTTTGGCGGGATAGATATGGCGGGCACGGCAAGTCAATCGTTCCTGAATTCAATGCGAGCCGCCGGATGGAGCACGTTTTTTGCCGCAGCTTGGGGAGGGCGAAATCCGTGGACACCTGCCGCAACAAATCTAATCAGGGCAAATAACGCCGGGTTCAAAGTTGCGGCCTATGCGTTCATGAACTTTGATAACAGTTCTACAATCCCCGGTGCTCCCGCAAATCAAACTGGGCAATGGCAGGTTGATCAAGGCTTAAAAGCAATTGGCTATGTGGGAAATAAGAGTTCGCTTCCCTACGACCTCAAGTACTTCATGATTGACGTTGAAAACGCCTATCAAGGAACCATGGCTCCCGACGATCGTGTTCAACGGATTGCGGAAGCAGTTCAACATGTCCGGAACCTGGGATTCTGGCCAATGATCTACACGCGCAACGAAGGGTTTAACCTTTGGTGGAACCAATACACCAACTCTAGCGATGAATTCAGAGAAATGCCCCTTTGGGACTCAAAGCCAGAGGTAGGAACCGCGGTTTACAAAGACCACCTCACCCTCAGCAACGGCAACCCTTGGGTTCCTTATGGCGGTTGGGAAGTCCGAGGCGGAAAGCAGTATTACCTCGACGTAACCGTTCTCGGGCACCGGGTGGACTTCAACGTATGGGATCCAGCGGTATGGGACGTAAACAGCCCGGATCCGGGTGCGATCAACGTATTTCCCGCTAACGTTTCAGTTGTACGAAATGCCAACAATACTTACAAAGTGACCGTAACCGTAACGAATACGGGCACTGTAGAAGCATATGGCGTGCGGCTCGGAGATGCCACATTGGGATTACAAAGTCTGACTGGCCGTCAAACGCTTGGCTTGGTTGCACAAGATGGATCACGAGCCGGAGTTTACGAATTCCCGTTCACGGCTGGCACGCCCGGAACTTCCGTCCAGTTTTCTTTCACGATATGGACTGGCAACGGCCCTCAGAATCATTCTGGGTTCGTGCTCCTACCGTAGATTGTTGCAACGAACGGAAATTAGCCACGCGTAAACAAAGTTGATGGCAATAAAAGCGCGTAGATTACTGATTCTTGTTGGCGTACCGGTCTTGGTCGCTGGCGGAATCGTGTTTGCTGGTCGCGATTTGCTCTTCCCGCCCATTACTCTAGTCGAAGGAATCCCTTCAGTCGTATCTACGGTTCAACCCGAGATTGAATCGGCTAAAGTTGCCCACGTCAAAAAAGGAAACAAGTACATTTGGGGCGCAAACGATTGTTCCATTTTTGTCATGGATTACATCAAAGCCTGTGGCAAGGTTGTTACTTTTCGCCCGACCACTCAAACCTTGATGAACCCGATCGCCACACAAGCCATGGGATTTAGCCAGACGAGTTCAACTCCTAAAACCGGAGATATTCTGGTTTACCGCTACCAAAACAGCAAAAATGAATGGCGCGGCCACACAGGCGTTGTAGTTTGGTACAACGATTCCCTTTGGGTGGCGCACAACACCCCCAGCCATAACGGATTAGTAGTTCAACGCCTTGATAAGTTTGATGAGCAGGCTCACCAATTAACAAAAGGGAAAGACACATCCTACAAAATCCTTCGACGAAACGATTACGAGAACTGGTATGCCAGCTTCAAAAAACGTCGCGAACAAGCACTCTGAGCCAGCCCCTCAGCTCACTTTTCTGCCCAGGTAACCTGGAATCATGTCCGACAATGCCGTCTATATCATCTCAGGCAAACGAACCCCGATTGCCGCGTTCCAGGGTGCATTCGCTTCTCTAACTGCCCCACAACTCGGAGCAACTGCAATCCACGCGGCATTAGAGGCCGCCGGAGTTTCTCCAGAAAATGTAGACGAAGTTTTGATGGGCAACGTGCTCAGTGCCGGAATCGGCCAAGCACCTGCGAGACAAGCTAGCAAAGGTGCGGGAATCCCAGATTCAGTTCCATGCACCACCGTGAACAAAGTCTGTGGCTCGGGAATGAAAACGGTAATGATGGCGGCCCAAGCGATCAAATGCGGCGATGCCCACATCGTGGTTGCTGGCGGTATGGAATCCATGACCAACACGCCTTACGCTCTCCCAACCGCTCGGGCGGGAATGAGAATGGGCAACCAAACTGCGGTTGACCTAATGATCAACGACGGCCTCTGGGATCCTTACGACAACATGCACATGGGTTCATGCGGCGACCTCTGCGCCAGCGAAAAGGGATTTAGCCGCGAGGAACTGGATAAGTTTTCTGCTGAATCATACAAACGAGCTCTCGCTGCACAACAAGGCGGCAAGTTCCAAGATGAAATCACTGCGGTTTCTGTCCCCCAGCGCAAAGGCGACCCAATCGTGGTGACCGAAGATGAAGAGCCTGGTCGCGGACGACCCGACAAGCTTCCTGAACTACGACCAGCATTTGGCAAAGAAGGCGTAACCACCGCCGGAAACGCGAGTTCCATTAACGATGGAGCCGCCGCGATGGTGCTGGCTTCTGCCGAGGCAGTCGAGAAGTACGGGCTCAAGCCGATTGGCAAAATCACGGCTTACACTCAGCACGCGCAAGAACCAAAGTGGTTTACCACCGCCCCTGCTCAAGCCGTGCAAAAACTTCTGGATAAAACCGGGCTCACCGTCGCCGACATCGACCTTTTTGAAATCAACGAAGCATTCGCGGTCGTCGCCATGACCACCGCTAAAGATGTTGGAATTCCTGCCGAAAAGCTCAATGTCAACGGTGGAGCGGTTTCTATTGGTCACCCGATCGGTGCTACCGGAACCCGGTTGGTACTCACCGCGCTTCATGAACTCATCCGCACTGGTGGCAAACGCGCCATCGCGAGTCCCTGCATCGGCGGCGGCGAAGCAACCGCCGTGCTGATCGAAACCGTATAACTATTTGAAAGCTTGCGGAGTTCTCCTTACACCCAAGAAGAACTCCGCTTTAATCCAACCGGTGCTATACAAATAAAATGCAAATTCCCTTTGTTAAATGTCCCCAGTGCCGGCAGAGAACCTTGATCTATCTAGGGCACCGCAAAAACGTCGGTCGTACAGTTTGGTGAGGACTCGATTCCTGTCTTGGATGTCTGATGGGTTTTCCCATATTGCTCCTTCTCGCTCCAGTTTCTTGGTTTTTCTATCGTAAAGGCGAGTTCACTTGCACAAGATGCAACTACAGTAAAGAAATCAGCTAGTTATCTAAATTAGTTTTGGGATACCGGAAGTGTCCGATAATTTCCCAATCGTGCAAAACATCCGCCTCACAGGTTTGCGGCCCGACGTTGTGGATGATCATCGGGTCGCCGTTTTTAGATAGCGTATCGCTCACGATTCCGACATGATCCAGCCCACCTGGCAACTTCCAAAAGATCACATCGCCCGGCCGATACATGAGCTGGCCCTTATCAACCAATGGCAACTCATCTCCATGCCGCTTGAAAAACTGGATGAGATTGGGGCAACGCCGATGGTCGATGTTGGTATCCGGAACAAGTATTCGAGGATATTGCACGAGCTTGGCATCTTCGTGAACTAGCTTTTGCAGGTCGTATCCTGCGTGGCGAAAAGCTCGAATCACTACATCCACGCACGCACCACGGTTCGCCGGAACATCTCCATTTGGATAATCAATTGAATAATATTTGCCCGTGTATTGAGCCGGGTTGACGAGTTGCATTCTCGCACCTTCCACAATAAAATCGGCTTTTGTTACTGGCGTTGGCGGCTTAACGCTCTTATCAGCCCGAAATCCCGCGGCAATCGCCCGCGATTTTGCCGCCCACGCGTTGTTACTCAATTGATTCGGGATGACAACTGCGGCTAACAAACCTATACCAAATAAACCTGCAACTATCCACCAACGCCTTTGCATATACAGCCTTAACGCAAAACACCGTGTCGATCGTTTCAAATTTGCTTACGGAACTAATGCTTTGCAATCATCTGTATAATCTCTACATGCTTTCTGCGACGCTTGCCCTCATCATGAGCACTCAAGAATTAAAACTTCCGCCAATGGAGACGAACACGCTCCTGATTTTCAAATCGGGCACTCGTCCCGAAGGCATTACTCAAGAAGCAATTGAGCAAATGCAGAAAGAACATCTTGCGAATCTAACTCGGTTGTGGAACGAGAAAAAATCTCCCGTAGCTGGCCCATTTGAGAATGGTGGAGATTTTCGAGGCATCGTTTTGCTCAAGCTTCCAAAAGATAAAGTCGCTGCGGAGTTTGAGCAAGACCCTTATGTTAAAAATGGTTTGCTAAAGATTGAGCTCTATTCCTGGATGAATCCAAAAGATATTTTCAGCTGGGAATATAACGGCGAAATGGAAAAAGTCACCTTTGGTTGGGTGAAAAAAGGGCCAAATTACAAAGAGGATAATTCGCCAGAAGCTCAGGCAGACTTCCTTAAACACGTTAACCTTAACCTCGATATGATGCGGAATGGCACAGCAGGAGTTGTCGGTCCGCTGACCGAAGCTAACGATTGGGCTCTCGGTGTGTATATCTTCCTGACCGACAAACCAGAAAAAGTGAAGGAGGTCACAAAGGATGACCCCCACCTTAAGTCTGGTCGGCTGGTGATGGAAACCAAGAGCCTTTGGATCGGAAAAGGGTTGTTCAAGAAACTTAAGTAATCATTCCCAAGCTGGCGGATGAGGCTGTGCAAATACTCACCTGCCAGCTCAAAACTACGTGTTTTGAATATGTTCCAAATTAGTTCGACCAATTTTCCACGGAGTTCTTGTATATATGTGGAAAACCTATAGGGTTTTCCACACCTAGGTTCAAAACCCTGTACAGTTCTCCACATTTTTTAGGAGAACTTCTCCAAGAATTAATAAAATCTTTACACAAGATAAATATGTTTTCAGCTGTTTGTACAAGTTTTAGTCAAATCTCTAGTGGATGTGTGCATTAGCCAAAAGATGGCTATTTCCGTTCATAAGACCGACCACAGTCAGCGAAACAACCAGCGCCGCGACAAACCACATCGTTCCGATTCGCACCCTTCGTTTAGAATGGATTTCTGATTGACAGGTGCCGCATTCGTGGCAAGCGTGAGGCTTGCGGTAAGCCGACCAGAAACCTATCCCTAAGCTGATTGCCGAAAAACCGATCAACCAATACCGGATCGGTTCGAGAACTGAAAGCCAGCCAGCGCCCACGCTCACGCCACCAAAGGCAAACAATACAGTTGGCCCGCAACAAGGCACATGGGCCAACAAAGCCAATGTCCCCGAACTGATTGCCGCCACTGCAGATTTCATAATGCAATATTATTGCAAAAAGGATTCTGTCCCAAGGACTTTTTAGCTTTCTTCCTTAAAAACCAAAGCCGCCAGTTCCGCCGATGCTTTGACCACGGCGCCCGGTTCCAAAATCGCTGCCGAATGGAAGTGCCTTAATGCGGATGTAGAACGCGATCTGCCGACCAGAGCGGAAGCCGCTCTTAAAATCAGTAATCTCAAGCACCGCCTCCGTACAGTGCAGATCATAAGAAATCTGATACTGCTGAGCTTCTAACTGCTTGGTGTAGCCGTTGTAAAACAGTACCGCGTTGGTTGAAATCTGTCCCCACTTGAACCCTTCGATCTGCAAACTCCCTGCCGCCCAAACCGCTCTTTGACCGTCATAACGAGCTGAGGCGGAGATTCCCGTTCCGCCAATTTTGAACCGGCTGTCTGCTCTAAACAGCCCCCAAGTTTGGTTGAAAGTATCGTAATTCGCCGCAAATTGGAAGTAAGAATCGTAGCCGTTGTAAGTGGAAGAGTATGTGACGATCTGCCAGGGAGTTTGCTGGCGTTCAATCGCCAAAACGTCGTAGCCCGTGGTTAACGAGGACGTCCAGCCTTTACCATGACCAACGTCGGCTCCAAATTGGAAAACGTCGTTCTGACCAGCGAAATCAATCGCCAACGGCGTAAATCCGAACTGCTTTTGATTCCGGTAAGAAAGCCGCAAGTTAGAGTTAGAACCGAATTGATAGCGCAAGTTTCCACCGTAACCTAATACATATTGGGCCGTGTCGTCACTATAAAATCCTTGGCGGTACTGCCCATTCCAGTCTAATGAAAATCCGCGGCCAAGTTCTTCTCTACGGTTAAGGTCTGTGCCGAATGTCATGCGGGTGATCGGTTCTCCACCTGGGTTTCTGAGTTCTCCGATGCTCGCTTCCAACCGCGTGGGCCAGTTCCGCCCCGCTTTCGGGCCAAACAATCTTGTCGTATCACTACGGAGAGTCAGCAATGGAGTGCGGTCGCTTGCGCTTGAAAACGATTGAGAATCGCCGATCGGGATGCTTCGCTGGAAAAGCAAGTCGGCGGCAAAGGAGCGTAGTTCTTGATAACCCTGGAACCGCACATCTACGCGTTCGCTTTCACTTAAAACGGATCCTGAGTTAATGCTTTGAGACTTAGACCAGGTTGTTGAAATATTGGTACGCGTGTTCTTGCCGAATTGGCGAACGTCTGAAGCTGTGAGCGATTCTGTAACCGAAGTAAACGCCCCTGTATCCGAGCTGTTTCGGAAATATCCGAACGTTGACTGCCCCGCTCCAGATGGAACCGTCAGCTGAGCTCGGCTGGAAAGAAGTGAACTGGAAGGTGCGGTCAAGTAGTTATTACGCTGAAACCTTGCATCAATATCTAACCGAGATGCCCCGAGTAGTTGCTGGTGCCTGAGATTCCCGACCAACGAATTCTGCGTTCCTGTCAATCCATACGCTCCCACAGAGCCAGACATGGTTTGGGTGTCATAACCTAGCTCTCCCCCCACCCCAAATCCGAGTTTGGTCATGTAATCCAGCCTGGTCTCAAAGCGGTCTTCCCCCCGCAATGGCGTGATATAGCGGGATTTCACAAAATAACCTTCATCTTGGCTTTGCCCAAATTCAGGAAGGTAGCGCGGTCGGTCGTCCAGCAGTGGAATGTAAAGGTAGGGCAATCCAAGAACTCTTTTGCCAAGAATAACAAGCCCAAAATCACGGAAAACAATCTTTTTGCCTGGCACCACTTCGGTACTACCTGCATCAAAAGCGAAGTGAGGGTGATCCAGATCGCAAGGGGTAAGCGTGCCATCGTAAAGATGAAAATGCGGATCGCGGAGGCTTGCTTTTCCACCGCTCACATAAAACGGCCCTGTGGTCAAACCCTGAGTACGTTCGGGAGTAATGACAGCTTTCCCTCCCTCTAACATATAGGTATCTTCTTTAAAATTTACTCTTATCGTTTCTCCTTGGATGACGTCACCTTCGCCCATAAGGCTCCCTCCTCCAGATAAGATGTAGATATCCGTTGCCGAATCTCCTTCTATTCTTGCCGCCTTTAATGTATAGCCCTTATATTCAAGATGGACGTTCCCTTCAAATACTGTGACCGTTCCGCGTGTGTAGGATTTATCCGCATTCACGATTGTCAATGGATGGCGTGTCTGGCTATTCGGTGGTGGTAACACGCCTTGCTGGCTTGATCCAACGTCTTGGTTAGGAAGTAAATCTGCCGCCAAAAGTATAGGTTCTGATATTTTTTCTTCTGCAAATCCGAAGCAGGAAAAGGCGGCAACCAAACCAACAGTAAGACCCCGAATCACTCTTGCCTCCAGCCTACGTAAACCGTTACTAAGCCAAAAATTACCGTCGGCGACCAAGCGGCAACCATTGGCGGAAGCCAACCGTTTTTCCCAACAATGGAGGTCATCACGATATGGAAGTTAAAGAATATCCACAGGAAGAACAAACTCATTAACAACCCTTGGAATGCAGAACCCTTAGAGAAACGGATTGCCAAAACCCCGGCCATCGCCGCAAAAACTACGCAAGCAAACGAAATCGCTTGACGCTCGTAAAGTGGCAGTTCCAGATTGCGCGTGTATCCGCCAGCCCGGCGCGATTCGTTGATCCGACGAATCAAGTCGGCTGAAGCCACCGAATCTGCTTGCCCGCCAACCATAAAATCTTGAATATCAATACGTTGATTGATGACCACTTCGTCAACGTCGTAGATATCTACAAATGCGTCATCTTGGAACATTCGCACCCGAGGCTTTTTAATTGTCCAAACCCCCTTCTCGTAAGTACCCTCAGGCGCGATGTAAACCTGAAACTCGTTGTCTTTTTGGCGCTCAAACAACAAAATATCCTTAAGGATCATAGTGTCGTCCTTCTCTGCTACTTCGCCAAACATTGCAACGTAAGGTGGCAGTTGAATCGCTTTGTTCCGTTCAAATTGAGGCAGAATCGCGACGATATTGAGTTCGTTGGCGAGTTTGATCTTTTGTTTTTCGGCCCGCGGAATCAACACATCCGCATTAAAAAATGATGCGACTCCAAATAAAGCTCCGACAACGAAAACCATCCGCATCACACGCCGAATCGGAAATCCCGCCGTGCGCATCGCGGTCAGTTCCCCATCACGAGCTATCCTGGAAATCGCCAAAGCAGACCCCATTGCCACACCCATTGGAATCGTGTATTTGAGATACGTGGGAATCAGCAGAATGATGTACTTGGCGATTGCTTCCGGCGGAACATTATTCAGGTTCAGCTTTTGGAAAACAGCGATGAGTTCGTTTGCCAAAAACAGCATCGCGGTAACGATTGTTCCGGCGACCAAAGGCACAAAGAGCTCTTTCAGAATATATTGATCGAGCTTTTTTATTTTTTTCCTCCACCAATTAACCCGATCAAAATCATCACTCCGCCTGTTAAACCTACCAGGGCCAATGCGATTTTAGCGACTACGCCGCTTGTACCCACTTGCAAATACGGAAAAATCACCGCGATTGCCGCTAAAAGGCTCCATCCAAAAAATGCTAACCGCCATTGGCTGAACCCTGCAACCCCACCGCGAGCAAGTTCTAAAAGGTGCTGCGATCCACAACCCGAGCACAAATATTGCCCTGGCATATTCACTCTGCCGCATTTTGGACAAGCAGTTCCGGGGGCAAGAGTCTGTGCACCCAAACTCATTCGCCACTTGGCGACCATTTTCCATTCATCATCAAAGAGGTTTTTAGGCTGCCCGGCAATCGTGCCTTCTAAAAGCTGAACCGCATGCAAAGTTCGACCTCGGCTAGCCAAGATTTCGCTCATCTTGACGATTGCGTAAACGTCTCCGGGTCGCAGAGCAAGACGTTCGCAACAGCTACGGATCTGCTCGATATCAATGGCGATCAGTTCCCACCTACGTATTCCCTCGCGAACTGGAAAATAAAACGCCATTGTCAAACAGACGGCTAGGAAAGGAATCCAGTTCAAGCCTGGGGCGGGCGGCTTGACGGTAGCGAACCCTAGCCCAATGGCAAGGCAGACGGCGATGATGCCAAACAACGTATCCACTTCATCCATGATCATCCAACCAACCATGCAGACCACCCACGCGGTGATCGGCAACCAAACCAACACCGAAAAAACGAGCCCGACTGAATTAGGATTGGTCGGCAGATTCAACAGCTGCCTCCGATTTTTTACTTGCGAAGCTGAATTTTTTTTCTTCGCCTTTTAAGAGGCGCTGAATATTGGGGCGGTGCTTCCAAAAAATGAAAATCGCCAGAAGTGTATAGACAATCCAAAATAACGGAGAGTTAGATTCTTTGAAAAAGAATCCACTCACCACCATCGCAGTCACGCCTACCAAACTGCTCAAGCTGACAATACGAGTGAAAACCATAAACACGGCGAAGCTTGCCAGAACCGTTAGCCCGACTGGCCATGCCGAACCCACGAGCATTCCCAATCCGGATGCAATGCCTTTCCCGCCTTTGAACTTGAGAAATGGGCTGGCCATGTGACCAACCATCGCAAGCCCCCCGCAAATCAACCCGAATTCAGCTAAAGAGACATTGAATGGAGTGGGTGTTGCCACCAAATACTTGGCACCCCATGCTGGCAAAAAGCTTTTCAGCACATCTAGAACAAGAACAAAAATCCCGGCTTTTTTCCCCAGCGTGCGCCCAACATTTGTCGCCCCGATGTTTCCGCTTCCTTCTTTGAGAATATCGATCCCCATAGATTTCGCAACGATCAATCCAAACGGAATCGCACCGAGCAAATAACTCGCGGCCATCAAAATCCAACCGTTGATCACGAAACCAACTCCTCTAGGCTTTGTTCAAAAATGCCTCGCACTCTGCGAGTATGACCGTGATAAAGCGCAAGCATGTCGTTCGGGTCGCTCAGCCCAAACCGATTTCCTAACAGTAGCAACCTGTCCGGATTCTCCGGCAATACATCGTCGCCGATTCCGAGCAGGTACAGCCAGTTGCGCGCCATGATTAAAAAGCGGTGACCTTCCAGCAAAGCATCGTGCTCCACTGCATCCAGAATTCCTGATTCAAACAACTTCCTCAGCCGTGTATTTGTCGAAACCGGAATCGCATCGCCTCCACCCATTTCTGGACGTCGCAACAACCAAAGCTGAAGCAACCAATTAATGTCATCCAATCCCCCGTGACCCAACTTGAGGTGGCGATCCTGCTGGGTTGGCTTTACACGCTCTCTCTCCATCCGGCTTTTCATATTCAGGAGAGATTCCAGTTCGATATCGGTTATTGGAGTTCCGTAAACGATCTCGTAAAGAAGTTCGATCGGCTTAGGGTCGCCAAACACAGTGCGAACCCGGCCCAAGGCGAATTTCTCCCACGGCTCCATACGGTCGGAAGCATATCTGACTAGTGAAGCTGGCGTTACAACCATTCTTCCGCTTTTGCCTTCTGGTCGAAGCCGAAAATCAACTTCAAATGGCGCGCCCAGGCCTCGAAGTTTTGAGATCTCAATTGCCGCTGACTGCACACTCCGTTCAACCGATGCCCGGTCAGAATCTTCGGAAACCAAAACCAAAATGTCGGCATCCGATCCGGGGCTCATCTCGTTACCGGCGTAACTCCCCAGCCCAAAAACAGAAACCCCTTCGCCCCATCTGTGCGCCAACGCGCTGATCGCGCTATCCATGTGGCTACCGAGCAGCGGGCCGAGATCAACTCCAGCGACGAAAATCCACCTCAGGTTTGCCCTGAGCCAGCCATTGCGGATAGCCCGGTGCATCTCTTGCCGGTCGTAATGAGTTCTCAGAAGCGCGAATTTCTCATCGGGATCAACTTGTTCCTGAACTTCCCCGCTCAACACTTGCTCAACTACGCTCACTGACTGCTTTAGGTACGGGAGCAAAACTGGGGCTTGAGCAGAAACAAGAGCGAGCCGAGCCGCACTGGATTCATTTTCGGAAACTACTTTTGCAAAGGCGTCCCCGCCCGGTAATGAGTTCAGCCATTCATATTGCTGCTGCTCCGACCGACCAGCCATTGAACCAAAAAGCTCATCGTAAACTTCTCGTACTTGATCCCGGCGGAACGCAAGCTCATCTTCAAGCGCGCTCACTGATCCATAGCCGAGAGAATAAGCAATCACCTCACGCAACTCTACTAAGTCCGGCAAGGAATGAGTTTGCCGATTCCCTTCGATCTGGCACCTATGCTCAAGTTTTCTAAAGAAAGGATATGAATCTCGGTAGATTGCCGCCTGCTGGTTGGTCAGAGCACCAACTTTCTCGCAAGCTTCCAGCATTTCCAGCGTATTACGACCACACAGCTCAGGTGTTTCACTTCCCCGCAGGAGTTGGGCGATCTGTACACTGAATTCAATATCTCGAATCCCACCACGTCCTCGCTTAATATCTCCTGGCTCGGATTCGGCTTCCGCCCGACGGCGCATCTTGAGGATATTGTCAACCGCCATTTCACTACGCGATTTCCGAAAAGCAATCTGAGTTCGCATCGCTTCCCATCGATCTGCGACTTCACCAGGGGAGATGATGAAGCTTCTAATAAGAGCCATATGCTCCCACGGCTCGGCGTATTTTTCGTAATACGCTTCAACCGCTTTCATCCTGCTGAATAGTGCGCCCTGCTTTCCAAATGGACGCAAACGCAGGTCAATCCGATAGAGGTCACCTCGCCCCATCCTGCCGCTGACCGCCGAGCGAAAGTCTTCACAGAATTTCTTGGCCAGAGATTCTTCTGGCTCCGACAAGTTATCTGCGGCAACGAAAACCAGATCAATATCGCTTGAATAGTTTAATTCCAGCCCACCTATCTTGCCGAAAACAGCAATTTGAATTGGACATTCTAATTCCGAGTTTTCTCGTTTGCTCAACTGATCCCACACGGCGATTCTGGTGAGCGAAACCAAAGCCAAAGCGAGTTCGGATATTCCTTTCCAGACCTCTGGTTGAGGTTTCAGTCCGCCGATATCTTGCGCCGCCAATATCAGCAAATACTTCTGTTTGAGAAACCGTAACCGATCTAATTGATGCGAATAACTGGTGGAACTTCCCAGCAACCTTGACCCTTCGGCGATGACTAAATCTTGCGAAACCGTTGTATCCAGCATTTGTGGATCGAAGAACTGGAAAACAAGCTCGGGATTTTGGATTAAAACGTCGCCCAGGTGGTGACTTGAACAAAGTACGGAAGCGAGTAAGCCAGCGAGTTCGGGAAACTCCACAAGCTGATCCGCTAAAACACTAGGTGAGCTTAAAACAGCAGTGATCCTTTCCAAGCGAGAAAGTCCGTCTTCCCCTCTTGGCCAGTCGCCAAACATGGTGCGCAGGACATCGGAGACATCTCGGCGGCAAAGACGTCCAATCCGAGCAAGAGAAGCTTCGGCTCTGACCGCATCTTCAAACATCTGCAAAATCCTGGTTCAACCTAACTGCCGCCTGAATTGGAGGATACACTCTAGCTGTGCCAAGCCATATCCCCGTTTGCCGCTGGATGATGTACTGCGTTGTTCTTGTAAGTATTTTCGGGTGCAAAAGCGAATCTATTGCGGGAAACTGGGTTGCTAGTGATAACCGCCCGTTCACCCTCATTTTTAAAAGCGACGAAACAATGCTTTGGAAAATCAGCGCGATGGGACAAAGCATTGATATTCCGGGAAAGTACACATATGCGAGGGGAGAACTTAAGATTACAGATCTAACGGTACCGCCAATGCTCGCTGCAATGATGAAGCAATCGCCGATGGCTCAAGAGGCAGATTTCCCGACCGAAATACGCGCCACTGTCACTTACAAAAACACCACCGAAATCGTGATCAATGGCAAAACCGCCATTGATGGTGCTTACAAATTGGAGAATCAGTAAATGAATCGTCGACTCGCAGTGATCATGGCCGGGGGCTCTGGTGAACGATTTTGGCCAGTTTCCACGAGGTTGAAACCTAAGCAGTTTCTGAAATTAGCAAGCCCAACGCAAACACTTTTGGAGCAAGCGGTGGAAAGAGCTGCAAGTTGCACTTCAACCGAAGAAACATATATCGCGACCGGACGCCATCTGGTTGACTTGTCTCAAAAGACCTGCCCACAATTGCCCGTTGAAAATGTTCTAGCTGAGCCGGCAAAACGGAACACTACCGGTTGCCTTGTTTGGGTGGCGGCAAACCTCATCGCTAAATATTCCGACACTTGGCCGACCACAACATTGGCGATCTTAACCGCTGACCAACTGATCACCCCTCAGGAGGGATTTGAATCTACTTTTAATCGTGCTATGACTGCGGCAGAAGAGCACGGCGCTATTGTCACTATTGGCATCCGACCAACTCGCCCAGAAACTGGATTCGGCTACATCGAATGCGGCGGAAAGTCAGGCGATGTGTTGGAAGTCAAACAGTTCCGAGAAAAGCCAGATGTGGCGACCGCGAATGAATTCATTTCTGCCGGAAACTTCCTTTGGAACTCAGGGATGTTTTTCTACACGCTTCCAACGTTCATGAGTGAAATGGCACTTGCTCAACCAACTATTGCCGAAGCAATTCGCAGTATTGCCGGCCATCTGGCACAAGGAGAACTAACCCAGGCGGATGCGGTCTTTGAATCCTTACCCAACATTTCAATCGACTTTGCTCTGATGGAAAAATCGAAAAGAGTGCTGGTTACTGAAGCGGATTTCGAGTGGGATGATCTAGGAGCTTGGGATTCAGTTGCAAGATCGTATTCACCAGACTCTAGCGGCAACGTCGCTCTCGGTTCAGCAAATCTAGTTGAAAGCAGTGATAACGTGGTTTACAACGAAACCGACAGCCACGAAGTCTGCCTACTTGGTATAGAAGGAATGGCGGTGGTTGTAACTGGCGACAAAATCCTCGTCATTCCAAAAGATCGGGCTCAAGAAGTCAAGAAATTTTTGAATCCGTAATTTCTTGGATCACGGGAAGAACAACTTCCCTCAAATCACCACCGGCGAATGGAACTGGCCTAATCCCCGCTCGCTCAGCCGCTTGAATGTCGCTGACTTTGTCGCCGACAAAGAAAGATTTGGCAGGGTCGCCTTCTAAATATTGAAGGGCCATATTCACCATCTTCGGGCTTGGTTTACGTCCATCGCATTTTGCCTCCGGCGAGTGCGGGCAGTAAAAAACCACTTCAACATCAATCTCTTCGGCAACCCAACCCATTAACCCGAGAAAATCCTGCTCTGTATAATAAAATCGGCCAATCCCTGACTGATTGGTAATTATTGCGATTGAAAACCCCGCATTCCGGCAGAATTCAATCGTTTCCTTTGCTCCCTCAACCCACTGAAAGTTTTCGCGGTTGGCAACATATCCATGATCAATGTTTAAAACCCCATCTCGGTCAAAAAGTGCTATAGGATTGCCGCATGTTCTTGGCGCGTTTGTCAATTCAAACGCGTCGCACCGCATTACCTTCACTTAGTCACCCGAGTTAGCATTGATCTCATTTGTTCTGCAATGACGTCTTTATTCTGACTCTTCAATGATCCAATTCAATGGAGTGTAAGGCCTGATGCGCAGATTACTAGGGAAAACTACTTGGTATTTGCGCTCAAAAAGCCGAAAATTCTAGTCTGGGAAGGTATTCTAGACCTTCTTCTTGAGTTAGAGAGAAAACATGACAACCGCTGAACATGATTCCCAAACCTGGCAGGCCGCAGATTATTCGTCTTCGGTTACTATTGGTGAGTTTTTCAAAACCATCAAACGCAATGCCGGAGTTTTCTGGACAACGCTCATCACTGTGTTGTTGCTCGGCGTAGTTGCCTCTCTACTTATTCCCCCCCAGTATGCAGCAGCATCCGAAGTACTGGTTGAAGGTGCTTCTGCGAGTGGTCTAGTTTCGACACCTGATAACGTACTCGCAGAGCTTTCTGTTCCTAACTCGGTTTACACACTTCAAACACAAGTTGAGTTGCTCCAGTCTCAAGAAGTTTATATGCGAGTGCTGGAGAAAGCCGGAATTCCAACACCTAGAAGTCTCGAAGAACTTGAAAAGCTCCCGAAAGTTTACGTGCGGCAAAAAACTGAATCCAACATTTTCATTGTTACCATTGAAGGAACCAACCAGGATCAAGTTGTAAAAATGGCCCAAAACTATGCCGAAGAATTCCAAAGCTATGCTGATAGTTTCCGACGAGAAGCGGCATCAAATGCGCAAGGATTTGTAGAAAAGCGAATAGAAGAAGAGAAGCTGCTTTTAAAACAAGCAGAAAACGAATTTTCAGCATTCAAGAGTGCAAATCAGGTCGTTGATTCAAGTGCTGAGCTACAACTAAGACTTGGTCTAGTTTCTTCTACTGAGCAAGTTTTAGCCGAAGCGAAGGCAAGGGAAGCATCTACAATTGCCGCCGTCAATATTTTAAAACGCGAGTTCGATAAGATCCCAGAAGTTAGAGAACGGGTTGCCGAGTTCGCCAATATGAATATCCTTTTGGATACAAAACGTCAGCTCAACCTCCTCGAAATTAAGAGAGTTGAACTACTTCAAGTTTATCAACCGACTGCAAAGCAAGTAAAGGAAGTAGATGCTCAAATTGCAGTACAAAAACAATTTCTTGCTGATCAAGAGAAGGAACTCAAGCCTAATCTGAAAGAATCTAATCCAGAATGGGATAGCGCTCAACGTAGATATGCCGACGCCCTTGCTGAGAAAGATGCTGCGATTTCCCGGGTAATTGAGTTGCAAAAACTTTCTGATGACAGAACAAACCGACTAAATCAACTCGCTAATTTAACTAAAGATCAGCGAGAATTTGAGCGCAAACTGGTTGAGCACACTCAAACGGTTAATGGGATGACTGATCTACTCAACAGAGTGAAACTTCGCAATAATCAGTTGAGAAACCCGGTGCAATCGCTTACAAGAGCAGTATATGCGAAGCAGTCTCAGCCCAATTGGTTGGTAAACATGGCCATTGCAGTCATCCTAGGTCTGACGCTAGCTGTCGTTTTCTCAATGGTACGCGACTCTATTCAAGATCGAGTCAACTCGAAAGAGGAAGCTTATCTTCTTTCAGGGCTTAGTCCGCTCGCACATATTCCAGAACGCAGCCGAAGCAAGCACCCAATCATTACGAATCCACAAACCAATATGGCCTTTGAGTCGTATAGGGTTCTTCGATCAAATATTGCCGTACATTCCCGCCGGGCTGATCTAAAAACGCTCACGGTAACGAGCACCTTGAGAAAAGAAGGAAAATCCGTTATTGCATCCAACCTTGCTGTTGCTTATGTTCTTAACGGTCAGCGCACAATTTTGGTTGATGCAAACCTTAGATACCCCAACGTTCATTCACTGTTTGGCGTGAATGAAAAACCCGGCCTTGGAGACCTTCTTTTGGGGACAGCAACAGTGAATGATGTTCTTCAGCCTAGTAGCGTAGAGGGGCTCTATATAGTCACAGCAGGCACTGTGCCAGCAAATGCAACAGAGGTCATCGGATCGCCACGAATGCAAGAAATTATCAGTTTGCTTTCCGAGCAATGTGACATGGTCGTATTTGATGCACCGCATGTTTCAGGTCTTGCGGATGCACAATCTCTTGCCGCGGTCACAGATGCAGCGATCATAGTAACTCAAATCGGTAAGCCTTCGAAGAGCGAATACAAAGAAGCTGTCTCAATTTTGGATGCAGCCTCTCCAGCTCTCCTTGGATTAGTCGAAAACCGTGTAAGTGCAAAAGAAGCTCACCTTACAAAGATCTAACCTTATATAATCTATCAGCAAAAGGAGATCTTCCGTACTCAAATACGGAAGATCTCCTTTTGTACTCTATTTCCCCCTACATCACGCCATTCGTAGTTTCATCAAGCGTATCCAAGTACTCAATGGCAAATTGCGTGAGATCCTCGGCATTTACATCCGGTGTCAGTCCTATGAACCTGTATGAAAATCCTATTTGCCTCGCGAATGGATCTTTACTTTTAGCAACAAGAAATCCCCATTTTGCTGAATTATAGTCAGCAAAGCCTTCAGGCGTGCGGAATATATACATGGCCTCACGTTTCTGCTCCCCCGGTCTTCTAATAGTCATCCAACTCACGGGAATCCTGCCATGTCGCTTAGTAGCGATAAAGCGAGTTTCTACCACTAGCAATTCCCAACCCTGTGCATTAAAGCAAATACGTTGGTCATGAAATGCCTCCATCGATTCGCCAGCAATCGTAACAACATCTATCTCCCGTCCTTTAGTATCCTGCATAATTTGGCATGCGATGCCGATTGGTTTGAGAGTATCGTAGGTGGTCTGATCCATGCGATAACTAATCTTTGAATCAAAAGACATCGGCCTCAAGATAAAACCTTCATTTGATGTCAGCATTTTTTCTTCCAGCCACGATTCTGGCAATGGCTCATGAGGGCGCTGTCCCATGTAGGATATGACCGCCATAACAGCCATGACTCCGATGATTACTGATAACTGCTTTTTCATACTTTCCACCCAAGCTTTTTTGCAGTGGCATAAAGAATCCAAAATGCAAGGATTAGAGTTAGGTAGCTTCCATAGTCATGGAACATATAACCAGCTTCCGAACTCACTAAATCACCGAAGAGCCCAATTATTGCAATTCTCAATGAATTGATCGCAACTGCCAAAGGCAATGTCATACCTATTAACACCAGATTTCCCCACCACTTTAATCTTGCAATCAACATAATGAAAATTACTGATGAGAGCAGTGCCAGAGTTAATTTCATCCCGCTACATGCTGCAGCTACTTCAAGCGGAAAATTACCTAGCTGGATTGAAGTAGCACTCTGCCTAAATGGGTGCATCCCAATAATTTCTAGAATTTTAAATGCTCCGCCAGTACTCCAAATCTGCAGTTGGTTCGTATTGTCGTCAATCACACGGTTCCAAAAAGGCAAGCCCACTAAACTAAAAAGTAGAGCTGGGCTCATAGCCCAAGCTCTTTTGAAACCATAAATCATCCAAGCCAGAGTACATAGTGCACCAACCAAGAAAAAACACTGAACCGGAACAAATAAAAATGCCCAAGCAGAAACAACTCCCATAATTAGAAACCCAATGAACAAAGGAAGTGGTAACAACGTTGGCTTCACTTCGTATTTGTTTATGCGTTCTCTGTGAGCATAAAGTATATAACCCATGGCAAATGGCACCAGAGGGCCGTGCTGATAGTAACTATCCATGTCAAACCAATAGCGGAATGTAAATGACATTAACTGCCAAAACACCGCAAAGAGAAGAGCAATAAGCAGAAATCCTATCTGAACCTCACGTTGCTTCAGCCAATTTAAGAGTGAATCAACGTTTAGCTGAGGGAACCAGCTTGTCTGGCTTCCCTCTAAAGCAGGTGAACTCATACAGCCCACCTCATTCGCACCGACCAACTTCTCTTCATTTCCATCTGCTACTATCAATTCAATAGCCAATACGGCTCAATCGTTCCAAATCCGGGAGAAACACTGGCTTTGTTCCCTGAATTTCTACGGCTTGCATCGGGCAAACATTTCTATGAGAACGAAAATCAACGCAATCCTGAACTGAATGTCTGACTTCCTGAGATTTTATCATGGATGGCACTAGATAATTTAGAGTTCAGTAAGCACCTTTTGCTTGAAGCATTGAGCGAATAGTGCTCATAAGCACTGTAATATCACCGACGAAAGATGCTGACTGGTAGTAAGCACTATCCAAGTTCACTCGCTCCTCATAGGCCATATCGTTTCTGCCGCTGCATTGCCACAGGCCAGCACAGCCGGGCTTCATACGTTTATACACATTAAATACATTTCCGTACTTGTAAGCTTCATTTGGCACAATTGGCCGAGGCCCGACTAAGCTCATATGACCAAGAAATACGTTCAGTAATTGAGGTAGTTCGTCTAGACTTGATTTGCGGAGGAAATCACCAAACTTAATCAATCTTGGATCATTTTTGAGCTTGTAAGTCTCTTCAAATTCCTTTCTCATCTCCTCGTTGGTAGCGAGTAGCTCTTTCAAAATCGCATCGGAATCTTTGCGCATGCTACGGAACTTGTATATCCAAAAAGTCTCCCCTCGCATGCCGATCCGCTTTTGCTTGTAAAAAATGGGAGCACCATCACCCAGCATCACAATAAGCGAGATAACCAAAAATACAGGCAAGAGAACTATAAGGCCGATTCCCGAAGCTACAATATCAAAACCCCGTTTCAGAGTTTGGTACCAAAGATTTTCGTAAGACCCGGGTGCAAATGCACCGAGCTCAATGACATTTTCCCTAACAACCCTCTTTTGCCCGAGCATACGTGATTCTCAAAGAAGCACGTTCCATGCCAAAGCAGAAATTATTTACGCGAATTAACTAGGTTCAATTTGAACCTTGAGATTTTAACCATTCTGCTTTCCAGGCTTTGATGTATTCAGGCAGGCGGATTTGAGGCGACCAGCCTAGTTCTGCCTGCGCTCGGCTCTCATAAGCGAGAGATGTAAATCGTTCACCCGTGCGCTCTGGAATAAATTCATAAGGATGGTCGAACATTTCGACGACTTCAAGAATTGTCCAGTTCTCGCCGCTACCAAGAAGATAGTTATCACCATCCCCTTTTTCTGCCGCAAGCACAAGGCCACGCACAATGTCGTCAACGTGAGTAAAGTCTCGCTTTTGAGTGCCGGGTGTCACGACTGTAAGCGGCAAACCTTGCTTTACTTTTTCCTCAAACAATCCAATGACTGCTGCATAGTTACCCGTCAGAATCTGACCTGGTCCATACACATTGTAGAAGTAAGTGATCGCGAAATCCAGTCCAAACCAATCCTTCATATTGTGGATGAGTTCAATGTTCTTTGCTTTCATCCATGCGTATGGAGAAAGGTGCTCATCCTTGCCTTCGTTTCCAAATTTAGAGCTAGAACCTGCATAAATCAACTTCGATCCATTGCGGCGGCAGTAGTCAACAACTTTGAAAGTTCCGGTTTGGTTAAATTGAGCACAATACTCAATATCCGGAAAACTCCGAACAATCCGCGAGAATTCTCCGAGGTGAAAGACATATTTTGGAGCCACTGGGAGGAAGTCTAACCCGTCCATTGTTGCAGCATCCAAGTACATTAACCTTTGATCTTGATGGTGATTATCTTTTGAACCTGTGAAATAGTTATCAACGCTTACAATTCTATGATTTGGGAAATGAGAGATTAGCGCTGGGATCAACCGACCACCTATGAAGCCTGCCCCACCAGTTACAACAATAAGGCCGTTTGATTTTGCTTCGTCCCAAAACTGATTTTCGGCAACAGTATTTCCAAGAATTTTCATTTGAACTCTGATAAATGTTGTCTAGCAAATTCAGTGCCAGACAGCTTCATTCTGCGATAGCATTATTAAGGCTAGTAGGCCCCGCGGGCAAGCACCATGGCTTTCACTGTGTTCCAAAGCACAACAAAATCCCTGCGGAAGGAAGCGTCGCGATAATATTCTTCATTGAGAGCCATGCGAGCCTCATAACTGACATCATTTCGCCCGCTTGCCTGCCACAGCCCTGCGCAACCCGGTTTCATCTTCTTATAAGTTTCTATCCGATCGCCCATTTTCTCAACTTCACTCAGCAACATGGGGCGTGGGCCAACAATACTCATGCGTCCAATGAGAACGTTTAGAAACTGAGGTAACTCATCTAAGCTGGTAGCTCTCATAAATTTTCCGAAACGAATGAGACGTGGATCATTTTTTAATTTGAACGATTGTTCGTACTCTTTGCGGGCTTCTGGATCCTTATCGAGAATCTCAGCTAAAACCTTTTCGGCATCCTTACGCATCGTTCGGAATTTGTACATCCAAAATACTTCGCCATACTGACCAATTCGCTTCTGTTTGAAAAATATTGGTCCCCCATCTGCGCTCACCACGATGACACTGAGCACCAGAAATACTGGGGCAAACAATACCAACCCAGCCGCAGACAAACCAATATCAGCAGTGCGCTTCATAAATTTGAAACTAGGCTGCTCATAGCGAGGAACAGAACGCGGGCCTTTGCCACCTTTACGTTCTCGTTTCGAGGATCTTGCCTCTACCAACGGCTGTTCCGTAATCATCCCACTTCAAATTAAGGTCAAGTTTCGTGACAATTCACGATGACCAGCAAGACCTAGCAAAAATGACGCTTTTGGGCCCTTGCTTGTTCCAATACGACAAGGTCTTTATTGACCTCTCTCTTTATTATATCAATAACCTTGGTGAACGTGCGGTTAATTGAAGCTTTGGCCTGCGAATGTGTGCCCTGGCTGCATGTAAGTCGCATCAAAAGCTGGTTTCCACTGTGAAAGGCTTGCTTCTGGGTAAAGATCGATGCCGGCTGCACTCTTAGCGGTGTATCCAAATGCCAACGATCCGACAAGCACCAATGCCACTGCCGCAACGGTAGCAAACATTTTGATCTCGAACAAAACCAGGCTTCCCACCGGGCTATCGGCAAAGCGTTCCCATGCGCTTGGACGTTCGATAAGATCAGGTCTTGCCTGATCTACCGGAAAAATGATGATCTGCGTTGGCTGCAGAATTTCCGGTGCAGTCTTACGTAGTGCTCCCATGGTTCCAATAGTCGGAACATGGAACGTGCCAATTTAGGTTAATCTCACCCGTAAAACTACTCGACTGTTACGGATTTGGCTAAATTACGGGGCTGATCAATCTCGCATCCCCGCTCTAAAGCCATGTAGTAACTGAACAATTGCAATGGCACAATAGAGAGCAGAGCATTCAAATACCAGTCATTTGTTTGAGCGATCATCGCACAGCTATCCACAACCGTCGGAGTGAGTTCGTCATCCTTCGTAGTGATTGCTAAAACGTGAGATCCGCGCGCTTGAAGCTCACGAATATTGCTTACCAGCTTGTCTCGGACATCTTCTTGAGTCGCACCAACTACTGATAACGTGCCCTGTTCAATCAGCGCGAGAGGGCCGTGCTTCATTTCCCCGGCTGGGCATTCCTGAGTTGGAATGTAAGCTATTTCTTTCAGCTTGAGTGCCGCTTCCAACGCGACGTTTGCATCTGCGCCGCGACCCAAGAAAAATGCAAGTTTGGAGTTCGCAAACTGCTTCGCAACATCTTGAATTGAGCTTTCGAGGTCAAGAGCTTCCTTGACATACTCAGGAAACTCTCGCACTGCTTTTAACCCAGCCTTGACGTTAACGCCGGGCATCTCTTTGATCTCGGCGATATGCAAGCCTAATAGATAAAGCACCAGACATTGAGCCAAATAAGCTTTTGTCGAGGCAACGCTGATTTCTGGGCCAGCTTGTGTATAGAGAACGCGATCAACTTCCCTAGCGATGCTGGAACCAACAACGTTGACTATGCCTAGAGTGCGGATGCGCCGTTCTTTGCAGAGTCGTAGTGCGGCAAGACTGTCCGCTGTTTCCCCGCTCTGGCTGACAAATACAGCAAGGCTTTTAGGCGAAAGCAAGGGGTCGTTGTAACGAAACTCACTTGAAAAATAAACATCAGTTGGTAACCGGAGCATTTTCTCGAAAAGAGTCTTGCCCATCAGACCCGCATGGTAAGCGGTGCCGCACGCAATGATGTTAACCCGGTCAATATCCTGCCAGACGTGTTCGCCAAACAAGCCGTCTAAGGTTAGGTTCTCTTGCCCAAGCCGACCAGCCAAGCATTGACGTACAACATCGTCTTGCTCATGAATCTCTTTGAGCATGAAGTGCTCGTAGCCGCCTTTTTCAGCCGATTCAATATCCCAATCAACATCAAACGGGCTGAGCTTGACTGTCCGACCATCTGGCGAGACCGCAGATATTCCTTCGGTTGTCACCAGAGCGACCATTTCGTTGTCCAAAACGGCCACAGTTCGCGTGTAAGGAAGCAATGCCGGAATATCACTAGCAATAAAGTTTTCGCCTTTTCCAAAGCCGACAACCAGGGGGCTGGCATTCCGAGCGCAAACGATTTTTCCAGGTTCTCGCATGGAAATAACTACAAATCCGTACGCGCCGGTGAACTTTCCAACGGCCCTGCGGACAGCTTCTTCAAGTGGAACGCCTTCGGCGTACTCTAGCCCGATGATGTGAGCGGCGACTTCACTATCTGTCTCACTTTGAAAAACGTGCCCGGCCCGGGTCAGTTCTTCTTTGAGTTCGAGGTAGTTCTCGATAATTCCGTTGTGGATGAGAGCAACTTCGCCAGTTGCATCATAGTGTGGATGAGCGTTGAGATCATTCGGAGCCCCGTGAGTCGCCCAGCGAGAGTGAGCAATCGCAACTTCGGAAAACGGATTCTCTTCTTCGACAGCCGCACGCAGGTGAGCCAACTTGCCTGCGCGCTTCATGATCTGCAACGAATCGCCGCTTTTGAAAGCAACCCCAGTCGAATCATAACCGCGGTATTCCAATCGTTCTATTTGATCAAGAACAATTTCAATAGCATTCCGCTGACCTACATATCCTGCGATTCCACACATCAGTTAGGAAATCGTAGCATAGTTAATGAAATGGCTTCGGCGAATCGTCTACCCCGTCCCAGTCTTATCGTGCCAGGGAGCAGATGGTTTCTGACCTCCCAATTCAAAATACTTAAGGGTAGAAATAAAATAATCAACCCCTGTGGAAGCTTGACACTTAACCGACCAGTCGGCAATTCTAGTGCGTTCTGCACTTGTAAGCTTTCCCTTTGCTATGCAATTACGCAGTGCTAGAGTCAATGCATCTACATCATTGGCTTTTACAACTGCCCCTCGCCAAGGTTGACCGAGTAAATCTGCTGATCCACAGTGATCCGTCGCTATTGCTGGAACTCCCCTCATTAGCGCTTCGCTCACTACTGCACCCCATCCATCATGCCGACTTGGAACAAGCGCAATATCTGATATTGCGAGCAAATCCATTGCTTGCTCCCATGGCAGATATCCTTGAATCGTGACTTGATGCCCTATATCGCCCTTCTGCACAATATCTCTGCATTCTTTCGCTAGAGTGCCATCACCTATACAATTCAGATGCCAATTCAATCCTTTTAAAGGGGTGAGAGCCTTCATCAGAAGGTCTGTACCTTTCCTATGATTCATTGCTCCCAAATAAGTCAACTGAACGATTCCGTCGTCGGGATTGATTGCTGGGACTGAGGTGGGGTTAGGAGGATAGTAAGCCCAAGGTATGAGCTTTTCATCTTCATAACCAACTTTTTTATAGAAATCTGCACACATCGCTCCAATGCAAAAGATAGCAATGATTTTTCTGCCAAATAACAATCTAGTCAGCATATGCGCAATCGGTAGGAATTTTTTTAGTTTGCTCGCCTTTGATTTTGCGCCTGATTCCTCAAATCCCGCCGGGAGAGGTGCCTCAGTCATTAGAGCCAACTTAAGCGGCTTGAAAACTGCTTTGAAAAAAGCCTTCCTGACTGTTGGATTAAAAAATATTCCACCAAACAAATGAAGAGATCGATCAGGATCGATACTGAGTATTTCATTGATCCTCTTTGAATCGGGAGCCAAAACGAGTTGAGCACTTCCACCAGGACAGTCCGGCCAACCCATCTCTGAGCGATCTTTACCATTATCCGATTCAACCGCCCACACAACCTCAATGCCGTATTGCTCGGCTAAGGTCATCATAAATTGAGATTGATGATGAGACGCAATATTTTGCCAAAATACGATTCGATGGTAAGTGTGTATCCCTTTTTTCATATTCAGCCCAAAATAACTTCCCCAGGTATCAAGAGATAGTAATCATTATGGGAAGATATTGCAATATCCATTCCAAAAACTTTAAATCTAAGCTGAACATACGCGACGATGCCAAATTGACCATACTTAAGGCTAATGCACAAAGAACAGAAGACGCGCATCCTGCAAGTGCACAATCGCTACATCTGGAGCCCAGGGGGGGAGATTGCAGTTCTGGAAGCAGAAGCGCAAATCCTCAGTGATCATGGTCATGTGGTTGAACAGTTCTTTGTTGACAATGCACCTGATGACAATGTTGGACTGACCAACAAAATCCGCACAGCCCGCAAGATTGTCTGGTCCAAGGAAGGGCTGAGTCAGGTTCGACAAGCCATTCAAAAATATTCTCCAGATATAGTTCATTGCCACAATTTTTTTGCCCACCTCAGCCCGAGCATTTATAAAGCCTGCAATTTAGAAGGTGTGCCAGTTATTCAAACACTGCATAACTTTCGCACATGCTGTGCGGCGGCTAATTTAATGCGAGACAATCACACCTGCCAAGACTGCGTGGGCAAATTTCCAACTCCCGCATTGAAGCATAAGTGTTATCGCGGCTCATTCATAGCAACTGTGCCAATTGTCGCTATGCAACAGTTTAACCGGTGGAATGGAAGTTTCACCTCCCGATGCGATGGCTACATAGCGCTTTCTCAGTTCGCAAAAGAAATATTCATACGATCTGGCCTGCCGAAAAATCGGATTCATGTTAAAGGACATTCCACAGTGGATGCGGGTTTCAGACCAATTCAACGCACAAAAAAGGTCGTTTTTGTTGGTCGATTTGTCGAGGATAAAGGGGCTGAAGTATTAATAGAGGCGTGGAAAAACAGTATGCCTTCAGATTGGGAACTTCATTTACTCGGCACGGGCCCACTTGAAGAAGAATACAAGGCCCAAGCGGCGGGTGATCCTTCTATCCACTTTTTGGGTTGGGTTGAGCAAGAGCAGGCTCAGGAAGCCATTCGAGAATCTCATTTTCTGGTTAATAGCTCGCACTGCTATGAATCGTTTGGACTGACTCTCATAGAAGCTATGGCAGTTGGAACCATCCCAATAGTGCCAGCCCACGGCCAAATGCCTGAGATTGCTGACTGTGACAACATAGGGCTATCGTTTAAGCCTAGCGATGCAATGGCACTCCGTGAAGTGCTGAAAAAGGCAATATCAATGCCTGAGCAGGAATTCAATCAACGTTCAAAGCTAGGGCGGCTCCGTTACGAAGAACATTACACACCCAAAATCAATTATCAAGCTATGATGCGAATCTACGAGCTGGTGCGAGCCGAGGCTATGAGTAACGGACATTGCAAAGCATGAACGTACAAAAGGCGCTCGTTACAGGGGGTGCCGGATTTATCGGCTCTCATTTAGTTACAGCACTTCATGAGAATGGAATCGAAGTTACGATTATTGATGATATGAGTAACGGATTAGAGTCAAATTTGTCTCACCTTGATCCAAAAATCCGCATAATTAGGAGTTCAATTTTAGAGCCGGACGCTCTTTCACTTGCCGCAGAAGGATCTGACGTTATCTTTCATCTTGCTGCGGTCAGCAATGTTGCACAGACTCTGGAAGAACCGATTCTTGCACATGAGGTCAATGCATCAGGAACGCTGGCAATACTAGAGCAAGCTCGCAAGAATCACGCTCATATCGTTTTCAGTTCGTCAGCAGCAATCTACGGCGATTCCACTCAAATTCCCATTCAAGAGTCCGCCACTTGCAACCCTATTTCGCTGTACGGCAGCCAGAAGTTGCTTGGCGAACATTATGTTCGGAACTATTGCGATTTATACAACTTATCCGGTGTCTGCTTGCGTTATTTCAACGTTTATGGCCCACGGCAACGTTCAGATTCTCCATATAGCGGCGTGATCAGTAAGTTTATCAACTCGGCAATAAATGATGAGCCTATTTTTCTTCATGGCGGAGGGAACCAGAAGCGTGACTTCGTCTCCGTTCATGATGTTGTGCGCGCAAATATTCTTGCAATGACAGCTAGGATAAAGGGAGATGGGATTAATGTTTGTACAGGTAGCTCAACCTCAGTTTCTGAGTTAGCTCAGAAAATTATCGGAATTTCAGGCTCTAAGTCTGAGTTAAGAACATCTCCTGCGCGCGAAGGAGATATTATCAATTCAGAAGGTTCTCCCGCTCAAGCGAAAAACATTATTAGGTTTGAGCGCAAAATTGGTCTTGATGACGGATTAAAGGAATTAATTCAGTCTATCCAGATGTAGAGCTGAATGGGATCATGCAGAATTCACCAATTCGAGTCTTAGTACAGCAACGTATCATGGCTCCTTACAGACTCTCAGTGTTTAGAGCACTTGCAGCGATTCCTCGACTAGATGTAACATATGTATATGGACAGGCCTCAGAAGATACGGGTTTACAAAGTGTCTTGAATCCAGATGGGCTCAAAGTAGTTGTTAATAAAAATAGGTTCATCGGCAGCAATGACATGATCATTCTCCAATTTGGATTGCTTCGATCATTCTTTCAACTAAAGCCTGATGTTCTTGTTCTTGCACTCAATCCACGTTCTGTAATTAACCTAATTCTCTTCAAAATTGCAAAATGGCGAGGCGTGCCCGTGGTCTGGTGGGGACACGGAATTCGCCCACGAGGTCGTTTCGCTAAATTGTATACGAACCTTTGTAGCAAAGCAGATGCGACGATCCTTTACTATCCAGAAGGTGCCAAGGTACTTGAAAAGTTCGGCATTCCGAAAGCAAAGCTATTCGTAGCATGGAACTCAATCGAAACCGAAGAAATAGCAGAGCTTGCGACACCATACACCCAAGATCGTGAGGATATTGTTTATGTAGGGAGGCTAATACCAGAAAAGAAAGTGCCCCTTCTTATTGATGGCTTTGAAGAGGCGATAAAGAAATATGGAATTTCAGGCAACTTGATCATTATTGGAGAAGGACCAGATCAAGTAACTGTTGAACAAAGAATCAGCAATTCGCCATACAAAGATAGAATTCAGTTAAATGGTGCCGTGTACGATCAAAAGTCGCTTGCTCCCATTTTTAATCAGTCACTGGTATCGGTATCGCCAGGATATGTTGGCCTAAGCGCAATTCATGCTCTAGCATATGGAGTTCCGATGCTCGCAGCAGATAACGAACCGCATAGCCCTGAGATAGTAGTGCTTGAGGAAGGGAAAAATTCTTTATTCTTTGAAGCTAATTCTGTTAGCGATCTAGCTGACAAATTGGCTTACATACACGCACACAAGGAAAAGATGATGCAATTTTCTGAAGCTGGTCAAGAGGCAGTTCTAAAAACCTTCTCATCCGAGCAAATGGCGCAAAATATGGCCAAAGCAATTTTTTACGCTGCGAAAGGATCAGCCTTTATCGGCTCGGTCTCACCGATGGTCTTTCTTTGATTGGTTTACAGGGGTTTCCAGCGCAGATTTGCCACTCAGGCATATCCTTTGTCACCACGCTTGCGCTAGCGATAATTGTTCCGTCGCCAATTATCACACCCGGAGCAACAAAACACTTGGCCGCTACCCAAGCCTGATCACCGATGGTGATGGGCTGAAAGGTCAGCGGAAAAGTCGGGTCTTCAAAGTCATGAGTTCCCGTGCAAAGATAGGTGTATTGCGAAACCACACTCATACGCCCAATTTTCACACGAGCATAGTTATAAACGTCAACATCCCATCCAATCCAACTGCCATCCCCGATTTCCAACTCCCATGGATAAAGAATCTTGACCGTGTTATGAATTTTTACGTTTGCCCCAACTTTGGCGCCAAATAATCTCAAAAGTGCATTTCGCCACCCATTAAAAAAAAATTTTGGAGAAGGGCGAAAAAGCAATGTCCAGCAAATGCCCCATAGAATTCGGCGGATAATAATGGATTTCGACCATTTCGTTTTGCTTTTGGTGAGGTCTATTTGTCCGCTTGGCTCGCTCATGGATGCTCTCTATTGTGGCTGAGTTACAATTCTCTTGTCTAAAAATGAAATTTAAGGGGCAAAAACTGTGCCAAGTTGAAAAATCCCCGTACGATTACGGCTGACATATTGACCAGTTTAAGGCGTCTTTCTAGAAGATGTACGGGCATTTAACGGGGAATTATTGTTCTTCCGCAGTACAATGCATATCGTTCGAGGCCGCTTTGAGCCTCGTAGGAGATTGATTTTGGAAATGAAAATTACGTTGGATGGTGTTCCTGTAATGAACGGAGCAGGGACTGTAAACCCGGAAGTGCTGACGGCAAGTAAAGCTGTCGTATCGCTAGACAGGGAAAAAAGTGCCCCACGACAGAGAGTGACGCGCACACTTAACGTCTCCGTTATAGGAACCGGATACGTGGGTTTGGTCACTGGCGCAATTCTTGCCGACCAAGGAAGCAACGTTATCTGTGTTGATAACAACCCAGCCAAGTTAGAAGTCATCGAGCGCGGCGAATCACCAATTTACGAACCAGGCCTTGATAAGATTATTCAAAGCGCTTTGCGAGCTGGTCGGCTCAAAACTTCTGGCGATCTTGCCGCGGCGGTAGAAAATTCGGACGTCGTCTACATTGCAGTAGGAACTCCACCTTCTGCCGATGGAACACCAGACCTCACCGCTGTTATACAAGTTGTTAACCAAATCGCACCAGCGATTAAAAAACACATCACCCTGGTAACGAAGTCAACCGTTCCCGTGGGAACTGGTGATTTGATTGAAAACACCTTGCAAGATCTCGGCGTTGACCCAAATTTGGTTGATGTAGTCAGCAATCCTGAGTTCTTACGCGAAGGCTCCGCTGTTTACGACACATTTAACCCAGATCGAATAGTCGTCGGAGTCAACCGACCAGGGGCAGAAATCAAATTGCTTGAGCTATACGGCCGCTATGGTTGCCCAATCTTGGTCACCAACCGCACAAGCGCCGAACTCATTAAGTACGCAAGTAACTCATTCCTTGCCGTTAAGATCAGCTTCATCAACGCGATTAGCCGAATCTGTGAGCAAAGTGGTGCCGATGTTGCCGAGGTCGCTAAAGGAATGGGGCTCGATTCGCGAATCGGTAAGCAGTTTCTCAATGCCGGTCTTGGTTGGGGTGGCTCCTGCTTCCCCAAAGATGTTCAGGGCCTTCTCAAATGTGCAGAAACGACAGGTTACGACTTCACTATGCTCAAGAGTGCTGAGGACATCAATAACGATCAAACCAGCCACTTTATGAGCCGCTTGAGCGATCAACTCGGTACTTTTGAAGGCAAAACCATTGCCCTCCTCGGACTTGCGTTCAAACCTAACACCGACGACATTCGCGACGCTAAGGCTTTAGAGATTATTGATCTCCTCAAGGCAGGCGGCGCAAAAATCCGTGCTTACGATCCGGTAGCAATGCCAAATATGATGGAAGTCCATCCAGATATTGATTACAAATCTGGTGGCCAGGAAACCGTTGAGGGCGCAGATGCCGCAATCCTTGTTACTGAGTGGGAAGAATTCAAGTGGCTCGATTTTGACCTTGCCGCATCGACCATGAAGGGCGATTTGCTCTTCGACGGACGACGAGCCTTCCGCCGAGAAGACGTCGAAAAGTCCGGATTACGTTATTTCACCATCGGGGTGTAAGCTCCATTTCCTTGAATGGCCGCTCGCACATATGTTCGAGCGGCATTTTTTATCGACAGTTATGCGCTTGAATGAGCACATCAAAACCTATAGGTAGACTCAAAATATGGCTGAGGCATCTCCCGAAGAACTAAGAGCGATGTGGCCGAGCCTCAAGGCCGAGCTGTTAGCGGCTAACCATATTATTCTCGGCACCCACGTGAATCCCGATGGTGACGCCCTTGGTTCTATTCTCGCCTTCAGCGAAGTTTTGACTCAACTGGGTAAATCACACGACGTTCTCTGCCACCACCCGGCCCCGAAGTATTTAGGGTTCCTCCCTAGCCTAGACCGCCTGACGAGTACACCAACTCAAAAAGCTGATCTTGCTGTCATTCTTGATCTGGAAGCAATGGATCGGTTAGGTTCTCTACGCGATGTTTTTGAATCGACTGCAAAAGTAGTTGTCATCGACCACCACCAACCTCACGAAGAACCAGGCGATATTCGGATTATCTCAACCAAATCTCCAGCAACGGCGGCCATTCTGGCTGACCTTTGGATCGGTGGCAGTGATGTTGAAATTACTCCCGATATAGCAACGAATTTGCTTGTCGGAATTCTGACCGATACGGGAAATTTTCGTTACCCAAACACAACTCCCCACTCCATGCACGTGGCGGCCGACTTACTGGAAGCCGGGGCGAAGCTCAGACAGATTAACGAAGCGGTCTATCTCAGCAAACCTCTCCCAGCGGTGAAGTTATTTGGAACTGCGCTGACCAATCTGAGGCTCGCGGCAGATAACCAGGCGGCGTGGACAACGTTGCGGCAATCGGACTTCCAGCGAAGCGGTGCAACCGAAGAAGACACGGAAGGTTTTGTCAACGAGCTATTAGCGATCGACACAGTCAAGTTAGCTGCGATTCTCAGGGAGAGCCACACGGGCCGGGTCAAGATTTCAATCCGGAGCCAAGGCAACATTGATACAACCGCTGTCGCTCGTCAATTTGGCGGAGGCGGTCATATCAATGCCTCGGGCGCCCACAGCGACGATCCAATTGATGTCGCCGCCGAAAAACTCGTGCAGGCCATGGTGGAATGTTTGGAATCCTCCTAGTCGATAAACCCCAAGGCATCACATCGCACGGGGTGATTTCACGTCTGAGAAAAATCCTTAACACGCGGCGGATTGGTCATGCCGGAACCCTTGACCCACTTGCAACCGGATTGCTCGTTATCGCAGTAGGGCCAGCTACTCGTTTTTTACAATATTTATCACTTGAACCTAAACTCTACGAAGCCACTGTAAAGTTTGGTGAATCAACGAATACATACGACGCGGAAGGAGAAATTTCCCAGAATCGGCCAGTACCACACGATTTAGAATCGCAGATTCAAAAAAACATCCCTCAATTCCTTGGCAAGATTGAGCAGTATCCGCCCATCTTTTCAGCAATCAAACACCAAGGCCAACCACTTTACGAATATGCAAGAAAAGGGGAAGAAGTAGTAATAAAACCTAGACATATTTTTATTGAAGAATTTAACCTTAATTCTGTTAGCGGTCAAAACGCACAGTTTTCAATTAAATGCTCGGGAGGAACGTACATTAGATCCTTAGCCCACGATTTAGGCGAAGCGATAGGCTGTGGGGGGCACATCACAGAACTCCGCAGAACTGGCGCAGGTGAATTTCACGTGAACCAGGCGACTCCACTAGATCAAGTGACTGCCTTTAACATTATTCCGCTTAAGAACGCTCTGACCCACCTTCCCCATGCTGAGCTCAGTGCCCTGCAAGCAGTTGATATCCGGCATGGTCGAACAGTTGACTACCCTATCGCTGAAACTCCTCAACCAGTCGTGCTACTTACACCGGATGGCAACGTGCTTGGCATTGCGCGCGTGGTAAAAACAGATGGAGATTTATCAACCTTGCAGCCTGACTGCGTGATTCCCGCTGAATTCAACTCATGAAACAAGCCAACTGGCTCTTTGACCCAGAGGTCACGAAACTACAACTGAGAGGACAACTCGCTTGGTTTCTTGTTTGGCTAGCGGTCACTGTAATCGGCGCGTTTATCCTCAAACCAGCTTCTGATCTCCACGGAACCCACACCCAGCTCGGATTGCCCGCCTGTTATAGCGTTGTGATGTTCGATCGTCCCTGCCCTGGTTGCGGGCTGACAACCAGTTGGACCAGCGTATTGCATGGAGATTTTTCGCACGCTTTCCATGCTCACACTTTGGGGCCGATCATGTACGGGCTTTACTCGCTCAGCGCATTAGCCGCTCTCTATGGCGTGGTTCGTAAACTCCGGCTCCGTACCGATACAAAAATTGCGACCGTCACCCTAGCATCAGCGATTGTGATATTTCTTGCCTACGGCGCGATTCGGTTTGCAAACACTACATATAACGACCCCAGGCATAAGATTTGGATAACTGCGCAAGGCCGTTAGCTTGGCTTTGCGAATAACGACGGCAACCCCCCGGTGTGCCAGAACAGGATTCTTCCTTCAAGCTCGTTAGTGCTCACTAAACTGAGCAACGCAGAAAACGCTTTTGCCGAATAGATTGGGTCAAGCGCGATGCCTTCGGATTTCATGAAAATCCGTGTCGCCGCCTGCCCCGCTGAACTCGGAATTCCGTAACCCGCACCCACAAAATCAAGCGAAAACTTTATCTCTTCCCGGCTCAAACCTTGCGTGCCTACTTCGTCAGCGTACGATTGGCTGAGATCTATTAGATCATCTACAATTTCTGGCTCAGGGTCAGCGCTGATGCCCAGAACTTGGGTTTTGGAATCTCTAAATGCATGGGCAAGCCCGATGTGAGTGCTTCCGCTGCTGCTTGCGGTGATAATCCAATCGAATTCAAAGTCCACTTGTCTTTGAATTTCTCGACCCGCCTCCACAAATGCATGAACTGCACTAGATGAACTCCCTCCGAGCGGAATTCGAAAAACCGTTTCACCATTACGCTCGAGCTCGAATTGAATTTGCTCAGCGTGAGCTTCGAGGTCAGCCCAGGTTCCGTCCGGAAACTCTCGCCGATCTACCCCGCAAAGCTCATCCAAGTCTCGATTCCCACCCTGCGAAAAAGCGCCGTTGACTCTACGATCTAGTGATTCATAGGGCGACTCCATCGTGGCTACCGCGCAGTGCATTCCGCACATCTGAGCCGCCGCCCCCAGTTGCCGGATGAAGTTACTCTGCGATGCTCCGCAACTCACTATAGCCGTCGCATTTTGAGCAATTGCCTCAGCCATCAAGTATTCGAGTTTTCGTCCTTTGTTCCCGCCTAGTGCAAACCCAGTAAGATCATCCCGCTTGATCCAAACATCGCTGCCCAATTGCTCCGATAAGCGATCTAGCCGATGAATTGGCGTTGGCAAAACACACAGCGGAACCTTCGACCAATTCTTCACAAGCCTCAAGATACCAACTCTTTCTAGGCATTTGAAGTAATTTCCGTCACTCAAACGTCCGAGTAATATCTTTATAAGATTCGATTTCTCATGAGTGAAGAAAAAAATCCAAGAGCCAGAAGAATGATGTTAGGCTGCCTCGGCGTGTTCGTCGGGGTTGTTATTGCGCTCGTTATTTGGCTTGGCCCACTCGTTAAGGCGGCCAATAAAGTGGGCGTACTCGACCCACAAGTCAAGCGGAACTATGAAGGCAATACTATGGAAAACCTGAAAAAAATCCATAACGCCCTCATGCAGTACGAAGCATCAGAAGGTCAACTACCCTTCGCAGAATCTTGGATGGACGCAGCTTGGCGTCGGCTTCAAGCCGCCGATATGGATGAAGACCAAGCGAAGCGCAAACTCAAGTCTCCTAGCCTTTACGAGAGTAACCCCCAAGCATTTGGATATGCATTCAACGAAGCACTCAGCGGTCAATACTCCGGTGACGTCGAAAATCCAGCCCAGACTCCTCTCATTTTTGATAGCAGCGACCTGACTTGGAACGCTTTTGGCAATCCAGCTCAACTAGCACCCAACCCACCACGACCAGAAGGCAACTATGCGGTGACAGTTGAAGGGAATGTTATGAAGCTGGACGAACTGCTGAAAAAATAGGTATTCATCCTATTCGTCCCCCTTGCATCACGGCACCCCTTAGCTATACTTGAATTTAGTGGGCAAGTCTCTTGTTCGCTCGAATTGTTTCAATGATGAAACGGTGAAGATATGTCCGTGATTACGCACACTAAGCCCCTTGTTAAGCTCGATTTCCTTCGCATGATGATGACCAGTCGCGAAGGCGACCGCCGTGAAGGCATCCTGCTCCGCCAGAGCAAAGGATGGTTCCAAGTGAGTGGTATGGGCCACGAAGCTTTGGGCGCAATGTGTTATTTGCTCCGCGAAGACGATTTCTTATTCCCTTACTACCGCGACCGTGGCCTAATGATGGCCCGAGGAATGAGCACAAAGGAACTCGCACTTGCCTACTTTGCAAAGCGAGATTCTAGTTCAGGCGGACGCCAAATGCCAGGGCACTACAGTAGCCGAAAGCTCAATGTCGGAAGTGTCTGCACTCCAACCGGTGGTGGATTGCTCCCTGCCGCTGGTGTGGCTTGGGCAATGCAACTGGATAAAAAAGATTCAGTCGTCATCGCTACCGTCGGCGACGCTGCAATGCGACAAGGCGAGTTTTTTGAAGCCTGGGCGTTTGCAGTTCAAGAAAAACTTCCTTTAATCATTGCGATTGAAGACAACAAGTACGGAATTTCCACTCCAACCGAGAAGTTCATGGCGCTCAACCTGCCAGGGATCGTCGCTCATGACTACATGGTCAAGGTTGACGGACGCCAGGTTGACACGGTTCTAGAGGCCGCAAACACCGCCATCAACAAGGCACGTGCGGGCGAAGGCCCAACCCTGATGTGGTTCGACCTCGACCGCCTCAGTAGCCATACAAGTTCGGATGACCACCGCACTTACCGAGATCAGGCCGATATTGACGCAATGGCTGATCGTGATCCTATCAAATTGCTGAAAGATGAACTGATCGCGGCAGGCGAACTTACAGAAGACGGTTTCACTAAACTTCAAGAAGAAATTATCGCCGAGGTTGACTCGATCTACCGAGAAGCAGAAAAAGCTGAAGATCCACGAGCCGAAGAAGTGATGGATCACCTTTGGGGCGTTGCCGATCAACCAGCGGCTCCACCAATCGAAACCGGAGCTCAAACCATGGTGGATGCGATCAACAAAACGCTCGCGAAAACCTTGGCGGATGATCCAGATGTGATCATGTTCGGCGAAGATATCGAAGATCCGAAAGGAGGCGTTTTCAAACTCACCGAAGGCCTAAGCGATGCCTTCCCGAAGCAAGTTTTCAACTCCCCACTCGCCGAAGCGACCATCATCGGTGTAGCAGTTGGCATGGCGATGTACGGCAAACGACCAGTTTTTGAACTGCAGTTCGTTGACTTCTTCTGCCCCGCCTGGAACCAGATCATGAGCAACGTCAGCACGACGCGCTGGCGCAGTTTTGGCGAATGGCCGACCCCGATGACGGTTTATGCTCCTTACGGCGCATATCTACCGGGTGGATCGCTCTGGCACAGCCAAAGCAACGAAGCGTATTTCGCACACACTCCTGGCCTCAAGATTGCAATCCCGAGCACGCCTGAAGATGCGGCGGGACTGTTCTGGACGGCTGTTCACAGCGATGATCCATGCTTCATCTTCGTTCCTAAGCACATCTTCCGCAAGCGCGTAGATGTGAACGAAGTCAAACCACTTGGATTCGGCAAGGCGAAAGTGGTTCGAGAAGGTAGCGACCTGACAATCGTCACCTACGGCAACACCCTTGAACTTGCTCACGAAGCGGCGGACAAACTAGACGCCAGCGTGGAGATCATCGACATCCGCTCACTAGTTCCGCTTGACGTTGATACCATCGCAAAGTCTTTGGAAAAAACCGGTCGCTTGGTTGTGATCCAAGAAGACACCAAGACTTGCGGATTTGGTCAGCATATTCTTAGCGAGATCACTGGCAATCCAACCACGTTCGGCTACCTTTACAGTAGCCCGCAGCTGGTCAGCCGCCCGGACATTCATATTGGCTATAACCCAATTTATGAATACGCCGCGTTGCCCGATGTGAACGACGTTCTTACGGCTTGCAAGACGGCACTAGACTAAGAATCCTTGCACTTGGTCGAATAAATTTTTTCGACCAAGTGCCCCACCGATGAAATTTTTTAACGATTCGTTCTGTTTCTTAATCTGAATCCAAGTGACTCAAACCTTAGATTCAATTCAAACCAAGTAAACTGGACTCACCACATGCGAATTCTTGTCACCGGCGGATGCGGCTTTATCGGCGCGAACTTCCTCAACCTTTACGTTCCCAGGCTCCGCGACGTGCAGTTTCTTAACCTTGATGCCCTTACCTACGCCGGAAATCCCTTATCTCTCCAATTTATTTCCGAGGCAGAGAATTACGAATTTCGCCGCGTGAATCTCGCTGATTCTGAAGCGACGGCTCAAGCGGTTTCCGAATTTCAGCCTACTCACATCGTCCATTTCGCGGCCGAAACCCACGTAGATCGTTCCATCAAATATCCTCGCGATTTTTTGAATTCAAACATAATCGGTACATTCAACTTGCTCGAAGCTGCCCGTCAAACTTGGGGAGAAAATTATGATGACAAGGTCTTTCATCACGTTTCTACGGATGAGGTCTTTGGAGAACTAGGGGAAACCGGGCTATTCTCCGAAACGACTCCTTATGCGCCAAATTCTCCTTACAGCGCGAGTAAGGCTTCCTCTGACCATATGGTTCGAGCTTGGCAACACACTTACGGTTTGCCAATCAAAATCACGAACTGCAGCAA
The DNA here is from genome assembly GCA_019638675.1 of Fimbriimonadaceae bacterium. Taxonomy (GTDB): domain Bacteria; phylum Armatimonadota; class Fimbriimonadia; order Fimbriimonadales; family Fimbriimonadaceae; genus UphvI-Ar2. Next base: position 1,399,962 of record JAHBTE010000001.1, on the reverse strand, counting down.
TAACTACGGCCCTTACCAGTTTCCTGAAAAGCTCATTCCTCTGATGTCGCTAAATGCACTCGCCGGAAAGCCTTTGCCGGTTTATGGAACAGGCGCCAATATTCGTGACTGGCTTTTTGTGGGTGATCACTGCGAAGCAATTTTCAAGGTAATGACCGACGGCAAAGTAGGAGAAACCTACAATGTGGGTGGAAATTCTGAACGAACGAACCTGCAAGTGGTTCATGCACTCTGTGAATCGGTTGCGGATATTACTAACCAATCGGTGGATCAAGTGAAATCGCAGATCACCTTTGTTCCAGATCGACCGGGACACGATTTCCGGTATGCGATAGATGCCTCAAAAATCCAGAAAGATTTAGGTTGGAAGCCAAGCCAGACTTTTGAAGAAGGTCTTCATCAAACGGTTAAGTGGTATCACGAAAACACCGATTGGGTTGAATCGGTTAAATCGGGCGACTATCAAACTTGGATTGAATCCCACTACGGGCAACCAGGAGTTTCTACGAAATGAGAAAAGGCATCGTTCTGGCAGGAGGCTCCGGTTCGCGCCTGCATCCGATCACGCTTGGAGTCAGCAAGCAACTCATTCCGGTTTACAGCAAACCGATGGTCTACTACCCGATCAGCGTTTTGATGCTCGCTGGCATCACTGAGATACTGATCATCACCACCCCGCACGAGCAAGAGGCATTCAAACGATTACTTGGAGACGGCTCAAAGCTCGGGATTAAATTTGAATACGCCGCCCAACCCAAACCGGAAGGGTTGGCGCAAGCCTTTCTCATCGCCGAGGAATTCCTCGCGGGCAATCCCGCCGCCCTCGTGCTCGGCGACAACATTTTTTACGGACAAAACCTCACGGGTCTAGTGCGGGATGCTATGAATCGTGATACCGGCGCAACCGTGTTTGCTTACCAAGTTGATGACCCAACGTCATACGGCGTAGTCTCCTTTGATGCAAACGGCAAAGCCGAAACGCTTGAAGAAAAACCCGCGCAACCAAAATCAAACTTCGCCGTCACGGGGCTCTATTTTTATGATAACCAGGTCGTTGATTTGGCTAAATCTCTCAAACCTTCCCCCCGCGGTGAATTAGAAATCACTGATCTCAACCGCCTCTACTTAGAGCGCAATCAGCTTCATGTCACCCACTTTGGCCGGGGTTTTGCATGGCTTGATACTGGCACCGCCGAATCCATGCTCCAAGCCGCAAACTTTGTACAGGCGGTAGAAGATCGTCAAGGATTGATGGTTGCCAACTTAGAAGAGATTGCCTACCGGATGGGCCACATTGATCGCGAACAGCTAAAAATTCTCGCAGAACCGATGTCGAAGAACCTATACGGGCAATACCTTCTAAAACTCTTGCAAGAAAAATGAACATTCATCCAACTAAACTAGAAGGTGTTGTCATCCTTAATCCGCAGGTCTTTGGCGACCATCGCGGCTACTTCTTTGAGAGCTACAACCAAGAAAAACTCGCACTTTTCCGCTTTGAACACACTTTTGTACAGGATAACGTCTCCCTTTCGACCGCTAATGTTTTGCGAGGCCTGCACTACCAATGGCCAATTCCTCAGGGCAAATTAGTTCAATGTCTGCAGGGTGAAATCTGGGATATAGCGGTGGATATCCGCGAAAACAGCCCCACCTTCGGGCAATGGCACGCGGAAACTTTGACCAGCGAAAATCACCGAGCACTTTACATTCCTGAAGGCTTTGCCCATGGCTTTGCTGTGATTTCTGATACGGCACTCGTCAGTTACAAATGCACTCAGCCGTATCGAGCGGAGCAAGACGCAGGAATCCTTTATAACGATCCTACTTTCGCGATTCCCTGGCCGATTATCCGCCCAGTTCTGTCACCAAAAGACCAGGCTTTGCCGACTTGGGATAAAGTTGCACCAGAAAAGCGGCCGCAATTTTAGAGTTAGCGATTGCGGATGGGTTCTGATTGAACAATGCTTTGCGGAGTCATGTTTGTTGCGTGCTCTTTTGATTCCAAAACTGGTTTGAAGAATCCAAACAAAGCAAGAATCCCGAGCGCACTCACAAGTACGAATAATCCTTGACTAAGCTTGGCTGTTTTCATTTGCGCCGATTCGCTGATGGTGATGCCCCAGCGAATGCAGAAATTCCAAATGCCGTACGCGAAGTGATACGAACTAGCCAACACTCCTAAGACATAAATGAGCAGAACGAGATAAGTTCCGCCGGGAGCGGCGAGTCGCTCAGCCCAAGTGTCATAAAAAATCTTGTCCGCACCTTGGATTTGACCAAGGATAGAAGTGGAAGCCATGTGATAGGCCAAGAAGAAGAACGCAAATATTCCGCTCCACCGCTGAAGAGTGTAGTAGCGGTTCTCACGGAACTTCATTGCAGGCTTAGAATAATTCCCTTCTGATCGCGAAATAATGAACAAGCCGTAAACCGCGTGGAAGATCAAAGCCGGCCAGATCACACCAAATTTTAAGAACAAAAGCAAATGTTTTGGCATCGCTTCAAAAAACTTGATGATGGAGTCAAATTTTTCTGGCCCAGCCAATGAAAACGTATTAAGCGACAAATGTTGGAGCAAATAAAATCCAGTCGGAATAACTCCGGTTAAGGAGTGCAACTTGTGCCAGAAATAATTCTCGCGTCCAGCCATAATGTCTATTCCGATCATACCTAGCCTGCGCCATTCAAGGCCCTGGCCTAACTTGCCGCTCGCCCGGTAGATATGCTTGCGGGTACGTTAGGAGAGCAATCATGCCAGCAATTATCGAAATCACCGCCCGCGAAATTATTGATTCCCGTGGAAACCCCACTGTGGAAGTAGATGTCGTTCTTGAAGACGGAAGCATGGGCCGTGCGGCCGTGCCTTCGGGAGCATCTACAGGCGCGTTTGAAGCGGTTGAACTACGCGATGGCGATAAAAGTCGGTTCCTTGGCAAAGGTGTACTGGATGCAGTCGAAAACGTAAACGAACGCATTGCACCCGCTCTACTGGAGTACGAATCAATTGACCAAGAAGGCATAGATGATCTCCTTCTCCAACTAGATGGATCAGACAACAAAGGCAGTTTGGGCGCTAATGCGATTCTGGGTGTTTCGCTAGCTAACGCAAAAGCAAGTGCCATGAGCAGTGATTTGCCTCTCTACAAATACGTGGGTGGGGTTGCGGCAAAAACTCTCCCCGTGCCAATGCTAAACATTTTGAATGGCGGTCAGCATGCAGATTCCAACGTGGACTTTCAGGAATTCATGGTTCTACCGGTGAATTTCGATTCTTTCTCTGAGGCACTCCAATGCGGATGCGAAATCTTCCACACGCTCAAGGGTGTTCTAAAGGCTAAGGGCTTGGGCACAGGATACGGCGATGAAGGCGGGTTTGCCCCAAACCTAGAAACTCAGGATCATGCGTTCGACTACATTCTAGAAAGCATCACGAAGGCTGGCTACACACCTGGCAAGCAAGTGTTCCTCGGAATTGATGCGGCGGCTACTGAGTTCTTCGACAACGGCACCTACAACTACAAAGATGGTCGCAAGCTCACTGGCCCTCAACAAGTGGAATACCTCGCAAAGCTGGCAGAGAAATATCCGCTGATTTCAATCGAAGATGGCTTTAGCGAAGATGATTGGGATTCTTGGAAGGCGGTCACAGATGCCATCGGGCACAAATGCCAACTAGTGGGAGATGACTTATTTGTCACCAACATCAAACGGCTCAGCCGAGGCATCGAAAATGGAACGGCGAACTCAATTCTCGTTAAGGTGAATCAAATTGGCTCACTCTCCGAAACTCTTGCCGCTGTCAATATGGCAAATCGAGCCGGATACACCAGTGTAATGAGCCACCGATCTGGCGAGACAGAAGACGTCACCATCGCTCATCTAGCGGTTGCGACAAATTGCGGGCAAATCAAAACTGGCGCACCTAACCGAACTGATCGAGTTGCCAAATACAACGAGCTACTCCGCATTGAAGAAGAACTCGGAATGAGCGGTGTTTACGCTGGTGCTTCTGCTTTTGGTAAGTTAGCCGGCGAACTGGCATAAAGATTTCATAAAGCTTTGGGAGCAAATGGGCTGGATTCCGCACCTTTTGTTCCCAAATTTAATACAGTTTGAACCTGAAACCCAGTAAAGGTACTAGTTCACCTCTGTAGTTAGGAACCTAACGGCATTTCAAAGCACTAACACTATATACTGGGAAGTGTTCGGATGCAGATGGTATCCGACAGCTCTTTGCAGAGGAAACAATATGCGCAAATTCATTCTATTGGCCCTAGCGATCACAGGGTCAGCGGCTCATGCCTTAATGATTGATGATTTCAGTACTGGGAATATCAATGATGTGATCTCAACCGGAAACAATGTATTAGTGACGGCGGCGGGTGTTCCCGGTGGATTCCGTTACACAAACAATATTATCGATGCGAATCCGCTCAACAGAACCCACAGTGTGATTGTTACAAACGGGGTACTGGTTTCGGATTCCCAAACATTGGTAGATGCTCAAGCATGGGTCGGCTATGGAGCTGATGCTAACAGCCAATTCACAAACTTTTTGAATCTTGACCTCTCAGGTCAAGATCGATTCAGATTCACATTCGCATCAAATGATTTACCTGCGACGATTCAAATGCAGGTATTCCAAGATGGATTTGGCTCGGCTTTTTCAAGCTTCTACAATATCGCGCCAAATATGATTTTGACCAACCAAACCATTGACATCATGTTCTCTGACTTTGGTGGATTCAACTTTGCAGACGTAGATGGAATCGCCTTTTTCATCGACACCACGCCTAGCGGTGATGTCGTACTCGATTCTTTTGAAGCGGTTCCAGAACCAGCTTCCATGGTTGCCCTCGGCCTTGGAGTGGCCGCACTTGCTGCTCGCAAAAAGCGCAAGGCTTAATTGATTTTGGAGAGAAAAATGAAAACTTACTTAAATGCCATTTTGTTCACTGGTGCAGTAGTCGCTGCTTCTTCTGCAAACGCTTACGTGCTGATTGATGATTTCTCATCGGGCGCATTCAGCGGTTCAATCACCTCCGGCACTCAATTTTTTAATTCGACGGGAACAATGTTAGGCGGCGACCGAGTTGCGGCACTTAACGTTCAGTCAAACGCTTTTGGACTATCTATCGACGTTGATGCCAGTGCAGGCGTTCTCACTTTAAACTCCCAATCTGGTGTAGATGGAAGAGCCCAAATCGGTTATGGATTCGATTACGTTGATCCTAACACTGTAACCAACTCTGACTTGAACCTCGATCTTTCAGGAGAGTCTGCATTTAATCTAAATCTCCTGTCACGTGACGGCGATACGATGGTCACTATTTTCGTCGTTGGAAGCTCAGGAACAGCTAGTTCATCGCAAACTGTATTCGGCAGTTCAATCAACACTCCTGAATTGCTGACTTTCAGCTTCGCAAGTTTTGGTGCTTTCAATTTTGCCGACGTTGATCAAGTGTATTTCGAGATCGATACAAGCAACACTGGCGACATTGCGGTTGATTCGTTCGAAGCAGTACCAGAACCAGCCACCATGGCTATTCTTGCTGGAGCCGCCGCGCTTGCCGCAAGCCGCAAACGCAAGAAATAAGAAGTCAATAACCCACAATAGCGGGGCGCGCATACTCCGCAACTCCTTTAGGACGACCTGCACGATGGTTGTCCTAATTTTTTAGGTTTTGGCACAAAAAAAGTGGCTACCCATTAATACGGATAGCCACTTTGATTCCTACTTCTTAGATGATTGTTGCAACTTCAGTTGCCAAATAGCTTGAAAGTTGCTCCAGATGTTCCATGTCATGCATCAGCACAAATTGGACAAATTCTCGGATCGTGTATTCTGCTCCGTCTGGGCGCTTCATTGTCTTCGACCAATCATCTGCGGTGAATCCATCCAGATAATCCATGGTCATGCGACGGCGCGATTCATAAACTTCCGCTTCGTGGAAAACTTCCTTATCGCCGAAGTGGTGCTCAGCGGCACGAGCATCCGGCTCATAAAATGGAACTTCGCGGCCCGGCTTATCATGGGCAACACGAATCCGATCTAGGACAGTTTGTTCGTAATCTGCAAGGTGGGCTACAACTTCCCTCGCAGTAAATCGGTCGGAGTCCACGCGATCATCAATTCGATCATGTGGGAATACGCGGAGAATTCGCTCGATCACCTTTGGTGCCGCGCTCAAAGACCTGTGAAGTGCTTCGTCCATAGTTCTAGGTTACACAGTCGGCGGGCTATTAAGAAGACTTGATACCAGTTTTTTTAAAAATTCCCATTTTCTTTATGAGTTATTCGCCGTTGGCCCATCGAGAGCACACTCAGCCACCAGTAATCGTAGCTAAAATGGAGATGTTAAGCAGAGAAGTAACCATGGAACCAAAACTCGTTACCGTCCCCGAAGCCATTCCCGCAAAAGTTTATTCTTCCGAGAAAGTGGGCATTTCAAAAGCGACCCACGATGCTCACTTGGGCCTCTGGAAAGGCTACGCAAACAAAACTAACGAAATCCGCAAGGCACTGCACGAAATCGATACGGATCCGAGCAAAGCCAACCAAATCTACAGCCAAATGCGGGCGCTAAAAGTGAACTATGCATTCGCCTACGGCGGATTTATCAATCACACGGTTTACTTCGATACTATGGGTGGCGATGGTGGAGCCGCGAGCGGCAACGTGGCCACTCTCATTAAAGAATCTTACGGAAGTTTTGAGCATTGGGAAGCCGATTGGAAATCAACTGGCATGGCAGGTAGAGGTTGGGTTTTCCTGGGCTACGACCACGATGAGCAACGTGTCCATACCTACATCGGTGATGCGCAAGACACTTTCCCGACCTGGAACCACACATTGCTACTGGCAATGGATGTTTACGAGCACGCTTACTTCCTAGATTTCCAAGCCGCACGAATGAAGTACATCGAAGCTTATATGCAATGCATTGACTGGAATGCGGTCAACGCAAGATTGCCGAAGTAATCTTTAAGTGCCAAAAAATCCCTGCTTAATCACAAGCAGGGATTTTTTTATTTTTGAATGAAGAATTCTTGAATACAATCAGTTACTACTATTACAAGGGCAAATGACTAATCAATTTTCGCTCCGGCATTCCCAAATCCTAGATCGGTCTGCAATTCTTGAAGTCTATCGTGGGGAGTCGTTCCGGCTTGCTCTTCGAATAACGGGTAACCCAACTTTAGCCGAAGACGTGGTTCAGACCGCATTTCTCCGTCTGCTTCAGACACCTGAGCTACCTATGCTCCTGCCCGAACTCATTAAGTATGTGCGTCGTACGGTTACGAACTGCTCGATTGATATTCTTAAGCGCCAACAACCGCAGATTGAGCTTTCAGAGAGTCTTCCGAACACGGAAGATCCAGTTTTGGATTTTGAGATTAGGCAAGCCTTGAGCCAACTATCGGTGGACCATCAAGCGATTCTTGCGCTTGCTCACGGCGAAGGTTATTCCTACCGGGAAATCGCAGAAACACTCGAAATTCCTATCGGAACTGTTGGTAGCCGGCTGAACAATGCCCGCGCTGAATTCAAAAAGATTTGGGAGGCAGGTGAATGAAAAACCGCGATATCAACCGCCTTTTAACCGACCACTACGATCGGTTGGTATACACACCCCAACCATCAAAATCTGAAAAAGCGCAGTCGAAAATCATTGCTATGTTTGCTCGCAAGCAGTTGACCGTGCCTGTTCACAAGGCGGAAATCAAACCGTAGCGGAAATCCCCCATGGAATCCCTCAAACCCCTTAAGATCATCGGGGGCTTAGCCCTCTTGTGCCTGATTATCTACCTGGCTTTGCCTGCCGGTCGATTAAATTTCGCCGAGCGAATTCGTACTCTTAATAATTCGGGAACTGCCGATTCCAGCTACTTCCATGGGCCGAACGCAGAGTTGCTGATTGCTCTGGAAGGCAGAATTATTAGGCTCGGCGTGGGTAACCCAAACCCGTTTGCTCGTGCCAACAGATTTCTGCAAATTGCATTACGCTCCCACGATCCCGCCGTATTAGCAATTGCATCTCGCAACTCGTACATACCAATCCTTACGAAATACAAGCCAACCAAGGCTGAATGGATAAAGATAGCTGAATACATGCAGGAACTAAAAGCCGTTGCGGAGAAAGGTGCGCGACTAGATCCAGAGAATGCGTTCTTCCCCTTACAGATGGCTACATATGTCAGTTTTGAAGGAGATAGGGACGCAGTTAAGAAATATCTGTTACAAGCCGAGGGCTGTAAGTATTACAACGAATATGGGTGGGAAGAAGGCGATATTAAGATCAAAGCACTTAAGTTTCAGCCATCAGAGTTTGAGCGTCAATCAATCAACAGCACTATTTTTTTCAACCACCTAGCTCAAATTAGTAAAACTTTAAAAGGCTTTGTTGGCAACGCTGCCCCAGAAAAAAATATCGAAGACCGAATACTTGTCGCAAAGATTGGTGTTTTAATTGCAAAAGAGTCAAAACATACTGTCACTCATCTCTTTGGGAGGGGAGTTATTAGCACCTCCACTAAAAGCTATGAGCCCGGAAATACCGTAGCCATCAAGAGCTACGACGCAGACCTTCTAGAATCTATAGCAGTTGCCAAAGATCTTGACAGCGGTCACCTTTTTAAAGCATCCGAGAAATATTCTGAAAATATCTCCAAAGAATTAAACGACGCCTTTAGTGAATGGCAACGGCTATTTAACCTGTGGCCAGCAATCAACGCCCTACCACTATATTCACTATTAACTGCAGTGTTGCTTGTCATTACCGTCCTCCTGTCATCCAAATATTCGACAAAACCTTGGTTCAGATCAATTCGCTATCTCGGTGCACTTGCTATCTTGTCGCCAATGGCTTTCTCATACCAGACACGATACGTTCAGAGTTCTGTAGGAACAATACTAGCTTTGATCTGCGTTCCTCTGGCATTAATCGCTTACACCGAAAGATTCATTCCAGTCATCCACGTTTCAATTGTCGCCTTTGCAATATGGGCTCTTGAGCCACAAATTGATATCGCTATCGTGATTATTGAAATGAGTCTAGGCTCAATACTTGCGATTTTGGCTTGGCACAAAAACAGAAGGGTCGATTCCACTTCAGCCAAGAATCTGGATTTAGTCTTAATACTCTTAATACCAATAGCGTCGATCTGCTGGATAGTCAAGTCGGGCGAATTCGCGCCTGTAAGATCATTTCTCGATTCACTGACTTTCTGGCTCTTCCTAGGTGCAATCGGTCTTGCTAGTTCAGATAAAATGCGTGGTCGTTTTCAAGCTAATCTCATTGCTTCTGTCGGTTTAGCCATGTTTATTGCTTCGTTGATTATCAATATTCAGTCTACGGCCCGACTAGCTTCGTTTCCAGATTTAGACAGAATCGCGATTGGTAAATACAAAGAAGAATTTATGCGGGCAATTTCAGACCCAAACTCAGCAACAAACCCTATTGATCTCGGCGTAAAACCAAGCAAATGAGCGACAAATACAACGTCGAAAAATCGGAAGCCGAATGGAAGGCTCAGCTCACTGAAGACGAATACCACGTCCTCCGCGAGCACGGCACCGAACGTGCCTTCACCGGCGAGTATTGGGATTTTAAGGGTGAAGGCGAATATCACTGCAAAGCCTGTAATGCGCTCTTGTTTGATAGCACCACCAAATTTGATTCAGGGTGCGGGTGGCCGAGCTTCTTTCGTGCGCATCACGACACAATCGAATACGTGGGTGACACTTCGTACGGAATGCACCGAATCGAGGTGCTCTGCAAGAACTGTGGCTCTCACCTCGGGCACGTATTTGAAGATGCCCCTAAAACCCCTACGGGCAAACGGTACTGCATCAATAGTGTGAGTATCGCTTTTAAAGACAAAGAATCAAAATAAGAAAACGGCCCTTGCTTTTAGCAGGGGCCGTTTCAGATTTGAGGATTGAGCTTGTGTAATTCTATTTCTTCGGGTCGATCTTCACCATTCGCTTGATCAGTTCTTGGGCAGATGGCTCGCTCACCAAACCGCCGACAAAAGCGATATCTAGGGTTCCTCGCCTTGCCACCGCATAAGTGTCTTGTTTACTTACTGAAGCTTCAAACAGATTGGATTGGGTCAGCCAATTCATGTGCTTATTCAAATCAACTGAATTTGCATTTTTCGATTGATAGATATCGAAAGCAGTAGAAGTTGATTTGTTGACAAACCGCATACGAACCGCTTTTCGCGCATCAAGTCCAGGCAATGAAGATGATTTCGGTGCATCAACGATTTCTATCGTTTTAAGGGCAAACCCGCGGGCCGTGTTGTTTGGAGCATAGAGTGAATGTCCGACCATGGTAGCAACATCCTGAATTGTAGAGAATTGAGATTCCGGGCCAGAATCTCTCACGTTTGAAACCCCATCTTGCGAGGCTCCGATGACGGCGGCGGCGAGGAGAGCAATCATGAACTTATGGGATTCATTAAGGTTGAAATCTAAATTTACTCCACAAGTAATTCTAAGGGGGTGTTTAAAAACAACTATAAATGCGGGTGGAGCATCCCTACTCCGTCCTCCGTTACCACCTGCCCTGGTGAGCCCGCACTTATTACTATAACGCCAAGCTCGCTGCCGCGTTACGATTTAGTCACAATGTCCCGGATAAGATCGCGGAACTCGCGGGCACAACGGTCTAAGCTGAGATAATCCTCGGCCCGAGTTTTTGCGGCAGTACCGAGGGTTTCGAGATATACCGGAGCCGACAACATATCCATCGCGCGGTAGTAAGCGTCGTCATCGCCTTCAAAAAATTCCATACTGACGTCGGGGACTCCGAGTTCACGAAGTGAAGGAAGCTGGCGCGCGAGTACTGCCTTACCGAGCGACATTGCCATTGCCGCACTCATCGAAAAACCGGCTCGCCTGGCCGGAACGATTACTAAATCGGCGGCTTGAAGAAAATGCCACGGATCAAGAGTTTTTTGCATCAATCGGCAGTTCTTGAGATTAGGTTGTCCGCTAATTGGAAGCACCAATCCTTCTAGCCTTGGAACTTCCTCTTTCAGCATGCCAACAATATCATCGAATGCATCAAGGCCAGAATCACTTACTGCCCGACCCATGCAAGCGACAATTCTTGCGTCGTCTCGTAATCCTAAATCCGCGCGAACGGCTTGCTTGGTCGGCAATCCTTGCGGAACTTTTAACCCGGGGATGACGACTTCAAGATTGACCGCATCGGCTTCATCCAAGACTCGTTTAGTTGTGCGTGAGCAACAGATTCCTGCGCGGGCACTAGAAAGCCGGTCAACCAGTTGTTGGTGAGTTGTGCGGGGCGTGTCGTAAGCGACATAAGCCCATGGCTTTTTGAGATAAAACGCTTCCCCACAAGCCCAAGCCGCGCGGTAGCCAAACGGGATGATAATATCGAACCCTTTTGCAGCATCCCGAAGTTTTTTGCTGACTCCACGGTCTACTTGCCAGCCAGTTTTATCAGGAATCCAGTCGCTGACTTCATCGACCACCACTTCGATATCGAGTTCTTCCAGAGCTTCCGCCAATTGACGGGCAAAAAATGCGGTTCCGCCTGCTGGTTGCCGCAGAACGAAGAGTGCTCGGATCATCGGGGTTTCCTAATTAGCGAGGCACGACCTGCGCGTCGAGAATCCTTTGCAAGACTTGCTCAACGCCGTGGCCTTCGATTTCCGCTTCTGGTTTGAGAAGCACCCTGTGCCTGAGAACTGGCATCGCAAGTTCCTTGATATCATCGGGAATCACAAAATCTCTTCCACGAATAGCGGCTAAGGCTTGTGATGCAGAAACAAGTGCTAATCCTGCCCGAGGAGAACCTCCAACCATCAAGTCGCCACTGCTTCTAGTTGCCCGTACGATGTCGTAAATGTAGCGGAACATCCGATCTTCCATCTTAACTTCCCGCACTTCTGATCTCATTTTTTCGAGCGACGCGAGGTCTAGTATTGGCTGTATATTCGCGTCTTCCAGTTTTTGGGCGCGGAACCCTCCGTGGAAACGGCGAAGAATATCAACTTCCTGCTCATCGCCAGGATAATCCATGACGATTTTGAATAGGAATCGGTCTTGCTGCGCTTCGGGCAGAGGATAAGTGCCCTCGTATTCAATAGGGTTTTGAGTGGCGAAAACAATAAATGGTTTGGGAAGTTCATAGCGAACGCCGTCAATCGTTGCCTGGCGTTCTTCCATTGCCTCGAGCAATGCGGCCTGAGTTTTGGGCGGAGTTCGGTTGATTTCGTCTGCCAACAAAACTGATGTGAAAATCGGCCCTTTGCGGAGTGAAAAGTCGCTCGTTTTCTGGTCAAAAATGTTTGTACCGATCACATCGCTCGGCATCAAGTCAGGAGTGAACTGAATTCGTTTGAATTCAAGGGACATCACCTGAGACAAAGCTCGAACGAGCAAAGTTTTTCCAAGTCCGGGAACACCTTGAAGCAAACAGTGACCGTCTGCAAGAAGCGCAACAAGTGATTGTTCAACCGCGCGGCTTTGACCAACCAGCGCCTTCCCCATCTCGGCGTAGACCCGAGTCGCCATATCGGCTACAAACATTGCTCCATCGTACCTGCCAGATAACGCATTGTTCCGGGGTGGGAACAATGTCCAACGGTAAACTGTTCACTTAGAAAGCAACTTCGCGTTGAATCAATCTGGTCATGAAATCATCTATTAAAGTCGGACTCATAGTTGCCTCGGTTTTTGCTGTGGCTTATGGTGGTTTCTGGGCCTTTGGCGAAGCCCAACTAAAAAACTTTAACCCTGCACCCATTCAACCGGGCGACGTCACGTTGATTGCGCTCAATCCAAAACTCGGATTCCGAGTAAGAGTCGCTAACTCTGTTGCCCAACTTGTTCAGACTTCTTCAAATGATCAGGGATTCCAGTCGAACGACAAAAGTGATTCTGAAGATGCACGGCGCATCCCAATTCGAGAACTCTTGGAGTCTCTACAAGGAAACGAGGAATCGCTCGGCAAACTTATCGCTGTTATTAACAAAGTCAGTTTAGATGAACTTCAACCAGGACTTGCTTACTGGGCTGCCGACGATGTTCAGAAAGCAATTGACGGCGATAAAACACTTGAAAAAAAGCTTGTCGAAGACCTCAACGTTCAGCTTGATGGAACCCCACTTGATTCAATTCGCGTGAAATCAATCTTGAACGGCATCGTCATAAATGTTCCAGTGAGCGTTAAAGTTCAAGTTGGAAATGAACTCAAAACCCTGGTTGGACAAGTGCCTATTTCATATCAACCGCGGTTTACAAAAGCGGTCAGCGATATTATCGAAAAGCGATTTAACCCTCCCCAAGAATTCATCGTCGGCAACTATCGTGATGTCGCGCGCAAGTTTATGTCAGGAGAAATGGGGCGGGAAGAAGTAAAAAAATCGCTAGAACGAATCATCTCTCAAAAAGAAAAAGAGCGATTAGCGGCCCAACCGGAACAACTCTTGCAGAGTGCACAAGTATTGATCAATGAAAGCTTGATTACGAGTGCTACATCGGAACTGCGGCAGGACGAAAAAGGCAAAGATTTGATCACATTAAAAATTGGGCTCAACGACGAAGGGCGAAAGCGATTGTGGAAGTACAGCCGCAATACTCAAGGGTTCGCTTTGCTTGTTGTTGTGAATGGGGTGGCCATTGCCGCGCCGCGAATCTCGACAGAACTTTCTCAATCGGAGATCAGTATTACTGGTTTGCGAGAGAAACGCCTGGTGGATGAAGCGGTAACCGCAATTAAGAACCTAAAGGCATCAAAATAGGAACACACATGAAGAATTTTGTAATCGGACTGACTCTACTGACAGTGGCATCTGTTGCTTTGGTGGGATGCAATAAAGGCGGAAGTAGTGCGAAGCCAACTGCATCAGCAACCAAGGTCACACCCTTTGGTGATATCAAATCTGTAAAAGTTCAGGATCTGCTACCAAAAACTAAAGGTACTCAAGCTACTTACGAAGTCGTCGGGAAGCCAGGCAACGATCTCACCATTCGAGTACAAGATTATCAGGAAAATGGCGGAAAGCCTCATGTCACGCTAGAGTTTCTAGAAGGCACTAAAGTAACCGACATTTCGGAATGGGAATTTAATGAGAAAGGACTCTTCCAAGTCTCGGCTCGAAAGGGGAAAAAATACAATCCCCCTGCCTTGCAAATAAGCAACGACTTAACTGACCGTAAGGAATATAGCTTCAAAGGAACTGGGCCTTATCCATCAGTTGAAGCAGGCAAACCCGATACTGGCCCGCTTGAATCGCTCACCAAGATTCGCGGCATCGAAACCGTCGATACGAGCATGGGGCAGATCGAAGCATTGGCGGTAATTACAGCAACGATTTACACGTCTGACGGGAAGAAGTACCGCCAGATGAACACTACTTGGTTCGCACCGAAATACGGTATCGTTCGGTATGTTCAAACCCTTCAGAGAGAGGATGGACAATCCAGTTCGTTTACCTTGAAACTTAAAGGGTTCAGCGCGAAGTAGTAACGGCTAGAAGACATTATGCGAAGGTTCTCCACACTCATCACAGTTCTTACAATTGCTGGTTTGCTCATTGGTTGCAATCCGCCAGCTACCAAAACTAACACCCCACCAAAAGGTAATGCGGAGAACCCCGAAGCTCAGGCTGTTACAGCGGCTGACCCTTCCACTATTCCTGATAATCTAAAACACGAGGCTTTTCATTATTACGGTCTTGATGCCGCTCAGGAAATGACCTACGATTTTGATTACAACGGAAGCATTCGTCAGGGAACTCAAAAGGCAACTTTCCTTGGTATGAAGGATGGCAAAGCAGAATTCAAAATTGAACGAACTGACGCCCTGACAATTATGGGCACCGACAAAATAGAGGTCGCTGAAGATGGTCTTTATCTCACCGAGCTCAAACAACAACCTCTGGAAAAGGCAGTTATTGCCCTCCCTGCAAAGGTGGAAATTGGGGCATCCTGGCCAGTTGATCAGAAGCTCTTAAATACTGACGGGAACGATGTTTTGAGTAAAGCCGTCCAGAAGGTTGTTGGGCAAGAAAAAATTAAGACTCCTGCTGGTGAGTTCGACTGCATCGTCGTCACTATGGAAGGGACTTTAACTATTCAGGACGAAAAAAAGAAAGAAACACCTGTTTCTGGCAAGGCATGGTATGCCGCTGGAGTAGGCACTGTGAAACTCAGTATTCAGTCAACCGGGCCTGACGGAAAGCCTGTCAGCTACACCATCACCCTCGCCAAAAAGTGATCACATCTTTATTCGCCACCGTTCTCGCAACTGCTCTGGTTGGACAAACTCCAGAAGAGTATTTCCCACTAGTTCCGGGGACGGTACGAATTTACGAGCAAGAAGTTAACACGAAAGGCAAGAAGTATAAGTCTAGAATTGTTGAAACCGTAGGAGCCATCACAAAAATCAAACGATACGAATTGGTTCCAGATCCGACTGAATTTGATCCTGCCAATGAAAAGCAAGTTTGGATTGAGGACGATGCCATTCCTGTAACTTCCTCCGTAGATGGAAACGAACCCGTATACACCTACTATAAGGTTTCCGGTGAGAGGATATTTATTGTGGGAACAGCCAAAGATGAGTTATTAATTCAAGCTTTTCCCATTCTGGCTATACCAAAGGCAGATGACCGAGCAACTTGGCTTTACAGCGGAAATATCACGGTGATGGGTGCTCCCGCCGCAACCCTGATTGATGGTGAAGCAAAAACTAGAAAGCCTTTCAGATTTAAGAACAAGGAGTATCCCGCTATTGAATCCAAGGCTATCTACAAATTCCAATTGGGAGGAGGCATAGAAGCTCAGAGTGAGCAGACATCAATATATGCGCAGGGGCTTGGACTTGTAGAATTTTCGGAAACAGGAAAGCTAGGAAAAGAAGTAACCAAAGTTAGTCGAAAGCTTGTCCAAATTGACATTCCATAACATCATGAAGTTCTCCTTTTTTGCCGCCGTAGGATTAATCGCATTTACACTCGCTGGATGCGTTCCACCCCCGGCAAAATCTAGTGGAACGACCGTCCCAACCACGCCCGAACCACCCAAGATTGATTCTGTTTTCCAGACTGCAGAGTCGCTTAAGCCAGAAGTTGCACCTCCAAAAGAAGCCAACATCATCCTGACTGGAACCTCCATTCCGGTTGAGCTGAAAGAAACTCGAAAAGAGAATCAGGTGAGTTACACATGGGTGGTTGACCCCAAATCTGAATCCGGCGACCCGGTTGAAGTTGAAACCGAAAAATACTTCTTCAACGACTCCGTTTTCTCATTTGCCGGAACCGCCCACGAAAAATACGACCCTCCCATTCGTTTGATTCAGTACCCATTAGAAGTTGGTTCCACATGGGAATGGACTGGCAACATTATCACTGGTCAAATTAAAAGTCCAGCCAAGGCAACAATCTCTACATCGGCGGACACCGCAAACTGGGCCTCTGGCAAAGTCAACACTTTGCTTGTGAAAGTCACACTCGAATTCGCCGCCCGGACTTCCCCTACTGCTCGAGAACTAAAGTTTTGGTTTAAGCCAGGAGAAGGCTTGATTCGCCGCGATCTATGGGATAGCTCAACCAGAGAATTGAGAGCAAATCCCCCCGGAACCCCTGCTCCCGAGAGCCCCGAATGAGTTTCATTGCCGATAGCTCTAGCTTAGTTATCGAGCGTGATGATCGGAAAAAACACGATCTTGGATTGATCCTGAGCGCACTCGCTCTCCTGTGCGTCGGACTGTTCTCCATTCATAGCGTTGACGTTGGGCAAGGCACTGCCCATATGTATCGGCAAATGGTCTTTGCCGCTATCGGAGTCGTTGTGTTTTATATATTTAATAAATTCAAACTTGAATACTTTAAGGCGATAGCAACGCCGCTCTACATCCTCAACTTAGTCATGCTGGTAGCGACCTTATTCATGGGAAAGAGCCGCGGCATCACTTCCCGATGGATTGAGATCGGCCCGCTCCAGTTCCAGCCCAGTGAAGTCAGCAAATTACTTCTGGCGATTACATTGGCAACTTACTTTGCCAATCGAAGCGACCGAATTAAAGAGTTACCTACTTTCTTGGGAGCATTGGCGCACGCTGTCCCCGTAGTCGCTTTGGTCTTGCTTCAGCCGCACCTCGGAGCATCAGTTGCGTTACTGTTCCTAACCCTAATAGCCGCTGTTAACATCGGCACACCATGGAAGTACTTCCCAGTTGTGTTTGGAGTTATTGCCTTACTCATAGCCGCAGCCTGGATCACTCCCAACGTTGTTCCAGATTATATGCGTGCTCGGGTTGACGCCAAAATTCAGGAGTTCGTATACGGTAATCGTGATATTCGGGGCGACGGTTACCAGCAAGATCAGGCAATGCTCGCGATTGGGAGTGGTGGAGCAACCGGAGCAGGTTTTTATCAAGGCGACCAAAAAGCGGCGGGCGTGATTCCTGAGCAACACACTGACTTCATTTTCTCCGTGATCGGAGAAGAGGGCGGATTCTTTGGCTCTGTTCTCGTGATTTGTATGTTCGGCGTATTTTTCTTTTTCGTGTGGCGCAGAGCATATATGGCAAAAACCGTCATGGGGCAGGTTGTCGCGTCTTCGCTGTTTGCCGTGCTGGCTTTCCACACCATTGTCAATCTCGCGATGGTTCTCCGGTTCGGCCCGGTTGTTGGGCTCTGGCTCCCGTTCATGAGCTACGGCGGCACCGCACTCTGGATGTGTATGGGAGCGGTAGGTTTGCTTGACCAATGCGAGTGAGCATCCTTCATCCTTGCTGAACCTGCTATAATAACCGTATGCCCAAGGAAGGGCCAACACCCACCCGGAAAACGCCGGCAAGAAGCCGAAAAGCCCCGGAGCAGAAGATTCACCAACTTCCCGATATTGGTGGCATCTTGCTCTTGGTGATCGCGTGTGCTCTTCTCATTGGTCTGGCCGCCCGTAATGGTGGCATCATAGGCGATTCACTGGCTAAAGGTTTCAGTCTCCTATTTGGTCGCGGCGCGTGGCTCGCTCCTATTGGATTAGGTGCGGTTGGTATCGCGATGATCCTCAAACATCGGCAAAAGCATTCCGGCCGGTTGATTACGGGAGCCGTTTTTATTTTTCTTGGAATCCTCGGCGCACTTGCCAAACCGATTGACGGTGATTTCTTTACCGACCAAGCCATGCAGACCAGCGGCGGCTATTTTGGAGCAATTA
Source organism: Fimbriimonadaceae bacterium (assembly GCA_019638675.1). Taxonomy (GTDB): domain Bacteria; phylum Armatimonadota; class Fimbriimonadia; order Fimbriimonadales; family Fimbriimonadaceae; genus UphvI-Ar2. The sequence continues at coordinate 1,381,751 of JAHBTE010000001.1, read as the reverse complement.
TCGGGTGGGCGCTCACCAGCCTGATGGGCGGCGGAAAAGTCATAGCTGTTATCGCGATTGTTCTCATCGGAGTGGTTCTGGCCCTTGACGATCCACTAAAGGAAGTCCTCAAACGATTCACTGCCCCACGCGAGCCAGTTGAGAACAAGAAAACCAAAGCAGTTCCAGAAACCACAAACGAAAAAGAAGACCGCCGCGCAAAAACCATGCGGATGCTAGAAGAGTCTGAACGAGAGAAATCTGCTGAGGCTCCAATTAAAAAGCAACCGTTAGTTCATGAATCTAACCGAAAACCTAGCGAAATCCAGCTAGACATCACAAGTGAGGCTCCGAAAGATGGCTACATCTTGCCACCCCTCAATCTCCTGGCTGAGCCTTCAAAAAAGAACAAACGCGACCCGAAAGAAGTTCAGCGCAACATCGAGATTCTCGAAGACACACTAGAGCAATTCGGCGTGGAGGCCAACGTGACCGAAGTTGCCAATGGGCCGACGATCACGCGCTACGAAGTCGCGCTCGGTACTGGGATACGTGTCAGTAAAATCAAGAATCTTGCTGATAACATTGCCATGTCGCTCGCTGCGCAATCGGTTCGGGTCGAGGCACCCATCCCCGGAAAATCAGCGATTGGTTTTGAAATCCCCACCGCCCAGCGGCAGATGGTCAGTCTGCGCGAAATGTGCGACAGCTTAGAGTTTCACGACCAGCAAAACAAACTCACAATCGCGCTGGGGCACGATGTAGCCGGACAATCCAAATACACCGATCTCACCCGTATGCCGCACCTTCTAGTAGGCGGGGCGACAAACTCCGGGAAATCCATCTGCCTTGCCAGCATCATCATGTCGCTGATCTTGCGGCTGACCCCCAAAGATTTACGCCTCGTGATGATCGACCCCAAACGGGTGGAGCTCACTCTCTTTGAAAACCTACCGCACCTCATGTGCCCGGTGGTAAAGGATGTCAAAGAGGCCGCTGGGGTTCTCCGAGCGGTTGTTCGCGAGATGGATCGCCGGTACGATCAGTTCAGCGAAGCGGGCGTTCGTAATATCGATGGCTGGAACGCTAAGGCTTCGTTCCAAGACCGCCTTCCCTTCATTGTTGTCATCGTTGATGAACTCGCCGACCTGATGATCCAGTGCCGCAATGAAGTTGAAACCAGCATTTGCCGCCTCGCTCAGCTGGCGCGTGCTACGGGAATCCACCTCATCATCGCCACCCAGCGGCCAAGCGTAGACGTTATCACCGGGACGATCAAAAATAACATTTCTAGCCGAATCGCCTTCGCGGTTTCATCGGGGATTGATAGCCGCACAATTCTGGATTCGGTCGGTGCAGAAGATTTGATCGGCAAGGGCGATATGCTCTTCCTTCCGATTGATGCCACCAAACCCATCCGCGTGCAAGGGTGCTACGTCAGCGAAAAAGAGATCGAAGACGTCTGCAATTTCTGGCGCCAGCAAGAAAAACCGCGCTACGTTATCAACCCGGTTGAAGTCGCGATTAAGGATAAGGAAGACCAAATGCGCGAATCAGGCAGTGCGGATGAGCATTGGGAAGAGGCGGTGCGGTTTGTGGCCGAAAAAGGTCAAGCCAGCACATCTATGCTTCAGCGCAGGTTCAGTATCGGGTTCCAGCGGGCTTCGCGGCTACTCGACCTGATGGAAGAGCGCGGCATCGTCGGCGCGCGCGAAGGCTCTCGCCCACGCGAAGTAATGATTGACGTGATGGGAGCCGAGGCAATGCTCGGCAATGCGTCGTACGATTCCCCAATGCCCGACGGCGCTTATCTGGACGACGATTAGCGAGCCTCGCTGAATCGTATTTCGGCCCGGGAGCGTACTTGCAGTACTATGTCCCCGAAAACAATTTTCTTGATCGCAACTCGGTTATTTGGCTTAGTATTTCTCATTTTGGCAATTCCAAGCTCAATCACTGCGATTAACTTTATGCGGCAGTATCAAAGCCAATCTGCTCCATCCCGTTTCGACGATATGATGATGCAGCTCTATATGCCAGTTCTTGCCCAGGCACTGCTTGGGATTCTCCTGATCCTCCTTGGGCCAATTTTCGCATTTGGGTTCCCTGAACAAGAACGGTTCGAGACCAAAATCAATGCATATGGGATGACTGTAGTTGGTTTCCGAGTCGCAGGATTTTTCTTTGCCTGCCAGAAGTTGGCTGATCTGCTGAAATTTTTCTCTAATCAAAAAGGTGACACGCCTACATCAATAGTTCCAAATGTGGTCGGCATCCTTGCTTTTCTTGCCCTCGCATTTTTTGCTCCTCAAATTGCAAAGCTGCTTCCTGGTTCTCAGACAACTCACAGTGTAGAGCCGGAAGAAACGTTGCCGCCCATTTCAAGCTAAAATGAGTTTATGATTCGGGTTGCAGTTGCCGCCGTCCTCCTCTGTTCCATGACCGCCGTGCAAGCGCAGATCAACCTGCCCGGCGTCAAACCCCCGAAAATCGAAATCCCCAGCCTTGCCGACCTGATGCGCGGTGAAGCTCCCCTTACCACCACGATCAAAGACGCCCGAATTCTCGGCTGGACAAACTTCCGCAACCTGAATCTCCATGGAGCAGTTTCCCTAGAAGAATCTGGCCGCACCAAAGAAGGCACTTGGAACCTCACGCCAGGGCACTACACGGTTGACCTGGAAACGTTCTGCGGAAAGGGCTACACATACGGCCCGACCAAAGGAATGGGTTACGTCATTGGCCCGTGGAAAGGTTCGCGTACCAAGTTTTTACAGGATTTGCTCCACCGCTATTCCCTGAACCGAGATGTAAAGCAAAAGGATATGCAGTTGCTGATTTGGGCCGTGCTTGCCCGGGTCAAACCGCAGGATATGACGGGCGATGCTCAACGAGCTTTGGTTGCTCTGATGGGCAAAGATGGCGGGAAGCTGATGGCAGACGGTGCTTTGGATTACTTCACGGGAAAGGTCGCCGATGACCTGTTTAACAAAGCTAGTTCTGAACTCCGCCCGGTTTTAGAATACGAAAACAAAATGCGCGGACTCTACCGCGATGCCAACGCAACTTACGATCAGTTTGAACGGCTCGCGATGCTCGAGGCTCCTGAGGATTTACGTTCGGAAGTTGAGCGCGGGGTTTGGAACATGCATCCGAAAGGTTATTTGGTGCGGTACTTCCCTGCCGGGTACAGCCGCACAAAGCTAGAGATTATCGTTCCTCGCCAAGCCACGCTCAACCGCGACGCGCAAAAACGAGTGACCGAAGTTTCTTGGAGCGATGGGTTCAAAATCAACATCCAATACGGCGATCAGCCAGCGGAAAACTACCCTGGCGACAGCCAAGTCAAAGCTCATTTTGTAAGCGGTGTCACGATTACGGATGCTTCCGGCAACGTGATCAAAGGCGAAAAAACAGGCTGGCTTTTGAGCGGAATCCCTTCTAAAAAAAAGCTTGGGTTGCAAACCCTTGATTTACGCCTGCATTCCCCGTTCCCGATTGGTCAGGGATGGCTCGGAGGCGCGCGTGAAGGGTACGAGCGGGCTAGCGACCTCCGCGACCGAATCGAAACCTACGAAGAGTGGTACGACCGCACTCAGCGCATTGAACGGGGTGATCCGCCAAGCGAAGGTTTGTTCGATAGCAACCATATCAACGACTTGATTGATTCCATCTTCGGCGGAACCGATGATCGACTCGAACAGATTGGCGAAACCCACGGTCGCCTTGCCGAGCACTTAGCGAATGCAACGAACATGATCAACAATCTGCCCACAACCAGCACCGTTGACCCAACGGATGGAGTAATTCTCCCTGCGAATGGCGGATCGCAAAGGTTGCTCGGTTCCAGCAGGGCTTGGTAATGCGGATCGTCAATCACGACAAAACTGAGCAGTACGACAAGATCACTTTATTTCTGAACAAAACGGAAATTGAGGAGATGATCGGATTTCTCACGCAGTTACGCGATTCGACAGCGGCGGGAGATCACTTTCACTGCTCCGATTCTGATTTCCAGCGCGAGGTGACGTTAGCTCATTTCAAGCCGGGCGAAACCCAGATGTTCGACCGCTTTTCACGCGGTGTGATCGAAGGTCCATAGCGCAATGTCCGACCACTACACGCTGATCACGGGTGCTTCTAGCGGGATTGGCCTCGCTCTCGCGAAGCAGTACGCGATTAATAAGCATCCGCTGATTTTGGTGGCTCGGTCGGGCGACAAGCTCCAGGAAATCGCGATTGAATTTGAGAAAAAATATCACATTCCAGTTGCGCCAATCACGCTTGATCTCACTGCTCCCGGGGCGCCGGAAACCCTTTACAACTCGACCGTCGCCCAGGGGATGACCGTGCAAACCGTGATCAACAATGCAGGATTTGCCACTTACGGGCCGTTTCACCAAGTCGAGCTGAACCGCCAACTCAGTTTGCTAGACCTGAATTTGAGAGTTCTGACCGAAATTTCTCATCGGTTTATTCCCCACCTAGCCGGGCAAGCGATTTCGCGATTAGTGAATGTCGCTAGCACGGCGGGATTTATGCCTGGCCCAACAATGGCGACTTATTACGCGAGCAAAGCGTACGTTCTTTCACTTAGCGAAGCACTAGCCGAAGAGTATCGAACGACTCCTCTGGCCGTTTGCTGTCTCTGCCCAGGCACAACCGACACTGACTTTGCGAAGAAAGCTAGTGTCGGGCGGGCGAGGTTATTCCAAGGCAAGCTGATGACGGCTGAGCAAGTCGCCGCATACGCCTACATCGGAATTCAGCACGGCGACCCAGTGATCATTCCTGGATTCATGAATAAGGTTTCGACTTGGCTCCCACGGTGCCTTCCGCGCAATGTAATCAGTCGTTTGGTTGCGGGCGCCAACGAGCAGGCATAGCAACCTACGGCTAGCGATTCACGTCCCTTACATTGACTGTGAGATCGTTGCGACTATTCATTATTGGCATGCTTATCAGCATAGCTACCTGCGTTTTTGCCCGCGACGAAGGATTTCAGATCGACCGGTACGACGTATACCTGCACGTTCACAAAGACTCTACGATAGATGTACAGGAAGAAATTCGTGTCACTTTTTTAGAGTCGAGGCGGGGGATTTTTCGGACAATTCCCTACCGTTATCAGTTGGAAGGTAACAAGCAACGGAAAGTTGAAATTTCGAGCATCCAGGTTCCAGGACACGAGTTCAAAGTGTCGGATCAAATGGGTAGCAAAAGCATCCGGATCGGCAACGCAGAAACATGGCTTCCCCCTGGCCAGCAAGTCGTTTACAACATCAGCTATCGCGTGAACGGCGCGATCAATTGGTATGAATCGAACCAGGATTGGAAGCCGTGGGCGGAGATTTATTGGAATATCATCGGCCACGAATGGGATACCACCATCGGCAAAGTCAATTACCGCGTAACTTTCCCACAGGAATCAGGAATGCAACTGCGCTCGCAGATTTTGGTCGGGAGTTACGGTTCGCAAAATGGGTTCACTTTGAACAAGCCAGGAAAACAGTACGAACCAAGTATTCAAACAAGCGCGGTTCTGAATGAAGGAGAACTCACTGGCACAGTCAATCGAGTGTTAAACCCGGGTGAAGGAGTGACCATTATTCTCGGTGTTCCAAGTTCGTTAGTGCCGGAGCCGCCTTTGACTGCTAAGCTATCCCATTTTCTAAGAAACAACGTTGGCTTACTCTTGCCAGTTCTAATTGGAACGATCCTATACGTTGTATGGCTGTTTATCGGCCGTGACCCTAAGCTTGGCCCGCCCGGGGTTCGGTTCGAACCACCAGAAGGACTTGATGCGGCATTCAGCGGGGTTTTAATCGACGACAAAGTTGACGGGCGTGACATTGCCGCCGGAATAATGTCGCTTGCCGTTAAGGGTCACATCAAATTTGTCAGTCTGCACAAACACGGTACGTTTGAAGATGAAACCACCGTGATTCAGTCCACCGACCGAGTTGACGCGGGGAATCTTAGCCCGTTTGAAAAAGACTTGCTGACCGCGCTTGATCCGCCGCTCTATTCGGTGCCCGTGACCGACTTGCGGTACCGAATGGCAAGCAGCCTTCCTCGCCTTGCAAGGGATTTACGTGATCGGCTGGTGGATGATGGTTACTACCGATCTGACCCAGCAACGGTTAAGGCAAACGTTGTTCAACCGTTTTTTATTGCTGGATTCTTCGCTTTATTTGGAGTCAGTGCAATTGTTGCTGGGTTGAGTTTCTTTGATCTCCATTTATCGTTGGCAACCACAATCATTGGCATTATTCTCTCAATTCCTGTTATCGTTTTCTTTGCCCATATCATGCCAGCACGCACACGGCTGGGGGCGCTCCGTCATCGAGAATGTATGGGCTTCTACGAAGCCATGCACCGCCGGTCGCATTACATGGATTGGTTTACCAAAACGAACCTTGATATGGCGAAATACGAAGAGTATCTGCCTTACGCAGTTGCCTTTGGCTTAACCAAAGAGTGGTCTGAAATCTGTGGCAAAGTCATCACCGAGTTGCCTTCGTTCTATGAATCTGACAACGATATCTTTAACGCCTATTGGCTAAGCAATTCAATTGACCGTGACTTCCGTTACATGGCCAACGACTTCACGCCAGTGATTACCGAGACAATTCGATCCGATACGCATTCGGCTTGGAATAGCGATGGCGGTTGGGGTGGCGGTTCTAGTGGAAGCAGTGGGTTTAGCGGCGGAGGCGGTTTCTCCGGTGGCGGTTTTGGCGGCGGTGGCGGTGGGAGTTGGTAATGCCAACGGAAAAGTGTGCTTATTGCCCTGAATTAGCTACTGATCGAGAACATGTAGTTCCGAAGTGTCTTATGCTCGACAAAAGAAAATCATTGCTTGTTCCTAGTTGCCGAAATTGCAACAACCGAAAAGGACGTGAGGACGAGTATTTACGAGACTTTTTCACATTGAGGGCAGAAATATTAAATTTGCCTGAATTGCTTGACATAAGATGTGCCGCTGAAAGGTCATTGATTAAGAGGTTTGACAAAAATCCGCCTATTAAACAAATCTTAAGTACTTACAGAAAGGAAATTATTACGGGTGAGGACGATATTACTACATTTCAGCATATTGTCCATGCTGAAAACTCAAGGATAATAGACGGCCTCTTTTGGATAGTAAGAGGCTTAAATTACTATCATCGTGGCATAACCATTCCAATAGATGCCCCGAAAGACACTTGGTCCTACAATGGGGATGAAAATAAAAGGGTGTTTGATATAGTTTGGCCTGAAGCCCAGAATGGCCCCTTTTCGGTAGGCGGCATGTTAAATTACAAAGTAAGTGTAGTAAAGGATGTGCCCGAGTTTTCGGACTGGCATTTAGTTTTTTATGATCGCTTATTGCATATTATCACCGTAGATGAGAAATCATTAATGAACACCAGCCCACTCAAATGAGCCTAATCCATCAGAATTTCCGCGATGTGATTGATGTTCGGCACCAGATGCGTGTGCGGAAACGGCATGAGGGCTTCCCGTGTATGAGTGCCTTCAGTGACGCCGATATTCCAAGCACAACCGCCCGTGTGCCCCATGATCAGATCGTTAGGTGTATCTCCAACCTTGGCAACGTGAAGCGGGTTGTCTACGGCCAAAGCTTTCATAGCTTGCCAAATCATTTCGGGGGCGGGTTTGGGGCGATTGACTTCGCTTGAAGTCACAACGTAATCAATAATCCCGCCTTTCCACTTGAGTTTTTCAAGAATCGCATCGGCGACCCGGCGGGTGTAGCCGGTATCTAAAACAACGTAAGCGCCGTTTTTCTTGATCTGGTCAAAAACCCTCATCGCACCGGGAACTTCCCCACCCTTTTCTTCAAAGTGGGCGATGAGCCGATCTTCAAGGTCAGCGACGATGGGGTCAACGTGCTCCTTGACTTCCCACTGAGGGTCGCCAGCTCGTTTTAGGGCTTGGCGTACTTGAAGTGGCAAAGCCATCCCCATGAGAGGAGTGAATCTTCCTTGGCTGAGGTCAAGGCCCCGATCGGCAAATTGTTTAGACATTACTCTCGCCACGTCTCCACGATCAAAAACCGTAGTTCCTGCCATATCGAACATGACCAACCTCGCCAACATCCCATCAAGTATGACCGATGAAAGGCGGTCAGCGGTTCGTCATCCGGCTAGCCCCGGCGTATCTCGGCAAAAAATGGTGAAATAAACCTGTGAAAACACTGACTTACCCGATCCGAAGCGACAAATTAACCATGTCGGTCGCTGTCTCTGATCATTTAGCCAGTGTGAAATCACCGTTTCAAACTATCGATATTTATCAATCAACTGAGCTTGGAAAGATGCTCTTTTTAGATGGGCACGTACAACTGGCTGAATTCGACGAGCATGCCTATCATGAATCATTTGCTCACATTCCGCTTTCTGGTCAAAAGCATCCGCAGAGTGCTCTGATTGTAGGGGGCGGTGACGGAGGATTATTGAGAGAACTCTGCCGGCACAGTTCATTTTCAACCATCCACATGGTGGAGATTGATGAGTTAGTTGTTGATACCTGCAAAAGATTTCTGCCCGAACTCAGTGATGGAGCGTTCGATGATTCCAGGGTCAGCTTGTTTATTGAAGATGCCTTCGCATTCATCAAAAACACTCCGCAAAAGTACGACGCAATCTATATTGATGCTACAGATGTGTACGAAGAGGAAGACGGAAGCCTCTCCGAAAATCTATTCACAGATGGTTTTTACGCCGACTGCCGCAAAGCACTCAGCGAATCTGGAATCGTAATCACCCAAGCGGATAACCCTGTGTTCTGCCCATACAGCGCCGGGCCGATTGAAAAGCAGTTCCGCAAAGCTTTCGGCAACGCTGGCATCTATTGGAGCCTGGTTCCATCGTTCGGTGGATACTCAGCGTTTGTTTGGGGCAGTCCAAACCACCAACCTGCGCCTACCATGCAGTTTTCGAGCCCAATCGAAACCCAATACCTCTCTGACCTCACTTATCAAATGGCATTCACTCAAGTGCCGTTTGGTGAACTCAGCCGCTGACCCTCGCAATTCGAGCGGTTTTTACCGCAACTGCGCATATTACGGGGCTACAGTACGTCTTGTTAGCGGAAAACCACGATTGAGGTTTTTGAATTGCTTTCCCTTTTGCCCATTACTGCACTTGCCGTCGCGGCGGTTTCAAGCGGATCAACTGCGCCCGCCCTTCCGGCGGAAGTCCACCCTTCGGTGACCAAAGCATTTCAACAGGCAATTGATGCGGAAGCGGATAAAGATTATCAACTTTCCCTTGCGTTGATGCACGGAGTGCTCTACAACTCTGGCGTAAAGATTCGGCTGAAAACCGCGAACGGCAAGCCGATCAACAAAGCCGCAGAACAAGGGATGAGCAACGCTCTCGAAGCCTGGCAAGATGTGCTCGGCCGGGAAAATCCAATCAAGTTTGTCGGTGCCGATCAAGATGCCGACCTCACAATCCAGTTTGTGGATAAGGTTCCCTCTAAAGCGTATGACACGCTGGGATTGATTGAACTCCGCAAGGAATACAGTTGGAACCGCAGCCGATACGAAGTTGAAGTTTCTGGAACGATTTATATTCAAACCAATTACGAAGGCAAAAACCTCAATGCCGCACAGTACACCGAAGTCATTGCCCACGAACTCGGCCACCTGCTGGGATTAAACGACTTAGCCAATACTGGTCAACTCATGGGGCCGATAGTATTCGAGAAACCGATCAGCGGGCCACTGGCTCATGAATCGAATGCTGTACAAACCGTTCGATATCAAGCCAAACGGCAATGGAATTCCGTCATCGACAAAATGAATTCGGAACCAATCAATTTTAGTTCAAATGAGTTACAAAGTTGTTCAGAGAAATATCTAGCAACTTGTACAGTAGGAAAGCCTTGTCAACAAGGAAAACGAAGGTAGGAGACCTTGGAGGTACTCAAAATGGTCAGATCAACAAACTATGCAATGGTTTCAACCCTGGCCGGTTTGCAGCGCCTTGAAGCTCAAATCCAGAGAGCAATGCTGGAGGCGAGCGGAAAGCCGCATAACCCGGCTCAGCAACCCGAAAAAGTCGCGAACAGAATTGAGCAAGAAGCTCAACGTACATCCCTGCGTGCGAACACTGTTCTTAATGGGTTAGACCTTACTGCTTAAACACATGAATGTCGTCGCATCCGGATGGTCAGCCGCAGTGAATGGACTGCATCAAGCGCAAAACCAGACGCTTGATGCCGCCATCGCTGTATCAGGGGGCAATCCGGATGATTTGCTTGGCGCAGCGGTCTCGCTTCAGCAAGCAAAACTTCAAACCCAGCTCAACGCCACGGTCATCCGATCATTGGATGATACGACTGGTTATCTACTTGATATCCTTGCTTAATATTCCTTAGGTTCCCTGACGAACTTCGGTATTCTGATTACGTGTCATCTCCCCAGCTTGGGCCGCTCATCGCCACCCTATACGAATACCAATCGGCATATTTGGAACCCCGGCTGAAAGCCGCTGGAATGCGGTGGACAACGTTCCAGATTCTTGCAACGGTTATGGCGGCGGGAGACGAAGCTTCTCAGGCAGAAGTGGCACGAAGGTTGGGCATCGCTCCGGCGACTCTTTCGGAATCGGTGCAAGCCCACGTGAAACAAAACCTATTGCGGCAAGAAGCATCGCTAACCGACAAGCGAAAGAAAATCCTTGTGCTCACCGCTGAAGCAAAGCGACAAATGAGCCGCGTTGGCAAGCACGTTCAAGAATTTGAGCAGATCCTCACTCGCCAGATTTCACCGGCTGAGCTCGAGCGAACGGCTCAAAGTTTAGAGAAGATTATTAATAATCTCGAATCAGCGCAATAATCCGTCCTTCCTCCATTGCTTACTATCAAAAAATACAGGTAAAAGTACAGGGTTTGGCGCAACACTTGGGACCATCCATCCGTCCTGAGTCAAAACAGGGCATCACATGATTCGAATTGTCGGGGTTCAACGCAACGAAAATATTGGTCAAGAGTTCGTGCTTTTGCAGAACCAAGGCAATATGCGTTTGAACTTGCGCGGCTACACGCTGATCGCCGAATCTGCCATTGATGAGCCAGCAGGGCTACAAGAAGCCTATGTGATCGCGGAAGATATCGACATTCCCGCCGGACACCACGCCGCTATCCGAACCGGGGCAGGAACTTCCACTTGGTGCCACAAACACGACGGTTACCATGTCTATCACCTCTTTCTCGGGCGCAACACCCCTATCTGGGCGAGACTAACCGGAGACGTTCATTTACTTGCTCCCACTCACAAATACAGCGACAAACAAGTCGAAAAGCTACTGGTTAAACGCTAATCAGTTGAATTAGCGAAATTCATCGCGCGTTCTATTCCATCGGAAACCCAATATTCTGCCGCGTCGGCACTTCGCTCTATGATCTGATTGATAACCGCGCGTTCTTCTGGATCAAATCGACTCAACACGTGATCTATTGTCGTTCCGCCTTTGCCAATGCCAATTTTGATTCGGGGATACTCTTCGCTCTGTAAGCTGGCAATCACAGATTTATGACCGTTGTGCCCGCCACTACTTCCTTTGGGCTTCATCTTCATCTTGCCAACCGGAAGGTCTAGTTCATCGGTAATCACAAGGATTGCCTCGGGTTTGATCCCGAATTCATCGGCCAAGGCTTTCACCGCCCGCCCACTCAGATTCATAAAGGTGAGCGGCTTCACTAACGCAACGGCGACTCCGCTGATTTCTAGTTCGGCAACTAAGGCTTGCTTGCGGCTTTTGTTGATCTTGATTTTATGGCGGTCGGCGAGTTCTTCAACAACGTCAAAACCCACGTTATGGCGGGTGCGCTGATAGGCCGCACCTGGGTTCCCGAGCCCAACGATCATGCGCTTTGGATATATCTTGGGGCCGCGCTGTTTGAAAAATCCCATCGCCGAATCTAGTAACGATTATTAACGGCCCAACGGCGCAATCATCGCCGCAGTCCCACTGAAATCCAAGAAGTGTTGCGACGCGACGAAAACGATAACTGCGGCAAGTACAACCCGGTAAACCACAAATACCGTCGTGCTTTTTGATTGCAGGAATTTCATCAGAAACGCAATTGCCCACCAACCAACTAAGAACGAAACCCCCGTCGCAACTAAAGTTGGCACTAACCCTTCACCAAAAAGCTCAGAACGGCCCTTATAGAGCTTATAAAGGCCACTGGCCGTCACGCTTGGGATAGCCAAGAGGAATGAAACTCTTGCCGCCGTTGCGCGGTTAAACCCGCCAAATAATCCACCTGTGATTGTCGAGCCACTGCGGCTACTACCGGGCAAGAGGGCAAGGCATTGCCATAAACCCATGATGATTCCATCCTTGATCGTGAATTGTTCAAGATCGCGGTCGCGCTTCCCTTTCCAGTCGCTTAATCCGAGGAGTAACCCGAATCCAGCGAGAGTCGCAGCGATTAAATACGGATTACGGAAAATCGTATCGATCTGCTTTTCTAAAGTTAACCCGACCAGCGCAATCGGGAACGAACCCCAAAAAATTCCCCATCCGAGTTGATACTCTGGCCCGCGAGATTCTTTATCTTTGATTCCCTTAACCCACCCTTTATAGGTGTTCGTAATATCACCCCAAAAGTAGATGAACACAGCGAGCATTGTTCCAAGTTGGATGACCGCAGTAAATCCGGCACCCGCATCCTTCCAACCGAACAGCGGTGGAATCAAGTAGAGGTGTCCGCTGCTGCTTATCGGCAAAAACTCCGTCAAGCCCTGAACGATGCCAAGAACGATCGCTTCTAAGATTCCCACATCTGCTCCGCTGGAGAATCCACCCCGAGTTCTTTGAGTGCTATGTACCGAATGCGCGCCGCTGCCTGACCATCACCGTAAGGGCTGACGCTATTCGCCATCGCCCGGTAAGCGTCTTCGCTCGCCAATAATTCTTGCGCGGAATCAAACACCAGTTGCTCATCCGTACCGATAAGCCGCGCTGTTCCTGCATCAACTCCTTCGGGTCGCTCAGTGGTCGTTCGGAGCACCAAAACCGGAACCCCAAAGCTGGGGGCTTCTTCCTGTACTCCGCCGGAATCGGTGAGAATCAAGTTGCTCTGTTGCATGAGCTTGACAAAATCCGCGTAATCGGGCGGTTCGATCAAATCGATGCGCTCGTGGTTGCCGAGGATAGCGGTCAAAGTTTCCCGCACCGCTGGATTTTTGTGCATCGCCACAACCACACGGATATCCGGAAATTCATCGACCAGATTGCATACGGCCCGAGCGATCTGCTTTTGTGGCTCACCCCAGTTTTCCCGCCGGTGGGTTGTCAGTAACACAATTCGCCCCGGCCAGTCCGTGTACCACTCTTTGCTGTGGGTTTCCGCTGTGTGATGAACCGCATCAATCCCGGTATTACCAGTGACAAAAATCTGTTCGTTCGGAACCCCTTCTCTGCGTAGGTTATCTGCGGCCCAATCAGTAGGAGGAAAATGCAATCGTGCGAACAACCCAACCGCTCGGCGATTGAATTCTTCTGGAAACGGGTTAAAAATATCCGGCGTACGAAGCCCAGCTTCAACGTGAGCGTACGGAATCTGCCGATAGAATGCGGCCAACCCGGCGACAAACGTTGTCGTTGTATCACCCTGGGCAAAGACCATCTGCGGCTGAATTTGCTCGAAAAGTTGATCTAGCCCCCCTAAGATTTTCTGCGTAACCCCAGCGAGTGATTGTCCGTGCTGCATCACCTCTAAATCATGGTCTGGCTTTAAGCCAAAAGCGTCTAGGGCTTGCCAAAGCATCTCCTTATGCTGACCGGTTGAGATCAATACCGTTTCGACTAGCTCAGGGTATTTCTGGAATTCAACTGCAACGGGAGCGGTCTTGATCGCATCCGGGCGGGTACCGACCACAAAAATTACTTTCGGTTTAGACATTTAGTTGTTCCTCACAAGCAAAAGGATCGCGCCACTAAGTGTAATGGCAATCAAATACAGAATCCACACAGCTTGCTTTTGAGTGTATCCCCGACCAAGCAACGTATGGTGCACATGCTTTTTGTCGGGCTGGGTGATTGGTGTCTTGGTAATAATCCGCCGAATCACAACGAAAGCGGCATCGAAAAGCGGGATTCCAAAAATGAATAAGGGAATCAGTAAAGCAAGCGTCGCCGCAGTTTTCATCGCCCCGACGATGGAAAGTGTCGCTAACAAGAACCCCAGAAGTTGAGAGCCGCCGCCCAGGAATATCTTTGCCGGGTTGTAGTTGTAACGTAAGAACCCAACACATGCCCCGGCAATCGCCATCGCAACCAGGGCAACTCTGGGCTGACCTTCAATAGAAGCGATGATGGAAATCGTCCCGGCACTGATCGCGGCAATCCCACTTGCCAGGCCGTCAATCCCATCAATCGTATCCATGGTTTTCGTGACAATAAAAATGTAAACGGCAGTAAGGGGGAACGCCCAAACTCCAAAGTTGATCCAGTTCCCCGCGAGGTTCACGCCTTGAATCTGTACGCGACCGATGTCGTTGAAAAAGAACTGAACTCCGATCCCCACGATCAGCATATAAAGCAACTGAACCTTGGCAGATAATTGAACTTTGTCATCCAACGAACCCATTGCCACGATCAGCATAGAGCCAACAAGAACCGCGATCAGATAGGGCGGAAACGGCTGATACTGATAGGCGAACGGCAATACCGCCAACAGGGAGACAAGGACGCCGATGTAGATGGCCATCCCACCCCAGCGAGGAGTGATCTTTGTATGAACCCTCCGCTCATCACGCGTGGGGTCATCTACCGCACCGAACTTGTGCGCCAGTTTCATCACTAACGGAGTCACTAGCAGAACAACCACTAGAGCAACGAATCCGGCAAGCAAAGAAGCACGGAACCCAGGAAATATCCATTTCCAATTCTCCCCAACTGAGGCGAACTGATCAAACATGGTTATTCAAGCTCCACCCGCTCCAATTTGCCATCGAAATATCTAAAAACGCTCATCTTGGAATCGCGAAAGAGTTCCAGCGAAAACTCATCTGGATAATCGCCTTCGTAAATCACTTGTTCAATGCCCGCGTTGATGATCATCTTCGCGCACATGTTGCACGGCTGACAGGTGACGTACATGGTGCTTCCCTCGCACGGAATGCCGATCATTGCCGCTTGAAGCAAAGAATTCTGCTCAGCGTGAAGACTGCGGATACAGTGGCCCGCCTTCATACAACCCAGAGGCCAATCATGATGCTGTCCATCGGGAGGACAATGAGCAAGCCCTCGCGGGGCACCATTGTAGCCAGTCGCCAATATGCGCCGATCACGAACGATGACCGCTCCCACCTGGCGACGCGGGCAAGTTGCCCGAGTCTTGACCAAATGGGCGATCTGCATGAAATATGCATCCCAACTCGGCCGTTCTGACATCACTGGAATTATGACCGCTGAACAGGCAAATCTTCCCGTGTCCCCAGTCAATTAGACATGCGGGGCAACATCCAGCCCTTCGACTTCAAAATAATAGGCAGGCGGGCCGCTGACCAGCATCGAAGTTGGGAACGCTTCCCGGAACACATTCCAAGCTCGGCAGTTCGCGTTATGGAACCGGCGTGAAGCGGCGATCCGATCTTCCGTGTTAGTCAGTTCCTTTTGCAGAACGATGAACTGCTGATCTGCTTTGACCTGCGGATAAGCTTCTACCACCGCCATCATCCGATTTACCGCGTGAACCAATTCCGATTCTTCCTCATAACCAGATTTCAAATCATTTAAGCTTTTTGTGGCTTTGGTTCTGGCTTCGGCAACCGCCGTGAATATCCCTTGCTCGTGAGTGGCATACCCTTTCACAACCGCGACTAATTGAGGAATCAGTTCATGTCTTCGCTTGAGCTGAACATCAATATTTGCCCGACTTTCTCGCACGGTTTGTTGAAGCCGAACTCCCTTATTGAACATCCCAATAATCCACAAAATCATTGCGGCGGCAATGCCGATCAGCCATCCAAACCAGTTCAAACTCTGCCTCCTCGGCGATCTTGCTTCACGTATTCGGGCACCAAAACCCAAAACTCCTTCAAAAACTTCAGTGAGTACTCCACGAAATCTTCTCGCAGTATTCCATGCTTCCAGATCACAACCCGGTTGCCGTCGAGCTGAAATCCAGGAGGATTCCAATGCATAAACAACTCCATCATTTGAGGATGCATCAAGTCGAATACAGCCTTTTCGTCATCCCCTTGAACCAGATACTTTTCGTTGAAGTGTGACGAATCTAACTGGATATCCTGCATCCCCAGCACCTTGCCAATACCGTGGAAGAACCCTTCCTCACCTATCTTCACTCGCGAAAACCAGCCAGGAACTTGGATGCTCGCAACCATAAAGTAATGGGTTTGCGAGCTTTTTCCATTGCTTGTTGTGTACTGAAAATGAAAAGCCTCGTACTCGCAGTCATCAAATTTCCCTTCAAAAATGTACTTAGCAGTGGTCGTGTGCCCACCAACTGGTTGAAAGGCACGGTACTTGGTCAAAAACCCGGCGCTCGAAGAGTACTGAGCCGCCATACGCTCAAAAAATCCAACGGCACCCGTGAGACCGCTCCCCAGATTCGGTGAAAAGGAGAGCCCATTTGCCAACGCAAACCGCATAAAACGCGCGATTTTCTCTTCCTCTGCTTTCTTTGAGACGCTGTAAAGAATGAGCGCGATGATGATAAAGAGTCCGAAAAAGAGTACGGGGATAAATGCGAATCCTGAGCTTTCCATCGTCGGTTCAGTAAAGAATACGCCCTGCCACCTAAAAGGGTGCAGGGCGTTGTTGATTTAACTTGAAAACTATTCTAATGGCCAGGATTGAACCGTGACGGTTTCCATAATCGCCGGATTTTCTTCTAGCGGATTATCGCGTTCGTCGCGAGGGAGGGCAACGATCTTCTCAACCACATCCATGCCTTCAATCACTTGACCAAACACCGAATACTGTCGGTCTAAGTGAGGCGAGGTGCGGTGCATCAAAAAGAACTGCGAACCAGCACTGTTCGGGTCGCTAGTTCGAGCCGCGCTCAAGATTCCTGGGGTGTGCGGGATTTCGTTGAACTCGGCATTGATTGTGTAGCCGGGGCCACCCGTTCCGTGCATATGTCGAGGTTGATCCTTAGAATTCGGGTCGCCGCCTTGGATCATGAATCCAGGAATGATGCGGTGGAATCGAACTCCATCGTAGAATCCGCTGGATGCCAGCTTCTGAAAGTTTTCTGCGTGCCCAGGAGCATGGTCTGGAAAAAACTTGACCACGATTCGCCCGTGGTTGGTTTCAATTACCGCGACTTTATCGCCTTCGTTTGGAGCCACTGCGCCCGGTGCGGCGGTTGCTGAAAGTTCACTCATGATTTATTCCAACGGCCATTTTGTCAGCTTCGCGCTGTTAAGCGTAATAACCGAGCCTTTCGCCACCTTGCCATTGTTCTCTCTTGAACCGGACATAACAATTTTGTCAACAACTTCCAAACCTTCCACAACCTTGCCGAAAGCAGAATATTGACCATCTAGCGACGGGTAATTGGTTTGCATGATGAAGAACTGCGAACCAGCCGAATTCGGGTCTGAACTTCGAGCCATGCTCAAAACTCCGCGGTGATGCTTCAGCTCGCTGAATTCAGCATTGACGGTTTGGCGTTTTCCTTCTTCATTAGTTGGTCCGCCCGTGCCCCAGTAATCGAACCGCTCTAAGTCTTTGCTGATCGGATCGCCGCCTTGAATCATGAATCCAGGAATACAGCGATGGAACCGAGTGCCATCGTAAAAGCCTTTCTTGACCAAGCCTTTGAAGTTTTCAACGTGCTTGGGAGCCACGGTTGGGAAGAACATCACGATGATCTTTCCCGCCGTAGTTTCCAAGACCGCAACTTCATCGCCTTTTGCTGGCGAAGCGTAGTCTTGGTCGAAGTTCACTTTGATGAGTTGATTCTGTACAACTGGTTTGGTAGGCAAAATCATTGCGAGAGCGAGTGAAGTAATCATTTAACAGGCCACTTCGCAAGCGTTGCTTTTTTCAAAACGACTGCCTTTTCTTTAGGTACCTTGCCGTTCAAACTAGGATCAGCCGGGCCAGATGCCACGATTTTGTCAACAACTTCAATGCCCTTGACGATTTTTCCGAATGCTGAATATTGACCGTCCAGTGATGGTGAATCTTGGTGCATGAGGAAGAACTGGCTACTCGCCGAATTTGGATCACCGCCGCGAGCCATGCTAAGCACCCCTCGCGTGTGCTTTAATCGGACGCCAGCTTCTAATTCAACCTGTCGCTCCTTACCATCTACCATTTTCCCACCTGTCCCCCAAGCATCATAAAGCTTCAAATCTTTGGATTGCGGGTCGCCCCCTTGAATCATAAATCCAGGCATACAGCGGTGGAATCGAGTGCCGTTATAAAAACCCTCTTTAACCAAGCTCTTGAAGTTTTCAACGTGCTTTGGTGCAACGTCGGGATAGAACATTACGACGATCTGGCCCTTATCTGTGTCTAGAATCGCAACGTCGTCTCCGTCCTTCGGCATATCTGGCAGTGGATCAGCAACTGGTTCTTCAGCTTTCGGCTCTTCAGGAGTCGTGTTTTCACTTGATGGTTCACTTTCTGAAGAAGCCGTGCCGAAATTTGACGACGGAGTAACTTTGCCGTCGTAAGGGGGATCAGCTTGGGGGGTACAGGCAGTGAGAGCACAGCCGAGCAATGCACCCATTAGTAGAAGAGGCGTCAGCGATTTCATTACGCCATTATAGATGGCTCTGGACACTTGATAAGTTCCCAAGACCTTATTTAGTGAGTAACCGATAGGAACTAATTCGGGTAAACAGCCCAAGTCGCTATGCCGTCTCCCGATTTCAACCGTTACTACCGCTATGAAGAACTCACCCAACTTCTCAACGATTACGTCAAAGAATTCTCTGGACTATGCTCTCTGGAATCCATCGGAACGTCGTTCGAGGGCCGTGATATCTGGATGCTGGCGATTACCGACGAGGCGACCGGATCGCACGATACAAAGCCTGCTCTATGGTGCGACGGCAACATCCACGCGACTGAAGTTTCTGCTTCAACTGCAGTCATTAAGATCATTCACATCCTGCTGACTCAGCAGCCAGAAATTCTGAAAACCCACGCTTTTTATTTAGTTCCTCGGCTGAACCCAGACGGTGCCGAGTGGGCGCTCGCCGATACGCCTCGCCATATCCGGTCTTCCACCCGACCGTATCCATTTGATGAAGAAGACCCGTACGGTCTAGAGCGTGTGGACATTGACGGCGATGGGCGAATCCTCACGATGCGCGTTCCCGACCCAAGCGGACGATGGGTTGTCGCCGAAGAAGAACCTCGCCTGATGCGGAAACGCAAACCTGGCGAAACCGGGGTTCCCACGTATCGGTTGTTGCCAGAAGGAACCTTCCACAACTACGATGGGCTTTCCATGCGACCGAGAAAGATCAAAGAAGGGCTTGATCTCAACCGAAACTTCCCGGCCGGATGGCGACCTGAATCCGAGCAGTACGGAGCTGGGCCATTCCCAACCTCAGAACCGGAAGTCCACGCCGCAGTCAACTTCATCACCTCCCACCCCAACATCTGCGGGGGAATTACCTACCACACATTTAGCGGCGTGATTTTGAGAATCCCTGGACGTTGCCCCGAAGATGACCTGCCGCCTGAAGATGTTTGGACGCTCAAAGAACTCGGAGCAAAGGGCACCGAGCTTTCTGAGTATCCGTGCATCTCCGTGTTTCACGACTTCAAATATCACCCCAAGGAAGTCATCACGGGTGTATTCGATGATTGGCTGTACGATCACCTCGGCGTGTACGGTTGGACAGTGGAAATCTGGTCTCCTCAGAAACAAGCCGGAATCACTGACTACAAGCCGATTGATTGGTTCCGCGATCACCCGCTCGATGACGATATCAAACTGCTCAAGTGGTCAGATGAAAAGCTCGGCGGCAAAGGATACGCGGATTGGAAGGAGTTTGACCACCCTCAACTTGGCAAGGTGGAAATTGGCGGCTGGGACGGTCAATATGCATTCCGCAACCCACCACCAGATTTTCTTGAAGCCGAAGTCACACCCCTCGCCGACTGGGCGATTTGGATGGCGGGCACCTTCCCTTGCCTTCAACAACGCGACCTGCAAATCGAACACTTGGGCGAAGTTTGCCGGTTACGACTGGCGGTTCAGAATGTGGGTTATCTACCCACTTGTGTGAGCGAATCGGCTAAGAAAAAGAAAGTTGTCCGCGGCGTGATCGGAGAAATCGAATTGGTCGGCGAAACCCGCGATCCCAAGGGTCAAGAAGAACCTTCGTGGCTGGTCAGCGGCAAACTCCGGCAAGATGCTGGTCAACTCAACGGCTGGAACCATGTTCCCGCGATGACGTTCGGCTGGCATTCAGATTCCACCGATGACGTGGCGGTGTTTGAATGGGTGGTCAAGCCAGGTAGCTATCGGCTGGTCGTCCATCATCCCCGCGCCGGGCAGGTTGTGGTTGAGCTACTAACGTGAAGACGCGACTATAGACAGAGATCAAGAGGTAAATCGGAAATATCTTTGAGCCTCTTACCATCGACCATGATTTTAATCAACTCAGATGCGTCAGGAAACTGCTGAGCCGCTTCGATCAGTTCTGGCAAGGCAAAGTGATAAACCATATCAATTTCGCCGGTTCCTAGAGCGAGCGAGGCAATACGTGCTGGCACTGGTTCCCCGGTAACTACAACGGTATGAGGGAGAGGGCCTTTTCGGTTTTTTACGAGGTTTAAGCCTTCCGAACGGGCGTTCTGGGCACGATCAGATCGGAGAGTCCATTTGCAGGAAATCGATGCATGGAGGATTGGTGTGTGAGAGTTTGATTTGCGAATGGGGGTCAGGTTTGCAGACAATCTATCTACGATTACGCCGGATCGATTGATAGCTTCGTCAGACTCGGGCTCTCGATAGACCATGATGTCCGGTTTGATAAAGTAGTCGTTTCCGAGAGCGGTTGCGAGTTCTGGATTTGATTTGGCAGCCCTATCCAGTGCGTCAAGATGGGCAAACTGTTCAAATTGGCTAATTGTCATTCTTTTGCCAGTTACTTGACGGATATGCCAAATGCCCGGGCGAAGACCGTGAAGGTGGGGGAAGGTATCCGCAACGTAATCACGTACTATTTGTTCGAATTTGTTACCGGAACTTTGACCTGGAAGCCTTTCTGCACTCCTACTTGTGCCCAACAACTCAATAATCTTAGAACCTATGGCAACCGAGATCGCACTGTCCTTGTCGGCGTTGGTTGCGACCCCAGCGGGGTTAACTGTCAATATTCCATCCAAAAGAGTTCGGTGGAATTGAGAACGCGCCTGACTGATGAGGGATTCGCTCATATAGCAAATACTTTTTGAGTTGTATGAGATAGTGCTTTCTCAAGTTGCAGACCAACTGCTTTTGCCACAGGAGGCGGAAAAGCGTTGCCTATCTGTCGATATTGCGCGGTTTTGCCACCAGTAAACTCCCACTCATCGGGAAAGCCCTGAATTCTGGCAGTCATTCGAATGGTCAACTTCGGCATCAAAATTTCTGGAGAAGGGGCGGTGTTTGCGATTCCACTTCCATCAATCCCAAGCTCTGCCCAAGCTCGCTTTGCTCTTGTGGGGCCTAGATCTGGACCACCATGTTTTTTGCTTCCGCCTACGAGAGTCGGGGCAACTGCGTTAGCTTTTTGTTTCCAGGTTTCAGTTATAGGCCACCCATTCTCAATAATGAGATCGTGTATCTCCGTAAACACGGTTTTGGTAGAAGGGGTTGCTTCAGGCCACTGGAAATTGTCTAGGGTAGATGATCGCAAACCAAGAATTACAACACGCGGGCGCAGTTGAGCGACACCAAAATCGGACGAATTAAGAAGCCCAAAAACAGTTTCGAATCCTTGCTTGGCAAGCTGAGCCCTGATGAAATCCCGAAAGTTCTCGAACTTCGGATCGAGGAGCCCTCGTACGTTTTCAAACATCACCGCATTCGGTCGAATGTCGTTGATAATATCCATAGCCACAGGGAAGAGATTTCTTTCATCTGCTTCGCCAAGCTGCTTCCCAGCGATACTAAAGGGTGGGCAAGGTAAGCCTCCTGCAAGGAGATCAATCCCTTTGTATTTAGAAGTTGAAAAGTCGGCAACACTCTGGCAAAAGACGTTCCAATGTGGACGGTTCTTAACTAGAGTTGCAGCTGCATAGGGGTCAATCTCGACAAGTGCCTCGTGACTAAAGCCTGCTTCCTCAAGCCCTAAAGCTTGACCACCGGCACCCGCACACAGTTCAACTGACGTCAACATCGCTTAAAAGTGTAGACGAATCATGAGTATTTTTGACTCGGGGTTTTCACGGAACAATCCATAACTCCTAGAATTCATCGTACCAGCGATAGGCATATAAAAGCTTTTTCTAGCCATCCTTGCCGCCCTGACTCTTGCTAAGCTCCATGCCGACCACAAGCTCTCGACTCTTACTGGCGATGTGCTTAAAAATGTTCCAGAAGTTCATTTCCCCAGTCAGAAATTCACTCCGTCCCGGGTTTACCCAGCAGTGGTAGTACCCCATTAGCTTCAAGAAAGATTAAAGATGGGATGACAATTACCCATAGATAAACCTCGCCGAGCATAGAATCGTATCCAGCTACATGAGCATCAAAATTCAACGACCACCCTATTTCCGGTGGGAACCAGTGCTGACCGTTGGATTTGTGGCTGCGTTTGCCGCATTGGTTGTTTTCCTTCCGTGGGGTTGCTGGGTAGCGGCGTTCATTCCAATGATCGCTCTTTATCTATGGTTTCTCAGCGACATTGCAAACAGTCGCGTCTGGCGGTATTCAAAGTTTGTGGAAAATCAGGGCATTCTTGATCCGGGGGAGACTTGGTACAGCTCGGATTCTTCAGCATTCGGATATTCTGAAAACAAACAGCAGTTCGTCTCCTTCGATGGAAATGGCAATCCTGTACTCTATCAAGTTAATGAATTGACCGAAGCTACTTTTGTAATTGATGATATCGCCGCGCGAGATCCAGCATTTTGGGAAAGGTTTGGCGAACGTCAAGTTGAGGATACTCACTTGGTTATCCGCAAGTCAGTCACACGCCAACCGATGACCGCCACATTTCAGATGAGCGGGAACCACCCCCAAACAGTTACTTTGGAGACTACGCTACGGGGTTCTTTGATTAGATGGTACGAGCAACTCTCCAGAATCTGCGAGTCGCTCCAAATTGAAGTCAATATCAAACCCTAGTAGTTAATAAATTCAGTTAGAATTCGTCGCACCAGCGATAGGCATTCAGAAGCTTAATCTCGCCATCTTTACCGCCCTGACTCTTTCCGTGCTCCATACCAACTACAAAATCACGGCTCTTGCCCGCGATGTGCTTGAAGATATTGCGGTAGTTCATTTCGCCGGTGAGAGGTTCGTTCCGGCCTGGGTTATCGCCTAATTGGAAGTAGGCGATTTCTGACCAGGCGAGGTCAATGTTCGGGATGATATTGCCTTCGGTGATCTGCTGGTGATACATATCAAACAAGATTTTGCATGCGGGCGAATTCACCGCTTTGCAGATTTGGAACGCCTGCGGAATGCGCGAAAGGAACATGCCCGGATGATCGCGGTAAGGGTTGAGCGGTTCGAGAACCATCACCAATCCTTCCGGTTCAAACACATCCGCCATCACCTTGAGGCTTTCAATCACGTTTGCGGTTTGGTAATCCCACGCCAGGCGCAGATCGTACGGGCCAGGAACAACTGTCATCCACTTGGCTCCGACTCGCTTTGCCACGGCAACCGCATCTTGCGCTTTTTTGCGGAGCATATCGTGGGTTTCTTTGCCGCCAAGAGCGTAGACGGGTTTGCCCCATTCAGCATCGGCAACAAACACACCCATCGTCATTTTGAGATCGCGCATGGTTTGCCCGAGCTTTTCTTGGGTTGCGATGTCCCGGCCCATCATGCCGTTATCTTCCCAAGCCGAAAAACCTTCATCTGCGGCGAACTTGAGTTGATCTACGAGGTCTTTGCCCGCATGGTTTTCAAACATTCCGAAGTGCGGCGCATATTTGAGTTGAAATCGGCCGGTCTGATTCATTTCTTCTTTTCCCATTGCATTTGCCACGCCACCCAATCCTAAGATTCCGGTAGCTGCCGCTGCACCGGTTCTGAGCACATCTCTTCGGCTCGGTTTCATTGAAGTCATTCTATACGATTTTGAACGTACTAGAGCTAAAATGTGATTTAGAAATGGAGCGTCCCTTAGCCGTGTTTGAACAAGAAAGCGGGTGGTTCATTCTGCTTGTGTTCGGCTCTTTGTCAATATCTGCTGGATGCTTCCTTTATTATTTGTATCATAAGGATTTAGTGCTCAGCTACTTGCTAGGATTATTCACAGTGATTCTATGGATCACCCTGTTCAAAGGCATCAGGCCACTATGCGTCACCCAGAGAATCACTCTCTATAAAGATCGCCTGCTCATTGAGATTAGTCAAAACATAACCGTTCCACTCACAAGTATTTCAAAAATAAAGGTTATTGCATCCTATGAGCACAGCAACGAATATGAGATTTTTTATGAAACCGGAAGCACGAGACTATTCGGTGCAGAGGGAGCAGAGCCCTTGTTGAAAGAGCTCTGCCGCCTTACTAACTTAAAGATTGTTGGATTAGAACCTTTTTAGGGCTCTAACTGAAATCTTCGAGCTTGGTTTTTCCAGGCATACACACTTCCGGAACCGGGATTGACATATCCCAACTGTAGTGCTCAGGAACCATGCCTTTGGTTGCCAGAACCTGTTCGCGAGTCACAGTTTGACCTGTGTAGCAAGCGAACCGCCCCATAATAGCCGCCAAAGTGGATTCCGCAACTTGGCGTCCTTCATTCAGCGGAGTGCCCGCGCGAATGCTCTCAACTAAGTGCGTGTGCTCGGTGACGTAGGGGTTGTGGCCCTCACCATCGTATCGGTAGGGGTTATCTCCCCAGATTCGACCACCGCCGTTACTCTTGCCTTTGGTGCCATGAATGAATTCACTAACATTGCTAGAAGTGCCATCTTGCTGGCGACAGTAGCTGTGCATCTTCAAGTCGTCGCCCATATCGAATTCGACCGCAAAATGGTCGTAGATATGACCGTAAACCGGTGCGGTTCGCATCTGGCGTCCACCTAATCCAGTAGCGCTCAGAGGCGTTTTTTGGCAAGCCCACAAGCACACGTCGATGTTGTGAACATGTTGCTCGACGATATGGTCGCCGCTGAGCCAAGTGAAGTAGAGCCAGTTGCGAAGCTGCCATTCCAGATCACTCATTTCTGGTGTGCGGTTCACGCTCCAGAGTCCGCCTTGGTTCCAGTAGCATCGCATGGATGTGATATCGCCGATCGCGCCGTCGTGAATGCGCTTCATGACTTCGCGGTACTTGAACTCGTGGCGACGCTGAGTTCCGGCGACGACACCAAGACCTTTTTCTTTAGCAAGGTCAGAAGCCTTCATCACTCGCAGAATGCCTTCGCCGTCTACCGCGACAGGTTTTTCGAAGAAAACGTGTTTTCCAGCGTGGATGGCAGCTTCAAACATTTCTGGTCGGAACGCAGGTGGCGTTGCGAGAATGACCATGTCCATATCACAAGCGAGAACATTTTTATAAGCATCTAATCCGTGGAAAACTTGATCCGCTGGCACCTTGAACGCATCGGGTCGCTCTTTTTTGATAACGTCTACCGCACCCTTCGCGCGGTCTTCAAACGCATCCCCGAGGGCAACAATTTCAATGCCCTTACTTCCATCAATCGCGTTGATTGCGGCATCGCGGCCTCGACCGCCGCACCCAATCACACCGATTTTAATCGTTTCTTCCACGTTGGCAAATGCAAAATTCGGCATCACAGCTGTCGCCCCCAAGGCTGCTGTGCTGACCAAAAAGTCTCTTCGTGACACGCCACCTTTGACCATAACGACCTCATTTTAACCGCAAAAAACTGGATTTGCCCAAAAACCGTAAACTAACCGTTGATGCAGCTACTCAACCCCTCTCAACAGGAGCAAAATCGTCGTGATGAAGTGATCGCAACGATTCTGGAATGCATCAAATCAAACCAAACCATTTATCTACCGGATTTTGATCCGACCATTTCCCGACCAAGCGACCAATACGCACTGACGAGCGTTGGGATTGAGCCAAACCCATACGGCGGAACAATTGGTGAATACCGATATCAATTTGAAGGTGAGGAAGATTTGCTACACCTCATCATTGTCCGATTAGACGGTGAAGTTGTTGAGCCAAGCGAATCTCAGGCGGTTGTTTCGTTCCTCTATCCAGGCGTACCGACTGCGATGATGTGGTACAAGGCGGGAACAGTTTCGCACCACTTTTATCTCGGGCACGACGTATTGCTGGAATATCTCAGCTAATTGACCAAGTCTTGATAGAGCCCAGGCTGGCGGCAAGCGAACGCATCGCTTTCAAACGAACCAGGAATGATGACCGTGCGTTTGTTCCGAGCTTCGCTCAGATCAATATCCGCGACGACCATTTTCTCTTCGTCGCCAGCGGAGTCGAGAATCTCACCACCCAAGCCACAAATTGCACTTTCTCCTCGGAACGAAAATCCGTTTTCATCGCCGATGCGGTTACAACTAGCGAAAAAGATTTTGTTTTCCGCCGCCCTGGTTGGACACATGATTGCCGGAGAAACCCCTTTGCGAACTGGCCAGTTCGTTGGGAGAACCACAAGTTCGGCTCCCCTAAGCGCAAGCACCCTTGTGGCTTCTGGCGGGCGGAGGTCGTAACAGATCAGAATGCCGATTGCGCCCAGTTCCGTTTGGAAAACAGGCAATGCAGTGCCAGGAGTTGTGAATTGATCCAATCCAAGGCACGGCAGATGAGTTTTCACGTACCGCCTCATCCGCCCATCTGGCTCGATCAGGGCCGCTCCGTTATAGAGGCCGAAATCATCTTTGCCAGCGAACCCTAAAACTGTGTGGATGCCAAGCTCAACTGCCGCCGACTGCACCGCTTGCAGGGATTCATGTGACTCAGTGATATCAAAGTCGCGGTCGCATTGGACACGGATTGCAATTCGCTCCGCATCTTCTTTGGAATTTACGCAGTAGCCAGTCAAAAAAGCTTCTGGAAAAACCGCTAAGTCCACGCCAGATTCTTTAGCTCGCCGGAGCATGGAAATACATGCTTCCGCGTTTGCGGCTGGATTATTAAAGACAACATTTGTCTGGAAACATGAAAGTTTCACTCTTCCACCCGGAACCAACCCTCAAGCTTGCTCACACTTCCTAGCCGCGCGACTTCTTGGATAGCGGTACCAAAATCCGATTCGCGGCAGACGTGGGTCATAAACGCGATTTCACCCAGACCGCCAGTTTTGGTGATCATCTCCATTTGAGCGAGTCCGACCTGACGACGTGAAAACGCGGTGGCAATTTCACCCAAAGTTCCTGGGCGGTCGGCAACTTCAAACCGAACGTAATAGCGTGTTTCCAAATCGCCCATTTTTGCGACCTGCATTCCTTCGCCGTAAGGAATTGCGCTTCCGTTTCCGCCGGCAACCACATTCCGGGCAACGTCTATCAAGTCACCGACTACCGCACTTGCGGTCGGATCAGCCCCCGCACCGCGACCACTGAACATCAGATCGCCCACAAAATCTCCGTGCAACCAAAGCGCATTGTAAACACCATTAACCCTAGCGATTTGATGGTCGAGCGGAACAAGAGTTGGGTGAACCCGAACCAAAACTTCACCTTCGCCAGTTTCTTCGCAGATCCCAAGAAGTTTAATTTTGTAGCCGAAATGCTTGGCGTAGTGCATATCCGCCGCACTCACAGATCGAATGCCTTCTCGATGAACCTTGTCAAGTGGGATTTGTTTGCCGAAGGAAATCGCCGCCAGAATCGAAATCTTGTACATTGTATCGAAGCCATCCACGTCGGCGGTTGGATCAGCTTCTGCGTAGCCCTTTGTCTGAGCTTCTGCAAGTGCATCGGCGAAATCTGCTCCCTGCTCTTCCATCTGGGTCAGGATGTAGTTCGTAGTGCCGTTCAAGATTCCCATAATCTTGATGACATCGTTGCCAGCGAGCTGATGTTTGAGAGGCTGGACGACGGGAATTCCACCGCCAACTGCGGCTTCAAAGTGCAAGTCTAAGCCAGAATCCTTCGCATAATTGATGAGGCGAGAACCGTGTTTGGCGATCAGTTCTTTGTTAGCCGTCACGACGTGTTTGCCATTTTCCAAAGCGAGTTGGACCATTTCATTCGCTGGCTCTTCCCCGCCCATGAGTTCTAGAACTACATCAATTTCTGGGTCGGTGACAATTGATTTCAGATCGTCGGTAAAGAAGTCTTGATTGATTGAACGAGGTTTAGTAAGATCACGAACGCCAACACACTTGACTTCAAATCGTGCGGCAGTTTTAGCGAAGACTTCGTCGGCGTTGTCAATCAGCATGCGGTACGTGCCTTCGCCGACCGTACCGAAGCCAAGAATTCCGATGCGAATGACTCGCATCTCAGCCGATGTAGAGGAGCGGGTCGCCTGGCTGGACGAGCTTGCCATTTTCCGCAGCCACCTTGGTCACCAGACCACCAACAGGAGCAGTGATTTCGTTGAAGACTTTCATCGCCTCGATCAACCCAACCACTTGACCAGCTTGAACCGTATCGCCTTCTTTTGCAAATGGCGGTGAGCCTGGGCTACTACTCGAATAATAAATGCCAGTCATAGGCGAGCTTACGGGAGTTCCGGTTGGGCCAGCTGGTTTCTTTTCAACCTTTGGTTTGGGGGCAACTTTTGGAGCAGTTGGTACAGAACCTGCGGGCGCGGGTGCGGCCGCAACGACTGCGCCGCCGCGGACTTCTGGATTGACGGCTAGTTCTACAGACCAATCCTCGCCTTTCATTTGGGCTTTTTCTAACCCAAACTCCGTCATCAGAGTCGCTAACTCTTCCACCTTCACCGAAAGGTCACTCACAACTCTATTATGCCGGAATTGAGCGGAGCTTTGGCTCCATTTGGTTCAATGCCTCAGACTAACTTACTGCACGACGTAAACCGGATTTTGAAAGAATTCAAACCAATTTATATCGTTTGGATATTCAAATTCGGGATGCGGCCACTGGACAAAAAGATCATTTTGGGTTGATGGCTCAAAATTTTCCCAGAACCACGCGAGTTTGTTCCCTGTGATCTTGTTCGGCTTAGATTGAACGGCAAAATGCTTCCCTTTTGGAAGGCCAGAGACATCCAGTTCCAACCTCAGCTTTTTCACGTTTCCTTTCCAGTTCTTGGCTGTGTGAACAATGTAGGCAAAGAACTTGTCGGGCATAGCACTGCTCCCTGGCTGAGAAACATAGGTATTCGCAACGATGCGAGATTGATTCGCCTTGAACGGCACATCTTTGACCCACCAAACCTTGTAGCCAAAATCTGGATCGTAATCTTTATCGTCCACTCGCTTGGCGATCACTTCAGTTTCCACCCCGTCAATCCAACTCTTAAAACACTTGAACCAAGTTTTTTTATTTTCAAGGCTCGCATCGTAACCTTCTTCCGGAAACGCCATCGTCACAGTCGTGGCTTTGTTTGTGGTGTTATGAAATTGGTAGGTGACCATGACTTCGCAGCTTGGGATTTTAACTTTGATGTCGGCACTCACCATTTGGACGTTTGTGGAAGCCATCGGCTTGGGATTTCCGCTCTGCGCAGAAAACGACGAATCGTTCAGTAAGACTGATGCGACAAGAAATGAAAACACCTGATTAGTTTACGGCCTAGCACTTACCAACGTATGGCCTGAGTCCGAATAAAATCATTCGATATGAACTCCAACTTCGCTCCGCAAGCTGTATCGCTAAAAAAAGGCGAAGTGGAAATCGTTCCCCTCACATTGGAACACGCTGAGGAGTACCGTGCAGCCCTGCTCCCCGATCCGCAGACCATGCATTTGTTCACTGAGGAGCCGCGATCTTTGGATTTACAAGATATCCGCGACTACATAACCCTGCGAACCAAGCCGGGGTTCTTTGCTCAGGCGATTTATGCGGGAGGCGTGTTCGTTGGTTCTTCGACTTACTTTGATATTCGCACAGAGCATAGGGGGTTAGAAATCGGATTCACTTGGTACACAAAAGCGCTACGTGGAACAAGCCTGAACCCTATCGTGAAATTGATGATGATTGACCATGCTCTCCATGAATTTGGAGCCATGAGGGTTCAACTCAAAACCAGTAGCAAAAATGAGCAATCTCAGCGGGCAATGACCAATATCGGTCTCACCAGAGAAGGCACCTTACGAAACCATCTCAAATTACCTAACGGAACCTGGCGCGACACGGTTTTCTTCAGTTGTGTTCCTGAAGATTGGCCGCGAGTAAAAGCGACATTAGAGAATCTGATTCAGTCCAGGCCGAAGTGGGAAGATCACTTACCAAACCTCCGCTAAGCCATCCGATTGAGGAACTTTTAGATTCAATTTTTGTGTAATAGCTGTTACTTCTGGAGATTAAAATGCTCACCGCTTCGTTATTTGCAATTGGACTCTTAGGTGCACTTCCCGCTGGTTTAGACGATGAAATTCCGGCGGACAAAAAGCTAGCGATGGAGTTTCTTGCCAACGCCGAAAAAATCCTGCAACAAGATCCGACGGACGGAAGATTTGGCTTGAGTCGGATGCCAGGAATCCACGGTCGTCCTGCATTTAGAGTCAACGATCCAGCTGAAAAAGACGCGGCAGATGAGTGGAAAAAACTGACAGATGACTTTGTCCCGGCGGTGCTTTCATTTGGTCTATTTGATGAAAAAGGCACTCCAAAGCGAAAAGGATTCATGTATTCCTACTATCACCTGAACCATACCAACTTTATTGAAAACCAAGATTATTTCAAGGCTGAGCGTAAATTCAGCGATGAAGTCGCTCCAGCGGCGGCAAAAAAACTCTTTCTTTCCGGCGAGAAAACAGCCACAACTGAAATGGATTATGCCGGTCGCAAGGCAATGATCGAAATGAGAATGGTCACCGCCCCAAGCGACAAGTGTATGAGTTGCCACGAAGGAGTTTCTGCGGGTAAACCGATTGGCGTTTTGACCTTACTCCGCATCGCCAAAAAATAGAAGAAGTAGCGGTTTCCTCACAACTCCCAAACAAAAACCACCCACAATAGAATCATGCGCATTCTCATTGTGGAAGATGACCTCGTCATTGCTTCTGAATTGGAACGCGCTTTGCGTCGCCAAAACCACCAGGCTGACGTCGCCCGAGACGGCGAATCTGGCCTGAACTTGGCAATCGAAAACTCCTATTCGGCAATCGTTTTGGATGTCATGCTTCCCGGCAAATCTGGAATCGAAGTTTGCAAGTCACTCCGCACAGCGCAAAATCCGACCCCGATTTTGATGCTGACCGCCAAGGATGCAATTGAAGATCGAGTCGCTGGTTTGGACGCAGGAGCCGATGATTACCTTGTTAAGCCATTCGATTTCCAGGAGTTCATGGCCAGAATTCGTGCAATTACACGGCGAGAATCTCAGAACAAAGCTGACCTGATCGAAATTGCCGACCTCACTATCGACCCTCATTCTTTCACGGTCAAGCGGGGGACAGAAGCAATCTCATTAACTCGCCGCGAGTTCACGCTGTTAGAAGCTCTTGCTCGTCACACTGGGCATGTTCTCACCAGAGATGCGATTCTCGACCGGGTTTGGAACAACTTAGAGAACCAACCCAATACGGTGAACTTCCACATGTCATCCCTTCGCAAAAAGATTGACCCACCGCATCTACCGCGATTGATTCATACCGTGCATGGGCTCGGATATGTGCTGCGGCCCCCGGAGGAATAACTGATTTGGCAATGAGCTTCCGACTCCGATTGACTCTGTGGAACATTGGCATTCTTGCCATTGCCACCTTGCTCGTCGGCGGAATCATGGCGTTTGCCAACCAAAAACTGGCGATGCATGCGATTGACCAAGAACTTATTTCGCGAACTGAACGCGGGATGGGAGGTCAGCGAGTCGGCCCTCCAGGACAAGGTGGCGGTGGCGGTGGTGCAGGTTTTGGTCAGGGTGGCGGACAACGCAGGCAACCAGACCCTGATAACCCAGAAGGGATGCTTCGCCAAAACCAAGGCGGCGGTTCGGGCACCAATCAACCGCAAACTGAACCTGGCCCTCCAAACGGAAATTTTGAACCCGGATTTGGCGCGGCTCAGCGATACCCCGCCTTGCCAGAAGGATTGGATGACGAATCGCGTGAGATATTGAATCTCAGGCGACCTCGCATGATCAACTTAGAACGCAAGGTGATGAATCCACCTGGCGTCACCGAACCGTGGGATGAAGGTCTGCTCAACGCGTCGTTTGCGGGTCGAGTGGAATTCAAAACAATCAGAACTGCCACCCGGTCGCTCCGGATTATTTCGTTGCCGATCAAGCGGCAGGGTCAAGTGATTGGCGTTATTCAAGCGGCGAGCGAACTTGACACGCTTGATTCAATACGCAAATCCCAGCTTCTTGCGCTGGCAATCCTCATTCCTTGCACGTTGTTACTTGCCGGAATTGGGGGGATGTTCCTCACTCGCCGGGCGATGAAGCCGATTGAAGAGGTCACAGAAGCCGCCAAGGAGATCACGGAAAACAATCTAAACCGCAACATCCCCACCCAAGGTAATGATGAACTTGCCCAGCTGGCGCAAGAGTTCAACGGGATGGTTGCCCGCTTGAATACTTCGTTTGCAGAAAAAGATCGCCTTTTGCAAATTCAAAAGCAGTTCACCGCCGACGCTTCGCACGAACTCCGAACTCCGCTCACACGAATAAAAATCATTACGTCTTCCTCACAAGATGATCCTGAAATTGATGCCGATACAAAAGAGCGGCTTGCGACTATCGGTCATTCTGCCGACCAAATGACCGGGTTGGTTGAGCAAATGCTGTTGCTCGCCCGCTCAGAAGGCCAAGTCAATCCCCAAAACCTAGCTCCTCATTCAGTGAATTCAATTGTCAAGAATGC
The DNA here is from genome assembly GCA_019638675.1 of Fimbriimonadaceae bacterium. Classification (GTDB taxonomy): domain Bacteria; phylum Armatimonadota; class Fimbriimonadia; order Fimbriimonadales; family Fimbriimonadaceae; genus UphvI-Ar2. The sequence goes on along the minus strand of JAHBTE010000001.1, from coordinate 1,348,700 downwards.
AGTACGGATATCTGGATTAGAAAAGGATATCCGCCTAAAATTATCTTTATCTGGTGATTTGAGTTTGAATTGCGATTCGTCCAGCCTGGAACGGGCGGTCATCAACTTGCTGACAAATGCCGCTCGCCATACGCCAGAAGATGGATCAATCGAAGTCGCTGTTGTAAAGGGAGCAAACTCCGTGCAGATCGTTGTCATGGATTCTGGCGAAGGCATCCCCGCCGAGCACCTACCGAACCTCACCAGGCGTTTTTATCGAGTGGATTCTTCCCGCACTCAAGCTTCGGGAGGAACTGGACTTGGGCTGAGTATTGTGGAATCAATCGTGACCGCCCATGGCGGCAAGTTGACGATTTCAAGCGTGGTTGGCAAAGGCACAACCGCGACGATTGAACTGCCTGTACATTCCTAAAGATCGCAGACTAGCCGCATACCGACAAAGTCGCCGTCGGATAGCCACCACTTACTTTTTGGCACGTGGGCATCACGTTCTTGCCACTTCGGTGAGTGAAACTCTCGCCAATCAAACTTGATCAAATTGGGCTTCATATAAAAGTGACCACCTTTAATGCAGAATTTGCCATCTGTGGTTTTCACCCACTCTGCGGCGTTGCCGAGCATATCAAAAAGTCCCCACGCATTCGCCTTTAATTTGCCGACCGGTTGAGCCGCATCGTCAGCGTTATCCCAATTCCAGGCGTAGTCATCAATTGGCGTCGGAACGTTCATTCCACCGCCCGCGCGAGCGGCATATTCCCACTCCGCTTCGGTGGGCAAGCGATACCTTTTTCCAGTTTTTTTGCTGAGCCAATCGCAGAACTGCCGGGCGGAGTTATCGGTCATTCCGAGGGCGGCAAACCCTTGATGGCCAAACCCACGATCCGGTGCGCCATACGGTTTACTGGGGCGACTCGCAATTACTTCATCCGATGCCGCTTCTTCTTGGCTAAGATCGAGCCGGTAAGCAAAGATGTCGTAAATATCCCAAGTGACTTCGGTAACTCCGATAGCGAAAGGCTTGACTTCCACTTGCTTGCCCTGAAATTCAAACTTCCCGCCCGGGATTTTGCGCATCTCAAACGTCGGTAAATGCCCCGGAATCTTTTCGACCCATCCCGTTTCTTGCTCCGTCATCAATCCAACCATCAATGCCACTGTCAGCACCGCTCAAGTGTATCACTCCCGTAATACTGCTGTCAGTGCTAACCGATCAAAACCGCTAAACTCATCAAATGCTCGCTGCATGGCTCACAATTTCATTGATGAACCAACCCATGCTCAATCGGTATGCCTTTACCGAAATCCACATGGGGGGCGAAGTCCGCATTACTTTGTACGCGGAGTCGCAAGGTGTTGCAGACCGAGCAGCAAGCGCGGCATACAAACGGTTTGCCGAGCTTGAGCAGATCATGAGCGACTATCGCCCAAGCAGCGAAGTTCGTCAGATCAAGCCGCTCACGCCAACAAAAGTTTCCGAAGACTTGTTCACGGTTATTGAGAAGGCGCAGGAGATTTCTCGCCGCACAGATGGAGCATTCGACATCACGGCTGGCCCAGTGGTGCAGCTGTGGCGCAATGCTCGGAAAACGGGTCGAATGCCTGGCCCAATAGAAACTAGGAAAGCACTGAATTTGGTTGGCTACGAAAATCTCTTGCTTAATCCCAAGAATCGAGAAATCACAATTCAAAAGGCGGGAGTTGCGATTGATCTTGGCGGGATCGCCAAAGGGTACGCAGCTGATGAGGGGCTTAAAGCGCTCAAAGCCAATGGAATCAATAGTGCACTCATTCAGGCGGGGGGCGACATCGCGATCAGCAATCCGCCGCCGAATCAGTCGGGATGGTCAGTTCAAATTCCTGGACAACTCGGGTTTACGCCGCTGGCTAACTGCGCGGTCAGCACCAGCGGGGATGCCGAACAATTCGTAGTGATTGATGGGGTGCGGTACTCACACATCGTTGATCCGCGCACTGGCATCGGCTTGACAAATCAATTCACGGCAACGGTAATTGCCGAACGCGGACTGCTTTCCGATCCCCTGGCCACTGCATTCTGTGTGATGGGGCAAAGCGGCGTGCACATTGCAAAGGACTTCAAAGTACAACTCATTATTTCTTCAGACTAAAAGTGTTAGGCTAGACCAACAATCTTGCGGAGAAGATCAATATCTTTCTGACCCAGCAAACGCATTTCACCTTCTGCCATTCCTTTGCTGGAATAAGGGCCGATGCGAACTCGCTTGAGGCTCACAACCTGGTGCCCGACCATTTCCGCCATTCTTCTGATCTGGCGGTTTCTGCCTTCATGAAGAATAATCCTCACGCGCGATTGGTTTTCGTTTTTAATCTGACCCATAAACTCCCATTTGCTCGGAGCAGTGCGAACCCCGTCCAAATGCACACCGCGCTCCAATCTAGCGAGTGTTCTGTCCGATGGAATCCCTTGCAATACTGCGATGTACTCTTTGTCAATTCCGTAACGAGGGTGGGCGAGTCGAGTCGCCAAATCGCCATCATTAGTGAGGAATAGTAGCCCCTCACTCTGCATATCTAAGCGACCGACTGGCTTCATTGGCCCGGCCGAAGCAGGCAACAAATCGGAGATGCATCTCCGCCCTTGCGGATCGTTCAATGTCGTAACGATTCCAACGGGCTTGTTCAGCAGATACAGCCGAATTTCTGCTTTGCGAACAGAGTTCCCATCAACCTTCACCTCGTCAGATGGTGTTACTTTCACCCCCATTTCGGTGACAAGCTCGCCATTTACTGTCACCCTGCCTTCCGCGATGATTTCTTCTGCTTTGCGTCGTGACGCGATTCCGCACATTGCCAGATAACGATGCAATCGGAGTGGTTCATTGGAATCTGCCTCCTTCTTCTTGGCAACAGAACTCTGATTCTTTGCCGGAATTGGTCGAGGCTTTTTGGGATTAGGTTTGCGGTCGGCGGGCATGGGCGAACTACGATTGTAGCCGTTTGTAGGTTCGCTTCCTCAGCCAGTACCCGGCGCTGGCAATGATGACGAACCCGATTGCAAGAGGATTGTTTTTGAATTCCTCTAACGAAAATTTTGCCTCTACCGAATTCATCGCGACCAACTCCACCTCAAATTTTTGGCCACCGACGATAACCTCTGCCTTGCCCAGATCAGCTCCCTCTTGGATTGGAGCCTCGTGATTAGCTTCTTCCAGGTTGATCTGCAGATTTGTCAAATCGTGATTGCTGACAAGCGCAGTGATCGGTTCTGCAACTTTGGCTTTCAGCACTTGCCCATCTTTCGCATTTGGCACGGGAACTTCAATCGTCTTGCCTTCTGCAATCGTGTTCACAATGCCGAAGCGGGATTTTGTCCAATTCACAAGTTTGAGTTGGTCGCCCCACCAGTCGTTTGAATTCAGAACCACAGTCACCACTTGACCAAAATCAGAGTCGTTCAGGCCAACAAAACAATGTCCCGCTGGATCTGTGTAGCCAGTTTTCAAACCACGGTTGCTTTGATCCAATTTCAGAAGCTTATTTTTGTTAATCAGCAAGGTGTCTTTTTGATTGATGTCACGGGTGACCGTGTGTTTTTCGCTACAAGTAACTTCAAGGATCGCCGGGTGCTTAGCGGCTTCCCTACCTAGCAACGCCATGTCGTATGCCGTGGTCTTATGCCAAGGATTGTTTAGTCCATGCGGAGTCACCCAGAGCGAGTTCTTCATGCCAAATTTTTGAGAATAGGCATTCATTTTCTCGGCAAACTTTTCGTCCGATCCGCTCAGATGAACTGCGATACTATGCGCCACATCATTTCCGCTTCGAATCAGCAAAGCATAGAGAGCATCCTTTGCTGAAATCTGCTCCTTCGGTTCCAGATGCAGCGATGAACCTTTAATTTCTTTGATGTCGGCAGGAGCTTGGATTACATCTGTGGGCGAGGTTTCATCCAGCAAGATGATTGCGGTCAGCAGTTTGGTTGTGCTAGCCGGATACATAGATCGCTGAATGTTCTTGCCCCATAAAACCCGGCCGGTCGTCACATCCATAACGATTGCGGCTTCGGCAGAAAGAGATGGTCCATTTGGTTCGCCCACAAAGCCAGAGACTTTGCTAAATACGGCGATCATGCAAAACGGAACCATTGTTTCGAGTTAGGCGAGCGAAGCGTCTCCGGCAGGAGAGTTTTCTTCTTGATCAAGCAACGAAGGCTGATCGGGGGGCTGTTCCATGCCAATCGCCTTCGGCAAATTGTCCGATTCAAAGTTGACGACGGGCAGGTCTTCTAACGATTGTAGATTAAAAGCGTGCAGAAACTGTTGTGTCGTTCCGAACAAAATTGGTCGCCCGGGAGTTGACCGCCGCCCAATCTCGCAGACAAGCCTCCGCTCTACTAGCTGGCGAACTCCGTAACCAGAATCTACACCTCGGACATCATCAAGCTCGGCGAGTGTGATCGGTTGCTTATACGCAACCACGGCAAGAACTTCCATGAGCGAACGGGACAGCTTGTGGGTTTGCGGCTGAGTAAATTTCGCAATCGCTTCGGCAAATTCTGGTTTCGTACAGACTTGGTATCCACCCGCAATACGAACCAGTTGTAAAGCCGAAGTGTGGTGCAGACGCCCGCCCAGTTTTTCAAGAGCCTCTTCGACCTCAAAAACCGGAACGCCGAGAGCCTTTGCAAGTTCATCTGGGGTTGCGGGGCTATCGGCGACAAAGAGCAGGGCTTCCAGCGCGAGGACAAGCCTCATGCAGGAGCACCCCTACTTCCCTTTTTGCAGAATTTCACAATTCCGTCTTCCATGGTTACTGAAGCCTGGCCCAGTCGAATGATTTCGAGCAACGCCAAGAACCACCAGACTACCTCGGAGCGGGTGAATTCTCCGGTTACGAATTCCTCTAAAGCTTGGGGGGCATCGGGCAACGATTTCAGAACCAAGATGATTTGCTCGCTCAGCGAACGCCGCTGTTCGCTGACGGGGCGTGGTGGATCAGGCTTGGCTTTAGAGAGCAGTTTTTCAAATGCTTTGGCAAGGTCTGCGGATGTGACTTCGCTGGTTTCAAACGGAAGCTCGTAAACGTTGTTATTTTCGCCTGTTCTAAAGAATAGGTGCTCGCGATCCTCGCGGCGGTTGAGCAGGTCATCTATGGCCGGGAGGAATTCGTGGATATACGGTTCGACTTCATCGAACAAGCCGTCGTCATCTGGCTCTTCATCGTGCTCAATCGGGATGAGCATCCAGGCTTTCTTTTCCAGCAGGTAGCAAAGTGCGCTTACAGCAACCGCGTGAGATTCCAAATGCGGCTCAGTAGTTTCGAGCAGATAGCGGAGATACGCTTCGCAAATCGGCCCGAGCGGAACCCCTAGCAGGTCGACCTTGTGGTCGCGAACCATGATGAACAGGGTAGTGAGCGGCCCTTGGAATGTTTCGCACTCCACATGGATTGGCGGCGGCTCAATCACGCCGAAAACGGCGGCAATTTGCTGCGGATTCGGCTGAACGAGGGCACTCATGGTTGCACTGGTTCAGACGGGGTGCTTGGTTTAAAAGCGGCGGGGATTCAAATGAGTTTTCCCCAGGCCAGAAAATAGAGAAATTTGGAGGCGACGATCGGATTCGAACCGATGCGTAAAGGATTTGCAGTCCCTCCCCTTAACCACTTGGGTACGTCGCCTTTCGGGAACGGGATAGTACCTGGTGAACCAGCGTTTGAGGTTAGGCCCGCCCGCGCTTCGCCGCCCGTTGCCCAGCCCATCCATTGACTATGCTTGAGCCGAGAACTCCAATACTCAACCACAAAAACCAGTCGCCCCATTGCCGGTAAAGAGTCCACTTTTTGGCATCTGAAATCTGCCGTGCAACTGCGCCTTCGTAACCTACAGGAAGAGTTTCGACAATATTTCCATCGGAGTTCACAAACATCGACCAAGCAGTTGTTTCTGCCCGCACAATCGGAATACCAAGTTCAGCCGCTCGGAATGATGTAAATGCCGCGTGAGCTGACTGAATAAAGCCGTTTGGGCTAGCTGGATCAAGCGTAGGCAAAGCGATCAAATCAGGGTCACCCGCGTTAGCTGTGTCCCTCATCACACCCGGGTAACAACTATCAAAACAGATGTTGAGGCCAACACTCAAAGGAATCGTCTTGACAACCAGCGGTCGAGTTCCAGCAGTTACTTCATTGATTTCCGAACCGAATGGTTTTCGCTTGTAGTACGCCTCAGATACTCCGTTGCCACTAATTAATACCGCCGCATTATGTGGTTTGGGAGAATAACCATCGTGCATCGTTGCCACAACTGGCGATCCATTTTGGCTGGCGGCAAATTCCTGGATTGTCGCAATGTCCATTTCGGTAATCGAAAGCTCTGGCCAGACGCTCAACGTAGGTTGAGTGCTCCCTAAAGATTCATAGAGAGGAAGTATCTCATTAGCACCAAAGTTATCCGTTTGCAAAGCCGCAACTGGGTTCAATTTGTCGGTTGAAGCAACCACTGAATCTTTGGGTTTTGCACCTTGATTCCAACCTATTGTCGTGCTGAGAACCGCCAAGAGAGCGATTCCCGCCACCGCCGGACGAAACTGCTTCTGAGCAGATTGTGATGCCAGCGCGAGGTTGCTAAACCATACGAGCCAGCTCACGCCCCAAATTCCGGTAACGGAGGCGAGAGCCAGCATCGGGGCGCTCCCATATTGAGTGAGTGCCAAGTGCGCGGGCAACTTGATAAATGTCAGACACTCCAAAACAATTCCTGCACAGGCAAGAATCGCCGCTTTGCCGAATGTGAGCTCTTTAATTTCTGCTGTGATTCCGACCATCAAACTCAAAACAATTCCGTATAGTCCAATGCCGAGGTAGTTCCACGAGACATCACCTTGAATCAAATTGGGGCCGCTTATGAGAGTTGTGCTGGCAATCGCAGCCGTAACTGTGAGTACAAGCCCAGACAGGAATCCGCGTAAGAATCCAACGCCACGGGTAGCAATAAACAGTGGAGTAAGGAACACCCAGCCAAGCAGCGCAAAAGCTCGCGGCGGCATGCTGAGCGTAAACGCGATTCCCGCAATAATTGCGACGGCTATGATGACGGCGGCCCTCTTCATATTCGGGCAAACCACTCTTTGCTGTTAATCAGTTCCCGCCAGCTTTACTTTTGCGACCTCAGTTCTCTTAAATGAGCCCGAGCAAAGCTGTACGCTACGCTGCACACCGTAATGATGATAAGCGGAAGCACGAAGAAGATCATCGCACTTTTGAACTGTAGGAACAAGGGTGAATGAGTGTGATACAGCACCAAATAAGTAGTGTACGAAACGTATCCAAGCAACAGTGCCGCACCTTCAATGCGAGTGATAATATAGCCCGCCCATAGAATTGGTACGCACACAATCGTAACGCCAACGAGCACGGGGATATCAAACAAAAGAGCTTCTTGCGCGAAGGGAACGGGATTGAGAATTGATGTGATCCCCATCACTGAGAGGATGTTAAAGATGTTGCTTCCAACAATATTACCGACCGCAATATCGCGTTGACCCCGCAACGCCGCGATAATCGAAGTGACGATTTCGGGCAAAGAAGTGCCAAAGGCAACGACGGTCAAGCCGATTACCAGTTCTGATAACCCAAACTGCCGGGCGATATCCGTTGCCCCAGAGACGAACAACTTGGAACCGGCCATCAAGCACCCAAGGCCGAGCAAGATCAACCCGAGGTTGATCCAGATTGGCGATTTAGCCCCTGCTTCATCAACTTCTTCCTTAAGTGGATCATTGGGATTTCTTTTGGATAGTCGGATCAAATACCAAATGTAAGCGATCAACGCAACAACCAGGATTACGCCGTCTACTCTGCTTACTGTGCCATCCAAGGCAAACAAGATCAAAGCGAAGGTCGCTCCTGCCATTACCGGAAGATCCAACTTGACAATCTGCGACTGAACCGCGAGCGGCACAATCACCGCCGAGATTCCGAGAATAAGCAAAACGTTGAGGATGTTGCTTCCGATTACGTTTCCGACCGCTACGGAAGGCGAACCAGCAAGGCTAGACGAAGCACTGACGAATAGTTCGGGCGCAGATGTACCGAAGGCAACGACCGTGAGCCCGACCACTAGCGGAGTCATTCCAACTCCGAGCGCGAGGCGCGTAGCCCCTTTCACCAGAACTTCACCACCAACCGTGAGGATGACGATGCCAAGTAACAGAACTCCTAGTGAAATCAGCATTGCAGGTAGGTACGGATGAGGTTACGTGGAGTATGCGATGACACGGACTAAATCGGGACGTTATTTCCCGATAACGGCATTCTTGACCAGCATTTTTTGCTTGACCGTGATCATTGCAATAATGATTTCCGCTTCCCGTTTTTGGTCATCTTGCGCACGAAGGGTGATGACGATGCTTGGCGGCTCGCCATCGCCGACTTTGGCATCTATCGCTTTAGATCGAGCGATTTTGCCCAATGCTTGATCCAAACGGGACTTAAATTCCGTTTCGTCGAATTCCTTTCGACTTTCTGCCGGAGCCAGAAGATCAGATGTGCTCTGCCCCGACTGAAGGACTTCTAAATATTTCTGCGCCGATGGAACCGCTTCCTTTTCTAAAGCCCGAAGCGTATTCCCAACCAATTTTTTGCCAGCGAATAATCCAGCGACCAACGCAACCGCTACGATGGCTAGTGCAATCCATACGATGCTGACATCCGTAGTTTTTGGCGGTTCAATTGGTTCTTCCGTGCTCACTGAACAATTAGTTTATCGTTTTGATGCGCTTAGCCCCGAACCTCCCAGGCATATCTGCAAACCCGGTACGCTCATTTTGCTTATGCCGAACCGACTGGCAGATTCGACTTCGCCCTATTTGCGCCAGCACGCCGATAACCCGGTGGATTGGTTCCCTTGGGATGATGAAGCCTGGGCAAAAGCAAAAGCCGAAAACAAGCCTGTTTTTTTGAGTGTTGGTTACTCCAGTTGCCACTGGTGCCATGTGATGGCGCATGAATCGTTTGAAGATGCCGAGGTTGCCGCATACCTCAATGAGCATTTTGTGAACATCAAATTAGATCGGGAAGAGCGCCCAGACGTAGACGACATTTATATGACGGCTACCCAGCTAGCCACTGGCCACGGCGGTTGGCCGATGTCGGTGTTCCTGACCCCCGACGCAAAGCCATTTTTTGCTGGCACTTATTATCCTAAGTTCAGCCAAGGGCAAATGCCGAGCTTTACCCAGGTAATTCAGGCTTTGGCAAACGCTTGGCGTGAAGAAGAATCCGATATTCGGGAAAAAGCAGAGGAATTTACGGCTGGTCTTCAGCAGGTTTTAGAGCGGTCGATACCGCCCATGACCGATAAGATCACGGTGAGTTTGCTCGACCAAGCAATTCACTCGTTTCACCAAGAATTCGATGAAGAGCAAGGCGGTTTTGGCGGCGCACCAAAGTTTCCGCCATTTTCGACTCTTAGGTTCTTACTTCGATACGCGCAAACCCGGCACTTGCTTCCAGGTAGCCAAGAGGTCGTCACCCATTTGGTGGATTCTGCCAGTTTTATCGCGTTCCGAACATTAGAGGCAATGGCACTTGGGGGAATTCGCGATCACGTTGGCGGTGGATTTCACAGATATTCAACCGATGAGCGATGGCTTCTCCCTCATTTTGAGAAGATGCTGACTGATAATGCCCAGATGATTGAGCTATATGCTCATGCCGCGGAGCTAGCCGATGATAAAAACCTGAGAGCATTGTTTACCGAAGTCGCCGACCAAACCGTGGGATGGGTGCTGCGAGAAATGAGTTTAGACGGCGCATTTGCAACTGCCCTAGACGCGGACACATCAGGCGAAGAAGGGCTCACCTATGTGTGGACAAAGAACGAAATTCACCAACTCGTTCCTGATGGACAATCGCTTTGCGATGCTTACCAGATTGTTGAATCCGGCAATTTCTACGAAGAAGCTACGGGTCATCCGACTGGCACCAATATCCCCCATTTAGTTGAAAATGCCTCGCGTGACTCTCGACTTGATTTACTTCTAGAGGCAAGAAACTTGAGAGTTCAGCCTGGGCAAGACGATAAGGCTTTGCTGAGTGCGAATGCGCTTTTGATTTCTGGGTTCGTAGCGGCAGGCTATGTTGAAGAATCGAATTCGCTAGCTGATTACTGGCTTAACCGGTTCAACGAATATCTACCTCATCAAATGAGTGATACTCATGCGGCGTTTCTTGATGGATACAGCTATTTCTGCCGAGCATTGCTTGATCTGGGCAGAACAGAAGATGCGGGTAAAGTTGCTGACCAACTGGTTGAATCTTTTGCTGATACACGGGGATTCTTCTTTAACGGCACGATGCATGAAGAGCTGATCGGACGTCAAAAACCGTTTTTGGATCAGGCGGTACCTAGCTCGAATGGCATTGCGATCGAAGTTTTGAGAAGGCTCGGACGAAACGAAGAAGCTCTGAACCACTTGACCGCCGCATACGGTTGGGCGCAGAGAGCACCAGCCGCGGCAGGAACGATTCTAATTGAGTGCCTGGAACAGCTGTTGCTCGGTAATGACTCAGTTGAGACAAATGGTGACGCGCCACAAATTCAAGCCGAACTTGACAACTCTAATCCTGAATTAACGGACGATGGTTATGCTTACGTTAATTTAACCATTCGGATTCCGAATGGTTTTCACATCAACGATGCAGATCCTGGTGCAGAGTGGCTCATCCCTTCAAGCGTAGAAATCACTGGTTCTTACGCAGAAGCTTCTTGGCCAGACTCAGTTTCTGGGCAGTATCGAGGCGAAATTGAACTTGCTATCCGCCTGAAACCGCGCGGTTCAATCCACGATTTTCAAATTGATTTCCGCTATCAATTATGTTCGGATTCCGAATGTTATCAGCCTCAAACCGTAACCTTGAACGGGCAGATCAATCCAGGTAAAGTGAACTCATGAAAGTCCTTGTCGCCGATAAACTTGAGCAGTCTGCTCTTGATGGATTAAAGAACCTTGGCTGTGAAGTTGTGCAAAACGCTGATCTTAATGGCGACACTCTCTCGGCGGCTCTATCCGAACATCAGCCCACTATTCTTGTTGTTCGTTCAACGCTGGTTCCCGCACCAGCGATTGAAGCAGGTAGTGAGCTCAAGCTCATCATAAGGGCCGGTGCTGGAGTCAACAATATTGATTTAGCCGCAGCGACTGCACACGGAGTTTCGGTTGCAAACTGCCCAGGAAAGAACGCAATTGCAGTTGCCGAGCTGGCATTTGGTTTAATGCTCTCACTTGACCGATTTATCCCCGATAACGTGACCGACTTGAGAAACGGGAAGTGGAACAAAAAAGCATATAGCAAAGGCGTGGGGCTCTTTGGTCAAACGCTCGGACTAGTTGGCATGGGCAGCATTGGTCAAGAAATGATTCCGCGGGCAAAGGCGTTTGGGATGAATGTTTTGATCTACAGCCGATGGATGAGTGATGAGGATGCGGCAAAGTTGGGGGTCACGAGGGTAGCAAACCTCAAAGACATAGCCACTCAATCAGACATCGTTTCGCTCCACACTTCCCTCAGTTCAGATACTCGGGGCATGATCAACGCCGAGTTTATTAATGCGATGAGGTTAGGCGCTGTGTTAATAAACACAGCCCGTGCTGAGGTAGTTGATCAAGCAGCTCTTTTGCAAGCGACAGAAGCCGGGAAAATTCGGGCTGGATTAGATGTATTTGATGGCGAGCCGAGTGCCGCCGAAGCTCCTTATGAAGGGCCTTTGAGCAACGCCAAGGGTGTTTATTGCACTCACCACATTGGGGCAAGCACCAATCAAGCGCAAGAGGCAGTAGCGGCAGAAGTTGTGCGAATTGTAGAAGTATTCAAATCCACTGGAACCGCTCCCAACGTGGTTAACGGCTAGTCCGGATAAATGTAGCGCCGATTCACCCGGGTCATCACCCGGGTAACGATTTCGTGACCGTTTGTGCCCGCCCAAGCAGCTACTTCGGGAACCAAGATGTTCTCTCCTAGCATTTCAACGACGGTTCCGATTTCAACGCCAGGAATATCGGTCACGTCAATCATGGTTTGATCCATGCAAATCAGGCCAGTGACAGGAGCGCGGTGCCCATTTACAAAAATGAACCCTTTATTACTGAGTTGGCGGGCATAACCATCACCGTAACCCGCACCAAGCGTTGCGATAGTGCTAGTGCGTGGAGCAGTCCAGGTTCCCATGTAGCTCACCGTATCACCAGCCGGGATTGTGCGAATCGAAGTCACGCGGGCAAACCACCGCATGGTGGGTTTTAATTCACCTCCGTAACTTTTGTCTGCATCAATTCCGTAAGCGTGCATTCCAATTCGAACTAACCCGCCTTTGGCTCGATCTACTTTGACCGCCCCCGCGCTTGCACTCAGATGGATAATGCCGAGATCTTCTGATTCAGAAATACTAGATTCAAACGTATCTCGTTGGGTGATTGAGCGAGATTGGTTAGATGCATCCAAAAAGTGCTGAGAAACACCGCGCAATGTACAGCCTTGTGTTGATTTGATAAGACCGATCAAAGGCTTTGCGTCCTTAGGATCGCATCCAAATCGGTGCAGGCCCGTATCCACCTTAAGGTGAAGTTTTGCGACCCGTTCTTGGTTCAATGCTATTTGTGCAAATGCTTTGATAGAATGGGCAGATTCAACAAAAATGTCCAAGTCGTAGAAAATCGCTTGAGCCGCCTCCATATCTAGAGTTGGTGACATCACCATGATTGGGCAATCAACACCCGCATCACGCAATGCAACGCCTTCTTGAACAGATGCAACGCTGAGCCAATCTGCACCATTCTTCGCCGCAAACCTGCCGACCGGAACCAATCCGTGACCATATCCATCGGCTTTACACACTACCGAGATCAAAACACCTTCGCCCATGCGCTCCTTAATCAGGCGAAGATTATGCTTCATCGCGCCAAAATCTATCTCCACCCAGGTTCGCGGAAACGGTTGCACATACATATTTTATTCGATTCAAGTAAATTATCCATACACTTTCACCATCTGGACGGTTAAAATAGAAATATGAAAGCTCGACGCAGTGAAATCCTCAGGACGTGTTATGACATCGTAGGGGTGGAAGGCCTCGAAAGCCTGCATGCCCGCACGGTCGCCGCAAAAATGGGAATGAATCACGCAACGATTCACTACTACTTCCCTAAGCGCCAAGACTTGCTTACTGGAGTTGCAGATTACGCGCTCGAACAGTTCCGCACCGACCGAGCAAAATTCTACGAAGGTCTTCAATCAGCTGACGACAAAGTGGAAGGCGAACTTGCCCTCGCTGAAGCTTATTGCAAAAAGCAATCACGGTTCGCAAAAGTTCTTATTGGGCTTTATTCGGCTTCGGTGGAACACGCCGATCTCAAAAAACAAGTGCTCGGAATTTACACCGAATGGGTGAATTCCCTTACGCCGATTCTGGCAAAGGCAAAAACCAAAAAAGGTAGCCCCTACAAAGACCCAGAAATGCTTGCCGCAACCCTTTTCGGGTTCATGGTCACAGCGCATCTCACTAACAACAAGTTCGATGCAAAAGCAAAGATCGATGACATTTTCGATTCTCTGCTTGCATAAAAACACTGGTTATAACCAGTGCCACCCATTAAACTGAAACGCTCTGGCTTGCCCACCAGCAAGCCACTTCGGTGCCGCCAACTGGTTCCAGACTAGGTTCGATATCGCATTTCTCAAACCGATGCACACACCTTGGTGCAAAGGGGCATCCAACCGGAAGTTCGCTGAGTAGCGGCGGTTGACCGCCAATAGTCAACAGCCTTTCCCGTCCGGGCACCGGAATCGCGGCCAAGAGTGCCGCCGTGTACGGATGCTTGCCCCGCCGAAGAACCTCTTCTACTGGCCCACTTTCCACAGCACGCCCAGCATAAAAGACGCTCACTCGATCGCTCACACTGCCGATCACGCCAATATCGTGGCTAATTAACACGACTGCCGTTCCCTCTTCTTCCTGCAAGGTGGTAAGCAATCGCAATATTTGAGCTTGCAGGGTTACGTCAAGGGCGGTGGTAGGTTCGTCAGCAATCAAAACTTTAGGGCGGGCGATAAAGGCAATGGCAATAACCACCCGTTGGCGTTGACCGCCGCTCATTTGGTGGGGATATTTTCGCGCGGAATCTGCCGGGCTCGGGACACCGACCGTGCTCAGCATCTGAATCGCGTGCTCGGCCGCTTCTTTTTTGCCCATTCCTTTATGGAGCCGCAGAACTTCTGCAACTTGGTCACCGACTCGCATCAAAGGGTTCAGACTGGTAAATGGGTCTTGCATCACAAGGCCGATCTGCTGACCCCGGATTTCTTGCCACTGTTTAGCACTCAAACCAACTAGCTCGCGCCCGTCTAGCTTGATAGAGCCTTTGGTAACTTTCCCGCCCGGAGGGAGCATTCCCATAATGGCGAGGCCAGTCATAGACTTGCCGCATCCGCTTTCACCCACAACGCCAAGGGTCTCGCCAGCGTCAACATTCAGGTTGACTCCTCGCAAAATCGGCAGTCCGCCGATCTCAACGTGCAAATCTTCTACGACCAAAGTGGGCATCAATCCATTATGCCCCGTATGCAAAATGCCTCGCCTCATGTATACTCGTCTGCATGTCGTCAACCATCCGTGTTGTCATTACCGACGATGAACCTGCGTATCGGAACGCTATTCAACGAACGCTGACTCTGATGCCCGAATGTCAGATACTGGCCGTCTGCAAAGATGGACAGGAAGCGCTTGATGCGTGCCTGCAAGATCCGCCAGATGTTCTCCTGACTGATATCAATATGCCTCGGCTCGACGGTGTAGAACTGATGCGCCGTTTGCTCAAGAAGGAAAAGGAAATCCAAGTCGTTGTTCTTACGATTAACGAAGAAGACGAAACGGTTTTCGAAGCCTTCCGCGCTGGAGCCTTGGGTTACCTGCTCAAAACTTCAACTCCGCAAGAAGTCATCGATGCGATCCGGCTCGCCCATCGTGGTGAAGCTAAGATCACGCCGAAAATCGCCACCAAGGTGATTGAAGACTTCCGACGAGTGAAAGACGACGACGAAACCGACGATACAGAACTGTACGTGCTCAGCGACCGAGAAACCGAAATCCTCGAACTCATCGCGAAAGGCATGCGCAACAAGGAAATCGCTAACCATCTTTCCATTGCGGAAAAAACCGTTAAGAACCACGTGAGTAACATTCTCAAAGCCCTGCAAGTGAATTCGCGAACTGAAGCCGCGATGAAGGCCGTGCGGGCAAAGTTGGTCCCGGGAAACTAACCACTGACAACACGGATGAAGAGGGCTTTGGCAACGGGTAGCCAAAGCCCTTTATTTTTCGACAAGCTAGGATATTGGCAATTGGCTAATTTTTGCGTTTGAATGTATAAACTTCATGGTCAGCGGTGATTGTCATGGAACCTTTATCTATACTTATAATAGTAAAACCCTGAGACTTATTGGTCTGGTTCTTCAATCCGTGTCGGTCTGTTTCTTCAGTGACAGTAATCGAAACTTGCTTACCGTTCACAACGTAAGTCCCAGTGCTTTCCTTGTTAAGGGACGGGCTCGAATACCAATTGCGATACGTCCCATCTTCTCGGAATTCATCACCTCCCGTCGCTGGAAGGTCGATAAAAGGATATTCCCACACCCCAATAATTTCTTTTTTGTAGTCAGAGCCGCTACACCCAACAACACTCCAAACTACAAGAGACATACCAAATATACTTATTCTTAGCCGTCTGTTCATTTCCATAACATAGGAACCAATGCCTAGATTATTATGGCTCCTAATTCCGATCAACATATTATCGGCATCAATGGGATGCAACTCATATAGCCTATTACCCCGCCAAAATCTGACTCAATGCACTTATTGGAACACTAAGAATCTATTAGACGGTATCAATAGCCATGCCTTTGCTTTCTGCCCTTCTTGCCATTAGCACTACAGTCTCTCCGGTTCAATCCGACGCGCTTCCCCGTAAGCCGATGCTCGGCGCGCAATTCCAGCCGAACACAACCAAAATCGCCGGAATCGTGCCCGGCGGATCAGCCGAAGGCGTTCTTCAAGTAGGCGATGAAATTTCCGCGTTTGGAACAACCTCAATCGGCTCACCGCAAGACATAACCAACTACATGACTTCAGCGGCGAAATCTGGCGAAACCGTCACCGTGACCCTCAAACGCGGCGACAAAACGGAGAAAATCCCACTAAAACTCAAAGAGCGTCCCCGCGAAGTCTCTCCCGACTACGACGTAATTTACAGTCATGTCGTCAGCAACAGCAAACGCATACGCACCATAATCACCAAACCCAAAAAAGCGGGCAAATTCCCTGTATTCATGATGCTGCAGGGGCTCGGGCAGTTCAGCATGGATTACCCGCTTAGCGGAAACGGGCCTTACTCAAACTTTCTGCGCCACTTTGCCAAACAAGACTTCGTAACTCTACGTGTTGAAAAACCCGGCATGGGCGATGCCGAAGGCGGCCCTTATGTTGAAACCGATTTCGTTACCGAAGGCGATGTTTACCTTCAGGCGATTCGAGCGATTAAAAAAGAAAGCTATGTGAATCCTGAGAGGGTGTTTATGTTTGGTCACAGCATGGGCGGAACAATTGGGCCGTGGGTTGTAAGCCAAGAACCGATCTTCGGATTCATTCCGAGTTCAACCATTTATAAAACGTGGACTGAATATTGGCTCGAAAACGTCCGCCGCCAAATGGATCTCGGTGGAGCATCCCGCGAGACGATCAACAATCAGATGCTTGCTGAAGCAGTTATCCAGCCACTTGTCCTCGTTGAAAACTGGAGCCCGGCTGAGGTGAACGAAAAATTCCCGCAGTACAAGGCAATTACCGACAGTTACTTTGCCGCCGACTCAAATAAGATGATGGGCCGCACCTTAAAGTTCTGGCGACAGCTTGCTCAAACAAGCTATCCCGAACTGTGGTCGAAGATCAGTTGCCGAACTTTGGTTCTGTGGGGGCAGTACGATTTTGTTTCAACCGAAGAAGACCACATGATGATCCGCGATCATCTGAACCGCCAAAACCCAGGCACCGCGACATATATTCGAGTCGAAAATTCCAACCACGGCTACCAGAATGTTTCTAGCTACCAAGATGCCTTTACCAATCCAGGCGCACCGTTTAACAATAAAGCAGTTGAAGTCATGGATACGTGGATTAAGGAACAACTAGCGGACGCAGAGAAAAAATAAGGGAACTCAAACTTAGCCGGTAACGGTAAGGATGAGTGGCATGCGACACATTTGGCCAGTGCTCTGCCCCAAGCAGAGGCACTGGTCTCTTTTCTTTTAGGGCATGCCATTCAACTTAGTCAGTAAAACTCATAAGTTCCTCACAACTCCTCTCAAAGAACGGCGTCTCTCCCACCAAGGCTAATAAAGCCTGAGGAGCATGAAATGAATTTCAAGACAATCAGTGTAAGCATCGCAACTACCGCCGCTTTGATGGCAACTGCACAAGTACAAGCACCGCAAGCAGTTATGGCTGGTAAGGGTCTGGCGAAAAACCCAGAGGCAACCGCCGAGTTCCAATTCCGACTCGGCAAAAATGACCAAGGCCAAGTGCGCGGTCAACTAGATTTCACCGCCAAAGGCAACGAAGGCAACCGAGTCGTACACGTTGAGCTCAAAGATCCTCACGGATTACAGGTCGATCAAAACACAGGCATCACACGCGGCGAAGCTGTTTTAGTCGTTCATAAAGGTGATCATGTTGACCGAATTCCTGGGCGAATTATGGTGAAGGCAATCGATGTGGTTCAACCGCAACGAGATTCCCAGGAAGCGGAAAACGATCTTCGCCGACCAAGGGACAAGTTTGAACTCAATTTCAACGCCAATCAATCCGATCTCACCTACAAGTTTGAAGGTGCAGTGGTGCGAGGCGATATTAAAATCGGCGGCAACTAAGCTTTTAAGTGGCATGAGGGATGAACGGCACCGGCTCCGGCCGGTGCTTGTTCTTTAAACACCAGCCGAAATCTTATCGCGAACCCGGATGAATGCCTGTAGAGCATCATTGAGGTCTTCGTCAGTGTGCGTAGCGTTCGGCATTGTTCGGAGCCGCGCCTTCCCTTTTGCCACCGTTGGGTAAACAATCGCGAGGGCGTAGACACCTTCTTCCCAGAGCATTTTCTCTGCCGCTTGAGCGGCCTTTTCATCTCCAAACAGAATCGGCGTGATCGGAGTTTCACTGCCCATTGTGTCGAACCCTGCCTCGGCGAGCATCTTCTTCCACTTGCGAGTGTTATCCCACAGCTTTTGCATTGGCTCAGGATCGTTTTCCATTACATCAAGCGCGGCAATGAGCGCAGCCGCAACCATTGGTGGATGGGCCGTTGAGAACAGATAAGGACGTCCGCGGTTGATCAGCCATTCTTTCAGCGGTTTACTTCCGGCGATGTACCCGCCGATCACGCCCAGTGCTTTGCTCAAGGTTCCAAGTTGAATATCCACACGACCGTAGAGGTCAAAGTGGCTAGCAGTTCCTGCACCATTTTTTCCGAGCACTCCACTTGCATGGGCATCATCTACCATGACAAAAGCATCGTACTTTTCAGCAAGGGCGACAATTTCTGGCAAAGAGGCAATGTCGCCGTCCATGCTGAAAACGCCATCGGTGATGATCATGCGCTTGGTAAACCCGGAGGCTCGCTTGAGGCAATCTTCGAGCATGTCCATGTTCTTATGCTCGTAAACCCAGCCTTCGCTCTTTTTGTAGCTGGCCGCGCTGAGCCGAACCCCATCAATAATCGAAGCGTGGTTGAGTTCGTCGCTGATGATGACGTCATCTTTAGTGACAACCGCAGGAATGCACCCACTGTTTGCCGTGAACCCACCCGTGAAAACCAAAACTGCATCCACTTTCTTGAACTTGGCAAGGCGTTCTTCTAGTTCGTCATGGACGCTCATCGTTCCACCGATCCAGCGAACCGCTCCCGCACCGACGCCCCATTTTTCGATTGACTCAAGTGCAGCTTGCTTAACCTTCGGGTGATTGGCTAACCCCAGATAGTTGTTACTGCTCAGGTTAATAACGGACTTGCCGTCCATCATCACACGACCACCGGCCGGCCCTTCCAGAATTCGTGGCTTTTTGTAAAGGTGCTCTTCGTGCAGTTGCCCAATTTGCTGAGTCAGCCAATTCTGAAGGGTGTCGTTCATGCTCGCAGTTTATCCCCGGTAACGGCTCTCATGGGGCACTCCGCACACGATAAACTCAGTTCTTGCTTCGCCAACTCCTCAATGATCTGCCCGTCGAACAAGCGGCCCCTCATCTTCTAGGGGCGATTCTTGTTTCACCAATTGCTACAGCTCAGATCGTGGAAGTTGAAGCCTACGCAGGAATTGGTGACCCAGGAAGCCACACCTTTTCAGGAGTGCCAACCGCCCGAACACAAACCATGTTCGGCCCACCCGGTCATGCTTATATCTACTTCACATACGGCAACCATTGGATGCTGAATATCTCCGCGCATCCAGATGGGAAACCAGGTGGGATTCTCATCCGAGCGGCAAAACCATTAACCGGAATCGAAGAACTCTACAAAAACCGCCCCAAAGCGAAAACCGACCGCGATTTACTTTCTGGGCCAGGAAAGCTATGTGCCGCATTTGACATCACCCGCGAATATGAAGGCATTGATCTCTTTGATACAGCTTCTCATTTTCACATTCTCCCGGCAACACGCTCAGCACGATATATCCAGACCGTGAGAGTCGGATTAGCCGAAGGCAAAGGGCACGAAACCCCTTGGCGGTTCATTGATGCAGACGAATTGGCTTGGGCATCAAATCCTCACCCAAAATTAAGTCAATTCGAAATTCATAACCTGTAAAATAATGTCATGCTCCTAATTTCCACAGTTTTAATGGCGACCACACTTTCAAGCAAAGTGGATTCTCAAAGGCCAATATGGGGGACTATACATGAATCAGAAACCGGTAGATATTCTATTAACGTTGCGTACCCAGTATTTCCGAATTCCCATCCCCTCTCTAAACCGGTAAATGACCTCATTGAGAGTTCAATCCAGAAGGGTATTTCCAATTACAAAAAGTCTTTTGCCGAATACTATGATTCGTATCAGCACGAGTGGGATTTGACGGTTGAGCCAGTCATTGCACGAAACGATTCAAAAGTTGTCAGCGTTCTAATTTATCGTAGTGAGTACACAGGTGGTAATCATCCGAATACTCACACCGAAGCGATAAACGTAGCGGTTATCAATAAAAAACCTCAATCCATTACCCTGGCAGATATCGCATCGCCAACCACCACAAGCTACCGAATTCTCAATGACTTGGTGCTACCCAAGATAAACGATGCCCGGCTGAAACGAACCAACGATTCAGAAACCACTATTGCCGACCTACCCGTATCGTTTGGCAAGAACTTCATTATTTCTAAGAATGGAATCACCTTTGTTTACGATGCATATACGTTTGGCGCCTACGTAGAAGGAAGCTACGACATCAAGTTAAGTTGGGCCGAACTAAAAGGGCAAATCAACGAGAAAATCATTCCCGAAGCTCTTAATTAGCTCTGAATCATCTCTTCCGGAACCTTGTGGATGTAAATATCCTGTTGAGGGTACGGAATCACGATTTTGTGTTCCTTGAACAGCTTCCATAGTTCCAAATAATATTTGCTCTTCACCCTTTGGTAATACATCACCTCAGCCGTCCAAACGCGGGCAACAAAATCAACGCTTGAGTTTCCGTAGTTT
Organism: Fimbriimonadaceae bacterium; assembly: GCA_019638675.1. Classification (GTDB taxonomy): domain Bacteria; phylum Armatimonadota; class Fimbriimonadia; order Fimbriimonadales; family Fimbriimonadaceae; genus UphvI-Ar2. Next base: position 1,327,923 of record JAHBTE010000001.1, on the reverse strand, counting down.
AGGAGAAGGATTCTTGGCTCAGGAGTTTCCTTGATATCGCTCACAGCTTTGCTCGCTTGTTGCATGCATTCCATGACCACATCCAAATCAGAATCGTAATGCACGCCTACGGGGATTTCGATCATCCGTAGTTCCGCATCATGCGTCCAATTCACAAACTTATCGCTGAGGATTTGGGAGTTCGGAATAATAACGGTGGCATCGTAGACCGTTTTCATCGTGCTCGAATACATTCCGACGTTTTCAACTCGCCCTGTCAGGTCGCCAACTGTGATTACATCGCCCGGCTTAACGGTTCGCGCAATCAGCATGATGATTCCACTAATAAAGTTCTTGGCGACATCTTGGAAACCAAGGCCAATCCCCAACCCTAACGCACCTGTGAAGACCGCGATACTCGTGGCGTTTAATCCGAGGGTTGTGAGAACCCATCCAAGCCCAAGCCCGAGAACAACGTAATAGACAACCGTCGAAATCGCATTGCGTGAGCCTTGATCTAAATACGAAAGTTTTGAAAGGGTTTTGTTGACCAAATTGCGGATCACTCGGCTGATCCAGATTACGAAAATTGGCAGAAGAACTGCTTTGGCAATCAGTGCCAAGCTCAGTTGGAAACCCGCCATTTCTAAGAACGGCTTATTAAAATATTCCAAGAATTCAGTCCAACTCATATCCTATTTTGGCAGAAAACCGAGTTGACGACTGGAAATGAAATCGCCACTTAGTGACTTCCCGAAGCTACAGCCTGAACTAATTCTGGTTCGGAATCTGTCGGCTCAAAAGGGAGTTGGGTTGATTCTTGCTCAACGACATCCTCAACAGCGGAGATAACAATATCTTCCGTCGTTTTTCGGCTGAGCACGTACCAGATCCCGAAAGCTCCGAGTCCGAGAATCACCGCTTTCACCCACATCACCGAAACGACCCAGGCAGATAATGAACACGAAAGCGCAATGCAGATACTCGCTATCCATTTGATGCGGCGGCTAATGCTTCGATGTTCTTCCCAATGCCGTAGAGTGGAACCCACATACTTATGATTCAAAAGTTTTTGGCGAGCTTTTTCGTTTCCCCCAACCGTGAATCCGTACAGGGCGATAATGTAAAAAACTGTGGATGGCATTCCCGGCACAAACCATCCGATTGTGCCTAATCCAACACAGGCAACCCCGATTAGATTCCACACAATTCGCATGGTTCAAGTTTATGGAACAGGCCGTGGTGTCCTATTGACTCCAGTAACTACGAGTTGCCTTTCCTAATCCTATGCAGTTGCAACTGGTTGCTCAACTGGCGGAAGCTTCGCAAGTTCTTCTCGCGCATCGGTTGGGTTTTCAACCTTCTCATCGCGTTCCACACGTCCGTCGCGGAATCGAATAACGCGGTTGCAGTGGTGAGCGATGTCTTCTTCGTGAGTAACTATGACAACAGTTTTTCCGGCTCGGTTGAGTTCTTGGAACAGCGCCATAATTTCGAAACTAGTGCGTGTGTCAAGGTTTCCGGTGGGCTCGTCTCCTAAGACCAAAACGGGATCGGTGACGATCGCTCTGGCAATGGCGACGCGCTGTTGCTGACCACCCGAGAGCTCGTTTGGTTTATGGTCCATCCGCTGAGCCAGCCCAACTCTTTCCAAAGCAGATTTGGCTAGTTCAGTTCGGTTCTTGACGCCCCCGTAGAGCAACGGCAATTCAACGTTTTTGACTGCAGTTGTTCGAGGCAAAAGGTTAAAGGTTTGGAATACGAACCCGATGTACTTATTTCGGATTTCCGCGAGTTCGTTGTCGCCAAGGCGGCTGACTTCCCTCCCATCCAAATAATATTCGCCACCCGATGGGCGGTCAAGGCATCCGATCATATTCATGAATGTAGATTTCCCCGAACCTGATGGCCCCATGATCGCAACGAATTCGCCGTTCATGATGGAAATAGAAACTTCGCGAAGGGCACGAACAACCATTTCGCCCATCACGTATTCTTTGCTGAGGGCACGGGTATCAATTACCGCTTTCGGGGGAATATTCATCTCGCTCATTCGTATCTCAATGCCTCAATTGGTAACAACGCGCTTGCTCTAATCGCAGGATACAAGCCAAAGAACAGCCCAACCCCGGTCGAGAACATAAATGCGGTGAAGACAGCAACTGTGTTTATTACCGCTGGAACCTGCATGGCCGCCGCGACCATGTTGGTCGCTCCGATTCCAAGAACGGTTCCGATTGCGCCGCCCATCACGCAAAGCACCACACTTTCATACAAGAACTGGCTCAGAATCGTTGACCGCTTGGCCCCAATGGCCTTCCGCAAACCGATTTCTTTGGTGCGCTCGGTCACGCTTACCAGCATGATGTTCATAATGCCGATTCCTCCGACCAGTAGTGAAACCGATGCAATTCCAGCGAGCAACATACTCAGCAATCGGCTTTGCGTTTGGATGGCTTCCAAACTTTCGGCTTGGTTAAAAACACGGAACAACTCCTCACCAGTTGCGCTCTTGCGAGTTTCGTACAAAACGTCCTCAACATCCGCTTGAATAACCGTGAGAACATCCGGACTGATTCCCTGCATGGTGATCATGTGCAGGCGGTCTTTTGTTCCAAGAAGGCGATCTTGCGCGGTTTTGAGCGGTATGTAAACCTGATCGTCTGGGTTCATCCAGCCGGAGCCGCCTTTGTAATCCACAACGCCAACGACTTCAAAATTCTGATTGTTGATTTTGATTGTGGAGCCGATTGCGTTTTCACCTGCGAAAAGCTCCTCATAAACTCCCCAACCGAGAACTGCCACGCGGCGCATGTAAGCTTCATCTTCTTGGGTGTAAAAACGACCCGCATACATTTTTCGGGCGTTCTCGATCTGTTGGATTTGGGGCTCGGCTCCAGTGACCGAAGTCCGCTTATTGAATGCGCCGTACTTGACGGTGCTTTGACCACTGAAACGGCTAGAGACAACGCCAGTGATTTCCTTAATCGCAGGGATTCTTGATTTTAGTTTGCCAACGTCTTCTACTCGCAGAGCATTATCACTGCCTGTGCCGCCCCGACCTCGCTGGGGGGAAACCGTAATCCGGTTGCTTCCCATAATCTCAAGTTCTTCAAGCGATTTTTGTTTTGTGCCTTCGCCGATGCCAATCATGGCAATCACCGAACCAACGCCGATCACAACCCCCAGCATAGTGAGAGCGGATCGCAGTTTGTTCGCGGCGATTGCACTGATAGCACTACGAAGGCTGTCGGTCATCTGCTTGCTCCGCCCGTAGCACCGGATCGCCTAGATTGGCTTGGCCCACCCTGACGCTGACTGCCTAAGCCACCACCACCGTTAGCTGCGGCCTCCATTTTCGCCTGGCGATCTTTCATCGCTTTCAGGTCAATTTCGGCAACGACCACTTCATCACCTTCTTTCAATCCTTCGAGCACCGCGATGCCGTCGTTGCCGCTTTCCCCGACTTTAACTACTCGTTTTTCAGGTTTCGTCGGATCGGAAGATTTAACTAACACGTAAGTCTCTTCGCCTTCCGATTTCAATGCCGACTGCGGCAGTACGAGTGCATCCGGTTCAAGGAACTGGACGAACTCACAGGTAGCGTTCATTTGGGGTCGGAGAAAAACCTTAGTGCGATCAATTTCATCAAGGTCAAGAACTTCCACCCGAACTTTGATGGTGACCAAGTTATTGGCACTTGTCGCCGCTGGAAATACTTTTCGCACAATTCCTTTAAACTTCTGTCCTGGATAAGCTTCAACAACAATTCGCACTTGCTGGTTTAACCGGATGTTGGCGATATCGGCTTCGTCAACCGCACACTCAACAAACATTTGGCTCATATCCGCAAGCTGAACGATATTGATCCCCTGCGAAAACGCACCTGCACCAGGAGGGACGATGGAGCCTTCCTCTAAGTATTTTTGAGTGACGATCCCATCGCGAGGCGCAAGAACTTTCGTGAATCCAAGTTGAAGGTTCGCATTTTCTACCGCGACCCTGCTACGAACTGCACTCGCTTGGGCGGCTGTGACATCTAACTTTCGCGAGCGGACATTGAGGCGGTTGTCTTTAGCTTCCTTGAGATCAAGTTTTGCTTGTTCAAGTGCCTTTTCGGCTTCCAGCAAATTCTGTTTAGAAATCTCGACTTGGCTCATCCCCGCTCTGGCTTGACGAAGAGATGCTTCGGCCTGAGCAACCCGAGAACGACCACCTGAGATATCACTGGCGATGCTTGTTTCTAAAGTGGATTGTCTTTGCTTTGCAACATCATAGGCCGCGCTTGCCGATTCCATTGCGCTTGTTGCTCGTTCAACGTCAGCCTTTGAAACGTAGCCTTTTGCGAGCAGAGCTTTTTGCCGCTCTAACTCAGATTTTGCATTATCAAGTTCAACTTTGGTGCGGCTGACCGCTGTTTCGGCTTCTCGCCTTCGTTGAGGAGCTTCAACCTGCTCCAAGTTCTTTTGAGCTTCTCGCTGAGCTGCAAGAGCGGATTCCGCATTCTTAATTGCGGAGTCAGTGAGCGTCGGTTGAACTGCGTTCGATTCTTTTGACTTTGCAAGCGAAATCTCAGCCTGCCTCACGCGGAGTTCTGCATCGCGAACCGCGTTTTCGCTTTGCAACTGCTCTAATTCGGCGTTCGTTCGTGCTTGATTCACACGTGCGTTTGCTGAGTTTTGATCGCTTTGTGCTTGTTGCAACGCGATGTTGGTATCGCGAGGGTCAATCACGGCAATCAAGTCGCCTTTCTTGACTTCTGCGCCTTCTTCGACGAGAAGTTGATTGATTTCTCCACCTGCGCGGGATTTGAGATCAACCACCGTTAAAGGAACAAGTACGCCAACCGCTGAAGTTGACCGTAAGATTTCTCCCTTACCGATTGCGTCGTAGCGGTACTCAATTTCGCCCGCTCCGTCTGCTCCCTGTTTCAACACAAACCAGGCCCCCGCAACTGCAAGGGCCACAATGCCTCCAATCCAATATTGCCTTTTCATGCCTAAGTGAACCTATTCACCGGGCATAGAATCCCCGATGACGAGTTGCAACCGAACGTTGCTGATGAGTAAGTCATACGTCGCCTCAACCAAGTTTGACTCGGCGGTCGTGAGACTTACTTGGGCGGTTAAAACCTCAATGAGATTTCCTGCCCCTTCTCGCTGAGACTCCACGGCTGCGTCAAAGTTCACTTTAGCTGCTTCTAAAGCAGCAGATGCGGCCTCATAACGCACTCGGTTTTGCCCATATTCCTTATACGTCGCTTCGATCTCTGCTCGTGCAACCCTTTCGCTTTGATCCAAAGAAGCTTCAAGCGAAGCCAATGTCAACTTTTCTGCTTCCGTCAGGAATTTTGTTCTTTCTCCATCATAAAGAGGCAAGGATGCAGAAAAAGTCAGGGCCGCACGGTTAAAAGGATCTTCCGCAAACACGTGCCGGTAGCTGGCATCAACACTGTAATCAAGAAGGCCGTTTCTGCGTGCTGTTCGAACTGCTAGGGCTTGTGATTCGACTCGCTTACGTGTGGAGGCTAAGTCCGCGCGGTACTCCAAACCACGGGCGATTGCTTCCTGCAGAGTGAATTCGAGAGGCGGCAATTGCTGAGTGGTCGGCTGAACCAAATCTGGAAGTTCTTCATCGTCCCAAGCTAACACTGCTTTGAGATCAGCTTCAGTAGTTTGAACTCGGTTTTCTGCCGTCAGAACGCTGACTCGGGCGTTTTGATAATCTGCTTCCGCTTGCAAGATGTTCTTGCGCGGCACGTCTTCAATTGGAGGATTTGCCCGAATCTTGGTTTGCTCCAGAATCACTTCCGCCCGTTTCAAATTCTCTTGTTGAACCCGTAAAAGCTCTTGCGAACGAAGAGCATCGAAAAATCTTGTATGAACGGAAAATAGCGTTGTCCGCAAAGTCTGCAATGCGCTAAGTTCGGAAATTGATGCACTTAACAGCGCACGTTTATAGTTGTCATCTCGCGATCCATTGTCGAACAGCCGCCAGCTGACTTCAACTCCCGCGCCCCTAGTAGTATCGTTTTCCGTACCGCGAAATTCACCGGTTAGAACTTGAGATCGTGCAGACTCGATCGTAAAGGTGGGAGTTATCGTAGGCAGAAATGAAGAGAAACTACTCCGTGCACTTGCCCGAGCCGAGCGGTAATTAAGATATGCGGCGCGAACGTCGCCGTTGCCATCTTTCGCAAGCATGAGCGCTCGATCCAAAGTCAACGTTTCTTGAGCAAATCCCGAGGCGACAACACCGATAGCGAGAGCCACCGCCGTGAATCGAATGCTACTTAACTTCATACTCCAACCTTTCACCAAACCAGTTTCTCGTGTATACCGAGTAGAGACGACACCAGTTGCCCATAAGGGCAAGAAGACCCCAACCTTTTTAAGAGATTCACCGCCATCAACCAACAAAGTGGCAAAATACCAACCATGGCGCGGTCATTCAGTGAAATCTCCAGCATCTTGGGTAGCGAAGCACAGTTTCTCCTAGATCACAAATGCAAAACTATCGATCAATCCATGATCCACCTTCCCGGATCAGATTTCGTCGAACGCATTTTTTCTATCACCGACCGCAATAACCAAACCTTGGGAAGCCTGCAACGAATGTTCGATCACGGGCGACTGGGCGGAACTGGATTCCTCTCGATCCTTCCGGTTGACCAAGGCATCGAACACTCAGCTGGTGCATCGTTTGCTAAGAACCCAGTTTGTTTTGATCCCGCCGGCATCGTAGAACTCGCAATCGAAGGCGGTTGCAACGCGGTCGCCAGCACTTTGGGAGTTCTCGGAATGATGTCGCGCAAATATGCGCACCGCATTCCGTTTATGGTGAAACTCAATCATAACGAACTGATGACCTACCCGAACAAATTTGACCAAGTGATGTTCGCTCAAGTGCAGCAGGCATGGGATATGGGAGCAGTCAGCGTTGGCGCGACCATCTACTTTGGCAGTGAAGAATCCACCCGCCAATTGGTTGAAGTCAGCGAAGCATTCCAGCACGCACACGAACTCGGACTTGCCACGGTTCTATGGTGCTACACACGCAACAACGCATTCAAAACTAAAGAAAAGGATTACCACACTGCCGCCGATTTGAGCGGTCAGGCCAACCATCTTGGGGTTACAATTCAGGCCGATATCATTAAGCAAAAGCTTCCTGAATGCAATGGCGGATTCAAGGCGTTGAACTCTGGCTCATCCAGCTACGGCAAGTTGGACGAACGCATTTACAGCGAACTCACCAGTGATCACCCGATCGATCTGACTCGCTATCAATTAGCGAACTGCTACATGGGCCGCGCGGGATTGATCAATAGCGGCGGCGCAAGTGGTGACAACGATCTGCAAGACGCTGTCAAAACCGCCGTGATCAACAAGCGGGCCGGTGGCATGGGATTGATTTCCGGACGCAAGGCATTCCAACGGCCGTTGAAAGAAGGCGTAGAGATTTTGAACGCGATTCAAGACGTTTACCTCTGCGACGGCGTAACCATCGCTTAATGTTCTTAGGAGTCATCGCGGCGGGTTTAGTCATGGCAAATTCTGCGGTGGCTAAACCACACGTCGTGATGATTCACGGAGCCGGGGGTGGGGGCTGGGAATACGATTATTGGCGTCCGGTTTGGGAAAAGGCGGGTTTCCAAGTCACGACTCCCGATATGATGCCGCGCAATAACGATTACGCGCAAACAACATTTACCGACTATCTCACACAGACCAAAAACTCAGCGAAAGGCAAGCAACCTCTCGTTTTGGTGGGAGCAAGCATGGGTGGGATTTTGGTTTTGCGAGCCGCCGAAACCCTTAAGCCAGACGCGATTGTTTTAATCAATTCAACTTCCCCGCTGGGAGTTAACTCACCAAAGGGTGGAAATCCTCTCCCGTCAATCATTGTCTGGGAGAACGGGCCGATCCAAGATACTCGTGACTCGTTACCAGATGGTGATGAGAAAACCGTTCAGTGGGCACACCCAAAATGGCGAAACGAAAGTGGGGCGGTGCTCAACACAATTCGCGCCGGGGTTCGGGCAAATACACCGGCTTGTCCGGTGCTTGTTGTAATTGGATTGGAGGATACAGATATTCCTCCGGCGAATAGCATGAATCTCGCTAAGTGGGCAAGCGCGGATATTCATTCTTATGCGGGAACCAGCCACATCGGGCCGCTTATGGGATTGCGTCGAAGAGAAATTGCAAAAGCCGCCGCTGACTGGGCTCTTGCCAGTTTAAAGAGATAAAACTCTCGCTATCGTCTGCCGATCATGAGCTTTTGAACCGCCATCATCTCTGCACGGTCAACGCTCATCATTCCCGGCTTAATGCCGAATTCTAGCAGCGATTTGCGAACCAGCCTGACCAGAAACATCATATAGAAAAAGCTCGGCACAGCAAGTGCTGCTAGCCCAATATGCAAAGCGATGAGCAACCAAGCCGGCATATCCAGCGCATCGGCAGTGGATTTGACCGCTGAAATTCCGTATCCCATCACTCCGGCAAGGAAAACTGCCGCGGCATAAATTGCCAAAGTGGGAGCTAACAAATAAACGATTGGCACAACAAAGAGTCCGACAAGAAATACGAACGCAGTTCGGTTTAACTGCTCGTAAGCGTGAACCAAATCGTTCACCCGAAAGAAATCAGGGTGATAAACCCGCATGGCTTCCAGTTTCAGTTGTGGCAATCCCATCCACAAACAAAAACTGCACAATTTATGCCAATGAGTTGCTTTAAGCCTTTTCTGGTACCGCAGCTTCGGCAGTTTCTCCCATTGAAACTACTGCTACTACTTTGGCCTGATCTAAAACTTCTAGCTTGAGCGGTTTGGCAATTGATTGCGCGCATTCCACAGCCGCTTTGTAATGATCCTTTCCGTCAAGACTTTCCGCAAAATTCTCAGGAATCGTGTCGATCAGCATCGCTTCCTTGCGAGGATTCTTCCAAACCATAAACACTCGGTACTGATCGAACTCCTTGAAGTCAGGATCGTTCTCATGTTTTGCCGCATCCATAAATGTTTCTGCCCGAACGGCAACACATTGGAAAGCTTCTCTGGCCGGGCCCTTATCACCCAGCAAGATCGGCAAAAATCCCTTGACGTACTTATACGTGCCCTCTTTCAGATCCAAGCCAAACTTAACAGTCCAGGTCGCCACCAAAAAAGCGCCGAACAAAACCACTGATCCAGCAATGACCTCGGTTGCGTTTACCGTCTTTGCGCCGTAGAGTCCATGGGCGATCAAAATCGCCGGAGGTATTGCAGAAACTAATCCCCAAAGTCGTTGCCGATTAGGAGTCTGCCAAGTGAGGATGTGACCCTCGCCGCCCTTTTTCTCTTCAAGATATCCCGCCATATCGTTGACCTCATTTAAATCTCACTTCCCCTGAGATTTAATTGAATTCTACAAAATAAGTACTGTAATTCAAAACTGAACGGTTCCAACATCGCAATGACTTGTAAAAGATTTAACCTAAATGTTGAAGATGTAAGATAATATTGCCGTGCTTAGCTCTTTGCTCCTCTTGCTTACAGCTCAATCAAATCCTGTGACGGTGATTACGAATGTATCCGTGATCACGCCAGGTTCAAACCAAATTTCTCAAAGTCAGGATGTTGGCTTTGATAACACCAAGATTCTTTTTGTCAAGCCAACGGGTACAGAACCAATTATTCCAAGTGCAACGAAAGTAGATGGCACGGGCAAGTTCATTATTCCTGGCTTGTGGGATATGCATGTTCATTTAGCCGACGAGCGCTCGCTCGGCCTGTTTACCGCGAATGGTGTGACAGGTATTCGGGTCATGTTTGGGCAACCGCTCCAGCTAACTTGGAGAAAAAATATCCAGACGGGCAAATCTCCAGGCCCAGAAATGGTTCTCGCTGGCCCAATTGTGGATGGCCCGAAACCCGTGTGGAATGGTTCGATAGGTGTTTCCACACCGGATGAGGCAAGAGCGGCAGTACGCAAAATTAAGAAGGATGGCTATGACTTTGTCAAGGTGTACAGTTTGCTTTCTCGCGAGTGCTACTTAGCGATTGCTGATGAATGTAAGAAGCAAAAAATAGATTTTGCTGGACACGTTCCTCATTCGGTTGGCATATTAGAAGCCCAAGCTGCGGGGCAAAGAACTTCTGAGCATGTCATGGAAGTTGCGCTTGAATGCTCCGATCATCCCGAAGCTTACCGGGCCAAGATTGAATCTGCCGCTCAGGAAGGACTAACTAAAGCAAGTGAAGTGAGCCGTGAGCTTGCTCCGACGATTGTTGGTTCTTACAGTCTGGAAAAACAAACCAAGCTCATAGATGAGCTAGCTAAAGGATCAATGTGGCAGTGTCCTACATTAGTTGTTCTCAGGAACATTGCAAACCTCGATAATTCCTCAATCAATAACGAAAACCAAAATAAATATGTAAGCCCATTTATGAAGGTTCAATGGGATCCGAAAAACGATTTCCGATTCAAAAACCGCAAAGCTGAAGATTGGGACAGGTCAAGGGCAAATTACAGCTCAATCGTAGAGTTCACGCGAAAAATGATTGCGGCGAAGGTGAAAATTCTTGCTGGAACTGATTGTCTAAACCCATACGTCTACGCCGGATATAGCTTGCACGAAGAACTCGAGCTACTAGTGAAAGCTGGTATGACACCCACCGACGCCCTGGCTTCAGCAACAATCAATCCTGCCAAATTCTTCGGTCGGGATAAATCTATCGGAACGATCAGCGAGGGATCAGTTGCCAGCTTCGTTTTGCTCGACGCCAACCCTCTAGAAGATATTCGCAACACTCACCGCATTTCAGCAGTGGCTCAAAATGGCAAGTACTACGACCGCAAAGCATTGGACAAAATACTTAAAGACCGCGAATACTAAGACCATCCACCTGCCTAAGTCCAGGGCATAAGCCCGCTCATCGGTAAACTCAAATCGTGGAAAGTTCGCACTGCGGCGAATCAGAACATATCAACTCGGAGCAACCTGTTTCCGGGCCCGCAGCGACCGTCCCTAACACTTTTGAAAATCTAATTCGCGAAATCAGCGAATTAAAACCCCCGCAGGAACAAACACAACCTATGGCCACAGAAAACTTTGATGCAGATATCGTCGTAATTGGCGCTGGACCTGGAGGCTACGTTGCCGCCATCCGCGCCGCTCAACTCGGAGCCAAAGTGATCTGCGTTGAAAAGGAATATCTCGGCGGAACTTGTCTGAACTGGGGCTGTATCCCAAGCAAAGCGATGATCGGCAGTGTTGAGCGACTCCACGATGCCAAGCACGCCGATGCTCTTGGAGTGAAGATCGGCGGCGAAATCGGATTCGACTTCGCGAAGATCATGGAACGAAAAGACAAGATCGTTCAAACCCAACGAGGCGGTGTTGGTTACCTGTTCAAGAAAAACAAGATTGAGCACGTTGAAGGATTTGCGAAATTCAAAGATGCCAACACGATCGAAGTCGAAAAAGACGGCAAATCTCGCACGATCCGGGCGAAGAACTTCGTGCTTGCGATGGGTTCCAGCGTTATCCATATTCCCGTTCCTGGCTTAGAAGGCGGCCGAGAAAATGGAGTTTGGACCAGCGACGAAGCTGTAACCGCTGATCACCTGCCAAAGCGAATGCTGATTCTTGGCGGTGGCGCGGTTGGATGCGAATTCAGCTACGTTTTCGGCGGACTTGGTGCTGAAGTCACCCTCGTTGAAATGATGCCGAACCTGATTCCTATGTTCGACGAAGAGCTCGGGAAGGAACTCAGCAAACAAATGTCCAAGATTGGCGTGAAAGTCAAAGTTGGCGCCGCACTCGAAAAGTGCGAAAAGAAAGGCAAGGTTTGGCACTGCCACGTCAAGGTTGGATCAAACGTTGAAGTGATCGAAGTAGATGTCGTTCTACTCGGCGTTGGCCGCAAAGCAAATACCGACGGCATGAACCTTGAGAAAATCGGAGTCAAACTCCACCGACGCGGAGTGGAAGTTGTAGACGACACGCTCGTCACCCACGTTCCCCACATCTATGCAATCGGCGACGTTACCGGTCGAATTCAACTTGCGCATGTAGCTTCTCACGAAGGAATCATCGCGGTCACCAACATCATCAAGGGTGAAAAGGAAAAGGCAGACTACAAAGCAGTTCCAAACTGCGTTTACACAGTTCCTGAAGTTGCCAGTGTTGGACTTACCGAAGAACAAGCTAAAACTCAAGGTTACGACGTTAAAGTTGGAAAGGGAATGTTTCGCCCCAACGGAAAAGCGATGGCTTCGGGTCACCAAGATGGGTTTGTTAAAGTTGTGGTGGACGCCAAGTACGGGGAAATCCTTGGCCTGCACATGATCGGCAGCCACGTAACGGATATGATTCATGAAGGAGTCGCCGCGCTCAATTTGGAAGCAACGCTGGATTCTATGGCAATGTCGATCCACGCTCACCCGACCATGGCTGAAGTCGTTCTGGAAGCGTACGAAGACGCTCACGGAATGGCGATTCACAAGGCGTAAACAATCGGTGACCGAGGCAAGTACAATTGCCTCGGTCACTTCACAAATTAAAAATGAGATATATCCTGCTTGCTCTATTAATCTCTTCTAGCCTTGCTGCATGCAAAAAAGATCCTGTGCCACTGGTTGAAATTCCTAAACCGCCTTCGGATAGCAACTCAACTCCCACCGAAGTTCCCACGCTAACAGACCCGAGAACTCCTCCCGATCTGAATCAGTTCAAACCAAACAAACAAAGCCCTGACCTCAACAAGCCGCCTGTTCCACCATCCGGGCTGGTAAGCCTCGCTGAGTTCGGATTTAAGGAATACCCTAGAGCACTCAAAGATAATCAGGAACGGTCGGTGGAACCAAAGGGCGATGAGAAGAGCCTTAGCGTTTCTTTCTTTACAAAAGACTCCCCCTCAAAGGTTGCGGACTTTTACTCTAAGCTCATTAAGTCTAATAAGAGTAAATCTGTGACCAAAGATACAGCGGTTGTCGGTGGAATCACGGATAAAGGTGCGAACGCGTTTATCGTCGCCAGCAAATCAAAGGACAAGACTCAGGTCACAGTTACGGCGACGCTTAAAAAACAGCTGTAGCCTCCATTTTTGGCATAATGGGAATACCATGCCACGGTTCATCATCTTTGCAATTCTTACGCTTGGCCTCGCCGCTTGCAAACCACCAGTCACAGCAACCAAAAATATAGATGGATCGCAATCGGTCACGGTCAATACTCCCGATGGTTCAGTTACCACAACTACCAAAGGTGACGTTTCAACCTATAAGGATGACAAAGGGAACGAAATGACTCACGATGCGAGCTCTGGCACAACAACCATCAAAACTCAAGATGGGGAAGTTAACATGCAAGCTGGTAAATCAGTGGCTTTCGAAGACTTCGGACTAAAAGCATATCCAGGTGCAACTCAGGATAAAAACAACCAAAATACAGTGGAATCTCCCCAGGAATCAGTAATTACATCGCTTTCCTACACAACCGATTCGCCAGAAAAGGTTGTCGAGTTCTACAGGCCGATGATTGTGAAAGATAAATCAGAAGCAAATTCCAACGGGAATTACATGATTGGCGGACAGACATCAAAGAAGGCAAACGTTTACATCAGCGCAGCAAAAAATGATGGGAAGACCGTCATCACACTGACGGCCAGTATCCCAAAGAACTAAACATCAGTTCTAATTGCCCTTTGTGCGGTCGACGAATTTCTTAACGTCGGCCGCTAGTTTTTTCAACGATCCTTCATGGATATACATCATGTGCCCAGCTTCGTACTCTTGAATTTCAATGTTCTTGCGCAAGCTTTCATCTAAACCGAGATGAGAAACTGTGTATTCGGTTGCGAAGAATGGAGTCGCAAGGTCGTAGTAACCACTGGCGACAAACACTCCCATGTACGGGTTGCGAGCCATCGCTTTGCGTAATGCTTCGCTTGTATCCGGATGGCCATCGCCTGCACTGCCCCAATCCCAAGGTTTCTTGATTCCTTTGAAAACGCAGTATTCAACGTCGGTTTCGTAACCACATTCCACACGAGCATAGTGGTTGTAAAGCGAGGTGTACGGCCCCATCAGCAGGCTCATGCTTGGATCGTGTTCTGGCCCTTCGTTCACACCATGAACAGTGTCGTCAATTCCCTTAAACCGTGAATCAAGACGGCCAACTGTTCGGCCCTCCGACCTCAAGAGTTGCTTACAGAACTTCCAGATTTCTGGACGCAGGTCGCAACCGTCGAGATATTCTTCGCTGAGTCCAGTGAATCCGGCTAGTTTCTTACGGACTGAACTTCTCGTTCTATCATCAAGCAACGAACCTTTAGCCAATGCTGACCAGTATTCTCCGAGTGCAAACTCGCGCACATCTTTGAGAACTTTTTGCAATTCGCCTTTGATCTTTCCGTGGTAGTGCGCGGTTGCCGTGTAAGTTGGCAAAAAGAGTGGATATGGCAAATCGTTCCCTTTGTTAAACCGTGCGGTTTGGAAGTTCATAATTGAACTCACCAAAATCAAACCGTTAAACGTGATTCCGCGTTCAATCAAATAACCGCTGAGTCCGCTTGCGCGGGTGGTGCCATAACTTTCTCCTGCGAGATAGAGAGCAGAAGTCCACCGTTCTTTGCGCGTGAGGAACAATCGGATGAATTCGCCAACCGCTTCAATATCTCCTTTTATTCCCCAGTGTTTTTTTGCGGCGGTGTCTTCATCCTTGGCGCGGCTGTAGCCTGTTCCGACCGGATCAATAAATACGAGGTCAGCAAACGCTAGCCAGTTGTGAGGATTTTCAACCAATTGGTAAGGAGGTTGTGGCATGTTGCCATCCGATTCCATTTTCACCCGTTTTGGCCCCATGGTTCCCATGTGGAGCCACAAACTGGGCGATCCTGGTCCGCCGTTAAAGCTGAAAATGAGCGGGCGATCTTTTCCACCCTTTGCGCGATAGTAGTGATAGAAAACCTGAGCTTCGATCTCGCCCTCATCGTTCTTGATGGGCATTTGACCGGTTTCGATATCGTATTCCAGACCTTTGATCTTCCCCGTTCGCGCAACCGGAGCCTCTTCGGTCATCACCTTTTTCTCGGGAGATTTATCGTCGGTCTTCTTTTCCTCTTGCTCAGCCATATCCTTATCATATCCCGAATCATTTGCACAAAATTCCCACGGTTGAGCAAACCAACAAATGCACTGGTAAAACCGTATATCAATTAATTAGTCAGTGAACCAGCTTCTCAGCCATCCCGCGATTCAAATAATCGCCGCCGTTACCAGCGGAACCAAATTTGAGAATCAACTCTATTTGGTTGGCGGAGCCGTGCGTGATTCAATGCTTGGTTTGCCGCCCAAAAACGACCTTGATTTGGTCACAGAGCTTGATGCAACCGAACTCGCCGACCTTCTTTTTCAATCTGGCGCAAGCACGATAAAGCCGCAGATTTTCGCCCGATTTGGCACTGCGATGGTTCAAATCGAAGAAACGCAAATTGAACTGATCACGGCGCGGCGGGAATCTTATGATTCGGATTCACGCAAACCACACACTGAGCCCGCGACTCTACTCGACGATGCATACCGCCGAGACTTTACGGTCAACACCCTTTTGCTCAATGTCCACATCAGCGAAACAGTTGACTTGCTCGGCAATGCAGTCGCCGACCTAGAAGCGAGAGTCCTGAGAACTCCCCTTGAGCCAGCCGCAACTTTTCATGATGATCCTCTCCGGATGCTTAGGGCCGTGCGGTTCAAGCACCAGTTAGGATTTGGGTTTGCTCCCGGCTTAGCCGAAGCTCTAAAGCAGGAATCCCATCGGCTGGAAATCATTTCGCAGGAACGCATTCGAGATGAATTCTCAAAAATCATCACTGGGCCAAACCCTGATATCGCCCTCGAAGAACTCAGAGTATTCGGGCTTCTCAAAACTTGGGCCAGCGAACTTGAGGCGATGGTTGGAGTTGAGCAAGGCAAATACCATTACGCGGATGTCTGGGTTCATACATTGGCAGTCCTGAAAAATGCAGAAACAAACGATCTTACGCTCGCGCTTGCTTGCTTGCTTCACGACATCGCAAAACCACAAACGAAATCTATTGATGAGAGGGGCGATATTCGGTTCTTTGACCATGAGGTAGTCGGGGCTAACCTTGCTTACGAACTCTGCAATCGCTGGAGGTATTCGCAAGATATGGCAAGCGAAGTGCGACTGCTTGTCCGCAACCACATGCGCCTCAACAGCATGGAGTCCATGTCAACCCCCGCCGCTCGCCGGATTGTTCGCGACCTCGGCGATAGTTTAGAAGCATGGCTTGAATTGATTCATGCCGATGCTTCCTCACTCAAGTCGGGTGTACGAAAACTTGACCTTGAGCCTATTAAAAAAAAGCTGGAAGAAACTAAAATCTCAGCTCCGGTCAGCAAATGGCAGTCTCCATTAAACGGAGACGATATTACGGAAATCTTGCAGATTCAGCCCGGCCCAATTATTGGAGAAATCAAAAACCACCTCGAAAACTTAGTGATTGAAGGGAAAATCGGCCCGGAAGACAAAGAAGCGGCAAAAGACGCACTCCACAAATACCTGCGAAACCGTCCTAACCACAGCGGCGTAGACCATCAAAACTAAACGGAGAGGATTACAGACACCATGGACGAATTTAGAGCGAAGAATTCTTTGATCATTTTCTGGTTATTTACAATCGTCGTCACGATTGCGTCGGTGTTTATTGTTTGGCCGTTTGTTCCTGCCATCCTTTGGGCAACAGTTTTCAGCATACTGCTCTACCCTCGGTTCACTAAAATGGTGGAAGCAGGCTGGAACCGTTCTTTTGCCGCTTTAACAGTTACCTTGGTGCCAGCGTTCGTCGTAATCCTTCCGCTAGCCGTACTTGGATCGATTGCGGGCGTTCAAGTGGTGAGCTATGCGCAAGAACTTGTCGCGACTAGCCGCACTTCCGCTGATCATTCGATCCTTCGCGCCATCGGCACGGAGCTTGACAAGGCGGCGCAACCAGTTCTCCAGCAACTTGGAGTGACCAACGTCAACCTGGTGGATCTCATTGAAAAAAATGAATCTCAACTGGCGAAAGGAATTACCGGCCCTCTGGTTAACGGCTTGCAGAGCTTTGTAGTCACCGTCGTTACCCTCATAATCGCATTGCTCACTACATTTTTCATGGTGCGAGACTGTCACAACATGAGCGATGTAATTCTTGACTTAATCCCACTCAAACGAGAGCAAACTCAAGCCATTCTCGAACGTGTTGCAACCACGGTTCGCTCAGTGTTTTTTGCCGTTGTGGTGGTGGCTGGTATTCAAGGTGCGATAGCTGGCCTCGTCTATTGGATTGCAGGAGTTCCTGGAACCGTAGCATTGATGTTGATTACTACCTTGTTCTGCACGATTCCAATGCTTGGCGCTCCGGTGATCTACGTTCCCGTTGGGCTTTCATTATTATTCCAAGGCAAGATTTGGCAAGGAATTACTGTACTTGCAGTTGGGTTTATCGTCATCTCCAACATTGATAACGTGCTCCGCCCATTCTTCATCGGAGCAAACACGAAACTGCACCCGATTCCGATCTTCTTTGCTTTGCTTGGCGGAGTGCTCGTTCTTGGCCCAGTTGGGTTGATGGCTGGCCCAATGTTGCTAACAGTTATCCTCGCGGTAATTGATGTTCTCCGGTTGCAACCTGAATCAGAGGAAACAACCGAAGAACCTCAGCCTGCTTAGTTCACGCGAAAACTATCAGCAACAACCGGAGCGATATCTTTAATCGCTTCCGCGCCATTGGTGGTTGTGAATTCAAGGTGATAGACCTTTTCACCGTCACAAATCAGATAGTGAATTCGCCACACTTCGTCGCCGGTGACCATCTTGACTCGTGACTTGATTTCATAAGCCGGGCCAACCGGAAGATCCAGCTTGGAAGTCTCCTCGTTCATCATGCCATCGGTGAGCTTCTTAAATTCACCTTCCAAGTCTGCCCCGCCACCCTTGGTTTCGATATTCATGGTGAGTCCGGTTGCCGGTTCTCCTGGAATGGGCTTATAGTTCTTGTCGTGCAAAACAAGCTTCGCCCCGGCGGTGGTTGATTCTTGACCATTTCCCATTCCGTAACCCACCACCGGATTACTAAGATTTTGTAAATCACCTGTGCTCAGACCAGGATCTTTTGGAACTTGATAGTTCTCCGGCACCCACATGGAATAACCATCTTCTGCCCTCTCATAAAATCCGTTGATCGCCGCAACCGGAGCGGCATCCCGCTTGAGTGTAACAACATTTTTTGGCGCGCAACCAATCATTGCGGTACTCAAAACAAATCCAACAATCCATAACCCCTTAGTCATAACATCCATATTACAGAGTTCAAGTTAAGTTTGGTTTCGATTCTCCCAAAAATTGATACCCAAGCCTAAATACCAGTCGAACCACCGCCTCAAACAATTCCGCCGTAGAATAGCAATAGAATGTCAATCGCCGCTATTCCTGATGCCTTAGCCGAACTTAAGGCAGGCAAGATGGTCATCGTTGTGGATGATCCTTCCCGTGAGAACGAAGGCGATTTGATCATGCTCGGCGAACACGTCAAACCCGACGACATGAACTTCATGATCAAAGAAGGCCGCGGCGTACCGTTCATCAGCACAACTCCCGAAAGGCTTGAAAAACTAGGCGTGCCAATGATGACTAAAGCCAATACCGCCCGGCTTGGCACGGCAATGGCGGAAACGGCTGATGCCGTCCACGGAACTACCACCGGCGTTTCCGCTGGAGACCGAGCAAAAACTGTCGCAGTTTTCTGCGACGAAGCCGCGCTTCCTAGCGACCTCATGCGACCAGGCCACATGTTGGTTCTGAGAGCCGAAAAAGGCGGCGTACTCCGCCGAGCCGGCCACACAGAAGCCAGTGTTGATCTCGCCCGCTTGTGCGATTCCAAACCAGTTGCCGTTGGAGTAGAAATTGTCGGCGACGACGGAGAAATGCTCCGCATGGGTAGCGGGTTGGAAAGCTACGCCGAAAAACATGGTCTGCTCATCATCACAATCGAAGATTTAATTGCCTACCGTCGGCGCATGGAAAAACTCATCCGACGATCCGCCGGGCCAATCAACTTCCCCACCAAATACGGTCAGTTCACCCTGTACGCTTACGAAACTGAAGTTGAACCAGAACCGTTCCTTGCAATCGTCAAAGGAGAAATCACGGCTGAACCAACCTTGGTACGGGTTCACAGTTCATGCTTGACCGGGGATATCCTTGGTTCGCTCCGCTGCGACTGCGGCGACCAACTTTCTGCCGCATTGCAAATGATTGATGAAGCTGGTTCAGGAGTAGTCCTTTACATTGCGCAAGAAGGCCGCGGCATCGGCATCATCAACAAACTGCGCGCCTATGAACTGCAAGAGCAAGGTTTAGATACAGTCGAAGCGAACGAAGCGCTCGGTTTCAAACCCGATCAACGCGATTACGGCCTCGGTTCACAGGTGCTTTACGATCTTGGTGTCCGCAAAATGCGGCTTATTTCTAACAACCCTGCCAAACGCGCAGGTCTCCAAGGCTTTGGTCTAGAGATTGTGGAAACGGTACCCATTGTCACCCCGACCACCGAGCATAGCGAGAAGTACATTCAAACGAAGAAAGATAAGATGGGTCACCTGATACCGTAAGGCTTAACTCTTCCAACGAATTCTGGGAGGGCAGTAGCCTACATTCTTACCAACCCACCTCTTTATCTCCTCCCAAACTTGGGAGGAGAACTCACTTTCAGAAGCTTATTAGCTCAATTTCTCAGTTTTCCACGAAGACAAATCAGAGTTCCCTCCCCAAGCCTGGGGAGGGCAGGGCGGGGTTGACTACATTAAAATCCCCTACCTTTGAAAATTCAAAGGTAGGGGCATTAAGAAAAGACATTTCTACTTCAGACTCACAAACAAACGAGTATGAGCATTCTCCATCCCGACTTCTTCGCAGTCGTTGAGATACTCCTCGAAAATCCACTGCCATGTCGCGGAATCACCGTGCTGTGCCATCACTTCACCTGCGAACTTCTGCCACAAATCCCCAAGTTCCGAATACGGCCCGATGTGGTCGCAACTGATAAAATCACCCGCCGGAATGGTAAACGCATGCAGTTCTGTACCCTCTAAATCGTAATCTTTATTCACGGCAAACGCCGCATCACTGCGGAGTTGATCCTCGGGTGTTTCGCCTGGATCATCGTGAAAAACACCTATTACTGGCCCTGCTACTTCGATTCCGCGCGGCATTGCCTGCTGAAACAAGGTGCCAATCGCACTGCCGATTTGGTTGTATGCGCCGATATGCCGAAAACCGACGTAACTCGTTTCCGGTCGATTAATTGTTTTGAGATTGATCTCGCTCATTTAATTATGTTCCTTTGAATTTGTGCACACCATATATTACGCAGGGATCATCAAAATAAGTGGCGACAATACAACTGAATTCGCTCAATGCTAGATTCTCAATGGTAATACGCAGAACCGGGTAAACCCAGTGTTCGATGCAAAGTATCACTCTAGGCACCAGCGACCTCACCGTCTCCCGACTCGCCTATGGGTGTATGCGTATCGCCGGAACTTGGAACCGAGCAGAATTCACTCCCAAACACGAAGAAGCTGGGCGAAAAGCTTTGCAAGCCGCTTACGAAAACGGCTACACCTTGTTCGACCATGCGGATATTTATGGCCGAGGACTGTGCGAAGAAATCCATGGCCGGATGCTCGCCGAAAGTACAGAGTTAAAGTCTAAAACCATCATTGCCACCAAATGCGGAGTTCGGTTCCCAGGTGAACCAGAATCAACATCCCCCCACCGCTACGACTTCTCAAAAAAACATATCATCGAAAGCTGTGAAAAATCTCTTGAGCGGCTTCAACTAGATCAAATTGACCTTTACCAACTTCACCGACCTGATATCTTGATGAATCCACATGAGGTAGCGGAAGCATTCCATGAACTGAGCGAACGTAATCTCGTGCGCTGGTTTGGAGTTTCTAATTTCACGCCGCGGCAAACTGATCTGCTCCAATCGGCTTTATCCGATAAGTTGATTGTCAACCAGATTGAGATCAGTCTCGCCGAGTTAGAACCATTTATGGACGGAACGCTTGATCACATTTACCAGCGTGGAATGACCCCGCTTGCTTGGTCACCAATTGGTGGAGGCTGGCTGGCGAGCGAGGAGTACGCTCCACCAACCGGAAGCTGGGTTGAAGAACTTGCAAAACTTCACCATATAGTTGGCGGGGTCGCGAAAACAATCGGAATTTCTCGGCACCAGCTTTGTTTGGCGTTTCTGCTAAAACATCCTTCTGGCATTATTCCAATCGCCGGGGCGACAACTCCGAATTACATCAAGGAAGCCGCAGAGACTGCAAATATTGAACTCTCGCGTGAAGATTGGTACGGATTATTCACTGCCGCTAGGATGGAACCTTTGCCATAAAATCCCAGCAAAAATACTAGTCTTCAGCTTCTTAACGGTTCCTTATTGCCCAAGATTCCCCTTCTCACAGTAAGTATCCGTAGGCTTATGGGCGTGGCTTTCAAAAAGCTAATCGGCAATCACGTGATTGCGAGGAAAACTATGAAACACACCATTTCACTCATTGCGGTTGCTCTTTTGGCAACTGTCTCCCACGCTCAGTTTCTTTCCACAACTGGAGCCGCGACCGATAACGCCACGATTCAACCTGGCGGGCCTCGAACCGGCAGCAGTGGAAAGGCCTTCTTCAATGTCGAATCAATTCCTAACGGAAACTTCGCCAGCTACGGCGTTCTTGATTTCGATGGAAGTGCTCTGACCCTTGACCCAGCCGCTGGCGACATCTTCCGAGTCATTGTTACGCTAACTGAATCGAACGCCGGATTCACCACGCCTGGCTCGGTCAACTTCTGGCTCACCGAAGACACAACTGCTGACATTCAACCAGGAACCAGTTCGCTGATCTTTGATCCAACTCAAACTCCAAATGGAGTAGCGGCTGGCGACCTAACTCCTCTCCATTTCTTGGGTGCGGGAGACTTCTTGGGCGACGATTCATCCACTAACGGCCGGGCAACCGCTTATTCGTTTGATGTCAACTCGACTGTGACCGGATTGTTAAATAATGCAGTCGGTGCAGGCGGCGGGCCAATCCGCATTGTTGTGACCCCTGGCGACGATGTCGTTGCCGCGACTTGGGCTGGTGCAACAAACAGTAACGAAGAATGGAGACCAACAATTCAAGTCGAAGCAGCGGAAGCGGTTCCTGAACCAATGACGATGGCTGCCCTCGGCCTTGGGCTTGCTGCCCTCGCTCGACGCAAAAAGAGCTAAGGACGCTCTTTCATGCCACTTAGTCCGAGGTCATTTGCCTCGGACTTTTTATTCACATAACTCGATTGTACAGATGTCCTAGCCAGCTAACAATCTGGGAAAAGCTCTGATACAATAGCTCCTGTCGAGATAAGGCGAACGGTGCGAACCGGCGGATCCTCGGTGTGAAAACACGCAGGCTCCGCCGGTTCCATTTTGAGAACCAGCCGCCTGTAAAAGGAAAAATATGTCAACCCTCGTCATTGTCGGAGCCCAATGGGGTGATGAAGCCAAAGGAAAAATTGTCGATGTTCTCGGCAATCAAGCCACTTACGTCGTTCGGTACAGCGGAGGAAACAACGCCGGACACACGGTTATCACTGGTGGAAAGACTTTTAAGTTCCACTTACTCCCCGCCGGAATTCTCCACAAAAACACGCTCTCGATTCTTGCTGGTGGCATGGCGATCTGCCCTAAAGCATTACTAGAAGAAATTGATCGCACCCGCGAGCAACAAGCTGAACTTGGTGAATTGCGAATCTCTCCTTCGGCACACGTAGTCTTCCCCTACCACAGACTCCTCGACCAACTGGAGGAATCAGCGCGGGGAAACAATAAGATCGGTACCACCTCACGTGGCATCGGCCCGATGTACACCGATAAAGTTCAGCGCATTGGCATCCGCATGGGCGAGTTTGTTAAACCTGAACTATTCAAAAAGCGATTAGCTGAAGTACTGGAATTCAAGAATCGCTTGATTACGCTCCTTGGCGGAGAGCCAGTCAAGATTGAATCGCTTTTGGAAGAATACATGGACTATGCGGCAAAGCTTGCACCTTACGTAAGCGACACAGAATCTGTGTTGCAAGAAGCCGTTCGCCGCGATGAAAGAGTGCTTTTTGAAGGCGCCCAAGGCACATTCCTTGACCTTGACCACGGCACCTACCCCTATGTCACCAGCAGCCACCCGACTACCGGGGGAGCTTGTCTTGGCACAGGAATCGGGCCGCGCGATATTCATAATGCTCTTGGAGTTTGCAAGGCATACACTACACGAGTCGGCGAAGGGCCATTCCCCACTGAGCAAGATAACGCGGTTGGTCAGCAAATCCGCGATCAAGGCCACGAGTACGGAACAACCACTGGTCGCCCTCGCCGATGTGGATGGCTCGACTTGGTTGCTTTGCGACACTCTGCCCGGATCAACTCCCTCAGCGGACTGATCATTACTCGCTTGGACGTTCTCGCGGGAATTCCCGAACTCGAGGTCTGCACGGCTTACGATATGGGAAGTGGGCCAGTGAACTACATTCCAAGCACGCCGTGCGAATGGGAAACCGTTCAGGCTCAATACCAAACTCTTGCAGGATGGGATGAAGATATTTCTGGCGCTCGCAAATGGGAAGACCTTCCAAAAACGACTCAAGATTACGTTCGGTTCATTGAAGAGTTCACAGGAGTTCCCGCCGCGATTCTCAGCATCGGGCCAGATCGTGAAGAGACAATCGTTCTGCGCCCTGAGTTGATCTGGGGCTAAAACAAAAAATCCCCGCTCAATTGAGCGGGGATTTTTTTATTGACCTTCATTATTTTCTGTGCTTCCGGTTGTGTTGCCCATTCCATCGGGCGGAACAACTGCGCTACCAGTTCCACGTCCATCGGCGTGCCACGCATTGGGAAACGCTTGCATCGCGATTTGACTGATCGGAGTGCTACCACCGGATAATCCTTGCGCTTCGTCATACTGAGCACGGCCAATTGTGCCAACAAAAATTACTCGAGAATTTTCAACCAAACGGATAACGGCTTCCCGAGCTTCTGGTCGGGCTACGAATATATCCGAGGCCATCATAAGCGCAGTTTCTTCACGAGTAACACTTTCTTCCGTTTGACCAGTGAGTGTGACTTGCTCAAGGGCTGGATTAAATATCAGGGAAATCACCAAATTGCCCTTAGTTCCACCTGCCTTGATTGACTGCAACAGTGCGACGTCTTCACTAGGTGCTCCAGCAGTCGTGGCGGGGAGTTCAGTGTTCGTTTCTGGTGTTTGAGTCGTATTCGGCTGAGTATCCGTATTAGTTTGTGCTGGAATCGTGATCGGGCGAGCCGCACCAGAATTCTTGGCGACTGTGCTCTTACCTGCTGAATTCCCAACAAAGAAAGCGAGCGCACCGACCGCGATTACCAAAAGCATCATCCCAACTAAATAGGCAGTTAAGCCGCTCCTTGGCTTGATCTCTAATTGCTGAACTGCCGCCGCACTTTCCTTGGCGTTGAGTTGATCTTGAACTTTTTTGAGGAGCATCTTTTCCCGAGTTGCATTTGGATCAAGATCAAGCGCCATTTCAAACCATTCGGCCGCTTGCTTGAGTTCCCCGTGCTCCATGTAGATTTCACCGAGTAATGAGTGGGCGGTTGCATTGTTCGGATAATTGCGGAGTATTTTTAAGCAGGTGTCAATGGCATCCTGCTTGTCGCCACGCATGCGAAGTAAGTTCGCCGAGGCTAAATCTTGATAAACCGCGACATCCGATCCATCAGAGTCGGCAATGCTCACGCCGCACTCCGGACAAAATGGACTCGTGCGGCTAATCACCGCAAAACATCTTGGACACTTTGTATTTCCGTTATTTGGTTCCTGTACTGCCAAATCCGCCTTCCCCTCGTTCCGTTTCGTCTAGTGAATCAACGATTTTCACCGTTGCTCGCGCCACTGGACAGATGACCATTTGCGCGATTCGCTCACCTTTCTCCAATTGGACGACGGAATCACTCAAATTGATCAAAATCACTCCAATTTCTCCGCGATAATCGCTATCAATGGTTCCTGGCGAGTTCACCATACTGATTCCGCGTTTAAGGGCAAGGCCACTTCTCGGGCGGATTTGTCCTTCAAATCCTTTCGGAATCGCCATTCGTAATCCTGTTTTTGCAAGCGTTCGTTCTAGCGGCTTTAATGTAATTTCTTCCGTTGAGCGCAAATCCATGCCCGCGGCTTCTTCAGAAGCATAGCTGGGGGCAACCCCTTCACCTTCAACAATAACCGGCAAATCCACCACAATTTGCCCCGGTGCCAATGTTTCGTTCATGACTTCTCGCGTATTATCCACTCATGCGCTCGCGGCGCCTGGGCGAATCTCTCATCATTCTACAAGACCTCCCCGCCCCTGCGGTTGAGGTTGCCCACAGTTTATGTTCTCAACATCTGCCGGGACTGATCGAGGCAGTGCCAGCTTTCGATCAAGTGGGTGTTTATTTCGACCCTGACGTTTTCGATGCGGGATTGTTGGATGATAATTTTAGTGTTGGTAACGTGCTTCCGGTTAAGCAAAACCGTTTCAAAATTCCGATTCTATTCGATGGATTGGATATCGACCGGATTCGAGATTTGTTGCGAATTTCGGCGGCAGAAATTACTTCAACGATCACCAAAACAACGTTCACCGTGGAAGCAATTGGATTCTGCCCTGGGTTTCCTTATCTTTCTGGTTTGCCTTCAGAATTACAAGGGTTAACGCGACTGGATTCGCCACGCTCGGCAGTTCCGCCGGGCTCACTAGCGATTGTTGGCGACCAAGCTTGCATCTATCCGCAAGCAACACCTGGCGGCTGGAACATCATCGGTCGAACTTCAATGGTTATCTGCGATCCTGACCAAGATTTCTTTCCGCTAACGGTCGGCGACACGATCCAATTTGTTGATGCTAGCCAGAACGAAATTGACCAAATGGAGGGACAGTGGATTCAAAGTTTATAGATTTGAATGCCGACTTGGGCGAAGGAGTTGCTTGGGAACTTGAAGTACTTCCCTACATTTCAAGTGCCAATATTGCTTGCGGAGCCCATGCTGGTTCGGCTGAGACAACAAGACGCTCAATTGAAGCTTGCCTCAACCATAAGATTCAGCTTGGGGCACACCCTGGTTACCCCGATCGGGAGAACTTTGGGCGGCGCGCGTTTTCTGAAATCGGCATTTCTTTTCCAGAGTTAGTTGCCAACCTCAATCAACAGCTTTCCCTGATTCCTGAGGCAACGTATATCAAACCTCACGGGGCTTTTTACAACGAAACCGCCAAATCGCAAGATAGCAGCCTCACCGACACATTGGTTCAACTCTTGAGGGATTACAACCTGCCGTTGCTCGGACTGCCATTTACCGCGCACGAACAGATAGCAAATGCGGCTGGCGTTCGATTCTTAAAGGAAGGATTCATCGACCGGCGATACGACGAAAATCATCAACTCCTTCCCAGAAGCGAGCCGAACAGCATTATTCACGATCAAGATGAAGCGATCCAGCAAGCCCTGCAACTCACGGAAACGTGCGATTCTTTGTGCGTTCACGGCGACAACCAGCAAGCGATTGAGCTTCTCGCTTCGGTGAAAGACGCACTAATTTGTGAAGGGTACGAAATCAAGCAATGCTGATTCATTCCCCATATCCTGGAAACTTCATCGTTCCTCCCGCGACGGCTGGGAAGAGGGCCATAGGCGTACCGGTTGGCGGCCCTTGCGATCCGGTTATTGGCGTTATCGTACAGCACCTCGCCCAAAACCAAACATTGATTGAGATCACAACACCATTAACTCTTCAAGCGGAAACGGATACGAGTGTTGCCATCGGGTCGCTCCCTAACTCGCACTTAATTGCAGACCATCCCACCTTTTGCCTCGGTCTCGTTCATGTAAAGGCAGGTGAATCAATCTCCTTTCAGTCTCCATCTGCTGGTTTGAGAGCGTATATCAGTTGGAAAAGTCTTAAGGCAGATTCAATTCTCCCAAAGCCATTAGTAGCAAACTCAATCGTTTCGGAAACGCATAGAGCAACCGACTTCCTTGCTCTTGACCCAAGTCTTCTCGAACGGCCAAATAAAGCTATTCGCTACATTCCCACAACGGAAGTTTTGTCGGAGGATTGGATCGTTACTCCAAAAATCAGCCGAATTGGAACAAGGCTACAAGGGTCAACCCCAGAGTTGCCCAGCCTGCAAAGGTCAGAACCATCCATCCACGGAGCCATCCAAGTAACACCGGGCGACGAGATTCTGATTCATGGCCCCGACGGGCCAACTCTGGGCGGCTATCCAAAAGCAGGAGCGGTGATTTCTGCCGACTTTGCCAGCCTCGCCCAATTGCGACCTCAATCAACTATTCAGTTGATGCCCGCGACCCTTGAAGAAGCATCGACTCTCCGCCAAGAAAAGCGAAGACAAATTGAAACAATCCTGAACCAAATCACCCAGGTACTTCACCTCAACCCTTTCCCCAGACCGTAGAATAATATCAACGATGCTCGATGAGCGACCGACTTTTGTGTACGACGGCGATTGCGGATTCTGCCAACGCAGTGTCGCTTTTTACGCCGCGCGTGACCCAGAAAATAGGTTGCGGTACGCATCAAACCTAGTTGAACCACTGATATTAGAAAACCCTGATCGTGTCGCTCAAGCTAAACGTGAAGTTATCTTATTTCAAAACGGCAACGTTTACGGGGGTTCCGAAGCGGCGATCCGAGCATGGCTTGTGCTCCGCCCAAAGAGCTTACTGAAAGTTTTTCTGGCTAAACCACTCAATTACGTAGCCGAGGGTTGCTACCGTTTGGTAGCTAAAAACAGATTGCTGATTAGCCGCTTACTCGGGATTCCTGCGACCTGTGGAATTCAACCTAAAGCAAAATAAAAAAGCTCCGGGAGCGCATACTCCCGGAGCCATAAATATTAACTTAGTACAGGAAGGTGTTAACCGCTTTGAGCGCAGTAACCGCCGCGTTCAAGATGACGTCGTCCTGAGTTCCTCGAGGAACCTCAACCGGATGGGTTGGCACTACCGGGTCACCTTCTAACCGCTGACCTTTGATCGTCACATAATCGCTCACTGGGTATTGGAGTTCAAATCCACTGGCCAATCGGCTGTAAGTGGAAGCCAAAACCGCTCCGCGCGTGTTTGAACCAACTACAAAGGAATTACGAACTTCTTTGATGGCCGCCGCGAAAATCTCACTAGCACTCGCCGATCCTCGGTTCACCAAAACTGCCATCGTGCCGTCGAACCGTGGGACTGGCGGTGCGGTTGGCCGGAACTTTTGCGTTCCCCAAGTTGCGATTTCTTTCACTGTTGCGGTTTCGAGGCTCTTTTCCTTGAGGTAGGCATTCATCATGCCTTTGTTAACAAACGTGCCAACTGGCAAGTTAGGATCAATAAACAAGCCCATCAGGTGAGCCAAATTGTTGACTGCGCCACCGCCGTTATTACGGAGGTCAATGATGATGGATTTAGCGCCCTTTTCCCCGGCTTCCTTCACCATGTTATTGATTTCAGTTCGCTCGTAACCACGTGAGAACGAATTAATTCGGATCATCGCGATTCCTTCGCTTGGCCAAGTGAGGGTGTCTTTTCGAACAACCACATACTCACCCGCTTCGATTTTGATATTCAGTTCTTCTTTACCGCGTTGGATTTTCACGGTTAAAGCTTCGTTAGGAGCGTTTTGCAGTCGTGATTCAGCGGTTACTTTTGCTCCGTTGATTTCCACGATCTTATCGCCAACTTTAACGCCCGCTTTTTCGGCGGGACTACCTTCTGCAACGCTTTGAACCGTCATCACACCGTCAGCAAACTGGGCACCCATGCCAAGGCCGGTCGTCACACCTGTACGGCGGAAGGTTGCAGTTCGTGGAGTTTGCAAACCAACGTGGCTGATGCCAAAACTGCGAAGCATCCGGTTAACTTCTCCGGCGAAAGCATTTTCTGTATCCGCTTTGTCCAGAGCTTCTTTTTTCTCGGCGACCATGGCATCCCATTTGGAAAAATCGAGTCCAGGAACAAAAGCTCGCTTTTCAAGCGTGTCCTTTACTCCGGCGAGGATTTCAGCGCGGATTTCAGGGGTTAAAGTTGGAGCAGCGTTTGCCTGACCGCCCGCTTGAGCAAATGCCAACCCTGGCAGAACGAGCGTGCCAAGCACAACGAATCGCGCCAATTGGCGAATAGAATTCGACAGCATAAACGATCTAAACGAAGAATAATCGCCAAAGTTCGCCCGAATTTTTCAAGTTTTCCGCCCCAAAACGCCCAATCCGGGGGCTCAACTTGACCGGCGTGGCGCTTGCCTGCAATAATCTAACTCCCAACGAGTGGGGATATAGCTCAGCTGGGAGAGCGCTTCCATGGCATGGAAGAGGTCAGGGGTTCGAGCCCCCTTATCTCCACCACGAACAAATTACTTTCTTCGTACCCTCCAATCATATTTAAGTAGGAAATCGCAGAAGATAAACTTTGATTGTATCTATTGGCAATCCTACAGATTCTAAGCGTCTGCTTCACTTAATACCGGGTTTAAAATGCCTCAAATAACTCTAATCTAAGATATACCCATGTGGGTATAATATAAAAATGCAAGAAAAAGAAAAGGCGTCATTAGATCGAAGATTGGCTCGGGTTGAAGGTCAAGTAAGGGGACTTCGGCGCATGGTAGAGCAAGACAGCTACTGTATTGACATTCTCACTCAGCTTAGCGCCATTCGTTCAGCTTTGGATCAATTTGGTGCTGAGCTAGCTACATCACACGTTCAAACCTGCATATTGGGTCAAGGATCTCAATCTGCCCACGGGCATTGTGAATCAATGACCCAAGAAGAAATGCTCGACGAATTAAAGAACACGCTTTCCAGATTAATGAAATAGTCCTAGTGCGTAACTAAATGCGCTTATACCCCGTAGGGTATATTACGAGACGTCGCTCTCGACAGGAATGAAAATGAAAACAGTTCAATTAAAAGTAAGTGGAATGAGTTGCGGTCACTGTGTTGGATCAGTCAAGCATGCCCTTGAGTCCGTCCCCGGTGTCAGCCAAGTAGAAGTCAATCTCTCCGAAGGCTCCTCAACAGTTTCTGGCACTAATTTCGAAAATGTAGCCCTCGTTGAGGCAGTCAAAGAAGAAGGCTACTCCGCTGAAATCGCCAGTGAATGATCATGGACAATCACGACCATCACCCTATGTCTAAGTCCGCCATCGCTGATGCGTCAGCGGCAGAAACAACGCAAATTCAGATTGAAGGCATGACCTGCGCTTCATGTGTTGCCCGCGTAGAGCGTTCGGTTGCAAAGGTCGAGGGCGTTGATGATGTTGCTGTGAATTTTGCAAATAGCATCGGCACGATCACACATAGTGGGCAACTGGATAAATCGAAAATCGTAGCAGCGGTTGAAAAAGCCGGCTACACCGCCAAAGTTAAATCAGATGATATCCATTCACATCATTCGGCGAGCGAGCATGCTGCACACCTTGCAGCTGAATCAGCAGAGCAAATGAACCGGGCCCGCCTGGAGCTTATAATCGCAGCTGCGCTTACTATCCCAACGATTGCGATTTCAATGCTCTGGCATCCACGAGCGGTTTGGATGAACTGGCTGCTATTTGCAATGGCAACTCCAGTAATTTTTGTGGCCGGTCGGCAGTTTTTCAAGAACACTTGGAACGCATTAAAGCATTTCACAACAACTATGGACACGTTGATCTCGGTCGGAACGACCGCCGCGTGGATTTATAGTTTATACGGCCTACTGAAGTTCTCAAACAACTCGCACATGCAAAGCGAACATATCTACTTTGAGGTTGGAGCCGGAATCATTGTGTTGGTGCTGCTTGGACGTCACCTCGAATCTCGGGCAAAAACTCGCATGTCTGGCGCAATCCAAAAATTGATGGGGCTTACTCCCAAAAATGCGATCCGATTAACTAGAGATGGACTTGAGGAATCAATCCCTATTGACAAAGTTAGCGTCGGTGATTTGCTTAAGCTTAGACCGGGCGAAAAAGTTGCAGTTGACGGAATTGTCACGGAAGGAGAGACTTATATTGATGAATCCATGTTAACCGGCGAGCCTGTTCCAGTCGCAAAGGAAGTTGATTCTTCAGTTACTGCTGGAACGGTCAATCAGTCGGGTGCTATTACCTATCGTGCAGAAAAAATTGGCGCAGATACTATGCTTTCTCAAATCGTGAAGATGGTTGAGCGAGCTCAAGGATCCAAAGCGCCCATGCAACGGTTGGCAGATAAAGTCTCCGCGATTTTTGTACCCATCGTCATCGGTATCGCCTTACTAACAGCAATTATCACTTTTGCAACCGGAGGAACCATTGATACGGCGATCTTGCGAGCAGTTGCTGTTCTTGTTATTGCGTGCCCATGCGCCTTGGGGCTGGCAACACCTACAGCTCTGATGGTAGGAACTGGTCGCGGTGCTGAGTTAGGAATACTTGTCAAAGATGGAGAAGCCCTAGAACGAGCCGGAGCAGTGAAAACCGTGCTTCTTGATAAAACGGGAACCATTACGAAAGGCAAACCTGAACTTACCGACGTTGTTGTACTGAGCGGACTCGACCGAAATCAAGCCCTCACACTCGCAGCTTCGCTAGAATCTAAATCCGAACATCCCATTGCCCAAGCGGTTGTAAATGGCGCGAAAAACGACTCCTTGAGTCAAAGTCAAGTTTCGGAATTTGAAGCGATGCGTGGGAAAGGCGTTAAGGGAGTCATTGAGGGACGAACGTATTACCTCACAAGCCCGAACGCCGCACAAGAATCGTTCAAACTTGATGAAGATGCCGAAACGTTGATCCTCAAACTTCAAAAGGAAGGCAAAACGACTTTTGTTCTGCACGATGGCGCCACCGCTCTGGCCTTACTTGCTGTTGCAGATGTGATCGATAAGAACAGCCGCGAAGCAATCAAAAACCTCCACGACCTTGACATAGAAACTGTTATGGTTACTGGAGATAATCGTGCAACTGCAGAAGTGATCGCTGCTCAGGTGGGAATCGAATCGGTGGAAGCCGAAGTGTTACCAGAAGGCAAAGTTGCAGTGGTTGAAAAGCGTCAGCTCAACGGCGGGGTCGCAATGGTAGGCGATGGCATCAACGATGCACCTGCTCTCGCTCAAGCCGACCTTGGCATAGCCATGGGGCACGGAACTGATGTAGCGATGGAAACGGCGGGTATTACCATCCTGCGGTCTGACCTTCGTGCCGTTGCTAAATCAATTGGGCTAAGTCGTGCCACTCTCAATACAATCCGATGGAATCTGTTCTGGGCGTTCATCTATAACGCACTCATGATTCCTCTCGCGGCATTTGGCTTCTTAAGTCCAATGCTTGCTGCTGGAGCCATGGCATTCTCTAGCGTCTCGGTGATCCTGAATTCTCTTAGGTTGAAATCCTTCAGCCGAGGAGCCGCTTAAGATGCAAGTTAATAATCGAAAACTTAGAATTTTCAGAGCAACGGATCAGAATAGCATTCTAGGACAACGGAACCAACTTTTCTGAGGTTATGTTATGATAAGTAGTCGAATGCGCAATTCTGTCCGCAAAGCCTCTCTCTTCATAGGAGTCATCGCCTTGTTCTTACAGGCGACGGTTGGCATTGCCTGCGGCATCCAGTGCGCGTTTGACTGCGCCGAATCTGCAAAAGTAGCAGCATCTAAAGCAGAATCTCATCACTGCGCAGGTCACGGCGAAAAAGAAAACCAAGACGGTGCTAATAAGCATCAGTGTAATGGTTCTTGCCAGTCGATCGGCGCGTGCGATACCGCCACTGTTCCGCCACCAATCTCTTCGGCAACCAATTATCAAGTGCTTGACGTTCCGGTCATTATTCCGGATGAACTTGAATCAGTGGTTACGAGACTGATCGTTGTCCCAGGTCATTATTCGACCGACCCCGGGCCCCCTGGTTATCATATTTTTCAAACGCTCGGTTCGCGAGCACCTCCTGTAGCGTGAACTAATTCCCGTGCGACTCATCGTGTCGCCTAATTAGTCGTTCACAACAAAAAAAGCTACAGAAGAAATCATGAATTTAACAATCGCTGCCATCAGTGCAGTAAGTGCCCTTGGGGCAAGTCTCATCGTCTCTGCGTGTTCTGCCACTATAGCAGAAGCGCCTCGACCGTCCGATGCCACGTCGGCTCAACATCAGCACGAATCCATGCAGGAAACCGTGGTGACCAAAATCAAACACGGCAAATATGAAGTCGAACTTCTAGTTCCCGAAGAAGGAATCTTCGCTGGTGAAGAAATGGATCTAGAGTTCAGGGTTACTGACTCGACTCAAAAAGACCCGGTAGAAGGCAACCTAGGCATTGCAAATGTCGAAGCGAAAGGAGTCGTTACCATGCCAGCAATGCCCGGAATGCCATCCCAAATACCGGACATTCACCGTGAAGGGATTCCAGGATACTACGGAATAGTTTTGTACTTCCCGCACGGAGGCGGTTACCAGATTGATCTGCAACTGACCCTTCCAGACGGAGAAAAATTCCCCGCTGTCTTCAAAGTAGAAGTTCAAGATGAGCGTCCGGCAGATATGGCGATGGGTAAGAAGCCGTATGCGCTTAGCATCGTAGACTTTCCGAAAAATGCAAAAGCTGGCGAATCAATCAACTTGAAATTACAGGTCAAGGATACGAAAACTGGCAAAGTTCAATCTGATTTTCAAATAGTGCACGAGATGAAATTCCACCTGCTTATCGCTAGCGAAGATCTTGGATGGTTTGTCCACGAACATCCCAAAATGGCGAATGATGGCACTTGGTCAATACCACTAACGTTCCCAGCCTCTGGAAAGTATTTCGTCTACGGAGATGTTGCTCCGGCGGGAAAGAGTTCACAACTCTTGATTAGCGAGGTCAACGTTGCAAACGGACCAAAACCCAACTGGAACACTTCGTTAGTGCCGACACTCGGCCCCACATCGGTTCACGGCATTGTCGCCACTCTTAATCCATTGGACAAGGAAATTCCCATAGGCAAAAACACGGTGCTGGAAGTACAACTGCGTTCTCCAGACGGAAAGCCTGTTCTGGATACTGTGCCGTGGCTAGGTGCGGCTGGGCATATGATGATCATCCATGAGGGAGGTCAAACTGTTGTTCACAGCCATCCGAAAGAAGATCCAGAGACTGTTGCTATGGCAAAGCAGGGCAACTTTAGGTTTATGGGAAGGTTCCCTAAGCCAGGCCTTTACAAGGCCTATGCTCAATTCAGCCACCAAGGCGAAATCAAAACTTTTGGTTTTGTCCTTGATATCAAGTGAGCAGTTGGAGATCACATGGACTCTATCATGAAGTTGTTCCCTGAGCACGGTTTCCACCCGCTGCTAGTTCACTTTCCGATTGCCTTGTTCATATTCGGGACGTTCCTGGAAGTTTTAGGCCTGGTGAAAAAGAACGATCAACTTCAAAAAGCATCGGGGTGGAATCTTGTCGCTGGAGCTTTGATGGCTCTTGTTACAGTGCCCAGCGGCTTTGTGATCTTCTTCAATTCCGGATACGCCTGGCAGGGGATTGTTTTAACCCATGCGATCCTCGCGGGCGTTTCTACGATTCTGATGTTAAGTACTGCAATCTGGAAAATCCGTAAGCAACCGAAGTCGGTTGCTTACTCCATTCTGCTTGTGATTTCGACCATTGCTGTTGGAGCCACAGGCCACTTCGGAGGCCAGCTCATTTATGGGTCGTAACCGCCTCAAATTCTCAAATTCACAGAAAGGTAAACAAATGAAAAACACAATTCTCTCTCTCATCCTCCTTGCAACTGCCACATTTGGCTTAGTCGTACCTGCTAAGGCACATGAAGCTGACTGCCCCTACTGCAAGACCAAACTCGTACAAAACACCAAAGATCAGGATAACGAAGTTGTTGTGAAGTACGGCAACAAGAAAATTGAATACCGGTGTGTTTATTGCGTCTTCGCTGATCAAAAGAAATTCAGTAGCGATCTCGTTGTCTACGCACCAAGCGAGTCAGTCGGCAAACCGATCATCTTAAAGCGAACCGATGGTAAGTGGAGTGCACCTGATGGAACTTTGTTCCTGAACACGTTTAAACGACACAAGGATTGCGCTGAACAGTCACGGGCCTTCACCAGCAAGCAAGCATTCGACAAATATGTCGCAGCAAATAATATTGCAAATGCTAAAGCACTGACACTTGAAGAAATGTTGAAAGAGGTTGCGAAAAAGTAAGAGATTGTTGAGTTGAAGGTGCGCTTTTTCGCATCTTCGACTCAACACCAAAACCGAAACCGGGAACAAAATATGCGAACAAAATACCTTTTAAGTTCGGCTGCTCTATTCGCAGTTCTGCTGAGCAAATCTGCCCTCGCTCAAAACCATCATGAGCAACACGGCGGGATGCCAGGAATGGGAGGACAGAATTCCGAACTACCAACTCCCCCTCAGCATTTTCCGAAGTGGATGTCTAATAAAACATCTGATCACCTTTTTTATAAGTCAGCTCCTTATAACTGGTCGATCCGCAATGTTCCCGCCTTTGCCGCCGATATGTACGGCACAGGAGTCGGGCACGGAATCGCCTACGAAGCTATGGTTACGGGTCGAGCTGCTCAGATGGAAGATGCGATTCACAAGTCGATCGTCGGGGTTCTAATGAATCCGCCAAAGCTTCCGATTGATGAAGGTGCCATCTTGCCGACGTTCAAACGAAAGTACGGTGCTTTAGAAAAAGTGTTCGATTGGGCGCATTTGCTCCACTTCCAAACCATCGACGTTCTCGCCCACAAAGGCTGGACTGACGCTCAAAAAGAGGCTGAAATTGAGCTTTTATGGAAGCGATATTCCGCGCAACCCTATGCGATTACTGGACTACCCATGAATATGGAAGTCTTGGACAGCTATTCGTACAGTTCCACGTTCAGAACAAAATATCCGAAAGTAAATGCATTGTTCTGGGGTTATCACTGGCTTCAAACTGCGAATTACGACATGTTCTATCGCACGCCGACTAACACTCACAATCCGCAGTACGATGTGCTAGGTGATCGCTACCGCAATGTCGAACTGTTCAACACAGAGCGTGAGTTCATGCCCATGACTGGCGAATTGAGCCCGCGATTTGCAAAGCGTTTTCCTTACATTGCGAATTCCTTTGACAACTTGCATATGCTTCACGATAATGTAGGAGACATCCTTGCAACGCGTTCTCTAAGCGAAGCACAAAAGAAAGAACAAATCGATATTGCGATTTGGCGTGTATTAAGTTCAACTCATCTTGGCGAAGAACCAGGTTCGGGAGAGCCAGGCACTTTGCACGATCATCGCTACCCTATGGGAATGCCAGGGATGGGATGGATGAAGGGTTCAACCGATGATGACATGTATATGTCCGGCATGGGTTGGATGAACATGTCGGAGTGCGGACATTGCTCGATCACTTTGCCAGAAGGCGATCAATGGGGTGCCACTGTCTCAGCCGATGGTTGGACGATGATGGTGCGTTGCATGTTGTGTGCGCGTGACATGGCAAGTGAAACGATTGGCCGTGCTGTGATACGCGCCGCTACCGAGGATCCAAACCAAACGCTAGTTATGATTTCTGATGAAGAAGGTAACTGGACTTCAAACATCCCGGGAATCATGTTTCTTGAAGTCAAAGGCGATCACCCAGAATGTAGCGACTGGTCGCGAGTATTCACTTCACGTGCCGCTTTTGACGCCTTTGTCAAGTCAGACGACTATTACAAGGATGCACAACCTTTAACTCTTGCAGAGTGGCAAACCAAAGGTGAAGGTACTCCTGAAACCTATCGCAGAATTGATAAGCCAAGCCCTTACAAAAAGAAGGGCGATGACGGAGGAAAGAATTGAAAGGCCGCAGATTATTAACTGGAGTCTTTGCAACTATGTTGGTTTCCAGCGTATTGGCAAGTGATCACAACAACATTGATTCGGGACGCCCGCTACGATTTGATGATTCTTACAGCATCGGATTTGGCGAGCGAGTACTAGAATACGGGCTCAGTTCTGCGTGGCTACGTGGTGGCTCTATGAATTACGAGGGAAAACTTGAGTTTAAGTACGGCTTTGCAAAGAACAAAGACTTTGGAATCAGCTTTCATCCGAGCTACCTGGACGAAGACAAGCGTTTTGATGCGGGGAACGTAGAGCTCAGCTACTTCCAACAAATTCAGCGTGAAATAGATAACTCCCCTGCCATTGCGTTCAAGGTTGATCTTGGTCTGCCTACCGGGCGTGATTCGTCGGGAATTGAAACCCGATTGCGAGGAATCATGACCAAGAACGCAGGCCAGTACGACAAGTGGCACGTAAACTTTGATGTGAGTTTTGCTACAGATCCCGAATCTGGAGCGAGGGATGTGACATTAGGAGCAGTATTTGGCTACTCCAATCCACTCGGCGTACCAACAAAGTTCGATAAAACTTTTGTCGCACACTTCGCCGTAGAGCAGGGTCGTATGAGCGGAGAAGGGTGGACAGGAAATATCGGCATCGGCTTGCGACAACAAGTGAGCGAGCGAGGCGTGCTTGATTTCGGCATCGAATCCGATGTTTTCGCTCCATCAGGCAGTAGAAAATCTCCGATTCGATTAACCCTCGGCTATTCATTCGGATTCTAGGGCGACGGTAGCCTTGAGATGAAGTTCTCTCATCCTAAGGCTACACTTACACAAAGATACGTAAGATTTCAATCACCAAGAACACCAATCAATGATTTCAATGACAGCAATTCTTGCTCCGGCACTATCCTCCGTACCTCCGTTACATGGCGAACCTTTAGTTTCGCCCCGTCATGGGTGCGGGAGAAGCCAACCACGAAGGCCCATTTCGTGACTACAATAGTTCACGTTATTGGTTCTGTTGTGAAGGATGTGATGCAAAGTTTGAAAAAGAGCCCGCTAAATACGTTGAGCTTCGAACTAAGGGCAAAGCATCGGGCGTGTTTATGTTTGATCCAGTTTCTGGAGATCGTTTGACGCACGATAAAGCTATTGCTGAGTTCATCGACTACAAAGGGATTCGATTCTTATTTGCAAACGTAGAAAACAGAAACAAATTCGACAAGGAACCAGCAAAGTTTGGCGTCATGCCAAAGAAAGAAGCCCTCTATAGCCCAGTTGGCAAGGAAGTTATTCCGACCTATGCGGCGGCAAATGGATTCGTGAATCACGATGGAGTGCGGTACTACATGTGCTGCCGAGGCTGTGAAACGAAGTTCAGGGCCGAACCGGGGAAATACTTGGCTGATGGTGAAAAGTACATTAAAGCTCCGGGCATCGCAACCGAAGTCGCACAGTAATTTGTGTTTTAATCAGAACGCAGTTTCCTTACTGCGTTCCGATTGCTGATGTGTGATAGTTGCGAAACGCGACCTGGAATCTCCACCAGGTTCAAATGAACAGGGTACTTTTCGTCTAATCCCTCATCCAACCATCCGCGCGGAGCATTGCGGACTTAATTTTTCTCACTCAAAATGCCGCCCCATTCAGAGCGGCATTTAGTTTTGGTAGTCTAAATTTCTCTGGAGCGGTGCTCACTCCGGATTTGACCATTCACAGTTGAATATGTTTTAGATAAAGCCATGTATTTTTTCTCCTATATATTCGCTTCTATCCCAAACAAAGGTCGTTACTCTAGCATTTGTGATTTACGCACACTTGAAACCATCACCTGAGTAAGTACACGTCGCAACTACTCCGGTTGAATCATGCTGAGATGCCTGACAGTTCTCTTTATCATAAGCCATCGTTACAACTCTCATTTCAAACTGACCCACTACCGAGAAATTTTATAGTTCATTCAAAAATGCGCCTCTTAAATGATTTAGCATAGTACAAAAATTCTTGATAAGCATCGTAATCATGATTTCCAGTAAGAACTAGAGTTACATCCACGAGCTTCAAGTTCCCATTATCATTTTCAATCGGCCACAACCTACGGACACTATCATCTTCATTCAAGGATAAGGGAACAAAACACGTAGACCCTTCAGGCTCCGAATACGGAACATCAAACAAAAGCCGATTCAATAGAAAAACTGAATTTTTTTCTGCTAGTAAAAACAAAGATTGGTTTCCTTTCTTAGAATACTTACCGCAATAAAGTTGGACAGCCCTACTAAGACTTTCGTTATCATGTTTACTCAATTTTTTTGCATCTTCAATCAAACTTAACCACTTTTTCGAATACTCGGAATTATTTTTATGATTACTCTTTTTAAGAAAATATTCCCACGAAGGTGCTTGCTCATAAATTACCAGCGCATCAGTTACAGATTGCTCTGTATAATTTTGTGAGCTAGCCATATCGGCATTCTCAATACTCGACAAAACCAATCCTGGAGCGGCGTAGCGAGAGCAAACTGCTAGACCTGTCATTGTCACTAAGCTTATGATTTTTTTTGCATCCATTTCAATTTACCTACACTTTGTCGTTGCAGTTTGCTCCATAGCAGTTCCGCTTTTACATTCATCTCGACAGCAACAACTGAACGTAACTTCTAGAGATTTTGTAATAGTACCTGTATCTTCCCACCCTATCGGCCAATCGGGATTGAACCAGAGCCAACCTGCCGGAGGTGGACCACCCTTCAAGCATTTAAAATTACTCATGTCTATGTCTTCGTCTAAAATATGAACAAATTTCACCTTCCCGACAATAGTAATTTTTCCGCTCCTGCAAAATCCGACATCTGGAGTTAAGAATGTATCATGATCAAGGTCGGATGTAACATCTGTCTTGCAAGTAGAGATGCGAGGGTTATTACGTTGCGATGGTAGGGATGGACTCACCTTCCATGCCTCCCAATATTCTCTATCTATTTTAGGAACAGGATTCGGCGGGTTACCATCACAATCTTTAAATTCGCCCCTTACCTTAACATGTTGCACAATCCAACCTATTCTTTCAGATGGGTCCAATTTCCATTGATTAGTAAATCTGTGACTACCACAATTAGTCTCTTTCTGACTCTTGGTTACTCTACATCCTAGCATCCCGCTGGGGTCGACTCTGCTCATGCTCCTTCCCTTGACGTATCCATACGGCATTTGGAATGGCCAGAGTGGATCAATAGTTGTCCAGCCGCCATCCATGAAAGAGTAATGACGTGCCCGCACGTAGGTGGAACTCCATTCAACACCAGTTTGGCGGTAGCCATGACCACCATTCCAGGCAAACTTATAACCCTGAGCAGCAATATTCCACGAGCCACTTTCCAAACGACCAAGACAACTATAAGAGCCATCCGCTACAAATGAATTATTTTGGTATACAACGACAACACTGCCAAGCGCGTCGTGCATGTAATCACGAGATTGAGTCTCTCCGGAGCGATGTTCGCTCCGGATTTGACCATTTACAGTTAAATATGTTCTAGATAAAGCCATTATCCTAAATCCTCTTCTCCACTGACAGGGAGTGCTTCAGCTAAGTATTCGCTACCATCCCAAACAAGGATGTTCACCGATTCAGTTGATACTCCGCCTCCTTCATCTACTGTTGTGATTTCTTGACGTTTCAAGCCATCACCACTATAATTGTACGCAACTTCGGTCGCTCCTTGTACATGAGTTTTCTGACGATTTTCCTTATCGTATGTCATTGTCACCGTACTAGGGTTCGTATCAAACAAAGGCCCCGTTACAGATGTGAGATTTCCATTAAGGTCATAAGTGTGGGTTACTGGCCCTAATATTCCGCGCGAATAGGATGAAATTTCGCCAGCCAAATTATGTTGCAGTTCACTCCATCCTGTTTCGTTTGTGAACGTTAGGTTGCCAACTTCATCGTAAGTGTAGCTACGTGGAGTTCCCGTTAGAATCCGTTGTATAGGACGATCCAAAGCATCGTAAACGTAGGTAAACAAATCTCCTTTTACAGTCCGTTCTGTTTCTGGATTTCCGTTCAAGTCGTACGTTCGCTGCACCCAGTTTGAGCCACTCCATGGAGCTGTTCCATGACTTAATAGCATGTTACCAACCGCATCGTACGTGCTTGTAATAACCGCGGCACTGTCTCCGTAAACCACAGTTGTTTCTTGTCCGCGCGCATCGTACTGGAATGTCGTGACTTTGCCCGACGGCATCTGCACGGTTTTGGAGCGACCATTGGAATCGTACGTAAACGTACGGATTCCATTATCCGGGTCTTTGAGTGTGTGCCGTTGACCAGCAAGGTCGTAGGTGTACGCCTGAACCAGCGGGCCAGGATCAGTTTTGCCCAGAATCTGACCAACACTATCATATGCGTAAGTAGTCACACCAGTCGAATCCGACATGGTTGTCAGGTTGCCCTTTAAATCGTAGGCAAGCGTTACACGGGTGTTATCCGCATAGTGTCGCTCGATTTCGCGACCGTTGAGGTCGTAACTGTAAGTAGTCACATCGCCATTCGGGAACTGCCGAGTTTCGGTTTGACCGGCATTGTCGAAGCCGTAAGTGGTGACCCGTCCGATTTGGTTTTCGATGGACTTCATCTGCCCAACCGCATCGTAAGCCATGGTAATCACCCCGCCTCGTGCATCAGTTATAGATACAACATGACCAACACTGTCATAGCCGTAGGTTGTTCTGTACCCAAGCGCATTTTGCATCGCACTACGCCGCCCAATAATATCGTAGGTTGTAGTGGATACATGCCCGCGCGGGTTCTGAACAGAGGTCTGCTGACCAGCGTTGTCGTAGCCAAACGTGGTTACTGCTCCACGAGCATCTACGCTGGTTACAACCTGCGAGCGAGCATCATAACTTTGAGTCGTTAAGTAGCCCATCTGATCTTGATATGCAATTGGTCGAGAAATAAGATCATAAATGGTTGTCACGAGAGTTCCATCCGGTGCCTGTTGAGCAACGGTTCGACCCACTCCATCATAAATTACTGTAGAGACTCGACCAAGTGGATCTTGAACTGAAGTTTTCTGACCAGCGTTATCATAACCGAACGTGGTTACTGCTCCCCGAGCATCGATGCTGGTTACGACCTGGGAACGAGCATCATAACTTTGCGTCGTTAAGTAACCTAGCTGATCTTGATAAGCAATCGGCCTCGAAGCGTTATCATAGATCGTGGTCACCCGCGTTCCATCTGGCGCAATCTGCGCGGTGGCTCGGCCTGCGTTATCGTAGACTGTCGTCGAAACTCGTCCGAGCGGATCTTGCACAGATTCATTGCGACCTGCGCCATCGTAGTTGTAAGTCACAACCGCTCCAAGCGCGTTTTGACTGGTCTTTGCCCGTCCGGCAAGATCGTAAGTGTTAGTGCTTACAAATCCACGAGAATCAATCATTGAGACTTGCTGCCCCGCGAGGTCATAAGCATAGGTGGTAAGAGCGCCACTTGCATCTTGAGATGCCTGAACCCGGTTAGAGTTGCTTGCGTAGATCGTGGTCGAAACCCGACCTAGCGCATCCATCGCCGAAACCTGCGCGTTCACATTGTTATAGGTGAACGTATTGATTTGGTTAAGCGCATTGATTGTGCTCGCCACGCGACCGTTAGCATCGTAAACCGTAGTCGAACGATGACCCAGCGCGTTCTGCACCGCAGTCTGACGATCCAAAGCATCGTAGGCAAAGGTTGTGATCGCTTCCACTGCATCCATCGAAGAAACCACGCGGTCTTGCACATCATAGGATGTGGTCGAGATGTATCCAAGCGGATTCTGCACGCCGATCATGCGGCCCATGTTGTCGTAACTAAACGTCGTGACCTTGCCAAGCGGATCGATTGTGGATTCTCGCAGGCCGTTCACCGCATATACGGTGGTGGTACGGTTTCCGAGAGGGTCAACTACTGCAATCGTTCGACCAATTTTGTCGCTGACGTATGTCGTAACGTTGCCAAGCGGATCCATCATGGAAGTTCGCTCATCGAACCGTCCGTAGGTGTAGGTTGTTCGGTTACCCAGTGGATCGACGACAGCTGCGAGCAAGCAGGTGTCGTAGATATAGCGGGTAGTTTCTCCCGCCGCGCTGGTCATGGAGATCATGTGATCCGCCACGTCGTAAGCATAAGTGGTGACTCTTCCGAGCGGGTCAGTTTGCGTGATCCGCCGATCGAGGCTGTCGTATGTGAAGGTCGTCACAGCACCATCAGGAGAAGTAATTGTTTCTTCCTTGCCGGTCGGTGTGTAAGTAAAGCTCGTTACCAGACCCCGTGCATCCTGCATGGTGTCCACAGTTCCATCTCCGTTGTAGGTGTAACTTGTGCGATTACCTAGCGGATCAACTGAGGCAAGAACATTGTGCTTGAAATCGCCGGGGTTGTAAACAAATACTTGGCTTTGGTTAAGCGCATTGGTTATTGTCGTCAGGCGACCAACCGCATCATACTGATATGTTGTCTTATTACCAAGTCGATTCGTATTTGAGCTGAGCAAATTCTTGGCATTGAACTCACTTGACTCGATGCCTAGTGGAGTTTGAACTGCGGTAGGGAGCCCCAAACTTGAGAATGTATAGGTAGATATATAGCCAACTGGGCCCTGCGTCGATACCGGAACACCACTTGAAAACGTATTTGTCGACTTCGCACCAAAAGCATCTTGGATAACTGATTGACTTCCCGAATAAGCAAACGTGGTCACTGCTGAACCAGTGGAGATAGTTTGGACTCTGCCCGAGCTATCGTATGTGTAAGTAGTGCGATACCCCCGAGCGTTTTCTACCGTGTGAATTACAGAATATGCATTTGGCCCAGATGTGCTTGTATAGCTCCAATTAGTTTCACACCCGACTGGAGTTATGACTTTTTCCAAATTTTGGTTACTATCATAAGATAACGTCCAGTTACGATTTGACCAGTCCTGAACTGTCGAGAGCAAGGATGTTGGGCTACCAGGGGAGTAAGAGAATGTAACAAGGTTGCCCTCAGGAACCTCAATACTCTTTAGGAGCCCAGCCTCGGAACCAACCGAGCTGTATGAGTAAGTCTGGATATTCCCATTAGGATCAATAATCCGCGCTACACTAAACTTACTTGCTGGCAAGGCGACATTCTCATACTCAATCGTTGTTCCATTTGGATAGTATTCTGTAAACACACCTGATCCAGTATCGTAGGATAAAGTATTTGAGAATCCACTTCCATTAGCTCCAACGTAGTTATCAATGCCTGCGGCTGAAGAACTCAGCGACATATTAAACCATGCCAAATCACCTCGTCGTGCTAATACTTCAGCCTGACTATTTCGCTGAATATAGCCAAACATATTCGCGCTTCGCTGCCTTCCCACCCCTGTCTGCGCCACATCGGGGTTCATTGCGTAATGAAACTGCAAGTTGACATCGTTACCTTTAGCGGAAAGTCGAATTGTTAAAAAACTGGAAGCAGCCTTTCTGCTTCTTTTTTGAGTTATTGGTTTTACATCCATTCTAATAATCTATGGCCC
Source organism: Fimbriimonadaceae bacterium (assembly GCA_019638675.1). Taxonomy (GTDB): domain Bacteria; phylum Armatimonadota; class Fimbriimonadia; order Fimbriimonadales; family Fimbriimonadaceae; genus UphvI-Ar2. The sequence goes on along the minus strand of JAHBTE010000001.1, from coordinate 1,283,426 downwards.
TGCACCAGGTTCATCATTGAGTTCAAGGCACGCCCAAACTCCATTCACCCACACGAGTATTGTTCCTCCCGACCCGGGCAAGTCTACGGCTGAGTCACATATGCCCGCAGTAGCTCCACCACCTGAACCACCGCCCTGACAACCACGACATATGGTATCTGCACCATTGGAGGAAACTTCTTTTTCACAAAATGCGCCACCATTTGTATTTCCTATTGGGCTTAAGCTCATTGATGTACGCCCCCCGGCTGCAACACTGACTTGATCGCATTAACTGCAAATGCAAGGTACTTCTCTTTTCCTTCAGGAACCGTTCCCATTATCTTTTTTAATATGTTCTCATTCATTTCGTTAATATTTGCCAAAGGCCGTTTGCAAGCAAGACTGGCAAGCATCTCACAAGCAATAATAAGTGTTGGACACCCATTGCACTGAAATCCAATATCAATAATAATATTTTCCTCCAATAGAATTTCAAAAATTACATAGTCGCCTCCGCCAGGATCACCAATTTGTCCCTTTAGATCACCTTTCTCTAATTTCCTCCTAAAACTTTGAGATTGCAAAGCTTGAATAGCCACAGAACTAAATCCTTCATGCAAACTCATTGAGAAACTCCTGATAGTAATCACGATTGAGTGACAACAATTCGCTCTGGTCTAGTTCTAGTAAGTGATTCACTTTTTAATTTTGTTAGATACTCCTTTGCTAACATATGATCAGGATTTAATACTAGAGCTTCATTTAAAAAGCTAATCGCTAATTCGTGATCACCACTATTGGCTGCATCAACACCGAGAAAAAAACTTGCTTCGGGTGAGCCAAAATGTTTCAAATTCAGCAAAATCGGCAGTGCTTCCTCTTTCCGACCTCGCTGTAACAAAAACTTGCTCTGCGCGATTGCAATGCGATCATCACTGGGAAATTGTCTCTGAAGCAACTCAAATGATACAGCCGGGTCAATCCCTTGAACCTCAGCAACTTGCACAAAGAGAGTGCCCCAAGTTTCACCTCGGCTATCCAGCACTTCCACTTTGCGAAGAATTTCTTGAAGCGTTGCCACATCCTGTTTATTTAGTGCTGACTTAAATAATTCTCTAACTGCATCCTTAAACACTCCAGGCAAATCTATTGCCTTAAGAAAATAGTGTTTTTGAGCCGGGTAATCACCTAATTTTTCAGCACATACTCCGAGATTGAAGTACTTCTTGTATCCCAAAATTCCTGTATCGAAGCTAGAAAAGTGACTAGGATCTAACTCAGGGATTTGCTCAAAGTCAAGACGGGCCTCACTAAATCGCTCAAGTGACATATAGTTCACTCCTCGCAGAAAATGGAGCTCAGGATCGCTTGGATAGAGTTGAAGCCCATCACACAACGCTTGTAAACTAGCCTGCGATTCGCCCAATGCCCGTAAAGAATTGGATAGTAAAGCAAACACCTTACGCACATGAGACTCCTCGGGAATAGAAACATCCAAGCAGTTGTAGAACCAATCTATCGCCTCTGCATGGTCTCCGTTGTAGTGAGCAGTCATTCCAAGATTGAACAGAACAAATGGATGGTTTGGCCTGTCCTGTAAATCTAAGAGTAAAAGTTTAGAATCTCTTTTTCTCTTTTTAGCCTGACCAACTTCACTCGTGTCGTATCCACTGTGAAGAACAACCGCATTGATTCGCTGTATCTCGCCGCCATGCTTGCGCAACGAACCAAGAATTTGCTCGTGAATACGACCTTCAAATTCTAATCCTGGCAGGTTGCGGAACAGTTTCACATGGTCAACCCTTGTGCCCTGCCCATCCGGGCCATCTACAAATTGAACAGGAACAACGAACCCATTGACGTGGTCTGGGGCGTTAATAGCGGCATGCAAAATTAGTTCAGCAGTTTCAATGGGCAGTGTGTCGTCAGCATCCAGCCAAAAAATCCATTTGCCCTTCGCGTGTTTTAAACTTTCGTTACGGGCTTCCGAAAAGCTGTCAGGCCATTCAATTTCGTAAACCTTTGCTCCATGCGCTTTAGCAATCTCAACCGTTCGGTCAGTAGAACCAGTGTCAACGATGATCTTCTGGTTAAAAACATCGGCTACTGAGGAAAGGCAACAATCAAGAACCCTTTCTTCATCGCGAACGATCATGCATAGGCTTATATCTGCTTCTTTGGCTAACCTGCAAATCCGATCACGAATTGCCTTTGGATGGCGATCTGGATTAAATTGGATAGGCTCTCTGCGCTCACCTGGAAGATGGCTAGCATAACCGTCCCGCACTAATTTTAAATGGCGATCCAGGAATATCTTTTCGTTTTGCCTTAATAGCACTGCAGGGTTCAAATCCAACCTCTGCAGAGACTGCGAACCTTTATGATGAATATAACTGCGAGAACTCAACACCAACCGCTTTCCCGATTCCTGGATACGAAAACTCAGTTCGTTGTCCTCAAACATTCCTTTGCCATATTCAGTTGAAAATCCACCTAGCTCCTTAATAAATTCCGTCTGCACCGCCAGGCATAGGCCAACAAGTATCGATACATCTTCATCTTCAGCCGAGCGATTTGCAAAGTCATTGGCAAAAAGATTAAGATTTTGAAGAGCTGCGTATGTAGGCTCGACTTTTTGGAAGTAAGCGACATTATTTGAGCAAGGTGCAGTCGCCCCGATATCACTCGATTTTGCCAAGCTTTCGACCAAACGGATAAGGCCAGCACGCGGAATCACAGTATCGCTGTTAAGAAAAATAGCCACCTCGCTTTCAACCGATTTCAAACCTGTGTTGCAGGCGGCGGCGAAGCCTAGATTTTCCGTGTGGGCTATCAGATGCACGAAATCAAATTCCTTTACCCGCTCTGCGGCATCATCAGGACTAGCATCATCAACTACAATTACTCTTTCAAATAAATCTCTGCTTTCCTCAAGGCTTCGTAGGCATTCAGAAATGTCATCGCCTCCGCCATAAAGCGGGATAACGATCTCTACACTTGGCCAATTTTCTATAGTAGGGCATTCGCAAAGGTCTCTGCAAGAGTCAACATCAGCAAGCAAAGCCGGACGATCAATTCGCTCAATCATTTGAAACGCGTTGGGATGAGTCGGGTGAAGGTCACGAATCGTTGGATCAGCATCCCAACCTAGCCACTTTTCTTGCCACCAGCCATCAACAAGTTCATCTTTGTGTCCCCAAGTGGAAATCTTTTTGTATATGCGTTCATCCGATCCAACATATGAAAGATGGTGGAGAAGTCCATGATCTCTGGAAAGCACAAGTGTCTTCCCGCCTGAGTACTCTCGGATATAGTCGTGCGTGCACTCCTGAGCATTCAGCATAAGAATCGGCGCCAACTGTTCCGGCGGAAACACGATGTGGCTAATTGTTTTCCAATAGGTCTGCATTCGCACGCGAACAATATCTGCAATATCAGAGCCCGCTATTTCAACTAGATTAAGGAGCAATTCAGGTTCAGGAATTTCATCACTATCAGGGATGAAAAAGTGCTCGACTCCCTTTTCTTTCATCGCAAGTAATGCGGCTTGGCGGTGCGAACTTTCATCTGCCCAATCTCCCAAGACAACCGTTGCGCCAGATTCCACGGCCATTTTTTCGGATAACTGCCAGTCACCAACATCACCCGACCAGGGCAATCGGCTGACAAATACAAAAACTCCTCCATGTGGTTGAAAGGCTTTGATGACCTCGCTCAAAAATTGATTGTCATCATGAATGCAGATAGCAGAGGGGATTCGCTTCATAAAATGTTTATCCTTGTGGAGTAAGAAATAAATCTGGAAATGCGGTCAAAAAGTAACAAGCCAAGTAAAAAGTCCGCTTAGTCTTTTAGGTTTTATTCAATGAAGATTCCCTCTGTTCGTCACTCTGGCAAACTCGGCGATGCTGTTTATAGCCTCGCGGGAGTGCAAACATTCGGTCTATCCGACTTCTACCTTGCCTGCGGGTCGCACATTAGTCACGCCACTGGAGAGTTATTACTGCCGCTACTCAATGAGCAACCGTATATCCGATCAGCAAAGCTATGGAGTGGCGAACACTATGAATACGACCTCGACGAATTCCGGAAACTTGGTCTTGGATACAATCTTGCCGATGCCCATCTCATTCCGCTAGGTTTGCGATCATCCTGCCGAGACAATGTTTGGCTAACCGTGAGCAAAAAGCTTTCGATTGAAAATCGACCATTCGTTCTCGCCCGATCAAAAGACTACAGAGGCATTGATGGCTTCTGGGAAACCATTTATTCAGAATGGGGTTCGCAGGCAATCTTTATTGGTACGGATCATGAGTACGCTGATTTCACACATGAAATTGGAGAAGTCCCCCATATTCGAACTGAAAACATGCTGCAAGTAGCCGAACTGATCGCTGGCTCCAAGCTATTTATCGGTAACCAGAGTTGTCCACTGGCGATTGCTGAAGGTCTGAAGCATCCGCTTATTCAGGAAGTTTGCCTAAAAAACCCAAACTGCATTTTCTTCCGCGAAGTTTGCTACCCAATTACGACTGGCACACAATTCCCAGCCGTTTTGAATGAGATTCGAAATAGGGATTTACTCTGAGTACTATGGGATTGATTTCCGACGGTCTTAATTCTAGCTATTACCACGGCTAAGAAAGTTGCGAAACGTGACCAGTAATCTCCATCATAGTTTTTAATACCTATCCAGGTTCAGATTAACATATTTTGACACACAGATAATCACATAGCTCGAACTTTCCCTGATCAAAATTAGTCAATGCGTTGGCACTCATTTGCCCTACATATTGTATAATATAGATAGTCTACGGGAAATTACTTTAGCATGGCAATGCTCCGAATAAACGATCGAGATATCGGCCTTCATAAGGCCACTATTTCTCCAATTTTAGGCTCACGCACGGTCTTAACGAATAGCCATTGGGAATACGTTGCTCTCTGGCTTCGTAGGGAACATAAAGAGAAATCGCTTTTCTATTGGCAACAGGCCCAAACATTCGCTCAGACAGCAGAGAATATGCCTGTGAGTTCCGCTCCACTGCTTCATTATTACTCTTTCATGAATGCTACTAAGGCCCTATTGTCAGCAAAATCAATCCCCTTTGACGAACACCACGGTGTGAAAGCCCACAATATGCGTGGAGCGTCAAAAAAAATTGCTTTGTCTAATGAGGGTGTAAGATTATTGCAACGTGGAATTGCACCTGCTCTGTCAACTTACCTTCAAGAAGCGGAAACTATCAATACCCACAGTCTTGAGGACTTACTGTTTAATATCCCATACGTTCACAGAACATTTTGTCTAACGTTCAAGAATCAAAAGGATATGTTTATTCCGTTAACGGACTGCCACTTTGAAATTGATCCTGCATCAAACACAGTCTACTTTACTGCGATGCTTTCAAAAGACTTTGCTGGCTCAAAGTTTTTGAAAAGATTACCATCGACTCTCGTAGCCGATACAACAAAAAATGATGGTAGGTCAATTAGGTCTGTTAACGTACCTGTACTTGCAAATCCAAGTGCTCCTGTTGCTGTTGATCTAGTAAATATTACTAATCTGATGAAAGAACTTCGACCTGACATAAACTACATTGCGGGCACTCAAACGCTATGGTATGCAAAGTCAATCGTTTCTGGCCCCAAGCGTCTCAAAAGGTCTCCTCTCACATGTAGTTTAATAGCCATGCATCGCCTAAGCGAGATTTGCCGTTACCGACCAATTGAACTTGCATCGTTCCTAAATGGCCAAAGGAACTGGCTACTTACCGAGTTCATTAGGATGTCGCCGTCGCAGTTTCTAGATGAAATCTCAGCAGAACTGACTGGCCAGCAATTCATGATCCCAAATGTTCGACCCGCCAACTAAAAAATGAAGATCTACATAGCGTGCGGCCTTACCCATGTACCGAGAGATGAGTTTCAAGCTTATGTCTCGTTTCTTGAACTGTTAGTAGACGGACTTGCTAATCTGGAGAAAACGAAGGTTAAGTACGCGCTGAGAGACAGTGATCCTCAACTTGCCCACAAGCCATATGCAGACCGAGCACGTCTCTGCTACACGTGGGATAAGCAAATGGTCGAATGGGCAGATGTTGTCATTGCTGAGGCTAGTTATCCTTCGACCGGTCTTGGGATCGAACTTCAAGTAGCATGCAATCGAGAAATACCGGTGCTTTTAGTATTTAAGCAGAAAGAGTCACATCGAGCAAAGCCAGTAAAATATCAAACCACAATCAACAGCACATGCGATCTACAACTCGGAGATGGGTTCGTATCACTAATGGCCCTTGGTCTGCCAAATATTTTCAAGGTGCTACCATATATAGATTCAGATGACGCTTTATCTCAGGTCAACTCGGCTATCCAAACTCTGCGACTACCCAACAATACCGAACATGATTAAGTTTTGATTAGGCGAAAGAAGCGAGGTCAAAGTCTGAGTTGCGAAACCCGACTAGTAATCTCCACCAAGAATAATTTTAGTCTCTCATAAGCTTAAACAGATAATGTGAGACTCCCCATTCTGTGCCGTCGGCAAAGCCAAACAGTTCGCGACAGGCAATGAAGAACATTCTCCACCGTTGATACCATTTCTCTGCATTTTCCGAACCGTACACAGTCTTCAACACGCTCACAATCTGAAGCCGATTACGGCTCATGTTGTCCAGCCAAGCATCGGCGGTGCGGGCGTAATTCATCCCATTCACTTGCCACTGTCGCTCCACGGCTAGAGAGTCTTGTGCCTTGATCAGCAGATCGTGGCTCGGCATAACCCCGCCAGTAAAAAAGTGCCTGCCCATCCAGTTTTGACTACCCTCAGTTTCAAATAAATAGGCAAATTCCTTATGCCGGAAGATATGGACAAACAGCTTTCCGTCATCAGTTAGCCAGTTCTTCATTTTCGAAAACAAATCGGAGTAGTTCCGAACGTGCTCCAGCATTTCAACGGTAACGATCCGGTCGAATTGCGTCTGCGGCTCAAAATCGTTGATGTCAGCAGTGATGACGCGCACGTTTTTCAAACTTAGCTTTCGACTCTGTGACTCGATGTACTCTCGCTGACTTGCAGAGTTCGACACTGCTACGATGGCAGCCGTCGGAAATTTATCTGCCAGGAAAAGGGTCAATGATCCCCAACCGCATCCGAGCTCTAAAATGGATTGCCCAGGCTCGATTTCTGCACGAGAGATGACTGTTTCAAGCGCAACCGTTTCCGCTTCTTCTAAGGTTGTAACCCCGCTTGGCCATTCACAGCCACTGTACTTCTTCCGTGGGCCGAGAATGAGTTCAAAGAATTCTGATGGAAGCTCGTAGTGCTGTTGATTTGCCTCGTCCGTAGCTTCAGCGATCGGAGCACGATTTAGAAGTTCAATGAACTTGGCTAACTCACCGACGGGGTCTTGAGAATACTGACTCTGAATTTCTCGCAATCTTTGCGCACAGGCTCTTTCAATTCCGTAACTCACCAATGAATCTGGTACCTTGCCCGATTCGGCTAGCGAGATGGCGATCCGACTAAGAACTTCATTCATTTTGAATCTCCTTGCTTCGCCTTTAGCGGCCACGGAAAGAAAGGTGAAACAGTCCGCTGATAATCTCGGTAGGCTTCCCCACGAGACTTAATCGATCGAGCTTCCGTCATCGGGATACCGGTCACTTTAGTCAGGAAAATCAACATCACAACTGGCCCCAAAGTTGCCAACCACAGAAGCGAACCGCCAATCGCGAGAATCAAATAGGCAAACCAATGCACCCACTCAAAAAAGTAGTTTGGATGCCTTGACCAAGCCCATAATCCCTCCCGGCATACTTTTCCTTTGTTCTCCGGATTTTGCTTAAAGGTTGCGAGCTGTTGGTCGGCAATGCTTTCGCCGATAACCGCTACAAGCCATACAGCTATCGCGAAAAAGTCTAGTGCCCCTACCGGACGCGGATTGTAACTGGCGGCGAGCATCGGCAAAGCAAACAAAACCGCCCAGGCGGCTTGAATTTGGAAAAACCCGAACATCAGAGGCTGAACACGCTCTCCCCATTTTTCTCGAAGCATTTGGTACCGACCGTCTTCTTGTTCAGAAAGGACTCTGACCGCCAGTGCTGAACCTAGCCGCAGACCCCAAATTCCGGCGATAACCGCAACCAATACTTTGCGCCACGGATCGCCAGGAGCAGTCAAGGCAAAAAAGACCGCGCAGAGCCCAGTCCCAAAACTCCATGCAATATCAACAATGCCAGCGTTATGCCGCCGATACTGCACGTACCATAGAGCCGACATCAGCAGTGCCATGGTTAACCATGCGATTCCAATGACAAGCCAAGCGCTCATGGTGCATCCTCCAGAAAATCTAGCAAGTCAGGCTTGTCACCGGGGTTCTTGTGAACAAATATCTTAACCACGATTCCTTTTGAAATGAGAAAGAGACCGGGCATGGCTTTTGGGTTGCCTTTGATCCCGCCCTGGCGGTTTCCCGATTTCATTGCTCTCACACTATTTTTAATCGTCGCAAGGGAAAGCATTTTGAAAAACGATTGTTGACTCAACCCAAAAAGCTTGTAATACTGCGATTCGGGGTCTGAAAGGCGCAGTTCTTCCTCCAACCCAAACTCTTTAAAAAACTCGCGGGCGTCATCTTCGGAACCAACATGGACAAAAGCCACTTCGATTCCCATTGCCTCAAGAGATGGTTTCAATTCGCTGATATCCGCCACCATTTCACGGCAGAAAATACATCCAAAATGCCGAAGGAAGGCAACTAATACTGGCTTACTTTGCGAGAGCGAAAGAACCTCTTGAAAAAACGGCTCCTGGATACTCTTTAATAACTCTGGTGATGGCGTATGCATATCAATTTGAACTCGAGTAAGTCGCGGCCTCCTGGATTTGGTCTGGCATCGAATAGCATTGCGCCAACGCCAGTTCGCCACGAAACCGAGGCTTTGAGAAAATCATTTGAACGTCGCCGACATACTGTTCGGCAAATCCTCCTTCGCAATAACAAAGGTAGTAATGCCAAACCCGAATAAATTCCGGAGAATAACCTTGGAGCATCACTTCAGGAATCGAACGGACAAACCGTTCTCGCCACCGCGCAAGTGTTGTCGCATAATGTGTCCCGATTTCTTCCAAGTGGAGGGCACGTAAGTCAGAAGATTTGGTCGCAGCCTCCAATATTGCCAAGCGCGATGGGCAGTTGCTTCCGGGAAATACATATTGCTGGATGAAATCTGTTCGCCGCAAATAATCTTTGTTTCCTTGGTCGGGCATGGTGATCGCTTGCAGAGCCATGAGGCCATCAGGAGCAAGTAAAGAAGCGCATTTTTTGAAGTATTCGCGCATCCGTGCGTGACCAATTGCTTCGATCATTTCAATAGAAACAAGCCGGTCGTACTTGCCCGTCAAGTCACGATAATCCATGAGCCGAACTTCCGCAAGATGCTCTAAACCTGCTGCGGCAATACGCTTGTTCGCTTCTTTGCACTGCTCAGCCGATAAGGTAACAGAAACAACGTTGCAACCGTACTCTCTTGCCGCGAATATGGCAAAACTCCCCCAGCCTGATCCGATTTCGACGACCGACATTCCTGGTTTGAGATCAAGTTTTTCGCATATCCTGCGGAGCTTTGCTTTTGAAGCTTCTTCCAGCGACGTCTCTGGCCGTTCAAAAATGCCGCATGAATAAGTCAATGTTTCATCCAAGAACAACTCAAAAAACTCATTCCCCAGATCGTAATGCGCCTGGATATTCCGTTTACTATTCGAGCGATTATTTCGCTTAAGGATGTGAAGGAAAAATCGAGGGATCGTTGATAATTGGGCTATGAACTTCTCAGCGCGGGGCTCAAATCCTCTCCGCCGGGCGAAGATTCTTATCAATGTCGTGAGATCGTCAGCTTCCCAATAACCTCTTCGATAGGCTTCGGCTACGCCTAAAGAATGTCCAACAACAGCTAAGCGATAAAACCGAGGATCATTGACTTTTATCTGCACAGCTAACTCAGCGTCATCCTGTTCACCCAGCCTGACCACTGAATCGTTTTCAATGAGAGAGATTTCCCCATGGCGAACTCGGGAAAGGACGGTCAGCAAAATCCGTCGGCAAAACGCATCAAATACGGCGGCCCTTGTTGCCGAGACTCCTTTGTTTAGATCAGCCATTTCCCAACTGCTCATTTCGTGGCTCCAGTGTTTTTGAGCTTTGAAGGATGCGGAATATACGGGCATCCCTTTAGCCATAGTTTCAGAGCTTGGAAGTAAATGCGTGTAATCACTGCAACTGTAAGAAACGGCTTTTTCCAAAGGACTTCATTCAGCGAACTTTCGGTAAGCGGTTGCCGGCTTAATTGAAGCTTTGCCTCAAACATCAACTTGCCTTCCTCCCAGTTCTCCATTTCTACATTGATTTCACCATTCGGTTGACTAAATCGCCAAACGTATTCCTGATTCATTTTCATAAACGGAGAAACATGAAAATCTTTGGCGAACCGATATTCGTTGACGGTGCCTGGTTCAAACTTGAAGACGTAGCAGTGAGTTTCCCCCCAGGGAGTGTTGTGTACTTCGGCCACTATTGCCTCAAGCTGTGAATCATCTTCCGACCAGCAGTAATAAAAGCTCACTGGGTTCATCACATAGCCAAGTTGGCGGATATGAGTGAGAATTTGTATCGAGCCGGTAGGTGTAAAGCCAAGTTCCTTAAACAGAAGTTCCCGAACAGATTTTATGAGCGGGCGGGATGATTCCCCAAAGTGATCAGAACGCAAAAATCTGTATGCACATCTTTGTATGACTGGTAATTCTGAACTATCCAGTTCCGCTAAATCTAGATAAAACATCGTGTCTGGATACACGAATTCGTGTGCTTTTGGGTGGAACCTGCGATGAAAAACCTTTCCTGAATAAATCGCGGATTTCATAATTCCTCCCCGTACGCGTTTGCAACCTGCAGAGCGCTTTGCACTCCGGCTTCGTGGAATCCGTTGCCCCAGTACGCCCCACAGTAAGAAATGCCTTCGTGACGAACTAATTCAGCCCGCCGGCTCTGAGCCGCGAGCCCACGTATTGATGCAATTGGATGATCGTAATTGATGCGCGCGATCACGTTGCCGGGCTCAATCTGCTGGGATTCGTTGAGGGAGACACAGTAAGTGGTTATAGACTCTAATGATTGCAACAGATTCATGTTGTAAGTCACGGTCGCTACGTCTGTAAAATCTTTTGGCACACGGTAATTCCAGCTACTCCACGCGCTGCGCTTTTCCGGCAAAACGGATGTATCGGTATGCAGAATCGCTTCATTTTTTTGGTATTCAAACGAGCTCAAAATATCGCATTCGGTTTGAGTCGGATTGAGAAGCAAGCCAATGGCCTGATCTGCGTGAGCGGCAACAACAACCTCGTCATATGCTTTACTTTTCGATTTGCTCGAAACCAAGATTTGCGACGAGCCCCGTTGAATCTGCTCAACACCTGAATCTAGAAGGATTTCTGCATTCAGTTTGCCGATGAGGGCATTAACGTATTGATTAGATCCACCTTGAATAGTCCTCCACTCGGGCCGCCCGGTGAGGTTGATCAGCTGATGGTTTTCTAGAAACTCCGCCACAAATCGGATTGGGAAACTGAGGAACTTATCGTGTGGGCATGACCAAAGCGCGCAACCGAGAGGACTTAAAAATCGATCCAGAAACTCATTTGAAAATGCATGCTGCTTAATGCATTCCTCAACCGTTATCGAAGACTCAGCAAAGCTCAGCCTTTTCACCATAAGGATGAATTTCTGAATATCTATCAGCATCCGCCAGTGATCACCACGGTTCAGACTTCCACGCTGGGCAAAGAGATTGGCCAGGCTCGATCCAGAATATTCAATGCCATTGCGCTCATCCTTCACACTGAAAGACATTCTCGAAGCCTGTGATTCCACTCCTAATCGATTGATCAACCGATTGAATCCAGGATAGTTGGGTCGATTGAAAACAATAAAGCCAGTGTCTACTTTGATCGGCCCAGACTCCGACTCAACCGTAACCGTATTAACATGTCCCCCAATCCGGGAATCTGCCTCGTAAAGAGTCACGCGGTTATTGCGGCTCAGCAAATAAGCAGAAACCAGCCCTGAAACGCCAGACCCTATGACCGCTATTTCCATATTTTTCTTAACTGTTCGTTTCTCATATTCAGCTGAACCTGGGATAACCAAAAACTGAAAAAGGCGACCCAGCATTGCCGCTGGGTCAAACCAATTTCATGGATGTAGGATCAGGATTTCGGAATCAGAACCGTATCGATCACGTGAATCACGCCGTTAGTGCAATCAATATCTGTTTTGACTACCTTTGCGTTATCCACTTTTACTCCGTGCTTATTAGAAACTTTCACTGTGGCGCCGTTAACTGTCTTCACGTGAGTGCCGTCCTTCAGCTTGAGGACGTCAGAAGCCATCACCTTTCCAGAAACAACGTGGTAAGTCAGAATCTTTGTGAGCTTCTCTTTGTTTTCTGGCTTGAGAAGGTCTTTCAGGATTCCAGGATTTTCTTTTTCCAGCTTTTTGAAAGCCTCATCGGTTGGTGCAAAAACGGTGAAAGGGCCCTTTCCTTTCAGAGTGTCTACAAGCCCAGCCGCCTTCACCGCCGCAACAAGGGTTGTGAACGATTTCGCGTTTACTGCCGTGTCAACAATGTCGGCTTTGACAGCTTTTTGGTGTTGGAAGTTTGCAAATCCAACGGTAGCTGTAAGGATTGCAACGACGATGACTGATGTGAGTTTAGATTTCATTTTTCTTCTCTTAAGCGGTGTTCTCTGCAAGTCATTGAGAAAGCAATTGAGGTTGCAAGGTGATATTGCCGCCCTGCAATATCACTCCAATACGCCACTTGTCTAATAAATGTCCTTCTTTTGTCTAAATTATGTCCAAAAAGTCCTGTTCATTGCTATATTTTTATTGACAGAAGCTAGACAAGTAGGCTTTAATTTTCTGTGTGCCCCACTTATTCAATTAGTGCAGTTGCTAAAGCTTCTGGACTTTCTGTGCATACAATCAGGGCGTGGGAGAAGCGGTATGGGGTCACCAACCCAGAGAGAACCGACACCAACCGTCGCAAATACACTTTGGGCGATATTGAGCGGTTTAGGCTTTTACGCCACGCGACGGAACATGGGCATAGCATTGGAATGATTGCTAACCTTTCAATTGAAGAGCTTCAGAACTTAGACAGCGCTTCTCAAATTGAAAATCCCCTCGCCAGTAATCGGAATTATTTAGCCGCTTGTTTGCAAGCAATGATGAACCTCGATGCGGATGTACTTGAAGAGGCACTTGCACACGCTGGAATTGTTTTAGGAATTGACCGCTTTCTATCTGAGGTCGTCGTGCCTTTACTCAATGAACTAGACACGGGCTGGGAAGAACGAAGGATATCCATCGCTCAAGAACACTTGGCATCAGCCGTCCTCAGAACTCAGTTGGAGAAAGCGAGGCTAACGATTCAAGTTCCGACCAACGCACCACGGATATTAGTCACCACTCCAAGTGGTCAGCTTCATGAAATCGGCGCACTTTTAGCCGCGATCTCTGCCGCCCGCCATGGCTGGAATGTCACCTATCTTGGCCCCAATTTGCCGTCCGACGAAATTGCCACCGCAGCGGCTAAGACTCACTCAAATGCGGTCGGGCTTAGTCTGGTCTATCCGGAAGATGATCCGCTGGTGCACAGCGAACTTCTTAGAATACGCGAGCTGTTGCCAACTACTCCGATTATCATCGGGGGGCGAATCACCAGCAACTATCAGCAAACAATCCAAGCGATTGGGGCACACACTATCGCGGACGAACAATCGCTCAAGCAGTTGCTTCGGTCTCTCAGCTGAGTTTTTTCAAATGGTGCGAATCACGATGCGAAATTGTCTCCAACTTGAACAAGTTCTCTCAAAGAATGTCCAAGGCAGTCAAAGAAATGAAATTAGGCAACTAGACTGGGTTCCCTTCTAGTAAAACCTAAGAATGCAACTGCTTTTCGTCGCCGTTGGAATACTCCAATTAAACAGCCAATATTCCGGCAAACTTGATACGAGTTTGGAAACAGCTACCGGGATGCAACCCATTTTTGTCCGGATGGAGAATCAGCTGTTCAAAAAATCAGGCGATTTCGAAATATTTTGCGCCACCAACGAAGCAACCCCGAGATCAGAAGTGAGGAAAGCAGTTCTGACCAAGCTTCACGCGAACTCCGATAACAGCTGGGACAAGATTAAGGGCTTTGTCAGCGAATTAGAAGCAAAAGGCAACCTCAAAAATGCGCGAAGATTTTGGATACTCAACGGGTTTGCTTGTGATGCCAGCGCGGAAGCGTGTAAGGCCTTGGCTAGCCGATCGGACGTTTCATTTGTGTATCTTCAAACTGGCCCACCTGGATTAAGACAGCACATTTCCAGACGTTCTTCATCCGAGATCAATGACACTCGTAAGAAAGCAATGCAATCAGCGATCTCCACAATTGAGGACGATTCCAGCCACCCATTGAGCCTCAAAGGCATGGAAATCCCTTGGAACCTCAAGCAAGTTCAAGCCGATCAAGTTTGGGAAAAAGAGAACACCTTCGGAGAAGGGACAATCGTCGCCTTGAACGATGGCGGCATATTCGATATTCCTAGCTTGCAGAAGTCGCTTTGGCAAAACAAAAAGGAAAAGTTGGACGGGATTGACAATGATGCCAACGGATACGTCGATGATATTTTTGGCTGGGATGCCAGCGAACAATCTGGGCTTGTATTAGGAAATGCCGGTGCTTCTCACGGCACGATGTGCGCTGGCATCATTGCAGGAAGACCAACCGAAGAAAAGAAGTTTGTATCTGGAGTAGCCCCTCGCACAAAACTCATGATCATAAACGGAATGGGTTGCCTCAGCGGATTCGAATACGCCCTCTCAAATGGCGCAGACGTTTTTTCGATGAGCTATATGTTCGTAAATATGGAGCTTGGCAATTATAGAGGAGTTTTTCGTCTAGCGGCAGAAGGTGCAACAGCCGCCGGAATGCTCCTTTGTGGAGGAGCAGGAAATTTCGCGAATAATGCTCCGGAAGGTAAGCAAATCACCTTGCCCAAAGATATTCCTTGTGTTCTTGCTGCAGCAGGAACGGATGAGAGCGGTTCAAGACCACCTTTCAGTAGCAAAGGCCCGGTGACCTGGTCTGATGTGAAGTTTTATAGTGATTATCCGGATTCAAAACCATTAAATAAGCCAGATGTTTCGGCTCCCGCATCTGGATTTCCGTGCTGGAATCTTGCTGATGAGGGACGTCCTCAGTGGAAAACGATCTTTGAAGGATCACAAAAAGATGTTCTGGTGACCGGACCGCAGGGTAACTCATTTGCTGGCCCGCACGCCGCTGGAGTCGCCGCTCTCATGTTCTCGGCGAATAAAGAAATCAACGCATGGCAGGTTAAACGGATTATTGAAGAAACGGCTAAAGATATAGGCGAACCTGGAAGAGACTTTCTTCACGGTGCTGGTGTAATCCAGGCACTTGAGGCTGTTCGCAAAGCCAAAAGCCACAAATAGATAGCACGAAAATATATTCGTCAAATTCCGGGCACAAATCCAGAGCGACCCTCCCAGGAACCATGTTCAGATAGAGGCTTAAAACGTAACGTCGTGAATTCACGGTGAAAATTACGCCGGTCACGTTCAACCATTGCATTTACATGGCGCGCGGGTTCATCTACCTGACTGTGCCCTTGAACCATATCTGTCATGGCTTTTTGCGAATTCCAAACTGAAAAAGTGGCAACTGAACGAGGATATCGAATCGCGGCCAGTGCTAAAGTAGTTTCTGGATGATCTCGCACCAGTTCTTCAACTGGCTTTCCCCATTTGATAAATCGGGGCACTTCCGGAATTCTCATCCGAGCCAGCGTGTAGGCGGCAACTGGTGCCTTCGGATCACATAATCCCGTATCTTCAGGAAGGTCTGCAAACTCTCTTACAGACCCCCAGCGACGGAGAAAGCTCATTCTTAAATGCCAGCCTGCGTTCAGCTGTTGACCCAAGGATGTCTTCATCAAAAAGTCTTCAATTGCTTCTTCGCTATCCCATTCTGCAAACATTGCGAACTGGCCCAACTGCATTCTGCCGAGCGACAAAATCGGCGAACCCAACTTCATGGCAGTCATACATTCAGCATGAATCAACCCCGGCACGGAAGCACTTGTTGGAGGATCAATTAACGCTCGAATAGTTTTGCTTACCGGAACTTTCGCCAACCCAAAGGTAAATATCTTCATGCGTAATCCTTGTTTGGATTCTCGATTACAACAAAAATCTTATCTTAATTGTATATTTCGCTCAACGATAGCCAATCAACTTTCGGTTTTCGGGTTTCTCTATCTGAATCTATAAAACCTTGAGGGTAATACCAAGTGACCTCACCGACCATCCCAGTATTCTCTCTCAGAACAAACTTGCCAATTGGAGCTACGACTTCCATCTGATTCCAGAATCGAGCAGTACCAGGCACGTTGCTTTCTTGGTTTCCAGAGGCGACGTTGCGGATAAAACTTCCTGAAGAAATTTCCAAGCCTAATCCGTAGTCCTTAAAACCGATTGCCGTGTTCCCCTCAACCAAAGCGTCTTTCAAGCCATATCCAGAAAATCCGCTGAGTTTGCCTGGTCCATACAGCTTGTTTCCTCTTACGATTACGCCAGGTATCAAAGCTTTTGGATTGTAAGTGATGTACCGAACAAGACCATTTTTTAAGCCGGAAACTGCTAGCGTAACTCCTTGTTTGTCCGCAGAAATCAAGCGCGCTTCCTTAACTGCATTGTCCTTTCCCCAAACAAACCACTTGTTATGGTGAGCTGCAGATGGCTCGTATACGGGTGTCAGATTCCCGTATTCTAGCCGAAGCCTATCTCCACCTGAATAGTATCCACGTCTATCTGCTTTTAGCGGATTAATTTGCTGGAGTCGGTTTTGTCCACCATCAAACCGGGCATTCAAATTCAGTTTATGCCCGTATGTTGCAGCATCTGGAAGCTGCCACTGATGCCCAGGTTCAATCAGTAAGAGTGAATCATCGTTCCCCTTGCCATTAAACGTATTGCCTATAACCCGTGCATTTGGCGTAGCGATTAAATGAAGTTGCGCCTTCCCTGCAGTGGAAAAGCTGTTATCTTCTGCGACTACATTCTTGGC
Organism: Fimbriimonadaceae bacterium; assembly: GCA_019638675.1. Lineage (GTDB taxonomy): Bacteria > Armatimonadota > Fimbriimonadia > Fimbriimonadales > Fimbriimonadaceae > UphvI-Ar2. The sequence goes on along the minus strand of JAHBTE010000001.1, from coordinate 1,266,245 downwards.
GTTCCAAAAAACGACCTTTCCATATCCCACGACCTGATTGTTCTTAAATTGCGACCCGTTCCCTTGGAACACTAACCGTGCTGGCTTTTCCGGCGTACCCCGAAGGTTAATGGTTTGGTTCTGCACAATAACGGATTGAGAAACGATATAGTCGCCCCTTATCTCAGAAGGGACAGTCAATAGGCTTTGCGGCGTGTATGGGTGGCCCAAAAGGGCATTGAAAAACAATGCGACCAAACTCACTTTCTCTCGCTCTCCGTACTTTGTTCCATATGAACTCTTAGTTATTTAGACGATCTACTTCTACGGGCAATTCAAATGCCTAGGATTTGGATGACCTAATAACTTGAGCGTGTTGAAAAAACAAGATCAAACTTGCAATCCCATTACCGCTTTTGGTCAAACTTGAAAAATGCTCCGATCGCGCCTACTGCCTTTGGCATTGCTCGCAAGTTTTGCGCCAGCTGTTCTCTCTGCTCAATCAAACCAAGGAAACTGGAAACAGGCTGAACGATTTTCTTCCTCAACCTTACGTCCTTACATTTACAGCTCTACGCTGAATCCAGAATTCCTCAAAGACTCTGATTCGTTCTGGTATCTATGGCGAGAAGCTGACGGCTCCCGCTTTATGTTTGTTGATCCCGAAAAGAAGGCCAAACGACGCCTATTCGACCACGTCGAGCTTGCGGCGCAGCTTTCGACTATTCACCGTAAACCGTACGAACCGAATGCTTTGCCGTTCAACACGATCAGCATGTCGGATGACGGAACGAAGTTCACTTTTGTCGTTGACTCAATGCGATATGAATACGACCTGAAAACAGAAACGCTGAAGTTCGTTGAAAAAGTTGAGCCACCTCGAAGGCAAACGCCAGATTACAAAAACACAGCTCCCGATAAAAAGGCGTTCGTTTATGCGATGGAAAACAACCTTTACTTTGTTGAAGGAGAGAAGGACGAGAATGCCACTCAACTTTCAAAAGATGGGGAGCAATATTACAGCTTCGGTGGAGGTGGCGGATTCGGTCGTCAGCAGCAAGAAGATGAAGAAGACAACGGCGGCGGCAACTCAAGCCAGCAGTCATCTCCACGAAAATCCCGCGCCAATGTAACCTGGTCAAAAGATTCAAAAGCGTTTTACATCTCGCGATTTGATTCCCGCAAAGTAAAAGAACTGTTCTTGGTCAATAACTTGGCCAATCCACGCCCGACTTTGATGAGCTACAAATACGCGATGCCTGGAGAACCAGATGTTCCGCAAACTGAACTCTGGGTTTTCATTCGGGATTCAAAAACCTTTAAAAAAATCAAGGCTGACAAGTGGAAGGACCAAACCATTTCCGACATTCATTGGCCGGAAGCATCTAACCGACTCCGGTTCGTCCGCCGCGACAGGTTGCAACGCAACCTTGAACTCTGCGAAGTAGACCTTGCAACGGACCAGATCAAAGTTTTGCTCACTGAATCCGTTGAAAATGCTTACTTAGAACGACAATCAGTTCGATACGTGAAGCCAGGTGGAGACTTTATTTGGTTTTCGGAACGCGCTGGTTGGGGTCATTTCTACCTCTACGATCACGATGGCAATCTCAAAAATAAGATCACCTCTGGTCCATGGCGTGCGGAATCTGTTGTAGCCTTGGATGAAAAGAAAGGCCTCGCTTGGATTCGTGGAGTTGGCCGTGAAGCGAACGAAAATCCCTACTACACGCACACTTATCAAGTGAAGTTAGATGGTACTGATCTTCGCTTGCTGAATCCAGGCGACGCAAACCATTCCACAACATTTACTCCGTCACGCAAGTTTTCGATCGACTCAAGTTCCCGTGTTGATATGCCAACCAGGAACGTTCTGTTTGACGCGAACGGCAAAGAAGTTATGGATTTGGAAGATATGGACATCAGCCGGCTCTATGAAATGGGCTGGAAAATGCCAGAGACCTTTGTTGTGAAGGCCGCTGATGGGGTCACAAACATTTATGGCAACATGTGGAAGCCATTTGATTTTGATTCCAAAAAGCAATATCCGATCATTCTCAACGTTTACCCAGGCCCGCAAACCGAGTCTGTTTCTTATGGATTCTCTGCAACCGCTTCAACGCAACAGCTTGCCCAGCTTGGATTCATCGTTATTCAAATTGGCAACCGCGGTGGAAGCCCCCAACGATCAAATGCTTATCACAGCTACGGTTACTACAACCTCCGCGACTACGGGCTAGCAGATAAGAAAATAGGTGTAGAGCAACTCGCGGCTCGGCATAGCTGGATTGACATTGATCGAGTTGGCATTTATGGTCACTCCGGTGGTGGATTCATGACCGCCGCGGCAATGCTATTGCCTCCGTACAACAACTTCTTCAAAGTTGGTGTTTCTTCCGCTGGCAACCACGATAACAACATCTACAACCAAAACTGGAGCGAACAACACCATGGTCTGAAAGAAGGAACTGCAACTGGGCAAACTGGTCAGCAACAGGGTGACAGAACCCCAGATGAAATGTGGCTGGACAGCATCTTCACTCCAATGGACGCTTATGCATTTGAACAAAATGAACTTGAAGCTCAACAAAACCGAACTGGCGGTCAGGGACGGCAAAATCAGCAAGGCACTGAGCAGGAAAATAAATCAGAGTTCCAGATCAAAGTGCCAACCACAACTGAACTTGCGGCCAATCTGAACGGCAAGTTGCTGCTTGTACACGGCGATATGGATAACAACGTCCACCCGGCAAATACGATTCGCCTGGTAGATGCGCTCATCAAGGCCAACAAGCGGTTCGACATGATGATGATGCCGGGTCAGGCGCATGGCTTTGGCCCAATGCAAGGCTACTTCCAAAACATGATGTTCGAATACTTCTGCGAACACTTGCTCGGTGACCGTTACCGAGGCAGTGCTGATATGAATGGGAAGGGCTAATACTCACAGAATTCATCCGGGCGAAATTTCGCCCGGATGAATTATTTTTTAGCTTCTGCGTTTATCCGTTTGAGTTCGTTCAGTAGGAATCTAATATCCATGAAAGGATCGCCGCCCGTGCGCTTCCAACGAACAAATCCATCCTTGTCAATCAGGATCGTGGAATGGAGTTCCATCTCTTCAAAGTCATCATAAGAGGAGAATCTACGAGCATTCTCGTGATTGTTGTCCGATAGAAAGTTCATCTTGACTTCTGAAAGAACAACCGAAGATTTCAGCGTTTCCGGAGTCGCACTGCAAACTGCAAGAATCACAGTGTTTTCATTTGCGAAGTCATTTCCTCGGTCATTGATCGCCTTGAGCTGACCAACGCAGTGCACACACGCATCTCCAAGGAAGTAGATCAGCAAGACATTCTTGCCTTTGTAATCTTCAATTTGAACTTGCTTCCCATCCCGATCAAGAACCTGTAGCTTAGGTGCTTTAAATGGGCTCCAATTCATCGGGCCAATCGAATCCAGCAACTTAGGTTGATAGGTTCGCTCCGGTCGCGGAGTTACGGCAACAGGCTCAGGATTCAATCCCAACTTTCGGACTTCAACCAACCATTTCAAATCCCGATCAGCGTTCGACCACACGTACTCTAGCCGACTGGCGAAGTGAGTGGCTCGTTCGGTGTTGCCCGACTTGGCGTAGCTCAAGGCTAGCCCAGCCAGCGAGAACCCGTCGTTTGGTTCATGTTCGAGCGCGAGGTCGTAACTTTCTATGGCTTGAGCGTATTTTCCGTTCTTGTAATAGAAATCTCCAAGCAACCGCTGAACCGGCCAAGGCTGTCCGGGAGGATCGTTCGGAAACATATAAGCGTCTCGCATTTTTTGCTCAGATTTCGCAGTGCTGATCCAAAGTTTCTCTGCTTCTTTTGCATCACCAAATTCAGTCATATACATTGCGCTTGCGATGTCCTCGAAAAAGAAGAAGTAAGCGGTCTGCTCATCGGCTTTTTCACGCGGCCCAGCAAGCTTTTTGATCACCTTCTTGAGAAAATCGAGGCTCTTTTTCGACTCAGCTTCTTTCCCGACGCCCGCGTTCGCAATCGCTTGCGCGAAGTGTCTTCCCAAAAGATCGAAATCGTTGAGCCCACCCCAATCAACAAATCCTTGTTTAAGAATGTCATTCCATCGCTCGAACTTCATCAGGTTCCTAATGACTGCCTCCCTGCCTTGGGAAACCAACCCGCCTTGTTCGACAGGATTAAACTCTGGATCCTTGGGAGCGCGCAGGAGATCTCTCGCTCCTTGCAAAGCCATTTCAGCCATGCCTAGTTGCTCCTGGATATAGCAAAGGTAGTTGCGATTGTGAGGATAGTTCCAGGTCTCGAATGGCAAAGCGAGTCGGTCATTCATGTACCGAAGCTCGGTTCTGGCGGCAGAATCCATCGCAATGGCCGCCTCATGCCACATTCCTAACTTGCTGTAAACGTGCCCCGGCATATGGAGAGAGTGACCTGTACCTGGGGCGGCTCGACCGTATAGTTCACAGCTATCAATAGCTTGTAAATTGGAAATTCCATCCCAGTTGTGGATACTCGCGTGATGTGCCCCCGGGTGCATCGGGTTGACGGCAAGCACCTGCTTAATCAAAAAATCGTTAGCCAGAGCGCTACCATTTCCAATGTTATGTAGTGCCAGTAGTGCCTTGGCTTCGATATCATCGGGAAACTTAATCGCCACTTTTTCCAGCTCGTTGCAAAGAGTTTTCATGTGGTCCTTGCTTGATTCTGCTGTGGCTTTTTCATAAGCCTCGATATACATTTGCTCGCGTTCGGTGCCGGAATACTTTCGTTTCACCGCTTGCTTTAGAAATTCTCGATAACGCTCAAATTCTTTTCCTTCAAAACTGGGTGCACCCATTGAGAACCAGCTGAACCCGCAACGCGCGAGGCCCAAGTACGCCATGGCACACTCGGGATCAAGCTTCAAACACCAGCGGAATGATCGCTCCGCCTCTTCAAACCAAAATGAATGAAGTAGTGCGTTTCCTTGGTTAAACCACTTTTGAACTTCGGGGTCAGTTGTAGATATCGGGAAAGGAGCATCCCCAACTCCGGCGATTTCCCACGGTTTGGTTCGCATCCCCGAATCGTATGCAGACCCGTGTTTAGAATGACCAGGAGTATCATCCGCAAACCCAATTCCGGCTAGCGCCAAGACCATTAATAGAACAAAACTTCGCATTACTTCACCAATTTTCGATCTTATCAGAAAGGAAAAGAAATTGTAAGAGTTTTTCTATTCGCAATTTGGGTTAGGTAATTTAAATTATCTGATGAAACACAAGGTGTATGTCCCAGGCAAGTGCGCGTTCACTATGTTGGCTTTCGCGGCATTAACTTCGGTTGCAAACGCAAACCTGGCTCAAAGTGCTCCGACCAGTCCGGACGCAGTTGCAAATGCTATCCAGTACAAAGGCATGCAAAAACTGGGAGCATTTGATCTACTTTCAGAACTGACGAGTCAGGTTGGCCCCCGCCTTGCTGGTTCACCAGGGGCAGACAAAGCGGTTGAATGGGGAGTAACCACGCTCAAAAAGTTAGGGTTTCATAACGTTCAAAAAGTGCCTTGCATGGTGAATCACTGGGTTCGCGGAGATAAGGAGCGACTCACTATGATTTCTGGAAATTCAAAAGTTGCTCTCAGTGTTTGTGCTTTGGGCAATAGCATTGGAACCCCTTCTACTGGAATTAAAGCCGAGGTGATTGAAGTTCACTCCATTGCCGAGGCAGAAAAGCTAGGAGCAAAGGCTAGAGGCAAGATTATTTTCTTTAACGGCCCGATGGATCCAGCTCAGGTCAATACTTTCGCCGCGTATGGTCGAGCCGTGGCTCAACGTGGAGGGGGAGCCATTGCCGCCGCTAAAGTCGGAGCGATTGGAGCGATCGTCCGATCTATGACGCTGAGGCACGATGATGTTCCTCATACGGGCGCAATGCGTTACGCTGATGGAATCCCTAAAGTGCCGGCGGCGGCAATCAGCATTGTCGCTGCAGAAAAACTCAGTGCCACCATCAAGCAGAATCCCAAGACTCAGCTTCATCTCAAAATGAACTGCAAAACCCTTCCGCCTGCGCCTTCGGCAAACGTGATTGGGGAAATTACAGGATCGGCACTTCCCAATGAGGTTGTTGTCGTAGGGGGACATCTCGACAGTTGGGATTTGGGTGACGGTGCTCACGATGACGGCGCAGGAATTGCTCAGTCTATCGAAGCGGTTTCGCTCATCAAACGACTCGGTTGGAAACCCAAACGCACGATCCGTGTCGTGTTGTTCATGAACGAAGAAAACGGCGGCGAAGGATCACAGGCGTACGCGAAGTTTGCCGTCACGAACGGACAAAAACCTTATGCTGCAATCGAATCTGATAGTGGCGGTTTTGCTCCACGCGGCTTTTCAACTTCTTTGAAAGGCGATGATTTAAAGCTCATCGAGCCCTGGCTACCAGCGTTGGCGAGGTTCGGCATCATGGGAGTTGAATCTGGACGCGGTACGGGTGCTGATATCGCGGCCCTTGAACGGCTCGGCGCAAAAGGCTTTGGATTAATCCCCGAGTCACAGCGTTATTTCGATTACCATCACTCAGCAAGCGATACCATTGATAAGGTGAATCCTCGGGAGCTTCAGTTAGGCGCGCTCAGTATGTCAACTCTAGCCTGGCTTCTCGCTCAATCCGAGCCAAGGTGAGAGAGCGATAAGCTTAGTTCCATTTTAGTTTCCACGTTCTAAAGCCCTTCGCTCCTCATTGCTCATCCATGGTGATTGAGTGCCTACAAATTGGATTCTAGAATCTGATGTGATTGCTGAGGCTCGTTGCCCCATTGAATTGTAATGAATAGGTACTTTGTTTTTAACGATATCAATATTCACCATCCTACCTATCAATCCGATACGCACACGTGGGTCATAACCTGAGCCAAAATATCCATCATTATTAACAATTTGTCCATTGCTACCCATTTCAACTCCCAATCCATAGTCTTCTCTAATCCCAGAAAACACATTATCTTTTAGTGCGAATTGATCCACAAAATATCCAGAAAAACCAGCTACTTTAAAATCTCTAAACTGATTGCCCACTATTTGAACATTCTTAACATTATATTGAGGATTGTAAGTCCACCAAAAATATTCTTTGCCTCGTTCGAAAACCCCTTCAGCCTTCAACACAAACTCATTCTGTGTTTCCGATATAATATTCGCTGATTTTTTACCAGTAATTTCAACAAGATTATCTGACAGTGGACGCTGACCATCCGTTTTCCAAATCGGCCCATTAGGGTAAGTACCTAATCGAATACTTATGCGATCTTGGCCATTTCCGCGAAAACTATTCTTAAATCCTAGCGGCCCTATAGCTGCTGAAAGATTTGTACCTCCATTCCACCTTGCATTGGGATTCCATTGTATTCTGCGATTTGTTGCTGTATCTTTAAATGAGTATGGATGTCCAGGTAGAACCTCTACCGCAATTTCGGAACCATCTTGACCACTAAAAATTGAATTCCGCACCTCTAGCCCACTGCCTCCCGCAAATCTAAGCATGACTACGGCCTTTCCAATAATACGTGAATTAATAAACCGAACATTTTTGCATTGCGCGAAAGCCAAAGCTCCTTTATTACCATTTACTTCTAAAGTTACGTTCTCAAATAGAATATCTTCACATTTGCTAAAGCCCAGTAATGTATGCGATGAACCAATGTCTTTACCGATCACTAATGTTCCATTCTTTATTCGTATTGATTTTTTACCTTCAATTACTATCTGTTTTGATATTTTTTCCTTTAGCCCTTTCAAATCAATGGTTGAGCCGTTAACAAATGTTCCCTGCAAGTCATTTGTGGCATACTGCGCCGATGGCACGTATATCATCAGTCCCAAAAGGATAGCATTTGACAAGAGCATCATTTCTTTGTAATTAGACTGACGTTTGAGCAACGTCAATTATTTCAAGCAGCCCGCAAGTAACAGACCAGTGTTCTGATTTTGAGCACTTTAAAATATTACGTTCAATCAAATGGGAATCTGGAGTCAGCCCTAGCCTGGTTGCTCGCTCAATCCAACAGCATGTGAAGAGTAATCAGCAAGAATCCTCAGCAACTCTTCCGAGTTGACTCCTCTCAGCATTGAACTGCTAAAAGTGATAGCCCCCGATTTCAGTCGATTAAATCGGAACAGGAATCGTTGCGCTAGAGTAAGCCGTTTCCGAAACACATCAGGGTCCTTCATAACGATCATCACAAGTTTTGAACTGAGACCCTCTTTTATCGTCACATGACTAATCTCACCCCATGGAATCAATCCAAAGCGAGAAAAAGGTATGTCCACAAGAATTCCAACAGAGCTGATGACAACTGCTGGCTTGGTCTGAAAAAGATAGCCCAAACAAATAGCAATCATGACCAAGAATCCAGCCGGAATGACTGAATACCAGAGCAAATAAAACCAGTTTACGCTCATGTCGTAAGTCAACAGTGACCATAAAATGTCTACGGTCAAGTACAAAAATGGTAGCAACAAGAACAAAAACGGAAGAAAATACTTCCATTTCGCTATGTAATATTTCCGTTCTTCCATGTTGGTAATAATAAAAAGTCTACAGCAGATAGGTCAAAATAGCATTACTTACCCAGCCAATTGAGTTCAAAAATGGGTTTAGCAACCTTTTTCTGCTACCGCTGGTAAAATATCACAGTTATCGTAACAAGTCCGGAATCCAGCCACGGTAAAGAAACCTTAGGTTACCCCGTCACTCGAACCCAGCCTTCTCAATAACGAACCTTAACGGAACCCTAAAGGAATCCCATGGCAAACAAAACTCTATACGTCGGCAACCTGCCGTACAGCACTACCGAATCTCAACTCGAAAAGTACTTTGAAGCATACGGCGGTACCAACGCTCGTATCATCGAAGGTCGAGGATTTGGATTCGTAGACATCAGCGAAGACCAACTGCAAACCGCAATCGATGATAAGCACGACTCCGATATGGGTGGTCGAAAGATCAACGTGAACGAAGCTCGACCACGCGAAGAACGACCTCGACGCGACTTTGGCGGTGGTGGCGGAGGCTACGGCGGCGGTGGCGGTCGTGACCGAGGTGGTTACGGCGGCGGTGGCCGAGATCGTGACCGAGGCGGTCGCGGTGGCGGCGGTCGCGACTGGTAAACCCAGTTTCACCTATTAACTCAAATCCCTGGTTAAACAAACCAGGGATTTTTTGGTTTTCTCTTAATGTTGCGGAACAACAATTCGATACGCCACGTTTAGAATCGTGATGCTTACAAAAATTGCTCTTGTTTCGGCGTTTGCCGTCGCTCTCATTGCACCAAAAACAGCTCCGCTTGCCTTCAACATGAAGGATCCAAAAGGGGTTTCTGGACTCTCCATTTCTATTGATTCACCGCTTGAACCAATCATGGGCCAGACTTCGGCTATCTCTGGCGACGTTCAATTTGATCCGGCTAACCCACAAAACTCAACCGGAAAAATTGTGGTTGAAGCAAAGGAACTCAAACTGACGAGCGAAGCGATGACCGGCCACATGCTCCAACGGGCTAGCTTAGATGTCGAAAACTATCCAACCATCACTTTTGAAATCACCAAAATTGATGAGGTGAAAGAAACTTCAAAAGGCAACTGGGATGCAAAAGTCACCGGAAACTTCACGCTCAAAGGCACAACCAAGGCGATGACGGTAAACGCTTCTGTAAGCCATATGCCCGATATGCTGAAATCACGCGGAGGCGTTCCCGATAAGAACGGCGACCTCATTGTCATTCGTTGCAAATTTTCATTCGACCGAACTGATTTCAAAGTCGGAGCTGGCAGTGTCATCGGCAATAAAGTGGACGTCACTCTTTCAACTGTAGGCTACACGGTTAAGTAAGAAAAAAAGTAATCGTCGCCAGTACAACTGGCGGCGATTTTATGTCTCGGATACACTGCGGTTCGTGCCGCATCTACAAGTTGATTATTCGACAGGAGTTCCACACAAGATTGATCTCCAGGCATTTCTGAAGGAACTCTGTTCAGAGTTCAGTTCATACGAATCAGTAGAACCAGTCGCACTCAAATGTTATGCGCGACAAGCGAGCCATTATCAACCGGGGCTAGGCGCACCGGATGAGTTTATTCACCTGACCGTTTGCCTTTTGGAGGGCCGGAGCGCTTCCCTTTTGGGCCAAATGAGCCAGGGCCTTTATTTGGTCGGCCAGAACCACCTGAAAACTTCTTCCCTCCGCTGTTCTTGGACCCTCGAAATCCGCCAGATGAACCTCCCGACTTACCAGAAGGGAACGATCGGTTAGGTCGGTCTGAGCCTCCATCCGGACGGTCTCGCCAGCGACCTTTATCGCGTGGTGGGCCATCATTGCTTCGGTTGTCTCGGTAGCCGCCATCTGGACGATTTCCGCCCCGGTCGTCGCGGTATCCGCCGCCTCGATCATCTCTTCCCCGATAGCCACCTCGGTCGCCTCCTCGATTATCACGATTTCCGTATCCACCTCGATCTCGGTCGCCGCCTCCACGATAGCCTCCGCGGTCTCGGTCAAATCCACCACCGCGGTTATCTCTATCGCCTCGGTAGCCGCCACGATCCCTATCGAAACCGCCGCCTCGATTGTCACGATTGTCCCGGTTGCCGCCATAACCACCACCCCGGTTGTCACGATTTCCGTATCCGCCACGATCTCGGTCACCACCACCTCGATAGCCTCCTCGATCTCGGTCAAATCCACCGCCACGATTATCTCTATCACCGCGGTAGCCGCCGCGATCCCTGTCAAAACCGCCGCCTCGATTGTCGCGATCTCCGCCATAGCCGCCGCGATCACGGTCGCCTCCGCCACGATATCCGCCCCGGTCGTTTCCGTAGCCGCCACTTCGGTTATCTCGATTGCCTCCATAGCCGCCACGGTCTCTTCCACCGCCTCGATTATCTCGACCGCCGCCGTAGCCACCTCGGTCACCGCGATCTCGCTGGTACCGCTGTTGACGTTTATGCTCGCCTAAATCTGTTCCATCGTGGTCGAAGCGTCTTGGGGCTCGCGTTCCTTCGCTTCCGTCTTCTCCACGTACTTCTGTTGAATCGCTTGCATCGCCTTCTGCTGATGCCTCACTTGTGTCGCGTCTGTAAACCGGACGGTCATCATTTCTGTAGCCGCCTCGGTCACCCCGGTCATCTCTACCTCGTCCCCGATCTCCGTAACCACCGCCGCGCGGTCGGTCGCTGTAACCACCTCGGTCATCTTCGTTAAATTCGTTGTAGCTAAATTCTGCGTTGCGGAGCTTGACCGCGCAGGTAACGTAGCAATCGCCAAGATCAATCGCGGCTTCCCAAATAATATCCATGCGATCTTGATAAACCTGCGTGTAGCAAGCCTCCAAGGTTACGGGCATAGCTTCCATGAACAGCTTTTCAAACTCCTTCGCAAACCCCATCAGGTTTTCTGGCTTAAGCCTTGGAATCGCGATTTCTGCTGCAAACAACCGATGCGCCACCCCAGGACGGTTGATGCGGCACTCTTGCGCTGGAAATGCCTTCTCAATAATCTCTGTGAATTGAGTGAACCACTCGGCTCTCTCTTCCTTGCTCACTGGCTTGGATTTGAGAATGAGTTTCCGGCGAAACTTATCAAAATCAGCCGGCTGTGGGGATGGAGAAGACGTACTCATGGGGCTTGACCATTATGAAGTTTTCCACCGATAGCGTGGGCACTACGGCAATATTTTGAACGGTGAGCTAGGCCAATTTCCCAGGCTTTAAGGCAGGATTCAAACTTTGCTTCTTCAGGCTCGCCGCAACCAATGCATCAAATAGTGGCGCGGGACGGTTGGGGCGACTCTTGAATTCTGGGTGCGCTTGGGTAGCAATAAAGAACGGATGCTTCGGCAACTCAACCATTTCCACCAGACGATAATCCGGTGAAACACCGCTCACTTGCATACCGTGCTTGATCAGCAATTCACGGTAATCGTTGTTGACTTCGTACCGATGGCGATGGCGTTCAAAAATTGGAGATTCGCCATAGATATCAAAGGCCAAGGTTCCGGCTGTAATGTGGCACGGGTAACTGCCCAATCGCATCGTTCCGCCTTTATGCGTAATGCCAGTCTGGTCAGGAATGAAGTGGATGACCGGATCGTCCGTGCGTTTCTCGGAAGTATCAAATTCTTCACTGCCGGCATGAGTGAGACCGCACACATTACGGGCGTATTCGATCACCGCCATCTGCAAACCGAGGCAGATACCAAGGAAAGGAATTCCGTTTTCTCGGGTGTAGCGAAGGGCTTCGATTTTCCCTTCAATTCCGCGCGTGCCAAATCCTGGAGCGATCACAAGTCCATCAAGCTGGGAAATTGTTTCCGCTGGATCAAGCGCGGCGGGATTTCCATCAACGGCTTCAAAAAGGTCACTTTCGATCCATTTGATATTCACTCGACAATCATTTGCAATTCCGGCGTGGACAAGCGATTCACTAATAGATTTGTACGCATCACCATTGCTGGTGTACTTGCCAACGACACCAATAGTGCAACTGTGCGAAGGGTTCTTGAGTTTCTCAACAATCGCTTCCCATTCCGAAAGATCGGGTTGCTCAGTGTTCAGTCCCAGGCGTTCGCATACAAGTTTGCCCAGGCCAAGGTCTTCATAGGCAAGAGGAACTTCATAAATCGTTTCCGCCGTCATGCTTTCGATAACGGCTTCCTGCGGCACGTCGCAGAACAGAGAAATCTTTTCTTTCACGTCATCTGGAATCGGTTCTTCGCATCGGCAGACCAAAACGTCGGGGCTGATCCCGATCTGGCGCAAATTGATAACCGAGTGCTGAGTTGGCTTGGTTTTAACTTCCCCCCACGGCCCAACGGTTGGAACCAGTGTGACGTGAACAAACAATGTGTTTTCTTTACCGAAATCTTTGCGAACCTGGCGAATAGTTTCCAAAAATGGGAGCGATTCAATGTCACCAACCGTGCCGCCGATTTCTGCCAATACGATATCGGCTTCTTCTTTTTTTCCAGCATCAATTAAAAGCTTTTTGATTTCGTTGGTCACGTGAGGAATGACTTGCACCGTGCCACCTAAATAGTCGCCGCGGCGCTCAGCTTCGATGACGTTTCGATAAACCTTTCCGGTTGTGATTGAACTGCTTGATGAACAGTTGACATCTAAGAATCGTTCGTAGTGACCAAGGTCAAGGTCGGTTTCTGTACCGTCGTCGGTCACGAAAACTTCGCCATGCTGATACGGATTCATGGTTCCGGCATCAACGTTAATATATGGATCAAGCTTGACCGGAGCAACCGTGTATCCGCGATTCCGCAAGAGTCGCCCTAAGCTGGCACTGGTAATGCCCTTACCAATGGAACTCACAACGCCGCCGGTTACGAAGATATATTTGGTCATGCTTGTCATCCGAAGTTGACGCGCAGCGACCGGAAATTAGCCGAGCGGGTCTAAACAATTATACAGCCGAGAATAGATGGTGGTCAGCCCCCTGGCTCACGGTTTTTCAGATTACGTCAAGAGTTTTTTGCAAAATCGCACGGAAAACAGAACCGACACCTTGCTCTGAATCAACTTCTAACTTTCCGCCATGAGCTTTGAGAACCAGTTGGCAAGAGTTCAGTCCGAAGCCACTGCCTTCAATTCCAAGAGATTCATCCACTACTCGCTGGCAATCGTCCAAAACGCGTTTCACCTGATCTTGTGAGAGGCCCAATCCTTCGTCTTGAACTTCAATCATCACTCGGTTTGCGTAGTGGGTGAGCTTCACCCAAACGTTTTTGTTGAGACCAGGCGAATATTTCACGGCGTTACTGAGAAGGTTCTCGACCACCCTCATCAATTTCCGGCGATCCCCGCAAACCATTACTGGCTCATCCGCCCCCTGAAGCACCAAGTTGTGATGCTTTGATCTCTCTGTATGCCGTTCGGCGAGAACCACTTTGTGGAGCATCATCGCCAAATCAAACTCTTCAAGAGTTGGTTTCCACTCACCTTCAATTGGCTCGATAATGTCTTTGATGTCCGCAAGCAAACGGTCACAACTTTCTACAATGCCGTTAAATAGTTCCTCTACGATCTCAGGGTCAGCGGCGATTTCTGGTTCACGCAGAGTTTCTGCGTAGCCCTTGATGACAGTGATCGGTGTTTTAAGATCGTGAACAATGTTTCGGCGGATGCTTTGGTTTATTCGTTCTGTACGGGCAACAGATTGTAAGAGCGATGGATAATACGCCATGCGGCTGGTGGTTTCAACCGCAGTGCAGTAAAGCCCAAACCTTTCTTCATTTGGAGCATGCGCGTTATCAAAAGCAAGGATGCTCCAAGCATGGCTCCCGCCTGGACGCCGCCAACTTGCCGCCCAAAAAATATTGGCGTTTAATCCAGTGAAAGTCGCGAGCCGCACAGCAAGAACGCCGTCGTGGGCGACGAACCCTTCACTTGATTCCACAAACGCTCGCCGGAACGGCGGATCGTTCGTGATCCAAGGCGTTGCATCCTTGCCCAAATCAGAGCCGATTTGATCGGTACTTGAATTTTCGGGAAGCATGTTGTGAGAAATACCGCCCCAACTCTGACCATAGGGGCTTTCTAAGCCAAGCGATCTCCAGTTGCCCGATTTAGGGTCATCGAGCAAAAGAATCATGCCCTTGTATTCCCCAAATAAAAAGCGATAGTGACGGAGTGCGGCGACAAGGATTTGACGGGCATCTTGGCATTCGCCCAAATCGTGGATCATCTCTAACATCCGCTGGGCGGTTTCTACACTTTGGATGGCGTTACCGCCGACATTAACCTTTTCGCTCATCACTCCCAAACCTTAATGAAATTGGACGACAACTAATACGCCAATGATCAAATTTTCTAAGAAATCATTTCCATAGATTAAAAACTGACATTAATGTGAGGGTTATTAAAATTAGCGCTACCCATTGAGCCAAGCCTAATCCAACTGACTTCCAACCTGCCTTCCACAAATCGCGAACATTGGTTTGCAGTCCAACCCCCGCCATTCCAACCGCAAGGAGCAGCTTCACCGCCGGATTGATTTGATCTTTTACCAAAGTCTGGAATGATTCCACTTGGATAAATGAAACCATCGCTGAAAATACGCAAAACATCACAAGGAACCAAGGCACAAGCGAAACCTTAGCGGTTGCTTCGCTATCCGAAGTTCGACGTAGCCACCAGCCTATTCCAAACACCATCGGAGCCAGGGTGCAGATTCTGACTAACTTGACGACGGTGGCAACTCCAACTGCGGCGGGTGAAATTCCGCTCGCCGCGGCAACGACTTGAGCGGTTTCGTGCAGGGTGGCACCACAAAATAAACCGTACGCAAAGTCACCCCAACCCATCGCTTTTGCCAAAACCGGAAATATAAAAATTCCCACGGTGCCCCAAAGCGTGATGATTCCCATGCTCACCGCAGCATCTTGACCTTCCGCTTCAACAACTGTGTCCGCGGCGACAATCGCGCTGGCCCCGCAGATGCTCCCGCCAGTCGCTAAAAGCAATCCAAGTTTCTTATCTATGCCAATGATCTTGCCCAGCCACACGCAAAAAAGAAAGGAACCAGCTACCGCCAACACTACAACCAAAAGAGCTGGGGCACCGATCCCTGCGAGTTCTTGTAATGTGAGACGAAATCCAAGCCCCGCTACTCCCCAACGGAGAATCGGCTTCTGCGCGATTTTCAAGCCTGGCTCGAATATTTTCGGGAGCGTCCAGGCAGATGCGATCAGAATTCCAAGCAAAATAACTAATAAAAGTGCCGAAAACCTTAACTGATCTTTGACAACGGGGACTTCACTCAGCCAGTTGGCAAACAGTGCCAAGACCAGCACCAATGCTAAACCTGGAGCCGTAGATTTTGCTTGTTCTACCGCTTTCAACTGGTGTAGCAGAGGCTCCGAACCTCTTTTCTATATCCACCATCAACCGGAACAAACACGTTGCAGTGGGTAAGTTCATGCCCATAAACATGAACCGTTACCGTTGGTTGATCACGCAATGCGTTTTCGATCATATGATATTCAAACGGAGGAATCAATGCACCTGCTTCCCCAACTCCAGCGAGTATTGAATCCTCAGCTTTGAATTGAACAACCTCGGAATCCGCATCGCCGATCAGATCAAATGATGTCACCCGTATCAAGCCTCGATAAACGCATTCCACACACCATTCGCCTGCATGATCGTGCAGGGCGGTTCCTTGACCCACATCCCACACCATTGCAACCACCGAATAAGCCCCACCCGGATCTTTGTGCACTAACCTACGAGCGTAACAGTCCTTCGCCGGTTGCATATGCTCCTCATCCAAAATATCGAACTGATGCTGAAAAGCAGTTTCTAAAATATGTTTAACTGCGGCGCACCGCTCTTCCACATCCGCAATCGCGACGGCTCGATCCATATGATGGATAAAATTTTTCAGATTGGCGTTTTGGGCTGGGGTCATCAACTTTCCTCGCTTTTCACAGTCTACTGAATTTTATAAAGTAACCCCAGCTAGTACATTTTCTAGGGATGCGCAAACTCTTTGTATTTCTTCCAGTGAATTGTAATGAACCGCACTCACCCGCACGACCCCCGTGTCGGGGTCGATTCCAACTGCTTCACAGGCTCTAAATGCATAGAAGTTGCCGCCTTTGATGCCAAACTCTTGATCCGAAACCGCCTTTACTATCACATCACTTGGAATACGATCGTGAACAAAACTGAAAGTCGGGTGTCGATCGCCAGCGGGGTTTGTGATGCCAAGAATCCTGATATCGGTGCGAGAATTCAACCAGCCAAGCATCGCTTGGTTGATGAGATGTTCTTGCTCTCTCATTGCACCGTATGCTCGTTCAATCGTATTCCGGCTAACCACATCAGTTACAGTTGACTGCTCACCTGCTAAGAACGAAAAGTACTGCCCCAGAGCTAAGAATCCGGCTAGCAGTTCGTAAGGAAGGCAACCGAGTTCAAATTTATTCGCCCCTTTGACCGGAAGTTGCTTGTGGTTCGGCCCGGTGAGTTCAGCCCATTTTTCTTTGCGACCGAATAGTGCCGCCATGTGCGGCCCATAAACCTTGTAGCAACTGAAAAAGCAGAAGTCCACTCCCCAAGACGCGACATCGGGAACGACATGACTCGCCGCCGCAACCACATCGGCAACTACCGTTGCGCCGACCGAGTGACCAATCTCTGCCACCGCTTTGACATCCAAGTTATCGCCAACGATATTGCACGTTTGCGAAAAACATATGAGTTTGGTGCGCGGATTCACGATTTCTCGCAAATCATCCAGTGAGCTCAGCCCGGTCATTGGATCAACACCCCACCATTTGACCACCACTCCGATTTCCTGCAATCGCTCCCAAGGCCCGATGTGGCTTTCATGGTTGGCAACTGAAATCACAACTTCATCACCAGGTTTGAGAACTCCGCGAAAAGCGTTGCCGAGAACATTCATTAATGCGGTTGCGCTCTGACCGATTGCCACATAGCCTAAATCCTCGCCATTGAAAATGCGGTTCATGAATAGTCGGCAATTCTCAACCACATTGCTCGCTCGTTGGGAATGGGGGTAAGAGCCGCCGATCTGAACGTAATCTTCTAAATAAAATTGATGAATCGCCTCGATCACACACTTTGGAACCTGGCTCCCACCCGCGTTCTCGAGAAATGCGAAGTCATTTTTAATGCTTGGGAACTGAGCGCGGATTTCAGAAATGGTGGGCGACATTGCTCCCAGAGAATACTCAGAATTTGGTTACTTGATCGCTCCAGCGAGCATCGCCTGCTGCACCTTGTCTTTCAAAATCATATACATCGTCAGAATCGGGAGCATCACTAAAACCGCCCCGGCAAACAGCGATCCCCACTCCCCTGCATACTGTTGCTGTGAAATCAAATCAGCCAATCCGACGGGCAGGGTTTTGTGCCGCAAAAGCAGAATCTTGGCCAGGTTGTATTCGTTCCATAAGCCGATGGAGTTAAAGATCACTACGACCCAAATTCCGGGTTTAGCCAATGGCATCATTACTTTTAAGAACAGTCCCCAATGCCCTGCTCCGTCAATGGTGGCCGCCTCGGCAAGTTCTTCTGGCAATGCAGAAAAGAATCCAGAGAGAACAAATACTGTGAACGGAATTGAATAAGCAATGTAGGCAAGCACAAGCCCGAAAATCGTGTCATCCCACCCGACCTTAGCCATCATGATAAACAAGGGTACGGCGGCGAGCAAGTTCGGGAACAACATTCCGAGCGTAACCACGGCAAGAATCAATCCTGACCCCTTAAATTTGTAGCGTGTCAACGCATACGCCATCATTGATCCAATCGGAATCAAGAAAACTAAGGTCAGCAGAGTCACCACTAAGCTGAGAATGAAGCCGCTTCCTAAATCTTGGGCGACCCAAGCTTTGCCAAAGTTTTCAAACTGCGGCGGAATTGGGTTGGTAAATGGCGAATCAATAATCTGCTGATTTGTTTTGAGCGAACTGGCGAACACCCAAACAACCGGCAAAACAACGACCATCGCGAAAAAAGCCATTCCGAGCTTGCTAATCAGCGACTTCATGCTGATCTCCTAGCCGTTGGATCGCGCCGGAACAACATCCAGAGCATGAGGCTGGTCACAGATGTGATCACCATCATCACAACCCCAAGCGCGGCGGCTTTTCCGAATTCACCTTCAATGGTCATCATCCGGTACAGATAATTGAGTAAGGATTGTGTTCGACCGCTCGGTTCACCGTCGGTCATGACATTGACCAGTGCAAAAACTCCAAGTGCGGCAATCGTGATGTGAACACTCGCTACCCTGCGAACCGACCACAAAAGTGGACGCGTGATCAACACGTATTTTCGAAGCCCATGTGCTCCTTCGAGTTCAGAAGCTTCATGAACTTCTGCGGGGATTCCGGCTAACCCGGCGCTAAACAGCATGGTGTAAAAGCCAAGCGTCACCCAGGCAAAAGCAACGTTAAACGCCGGAAACGCTGTGTTCAAATCACCCAACCAGCCGTTTTGTGGCCCCGTCAAGCCGATACCTCTGAGCAACCCGACACTAGGATTGTAGATATTCCGCCAAATCAGTGCGGCGGCGACCAGTGAAATCAGGTTCGGAAACAAATAAACCGTCCGCATGAGGCGCGATAATCGGGAAGTGCCTTGCGTCGCGTGGGCTAGGAGCATGCTCAAGCCCAAAATCACTGGCCCGACCACCAACAGCATGGTCACGCCGTTGCGGATCGCCCACCAGAACGGTTCCGATTCCCACAACTTGCCAAAGTTATCAAAACCCACAAACTTGCGGTTTGTTGAGACGCCTGAAAACCGATAGCCACTGAGTTCAATCGTCCGAGCAAACGGAACAAGAACCAGGGAGCAATACAGAATTAGCCCGGGAAGCAAACAGGCCAGCAAGAACCCGTTGCGTTTCAAGTTCTTGCTGGCCAATCTCCGCTACTCCACTTTGTGTTTAGCGATATCGTCGTTCTTGCGGAGTTTTTCTGCCTCGGCTTCGCATTTATTTGCGAATTCTTGCGGAGAAAGCTCTCCATTCACGAGTTCAGTAAGCGCATCTCCGACTGCTTTATAGAAAGTCGGATACCACTCCTTCCACTGGGCTGACCAAGGCGACTTGCTCGCCTTCATGCTATCCGCCGCACCCTTTAGATATTCCGGCAGATCGACTTCGTCGCTACCCTTGATAGACATGAGAGTGCCTTTTTCGACTACGAACTGCTTTGCTTTTTCTAACGAAGTCAGGTACTTAAAGAATTCGACGGCCTCTTTCTTGCTTGTTGACTTTTCTGCGACCAGCCACGGCTCAATCTTGACCGTAATGGCAGTCGGATCGCCTTTGCCGTCGCTCAAAACTGGCGGAAGCATAAACTGCATACGCCGACCTTCTGGCAAGGAATCTTTCATCTCTGAGTAGAGCCATGTTCCGCATGGAATCAGGGCGGCTCGGCGATTGATAAATTCTGCTTGAGCTTCTGTGTGGCTCAAGGCGGTTGCCCCCATTTGGAAGTAACCCATATCCCGTAGCTCTCGAATCATTGAGGCAGATTTGATAACGGCAGGAGACTTCCAAGCACCTGGCTCAAGGTTTTGGCAAGCCTTCATCGCATCCATTCCACCGGCGCTGATGATCCAGGGCTGCAGCATTCCCGACGTCATGTAATCCGGATATTGGCCTTGATAAGTGATGGGAGCCATGCCCGAACCTTTGATTTGCTGGCAGAGCAACAAAAGCTCTTGGTAAGTTTTTGGAACTTTCCAACCTTTTTCAGCGAATAAATCTGGGTCGTACCACCATCCCCAGAGAGAGTAGAAATACGGCATGAGCATTTGTTTGCCGCCGTTCTCGCCGAGCTTCAAAATACCTGGTTCAAATGAATCTCCCCATGTGCCCGAACCACCTCCGAACACAGGCTCTTTCATTGCGGCGGTTAAATCCATGACTTCGCCTTCTTGAACTGCCTTCCACGCATCAAAGCGCCAACCCGGATAAGCAAGGTCAGGCGGATCGCCGACTTGGAACTGTTTGAGTGCTTGCTGGTCAATCCGAGGATCGGCGATGACCGTCACTTTTATGCCAGTGTTTGCGGTGAACTCTTCGGCGGCCTTTTCAAAGAAATCACTGCCGTATCCGCCTTTGAAAATCATGACTTCAACGCTTTTCGGCGCGTCGGGGGAACCACCGGGATTAGCCCCTCCTTGTGGTTGAGTGCATCCAGTAACGGCAAACATCGCGATTGCCGCGATGCCACCCACTAAGATCATTTTTGAGATGAATCTCATATGCTCCCAAACTTACCCATAAATTCATCGAAAATAGTCTGCGTCAGCATAGAAATCGGTCATCATCGGAGAACTCAGTTCCATGATTTCATTACTTGCTTCTCTTGCCATACTCCCGCAAACATCCGTTAGTTTGATTCCACTTCCCGCTCAGATAACTCACGGTTCAGGGAGTTTTGAAATCAATGAGCGAACTACTGTCTGGCACGGAAGCGACCCAGAATCAGCAAAGTGGATTGGCAGATATTTTAGGCCTTCAACTGGATTCAAATTAAGTGATTCTTCCGCTCAGGATAATCAAATTTCGCTGACTCTCGCTTCTAATTTGGATCACTTGGGTACCGAGGGTTACCGTCTAGAAGTCACTCCCAAGGCAATCAGCATCACGGCTCCGACTGAAACCGGGTTGTTCTATGGCACTCAAACCCTCCGGCAATTACTGCCACCAGAAATCTTTCAAAAAACCGTACAGTCCGTAAAGTGGGAAGTCCCTTGCGTCGTGATCGAAGATCAGCCTCGATTCAAGTGGCGCGGAATCATGCTCGATGTGGCTCGCCATTTCAGCACGAAAGCTGAAGTTATGAAGTTTATTGATACGCTTTCAGTGCATAAAATCAACACGTTTCACTTCCACCTTACCGATGACCAAGGGTGGCGGATCGAAATCAAAAAATATTCTCGCCTCACTGAGATTGGTTCTATCCGTAAAGAAACGGTAGTTGGGCACAATACGCCTCAATACGACGGAATTCCACACGGTGGCTTTTATACTCAAGACGACCTGCGAGAAATTGTGGCGTTCGCCGCCGAGCGTCATGTAACTATCGTTCCAGAAATTGATATGCCCGGCCACATGGTAGCGGCGATTGCCGCGTACCCAGAACTCGGCGATGGCAAACCCGCTGAAGTTTTCCAACGCTGGGGAGTGTCGGATCGTGTTCTAAACACTTCTGAGAAAACCGTCCAGTTCTGCCGTGATGTTCTTACGGAAGTGATGGATATCTTCCCCGGTCAATTCATCCACATCGGGGGCGACGAGTGCCCCAAAACTCAATGGAAGAACGATCCCGCTGAACAGGAACGAATGAAAGAGCGAGGGCTCAAAGATGAACACGAACTCCAATCGTGGTTTATCCAGCAGATGGAAAACCATCTTCACAAGCACAGTCGACGTTTGATTGGCTGGGACGAGATTCTAGAGGGTGGTCTGCCAAAACGATCAGCGGTGATGAGTTGGCGCGGAACAAGCGGTGGGCTAACTGCGGCGAATCTGGGCCAAGACGTTGTGATGACTCCTACTGGCAATATGTACTTGGACTACTACCAAGGCCAACCAGCCGAAGAGCCAGACGCTATTGGAGGGTTCGTTCCACTTAGAACTGTCTACTCGTTCAATCCTCAAGTCGCTGGCATCAATCCAGGAAACGAAAAGCACATTCTCGGGGTTCAGGGAAACATTTGGACTGAATATATGAAGAGTTATTCGCACCGCGAATATATGGCTTACCCACGGGCCTGCGCGGTTGCTGAAGTTGGCTGGACTCCCCAATCCAAGCGTAACTACGACGAGTTTCTTGTTCGCCTGACACCCCATCTCAAACGGCTTGAAGCACTGGGTGTGAATTATCGAGCGCCTAAAGCCTCCGACACGCCAAGCGGCTCTTGGACACCGTCAATGCTGAAGCCAGATTGGAGCGAGGTCACTTGGAACATCTCCAAGTCAATAACTCAATCAGGAAATTACCGAGTTACTTTTGTTTACACTGGCGGAGCGCATCGGCTTGATATTCAACGCGCCGACATTTGGGTGAATGGTGTTATGCAAAAGCAGGATGTTCACGATGGAACAACCGGCGGTTCACACCGGGCGAATCAATACCGCTTTGATGGATTGAACATCAAAGCGGGAGACTTGGTTGAACTCCGAGCCAATGTTCGCCCAGATGGCGGCACAGATTCGTCCGGCAATATTTATATTGAAAGAGCATAACATGACAGATAAAGCAGAAAGCGTAACGAAAAAACCAGCATGGAAAAAGAAACTCATTATCTATGTATCGTTGGTTCTGCTTAGCGTAATCTCGTACAGGTGTTATCAATGGATTTCTCGCGAGGAGCAAGTGTTTGTTGCCCCGGTTCGCTACATAGATGAAGTCAGCGGCAAACCAATGGTGGGCTGGGATCCCGATGCTCAACCACTTGTTATGCACACCGTTGTCGTTCCTACGTTTATTCCTTCCAGGCTGATGGGAGAAACATGGCACATCACCAAAAAGGTTTCATCATTTCAAGTCTATTTTGGTAACGAAAAGTGGACTCTGAATGAAGGTGATTTTTCTCCAATTTTGGACGTTAATCTCCATGAAGGACAGCAGTCAGCCCAAGATGCCACAGTTCCTCATATCTATCGAAACGGAGACTATTTCTATATAGCAGTGGGTGCTGGCGATGGTGAAATCTCACGAAAAGAAGTTTTAATCACCAAAAGAAATAAGGTTATCAAGCAGTTTAGCTACGAGGTCGAAGATGGCCCCCAAGACTATAATTTAGAATTCCCCTACTACGATGGAGTCATGAAATTGCTTGACAGCATGAAGCAGTAGGGATATGGTTCGCGACTAATTGTTATCCCACAGATATTGATCAATATCTATGATCGCCATAGAAGCTGAAGTTGTGGTTTTCGACCAGTTAGTTCCTGCGGCTAGTTGACCAGGTGATCGCCAACTCGCGTGACCATCTCCCCAAACAACCACAGCCTTGCCAGTTTTACGGAAGGCAACTCCGCCTGTCATAGCTCCTTCTTCAAAACTTTGACCAGCATAGCTAGGAGCATCGGAACCCCACCGCCCGATAGGATAACACTCTGAGGCGTTGCCAATACCTGGGCAAATTGGAGGGTTCACAACGTTCGCTCCCCACAATGGAGAAGGATCAAGTGTCCAATCTGGATGACCATTTCGAGATTTTTTGGTTATTAGCAAAACAGTCTCTGCTGGTTGCGCAACCGAAGTCATAGAAACAGGCGAGGCAAAACTTGGCGAAGCAACTGTGTAAGAAGAAAAAATAGAAAATGCGTAGCCGAATTGTGTGTGATACAGCCTCGAAATTCCTTCGGAATTACCACCAAAAGCAGATTCTGACCGTGTTAACGGGTCTTGAAACATCTCGTAATTCTTGACATAAGGCAACAAAATCTCTCCCCATGCTTTGTGCCCTAAGCTGTTTATCAGTACGGGCGAATTGTCATCCATGTATCCCAGAATCACCGCTGTGTCGTCGTAATCGCCCGAGTAGATCATCATCGCAATTCCCAGTTGCCTGACGTTACTCATACTAGCGGCGCCTTTAGCCGCAACTTTCGCCTGGGCAAAAACGGGGAAAATTATCGCCGCCAGGATCGCAATGATCGCGATGACCACAAGAAGTTCAATCAGCGTAAACGCTCGTCTCAGAATCCTCTCTCTCATACGCATAGGATGAATATTATTGCGTGATTAGTTCCTTAATTTTTTGATCAATGCAAGTTTAGTTATGGAAACAGGTAATTTTAATCAATATCCCAAAGATACTTACTAATATCGTTTATGACCACAGAACCAAATGTGGCGTTGTAATTCCAGGTCGTTCCCACTGAAAGTTGCTCAGCCGATTTCCAACTTGCGTGAGAATCAGCCCACACGACGCAAGCTTTTTTTGCCTTTCGGAAGGCTACACCGCCCGTGCGACCACCTTCTTCAAATGATTGACCCGAATAAGTTGGAGTATTCGATCCCCACCGCGCTTGGGAATAACATCGCGACTCTGGGTTCACACCATCAGTTGTCGAGCGACAGTAAGGCGGATTCACTAAATGCGCCCCCCAGACTGGAGTTGGTACCAAAACCCAGTCTTGATTTCCGTTTCTTGATTTTTTGGATGTGAGCAACACCGTTTCGGCAGGAAATTGGATTGAGGTTGAAGAAACAGGTTGCGCGTATTCTTGGTTGCTCGGCCCAAACCACGGAGAATGCACCGTATACGCGTATCCGAATTGGGTTAACCAGAGCCAAGATTGCGGCGGCGTTGCTTGGTCGAAACCACCTTCGGTACTTGTCAGAGGATCTTGAAAGATTGCTGAATTCTTGATATAGGGCTGTAAGAGCGAGGGCCAGGCGTACATGCCGAACCCAAGTACATGAACAGGTGAAGGGTCTTCCATCCGGCCAACGATTACCGCTTTATCGTCGTAGTCACCGGAATAAATCATCATCGCGGTGCCTATCTGGCGGACATTGCTCAGGCTGGCTGTTCCTTTTGCGGCAATTTTGGCCTGAGCAAATACCGGGAATAAAATCGCCGCGACGATGGCAATGATTGCGATAACCACTAGGAGTTCAATCAGCGTAAAACCAACCCAGTATTTTCGCGGTGCCATCTCTATTGAGATAGTACATTGCGGGTTAGAAGTTCCCCAAAAAGTTAATACGGAAGTCTTGCGCTCAATACAATACGTCCAAGCAGAAGTATCCAAAGGAGCAAGAAAACGCCAGCACAGCAAAAAAATATTTTTCCAAATCGAACCCCGTTGGGCTTCTGAAATATCTGCCAGCAAATTGCAAGAACCACAATTGCTCCGAAGATCATATAAAACTCAGGGACATGTTGCCAAGTCATCTGGAAGAGTTCAATAAGAGCCATCATTAAGCGCCTCTCTGTCGAATTTAGCTGAATTCTAATCTCAAACCAAATCTTGCCGATTCGAGATATCTTTCAGGAGTGGTTCGAGTTGCTCTCGTACAAAATCTGCATCAATAGCGAGAGTAGGCGGAGCAACTTCAGGAGCATCGAACAAATAGTCTTCTAGCAGCCTTTCCAGAAGCGTGTGGAGCCTTCTCGCCCCGATATTCCCCGCTTTTTCATTGATCAAAGTTGCGTACTTTGCGATTTCATCTAATGCATCATTGGTGAACGCAACGTTTACTCCTTCAACTCCGAGTAACTTGGTGTACTGCTTTGTGAGCGCATTCTTGGGTTCTTTGAGAATACGGACGAAATCTTTTTCTTCCAGCGAATCCAACCGAACCCGAATCGGAAGTCGGCCCTGGAGTTCAGGGATTAGATCGGCGGGTTTGCTGACATGAAAAGCTCCGGCTGCGATGAACAAAATATGATCTGTGTTCACTGGGCCAAATTTGGTTGCAACAACTGAGCCTTCAACAATTGGCAGCAAGTCTCGTTGAACCCCTTCTCGGCTTACATCTGGCCCAGAACCACCGCTTGGCATGGCAACCTTATCAATTTCATCTATAAAGATGATTCCCATCTGCTCAGCTCGATCAATCGCCTCCTTAGCGATATTCGCATGGTCAATCCGCTTCTTAGCTTCGTTCTGAGTGAGGATTTCTTTCGCTTCGCGAACCGTAGCTTTTCTGTAACCCGTACGGGTGCGGTTGCCGCCCATGAGCTGGTTCATATCCAAACCCATTTCCTCCATCCCCTGCGGTGTGAACACTTGGAGAAACTGATTACCCTGTGGCTCTTCAATCTCTACTTCAACTTTTTTGTCGTCGTGAAGTCCGTCTGCAATCTCTTTGCGGAGCTTGGCTAACCGTTTCTCCCGCTCATCATCGGTTTCCGATTCTTCAGCTTGAGCAGGAGGAAATCCTTCGTCACCGCTTGGGAACCACACCCCGCCTGCGTGATATGGCACGGGCTTATCATCCAACAACGAAACGAGTTGATCCAATGCCGCCTCGTATGCAGGCGCTTGAACTTCGATAACCATCTCTGCTTCCACAAGCCGCACACTGTTCGCCGCGAGGTCACGGACCATGCTTTCGACATCCCGGCCAACATAACCGACTTCGGTGAATTTGGTTGCCTCCACTTTGACGAACGGCGCACGTGCTAGTTGAGCAAGACGCCGGGCTATTTCCGTTTTTCCGACACCAGTCGGCCCCATCATCAGAATATTTTTGGGGACAATGTCGGCTCGCTCATCGGCTGGGAGTTGCTGACGTCGGTAACGGTTACGGAGCGCGACCGCGACCGCCCTTTTCGCATCATCTTGACCAACAATATATTCATCCAGCTTGGCTACGATTTGCCGCGGGGTCAGATTTTCGATGGGAGACGTCATTGCTTAATGGTTGTACCTGCGGCGGTAAGATTGAATGGGCCGATTAAATTTTTGCGAACAAGTTCTACTATTTTAGTAGATTTGTGTATACTACTGAAAATTCTGGGGAAGAACAACCATGATTCTCGAACTTTCGGTTGAAAACTTAGCACTCATTGAGCGAGCCGATTTACGCTTGACATCTGGGTTCACCGCCTTAACTGGGGAGACTGGTGCGGGAAAGTCACTGGTGATAGATGCACTCGCGCTTGCGCTTGGAGGACGGGCCGATACTGATTTGGTTCGGAATGGCGAGAAAAAAGGATGCGTCACTCTGCTTGCTGATTTAGCCCAGACTTCGCCGGCGCGCGCCAAGTGCCAGGAACTCGGCGTTGATTTGGACGAAGACCAACTCTTGATTCAGCGAGAGGTTTCTGCTGAAGGCCGCAGCACTGTACGGCTGAACGGCCGACCTTCTTCGGTTGGCATTCTCAAGCAGATCGGCTCTGCGTTAGCCGACCTCCACGGTCAGCATGATCATCAGTCTCTTCTCAATCCTGAAGAACAAATCGAATTTTTGGATGCGTGGATTGGTGATGAAGCGACCGTACTCAAGAAAGTCGTCAGCGAGAAATACTCCCTTCTTAGTTCGTTGCAAGCTGACCTGAAAGCGATTCGGTCTGGACAAAAAGAACGAGAGCAGCGGATTGACCTCCTTCAGTTTCAGATTGAGGAAATTGCACAAGCGAATCCTCAAATTGGCGAAGCAGAACTTCACCAAGCTCAGCTCAATAAATTGAAAAATGCCGAGAAACTCGGAGTAGCCAGCAGTCAGTTGGTGAATACCCTTGGCGACGAAGAAGGCTCTGCACACGAGCGAATCAGCACCGCCTGCCGAGAACTTGAACTGCTAGCAGGGCTTGATTCAGATCTAGAAATTCCGCTCCACCACATTCGCCAAGCCGAAACGTTGGTGCAGGAGGCAACAAGAGCTTTGCGTTCTTACAGTGACCTTCTGGAACACAACCCAGTTGCGCTTGAAGAAACTGCGAATCGGCTAGACGTACTGGCGCGGCTTAAACGGAAGTACGGTAGTGATGAATCTGAAATCCTTACCTTTCTTGATGAGGCAATCGCAGAACTAGATTCGCTTCAGTCTCTGGAAACAGACGAATCATCGCTTGAGTCGCAAATTGACATAACTTTTCAAGAGCTTGTTACGGCGGCAGATGAGTTATCTGATTTGAGAACGCAAAAGTCTAGGTTATTCCAATCTGAGGCTCAATCTCACATGCGCGAACTTGCCATGGATAAAGCGGTGTTTGAAGTGAATCTTGAAAAAACGACAATACAGTCGAATGGGCAAGACACAGTCGAATTTCAGTTTTCCGCAAACCCAGGTGAACCAACTAAACCGCTCCACAAGGTTGCCTCGGGCGGTGAACTTAGCCGCATCATGCTAGCGATCAAAGTTGCAAGTGCTGGCACCGCTGGAATCCAAACTCTGATTTTTGATGAAGTTGATACTGGTCTAAGTGGGCGAGCCGCCGCGATCACGGCAAGGAAACTTCAGCAACTCGCCGAGCATTCTCAAGTTGTGGTTATCAGTCACCTGCCGCAAATCGCCGCCGCTGCAAAGAACCATTTCAATATTGAAAAGGTGGAATCGTTTGGTCGAGTCATCACCCAAATTCGCAGATTGGACACTCAAGATCGGACAACGGAGATCGCTCGCTTATTGGCAGGAGAAAAAATTGGACACTCGGCATTAGCCAATGCTCGGGAAATTATGGAAACCGCTGCTGACTACCAATCAGGAAATAAGGCGAACGCTCCGACCAAATCCTTGGTATAAGAATGAGCATGTCTGCAACTTTATCTGCCACCGCCGAAGGAGTTCGATGGGATCTAAGTGCTTTGTTTGCCAGTCCGACCGATCCTAAGATCAACGCAACTTGGGATTCCTGTAACAAACAAGCTGACGAATTCGCCACTAAATATCGTGGGAAGCTGGCTAATCTTTCTGCCACTGAACTTGCTAATGCGATCTCTGAGCTTGAATCCTTGAGCAACGAAGCTTCTAAATCGTCACATTTCGCGGGCCTCTTATTCGCGGCCGATACAAGCGATCCGACTCTCGGAGCGTTTTACCAAGAGCAAGCGGAGAAATCTTCGGAACTTCGCGTCAAGCTGATGTTTTTTGAACTTGAACTTCAGCAGATCTCCGAAGACCGAATTCAAGAACTCCTGAAAGATGCGGCGTTGAGCAATTACGTTCATCACATCAACATCGTTCGTGCTTATACGCCTTATATGCTTGATGAATCGCGCGAAGTTTTGCTGGAGGAAACCGCGAACACCGGCGTTCGAGCTTGGGTGCGCCTGCACGATGAGGTCACAAGCAACCATAAGTTTAAGTTCCAAAATCCTGAAAGCGGAGAAACCGAAATTCTTTCGCAAGAAGAAATTCTTACCCACCTCCACGATGCAGACCGAGCAGTGCGCCAAGCCGCCGCCGATGGGTTATCAGCCGGATTAGCCGAGCTAGAAAGAGTGATTATTTTTGCGTACAACACGATTCTTGCTGATAAAAAACTAGAAGATCGGTTGCGTGGCATGGAGTACGCCGAGCGATCTCGCCACCTCGCCAATGAACTCGACAAAGAAACCGTTGACTTAGTGATGCAGCTTTGCCGTGAGCGATCTGACGTTGTAGAGCGATATTACAAAGTTAAAAGGCAGATACTCGGAATCCCAGAACTCACTCACATCGATCGGTATGCACCGCTGTTTGATTCCGAAGAAAAGATCAATTGGGATCAAGCGAGAGATATTGTGATCAAGGGGTTTACTGGCTTCCACAAGGAGCTCGCTGATTCTGCGGAACTGTTCTTCACCAATGGGTGGATCGACGCCGAGCCTCGCGACGGAAAATCTGGCGGCGCTTTCTGCAGTCCGAACACTCCTGATACTCATCCGGTGATGCTGATGACTTACATGGGCAATCTGAGCGATGTCAACACGCTCGCCCATGAACTTGGGCACTGTGCTCACGCGTGGTTTAGCCGATGCCAATCACCCTTCAATTACAACGGAACTCTTCCGCTGGCCGAGCTTGCCTCGATTTTTGGCGAGATATTGGTATTTGAAGATTTAGTTAAGTCTGCATCGAATAAAGATGCGCTCAGCCTTTACGGCGATAAGATTGAAGGCATCTTTGCTTCCGTTCACCGCCAGTCCGCAATGTTCCGATTCGAGCAAGTTTGTCATAACCATCGGCGGGATAAAGGCGAATTGTCAGCGGAAGACTTCTCTGGCTACTGGCAAACAGAAATCCAGTCTATGTTCGGCGATTCAATCACTTTGGGTGAACAGCACAAAAAGTGGTGGCTTTATGTCGGTCACTTCTTTGCAGTGCCGTTCTATGTATATGCTTACTCGTTTGGCGAGTTACTCACACTTGCTCTTTACCAGCAAGCCAAGGAGCAAGGAAAAGAGTTTGCGGAAAAGTACATTGATGTGCTCAAATTAGGCGGCAGCCAAACTCCAGCCGAGCTAATGGCTCATCTTGGAGTTGACCTCAAATCAAAACAATTTTGGCAGGGCGGGTTCGAAGTGATTGACCAAATGGTTGGAGAATTTGAATCTCGTTGGACTGAATATCAAAAGGAAAACAAGTAATGAACACAAAAGAACTGATATTGGCGTTAGCGGGCGACGTAAATTACCTCACCCAAAAAGACATCTCCCACTTGCCAGCTGGTAAAGAGGGAGAAGGCTGTGGCGGTTGCACACGCTCTGGTTTGGCAATCATGGCGGAATGTGCTGTCTTCACCGACATGACCACCAAGATTCTCAAGGGTGAATCAGTTGCATTCCAACCAGGAATGTTCGACGAAATGACAGCAAAAGTGACTTCCAAGGAAATCGCAAGCGAAGAACTCAATAAGAGTTTTGATGCGTTCAAAGCTCAAATTGAATCAATGTCAGAAGCCGACCTTGCTGAACAAACGACCGCACCTTGGGGCGAACCAATGCCTAAAGCAAAGCTCGCAGCGTTTACAGCGGCACACACCTTCTACCATGATGGTCAGCTGAACTATATTCAAGCCATTCATGGCGACGACCAAGTTCACTGGATGGAGTAATCCCCGCTCATTTCCGATCCCCGGGGCTAACCGGGGATCATCTATTCTAAAGCCATGCATCCTGCAAAAGAAATAATTCTTGAGCTTCTCGCAGAAGCAAAATACTGCACTCTCCTTGATCTCAAGCACACACCAGAAGAACACGCAAATTCTTCAATTGGTGGTAAGTGCCGTACGCCAAACGCAATTATTGCGGAAGTGGGCTGGTTTAATTCTTTCGCCGCCAAATACGTTTTTGACCAGTCGTTGAAAATGCCGGAGGAAGATGAAATCCAAGCCTTCTTTCGGGCAGTAACAAATAAATTGGAAGCGCGAAAAATCTTACGCCAGGGCTTTAAAGATTTAGAGGAAGCAGTCAACCAAATGGAGGATAACGACTTCACAGCGCAAATCAAAGCTCCGTGGGGCCAACCGTATACAAAGGGAGGATTTCTTCTGCATGCAATCAGTCACACTTTTTATCACGATGGTCAAATTTGCTACGCCCAATCGTTTCGGGGCGATGATGTCATTCACTGGACTGAATAAGTGCTAAGTCCAACGATCAGAACTTGCGCCTTCCCAATAGGGTGAAAAGTCCGGATGATGATAATCTTCTCTTAGAAAGCCGCCGTACTCTACCGTCGGATACTCTTCAGATACCCTCTTTGCTTCGCCCCATTTCATTCTTCGCCACACCATAGAAGCCGAAACATCTTCCGGATGTTCATATCCCATTGCTCCCACCATATCGGCAAGGGCTCTCATGGTCAGAGCATGAAAACTGCGTACTTTTTCGCCTTTATCAATTACGTTAACGCCCTTCTGTCTGCCTTGGTCTTGAGTTGCAACGCCAACTGGGCACTCGTTGGTGTGGCAAACCTGCGCTTGTATACAACCTACGGCGAGCATATATCCTCGCGCCGCGTTGCACCAGTCGGCTCCTTTTGCTAAGTTTTCTAAGAGAGAAGCGGCGGAAAATACTTTCCCGCTTGCCGCAACCCGGATTTCATCCTTTAGGCCGCAGCCACGCAGAGCTTGCACAACAAACGGGAGTGCATCTGCAAGAGGCATTCCCATAGAATCAGAGAACTCAACTGGTGCGGCTCCGGTTCCCCCTTCTCCACCATCAACAGTAATGAAATCTGGTGTAATACCCGTCTCAACCATCGCCCGGCAGATCGCCATAAATTCGCGTTTGCTCCCGATGCAGAGCTTGAACCCGATCGGTTTTCCTCCACTTAATTCTCTCAACTGACCAATAAACTCACAGAGTCCAAGAGGAGAATCAAATGCGGAGTGCGCAGGGGGAGAAATGCAGTCTTCACCCAACTGAACGCCACGAGCATCGGCTATTTCCTGAGTTACCTTAGCTCCCGGAAGAACCCCACCATGACCAGGTTTAGCTCCCTGGCTGATTTTTATCTCAATCATTTTCACCGTGGGGCGCGTAGCATTTGTTTTGAATTTCTCAGCGTCAAATCCACCATCTGGTCGACGGCATCCAAAGTAGCCAGTGCCGATTTGCCAGACCACGTCGGCTCCTTCGCTCAAATGATAAGAACTCAGCCCACCTTCGCCCGTGCAATGGGCGAACCCACCAAGCTTCGCTCCTCGGTTCATTGCCTGAATCGCATTAGCGCTCAAACTGCCAAAACTCATCGCTGAAATATTGTAAAGAGAACAGGAATAGGGTTGAAGGCAATCCTTACCCCCTACCATCACCCGCAAATCAGAGTTTTCTATGTGCTTCGCCGCGATAGAGTGTTCAAACCAAATATAACCTGGGCGGTAAACATCAAGCTCAGTTCCAAAAGCGTCTAACCCAACTTTGCCGTTGGCCCTGTCGTAAACAAGGGTTCGCTGTTCCCAACTAAAAGGGGTGCCGCTCGTATCATCCTCAACAAAATATTGGTGGAGTTCGGGGCGAAGCTTGAGCAACAAAAACCGTCCGTGCCCAATCACCGGATAGTTACGGCGGATATTGTTCCTTTTTTGGACAATATCTGCCACTCCAACCAGAGCAAAAAATCCAAATACTCCAACTCCGATCCACCATCCATAGCCTTGCCAAAGTGCCAATCCCAAAGTAGCAATCAGTCCAACCAAGACCAGGATAAGTGCGATGTAGCGAACCACACCCAAATCATACATTGCCTCAGCCCCGCCCAATCCAATTTGGCATAGGTAACATCATCAACTAGCCCATGATGACTTTCCAAAATCTCATCCGAACCCTGGACGACTACTGGTCGGCCCAAGGGTGTGCAATTTTGGAAAGCTACGATGCTGAAGTCGGGGCTGGGACAATGCACCCGGCAACAACACTGCGCTCGCTTGGGCCAGAACCTTGGAATGTTGCCTATATTCAGGCGTCACGCAGGCCAGCTGATGGAAGGTACACACTCAACCCCCAGAGATCTCAGCGATATTTTCAGTACCAAGTGCTGATGAAGCCAAGCCCTGAGAACATTGTCGATCTCTACATGGGCTCGCTTGATGCTCTTGGATTCGATTCCAAAAGCAACGATATTCGCTTGGTAGAAGATGACTGGGAATCTCAAGCGGCGGGTGCAGCAGGAGTTGGTTGGGAAGTCTGGTTAAACGGAACTGAAATCAGCCAATTCACTTTTTTCCAGCAGATGGGCGGCATTGAATGCGATCCTGTCTGCGCTGAAATCACCTACGGTCCAGAGCGACTTTGCTTGATGATTAATGGGCAGAATTCGTTTTGGGATGGGCTGATGTGGTCAGACGACATGAGCTACCGAACCGCAGAATTCCATTCGGAAATGCAAAATAACGTCTACAACTTTGAAGTAGCTGACACAAAGTTACTCTTCAACTTATTTGATCTCTACGAAGCGGAGTCAACTCGCGTGATTGAAACCGAAGTTCACTACGATCCCGAGCGAAAAATTTTAACAACGGAATCCCCAGCAACCACATTGCAAGAAGGTGAAAAGTCTCCAGTCAATGAAGCCCTTGTATATCCGGCACTGGATCTTGCGCTAAAATGCAGTCACATTTTCAACTTACTTGATGCCCGCGGAGCAGTCAGTGTGACCGAACGGGCGAAGTACATTAATCGCATCCGGGCAAGGATTCGAGCCTGCTGCCTCAAATATGTGGCTCAGTATAAATAACTGGTAGTTCATGCACAAGGCTTAATAAAACGCCATCTCAAATCTCTGGTAGCCTAAAGTTAGAACCGCAGTTGTGCCGTTCCTATTGGAGAGAAAATGAACGTAAGAACCCTTGCCTTCGCCCTGCTCTGTGCCCCGGGCCTTGCACAAGCTTACAGTTTTGCCGGAGACTGGACGTTTAACTTTGACGCCACTTTCAACGCAGTAACAATACTTGGCAATTCAACTATTCCGGAAGTTGGGTCAGATTTGGTATCCGTATCCCAATCAACTACCGATGCATTTTCATTCCCGTTCGAACTTGGCCCCATAACCGGATCAGGCGACTTTTCGGTATCAGGAACGACCGTGACTGACGTAAACGGTGGACAAACCACCGATCCATTTTTTGTTGATTTCAACGGCACTCCGCTTCAAGTCAGGATTACCTACCCCACTTGGAGCCTTATCGGTGACATCACCGGGGTCAACAATGGAGTCGTGGATGGTTTCGGAGCGAGGGCTTTTGAAATTACAGGCAGACCAACGCTTATTGAAAACATCATAGTCGAAGCATTTGTTGGATCATGGATTAACATTGGTAACCAATCCAGCCTTCAAATCAACTCATGGAGCATGGTGCGAGATGCTGAACCAGTACCTGAACCGAGTTTGATGATCGCAAGCGTATTGGGAGTCGTCGCACTCCTCAAACGTAGGCGCAAAAACTAATCGCCAATTGAAATCACGCTAGTGAGGGAGAAGGATTTAACAAAGTCCTCTCCCTCACTTTGCAAACGGGTTGGCAAGGAGCCAAGGACGTGATACAACTTGCCATTGGCGACCACCATTAGATGAACCGCCACCGGAGCATTGGGTGGCTGGATAATAAATCTCCTGGCAGGCGCTCCGTTCACCAATAATTTCGTTTCCCCCTCTGCCTTCGTACCCCTCTGAGCGTTCAAAGCACCATCTCTTGCTAAATCTAAGATGTCTTGAACTGGGCGATTGCGCAAAGTCTCTCGCGGAAGAGGAGTTACCGAAATTTGAAAAACAGATTGTCCCTGGGAGCAACGGTAGGTGCGGCTCGCGGCTTCCCCACCTTCAAATTTCACTTTGTCTTCTCTGCGGATAACTTCGCCGGGAAAAATGACGGAAAAACCATCCTCGCTCGATTGGTAACGATCAGTCGCGGCAGATACGCAAACCGCCAATCCAAGTGCCAAGAGAGTAAGCTGATTTTTCATTCTGCAGTTTTGTTTTCACCCTCATCGGGCAGAGTCCTCAGTGTATATCCCCCTCGATGATCCCCGTCGGTTGGGACGAACATCCAATCTCGGAGTTCACGGATCGGTTTAGTCACTCGTGTGCCTCGCTTCAAATCTGGGAAGAACTGTGGATCAGATTCAATAACGCCGGTGATTTGGTCGTCGACCAAGTTTTCAAAGGTAATAAAGAGGTCTTCGCCGATTTGCCTCTTCGTATCAAAAAAAGTCATACGAACGATGTAATCGCCTTCACCCCACGCAGAGGCTTCAAATGCCTTTACGAAGGCTGGAAACGTGCGCCGTGCTTCTGCGACAGCCTCGTCCATCGTACGAAACTCAGAATCGTATCCAACTGAGGATGTAGATGGCTTACTTGGTTGCTCTTTCGGTTTTGCTTCTGTTGAACAACCGATCAAAACAGTAAAAATCAATATTCCGACTACAAAGTGCTTTTTCATCGAACGAATCACCTGGCGGAAGGTGGGAATCCTTCAACTGGATAATTCCTGGTGCCCGGGGCGGGACTCGAACCCGCACGTCCTAAGGACAACGGATTTTAAGTCCGCTGCGTCTACCATTCCGCCACCCGGGCCAGGTTAGCGCAGATTATACAAGGCAAAGGACCGTTCCGTTCTACGGGTCCTTGCCAGCAGAACCCGGGTCCCGCCATAATAACCCTTCGGCTCGCCCTGCCCGCAGGATCGAACCAAAGAGGCTTTCCATGGCAAAAAAGAAAGGCGAAAAGCGCGAAATCATCCGGCTGGTGTGCTCGGAAGATAATAAGCATTACGTTGTGACCACAAAAAACAAGCAAAACACTCCTGATAAGCTTGAATTGATGAAGTACAACAGCAACCTCCGCAAGGTCACCTTGCATAAGGAAAAAAAGTCGTAAGGCTAGGATTTTAGGTAAATGGCAAACCCAAAACGCAAACACTCACACGCTCGCGGAGCAAAGCGACGCACCCACTGGAAGACTTCTCTTCCTGAACTGAGCGAAACCAAAAACGTCGGCGGGGAACCGCTCCACGTTCGCCACTGCGCTTCACCCGACGGATACTACAAAGGTCGCCGTCTTCCTGGATACAAAGACAAAGACTAAGCGAATCCTCGCCTAGCCAGAAAGCCAACTCCCTGAATGAATTCCATTCAGGGAGTTTTATTTTTTACCGAGCCGTCGTATACACCTTGTACGTATAAGTGAACGTCTTCTTTTCGCCGCGTTTGAGCGTGGGGCGCCATTCCATCACGCTAGTGATGTTCACTTGGTTCAGGCGGCGCGTGCTCTTGAACGTGTTTGATGTTCCCGCCGCTTCAATGATCTCACCCTCAATTGACTTACGGATTCGCAAATCAACGTCAGTCGCTTTCATATTGGTCAGTTCGATGGTTCCTCTCACCGTGACCAAATCGTAGGTTGGGTTGTTGTAGCGATCCTTGAGAACGCCGCGTTCGCGCTCGATTTCTTCTTCTCGCGCTTCGGCTGCAATATCCAAAGCTTTGGTGATTTTCACATTGGCTTTGGTGCCAGGAGTCGTGTACTTAAGTTCATCCTGACCAAGCATCTGACCATCCTTCACCGTGAGTGCCGGGCCAGTTGTCCACGGCATTTTGGTTGCATTATCGAATTCAAGCTCATGCCAAATATCAAGGTCAGTACGTGCAAAGTCTTGACTGCCGTTGTTTGCCGAACTGCCAGGCAGATCAAGCGTGTACAGGTGCTTGAATGCGCTTTCTGCTTGGAACAGAACGTAGTATCCGCGCTCGCCTTGCTTAAGCAGAACCTTTTCAATCGGCATGAAGAACAAATCTTCGCCGGAGAATCCTTCTCCGGTGCTAGGAACGAAGCTTGCAAAGGCATCATCAGCCGCAGATTCCCGCCGGCCCATTACGGCTTGATTCTGCATGGGCGCGCCACCAGTAGCACCGCCACCGAAGCCAGCAGATTTATAGACTGCCATCATCGCCGTCAGCGGATCCCATTGGCCAAGGTAAGAGATGTTCGGGAATCCGGTAACGAGTTTTGCCGTAATCGTTTCCATATCTCCCAAGTCGTTGATAATCGTGGCCTTACCAACAATCTTCAGTTTCTTCTCATCAGAAATATCAATCATGTAGCTGGGGCTCCAGCTCATTCCTGCCTGCATCGCCATGATATTGACCTTGGAGCCGGGAGCTGCTTGGATTCGCAAGACCGGTGTTTCGGTTTTGATTTTCCGAACTTCTGTCCAGACTAAATCTTTGCTGCCCTTGAAGCTGGCAATCGTAGAAAGCTGAACAAACATACTCTGTCCGGTTGCACTTTCTTCAATGACTACCAACTGGTTAGAAACACTTAATACTTTGCCCGTGACGGTTTGCCATTTTTGCTGGTCGTACCAGCTAATGTCCATCACTTTGCCTTTGTTCAAAGCAAGTGCTTCTGCCACAGAACCAACTGAAACAGTTTGTTCGGATTCTTCAACCGATTTGGTAGCGACGACAGATTTGATCTGCCCGCCTTGATGCCCGTAAATCCAAAGTGTGCCAAGCACGGCGGTCGGCGGGTCTTTGACGAGTACGGTTCCCGAGTTCGGAACCGTGACTTGCCGGATTACGACCGCATAGCCGTTTTTAAAAAGTGTTGCATCAATTATTTTCGCTGGCGTGAGTTCATCTGCCGCTGGTGCCAGTAATGCGCTGGCGATTAAAGTTGTCATCAACATGCGTAAAGCCCTTGGAGCTAAATTCTGCTCCTTCATTCAAGGACGTACGAACTCATAGAGTGCTACTCTCGAATAGCCGATAAACCTAATGAACTTTGCGGCGGGAACTGATTTCGGCGAGTGTTTCGCGCACTATTTTCCCGACTTGTTTGGCTTGATCTACTGTGTTAGTTTTTCCAAAGGTAAACCGTAAGCCTTCTTTAGATTCTTCTTCCGTGTAACCGCATGCGGCGAGGACATGGCTTGGTTCAAGGCTTCCGCTGCTGCAAGCGGCTCCACTGCTCGCGCTGATTCCTTCTCGGTCTAGCCGGATGAGTGCGGTTTCTGCATCTACTCCGGGATACCGAACGTGGCAATGTCCAGCAAGTCGCTCGGAATGGTTCACACTGGCGACAAATTCGTGTCCCAGCTCAGATTCAAAGGCGTCTCGGCACTCTGCGACTTGAGCGCGCCAATCCCCCCACCCAGCGACACTTTGTGCTGCTACTCCCGCTCCGACTATTCCGGCGACGTTTTCAGTGCCAGCCCGAACCTCGCGCTCTTGCCCACCGCCGACCATAAGCGGCGTCGGCTTCACTCCACTCCGGGCGTAGAGAGCACCGATCCCTTTCGGGCCATAGAATTTATGCGCCGATATCGTGAGCAGATCGGCTTCAAAATCATCCACTCGCCATGAATCGGGAAATGTCTGCACCGCATCTATGTGGAAGAACATCTTTTCCCGTCGGCACATCTTGCCGATTTCGGCAATCGGGTTCAGCGTACCGAGTTCGTTATTCGCCTGCATCACACTCACCAGTGCTGTCCGCGGTCGGATGTGGTCGTCCAGCCAATTCATATCAACCCTAGCTTCCCGATCAACTGGCGCAATCAGAACTTTAAATCCCAACCGCTCCAAAAACGGCTGTGTGTGAAGAACGCAGTGATGTTCAGCGGCGGCTAGAATCACCTCGTATCCGCCAAATTGGTCGCGCGCTGAAAGTGCTCCGCCGATCACCCCAAGGTTTGCCGCTTCGGTTCCGCAGGATGTAAAAACAATTTCTCCAAACAAACACCCGAGTAGTTCGCTGAGTATCTCGCGGGATTGATCTACCGCCGCCCTCGCGCGACGGCCTTCAGAATGCAGACTGCTGGGATTCCCAAATCCATCGGATAACCAAGGAAGCATTGCTTCCCTCGCCTCGGGCAAGAGCGGAGTCGTTGCCGCGTGATCCAGATAAATTCGATCCATGCTTCTATTTCATAACGAGCGTGAGCATCACGATCGTGGCGTTGTGGCAAAAGTGAAGCACAACCGCCGGGATGAGTGAACCAGTCTGCCGAGTGAGAATTGCCGCGCTGATCCCCACAATCGCCAAGGATGGCCAAACAACTGGCCCTTGCGGGTGGATGATGGCAAACATGATCCCAGAAATAACGATTCCCCAAGCTGGGCTCCGCATGATCTTCCCGAGTGCTGGGGCAAGGAGTCCGCGGAAAGTTGGTTCTTCTATCAACGGGGCAAATACCGCGATGACGAGGAATAACCCAAGCATCATCCCTGGCCCAGAAGATTTGGCAATCATTTCCGTCGCTTCGTGCCCGGGAGTCGGCAGATAAGCACTGAACCGAGACATTCCCAAAAGCACGGTAATCGCAATCGGGAAATTGACCATAAATCCGCCAATTCCCCACAATACTTTTTTGAACGGCTCCGAGGTATCGCCCCAGATCGCTTTCAGCGGAAGCTTCGGCCCGTTGATCGCCAAAGTCACAATGCTCGGAATCATAACCGCCAGCAGGAACATATATCCCACCATCGTCCATACAGGGTCAAGATTCAACGCTTTGCTCGCCGATGCCCCGATGATGGAAAGCAACACAAAAGTAAGCATGTAAAAGAACATCCGCATAGCATGGCGATCTGCTTGACCGTTTGTGAGGAGGTTCTGGAATCCAGCCGAAGGCAATGAGCCTGTGTACTTCATGACCAAGTAGATCACTCCGAGGATCAGCCCACCGACAAAAACTCCCATCAGATAAAGCATAAACGCGGTTGCCAAAACGACATTTGATCCAACCCCGGTCGCACTTAGAGGAATCTTTTTCTCATTCGGATTTTTCGCCTTCCACTGAGCGACTTTGCCAACTAAATCGTTTCGTTTGATTTCGCTGGCATTTTTGAGAGAACCTTCAAACGCTTCTCCTAGTGAAACCAGTTTAGGATCTTCACTCAGAATGAGTTTGTCCAGTGCCATGCCATCTAGTTCAACTCCGCGAATGGTTTGGCTCGTGAGCAATAAAGCCGCCGCCTCAGATGACTCATCCATTTTCTCTTTGAGCTGATCTTCGGTAGTTTTTAGAGAGTCAAGCGAAGATTTCGTCGGAACTGGAGCCCCCTGGCTCATTTTCGCCAGGTCAGACATCATCAGTTCCTGCTTAACCGTGGCTTTGATGGTGATTTCTTCAGTGGCAACTGAAACGACTGTCTCAGGTTCTTTGCTAAAGATTCCGACGAATTGCACAGAAGCGTAAAGCAAAAATATGATCAAAAATGCAATCCAACCGCCCGGCAGGCGGCTTTCATTTGGAACAGTAGTTTGATACAAAGGAGGCGGAACGATTTCCATGAATCTCTACACACTTTACGCTTTGAAAGCCCAAAAAGATGGTCGGGCCCACTTTTCAAACAAGAATAATTAGCGTATACTAAAAAATAGTAGACATGATACTACCATTACGCAAAGAAAACTGCCTGCGGTGGATGTTTTTGGACTTCAATTCGTACTTTGCGAGTATCGAGCAGATCATTGATCCAAGTCTGCTAGGCAAGCCAATTGCTGTGTGCCCGACGCAGGGCGACAGCGGCACGGTGATCGCGGCCAGCTACGAAGCCAAGAAATTTGGGGTCTACACTGGCACTAAGGCTGGAGACGCCAAGCGGATGTGCCCCGGGATCATCCTGATTCCTGCTACGCATTCGGCGTATCAACACTTCCACGAAAATATCTTAAAAGCTGTTGAGCAAGTTCTCCCGATTGATAAAGTCTGTAGCGTTGATGAAATGAGATTCCGGTTATTGGGCGAGGAACGTGAGCCGGAAAATGCCAAACGAATCGCCTTGCAAATGAAGCGAGCGATTTACGATAACATCGCTCCCTCACTCGGAAGCAGTGTGGGGGTTGCCCCGAATGCTTATCTTGCCAAACTCGCCACTGACTTGCAAAAGCCGAACGGGCTCGTGTTTATTGAGCCGCAAGAACTTCCTGACCGGCTCAAGGGACTTAGCCTCATGACATTCTGCGGAATCAACCGCCGCATGAAAGCGCGGCTCAACGCGCAGGGAATTTTCACAAGCGATGATTTAGTCGCCGCATCACCTGAGGAACTCAAAAAAGCGTTTGGCAGTGTGCTCGGCGAACGATGGTGGTACATCATTCGCGGGTACGACATCCTCACCGATTTTGATTCGGGCAAGTCACTCGGGCATTCGCATGTGCTTGCTCCAGAACTCCGCAACGATGCCGACTGCCGGGCGGTTCTACTGCGGTTAACCCATAAAGCCTGCGCCAGATTACGTGCCGAAGATTTCTGGGCCAGTTATTTCACGATCTATGTCCGGGGCAGGATCAGCTGGAGCACGGGGGCTCGAATCGCTCCCTCTCAGGATGCGATTTCGATTTCCAAAACCATTAACCGCCTATGGGCCGAGCGAGAATTCAGTCAACCCACCCAGGTAGGCATCACGTTTTACGACCTCAAAAAAAGCCTCTACACCACGGCCTCGCTGTTTGAGAACACCAAAGATTTCGCGGCACTTGGACACACGGTTGACAGGGTAAATAACAAGTTCGGCAAGAATTCTGTTTACTTAGCGGCTATTCACAAAGCGCGAAATCATGCAAGCGAAAAACTCGCCTTTGCTAAAACAACATTGTTCAGCGAAGGGAAAGACGACCATGCTTGGCCGGACACCTTTCGGGGTGGAGCCGCAAAGTAGAGATTATTCGGCTTCTTCTCGCGGGAGATATTCTTTGTTGCTGAACACCCACAAACCGAGCGCGGCAAAGCCTACGATGATTCCCGCAAGCACAATCCAGGATGCAGTGACCGGAACAGTTAGATCGGTCACTTGCCCGCTCAATACGTCCATGATCCCCTTCTTGGTTGACTCTACCGGTGCATGATTGGTCAGAGCCTTGAGGTACGGGTAAATCGAAATATAGAATAAATCGCCGGGCATATTCGGCACAAATGCTTCCCAACCGAAGGCAAAAATTAGACAATAAATCATTGCTTTATTCAATATTAAGCTCACAAATATAAACAAAACACCATAAGCGGCAACCCCGACCAAGAGCACAATTGCGTCCATCCAGAATCCGGGAGTTTGGAATGCTCGTGGCCCCAGTACGCCCATCCCAATAGCGAACCAACACAGAAGACTCGCCCCACTCACGGCAACAAAACTAGCAAGGCTCCGACCCGCCAAAAGCACGGGCCGCGATATAGAACGAGTGAGCAAATAAACTACTGTTTTTTGTTCAAGTTCTGCGCTTAAAACTTGCATTCCAAACACTGCACTCGCCAGCGCAAGAATCCGGAATCCTAGAATCTCCATCACTTGCCCGTAAGTCGCTACCGATTGAGTTGGTTGGAACCCGACCCAGAGTTTTCCTATGAAGCCGATGACAACGGCGATTAAAAACCAAGTGATGATCCGACCAGGGCGAACGAAATCCTTGAGGGCAGATGAAAAAGCGACGCTAAGCATTAGTTCCCCACCAGGTATTCGTAAACCGACTCCAGGTTGTTGTCTGGACTATCAATTTCATAAATCGAGTGTCCGTGCATCGCCAAATCTCCAACCACTGAATAAAACTGATCCGCCTGCCTCGTGCGGACTTCAACCTCGCCTGTCAGGTCTTCCACCGAAATGCTGAGGACATAAGGAAGCTTCGCAAACTCGGCGGCTAACGCGCGGGCGTTCGTCGACCGAATTCGGATTCGGTGTGGGTGCTGATCGATAAGATTCCGAATTTCGCTCACGTCACCAGATGCTAACAGCCGGCCTCGGTGGAGAAGCAGAATCGAACGAGTCATTTGTTCGACCTCAAACAAGATGTGGCTGCTGACAATGATCGCCTTGCCCTGATGAGCCAGGCTTTGGAGGACATCCATGAATTCGCGCCGACCAACTGGATCAAGTCCGTTGAGCGGCTCGTCAAGCAGCAGCAAATCGGGATTATGGAAAATGGCTTGAGCCAGCTTAATGCGTTGCCGCATTCCTTTGGAATATCCCTTGACGGGCTTGTCCGCTCGATCTGCCATGCCGACTAATTCCAGAACCTCTGCGGTTCTCGTTTTGGCCGCCGTTTCCGCGACTCCCATCATCCGCCCCATGCGGAGAACGAATTCTTTGCCACTGAGATGCTCGGGGAAAGAATCAACATCTGGGCAAAAACCCAACTTAGCAAACACATTTGGATTTCCGAACGGGTCTTCATCAAAAACTGTGATCTGCCCTGTAGTTGGTCGAATTTGTCCGGTGATCAGCCGCATCAGGGTTGACTTACCCGCGCCATTTTGACCAAGCAAAGCAGTTACGCCCGATCCGATTGTGCAGGTGACGTCGTTTAATCCAATGACTTCCCCATACCACCGTGAAGCGTGGTCTAGGTTGATCATTTCACCACCTCCACAGCACGGACTTTACGGATCGCCGCCATCCACGCTAACCCCGCCGGAACAACAGTAACCAACAACAGTAACCAAATTTCTGGACGGGCGACCAGCATTTGCGAAGATCGATCCTGCATGGCAAAGCTACCGTTCGTTTGCAAAACAGTTTTATAAATCGCCTCGCATCCACCAAAAATCGAGAGGTAGTGAATTTTATCGAGCATCTGCTGAACGCCCGCTGAGACATCGTTTGCGTTGCCAATCACAGATGGCAGACCCGCGAACAATCCAGACATCACATAGAGCCCAGCGTAAGTTGCTCCCGCTAACCGACCTTGGTTGAACAGTGAACTAATTCCTAATATGATCGAGGCTTGATAAGCTGAAACAAGAACGAGGGCAAGCAGAATCTTCAATCCCATGGAAGGATCATCGGAAATGAACCCGTGTTCGCGATAATTCA
This sequence comes from Fimbriimonadaceae bacterium, assembly GCA_019638675.1. GTDB lineage: Bacteria > Armatimonadota > Fimbriimonadia > Fimbriimonadales > Fimbriimonadaceae > UphvI-Ar2. Next base: position 1,222,010 of record JAHBTE010000001.1, on the reverse strand, counting down.
TCATTCCGTAAAAGTAGAAAAACGCCGCCGGAATGGCCAACGCAGTAAAGAATAAGCTGAAGATTCCGGCAAACTTTCCAAACAGATAATCGCGCTTTGTGCATGGTTTGCTGAGATAAACCAGCAATGCGTTAGATCGGTTATCGTTCGCAATTGCACCCGCTCCGACCAAAAGCAGAATCGCCATCAGTAAGAAATGACCGACTTGAAAACCGCTCATAAACTGGTCGCGCCATACAATACGGCCAAAAAATGTTTCGGCGAATTGTTCTCCGCCCATGTTGCCCGCAAAGCTATCGATAAAATACGTCGCAGCGGCAAGGATAAGGAAATGGATACCGCTCAAAACCATCAGTATCCAATACGATTTGAGCTTGAACATCCGCTTGATATGGTTAAGGGCAATTACTTTCCAGCGACCGCCTTTCGCGACCGGGGAGCTATCGTAATTGCGATAACTGAGATCGCTGAGCGGCCCAGAATTAGCCATCAATCGCCTCCATAAATGCGTCTTCCAAGCTCTTTTGACCAGGTTTTAATCCGCGCACTTGTGCACCAACGGCATTCGCGGCGGCAAAGACTTTCGCGCTTAACTCTTCCTGAGTTCCGACAGCTGATAGCCTATACTCAGCCCCCTTTGCGTGAACCAACTCAAAACCCAGCTCAACCGCTTTTTGAATAAATGCGCCGCTCGTCTCACGCAATTCAGCATCAATGGAGGTCACGTTCAACCCTTTTAAGGTGGCAACATTGCCTTGTAGCCGCATCTGACCCTGCGCGATCACAACAACGCTGTCGCAGGTGCGTTCAATATCCGGCAATAAGTGTGAGCAAACCAGGACATTCACGCCTTTGTTTGCGCTTACGTCGCGTACTAAAGCAAGCATTTCTTGCCGACCTTTAGGGTCAAGTCCGTTTGTGGGTTCATCAAGCAGGAGAAGTTGGGGACCGTGAACCAACGCTTGAGCGAGCTTGATGCGTTGCTTCATCCCGGTGGAATAAGTTTCAATTTGTCGGTAGCGGGCTTCACCAAGGCCGACGTATTCAAGAACCTCGTGCGCTCGTCGCAGTGAATGGTTGTGCGGCAAACCTGCAAGTTCCCCTGCGTAAGTGACAAATTGCACGGCGTTCATGCCCGGAATGTGGCAATCCTGCTCGGGCATATATCCAACTGCCGCCCGGATTTCTGGACCGGCAACCCCGACTTGCATCCCCAGAACATTTCCCGAACCGGATGTCGGTTTGATGAATCCAAGCAATGTTTTGAGAAGAGTTGTCTTCCCTGCTCCGTTCGGACCGAGCAAGCCGACACAACCTTCAGGCACCGATGCAGAAAAATCACGTAAGGCGGTGAATTTTCCGTATTGAACCGTGAGGTGGTCAAGGGTGACAACTGGCACTATGAGCTACTTTACTCTCCGGCCTTCTCCGAGGTTGAGCCACCCGCCTTTTGGCCCCAGACCAACCCCGTTCGACCGGTAACCTGCCTTCACTTATGGAAACAACTTTGGTTCTGATCAAGCCGGGTGGAGTCGCCCGCAACCTCAATGGCGAAATCATCCGACGCATCGAGTTGCGCGGCCTCAAAATCACCGGGCTTAAGCTGCTAAACGCTCCTCGAGAAACCGTGGAAGCCCACTACGCAGAACACAAAGAACGACCATTTTTTAACGATGTTGTGAACTATCTGTGCAGCGGCCCGATTGTCGCAATTGCAGTTAGCGGCCCTAACGCCACCAAAGCCATCCGTATGATGATGGGCGCAACCAATCCGGTTGAAGCCGAACCAGGCACCGTTCGCGGCGACATGGCTCTTACCATTGAAGATAACTTGGTTCACTCTTCCAGCGATCCAGAAGCGGCGGCGAATGAACTGAAGCTATGGTTCGCTGAAGGAACTGTCGGCTAAATTCTTGATCTTAAAATCCCTGGGCGTTAGCCCAGGGATTTTTTTATCGCCCACCCATTCCACTCAACTGAACACCTTCAATAAAGTACTTCTGTGCGAAGAAGAACAACAGAAGAACCGGAACTGTGGACATCGTGGCGAACGCCATCATCAGCGCTTGATCCGTGCCCCGATCCGATGCGAACAGCCCCATCGCATAACTGATCGGCATTTTGGCTGGTGAGTTCACGTAAATCAGCGGCCCCATAAAGTTGTTCCAAGCCCCCATGAACGTCCAGATCGCGATAACCGCCATGGCGGGTTTAACGAGCGGCAACATGATCTGCCAATAGGTTCGCCAATATCCGCAACCATCGATCCGAGCCGCTTCTTCAAGTTCCATAGGAATCGTACTGAAAAACTGTTTGAGCAAGAAAACGTTGAATGCGCTGGCGAAGAAAGTCGGCACCCAAAGAGGAAGCAAGGAGTCCATCCAGCCGAGCCCGGTGAAAATCAAAAACTGCGGGAGCATGGTCACCGCGCCGGGCAACATCATGGTCATCAGCATCAGGAAGAAGAGCGGATCACGACCGGGGAACCGGAGCCGCGCAAACCCATAGGCGACGATCGAGCAACTGAGAACTGTGCCGAGAACGCTCATCCCCGCCAACCAAAGCGTGTTGATTAAGTAGGCGAGTCCGAATCCGGTCTCCAAAGGCATCCATTCCAAAGCATCCGAGTAGTTTTCCCACCTGAGACCCTGATGCCGGACTGGTTCGACTTCATCCGGCGTAACCGTCAGCCTCTGCCCTTTCATCTCAGCTGGCTGCATGACTTCAACTAAGCGAGAGCCATCTTCTAAATCTTGAACCGTGAACGCGGTGTACAGCTTTCCGCTGACTTCGCCAGACCAGATTTTTTGATCGCGAGGGATTTCTTTAAGCGAACCAGCAGGAACTTCGAACCTTCGGCCCCGCAAACCGTAAGGGCGTTCTACCTCGACCAACCACTTGCCACCAGCCGTATCTGAATCCTTACGGACGCGGACGGCATGACCTTCAAAACTTGCTTCGTATAGCGGTTTTTCTGGATCCATGTACGGATAAGTTTCTTGAACCAGCGGCACCCAAACGATACCGTCGGTGTTGGCAAGGTCGCGCTCTTCTTTGAAGGAAGTCGTCAGGAGCCATACGAATGGCACGCTGAAAATCAATGCTCCGGCGAGGAGAGCAATTTGAGCCGTGAACTTCTTGGCAACGCCTCGGGCTCGCGTTGTTTTTTCCGCGAAGATCATCGCGACCATTGCGGCTACCGACAATCCGGCTAACCCAAGAACCACTGGCCAATGGAGCGGCAACGCCCCACGCAGAATCGAAATCTGCCCGCTCATGCCCTTGAGCCACAAGAATCCGGCAACACCAACCCCCGCCCAAATTAAAGAAGCTGTGAATCGAGATTTTCTTTCTTCAGGATTGAGCGCGGTTTTGCTCTGAATGAGTCGCCAGATCAGCATCACGGCGGCAAGAATCAACATCCAGCCAGGAATCGGTGCGTAAATCCAAACGATAGGAATCCAAGCATCGTGGTTAGCTCTGCCTAAATCTTTGGGCATGAACGAACTGACCAGAAGCAGAATTCCCCCGAGCCCGCACGAGACGGCCAACTGCTTAGTCAATAAAGATCGGTCAAGCCCCGGCACGTTAAAAAGCAACCTGATTCCGGCAAAGATTCCGCGGCCCAAAAAGTAAACGCCGACCCAAAGGCACAAGGTGAGAATCAGGAACATGATTTCGCCGGTCATCGGTCAACCTCCGTGTGCACCCAACGCGGAGCAACCTTGAACTGAACCAGGGTCACTGCCATAACAATAAAGAAAATCAGCCAAGCAATTGCGCTCGCGTAACCCATTCGGAAGTAAGCAAAACCGTTGTTAAACAACATATAAACTGGAGTGGCTAACGTATCGTTCGGCCCCATATTCTCGCCCTTGGTGATGATGTAAACGTTGTCAAAAGTTTGCAGAACTCCAATAAACGCCATCACCGAGTTAAAGAAAATCAACGGGCTGAGTTGTGGCAAAGTCACGCTCACAAACTGCTTCCAGCCGGACGCGCCATCAATTTCGGCCGCTTCATAAAGTGTTCGCGAGATTCCTTTAAGCCCGGCCAGCCACAGAATCATTGCACCGCCGGCCGCCCACAATCCCATCAAGATCAAAGCTGGCTTGGCCCAGGGTTCTACAGTAAGCCACCCGGGTGAAGCCACGCCAAACCAATTGGTGATCGTGTTGTTCCAAAGATTGTTGAGCAATCCCCGCTTGTTGTCGGGGGTCATGATCCAAATCCAGAGAAATGTCGATGCAACCGTCGGAGTGATGGAAGGCATATAGTAAACAGTTCGATAGAATCGAATCCCCTTTGCGCCAGTATTCAAAAGTAGAGCGATTGCCAAGCCAGTTGAAAGCCCGAGCGGGATACCGACTACCGCCAGATACCCGACATTTTCAAGCGCCTTCATCAGCAGGTCGCGGTCAACAACAAAAACGTCGGTAAAGTTCTTTGCGCCCACAAAATGCGCCGGGTTCAGGACATCGTAGTTCATAAACGAGAACACAAGCGATGCCACCATTGGCCCAAGAGTGAAAACCAGGAATCCAATGATCCAAGGGCTGATGAATGCGTAACCCGCACGGGTTTCCTGAACAGAAACCCGGCCTTTGCCCTTTTTGATCATCAGGGCAACCCACACTACTAAGCCAAGAACTACGATTCCAAAAGCTCCCAGCACCCAGGTGGCGATGTTCACCTGCGGGTAATCGCTCTTGCTGTAGAACTCATCCAAAATGAGCTGAACTCGGGTCTGGCCGCTTTGCAACGCCGCTTCCGGAGTCTGCGCGCCACGGCAGGCCTGCTCAATCGCTCGAACGTGCTCATCCCAAAGCTTTTGACCAACAAAAGTCGCTGGTCTGAGCTTGGCGTAAGGCATCATTTCTGCGTGAGTACGCAACGCTTGATCGTAAACACTGTCGCCCGATGCATAACGAGCCACTTGCTGTTCTGTAGCTTTGATATGCGCTTGAATCCGAGGGATAAACTTTCGCCCACGCGATTGTTCTAAGTCAGCTTGGCCTCTGGCATAGAGCATCCGTCCATCTAGGCTTTGAATCCATTTGATGAACTCCCAACTCGCATCTACATTTTTTGAGCCTCGCGGAATCGCATAGGCGAACCCACCTGACCAAGTGACAAAAGTGTCTTTCTCGTCAACAAACCGACCTCGCTTGTAAAAACGGTCGTCCGGCACAGGGGCGGGTGCAGTCTTAAACTTTGCCTTAGGCGAATATCTCGCATATTCAGCAATTCGCCAGTCGCCATTGATGATCATGGCAATCTGTCCGATAGCAAAAGGATCGTTCTCTTTGCCCTGCATCCCCGACTTAAACTTGAGGGTGTTTTCGTAGCCGCCGAGGATGTCGTAGCCATCCTTCATGAACTGCAAGGCTTCGACTGCGGCGGGTGTATTCAAAGTGCACTTTGTCCCGTCTTCGCTCATGAAGTCGGCGTTGTTCTGGAAGGCAAACATGTACAGCCAGGAGTTCCCTTCGTTGGGGATGAATCCCGCCCGCTTGAGAGTGCCATCCGGGTTGAACTCAGTTAAAACTTTGCTGTAAGCGAGGATTTCGCTCCAAGTTTGAGGAGGCCGAGTTGGGTCAAGCCCCGCTTTACGGAGATCATCGGCTTTTTCCGCAAAGACTTGTGTGTTCCAGTAGAGAACACGGTCATCGGCGGCAAATGGAATCCCGTACAGCTTTCCGTCATAAATCGCTTCATTCCAGGCGGCGGGGTAGTACTGATCTGGAGTTGGACAATAGGGATCAGTGGCACGATCTCGTTCAATCAGGTCATCAAGAGATCGGAAGGCCCCGCGACTGGCCCAATCGCTGATCGTAAAACGATCCTGCATGATCACGTCAGGAGGAGAACCCCCAACGATTGCAGTCATGAGCTTTTGGGGATTCATTGCACCCGCGCCCATGCCAAGGAGCTTGACTTTGATGTTGGGGTTGTCTCGCTCGAACTGCCGGACAAGCAAATCGTTCCCTTTTTCATCCGGCGTGATTGCCATTCCCCAAACGGTGATCGTCACGGGTTTTTGGGCAGAACCGAATCCAAAAAAGCACACAAGGAGGGTGAGAAATAGAATTCTTATTCCGCTGTTCAAGTGGCCCTTTAGAATTTCAATGCACCCCTTATTAGGAAAATGAGACTTAACTTTACTTTAATTAAGTTGTGAATACGTATACATTACGCGACAATTCCAAAACTTTTTCGTCAGTTATAATCAGCCGTGATCAAAGATAAACCGCTCTTCGCGATATTTCTTACTGTTTTTCTCGATATGCTCTCCTTCGGAACCGTCATTCCCGACATCCAGTTGCGAGCCGAGCACCTTGTCAAAGGCACATCCTGGATCACCGCCGCCGGCCCAAATGTGGTGGGGATCGTCATTGGTATATCCATCGCGCTTTTCAGCATCGCGCAATTCATTATTTCTCCTTATCTAGGAAGATTAAGCGACGAAAAAGGGCGCCGACCAATCCTGCTGATCACCTGCACGCTCGCGGTTATTTCGAGCTTGCTTTACGCCTTTAGCACTTCATTGCCAATCATGTGGTTGAGCCGAATCTGCCATGGGTTTGCCGGGGCGAATCTGGGAGTTGCCTACGCTTACATTGCAGACATTTCCAGTGACGCAAACCGAGCTAAATCAATGGGGGTTCTTGGAATGGCGTTTGGGCTTGGATTTATGTTCGGACCTCCGCTCGGCGCAATTCTGATTGAGGTCAATAACGGCCAGCCGTTCCTTCTCGGTTTAGTCTCCGCCGGATTTGCGTTGATCAATCTGGGGTTTGTCGCTCGCTATCTGCCGGAATCCAATAACAATCACGTAGCGCGAACACCACAAAAACGAATTCAAGTCCTCCTGGATGCGCTGAAGACCCCAACGCTGGGTTCTCTACTTCTACTCTTTTTTGTGGCAAATTTGGCGTTTGCTAACCTGGAATCCACTTACTTCCGGCTTGGCGCAGATGTTTACAAGATCAGCCAAACGCAAACATCACTCGTGCTTGTTTTTGTCGGCGTGATTGCCGCCCTGGTGCAAGGCGGGCTTATTCGAGTATTGGAGCCTAAATTTGGCGAAGTGAACCTCCTGCGGGTTGGCTATTTGGTTCAGGCACCGGTTCTGGCTTCAATTCCATTTGTAAAACCTTGGTGGCCCGTTTTGCTTGGCTGTGCCTTTCTCGGAACCGGGAACGGAATCGCTCAACCCTCGCTCTCCAGTTTGATCAGCAAAAACTCACCGCCTGAATTACGCGGTTCGACGTTCGGGATTACTCAATCGCTTGGTTCTCTGGCTCGAATCATTGGCCCTATCATAGCCAACACCATGTACGCAGGTGGCCCGGCGAGGCCGTATCTGCTTGCGGCACTTCTGATGCTCATTCCCAGTATTGGAGTTTGGCGAGTCAAATTTTCTACGCAGCCTTTATCAGAACCTGAGCCAACTCCGGTATCCTAGGTGAATTCAATGTCCGGTCAAACCAGTCAGCCGACTGCAACCACCAAACGAGCAGGTTCAACTTTAGTTGGCCTGCTGGTGTTCCTTGCCGGTATCGCCTTGATTGCTTTCGCGTTCAAACTCGCTTTTGATATTTTTACCGTTCCTCCCCCAATCCGAATGGAGGCGGTGGAAGGCAAACCAATTGACATCGGCCAAGCCGCCGACACTCTTTCTTCTGTGGTGATCAAAGTGGTTCTGTTGGTGGTGATGGCGGGGTTCGGCAGTATGATCGCCAACCGCGGGATTAAGCTGTATTCGACTAAAGACTTACTCAAAAGAAACGAAGTGGATAACGAGTCTGATATGCCATCATCTTAAATTAAATGTCTCTAATCTAACATGCTTAACTCATTCAAAAGATACGTGCAATTTCATTTAAATATTATTACAAAAATAGTTGCCGCGAACAACTATGGATTTCTTTTGCCCAGTCTAACGTTCTGTGTTGAGCTTGCGATGGTTCCAGTAAGAATGCTCGCAGGCCCGCGTCAACAGATGAGGTCAGATACACCCGCCATTACTATAGATCCATATTATAAGTATAGGGCTGTAAAAATCGATTACATTTTAACAGTATTCTTGTTTGCCCCGATCCTCGCAATGCTCGTTATGGATGTCAAATTGCACAGAATTGAAAGTGTATCTCTCACTCTGTGGTTTACTTTTTCTTTTGCTGCCGTATGGTCATACCATCACCAAAACTCGTGTATCTCCTTGGAACCAAATTATTTAGTAAAGATCAAAGTATTTATTTGCTACATTACACTAATTGTTCTATATTTAACGATTATTCTTCCGCATGCGCTTGTCTCTAAATTATATACCGTTTTTTGCGCATTTATTATCGTAAATTCTTGGGCCTCAGCCTGGCACTACGGCGTTTTTACAAATAGCACGGAAGAAACGAAAGAGGTATTATCAGTTTTCAGATTAATCGTCACCACGTTTGTTTCACTAGGTGCAAGCATAGTCTCATTTGCATTTATCTATCATACTCATTTCAATTCAAAAAATTGGGCGTTTAATAAGTCATTATTTCTCGCGTTTGGAACTTCTTTTACATATGAATTAAATAGTGATGGCCAAAGAAATTGGGTATTTGACTTACTTATAATGTTTCAAATACTTACAACATTTACCATTGTAACTATCCTCATATCCCGCATGGTTTCTTCTCTTAAAAGTCCAGATCAGATTGTTGAAGCATCCAACGAATCTCTCGAACAAAGCTAAACTTAATTGCATCAGCCCTGGTCGGGATGACAGGATTCGAACCTGCGACCTCGTCGTCCCGAACGACGCGCTCTACCAAGCTGAGCCACATCCCGATGGCTTCAAAGATATTACCATCGGCTTGACGAGTCTCATTTAATGTCTCGCACGGGCGGAAGCACTTCATCTAGCGCACGTGCAAACTTGGCGCTCACCGCGTTTGGCCTCCATGTATGAGTGCCAGCCGGATCAATCGCCCGGCTCAAAGTACGAGCCGCGATATAACTTCCGTGAAGCGAAGCATGGTTGCCGTCGGAAGCCCATAATTCCTGACCAAGATTGAGATTCAAAACTTTGTCCCAGGGTTCTCCAACCGAGACCACTTTAGCCCCCGAAGCTTTTGCAATGCCTCGGTACACATTGTTGATGTACTCGGTTTCATCCCAGCCTCGGCGCGGCCATTCTGCATAAAGGAGAACGGTTGCACCGGATTTCACACCCGCCTTAGCGACAGAAATTCCCACATCCTGCGAATAGGTGTACTTATGTGAGCTACTAATTTCCGCCCCTTGCAAAACAATGTAATCCCACCTCACTTGTGCGATTTGTTCAAAGACGTTCTTCCCCGCTCCATTCAATAACCCGACAGAAAACACCTCGTATTTGAAGGAGCGATTCGCCCCGCCACTTTTGATTAGATCGCAGACCATGCCCGGAACGTTGTTTTTGAGCGTGTGGCTGTTTCCCACAAACATAACTTTCATTTCCGTGCTCACCAAAAGCGCGCCAGCGACTAGCCCAGGAACCATGGTGGCAGTGTAGCGAAGATTTCCCGTAAATCATTGATCAACAAGTTCAAACGTTTGAACGCATCTGATTTTGAAGGCAGCAAATCGAAACATTTATTTACCGTTCAGGGACTCGTCAGATTACGCCCGTTTGGGATAAGTGAGGCTCCGAGCAAAACAAGCAAACGGACAAAACAACATGAGCATTCTCACAACCGCAGTAATCGCCGCCACTTTAATGGCTCCCGCACCCAAGGCGCAAATGTCGAACAGCAACCCAATGGTCGGCGGCATGGCAATGTACGCCAACAAGAACATTGTTGAAAACGCCGTAAACTCGCCTGACCACACGACTCTGGTTGCGGCGGTCAAAGCAGCTGGATTAGTTAACGCCCTTCAAGGCAAAGGGCCGATGACCGTATTCGCCCCAGTCAACAGCGCCTTCGATATGCTTCCTGCCGGAACAGTTGATAAGCTTTTGATGGCTGAAAACAAGCCGATGCTTTCCAAAATCTTGACTTACCACGTCGTCGGCAAGAAGCTGACTTTCGACAGCATGAGCAAAGACATCAAAGCTGGAAAAGGCAATGCGGAATACACAACCCTCAGCGGCGGAAAGCTTTGGGCAATGTGGAACGGCCCCCGAAACATCGTCCTCAAGGATGAAAAAGGCGGGGTTGCAAGCATCACCACTTACGATGTGATGCAAAGCAACGGTGTGATCCACGTCGTCAACAAAGTTTTGATGCCCAAGTAGTTCGGCATATTTCCTCTCATGGCCAGGAACCTTGCCTCACGCCCTAGAGGCAGGTTCCTTGGTCAACCCACGAGACTTCGGAGTTCTGTTATTGCCGACTTTTCGATCGGAATAATCTCTTCCATTTTCGAGGCGATAGATTCTCTGATTTGTTTTGTCTCCGCCTCTAAGTCACCGGCCTTTTCCCATGCCTCCGCATATTGCTGCACTAGCTGAGTTCGTTTCTCGATTGAGCCCATGGGATCACTGAACCTAAGGTGCGCCATGTCGAGCTTGATCTTTTTCAATTCGGCTAGTGCGGGGATTGAGTCTGGCAGAGCTACTTCCACCAGTTCTTGCCAGTGGTTAGCGGACTTATCGAATTGCGCGGCTACGCCGCTTAAGTCCTTACCAATAACCGTGCTGGAATCTCGCAAAAACTGTGCGTAAGTTCCCCGGTCAGCCCCCGGATTCGAGCCCCATCGCTCAATCCAATCCCAAATTCCTGGCTGGCCAAATTTTCCAGCAACCGCTTGCTTGAACTTATCTCCAGGCGGGAATTTTTTGCCCCATCCAAGTGCGGTTTTGTCATCGCGAACCATTTTCACAAAGTGCTCCATGCCGGCGATTCCAAAATTATTTGCCGAGCCTGCCGGGGGTTTATCTAAATAAAGAGCAGTGCAAGTCTTGATTCCTTCAATCAGCCCAGGCTTCAAGCGACCTTCATCAATCCCTTGCAAAACCATGATCTTGAAGCGGTCTTTTTTGACCCTCCCTCTCATCGCCTGAAGTTCTTCCGCAGGAACCAAAATCGCCCGCTGGCTTTGATCGGCTACCCAAAAGCCGTTGTCTTCATATCCAACCACGAGCATCGGCAACATCGCCCACATTTGAGCGGCATTCAAGCAGTTCCAAGATGCGCTGAACATATCCGCCCAAACCACCACAGAATGTCCGAGGTCGAGTTCGCGTCTGAGGTTTTCGAGCCCCTTCTCCGGCTTTACCGTTTCCATCGTGTCGCGCCGGATGCCAAGGTTATCTAAGGCTCTTTCGAATGGCGAAAACGTGTTGCGCGTTAATAAGGCGACATGCGGGAGATGACCCGTGTATTCAAATACGAAATAGCCAAAAGCGATTCCACCGCTTGCCCCAAGGGCGGTTGCCTCGCTCATAGGGTGGCCCTCGTTAGTCAGCCAATTGGCTATCGTGCCCGTTTCGTAATGCTTGCCCAGAAAATTCTGGTCTTGTCCAGAAGTCATGCCTTCAGTATTCCAGGCTGAAAGCGCGGTGTCAAAAAAATGCGACATAGTCGCGGCCCGTCCCCCCGCCAAAGTCAGATTCTCCGCCAAACTGAATCTAATGTCTGTTGAAAACCTCATTGATTCCGCTTGGGAAAACCGCGCAAATCTCTCACCTGCCAGCCACCCAGCCGACCTTGCCGCCGCCATTCAGCAAACTTTAAGCTATTTAGATGCCGGCAAAGTCAGAGTCGCGGAAAAAATCAACGGCGAATGGGTGACGCATCAATGGATTAAGAAGGCGGTCTTGCTTTCGTTCCGTCTAGCCGACAACCAAGTTGTCAATCACGGGCCAGTGAAATACTTCGATAAAGTTCCGCTCAAGTTTGAAAACTTTTCTGAATCTGATTTCAAAAATGCTGGGTTCCGAGTAGTTCCCAATGCAGTTGCACGGCACGGGGCGTTTATCGCGAAAAATGTTGTTCTTATGCCGAGCTACGTCAATCTCGGTGCGTACATTGATGAAGGCACCATGGTTGACACTTGGGCGACCGTTGGTTCCTGCGCGCAAATCGGGAAAAATGTTCACCTCAGTGGCGGGGTCGGTATTGGCGGAGTATTGGAACCGATTCAAGCTAACCCAACGATCATTGAAGACAACTGCTTTATCGGTGCCCGATCCGAAATTGTCGAAGGCGTGATCGTGGAAGAAAACTCTGTCATTTCCATGGGCGTGTTCATTGGGCAATCCACTCGGATTTACAATCGCGCAACCGGGGAGATTTCCTACGGCCGGGTTCCGGCAGGTTCGGTGGTAGTTCCTGGATCGTTACCTGCACCAAATGGTCAGTATTCGTTAGCTTGTGCGGTGATCGTCAAGCAGGTGGATGCACAAACGCGGAGCAAAACTTCGATCAATGAGCTATTGAGGGAGTCGTAATATCAGCGCACTCTCCCTTCTCCACGAATTGATTTCCAAGCCCAGCCTAACTCCTGGCGATGCTGGATGCATTGACCTCCTGGAATCCACCCTCAAGCAAGCCGGATTCACCACGCAAATTTTCACGAACAACAATCTTCGCTCCCTTTACGCGACCCACGGAAGCCAGAAGCCTAATATCTGTTTTTCTGGGCACGTTGATGTAGTACCACCCGGCCCTCGGGAAGCTTGGAATACCGATCCCTTCACACCGACCGAAATTGATGGAGTTCTCTACGGGCGTGGCACCGCCGACATGAAGGCAGGAGTTGCCGCTATGACCCACGCCGCGATCCAATTCGTTACTGAAAATCCCAACCACCCGGGAACAGTTTCCCTGCTGTTTACAAGCGACGAAGAAGATTCCAGCCTTTACGGTACACCATACTGCTTGCAGGAACTCAGTGGGCAAATTGATGCGGCTCTTGTCGGAGAGCCAACGAGTATCAACCATTTGGGTGATGAGTTCAAAGTCGGCAGACGTGGATCGTTGAATGGGTTCATCACGATCAACGGAGTTCAAGGACATACCGCCTACGCCCACCTTGCCGAAAATCCAATCCATAATTCGCTAGCATTTCTTTCCGATCTCACCAACATTAAGTGGGACGAGGGCCACGGGCCGTTCCCACCAACCACACTCCAAATTGCTAATATCTCCGCAGGTGATGGAACCGCCAACGTCACTCCTGGTCAACTCAAGTTCCAATTCAATTGCCGCAACAATCCGGCGACCTCGCATGAATATATCATCCAAACGGTTGAAGCATTAGTAAAAAAACATCATCTTAAGGCTGACATTGTTTGGAACGATTCCGCCCGGGGTTTTCTAAACTCTGACAACTCCCTTGCTGATCATCTCGCCGACGCTATCCAATCAGTCACCGGTGTCACCCCAACTCCGAGCACATCCGGTGGAACATCCGATGCCCGGTTCTTTGCCCTCAACAATATTCCTGTTATCGAGTTTGGGCCGATCAATGCGACCATTCATGCTGCTAATGAATGTGTTGCGATCAAAGACCTTAACCAACTTACTGACATCTACAATCTTTTCCTCAGAAACTATCTCCAAACGGCCCGTTAAACTCTGGTTAATCGGAACAGATACCCGTTAGACTAAGTCGGAACGAGGAGATCGTTATGGCAAACATAAAAGATATCGAAGGAATTGGGCCAGTGTACGGGGCAAAGTTAGAAGAAGCCGGAGTACAAACCGACAACGCGTTACTTGAACAGGGCGCAAGTAAAAAGGGCCGCGGCGAAATCGCCGAAAAAACTGGCATCAGCGAAACCATGATCCTCAACTGGGTCAACCGAGCGGATTTAGCTCGCATTAAAGGCATTGGTAGCGAATACGCTGACCTTTTGGAAGAATCCGGTGTGGATTCGGTGCCCGAACTCGCTCAACGCAATGCGGCAAACCTGCATGCGAAAATGACTGAAATCAATGATGCAAAGAGCCTTGTTCGCTCCATGCCAAGTGAATCGCAAGTCGAGGGCTGGGTCGAGCAAGCTAAGGGTCTCGACAGAGTCGTTACTCACTAATCAAATGTGTCTTGAACAACCCTTCTCATATTGAGAAGGGTTATTTCGTTTTCAACTATAAGAATCGTCTGAAATAACTTTGCCGTCTTTGAAATACCGAAAGGTACAGGATCAAAACTTATGTCAATGGCTTCTGAGTTCAAAGAATTTATCGCAAAGGGCAATGTGATGGATCTCGCAGTTGGTGTGATCATCGGCGGTGCTTTTGGGAAAATCGTAAGTTCTTTAGTTGAAGATGTCATCATGCCGCCAATTGGATTAATCCTTGGGGGCGTCAACTTAGAAAATCTGTCAATCGTCCTCAAGGCTGCTTCAGTTGACGCAGCTGGTAAAGAAGTTCCGGCAGTTGCGCTCAAATATGGTTCTTTCTTGGGGGCAGTAATCAACTTCCTGATTATCGCCTTTGTGATTTTTATGATGGTGAAAGCTGTGAACCGGCTACGCAAACCCGAAGCACCCAAAGAAGAGGCTCCAGCTGGCCCAACTCAAGAAGAACTCTTGACCGAAATCCGAGATTTGCTCAAAAAGTAAGAAAAGTCCTCTCCAATTTTCCCCGGAGTCGAAAGTCTCCGGGGATTTTTTGGCCCTGACCAAATTGATATTGCTCGCCGATAATTTCCACGAGCAACAAAATGCCTGCGACTTTTACTGAACTCCAACACTTGTTTGGCAGCGCAACCGCCCTGCCTCAAATAGCCGATTCTCCTTTGCGGCTTGCGGAGCTTTTGGATTCCGGCGATCCGTCGCCCGCAAAAATTGATGATATCGTTCTAAACGATCCAGCCCTGACGGCCGGTCTAATTCGAGCCGCATCAAGTGCGCTTTATGCTCGTCAAAAGCAAGTCACTACTGTACGTGAGGCGGTATCTGTACTTGGATTCCGATCGCTGAAGTCGCTCAGCATTGCCCTTTGGACAAATGCTCTGATGAGTTGCGGACGCCCTGGTTCTTTGCTAGATATTCATCGTTTTGCTTCAAACGGCAACTTCGTTGGTTCACTTGCCAGCCAATTGGTGACAGAGCTCCATATCAGCCCAACTGATGGCGAATGGTCGGCTGAAGAACTACTCGCGGCCGGTGCGCTTCATAACGTCTTATTTGGATTGCTCAGCTACGTGGCACCAGATGCTTTTAATGACGTTTACAAGCTCGCCGAAAGCCACAATGCGACCCTAGATCAAACATTTTCGATGATGTTTGGCTACCCGATCAGTGAACTCGCGGAAAGAGCGGCGTTCGCACTGGCATTGCCAGAATTTTTTACAAAAGTCTGTGTAGCATCCAATGCCACAGAACCCGAGACGACTTCTCACCTCTGTCTGCAAATTGCGAAGCAATACGCGGAATCTACTGGACATGGTTTGGCCCCTTGGAGCACAACATTCACTCTTGCCGACAGTAGCCCATTTGCTGAAGATCACTTGGCTGATCTGGCATCGCTAGCATCGCAGCGACAAGGCTTATTGGCGGCGTAAAAAACTTCAAGATTTCTGTAAGGTTTGCGACTTGGCTTGCCAATAATTTCACCAGGTGTTAATTGCACCGGGGCAGATTCATGAGTCGTTATCAACGTGTCGGAGATTTTCTGGTTGAAAAGGGAATCATTACCGAAGCTCAGCGCGACGAGGCGCTGGTCGTACAAAAGAAAACCGAAAACCGGTTTGGTGAAGTTCTTGTTTCGATGGGAATTGTTACCGAATGCCAGATTGTTGCGTGCTTAGCCGAGCAGTACGACCTTCCAATCGCCAATATGGCGGAAATTGAGCCAACGCAAACTGCCCTGCGACTCGTTTCTCCTACTTTTGCCTTGTCTCGCTTAATCCTTCCGATCATGGTAACGGACTTAGAATTTCATTGTGCAATCGCAGATCCGCTTGATATCGAAGGCACCGATTACCTAAGCAAAGCCCTTGGCAAGCGGCTGATTATCTCGCTTGCCGGAACAACTGAGATTTACCGAGCAATCACCAAGAACTACGCGGTTCCATCGGTGGTTTCCAACGTAACACCACCACCCCTGCTCTCGCAAGAACCTCCCAAAGCCGCAACTCCGGTCGCCAAAAAACCTCGAGTCGCTCGCACTCCAAAGGTGGATGAACAGCCGGACCGAAAAGATCTTCTCGCCGCTATTGCCGGAACTGGCACCGACTCACTGTGGGACACCTACGGAGACTAATTTAGAACCATGCTCACCATTGCAATCACTTCTGGAAAAGGCGGCGTTGGAAAAACGTCATTCTCCGCAAACCTTGCCGCAGCTCTTGTAGCCGCTGGCGAACGAACCACAGTTTTTGATGCGGATTTGCAGCTTGCCAATCTCGATATCGCACTTGGCATCAATCCCGAATTCAACCTTCAGCACGTAGTAGCAGAAGAAAAAACCCTTGCGGAAATCGTTACCAAGGGGCCAGGAGGAGTTCAGGCAATTACCGGAGCTTCGGCAGTTCCCAGCCTGATGCGCGCCGGCCCAAAGAAACTCGGTTTATTCTTTAGTCAGCTTGCCGACCTCAAGAACTCGACCGACATTTTGATTTTTGATTGTGCCGCTGGTCTTGATAACCGCGTCGTCTCGTTCTTGAAGCTGAGCGAAGAGATTATCATCGTTGCCAGTCCTGATCCAACGAGCATCACCGATGCTTATGCAACGGTGAAAACCATTGTTCGCAGATCACCCGATGCTCGGATAAAAGTTTTGTTCAACATGGCAAACTTCGACGAAGGTCAAAAGCTATTCGCAATGTTCGAAAAAATCTGCTGGACTTACCTCAAGCGAAAAGTGGATTATCTTGGCAGTGTCGAATACGATCGCCGCGCCGCATTGGCTACACGTAAGCGAGAGCTTTTCGTTGTCACCGATCCTGATGGCAAAGCCGCTCGTGATATCCGCGCAGTTGCGCAAACAGTTCGGCAGTGGAAAGAAAGCCCACTTCGGCAGGCGAGCTAATCGTCGTCTCCACGATTGCGACCGCGGCCCCGACCGCGCCCATGTTCTGAACCTTCGTCTGATTCAGCGCCAGCGCCATAAGCTGCCTCAAGGTAGTTTGCGATCAAAGCCTGTTTCCCCTCACTAGGGTCTGGAATACCACGCTTTTCGGCGTTCTCAGCCATTTCTTCAAGGATGTGCATCCAATCGTCGTCGCGTGGGCCTGCCACTACGCTAAGGCCATGGCACTGAATACAATTTTTGAACACAATTTGTCGAGCTTTTTCAGCATCTTGTTGGGTCATAACACCATCTGAAACCCCCGGCCGGACAATCCCTTGTCTTACTGGCTGATACACAAGAGAGACCACTATGGTAGAAAGCAATACAATTCCCCACCCAAAGTAGGGCAACTTCTTGCCGTGCCGTTGAGCGCGCCTCAATATCCATATCTTGATCCCAAGTAACCCTCCAACGCCCAAGCCAAACAAAGAGTGCATCAATGTTGTAGCCGACCAAGCCACTGATTCATAGTTCCAGATTCTTGGAATCATTTGGGTTGCAAGCACCAGATAAATAAGAGCAAAAACATATCCCATACCTCGATGCACTATTCGCCAAAGCCTGGGAGCAGTAGTCACTCCATTCGGATCACTTCCACTGGGATCAGGAACCATAGGAAATGTCCATAACCAAGTCTGCAACAATGCCGCAAGGAATCCCACAAGCATCATCAACACTCCGAGGATTAGATTCAGGTCGGCTGAAAAGCGCATTGCAGAACAGGCTACTTGAACTGAGCTTTGGAATAAAAGAGCATAAAACCCCAGCACTTATCCTGAGCAGTAACAAATTAAAAAAGAACGGGGCACTTTTCAAGTGCCCCGTTCTTTAGAATACAAGATTTATTACAGTCGGCAGTGGATTTGAATGTTTCCGCCGTTCAACTGACCCGAATAACTGTACAACAATGATCCGGTGTTCGCATCGTAAACCCAAAGGTTCATGCGATCCCAAGTGCCCGGTTCACCAAGATCATCTACTTCAACCATGAATCGGTAGTTGCCAGAGTTGTTGATCTTGCACCAACCGCTGAAGTATCCCTTTGTGCAGTTGGGAGCATAAACCCAATCAACACAGGTTGACTTAATATTTTTGCCGAGCGAACGATCTTGGAATTCCAAGTTGCCCTTTACGTTTCCGTTGCCGAGAACTTGAGCATTGAAGCCAAAGTTATCTTTTTGGTTTCCAACGTTGAACCAGCCACCACCTGTGATAAATCCAGTTGCTTCAGGTCGTACGGAAGTCGAAATATCGAGCAGTTGGGTGCCAAGTGAAACTCCGCCGCTAAAACTTTCTGCTGTGATGACATAGGTGCCATCAAATAATGGGAACCAAGAGAATTCGACTAGCCCTGATCCGTCAGGCGTGTCGTTTCCAGAATAGATCACCGCTCCATCAAGTGTCTTGATTTCGTAGTGAACTGAATCAGCCCCGTTGTAGACTTGTGATTCCATCGTCACTTGGTCTCCGGTCATAACGACTGTGGTTGTTGAGGTGTCTCCACCGCCGCCACCGATTGGTCCGATGGCAATTCCTGCTGCTTGCGCCGAGACTGCGGCAATGCCGAAGACGATTAGGCTCACTAAACTTTTCATCGATGGATTCATTCCCCACTTCCACCTTCTCTTAAAAGGTGTTATTACCGGGTGTGAAAATATTGCAGTTCGGTCAGATACTAAGCTCAGGTTGATTTAACTATGCGTTTTCGAAATGCGAAATTGTATAAATCTTGAGGCCAGCTAGGGTTCATGCATGGGCGCTCGATGAGCACGTAATAAATTAAAGAGGGCACCATTGCCAAGCAAATCATCAAAACTATTTGCACCGGCAAATACAATTCAAATGGTGCTCCTCTAAGAAGCCGTCCAACTGGGCTAGCAATAAATTCCATCGCTGGCAAGTGAATCAAGTAGATGGAATAACACATTCCTCCAAAAGTAGCAATTCCGTTAACGCTCAATAATCGCTTAAAGCCGCCTCCATGGATTGCGCCGTTGAGAATGAAATAGTGGGCTGGCAGAATAAATATTAACTCTAAGTACCAAGTATGGACATCAAAGAGCTGGATCGCCAGAATTGTCAATAATCCAGTCCAAGCCAAGAAATCCGCCGTCTGAGGACGCATTTGCAAAAGATTGCGACTAGAAATTTCGCCAAAAATGATTCCGACAAAAAACACAGGTAGGAACCTGATGATCAGAAACACCTGATTAATGATCGGAAACGCAGTCATTGAATAGAAAAATCCAACCCAGACTGCCGCTAATAAAATTGCGATTCCAATTGCTTTCTTTGTCCACCTGGCAAACAACGCGTATAACACTAAACTAATCGCTGGAGCAATAATATAAAACTGAACTTCAATTTCAAGCGACCAAAGCGGTGGATTAATCATCGGTGCTTGATTAAATACAGCTTGATGAACATAAAAGAAACTCGCCCAATAACTGTTTATCAATGACGTCACTTGAGTTGCCGAGTTCGCTCCAAAGCCCGAACTGTAGCCAGTCACGCTAAGGAAAACAAAAATGACAGTTAGGAGAATCAGGTAAGGGGGTTCAAGTCGAGTTAACCGCCTCAAAAAGTACTTTTTCAGAAATGAGCCCTTCAACTTCCCATCTCGTTCAATAGCCCGTCGGATGCCAGCATGGAGAATGTAGCCGCTGAGAGTAAAAAACAAGAGCACACCCGTTCCTCCAAAGTTAAACCAATTGTAAATTGCTCCATCCATGGCAAATGGATAAATATCAGTAACACGCCTGAGCACGCGTGAACAAGCATGATCAAGCAGAACACAAATGATTGCGATCGCTCTTACGCCATCTACTGCTGGAACATATGAACCCTGAGAAATAATTCTCCTTAAAGTAAATAAAGAGAGCCACCACGATTGCTGAGTTTGCTCCTGCTCCGTGTTCAAGATAGTTCCACCTGAGCTATTAGTGTACTGGAATCAATCAGGCGGGCTGAACGTTAGGATTGCTAGATTGTTCTCAAGTACATACGAATCAGGTCTCACTTTTAATAAATCCTTAGTCTCAGAACCTGCCAAAATAGTACATCCCTCTCATGAAAGTATTGCGCTCCTTTGCCTTAGCTGGACTGTTCTTTACTGCCCTCCCTGCTCTAGCTTGGGATGGCACTGGCCATCAGATCATCGGAATCATCGCCTATGATCAACTCACCTCAGCGGAACAAGCGAAACTCAACCAAATTCTGAATGCCGGTGAACCGACATTTGAGGTTCCTCAAAACGCTCCTGGGCTAGGCTTAGGCAAAGCCGCCACCTTTGCCGACTACCTGAAGGGAAACAATAACACAGCCTACGAAGCCGAGATTACTAAGTTTAACGACATGATGTTCCCTGCCACTCAACGGAGCCCAAGCAACAACGAAGGCACTCGAATGCGGGTTTGGCACTACATCAATAAACCGATCCATACCAACCGCAACCGAGATGAAATCGATCATGCGCCTTGGAATGCGGTCAAAGGATTGAACTATAGCATCAAGCAATTCAGCCAGGAAGGAACTGACCGCATGAAGTGTTTTTGGGTGTATTGGGTTTCCCATATCGTTGGCGACCTTCATCAACCGCTCCACTGCTGCGCTAGCCTCATGCATAGCTCCAAGGGCGATGCGGGCGGAAACGGATTCACTCTGCAAGGCAATGCAAGGAACCTCCACTCTCTCTGGGATGGAGCGATCAGCGATGCGGTCAACCGTGAAGGCTGGCGTGGCGGTTTGATCGAAAAAGCGGCAATGATTCAAGAACTTCATCCACCTACTCAGTTTCCAACGTCGGCAAAGGAGCTCAATCCCGAAAAGTGGGTTGATGAAGGTGCTTCACTAGCCGAAAAAGCGGTCTACGCAGATATTGTCAAGGACGGCTCTGAATCAGCCAGCTACCGCGAACGCAAAATCGAAATCGCACTTAAGCAAGCCGCATTAGGAGGGTATCGCCTTGGCGCAATCCTCAAAAAAATGTTGGCAGAATAGCTCATAAAAAATTGGCGGAGAATAAATTCTCCGCCAAGACCAAGAACCGGAAAGTAGATTAACCTTTTCTCTTTTTGCGTGCTATCAAAGCTGCAATACCTGCACCGAGAGCCAACATGGAAGCTGGTTCAGGTACTGATTCGACGGCAATGCCGCGAACCGCGACCGAATCTCCAGTCTGTTCTAGCCCAATCGAACCAATGAGCGTGACCGCTCCTGTATTCAAATTAACCATGCCGAACTGGGAGCCGGTGACATTGCTCAATTGGAACGCACCGTAGGCGGTGTTTATTTGACCTTCAGTCAAGATATCAATGTCACCAAGCGCTGTGATATCGAATCCTAAAGCACCGACCCCAACTTGCGTTCCGTTGTTCGGCGGGTTTTGGATATTGAGCATATTCGACAGCGAATCTATGTTGTAGAGCGTGGTGCCAGTGTTTGGGTCGTTATCGCTGTTTGTATAGGCCGAACCAACAATATAGGGATTACCGGGCCCGTTGATCGCCCCGTCCAAGATCGTTGCACCCGTGTCAACGTTGATCCGAAGATTCATGTTGGCATTACTGGTTACTCTCAACCGATCTGCAACCGGATTAAAGTCAACTCCGAATTCCGTACCTTGGAGTTGCAAAGCTTGGTTGTTCGCAGAATTAAACAACGAACTAGAGAATGTTGCAACACCGGTCATACGATTGAGCGTGTATATGTTGCCAAAGCTTCCCACACCATAAAGCATATTGTTTGAAGCACGGATATCAATTCCTACCAAACTTTCGTTAGATGCTAACCCGGAAATGAATACCGAGTTCGTGAACATCCATGGTGAACTCGAATCGAAAGTGACGAGCTGATCTCTTGTGGTTAAACCGTAAACAGTGGCCGCTTCTGCGCTCGAAGCAATAATCGCCAGAACGGCGATGCCTCCCATAGCAATTTGTTTTTTCATAATTCTCACCAGAGCTGCCCAATAGCTCGCTCATAGGGAGACTCTAACATTGAAAGCAAACATTTATTGGCCTGGTCAGTAACTGTTTATCCCAATTCAGCAACTATTCAGAATCGCCTCATTTAGATTCAATTTTCCCCCGTATATTTACGGATATCTGAACAAGACTTTGTTATGCCGCCAGGGTTTGAGATGAGCCAAACACTTCGTGTAAAGCCCGCACGCAATCCGGACAAAACGCTGAACCGATATCGCTATCCATGATAGCGAATACTTTGTCCAGAGGCATCGCATCACGGTACGGGCGGTTGGCCGTCAGAGCGTCAAATACATCGCTGACTGTCATCAATCGAACGTGCAAACTTAGCTGGTCGCCGCTAAGTCCTTGCCAGTAGCCCCGTCCATCTAAACGCTCATGGTGCGCCGACGCAATCTGGGCAATATCCTCAAATGAGGATATCCGGTTCAAAATCTGGAATGAATGCTTAGGATGGCTTTTGATCGCAGCAAATTCTTGGTCATCCAGTTTGCCTGGCTTTTCCAGAATCCCAGACGAGACCGCTAGCTTTCCGATGTCATGCATCAGCCCGGCCCGCTTGAGCAGAATCAATTCTTCGGCTGGCAAACTCATATGGCGTCCGAGCGAAACGGCGTATTCTGCCACCCGTGTTGAATGCTCAGCAGTGAAAGCGGATTTAGCGTCAATAATCATCGCGAACGCTTCGCAGATCGCATCTATATCTGCATCCAATGCCTTCGAATCCAGCCATTTCGGTTCAATTGACTTGTGATCCAATGAGAGTAGGTTGCCCCAAAACTCTGTATCATTTTCAAACGATTCACAGGCAGAGACTAACTCTGGATCAAACCATTTGCCTTTGCGCTTTCGGAGCATTCCATAGGTTTCGTTCACTCCAAAAGCAACGACAAAAACTTCCATGGTTTGAGCGATGCAAAGGATTCTCGCCAAAAGGGGAATCTCTGTGCCTTTGACGCCAAACGGAGAGCCTTTGCCATCCCAGTGCTCATCCAGACCATGGATTGCAGATGCCACTTCATTAGAAAATCCAAGCTTTTTGGCAATTGCTGCGCCGCGTGTGCATCGGGCCTGCGTGACTTCGTGCATCACCTTGTTGGGTGGGCCGATGTTTGCCGCGACTCGCCGCAACTTTGCCCCCAAGGTGTTGCCTATTTCGGTAACACTTATGCCGTACTTTACAGACTCAAGTGGAGAGCTCCAGTCAACGAATTTCACGCCTCGCTTCACTAGAATTTCATCACCTCCAAAGACTTTATGAATCCGAACTGAGTTATTCGAGCAACCAGAATCCTTCAACAATGCGGCGTAATAAAGGTCTTCATGTTGTTGCTCGGATAACCCTAGCTGATCAGCAATCTTTTGAGCGATTCCGCAGCTTCGGATTGAGTGCCCTTCTGGCTGACCCTCGACTAAGTCGAGTGCCAAGCTGAGCGCAGCGAGAATCCCCGCTTTGGAAGGTTGAAATACCATTAGAGTCATTGTTGGTAGTACAAGTCAATTTGCGTGAAGAATTCAGGAAAATGTAAGGTTTCTCGGGCCGGATAGATTACGATGAATGAATGTTCTCCGCTTTTCTGTTTGCCGTAGCCATTTCTGGCCCTCAGCCAGTTGTAATGGCGGAGCGTTCCATTGGCCCAGCAACTCCAATTGCAGGGGGCAAAGTACATTCCATTACTATCGAAGGTTCAACCGCGACATTATTCATTCCGGACAACTTTAAGCCAGCAAAGAGCATTGACCTCTGGGCGCATTTTCATTCCGCAGATTGGTATGTGATTTCTGAATACCAGAGAACTGAATTCCACGATCCGCTACTTATTTTTAATCTTGGACAGGGTTCAACTGTGTATGGCAAGCCATTTGTTGATAAGGGAGTTTTCGATAAGTGGATAAAAGAAACCCTCAAGCTTATGCCAGGCTCGCCGACTGAAGTGAAGGCTTTGCACCTCACCAGTTTTTCCGCTGGATATGGAGCAGTGCGGAATGTTATTCAAGATGAGCCGATACGCAAATTGCTCAAGACTGTCATTCTTGGAGATTCCTTTTACGGTTCGCTGGAAACTACTGAACCGGAACGCAAAGTTTTGCCTACTCATGTAGAAATTTGGCAACCCCTAGTTGATCAAGCGTTATCCGGAAAAACCACCGTCATCATTACGACATCCCAAATCACGCCGGAAACATACGCCGGAACCTGGGAAGTATCCAAAGCTGTCGCCGAAAAAAATAGCGTTCCATCTATACCAATCAATCAATCCGGCCCGGCTGAAAGCGATCCGACTCAGCCACTTTTGCGTCGGTTCGAGAAAGGGCGACTGTATATCTGGAACTACGCGGGTGAGACTCCGATGGCCCACATGACGCACGCACGACGCCTAGCAGAATGCATCGAACAATCACGAAAATAGTAACTTTTACAAGTTTTTTTACCAGTTCACCTAATATTTGAACTTTCAGCCAATTGGAACCACACTCTACAATATGCAATATGCGCCATACTGCAGTAATTGGCCTATTGCCTAAAACTGGTTTCAAACGGTACCAAAAAATGAACCATTCACTCAAAAACGCCCGACTGATGGCGAAAACGGGCTTGCTTGCGGTTGCACTTGCCCTGACAGCGACATCATTTGCTCAAATTCCGAGCGGATCAGGCAACCTTGGTGGGAATCTCCTTCCGCCAACCAATGCCACCGAATATGCTCATGACCACTTTATTGTGGTATTCAAACCTGGCACTTCATCATCGTTGATGAATTCGTACATGCAGCGATATGGTCTTTCGATCGACCAAAAACGCACAAGCAAGTACTTCACAGTTTTGAAGCTATCTAACACGGCTTTGCAATCTGGTGTTAAACCAGAGATGCTTGTCAATCAATTCGCAGCAAACCCGGCAGTCGCTTATGCAGAACTTGATGGCGTAGTCACCCCAGATTTCATTCCTAACGACCCTCAGTTTGGTGGCCAGTATCACCACAACAATACAGGACAGGGCGGCGGTACTCCTGATGCTGACATTGACTCTCCTGAAGCATGGGATGTTTTAGGAGTTGTTCCTAATGTAATCGTAGCAATCTTGGATGATGGTGTTGATTGGCAGCACGAAGACATTGCAGCAAGCATTTGGACTAACACTGGCGAAATTCCTGGCAACAGCATTGACGATGATGGCAACGGATTTGTTGATGACGTTCGAGGTTGGGACTTCGCAGACGGCGATAACGATCCAGATGGAGATGCGATTAACAGTCACGGAACCCACTGTGCTGGTATCACGGGTGCAACTCACAACAACGGCATAGGTGTTTCAGGTTGTGGTTCGAACATAATCATCATGCCTGTTCGGTTCTACCCTGGCCCTTCCTACTTCTCAGATTTCGCAAATGCAATTGATTACGCTTGGGAAAATGGTGCCGATGTCATTAGCGCAAGCTACAACATAGATGGCTACAATCAAACGTTTTTGAATGCTGTTAAGCGGGCTGAAACTGCAGATGTTCCTTATGTGAACTCAGCTGGAAACAATGGTCAGCTCAACCCACCTCGACAAGCTCTGCGCAACCAGGCAACCAACGTTATCTTTGTTGCTGCGAACGACAACAAAGATAATCTTGCTGGATTCTCCAACTACGGAACCTTGGTTGATGTTTCTGCCCCAGGCGTTAACATCCTGTCTCTGTTCCCAGATGATGGATACGTACCTAACTCAGGCACATCAATGTCAACCCCGCTTGCGGCTGGTGTTGTAGCTCAAATCAGAGCTGTAAACCCAACATTTACTGCACGTCAATGCCTTGATATCTTGATTCAAACTTCGGATTCAATTCCACAGCTTGCATCCAAGATCCCTGGCGGTCGAAGAATTAACTTCTTTGCTGCCGTTGACTCTGCCTTCATTCCAGCAACGCTTGATAGCACAGAGATCGTACTTGGTACTCCATCCGGCGGAAACGACTTTAGCCTAGTGGATTCAGATGACAACAGATTCCTGATTACATCTCAAAACATGGGCACTCAAGGTGACTACGCAGTGTTTAATGCAACATTCGATTCACCAGTTAGTTCTCTCCGGAAGATGAGAATCCATGTTGAATCTCATTCCAACATTGATGGTGTTAGCCAGTTCGTTTACGTATTCAACTGGACTACAAACACCTGGGACAATGCGGGTAACTCTCGGCTGAAGACAACGGATACAGAAGTTGACTTTGACATTGCTACCAACAAGTTGCCTCATTACATTAACGGCTCAGGTCAAATCAGAGTACGCTTAAATGCTTCGCAAACAGTACGCAGATCATTTTTGCGCTCAACGGCATTTACGTACCGCGTTGACGAATTGGGTGTCGGCGTAGCCGAACCCAACTAGTTCACCAAAAGCCCGGATGAATTTCATCCGGGCTTTTTTATACATAATGTGATACGTGCATTTAGCTAGTCTGTTCCCTCCTCCAACAATTGAAGCGGAAAGGGTTTTGCTACGTCCGATTGCTCATAAGGATCGATCTGCACTCTACGAGATTTTTTCTGATAAAAGAGTTATGGAGTACTGGAGTTCAGTACCGTACACTTCAATTGAGCAGGCAGATCAGCTAATTGCCCATATTCAAACAGGATATAAAGAGAAAAGTTTTCTTCAGCTTGGAATCGAGCACAGAAAAGACCAGCGGCTTATTGGAACGGCGACTCTCCATGCCATTCAAACACAATGTTCGAGAGCAGAATTAGGTTACGCACTTCATCCAAATTTTTGGGGGCAGGGCCTTATGCACGAAGCACTCATTGCACTTATCGGTTATGCATTTGATGAAGCCAATTTGTTACGAATCGAAGCCGATATCGAACCCAACAATGTCGCCTCAGCAAAAGCTCTCATCCGGTTAGGATTCAAAAAGGAGGGTTACTTTCCTTCAAGATGGATCGTAAACGGGATCATCAGTGATTCCGAAATGTACGGCTTAGTTAATCCACACTTTAAGCTTTAGACTAAATTGCAATTACCCCGCTGGCTATCTACGCCCATTGCCCCTTTTGGGCTCAGAATATCAAAGATGTGGGTTTCTTCCATAGCTACTACCCCATGGGGATAGTTAGACGGCAGATGAACAAAATTCCCGCCTTCAACAATCACTTCCCGCCGCTCCTCACCTAGAATCCACTTAACCTTGCCTGAAACAATAATTGCAATCTGCTCACTCACATGGTTATGAACAGCTACTTCGCAACCAGGGTGAAGAACCACTTTAGCTATGAGCATTTGCTCACCCTCGATAGTGTTCCGATCAAGTAGAGGAATCGGTTGATCAAATTTAGATTGTGACCAGGGCGTGATAGTTGCTTCCATGATGAGACGATACTCTCAAACACATTTTCTAAGTTCCATTTGCAAATATATGTTACTATACAGTAACATATATTCAATGCATGACGAAGTTTGGCGGGCTTTGGCTGATCCAACTAGGCGTCACCTTCTTGACCTACTAAAAGCAGAACCAAGAAGCACTGGCGCATTGTGTGAAGCCTGCCCCAAACTGGATCGGTGTACGGTGATGAAACATCTCGAAATACTCGTACAGTCACACCTGGTCACAGTCGAGCGACGAGGTAGATCTAGAATCAACCACCTCAATCCATTACCTCTTCACCAAATAGTGGAGAAGTGGATTTCCGGTCATACTGCTCAACTTGCATTAACCGCACAGAAAATCAAAATTCTCAGTGAGGAAACCAGTACATGAACTCAACAATCAAGCAAATTGCTATCGAAATTCAAATCAATGCTCCTTTAGCCAAGGTGTGGGACATTCTCCTGAATCGAACTTCAGATTGGTGGCCGAAAGACTTTTTATGCCATGAAGGATCAAAAGAACTCAAAATGGAGCCGTTTGTTGGCGGACGGATTTACGAAGAAACGTCCGATGGAAAATCCTTACTGTGGGGAACGCTGGTAAACATCCACCCGAACAAGACCTTGGAATTTATCGGGCATTCCACACCCCAATTTGGCGGACCATCTCTCAATATGGGGCGGTACGAGATTTCTCTGGTGGACGAATCCACTACGTCCCTGCAGTTCACGAATGCGATTTTGGGCAACTGCTCGGATGAAGGTGAACAGATGGTAACTGAAGGCTGGAACTACTTGCTCAATGCGTTCAAAAGTTACGCAGAGTCGGGTAACTAATCTACTTGATCAATCCCACCTCACGTTGGACTCTCCGCAGAGAATCCTGCAAACCGTGTTGGAAAACGTACGCGACTTCGTCAAAATCGGTCAGCCAGCGATCATCTATCCCAGATGCTTTCTGGCTGAGAAAAATCTTTTGCTTGCCATCGCCAAACGCAAGTCGATAAGCGTAAGCAATGTCGCCGCCGTGTAAAACCGCAGTTGGAGAATTCATGCTGAACGCCCATTCGTTGCCCATCATTCGCACTCGCCAACCATCCCCCAGCGTGGGGTCTTCAATTTGCCGGCAAACGTAGCCCACTGCTTGCGCGTCTGGCTTATCTGTCCGGCCTTTGCAGTAGATGTTATAGCCTCCATTTGGCCCCCGGTCGCGACTTCCATCAAAGAGGATCACAGGACGAGATGAAGTTGCGGCATTTCCTTTTTCGCCTTCTACCCAAACCTGATCATTTACCTTCCAACCAGAAGCTCCATATTTCAAATGAGAAATCCTCATTCGTCCTGGCTTCTTTTCCTGGTTAATAACCTCAACCACCGCTAAGGCTCCTAATTTGTCATTCCAAACTGCGGCGACTGGCTGTTCACTACTGAGAGAAGGGATCACGCGAGTTCGCTTAGGCTCCCACTCAGTGAAAGTTATCGATTTTGACTCGCGGTTCCAATGCAAAACCTCCACACCATTTGGTGTATCAACTACTGTTACTTCACCTTGTTGAGCAATATATCGACGCATTTTGCCTGAAACAAATTTATCATCTTCTCGTTTGAGTTCGGTCAAAACGACTCCCACTTCATCAGGGTATGCGAGCAAAAGTTTTCCATCTCGATAGATTGCAGAGGCGTCACCAACTACAGGAAAAATGGCTGATGTAGCGACAACTTCAGTAGAAATTATCTTTCCGGCTTTTATTATTTGAACGGTGATTTCTCCAGGATTATCAGAACCTAACCGCCAAATATTCTTATCGTAAGCCTTGCCTTCCTGCAACGTCGGAGTAATCAGAGCCAAATCTTCGCCTATGGAAACTAGACATGGTGCTCCAGCCGCAAAATCAAGAGTGCTGTTCGCGCGAAAATCGGTAGAGTATCCATCGTTTACGTCTGCTCGCACATGACGTTCACCAAAAATCCCATTTCTGTTCCAATCAATCTCACAAGCATCTTCACCATCTGGTCGAATCTTAAAATAGTAGGGCCGTTTAGTCAAGAATTCCATTTCCTTTACCGGGAACGGAACCCACTCCCACAAATCAGATTCCTGCATTCGAATCCCAACAAACTTCCCCGTACTGTAATGAACGGCCTCTCCACTATCGTTGAATTGATAGGAATAATCGTAGTTCATAAGGCTGGTAAAGAATGGCGAGCCGATCCGTCCATCTTTTGGTTCGTGATCTAACCCTAATTGATGACCGAGTTCATGAACAATAGTGTGCCAACGATTGCTGCTCCCACACCAATCCGGGCGATTCGTCTGACCTCCTCCTCCCGTGCCAACCTCTACCAAGACGCCATGTGCCAATCCTCGCCACTCCTTCGGCATCCCAGTTTCATAGAGCGACTGATATCCTTTATCATCGTCCTTAGCATCAAGAGCATCGGGAATTATTGGAATCACATGAACTCCTGTTGAGCCGTCTGCATTCATATACGGCAAATCAGCATAGAATCTGATAATTCTCTCGACGGTTGGCTTAAACTTTTCGTCTGTAACCCCGCTCCGGCGCTTGAACACAATAAATAGATCAGGACGATCTGGTTTGCAACCGTGAGCCTTTGGATCAATCGGGCCAAAACCATCTCTTTCCCAGGAATCAAGCAAACCATCGCGATCAAGGTCGGCTGTATCTTGCCAGTGAGTAGTCAATAAAACCAAAGGCAGAATTAGGTTCATCGTGCAGAGCCTACTCGTTACTGATGGCTAGTTGCACATTCAAATGTGAACCCTATCCAGCAATGAGCTTTAGCTTTTTCATTAGCGACATCATCGAAAGCCCTTGCACCAGCACAGAAAACGCGACGACGCCAAAAGCGACGGCAATGATCTCATCTCTACGAGCGAGATCGCTTGGCAACCCGTACGCAAGGGCCAACGCAAGGGCGCCTTTTAATCCTCCCCAGAACAAAACGTGCTGGTGACGACCTTCAATTTTGTGTTGCGACTTTGAAAAGCAAGCTGAAATGATATATACCGAAATCGCCCGACCAATCAGCGAAGTCAAGATCGCCAATCCGATCACGTCCAAGTGTTCAATCAATCCGCGGGCAAGAGCTTCTTCTTGAACACCTATCAATAGGAAGATGATCGAGTTAGAAAGAAAAGCTGCGAATTCCCAAAATGCGCCGACTGCTTCCCTGCCTGCATCGGTAATTGCCCCAATATGACCTAAGTTCCCGATCATCAATCCGGCCACTAAAACGGCTAAAACTCCCGAGCAATGAAAATGCTCCGCGAGCAGAAACGACCCAAATGCCGCGACCGCCGCGAATGTGAGTTCGATCAAGTGATCTTCAGTACGACCAGCAAGATACAGTGCCAGGCCAGCTACGGCGGCTCCACAGAGTACACCTCCCCCGATCTCGCGGAGAAGAGCAAAACCAATGTATCCAGCATCTATATGAATTCCGCTTGCCCAAATTCCTAAGATGCTGAAAAGAACAGCGGCAAAGCCATCATTGAACAAGCTTTCCGCTTCTACCAAAGTTCTGAGGCGACCTTCTACCTTGAGTTCTTTGAACATGGCGATCACGGAGACCGGGTCGGTAGCGGCGATAAGTGCGCCAAAGATTAGCGCGGCGGGCAATGTCCAACCCACCAGGGCCGACATACTGAATCCAACAACTAACGCAGAAATTCCAACCCCTATTGAGGCCAGCACCAGTATTGGAACGGCGTTCTTTTTTAGTTCATTCCATCGCAAAAAGAAAGCTGCTTCAAAAACCAGAGGAGGCAAAAGTACGCTGAAGATGAGTTCTTTGGTAAGGGGATATCCCTTAAGTACACCGATCCAGCCCATCACGCCGCCTGCTACAACAAGCCCAACTGTATAAGGTAGTCGAACGCGACGTGCAATCAATGCAACGATCGCTGCGATAATCAGCAAAACTTCAATTCGTTCAAGCGAGAGCATATTGACTTTCAGGTGCGCTCAAAATCCAGTGGCATTCGATTAGAATGAGCAAGCAAACTACCTTCTACCCCGAATGGTCACCAGCATCATATATATCGGCACCAAATTAGCAATGAGCTTCAATAAAGCAACACTAACTAAACTCCAATAAACAGTATTGGTGCGCGATATTGGATTTGAACCAACGACCCCTTCGGTGTGAACGAAGTGCTCTACCACTGAGCTAATCGCGCGCCGGACTCAAAACGATACCCTACGCCAAACCATTGCGCAAAGGACAACCGAACTGCACGATTTCTTATTACTGTGCAACTCCAGGAGCCTTTTGCCAGGTATTTATCTCTTATGACAGCCTCCTTCATCCTTGCTCTCCTGCTTGGCCAGCAAGAACCGCCAAGCCAAACGTATTCTGCTTTGACTGATAAGGCTTATTCTCTTTACGGAGAAGGCAAGTTTTCCGAATCCGCCGATTCATTTAAAAAAGCACTTGATCTTTTCCCTGAAGATGGCCAAGTGTGGATGACGTACGCTCAAGCCTGCTTGCGTAGTGACCGCACCGCAGAAGGAATTGAGGCAGGAAAAAAGGTTATAGAACTAGGGTCATTCGGAGCAAAGGTCAAAGCAACCGCATACTTTGAAATCGCTGCCGGATACTGCAAGTTAAAAGATGAATCTAATGCTTGGAAAAACCTAGAACTTGCGATGCAGGCGGGTTATCGTGACCTCAAAACGGTTCAGACTGACAGCCGGCTTGAACTCCTACACAGCAACCCTAAATGGGAAGATTTAGCTGCAACCAAAGATGTCACTAAAATGACCAGGGATGAAGGCTGGCGATACGACACCTGGCTCTTGGATCGAGAACTTCGCCGCATTCACTTTAACCCTTATTTGCGAGTGACTCCAGAGCAACGTGACGGGTGGATTAGCATTATTAATTCGGGGATTCCAACTTGGAGCGACGAAAAAATTCAAGTAGAGCTGATGAAGTACGTTGCCAGCTTTGGGGACGGACATACCAATATTCGGATTCCCTCCTTGCAACGGCCAAAAATACAGCTCTTTTGGTTTAAGGAAGGAATCTACATTACCGCTGCCTCATCGGAACACAAAGAAATTCTCGGAGCAAGGATTATCGCGGTTGAAGGCAAACCAGTTGAAGAACTTGCTACCATGGCAGAGCCGCTAATTTGTCACGAAAACCCTCAGCTCATAAAGGCTCAAGTACCGAATGTTATTACAAACACGACCGTACTTAAAGGTTTGGGTCTAAACCCAAAGAATGGAGAAGTCAACCTAACGGTTGAAACTCAGCTTGGCAATATAAAGAGCGTGCATTTGCCCTTAAGTGCGGATTTTCAAGTAAAACCAGATTGGGAATTACTTTCAACAAATTCACAAATTCTCACTTTGAAGAATCGGATTGATCCCTATTGGTTTGAACACATTCCAGAATTGAACGCGGTTTACTTCCAATACAATTCAGTGCGGAGCAATCCACAAAATCCGCTACCACAGTTTGCTGAGAGTATGTACAAATTTATTGATGACAATAAGATACAGCGACTCATTATTGACGTCAGGTGGAACGGCGGCGGCAATACGTTTCTGAGCCAGCCTTTCATCAATGGGCTGCTAGAACGACGATCGCTAAAATCTTCTCCAAATCTTTTTGTGATTATTGGACGCAACACCTATTCCGCAGCCCAAAACTTTACCACTGATATCGGACGGGCATGCCAACCTATCTATGTTGGTGAACCAACTGGTTCAAGTCCAAACTTTATTGGGGAGTCAATTCCTTACTCTTTGCCGTACAGCAAAATGTCTGGAACAGTTTCTGACCTTTATTGGCAGCGCTCGTGGCCCATGGACGACCGAATCTGGATAGCGCCTGATCTGCCTGCTACACCGAGTTTCCAAGCTTTTGCTAGTGGTAAAGATCCAGCAATGGAAGCAATCAAGGCGTTTATTCAAACATCCAAAAAGCCGGATAAATAATAAATCGGATCCAGCTATTCCGTAGAAAAGCTGAACCCGATTTTAAGGACCTGGGCTCTTACGAATTCTTTCGCTTGCGAGCAACCAACGCCGCAATTCCAGCGCCGAGAACCATCATGCTAGCTGGTTCAGGTACTGGATTGATTCCGGTGGTTTGATAGATCTGGTTCGCGATAGTCGGCGTAATTGTGGCGTACCAGTTTTTAGCTCCGTACTGCTCAAATTCACCGCCAGAAAGAACACCCCAAATGTTGCCACTGTTATCCAAGAGCATGCTGCCACTGTCTCCAGGAGCACCAAAACCTTCGTAGAATCGAGCACCATTTGCAGGTGATGTGAATTCGTCAATCAACATGAACTGCGTTTCACCGGCAAAGGTTCGTGTTTGGGTGCTGTTCAATACTGTTTGCATACCTCGGCGATTGTTATCGTATTGCCAGTTACCGCCAAGCGTTCCTACTTGACCATGCCCACCATAACCTGCAGAATCAAGTTCGGTGCCGAGCGTGTACACGCCGCTTGTGTTTAGACCTGGCGTAAACACGCTTCTATTCCAACCACTGATTTTGAAAATAGAGACATCAACTCCAGCAAATCCGATTGCCTGAGTAATTGAATAGCTGCCGCCATCCCCAAATGTGAACGTTCCAGTGTTTCCTGTAGTGATTACGTGCTTGGCCGAGATGCCCCACGCTTGACCACCAGTTCCAATTCCGAGGAAGGTTCCCGTTCCAAAACCACCGCCGACGTTGACTTTCCCAACTCCCAAAAATCGAGAAGTTGCGCCGAAAGCTTGCATTTCTGCATCGGTTCGTCCATCGCGCCAAACTATCGCTTGGCTCATGACAGGAACAACCGCAACTACACCTACCGCAAATGCGACAAAACCTTTCTTCATTAATTTAGTGCCCTCCAAGGCAAATCTAGTCTTGGCAACCCAAGAACAATGAGCTTAGTTTACGGCATAGCAAATAAGAGGGTGTAAAGAACTGGTAGTTTCACTGGGGAAAAGTTACTCACAGCAATCAAAACTCTCAAAAATCCTAGTTGTGAGGCCCTGAGGCAGCTCTTCACCTGCACAATTCTTGACGAGAACCAACATTGAATTCTCCCATCGAAACGCGTTTGCGCAACTGCCGCATTCGCCCAAATGCTTCTGAACCTCTTGTTGTTCTTCTGATGAGAGTTCTCGATCCAAGTACTGAGCCATGTGCTTAATCACTTCACGGCAATCCATATCATGCATAAGAAACGGCCTCCACGATTCCTCGACTCACTGCCAAATCCCATAAGGCGACTTGAAGGAGTTTTCTTGCTCTATGCAGTCGAGAACGAACAGTTCCTACAGGAATATCCAGCGTTTCGGAAATCTCTTCGTAACTCATTTCTCCTGTAAAGTACAAAGCGCTCACTTCTCTGAATTCCGACGGCAGATTGTCGAGTGCGTTTTTAACTTCAACGACATCAATTTTATTGAACAGCACTTCAGCGGGATCATCCGAAGCACTTATTCCTGCTTCTTTCGCTTGAAGATAAAGATAAGGCTCAGGGTCTGCGTCTAGTGAAACTGTCTCCAACTCTTTCTTTCCGCCTTGTCGGTAAAAAGCGTTTGTTAAAATCTTAAAGAACCATGCCTTAAAATTGGTTCCTGGCATAAAGTTGTCACGACCTCGAAAGGCAGAAACACTAGCTTCTTGCAATAGATCCTCAGCCGCATCCCGATCACCCCCATGTAATCGAACCGCATAGCCATAAGCGAGGCCGAGTATTTTTTCCAACTCCCGTTCAAAAGTGGCCCTTTCCACAATATCTTCAATGCGATTATAGAACGCATCGTTCCATAAGTGCGCGCCTAATGGGCACCCTTTTTAGAATTGTCGCCTACAATTTGTGTAGGCGACAATTTTTGCGGATTACTTTCCTGATTCTGCCGAAAGGCGTTTGAGCAAATCGCCCAAAGCATTTCGATAATCTTCATCCGATTCTTTGCTCATCAAGGCTTGAACCGCCATTTGCTGAGCGACTTTCAGGGCGTTAGCAGGATCCGCCGCAACATCTGGGATTACGCCCTTGCCTTCCCAGTTCGTTTTTGTATAAGGATTGATTGCTCTGCCAACCGGGATAAAGCATTGGAAGTGGTCGTTCAATCGAACGTTGCCACCGGGGTTTGCTCCACCCCAAGTTGGTTCACCGATAATCGTTGCGCGTTTGAGTTGCTGCAAGTTGTATGCACACTCTTCTGCGCCCGAACCAGTACGCTTACTCACCAAAACGTAGACAGGTTTATCGACAAACCGAGGTGCATTGACTTGATCGAGTGTCCAAAAGTCAATCATTTGGTCGTCTCGTCGGAAATAGATGCTGTTAAGGTGAACTGGCTTTTCGCTAAAGAAATAACTGCAGACCATTTGCACTCCAGCAGGATCGCCTCCGCCGTTTTGCCGCAGATCAATAATCATTGCGTCCGTATTACTCAAAAAGTTCATCACCGCTCCCATCGGTCGCGCGACTTCTTCGTGACCCTGGAACTGGTTGAACGAAAAGTAGCCAATGTTGCCTTCAAGTCGTTCAACTTTTTGGAAGTTGGCATTCTGTCGACGAATCCAGTTTTCATACTCTTTGATTTCGGCTTCTGAAGGTTCTCGCGGATCTTGACGAGGAGGCAATGGATTGCTTGAATAGCGGAATCGTAAATGGGCATCAGTGACTTGTGACTTCAGGATGTCGTTAACTTTTGTTGTGAATTCCACTGCATCATCAAGCTTTTTGAACTCTTCAGTTTCCATCCACTTCTTCAGTTCCCGCTCAATTTTGGAAGCGGCAGTTACATCCACATACACTTCATTCATTTGTGAGATGAGGGTATTCAGAGTGCTCTTCCGCATTTCAAGCGTAAGTTTTTCGGCCAGTGCTTCACGGGCGTAATTCGCGGAAAGTTCCGTCGATACAGGGATTTGCGGGCTCATGTTAGTCTGCAAAATGACGGATGCAAGGGCAATGGAATAGATCATCTGGATTCTCGTTTTTCGTATTTCAAGATGGCCGCCACTAAAAGGTCAACCATAGCGGCGAGTCGAGTGCCGACTTCAACGGGCGAACCCATTTCATCAGGACTCAGTGAATAGGGGATAAAGGCGTTTGTCGCTAAAAGCATCGAATCGGCAACTGCATTCGCATCGCACTTGCGGAATTCTCCAGCGAGGATTCCCGATTCAATTACGCGGGCGAGAAGTTCTTTCTCTCGGGCAAAAAATGCGTTTCTGCGAAGTAAATATTGAGGGCGAACCGCTTCAAACAGTTCATCTAGGCTCATCGCATATGCACGAACTCGGTCAAGGCGGCCAATCACCCGAACAGCAAGCACATCTTCAAGCCGGCGCTGAGAAGTTTCTTCTGAGCTCGCGTACTTCTCCATTTCCGCATAAACTTGATCAACGACGCGACCGATAGAGCTCAAGCCTAAATCTTCCTTGTTAACAAAGTGGTGGTAAATGGTTCGTCGGCTGACGCCCGCCTCGCGGGCAACGTCGTCCATCGTCATCTTGCGAAAGCCGTAACGCGCCATCAAGCTATCACAGGCATCTAAAATTGCCTGAGCCGTATTGAGAGCATCTACTGGCGAAGGAACCACACCTATATTTTACACAAAAACCACAATTTTGTGTAATTGTGCAAAGTCTTTAGGCTTTAATGCCGCTTTCGCCGATCCAATAGAGGGTTGATTGCCAGACGATGAGTGGTTTCTATCCGCCGAATCGTGTGATTGCTTGACCGCATCACGATCGATTCTGTGTATGCACTACCATGCCGGAACCGAACACCTTTCAAGAGGTCACCAGGAGTGATTCCCGTCGCAGCAAAAGTGACGTTCCCTCGAGCCAAATCTTGAGTTCGGAAAACGCGATCAACGTCGCCTTCCACCATTTTTTCTGCCCGTTCTCGCTGACCATCAATCGTAAATTTAAGCCGAGCCTGCATTTCGCCACCAGTACAAAGAACTGCCGCCGCTGTTATAACTCCCTCAGGAGCACCACCAATTCCCATCAAGCCATCAACCCCGCTATCTGGATCAAGAGCTGCAATCGCAACCGAAAGATCGCCATCTGGAACAAGGTGTACGCGGCAACCAGCATCGCGGAGTTCGGCAATTAACTCTTGGTGCCGGGGACGATCTAGAATCCCAATAATGCACTCATCCACATCCTTGCCAAGTGCTTTTGCCATCAACCGAACGTTGATGCGCGCAGGAACAGTAATGTCAACAACACCAGCGCATTCGGGGCCGACAACTAGCTTTTCCATGTAGCAGTCGGGGGCATGCATTAAGTAGCCTTCTCCTTCCACCGCCGCCGCTAAAACGGCAATCGCGTTAGGCGTTCCGTTCGCACAAAGATTGGTACCTTCTAATGGGTCTACAGCAATTTGAATTTCTGGCCCGCCCGGGCGGCCAAGCTTTTCGCCAATAAAGAGCATAGGTGCTTCGTCGCGTTCGCCCTCACCGATAACGATGGTTGCATCCATTTCCATGCTATTCAGTTCGTTTCGCATGGCTTCGCAAGCGGCCTGGTCAGCTTCGTCATGCTTACCCTTACCTACCCACTTCGATGCAGCTAATGCCGCTGACTCAGTCACTCGCAAAAAGTCTAAGTGTCTGTATTGATCCACGTTGATCCCCACAGATTGAGTTTACAAGGTTCAGAGATTTCGTGCTGGCCTAAGTGAAAGCAACTGGGCAAATTGACCAGGATTCAGTTCAGGGGAGAAAAATATCTGGCAAAAATAGTTGCTGTAGCTTTGACCCTCGTTTTATTGCTAATTCCGCAACAATTGGGTGACAATATCGTTATTTTTGCTTTATCTCTATGAAGCCGCTTTAACTTTGTACCGATAAATCTAACAGGGAAGGTATTGGGAATGGCAGGTATGACGCTCCGGGATGTAATTGGCGAACTCAGTTCGTTAATCCCAGTTGCGCTCGGACTCTCGATTCCTTTTTTCAGCGCTCGCAAAAGCCTCAACAAAACTTCGGCAAAGGCAAGTTCAAAAGCAGACCTTGAGGCAGAAGTCGTTGCACTCAAAACTGCGCTTTCCGATGCTCATTCAGAATGTGACAACTTGCGCTGGACTATGAAGCAAACCACTTCCATCCAAGCCGCGACACTAGAACGATTTCGAACTACTTTTTACGAATTGCCCCTCCCCGCTTTTACGGTGAACGATCTGGGGCACGTGATGGAGTGGAATCTAGCCGCAACCAGCTTTTTTGGTCGAACAGAACCAGAAGTGATTGATCACCCAATTTCCGATATTCTCGGTAGCAAGATTTTTCGCAATGACGCCGAGGGAATGATCTACTTAGTGTTTATGGGCGTTCAGCCAAAACCAGCAGAGATAGAACTCGATATGATAGATGGCAGTACTCGAACCGTGCGCTGGTTTGCCTCACCAATTAGAAACAGCTCTGGTCAAGTAGTTGGTGCGCTGAATACGATTGGAATACTGCCCCGCTTCGACGATGATGTTGAAGCGCGAACCTAAGCCGCAGCCGTTTCTTCTTCTGGTTCCGATGATTTTGAGAACCGATTCTTAAGGCGATCCAGCATCGAAAGCTCAATAGTCTCGTTTACCGCTTCTCCCATAACCGCATTTGCCGTATCGACAAGATCTTGTGAAGCATGGCAAAGCGGGTTTGATTCAGCAAACGCCTTTCGCTCGGCACAGCATTTGGCCACCGTTACATCATGTCGGACTGAACCCCAGAAATCTAGCTCTCGACTTAAAAATTGGCCGACGATTGTTTGTACTTCTTTAGCTAGCTGACGACCTTGAGCGGCATTTGCTACGTGGTTGACAACGAGCCCAGCATTAAGGGTCGGCTTTAACTCCCACGCACTTTTCAGCAACGCATAAGAATCCATAAGGCTCGTCGCATCACCTGTAGTAACAAGCATGCACGAATCACTTTGCTGGAGAAATGGAAACACGCGCGACCCTAATCCGGGAGCGCAATCAAAAATAACATAGTCATAACTTCTGCCGAATTCGATCACTTGGAGAATGAGGCTCTCAATGTCTTGCTCGGACATGAGCGCAATTTCCTTCCAACCGCTTCCGCCAGAAATGAGATCAACACCGCTCGCAGTGGTCATCACGGCATCTCGCAGTTCACGATGATCGCGAACAACGTGCCCGATAGTGCAGCCCAGTTCTAAACCGAAATACATATCGCAGTTGGGCAGCGCAAGGTTGGCATCGAAAAGAAGAACCTTCTTTTCATCTTTGGCAATGATGGTCGCTAAGCTACAAGCAAGCGCACTTTTGCCAACCCCTCCCTTTCCACTACAAACCGCAACTGTTTTCATTCTCTAAGCACCTTTTTTCCATAGATGCGAGAATTTTTCCCAGCTACCCACCCTTTTTTGGGCGCCAGACATCATTGCAAAGCGAGCGTGAACCTCACTGACTTCTGCATAAACTTCTCGAAGCCCGTTCACAACCTCGGCAACCGAGGCTGGTTCGATCACAATTCCGAGGCCGACTGCCTTCGACATTCGGTCAACGGCGACCCGATCTACTGGCTCCGCTACCCGGCACAAAATCTTTCCTTCTTGGAAGCAAACTGGCAAAGCAAGAGCACGAATCGCAAGATGGGAAGGAATCGCTTTCACTGCCCCTAAATCAAATTCGTTGCTACTAGAACGCTGTTGAACAGATTGTGCGACGGCGGCTGGATGAACTGGTTCAGCAGGTTGCTGAGTGGTTTGGGCGGCTTGCAATAAGCTACCTAAATCATCGGCCGTCACCGGATTTGCTGGTGCACCGCCAAGCGCATTTGCTTCCGCTAATAAACGCGAAATCTCATCATCATCCATGGCAACCGATTCACTGGGGATGATTTCTCCCTCAGGATCAGGTTGTTCGAGCAGAGATGCAATATGATCTACGCTCATGACATCGGAACTCGATTCGGCTAGCATGGCTTCGAGTTGCGACGCATCCGTTCCAGATTGAGTGGCAAGCTGCTCACGTTCCTCCGACTGACTTTCAATACTCTGTCGAACCATCGCCGCCAAATCTTCTTCCGTTAAACTAGCGAAGTCAAAATCGTCTTCCTCGTCAACCGTTTCTTCGGCGGCAATGCTTATTGATGCTGGTTCGGAATACTCTGCCCCTTGATCAAGAGCAGCGGCGATGTCATCGTCTGTGAGATCGTCGATTGATTCAATTTGCAAAGAGCTTGGTTCTTCCGTAACCTGAGGAGCAACCTGATGATCTTCCTGCACAGGATCGCTCAAATGCTGCGCTTGACTTAACAATGCCGCGATTTGGTCGTCACTCATCGGAGCATCTTCATCAACTTCAGTTTCAGTAGCGACTACATCACTCTCGGTGGATTCTTGTTCAACAGCGGGTGACTCAGTCATGACCTCATCAAAACCTTTGAGCAACGCATTTGCCTCCTCAGGAGTGATGGCATCAGCCTCGGCTTCTTCAACTTCAGGCTCTTCAATGTGCTCACTTTCTGAAACTACATCTTCAATTACATCTGTGAGAACCTCTTTCGTCGCAACCTTTTCATGCGCCGGTTCGGGAGAATTCGACTTCGTACGTAGTTCTGTGACCTCTTGAGTGAGTTGCTGAACTTGAGCAAGGAGTTGGCTCAAAAGCTCAGGCGTCACCGCATCAGCAGGAACCGCTGTTGGAGCCCTTTTCACTCGTTTTGCTGCTGGCACCTTTGCTTCGGTGGTTGCAGCGTCTGCTTTTTTTCGTGCCGCCATGATCACTACAGGTTCAAAACCTAAAGAACCTACTCAAGATTGTCGGCGTAAAAACCTAATCCTCTAGACTAAGTTTTTTTCTCAGAATCGTCTTCTTCCGATTGGCGCTTTTTCTTAGCTGCAAGCAAGCTTCCAGCCGTAGAAATCGGTTCGTTACTAGGAGCAGCTTTCTTTTGTTTCCTTGCTCTGGCAACTTTCTGCTTTGGTTCATTCGGAGTCTGAGGCTGGCGGGCTTCGGCGCGAATTGGCTGTTCTTCTTCAACTGTTCTGCGACCAAATTTTGGCAGTGGAACAACTACCCGCCGTACCAAAACGTCCAGCGGTAACAGAACTAAAGCAATAAACAGAAACGTGCGCCATAAGTCGCTGACCGATTCTCCGCGAATTGCCAATGGCCTAAGAGCTTCGCTTGCTTTGCTGAGTTTAAGCCCCCCACTCTGACTCGCCAAACCTTCTAGAAGTGGCAAGTTTGGACGCGAGCTTCTGTATTCCGGCGGATACGGAATCGAAAATCCGTTGGCGGCAACTCGGGTTTCTCCGGTCGCAGTAGGTTCTACAACCGAGACAATATAACTACCAACATCTTCCGCCGCGAATGCACCAGAAAACACGCCTGGTGCTTCTTGCGTGAGAGTTGCTTTTTGCGAATTGCCTTCAGGATCGCTGACCCGTACTTCAATTGTTGAAAGATTTAATGGATTTCCGCTACGATCAGTCGCCTTGAGGTCAATCCGGCCCTTACCACCTTCGGGCGTGACCTGCAAATCGTAGTTGTTCAGCGCACTTTTGCGTGTCAGGCTCCGAACTGCCTGCGCCCAGAATTTTCCGAAGTCGCCCCAACTCATCCATTCCGATGCCCAGCGGTTTTGTGCATCGCTAGTGAACGCCATTGACTTGCCTAATCCGTATTGCCAAGTTGCCAAGAGGGGATCATCTTTCCCAGTACGCATTCCAACTCGGGCTAATGGACGAGCATCGGTCAAACAATAAGCTTTGAGCGCAGGGAAACCATCAATCCCTCTTGCCGCTTCTTCGCCCGCCATCACCTTAGGGACAAATACGCCCTCTTCAATCGCCGAACGCGACATGAGAGAAACGTCTTGGGTGAAAATCTGCGGCAGCTTGCTGGCATCTTTCACCAAATAAAAACGACCGCCACCGACCGCTGCCATCTGCCGCAGAAACTCAACGTCTTTCCCTTCGCCAATTGCCACCGTAGAAGTTGTGATCTTGTCTGTTTTCATCCGCGAACTAACTGCAAGTGAAATCCCATGCTGATCGCAATCGGCACCATCAGCAACCAGAATAAAGTGCCGAACGCGGGAGTTCTCATTTTTGAGAGCTTTTTCAGCCGCAACAACGGATGGCTCGGCAAAAATTCCGCCGCCTCCGGGGGCAAGTTTCTTCACCTGACTCTTCACCGCACTCTTATCGATTAATGGCTGGATCGGCGCGATCATCTCAAACATATTGCCGCTCCCCGCGACACCTAAGCGGTCATTGCGTCCAAGCAGGTCAACCGACAAAACCGCCGCGTTCGCCGCGATCTGGAGCTTTGTCTGTCCCCCGACATCTTCCATCATGCTGCCGGAGGTATCCACAACGATCAGCACGGATGTGCTCGGAAAGACTTTTCTTTGGCGTACGTTGAGGTCAACGGGGAGGGCTTCTGCGACGGGGGTTCCATACCAGCCACCAGGGAGAAAGCTATCCTCGCCGCCTACCATCAAGAATCCGATTCCGGAGTCACGAATCGCATTGCGAACCATTTTCATTTGCAGTTCGCTGGTGAGGGAAGCATTGAAATCGTTGAGAATCACCGCATCGTATGCTTGCAAGTCTTCGGCTTTGATCGGCATGCTGCCTGCACCCCCAAGCTCAACTGTCACGCCTTGTTCCGCAAGCGCGGCGGCTAATTCGCGTTTGGCTGGATTCCCTTGCACCATTAGAACCTTGGGGCGCCCTTTTACCGCAACAAAGGCGGCTCCTAAATTGTTTCGGTTGTCGCTATCTTGTGCGACCTGCAAATATGCGCGATACCGATAAAATCCCGCCGACTTTATTTCTTGGTTGACAACGATCGCACTTGTTCCCGCTGGGATGGAAACCGGAACCTGGGCGACCGCCGTTCCATTCCGCTCAATGACTAATTGCCCAGATTGGGCAACTGTCGAATCCACA
This sequence comes from Fimbriimonadaceae bacterium, assembly GCA_019638675.1. Taxonomy (GTDB): domain Bacteria; phylum Armatimonadota; class Fimbriimonadia; order Fimbriimonadales; family Fimbriimonadaceae; genus UphvI-Ar2. The sequence continues at coordinate 1,178,744 of JAHBTE010000001.1, read as the reverse complement.
ATCGCCCGTAATTCAAATGGCTGATCCGCCGATTGCTCACTAGGGGCTTGAAGGTCTAGCACCGTGGCTTCGGCCTTGACTGCATCCGAGCCCAAGGGAACAATATCCACGGCAACTCCTTCAGCGGCGATGCTTTCCACTGCGCCGAGCGCATCACCTTGAGTTTCGTTGCCATCACTAAGAACAACAATTCGCCGCCCTTTCCCCGCCGGAAAACTCGCCATTGCCAACCGCAATGCCGCGGCTAAATTACTCGCCGAAGCTTCGATCACGGATTCAATTTTTGAAAACCCTCTACGACCACCGGGCGAAGCTTCCATGACTGGTTGACTACCGAACGCGACCAAACCAATTTGGTCGTTTTCGCCCATTGAGGCAACCGCCTGGTTCACAAAATCGAGTGAGAGTTTTCGATCCGCTTCACTCACGCTATCTGAACGATCGACGACAAAAATGGTTGTTAGCCCTCTGTTTTGCTGAACCGCTTGAGGCCCCATTAACGCTACAACTAGCGAAGCAAAAAGCAACCCACGCAAGATAAATGATACGAGCTTTCGCCCCTTGGTCATCCCGTGAACGCGGGGCCAAGTGATTACTAAACCGATGATGAGCGGAACGAGGAGCAATCCGTAAAGAGGTTCTAGAAAACGCACCTATGACCTCCTCATAAAGACAAACCATTCAAATGCAAGCACTGCCAGCATTAATGCGACGAGTGGCTTCCAAAGGTCAGAAAACCGTTCCAAGACTCGGGTTCCAGCAGTTTTGCCACCGGAAAGAGCGATCTCGGATTCAGGTGCGATATTTGATTCCCGCTCGGAAATAAGGTTGACCAAGAAACGCTTTGTTTCCTCACCTGATCCCACTTGGTACAAACCTGTTTGATCAAAATTCCGGAGTACGTATCGCCCGTTCAGCGGCGGCACTGAAGTTTTTTTTCCAGTAGGATCAACCAGTTCCAACGGAGTCTGCGACCTTGCCGCCAAACCAACCATTTGCCCAGTTGATATGAGGGATAGTCCACTAGCTTCCTCCCCAACCGCAAGATCAACCAGGTTGCCGAGCAGAACCGGAAACGAAACAGAGAGTGGGAAGTCTCCGTTGAGCAAATCGAATGCAAAATAAATTTGTCGCTTGGGTGAAGTGCGTTCGGCAACCAGAACGCCTTGCCGAGTTTTGCTCAACGCCCTCGTACCTGATTTCACTTGAGCGGTGTAAACATCATCTAGGTAAACATCTTGAAAGCTCACGCCGTCCAGAACGCCTGCCGATGAAGTCGTCACAATATTGGGTGAACGTGACTTGCCACCAATGGTCACAATTGAAGATGCTCCTCCTTCCCCAAACGTGCAGACTACGGGAGCTTTCACAGGAACTTCGGGCATCGAATCAAAGATCACAAGATCGTAGGTTCCCTGCCCAGAAGCAGTGGCAACTTCGCTGGCGGGTACCGCCAGTGCTTTATCAACCACCACCCTTGAATCAAGTGATAAGCCAGTTTCCAAAAAGATATTGCCCTTGGTAATCACCAACACTCTGATCGCACCACTGGGGTTGCCTGGCACATAACGGACATCATCAGACTTCAGAAAACCACCCTCGCTCAACGAGGCTTTGACAATCTGAGCGTCGGATGGAAGTTGAACAGTTTTTCCGGTGATCTGCCCTGGCTGAATGGTGAGTTGCTCGGAAAACACTAGCCGGTCATCGGCATAAATGCTGACTGCCGTATTCCCTGGGCGACTGCCAAAGTTCTTGATCCCAACGTAGGCTTCCAATCCTTTTGGTGTCTGCGCCGTACCCAATGCTTGTACGGCCAAGTTTTCATCTGATTCACCAATCGCTTCGTATAGGAGGGTCGCTTTGCCTTGGCGAATGTTATTTACTGGTTCAAAGCATCCATCACTCAGCAGGATGATCCGTGCTTCTTCGGTTTGACCGACCAAGGCCATTGCCAGCCTCAAAGCTTCGCCGATATCCGAAGGGGCTTCACCACTTTTGAGGTTGCTAATCGCGTTCTGCACCTTGGCTGATTCGTTATCCAGTCCAGTGAGAACCCGAGGAGTCGAACCAGCTTCGATTATGGCCATTTGGTCGCCTGCTTGCATGGACTGCGCGTATGCCTGCGCGCGCTTTTGAGCTTCAGCAAATCGGCTCGGTGAAACGTCGCTGGCGAGCATGCTCGCCGAGGCATCAACCACAAGAACTGTGACTTGCCCTTTTAGATTTTCTTGCCGGACTTGCCATCGGGCAAGACCGCCGACCAAAAATGCCAGGGCCAGCAACTGCAACACCCAGAGCCAGTTGAATCTCAATCTTTGAAACAGCGAATTAGCGCGAACTTCATCTTGGCGCTCGGGCCACAAAAAGCTGGCTGGAACCACAAAGTCGCGCCGCCGCATACGAAGCAGATAAAGCGCCAGGATAAATCCACCGACTGGCAAAAACCAAAGCAGACTCGCCGGCGATTGAAAATTCAAACCACCCACCCCTTTTTCTTAAAAGTATCAGTTACAACTTTACTTAGAGAATCTGCAGACGACACCAGCGCGTAACGACCACCGTACTTGGCGCAGGCTGATTCAACCATTCGGTTATGTTCCGCAAGGTTTTTTGCGTAAGCGGTCAGGGTCGGAGAGTTGGCGGTTATTTCGACGGCGGCTCCAGTTTCTGCATCAATCAACCGCAAATCGCCTTCTAGTGCTGGGTCAAGTTCAAAGGGCGAAAGGATTTGAACAACCCAAACCTCGTGCCCAGTGCTAGTGATCTGACTGATCCCACGTGTGACTTCGGGATCCATTCCATCCGTGAGCAAAACCACCAGGCCAAGGCGATTCATACTTTTGGCTTGCTGGCGCAGGTGTGCCCCCACGCCCAGTTTTCCATTCGCCGATAGCGATTCACACCAAGCACCAAGCGAAACCAGCCCCTTGCGGCCTCGCAGATTTCTTGTTCTGGTAGGTGAATCGGTTAAGCTGATTGCTTGTACTGAATCACCCCCTCGCATTGCCATCGCTCCGAACGCAGCTACGAATCGCTTAGCAGCCTGCAGTTTGTTGGGCTCACCATAATCCATACTCAGCGAGCAATCCACCAAAAGGGTGACAGGTAAATCTTCTTCGTCTTGGTAAGTTTTGATGATTGGCTGACCCAAGCGGGCTAAAACGTTCCAGTCAATGTGCCGGAGGTCATCGCCGTCGCTGTAATCACGATAGTCCTTGAATTCTAGCGAAATCCCTTTCTCACGCGAAAGTCGCTCGCCACGCACTCGACCGCCAAAACTCTTGCGAGGGTTGAGGCGCAAACGCTCCAACATTCGGAGTTCCCGAACGTCCAAGAGCGGGAGTGTCGCGGATTCTTTCACACTCTAACCGGGTCTTGATCCTTTTGTTCAACCGATTCAACAATGCCGTCCACCACTTGGTCAGCAGTGATGCCATCTGCTTCTGATTCGTAATTAAGGATCAACCGGTGGCGAAGCACACCCTTAGCGGCTCGTTTCAGGTCATCCTTGCTCACGTTAAACCGACCACCCAGCAAGGCATAAACTTTGCCCGCGGTCACTAGAGATTGCGCTCCTCGCGGTGAAGAACCGTACCGAACATACCGCTGGCTGATTTTTGCTGCGTCCGGCCCTTCTGGGTGACTGGCCACCACCAGAGAAAGAGCGAAATCCAGCACATCGGGGCTGATTGTTACCTCCCGCGTGATCTGCCTGGCCTGAATTAAGTCGGCTCCAGTTGCAACACGCTTGATCGTTGGCATTTCACCTGCGGTAGTTCGAGTCACAATATCCGCCAAAACTTGCTTGCTTGGATATTCCACCAGCACCTTGAAGAAGAATCGGTCAAGCTGGGCTTCGGGTAGCGGATAGGTTCCTTCTTGCTCTACTGGGTTTTGGGTCGCCATCACCATGAACGGCTCTTCTAGCGAGTACTGCTTTCCGCCGACTGTGACTTGCCTTTCTTGCATCGCTTCCAAGAGTGAGCTTTGGGTTTTCGGCGTCGCCCGGTTGATTTCGTCGGCAAGTACAAAATTCGCAAATATGGGGCCGCGTCGAAATTCAAATCCACCTGACTGAGTGAATACGTTTGTACCGGTCACATCGGCTGGCATCATGTCGGGCGTGAACTGGATTCGGCTGAATTCCAGGTCAACCGCTTCTGCCAAGCTACGAATCAACAGTGTTTTTCCAAGGCCAGGCATCCCTTCCAATAAAACGTGTCCGTTTGCCGCAAGCGCAACTAAAACACCTTCAACGACTTCTTCTTGCCCGACGACGACCTTACCAATTTCCTGGCGGATTGCTCCCCAGGTATTTCTAAACCACTCTGCTGCTTCTAAACCTTTCATTTCCCGCCTTTGCCTCCACTGGAACTGCCGCCACTGCTCAGCGATTCAAAGTACTCCTTGACTCTTTGCCTGTGCTTTGGCTTCACCTGATTGTTATTGACTGCCGATTCCGCACTTTTTTTGTACTGCGGCAAAACTTCTTTGTACGGAACACTGGTTCGGCTACCGACCATGGTTGGTGCTTTGATTTCCGTGTAAGCATCAGTGCCTCGGTTTTCATCCCGCGAACCTCTTACCGCCGTAGGATTGCCCTTGCCATCCAGAGTCATTGGGTCACCTTTTTGGTTTTCGCCCTCGCCTTGAAACGCTCCACCATCGCGACCTCCGCCGCCTTGCATCCCACTCATACCGAGCCCACCCGACATTCCCGCACCCATCATGCCCATGAGTTGACGCATTGCTTCCGCATCGAGCTCACCGTTTTTGAGTTGCTCAAGCATCTCTTTCATTGCTTGGCGGAGCGCCTCCCGAGCTTTCGGATCTTTCATTTGCTCGGCAAGCTCCTCCATTTGCCGCTGCATTTCTTTTATCTGCTCCTCTGTCAATGGTTCGCCATTTTGAATCTGATCTGTGGCTTTTTGGAGCTTTTGAAGCATCTCCTGCAACTCCTTGTACTCCTTCATTTCTTGAAGTTCGCGGAGTGCCTTCATTACATCTTCCGATAGCTGAAGTTGCTTAGAAAGCTCGTTGAGCATTTCTTGGCGTTCTTGTAAGGCCTTCATTTGCTCGGGCGTCAGATTGCCACTTTGCATCTGATCCTGAATACTCTTTTGTTCTTGGGCAATGGCTTTAGCGAGAGCATCCTTTTGCTGTTCGCTCATGCGCATCATTTCGCTGGCTGAGTTATCCAGCCCCAGCGCTTCCATTGTTTTGGAATCCAGGTTATTGCTCGGCATTTTGTCTGCACCGGACTTCTGCATCAGGTCGCGCATGGCCTCCATCTGCATCTTGTCCAGCTTTAAATTCTGCAAATCACCGAGCTTGCCACCCGCTTCTTCAAACTTTTCTTGCAGAACTTTCGCCTGAATCTGCTCCATTCTTTCTGCAGTCTTTTCAAGGCGTTGCTCCGTAAGCTTTTTTGCTTCCTCAGCGAGTTTCTGCGCTTTTTGCATCGCCTGCTCTTGATTCAGCTTGCCTCGCTCCATTTCGCGGCTGAACTTACGAAGTTCTGCGGCCAATTTTTTCTCTGCTGCTCGGTCACCCGTTTGATCTTCGACCTCAAGCTGCTTGACGATTCGTTCAACAGCGGCTTGAACTTGCTCCATCTTAGATTTTTGAGCTTTCTGATCTGTTGATAGCAGAATTTCCGATTGAACAACCCAAACCACCGCCGCAAGAGCAAAACAACTCGCACATGCGGCCATTTGCCAACGACCGAATGAAAACGGATAGACCGACTTTGGAGTGATCTGCTGTAAGCTTTCGGCAGCATCTTGATGCTGAGCTTCGGTGAAGAGTTCGTCGGCATCCTGTTTTTGCAATGCGGTTGCTAGCCGGTCTTGATTGCCAGATCTTCGGTCAACGCTCCGCGCTAATGCAAGTTCGCTCATTGGCAAAAAGAATCCAGTGACCGCGCCTAGCACTAAACCAGCGGCAACGACATAAATGGAGTTTAGAATCGGAAAATCTACGAGCAAAAGGTAATCGGCTCCTATCAAGAGCAAAGCCGCAACCACGCCTGCCAGCAAACCAATTGCCGCAAATCGCCAGAGGCGCAAAAATCTCACTCTCAGTCCAAATTTTTTAAGATCACTTGTGAATTTCATGTTGCAGCCTCAATTGGTTTCGTTTGCCCGTAGTACTTGTTAAACATAAGACGCCTTTTCTTTTCTCCAAAGTAATACGCTAGTCCTGCAATAGTAAGCAATATCGCCGTTTTCATCACGACAACCAGGAGGGAATCGGCCCAAGGAATAAATGGATTAGCTAAGACTAAAAACTCAGTGACGACTTGGTTCATGCCGATATCCAAAAACATTAGGCCAACATGGCTCAATATGACCAATCCCATGACTACGGCGACCACTGTTCGCCGAGATCCGACCACTTGATCGAATCCTGGGCTGACCCACCAGCCAATTCCCAATATCATTAAACCGAAAGCAAGCCCCCATGCGGGCAACATTAAAATTTCTAACTTGCGTATAAAAGACACCGAATACAAAGTGAGTGCATTTGTAAACGCAACCATGGCAATAAGAATAATTCCGTAGCCCAGTGAACCACTTGGTCTTCCACCTAGTATTTCTTTCCAGCTAAATAGCTTATCGGCAAGGAACTTCCGATCTTCCGCTCGTCCAGAAGCCGCCAAAAACATCAATATGAAAAAGATGGGGATGAGCGGCATGTTTACGGCCATCATCGCTATTCCCTGCCTTTGTGGAGCGGACGACCAAGGTATTGAATTGATCGTTGCATAAACCGAAAAGCAATAAAGAGCAACCAAAATTAAGCCGTGTACCCGCAAGCTTCGAGTTTCGCGCGAACCAACTTTCGTAAGAGCTGATCCAGCTCCAAGTAGCAAAACCTTGACTATCGCTAATGTCGCGATGCCTGCAAAAATCCAGTTAGGGATGACCACCGAACCAATAGGGGTTGAGTAACCCAAAGTGAACGGTGTCAAAAACGGCACTAATCCAACCAATGGAGGAATTGAAGTAGAACTGCCCCCCATCGCACCAAACATCATCGGCATTGAAGATGCAGATGCCACGCCTGCAAAAAACCCGCCTAGAATAAGAACCGCTACAACGCCAGAAATTGTGCGAACCATGGACTGTGTATTGATGGCAATTGGCATGGCAACCGCCAAAACGATAGCACCATGCATCATCAAATAAAGATATTGCTCAATAACCTGCTGCCACGTAGCTCCACCTAGCGTAACCCCAACCGCTGTGATCGGAAGGCTCAAAAAGAGGAGCAATGCTAACTGCCGCAATGCCGCCAAATACTTACCAACCAAAAGGTATTTGGTTGAAGCAGGTGAAGAAAAGACTAGCTCAATTGAACGTAGATCGTATTCGCTGACAATCGCCGATGCTCCCAGCATCGGTGCGATCAGCAAAATCATTCCTTGAAGAAAGCCTACGACGATTTGATAATAAGTTTGCAGGCTTGATTGCAGACTAGAAGGAGAATTGCTTGCGCTTGAAACAATCGAACCATAGTTGGCCATTGCCACGATCACGAGAATGGAAAGATAGATTCCCCAATACCAAATCGTTTTGGTTGAACGAAGCTGGATGCGGTACTCCTTAATAGAAGCCGCATTCCCCCGGTAAATTCGAACTTGCTCCTTCAACCAAGTCTGCATTAGTTCAATGCCCCTTTTGTTACCTGCATGAACAAATCTTCAAGATCGGCTTCCTCGTCCATAAATTCCACGATCGGAAATCCTGCATCTACCATCGCCTTAAGTAGCAGGTGCTGATCTTCCATCGTGCCCGTGAAATCAAATCTAAACTCGTTCGGATTCAAAAATTGTGTTGCAGATACGTGCTCTTTGCTGTGCAGGAACATACTGGCTTCAGCCCCGCGATCCAAAAGTTTGACTTGGATTTTCTTAGCTGGAGTGAGACTGCGGACAACATCGTTGACTTTGCCAAAAGCTAGCATTTGACCGCGTTCGATAATTCCAACTACGGTAGAAAAATCCGCGAGTTCGGGCAAGATATGGCTGCTGACGATCACGATCTTGCCCATCCTTCCCAGTTCCCCAATGAGATCCTTAAGTTCGGCTCGAGCCCGCGGGTCAAGCCCACTCGCTGGTTCATCCAGTAGGAGCATCGTCGGGTTATGCACCAAGCATCTCGCTAAGCAGAGGCGTTGTTGCATTCCCCGTGAAAGTGACCGGGCAAACGCTTGCTTTTTAAATCCTAAGTCAGTGAGTTCAAGAACCTCGTCAATCACTCGGGGACGGTCATTGACCTCAACGCCGTAAAGGGTGGCAAACATATCCAAGTACTCCCAAACTTTAATGTCTTCGTAAAGGCCAAAAAAGTCCGGCATATAACCAATTTGCTTACGGATTTCCAAATCGTTTCCATCAAGCGGCCGACCGTTCAAAGAAGCCGAACCGTTTGTCGGCTCAAGCAGTGTCGCCAACATTTTGATCGTTGTCGTTTTTCCCGCTCCGTTTGAGCCGATAAATCCCATGATTTCGCCAGGTTCTAAAGCGAAATCAACGCTCGTTACTGCTTCAAATTGACCGTATCTTTTGGTTAAGCTTTTGACTTCAAGCATATTAATTCCTAGTTTTCAAATCCTGTTTTTCGGTAGGTGGCCAACTTTCTTGCAGCTAGGTTCAAAAAGAACGCACCAAACGCCAAGTAAAGACAGTTAGAGACCAATAAGATCATAACTGCCGCGGGAAGATGCATCGGCTCAGCTGAAGTATCCCGCGCAACGGCAATCACCATCATTCCCGCAGGATGCATGGCGGCTAAGTAGCCTATTGCAGTTGGCCCGATAGCCACCGCACTGAGCGGGACGATAATCGCCGGCACCACGAAAACAAGCCCTACTAAAATTCCAATACTGGCTAGGAGGGCCGCACTCGTAGATTTCGTCACCGATGAAACGAAAACCGATAATCCAGTAACAAAAAATGACCACACAAAAAACAAAAGGCTGCAGACAGGCAAACTGATAAAAGGTGAGAACACGTCAAAATCTTGTTCATGCCCCTGGAATATCTTGCCAATTCCGATGAGCAAGATCATAAACAACACTATAGTGAGCATCATTAGCACCGGAATTATTGCCCTTAGAGCCTTGCCTTTAACAATATCTACTGTGCTGATTGGAGCCGCTAGTAATTGTTCTAGACTGCGCCGCTGAAACTCACCCGCGATAACTGGGCTAACCATTGCTGGTAGTAAGAAAGTTGCTAGCACAGGCAAGATAAACATCAAATACCCAACCTGGATGTATCTTGCGGCCATGATCAGATTGCTCCCCACAATCAAGAGAATGACGATAACCCCAATAATGCTTCCAATCTTGCTATTGCCTCCAGTGGCTGACTCAATGGAAGACCTCCTCAACTGTTGCCTTACTTCAAAAAAGACCGGCTTATTGGGAATACGATTGACAATGTTTTCGATGAAGCTCATAGACCCTCCAAAGGTTCATCGTAGTAAAAGTCCAGACCGGCAGTAGAAACGTCTGTTCCAAACTGGGCACCAAACGCTTGGGGTGAACAATAAGCTTCGATAACTAATCCACTTCCTACATTGAGCGGCCCATTAGTTCGCACCTGGAACTTTTCCGATCCACCCGGTGGAATTGTTTTAAATATCTTTGAAATTCCTGGCCCCGTCAATGTAACCGAATTAAGCTCAAATGGCATAGTGTTGATAACAGAACCTTCAAGAATCAAATCATCTCCCGCTTTCCGAGTGGTGTACACAATCATATCCGGGCTGTTAATAGGAAGCCGCTGGTAAAGCCAGAACTCGCGAAAAGCCAGATTACTTACTGAGTATCGAGTCGCCGTAATGCTGTCGAAATCTTGAAACTGATTACTCACCTTGGCCATTCCAAAGGGGCCTTCATCGCTGGAATTATTAGAACCAACGTGCTCCACACCGTTGAACTTCAAATCGTAAACTCCACTCCCCGGGAAGAACAGTTGCTGATTTGCAATTACCTGCAGTTCGGGCACGTTAGGATGGGCAATAACTACACCGCTCGCTGAACGAGAAGCTTCCGCCTGATACAGTTGTCCAGCAAATCCAAATAGAATCCCGGCAAACCCCAGTGCTATTAACGGAGCTGTTATCCAAGCTAATTCACCCCGTTTGAGCTTTCGGAGCACCAAAAAGTTGATAGGGACAACAATCATTAAGTAGGCGAGCAGGACAAATGCGACCCGGTTCCAGCTCGGCATCTGAATGCCAAAAATTCCGTTTGACTCAGAATAACCGTAGTAATAGGGATTCATCACATTATCAATAATTTCTTGAGTTCGCTCTGCTGTCGATTCTGTTGGCAGATTTCGAGCTAGATCATACATAAAAGCAAACCGACCACCCCAGTTTCGGAAGTTAGCATCAAATGGATTAAAGGCAATAAAACTGACTCTGCCCGCCCCCATTTCTTGACTGACCAGCATATTGATTCCACCTTCACGTTTAACGAAGGCTGAAGCTCTCGCCTCAGTTTTCAGCAGTGTGAGTGATGGAAATGCAACGTTACTAAGTGCCTTGCCCCATTCCAGAGCCCGCCCCTGTTGAACGCCGTCAGTCCGAACAACTGGAACAATGCCCTGCCAACGCGGATCTGCGATCACCGGATTAAAAGCACCCCCAACAAAAACAAGATGCATTCCGGCGAGAACTGCACCTTTGATGGCGTTAACTTCTACGTCGGTCAGTCGTTCACTGCCCTCACCCAAAAACAGGATGTCAAAACTCTTATATCCAATTGAGCGGGTAGGCGCCAAACCGGGTTTAGCAGAAAAATCTTCAAATCCACTCGACCAAGGCTTGTTCTGGAATTGCTTTAAATCCGTGACCCGAAGCATAGCGAGGTTGCCTAGACCATCTGATATTTGAGCAACTCGAATTGACTCCTCCCGGCTGTAAGATGACCCGTTCCGAATTTCTATTGGGATTTCACTTTCTAGCAACCCACGTTTAACAATAAGGGTCGGCGTACTCCAATAATTGGGGGCAGATACATAAAATTCGCGCTGTTTAGTTGCACCTGTTGGCATTTCCATAAATGCCGAAACCTGTGTATCGCCAAATTTGGAGATAATCTCAACTAATTCGGGCTTCCCATCGTTTGAAATTTCAACACGAATTGGCAACACTGGAAGACTAGAGTAGTTGCCCTGCCAAATAGGCGCATAAGCGTAGCTAAGTGTATCGGCTTGCTGGCTGAAAGAGCAAACTGATAGGGCACCAGAAACAAGCAGTAATGCGGCTCTGAAAAAACTGTTTGCCCTAATCTAGCTCACCTCTTGGAATACCTAACAGATTCAACCCTAAGTTAGGTTTCAAATATGTACATTTTTTGTATAAATACGGGCATACTGGCAATTGATGAAACGAACACTGTTGATTCTGTGCCTCCTCGTCCTTCCTATCTTGTCCGGCGTGCTCGTAGCTTGCGCTCCTGCCGCAGATGCTGGAACAGATTCAAATGCTACCGGAACTACCGGAACCACGGAAACTCCGAAAGAAGACGGCGAATAAGCCTTACTGAACTCGACCGTGCCGAATCTCGGCGGAAAGTGACTGCTCGCTGGTTACTTCTCCGCCGAGAAGGCACCCATCAATTTCGCCCAGTACATTAATTTTTGCTCCCGGCAGAATCACACTGTTTCTAATTGACCTAGCGTTTACTTCAGCTTTCGCTCCGATCACAACCATTCCGCTCATTTCTGCGTTGACGGATGCTGAATCATCCACAACCCATCCTCCTTTGGCAAGGAAGGAACTCGTTTCTAAAAACGAATCGAGTGTGCCTGTATCAAACCAGTTGCCCTCATAGATTCCAGGCACAACGAGTTCCCCTTTATCTACAAGTAATTGAATCGCATCAGTGATCTCGTACTCGCCTCGTGCACTTGGTTTGAGTTGCGGAAGCACCGACCAAATCTCTGGCCCAAAAACGTACATTCCCGCCATTGCCAAATTGGATTCCGGTTCGGCAGGTTTTTCAACAAGCTTGACAATGCGCCCGTTTTCAACATTAGCGACGCCGAACCTACGAGGGTCTTCCACTTCTTTCACCAAGTTAAGGTTAGCGGCCCCGCTCGCATTGAACTGCTCTACAAACGGAGCTAACGACTGGTCGTAAATGGCGTCTCCAAGATACAGAACGAAGTCATCCCCATCAACAAATTTTTCCGCGAACCCTACTGCATGAGCTAATCCCTGAGGATCGGTTTGCCGGACATAACTGAGATAGAGTCCAACTTCTGTGCCGTCTCCTAACTCCTCGCGCATGAGTTGTTCATTCTCACCGACAACTATGCAGACATCGGTGATTCCGCAGGCTTTCATTTGGTCAAAGGCGTAATCTAATGTTGGGCGATTGAGAATTGGCAGTAACGGTTTAGGTATCACCTTCGTGACCGGATAAAGCCGACTCCCCTTACCTGCCGCTAAAATTACGCCTTTCATCATTTACCTTCTCCAATCCTTCGACTGCAAAAAGGTTAGCACGGCGGTACAGTATCAAACATGAAAAGGATTTCATTCGGTCAGTTATGCCCAAGATGGGCATGCCTTGGATTGATCGTGTTAGCCGTTGCCGGGTGTCAACCTGAAAAGCCCGAGCCGTGGGAGACCTTCGCTGACCTTAACCAAGCTCCTTACAAAGCTCAAGCTGGCTCTGGTAATGCGTGGGATCAATATCTGTTAGCCGCTAACCTTGCGGATAAAGCAACTGAGAAATTCAAAGATCAAGCCGACCTGCGAGGCAACCAACAAACTGAATATCTCAGTCGTATTGATACTGCACTCTCTATGGCTATTCGGGCAGGAGGAATGAACTGTACGCCTCAATTTGTTGCCCAAGACCCGTTTTTGCCCAGGCGTTCACACTCCGGCCTCAGTGCCATCGGACGAGGTCTTGAACTCAAAATTCAGACGCTAGACGAAGAAGGAGCCGCCGATGGCTCCGCGCAATACATTGTTGCGGCACACCGCATGGCAAACCACTTGTCCGGCGGTGATGCTCAAGATGCTTTGCTTGGCTACTGGATTGCTTCCGAAGCCAGGCGATCTTCTGTAGCCCTAATTCAACGTATGAGCGCAGGTGCTCTCACAAATCTTGGGAATTCGATTCTCGCATCGCTCGATAAAGCTCCACCGCTGAGCACCACTCTGGACAACGAACTGAAATCCATGCTTGCAGGAGTGCAGTTTATTTCCGATGTCCACCAGAAAAAAGAGTACGGACTGCTTGAAACTGCTCTATACAAACAAGCTGACCCGGCGATTGACTTTTTGAAAAAACTTAAAGAAAAAGATCGCGTTGAATATTTCCGAGGGTTCTCGCAAGAAGCCAAAAACCGAATTGAACATGCCCGGCAAACGGCTGATATCCCGGTGATCGAGCGAAAAGCGTTCCAAATTGATCAAGGCGCAGACCGACCCTGGAAGCGGTTCGCGACTCACCTATTTACTCCGCTTGATACATTTCTCATTGAACGCGATCTGCACATTGCCCGATCGCGGTTGTTTGCCCTGACTTGCTTAGCCCTCGCCGGAGGGAAAGCCCAGGGTTCAGCTCCATTAGTCTTTAAGAACCTACCGGCGAACGCAGACACTGACCCTTACAGCGGCAAACCGTTCCCCTACCGCGTAGCCAACCGCGAGTTCAGGATTTATAGTGTAGGAATTGATGGGCGTGATGATGGTGGGGATTCAAACAGTGAAAACCGAGAGCCCGACTTGCTGCTAGAACCAGCGAGAAAGTGATTAACCAGGCAATCCTGGAGGAACGAGAGTAGAGAGATCTTTCACGTTCAACCGCATGGTTGGTCGCCAAATCGCCGCTTCGATATCTTCCGCAGAAATGCGCTCGGTTCCAATCGTATGCAACCCACCCACGTGCATTGCGGTGGCCGCACTGACTGCTAACGTGCCTGGCTCTGCGATTTTCTGCAAGTGAGCCGCGACATCTATCACGTGGGCGAAGTTCACGGCTGTAGATTCCCGACCTGGCGCAAGCACGTTTCCTGTATGAACTGCCGCTCGCATTGAAACTGGATCTTTGAGTTTGTTTCGGAACGCATTGAATTCAAATAATCCCGCCTGCATCGCTTTGCCGGCTGCGATTGCAGCCGGGGCTTCGTCGAACACGCAAGTCACACCATCGCCAGCGGTGGAGTGGATTTTCCCTCCGTGTTTGGCAACGACACTCTCAATAAACTTATGATATTCGTTCAATGTGAACTCGACCGCCAAGTCGTCGTTCTCGGTCTTAATCTTGGTCGAGCCGACGAGGTCAACGCTGATAAACGTGACGTACTTTTCGTCTTGCCGGAGCTTCGTTTGGATTTCTAGCAATTGTGATAAAAGCGCGTGGCGATCTTCAGCGGGATCAGAGAACCCAAGTTGCTTTCGATATTTCTGGAATAGAGCAAATCCGGCCCCGCCCAACACACTGCAAAGAAGTACTGATGCGATAAATCCTTCTGGTCGTGGCCCCACCGCGCCAACTGGAGTGAGTAATCCATCCAACAAGCTAAATAGGCCGTAGGTTAAGTTCGTTGCGATTGAAAGGAGTGCGCCAGCAAATATCGCCGTCTTGAGTTTTCGTGAAACGGTTGCATTCCAAATCCCGGCGCCGAGCAAGATCATCATGAGAATCACGAAGAATCCGCCGTCCCCTCGGAACAAGGCCGCCGACCAAAATTGGGCAAATCCTGCACCCAACCCTAAAACTCCCCCGGCGACAAGTCTTCGAGTGTCTGGGTCAAACGCTAAAAATGAATTCTTGACTTGCTCTAAGAACGAACGCTTTTGCATTCGCTCGGGGACACTTCGCATCGCCAAGCGGATGTAATCAACGGGAGCACCAGTGGCTTCCGAAACCGCAATGATTGCATCATCGTCGAGTTCGCCACCCGATTGCTCCCGCAGTCGTCCCGCAAGTACGATCATCTGTTGAATCTCTTCTTCACTCAGAGACCCATCTACTCGATGCACAGATTTTTCTTCTGGCATCAGGTTTTCCAGTTGATCGTGATCCACTTTCATGCGATTCTACTGGAACCCAGGATGTTGGTTGCAAATCCGGGCCCGAGATCGTTCAATCTTTGTAAGGATCAAACACGTTTCCACCCGCCATAGCAACTCCAATTGGCGCAAGGTGATGGAGAACTTTAACGGTTCCAGCATGATGCTCAAGAACTTCATCCAAGCGTTTGTAGCAATCAGGTGCTTCATCTACATCCGCTCCGCGAAGTTCAACTTTTGCGTTGCGAAGCCACTTTCGCATCGAAGCTTGTGTAACCAATCCTGGGGTTCCGCTCTTTTTGTGGCCCTTGGCTTTCGTGCGGCTCATCACGCGACCCGCGCCGTGTACCGTTGAGTACAGAGCTTGTCGCGAGCGTTCTGACTCCACTCCTTCAAGGATGACGCTAGGTTCCGCCATTGTTGCCCCGACGAATCCGCGCTGACCAGGAAATGCAGGTGTCGCACCTTTTCGCACGACCCACATTTCTTCACCATCATGGGTTTCTCGCCATGCAAAGTTGTGATGGTTATGGATGGACTCTAAGGTTTTTGCCCCCAGAATCTTAGCAACCCTTTGGCAAACCCAATCTCGCCCAGCGTAAGCGTAGCGTCCCGCCAGTTCCATACAGGCAATGTATTCGGCACCCAACTCAGATCGTTCGTGCAACCAAGTGATGTGATTGTGCTCATTGCCAATTCGTTTGGCCTGATCCATGTAGTAGCTGGCAATTCCGTGTCCAAGCCCACGCGATCCAAAGTGAACACCTACCCAAACTCGATCCAGTTCGTCAACCATGATGTTCACATAGTGGTTGCCACTTCCGACGGTGCCAAGTTGAGCCCTAGCCTTATCCTTCAGAGATTTCATGACTGAGTTTTCGTTCCAAAGCGGATCATCAAACAACTCGTGGTCAACTTCTTCATCGTTCACGCGACCGACGCCGAAACTGATCTTTTTGAAGACGTCGTCCATGATGCCGCGAATTTTTTGGCGGACATCTTCGGCTCGCGCATCGGTGAGAATTGCCTTGTTGCCGCACGCAATGTCGTAACCAACTCCGCTTGGCGAAATCAGTTCATGGTAGGCAACTACCCCACCAATTGGCACTCCGTATCCAACGTGATGGTCACCCATCAGCGCGAGGCGGACTGCTCCCGTTTTTTCGGCATTCTTAATTTGCTCAAGAACGCCGCTTTGTAAGTCCCCGAATACAGGGATTCCTTCGTATAGTTTCATTCGTTTTTCCTTGTAATGATATTCCCAGTCAAGCTGGGAAACTGTAAATAAAAGCGGGGTCAATTTGCTTGACCCCGCTCACTCAATGAATAGCCTCTAGATTCTAGTTGCTACATCCACTAGGTGGTGGGGGTGGCCCATCTGCTTGTCGAGGGATGAAGATCGTACTTGCAAAGCTGACGGTTGAGCCTGGAATAATCGTCGGCACCGGCAACAAGCACGCTGTCCCTGTGACCGCATAGTTCACGTTTTGGTACTTAATTGCCGCGAAGTATGCCGCTGGAACAGTACTCGGTTTCAAGCGTAAGCTGACCGCTGTATTGAGGGTCAGACCGTTGAAGTTTCCAACTGCATCCGAAACTGCCCCACCTACAACGTCGCCGCCACTGTTGATGAACTCAATCTGCACCCCGGTTACTGGAACTTGAGTGGTCGTTGCCTTTAGCCGACCTGAAATCCGAGTTCCGACTGCCGTTGGAACGAAGATATCTTGCATCAAGGTTTTTGGCTGTCCACTAACCGTAGCCGAAGCCGAGACCGTGATATAACCCGAAGGCTGGCTGTTGATCGAAAGCAAACCGCCCGAGTTGATGGTCATTACCGTTCCCGCTCCTGGGCCGCTCAATGACCAGCCAGAAGCAGTTAAAACCGTTCGATTGCCGACGATATCGTAGTTAACGAACTGAATTACGATCGAATCGCCAACAACCAAGTTCATTGGATCAACCAAGGTTGGCCCTCGGAAAAATTCAAGATACTGACCCGCTGGCTTAGCCGCAGTCGAAGGATTAACTCCTCCGCCACCACCGCCGCCTCCGCCGCCAGTTCCGCCACCGCCGCCGCCACAGCCAAGAACAATAAGGAGAGCTAAAATGGCTGCTCCCCAAATCACAAATTTGTTCGTCTTTTGCGCTTTCATGCTTATCTCAATCTATCTTCAATTCAGTGCGGAAGCTAGCGGGAATCAAGTCTGAGAGCCAGTAGCTCTTTCTCTCTCCAGTTTCACTTGCCGTAATAATTTCCACTTTGGTGGCATCATCTGCAAACTCTGCAAATGTCTGCCGGCACATCCCGCAAGGTGTTGCACCTTCATCGGTCACGATTGCGGCCGCAACCATACGTTTACAGCCACTTGCAACCATTGTTCCAATCGCTGTTCGTTCTGCACAAACGGTTAAACCAAAGCTGACGTTTTCAACATTGCAACCAACGTAGATTTCGCCATCTGATCCGAGCACTGCCGCGCCCACTTTGTAGACGCTGTACGGTGCGTAGGCGTTCGTTCTCACTCTGCCTGCCGCTTGTACCAAAGAATCTCGTTGCTGATCAGTCAATCGCACTATCCTGCACTATTTTAGACGTGCAATGGTAGCACCTTGCCCGCCTTCTTCGGCATCCGCATCGTTAAATGAGACGACTTGAGAGTGACGACGCAGAAAATCATGGGTCATTTTGCGCAGAATCCCTTCGCCTTTGCCATGGACTATACGAATAAAATCCAGTCCGGCAGTGAGAGCGTCATCGACAAATTTATCTAATGTCGCTTCCGCTTCTTCAGCCCTCATTTGCCGCAGATGCAGTTCTGATTTGATGGATTGGGCTTTGCTCAGTTTGGTTTTAGTCATCCCCGCCGCGCCCGAGGCACGTTTCGTTACCACGGGGGCTGGTGCCTCTAAAGCGACGACCTGAGCGCGGTCAACATCCATTTTCATTGCTCCCGCTTGAATGGTGATCTTAGTGGGCTTAGAACATTCAGTAACGATTCCTATCATGTTTAGGTTCTTGACCTTCACTTTAGTGCCGACCTTGATCTGAACGCCAGTTTCAACTTGCTTTTCGACTGGGCGAACCTCGCGGCTTAGTCCTGACCCGGCTTCCTGCAATGAGCGGAGTTTGTTTCTGGCCTCGTCAATGTCCTTTTGCGTTCCGCCTTGTTTAACCTGAGTAAACACCGACTCTGCCTCGATCCGAATTTGCCGCAAGAGTTCGTCAAGCTCGTTGCTCGCTCGTTCTCCCACTCTGCGCCGAGCAGCTTCGGCTTGTTCGATTTTCCGCTCGGCTTCTTCTTCAACCTTTCGAAGCCGCGCGCTCAAGCGGTCAGCTTCCGATTGAGCCTTTTGTGCTCGCCGCTGAGCGTTTTCAAGTTGCTCAATCATTTGCGAAATATCTTTTTCTTGTTCGCTGAACCCTTTTTCCGCGCTTGCCAAAACGGTCGGCGGCACACCATATCGAGACGCTATCTTCAGGGCATGGCTACTCCCCGGCGTTCCCTCCAAAAAGCGATAGGTTGGGCGGAGTGACTTGAGATCAAATTCCATCGAAGCGTTGGCAAGCTGAGGATGATTACTCGCCAGTAACTTGAGCTCGCCGTAGTGGGTACTCGCCATCAGGATAGCCCCGCCGGAGAGGAACTCTTCAATCAGAGCCGATGCAAGCGCCGCCCCTTCGCCTGGATCAGTTCCCGCCCCGATCTCATCAAGGAGAACCAGCGCATCTTTTCTCAAACCCTTCAAAGCTTCTGAAATATTTTTAATATGTCCGCTGAACGTGGAAAGCGATTGCTCAAGCGACTGTTCATCGCCGATATCTGCCCACAACTGGCTGAAGCAACCGAATTTCACGCTGAGCGCGGGCACCATCATCCCCGATTGAATCATCGTCGCGAACAGCCCAACCGTTTTGATAGCGATAGTCTTTCCGCCAGTATTCGGTCCAGTTATAAGAATACTGGGCGACCCCATCCCAAGTTTGAGGCTGAGCGGTACCGCGATTTCTTTACTAAGAAGCGGATGTCTGCCGC
Organism: Fimbriimonadaceae bacterium; assembly: GCA_019638675.1. GTDB lineage: Bacteria > Armatimonadota > Fimbriimonadia > Fimbriimonadales > Fimbriimonadaceae > UphvI-Ar2. Next base: position 1,159,651 of record JAHBTE010000001.1, on the reverse strand, counting down.
TAGAAATTTGGATGCCTGATTCTTCGCTGAGTTCAGCGACACACCCATCAATTAGATGACCATATCGCACTTTTGCAAAAACTAAATCCAGTTCAGCCGCAGTATCTAGGCCGAGGCGGATTTCCTGCGAGTGTTGACCAACTTCGGCTGACAGTTCTTTGAGAATGCGTTTAACTTCTGCGATTTCGGCGGCTTCGGCGGCTCGCAATTGGTTACCAAGTTCAACCACTGGTTCTGGCTCAACAAAAATTGTTTGACCACTTGCACTTGTATCGTGAACAATGCCGCGAATTTTGCCTTTGTGCTCACTCTTTAACGGAATTACATACCTGCCATTTCGCTGGGTGTAAACCGTATCGCTGAGGTACTCCCGCGTGGAGCCGCTTGTATAGGCTTGAATCCGTTCGAGAATACGCTTATTGGCTTTCGCTTTGTTCGACCTCGCCGTCGCAAGAGCTTGGCTTGCCGAATCCAAAACATATCCGTCGCCATCCAGGCTCTCCGCGAGGCGCGCGCCTAAGCGGTTTAATTCCGGCAAGTAATCGGCTTTTGATCGGAGAATCGGTTGCTCCAAGTTCGAGCCAAGAATGACCTTCCGCACGCCATCCATCGCCCGAAGGCTTTGGCCAATCTTCGCAAGTTGCGAACCTTCTAAAACAGCCCCTTTGCTACACAGGTTGACTTCATCACCGACCGGGTGAAGTCCTTTGAGGGAAGGCAATCCCGAATCACTTAAGCGGTCGCATTCTTGGAGCAACGCTTGGAGACTCTTAACCTCCGGCGCATGGAAGCTGGGTAGCAAATCGCCCGCCAACTGTTCTCCGAGGGCCGATTCGCAATGACCAGCCAGCAGTTGGCGCACTTGATCCCATTCCAATACGCGAAGGGCGTGCTGCACACGTCTATTTTGACAGGCCAGTCAACCCATCATCAGGCAAGCTAAAACCGTACGTCTCCCCGAAGCGTTAAACTAGCTATATGCTGACTTCACTTGCGTTTCTCGTTGCGGGATCAACCCTTGCCCTGACCCCAACCGATGACATTTGGATTTACCCCCATGCAAGCGACCAGACCGACCCCTATCTGCGCTTTTGGGGCAGTGAAGGAGCCAGTCTGCCCGATCCAAACTTCGATTTTTCCGGGGCTTGGTCTTGCTTGAAGTTTGATCTTTCCAAGGCACCAAGCAAAGAATTGAAATCAGCGAAGCTGACCATCTGGTTGATTCCAGGCTCAACGATCACTCAGGATGTTGCTGATAAGTACCCGATTGAAGTCCGCATGGGTAGCACTCAGTTCACCGAAAAAACTTTTGATCTGGGACAAACCGCTAAGGTTACTCCTCCCGCAAGCGAACTCGCAATCTTTGGCCTCAGCAAAGTCAAACTTTATGACAACAACGATAAGGCCACCAAAATCGAAATTGACTTGATGGCAGGCAAGAGTACTTTTGCCAAGTACTTCAAAGATTCAACCGCCGTGAAGGATAAGCAGTTGGGTCTGGCCCTGACAAGCGCCATTGATCCGGCGGAAGTCGGACAATCGGGAATCTATAAAATCTATTCGCGTAATGCGGATAATGAATTCAAGCCAAAACTTGATCTCACTTTTGCAGACTAGAAAATAAAATTGCCCGGATAAATCCGGGCAATTTCTTTACTTTTCTTCTGGCAGTTCGCCGATGTCCATACCCTGTAAGTCAACTGGTTCTCCCGGCACTGGACGCTGCTTTCCAGAAACTCGGTTCATCAACTTGCCGAGCCGAGTCGAGAACTCGTCGAACAGCAAGTACGAACACGGAATAACCAGCAAAGTCAGAACTGTTGAGAGGAGCGTTCCACCAATAATGGTGATCCCGATAGTTTCCCGGAATTCTGAACCTCGCCCAATCGCAAGCGCAACCGGAAGCATCCCCGCGAGCAAGGCAAAAGTGGTCATCATAATCGGGCGTAAACGTGTCCCACCCGATTCCACAATCGCCTCGAACCGTTCCATCCCTCGCTCCCGCAGAGTATTGGCATAGTCCACCAGAAGGATCGCGTTTTTACCAACCAGACCAACCAGCGCGATGACCCCGATAAATCCAACAATGTTGAAGGTTTTATCGGTGATAACAAGAGCAAGTAACGCTCCAATCATCGCCTGCGGCTGAGCTAACTGAATGATCATTGGGTAGATCAGGTTGTTAAACAGCGATGCAAGGATCATGTAAACCAGGATCAAACCAAGGCCTAGCGCACCCATCAGGTAAACGCTTTCCCGGGCTTGGGCATCAGCTTCACCCAGAGCACGAATACTGACCCCTTCCGGAATCATTTTTTCTTGCTCCAACCAAGCATCAATTTTTGCCTGGACAGAACCTGCAGCAAAACCAGGCAGCAAGCCGGCATTGACTTGGATGACTTCTTCCCGGTCGCGACGTTCGATTTTATCAACCCCGACTCCACGTTCGACTCGTGCAACTTCGCTGAGGTAGATAGGATTGCCTTCGCGGAACGTTATCGGTACTGCGCCTAGAATTTCTGGATTGTTCCTATCCTGCAAGTCCATCATCACGCGGATGTCGTACTCTTGACCGTTCACTCGGAACTTAGCTGAGTTATCGCCTTCGTAAAGGGTTCGCATTGCTCCACCGAGTTCCTGCACGGTCACGTTGCTTGCGGCCATGCGCGCCCGATCTGGGATCGCAACGAGTTCGGGTTTTCCTGGTTTTGAAGTGATTTCCGGAGTAATAACCCCTTCAATTGCACCGCTAGCCAAAGCATCCCGCACTTTGATCGCAGTCTGTTGGAGCAACTCTCGATCATCTGATTTAAAAGCAAGCTGGATCGCCGCACCGAACCCAAAACCACCCGCCGCGGTAACCGTGATCTTGGCTCCCGGTACTCGGTCGATTTGCTCTGTAAGTTCGGAAGCTACGTCTTGAGCCGTTACGTCCAGCGGACGAAGCTCTTTTTCGTGTTTCTTCCAGAACATCATCTTGTCAAGCAACGCGTCTTTCTCACGCAAGGTGACCGTAATCTGGGCGAACTGCACCCCTTGTGAACTAGCACCAAAACCGCCGGATTGCCTTCCAACGTCGGAAACAACGTAATCAGCTTCGGGATGCGCCATCACGATCTTTTCAAGCCGTTTGACAACTTCCTCAGTTGATTCAACGCTTGCCCCTGGAGGCATTTCCACGTTGATGTTCACAATCCCGCCATCGCTTGGTGGAGCGAACGAGAATTTGAAAACATCTTCGCCCTTCCATTGGCGATACATGTTGCCAACAACGGGCGCGGCAATCATCAATCCGCAAAATGCGGCCATTCCCAAGAAGATGGAGAACTTAGGCTTTCTTGTGACTATCCAGTTGCCTGCAAAAATCAGCACGCCCAAAATCACGATCTGCGGAACTAAGCCCATTCCAGTTTTGATCGCCCCAGGAATATCCGGCGCGAAACTTCCGCCAATGAACATGAACAGGGCAAACAAGATTCCAAATCCGCCACCAAAGAAGTACCACTTGTGATTGAGACTCGCTCTCAACACTTTGCGATAGCCGTTGGCAAATCGGTGGAACGCACCTTCAAACCATTGAGCGAAGCGACCTTTCGGATGCTCCCAATCCTCGCCTTTTCGATACCATCGCGAAGCAAGCATCGGCGTGACTGTGAACGAAACGAACAGGGAGAACAGAACTGCGATGGCGTATCCGATCCCGAGTGGTCGGAAGAACTGACCAACAATCCCGCCCATAAAACCAATGGGAAGGAAGACAACAACGTCAGCCGCTGTAATTGCCAGTGCCGCTAGCCCGATTTCCGCCCGGCCATTGATCGCCGCTTCAACCGGGTCTTCACCCATCGTCAAGTGGCGGTAAATGTTCTCAATAACAACGATCGAGTCATCAACCAGAACCCCGATAGCGAGGCTCAGTGCCAACATGGACATGTTGTTGATCGTGAAACCAAACATCCATAGGGCAATAAGAGTTGCAAACAAACAAACCGGAATCGCAATGCTGACAATGAGCGTCCCGCGCAGGTTGTGCAAGAACGTCCAGATGACCAAACCAACAAGGAAGATTCCAAAGAAGATTGCGATATTCAAGTCAAGCAAACTTTCTTCGATGGTTTTGGATGTGTCTTGAGTAACAACGAAGTCAACGCCATATTGGGCGCCAAGTTGATCCAAATAGCTAACCGTCTTCATATTCTGCGGATTTGCAGGTGTTGGATCTGGAAGTTTATAAAGATCGTTGGGCCGAGCAATCGCTTTAGAAATTTCAACGGCGTTACCCGCTTGCGCTTTTTGAATGATGATTACAACTGATTCAAGCCCATCAACGCGGCTAAACCTGCGCCGCTCGACATTGGAATCTTTAACATCCGCGATGTCACCAAGGCGAATCTTTTTATTGACTCCACGTTGCGCTTGGTCAGAGATCGTGAGATACATATCCGAAATCTCTTCAACCGTTTCAAATTCACCCTTAACACGAACGGTGAATTCTTCTTGACCCGATTTCAAGCGTCCCGCTGGAATATTGAGAGCCGCCCGATTGACTGCGCTCTGAACATCGGCAATGCCGAGGCCCGAACTCAGCAGTGCGTCTCGTTTTAGTCTTACTTGAATCTCACGGACATCACCCCCAGAAACGAATACCGCCGCAACACCCTTGACCCGCGCAAACTTATCTTTCAGAACATTTTCTGAGAGATCACGCAACTGCCGGTTGCTGAGTCCTTCACTTTTAACCGCAAGCGTAAGAACTGGTTCACTGCCCGTATCGAGCTTATCGATAATCGGACGCTCAGCACCATCTGGAAGCTCACCAACAATTGCATCGACCTTTGAACGCACGTCGTTTGAACCAACGTTGATGTCGCTACCGATTTCAAAGTTAATGACAACCGAAGAAACGCCTTCCTGACTCGTAGAAGTGACCTCACGGACATTAGCAATGCCAGTAACAGCGTCTTCTATTTTCTTGCTGATGAGCGAGTTGATTTCGTCTGGCCCGGCACCGGGATAAACTGTCGTGACGGTGACAACGCCAAAGCTCACATCCGGGTTCAATTCAACCCGCATGCTTTTGTACGCGACCATCCCCATCATGATGGCGGCTGCCATCAGCATAAAGATGAAGACTGGTCGCAGAATCGCGGCTTTAGTTAAACCCACTTACTATTCTCCTTTTTCAGTGTTCTCAGGAGATTCATCGACTGGTTTTTCTTCCTCCAATCGGATCAGTGCCCCATCCACCAAAGTTGTATGACCCTTTACAACCAACTGATCACCATCATTGAGCCCATCAACAATCGCATTCTCGCCTTGTGATCGAATCAATTTGACATCCCTCTTTTTTGCGACCAGCTTGCCATCTGCGGTTGCAGTCGTGAAAACATAGTTTTGATCGCCATCCCGAATGACCGTGCTCGCAGGAATAACGAAAACATCCTCGTTTCGTCCGATGACGACTTGGCTTTTAACGAACATTCCAGGCTTGACTTTGCCTAAGCTTTCGTTAATCGCAACCCGCACTGTGTAAAGCCTTCCTAAATTGCTAGCTATCGGGCTGACCGAAACGACTTGCCCCGAGAACATCACATCTCCCAGCGATGCGATAGAAGCATCCACTGCCATCCCCGGAGAAATGTTGGAAACCTCGGTTTCCGCTACTTCAGCTTCAAAGAAGACCCCACCAGTTCCGATGAGTCGAGCAACTGCCACTCCAGGCGACACCAGAGTTCCTGCTTGCAAAGGCTTGCCAGAAACTTTGCCTCCCATCGGCGCACGAACAGAAAGATCGTCAACTGCGATTCTCGCGAGTTCCACTGCTTCTTGTGCGGCTTGCACTTGAGCACGGGCACCGTTCACTCGTTCTTGAGCAACTGGATCTAGCTTCTGATTCGCTTTATCGACTTTTAGTTGTTCTTCGGCTTGTCGAACCGCCTCTCTTGCCTGCTCAACATCTTCCGGTCGAGTAGCTTCCAAAATGATGTTGTACTGTTCGACCGCATTGGTGTAAGCCGCTTGAGCGTTGTCGTAGCGGTTTTGATCAGCCTCTAACTGAGCCGTAGAAATCGCACCTTCTTTTTCCAATCGCTTGGAGCGTTCCAAGTTGCGCTTGGCTAAATCGAGATCAGATTTCGCTCGATCAACGTTCGCTTTGGCTTGAGCTTTTTCCTCAGTTCGCGCACCCGCCAGTGCTTTGCTTAAAGCGGCTTTTGCTTGTCGAACTCGCGATTCGCTGGCCCGGACGGCGGCTGAGCTTCTTTCCGGAGCTTGCCGAGCATCAATCTCAGTTTGCCGAAGAGTTGCTCTCGCGGAAGAAAGATTCGCGCTTGCTTGTGAAAGCCTCGCATAGGCTTCGCGTCCTTCTTGAACTGCGATCACCTGACCAGCCTTGACAATCGAACCTTCTTGTACATAAACAGCAGAAAGTCTGCCGGGGGCTTTCACAGAAACCGAAACGTCGTCATCGGTGACGATTTGCCCAGTAAGTTCAAGCACTTGATCAACAGATGCCGACTGAACTCCCATCGTTGTAACAACTGTTGCTGGATCAGTAACAATTGCCTCAACATCTTTTGCCTGCTTTTGGGCTTCTCGATTGACACAGCCCACAAGCGTCAGGGCAAGAACCCCAGCACTTGCCCAAACTCCTATTCGATTCAGTTTCATTTATCCCCTCCGTTTTTTGTTTCTTCCGGTTTTTCTTCTGTTTTGGTCGCGGGAGCTTGCGGCTCCGGATAGTTGAGATTGTTCAAATCATCTGTTCCCACTGCTTTTTGCAATGCGGCGTAAGCGGTTCTCAGTTGGTAGGCTGCGACCACTTCGTTCGCTCGGGCGGCGGTTAAGTCAGCTTGAGCGACGGTGACATCCAGCAGAATTCCCACCTGTTCGTCGTAACGCAAAACTGCTAGCCGATAAGCCTCTTCTGCGAAAATGCGATTTTGAACCGCTGCATCGTAAGCGGCTTTCGCAGTTGCCCACTGTGTGAGGGCCACTCTGACTTCAAAAGTGACTGCAAGTTGCAGTTGCTCAAGCAGGATTTTTGCTCGTTCTTCGTTTTCACGTGCACGTTGGGTATTCGCCTTGATCGCCCCACTGGTCACGATTGGAATCGAAATAGTGGCTGAAGCTGTTGTTTGGCGATCTGGCTGACCAAAACCAGGATCAATGTTTTGACCGTAGCCTGCTTGAACGTTCATGGTTGGCAATCCTGCACGCTGTTCAACTTCGCGCAACTTGGTCAATGCAAGAATAGATAGGTTGGCTTGGCGAATTTCCGGTCGCTCGTTGAGAGAACCCCTCACGTAAACCAGCGGATCACGGAGTTCCGTTTCAAAAGTCGGTGAGCCGACTGGCTCAAACTCAGTATCAATTGGTCGCGCCAGCAAGTTGTTCAAGTCTTGCTTTGCAACTTTGTAGTTGCCTTCTGCCTGAATCAGATCCTGCTCCGCCTTTTTCAGTTCGCTTTCAACCCGAAGAACGTCGAACTTCGCAACGACTTTTTCTTCGAAGCGGATTTTGATTTTTTCAAGTCTTTCTTTGGTTGATGCAACCGCAGCTTCTCGAACACCTACCAGTTCCTTGGCTTGAAGTGCGGCAAAAAACTTTTGCTTGACTAACCCGCGGACTGTATTTAGTTCGGCATCCCTCGCCGCTCGCAAAGCATCAGTGTTGTATTCCGCCGCATCCACTCGCAAAGAAGCCGTTCGGGAAATATCGATGATTTGCCGGACGGTCAAGTTGACTGAAGTTGAAAAGTTTGAACCGTTCTGACCAAATCCACCACTCGTGTGAGTGTCCGAATATTGCGACGTACCATTTAAAGTTGCCGATGGCCCGAGAGCGGCCCGAGCGATGGTCTCCTGAGCATCAGCCTCCCGAATATTGCTTTCTGCAACGCGAACGGTAAAGGCAGAAGCTTCCGCTTGCGCCAAGGCTTCGCCTAAAGTGAGTTGAGGCACATCCTGTGAAAGTGCTACCGCCGCAAATATCAAAAAGATCCCTGTCATTTTTCTTCCTCCGGTGCCGCAAACGGCACACTTTCCGCTTCCAACTTCGCTAGCCGCGACTTAATTTCTTCCAAAAATTCGTTCATAACCCCAAAAGAGCAAATCATCAATCCGGGGTGAACCGGATCACGCATCACAAGTAACTTATCTCCCGCCGAGATTCCTAACTCGGCCCTGGCTTCTGCAGGAATCACGATTTGTCCGCGTTCGCCTACCGTTACTGAGCCGTAGAAGCACTCGTCAAAATTCATATTTCCCATGATTCAACCACTATGCCGAAAAAATCATACCATTCATACTTTTCACTTTCTGGGTTAAGACCCGGTAAAAAAGTGAGACAATAAGCAATATGGCCCTGCGAGCTCCGCTCTTCTCATTCTTATTCGTATGCGCCGCAAGTATCGTTGCGCAGACAACAGAGTTTCTACCCGTTCAAAACACAAGGGGCCTAGCCGAAACCTATCTGCGCCCTCTTCCCTTGATCGGCGTACTCGGCAATGGCGAGAACCAGACCGCATGGTCTTTGACCGTCGCCAATGAATTTCGTACGCAATTCGCGACTCTAGAAGACGGAGAAACCTGGCGGCTCCGTTACCTATACCGTCGAGGGACGCCACTTGGCGAATGGCTAGTTTCCGTACCACTGATTCACCGCGGGGGAGGGATCTTTGATCCCTTTATCAGCTTCTGGCATAACTCTATCATCAATTTCGATGTTCCTGACCGCGAAGCGGCACCATTCGGAGGCACATTTGTTCGGCTCCACGACGGCACGCGGGTTGAACCGGGGACTGGGCTCGGAGACATCACACTGGGCTACGGATTTCGTGCCCCCGGCACTCCGAGAGTCTTCGTAAAAATCCCAACCGGCAACCCGAATTACTTTCTCGGCAGTGGCGGGTTTGATGCGGGTATTTCCGCTGGCGAATCGTGGCGTCTCGCGCCAAGACTCGATTTCGCTACTCGGTTTAGCCTGACTTACCAATCGCCGAGCACTCTCTGGTCAGATACTCGACCATGGATTCCCGCCGCCACTCTCGCATTGGTTTACACCCCATGGGATAACCACACTTTTCATGTGCAGTGGACAAGTGAAGAAGCTCCGGTTCGTCACGGCGACCGAGAACTTGACCGCACCCATCGAGTCATTAGCTTTGGATACACGCAGGTGACAAAAGCCGGAAACTGGACTTATTGGATCACCGAAGACGGAGATTTCCCGTGGCTAGTATTCGATGGTGGGGCAACTATAGGAGCTGACCTAACGTTTGGAATTCGGTTCACGGTAAAAAAGTAATCGAAGCATAAGAAAATCCCTTGCAGAATCTGCAAGGGATTTATTCCATCCTGAGAAGCTTTGATTATTCGCCAGCTTCTGCAGTTGCGGTTTCTTTGGTTTGTTGATCTTCCGCTTTTTCACTGCCTGTGTTTCGGTCAGTGCGGTCTCGGTCGCTCACCATTCGGCGGCGTGGGCCGGTATCAACTGCATCTCGAACCACGAACGGTAACAAAGCCATTTCTCGTGCGCTCTTGATCGCATTGGAAATCATTCGCTGTTGCTTTGCGGTATTACCGGTTTGTCGGCTAGGAAGAATCTTGCCTCGCTCGGTAATAAACTTTTGCAGGGTGGCAACATCTTTGTAATCGACAGTGTCGATCTTATTTACAGTCAAAAAGCTGACTTTTCGGCGTCGGCGAGGCTTACCACGACCCTCGTTCCGACCGTCTGACATATCCGCGGCCATCTTATCGGCGGCGCCGTCAAAATTTTCTTGATCAAATTCGCTCATTCAACGTACTCAACTATTCCTGGATGGAAGGAAAAGGATTATGACACAGCTTGAACCAGAACAAATCACCCAAGGACCCGCGGCCCAGGCACGAGGCCTAACAAAACCCTAGCAAAAACCCTCAGGCAACACAACTAGCTTTTGCCGATTGAACCTTCATACCAGCAAAAAAGCAAGTACAAATGAACTGAGGGCGGGGAATGACCTACATAGTTGCGAGTGAATCCTCACAAGCAACGCCAGACAGCCCAAAGACCGGTGCAGGCGCCCTCCTCACCGGACAAAGCAACCCTCCAGCCCAAGGGCCGGCTTCCCAGCCGGCCCCATTTCTTTATGGGGCCAGAGAAAGCCACTCATCCCACTGCGAATCAATCGCAAATTTGAGTTGAATGTAGTCTGATCGGTAGGTGGAAAAAGTCAGATTAGGTGAGAAGTCAATGGACAAGCCATTGCTGTTCGGCGACTGACTGTTATGGAATTCATAAACCACCGCTTGGCTTAAAGCTGTTCGCACATCGGCGCAAGCAGTTTTCACCGAAGTCGGAACATTGCCAGATGAATCTGCCTCAAATTTCAAGCACAAGTCTGTGATATCTCGGTAGTAACGCGTGCTGTTGGGAGAATAACTTTGTGCAGTTGCTCGGATATTTTGAATCTGACTGACCATCCCAAGCCGATTAGCCGAGAGTTCATCTGCAAGCACCGAAAGTTTTGCCGTTACATTTGACAACTGGTTGGTCTGCAAAACGCTTTGCGTGATCTTGCGGAACTGATAGATATTCCCGGGCAGAGTCTGCTCTTGCATCCCGTCTACAAATGCCTGTGCAAGCGTCAACGTCGAAGCATCTGGCGTATCCCGGAAATTATCGAAGATCAAGTGATACGGATACCCTTCTCCTGGCGGGCTTTCTTCGCTGCCAACAATGTAATCTGCATAGCTCCGAGCTTCGTACGCCACTTCAATCATCTGCATCAAGCTGGCATCCCAGCCGATGATGTCGAAATGGTGCCCGTTGAGTGCCTGGTTGGTTTGCCAAGTTTTAATTGAAGTGCCGTATTGGTCGTCGTAGCTAAATGCTCGGGTTGGCTGTTCATCTTCCAATCCGCGTTGCCAGCCATTGCCATGATTCCAAAGGATCAACGCATATCGGTCGGCAGGATAGTTTGTCTTCGCCCAAGTAATGAAGTCATTTAATACCTGCGGACTACCCATATCAAGAGCATTGCCAAAGTTGTCTTGAACATTGTTCTGTACTAATTCACTAGCAATTGCCGAAGTGTTATCCGGCTTGACTAAGTAACGGCGAACTCCATCAAACGAAGATCCACCATAAGCCGTTTTGCTCTGCTTCCACTGAACAACAAAGCGAACGTCGGGATTGCTGGCAACTTGCTCCATTTGGTTCATGTTGAGCGTGCTAAACGAATACAAGTCATTCGCCGCGTTCAAGAACACAATGATCGTCCACTTACCTTGCGTAATCGTGCGCTGAGTGACGTTCACCACCGCTAAGCCGGAAAGTAGGGTCGAGTTAGAGTTAACTGTAACCGTTCCGTTACCAATGTTCGTGGCAGTGAACTGCCCAGTGGAAGAAACGGTTCCGATGCCTCCTTGCACCGACCAGTTCAAATCAGATGGTGGCAAGAATCCGATACTATTGCCTGCTTTCGCAATGGCTACAAATTGATTCAGATTCTGCTCTTTGATTGTGATTGGTGTCGGAGCAACTGAAAGGTCGGTCACCGTTGCACCTGCACTGAAATCCATCGTCACGTTTGCTCCACCCGGGCCGTTAGAACACAAATCTAAAATTGCACTTGCGGTTCCAAGAGTCGAGCCAGAAGCGTTTGCCCCCGAGTAGAGGGTTGCCCGAATCATGTGGATTCCTGAAGTGAGGTTGGTCAACGTGATGGAACTATTAGGAACGCCATTGCGATTAACCGAATCCGTGCGAATAACAAACCCATCAACATTAATAATCTGTATGACTTGAGAAGCGTTGTTAGGGGATGATCCCCACGTTGTGTTGTAGGTTAACGATCCGACCGTAGTTGTAACCGCGCACGGGCCGAGCGCATTGTTCGATGTCGACGTTCCGCCGCCCCCGCCACCACATCCGGCGATGAGGGCGATAGTTGAGCACGCGAAAAGCACCGCAATGGACTTCGACCAAGAAAAACACTTCACACAGAAGCTGACGTGGAAAACCATGCCATCGTTCTCAAAATTATCCAAAAACTGGTCTGACGCACTGCCAGTTTCAATCCGATAATTTGAGCGGAGACCAGTGTCCGAAAACCTATTTGATAAGATTCTTAAGTGGCGTTCATTGCCATTTGATAGTCCCGAGGAGCAAATCCATCGCGAGGCTATCGCCATTTCTATTGCTCAACTGGAAACTGCCGAACGAGAATCACTTGTTCTAAAGCGTATTGGCACTGCGTTCAACCTGCATCAAACAGTACATCCTGCGGCACTCCACGCGGCTCATACAATTAAGGGAGCCTTGAACCTACTCAGCGTTCGAGTATGGATGTACGAAAACGGCAAGTTGGTCTCGATCGCCTCCGCTCACCAGAGTCCGTCCAGACCAGGTTTGAAGCCAGTTCAAGCTCCTGAAAAGATGTCTAACATGGCAGTGTGGGAAGTATGGGAAGACGGACTTCGCGCTTTACTGCCTCTCCACCTCACCGACCGCAACATTGGCTACCTCGAGCTCATGGCTCCGCGTGAGCAAGAGCAGTTCCTTTTAGAACGAAGCCTCCACGCCACGGTTGCCGAACAACTCGCCCTGGTTCTACAGTCGGCTCAATTATTTGAAAGCATTGAATTGATGGCAACATCAGACCCGCTCACCGGACTAAGTAATCACCGATCCATGCAGGATTTTCTGCGTGAGCAGTGCGAAGAAATTAAGTCTGGTCGCAAGAATCTTGGAGTGGTGATGGTGGACGTTGACCATTTCCGCCAATTTAATGAAGCGTATGGTCACGATGCTGGCGACTTCGTTCTCAAATCGGTTGCAAATGCGCTTGCTAAAGCTGTCGGTGAAAAAGGAATGGCCGCTCGATATGGAGGTGAAGAATTCACGCTCATCCTTCCGTCGGCTGATGAGCAACTCACCGAAATCGTCGCGCTTTCCGCGCTTGACCACATTCGGCGAGTCGTTTACCATCCAAAAGCGGGTGGAGAAAAACCGATTACTGCATCGCTTGGCTATTCGTTCGGCCCGCAATGGGGAGTGCATCCGCAAAGGTTGCTGAAAGTCGCTGACAACGCGCTTTATGCCGCCAAGCACACGGGGCGGAACAAGGTTTGCGGCCCGGATGACGTGCCGAAAGAGAAGCAAAACGCGGCTTAATCGTAGGCGATTGGCCCCAATTCATGCCCAAGGGACCCCATCCGAGGACTTTCTCTTGCTGAATGAAGCAACTCCCTGCCATAATTTCTGTTCGCGACTCTACGCCAAAGGCGCAACTCGCCTTGGAGAATTGAGATGTATGTGATTGTTAAGACCGGTGGAAAACAGTATAAGGCAGCAAAAGATGAATTGCTGACCGTTGAAAAGATTAACGGAGAAGCCGGCGATGCCGTAGAACTCGGCGAAGTAGTCATGGTCTGCGATGGCGATAAAGTCACCATGGGCAGCCCGTTTGTAAAGGGCGCCAAGGTAAAAGCCACCATCGTCCGACAAGGCAAAGCCAAGAAGATCAACGGTTTCAACTATAAAGCGAAGAAAAATGTTCGCAAGCGCTGGGGACACCGCCAGCCACAAACCATTTTGCGCGTCACCGAAGTTGGTGGAGGAAAGTAATCCATGGCACATAAGAAAGGACAAGGTTCCAGTAAAAACGGTCGCGATTCCAATAGTAATCGCCTTGGAGTGAAGAAGTTCGGCGGCGAAGTCGTTAAACCAGGCATGATCTTGGTTCGACAGCGCGGCACCAAGTTCCACCCAGGCGTCAACGTTGGAATCGGTAACGACCACACCATCTACGCAAAGATCGACGGTCAAGTGAAGTTTGAAGGCCCAAAGGGCAAGCGACGCATCAGCGTCTACGCAGAAGAAATTTCGGCATAAACTTAACTCAATTCCATAAAGATGGGGTTCTCCAGTACATAAGGCGAACCCCATCTTTATTCTTAAAAGGTCACTACTTCAACCCCACGCTTGTGAGCGTCGTTTATCATTAAGTGTAAGGCATCTGGCAACGAAACGGTACGATCAATAATCTTCATTAGCGCAATTCCACTCAATAAAATAAATCGACTTTCGCCCAGCTTATCAAGTGCCGCTAGAGCCTCATCAGAAAAACCTTCCATACTCACAAACAGGCCGACAGTACCTGTAAACTTTGTCGAACATTTACTATGGAAATGGCTCAAAGCTTCAAAGTTTGCCTCCGTCTTTTCCCACTTTGCTTCGATTAAATACCTTCGATCTCCAAATATAAACATGCCGTCAATCTCTTGACCAGTAGTTCTAAACGGCGGATGATACTCCAAGCCATATGCACGAAACATGTTTCCTAAAAATTTTTGAAACTCTATTCCACGCTCTTGAGAAGTACCTTTCCATCTGTAAAGCAGATCGAACTGGCCGCGTAGACTCTCAATTTCAGCTTCTTTTGATTCTGACTTAATTGGAGCAATCCATTTTGACGATGCACCAGCAGGATGGATTAGCCCACGTTCTACGGCAACCTTTCGCAACACACTGAGCTTGTCCTTGGCAACAGCAGGATCAAGCTTTTCCGCATAAACATCACCTTGAAAAGTACACAATTCAATCGCAATACGATCAATGATATTAAGCCCAGGTTTTCCACGATTTTCCAAATCGGTCAGTACAGTATTTATATATGCGCGCTTATTCGCATGTTGTTTTACTTGGGCATCGTAATAATTTTCAGGCACACCACAACTCAGCATAAACTCTCGGAGTTCGTTGTGAAACCAAAAGCAAGCACAAATTGCATCAACTATGGCTTTTTTAAGGGCAAATATATGCAATCTGAAGATTATACACTGGGTGCAAAACGAGTGTTTTTAACTTAATCAACGCCTATCGAACTCTCACTAAACCAGCATCAATATACTGACCGCCCTGATTTTGGTGAACATGAATCCGAAGCTCGTGATTCCCCGGCTTAATCCCGCCTAGCTTGACCAGCTTATAAGAAGTCGTCCATCCACCCGCTTTGAAAACCAGTTTTCCATCCAAATAGACTTCCACGTCGTCGTCGTGACTGACCTTGAGATAAACCCCATCCGTCACAGAATCTTTGATTGTAAAACTCCGACGAAGCCAGATATCCGGCGTATCCCATCGGCTTCGGACGATGGAGCCAGGTGTTTCCGGAGTGCCGAATCCGCCGATTTTCTCTGATTCTCCTGCCCAAGATTTTGCTTTCACCCAATCTGCTCCAGGATTCTCGGTCGTCACGAGCCACTTTTGTGCGACCTGCTCACTGGTGGGAAGCAACACTTCAATTTTTGGAGCCGGCTTGTAGACATCTTTAATCGCCTGCGTGATGCGCTTTTCATCCATTTTCAGCATCGCACGGTCGTAAGTCATCAACCCGTTGGTTTCGGTTTCGACATC
The DNA here is from genome assembly GCA_019638675.1 of Fimbriimonadaceae bacterium. Classification (GTDB taxonomy): domain Bacteria; phylum Armatimonadota; class Fimbriimonadia; order Fimbriimonadales; family Fimbriimonadaceae; genus UphvI-Ar2. The sequence continues at coordinate 1,144,246 of JAHBTE010000001.1, read as the reverse complement.
GGTCGTCTGCGTGTAGACGGCACCTGAAAGCCCGTTCCCTTTCAGAATTCTCAGCTGAAACATCAGGTCGCAGAACGCATTTGTAAGTTCATCCTGAGTTTTGTAGCTTTGATATCCCCAACCGGATTCTTGCCACATATGCCCAGGAATTGGTAAACCAAGGCCACCGTATTCGCCAAGGAGCAAAGCCCGATTCGCATCGGGAGTCGGCGCACCCGGCCCAGGATAAATGTGCGGATCTTTGAACGCACCTACCCCTCGATCTGCCCATCCAGTCACCGCATGGGCAAGGCGAGTTTGATCATAGTTTTGAGTCCAATCCGCCATAGCAACCGTATCAAACTGACCCCAACCTTCGTTAAAAACCACCCAACTAAAAATCGATGGATGATTTTTGAGCGAATCGATCATCGCCTTGAGCTCTTTCTTAAATATCGCCGCCGACTCAGGAGTCCGCACGATATCGGGATCGTTCGGGCCGATGGAGCGGTCGCCGCTTGGCATATCCTGTATGACCAGCAAGCCGAGCCTGTCGCAGTGGTAATACCAACGCGCAGGTTCGACTTTGACGTGCTTGCGAATGAAGTTAAACCCAAGCCGTTTTTGAACTTCTAGGTCGTATTTCAGGGCTTCATCGCTTGGAGCAGTGAAAAGACCGTCGGGCCAGAACCCTTGGTCGAGCGTTCCCATAAGGAAGTACGGCTTTCCGTTGAGAAAGAACTTTTTGACTCCATCCTTATCGCGTTCGATACTGAATTTGCGGAACGCCGTGTAGCTTTTCACTTCGTCATACACGCGACCATCGTCGCCAACCAGCTTGATCTTGAGATCGTACAGGGTTGGCGATTCCGGACTCCACAACTTGGGATTACGAACGGTGACTTCAGCTTTTCCAAGTGCTTCTGCCTGAGCAAGCCGCTTTCGGTTTTGGAGAACTTCCACTTCCACGTATCCCTTTTCCCCGTTACTAGTAGTCGGGGAGACGGTGATCTTTCCCGTGGCTGGGTCAGCGTGGATATCCAAATATGAAATGTAAAACGTGTCGTGAACTGGCTCCATCCAAACCGTTTGCCAAATTCCGCTGGTCGGAACATAAAATATTCCGCCTGGCTTCAGAACTTGCTTGCCGCGAGGTTGAGGGCCGGAGTCAGTAGGATCGGTGACAAAAATATCCAGTGATTGGACTTCCCTGTCGTTGCTCAGGGCCTTCGTAATATCAATAGTAATCGGGTCGAACCCGCCTTCGTGTTCGCCCACTATTTGACCGTTGACCTCCACCCTGGTCTTCCAGTCGCTGGCGCCGATATGAAGGAGATGGGTGCGTGCGCCTTCAAACATGCGGAAGTTCCGATGGTAGTGAAGCGTATCACTCGGTTTCAGCGTTTTTTGAACGCCCGAAAGCTTAGATTCCACGGGAAACGGCACCAAGATCTCTCCCCACTTGCCGTTGATTGCGTACTGCCAGGTTCCGTTGAGGTTTACCCACTCGTCGCGCACCATTTGCGGGCGCGGGTATTCCTGATGTACGTTTTGGGGGGTAACGGAGTCCGTCCAGCGTGTTTTCAAGGTCTGAGTTTGCCCCATTACCGGAGCCATCAGCAACAATCCACACAACAAGCGTATCCCCAACATGGGATTAGGTTACCGACTCAAACTATGCCGCTGCGCAACAAATCTTTGAGAACCAGCAGTCCGACTACCTTGCCATCTTCAACAACTGGCATTTCGCCGATCTTTTTGGGATAGTTTTGGAAAGCCTCAAAAGCATCAATCGCCAGTAATCCAGGTTCAACTGTCGGGCCGCCCGAACTCATGAGTTCTTGTGCCGAACCGCTCGTTGCCGAGTGTCCATCCACGATCCACCGTCTTAAGTCGCCATCAGAAACAAACCCAAGTAATGCGCCTTGAGAATCAACCACGCACGATCCGCCGGCCCCCGCTTGCGTGATCGTCCGCATTATCTCCACGACCGAAGTATCTGGATGGGAGACAGCCAAATCTTCTCCGGTTCGCATCACATCGCGAACAGTGAGAAGCAATCGCCGACCCAACGCCCCCGCCGGGTGGTATTTGGCAAAGTCGTCCGAACCGAAATTACGGGCCTCCATTGCCGCAACCGCAAGCGCATCACTGCAAGCCAGCATCATGGTAGTGCTGGTGGTGGGAGCAAGATTATTTGGGCAAGCCTCTCGATCTACGCCGACGTTCAAGACCAAATCCGCTTCGCGGGCCGCTGAGCTCTCGGCTCGCCCCGTCATCACGGCCGAGCGGGCTCCGATTTGCCGAAATGAAGGAAATAACCTGACGACTTCATCTGTTTCCCCGGAATAAGTGTAAGCCAGAACCAAATCGCGTTCGGTCACCATTCCAAGGTCTCCGTGCACTGCTTCGGCCGCGTGCAAAAAGAATGAGGGAGTTCCGGTGCTCGCAAATGTTGCCGCCGCCTTCGCTGCGATGTGACCACTTTTACCAATTCCGCAGGTCACCAACCGCCCCTTGGTCGCAAGAATCCATTCCACCATCTGAACAAATTCAGCATGGTTTCCATCGGCTTTCAAAAGAAGGGCCGCCGCTTCTTCCCTCAGCACTCGGGCGATTGCATCAGTCATTGATCCGCTTCACCATTGTCCTTTTCCCGAACAACGAACAAATCCACTCTACCGCCGCAATGGCCGTATTCGACTTCGCATCTTCCATCGGGTTCACTTCGACGAGATCAACCCCCGCTAGGGTGTAAGCGGAACCGGAGCGGAACAGCATTTCAAAGAGTAGTTCAGCCAAAAGGTGACCCTCACGGTAAGTCAAACCACCTCGAACTGCAGTTCCCGTCCCGGGGGCGAGAACGGGATCAAGGGAATCCACATCAAAACTAATCCATACTTTCTTTGCGCCAGTTTTGCGCAACCAAGCATCTAATTCGTCGAGAACTCCTGGCATGCCCAAATGGTCAATATCCTGCATTGCCCAAGCCGATTCGCCTTGAAACCCGTTGTAATGCTTGATCTCACCTGGGTCAACGTCGCGTAGTCCAATCCACGCTACCCGATCGGTTCTCAAACCAGGATTCGGCACAACATCTTCCTGAATCTTGTCCCAAACCTGAGGAGCTTCGGGATTTGCCGACGTTGAACCTTTGTCCAATCGGCAAAGAGCCGCAAGCGGCATCCCGTGAAAATTCCCGCTAGGACTCGTTTCGGGGTTGTTTAAATCCATGTGGGCGTCTACCCAGATCACGGCAAGATCATCTCGCCCGCAAGCTTTGAGTGCGCCACTGACCGAGCCAATCGAAAGACTATGATCACCGCCTAAAACAACTGGGGTTGAACCGTTTTTGATGCTCGTTTCAACCTGCTCGGCGAGCGCACTGTACATTGCCTGCGCTTGAGCCATTTTGGATGCATAAGAATCCGCCAAGCTGTATTCAAGTTCAACGACATCGCCGCGGTCAGTCACGGAATGCCCTAAATCGCGCAGATCTTTGCTGAGTTGCCTTAGCCTTAGGGCCGCAGGGCCGAGCCGGCTCCCCGAGATTTTTCCGCACAAATCAAACGGAACCCCGATCACATCCACGGAAACTTGACTCGACATAAGGCTAATTCTACTTGGACTCACGACTCTCGAACGAGCCACCTGTACACTCTGCGAAATGTCCAACCTCGTCGGAGTTCTCGCCATTCAGGGCGACTTCCATAAACACACCGAATCTTTGATTGCGTGCGGACATCCGGCTAAAGACGTACTTGAAGTTAAAACGCCAAAAGACGTGAGCAAAATTGATCGGCTGATAATCCCAGGCGGAGAAAGCACAACCGTTGGATTGCTTCTCGAAAGGTTTGGCACGGCAAAAGCCATTCAAGAAAAAGCCAGTGCAGGAATGCCAATCTGGGGCACGTGCATGGGCATGATCCTGCTGGCAAAAACGGTTGAAGACCGTAAACAATTCACGTTGGGATTACTTGATATTAAGGTACGCCGAAACGCATTCGGAGCCCAAATCCATAGTTTTGAAGCCGAGGTGCCCTTTTCAAAGCTAGATGAACCTATTCTGGGTGTGTTTATTCGGGCACCAATTGTTACGGAGTTTTCATCTGAAGTCGAAGTTTTGAGCAAGTATCAAGATCAAGTGGTGGCAGTTCAACAAGCAAAGATTCTTGGAACCAGTTTTCACCCAGAACTCACTCACGATATTCGATTACATCAGTATTTTCTCAACTTATAAATAAGGGTGCCCCGCTCCGAGGGCGCAGAGACGGGGCTTTTGGGGTTTTGGGGAGAAGAAAACTGTCTTGTGATTTATATGACTACTCTGGTGTAATTCTGTTCCCCTAGTCCTAGTTTTGAACCTAAATTAGCGGCGATAGGTACGCCGTTCAGTATCGCCAAACATCGTAGAATCTGTTAATTTCCAGCTAGAGAGTGGATCCGTTGCACCATGCCACGGCTTGCCCTGCCCGAACGTAAGATTCCCGACATAAAGAACGATTTCTTCGACTAAACCTGATTCCAAAAATCGACGAATTGTTTCGGCTCCGCCTTCTACCAAAACTCCCCGAATCCCCTTTTTGTAAAGATCAGCGAGTAGGCAAGGAATCGATACTTCTTCACGTATCCAGATAGTCTCGGCATCCTCGTTGAATACTTGCTCCGACCCAGAAAGCTTGCTTGAGGGATCAAGCAAGATCCGCACTGGCTGGTTAACAACGCCTTCAATTCGCGCGGTTAGCAACGGATCGTCTACCTGAACAGTCCCCCTTCCCACCAGCACAGAACCTCGCTCCGCCCGAAGCCGATGAGCATCTAACCTTGCTTCTGGAGAGCTAATCCACTTACTGATGCCATCTAATTTCGACAGAAATCCGTCTTGAGTGATAGCCGCTTTAACTGTTATGAATGGTCGCTCGTGTGTCACCGAAAACAAGAACTGCTCATGTTTCTTGCTGGCTTCCTCCGCCAGCAAGCCCGATTCCACGATAATTCCCGCCTCAGCTAGAACCAACCCTCCTCCTTTTGCTTTTGGGCTTGGGTCAGCAACTGCAAAAACAACTCGCTGTACTCCTGCCGCGATAAGGGCGAGCGAACATGGCCCGGTTCTGCCTTGGTGATTGCAAGGCTCAAGAGTCACGTAAACGGTTGCGCCATTTGCAGATTTTCCTGCTTGACGCAGAGCGACAACTTCAGCGTGGGCACCCCCAGCCGGCTCAGAAAACCCTTCGCCAACGATGGATTCACCTTGAACAATCACACAGCCAACGCAAGGGTTTGGCGCAGAAAAACCACTTCCGGCAAGTTCTAATGCTCGCCGCATGAACCGCTGGTCAGCTATCGTGAACATCTTCGCCTTCTGCTTGTTCAGCCTCGGCTTCGGTCTTCTTTTTGTGGTCGTTCAGACTTCCTTCAACAAATATCTGCATATTGAGTTTGGCCTGCTCTTTGAGATCATTTGAGGTTCTCCTCAACACGATCATGGCGCAGATAATGACTGCGATTGCCACAGCAAAAATCACCATTGAATAAGCACCAAACTGAATGGCATACACGCGTTTTGCTTCAAAAGAGGCATCAGTTCCAGGGTTCATGCCGAAAAGCGGAATCAATCCAAGTAAAAGAAGAACGCCAAAAATCAGCAATCCGGTGGTGATTGTTTTTAACCGCATGCTGACCTCAACTTAGAAACGCCTTCGGCGATCGAAGGAGCCTTCATTAAATAGCTCCCAGTCACAAAATCTGTGGCTCCAGCATGGTAAAGACGTTGGATGGTTGTAGGATCAACTCCACCATCAACTTGAATTGGCAAGTCTGGTCGCATTGCGCGAATCGCTTTGACCTTGTCCACACAGGATTCAATAAACTTTTGACCACCCCAACCAGGGTTGACAGTCATCACCAAAGCTAAATCCATGACATTCAATACTGGTTCGAGCATTTGAACTGGGCTACCAGGATTGATCGCCACCCCGGCTAAAACTCCTTTTGATCTCAAAGTTTGGCAAAGCCGATGCGCATGGTGATGAACTTCAGCGTGGAAAATGATTCGCCTGCAGCCAGCCTGAATAAATGCGTCGAAGTGCGCATCTGGCGTGAGAGTCATCAAATGGGCTTCCATCGGCACATTTGTAACTTGACCTAAGCTCTTCGCCAAATCTGCCCCAAAGGTGATTGGTGGCACGAACTGACCGTCCATCACGTCCAGATGAATCCAGTCCACTCCGGCTTGATTCATTTCCCGAACCGGATCGGCAAAATTCGCCGGATCACAGGAAAGAATGGACGGACAGATTTTGATCGCCAAACCTATTCTTCCTCCGGCTTTGCAGTTTGCTGTTTGATCAATTCTCCATCAAAGAAGATTCGGATGATAAGCTCATCTCCCACCCATCGAACCCGCTCGTCAACTTGCTGGCCAGGTGCCATGAGCTCTTCAAACAAGGTTTTTGTGCCTTGGTCGTCGGTTACATCAATTCGGACAAGAACGTCTTGATCCAAGTTGCCGGGAACAGAAAACTGAACACGGTTCGTATGCCACGCATCACTGTTCCGCGAACCGCCCACTCGTTCATCGCCATTACTGACTTTTAGCCGAACACGGGTATACCGCTCGACTTTTTTGCGCGATTCTGGCACTTGGCTCACGATTAGGCCTTGCTCAAGTTCTTTGTCGCGAACTAGTTCTATATCTGTATCCGAGATGCTCAGGTTCATTTTGGCGGCAAGAGCCTTCGCTTCTGCAATTGTCCGACCACGGAAATCCGGCATCTCAACAAACTTGGAGCCTTTGCTCACTGTGACTTCAATCCTTTGCCCTTGACGGATATCTTCTCCCGGAGCTGGATTTGTTTCAATAATTGCCCCTTCGGGTTGTGTTTCACTGACTTGTTCACGGGCTACCCGAATCATCAGCCCCATCGGTTTGAGTTCCTTACGAGCGTTCTCAATATTTTTGCCTCTGATATCAGGAACGGTTAACAACTTCGGCTTTTGAGAATTGAAGAAAATCCACCCACCAACGATGAGCATAAATACGGCTGTAACCGTATACATCAATGCGGCGATCCAGATTGGAATGCCATCGGATTCTTCTCGCGCTTGCCGCTTCTTATCTTGTTTTGCCTTTTTAGTCATGGCAGCATCTTGTGGTTTGCCATCCACTGCGTTGAGTTCTGGAGCGACGTCGCTCGCTTCTTCAATGCTGATCGGCCCGACAATCGGCCACGTGATTTTGCGACCAAACCGCAATGCGTCTTGAACCGCTTTCAGATCGTTGAGGAGTGCCGCCGCTGTGAGATAACGATTCAGCGGGTTCTTATCCATGCACTTTTTAATGATTTCGTCGAGTGCATTCGGAACCGTTGCCGCTACCATGCGTAGCGAAGGATATGGGTCACTTTCATGTTTAGCGGCGATGATGCTTGGCGTATCACCGTAATATGGAGTTCTCCCCGCTAATACCTGCCAGAGAAGCACTCCGAGGGCATAAATATCGCTTTGAGGGGTCGGCATGCCTCCAGAGGTCACCTCAGGGGCCAAATAAGGGGCCATCTGCTTGAGCATCCCTACTGCAAGGTCTTGATCTTGACCGTAAGCCGTCCATAAACCAGGCAAAAGCAGTTTCGCTCCTTCTCCGCTAGTGCTTAATATCGTGCGCGTGGAAATGTCACCGTGAACGATCTTTGCCGAGTGAAGTGCTGACATGGCATCGCAGATTTCTATCGCCATGGCTACTGCGGCCGGAACGCTAAGGTTTGCGAGCCTTTTGAGCCGATCATCAAGCAACGAGCCAGGCGTGTACTCAGAAACAATGAAATAGCCGTTGGTTTCTTGGTGCGCCGAAATCAGTCGTTCAACGCCGGGATGGTTGACCGCCTTAAGCCGACCAACCGCTTGCTGAACTTGGTCGCCGAATCCATCTGGCCTCCGTTTACTCCCTTCTATCGCCCGGACAAAAACAAAATTTTCCGTGCCTTTTTCTTTCGCCTTAAACAAGTCGAATACTGAATCAGAGCCGATGTCTTCAATGACTTCGTATTTCCCGCCGATAAGTTGACCGATCACGATTCAACCTCATCGTTTGAAGGTTCTTCTTTCGCTGGGATGAATGCAAGCACAACCGTAGCCAACAATAAGCCTAGTGCCAGCATAGGCACGGAAGAGTGATCTAATTGAATACTATAGTTCTCGGCGGTTCCACCGAAATAGGCAGCCAACGAAGCAAGGTATCCCCCGACGACGAGTACGCCCGTCACCGCCGCGACCAATAACCGAATTAGCTCCATATATTTGCCAGTACCCTGCGAACAAGCGCAGGGTCAATGTTATCAACAAGTTTACACTGGCCTGGTTCCAATACAAGGCTCATTGCGATTCCATTCCCCGTGCTTTTTTTGTCTCCCAGCATCAACGAAATCAATTGATCGATGTTTACATAGCTTGTTGGACGGATCGGCAACTGATACTGCTGGAAAAGTGACTCGACATCTTGGGTACGTATTTGCGACAATCCTAACTCGTTCGCAATTGCGACTTCCGCCACCATTCCAACGGCAATAGCTTGACCGTGGAGAAGATTCTTGTATTCGGCTTGGGCTTCTAACGCATGCCCGACTGTGTGACCAAAATTGAGAATCGCCCGCAAGCCAGATTTTTCGGTGAAATCTGCTTCAACGACATCACGTTTGAGCGCAACACAGCGGAATACGATTTCCTCCAGATTGTGAGAATTTACGCTAAAGTTCTCCTTTTTGAGAATCTCAAGTAGTTCAACATCGAGAATCCAGCCGTATTTGATCACTTCGGCCATTCCGTTTTGAAAATGCTCAGTTGGGAGGGTTTGCAAAACTGTTGGATCAATGTAAACAGATGCAGGATTATAAAACGAACCAAGAAGGTTTTTGCCGTAGCTGAGATCAATCCCCACCTTTCCGCCCACTGAGCTATCCACCATAGCAAGCAGGCTAGTTGGTACTTGAACCAATCGCACGCCCCGGTGAACGGTAGCAGCAACAAATCCTGCGAGATCCCCAACGACTCCTCCTCCAATGGCAAAGACTGTTCCGTTACGCAGGAAGCCTGCTTGAAAAATCTGCTCGACCACTGCTTCGTATTGAACAAAGCTTTTGCTCTCTTCACCTGCCGGAATTGATATGATTTGGCCCTTGCTGTTGGAAAGTGCCGGATAACAAGCTAGAACATTGGTATCCGTAATAATCATATCGCGGCTACTTACTTGTTCAATGACGCTTTGCAATCGTGTTTGCTGAACTGTGTATTGGTCGGTACCGCTTTTAACCTCGACTTGCACTGATCACCTCAAAAATATCCTGGGCAACGTTTTCGATTGGCTGATTGTCCTGAACTTTCACAATGATCTCTGCTTGTTCATAGAGGTGCCTCCTACCGGAGTAGAGGTCACTGAGTTTATCCTCCCAGTTTTCAGTTTGAAGCAAAGGCCGCTTACGGTTTGATTGCCCGAGCCGATTTGCGAGCAGCTCCGTAGAAACATCAAGAAATACGGTTGTTCCCAGACGCTCAAACTCAACCCAATTCTCGGCCTTTAGTACGATCCCACCTCCAGTTGCCAATACCCTTTCTGCTGGCTCTAGCCCTTTGAGAATCGCCGTTTCGTGAGAGCGAAATGCCTCTTCGCCATACAACTTAAAAAGTTGAGGAATCTGCCTTCCGAGCCGATATTCGAGCATTTGATCGGTATCTTCAAACGGATAATTCAAAAGTCCGGCAAGCGCACGACCAACAGTGCTTTTACCGCTTCCCATCATCCCGATTAGTATGATCCCCGATTTCATGAGTGTAATAGAACAAGACAGCGGCAACCTCGAAAGGTCACCGCTGCCGTCTGCGTTGTCGGCTTAGAGCCTATGGAATTCCAAGTCCGCTCATCGATTCGTCAACGATTTTTGGCGTTACGAAGATGATGAGTTCTGAACTACCTTGGTTAGTTTGCTTTCGTCGGAACAACTGACCGATAACTGGCAAGTCACTAAGCAATGGAATTCGGCTTTGTTGAACCGTATCTTGCTTTGAGGTCAAACCACCGAGAGCGATTGTTTCACCATCTTTAACTCGAACCGCAACCTGAATTGATTGGAATGTGAATTCCGGGAACTGGTTACCATCTGGGCTTGTTCGGAAGCCCGTGACGTTCGCAATACTCGGCGCCAGAGTCATAGTGATCGTGTTATCGCCGTTGATTCGTGGTCGAACCTGCAAGGTTGAGTTGATTTGGATGTTTTGCGGCGAAACAGTTGTACTAACGATTCCGTTGGTAATTGTTTGGTTGGTAACAAACACCCAGGTGCTGGTACCAGCCGTAACTTGCGCCAATTGGTTGTTAAATGTTCGAACGACTGGAGCGGTTACAACTCGTCCAAAACCGTTGGTTAACAGGGTTCGGAGTCGTGTTGAAATGTTTCCAGTAGCATAGTTCAAGAAGACAGGGTCTGCTGAACTTGCAAATCGACCTGGTGCAACACCAGCGAAAATGCCTGCTCGTTCGTAGTTCCAGTCAATACCAAGGGCTTTATCCAAGTTTTGAGTTGTGGTGATGAATTCAACCTTAACTGTAACTTGCTTTGGAGCCTTATCGATTTGCGCCAAAATATTGAGCAAATCTTGGTAACCCTGGCTGGTTCCTCGGTAAATCAGTTCGTTTGTTGCCGGGTTGTAGGTTAAGTCTTGTGTGCCAGCAGGCAATAGCCCTTGGCCGCCACCAGCGTTTTGACCAGAGAAGCTAGCACCACCGTTGGTACCTTGACCACCACCGCCGCCGCCAGGTTGACCTTGACCGCCGCCTAGAGCAGCACCGCCACCACCACCGCCGCCGCGCTGATTACTTCCAGATCCAGGCAAGTTAAGCAACCCTTCATCAGAGCGCACATTGTTATTTTCGTTGCGCGGGGTTCCAAATTGCTGAGGAGAGCTCAAACTTGGATTTGCATTGTTGCCCCATACGTTTGGAGACGTATAGTTTCGCATTTCATACAACTCCTTGTATGCACGATCAGGATTGACGATCGCCCCAACTGTCAACAATTCATGAACATCTCTTGGATCAGCCCGCATAATCGGGATCGTTTTGAAAACGATGATGTCCTTTTCAGGATCAATATTTGTTGTGAGAGCTTCTCGCTTAGCACCGTACCGAATAATGAAGATGCCTTCTTCATTTCGCTCAGCGTAACCGCCAGCCGCTTGGCAAATGTACTTAATCGCACTTTCTGCCGAAGCATCTTCCAACGACAAGTTAATCTTACTAAACTTGTTGTCGCCTGGTTCAAGAACGAACTGAAGCCCTGTTTGCTGTGATAGCAGGCGAGTTGCCGTCATCAAATCAGCATCCTTCAGGTAAAGGTTCACTCTATCCTGAACGCCAGTTTGTGCGAATGAAGCAACAACCGCACCCAAACATGCGACCACCGCCATCGATTTCATGAAAATGTTTCGTGTCATTAATTCCTCCTCAAAAATCCCAGTGAGACCTTAGCGTCCTCCGCCAGCTCCACCAAAGCCGCCACCGCCGCCGCCGCCAAAGCCGCCGCCGCCGAAGCCGCCACTGCCGCCGCCGAAGCCGCCGCCACCAAAGCCGCCGCCACCGAAGCCGCCGCTACCGCCACCGAAACCGCCGCCACCTAGACCACCGTTTCCAGCAGAGATACCGAGACCGGATGAGGTTTCAGGATTATCACCAACGCCTGCTTGATCCATAAGGATATTCAGAATCGTTTGCGGATCGCCCAACAACTGAATTGGTGGGAAGAAATCACTACCTGAATTTTGATTTCCAAAATCTGGTGTGGTAGTGGTCGGAGCCGTTACTTCTGGCTTGCGAATAACATTAAAAATGTTTCCTTCTTCTCGCCAGGTTGCATCTACTTGTTGCAAAAGTCCACGAAGCGCTGTTTTGAAAGGCACTTGCTTGAGTGAAACAGTTACAACACCCTGTACATCGGGAGCTACCGTGTAGTTCAGAGAGGTCGAGCGGAATAGCACCTTGAGTGCGTCCCGAATATCTGCCTGATCCAGTTCCAACGATTCAATAATGATGTTGTTAGGATCTTGCTGTGCCACTGCCGGGGCTGGCGCTGCCAGTAACCCTATCACCATGGCGAGTGTCAATGCTAATCCAGCGGTTTTTTTCATCTTACGTTCCTCAACGATACCTTGATTCCTTTCTTTTGTGCTTAATCTTTGTTTAGATTTCTAATTGCAAACTGTTTTTGAGCTTAGGCAGACTAACCGCCGCCTCGCTCGCCACCTTCAGGGCCTCGACCCCGACCTGAGTTTCCACCGCCCGCAGGGGCGTTTCCGCCACCTACCGCTCCAGGAATTGATCCTTGCAGTGGTACGGTAATTTCATCCGGCAACCGGGAAGGATCACGGCGGAATACAGCCTTCTCCGTGTCTATTGAGACACAGCGCCATTCTGTTCCTTCAACCATTTGCCCAGGAACGATCGTATCTACCCTTGTGCCCTGATCGAGCAAGGCGATAATCGCACCTTCACTAACAACAACCCCAGCTAGCCTCCAGTTAGGAACTGGGAACCGTTGCGGGGCGGCTTCCACAGCATTTGGATCGGGAGCTTCGAACTCCGTCATGTACCCACCCGTTTGGCTCAGAAGATTTTCAAGCTGTTGTTGCTGCTCAAATGTACGTTCAGCGGCGAGAAGAGAGAATGCATCGGCCCGACGGTTCCACATTTTGCGTTCTGCAATTTGGCGAACTGTATCCATATCTTTATTGGCTTCCGCCAAGTCCAGGCTGACACCAGCTTGAGCTTCTGGCTGATACAAATCTTTTACTTTGCTGTTGACAACGCCAGTTACTGCCGCTGGCCCTGGTTCAGGATCAGTCTTACAACCACCCAAGGCAAGTACTGCAACCAAGGCAGCAATTAAAAGACCATTTTTCATCATTAATTCCAAGTTCATAGCCCTCAAATCCTCAGTCTCTTTCGTCTCCACCCCGACCAGCTGGCACCGCAGGAGGCTGCCCTGCTCCACCAGCGGCTGGTTGTCCAGCTGCCGCGCCAGCCGCACTTGCGGCCGCCATCTGAATAGATGGTGCAATCTTCTTACCTCGAACAAACCCAACAACTGACAAGTTGTATGTACCTGTCATATTCGGCGAAGTGCCTGTAATTGCTAGACCATCAGCTACTGCCAGATAGTTCGGCATATTCGACCAGCTTCGGATGTTCTGACTAATTTGCTCGAAAGTTCCGCGAACTGTAACCTGACCCAGGTCAAAAATGACGACCGGATAAGGAACGTTTGGATAGTTGTAGTAGCTCGACATGATTGTGTCGGGATCATCAGTCGGGAATGGGATTTGAGGACCACTCACAACCAATACGCCACCCGCTTTCAATTGTCGGTTCACTGCTCGTTGAACATTATTTCTGAACGTTCGTGAATCAACTGTCAAATCGTATGGGTTAACTGCAATGTTAATTCCGCCAGCCGCTACTGAAGCCGGAGGAGTTCGTCGATTAACTGTAATCTGCCAGTTGTCAGAAATTTCTTTAACCATTTCCTGGGCGTTCTCTACTCGCTTAACCGCAGCTGGCATTTTTGCCCCTTCCGCATCAAGCTTTTGACCCCATTCATCGTAGGCAGCCTTATCGTTAGTATTCGGAATCCATTCTTGGAACAGGCCGTAGGATACGCCGATTACCAAGAACATTAGGCCGATCATGAAAATTGCAAGTGGTGAAAGTTTCATCGTTCTCTTCTCCTTTTCAGGCCACTCTTATCGGCGACCGCCTCCTGGCACACCGCCAAATCCTGGAGCCACTCCACCAGGTGCCGGAGCACCGCCACCCGTAGCAATTGTTGCTCGCGGATCAGGTGTTTGAATGTCTCGATTCATTGTTACTGTCATCGTCACCTGGCTACGACCAGGCATTGCGCCGCGTGGGCTATTGGTATCAGTAGTACCGAAGCCACCTTGATTCAAGAAACCTCTTGGTTCGCTAGCTGCTCGTGCAATCAAAGCATCCATTCGCGCTAGTGGATCAGACGGCAATGGAGTCTCATCTGGCTTGATTGCTGTACCAACTTGATCTGTTTCCGTTAACGGCTGAACACTCGCATCGTCAATTTGATAACCAGCGCGAGTAACTGTCATTGCTTCTGGAATTTTCCAAAGTGCAATAGCAAGATCGGCGTATTGATGGAATGTGTCGATATACCCAACTAAGGTAACGCTGGATGTTCCCGGGCCAGTTGGGGTTGCACGGATGCTTTCTAGGCGGTAGTAAGCAGGAACATAACGCAATACATCTCGATAGAGATCGACATATTTGCGATTATGGGCATTCATCGCCTCGGCGAGCTTTTGATTCTTGGTGATGATTGTTGCTGCCGCGATTTGCGCATCTGCCTGATCAGAAGTTGCCTTTGCATCCGCTGCCAGTTTTTGCTTTGCAATAGCGTTTTCTTTAGCATCGGCCAACATCTTTTCCGAAGTGACCGTCATGAATACAGCAGCCAGGATTCCCAGAATCGCCATTGCCGCAGCCACTACGATCATTCCTCTCGCCGCACCAGCTTTTGAAACGCTTTGTGGAAGTAAGTTTAATTTCATCTTCTCTTTAGGCCCTTAGAAGCAAATATGCATCCCATTACCAATTGCCACGGCGAATTCCTGACGGTCATTTTCAACCATAGCAGGATCACCTTTCTTCAAACTCATTGAAACATTCTTCATCGGGTCGAACATTTGAACATCTGTCCCAAGTGCCGACTTGAGGAAGTTTGCGAGATTGCCAATTTGAGATGAACCACCCGTTAGGTAGATCACATCGACGTCGCCACCTTTATTTTTAAAGTAATCGACCGAGCGGCGAATTTCTGAAACCAATTCATCCAGAGCCGCAGCAACTGCTGAGTAAAGCGGGCTACCCGAACTCGCGACCGGGGTTGTTTCGGCAGGCTGTTCTGGCATACCCTGAGTAACTTCACCTGGATCAGCAAATGGATTATAGGATTGAACCGGTGCCGCCGAGCCAAATGGGTTAAATGCTCCCGTTGCGGCCACTGCGTTATCTGGAAGGCTCAACTGATCCTTCTTCATCTGCTCAGCATCAGTCATTGATACGCCTTGAGCATCAGCAATGGCTTGAGTAAACATTTGCCCGCCGACTGGCACTTGCCGGGCCATCAGTAACCGCTCATCCTTATAGATATTGATTGAAGTCGTTTTGTGGCCCATTTCTGCAATGCAGATGGTTTTGCCAGCGAGTTCACTGCCGTAGCTCATAGCTACAGAACGCAATAAACCAAGTGGTTCCACGTCTAGCGCCGCTGGTTTTCGACCAGCTCGTTTCAAAATCTGCACGTGGGTTTCCACACTAGAATGTGTCGCCATTGCCATGACCACATCCACGTTTTGCGCGGCTGGGTCAATGAGAGGATAAGCTTTGAAATCTGTTTCAACGGTGCTTTCAGCAAACGGAATGTTTCGTGTGAACTCCCATGCCATGTGATCTTTCAGTTCAGATTCACTCATGTTGGGAACTTCCAACTGGCGAACAAGTACAGAGCCTTGACCAGAAAGTGAACTTACTGCATCTGGCGCAGAAGCTCCGGAATCCATAATTGCTTGCTTTACCGCTACTGCCACGGCTTCAGGATCATTGATTCCAACATGATCTACCGCTCCTTCTGGAGTCGGAGCAATCCCCAATGCTGTGATAACGGGCTGATTGCCCTGAAGTCGAATTTCTGCAACCTTAACCGATTGACTCCCGACATCAACTCCCAAAACGCTGTTTAACCTTTTCGCCATGCGGATAACCCGTATTCCCAGTAAGCGTGTAAATGTTAGCATCACACACTCACCAGAGTCAACACATAAGCCCAGTGTTAACGATAAAACTGACGCAATTTACTACTCCGATGGTTACATTCAAAAGCAAAGTCGCTGCCAGTTCTTCAACTGGCAGCGACTTGTTATCCACAAGTTAGACGTGAACCTTACGGTCGCCGCAAACTTGCCGTGGTTTTTGGTGCTAGGGTTTGGAAGTAAACGTCTGGTGCACCCGTTCGAGAACTACTCCAAATCATCCAAAGCAGTGGTGGTCGCCGATTGCTTGTAAACGGATCATTTGGATTGACACGGTCAAGGCTCATGAAGAAGTCTCCTTCTCGACCAACCTGTTCAATTGGAACCACCTGCTCACCCGTTTCATGAATGAGTCCAACTCGTTCCGTTCGGACAATGTTGTTCAGAGCGTTGCCGTTGACATCCACACCATTGTAGCGGACTTGGATTCGAACTCCTTCAAACTCTGCCGGAATAAACAGCTTGCCAGATGCCGGATCGACCTGAACAAATACGTTCGGAAGTGCCGGATTTGGCGGATCACCAGGCAATGGTGGTTGAACCGTCACTGTCAGACTTTGGGGAGTTCCGTTCGGAGCGATTGCAACCGGAGTTGGCAGATGCACACCAAAGCGCATTGAGCTCATAACTGGTCGCGCAGCTGCAGAACCATCACCAGATGTTCGGTTGAATGCAAGATAGAACCGATCCTGTCGAACTGGGAACGGTGAGCCAAGGGCGGCTCCGTTTCCGTCGTACCAGAAGTTAGCATCTTCAGTGAGCGCTCTTTCACCAAGCGTTGGATGCAAGTAAGTACCAAGCAGTCGGTCATCATAGACAGCCGAAGCACCGCGGTAGTTTGCTCCCGTGCTGGTGTTGCTACGAGCGATTCGTTCACCACCTGGCGAAAGTGCATTACCTACGTTGAAGGCACCTTGCGCACCGCTGACTCGGACAAATCGTGGTGAGTAAGTTGCAAAGATTTGCGCGCCTCGACCAAGAATTGTTCCGCTTAAGCGAACCGAACCACGGAGTGCATCGATGTATATCTTGCCGCCTCGAGTTCCTTCGAAGACCATTTCGCGCGTGGTTCGATCAACAACTCGAGTTCGTCGATCTGCTACGGTGGTGTTTCGAATAAGAGATTCAAGTTGGCCTGTTGATGGGTTCAGCACGGTGAGTTCAAGTTGATCAACATCATCTGGCCCCATTGCCCAATGGACGCCTGGAGTCCAGTAAACGCCAGTTGTCGAATCATATTCAAGGCGATCAAGTCGATCTTCAAAGATTCGCCAAGCCGCATTTGGTACCAGTTGTCCACCACGGTTTGCCGAAAGTTCACCCATGAAACCTTCAGCATTGGTGCGACCTCTCACCTGCCCAGTAAAGAACACTGTGATGGCCGAACCAGTGGATCCTGCAACTGCAGTTGACTGAGTTCTCAACAAAACGGTTGGTGCTCCAACTTCTTCAAAGTTAGCTGCAAGGCCTAAGCTTTGCGCCTGAGACCAAGTTGCTCCGTTGAAGCTAGCACCATACAGTTCAGCTCTTCCAGCAGATTGAGCCGTGTAGAACACACTTGCTCCAGTTCCATTTTGAACCAGGCTAGGTCGTCCTTTCTTTGAAGTCGGATCATCCGTAATTGGGAAGATGCCGTTCAAAGCACCCGTATTGTTTCGAGTGGTCGTCACACCAAAGTTCAAATTCGCGATCATGACTTGGCTGAGCGTTAACGGTTTACCGGAGCGATCCAGCTTCGTTGTTTCACCCACAAACGCCATATACCGATCAGCAAAGGTTGGCCGGCTTGGGCTTGCTGGCGCCAGAGGATTGATAAATCCTTGGGCCGCAAACGTTGGGTAGAAGAATTTGGCAGAGCTTGGGTCACCTGGAGCCTGAAGGGCTTCCCCAGGTTGCAGAGCAAACCAGTTATTCCATTCGTTACCGACCGGCAAGGTGCCAGCAGTATGGAGCCAAGTTGGGTCACCAGCTGCCGCTGAACTCCAAGTCGTCAAATCACGTAATGGGTTATCTCCAACTGCCCCAGCAAGGCCGGTACTAGACATATTTGCGAAGTAAATTCGCCACACATCTTGATTAGCGGCATCGAGCTGATTTCGACCTCTGGCCGAGAATGCAGGATTGTTTCCAGCATCGAGTCGGTTTGAACTCCAAGCTGTAAACAAGTTGCCTTGTGCATCTCGTGAGATCGAAGGCTGTCGGTTCGACCATTCCATTCCAGGATCAACTGGCGTGATATTTTCAAGCAAATTACTGCTCTTTGTCGTCGACCGGTTGGTCAATCGTGTTTCCCGAACATTGAACTTGAGAGTAAATCCGGGGTCAGCAAACGATTCTGGATTAAAGGCAAGTCCTGTCGAGTAGTAGCCCAACGTCGGAACGTTTGGATCTAGATTCGTACCAGGAATATCTTCGAATGGGAAGATTGGACGAGAATAGCTACCCACTGGAGCACCAATCGGTGCGGCAATGCCAACGTAGGGGTCGGCATCCGGGAAGTTAGCAACATCTGCTATCAGCGTTCCTGAATTTACATTCAAGTTGCTGTTTTGTCGTCGTCTCGGATTCGTCTTCAATCGCGAAGGTGCCGGATCGCCAGGACGTGGTTTTTGCAAGAAGACTCTTCCTGCAGCATCCAATCCTGATCGGAAAGTTGGACTGAGTTGTGGGTCAAGATCGCTAAACATAGTGACCGCACCATCAAGCCAGCCGAGTTCATGGTCTGCTCCAGCATAGAGTTCAAGTGGTCGTTCTACTTGAGTACCGCCACTTATCACACCAAATCTCTTACTAAGGCGAACGTTAAGCAGGTTGACGTTGCCTTCGTTAAGAACTGTGAACTGTTGGAATTGCGGATTAGCACCCATGAATGCTGCGTTAAATGGTCCAAAGACATTGTTTGCCCATGGATTATTTGGCGCACCAGTTCCTGGATCGTACATTCCGCCGCCGGCAGGAGTTGAACCTAAATCAACGGTTTTTGTTTCCGTATTCAATCGGACATCAACTGCAACATTTGATCCTAGAGTGAATCCACGTGCTGCATCTGCTTGGTCATACCCTGAACGACCGCGATCAACATAGATAATGTTGTCTGAAGCATAACCTGAGGTTCGAGAACCATTGGCAGTAGACGCAGGTTGATACCGAGGGATGTTCAATGAGATTGAAAACGGTGTATTAACCAATGACCGTGGCAAACCTGCCTCGTAACCAGCAACCGAGCCTTCATACGTTGCCCGATCCACGTTAGCAGGTGGATTCAACGAAACACCAGTACCAAAGAGAGCGTTCTGGCTATCGCCACGCAAGCTCTTGGTGATTTGCATTCCGCTTCGATTCAGGTCTGGATAATCCAAACTGACGTTCGGATACTGATTTGGCAAATCTTCAAATCCGTTGTACGGAATTGGATTGTAAATACCAGCTTCTGCGGCCGTGGTAGGGGCGAAATTGCTGTTTGGCTGCCAGCTCAAATCGGTGTTCCGCACGTTGACACTTTGCAGACCGCGGTTACTCAACAAAACCATTGCTGTTCGGTCATACACTTGCATATCTGCCCGACCAACGGAACCGTGAGCTACAGGGTCAACACCACCATTGGTTGTGCTGAGCCAAGCTCCAGGTACAGCTTCAGTGAGAGCATTTGGTGCCAAGAATCCCGTACTTGTCCACTTATTGTATGGAGTTGCAACTGCAGTCGTTTTACCGAGTGGCATCGTTCCCATAACAAGTGGGTTCATTGGATCGGTAGTTACACCTGCACTGTTTGTGCCTCCACCAGGATTTGTAAAGGTAAGTCCAAATGGGTTGGCAACAAAGATGTCAATCGCTGGTTGCGACGCCGAGCTTCTCACCCGAACCGGAGCGCCGTTGACATTGGCTTGTCGCGCACTGACTTGTACGCTCACTTGACCAGGTGTTACTGCATTGCTTCCGGTTGGCGTTAAACTAAGGGCAAGTAGCGCAACGCCTCCTTGCTCTGGAGTTGGAGCTCCAGAGACGTTTCGAATTGGACTAACAGGTACGCCCCGAGACTGATTACCCGCAAGAATTCCAGCTACAACATAACCATTTGTTGAAGCAACTGTCGTATCCGGAATATTCATGACCGCAATGTAAACCGCTTCGCCATATTCATAGTGTCGACGGTTCATCGGAGCAGAAGACTTGATGTTATCAAGCATCGCATAAGTGAGAGTGCCAGCTTGATAGGCGTTTGTGAGCGTCCTGAATTGGTCAACAGACAGGACTAGCACATCATCTTGCTGAATCAATCCGTTCAACAGACCTTGGTTCGGATCGTTAGGGGTTGCAGTTCTACGTCCTGGTGGAACTCCAGGTGTGATCGGTGGAACAGAGTTCGTATCATCTTCACTCGAAAATGCGTACAACAGTCCATCTGCATCGGTTGTATAGAGGTGGGTTCGGTTAGCCAGCAATCCAGCCGCATTTGGCCATCCACCAACAGCGATGCCAGACATTTGGTCACCGTTACTCTCAACGTAGTAACCCCAGTTAATGCGGTTGCCGTTGATGTTCACCGTGCCATCTGCATAGAAACCAAGTAGCGAGCCACCTGTGGTAGCCACCAGAACGGTAGGAACATCATCTACGATGAATGATCCTGTTCCGTCATAGGTTCTCATGTAAGCAAAACTCAAGTTTGCAGTCGAACCACTGGCTACACTCAATTCCTGCCACTGGACGTTTCCTGTTGCCGCATTGATGCTTGTGACATAGCCACCATTGTCAACAAAGTACAACGAATTATTTGCGACGATAGGAGCGTTCACAGCAACTGGCGCTGATGAACCAAATAGTCCAAACGGGGTTACGCCATCAAGACGCGTATCTCGTGTCCAAGCCACGTTTGCAACACCCGCGGTTCCTGCATCTTCGACGAGGGAGTGGATCACTCCTTCCGTTGGGGCCGCTAAGTTAGCGGCAGCAAAAGTGATCTGACCAAACGCGACCACTGGGGTCATTTCCAATGCGCCAAGGTTATTTCCAAACGCAGGATATTCCCAAGTCATGTTCGTTGTTTTGCTAGCTGGATTTCCAGCGGCATCAAGGGCATAAACTTTTCCGTTACTGTCAGGCACGATAATGTGCGGAACGCCGCCAAAATTGGCTAGGGCAATTGAGCCTTTGATTGGGCCAACACCTGCTTGCATAGGCACAAGCGGATTAGTTGGGTTAAAGTCGTCGGGCCAAGTCCATCGCCGGCGAGTAGTTCCATCGCCACGGCCTTCCATTTCCAGACAGTAGACCTTTCCGTTATCCGAACCAATGTAAAGCAAGTCTTGCCCAGCAATATTGGTCACCAGAGCAGAACTCAAGTTAAATTTGGTTGGGTTTTCGGTAATACCGTAGTCTTCCGTTGGATCATCATTAGGATCGGTAGCAACATCTTCGCTTGGATATGTCCATAACACGTGCTGTTGGGAAGCCGTGGCATCATTTCCGTGCGCTTCCATAGCAGTGATCGAGCCGTTTTCACGGGCAACAACAAGCACGTCTCGCGTAGTCGTCCCGGTTCCCGGATTTACATTGGCTACGGTCAGTACTGGAGTGCTTGTAATTCCAAGGTCAGCATCGCCAACAAATCGAACCGCATCTGCATATACATCGCGCCCGTCTAGAACATCTTGAGCAGATCCGCTATTCAGGACTCGAATAGATAGTGGGTTTAGAGCAGTGTGTGCAAAACCGTCTTCCGGCTGATTCGGAATGTTTACCCAGCCGTTGAGAGTGGATTGGTTAACTGTTCTAATAGCGACCACAGTGGCCCCTTGCAGAATCTCGTAAGTAACGTTGGTTGCAAGGTCTGCAGCTGTGTCGTTGTTAGGGAAATGAACTTGAATTGAGTAATTTCCTTCTGATGCAACAGGGTTCCAATGAACGAAGCTATTAGCCGTAACCACTGCCGGAGTAATAGTGTAATTCGGCCCGCGCGAGTTAAACGTATTATCGTCAACGAATCCAGCACCAATAGTCGTAGCCGCGCTAAGGTTATCAGCTTGTCGGAAAACCTGGTAGCGAGGATAGTTCGGATTTGGTGCGCCAAGAACCCAATTCTGACGATCAACTGCATAGCGATCTGATTCGGCTTGGCTCAGATCGAGTGGGCGAGTTGCCGGCCAACTCCACATCATATTTCTTCGTAGCGGTGAAAACGCATCTACGAGTTCACCGTTATGGGTGAAAGATGTAACTGTTCCGAACCGGATTTCCTTATTGATTGCACCAAAGAAAGCATCTTCGTTGCGACTACTGAACACACGTTGATCGGAGAGCACGCCAAAAGTTGGGGCATCAAGCGGAGCTTGTGTAAGTTGACCAACAACTGGGGTCGCGACTGCATTTGCAACGCCTCTCGGTGATCGAGACACAGCTTTAACCGCGTCTGCATAAACGATATCGGTACCTGGTGTATCCAGTGGATCAATTTGAGTTCCGAAATCATTTCGTCGAACAACGTTGTAGAGAGTTACACGGATGTTTCCACCCGCCATAGCTTCAAACGCCTGACCTTCCGCTAATTCGCCATAACCGCCAGCAGATTCAAAAAGGTCTAGCCAGAAGAAGTCCGTTCCCGTATTACTTTGAACTGAATACAGCTGATAGTGTGGGGTGAATCGGAGATCAGTTGCTCCAAGAGGATTGACATTTGTTGGTCCAACTGGAACGTTTACTTCGATTGAGTACTCCGAACCAGGAATCAGACCGTTCATATTCCAGGTGAAAGATGCAGTTGCCCCAGCAGATGGATCGGGGTCTGAAATACCGCCCGCAGTGGTAGTTACTGCATAAAGGTACGGCTCTTCTGTAGGTGAACTAACTTGATATCCGAGAGCAAGCACTGGATTAACGCCAGCACCAAATGGAAATGGGTTATCCCAGGTTCCAGTTAGGATGTTAGCGTTAATACTAGGGTTATCAACCTCGGTTCCTGCTTCAAAAATCGGATCCCACCAACGGAGAAATCCTCGACCACCATTGTTCCAAACATTTTCTGCGACGGCAGTTGAAGGTTGAATACTGGCACGACCTGTTCGCTCGCTCGTTCCATGGAACGAACGAAAATCTTGGGCAAAGGCCGGTACGGCAAGAATTGCCGCTACCACCATTAAAAGGCCCAAACCCAATCGGTCACGATTCATACGGGTTTTTTCCACTCCAGACTCCTTCATTGCTTATTGCCTCTCCGCAAAAATTGGTCTCACGATGCCGCGGATACCTTGCACCGGAGGTAGTTCGAACTGCACGCTTAAGCTGTTAAAGCCAAGGTTCATTCGATTAATGTCATAGCCTGGTTGCCGGATATCCGGATTACCATTGGCAAAATTTCCACTGACCAAGATAACTTCACCATTGAAGGCATTACCGATTCGTGTAGTTCCTGTATAACCGTTCACGATCAATACGTCACCACTGTCTAATCTTCGTGCATGCATTGGTCGGAATCCAACTGAATTTGATCCCAAACCAGCAAGCGTAAAGTTGGTAGCCGTCAATGAAGATCGTCGCATATTCACGTACGCCTTATTTGGCAACATCCAGCGGACTTCCCAGCGTGTACCTGTGCCAAATGGGCGTTCCCATAGTTCAAATACGCCGCGATCAGTCGAAACCATTACGGTCAGCACCAAGCCAGCACCAGTATCTATGTAGCGAACGCTCACTGACGTGAGGTTGCTCACCTTTACCGTTTGCTCACTGGTTGCGCCCATTCCCGGATCATAGGAGAAGTTTCCACCACCGAGGTCAGAAATCAGCGTTCCATTTGGAAGAGCCGGAATCGTATATTCATTGATGACCTTAGTTGAAGGGCCATCGTAAATCACGACTCCACCGTAACCAGTCGCATTGTCTACTTTTGGAGGAGTCGATGTATCCAAGCCAAAAGTTTGCAAGCTAGGTTGAACATTATTGAATCCGAGAGCAACTGCTTCTCTAGTTGTTGCACCAAGATCAACCGTTGTTCTGGCAAGCGTATTATAAGCGTATCGTTTTCCGCTAAATTCTTCTGGTGAATGCCACCAAAGAATTCCAAGTGCAGGGGTTAACGTATCGCCTTCATTATCTGAAAGATCGCGATAACGAACTACGCCTGTCACCCGACCAAATGAATCTAGCGCATAACGATCAATCAATTCAATTACGCGACTATTGCCAGCATCAGCGATCAGCCAGTGATCCCATCGCTCGTTTGTAATGGTTCGATAGCCACCGGTAGAGATATTTTCGCTCGGGAAGAGTCGATCCACATCAGCCGCTGAAACGTAAGTTGTCCAGAATCCAACGTCTTGCGGATTGCGAAGCAATTTCGCTTCATTCAAACCTTGACCACGGGGGCTCTTTTCTGGGCGCCCTGGATCAGTAGTGGCGTATACGTCTGGATGGAATCGGATAGATTCAACAGTTCGAATTTCGCGACCTGCTGAGTCTATTCTTGAAACCAAGTTATTACCTGGATCAGCAAACACATATCCATTCGCTCCGTCTGGATAAGCTCTACTTGGCGTTGAAAGTCTTCGTGCTCGTTCAGAGGTTCCTGGTTGATTAAAACCAGCATAAGTGGTTGATTCAGTCGCCCAAATTGGGTTTCCGCTTGGGTCAAATCGGCTGATTCGACCTGCGTCAACGACCAAGAAGTCGCTTCGTTTGAAGAGTGTCGAATTATCTTCCGAGACAACAGCTACCGCACCTTCACCAACCGCTAACCCAGCAAATTGGTTTTCGTTCAGCAAAGCCGCCTGCAAAATCCGCACTCGGAAGTCATCAAACGATGTAATTCCTTTTGCCTGTGGCCAGCGGATCGGTTCTGCAGGTGTAACCTTGTTAAAGCTGAACGGAGGCGGGTTGACCGGGTCGCCAGGGCCAGGAGTGTATTTCAGTTGGAACAACTGAGTTATCCACGGCCTTGCCGAAGTCGAGATCATGTGTCGGTCGTCAGGGCTAAGGGCGGTGTCCATTCCGAACATCAAGCCATCAAGACTTGTCGGAGGAAAATCGCCATTCATCAGTGACGGCAACACGCTTTGCCCCGCCACGAACATGGTGCCACCAGCAACAACAGGGCCCTGCTGTACTCGATAGCCGTTCAAGACCGTGTACCAACGCAGAGAGTTGTACCGACCTGCAGCACGGCCTCTAAAGAACACGCCGCTATTGGTGGGTGCTTCTGGTTCGTAAATCGTATCGGTTTGACCGCCACGGTTCACGATAATGGGGAGGTTATTTGCAAAACAGGAATTGAGAGCACCGTTGCTAGTTGTTCCGGCAAGGCTCTGCATGATCACTCGCGCAAGCGAGGTATTTGGGATCGGCTCTATGCTGAATTCGCTAGATGAGCGACTACTAAACAATCCAGGAATGGCAGAATAACCACTTCTTGCCGTATCTGGTTGTTTGAACAGAACCGCCGTGTTTTGCTGATTCGCTCCGATATCAATCGTAAATTCAATGGGATCGGGGTCTGCCTTAAATGAGAGAAGAGCACTTGTTGGAACCTGGAATGGCCCTGCATTCTTCCCTGCTTCAACGCTGACATAGAACGAATCGCCAGAGGCAGCAATCCCAACCGGATGAATGTTGGACAGAGGAAGATTTAAGAATGGAATCAATCGAACCAAGTCATCTTCATCAACCAGCGAGCTTGGATAACCTTGGTTTGTGCCTAACGCACCGAGGTTATTAATTGCACTATGGAATTCAAATCGTGACTTAACGAAAATTTGACCTGGCGCATTTTCCTTGAAGTTATAGAATGAACCGCCGTTATCTCGGCCAACGATTAGACCAACGTTTCCACTATCCGAAATAGCAGGAGCGGCTTGGACATCAAGTTGAGGATTACCGCTCTCGTCAACAACGAATAGCCAAGAGCGAACGTACTTCGTACCATTATAACCAACTGCAACTCTTGTTGCATCTATCGTATAGTCAATTCGATAACTGACGTCATCCGCAGTCGAAGCCGTATTGTTGCCATCCCAGTCGAACGTTCCCGTTTCAAAACCAGGAGTAATCTGAAGCTGAATTCTTCCATTACTTGGCTGGGTGACGACACCAGTAAAGTAAATGCCCATTTCAGTCGCGGTTAGCGGAATTCCGTTTGGTCGAATAACTCGAACATTCAAACCGAATGGAGAACGATCTCCTTGGGTGATTGAAAGAGGCAGTTGATTACGAGCGGCTCGTGTTTCAAGATTGAGTGCAGCACCAGCTCGACCGACCCCAGTCGGAACTTCAGCGCGCGCGCCTATCCAAATACTGACTAAACCTGCTGGAGCAGTTCCTGGGCCACTTGGAATTCTGTTTGTGGCAATGTACGCCACTCGATCCAAACCACCAGAACCATCCTGAATTGGAATATAGGCAACCGACGCACTTGCACCGGGTGCCTTAAAGCGATCAGGAGCTCCTTCAACCGACCACCAGTAGTTTCCGCCGACAACGCCATCATCATCTACGTTGCGGGATTCGTTGCCAGCACCTTCTGCTGCCATCCGTGGGTTCAGGCTCCACAAACGACCTTGACCTGAATCAAAACCATTGGTAAAGAACAGCATGCCTTCATGATAAGTCGGAGCAAAAATCGTGGATACGGTCGCACCAGCTGGAGGCGGAGGGCCATCGATTGTAGCAAACGGAGTAACGTTTACAAAGGTGCTCTGACTCAGGTTAAAGCCGTGGGCGCGACCATTGCTGTCTTGAACCCAAATCTGCTCAACTAATGGTGAGTTGGGTGACTCAATAACAATTGGGTCAGAAATTGTGCCCATATCTTGGCTCGACCAGATGCGGTCGTAAGCCGAACCAACTGGGTCAACTATGCCATCGTCTGGGTTTCCATCTCGATCAATATCGTTGCTAGGATCAGCATCGTAAACATAAAGCGTTCCACCAGCTCTAACGATGAACCTACCATTGAAAAGTACTGGCGAACCCTTGGTTCCACCAAATGCTGGTGCAGCAAATCGTTTTAATGCGGGCGCACTAACGGTGGCGGTTACCGAATTACTGTTTCGACTTCCGTTTCCATGCGATGTAAATCGCGAAGAAAGCGAAAGCATATTCATGACGAGCTTAGTCGCCGCAAAATAAGCTTGATCTTTATTCGGAGGGCCAACCGTTAAAGCGTTATTGTTAAACGGTGTAAACGCACTGCGGTTGATCACACGAGATACGCCTCGAGTAGTGATCACCATATACCCATCACCAATTTGCGCGCTT
Source organism: Fimbriimonadaceae bacterium (assembly GCA_019638675.1). Classification (GTDB taxonomy): domain Bacteria; phylum Armatimonadota; class Fimbriimonadia; order Fimbriimonadales; family Fimbriimonadaceae; genus UphvI-Ar2. The sequence goes on along the minus strand of JAHBTE010000001.1, from coordinate 1,117,144 downwards.
GCAACAACCGCGTTAGATCCGGTTAGGGCCGCTGGGTCAAGCCGCAAGCCATCTTGTCGTGTACCTCGGAAAAGCTGATCCACAGCGGTACCTGGAAAATCGAAAGGAACGACCGAAAGAGATGAGCTTGCATCGCTCATCGCATAGAGGTCAGCTAAGTTCAATCGGTTTGGACCAGCCGCAAGCGGGTGAAAAACGTTGAGTGAAAGTGCAGCACCAGAGTTCACAATTTGAACTGGCGAAGGAAGGTTATTGATGGAATCAAAGGCAGCGGTTCCACCGACAGCAAGATCAACCCACAGAATCCCACCTTTGTCGACGAACAACCGCAGTTTTTCTCGTTCATCTGGAGTGATAACCGTAGAACCGATGACACTCATCTGAAGGATATCGAAATTGGCCAGCGATTGCTCTGTTGCGGTGGTGAGGTCTACCTCCCAGTAAGGCGCATACGCTTTATTAATCGAGCTACCAGCATTACCGGGAACTCCCCAGCGGTTAGCGGCTTCTGTGCTGAGCACAGAAAGACCAAGTGGAGAATCAAAATTCCACTCAGCTGGCTTGATCTGTGTGTCTCGATCGAGAATCGTCCAGATGTGTGGAGCCCCGCTTGCCTGAATCAAACCAGAACTATCGCGAACAAGCAAAACCCCTGCCTTGATCGACTTGGTTTTGATCGCATAATTCACTGGCTGAGCCTGCGCAACAAATGCTGCGCAGGCCATGAATAAGCCAAGGGTCAATTTCGTGTACTGCTTCACGGGTTTATGTCTCCAAAGTAAGCCAACGTCGGGCTAACCGGCAATCTGGGGGCCGGGGGCAAAATTCGCCCTTGATTGTCTCGTCGTACTGACTGCAGAACTGCGTTCGCGGCATCAGATACCGGAACAGCGGCCGTAGCCAGAACTGGGTCGTAAATCAAATTCAGATTAGGAACGGCAAGGTTAGTCGCGACGCTGTAACCAGTTGGGACATGTTGCGCCGGAAGAATCCGACCTGTTCCACCGATTCTACGAGGCATCCAACCCCATTTCTTCAACCATTCTGTTTGCATGGCCATCGGAGCGGTCATGTTTTCAGAAATTGAACCTACCATCGTGATTCGGCATGCCAGCGGTTCACCGTAGAACGGAACCTCTGCGGAAGCACCGAAGTTTTCTACGCGTCGTTGCTGAGCCAGCAATCGGCGACTAGAAGTCACACCAGCAACCGTCACGGTTTGGCCTGGATCGTAGTCCAGAGCGGCGGTATTCAAGTCATCGGTTGTATCGCCTGGAGTGTAGTTTTGCTCGAAGTTTGCTCGGGTGTCTTCTGGATTGGTGTTAAACCATTGACCAGGAATCACAAAGAACGAACCGTTTTCAGCGTACATCACCGCTTCAATCCGCACATCGAATGGAGTGATTGCCGTTCGTGCAATCAAAACGTTCTTCGTCGGTTGACCGCCGACTGGGTTCAAGAACATTCGGAAGAACGTTGGATCTTGAACCGAGAGATCATAAAGACCTTCGATTGCGGCAGGGTTCATTTCTAGCTTGCGGCTACCGGCTGAGTTGTAAGGAGCAACTCCACCAGGAGTTTGCAGGTTCACCAGCGGCATCGCCCAAGTTTGGAACTTCGGATATGCGTTCAATGCTGGGTCGCCTAAGCCGTATGAAGGAATGTTGCCAGCTCCACCGAAGTAAGGAGAAGCATCGTTATTCAACACGCCAAGGTAAGCCCGTGGATAAAGATATCGAGTTGCTGTCGGCGTAGCATCGCGGAACGTGCCCGAGAGGATATCCATACCCAAGAAGCCAGGCCCGTTGTCATCGGCAGAAACGGATACCAAGATGTTTGAATCCAGAGCACCTGGTTCTCCCAAACCGCCGGATGGAACGTACTGTTCGGCAAAAGTTGTCCAGTTTGCTGGGTTGTTGCCTACCGGGTTGAGGAGCATTTCTGATGTCATCAACAGTTCCGGAGACGAAGTGCCATCCAATTCAATTGGGTTAGGCGTATTTGGCAACGGATTCGTTGTTTTTGGCTTAGGAGATTCTCCCACTTCAGGGCCAAAGAACATCGTTGGGTTGATCGTCACAAAATCTTTTGCCAGCAAAGCGCAGAGTGAAGTGCTTGGACGAGTCAAAACCGTGTTTGTCCAAGGATCAAAAATGCCCTTAGTGATACTGCCTTCAATGTAAATCGAACCCATTGAAACCAGAGTCAGCTGCTGGTCGGTTGGAATAACTCCTCGAACTCGAACGTCACCTTCGAACAACAACACACCATTGAATAGCTGACCGTTGGTGGCAAAGTTGCCCGTCAGCGGATCAAATGCTGGGTTAGCGATTGAGTTAACGATGTAAGTTTGGTTTCCAATCGTGCGAATCCAATAGCGGCAGAGAGTCTGCGCAGTATCTACGCCATTAACATCTTTCCAAGTTGCGCTACTGCTTCGACTATCCCGGATAATTTCAAATCCATCAGGAAGCAACCGAACGTAAGGTGCATTGGGAATGTAGTATTGGCCTTGCCAACCTTGCGAAGAAGCATTATTCGGGTTCAACCAGTCGTTGGGCAAAGATTTAAGAGGATCAAGGCCTTTGCGTTGATCAGCCAAACTGCGGTTACCTCGTTCTGGGCTATCAACGTACACGCCTTCACCATGACCAAACTCACCTGCAAGGTGACCGTTTGTGCCAAGAGCACCAGTGCGCTGACTCAATTCACGGTAACGATTGTCACCAGTTTGAGGATCAGTTGCGCTAACAGAAGGAGCAGCCTTAACTGCGGTCATGCGATTAAATCCTGGAAGGTCGCTCAACAAGCGTCCATCTTTAATGACCCCACCCAAGGTGCTGAAGTTCGCATTATTACTATCCAGGCCGTTGCCAGTGACTAGCTGAGGGGAGTTGACAGGGTCGCCAAATCCTATTTGCCATTCGCGCCAGTTGGTTGAAGTGCCATCAAGAGCAAAAATGTGTAGGTTTACAGCTGAACTATTGTTTGCTGGCCGAATTCCATCAGTAACGTTAATCGATTCACCGAGTTGTCGGTTGATAAAAATGTCTGATTGACCGAACACTTCAAGCGATCCGTTCACCCAAATTGAACCACCGCCGGGAAGCAAATCCCACCGACCTTGGTCAACTGCAATTGTCGCGGCACCAGATTGGTTTCTACCAAATTGCTGGGGCACATTGACGTCATTGCCTTCGTAGGTTGCGCCTATTCCAACTGCACTATTAAACAGTGGGCCAGCCGCTGAAGTCGGAGTTCCAATTTGAGCCGACTGACTTCGGTTGTACTTGTTGGTGATGTAACGAGCCGATTCCATGAAGCCAATGGAAGCAAAGGCAATCATTCGGCGAGAGTTAGTGACACCTGCATCAACTGCTTTGAGAACGCCTAATCCATTTCTAACTGCGTTTCCGTCAGCAAACAAAGTCGCCTGAACGTTACGATCAAGCAATTTGCTCGGATCAATTCGACCTTGGTCATCAATGGCACCAGCGCGACCGACAGATTCAATAATGATATGCCCGCGGGCCTTACCAGCATCGCGGAGTGCACCAGTGGAAGCACCGAACGCATCGTATGCCGATGGAGAGTAGCGAACCCGAAGAAGAGAACGGCCTTTTCCAAAACCAACTCGGCTATAAGCACCGAGATAGTCTGGGCCACCAAGGTCTTCAACAAGATAACCGGGTTTGCCTACGGGATCAACTTCGACAAAGAAGCCTGATCCCGGTCGAAGATACAGAGCATCTGGATCTTTAGTGAAACCAGCCCCATCAACTGTCAAAGCAGTATTTGCCGGGCGCCAGTCAGCACCCAAGCTACCGTTCAACATTTGATCATGCGCAAACTTGATCCCCGCTTGGGAAAGGTCTGACGCCACTGTGCGCTGAGCCGAACGACCAGTTTCCGTAATGTTTCGGCTGATAATTCCGGCAAAGGCAACTCCGAGGATCAAAAGAACCCCAAGAATCAAAATCGCGATGATCAAGGTCTGACCTTGCTGGCGCGACCGATTCATAAGCATACGTTCCGTTCTGTTCATGGTCCTTCTCATATCACCGAAGCTTATTACGCACCGCCGCCGTTCCTCTTACCGTCACCATTTGTGGGTTCGGTACGTTAGTTTGCGGGTAGTTGCGAATTGTGAGCACGACTTCCATGAGTTCAGTTGAACCGTAGTCAACCGAAACCACATCGTTAGGCTCTGTAAATTGGAAGCGATAGGTGACGTAAATGTTCCCAGCAGGAATCGGTTCACCGTATCGAGAATTCAACTCGACGTAGCCAGCGCGGTAACGCGCTTGCAGTACGCCTTGCAGGAAGTCGTTGGGGTTAGCAACGGACTTATCGTAATTAACCGCTCCAAATCCAAACTGTGTCGCCCAATCTGGCTCCTTTCGATCTGTGTAATTGATCTTATATTGGTTCGGACCAACGGTTACCGAGTCTACGTTTGGCACTCGTGTGTAGCGAACGATTTTTCCGTAGTTCGGGCCAGGATTTTGGTCTGGGCCGTAAATTGTTTCGCTACCAGGAGTGATGCTGATTCGAGGGAATAAGCCAGGAGTGAGCGGGCTTTGTTCTGCCGATGGGCCTGCCTGAGCAAAGAACCGGAGGTCGAGCCATCGCTTGACGCCACCAGCAAGGTCATCCCTAGCCGGAGCCGCAGCGAGATTCGGCCACAGGCTATCCCACTGATGCCACAGCCGAGCAAATCGTTCGTTAATTCCTGTGTAGGTATCCCAAGATGCGCCCGCCGTGTATGTTGCATCCGCCGGAGTGACCGTAGCACCAACCACGATTCCAGGAGCAGCCGTTGTGCTCGAAGGTACTCGCTCCTCAAAGGCAACCAGATTATCTACGCCGTAATCTCGGATATCAAAACTTCCGACAACTTTCCCAATCGTTGGTTCCGGCACAAGCGCGATAAATTCTTGCCTTGCCAAAGGGTTACCTGTTAGGAACGGGATATTCAACGAGCGTGTGAATGGATAATCTGCACCAGTTCCTTTCAGTGTTGAATAACGCGTGATGTTGAAGTAATTACCACCTGGTACACCGAGAACCAAGTCGCCATTTACATCCTGAACCATGTCAACGGTATCGCCACCAGGCCAAGGAGCGCGAACCGCACCCGCCGAAGCTGCACCAGCTCCTGTTCCTGGGTTGTAAAGGCTTGGGAAAACCCGCATATAAGCGTCAGCCCAACTTCCGTATTGAGTGAGGTACACATCCGGGCCGATTTTTTCAACGTTGTCTGATTCTTCCGTTGGACGAACAGCAAGTTGCTTCGTGGCCGCTTCTGTATTCAATCGAGTTGGCTGGAAGCGAACGAGAGGCACAACTACCGGTACCGCACCGTTGTACTTAATTTCTTGAGTAGACGGATTGGAGATAGGCATGATCATGTCGTACCGACTGACTTCGGTCACAACTGTTGCCTTGTTCAGCCAGTTACGGATCATTTCGTCGCGATCAGCAGGATCATAAGCCTGGGGCACTGTGTAGCCAAGTGCCGCACTTCCACCTAACGCATTTCGCGCGAGGGGATCCATAAATGTCGTGTCATCTAAAAGTGGCCCACTGGTATTTGGATCAGCATCCCGATCCAAATCCATAAAGAAGTCAGAGTTCACAACCCGGGTTGGAACACCAGCGATCGTTTGGTACACGTAAGGCTGAACTTCTGCCCGCATGAGGACATACAGATTGTCTCGCCCACCTTGCGTTCCGAGCCAAAGCGCGCCACCTGGATTGCGGAACCGCTGAAACGGATTGTTGTAATTCGTAAACGGATCACGTCGGCAGATAAAGTACCGAACAACGGTGTCGCCCGGAACACCTGGCAACTGCATTTGACCCTTGGTTGTTTGCAGCGTAGGGTCAACCTTTCCTGTGTCAGGATCAATAAATGCGGTTCCAACGCGAGTACTTGGATCACCTTGCGCCGGCGCAGCAATATCCATCTTCACGTAGCTCAATTGAATTGGCGTCTGCGCACCTGTGTTATCGGGAACCATGATATAGAGCGAACCGCCCTGTCCAGAGTTATCCCGAATTCCGGCGCTGTTACTAACCTCGCGTTCGATTTGGGAAATGACCAATCGCGCCCGATTTTGAGCATTTGCGAACCCTTGAGCTGCCCGAGTCAGGTTAAAGCTCTGCACGACAGGAACCGTAATCACCGTCAACAAGATGGCAGTGATCGCCATAACTGTGAGTAGCTCAATAAGGGTAAAAGCTTTTCTTCGTTTGCGCAGTCGCATTAGTTATTCCCTCCCGCATCGAATGTTTCGGTTTGGGTGATGCTATAGGTTTGTGTCCAACGAGCTAAACGCTCAAAGTTTTCAGTCGTTGAAGACGTCATGTTAAATCGTTGAGGATTGTAGAAAGATCGAACCTTAATCGAAGCTCCTTCAACTCGACGCACCGCATAGTTGTTTCGCGACGCATCGAATGTAACTCCGGCAGGTAATTCAGCATAGGCTACAGTAACGCCACCGATTGACTCAATGCCAGCAATCCGTAAATCTCTGTCTCGAATAACGGGTTCTGAATATCCAGCAACCCAAAGCTCACCAACGGTTACTTTTTGTCCGCTGTCAATCAGCGGGAAGTAAAGACGGTTTGGCTGCCCCCAACCATTACTGCCACCTTCATAGCACTGACCAGCCGCAAGTTGATTAGCCGCGGTCGGGAAGACTACGTTGTAGCTACTGGAAGCCTTCAACAACTGGACGGCATACTCACCCGTAGCCATGTACAGGGCCTGAACGCGCCGACCAGCAATTTCTACTGGGCCAGAATCCACCCAGCCACCGAATGTTCCGTCAGGAACCCAGATGTGACCAGTTACGACCAGCGAATCAGAAGAATCCGTATCCTTGAATCGGATGTTTCCAGAAGATTTATCCACTTCGTAGCAGCTATTGGCAACACCAGAGTTACCTGCGATAATTCCGCCGGACTGCAGATCCATCAACACGAAATCTCGTGAACCAAGATTGCCTGCCAAATCTGGCGTGTACATAAAGTTGTCACCTGCGAGTGCGATTCCACCATAAGGTTGGCCATCTACTCGAGTTCCGCTACTTGGCATGATTTGATTAGCCAGCAACTTAACAACTGGGTTAAATCCAGTTGCAATAATCTGACCTGGCACTTGGAACTCATCTCGGATGATTCTCCAATCATAAACCGAATAATCAACTCGCGCCATCAACGGCGAATCGTTGCCGTTTTCATCCTTAACGGTTTCGTTAGCACCAGCTGGGTTCAGCATTAAAGTGCCGAGTGCATAATTCCAAGGCTTGTACTGATAGGGATCATACGCATCGAACGGCGTTCCGTTTGGCACTTCTTGGAAAATTCGTTGAACGCGCACGCTGGCAAGCTCAACACCGCGATATCCAGCTGGCGCAAACGCGCTACCAGTCAGCAGATCAGGTACTGAAATAACCGCATAGTTATTCAGTTCTCGGTAGTAAGCATTTGCAATGTTTGGAAAAGCGGTGAAGATAGCTTCTACAACCCGATCAGTAACCCCGTCGTTGTAGACGAAACTCATAGAAACGCGGTAAGCGTGAGATTTGAGCGTGTTTGTGCCTAAATCCTGCAGGCGACCGATCCAGATTTGATCTTTGTTTTCAAATCCAGCTGGAGTCAGCCCAGAAAGTGTTGCTTCTGTGCCAGGCACAAACGCGAATGAATCAGTATCGTAAAGTGGCTCAGCCGAGTTAGGATTTTGATTATCCGCACTGCCTTGAGTTCGACGTAAATCGTTGCCATAAACGGAAAGGACTTGACCGAGTGAGCGGTTGTTAGGCGCATCGTATTGGTAATAAATCGGGCCGAATAGCAATTGCATACGGCTACCACTAATGCCATTAATAACCGTAGGCTGTGAAATCGGTTTGCCTTCACCAATGACGCGAGTAATTCGGTTTGCGCCAGTCAGTTTCGTCCAATCACCAATTGGGTTTCCACCATCGAGAACTTGACCACTTGAGGTCATTTCCCCAATACCCGTGCCCGAGTCTACGGGAGGATTCATTTCATTGGGATTCGAGTTACTCAGTACAAAGAAGTTGCCAACTGTATCAAAAACACCAGCTACGATGCGCTCAGGAATTTGCGCTGACTGACCAAGCACACGCTGAACTTCAGCCCGCGCCATCGCAATCGCTTGAGTTTTAGCTCTATTTTCTCGCAACACGCCTAAACCAGGAGGGAAGATTTGGACAACTGCCAAAATCCCGACCAGGAATACAACGATAACGGTAAGAATTTCGATTAACGAAGTTCCCGCTACGAGCCGCCGATTCATTCCACGTACCATATCTTTTCTCAAACCAATCAAACCTTCAAGGGCAATGCTGAACTGTGAGACTGTTAATCAGCCTTCTGTCGCCATGCCGCGTCTGCCAAAGCCCTGGAATCCCAAGGTCGCGCACTACCATTCAAGAACAAAATGATGTCCTTGCGGATCCGCTGCGGCACACCCGGGCTTTGATACTCACGGAAGTAGCTATTCCAAGTTACAACTGTGTTATCCGGAGGATTCGTATAACCCAACTGCCGAGGATCGTCAGCTGCGTCGCCGTTTCCAAAACCTGCTCCAACTCCAATCGCAAAGTTTGTCCAGAACCGAGCGTATCTCAATTCATTTCTGGAAGCACCCCCTGCGACAGGAACATTCGCAACATCATAACCGGAGATGCTATAGAACATTCTCGCCCTTACATCTGCAGGATCACTCAAGCTAACGCCGCTACAACGAGTGCCGCCAGCGGCCACCGCAGAAATTGCTGGATCCCAGCAAACAAAACCATCAGCCGGGCCAAAAGCTTGTCGTGAACCTAGCGTGTCATCTGCAGCCGTTGAGTTGCCATCACCGTTCAGATCTAACCCTGGAACAAAGTTTCCGAGCGCCAATGGATCTTGGGTTGGAAAAACTGCATTAACAATTGCAGACGGAGAAACGCGATTGTAGGCAGGCCGGAACGTTTCTAAGCTACCAACTCGCTTAGAGTACAGGAATCCTTGCACCACTGATGCTGGCATCACATTCCCAGCATTTGGGCCAGAACTATAGAGGGTGACGTAGCCCAGCAACTGGGGAGGATAAGCTCCTTGATCCTCACGATATAAGCCTAAAGCAGTTCTCAACTGGTTCATGTGACTGATATCGTTGCTACGGTTTGCATTATCCTTGACCCGTGCATAAACAGGCACGATAATGCCTGAAAGGATTGCAATGATCGCAATCACGGTCAATAGTTCAATTAGTGTAAACGCTCTTGTGCCCTTCGTCATGGCCTACTCCGGTCTGTCTTGTCTGACTGCCCTCGATTCTTCATTGTTCCGTTGTCCTTCACTCAATGCCCAAATATTTAATGTATTGATCCAGCAATCCATATAACTGCGGAGCAAACAGCACCACTGCCAATGCTCCCGCCGCCAAATATGGTCCAAACGGAATCATTGTTAATTCTACTTCAGGCTCCTCCTCAAACTCTTCAATTGAATAAGGATTCTCCCCAAACCATTTCTCATAAATGCTCGGGACGGCAAGCCCCACTACGTCCACACAACCAACATAACCTACTCCACAGCGCAAAAGTGAACCTATTGACTCAGGAACGTAAACCTCTTCATCCGTTTCTTCCTCTGCCGCTTTCCTGTTTCTAAACATATAAACTTGAATGCCGCCAATAATTGCTCCAAGCGCAACTGCCATGGCAAAACTCATACCTGCACCAATTGGCAGCAATACTGCCCCAATTCCTCGGGCCATTTTTATATCACCATGGCCCATAGCATCCTTTTTGAATAAAAGTCGTCCCAAAAAGGCGATCCCCCAAAGCACTCCAACCCCTACAAGAGCGCCTGCAAGCGAGCTTGGGATTCCCCAAAGCCAAGCCTCTGGCAAACCATAGGCTATCATCGCGATGTTCATACCGAGGCCAACTACAAGCATGAACGCGTTTATTTGATCGGGGATGATGTAGTGCGCCAAATCAGTAAAAATAGCCGCGACGAGCGCGGCGGCAAAAAGCATATATCCAACTGCATAGATCAAATTGAGTGGAGAATTGAAACCAGCCGGGCTCAACACGAGTTGCTGATACCAAATTGCAGCAAACAAACTGCCCGTAACCAACTCAACAATAAAATATCTCGCTCCGATTTGATTTTTCCCACAGTGGCATTTACCCTTTTGCAATGCCCAACTTAAAAGTGGAATCAACTCACCTGTACTGAGCTGACGGTTACAACTCGGGCAAAACGAATGTTTTGGTTTGTAGATGGAAAGCCCACGGGGAAGGCGATAAATAACGACGTTCAGAAAGCTGCCAATTGCGGCTCCTATCCAAAACCCAACCACCCAAGTCCAATCTGGAAACACTCTGTTTGCTACCCTGGCTTCCCTGCCTATCGCAAGATACCCAATTGGAACCTCTTTAAACGACAAATCGCCGAGAGCAAACAAACTGCTCTCGGCGATTGGCGCGCAATTTACTAGTTATTGTTTTCGAAGGAGTCACCAGAGGAGAGACTGGTAATAACCTTCAGCAGTGGTGCAAACATTGCGTAAACGATGAATCCAACCATTCCGCCAAGGAAAACAATGATGATTGGTTCCAGAGCCGCAGTCAGTGATTGCAAAGTCGCTTCAACTTCAGCTTCATAGAAGTCAGCAATTTTTTGAAGCATAAAGTCAAGCGAACCAGATTCTTCACCAACCCCGATCATGTGAACGACCATGGGCGGGAACAATCGGCTTGCTTCAAGTGGGTCACCAATTCGATCCCCTTCTCGGATTCGAGCACGAGCATCAAGCACCGCGTCGGACATGATTGAGTTTCCAACCGTACCTGCAACTGTTTCCATTGCTTGCAAGATAGGAACACCGGAGGTCAACAGGGTTCCCATGGTTCGACTAAAACGAGCCATACAAACTTTCAGGTGAAGAGGGCCGAAAACGGGCACTTTTAACTTGATTCTGTCCACCGTTCTACGTCCGAATCGGGTTCCCACGAACAACTTATATCCAAAGAACAGGGCAATACCAACGATGAGGAAGATATGCCAGTTTCGGATCATATTGTTTGAAAGATCGATAAGGAACTTCGTTGCCGCAGGGAATTCACTGTCTGGCAAACCGAGATCTTTAAAGATCGCAGCAAACTGTGGAACGACAACAACCATCAAGAGAACGAGGATTCCGACCGCTGCCAAAATAACGATGATTGGATAGGTCAACGCGGCTTTAACTTTTCGCCGAAGTGCAACGTCAGCTTCCAAGAACTGTGAAAGTCGCTGCAGTGCTTCTTCAAGAACACCACCAACTTCACCAGCTCGAATCAAACCGATAAAGAGGCTATTGAACGTTCGAGGGTGTCGTTGCATCGCACGGGAAAGTGATTCACCACCTTCAACCCGTTCGCCAACGTCAATAAGAATCTTTTTGAGCTTGGGGTCTTCGGTTTGTCGGCTCAAAACGTCAAGACAACGAACAAGCGAAACACCAGCGTCAACCATGGTTGAAAACTGACGACAGAAGAGAGATAGCCTAGTAAGCTTGACCTTTCCAAAGCTACGAGCCTTCTTGATGTTCCCTTTCTTAATCAGGGTGACTTCAACAATTTCTAGGCCTTGCTCCGAAAAACGTGCCCTCAGCTTCTCTTCCGATTCAGCTTCAGCGGTTCCCTTTTGCAATCCCCCTGAGGGGTCTTTGAATGTGTAGCTATAGACTGCCATTGTTCACTTACCTTTTTGGAGCGCCCGGAGCCGCGCTTCCACCTTGTCCGCCTGGGGCACCCAGACTGATCATCTTCTTCAATTCTTCAACGTTCATACACCGAGTCATTGCTTCTTCAAGTGTAATCAGACCTTTCATATATTGGTCTCGCAAGCACTGATCCATACTCATCATGCCGTGCGCCGCCCCTGTTTGAATCATGGACGGAATCTGGTGAGTTTTGTTTTCACGAATCAAGTTGCGAACTGCCGGAGTTGCAACCATGATTTCGTTGGTTGGAATTCGGCCAGGGCCGCTTGCTCGTGGCAACAACTGCTGCGAAATGATCGCAATGATGTTGTTCGCCAACTGAACACGGATTTGCTCTTGTTGTCCCGGAGGGAAAACGTCAATGATACGGTCAATAGATTCTGCTGCGTTGTTCGTGTGGAGAGTTGCAAAGACCAAGTGACCCGTTTCAGCCGCGGTGATCGCAAGCTGAATCGTTTCTCGGTCGCGCATTTCACCAACGAGCAGGATATCCGGGTCTTCCCGAAGACTTGCCCGCAGAGCATTTGAGAAGCTGAGTGTGTCGCCACCAAGTTCACGTTGGTTGATGACCGATGACTTATGCGTGTGCAGATATTCAATCGGGTCTTCAATCGTGATGATGTGATGCGAATAGTTGATGTTCAAGTGGTTGATCATCGCCGCAAGCGAAGTTGATTTACCTGAACCAGTTGGGCCAGTTACCAGGATCAAACCACGAGGTTTTTCTGAAAGCGTTTTCAGGAGCGGAGGAAGGTTGAGTTCTTCAACCGTTGGAATTCGGCTCGAAATCAAGCGGAACGCAGCGGCAACGCTACCTCGGTCTCGGTAGAGGTTTACACGGAACCGCGCGCGAACAGGGCCCTTACCTTGTTCCCGCATGTGAACCGGATTCGGCAACGCATACGAAAAGTCGAGTTCTTTGGTTTGCTCAAACTTCGTGATGTGGTCGTCGCTGATGATTTCGTACATCATCCGCTGAGATTGCGGAGGCGTGAACTTTTCGTAGTTCAGCCGCTTCAATTTCCCGTCTTCGCGGATAACTGGTTCGCTATCCACACAGATGTGGAGGTCAGAGCAGTTGCGATCGACAACGATGTGCAAGAGCTCGTCAATGTGAAGATCTTCAAGAATCTTCGGCGCGCCTACTTTCTTTTCTTCACCACCGGAGGTTTCTCCACCCATTGTCGGGGGAGCTGAAGGTGGAGGCGAGGAAGGGGGCATGCTTCCAGGTGACTGTGCGTATGGCGAGTTTTCCATTATTGATTCGTTTCTTTTTTCTGTGTTTTAGACGTCTGGTCTGGTCGTTATTGTTCTAATGCAACTTGCAAGCAAATTAGTTCACTAGAAACCTGCGGTGAAGACAACGCGCATGACTTCATCTGGTGTCGTCATACCCATCAAAACCTTTTCAAGTCCATCTTCACGAAGTTCGTGCATACCGTTTGCTTTCGCAGCCGCTTTAATATCGTTCAGTGGTGCACGCCGAACAACAAGTTCAGCGATTTCCGCGTTCATGATCATCAGCTCGTGAATACCGTTTCGACCTTTGAAGCCTGTCATTCGGTTATCATCGTGCGGAATTCCACGATAGAGAGTGACTGATCCTTCTGGATCGGTTACCTTAAATCCAAATCGGCGCAAGTCGAGCTGGCGCACTTCGTACGGTTCTTTATGACCCGGGTCAATACGTCGAGCAAGCCGTTGCGCCAGAACACCAATAACCGTTGCCGAAATCAAGTACGGCTCAACCCCCATGTCAATCATACGAAGAGTTGCCGAAGGCGCGTCGTTCGTGTGAAGCGTGGAAAGTACCAAGTGACCCGTGAGTGATGCTTCAATCGCGATTTCAGCAGTTTCAAGGTCGCGCATTTCCCCGACCATGATGATGTCAGGGTCTTGCCGGAGGAAGGAGCGGAGAGCGGTACCAAAGGTCAAACCAGCTTTCTTGTTGACCTGCACCTGGCTGATACCGCCAAGTTGGTATTCGACCGGGTCTTCAACCGTGATGATGTTCCGCTCAACCGAGTTGAGCATGTTAAGTACCGAATACTGAGTAGTTGTCTTACCGGAACCAGTTGGACCAGTACAGAGGAACATTCCGTTTGGCTGAGAAATCAGTTCTTCAATCGCCGCTTGGTTGCTTTCGGTAAATCCAAGTTTCGTCAAACCGATCATCGCGTTTCCTTTATCAAGGATCCGCATAACGATTTTTTCACCGAACGGGGTTGGGATGGAGCTAACCCGAAGGTCGAACTCTTTGCCTTGGTGGCGTACTTCAATACGACCGTCTTGTGGAACCCGGCGTTCTGCAATGTTCATTTCCGCCATGATTTTTAGGCGGGAGATCATCGGAGCTTGAAGGTTCTTAGGAACCGTCATTGCTTCCATCAAAACACCGTCAATGCGGTACCGAACGCGAACCGCACGTTGCTGAGGTTCTACGTGGATGTCTGATGCGCGGTCGACAATAGCGGTTTGGATAACTGCGTTTGCCAGCTTAATGATCGGTGCTTGCTCAGCAAGCTCGGCTCCGTCATCTTCTTCGGTTCCGCCGGGCATCGCAAAGTTATCTGCATCGCGATTGACCTGCGCTTGGGCCACAAGAGCAGAAATACCAGCGGTGTTTGTTCGTTGAGCTTCACCTCCAGCAGCGGCGGCTTCTGCGACGGGTGCGGCTCCATTCTCACCATTAGAGCCACCGTAATATTTTTTAATCGCGTCTTCAATTGCGCCGCGAACTGCGATTGCTGGCTTGACCTGACAACCGGAAGCAAACCGAATGGCGTCAATTGCTTCAATGTCGTTCGGGTCTTTCATGGCAACCCACAGCACCATGCCGTCTTTGCGGACGGGGATGACGGAGTGTTGCTTTGCAATTCGATCGGGCACAACGTTAACCGCGCTGCTTTCCAGCGAAACGTTGTCAAGGTCTACAAACGGATATCCGGCTTCCTGAGCTTGCGCCTCGGTTACCTCTCGTTCGCCAACCATCCCAAGGTCGATTAAAATTTTTCCTAAGTTCGGAGTGTTTGACTGCTCCTGAACTTTCGTTGCCTCGTCCAGTTGATCCTGTTTCAAGTACCCCTTGTCCATCAGGTACTTGGCCATCGGTACACGTTCAATTGCCATTCGTTCAAAATCCCCTGCCCATTAACGCCCAACCATAAAAGCACGCAAATAAGCAGCAGTCAGAGCCAGCCCCCAAATTGTTCCCAGAGGAGCAAATACCCTTAACTCTCCTATTTTAGTCCTAAAAGCACCTCAATAAGAAAGGGGAACTCTTATTTTCTCGACAGAACTCGTGGGCCTTAACGTTCGTCACCCCTCATTAAACCTTCATAATCAAGCTGTTTTGGTTCGCAACTCCCTTATCCAACTGCTAAAAACAGCCGTAAAAATTCTGGTGGAAAAAAATGGATTTTCCGCTGACGTAGAGGATTTGGTGGAGGTTGAACCCCCAAAGCAAGCCGAGCACGGCGACTTTGCGACCAATTTTTGTCTGGTTGCGAGCAAAAAACTTGGACAGAATCCGCGGGCACTTGCTGAGATGCTGGTGGAAGCCATCCGCGAAGCCGACCAAAACCAACTCATCACCGAAATCGATATCGCCGGTCCGGGGTTTATCAACTTCAAGCTCTCCGCAACGCAGGTTGCGGCTCATATCGGCACAGTTTTAGAGAGAGCAGAAGGGTTTGGGAAGCTAGAAAACAGTTCCCCTGAACGCATTAATGTCGAGTTTGTTTCTGTAAACCCCAATGGTCCGATCACGATTGGCTCTGGTCGCGGGGCCGCATTTGGTTCGGCGCTGTGTAATGTTCTGGAAGCGGCGGGGAACGTCGTCCACCGCGAGTACTACATCAACGACGGGGTGAATTCGGAGCAAATGCGGTTGTTCGCCGAGTCGGTGAAGGCGATAATCCTCAGAGATGATATTCCTGCTGACGGCTACAAAGGTGATTACGTTAAAGACGTTGCCGACAAAATTGCAGAGTCTAGGGAAAGGGTGCTTGGACTGGGAAGCATATACAGTGGTTATATAAAAGCTTATGCTGAATTCTTTGATCCTCAAATAAGTTTCGCAGATATTTTGGACAAATTCGCACGATTGCACAATCAGATGGTTCGACTACGTGGCGATATTGATAGACAGAAATTTACACACGATAACAAGAATCCGTTCGGAGAGCAGAGTGTAATTGTTAATTATTGGTACTACCTCTCAATGGATCATATGATGAGTACTTTTCCGAATGAAGCAAATGATTCACTTAGATTTGTCCATGACAAGGTGATCCAAGACAACTTTATTATTGCCCTTGCTCTCGCAATTGAGTCTGAAACTCAGTTAGCACCTCGGGGAGCTCTTTTTGGACGTCCATCTGAAATGTCAATGGCTATGCTTTATTCGGGAGTGAACGCGAGAGTAGAATTTATGAATGGGTTACTTATTGATCCAGAATTTAAAAGTTTCTTTAAGACTCCAGAATATACAGATTGGTTAGTTTCTTCAATTACGAAACTACGTGAGTGGAATGCCTCGGAAGACAGAAAACACGCATTAAGCCTTAAGTCATTTACGTCAGGGTTCAGCCCAGAAATGTCCGCTGCTGCAGCAATAATCTCATCACGAAATGATTTGGAAAACCTCTACGGTGATGATATTAGAGAAATGTCTGAATCAATGATGATTGCCAAGCAGAGAGCAGACCTTTTAGTTTTCCAAGTCAACTTCGACACATGGTTCTCGGAGCAATCCCTTCACGATTCCGGCGCAGTTCAACAGGAACTAGACCACTTGATCAAAAGTAAGGTCGCCGACGATGGCCCTTACCGAATCAAGCTCGACATGGCGAAGGGTGGAGTCATCAAAGATGTCATCCGCGAGGAACAGCCAGTAGATGAGGACGATACAGAAGATTCCCTCCCCGAAGATCGGGGAGGGATTGAGGGAGGGGTTGACAACTCCGGCTCTAGCAAAACCGTCTGGCTTCGATCCACCAAATTCGGTGACGACCAAGACCGGGTTCTCCGCCGCAAAGATGGGCGACTCACCTACATCGCCAGCGACGTGGCCTACCACAAGGATAAATTCAATCGGCCTGCTGATGCCACCAAGCTCATTACTGTTCTTGGGCCGGATCACCACGGCTACATTGGTCGCCTGACGGCGGTGGTCGCCGCGATGCACGCTGACCAAGCCGAGCCGATTAACAACCCGGAGCCGCTGAGCAAAATCGAAGCCAAGCTTTATTCCAGCGTGGAAGAGCGCAACCGATGCCAAGCTTCACTGGCTTGGGCCAAGGAGCATTTGGAGGTTCAAATCTTCCAGATCGTGCGGTTCCTGAAAGATGGCAAACCTGCTCCGATGCGCAAACGCGACGGCAATATTTACGCCTTGATTGACCTTGTCAACGAAATCGGGGAAACCATTAGACCGAACGGTACAGAAGCCGAAAGACAACAAGCCGGCTCCGATGTAGCGCGGTTCTTCTACCTGATGCGCCACCACGATACGGCGATGGATTTTGACCTTGAACTGGCGACCAAACAGAGCGATGAAAACCCAGTTTTCTATGTGCAGTACGCCCACGCCCGCATTAGCAGCGTGATCGAAAAGGCCAAGGAACAAGGGTTTGAAGCCCCGGCGCGGCTTAACAATCCTGGCCTACTCAATCATCCGAAAGAGATTGCTCTCGTCCTCAAGATTTGCGACCTTCCACACGAGGTTGAGCGCACGGCGAAAGATTATTCCGTCAACCGTTTGACGACTTACGCAATCGAACTAGCGCGAACGTACCACTCGTTCTACGATTCGTGCCGTGTGATTCAAAGCGATCAACCAGAACTCACACTGGCCCGCCTTGCTTTGTGCCAAGCGACGCGAATCGCTCTCAAAAACGCGTTAAATCTGCTTGGCGTCTCTGCTCCCGAGCGAATGGATCGAACAGTCACAAATTAAACACTGGTTTCACCAGTGGCCTCAAAATCTAGTTCAAAAAACGTTCTGCAATATCCTAGTGACAAGAAACCCTACCTTTGAATCAAAGGTAGGGTCACCAAAATACGATTACAGCGTTACTTCTTGCGACGTCGAGCCGCGGCTAAACCAAGTCCAGCCAGAACAGCAATTGTCGCCGGCTCAGGAACTGCTTCTCCACCGAGCTTGGATGAACCACCGCCTGCAATTCCTTGCAAGTGGAGCAACCCTTGGGTTGGGGTTCCGCCAGTGGAATAGGCATCAAAGCTGGAAGCAGTTAATCCGGTTCCAACCATTTGAAGGGTGATTGAATCGCCCGAGTTTAAGCGATTGATTCCCCCACCTGAATTGGAGGTTCCAAAGTCAATACGGAAATCGAACGAAGTTCCTGCATCCGTTGCCGATCCAAGTGCTGAGCTTTGGAACGCCGTGGTTTTTCCCCCAATCGCTGTCGTTGTAATTGATGCAACAGCAGGCTCGACGTTCAGCCTTAGCAAGGTCAAAAACTGTGGGGAAAGACTTGTTGAGTTGTGAGTGAGCACCAAATTAACTGTATTCGCCGCAGCGTCCGTGAATACGGCAGTTGCAAACGGGCCAGTCCCGCCAGGAGTGTCACCAGTGTAAACATTGGTGAAGTTGAGGGTGAACGTCGCAGCTTGCGCCACAGATCCTATTGCCATGGTCGCCCCGACCACAGCCAAGTAATGCATTTTCATAATCCCATTTTCCAACTCTGCCAGCCGCAGAGAAAATGCGCACAATAGCGCACTAAGTTCGACTTCAATCTATCTGAAATAGCTGAACAAAACCTGAAAATATTGAGCAAACAAGCAATTCTACTAGGCAAAAACAGGCATTACGACTTGGCAATTTGCACTGAAGGAATATCTCAATATGCTTTCTCAAGATTTATTTAGATTAGCAACAAAATTGCGAACTCTATTGCTCTTGCGCATTCGGGCCAATCGGCGTTTCACCCGACCCATAAAACTCAGATCACGCCAACCACCTTTACACCAATGCGCACCGTACGCATCGGGATAATCTTCTGCTTTAACAGGGTAGCCAGCCAGCCGTGGATGGAAAAGAGGCTGAGCAGGCATCCAATGGTTGCCGAGAACTTCTGGATGTGAATGGGCAACTTGTGTAACTAAGTCCGGGCCAGTAAGTTCTTCAATCATATTTAAGGCAACTGGCCAAGTTTTTAGGCGATTCATACTTTCTGCCAATAAGGTGTCCCAGAACGGATGCCCCAGGATAGAAGCCATTACGGAGTTACAGTACTTATCTAATCCAGCGTAATCAGTGGAAGGGTCGTCTTTTGCCCAACTGATGGGCAGGATCAAATCGTAGTCGGAATACTGATCCAAATTTTGCAAGACTTGATAGTCAGTATCAAAATACCAACCTCCATCCTGTTTTAGAAATAGATATCTTGCAATGTCGGCACGCAGCACGCCGTGTGGCAGTTTCAGAATCATTTCAGCGTGCTCGGGGAGGTGCCGCTTAAATGCTTCGGCATTCATTTCATCGTTCCAGATTTTGACTTCCCAATCCGGATGTAGCCTCTTAAATTCATCGACAACGAATTGTTCGTCTTCGGGCAGAACCGCTTTGTGCGATGTAAAGTGGGCTATGCGAGGAATTGACATGGTGGGATGGTATTACTTTGTTAGGCTGGCCTTTAATCGAAGTATGAGGCAATGCTTATGCCAATGGATTGAATTCTCAAAAGTTTGAGCATGTTTTAACCACCAAGATACTAATGGCTGGGCATTTCCATATCCGAACTGTGCCCAGGAAATAGCTTCGCCGCTGGATCAATCATCGTTTTTGCAATGCAGACTGCAGTCGCGGCTTCGCCTACACCGGTTGCGATCAGCTTAAGCTTGCCATCAAACGAGCAGACGTCACCAACCGCAAAAACTCCCGACAAATTGGTTTGGTAGAGATGGTCTACAACAACCTGATTTTTTTCAATATTGATTCCCCAGTCTTTAATCGGCCCGAGGCTTGATTTGAACCCAATATTGACAATAATAGCATCACATTCCACGTGGCGGGTTTCTTTAGACTGACTGTTCTCTAACGTGACGCCGGTGACATGATCTTCGCCATGAATCTCTTTCACCGTTTCCCAAAGGCAGAACTCCGCATCAGTTTGTTTAAGTTGCTCAATGGTTTCTTCGTGGGCACGGAAACGATCACTCCGGTGGACTAATTTAATACTGCTCGCTATCGGGTGAAGAGCCAGCGCCCAATCAAAGGCCGAGTCTCCGCCTCCAACCACGAGGCAGTGCTTGTCTGCAAAGATTGCCTTTTCTCGAACCCCGTAGCTCAAACCGCGACCGAGAAATTCCCCTTCCCGCTCGCAACCGATTTTTGTCGGAGAAAAAGCGCCGGCACCCGCAGAAATAATCACCGTTTTGGTTGGCCAAATTTCTCCGTCGTCAGTTTTGATTACCCAGTCATCACCCGATTTTTCTAGTTCGGTTGCGGTGCGACTCAGCACTAAATCTGGGGCAAAGCGACCCGCCTGCTTCACTAACTGGTCGGCGAGGTCTTTGGCAAGCACTTCAGGAAATCCCGGCATATCGTAAACATATTTTTCTGGATAGAGTGCGGTGAGCTGACCGCCAAGGTCAGGAAGGCTATCGATAATCCGGACACTCATTCCCCGAAGCCCCGCATAAAACGCTCCGAATAAGCCGACCGGCCCACCGCCGATAATCGTCACATCAACCGTACTCACAGGTTGAGTATGAGGCTGAAAACCACAAAGCCCCAAGTCTTTTCAAAATTTATTGCAATTTTATTTCAATAATAATGCAATAATGTTGCAACTATGACAAAGCGAGCGTTTACCCTCATTGAGCTTTTGGTTGTAATTGCGATCATCGCAATCCTAGCAGCGATTCTCTTCCCTGTTTTCGCCCAGGCAAAAGCCGCTGCGAAGAAAACTCAAGATCTTAGCAATCACAAGCAGATTGCAACCGCGATCATGCTCTACGCCGGAGACTACGATGACCATTCGGTGTCCACGCACCACGACTTAGAGACAGGCGAAACCATTGCTGATTTATATGTTTGGTTTACGCCGCTCCAGCCTTACATCAAGAACAAGCAGATTTTTCGTGATCCAATAGTTAGTTCAAATCCGACGATCTTTCCTTCATTTATGACTTTGAACGAGTGGCTACCCAACCGGACTGACTACTTGATCAACGGATACTTTGCTCATGGTCAGAGCCTCACGGAATACGACCGTGTTGCCGAGCAAATCATGATTGCCGAGCGAAATCCGAACATCGCCTTTTTTGATTACCATCCTTGGGCTTCTGCACCCGATGACCAGTGGGAGCGCGGATTCTTAGATGGCAGTGGCTACACCATCGGGGATGTTAATACAGATTCCCAAGTCATTGATTCTAAGAACAAAGGTCGTCACATCGGCGGTAACAACTACAGTTTTGCGGATGGACACGCAAAATGGTTTAGGTTCACGCAGACTCTGAACCCCACTTTGCCGGTCGATGCAGTGAACAACTGGGGAATGCACAACATCGACAACAAACCTCCCGTCGAAGAGTAACCCAGAACAAGCCACTGGCAAACGGTAAAATCTAAGCTTAGCGTGGAAAGATTTGACGTTGTCGTGGTTGGTGCCGGCCATGCCGGAATCGAAGCGGCCCTTGCGAGTGCTCGCATGGGTCGCCAAACCCTTTGCGTCACTCTGAGACTTGACCGGATCGGCCACCTACCTTGCAACTGCAGCATCGGCGGACCAGCTAAGGGCCACATCGCCCGCGAAGTAGATGCCCTCGGTGGTCAGATGGCTGTTACCACCGACTACACCCTGACCCACAATCGGAAAGTCGGCACGAGCAAAGGGCCAGCCGTTCAAACCAATCGTGCGCAGGTCTGCAAAAACGAATACCCGGCATTCATGCAACGGGTTTTTGAAAATGAACCCAACCTAACGGTTTTGCAGGGTCAAGTTCACAATGTTTTGAATTCAAATGGGGTAGTTACTGGCGTGAGGGTAACGTCAAGCGAGACCGACCAGTCTATTGACATTCAGTGCCGTGCTGTGATCATCACGACTGGCACTTTTTTGAACGGGCTATGCCACGAAGGCAAAACCCAAACCGTAGCCGCCCGGCATGGAGACCAAGCAGTCCAAAACCTTTCCGACTTTCTTCGCGACCTCGGAGTGCGACAACGTAGGTTCAAAACTGGTACGACTCCGCGAATCAAGCTATCTAGCGTTAATCTTGCCAAAACGATGGTTATGCCTTCGGAGCCAGAAGCAGGGCCACTCAGCTTTTTGCACGACCGAACATTCGAGCAACGTGAATTGCTCCCAACCTGGCAAACCCACACCTGCCAGGCAACTCATGATTTGCTAAGCGATAACTTGCATCAATCCGCCATGTTCAGCGGGCAAATTGAAGGTGTCGGCCCTCGCTACTGTCCTTCAATCGAAGACAAAGTGGTTCGCTTTGCCGACAAAACATCGCACCCGATTTTCCTTGAGCAAGAAATGTGGGACGACGAATCCATTTATGTGCAAGGGTTCAGCAGCTCCATGCCGGGCGACGTTCAACTTGCGGCTTTGAAAACGATTCCAGGCCTGGAAAATGTCGAAATGATCAAGCCAGGTTATGCCGTGGAGTACGACATGGCAGATCCACTGCAGTTGCGCCCAACCCTGATGTCAAAGTTGTTGGACGGGCTTTTCCTCGCCGGTCAGATTAATGGAACGAGCGGCTACGAGGAAGCGGCAGGTCAAGGAATTGTTGCTGGAATTAACGCAGCGCAGTATGCGACCGATCAATCTGAAATTATTTTCCCTCGAAATAACAGTTTTATCGGAGTGATGATTGACGACCTCGTGACCAAGGGAGTAGATGACCCTTATCGCATGCTCACAGCCCGTGCAGAACACCGATTGGTGCTCCGCCACGATAACGCCGATCACCGGCTTACCCCTCTTTCAATCGAACTGGGAATCGCCTCACAAGTCAGAACTGAGCGATTCCTGCGAAAAATGGACTTGCTGAGCTCATCACGGGCTGATCTCGATGCTCATTTTGTTTTCCAAGCCGAAAACGATAAGTTGGCTGAAATTGAAATTGGCCCGATCAAAAACAAAGCATCGTATTTTGATTTGCTCAAGCGACCCAACATGAGTACAAAATTCTTGGTCACCGCACTTGAACACATCGGTCACTCTCCAGAGCCTTTAACTCGACTTAACGATCCAGAGCATGGACGATTAGGGCAAGAAGTTATTGAACAGCTAGAAATTCAGGCGATTTATGACGGTTACCTGAAGCGGCAAGAGGATGAAATCGAAGCTTCCACTCGCTTAGAAAGCTTAAACATCCCGGCAGGATTCGATTACTCCAGTTTCAAGGGCCTCAGCTACGAAAGCACAGAGAAACTCACTCGGATTCAACCAGCAACGATTGGTCAAGCAAGCCGAATCCCAGGTGTTCGCCCAAGCGACATCGCCCTATTGATTGGGCATCTGCGACGCTCACCGCAGAAATCAGCGACCAGATAATCCAAGCTGGCTAGAAATCTGCCGCCAGTCAAAGATTACAAATCGTTTGTTCTTGCTATCCATCATCACAACGAATCCCATCGGGAATTGATTGCCCAGAGCAATACTGGTTGCTTCAATGCCGTCAGTGGCATCGGCTGGCGTTTCAATGATGCGGATCAGCTTATTTTTCGCGTCGGAATCTGAGGTGGCAGTCCGAGAATAGACAAACAATCGACTGCCGTTTTCAACTTGATCGCTACTGAGCAAATATCCCTCACCAGGGCCAGTTGAAAAGATCGCTAAACCTTCTCGATCTCCTTTGTACTGATCAGTCCCGAATAGTGCCAATTCACCTGATTTTGAATCTGGATCGGCTGAATATTTGCGGATTCCTTTCAGCTCGTCGCTGTAATAAACGAAACCCATTTCATCGTCAACCACAATGGCTTCGATCTCACCGTTACCTTCTTTATCAAGACCACTGAACTCGCCGAACCTACGAACGAGTTTCGTATCAATCTTATCGCCATTTGCTTCAAGCCGAAACTGCCCGAGATATCCAGTTTTCGGCCCGGTCTTCGGGGAGACGATCGCGTAAATCGTTCCGTTGGTATGTCGGTAAAGGCCAATACCCATTGGCTCTCCTGCCTCGGACAAATCACCCATGGAAACATCGGTACTTCCGGTGACATCTGTTAACTCTCCAGTTGCACGGTCAATAGAGTAAATCTTAAGTCGCTTTTTCTTTCGTTCTGTGACTACAACAATGTCAACCAACTTGTCACCAAAAGCAAAATCGTATTCAACGTCAACATTGTTCGGGCGGTCAAGGCCCTCTATTGAAGTGATTTTTTTACCGTCTAATCCAAAAACATACAGCGCACCTTTTTCTTCAATTTTGTCCGTACCAAAAATCAAACTTTTTGCCGAATCTTCCTTATTGATCCATATTGCAGGGTCATCTGGATCGTTGGCAACTTGGTCGGTGACAACGGCTGGTGCGAGTTTAGCAATCGTCGCTGTCGCGGTTCCCGATCCTCCTGAACGGCCGCCGCCTAGAGTTCTATCACCAGGTTGGTTTGCAAGCGGGGACACATTATTGCCAGAGCACCCGACCAGCACCAGCAAACCAGCTAAGAATAGCGACGCACGTTTCATACAATGATTATGACGTTTCAAATACGTGCGTTTATTGCTTCTTAATCTGGCGCGCCTTCAATACGAACAAATCGCCGTACTCGGTTCTCCCCACGCACTAGAATCGCCGCCTCGAAAGTTAATTCCGGGAGTTCACCGGCAACTGCTTTCGATCCGTCTGGATCCATGCCCTTCACAACGGCTTCTCTCAGTTGGGCTATGGCATCATCCCGTTTAGCGGTAGCAAAATCCACACCTTCAACCGCCTTCCCCATCGTGCGACCGGCTTCGACTGAGCCTGCGAGGAAGAATTTGTGTTTATAGACCGAATAGTCGCCATCAAAATCTATCGCGTAGTATTTGTCCTGGTCAACGGTTTCGCCGACTTCCGCAAACAATCCACGGACGACCATTGGTGAGACTCTCATGTCGCCGAATGCCTGTTTTATCGGCTGGCTCAAGTGGGTTGCCACTCGCTGAATGGTCACATCGTCTTCGCTTCGCCGATAACCTTCTTGGTGGCAGAACTCGACCGCCGCTACCCTAACTGCTTCGACATCGCTTTGCATGCCGATTGCCGAATACATCAATCGGTCGTAGATTTCGTATAGTTTGCTCGCTTGGTAGCGGAACGATGCCACCAGAATCCCTTCCGGAATTGAAGCCGCCGCCACCGGAATTCCGGATTCAAGCCGGGCTTCCACATACCGCGAACGGTGACCAATATTCTCCTGCCAATCGTAGGGCGTAACCATATCCAACTCCATCCTACGCTATTCAGCCCCCCTCTGTGCTGGTGCCCAAAGTAAAATCAGCCTGCATGGATTATCGTCGCCAGTACATTAAGGATCTTCTAACGGGATCACCCGGGCAAGCCGCCGAAGCTTACGGATGGGTCAAAACCCGCCGTGATAGCAAAGGCGTGAGTTTTGTCCAACTCAGCGACGGATCATGTTTTAAAGATTTGCAGGTCGTGATTGATGCGGGATCGATCCCCGACGACCTCCTGAAACAAGCAACAACCGGGGCATGCGTCAAGTTTTCTGGGGAGTTGGTGGAATCTCCCGGCGAAGGCCAAGCAGTTGAACTCAAAGCAAGTTCACTCGAAATCTACGGCGCGGCTGACCCAGCCAGTTACCCGATGCAAAAGAAAGGGGCATCGTTTGAATTTCTCCGTGAAATCGGACACCTTCGCGTGCGCGGCAACACATTTGGCGCAGTGATGCGGGTTCGCAACCGGGCCAGCTACGCAGTACATAACTTTTTCCAGTCGCGGGGATTCAACTGGATTCATACGCCAATCATCACCGCGAGCGACTGCGAAGGCGCCGGGGCGATGTTTGCAGTTTCGACTTTGCTGGAAGCAGAACACGGCCCAGATGGTGCCCAATTCCGGCTAAAGGATAACAACCCAGAAAACGACTTTTTCGGCAAGCCTGCGTTTCTCACCGTCTCCGGACAGCTTAACGTCGAAACTCAAGCAATGGGCCTCACCAACTGCTACACCTTTGGCCCAACTTTCCGCGCAGAAAACTCTCACACTCCGCGCCACCTTGCTGAGTTTTGGATGATCGAGCCGGAAATGGCGTTCTGCGATATCCACGGCGACATGAACCTTGCAGAAGAGTTTGTCCATGAAGTCATTCGCGATATTCTCGATAACTGCGGGCCAGATTTGGAGTTCTTCGACCAACGCATCGAAAAAGGTTTGATCCAAACTTTGGAACACGTTGCAAATTCGGAATTCGAGCGAATGACTTACACGGAGGCGGTCAAGCATTTGGAAGCCAGCGGCGAAAACTTTGAGTTCCCGACCGCTTGGGGTAGCGACTTGCAATCCGAGCACGAACGCTGGCTTACCGAAACAAAGGTTGGCCGCCCAGTAATCCTCACCGACTACCCCAAGGACATCAAAGCGTTTTACATGTACGGAAACGAGGATAACAAAACCGTCCGGGCGATGGACGTATTGGTTCCGCGGATTGGAGAACTCATCGGCGGTTCACAGCGGGAAGATCGGCTCGACGTTCTCGAAGCCAAGATCGACGAAATGGGATTACCCAAAGAAGCGTACTGGTGGTATCTCGATTTACGCAAATACGGCTCTGCTCCCCACTCCGGGTTTGGGCTCGGATTCGAGCGACTGATCATGTATCTGACCGGCATGAAGAACATCCGCGACGTGATTCCCTTTTCGCGTTCGGCTGGTTCTGCCGATTTCTAAAAGGCCAATTTGCAATCCAAGCTGCCCCGACTCGATCCTCGCATCACTGCCGAACTCAAACGGCAGCGAAAAACGATTATCAAGGGGCTGCTGTGCGTTGTACTCACCAGTGTTCTCACTATCGCGACTCTGCAACTCACATTAAGCGCGCTTACCGCAATCGAAGATGCGGCGGGTACACGCATCACCCGCGAGTCGCTAGAACTCACCAAGCAACAGACGGAAGAAGTCGCCGCCGAAGTTGGCGTAGATTCAACTCGGCTTGCTGAAGCGATTGAAAAAAACAAAGCCAGAGCCAATGCGACTGAAACTCAAACTGAAAAGGAAAAGCGGCAATCAGATGCCCTCAACCGATTAGCCATCGCCTGTGTCGGCGTTGTACTGCTATTTGGGCTCAAATATGTATTCACGCGCGGACAGGTTTATTATCTGAGCAAAGCATCCAACCGCCTCGCCACCGACCTGCGCCAGAACCTATTTGAAAAACTGATGCGCCTTCCGGTTTCGTTTTTCAACAGCAAACGGACTGGGGAGATTCAGTCTATTGTCAGCAACGACGTTGGCGTCTACCAATCCGCCGTCATGGTCATTCGCGATTCGATTGACGGGCCGATCAAAGCTATCGGGGCGTTAGCATTTGTGTTTTATATGCAGCCGATTCTGGGCGGGATTGCGATCTTGTTCGTCCCCCTACTCGCATTTGTGGTGAGCAGAACCGGAAAACGAATCAAGGCCGCTCAGAACCAGATTCAGGAAGATTTGGCGAATGTCACCGCTCTTTCGCAGGAAGCACTTTCCGGGGCAAGGATCATCAAGTCGTTTTCAGCTGAAGATCGGATGCGGGACATTTTTGATGAATCTGCAGAGCGGCAGTACCAATCTCAGCTCACCGGGGCGCGCCGAATCGCCAGTTTGCGACCAACGGTTGAACTCCTCGGCGCAGTTGCGATTGCCCTCATCATGTACGCCTGCGGGCACCTTGCCAAGGCGGATTTGTTGACGATTTCGCAGATCATTGTGATCGTCCAAGCACTTGATATCGTTAACCAAGGGTTCAAGAGCATTACGAATGTGAGCAGCACTTACAACCAAGTTCAAGCGGCAGTTGACCGTATTCACGGGCATATTCTTGATATCCCCGACGAGCGGCACGACGAAACCTCAGCGAAGATTTTAGACAACCCGATTGGCCAAATTGAATTCAAAAATGTGAGTTTCAAGTACGCTGATGGCACAGCCGCTCTCACTGACGTCAGCTTCAGCCTCACGCCGGGTGAATCATTGGCTCTCGTTGGCCCATCTGGAGCGGGGAAATCCACTATTGCCGATCTGGTGCTTCGATTTTACGAACCGACTTCTGGCGAAATCTTGTTTGATGGGGTTCCGTACAAGCAGCTCAAGGTTTCATGGCTGAGGTCACAATTCGGGGTTGTTCCACAGCAAACTTTTTTATTTGCTGGCACCATCCGCGACAACTTAAAGCTCGGTCGGCTGGACGCAACTGATACCGACATTGTAGAAGCCGCTCAAATGGCGAACGCAGTGCCGTTTATTGATGCCTCTCCCGAAGGATATGAAACGGTTCTTGGCGAGCGTGGAGTGCGGTTATCGGGGGGCGAACTTCAACGATTAGCGATTGCGCGAGCCCTCGTCAAGAATCCCAAAGTGCTTGTTTTGGATGAGGCGACCAGCAACCTTGATGCAATGTCGGAACAGGTGGTCACCGAAGCATTGGAACACGTGATGCAAGACCGAACCACCCTGTTTATCGCCCACCGGCTAACCACGGCATCACGAGCTAATAAGATCCTTGTTCTTCGGAAAGGCGAAATTCTTGAATCTGGCTCACACGATGACTTGATGGCGGCAAATCAAGCTTACGCTGGGATGTATCGAGCTTTCACTTCTGGCGTTTTGGATGATACTTTAGGTTAGAATGCCATGCTGACCGCCACCGACATTGTCGTTAATCTCAGCGAAAATTTCTCCCTTGGCCCGGTCAGTCTAACTCTAACGCCAGGCTCCATTTCCGTTATTTTGGGTGAAAACGGTTCGGGGAAAACCACACTCCTCAGGGCTTTGCTTGGCGAGCATTCGCTGAGTTCTGGGACATTAACCTACGATAACAAAGACTGGACGAAATACACCTTGCAAGAAAAAGCAAGATTATGTTCACTCGTCCCTCAATTTGAACCGATCCCTTTTTCATTCACGGTTTTAGAGACCGTTCTCATGGCGCGCCTCCCATGGAGCAATAGCCGCTGGGAAAACGAAGCAGACCACAAAGCGGCTGAGCATGCGATCCGGCAACTTAATTTGGAGCACTTAGCAAACCAAAGTATCGCCAGCTTGAGCGGTGGCGAACGTCAGCGGACACTTATCGCGAGGAGCTTGGCGCAAGAACCTGAAGTACTGCTCCTTGACGAGCCCACCGCCCACGTAGACTTGAAGAGTCGCCATGAGCTTTCGCAAATCTTGACTAACTTAGCGTTGGATGGCAAATGCTTAGTCGTAACCACACACGACCTTGAATGGGGTACTCGGCTAACCAACAACATAATTTTGCTATCTCGAGGCAAAGTTGCAGCTAACTCGCTTGATGAAGAAATTTTCACCCAAACACTTGGAGTAAAGATTCAAGTACTCGAAAACAGTTCTGGCCGAGCATTTGCTCGGCCAGATCTAGATTGAATTTGCAAAATCAGAATCCGCGCTTTTCGCGAGTTTCTTCACTTTGTTTTTGAAGAACGCCATCATCATCCCACCAATGTGCGGCAGTTGACGTTGGGTTCAGAGTGGGCTCAAATCGTTCTACCTTTGGTTTGAGAATTGCAGGCTTATCTGGAATCCCACCGCCTCCATCCAGTGAAGTACTTGGGGTTTCAAGTCCATCTTCAGTTCTCGGTTTTAGTGCTCTTGTTAACATTTGTTTACTGTCAGATGAGCTCATTTTTGGTGCATCTGGTTGCTCCTTCGGAGCCTCAGGTAACAATGGCCGAGTCATAAAACTGGTCGCATTCAAGAAGAACGCAAAACCGAGGATAAGCACCGCGGCTACGATCATCATTGCAGGAGATTTTTTGTTTCGCATAATTCCTCGTCTGCTTCTTTCAACGAATAACGGTATTGTATTCGTTCCGGCTTGCAGAATCCGGGCCATTTTTAAGATTCATGCGCGAATTCACGGTTGCAATTGATGCTCGCTTGATCAGCACTCGGAACACCGGAGATACAAGCTATTGGCGTGGCCTCATTTGGGGACTTGCTCAATTACCCAATTGTCCTAAGATTCGCCTCTATTCCGACAATCCAACTCCGCCACGAGTTCCCGGAATAGAAAAATTTGAGTGGATATCGCTCAATTCCCCGCATTCTAGGATTTGGAGTTTGATCACTTTTCCGCAAGCGGCAAAAAAGCATGGCGCCGATGTAATCCACACGCAATACAATTTAAGTCCGTTCGTGGGAAATATCGGCGTTACAACAATCCATGATGTTTCCTTTTTTGTGAATCCCGAATGGTATTCACAAAAAGATCGTTGGATACTCAAGAGTCAGATTCCTCGCTCAGCAAGGCAGGCAAAACGAATCCTCACTGTTTCCGAAACTTCGAAAAAGGAAATTGAAAAATACATCCCGGCGGCAGTCGGGAAAACCGTAGTTACTCCGAATGCCCTTGATCCCGAATACCAGCCTCCTACAAAAGAGGATGCGAAAAAAATCGTGGCCGCTCGTGTGAAAATTGACCGCCCTTACATTTTTTTGATTACTTCAC
The DNA here is from genome assembly GCA_019638675.1 of Fimbriimonadaceae bacterium. GTDB lineage: Bacteria > Armatimonadota > Fimbriimonadia > Fimbriimonadales > Fimbriimonadaceae > UphvI-Ar2. The sequence goes on along the minus strand of JAHBTE010000001.1, from coordinate 1,086,683 downwards.
GCTGGCCCCGGAAAAACCCTGAGCTTGCCTATCAGGCTTGGAAGGCCGCATTCCCTAACCAGGAAGTCGCTCTCGTCACTTGCGGGCCGGGAGATCCACTGGGGCCAGAGACCACCCATCTGGGTTACGTTGACCATGATCTGATCGCACCTTTGTATGCGGCCGCCGAATGTTATCTCCTGCCTAGTCTTCATGAAGGATTTGGAATTCCAATACTGGAAGCTTTTTCTGCAAAGTGTCCAGTAATTGCCGGACCTGGTGGGGCAATTCCAGAAGTAGCTCGCGAAGCCGCTATTATCACCCAAGATTTTGAAGTATCAACTTGGACTCAAGCCATCCAAAACCTCCTTGCCGATTCCGGTACAGTGAAGGAGATGGTTTCACGGGGGACTGAACGGCTGCAAGCTTTCAGTTGGGAGAGAACGGCTCAACTCACAATTGAAGCCTATGGTGAGGTAGCCAATGGATGAGGAATTCTTAAGCAAAATCCTCGCCTGTCCAGCATGCGATGAAAGACCGTCGCTGGTAAAAACAAGCGATGGGTGGAAATGCGAAGTCTGCCAACGGGTCTACCCAGTGATTGATGGCATTCCGCACCTCATTATCAAAGAAGGTTTAACCCCAAGTCCTGATCAGCAAACGCAAGAGTCAATATGAAAGTCCTCGTTTTACACGGCCCTAATTTGAACCTCACGGGATTTCGTGAGCCTGAACTTTATGGCAAAAAGCCGCTTGCTGAAATTGACGACGAAATCCAGAAAACGGCAAAGGATTTGGGAATTGAAGTGAGAATTCTCCAATCTAACCACGAAGGTGTTTTGATCGACACGATTCAGGAGAACAGAAAGTGGGCTGACGCTATCGTCATCAATCCCGGAGCATTCACTCACTATTCCTATGCACTCCGGGATGCCCTCGCCAGCGTTCGCACCCCAGTAATTGAAGTCCATCTTAGCAACGTCGCGGCACGCGAAGAATTCCGTCAAACAAGTGTCATTGCCCCCGTTACGGTTGGCCAAATCGCTGGATTAGGTGCCGTCGGCTATTCACTCGCGCTTCGTGCGCTGATGTACTTGGAATCCCCGAGTTCGTAAATCCTATGAGCAACCTCCAACGCCTTCGCGAATCCATGGTGCGGGAAAACGTTCCCGCAATTCTGATCACCGACCTTTTGAACATCCGATGGGTGAGCGGTTTCACTGGTTCAACCGCCATTGTTCTTGTCACTCCAAACGATGCGTGTTTGATTACTGATAGCCGCTACACGCTAGTTGCCAAACAGCAAGTGAGTGAACTTGATGTCGTGATCTTTGCACGACCACAAACTCTGGAAGAGTGTCTTGCCGAGCACGCAACAAAATATGGAGTCAGCACGATTGCCTTCGAAACCAGCCAATCGTACGCCGCTCACCAAAAGCGATCAACTGCCCTTTCACAATTTGAATGGATTGAAGCCGGAGAAATCCTCACCAACCTACGCAAAATCAAGACTCACGAGGAAGTCAAACGCATAAAAGCAGCTTGCCAATTGGCTGATGCCTGCATGGAGCACACGGTTCGATTGATCCAAGAGGGAGTCAAAGAGTTTGATATCAACCTCGATATTGAGTTCTTTTACCGTCGCCACGGTGCTTACCTCGCATTTGAGCCAATCGTTGTCAGTGGCCCTAATTCAGCCAAGCCTCACGGAAAAGCAAGCGACCGTGCTTTGCAAAGAGGCGATTTTGTGACCGTTGATTGCGGCGCGTTGCTGGATGGCTACTGCTCCGACATCACGCGAACATTCGTTGTTGGAGACGCTTCTGAACGGCATCGCGAGATTTATGACCAAGTTCTAAGAGCGGAAATCGAATGTTGCGACGCGCTCAGAGTCGGGAAAAACGGGCGTGACGTAGATGCCCACGCGCGGGCCGTCCTCGCTGAAAAAGGGCTAGATCAATACTTCGGGCACGGACTTGGTCACGGTTTGGGAATGAACGTCCACGATCCGGGTGGGCTCAGTCCAACGGTTGATCAACCGCTAATGGCAGGCATGGTGTTTACAGTTGAGCCAGGCGTATACATTGAAGATTTTGGTGGTGTTCGGATCGAGGATGATGTTCACATCACCGATATCGAACCGGAAATTTTGACTCACTTCCCCAAAGAACTGATCATCGTTTAAATGGACTCCGGCCGAATCATCGCTCAGCTTGACCGCGTTTGCCTTCAGCCAAATGCGAAGAGTCTGAGCCTACCGATTCATGCTGGCGAACTCATTGCGGTCACGGGAGCCACCGCATCGGGAAAGTCTCACTTACTCGAAACGCTGGCAGGTGAGGCTTCGCCCGCCAGCGGAAAAATTTCGAAGCCAAAAGAAACACATTTTTGCGGAGACCCGGTGTTTCCGCGGCGGGCTACTCCTCTCTCCTTAGCTAAAGCTTCATTGCCCCGTGGGGATTCCCAGCGTGCTGTGATTGTGCTCAACGCCCTCCAACTCACCGATCTGCGCGATGAACCTGTCGCGAGGCTGACGCCGGGGCAAATGATTGCCGCCTCTTTGATTTCTTGCTTAGTACCAGAAATCGGTCTGAGCATCATTGACGGTCACCTCGATCTTCTTGACCCTTGGACACTTGATGGAGTGATGAATTTAATCCACGATGATCAAGAAACTGGCAAGGCGTTTGTGATTTCAAGCAATCAGCCTTCGTTGGTCGAACAATGCGACCAAGTAGTGATTCTGCGAAATGAAGAAGCCATTTTCGCTGGCAGTATTGGCGAGTTGTTGACCGCCGCCGCCCCGGCTGAACTCATTATTGATTGCGCTGACCCATCCGCAGTTCAGGCGATGGTTGATCCGTTTATTTTGTCGGCAAAGCAATCTCCCGGAACGCTCACCATCACCACTCACAAAGGTCAAGCGGTTGCCGCTCAATTGCTGACCCACGGCTACGGGGCTGTGAAGCTTGTTGTCCTGAAGGAACCCACAGTCAAGGAAGCTTTACTCACTTTTTGACTATCTGATCATAAAATAACTCTTTGATCGCCTTGCCTCATTGTCACGCCAATTGTATCGCAATATTCAAGGAAGGGAATCACATATTTACGCGACGAAGAAAATGCCTCGCGGACGTCCGCAGCGGAAAAACGTTTGCTTTTGAAATTAGCTTTCAGTTCTTCAATTAGTTCATGCAAAAACTTGTCCGAGTAATAAATATTTTCGTCCAAGCGGAGCAACTCGCCAGATTCCACACCGATACGCAAAATCTCATCAACCGCTTGTGTCGGTACATTGAGCAGTTTAACTAGTTCAAACGGCGATGGTGAACTCATTTTCCCTTCATTCAAGTGTGAGATCGTGCGGTCTAGAAGTGTTCGCTGTCGGCTGTTTAATATTGGTCGATGCCCGCAGTCGGCAACGTTTGTTCCTTCAGCTCGGATCAGTCGTTCGTGTGTCCAGAAGGTAATCATGCGATCAAGCGGCTTGCCTCGCCACGGCAGATCATCCGCTTTAGCAACCATTTCTCGCGGAATCATTGCTTTGGTTGGATTGTCTTCGTGAATCACTCTTAAGGCAGAAAGAAAGCGGTCGGTAGCGAGACGATAGTTTTCGCCAGTAAACCAAAGTCCGGCAAAACCTAGGATTTCTCCGGCTGTTTTTGATCGTTCGATCTCATCGCCGATTTCCTGAACTGTTTTGCCAAGAAGACGGGCAATCTCGCTTGCCATTATGCCAACTGGCGCGCTGTGAATAACCTTTACCAAATCGCTTCCACTCGCCGAGCCTCTTTCGCCCGCAAACGAATTCTTACGCCGCACCCGCGCTTCGGGAACAGTTACCTTTCCTCCGCCTAACAGATAAATTGGACTGAAATTGCGGACGATTATGGGTTGATCTTTTGCAACAACGGTTGATCGCTCACATCGAAACTGGACCAGCTCTTCATCGTTGTCGTTGAGGAAGACCTTTGCAATCACTTCATCCGAGCCGACGGAAACTCTTACACGAGTTCCATGTTTAGGCTTTTGAATCCAATTCAGACTGGTGTCAAAAATTTCTGTCACAAATGCGGCCCCGGGATGACAGATCACATCTCCGCGCTGAACTTCTTCTAAGTCAATTCCCGCCAAATTGACGGCCACGCGCTGACCAGCTTCCGCTTCTGATGCTGACTTGCTATGCGTTTGAATGCCCTTCGCTCTAGATTTAATAATGCGCGGCAATAATACAAGCGGCTCGCCGACTTTCAATGTTCCTCTTGCCATTGTGCCGGTCACAACGGTGCCAAAACCAGGCAAAGAAAAAACTCGATCGACGGGTAAATACCAAAGCCCCTCGCGTACTTTTGATTCAAGTTCCAACAGTCTCACCAGTTCGGATTTCAATTCTTCAAGCCCAGTACCCTTAGTGCTCGAAACGCAAATTACCGCCGACCCTTCAAATCGAGTGCCTGCCAGCATGTCCGAAACTTGAAACTTAACCAACTCAATGGAATCCTCATCCGCCAAGTCAGCGCGGGTGATCACGACCACAAGTTTCTGGACTGGAAGGAGATTGACAACCTGAATATGCTCAATCGTTTGGGGCATCACGCCCGAATCTGCCGCCACACAGAGCATGACAACGTCCATGCCGAGAGCACCAACCAGCATATTGCCAACGAACTTTTCGTGGCCCGGTACATCAACAATTGATACTTGACCAATTTCAGGAAGATTTATCGAAGCAAAACCAATATCAATTGTTAGGCCGCGTGCCTGTTCTTCCGGCAAACGGTCGGTATCAGTGCCGGTTAATGCCCGGATCAGGCTAGTTTTTCCGTGATCAACGTGACCCGCAGTGCCAATGAGTTGGGCCATTTCTTAGCTTATCAGGATTGAGGAACGAAATCGTGACGTTGGAGCGAATCACCCTCTGCAACCCACAATTCAAACGTACCACTTGTGGTTGCCGCCCCAAAGCCACCTTGCTTATCCAAAGCAAGAACAACGCAAGGGATTTCCAAACTTTTCGGTTGACGCTTTCTCATAATTTGGGCCACTTCGTTACACGCATCCATCGCAGAAGCTCCATTTCGCATGAATTCAACGGCCCGAAAACTCACGCAAGCTTTCCAAAGTTCTTCGCCCAAGCCAGTAGCTCCCGCGCATCCCGCTTCATCGTCTGCATAAATTCCTGCGCCAATGATCGGAGAATCGCCTACCCTTCCTGGCCTTTTATACGGCATCCCGCTGGTACTGCTTGCGGCAACAAATGTGTTATTTTCTCTTGCCAGCATCGTCACCGTATCGTGAGGAGGTTCATCCTCAACACTGTGAACGTACGCTTTGTTTCGCTCCGGGCTCTTGAGATACTCTTCGTATCGGCGAGCGACTTCGGCGGTCACTAGATTCTGAGGCTCAAGCCCCTGCTCAATTCCAAATCTGCGAGCTTGATCCCCCGCCAGCATGACGTGATTGGTGCGTTCCATAACCCAACGGGCGATCGAAATGGTGGGAAGCAACCCACGAACCGCACAAACGGCTCCTGCGGATAGATCACTTCCGATCATTACACTGGCGTCGAGTTCTAATTCGCCATCTGTGTTAGGGAGACTCCCTCGACCGATTGCAATGAGTTCTGGATCATCTTCCGCCGCAGTCAGACCAGCTTCTAGGCAGTCCAGCAAGCTCCCGCCTGCATTCGATTTGATTAACGCGGCCCTAATTGCCACTTCGCCTGGTCGTTTCCACGTCGAAACAATCGTTCTCACCCAGCGATACTACCAAACATAAATAAGAGAGCCCAAAATTGTGACCAATTCAGGCGCTTAGGTCACGGCTGGTAGAATTTTAAAGCCCAACTCACTTTTTCGAGTAATTAAGTCAGAGCTTACGGAAGGTCAATGAACCTAGATAACGACAGCGAAGAAATTGCGGAATTGAATCTTGCTGAGTCAAATTCCACGGAATCTGACGACGATATTCGAAAATCGAGAATAAAGCTATCTATTTTTGCTTCGATTGTCTCAAAAATCTTTGGCGTATTTCTTCCGTTAGTAACACTCCCATTGGCAGCCTATCACTTAGGCAAGTCCTACGATGCCTTTATGGTTCTCGTCAATTTGGGAGGATTATTTACAGCGATTAACCTCGGAATTGGCCCGGCAGTCGTTTACAAAATAGCGAAATACGCGACATCCAAGGACGAAGACAAAGAACGGATGCTCCTAGCATCATCATTTGTCTCAGCAATGAGTTCCAGCCTCATTGTCGCCTCAATTGTTATCCTGATTGGATGTTTTGCCCCAATAGAATTGATCTTCGGAAAATCTTTTACTCCCTTCGAATATGTGCTCCGCCCAGGAGTATTCTTCCTGGCTTTCATTGTCATCATGTATGCCCTCCAGGGAACTGCTGTGAACATGTACACGGGATACATGGAGGTTCATAAGATTAGGTTTACAATGGCTGCCGGCTATCTGTTGAGCGCCGTGCTTGCTCCTTTAGTGATCATTACAACAAAATCTATGTTTTGGACATTTGTCGTAATAATGGGAATTCCCGCAGTTTTGCCCCTCACATTGATCTATAGGCTTCTAAAAGTTGACCGCCCCTATTTGAATCAATCCTGGAAGTGGTTCTCCAAACCAGAAGCTCTCAGCATATTTAAAGGCAATATGCTTCAAAGCGTTTCTGATTTTGGACTCATGGCTTCTCGGCAACTACCAGTAGTCGCCATTGGATTCATTGGAATTTCTACGTTGGGGGCGGGGCAAGCCGGCACCTTTATCGTTTGGATTCAAACTATCATTACCGTGTTTTACATGGTGCTCGGGGCTATTACTCCCGCCATTAGCCACGCATTTCAATCCAAAGATTGGAAGTGGATTGACACCACAAATCGCAAACTTTGGTACGGAATTGCTCTCTCGGGAATAGTTGGAATATTTTTGGCAATGCTTTTGGGGCCACTTCTTCTAAATAAGCTTTACACGGCTCGTTTTGAAGTCACAAGTGTAGATTGTCTTTTCCTAGCACTCGCTCTGTTAAGCAATATTTTTATGGCCTGGTTCGCTGCGCTTTGCACGTCTATCGGGATGTTCCGCCAAAACTCGATGGGGGGAATCATTCAAGGAATTGTCGCTCTTTTAGTCTTCTACCCTGCTTCCCAGTTCAACGGGTTTATCACAATAGGAATCTGTATTGTGTGCGCAGATTCGGCCAGAGCAATTTACACTTACCTACACTTCCTTAAGCGGAGGAACCTTGAAATGCACGACCTGGCATCCCCTACTTAAACTATTCTTTTCGTTTTGGCCCAGTGGGAGCGAACAGGATTCTGTTTGCTTCAGGCGCGAGTTGGGATTCAAGGTGAGCCAGATAAGCTTTTGCTTCGCTCTCAAAAACAAACCGACCGCTGACTTCGCCCTGCCAAATGGTTTCGATCACCCAATCGGGAACCGGTAAGAAAACGATTCGCTCCGGCGGAACGATTTTTACGCTCAGGATCAACGATGAACCGAGAGGATCGGGATAAGTGAACTCCAACATCAAAAAGTCAGGATCGTAGACGGTGGTTCCCATCTGAACATCGCCCTTTTCCCGACCTGCAATCACAGTTTCTCGGTCGTATTCGCCTTCGCTGGGAAACTCACCACGCCTCAATTCATCAAAGATTTTTCGTTTCTTTTCCGCCACGAATACGTTCAACTGCGATGACATTGACTTCAATTCTATCTGTTTCCCATCCCGGTAATTTGACTAGCCGTAACAAATACCAGTGTTTTTTCACCCTGGTAATTCTTCGGGCAAAACCCCGTAATCAATCGGGCAAAACGATTCCAGGCGGATGGTCAGGAAGACCGCGTCGGTAACGGCCCGCACGATCAAACAGAAACCTTAACTGGATTCACGGAAGAAAAACCATGTCGTTTCGAATCAACACTAACATCAATGCAATGAACGCGCTTCGCAACCTCGGTATGACCGGGATGGAAGCGAGCAAATCTACGACTCGGCTCTCAACGGGTTTACGAATCAACAGCGGCGCTGATGACCCATCAGGTCTTATCGCTTCAGAAAGCTACCGCGCACAGTTGAGCGGTATTGATCAAGCTCTTCGTAACAACCAAGACGCCCTGAACTTCTCCAAAACCGCTGAAGGTGGTCTTGATGAAGTCAACCGACTGCTTCGCGATGCTCGATCCTTGGCTGTTGCCAACGGTAACGGTACGCTCGACTCAACCCAAAAGCAAGCTAACCAAACTCAGTTGAACAGCATCCTCGCGTCTATCGACCGAATTGCTTCTAACACTGCTTTCGGTACCAAAAAGCTTTTGAACGGTTCTGCTGGTACACGAGCTAGCGTTATCACCGGTACCGCTATTGCTAGCGCTTCGTTCGGCGGCAAAATCGGCCTCGGTGCTGTAACCGCAGCTGACGCTATCGACGTAGACGTGACCACGGCTGCTACCATTGCAAGCCACACTGGTACTCGAGCAATCGCTACTGGTGCAACTGCAGTTGGTGCTGGTTCGTTTACTCTGAACGGCAAGTCCTTCTCAACCGATTCGACCACAACTCGAGACCAATTGGTGGCTCAGCTGAACGCTGCAACCGCTGAAACTGGTGTCCAAGCTAGCGTTAACGGTACGAACAACATTGTTCTGACCCAAACCGGATATGGTAGTGCTAACCGGATCGACCTCGTTGATGCAAACGGCATCATCCAGTCCGCTGCTGGCGTAGTCGGCGCTGCTGGTGTGGATGCTGTTGCTACTGTTAGCTACACCGATGGTACAAGCACCTTCACTTCAACCTTCAACAAGGGTAAGGGTCTTGAACTCAAGGATGCTGATGGTAACACCGTTAATCTTCGAGTTGCTGGAAACGCTGTTGCAACCTTGACCAACGCTATCCAAATCGACAGCGGAGCAGCTAGCTTCCAAATCGGTGGAAACGCAGGTCAAACCGCTAGCCTTTCGCTCGGTAACTTCGGACAAGCTGCTCTTGGCTTCACCGCTTCGAACAGCGACATCTCCGGTACCGACATGAGCGGTGCGATGAATGCAATCGACGCAGCGATCTCTAAGGTTGCTGATGCTCGAGGCAAGATCGGTTCGTTCATGAAGAACACCCTTGAGTCCAACGTTCGCAGCCTCGGTATTGCGAAGGAAAACCTCGCTGCAACCGAAAGCTCAATCCGAGAAATCGACGTTGCAGAAGAAATGACCAACTACACCAAGTTGCAAATCCTTCAACAATCCGGTCTCTCGATGCTGGCTCAAGCAAACCAAGCACCACAATCAGTTCTTTCACTTCTCCGATAATTCGGACAAGCGAACAGAACAAAAGCCCTTCCCTAACGGGAGGGGCTTTTTTAATTTGTGCAAGTTGATTTAAGCGTAATCTTCGAGTGCATCCACAAGCTCACGGAATAGCTCTTTCGTTTCACAGATCGGGCTGAGGATCATCCGGTTCCGAAGCGAACATCGTAAATCCTCAAGCTCTTGGTGGTTTTTGAAGAATGCCACTGCCTGCTCAACATAAGCGTTTCTATCTCGGGCGATCCATTGCTGGTAGCCCACTGCTTGCAAAATGCTCCGACTAGAGCCAGCACCTAATCCTGCTTGGTTCAAACTGATCACTGGAACTCCCATCCAAAGTGATTCCATAATCGTGATGGATCCAGATGATGGGAACGGATCTAGGCTTACATCCACCTGATTGAAGCTCGCAAAGTGGGCGACTCGTCCACCAGCTTGGCGGAAAATAATTCGGTCGGTATCTATTCCCAGATTCTTGAACCAAGCAAGATACTGCCTTCGCAAACTGCCCGAAGCTAAAGTTCGATTCTTGATCAAGAGCCGACTACCCGGCGTAGCGCGTAGAATATCTGCCCAGACTTCGATAACCAGCTTGTTTAGCTTACGAGTCTGGTTAAAACTTCCGAATGTGAAAGGCTCACCCTTAGTGCAAGGTGGAGCGGAAAGCGGCGTTTCCAGTTCTGGCTGAACGAATCCGTAAATCGAGCGACTCAGCCGCAAGACTTTTTCTGTAAGCCATGCTTCTCCGCCTTGCGGGACAACCTCTTTGTCCGCAAGGAAGGTGCCGACTGAATCAAGGCCGAGAGTTGAACCGGCAGTCGCACAAGCGACTTGGATAGGAGCGGCGTGATGAACCAGAACCCCAAGTCGTCCGTTTGCTCCATGCCCAGTGAGGTCAACAAGAGCATCAATATGGTCTTCGCGGATAATTGTCGAGACTGTGAGGTCATCCAAACCAACCATCGGTCGGAATTTATCAGTAAGTTCGGAAATTCGCTCTGATTGTTTGCCGTCGGTAGCTTCGCTCGAATAAACATAAACTTGGCACCTGTCGGCATCACGACCACTCAGTAGAGCCTCTAACCAATAGCCTTGGGGCGTATCCTCGATTTTCCCTACCAAGAATCCCAACCGGCGAATCTGTGGCGGCTTTGGTGATCTTGGCGGTTGACCGAATGCAAATCTTTTTGACCAGTTCTGCGCCGCTTGTTTGACCAGTTCAGGCCCCGCCATTAGGCTACAACCCATGGACTGCACGATGTTGCTGGCCGATTGGCGATTGTTGGGATCGAGAACTAGCGCTTGGCTAAAGGCTTGAACCGATTCATCTACCATGCTCGAGTCCAAATAGATCAGTCCGATGCAATTGTGGGCATCCGACATATTTGGATCGATTCCGAGCGCGCGGTGGCAACTCTGCATCGCTTCATCTAAGCGACCGAGTCTGCGAAGAGCCTCACCCCTAGTACAGTAAGCAACCGACAAGTTATCGTCAATTTGAGTCGCCTGAATACAAGCTTCTAGCGCTTGCGCGGGTTTTCCAAGTTCTAAAAATGTTTTGCCAAGGTTCCCGTACGCTTCGGCGTAGCGAGGATTCAGGCGAATAGCCGTGCGATACGCTTCTTCAGCACTGTGGCTTTGACCCAAGGCGGCAAGAGCCAATCCTAGCGAATTGTAAGCTGGAACAAAACCTTTATCAATCAGCAAGGCCGAGTGGCAAGCCGCCATTGACTGATCGAACTCGTGCATGTGATAAAAGCAGATTGCAAGTTCATTGTAAGCCTGAGCGTGGCTTGGATCGTAACCTACTGCGAGACGGAAATGCTCAGCTGCGCTTCGCCATTCTTTGAGCGCAAAATGGAGTTGAGCCAGGTGATAGTGAGTATCCGAAAGAGACGGATTGAGATCCAAAGCTCGGTGAAAGGCCGCCATCGCCTCTTCAAGTTCGCCCTGTCCTGTGAGGGCCGAACCGTATGATGACCAAGCTTCAGCAAATTGCGGATGTGCCAGAGTGAGGTGCTTTAGTAACTCAATAGCTTCATCGTATTCTTGGTGACCAAGTTTAACTGTTGATAGTAAGTAGAGCGCATCAAGGTTTTCTGGATCGTGCGCCAAAATCTTTTCGTATATAGGCTCAGCCATGTGGTGCCGATGTTCCCGCTGATGCCCCAAAGCCGCTTGTAACTCCGTTGCGAAGGAAGACCCAGCGGAACGAAGTTCAAAACCTTTAGTGAGATCACGGGCCGATCGATCAGCCGTTTTGCGCAAGAACCTATTCATCCAAACTCCGGGCAAAGTTATTCCGCCCTGGTATTTCTATCGGGAGTTACTTTATGTTTTTGAAGGCAAAAGTTGAAAAAGTTAATAGTAATTTTGCGGGTACTAAAAACTATGCGGATTTCTCAGCAAGAATCGTGTTCAGATCGGAAATCAGTAGGTTTCGGTAGTGGTTGTTTCCCCAGTGTGTGGTCTTGACACGCGGTTCTACTTGAAGGCGAATTTTTTTATCGCCTACCAGTGCTTCAATGGCTACCCAGCCTCCGAGGCCGATCCAGCTATGGATATTTCGGCGTTTGGAAACGCTTTGAATCACTGCCCAGGGAAGCTCTATTTGATGCTTTTCTCCCCAAAAAAGCAGTCCGGATTCCTGAAATACCAACCAGCCTAAGTCTTCATGCGGATCAAGCAATCCGTGTTTGCCTGGGCGAGAAAATCCGACGAATATCCGCTTTGAATGATCCTCAGGGAATTCATTGCGATATCGAAAATCAAGTTTTCGTTTTAAGCCACGATTGCCGACCAATCCGAGAAAATTAACACTCAACCATCCAAAAGCAAAAAAGGCGGCGGCTAGCAGAACGGTTTTAACCGTTAGCCCATTTCGTGATGTTTCTTGGATGGCGAGCCACAAAATTGGCAAAACGAGCACGACAGGAATCAAATTTCCTGGCAATTGTCGCCACAAATTCCAAACCCGCCGTTCCCCAGAAGACATAATGATTATCTAACTATGGCAGAACGACGACCTCGAGTGGTCATCGTGCCTCCCGGAGGCGCAGGCCTCAAGTACGCCCTTCAACAGATTTCGACGCCGAGCAGTTTTGTTACGGCTTTGGAAGACAGTGCTCTCCACACAGCAAAGCAGATGCTGGTCGAGCATCCGGTAGAAGAACTCATCCCGTTTGCTAGCTGCATCGGTCGAATTGCCGCAATGTGCGGGGATACTGGCCTGCCAAGGCTCACTGGCCCTCAGGCAATTCACTTAATTCAGCGGGCCGCCGCAATACAGAATCTGGATTCACCGCTGAGGGCGGCAAGCTATTCATACGGCTTAGCAAAGAATCTCGCAAAAGCCCTGACCGAACTGCGCTACCACAAGATCACGGCTGATGATCTGATTCAAGCGGCTGACCACATTGACAATGAAATTACTGCGGGCAGACTACGGGGTTTGGCTGAATTGATCCCCAACTACGAGCAGTTCTGCCACGATAACGGGCGTGAATTTGCAAGTGAGCGTGCTGAATTCTGTTTGGCTCAAACGGAAAAGCGACATTTCACGATCAAGCATTTGGTGGTCATCCTTACTGGTGAACCCAGCCCGATTTACAACGATTGGCTGAAATGGCTCGCTGGCCAAGGCGTACAAGTGGATTGCATCATTGCTGCGTGGCCGAATCAGCAAGGTGCGTTTGTCCGAGAACTGGCGTGGGCAGAGGAGCTTGGTGATATTGAAGACTGGACACTCAGAGCCGCTCAAAACGAAAAGTGGACTGAAAATCTGTTTCAGCCGGGGCGAGCAAAACTCAGTAATTCTCCCGTGACTGTGAACCTGCTCACAATGGGAGACACACTCACCGAGTGCGAATGGATCATCCGCGAGATTCAGTACCTACTACAAGATAATGTGCCAGCAAATAAAATCGGGATATTCATTCGCGGCTCGGGTGACCATATTCCGTTGCTGGCGATTGCCGCCGAACGCCTGGGCTTGCCTCTTTCTGGCACTCACTCCACTCCGCTGCATGCCAACGGTTTTGTTGCCGTTGCGCTGGAGCTTTTAAAAAGTCTGGCATCAAACGACGTTCGCACTTTGCGGTTTGCGCTGGCCAACAGCTATTTTCAGGTTCCGGCTCCCGATTTTGAGAAACTCTTGACATCTTTGACCGCATTACAAGCGCAACACGAAGATCCTTGGTCGGAGTTTGCACTGGTCATCACGGAGAATTTGGATTACGCTTGGCTACACCACTTGGTTGAGTGGCGGGAACAAGCGATTTCGAGCCCAAAGACGTTGAGCGTTTGGTCGCAGTTTTTGCACACTCTTTGGGCGAATACACCTATCCTTGACCACGCTCTGCTCGGGCCGCCTGAATCAAAAACGCGAGATAGTCAGGCCTGGACTTTGATGCAGCGCACAATTCGAGATGCCGCTCTTTCCACTGATCGCAACACAACCTTTACATTTGCCGAGTTCCTAAGTTTGGCAACCATGCTTTGGGAAGACGAACAAATTATTTGGCACGACCAAGAATCAAATGTCAAGTTGTGCACGAACCCTAACCAATTAGTTGGATTTGACCATCTTTTCTGCCTGAATATGCTGGAAGGCACACTGCCTAAACGTCGCCGGCAAGATGCAGTATTGGATGATACAGATCGTCGGCTACTAGCTGAAGCATTGCCTAATTTCCCGCCGCTTCCGCTATCTACAAAAATATCTTCAGAAGAGCGAAGTTTATTCATCACGCTTTGCAGTGCAGCGCAAAAATCACTCACTTTCAGCCATGCCGAAACGGGTGAAGATCGAGATAATATCGCCACCTTTTATTTAGATGAGCTTGAAGTATTGTTGCCCGTTAGAAAACACACATATAAGCGATCTGAGCTCACTCCGCCAGCAGAGAAATGTAAAAACTGGCCTGACCGCACCTTGCAAGCCGCACTTGCCGGAGATCGAGACTCCTTTGAACTTCCTCGGTTGCAGGAAGAAAAGACCCGGGATATGGTTCGCCCCGATTTAAGTGAACCTATTCCTGTACGAGAGCTTGCCCAGGCCGCTGCTTGCCCATTCCGAGCTAGTTTGAGCCACCGAGTTGAGTTCAAAGCACCGGATAGTTCCCTGCCGATTCGTATTCTGCGTTCCCTACCGCGCAAAGCTCAACTCATCAAGCAACCGACAGCAACTGCGGCGAAAGGAACGTTAATTGGCCTTGCTGCAAGTGAACTAGAAGATCATCTCCACCATTTGGATAATTGGGAGCAGACTCTTTATCACGACGCAATTATCCGCATTATTGAAGGGTGGGTAGATCGGGAGTTTCTCGCCCGAGATGTTCTCAATCTGCACGAGTTCAAACTGCAGACAAATTATTCCAGCCAGCAAGGCGAAACTCGGGCCATTCTCAAAGGTGATCCTCCGATAAAACTACAGTATCACCTGGATGGTTTGTATGAAAACGACAATCTGCGGATCGGATTTTTGTACGGCGCCTATCTCCCTTGGAATCTATATGATGCCCAGAAAGACATCGAAAGTAGCTTGTGGGCGACTTTGCTTTTGATGACACTCGGCAAGCCCGGTGGGGAGACTTGCCTTATGGTCGACACATTGGAAGGCGACCGTCACTTGGTGACAAAAACAAAAGATCGGAGCTTTCTCACGCGGGGAATGCTTGGCGCAGGAATTACTCACACTTCCCTCACACCGCGTGATGAAGATGACCGAGTAAGTGGAATCTTGCCCCGCTTACAGATTGAAATTGCTCAGGCAAGAGCAAGGCTTTCCAAAGCTGAAGCCGTGCCAATTGCTGGCGATCATTGCACACGCTGCACCCTGGGAGACCTTTGCCGTAGCCACAACCAGTTTGGCGAATCTCAATCGCTATTCGAGGATATTTAACCATGAGGTGGAATGACGAGCAATTAGAAGCAATCACCTCACCCCGTGATCATTTGGTCGTGGTTGCATCCGCAGGCGCAGGAAAAACAGAAGTCATAGTTCAGCGCTACCTTAGATATGTAAAAGATTCTGGATTTTCACCTGAAGAAATCCTCGCCGTAACTTACACACATCGAGCGGCGGCCTCAATGAAACACCGCATCGTTAAAGAACTGCGCGAAGCCCAACTTTTCGAGGCCGCACAGCTTGCTGAAACCGGCCCAATCCAAACCATCCACAGTTTCTACGAACGGCTCTTGCGTGAAAACTCTGTTTGGGCAGGATTAAATCCAGATTTTGAAATTCTTGCGGATTACGAAAGCAACCGTTTGTGGGATCTCTGCCTGCGGCAAGTTCTCACTTCCGACGAAGCCAACCAAGATGAAATCAAGCAGTATCGCCAAGCTACGGCCGGTAAGCGTAAGTGGGGCAGTTACTTAGAACTCGATTCGTTGCTACGAGAGCAGGTCATTGGCAAAGTTATCGAACCAGCCAGAAACATTGGCATGACCTGGCAGTACTTGCGCGAGAATTTCAACCACCCTAAAACCATACAAAAGAACTGGGAGCAGTATCTGGATGACAAAAACTGGCCGACTGATCCTGATTTAAGCTTTGGCATGAAGGTCAAGCAGTTTGGCAAATCAGATAAGCGCCATACAACCGGAGTAGTTTTCGACCAAGAAGTAAACCTTTTGGTTGGGCTCTGCCAACTTGCCTCGCTAACATGGGAATTGTACGAACGTGAGATGACACGTACTGATAAGTACGATTTCACATTATTGGAAAGCAAAGCAATTGAGTTACTCACCGAGCATCCTTCTCTCGCCGAGCGGATCCGGTCTCAATACCGAGCGATTTTACTGGACGAATCTCAAGATGCTAACCCTAACCAGTTTGGCTTCCTGTCGGCATTGAATCTCGGTAATTCCCTTACAGTCGGAGATAGCCAACAGTCTATTTACCGCTTCCGAGGTTCGATTAAAGAGATTTTTGAGACTATGGCGCAAGATAAGCCAATCCAGCTTGGACTCAACTACCGTTCACATCCTGGAATTATTAATTTTGTCAACCATTTGTATGAAAAAACTTGGGCCGGGCATTATTCGCCTATGGCTCCGGGGGCTCACCAACCCACCGAGCCTTTGGATTTTGAAGGGGTTGAGATTCTCGAATCACATCCTGACCATCCCGCGGCAACCACGGCTAATTTTGTAAAAACCATGATCGACCAAGGTGAACCACCAGGAGATATCGTCGTGCTGGTTCGCAATTCCAGCAGCGCTACCTCTATCCAGGGGGCGTTGGATGCACTTGGAATTCCCAACCAAGCAAGCGGCACAAGCGAATCACTTTTCACCCGCATGGAAGCTCGGGACATGGCAAATCTCTTGACCGCCTGTGTGCATCCGGAAAACGACTTTGTTCTTGCTTGTCTACTTCACAGTCCCTATGTGGGAGTTTCGCTTGATACAATAGTACAGCTTGGGCAATCACCTGGAATTTTCAACCAACTGGAGGAATTTGAACCTCTCATCCCAGAAGATAAAGAGAAAGTTGAGAACTTCCTGAGTTGGTTTGTGGAACTTAAGGCGTTTTGCGACCGATACTCAGCTTACGAAATCATTAACCGAGCGCTCACCAATTCTCCCTATTTGGCGAACCTGGGAAGAAAAATCAATGGTGAACGCAATATCGCCAATACGCGAAAGCTTCTCAGTATCGCCACAACTCATCAAGATTTAACTCCTTTGCAGTTTGCCGATCGCTTCCGGCACTTGCAAGTGCTTTCGCATCGCGAACCAACTGCTCCGCTTCATGATCCAGATGATCCGGTCGTGCGGATCATGACCATTCATAAATCCAAAGGTTTGGAGTTCAAGAATGTCATTGTGTACGGGCATGACCTCACTCCTCGAAAAGCCACCGCCAACACAGCCCGCATCATCACAGATTTCCGCAACGGAATGGCGTTTACATGCATCAAAGGAACGAATGCCGTCTGGCAAGAAATCGTCAATCGGAATGCAGAAAGTGAGCTTGCCGAGGAGTTCAGATTGCTCTACGTCGCCCTTACCAGGGCGCAAAACCGATTGATCGTCGGAGTGCGTCCACCCAGCGCAAAGGGCAATAAAATCCCGCTTACCGAAACCCTGCTCCGTCCAATCCCAAGGGCCGATTATCCTAAGTTCAAAATCAAGCATCACCCGGCATCAAATCGGTAGCGGTAGACTCAAGACACATGGCGGATTCCATCCAGCAGTTTCAGTTGGCGTGTGTGCAGTTCCAACCCACTAAGGGCGACCTGAAAGCAACGCTCGACCATTTGGCGGAAACCGCTTTGCAAGCTGTTAGCGAGGGTGCCGATCTACTTGTCTATCCTGAATCTGCAACTACCGGATATGTCTTAGAAGGCGGCGTAGACGCCTTATCCCTCACTACAGCAGAACTTTGTGCGGAGCTTGAGCCACGGTTCAAAAGTGCGGGCAAACCGTTTGACATCGCCATTGGATTCTACGAATCCAATCCTCGCCGACCATTTAACTCAGCCGCCTATCTGAGTTTTGACGGTGCGAAGCTGACCCCACTGCACACGTACCGAAAGATTTTCTTGCCCACTTATGGTGTTTTTGATGAGCACCGGTTCCATGAAGAAGGCTCAGAACTCGGCGTTGTGGACACTAAATTTGGACGAATCGGTATCTTGGTCTGCGAAGATGTTTGGCACTCCGTACTTTCCACGTTACTTTGCGTTGCGGGATGCGAAATTATCCTAGTTCACTCAGCCAGCCCGGCTCGGAATTTCCAATCGGATAAACCCGGTAACTTAATCCGTTACGACAGGATGCTTCAGTCGCTATGCGAAGAACACGGTGTTTTCGCGGCCATGGCTATGCTGAGTGGGTTTGAAGGCGGAAAGGGCCTCACTGGCGGAAGCCAGGTCGTTGCTCCTAACGGAGAATGCTTAGTGCAAGCCAAGAATTTCGGTGAGCAAATCGTCATGACTCAGGTTGACCGCCGCCTGGTTGCGCAAGCCCGCTCCGGAACTCCGTTAGCCAGCGATCTCAAAGAGCGCTGGGCTGATATTGTTCGGATGGGTAGCAAGCTGGTCGATTGAAGACTAAATAAAAATCCCCTCGGCATTTGCCAAAGGGATTTTTTATTACCGAACAAGCTATTCGCTTAGTGACCAGCGACTTTGCCAGCTTCGGTAGGATCAAGCTTCACGCCTGGGCCCATGGTGCTACTGATGGTGATGGTTTGGAGGAATCGACCTTTGCTGCTAGATGGCTTTGCCTTGATGACAGCGTCGAGAGCGGCAATGAAGTTTTCCTTGATTTGGTCTTCAGTGAAACTTGCTCGTCCGATTGGCACGTGGACAACACCAGCTTTATCAATGCGATATTCCACGCGGCTGGCGGTTTTGATTTCTTTAACCGCTTGACCAACCGAATCGGTCACAGTGCCGTTCTTTTTGTTTGGAGTTTTGGTGCCAAGGAATCGACCGATTTTCCCGATTTGGGGAGCCATGTCGCTTGCTGCGACCATAACATCAAATCCTTTCCAGCCTTCTTGAATCTTCTTAATCAGGTCTTCGTCACCAACGAAGTCTGCGCCAGCGGCAGTAGCTTCTTTAGCCAAGTCGCCCTTTGCCAATACCGCAACGGTCTTGTTCTTCCCAGTTCCGTGAGGAAGGTTGGTGATGCCTCGAACGTTTTGGTCACTCTTCCGTGGGTCGATGCCCAGCTTGATGGCAAGGTCAACGCTTTCGGGGAATTTAGCGGTGGCTTTTGATTTCACCAACTTAATGGCTTCATCAACGGTAAAGGTTTGCTCAAAGTCAACACCCTTAGTCAATTCAATAAATCGCACGGAGTGTGCGCTCTTCTTTTTAGTTTTCTTTGCCATGTGGCCTCCGTGGTACTAAGCAGTTCTGCACGCAGAACCTCCCACTGGCGCGTATGGTACCACGCTCATTTGAGCCTACACCGGGTCCGGTATTCCGGCCCAGCATCCCGAGATTGGCCCTCAAGGGGGTAGGTAACCTGCTCGGCAAGACAACGACGTCGGATTGCATTTGCAAATAATTCGGCGTCGGCAAGGAAACCCACTCTTATGCAGAATACATTTGCCATCCTCGGTTCCGGAATGCAGGGCACGGCCGCTGCCTACGACATTGCCAAGTTTGCTGATGACCCACAGGTACTGATGGGCGATATGAGTTTGGAACAGGCGACGAAAAGTGCAAACCGAGTGAACCAACTCGTTGGCAAAGAAATCTGCATCCCTCGCCAAGTTGATGCGATGAATGAGGAAAGCCTGAGCGCATTCCTTCATGAAGCAGACATTGTCATTAGTTGCGTTCCGTATTGGATGCACCCGCACATTGCCAAAGTCGCCATTGATACGATCACGGACATGGTTGACCTTGGTGGGAACACAGATATCACCATGAAGACCTTGGCGCTTGACCAAGCGGCGAAGGATGCAGAAGTCACTCTGGTACCGGACACTGGCCTTGCTCCTGGTTTGGTGAACAACATCGGCCTTTACATGATTGAAAACATTGAAAAGTGCGACTCGGTCAAGCTGTACTGCGGAGTTCTTCCTCAAAATCCAAAGCCGCCGTTCAACTACAAATTGACCTTTAATATGGAAGGACTGGTCACCGAATACGATTACGAAGCGATCGTTCTCCGCAACGGCGAAATCGCTACCGTTCCAACCTTGACTGAAGTTGAAGACTTGCACATCAAGCAACTAGGTGATATGGAAGCCTTTGTGACATCTGGTGGTACTTCAACCGCTCCTCACACGCTGAAAGGAAAAGTCACCAACTACGAATACAAAACGATTCGTTTCCCTGGTCACGCTCATCTGATGAAAATCTTCAAGGATTTCGGATTCTGGAACGAGGGCAAGATCAATGTGAAAGGCACTGAAATCGTTCCAAAGGATGTATTCAATGCAACATTTGGCCCTGAGCTAGAAAAGTTTGTGGATCAGGATTTGTGCGCGGTGCGCGGCGTTGGTGTTGGAATGGACAAAGGTCAACCCACGCGAATCCAAATCGACATTTTTGACAAGCAATGCCCCGATACTGGATTTACTTCCATGGAGCGATTGACTGGGTTCAGCACAAGTATCATCGCTCAAGAGGTCGTTCAAGGCAACGTTGACAAAGGCGCCGTGCGGTACGAAAATGCGATGCGAGGAACTGATTTCTTGAAGCAACTGCACCGCCGCGGGATCGATATCCAAATTCAAAAAACTACGGAAACTGTTTTTAACTAAGCCAGCTTCGTAAAATCCTGGTGACAAATATGTCACCAGGATTTTTGTTGACTAATTTGTTGAACTCTTTTCTAGCTTAATTCGTTACAATGGGTAACGCGTTATGAAAACTGCTCTTTTCTGTTTGGCCGCCGCATTGTTGGGAACGTCGGCAAGCATCAGTCCTGTGCAAACCAAGGTTCAAGAAGAAACCAAAGTGAGTTTTGCTAAAGAAATTCAACCGATCATCAAGCAAAGTTGTCTGCGTTGCCACTCGGGTGACCGCGCTTCTAAGGGCCTTGACCTGAGCACCCACGAGGGTTTGATGAAAGGCACTCGATTCGGCAAGGTGGTTGTCGCAGGCAAAAGCGCGGAAAGCGTTTTGTATAAAGCGATCAAGGGCCTGCCCGGTGGAAGCAAGATGCCTCCCGGCCGAAGCCCTGCTCTAACCGACGCAAATATTTCGCTGATTGCGAAGTGGATTGATCAAGGAGCACTGAAGAATTAATATGAAGAACACTACGCCTCTCCTCATTGCCGCCGGAATTTTTTCTTTGGTGGCTTGTGCTCAACAGCCAGAACCTGAAGCTGCTCCTGATTCAGGCACGGCATCTGCCGCTAAAACCTTTAGCGCAAACGTACAACCGATCCTCACAAAAAACTGCGTGAGTTGTCACTCGGGCGACAAGCCAGCTGAAGGGCTGAACCTAGAGTCATACGACGGCCTCGCCAAAGGAATTCACGACGGGAAAGAACCAGCCTTTGTGGCGGGCAAAAGCTCCGAAAGCATGATCGTCAAGGTTCTTACTGGCGACGGTGCTAAACAAATGCCACCTGATAAGAACGATGCTCTCTCCGCTGAGGATGTTGCTACCATCGCCGCATGGGTAGATGCTGGCGCGAAAAACGATTAATCAAGAAATTTCGTTTACGGCACCTCCAACTTTTAGTTGGGGGTGTCATTTTATTGGGCGACCTAAGATCACACTTTTGTAATTGACCGAAGGACGCCAATCTGCTTCCCCAACGATCTCAAATCCCCATTTTCGATACATCGAAATCAGATCGTGGGCTAGTTCACTTGTATCACAAGCTAACGTCGTTGCTCCCCATTCTCGACCACGACGTTCTGCTACATCTAAAAGTAATTTGCCGATTCCTTTTCCCTGGTGAATCGGTTCTATCGCGAACTGACCAAATGCGCATGGTCGTTCGTTTCGATAGTAGTTACAGCCAGTTTGCTCACCGGGTGCGAAAATCGTAACTGTGCCAACTACGTGCCCATCCACTACGGCACACCAACTTTCTCCTTCGGCTAATCGCTCCATAGTTGTCTCCACGCTCTGGTTAGTCGCGATGTAATTCAGTCCCTGATTGGCTAATTGGCTGTAAGCCCGGTGGATCATTTCCGTTAGGGCGACGGGATCGTCATTTTCCGTCCACCTCCGGATGATTATTTCCACAGGACAAAGTTTACGCAAAGTCTCATCGTTAAGATCTGAATAACGCGCCAGATACACCCTTAACAATCAAACGCGATGCGAGTAGACTCATTTCATGAAGCTTTCGCGACGTTCTTTGATTGGTGCTGGTTTAACAGGTGCTGCCGCCTCGGCATTTGGAATCAGTGGCATCCCTATCATTCCAGAACACAAACCTAAGCAAGTCAAGAACATCATTTTCTGCGTTGTGGATGGCATGGCAATGCAAACCCTTTCGATGGCTGACCAACTACACCAGATGATCTACGGGAAGCAATCGTACTGGGCATGGTTGATGGAGCAAGATTTCGCGGTCAACGGCCTGGAAGAAACACGATCTCTCAGTTCAATCGTTACGGACTCTTCCGCCGCAAGTTCAACCTGGGGCAGTGGGCGACGCATTTGGAACGGTCAAGTCAACGTATTCCCGGACGGAACTAAGCTGCGAACTCTCACGAGCCTCATGAGTTCGGCGGGAGTGAAGTGTGGCTTGGTGACAACAACAACCATGACGCATGCTACTCCCGCTGGTTTTGCTGTCAACTCAATGCGACGCGACGACGAACCGGGAATTGCCGAAAAATACATTGATGCCGGAGTGAGCATCCTGATGGGCGGAGGCGATAAAAACTTTTCCGCTGAAAAGCGCAAAGATAAGAAAGATGTATACACCGATTACCAAAAATCAGGATACAAAATCGCAAAGTCACGAGATGAAGTGATGGGCTGGCGTGGCGATAAATTGCTCGGAATTTTTAGTGACAGCCACCTACCCTTTACGATCGACCGCAACAATGATGAAGCCTTGCGCAAATCTGTGCCGACGCTTGCAGAAATGGCCTCAATCGCAATCAATAATTTAAAGGATTCACCAAACGGATTTCTATTACAAATTGAAGGCGGCAAGGTAGATCATGGTGGACACGCCAACGACGTAGCGGCGATGCTTTACGACCAACTCGCATTTGAAGATGCAGTCAAAGTCGCAGTTGATTTCGCTCTCAAAGATGGTGAAACCCTCGTAATCATCACATCCGACCATGCAACGGGCGGCCCTTCTTTGAATGGAGCGGGCGACGAATACTTTGATAGCACCGCAGGTCTGCACTCAGTCATGGGAATGAAAGCCACGTACGGCGTCATCCAAAACGACCTCGGAAAAACTCCAAGCGACAAGTTGGTTCAAGATGTAATTGAGAATCGCCTTGGCTTCCAGCTTAAATCGGAAGAGGCGGCAGCGATTACTGGCGCACTCTCAAATAAGTACGCGTTTGGCCTTTCGGAATTCCAACGAAGTTTCAGCAGCACGCTCGCGATGGTTCTTGGCAATCACTCGAAGATCACATGGACTAGCGGTAACCACACCTCGGAGCACGTGATGCTTACGGCAGTCGGGCCAGGCAATGGATTTGCCGCTGGACTAACTAAGAATACGACCTTGTTTGATATCATGCTTGCCGCAAAGGGATTGAAGCACTCAAATCCAACCATGAGCTTCGAAGACGCGAAAATGCATTACGAAAAGCTGAAAGAGTCTGCAAATGCAGATTTAGTTGCTTCACATGCTTCTCCCGAAGAACTGGCTTTGTGGCAGTAGATTCTAACGGCCCATAGGCTTGTGTTGCGTACCCTGGGTGGATTGATTCCAGCGAGTAAAATCCACCCCGGCCCACGCAAACCCCTATGGATCAATCTCGCATCCGCAATTTCTGTATCATTGCTCACATCGATCACGGCAAGTCCACACTTGCAGATCGAATTCTTGAGTTTTGCGGAGCCGTGCGTGGAACCGCCCAAGAGCAGATGCTCGACACGATGGAACTGGAGCGGGAACGTGGCATCACCATCAAAATGACCGCCGTGCGGATGGAATACACGGCAAAAGATGGTCAAACATACCAATTCAATTTGATCGATACGCCCGGCCATGTTGACTTCACTTACGAAGTCTCACGTGCGCTTTATGCATGCGAAGGCGCGATCTTAATTGTTGATAGCACACAAGGCGTTGAAGCTCAAACCATCGCCAATGCCAACATGGCGATGAACCAGAACCTTGAAATCATCCCCGTGGTGAACAAGATGGATCTTCCCCATGCCGACCTCGAAATGGCAAAGGATGAGATCGAAGGCACTCTGATGATTGATGCCAGCGAGGCGATTCCTTGTTCGGCAAAAACTGGGATGGGGATTCAAGACATTTTGGAAGCGGTTGTCGAGCGAGTTCCTGCTCCGAAAGGCGATTCAAAAGCTCCCCTCAGAGCACTCATTTTCGATAGCCACTTTGATACCTACCAAGGCGCAGTCGCCTACTGCCGCGTAATTGACGGAGCCGTCAAACCTGGCGACAAGATCAAGATGATGTCCACAGGCAAAGCGTTTGATGTGGACGAAGTCGGCGTTTTCCGTCCCCGATTGGAACGAGGACTCTCACTCGAAACCGGCGAAGTTGGATTTCTAACCGGTGCGATCAAAACCATCGGCGATGCAAGTGTCGGTGATACGATTACTCAAGCCGAAAACCCGGCAGAGATTCCGCTTCCTGGTTACCGCAAAGCCAAATCAATGGTCTACTGCGGGCTATATCCCACCGATAGCGACCAATACGAAGACCTACGCGACGCGATTCAAAAGCTTCAACTCAACGATGCTTCGCTTGAATACGAGCCAGAAACATCCGCCGCGCTAGGATTTGGGTTCCGTTGCGGATTCCTTGGTTTGCTTCACATGGACATCATGCGGGAGCGGCTTGAGCGAGAATTCGATCTTGACCTCATCCTCACGGCCCCGAGCGTTGACTACCACGTTTTCAAGACCGATGGAGCGATGCTTCATATTTCAAACCCATCGGAACTGCCTCCTAGCAACCACATCGCAAGCATCGAAGAACCAGTAGTCAGCGCCACGATCATGGCTCCGAACGAATGGGTCGGCGCTGTAATGACCCTCTGCCAAGACCGGCGCGGGGTTTACAAACGCACGGAATACATCACTCCCACTCGGGCGATGGTGTACTACACTTTGCCGCTCGGCGAAATCCTGCTCGACTTCTTCGACAAACTCAAATCCTCCACCAAAGGCTATGCGAGTTTCGACTACGAATTCGACGGCTACCAGCAGTCAGATTTGGTCAAGGTAGATATTCTGCTCAATGGCGATGCGGTAGATGCGCTCAGTTTTATTGTCAACCGGCAGTTCAGCTACCAGCGTGGCAAGGCCATTGTGGAACAACTCCGCAAAGTTGTTCCGAGGCAGCAGTACGAAGTCAAAATTCAGGCGGCGATCGGCGCAAAGATCATTTCTGCCGACGTGATTAAGCCGTTCCGTAAAAACGTCATAGCCAAGTGCTACGGCGGCGACGTTTCACGAAAGCGCAAGCTTCTTGAGAAGCAGAAGAAAGGGAAAAAGCGCATGAAGAACATCGGCTCGATCGAAGTCCCGCAAGAAGCCTTTTTGAGTGTTCTCAAAGTTGCTGAGTAAAATATCGGGGTGAATCGTCTAGACCTACTAAACAATACGTTAGAAGCATTTTTGGAAGATATCTCAAATCAGCCGCTCATTAATCATTGGCAACGCGTTTTTTGCCAGGCGGAAGACTCTGTAGTCAAAGATCAAGAATTGCTCACCGGGTTGAATGCCGTAAATGAGAACATAAATTATCTTTATGAGTCTCTCATTGCTAATGATCACAGTAGTGAAGATGCCAATGCTGTAATCGGGCCCTTAAGGGAAATTTCACGACCGAGTCAGCTTGCAGTGAATACAACTCCCGTAATGCGAGAAGCAGTCCGGCAATCTTCTCACAAAATTAGGCTTTTATCTAAATATATAACCCTTGAGGAGGTCACATTTGATTCAGAAAAGATGTCTGATCTCAGTGAGGCACTTGATAGTCTGGAAGAAGATTTAAGGAAAGTCCTCAAGGGCGATAACTTTAGATTTGCCCTCGAATACATTATGATCCTCCGGCTCTTTATAGCTCGGTATCGCCTCGTAGGCTCGGAAGCTATTTCCGATGCTTTAATAGATATAGCCAACCTAACCTCCAGATTTAAGGGACGAAGCGATTTTGATCAAGACACAATTCGTGAAGCCGTAAAGAGAAGCTGGGGCATAATGAAGGACTTTTCAAAAGACGCCGTACTTGCAGGACAAGTTCTTGCACTTTTTAGTGATAAAGTTATTCCTCACATTAATAAGGTGCTCCCCTAACCTCGATACTCTGTAAAAGTGACATTTGGATCACTGGCTATCTTAGTCACCGCTAGGCACCTCACCATCGCCATCAATACACCATTCGAAGGCAAATCCGTCCTCATCGCACTCGTCCACAAAAAGCGCGGCAACATCTCCGCCGACGATAACACTTGGCAAGGCGAAATCGTTTGGCAAGGTAACACCATCCAGCCCAGCAGCGATGGCCGCAAATTCTTCGACTTCGCTCAGCTCACCCGCCAGCTCCGCTGTGGCAAGTTTTAGCTCAATCTCGTACCCGCAGCACTAACGAAATCAGCGTCTTGACAAAGATCTTCCCTGCAAAAATACCAGTAATGCTTTCCGATCCACGGACTTCAAGCATTCTTAACTTGAATCTGATAAAGTAACTATGAGAGGTTGATAATGAAAATTCGAACTGGACTACTGGTTTTTGTTTTGGGTGCGGTTGCATCAACTGCCCACGCAACGATTTTGATTGACGACTTCACAAGTGGTTTTAACTCAGGTTCAACAACTAGCGGTTTCTATTACGATACTGCCGCTGCTGGTGCTTTAGGAGGTCATCGCTACGTTGACCATCGATTTTTTGGCAATCCTTTGGTTCGACCAATTTCAACAGAAGTAAGTGCAGCAACTCCAGGCAATCTGTTCATAGAAGCAGGATCAGGGGTTGACGGTCAAGCATTTGTAGTTTGGGCCGGAAGAGTGATCAACGCAGCTAACTCAGGGCCGGGCCTTCTCTCTCGCAGCAATTTCTTTGGCCTTGGAGTTGATCTCACAACTGAAGCTGGCATCCGCGTGGATTACATCAATAACGACCAAAGTAGCACCGAGCTTTATATTGAAGTTTGGGATAGCAACTTCAACGTCAATTCAGTCCTGTTCACCCCTATTGCCGCAGGAAACGGAAGTTTTTACGCAGACTTCTCATCATTTGTGATCTTCCAAGGCAGTGGTGTGAATTTTGCCGATATCCAAGGAATCGCGATCGGTCTTGATCTTCCAACTGGAAACGACATCACTATCACCAATGTTTCTGCAGTTCCAGAACCAGCAACCATGGTTGCGCTCGGACTTGGATTAGCAGCACTAGCACGACGAAAACGAAAGGTTTGATCTAACCCTGAACCTCCAATAACCACCCCGACTGATTGTCGGGGTGGTATTGCTTTACTTAGCCTCAGTTCGTAATCGCGTACCAGATTTATTTTCTACTTGAACGGGAATACCGTAACTTCGCACATGAGAAATATCGCCTTTAATTGAGTTTAAGCTGTCACCGATGCCATCCACTTCCCTGGTCATACTTTCGATTGCTCTCGAAACATCATCAACCGTTTCTTTATCTGGGGCTGCACTTACCCTGCCCGCCACAAATACAATTGCAAGTCCACTTGCCAGCACGAATCCTTTCCAAAACGCTTTTTGTTCGTTCATGGAATTAAAGTACACGAAATCAACTGTATCGGTCTAAAATGGCTCTTGAATATGGAGCCTCCGCCTATTGTTGATCTAAATAAAGAAAGGCGGCTTGAAATACTTGCGATCCTGGCGTTGCTCGTCGCTCCCGGTATCGTGGACTCAATTTTTTCTTTCTATTACGCTATAAATATGCCGCCCCTAACGACGAATTTCAATATTTTAATGCGGTGCTTATGCGCTGTAGCCATACTATGGGTGCTCATTACAAGGTCACCTTGGTCATTGGCGGATCATGGCCTTGGGAAACTACTACCAAAATATTTCTGGCAAGCAGGCATTCTTGTGGCACTTATGTTCGTTTCTTACTATGTTTACGGCGACTTTTATTGGGCAGTACATAGTGTTTATCCGCAAGTCGAATCTCAGCCATGGTTGAACACTCAACTATTTCAGCAATCCAAGGGTCTAGCGGCTGTGATTTTAATTCCCGCAATGATTGCAAACTCGTTTGTTGAGGAAATCGGGATTCGTGGCATTTTGCAAACACATCTCGTTCACTTCACTCGTTCAGTCGGGGTGGGAATACTCCTGTCAACTTTAGCTTTCACCTCTTATCATTTGTATCAAGGGCTATTTCCGCTGATCGATATTTTTGTGCTTGGAATTATTTTTGCTTGGAGCCGAATTCAGTTTCGCTCCTTGTGGCCCGCGATCATTGCCCACACTGTTTACAATATCCTGCTGATGACCATGTGGCCATCTTAATTCGAGATATGTACAGCATTTTCCAGACAACCTTAGTATGCATATTCCCGCTTGAATTGGAACCATAACGAGTAAACTGCACTAGTGTCAATTTCGGCCATGAAACACCCCATGATTATCCAAGGCGGCATGGGAGTGTCTGTCTCTAACTACGTTCTCGCAAACGCAGTCGCCAAAACAGGAAACCTCGGCGTAATTTCGGGCACCGCAATGGATTTGGTTCTCGCCCGACGCCTCCAACAAGGTGATCCAAACGGCGATTTACGAGCCGCATTTGACGCATTTCCACTGAAAGAAATGGCCGAGCGAGTTTGGAACAAGTATTTTGTTCCGGGCGGTAAGGCAGATTCAAAACCGTTTATTTCGCGCCCGATGCCTAATATGAATCCGGGCAAACCGTGGCTTGAACTCACCGTTGTTGCCAATTTTGTCGAAGTCTGGCTGGCTAAGCGCGGACATTCGAACCCGATTGGAATCAATCTGCTTGAGAAGATTCAGCTTCCCCACGTTCCTTCTCTTTTCGGCGCAATGCTCGCGGGAGTTGATTACGTTTTGATGGGGGCTGGTATCCCTCGCCAAATCCCAGCGGTTCTAGATTCTCTGAGTCAACTCAATTCGACTTCGTACCGAATTGATGTCACTGGTGCTGGCCCAGGTGAAGTTTACGAAACTCAATTTGATCCTAAAGAACTTGGCGAATGGACAACTGATACGCTCAAGCGACCGTTCTTCTTGGCGATTGTTAGCAGCACTGCTCTCGCGCAAAACTTGCTCAAAAAGTGCACACCTCCCGTAGATGGATTTGTGATTGAAGGGCCACTCGCCGGCGGACACAACGCACCTCCTCGGGGTGGAATTACCCTGGACGAAAACAACGAGCCGATTTACGGGCCGAAGGACGAAGTCGACCTGCCATCATTCGCGGCGTTAGGTGCGCCTTTCTGGCTTGCTGGAGCTTACGGTGAACCAGAAATGCTGAACCACGCTCTCGAAAACGGCGCTCAAGGAATTCAGGTTGGAACCGCATTCGCATTCTGCAACGAAAGCGGAATCGAGCCAACGATGAAGGCGGAAATCATCAGGCAATGTCTCGCTGGTGAAGTGGAAGTCCATACAAGTGCTGTGGCATCTCCCACAGGATTCCCATTCAAAATCGCACGGGTCAAAGGCACTCTGAGCGATATTGAAACTTACAAAAATCGCACCAGAATTTGCGACCTCGGTTATCTTCGCACTTGCTACAAGCAAGAAGATGGAAAAATTGGTTATCGATGCCCCGCAGAACCGGTTGATGACTACCTAAAGAAGGGTGGCTCGATTGAAGACACTGAAGGGCGGATGTGCGTTTGTAATGGACTCATGTCCACCGTTGACCTTGGTCAAACCAGGAAAGACGGCACTCATGAACCTGTTCTTGTTACCGCGGGTAACGATCTTGTAAAAATTGCTCGCTACATTCCAGAAGGTCAAACCGATTACACGGCCGAAGATGTCATCGCAATGCTGACTTCAAAATTGCCTGTTTCGGTTAGCTAACTGCTATCCAGCTCGATTCATCGGTTGCCCGGTAGCGACTGGTTTCGCGAATCGCGTTTTGCCGTTTGGCACCTGCTTGCCACGCGGAAATATGCTCACCAACGAGCCTCGCAAACTCAACCGGAACTGCGTTACCGAGTTGCTTGTACTGATCAGCTACTGATCCGCACACAATCCACTCATCCGGAAATGTTTGCAACCGCTTGTACTCCTGAACACTGAGTGGCCTGAGTTCTTCTGGGTGTCCAAGCAGAGTGGCTGGCATATTTGGAAGTGTTAGCAGAGTAGGAGACGGCTTATCCCAGGCGATTCGGCGCAGAAAGCCAGTTCTTCCGCCAGAACTAAAAAATGCGTTACCCATTGCTTCAGCTGCATCAGCGGCGTTCAAAACTCGCCAATTCTCTCCCGCTTTGATTTTCTGCATATAAGGCAGTGCACGGCGACGAAGTGGCAGAAAATCGTGTTGTCCAGATAAACCCTTAAAGGCTTGTCTCACGGTCTTAACTTTTTCGTTTGGTACCAAGTGAGGCATGATCTTTCCTCCCTTGGCGGCGACCATTACTAACCGTTCCCGAACCTGCGGGATACCAAAACGGCTTGTATCGTACAACCTGAAGCTCACACCGTAACCAGCGGATTCAAATTTAGCGAGGATCTCTTTGAGGGCTCCGCCGCGTTGCTCTTGGTCGCTCAGATTAGGGAAATCTGCGCCTCGCTCGTCATGAGGACGGTGCTGCAACGGCACGCTCAGCAAACCACGGACATTCTCGATCAGGATGATTTTTGGTTCTAAAGCAAGAGCGAGGTCAACGAAATGCAGAAAAACGTTGCCACGCTCGTCGTTTAAGCCTTGACGCCGTCCAGCCGTGGAAAACGCTTGACAAGGAGGGCCGCCCACGACCGCATCTAGTTCTCCTATCTTTAGGTTGAGTTGTGTACAGAGAGATTGAGGTGTGAGATCACGTATATCGCCTTCAATTAAAGGGATTTCCGGGCGGTTGGCCCGTATGGTCTGGCAAGCAATTCGGTCGATCTCGTTCAGCCCAACGCATTGCCATCCGGCGCGCTCTAAACCTAAGTCCAACCCAAGTGCCCCAGCAAACATGCTGAGATATCTCATCCGTGATCAATCTTCTCGCCATCCTAGCGAGAGCGCGGCAAACGCCGCTTATTCACAAGTTTTCCACATTTGCTCGCAATTTTGCTAGCTTGCTTTCTTTTTTAGGTTCAAATTTCTAAAAAGTTACTATGCCATCCACTCTTTAGTGACTGATTCATTAGGGTTTTCAAAGTAAAAGATCACGTTGCCATCAGCATCAAATGCTTCAAATCCTCGAATATCTCCCTTTTCCCCCAGAACTTCGCCGATCTTGACGTTCTTTGTAATTAAGTCAGCCCGTTCAGCATCCAAATCGTCCACGGAAAGGATTACTTTTGGGCCAGGGAATTCTTCAACTCCCGGATTCTCCAAATAATACGTTTCAACGTCAAATAGGCTAATCATTCCGCCATTGCCATCCAGATCAATAAAAGCGACCCCCCATGGGAGCCGTTTAACTAGCTTTCCACCAAGCGATTCAGTGTAATGGAGAATCGCCGCCTCTAAATCTTTGACATGATATGTAGTTTCGAGCAATTTGCGCGACATAAAGCCATTTTGCCGTAATTCGCGGCGATGAAACACTCTTGCGGCTAGGACCACAATAATTGATACTTCAACCACCTGCGATGAACTCAAGGGTTTGCCTTGGAACCAAAGACAGTCAGTACTGCCTGCCATACTCAAGGCAGATGTTCAAAGGTTTGATGCAGAAAGTCGATCGCATGCTCGGGCGTGGTGTGATTGACGAAGACCTTTACGAAGAACTCGAAGAAGCCCTCCTCCAAGCCGACACATCTATTACTGTTACAGGCGCGATTCTAGATGAACTCCGTAAAGCGGTACGGGAAGAAAAAGTCACAACTCCCGAAGGGATCAAAGCCAGGCTTAAAGAATCTATACAATCTCGATTTTCGCAGCCTGGGGAGACGATGCTCTTCCGCAACTTCCCTCCTTGCGTGTATTTATTCGTTGGCGTCAACGGAGTTGGGAAGACCACTTCAATCGGCAAACTCGCTACAAGGCTCACTAAAGAGGGCCGTAAAGTCATCCTTGCCAGTGGCGATACGTTTCGGGCCGCGGCGATTGACCAACTTGAAATCTGGGCGCAACGTAGTGGATCAGAAATCGTACGTGGTCAACCAGGAGCAGATCCAGCGGCGGTCATTTTTGATGCGATCCAAGCGGCGAAGTCCCGCGGAGCCGATTACGTTCTGGCGGATACGGCGGGTCGTCAACACACCAAAGGCAGTTTGATGAACGAACTCGCGAAAATCGCGAAAGTCGTGGAAAAAGGAATCGGTCGCCCAGCCGATGAAACCCTTCTTGTACTAGATGCGAACACTGGTCAAAACGCGATTCGGCAAGCCGAAGAATTCACAGCCGCGGCGGGCGTTACCGGTTTGGTGCTCACTAAAATGGATGGCACGGCTCGGGGCGGTGCACTCATCGGGATTTACGACAAGTTTAAGATTCCGATTAAGCTGATCGGGCTGGGCGAAAAACCAGAAGACCTCCAGAACTTTGATCCAGAGGTCTTCGCTGAGAATTTATTCTCGTAGCTACTTGTAGCTTTTCGGAATGACTGGCTCTCGTGCTTGAGTATCCACGTAGGCATTGGCAGGTGAAGCCTTAGCCTGCATTTTGCGATGGCGCATAAATCCGAGAATCGAAAGGAAGATGAAGAGCGGTACGGCAATCGCGTCATCAAGCCATCCGAGGACAAAAATAACGTCTGGAATCAAGTCAATTGGCGAGGCTCCATACAACACCGCGACGGCAAGGTTAATGATTCCTGCCCACGGTAAGGTTGATTTTGCTACGTTCGGATTTGCTTTCATCGCTAATCGTTAGACGATAAATGCAGGTTCTCGGTTGAGAGTTGCTAGGACCTGAGTTAACAGACTAGTTTCAGGAATAGCTTTTTGCCAACCCGCAGTACTTTCCCGTTGAGGTCACGCGAGCCAAACGTAGCCCCGAGATCAGAAACTTTCTCGCCTTCCAAAGAAACTGCTCCGGCTTGTACTAGCTTTTTAGCCGCACCGCGAGAATCAGCCGCACCAACTGCGACGACGATATCCACTACTGAAAGAGGCTCAGAAACGCTGAGCGCAAACTCAGGCGCATCCACTGGTTGGTTACGCTTACTGAATGTTTCGATAAAGAACCGTTCTGCTTCGTCTGCAATTTCAACCGAATGGTAGAGAGCAACGATTTCTTTAGCCAGTCGGATTTTTGCGTCACGCGGGTTCTTGCCTTCCGCAAGCATATCTTTAACTTCATCCATGGCAACATCTGTGCAGAGTTCAAACCAGTTCGCGATGAGTTCATCTGGGATGGACATGGTTTTGCCAAACATGTCGTTCGGCGTATCCACCACGCTCACGTAGTTGCCCAGGCTTTGCGACATCTTGTCTTTACCGTCTGTTCCAACCAAAAGCGGGCAGAGCATAACCGCTTGCGCTTCCAAGCCGTACTGCTCCATTAGAGTGCGACCAACCAAATTGTTGAATTTTTGATCAGTCCCACCTAATTCAATGTCCGCTTTGATTTCCACGGAATCCATTCCTTGGCAAAGGGGGTAAAGCAGTTCGTGCATCGCGATTGGCTGATGAGCTTCCCACCGATTGGTGAAATCATCGCGCTCCATAATCCGCGCGACGGTGTAACGCGATGCCAAGCGGATCACGTCCTCAAATCCTATTGCCCCGAGCCAATCCTTGTTGTAGTAGATGATCGTTTTTTCTGGATCAAGGATTTTGTAAATCTGAGAGGAAACTGCTTCGACGTTCGCTTGCACTTCTTCGCGAGTGAGTTGCTTGCGGGTTTTGCTTTTGCCACTCGGGTCACCGATCATCGCGGTGAAGTCACCAATGATCAGGCAAGCTGTGTGCCCAAGTTTTTGAAAATCTCGCAGTTTTCGCAGAACAACCGCCCAACCCAGAGTCACGTGAGCCGCAGTTGGGTCAACGCCAAGTTTGGCTCGGAGAGGGACTCCGCTGGCGAGTTTACGACGCAGATCGTCTTCACCAATAATCTCCGCCGTCCCTCGGCGAAGCAAGTTAATCTGCTCGTCAATCGTCATTCCGTTCAAATTTTACCGCTGAGGCAAATTTGAACCCAGACTTAGCCGAATTGGAACTCTGGGGTGCTGCAAAGCAGTTTGGTCACGGCTCCGCAGACTTGATTTGTATTTCGGCGGGTGAGCGCACCCTTTGCGGTTGCGTTAGCAGCATCAACTAGTTGGCTGCGTTTTGCCGCGGGAACATTTGCATCAAAAATACTGATGACTCGGTCAACGAGCTTTTCAATGTTGCCATCAGATCCAAACACGTCAAAAGCAGGATATTGGTTCGCATTGCCATTCCTTGTGAACAGTTCCTGCCCCCATTGGATTCGCTCCACCATCGTGGAAGTTGTGATCCACTGAGTTCCGGTTTGCCAGCCTGCGACATCGGGCGGATACATTAATTCCATTCCCATTTGTTCGGTAGCCAGCCGAAGCGCAACCGCTGGTGCAATCGCTTGCCGACGACCACGGTCGTTTTCTTCAGCTCCTAGTGCAGAAACTTGTTTCACCATGCCCGCGCCCACTCCAAGTTGCCGCATCATTGGCACACAAAAGTCGAAGGGGTTTTTGATAATCGCTCGGTGGGCTTTGACTGACTGGAACTCTTCGGAAAGCATGATCGCTTTTAGAAGCGGCTTCATATTCGAGCCGCCTTCTCGGAATAGCGTGGAATACTTTTCGATAATTGCTTTTTCCGGCTTGGGATAAACAAACCATTCCCACAGCTTCTGAACCAAATACTGCGACGTTCGCGGATTGCCGACCAAAATTCCGATAACGTCTTCTCCCATCCAGGGGCCTTTGTTTCCAAAAACTGCCTTGTCGGTTTTGTCGTGGGATTTTTCGTCGAATATAAACTCACTGTTCCCATTCGGAACTTGATTTCGGTTGAGTTGGAGGCGGTTTCCACGGCGGATGCCGTAAGTCCACCCAGTAAACGCCTTAGCCGCTTCTTGAATATCTTTTTCTGTGTAATTGCCTTCACCTAAGGTGAAAAGCTCCATGATCTCACGGGCAAAATTCTCGTTGGGCTTGCCTACCAGGTTGTTCTGATTATCCAACCAGTACAGCATCGCCGGGTCTTGGCTGACTTTGAGGAGCAAATCACGGAAGTAGCCCAGCGCATTATCTCGCAATAGGTGAACGTGAACCAACATTCCTGGCCCGGATGAAACCTTCTGTGCGCTTGTGGCAAAGTGATCCTGCCAAAAAAGTGCCATTTTGTAGGTGAGCGGGCGATTGGTGATGAGTTGTTCGGCATACCAAACCTGCTGAGCGAGTCGAGGATTTTGAATAATCTGACCGTCGTTATTTTTGAGGAAATCTTCGCCTAAGACAACTGGTTCTTCGTGCTGATCGGATGCTAATAAGCGGTCAACCGCCGATTTGTACCCGCCTTTGCCGTAGAATTCGACCTCGGCTTCGCTGGCCCCTAGTCCGAAGCGGCGCAAAAGATGCTTGATCTTGTCGGTCTCAGAATAATTTGCGGCTTGCATCCCTT
The DNA here is from genome assembly GCA_019638675.1 of Fimbriimonadaceae bacterium. Lineage (GTDB taxonomy): Bacteria > Armatimonadota > Fimbriimonadia > Fimbriimonadales > Fimbriimonadaceae > UphvI-Ar2. Next base: position 1,051,086 of record JAHBTE010000001.1, on the reverse strand, counting down.
TGTCCCCTTTTCAAATCGGCGTGATCTACCTATACGAGACGCGAAACAAGCGGCTCAGTTCACACCATTTACATGAACTGGTATTCCGGCGTGCTAAACAGCAATCGAACAACTTTGGCGACTCCGGGTGCCAGAGTACGCAAGGTAGCGACTCTGCCAATTTCGTCCGTGGCGGCATCAATCAGTTGTTGTCGTTTTTCAGTTGGCAATTTCACATCGAGAACACTCAAAATTCCATCCACAATTTGAGTTGGCGACTGACCAATTTGTCCGACCGCCGGCACGGCTACCCTGGAGAGTAACTGATTGCCAAACACTTGATCTGCCCATTTGATGCGCTCAATCATCGTGCTAGTGCTAATCCATTGATCCATGCTTGGCCAGCCGCTCACATCGGGCGGCGTAAGCAGTTCCATACCCATAGCTGCAGTAGAACGTCGTACTGCCGCTGGCACTGCCAAACGAGCTCGACCAGCTTGACCATCTTGGGCCGTGTAATCCTTGAGTTGATTAGCTACGATCGCGCCTAAACCGACTTGGCGAATCGGTGGCACGCAGAAATCAACTGGATTCTTGACAATCTTGCGGACTGCTTTTTCCGAATATGTTTCTTCATCTAACATGATTGAGCGCAAAAGTGCTTTGATTTGCAGACCGCTTTCGCTAAAGACCTTTGCATGTTTCTCAATAACTGCCTTGCTCGGGTTTGGATAAACAAACCATTTCCAGATTTTCTCTGTGATGTACGTGCTAGTTCTTGGCATTGCACAAAGAATCTCGATGACATCCTCGCCTGAGTACGACCCTGTTTTGCCGAAAACTGTCTTTGAGCCAGTATCGTGATTGGGTCGATCAAACAGATACTTACTGTTTTGGCGGGGCACTTGACCGCGGTTAGGACGGACAAATCGACCAACTTCAAATCCATAACTCCAGCCTGTGAATGCGCGTGCGGCTTCTTGAATATCCTTTTCAGAGTAATTGCCTTCCCCGAGTGTGAATAGCTCCATGATTTCACGAGCAAAGTTCTCGTTCGGACGACCTTTGACGTTTTCGATGTTGTCCAACCAATACAGCATGGAAGGGTCTTGGCTGATGGATAGAAGCAAATCTGAAAACGTGCCGACGGAATGCTCCTTTAGCGTTTCCCAGTGATGAGCCATTGCTGGGCCGTTGGCAACTTTTTCAGAACTGGTTGCAAAATGGTCGTGCCAAAACAGAGTCATCTTGGCTTGGAGCGGACGGTTGGTGGTCAAAAGCCACGCGTAACACATTGCCTGAGCTGGAGCCGGATTAGGAGGCATATTCCCGCTCTGATCCTTTAAAAATTCATCAGTATAGATAACCGGCTCATTGAATCCTTCGAAGTTCAATAAGCGATCGACGGCATTTTTCCATCCGCCCGCGCCGTAAAAGTCAATTTCGGCTTCGCTGGCCCCCAGGCCAAACCTTCGGAGGAGATGCGCTACCCTTTGCTCATCGCTTAATTGAAACATATCCGAACAAACGCACACTTTTCAGAACTGTTCAGTAACACTAGTAATTGGTCAGTGGCGTTAACAAAAAGTTACGAAGAAGGGCCAGTCAAGATGACTGGCCCCCTTTCGAAATGAATTCGTTAAACTAGATCAAACTTCTGCGACGTTCATCGCTTTGAATGTTGCTTCGTTAACGAACTTGAACAGCGTATTGCCGTTATAAGTTGCTTTCAAAGCATAGCGAACTTGTTCGCCATTCTTCGTCTTGCGGATCATTTTGGTCTTGCGGATATCAGATTCCGGAACGTCTACGTGTGATCGAGTTTTCAGGTCGTAAAACTGCATTTTGCCTTCCAACCTACCTGGTTTGTGGTTGCAATTCTAAGGACGGGAGTTGATTCTAAAAAGAAGCAAATTTCCTACCCCAAGTGAGCGTAGTTTGAACTAGAGTGAACCTGGTTCGCAAGGCTTTTGCATAAAAAACCCGATAAACCCCCGTTTTAAGGTCAAAATAACCCTAAATTCGGTGAAAAAAACCAAATCTCATGTCGTTAAATGAACTCACCAATCGCTTACAAGACCACGGATTAAGGCTTACTAAGCCACGATCTTTAATTTTGCAAGCTCTTATTTCTACAGAAAAGCCAATAAGTGCCTACCGATTGCAAGATGAAATGACGGCAAATGGAATGAAAGTTCACATCGTTAGTGTTTACAGAACATTGGCTGTCCTCCAAGAACTAGGGATAATCCATTACATTCCGAGCCAACAAGGTTATTTGCTTTGTACGGAATCTTGCGAAAGCGACCGCCAAACTGAACACTTGGTATGCGACACCTGCGGCTTAGTTACTGAAATTCCAATGCCGACTTGCGCCACCAACGACCTGCTTGAACAAGCGGAGTCGCACGGATTTCGCATGAGCAAAATCAGAGTGGAAGTTGAAGGCACTTGCAACAACTGCCAAAAAAATCCGCACTGAATTCAATCAGTGCGGATTTTATCTATTCTTCTTAACCGATTCGGTCTGTCAACGTTAGGCGAGTAGTTGATCCACCTTCGTATCGATTCACAACAACCGTCACAGTGTCGCCCCAGCTCACGTTTTCTAGAATCTTGCCAACCTCACTGACATCCTTGATCGGTTCGCCATTGAGTTCTACCAAGACGTCTCCGACTTTTACTCCCACTTTGTCAGCGAAACTGCCGGTTACGACTTGATAGACAACTGTGCCTTTGACATCTGACGGTAATTTGAACTGGCTCCGAACTGTAGGGTCAGCTAACCGGAGACCGACTCCTAACCTAACCGGAACATCCATATTTGGATTTTGGCGTTGAAACTCGCGGAACGGATTTCCGGTTTCAGGAATTTGTCGCGTTAATTGCTGGCGGACAGGTGCTTCAAGCTTAAGATTTGCAGATTTCTTTTGTCCGTCTCGAACGTAATCAATTGAGACTTGATCGCCTGGAGAAGACTTGTACAAAGCTACTCGGAGCTCAAGTTCATTATCCAATGCTTTGCCGTTGAACGAAGTGATGACGTCGTTCTTTTGCAGGCCAGCTTGTGCAGTTGGTCCAGACTCTTCCACGCCTTCTACGTACGCACCGCCTTTTACCTTGAGATCTGACTTTTCAAATGGAGTCAACTCTCGAATGTAAGCACCCAGTACGCCACGATCAAATTTTCCTTTAGCAATAAGCTCGTCCGCTACTGCGCGAACGACATTACTTGGGATCGAAAAGCCGATACCTGCACTTGCTTGGGTGGTTGAAACGATGGTGCTATTGACACCGATGACCTCGCCATCGATATCAAGAAGGGGTCCACCGCTATTACCTGGGTTGATTGGAGCATCAGTTTGGATCAAGCCGGAATACCCGCGGCTTCCCCCAAGGCGAGGATCAGCAACTACGCTTCCTCGACCGAGAGCACTGACGTGACCAACCGTAACCGTATCATCTAAACCAAATGGTGAACCTACAGCAATCGCGAATTCGCCAACTCTTACATTTCGGCTATCGGCAAGCGGTAGTGCGGAAAGATTATCAGCATCTACTTTGACGACAGCAAGGTCAATCTGATCATCTTCCGCAAGAGTCACTTTGCCTTTCACAGTTCTGCCATCAGGAAGTGCAACGTCAACTTCGCTAGCACCGCCAACGACGTGGTCGTTAGTAATAATCCAGCCGTCAGATCGGTAAACAAAACCCGAACCACTTCCGCCGGATGGGCTACTGATACTCACCACGCCAGCAGAGGCTGCAGCGGAGATAGTGGCAAACGTATCATCAAGTTCGCGGAGGATATCCATTCCGCGTGTGCTTGCGCCCTTGGTAGCATCAATATCTCGAGCTAGTTTGATCGGTAATTCCACCCCTGATTTGCTTACAAGACTTCCCATCGGATTTTTTCCACCCGATTGATTTAATCCATAAACAAGACCAGCCCCGCCAATAACAGCGCCGATCGCAATGACCAAAAATGGTTTCTTCAACATGATCTATATCTCGCTTCACTCATCAAAATTTCCATTCTGATGTCTTTCCAATAACTGAAGAGACGCAAGAACCGTTCCCTGGTCCTACTGACTCGCAATAAAAGCATCAAGTATTTGGTCGGCTGCATTTGGAGGACAATCACCCGCGATTGCCAAAGCTATGTCTCTGCGCCGGTCTACTTTTCGCACTTTGATTCCAAATGTTTCTTGAGTTTGTCCGCCGTTGTATTTCCATTGGTAAACGTGGGCGGTTGCTAAACCATCGGACATTCGGGTGACAAAAAATGGATTGCTTTCTGATCCAACTAACTGCTGGACAAAAATCTGAAAATTAAAAGGCATTCGGTCAACCTGGAGGGGTCTGAATCCCAGCAGGCTAGCTGCATACTTCATATCTTTGACCGCTTTTGGTCCCCAGATTTGCTTCGATCTCACTTCGCGGGGAACATCTGGATCAAGACTGATTTCTCCACCGTTGGCAAGTTTCAGGTCAACCAACTCGAAAAGTTTGATGGTTCGACCCTCAGCTGTTGCTTCATACACATGTGTTAGAGGCAATTGCTGATCGACAATCATCATCCGCGATCCCATTTGGGAATACTTCGCCTTGAGCGAAAGGGTCATCACTGGCCTGCCCAGCCGTGTCCCAGAAGAATCGGTAATCGTGACCTTGTAGTTTTGCTCAGCCCACCTCGCTAACGTGTCACCTGAAGGGAAAAATGTATAGAAAGATGGTCGGACTAGAATTGTTTTTTGGTCGGGAATATATTGCTTTAAAACTTTACCGTCATCTATAAAAACTTGTCCTTGAGAAGTACTCGGGTGGATGACTGTGCTCTTACTGCCCTTATCCTTGCTCACTTGAATTGCCATGAGCATTGGTTCTTCATCCCATTGCTGACGACGAGCAACCATTGTTCCTGTGAAGTCAAATTTGTCGTTGAGGACGCGGCGCAACGTATCGCCGACCCGGTCGCCTTGGGCAACCGACCCCCCACCAGTGAGCAAAAGCGCACTGGTCATCAGTGTCAAAAGTGTGCGTCTCACGAGACTCTAATTCTTATTCTGGAGCACTTGCTAGGTTAACAGGCATATAAACTGGTGCCCCAGAAGCTCTGTCTCCTACAGTTCTGACGTCCGTAGCAACCATTTCGTCAGCGGGAACCAGCCCGTTCGTACCACCTTGCTTAACTTGAATCCATTGCATCAGCGCAAAGGTAAGGAAAAGCATTGCCGCAGCCATAGAGGTTGTCACTACTATTCCTTTTCTTGAAATTGCAGGTTTTGGCTCATCGGTAAAAACGTTTGCCTTAACTTGATCTAACAAATGCTCGGAAGGCTCAACAGCTGGCAGTGTTGAAAGTAAATGCTTAACTCTTCGTAATTCTTCGAATTCGAGTTCGCAGCTAGCGCATTGAGAAATATGCTCTCGTATCTGGTACGCCTCTTCGCCTGTCATTTCCCGGTCTATATAAGCCGAAAGCAAGCTCTTAATTCTGTGGCAGTTGCTCAATTTGTGACCTCCGGAAGTGAATCAGGGAAAGAAGCCTGTAAATACTCCTTCATTTGCTTACGTCCCCTATGGATTCGAGATCGCACAGTGCCTACCGATGTATCCATTACATCCGCGATCTCCTCATAGCTCATCCCGTCTATATCGGCAAGAATCACTGCCATTCTAAATTCGGGTGTCATCGCTTTGAGCGCTAGTTGGAACGGCTCATCAAGACTATTAGAAACCATATTGTGATCTGCTTGATTAGAATCATCAGCAATCTCCCAGGTGCTACCAGTTTCTGGATTACCCTGGTCAATACTCACGGTTCTCAATCGCGAATTTTTGCGAACGCTATCAATATGGATGTTGGTCATGATCCGATAAAGCCATGATGTGAACGGCATGGTCTCATCGTATCGATGGAAAAACCTGTATGCCCGAACGTATGTTTCCTGGAGCAAATCCTCTGCATCAACGCGGTTCGACGTAAAACGATAAGCCATTTGATAAGCCTGCCGGTAAGAATCCGACATCAACTTTTCAAACAGCGGTTTTCTTTCTTCCGCTGGTTTCGAAAAGGATTTAATCCACGACACAATCACTCCAACTACTCCTTGTTCCCTCCACTACCGGGAAACATTCCTGCTCAGTTCCCTATTGTGTACGAGTATTGTGCCAAATAGCACGTCGAAGCCGATTCCAGCGTTGCCGTAGCCAAGAATCATGCGGCAAAGGTCGGAGCATGCGGTCGCTACTGATGGGTCATACGGTCGCACAGAAAGCCACCAGCGAGCAATCAATTCGGCGATATACACCTGCGATTCGCGAATGCTAAGAGTGGTTGATTTAGACAACTCTTCCGCTATTTTTCTAGATTCTTCCGAAAATTTTATGGCCGCTATGGGCGGAGCTTCTTGGCTGAGTTCGAGCAATCTCCACAGCTTTTCATGGCTTTCCAAATTCTCACGGATAAACGCAAGTTCGCCTTGATTTTTGCTCCATGCGATTTCGAGCGGCAATTCCGGAATTTGTTCTTGCCACTGCTCGAATGGAGCAGCAACGCAGAGACATCGAGATTTGATCGTCGGAAGTACGCGACCCAAATTTGTAGTCGTCAAAACAGCGCGCGCATAGTCGGGCAATTCTTCTAGTGTTTTCAAGAATGCGTTCGAGGCGTCGTTATTCAACCTCTCCGCATGTTCAATCCAGACGGCTTTTTTTTGCATCATCAGTGGTCGCGTTCGGAAATATTCGACTACTGGAATCACCGGATTCTCGTCTTCATCCGGCGATTTCACGCGGACAATGTTTTTGAGGACGATTTGATTACCTGCTCCTGATGAAACAATTTTCTGGACATCCACTTCCCGTGAAAAATCTACTTCAGCAGACGCATCACCTTTCAGCCAAAACGCAACCAGCTGATGAGCCATTTGAGCCAGCTGTTCAGAATCACTACCGTAAACTAAGATCGCTTGAGGGTCGGCTACACCAGAAACGATCCGGCTGATCAGCCGTGAGATGCCACCGCCATCCATTAGAACCGACAATACTGCTCCACGTCCATCACAAACATAACAGCTCCACCAACTGGAACTCTTACTGGATTTGGTAGCAACCCGCCTGGTGCGCCGGAATCAAACGGGGCGACATTGACCATCTGTTCTCGTTGCTCACAATTCTCCTGAATAACGGACTTGAGCTTTTCGAGGTCGGGTTCTTCAACCCCCACCAGAATCGTTGTATTGCCTTCACGCAAGAATCCTCCCGACGATCCGATGATCGTGAATTTAAATCCTGACTTCACCATCTCATCGGTCAGCCGATTCCGGTCTCGGTTATGAACAACGCAAACAACGAGCTTCATTTATATCTCTATTGTAGCTAAGCATGAGAGCTGAACCAAGTGCCAAGCTAAATAAAACTGCCTCTGATCCTAAATGAACCAGAGACAGCAAGTATCTAGCTGAAATTCAGCTTATGGGCAGGCTTGAACGCCAGCCTTCCAAGGATCCCACATTGAGTTAGTTGGGTTATCTCGAAGATCCCACATAACTGACTTGTAGTTAGAAGCCTTTGCGTGGCTATCTGCGTGGATAACAACCAGCGCACCACTGTATCTTTGTTCAATCGCCTTTTCAGCTTCTGCATCTGTTGGGTAAACGGTTGCAGAACCATTCCAGTTGAACAGGTAGCTGTTACCCAAGTTTTTCCAGTATTGAGGTCGGTCGGTGGAGGTGCAAGCAGTTGTCCAAGTGGGTCGGCCAGCGAACAATCGCAGGTTGCCATCGAATCTTGGAAGTGCATTGTAGTAGCTTGCGTCTACCAGAACCAGAGTGTTTGCAACGTTATCAATTGCGGTGTGGGACATCGAAACGCCTCCATCTGATTCAAAAATAATGGTGTTGGAAGCGAGCGAGTTTTGACCGCCGTAGCTTCGGAAAGCTGGTTCTTGACCTGCTCCGGATGGATCGTAGTTCACCCATGCTTTAGGGTTGCCTGGTGATCTGAAGATCGCATCGTTCTTTACATAAGGGCGAAGAATTTGGTTCCAGAACGTTCGGGTTCGAGTACTAGTGCCCCACAAAGTAGTACAAGCAGCCGGATAACCAACACCACCAGCAGCAACGCATTTGGCGTAGTCTGGATTTTGTTCAGTCGTTCGGTAGAGGTAAAGAACGTCGTCGTAGTCTGCCAAGTAGATGTGCTGAGCAGTACCTACTTGCTTAGCTTGTGCTAGACCTTGAGTTTTCTTTGCGGCTTGTTTTGCTTGAGCAAAAACAGGGAACAAGATGGCTGCCAAAATGGCAATGATCGCAATAACGACCAAAAGTTCGATGAGGGTAAATGCTTTTCGCATGGGGCGTCATTTCCTTGCTTCTGCAGACGCAGAAACAACTCGACCATCATTTTAATGTTTTTTGTTATGAGATGGTTAACAAAGTGAGTCAAATCTAGCTATAAACGATATAGACAAGCATAATTTCCGGGCTCTTTAAGTTAAAATGCGTGTGGAAAATTATAAGGTTAGTTTGGAAAAAATATAGCAAACGGCCCACCCCACACTAAAGGTAAATATTAATGCACCGGAGCTCAAACATGAACTCCGGTGCCTCAGCTACTTATCTACCGACCACTTGGATCGGGTGGTGTATCACCCGGTTCGCGACCAGCATTTTGATATTCTTGTACGTCGTTGGAAGTAACTTCGGTTTTTGCGCAACCTACAATAATTCCTAAGCCGATGACTGCCAGAAGCAATAGGCTCAGTTTCTTCATTACTGACCCAGTGCCCACAGTGGGTAGTTGATGTTCAAGTTAGGAACAACTGAACCACCTGTGTAAAGCCAAGCGTTGGTTGCATTTCGACAGTTGCTACCAAGGTTTGCTGGGAATGAAGCACCTGGATTGTATTCAGCCAGGGTTGGTGTCTCCGCAAGGAATCGCTTCACTTGATAGAACTTGGCGTGTCCGTCGGCAAATCCAAGAACCAATCCGCCTGCTGGTGCTGCTACTGGTTCAATTTCTTCGGTAGTGGTGCATCCACCAGCATTCTTCAGGAAGATTGCGCGCCAGTACTCACGAACTGCAAAGTTATAGGAAGTTTGAATAGCAGGCTGTCCGCTTTGAACTGCCATAGGAGCAGCGTAAGTGTGCGGCAACTCAGCGAGAATCCATGCACTTGCTGTATCTGGAATTCCAGTTTGAGCACCACCGGTCCAAGGAGTTGCAACAATTGTCGAAGTTGGTGCTGCACCTACCAGACCAAGGTTCAACGCAAACGCATTGAGCAACTGACCATTTGTATTCCACTGGGTTGCATCCTTGATTCGAAGAGGATGTTCAAAGATTTGAACGTTCTTGATGTAAGGCATGACGTACTTCTGCCAGGTTTGCCAAGTCATGCTGTGACCGAATCCGGTACCGCCAGAGCATCGCAAAACGCCATCGTTCAACTTAGGGTTGATCGAAGTGTTGAGTTCGCAACCCGAGCGACGCGGATACTGGTCATCGTAGTCAGCAATGTATAGAATCAGTGATGTGCTGATTTGCTTTTGGTTGCTGATTGCAGCTGTTTTCTTAGCAGCAACTTTAGCTTGAGCAAAGACGGGGAACAAGATTGCGGCGAGAATAGCAATGATCGCGATGACGACCAAAAGCTCAATGAGGGTGAATGCTTTTCGCATAAGAAATGATTCCCGTGCGTAATCAGTTCACGCACTACTCTCATTAGTCTGCCATAACCCTGTGTAGGGTTTCATAAACGACAGGTCTTGAAAGAAAAAACTTTCACACACCCTTGCCCAATTTAGGGCAAATGTCTCATGGTTTCCATATTGAAGTGCCTCCTAGTTAAGCAAGGAGGCACCATGCCAATTTTTAGACCCCGTCCTGTGCACCTGGCTGCCGCCGAGCTTCTTCGGCCGCTTTTTGTTGCTCCAGTTCCGCGCCACGTCCAGCTTTGATCATCGCATCCTCGTACGCTTCTTGCGACATTTCCTTGCGGACTTGCTCGCTTTCTTCGGTCGTAATTGTTGACTCATCGTCGCATCCTATTAATGCGCCAACTAAGCTAACCAGAAGCAGCAAGCTGAATAGTTTCGCTGGCCGATTCATTAGCCACCAAATCCCCACATTGGATAGTCAATGTTGATATTTGGCTTGTTGCTAATCCCGACGTTGCCGCTGATGTTGCTAAAAGAACAATTGAGATTTGCACCGAATGTGACATTCGCTCCAAATTCGGCAAGGGTCGGAGTGCGCGAAAGGAATTTTGCCGCCGGCATTGCTTTGGCACTGCTATCCGCAAATCCGAGGGTTACCATTCCACTGCTGGTTTTTCGGTTATCCGGTTCAACGCCGCTGGTGCCGTTCACACAGTCGGCGGCTGTACCTTTCATCAAGCGGTATCGCCAGAATTCTCGGTATGCGACCGGATAGGTTTCTTGCACATTCACAAACGGGTCAACCGTTGCATGGGTGATGTGAGCCGTACCGTGCGAACCGATTTCCATGAGCAAGAAAGTTTCGGAAACACTTGGAATTGCGGTCATATTTCCGTTTATCCACGAGTTGCGGAATGCACCGTTGCGATTCAACCCGCCCGGGCCGTAAGTGTTGAGTGCACCAGTGATACCAGTGTTCAATCCAAACTGATCGATAATGTTGTTTTGTAGCCACGCTGCCTCGTTTCTTTGCCGAGTGGGCAGGAAGAAAATGTCTGTGTTCTTGACATAAGGCATGATCCAGGCTTGCCAAGTAAAGTGATTCTTGCGGTAAAGGAATCCGTTCACACCAGCAGATGAGGTGCAACCTGCCCCGGTCGCATTAAACGGAACATTTGACAAGGACTTGTTCATCAGTTCGGGAGTGCAGTCGTCGTTCCGAGGAAGGATGTCGTCGTAATCGGCAACGTAAATGTGAAGTCCGGTTCCAACTTGTTTGACGCTACTGAGTGAAGCCGTTCGTTTTGCGGCGACCTTAGCTTGGGCGAAAACGGGGAATAGGATTGCGGCTAGGATGGCGATAATGGCGATAACAACCAAAAGCTCGATCAATGTGAATGCTTTCTTCATGCGGGAATACCTCTCATCGAGTGTTTCGCACGAATCAGAACCTTAATATTATTGCAAAGTTAACTAATTTTATTAATAACTGTTCCTTAAGAATAAAGATGATAGCGGCGAGTTTCGGCAATCAGTTCCGCACCTGTTGAATCAACAAAATCCATCATTTCTGAAACACCAGCGCATTGATCTACTAACTCCCTGAGTTGGGAACCTCCGGCTAGGATATCAATTGGTAGCAGCTTATATTCGTATTCGTAAGGTGGAGCCAACCACTCAAATTTTTCTCCATAGAGTTGGCGAATCACGCTCAGACAGACGGCAGTCGTTAGCACTGGGCGGAACGATTTTTGATCAGTCACGTGCATAAACGCACCTCCGCAGATCTCGCCTTTGAACTTTTGGAACGTCGGCAAAAAGTGGACTGGCCGCAAATAAACGCCTGGCAAGTTTAGGGCATTGAATGTGTCGCAAAGCTCCCAGCTATCAATATAAGGTGCACCAAAAAACTCGAACGGCCTTGTTGTTCCACGACCTTCGCTGAGTTTGGTGCCTTCCACTAAACATTGCCCAGGATAAACCAATGCTGTGTCTTCAGTTGGCATGTTAGGCGATGGCATTCCCCAGCTGAGGCCAGTTTGCGAGAACATCATGGAACGCGACCAGCCTTCCATTTCAACGACATTGACCTGGCACTGAGGAATATATTTGTCGCGCAAGTACCAACCGACTTCGCCGACTGTCATTCCATGGCGAACCGGCAATGAGTAGAGGCCGACGAAGCTTTTGAACTTCATGTCGTGCCCCGGCCCTTCGGTGAATTCTCCACCAATCGGGTTCGGGCGATCCAGAATCGTTACCGGGATGCCAAATTCGGCGCAGGCTTCCATGCAGTGAGCCAGAGTCCAGATAAAAGTGTAGTAGCGGGCACCAACATCTTGAACATCAAAAATGAGTTCTTCAACACCGTTGAGCATCTCTGCCGATGGTTTACGATGCTCACCGTAAAGCGAATAAAACGGTAGCCCGGTGCGTGAGTCGGTGTATCCCTCCCACTCGATCATGTTGTCCTGCGTGTGCCCCCAGATTCCGTGCTGCGGACCAAAACAAGCCGCGATTTTCAGCGCTCCGGATTTGTTGTACGGCAGGATATGGTCAAGAATGTGTTTTCGATCACGAGCAATGCTCGCTTGGTGGCAGACGATTCCGACAGATTTCCCTGAAAACCGTGAAAATTGGTCGCGAATACAGACATCAAGCCCGGTGAGGGTTTGCATCTTAAACCGTCACCGAAAGAATCTGCTTGCTCTTTTCATCCAGCCCGGAGATACTGGGAATCTCGAACCGATTGCCATCAACATCAATAATCAGCAAGTAGTCCGGCGAAAGCCATTGGGCATTCTCTTGCAGACTTTGCGTGATGAATTCCTTTTCACCTCGGTCGGTGATCACGTGCCAATAGGTTGAACCGAATTCCGTTTTTGTGCTGAGAACCTTATGAACCACTCCGTTCAAGTATCTCCGTTGTAGTTCACCTCGCGCAACACTCCAGACTTCAGGAGCGAGTTCAGCAACTGGGTCGGTGACCATAAAAATCTCCTTCCCTTTGCCATCAAGAAACGAAAGGTACTTCCCTGGGTAAGTAAGGGGAGATGCCCACGCCAGAACCACTTCTATATAACTCTGGTTACCCAGAGTCAATCGTAAACGGCCTTCCGGCGCATAAAACAAATGCATTTCTTTCACTGCTAAGCCGTCCCGATTCCTATGATTTCGTTGACCGCACTTTGAGTTTGGACAAGGTCATAGAACCGCCCTTTCCGATCCATCAGCTCTTCATGAGTGCCTTCTTCTACAACCTTTCCTCGATCCAAAACAAGCAACCTGTCCGCATTGCGCAAGGTGGAAAGTCGGTGAGCAATCGCAAACGTCGTTCGACCAGCGATCAGGCGTTGGATTGCCTCCTGAATCTTGCGTTCGGTTTCCACATCCACGCTTGAGGTCGCCTCGTCAAGAATCAAGATTTTAGGGTCGTGCAGAATTGCGCGAGCAATAGATATCCGTTGCTTTTCGCCGCCGCTCATCCGAGCTCCGCGTTCGCCGACCATCGTGTCATAGCCATCCGACTTCATTAAAACGAAGTCATGGGCGTTCGCGGCCTTTGCGGCTTCCATGACTTGCTCCATCGTTGCATCTGGATTGCCGTATTTGATGTTGTCTGCAATAGTTCCGTTGAACAAAAACGGTTCTTGAAGCACGATTCCGATTTGATTTCGATAAGACCGAAGATCTAGTTCGCGGTAATCAATGCCATCAATCAAGATTTGGCCCTGATCTGGCTCATAAAACCGGCTGACGAGGTTGATGGTTGTTGATTTTCCGGCACCCGAGTGACCGACAAGCCCGATCATTTCTCCTTCTTTAGCAGTAAAGCTGACACCGTTGATTACGGGGTTCGACTTATCATAACCAAATCGAACGTCGCGGAATTCCACTTGACCAGTGATCTTACGCACATCCCCGCCAACGAGTGCAGATTCTGGTTTAGTGTCAAGGATTTCAAATATTCGTTCTGCACCAGCCATCGCCCGGCTGAACCAGTTGTTCACGCTAGCAAACCATTGGAGCGGACCGTAAACCATGCCCAGATAGGCATGGATCATATAAAACTCGCCAAATGTGAGTTGACCACGGTAGAGCATGGTTCCACCAACCGCCCAGTGGATGACCGTGCCAAGGGTAACGCAGAGAGTCATCCCGCCAAACGCCGTGTGCCAGGTCTGATCGGCCTTGATGTTGGCGTTTCGGAGTTCTTCGCTACGAGTTTTGAACTTGGCGTATTCGTTATCTTCCTTGGCGAACGCTTTTACGACCCGAATTCCCATCAAACTTTCGTTGAGATGCATATGCACTCGCGCCATTTTTTGGCTTGTGCGGAAGAACAGGTTGGAGATCGGCTTCCAAACCTTGACGGAGATAAACGCGACCAGCGGAATCGGCGCAAGAATCATGATCGCCAGCAACCAATTGATGCTGAAGATCATCGCCGCTACCGCGAGCAACATCATTCCGTTGATAACCAAAAAAGGCAAACCATCAACAAGGAAGAACCAGACCCGATCCGTATCTTGGGTCACCCGGCTGGCTATCGCCCCGACTGGCTTTTTGTCGAAGTAATTGAGGTTTAGGAATTCGATTGCGCGGTAAGTGGTCGTTCGCAGGTCGCTGGCAAGGTTTGAGCCAAGCCACGTATTCAACCGACCGCTTAAAACTTGCAAACAGGCAAGGCCAACCAGCACCAACGCCCACAGCCCGACCATCTGCATCAAAGGGCCAATTTCCCGATTTCCCGCATTGAAGGCATCCAAAATTTCGCCTTGAATTTTTGGCGGCAACAAAGCAAGCGCAGTTGAGCCAGTGGCGTAGACGCCGAGCAAGATCGCCTTCTTTTTATAAGGCTTGAGGAACGAGCCCAACCGCAACATGGTTTTGCCGCGATTAATACAATTGGGGCAGACCCCATCCTTTTCCGGAAGCAACCGGCCGCATTTATCACAACGGATTTTTTGCTGGACTAGATTGACGTTGAATTCTTCGCCTTTGGCAAGTTGCTGGATTCCCCGGGCCAGTTCACCAAACGCTTGAGCTCTGGTCAGTGAATAAGAAGCGGCGACAATATCTTCGTGCGACTTCGTGCGAAGAACCAACCTTCCCCCGCTGACGAGCGAGGCATTTTTGGCTTCTTCTAGATCCGCAATTGGAACATTGAGAATAATTGCCCCGGCTTCATTAGTAACCGTAACCGCAGATTCCGATACTCGCACATGACGAATCCCAAACCGCCCATCTTCAGTAAGATCAGCCGCCAATTCTGCGAGAAAGCTTTCCCCCTCTCGCAATCCAGAGTCTGCATCGGCAGAAAGCATGCGAATTCATACTACTTGCCTCGCCATTTTTCTCGCTGAACCTTAAGATTTGGCGGGCACTTTGCCCCGGGAACTCATGACTGAGCAATGAGTTTCATGAGCAATTCACGCAGTTGAAGTTCGTTACCTTGTTCGCAAGATTGATCGAGAAAATCCAGATCGGTTGCATATTGAGTCCAGTCTGACCGTGGGAATGACTTGAGCCGCATCAGCTTTGAGGTGCCAGTTGGCTCTAAATCTTCGGATGACCAATTCAACTCTTCATGGAGTTTTTCACCGGGGCGCGCGCCAATAAACTGAACTTCAATATCTCGCCCTGCCCGTAAACCGTGCAGGTCAAGCATACGGTTCACGAGTTCTACAATCCGAACTGGCTCACCCATATCAAGAATGTAAATTGTGCCTTGATCATCCTGCGCCCCGGCTTGAATCACCAACTGCGCCGCCTCGGGGATTGTCATAAAATAGCGGGTCATGCGTTCATCAGTGACTGTAACCGGCCCGCCAGCGGCGATCTGTTTTTGCAAGATGGGAATCAAACTTCCCCGACTGCCGAGTACGTTTCCAAACCGTACGGAAGTGAATTGAGTTTCAGATTTGCCAGCCAGCGAGAGCAAGATCATTTCCGCCGCGCGCTTGCTCGCTCCCATGATATTGGTGGGATTCACGGCCTTATCAGTGCTGACCAAAATGAACTTCTTCACTCCATAAGCGGCGGCTAACTCCGCTACGTTTTTGGTTCCAAAAACGTTATTCTGAACCGCCTGGATGGGCGCATTCTCCATAAAGTGAACATGCTTGTACGCTGCAGCATGGAATACGACCGACGGCTCCACTTTCTCCAACAAGCGATCGACCGCCGCCCGGTTTTGAACATCGAGAATTGTTGCCGTTACGTCATCAAATCCAAGCAATTGGAGATCGTGCCTCGCTTCAAAAACACTGTTTTCCCCTTTCCCGGCTAGGATGATTTCCTTTGGCTTGAGTTGAATTAGCTGGCGAGCGATTTCGGAGCCGATGGAACCCCCGCCGCCCGTAATCAGCACTGTTTCGCCTGCAATGTACGATCTCGCGTTTGTTAAGTCGGTGTGGATCGGCGGTCGATTCAGAAGTTGCTCCATCCGAATCGGGGCAGTCTTTGGTTTTTGCTTCGCCGGTTGCCGAGCTACGATTTCGTGGACTTTAGCGACTAACTTTTCATGGTCTGCCGTACGCTCATGATCCGCGCGAAAAGCTAACCGGGAAACACATTCCCGAACCTTTATCACTTCCGCACGTAAGTCAAAATCATCTGGTAGGTCACTGGCTCGCTGAGCTCTGCCCGTGAACGCTCGGCTAAGAATCACTCCTTGACTACCGAGACGTTCATGTTCGCCCAGAATAAGCTCGGCGGGTAGATCGCCTTCACCAATTCGAGCGACACCACCGATTCCGAAACTCACATGAGCTTCCCTGCACAGCCGCGCGGCTTGGTCTAAAAATCCGCCCGCAAGAACTTCAAATAGAAAGTCCAGCCCCATCGCTAAGTGCAGATCGTTCAGTCCGAAGTAGATTTCCTCCAGCCCACCGTTTTCTAAAATAGAGGACATTCGGGCGAGAGCTTGCGGAGTTTCGACGAGCCCGATCGTGATCGCGCGGCCATCCACACATCGGGTGAAGGCTTGAACTTCACCGACAGTAGTGAACATCGGGAGCATGATCAAATCTGCTCCGGCGGCGATGACTTGCTCGATTTCTAGTTCGGAGTTCGCTCCCCAAGGGTTCACACGCACCAGAAATCCGCCCGCCGGAACCACATTGCGAACCGCGCGAACATCTTCCAGCGTGTGACGGCTGATGACAGTATCTCTATGACCCTGCCGAGCCACCTTGCCATCCAGCTCTAAATCCACAAATATCCGATCTACTCCGGCTTGCACCGCCATCTGCGCCAAAGCTGGGTCGGGGGTGATGAGATACAGGTTCATTGCCGCTGGTTGCGAGTTTAACTGGTTGCTGGCCTAGACGGAGGCAAATAGTGCTCGGGTATCATGAATCTTCCGCGAGCGGGAGTAGCTTAGTGGTAAAGCTCCAGCCTTCCAAGCTGGCTATGCGAGTTCGATTCTCGTCTCCCGCTCCATTTTTTATTTATTTTGTGGTGGGTAAGTAACCATCACTTTCTGCTTAGGCGCCGCCAAGAAACTCACTCCATCTTGAGTCCACTTAATTTCAGGTTCATAGTCGACTAAAGCGATATGCAGATTCCAGCCGGAAAGTTCCTCACGCACAACAATGTTCTTTCCAGCCCAGTAGAATGAATTTTTGTCTAAAACATCGATTTGTTTATTCTTGACAATCCAAAAAAGTGTGACTTCTTTTAGCTTAGGGTCAAGCTGCGCGTCTGCCATCCAACCAAAATCCTGAACCACGGCAAGAACACGATCCGGAAAATTAGGGTTGATATAAAGGTCTGCTTTGATATAAGACTCTAAGAATTGCACTTTCCCAGATAGAGATTTTTTCCAGGTGTTTTTTTGCTCGTACTGCTGGACAGAGAAAAGTTGATATGCGCTCCATCCACAAGCTAAACAGAGTACGGTAGCAACAATTCTTACAACTCGTTTACCTAACATTGGCCTGGATTTCGCTCCCCGATTATTTATTAATTACTACTTTCTAATTTTATAGCGGGAATCGCAGTTAATGCAACGCAATTCCATTCCAAATAGAACGAACGGCAATGCTAGCACCCATAAACAAGGGATTGCACTGAGAACCGAAATACAACCGGAATTCGTGCCCGAACTCTTATCACGCACCTTCACAGGCGATCCGCACTGCCTGCATTTCAACCCAGGAATGGGTAACAACTTAAACTAAAGCCGCGACGTGGCCAGACTTCACCAACCCCGCGACGGTTTGCGGATAGCGAGCCAAAACATCGCCCAGAATCTCACGCGCATCTGGCGTACCGTGGTGAGTGTGGGTGTGAATATGCCCGAGCTTCGCTTCGATCATCTCTTTCACCGAGCCAGGTTCTTTGAAGGCCACCGCAACCCAATCGCCTGCTTCCGCATCGGTTAGGTTGAGAGTGTGGTCGTTCATTTCTAAGAAGGCAACCATCCCAACAAACGCACACGCTTCGTTGCCGGATTTGAAGGCTCGCTTGTTGGCAAATCCAGTCAGAAATGAAGCTGCTTGCCCGACTAAATCTACACTCGTGCCGTACCCGTACTGGCAAAAAACGCCTTCTTCCAAAGTTGCGTAGTTCCACGGTTGAGGTTCTTTGGTGAGTTGCAGGTTCACCCACATCATGTCTTGAACCGTGAGGTACGAAAGCGTTGCCATTACTCTATTATGCTCGGCAGAGCCGGATTTTCGTAGACCGACCCGCTCGAAATCAGTCGGAATCTGGTTCTGACCCTTTGCGCCTGATTTCTATGCCCCGCTTTTTCAACCCTTCGCGCAGAAGGATTTCGATTTGAGCGTTCACGCTACGCAACTCAGCCGCCGCCAGACGCTGCAGTTCATCGTGCAGTTCTGGCGGCAGTCGGAGCGGGAACGATTTTTTATCGGCCACGGGAATTACCTACTTAATAGAGCGACCCTGTGTTTACAACCGGAGTGGCTTGATGATCGCTGCAGAGCACAACCATGAGGTTGCTGACCATCGCCGCTTTGCGTTCTTCATCCAAATTGATCATCTTCTCACGATCCATTCGCTCAAGAGCTTGTTCGACCATTCCCACGGCGCCATCGACGATGAGTTGGCGGGCGGCGATCACCGCGGCGGCTTGTTGTCGGCGAAGCATCGCACCAGCGATTTCGGAAGCGTAGGCGAGGTGAGCAATCCGCGCTTCCAACACTTCAACACCTGCGATTTTCAACTTAGATTGAAGTTCATCTTTGATGTGCTGACTGACCTCGTCCGCGTTTTGGCGGAGGCTCACTTGGTCATCGCTGGCATCGTATGGATAAGAACCTGCGGAATGTCGTAGCGCGGTTTCACTTTGCAAGTGGACGTAGCTGTCGTACATATCGACGTCGAAGCTAGCAGCGTATGTGTCGACCACCCGCCAAACAACCACGATAGCGATTTCAATGGGGTTACCGCTCGCATCATTAACCTTAAGCTTTTCGCCATTGAACGTGCGAACCCGGAGGCTCATGTTCCGTTTGGATTGGAACGGGTTCGTCCAGTGGAAGCCATCTTTTTTAACCGTACCGACATATTTTCCGAACAGGAGCAGCACTTTGCTTCCGTTTGGCTCAACTACAAAGAATCCGGACAGCATGAGGATAAGCGCCACCATGCAGACAAGGGCCATGATTGCCAGACCTCCATCATCGGTTGCCGCCCCACGGATGAATCCGTACAGCATGCCGGCTCCCAGTGCCAGCGTCACGAGCAACATGATCATGCCCGGCAAAACGCGAATCGATTTCTCGTTCATCAAAATTTCCTTGATATCAATATGATATCACTATGATATTACGGCATATTGAATGCCAGGTTGCAGACAATTCGGAATATTTTAGGTTTTTTGCATTAATTTTTTGGACTAAGATATGATCGTTGTATGCCTAGTTCTAACCCCTGGATTTGTAAATGTGGCAAAGCTCAAGATACCGAGATGTGTATGATCTGCGGCGATTCCAGACCAATCAACACTGGTTCGGAATCGGAACAACTCGCTAAGCAAAAGGTGATGGGCTATGGGTGCGCGGTTATCCCTGTAATTTTGATAATGGCAATCGTATTTATTCTGCTTTTGATCTAAAAAGTCAGGGAGGCTGAATCAGCCTCCCTGACTTTTTAAGTTTGTGACTAACCTTCCAGTTTTGATTTCATATCGTCAAAATAACCGCCCCAAGCTCGGCGAACCCCATCTGATTCCTCTGGAGTTTGAATTCGCTGATGAATGAGGGTCACACCGGTTTTGCCCTTACCTTTGTCGGCAAAAGCAACATCGACCTGAGTCGGAGTTTCAACTCCCGCCGTTTGCCAAGCGATCCGAGCATCCTTCCCTGGTCTGAGCCGTGTCCAAGTTCCTTGATTCCCGCTAGCATCAGAATACGCTTCTCCCTCTTTTGCCGAACCTACGAATGCGTTATAACAATCGTCCACGCTCGCAGCAATGGTTTTGGTTGAGCAGATATTGAATCCTTCTGCTAAGCCATCTTTCTTTACAATGCCTTTGCTCTTTTCGTACTCCACCCATATCACGGTCGGCCACCAGACGTCTTTCCCACGGCCGGTAGCATCATAAATCGCTTGAATCGCATCCCGCCGACCCTTGCCCGATTGTTCCTGGTCAATCCAAGCAAACCATTCGGTTAACGACTTACCTGTCGATGCTTTACAGGAGGCATCACTCACTTCATTATCAGTTCTCAATTCAATTTTCACTTGTTCGTTTCCTTTACTTTCCTTTGTTAATCCACCAAACCAATCCACTGCCACCCATGTAAGCAAGTTGTTCACCATCTGGTGAAAATCTCACGTCAAACCCTTGAATAGGCAGTTCACGGATTGCGAAAACTTCCTTTCCCGTTTGCGGGTGCCACAGATGCATTGCAAAATCGTAGCCGGTGCTCGCGATACGGGTTCCATCTGGACTCCAATCCACGCCCCACTGAGTGCCATCTGTGACTGCAGTCCAGAGCATTTTTCCATTCGCCGTATCGAAGTTGTGGATGCGACCGCCACTTGTTCCAACCGTAACTTGCTTTCCATTTGGGCTGACCGCAACATCAACGATATCCGCAGATGCATCCGCAAATTGCTGGCTAACCTTTCCGGAAGCAATGTTGACCGCAACTAACTTTTTGCCCGATCCAAAATATGCAGTTTTTGAATCGGGCGAAAATGCCGCGTTGAGAGTCAGCGCTTCCATTTGATGCTGAGCGACTACCTTGCCCGTTTTAGCATCCCATACGTAAGCAATGCCAGTTCCACCATCGCCGGAGGCAACATACTTGCCATCGCGTGACCAGGCCGCACTCCTCATTTGACCTTTGCCGGAAAACTTCCAAAGTTCTTGGTCGGTCGCAACATCATAAGCACGGAACGTTCCATCGTTGCTCCCACCCGCAACCGAGTTCCCATTGGCAGACCAGGCAACGTCGACCACAAGGTTGTTAAACTTCCCAACTCGCTTCAATACTTGGCGAGTTCCGGCATCCAGAATCACGATGTCATTTTCGTTCGTTCCAACCGCGATGCGTTTAGAATCTGGACTGAAAACGCAACTCCAGCTTCCGCCTAGAGAGACCTGCGGCTGGTAACTGCCCGGATCCCTCAAATCCCAGACTTTGATATTCCCTGCTCCGTCGGATGAAAACAGTTTTGAACCATCTGGCGTAATTGCAAGGCAAGTTACGACTCGTCCTTGCCCCAAAAGCCGGACAACGAGCTCACCCGTTTCAACATCAAAAACTCGCAATGAGTTATCCTGGCTTGAGGTGACTGCGTATTTTCCATTGAACTGAGCGGAGGTCACGTGGCCGTTGTGGTGCAATGACCGAACGTATTTGCCCGTTTCCGATTCAAAAATCTTGGCTTCTTTGTCTTTCGTCGCCGTCATCAAAAGTTTGCCGGTTGAATCTAAATCCACCCAGTCAACCGCACTGTAAGCGATCCCCTCGGGCGGCTTGATCTCTCGGTCAATCTGGTACGTATCCATATTCATCACGGCGACCTGGAATTCCCAGGTACCGATAAAACACGTCGAGCCATCTGCGCTAAATTTCAAACACGAAAGAGGATGCGTCGTGTAATCCTGATCGGAAAGCATCTTTTTGGTTTCTACATCCCAAACTCGAATTAAACCGACCGGATGCTTTTTCTCGGGATGCATACGCCACCCAACGGAGACGACTCGTTTTCCATCTGGTGTAAACGCGGCGTTGTACGGAGAAACCGGATGTTCTCCTAAAACACCGATTTCCTTTTTGTCAGCAACATCCCAAATGCGAATCGAATTATCTCGGCAAGTGGAAACAATCATGCTGCCATCGGGAGAAAATTGAAGCCCAAAAACAGCGGCTGTATGACCTTTGAGCTCGGCGACCTTTTGATGATTCTGCGTATCCCATAGCCGGATAACTCCATCGTTGCCGGTTGAAGCAATAAGTTCTCCATTCGGGCTCATCGCCAGCTTGGTGATGCCTTCGTTACTCGCTTGAAATGTTGCAATTGATCGATCGACTTGGTGGCTGAGATAACTCCACTCCCAACCGCGATGCTGTGCGGGGGCAGAATCTAGCCACGCCTGCACACGGCGGATATCTCCGCTTGCAAGTGCTGCGTTGGCGGCTTCAATATGGGCACGGTAGCTGTCAAAAGAGGCATCTTGTTGGAGTACAGCACTCAGGGTGAGGGTAGCAAAGAGGCTCATATTGATTCCTCGATTTTTGTTGCAGATTTAGGTGCGCTCCAAGTTGAACCAATTATCAAAAGTCGCTCAATGTAGTCGCGGAGTTGGTTGACGGCGTTATCAAATACTCGCAAACTTCGGTATGTACGAGCAAGCATAACTCCGCCTTCCATCGTCGCAAGAATGTGTACAGCCAGCGCGCGACGGTCTAAGTCTTCGGGAAATCGGTCAGCCGCTTCGTTCAAAAATCCTTCAACGGAATCCACCCACTGCTCAAAGTTCACGAGCAGCAAACTTCTGACCGCTGGGTGCGTGTTTGTGACTTCAAGAGCCAAGTTGCCGATTGGGCATCCCATCTCAAACTCGAACATGTGCAGCATTTGGCGATAACCGTCCAGCAACGCAAAGATTTTTTCTACGGGATCAGAAACATGAGCCGTGTGGATGGCGAGAAGATCATCTTCAATGTGATCGCGGTACCACTCAAGAACCGCAAGCAACAAATCTTCTTTGGTTGGGAAGAAATAGTACAGGCTCCCACTGTTCACTTCAGCACGCTTGAGAATCTGAGAGATTCCGGTGCTGTGGTACCCCTGAATCATAAAAAGATCACGAGCTGATTCGATTAGCTTCGCTCTGGTATCTGTGGCTGCAGTGCTCATTTTGAGTTCCTACTTGATTGATCAACTAACATTTGTTGAACGATCACCTAATATAACATAAGTGTGCTCTTTTATGTCAAGTTTTCTCTAATTTTTATTCGCTTGAGCTAAAACGAAACAAGCGCGGGCGTACGATGCCTGGTCTATCAGAGGAATTTCTTGCTTCTTTTCTGGCGAGGTAGCGGCCCAATTTCCTGGATAATGCCCTTCGCGAGAACGCATCTTTTGAAGAGTCATCAGAGGAACTGATACCTCACCAAATTCAACTTTAGATTCAGGAATCAATTCTTTAGCGATTAGCCACGACTCAAGAAGCAGATGAGCGAACCGAGCGATATCTTTGTACTGCCCTTCAGGTAACCACTTAGCTTTACTCGACTTCACCATCCGCAACGCGTCTTCCCGATACTGAGGGTTTCTAGTTTCTCGGTACAAATGAGCTGCAGTTCGAATCATGAGGGCCGTGTTGTAAGACCACTTCGTTCTTTCGATTTTGCCTTCTAAGTTCACGTTATCCCAATAAAGCGAGTCACTTGGATCTTGCAGATTCTTCTTCGTCCAAGCGTAGATCTCCACCGCTTTATTGAGGAGCTTTTTGTCGCCAGTCAACTCGTAAACCGCTAAACAAGCCGCTGCACTTGGCCCGTTGCTACATGTGTTCTTAGATTTCTTATCCGATTCACGCCAGTAGATTCCGCCGCCTAGCTTTGAATCTTCACCACTCAGAACATAAGCTAAAGCCTCCTGCGCCCAGGTCAGATACTTTTTGTCGCCAAGCAATTGATAAGATTCACAGAGTGCCATCACCATCCAAGCGTTGTCGTCGTAATAACGGTCGACTGGCTTCGGCATGGGAAGGACATCGTATCCCGGAACTGGCCCTGCGGGATTCCAATAAGTGTGGGTTTGGTCAGCATATTCCGCCAGCCATGGCTTGAATTGAGGGCCAGATTTTGCTCCCGCCGCTAGTGCCGAAAGCATAACCCCGACTCCCCAATTAAACGAAACCTGCTTTGGCTTTGCGCCCGGAGTTATGGATTCCCCGTACAATTTACGATCAGGCATATAGTAGTCGCGCCGAATCATTTGCAGGGTTTCAGAACCCATTTCAGTGAATTGGTTCGGTTGCATGAGTACCGCGAGCATGACGAGCGAAGTCACGCATTAAAGTTTATCTAAACTTTGCTCAATCGTTTCTGGTTTGCGTACGCTAAACCTTCCAACATCGGCACCGTTTGCGCAAGATTTACACAGCTATCGGTGATGCTTTGTCCGTAGAGCAACTCGCGTCCTGGCACGTAATCCTGCCTGCCTTCTTCGAGATGACTTTCAATCATCACTCCAAAAACTCGACCTGATCCAGAAGCAATCTGAGAAATCAACGAATCGCAAACCGCTGGCTGCTTTCGATAGTCCTTGCCGCTGTTGCCATGACTACAATCCACCATCACACTAGGGCGCAAACCTGCGTGAGTGAGTCGCTCGCAAGCTTCGGCAACGTGGAATGTTTCAAAGTTTGGCCCGGACTGTCCACCACGAAGAATGATGTGGCACGTATCGTTGCCCGTTGTTTCACTCAGTGCCGCGACTCCATCTTTAGTTGTGCTTGGGAACCAGTGGCTTCGCTCGGCTGAAAGAACAGCATCGACCGCCGGTTGAATTCGTCCATCGGTTGCATTTTTGAACCCGATCGGCATACTAAGCCCGCTCGCAAGTTCTCGATGGGTTTGACTCTCAACGGTACGGGCACCAATTGCTCCCCAGGTTATGAAATCCGCAATGTGTTGGGGAACAGTCGTATCCAGGAATTCGGTTCCGGCCGGGATGCCAAGTTCAGCTAAATCTCGCAGAAATCCGCGAGCAACTCGCAATCCTGTGTTGATTTTGTGGGTGCCATCAAGTTCAGGATCGTTAATTAAACCCTTCCAGCCACCAACCGTACGCGGCTTTTCAAAATAAGCCCGCATGATAATAAATAGATCGCTAGAAAACTGATCATGAAGCTCCTTAAGCTTCGCTGCATATTCTAGGCAAGCATCAGCAGAGTGAATACTGCACGGCCCTGCCACGACCAAAATACGTTGGTCTGTCCCTTTGACGATCGCTTCGACTTCTCGTCGCCATTGCGCGATTCTTTGGCTCTGAACCAACGTTCTCGCAATTTCTTCCGTCAGGATGGCAGGCTGGATCAAAGGCCGTGTGTTTTTTATCCTAACGTCATCAATGGGAAGATCCATGCTCATATGTTTTGTACCACGCCTGAAAACTATCATCTGGGGGTAATGAGGCTCACGGAACTGATCAGACGGGACTATCTACGTTTTTGAGAGAAAAGCTCTTCAGACTCAAAATTCCCATAACGATATCGTGCGTGTATAACTTTCTTGTCATTTTCAACGCATGGCATTGAATTCCAGTAAATTCCATGGCATTATCGTCATTGCGAACGAAACTACACATTCCGTAACTGAAAAGCCCTTTCAAAGAGAATGGAAGTTATCAAAGCGATCTCTCGAAAGATCAAAAACATAATCCTCTCATTCGGTGCGAAGCGCATAATTCGCACCGATTTTTTTGTGGGTCAAAGGTCGTTGCTTGGCAAATCAGTCCCGAAATCCGCAAGTTATTGCCACTGTACTATGGTAGTTTTGCCTGTGAAGGTCACGTTATCACGTTTAGTGTGCATAAAAGTGTCCTGCCCCTTTCCCACCAAATGGCGCTTTCGTGCGTTGCCGCGTCACGATGCACCGACCAACTTCTCATGACAATAAATTCTGAAAAACCGAATACCTCTGATCAACATTATCCGCAATCCTTATCGGATGTCCGCTTGCCACTCACCTCCACTGTGATCGCTCAAAAAGTGCAATCTGGATGCTCTGTTGAGTTCATTGCTGGCGAACTCAGTGAACCCATGTATTCGTTTCAGCAAGTAGATTTATCACAATCCCTCATTCTTCATTCCATTACAGGCAGTGCCGTTTGTCAGTTTGCCGATGGAACATCCACCATCATAACTCCGGGCACAACAATCGAGACATCAGGAAGTTTAAGATCTGTACTCGTTTTTGGACGTGGAATCCATCAATGGATCAAGGTAACGAAACCGATTCCCACTATTCCACAAACTGAGCAAAGAACCGAACTCAAAATTATTAACCAACTCACACGCCCTTGCGCAATTTTTGAACAGCTCACAACCGCACTAGTGAACAAAGTCAGCGCAGGGCTAATTGAGGGCCCTTATCTGGGAGCCTGGCTCCACTTTGTTCAAGAATGCCCAACCACTCTTTACGAGCGACCTTATCTCACAAACTGTGTAGCCCCGAAGAACGAGAACATTGCTCGCTTGCTAGAGGAGATTCGTAGCTGCCCAGATCAGTATTGGAGTCTGAGCATCGCCGCCGAAAAAGCGGGATATTCAAATTTTCACCTCAGCCGAGTTTTTCAAGTAGAGGTTGGTATGGGCTTCCCAGAATTTGTAGAGCGTGCAAGAACAGAAATCGCAATACAAAGCCTATTATCAACTTTGATTCCAATTAACCAAGTCACTCAGCTGAGCGGATTCGGATCTTCACCAAGTCTGCGAAGTGCTTGTCAGGAATACACTGGATTTTTGCCATCAGAACTTCGTGGCGCGGCCGGTGAATAAAACGAACCAGCGCATTTTATTTGTTGAATAAACCCTTAGTCCTAAGTTTCTTTTGGCATGCCCATTCTGATAGGTACAAACTATTGGCTAGAAACCTGTTTTGCAATTTCAATTGCTCGTCCGAGTAAATTAGCAGATTAGTGGCAGCCGAAAATAATAAGCCAAAACGAATCACCCTACGCGATGTTTCTGAAGAAGCGGGAGTTTCTATCCAAACTGTTTCCCACGTTTTAAGCGGGAATCGTACTGTGTCTCTGCCCGATTCGACTAGGGAGCGTGTGAAAAAGGCGGCTGAGAAAGTCGGCTACCAGCCCAACCGGCACGCCCAGGCAGTGCGCGGTGGCAAAACCATGCTGATCTCAGTCTGGATGCCCGTAGATCGCCCGATAGTCACCTACATGCGCTACCTCAAAATCATCAGTGAGTTGGCCCGGCGCGACGGTTACGAACTGATGGTGAACTGCCTGCAACGCAACGATGCCCTCATCGAAGGTGGAAAGCCTCCTACACTCTATCCAGTTGACGGAATCATCAGCATAGACTCCGGCAAAGCTATCCAGGAATTTCGAAAACTGAAAGGCAACGATCACATTCCGATCTCAATTCTTGGGTTTGAACAGGAGGAATACAGCGATTCCATTGCTTGGGATCTAGACGGGGCCGCAAAGAAAGCCGTCAACGACTTGATCCAGCGCGGAGCTAAAAAGATTGGGCACGTTACTATTGATTGGATTATTTCGGACTTCCCCCGTGAACGAAGACGACGGGGTTACACAGAAGCCATGGAAGAAGCGGGATTAGAACCGATCCTTATTCCGTGTCGAGGCGATACGAGCAGCGAAGTGATGGTCAATCTTCAAGATCATCTGGCAAAAAATGAATATGATGCCTTGTTCTGTGTTACTGATACTTATGCAATTGGTGCCGCCCGTGCTTTGTTAGCGCAAGGAAAACAGATTCCGGAAGATACGATGGTATTAGGATTTGGCAATTTCCCCGAGGCAGAAGATTTCTCAGTTCCGATTAGCACGATTGAGATACCCATTAAGAACATTATTGAACAGTCTTGGAATTGGCTGATGGATCGCATTAATAATCCAGGCACAGAGCCGCGGATTTCCGTGCTGGATATGGAAATCGTTCACCGGGAATCCACGAATCGCTGAAAAAAGTAACTTTAAGGCCTAACTGGTAATTTTACTGTTTACAATCAATAGAAATTGTGATAACGTTATCATTATCTCTTGCTCATTTCTGAGTACTTACGGAGTTATGATGAAAAAGACCCTCATATCAACCGCCTTGGCCGTCCTGTTCGCCGGATCAGCTTCAGCCAGCCTCCAGTTTTTCTCAAACAGCTTTTCACCAAGTGGTGTTAGCGGCGATGGTTCCACTATGGTCGGCCTCAGTGGTTCTGGGTGGGCTTATTGGACTCAATCCACTGGCATTGTTGAAATTGGAGGCAACTCTACTGGACGAATTCAGGCCTCGGATGATGGAACCCGATTTGGTGCTTCCGCAAACGGAGGGCCAAACAATTGGCGGCAGTTTGCAATCTACGATCGAGGAACCTCAAGTTGGACTACCTACGGTGACCTCAGTTACCACTCGGGAACCAATGGTAGTACGGGTTACGGAATTTCTGGTGATGGCCTCACAGTTCTTGGGCAAGCCTACTACAACACAACCGCTCCAGGTAGCACCGCGGCGCGAGTTAACCCGGTAACCAATAACGATCCAAACGCAACACCTTATAATTACGATCCGAACACAGTCAATAATGGTCGAATCCAGGCATCGAACTTTGATGGAACCATAGTTGGCGGGTACGACCGAGGAACCAATCCTGGAACCATTTGGGTTAACGGAGTGATTCAACAGATGCAGTACGATTTTGGGTCTGGTCTTGTTGGGCTTGCGCCAGTACAAGACATTAGTGGAGACGGACGATGGATTATCGGCGATGGAAACTCAGCTTCCCTTGGATCGGCATACCTTTACGATCGGATCAACGATTCATACAAATTCGCACCGAACCCATATCTAGCAAATGCCGAAATTGCTACGGTGACGAGCGTAAGTGATGATGGTCGCTTTGTATTCGGTCGCTATCTAAGAAGTGGTTTCAACCCGTTTGTAGACGCCCACATTTTTGTCTGGGACACTCAGCTCGATACGATTACAGACCTCAACCAAATTGCAGACCTTGCTGGATTTGATCGTCAAGGATACACATTTACCCTTCCCGGCGGAATGTCAAGCGACGGGCGAACCTTTACTGGGCAAGGCTTTAAGAGCGGGAACCCGACTCAGACGTTTTATATGCAACTAGACCCCGTCCCTGAACCTGCGACGATGAGTGTTCTTGGGTTAGCAGCCGTTGCCATTCTTCGGAAACGCAAGAAATCGTAAGATAAAACTAGTCCTCTCCAAATTAAGTAAGCCAGCTAGCGCACGCTAGCTGGCTCTTTTTTGTCGCTAGCTGCTTATGTTGTTGCAAAAGGCATATCAAAAACGACTAGGCTTAAAAAGCAAAAGCCCTGATCCGAAGATCAGGGCTTAAACTTCAAAGCTCGATTTATGTTAATACGCAGTCGACCTGAGTGTGTGTTAGCATCTTCTGTGAAGAGCTAAGTTCTTACTCTTTAAGGAGGTGATCCACCCACACCTTCCGGTACGGGTACCTTGTTACGACTTAGTGCTCCTTACCCCCCTCACCTTCGGCCGCTCCCTCCTTACGGTTAGGCCACGGACTTCGGGTGAAGACAATTCGGATCACTTGACGGGCGGTGTGTACAAACCCCGGGAACGTATTCAACGCAGTATAGCTGACCTGCGTTTACTAGCGATTCCGCCTTCATGTAGTCGAGTTGCAGACTACAATCTGAACTGAGGACGTATTTTTGGGATTAGCTCCACCTCGCGGCTTTGCTGCCCTTTGTTTCGCCCATTGTAGCATGTGTGTAGCCCCAGGCGTAACCGCCATGCTGACTTGACGTCATCCCCACCTTCCTCCGGTTTGCACCGGCGGTCTCCTTCGAGTTCCCGGCATTACCCGCTGGCAACAAAGGACGAGGGTTGCGCTCGTTGCTGGACTTAACCAAACACCTCACGGCACGAGCTGACGACAGCCATGCAACAGGTGTCTTTGAGTCTACCTTGTGGGTAGAGGGCCCCCTTTCAGGGGATTTCTCGCGATGTCAAACCTGGGTAAGGTTCTTCGGTTAGTATCGAATTAAACCACATGCTCCACCGCTTGTGCGGGGTCCCGTCAATTCATTTGAGTTTCAACCTTGCGGCCGTACTCCCCAGGCGGGATACTTAATGCGTTAGCTGCGGCACCAGGGGGGTCGATACCCCTGACGCCTAGTATCCATCGTTTAGGGCGTGGACTACCAGAGTATCTAATTCTGTTTGCTACCCACGCTTTCGCGCCTCAGCGTCAGGAAATGCCCAGTAGACTGCCTTCGCAATTGGTGTTCCTCCCCATATCTACACATGTCACCGTTACACGGGGAATTCCATCTACCTCTACATTCCTCTAGTCTGCCAGTATGCGGTGCAGTTTCCGGGTTGAGCCCTGGAGATTTCACACCACACTTAACAGGCCGCCTACGCGCCCTTTACGCCCAGTAAATCCGGACAACGCTTGCTCCCTACGTATTACCGCGGCTGCTGGCACGTAGTTAGCCGGAGCTTATTCGCTAGGTACCGTCCTAAGTCTTTCCTAGCAAAAGGAGTTTACAGACCTAAATCCGTCATCCTCCACGCGGCGTCGCTGCATCAGGGTTTCCCCCATTGTGCAAGATTCCCAACTGCTGCCACCCGTAGGTGTGTGGGCCGTGTCTCAGTCCCACTCGGGCGGATCATCCTCTCAGACCCGCTACCCGTCGTCGGCTTGGTAGGCCATTACCCTACCAACTACCTGATGGGTCATGAGCCGCTCCCTATGCGAATGAATCCGTTTAGTCAACCAAAGATGCCAAAGGTTGGCCACATCCGGTATTGCCCAGAGTTTCCTCTGTATATCCCAGTCATAGGGGCACGTTGCTCATGTCTTACTCCGCCGTTCGCCACTGAACCGAAGTTCCGTTCGACTTGCATGTTTTAGGCACGCCGCCAGCGTTCGTCCTGAGCCATGATCAAACTCTCCGAAGAAATTGTTTTTTCTTACAGAGAAGCCTTGATAGGCTATCTGAATTTTTAACAGGACACACAAATTCTCTTGTGTGAGTTAATTTGCATGCTGCTGCTTTTATTGGTTCGGAATAAATTCCGTAACCAACGAATGCTGCGTCTTAACACTATCGAGCTTTCAAGTTGCTTGCCTCTCGTGAGGGGCGAGTGAAATTATAGGCGGTCCCTGAGCCAGGGTCAAGGGGTCCCGGACTATTTCGGCAAAAAAAGCATCCTTTTCTTTCCCCAACACGTCATTTCCACTGTATTCGCCCTATCTGCCTGACTTATTTCCTTTGGAAAACTATTTTTTGAATCAAGTCCTCAACAGCGGAACTTTCGGGCATTTGCCATGCATTGGTTAACCGATTCCGAGTGATTACACCGGATAAAGAGGAAATATGATGAACCGTGCACTGGCACTTGCTGCCCTTTTCGCCCTTTCCGCGACCTCGTTCGCCCAAACCACTTTTCGAGTCACTGTAGAAAACCTTGGCCCCCAAGCTCTCAGCCCACTTTTCTTCTCGGCTAGCGACAACACCTTTAACATTTTCTCCCTCGATGGAACCGCCTCCGCTGGTATCAAAGCAATTGCAGAAGGTGGAAACACTGCCCCAATGATGGGCATTGCCGGAGCCGCAGGCGGTTCAGTCTCGGCATTTGGCACGCTTCCCGGTGGCCCCATCATGATGGGTCAATCGAGCACATCCCTATTTACAACCGATGAAGCCCATGGCTACTTCAGCTTTGCCATGATGCTTGGTCAAACCAACGATGGCTTCCTAGGAGAAAGCGTTTCAACTTCTAGCCTATTCTTATTCTCAGGCGGACAGCCGAGAGGTTTTTCTATGCTCATTACCGGACTCCGTGCTTGGGATGCAGGAACGGAAGAAAATACTCAAAACGCAGCCGACCTCGGATTCCTTGGCGGATCGGGCAACCCAGCCGACTCTAACACTGCAATCCGAATCCACGATTCCATTGTCCCAGGCATCGGTGATAGTTGGGCACTTCAACCAGATTGGGATTTGAATACTAATCTTGCTCGTGTAACGGTGGAATCAGTGCCAGAACCAGCAACGATGATTGGACTCGGTATCGCGGCGGCTGCCCTGCTCAAGCGAAAACGGCGCTCCTAACTCTAAACAATGGGCTTCCTAAGGGGAGCCCATTTCATTTAGCTTTCTCAACGCATTCCTCACCGCTTGCTCCATAGCCCCCAACGGCCATTGATTCAAATACTGTTGATAGAAATAAATCGAAGTATGGCGATCCCCTTGCCGTTCGTGCAGATTCGCCAGCCGAAAGGTTGCGAGTTCTCTGTCGTGATCTGAGCTCTGCCCATTTCTCAGAACCTGATCGTACAAAACAAATGCGATTGAACCCATGCTTTCTCTTTCGCATCGCGCGGCGACTGCCATCATTCCGCCGGGATTGAGTTGATATCCCTGGTGGGCTAGGTTGTGAACGACACTTCCCACTGCCCGCAGGTCGCCTTCCATTGCTATCCATTTAAAGTGCTTCTTAAAATGCTCCAGTGCTTCGATACTCACGGTTTGATAAGTGAGTTCTGCTCCCATCCAAGCCAGAGCAAGGTTCGGATCTTCAGGTTGCATCCTCACTAAATCGTACAGTTGGTGGGGAGTGAGAGCACTCAAATTCTGGTAGTCGGTCAGCGCGGCCTTCGCTTCGCTCACGTAAGCATCATCGCGTCGCGCCCGCATGAGCAAGGGGACTATCACCCCGACAATACAGCCTCCAACGTGAGCAAAGTGGGCGACTCCGTCACCATCGCCAACCATGCCAATGGTGCCCCAAAAGATATCCATGCCAAAGTACAACAGCCCGATTCCCCACATGGGGGCAAGCCAAGTTCCGGCAAACACGATAAAGAACCAATAGAAAACTTTGATCTTTGCAAAAGGAAACAGATAAAGGGCAGCTCCCATCAATCCCATAATCGCCCCGCTCGCTCCGATCATAGGAACATCCTGCCGCGAAACGATTTGCTCAAGCGCCGCACTACCAGTTGCGGCTAAAGCGTAGAGAATCAAAAACTTTGGGGTTTTTAACCGACCCTCAACCGCAAACCCAAACAAAAATAGGAACCACATATTCCCAAGCAAATGAAATGGATCGGCATGCAAAAATGCGGCCGTCGTTATCGTAATCGGGCTGAAGTTGCTCTGGCTCACCGCCCACTGTTCAACCATTTCCTTTCGGATGAATCCGTAATCCGTGGTGAGAAAGAAAACAATGATATTAAGAGCTATGAGAATCACACTGGCGGCGGGAAACCGATCCGGCGGATTTTTATGACCATACGGGAATAGAATCACGTTTTATTGCCTTACCGAGTATTCATACCTCTGGTTACAAACTTCAAGCAAATAATAATTGCTAAAGAAAAAGCCCCAATCCCCGCGAGAGGCTCAGAGAATTCAAGCAACTTCCACCCCCTGAACCGATACACTCACAAAGGTACATGGCGACCCCGTCAAGGCTCGAAACCCTCGACACCCTACGTACCGCTAACCGAGACGTAGCGTTCGCCAACGCCTTCGTTACTTTATTTGGAGGCTCACTTATGGTGGGCTTTATTAAACATCTGGGAGGCAACGATTTTTGGATCGGTTTGTATGGTTCCATCCCCGCTTTGATGGGGCTTGCTCAAATTCCTGGGGCCGCACTTGGTCGTGGGCAAGCCAGCTTCAAAAAATATGTTCGCAAAGGCGGACTGGCGTGGCGGCTTCTCTACTTCCCGCTGATTCTGCTTCCCCTGATTGCATTACCAAACGACATACGGCTTTTTCTGCTCATCGCATTGCTTGGTTTAGCTGGATTTGCCACGAACTTGGTCGGGCCGACATACACCGAATGGATCGGTCGCATTGTTCCAGAACGGTCGCGCGGTTGGTATTTCAGCCAACGCACGATGATCGCGACGATTGTCGGGATGATCGTCGGTCTGATCGGGGCCAGGCTCTTGGACTATTACAAAGGCATAGAGAACGAGTCGGTTGGTTTTGCGCTCATTTTTGGACTTGGTTGGCTCTGCGCGATGATCAGCCAGTACTTCTATGAACGCATGGCGGATTCCACGCGCGATGACATTATTAAGCCGTCGCTAAAAAGCACAGTTGAAGTCGTCAAACAACCTTTGCGCGACCCGAACTTCCGGCAAATCATGTGGTTTGTTGTGATCTTCACCGCCAGCCAAGGATTTGCTGGAAACCTCTTCGCCGCATTTGCTTTGGAAAGTCTAAAGATGGACTTCCTTCCGTTGCAACTCACCGGCGTGGCCCATGCACTAGGAACAATTGTCAGCGTTCGAATGTGGGGCTTTCTTGCTGACCGATACGGCAACAAGCCGCTGTTATTGCTTCTTTCTATTGGCGTGAGCTTTACGCCGCTTGTTTGGATTGCTTGTCCTCCGGGCGAGGAATATCTTGTCCGCAACACCATTGTTCTATTCCTCGGTCACATCTTTAACGGATTCGTTTGGTCGGGTGTTGGCGTGGTTCAGATGAATCTGTACCTCTCCACATCAACACCGGAAAACCGCGCCAACTACCTCGCCTCTGCGTTAACGATTGCGTCACTGGCGCTCGCGATTTCGCCTTTGTTCGGAAGTGCGATGCTGTCGGCTCTGCGAATTCCTTTCGCCGCTGACCATGCGTATAAGATTGTCTTTCTGACCGTGACGCTGATGCGGATAATCGCGGTGTTTGTCCTCCGACCGGTCAAAGAACACGGTTCCACTGATTTTAGTGAGACGATGCGCCAACTCACCAGAATCACGCCGCGGTCTGTTGCCGCTCTGCGTGCCATGCGCCGGGGCACCAACGAGCAAACCCGCGAAAGTGCGATTCGAAGCATGGGACAAAGTCAAATGAGCTTGGCTTCTAACGAATTAGAAATGGCTCTGGTTGACCCAGCACCAAAAATTCGGCGAGAAGCTTCGCGCGCACTAGGACACCTGCGGTCAGAAACTGCCGCCGCGGCGTTGGTTAAACACATTACCAACCATCCCGAACTCGTTGA
This sequence comes from Fimbriimonadaceae bacterium, assembly GCA_019638675.1. Lineage (GTDB taxonomy): Bacteria > Armatimonadota > Fimbriimonadia > Fimbriimonadales > Fimbriimonadaceae > UphvI-Ar2. The sequence goes on along the minus strand of JAHBTE010000001.1, from coordinate 1,016,223 downwards.
AGAGGAAACTTTAGAAGCCCTCGGCGATTGCGGTCAAGCTCTAGCTGCCGAAATTCTAACCCAGTACTTAAACGACCCTCGGTCACAGTTACGGCGTGCGGCGGCAAAAGCGTTGGGCCGATTGCGCGACCCACAATCCGTTGGGGCATTGCGAAATGTAGTGAACCAACCGGGTGACCCAGATCTCCGCCGAGCCGCTTTGCAGGCTCTGCGGAACTTGGAAGCTACCGATCCTGAGCTATACGCCGACGCTTTACTAGATCAACACCCGAGCGTGAGAATCGCCGCTGCGGAAGCAATCAGCGAACTCCACATCACTGAGCTGGCCCCCAACCTCCGCCACTCGCTTGAATGGTTCCAAGATGAGGGTGCAAGCGAAGTCGCTTATTCATTGGGCAGTGTGGGAGTAGCCTCCGACCTTCCTTACATATTGCAAGCCGCTAACCAGGCCGTAGGTCAGACGAAAATCCGGCGCTGCCTGCTTGGAGCGGCCAAGTTGTTTGGGCTTGATACAGACTACTACCGTCTCATCGCATTGGACGAAGTTTCACGCGATACCGAACTGCTCAAGAAGTATCGAAACATTAGTCGCAAAGATAAGCACTTCTCCGCCGCTCTCTCAGCATATTCGTCGGGAGAAGAATCTCAGGCTTTGGTTCATTTATCTGAGGCAGATCCTAACAACTTCACAGCATGGGCGGAGTACTCCGTGCCAGAATCATTCCTAGTTGCCGCTCACTTGTATAGCAAGCTTCACGAGCGACACTAGAACTATTTGATGACCTGGTCTTTCCGTACTGCCCTCCTTGTTCGAATCACCATCGTTCTTCTCAGTGCGCTGGGGGTTGCTGGGTTCTATACCAGTTGGAGAGTCGGGCAAACAGCTAACGAGCTTTCCAACCGGGTTATCAGCCAAACCAGCCGAATTATTGACCAACGCGTCATTGCCCTTCTTGATGACACCGAGGGGCAAGCACGAGCGGTTGCGGGAATCACGCGCCCCACTTTTGCAGGCGATCGCAACGAGCCAGTTGACTCTCGTTCTTTTCCACTTTTAGCAGCACAAGTTGTAGAAATCTTGCGAGTGAACCCAGAATTTGCCGCTATTTCTATCACGCTTGATCGAAGCGGTGAATACGTTCAAGTAGGTCAGGCTCGAGCCGGCGGATTCAATATTCAAACCACCCAGCTTATTGCCGACGGCAAGCGAGTCAAAAAAGATTGGGTGCCGTTTGGCAACCGCCTCAGCGAAATCAAGCAAGACCCTGAATGGAAATTCGACCCTAGAACTCAGGCGAGCTACGCAAAAACCAAAAAGCTGAATGTTGTCACTTGGTCCACCGCCGACGTTCTGCAAAATCTGAATTCTGGGCCAGCATTAGGAACAACTTGCTCCGCCCCAATAGTTTCAACCGAAGGAGAGTTTCTCGGGGTTGTTTCCATCTCTCTTACCCTTACCGATTTGTCTAAGTTTTTAAAGACAATCCGCATCAGCCCGAACGGGTCGACAACTCTTTTTGAAGTCACGGCCAGCACAACAAAGATCATCGCGGATCCAGAACCCGACCGTTTGATGGCTTCAGACAGTAGTGGGCCACGGCTGGTTACCATAGATGAAATACAAGATCAGAGGCTTCAAAGGGTGGCTCATGAAGTGGAAACACTTCCAAAATTTCAGACGGCGGAATCACGGCTTGCACAGTTCAAACAAGCAGGCGAAACATATTTTACTGGTATGACCCGAATCAGCGGAGCTCAGCGTCCCCCATGGATTCTGACGGTCACCGTTCCCCAATCTGACTTTTTGAACTGGTCTCGTGAGACCACGTTGTTCTTCCTCAGTTTCACCGCCCTTGCGTTGGCGGTCGGGGCAATTGTCGCACTTTTGCTTGCAGATAGGGTCGTCAAACCTCTCCAAATGCTCGCCCGGGAAACTGCGAAAATCAAAGCTTTCGACTGGAATGAAGGTAAGCCGAAGATTGTTGGTATAACAGAAATCGATGATCTCTCTCGATCATTTGAAACATTGAAAGCAGGTCTGCGCTCAATGGAAAAGCTGGTTCCCGCTGACTACGCCCGATCATTAATCGCCAGTGGGCAGGAAGCAAAACTAGGTGGTCAGCGAAGGCACATTACAACCTATTTCGGCGACATCATCGGATTCACACGGCTCAGTCACGAGCTTCCGCCAGAAGAATTAGTTGAGGTTCTAGCAGAATACTTGGACGTTCTCAGCAACGTAGTGTTGGAAAGTGGTGGCACTCTTGATAAGTTCAATGGCGACGACGTTATGGCTTTTTGGGGCGCACCCACCATCATCACCGATCATGCTACGGCGGCAGTTCGCTCGGCACTAACTTCAATCAAAGCGTTGAACGAACTCCACAAAGAACTCGCCGACCGAGATCACCCTATTCTTTCCGCCAGCTTTGGAATCGCTACTGGAGATGTGATCGTTGGCAATGTTGGTAGTAAAAAGCGTATGACTTATACGGTCATCGGCGATAGCGTCAATCTGGCTAGCCGCTTGCAAGGACTTAATAAATTCTATCAAACCAACATCCTGGCCAGCGAAGAAACCATGCAAGAAACCGGCGACAACTTTATTTGGCGCCACGTGGATACCGTTGCAGTGTTTGGTCGCCTAGAACCAGAGCCAGTCTATCAGCCGCTTTGTAGTTCCACTGAACCAGATGAAGTGCTGAAAAAGATGGCTGACCTCAGTAATCGTGCGATTGAACTATTTCAGAATCGGCAGTTCTTAGAAGCCGCAACTTTGTACGAAGAGATACTAGAGGAACACCCGCAAGATGGCCCTGCCGCTGTGCTTCACGCACGCTGTATTCGCTTTAACGACAATCCTCCCGCCGAAGATTGGGATGGAAGCTTCCATATGACGTTAAAATAAGGCCGTCATGTCGGATTGGCGCTCGCTTACTCAACTCACATCTGGGATTTCTTGCCGAAACTCCAGTTACGATCGCACAGGCGGAAACGATGATTACGTGAGCTTTGGCCCGGGTGAAACTTACACAATTTTAGAAGCCGAAGGAGCCGGAGTTGTTCAGCACATCTGGATCACCATTGACTGCCGGGAACCAAATTGGCGCAGGAACCTGATTCTGCGTGCTTTTTGGGATGGGCAAGAGCACCCCAGTGTTGAATCCCCCATCGGTGACTTTTTCGGCAACGGTTGGGGCGAGTTCTACAATTTCTCAACTCCGTTTCTTGCCTGTGCTCCGCGGCAAGGGAGGGCAATGGTGTGTTACTTCCCGATGCCATTTGCTAACGGTGCGAGAATCACGATTGAGAATCAGGGGGAGATGGCAGTCGAGAGGCTGTACTTTTATGTAGATTATGAAAAGCTAGACTCCTTGCCCGCCGACACTGCTTACTTTCATGCTTGGTACAACCAAGAACTCACTACTCCCGAGAATGCTGAGCAAGATGAGAATGAATGGTTTCTCCTGCGACCGTACGGCAAAAATCCGGGAGATGCCAATAACTATCCGATTTTAAGTGCAGAAGGGCAAGGGCATTTTATGGGGATGAACTATTACGTTGGTAACCCTGGCCCGATGTGGTACGGCGAAGGTGATGACATGTTCATGATTGATGGTCAGGCATGGCCAGGTCTTCATGGCACAGGCACTGAAGATTATTTCAACACTTCTTGGTCACCGGATGAACGGTTTGACCATCCCGCATTTGGATTGGCAAGAATTCCCGGCATCGAAAACAACGAACCTCGTTTTGCATGGATGGGCCGCACCCACTGCTACCGATTCCATCAGCACGATCCGATTCGCTTTCAAAATTCTCTCCGGGCCAGTATTGAACACGGTCACGATAACTGCCTTACCTTAGAACTTGCAACCGTGGCTTACTGGTATCAAAGTTTGCCGAGCAAACCCTTCCCGCCACTTGCACCAAAAGAAGCTCGGATTCCTCGCCCTATTCCAAGTGCATCCGATGTTCACAGGTGGCGCGATGCATTTATGAAGCAACGAAGCGGAACGGTTTGGGGCAACGAGCCTTAGGCTCCCATATTTGCAAAGAATACGTATGCAAACTAGTATTTATACGTGGCCTTGACTCTATGAATTCGTATTCATACGTGTTACTATAGGTGTACGAACCTCGGGGCAGAGTGTGCCTTACGTTCTTGATTTCAGTCATAGGAGACACAATGAAAACTTCAAAATTGCTTTTGCTGGCGACAGCAATTATTACCGCGAGTGCATCACAAGCGACTATTTACCTTGATCCAGCTGGTGATGAAGGTCACTCATCCGGTAGTGTTGGCGCCCACATGGATATCACTTCGATCGAGATTACCAACACCTCGACCGACATCACTTTTAAATTCACCCTGACTGGTGACCCGATCACAACCAACTGGGGCAAATACTGCATCATTGGACGTAACCTCAGTAATGGCAACTTAGATACAGCCGTAAACAACAACCCTTGGGGAAGAAACGTTGAATTGCTCGGTGGATCAAACGTATTTGTCGGCAACTGGGTTGATAGCGGCGGCGGAGTTCTTGGATACAGCTTTAATGGTTCATGGAATCAAAATGGCGGCCAGGGCTCACCAATCGTAACCAGTAACTCAGTCAGCTATACGCTTGCATTAGCTGATCTCGGTCTTGCAATCGGCAATATCATGATCTTCGATGGGTTTACCACTGGTAGCAATGCCGATCCAGCGATTGATTCGCTAACCGGTCCACAAACCGCAACTTGGGGCGATCATAGCCAACTGGAAGGCTTGACCTATTTGGTTACAGATCCAGTTCCTGAACCAGCAACGATGACCATTCTTGCCGGAGCAGCTGCCCTAGCGGCTCTGCGACGACGCAAGAAGTAATCGCACGTTCAAATCCCATTAAAAAGCCCTGTGTGGATTTCCACCCAGGGCTTTTTTGCATTCACTTTGCTCAATCAGCCACACTCAAGAAACATGGAGCCAAGAATCGCAATCCTTACGGGATCAAAAGGTCGAGGTTCCAATATGGCGGCGATCATCAAAGCCAGCCAATCGGGAATGATTCCTGCAGCAGTTGCGGTGGTCATCGCGCCGCGGGAAAATACTCCAGCCGCAGAAGTCGCAAACGAGTTGGGTGTAGAAACCGAGGTTTGCTCACCAAAACAACCTGACTACGCCGATTCACTACTTAATATTCTAACGTCAAACCAAATCACTTTGATTTGCCTCGCCGGTTACATGACCTTGTTGCCGCTCGAGGTGCTCAACGTCTTTCCTAACCGAGTTCTAAACGTACACCCCGCCTTGCTCCCGAAGTTTGGCGGCAAAGGAATGTACGGCCACTTTGTTCACGAAGCCGTACTTGCCGCAAAGGAAACCGTCTCTGGTTGTTCTGTGCATTACGTCACCGAACATTACGATGAAGGTGCAGTGATCCACCAGCGATCTTGCCCAGTGTTCCCAGATGACACAACCGAAACATTGGCTGGTCGCGTATTAGAGCAAGAACACATCGCTTATCCCGAAGCGATCAACATCGTATTGCGTCTACTATGAGCCGACACTCTGCAACCCTGCGTATTCTTTATCCTGGATTGAAAGCTATTTTCTGGGGGTTGTTCGCCCTGTTTCTTGCTCCGATGAGAAAACGAAATTCAAAGAACGTTCCCAAAACTGGGCCGCTACTCATCCTTGCGAACCATATCAGCAACACCGATCCCATTCTTGTTCAGTACTCTTGCCCGCGCATGATCCACTTTATGGCGCGGCGCGAGTTATTTGATTGGAAAGTACTTGGCCCGTTTCTCAAGTGGTGGCGAGCCTTTCCCGTCACCCAGTCCGCCGCTGATACTCAAGCCATACGGCGAGCAATTGAACTGCTCGAAGAAGGCAACGCAGTTTGTATATTCCCTGAAGGACAACTCTCCCCTGAAGGCAAACTAATTGAACTCCTCCCCGGCGCGCACTTGATCATTCGCAGAACCGGGGTTCACTGTATATGTGTGGGACTGCAAGGCACAAATAAGCTCATGCCTCATCCTAAACTCACACCGCAGATCGCGGCGAGTTGGCTTACTGCCACTTGGGGAGAACCAAAATACTTCGACAAGTCCACTTCCCGAGAGGATTTTCTGAACTGGATTGAATCGGAACTGTTAAGTCTCAGCGGGCAACCACAAAAAAGTGGCGATGGAGTTCAACCCATCGCCACCCAAGAATCCCCAGAAAACTGATTATTCTGGATTCTTGACTGTATCGCGCGGCAATGCCGAGCTTGGAACCTTTTCCCAACCAACAACTGGCTCCATCGGGCGGGAAACGTAGTCGGCCATCATCACAAACAGGACGAAGAACCACACAAATCCGCCGATCGCAAAGATCTTGACGAGCCTGGTTCCCATCTTCACTCCCATGAAGTAGGTGACAACCAAATATGCTTTGAATACCGCAATTCCTAATGCCAGTGATTGCATGAAGAAGGTGTTTTCCAAAAGGTTTGGAATTGGCAAGTAGAACGCCGCCCAAATCGTTAGCACCATGCCTGCGAGCAGAAAACCAAAGATCGTAAAGATCGTTTTTTGAGGCAGGATGTGGTGAGCGTGAGCTCCACCCGCCGTATATTCGTGATGTCCGTGATCTGCTGCCATGGTTTATTTCGGGATGAGGTAGTAGAGCGGATATAGGAATATCCACACAAGGTCGACAAAGTGCCAGTACAGCCCCACCATTTCGGTGGGAACGTAATCTGTAATAAGCGACGATTTGATCTTAATCAAAATCATCAACGCGGTGAAGCAGATGATTCCGATAATGACGTGCAAACCGTGCAAGCCAGTCATGGTGAAGTAGATGCTAAAGAACAGCCGCGCCCTTTGCGGGTTACCATGCTGTTCTTTCTTCTCTACCTGCAGAACTGATGGAAGCATCTTGTCCCATTTGCTTTCAACATGATGCTCTTCCTCCCCTTCTACATGGCCGTACTGGAAGTGATGGTTCGGCAGAAGATGGTGATCAATCTTTGCTCCGTATTCAAATGTCTTCACAGCAAGGAATCCAAAAGCGCACAGAATAGTTGCGAACAAACATCGCATCTGTAGCTTCGTGTTCCCTTTCTGCGCGAAGTGAACCGCCAATGCCACCGTGAACGAACTTGTGAGAAGAATGAGCGTATTCAAGCCGCCCATTTTCCAGTTCAATTGTTCGTGCACAAGATAGAAATCATCGTGGAACTTCCATCGGTACAGCGTGTAGATAAGGAACAGCGCGCCAAAGAACATGACTTCCGTGACGAGGAACGACCACATTCCAACAAGATAAGTTTCCTGTTGCTGTTCAATGTCCTCGTACTGGAAATAAACCTCTGGGCCATCAGTTTCTTTTGTGTGAGAATGGCTCATTTATTCATGTCCTCCACGGTTGCTTCTTCATCAACTTCGTACATCTTAGAGTCTTCTGCTGGGTTGTAATCGTAAACGCTGTCGGTTACGAGAATCGGCTGAGTGAAGTTCTCGGTAATCGGTGGCGAAGATGTGTACTCCCATTCCAGACCCTTCGCATTCCATGGGTTTGGCCCAGCTTTTTTGCCTTTGAACAACGAATAGGTCAGATAAAGTGCAGGAAGCAAGAATCCGAACCCAAGCACAGTTGAACCAGCCGTCGAGAGCAGATGGTAGAACTGCCACTCCGGTGCAAAGTAGTAGTAGTGATACCGTCGAGGCATCCCAAGGTAGCCGACCATGAACTGCGGGAAGAACGTAAGGTTAAACCCGATGAAGATGATCATCGCGCTAAGCCTTCCCCAGAATTCGCTATAGGTGCGACCAAACATTTTGGGCCACCAGAAGTGAATTCCACCCAGGTAGGCGAGAATCGTTCCACCCACCATAACGTAATGGAAGTGCGCGACGATGAAGTACGTTCCCGTGAGGTGGACGTCGGTATCAACCGATGCCAAGTAAAGACCTGTCAAACCACCGATAACGAACAAGCCCATAAATCCAAGGGCGTAAAGCATCGGAGTAGAAAAGTGCACCGATCCTTTGACCATTGTCAAAGTCCAGTTAAATACTTTGACCGCAGATGGAACCGCTAGGATAAACGAGATCAGCGAGAAAATGATTCCTTGCAAAACCGACTGGCTGGAAAGGAACATGTGGTGTCCCCAAACCAAGAAGCCGAGGAATGCAATTGAAAGCGATGAATACGCAACGAACCTGTATCCAAATATCGGGCGGCGGCTGAAGCACGAGATGATTTCACTGATAATCCCGAACGCAGGGAGAATCATGATATAGACCGCAGGGTGCGAGTAGAACCAGAACAAGTGCTGGAACAGAACCGGGTCTCCACCTAATTCGGGACTGAAGATTCCAAACCCGAAACCACGCTCAACAACCACCAGGAACAAGGTGATCGCAACGACTGGTGTGCCCAAAATGACAACAATCGCGGTTGCGTAGTGCGACCAAATAAAGAGCGGCAACCTATACCAAGTCATCCCCGGCGCACGCATTTTATGGATGGTGCCGATAAAGTTGACCGCAGTAAAGATCGAACTAAAACCAGTGATGAATATCCCAACCAAACAGAGGCTGATCTGCGTTTCTGAGATCGTTGAAAGCGGAACGTAGAACGTCCAACCAGCATCAACACCACCCAGTACAAAAGACGCAAGAATCAAGAACCCGCCGGTAATGAACATGTACAAACTGAGCAAGTTCAATCGGGGATACGCCATGTCCCTCGCCCCGATCATGATCGGAATGAGGAAGTTACCAAGAACTGCGGGAACAACAACAACCAGGAATTGGAAGACCATTAGAATTCCGTGAGCGGAGAAGGTTTTGTTGTAAACCTCACTGCTCAAAAGAATTCCTTTCGGACTGGTGAGTTCGTAGCGGATCATTGCCGCCGCAATGCTTCCAATGAAGAAGAAGAACGTGACCGCGATTAGGTACATCACCCCGATCCGTTTATGGTCAACCGAAAGCAACCACGATTTCAGCGTATGATCCGCGTTCAGGTAGTTTTTCGGTTCGCTCGGCTTAGCCGAACTTTGTCCAACAACAGTTGCGCTCATTTATCTTTCCTCCGAAGATCTGAATTGTGCATTCCCTGCACTACTTCCCTTGTTAGAGATATCCACGGCCGTGCTATCTCCATCCGACGCGGCGGTTGAACCAGCCATATCGGTTCGCTGGAACTCACCCTTAGAAACTGAAAGGCTTTTGATGAACTCGACGAGTTCAAGCACCTGTGTTTCTGTAAGGGTTGATCCATAAACTGGCATTGTATTTTCCCAACCGGCAGTGATTCGGTTGTGGGGAATCTTGATCGCTTCACGCAAATAGTCGCGGTCGGCAACGGCAGTTGTTCCGTCGGTCATCGTTCTGGTCTTGCCTAAGATGCCAACCAAACTCGGTGCGCGTGGGTTATCAAGACCCGTATGGCAGTTCCCGCAACCCTTATCTTTCCAGACTTGAGCGCCAGCTTCTACCATGTTAAGAGGCTTATCCTTGTACTTATTGCCACCTTTCTCTAGCCACTCGCCCCATTCTCGGTCATCCATAACATACAGCTGACCAACCATTTCAGAGTGTTGGGTTCCGCAGTGCATGGCGCACAGAATTTTGTAGCGACCTGGCTTTGTTGGCGTAAATGCGAGCTCAGTGTAGCGACCAGGAACAACGTGGTATTGCGCACGCATCTCTGGCAGATACATTGCGTGAATCACGTCTTGACTGATCATTGTGAGCTTAACTGGCTGCCCAACCGGAACGTGAAGCTCGTTGTTTTCTCGAATCCCGTTCATGTGCTGGAAGTGCCACATCCACTGCTTGCCGATGCAGAAAACTTCCATTGCGTCTTTTGGCATCGCCCGCACTTCAACAAACTGCTTTGCGCTCCAACCAAAAATTCCGAGAGCCAAAATAAGGGGAACCCCCATCATCAAGGCTTCCAAACCGTTATGGTGAGTCATCGGATTGCGACGATCAACCTTAGTTCCTCTGCGATACTTGATCGCATAGAACAAGATGAGCAAAACAACGAATAGCGTGAAGACGACCGTAAGGATCGAAATCGTCCAGAACAGTGCGTCGTACTTCGCCGCATGGGCGGACGCCTGATCAGGAATTGGATTGTATTGGAATATCCCCCAACCCATTTAGTTTTGATCTCCTCTTCGATTTCGCATGTCTTTTTGCTTTGTTGAACGGTTCATGATGAGAATGGAACCAATAATTGCGAGAACTGTGATCACCCCACCAGTACGAACGGCGTTCATAACGTTAATTGATCGCTTCCCGGTGAGCGGGTCAACGTTGATGCAAGCCATAAAGAACGGGCGGTCATCTTTTTCGCCGACCACTTCATTTCGGGCATCCTGCAGAGCCAGCAGAACTGGTTTTGCATCGTATTGTTGATCCAAAAAGTATCGAATAATTCGTCGCTCTGGCGAGATGATCATGATCCCGGCTGGGTGAGTGATGTTTCCGGTTTTTTCGTCTCGGTAGAAACGGAAACCGACTTCATCCGCAAGCCCTTGGATGTTTTTCATGTCCCCAGTGAGGAACTTGAATCCGCGATCGGTGCCCTTTCGGTCGTAGGTTTCTATGAGGTAATCGCGCTTGGCACTTGCTTCTTTGGGGCCCTCAGTGGGGTCAATTGAGACGATGGCCAAATTGTACAGATCACCAACGTCATCTTTCTTCATCCCTCGAATTGTCTTCTTAAGGCTTTCAATTTCAATAGAGCAAACCCCTGTGCACTTGTAAAAGGCAAGGAGCAAGATCGTTGGGCGCTCGGAGAATATTTCGCCCGAGGTTACTAACTTGCCGGTGTGATCCTTAAACTGCCAGTTATCAGAAATCACCGCATTGAGACGTTGATCAACCCGGATTGCCGATGGTGCCGCGGCAGGTACTCGCCCAGAACCAGGAACCACGCCTTTAGGAGCTTCGTAAAACTGAGCAGCAGCCGCACTCAACAAGATTATGGCAAGCCCGAAAGTAGCAGTGATTCGAAAGATCATCTGTAATCCCCCGGAACGCCTGCATCAGCGCGAGTTGGTAGACCTCGCTCGCCCACAATTTCCATCGCCTTGTCAACTGGGATGGTGTAGGTGCCGTCTTCGTTCTTGTTGTATTTGTTCAGCTTATCGTGCTCTTGCTTCCGTAAATCCTGCATATCAGAATGAGCAGTTGTGTTGCTCTGTAGAAGTGGAGTTCCTTCTGGTGGCATGAGCCTTCGTTCTTGCCGCTGAGTGAACCGGAAACCTTCTACGCGATCCAAAACGGTGAGAACACCGTACGATGCACCTACCATGACAAAGAAGAAGGCGAAGAAGAAAACAGCATGAAAGCCTAACTTACTGTTAGCCGCTTCGTCCGTCGGCTCGTAGCCGAGTTCCTCAAGCAGATCCATGTCGCGTTCTTCAATGTGTTCGTTGTGATGATCAGACATGGGCTGGTGCCTCCTCTAATTGTTTGTTTCCTTGGTAGGGGTGCGCGGTGATGACCAACGCTCCCGATTGCTTGAGTCCAAATCCGAACATCAAGAACCAAATTCCACCGAATGCGAGTAAGAACCCGAAATCTGGCAGATAGAGTGAAAGCGAGGTGCGGAAGTACGGAATCACGTGCCAGTACATATCCACAAATCGGCAGAGGAAAATCAATCCAGCCGCAGGGATAAGCAATGCCGGTGACCGCTTCAAGCGTGGCGAAAGCAAAAGCAGGAAGGGAATTGCAAATTGCCCGAGGAGCATCGCCGTTCCGAGCCAGTTGAAGTTGCCTCGCAACCGCTTGAGATAAAACGGAATGAACTCGGTGAGGTTTCCACTCCAGATGATGAGCAACTGGCTAAAGCTGAGGTAGCCCCAAAGCATTGTGAGCATCAACAGCAAGTTGCCGAAGTCTTTCATCATCAGCTTATCGATCTTGCCAGCAAACGGAGCTTTGTCCCGTTGGCTAACCGTGATGATCGTAGCTAGGGCAAGCGCGCCTAAGCAACTACCGACTGTGAACAAAAATCCCCAGACTGTACTGAACCAATGAGGATCAACTGACATCAGGATGTCGGTGATGAAGAAGGTCATCACAAGGATGAAGATACAAATCCCCGGCGCGGCGAGATTGTTTCGCTTATCGCTGTACTTTTTGTCCCCGGTGGCGATTTCTTTCTTAGTCCAAGTTGCCAGCGCGTTCCCAACCAATGCTAGAATCACGAAGTAGGCAACTAATCTGCCAAGGAAGAAATTGTAGTTCAGGTACTCCTTTTTATTCAGGACAACCATGTCGCCCGGAGCAGGATGAACCCAAGTTCCGTAAAGGGGATCCTTGAATACGATGCCCGTGACCAAAACCAAAATCAGGCAGTAGACCAGCATCATGGGATTGGAGCCAGATTCAAAAATCCGCAGAACCGGAGTTCCCCAACGTCCACGAGTCACGTGGAAGAGAAGCGACAAACCGAAGCATCCCATCGTAAGCAAAACCCAGAACAACATGCCGAACAGAAAACTTGGCGCAAGCTTATCTACGTTGAATCCGCCTGCTAATCCTGAGGCAATCCCGGCTCCACCCGCGACCAGCATGAGTCCGCCTAACGCTTGTAGAGTTCCATAAACTTTGGTTGGCTGAGCGTCCACGGTGGATTCCATTACTTCACTGCTCATCGAATTGCCTCCGGTTTAGTAGATTCGGGACGAACAGGTTCAACTGGATTTGATTGCGGTGCAGTTTGGAAGAGTGGCCCTCCGTGACCTTCAATTTGAGTGATTCCGAATTTCTTCAAACTTTCTCCATCCATTTGACTTGGATTCGCTCCTTGACTGAGTTGCAGAACACGAATGTAAGCCACGATAGACCAGCGGTCAAGCGGCTTGATACGGCTTGCGTGACCGTACATGGTTCCGTAGCCGTTGGTGATGACATCGTAGAAGTGCCCTACTGACATATTGCGTAGCCGATCGGTGTGGTAATTGCCAACCGGTCGAGCCAAGGTGAACCCGCGCTGAGCGATCATGCCCTCACCGTCTCCAGCTGGCCCATGGCAGTGCTGACAAAAGATATTGAATCGTTCTTGCCCACGCTTGAGGACTGCTTCGTTGACTTGGATCGGCATTTCTCGAACGAGCTTGCCGTCTTCACCGTAGCCTGTATAGAATTCATCGTCCAGTTTTGGTTTGCCAAATTCTATCGTCCCTTCAACTGGCAACCTCGAACCCTTGCCGTCGGCGTAGAATTTGTTCTCGCTTTGAGCCTTGATCTTGGGCTGTTGGTACATATCCAGGTGGCAACCAGCAAGCCCCAGAGTTGCGACCATCAGCGGCCCCCATGTCCAAAAGCGGTTCATTAGTAGCCCTCCGAAGTCATCACTCGTTCCACTGAAAGCGGTTCCAAAGATCGCATGAATTCCACAACCGCATCCTCATCGTAGCGAGGATCGGTGGCTTCAACACAAAGAATGTAGCGGTCGCTACTTGCCCGGCCCATACACGCAGCGTTGAAGAGCGGATGGTGGGGCTTTGGCAATCCGTTGAATGCGAGCATTCCGAACACCGCGCCGAATGCGGCAAGCAGAATGGTTAACTCGTAAGCCGGCGGGAAGAAAGCTGGAAGGCTAAACAACGGCTTTCCACCCACGTTCATCGGGTACGGGTTCAAACCGTTGACTTGAAGCGCGGTGTTACTGATCGCGATTCCGCCGCTCGTCCACCATTCCAAGAAGTAACCCAGGGTGAATCCAGCACAGCCGTGAAGGAACACAACCCAGCCGAGCTTGTCATCATGCCATTCCATAACATCGGTCAATCCGTGAACTGGAATTGGCGTGTAAGCATCCATGTCTCGGTAACCAGCGGCTCGAGTTTTTTTTGCCGCTTCGAGAAGAGCATCCGCCGTTCCAAATTCCGCGACTACCGCAAACGGTTTTGGTGAAGTATCGCGACCGTGGCTCAACTCAAGACCTCCTCTGGCTGACCACTTGCGTGGTCTTCGTCATGACCGTGGTCATGAGTTTTTTGATGCAACAGCTCTTTCATTTCAAAAATGTTGATCATGGGCAGGAATCGAACGAACAGGAACATCAGGAAGATGAACAAACCGATCGTTCCGAGGAACATTCCAAAATCCCAGAGGGTTGGTGAGTAGAAACCGAACGCACCTGGTACGTAGTCGCGAGTCAGCGAGATCGGGATGATAACGTACCGCTCAAACCACATACCGATAGAGATGCTGGTCGAGACAATCAGCAACACCGTCATGTTCTGCCGGAACTTAGGCACCCACATCAGCTGAGGGATAACCCCGTTCGTGAGGATCAGTGTCCAGAACGCCCAGCTGTACGGTGCGTCTTTCAGAGCAATTCGGTTGTGAAGCAAAGCTGTTTCAAATGGAACTCCGCTGTAATAAGCATAAAAGACCTCCATGATGTAGCCGTAGAAAACGATGAGACCAGTCGCCAGCATGACCTTAGCCATCCAGTCGAAGTGCTTCATCGTAATCAAGCCTTCCAGCTTGTAGATCTTTCTAAGCGGTATAGCAAAGGTGATAACCATTGCAAATCCAGCAAAGACCGCACCCGCAACGAAGTACGGCGGGAAGATCGTCACGTTCCAGCCGGGGACAATCCCCATGGCAAAGTCGAAACTAACGATTGTGTGAACCGAAAGAACAAGGGGAGTGGAAATCCCCGCAAGCATGATGGAAGCGTGCTCGTAGCGGTGCCAGTGCTTTGCACTTCCCCGCCATCCCATGCTCAATCCTGCAAATGCGAACTGAGCAAATTTGCTTTTTGCTCGATCTCGCAAGGTGGCAAAGTCGGGGATCAGACCAACAAACCAGAACAAGATCGAAACGGTCATATAGGTACTGACCGCAAACACGTCCCAAACCAGCGGTGAGCGGAATTGGGGCCACATGCCGAGCCAGTTAGGATAAGGGAACAGCCAGTAAGCAACCCAAGGACGACCAGTGTGCAGAAGCGGATACAGACCCGCGCACATAACCGCAAAGATCGTCATGGCTTCGGCCATGCGGTTGATTGAGTTGCGCCATCGCTGACGGAGGAGGAGCAGAACCGCAGAAATCAGCGTTCCTGCGTGACCGATCCCGATCCACCAGACGAAGTTAACAATGTCAAAGCCCCAGCCGACTGGTTGGTTGTTGCCCCATACCCCGATCCCGTTCCAGATCAACATGGTGATGGAGAGCAAAAGCACGTTGACCAGCAAGAAACCGATGCCGAACATGATTTGCCACGGACTGCTCATCAACCCCTTGATCGGAGTTTTGACTTGCGGCTCGTTGTGACGAGACTGGTCAAGAATAATGTCGCCAATCGTTGCATCAAGTGACGCATCCGTATGCTGCCCGACGAGGAGTTCCTTATCTACTGGAGTTGGATTACCCGACATCTTACGCCTCCATCTCCGGATGTGGATTTCGGATACGGCTGAGATAGCTTGTTCTCGGCCTGGTGTTCAATTCTTCGAGCATCATGTAGTTTCGAGGATCCTCTCGAGTTCCATAAACAACGTTTTCCTTTTTGCGAATGTCGCCGAATACGATTGCTCCACTTGGACATGCCACTTGGCAAGCAGTCTTCACTTCTCCATCGCGGATTTCACGATCTTCGCGCTTTGCTTCCACACGAGCATGGTTAATTCGCTGAACGCAGTAGGTGCATTTCTCCATCACACCGCGATAGCGAACCGTGACGTCTGGGTTTTGAAGCATCTTCAGAACCGGAACGTTATCTGCCCGTTGGCTAAAGTGGAAGAAGTTATATCGCCGCACTTTGTAAGGGCAGTTGTTACTGCAGTAACGGGTTCCAACACAGCGGTTGTAAACCATCTGATTCAACCCTTCATGGCTATGCACGGTTGCCGCAACTGGGCAGACAGGTTCGCAAGGAGCTTGTTCGCAGTGCATACAAGTGACTGGCTGAACATAGATCGGCGGGTTATCCATATCCAAGTGATGCCCATCGCCTTTGTAGTAACGATCAACCCGAATCCAGTGCATTTCACGACCGCGCTGAACCGCAGGCTTTCCAACAACCGGAATATTATTTTCAGCCTGACAAGCCGTCACACAGGCGTTACAGCCGGTGCAGAGGCTGAGGTCAATGGTCATCGCCCATTGGTAATTCTTTTCTGGATTCTTTTCGAAATCCAGGCCGGGGTACATGGAGATATCCTTACCCTTGCCGAATTCGTTGAATCCAGGATCTTCGGCACCATGGCCTTCGCCGTGACCGCCACCGTGACCACCGCCATGCTCTTCGCCGAACGGTTTTCCAGCCGCTAACAGTGCCGGAGTGGTTTCTTTGAGGATTTCGCGATCACGATCTTCTTTCTTGTAGTCGATCGTGTTGTGGTGTTGAACGTTAGCCAGCACGTATTCATTGCCGGTTTTCTTAACCTCAACCCCGCTCATCCAGGTTGGATTGGCCGCGGTTCGCAGAAGGTTGGCATTGAATCCGCCCCCTGCTTTTTCACCTTTCTTTGTGCCAAAGTCGCCCGCCCTGGCGCGACCGTAGCCCATGTGCAGAACAAGCACGTCATCGGCTTGCCCAAGGTTCACCCAGACAGGAACTTCAAGCGAAGCTCCGTTCACGGTGACAGTCACCATATCTGCCTTACCGTAGTAAGGCACACCCAAAAGCCGTTTATCGTACGGTGCTTTGACTCCAAGTTTTTCAGCCGTTGCCAGGCTGACTAAAAGTGCGTTGTCCCAAGTGAGGTTGGTGATGACCTTCGGCGTTTCCTGCAACCACATGTTGTTTGAATGTCGCCCGTCGTGGATAGTTGGGTCAGGAAGAATCAACATCTCCATACCCTGTGCCGAAATGGGAGTGAGCGAATTCAGAATCGATGTGTTTACCGCGCCTTCAACAGCAGTTCGACTCGAAAGTTCGAACAACTGCGAAATTGGCTCATAAAAGCCTTTTGCAAGCAATGATTTCCAGTTACCATTTGGACTGGACATCGTATATGTTTCGCGAACTAAACTGCGAGCGTCTGCTGGATTTCCATTGATCGCCGCCAAGAATTCGATCGCTGACTTCGTATCGTAGAGCGGGTCAACAAGCGGCTGACCGATGACAGTTGAACCGAAGTAAGACTTACCATCGCCCCATGCCTCTAAGAAATGGCTCATCGGCAATTGGTAATCGCACAAGTAACCTGTTTCGTCATCGTGCATCGCCAGGTGGACTTTCAGAGGAACCTTGCCTAGTGCTTCACCGAATTTCAGATCAGCCGGTGCTTTGTAAACTGGGTTTCCGCCAAGAATAAACAGGATCGAAATCTGGCCAGAGGTCATCGAGGTGACTAACGAATCCAAATCCCTCGCATGATTGGTCGGCATTGGATTTGGATTGGCTCTGTATTCGACCGGCTTACCAATTCCAACCGAACCCATGGCTGAGTTCAACGCCATGACCGCCGCATGAACTTGTGGCGGCAAGTGAGCACCCGCAACTAGAACGCCTCGACCCATATTCGCGCGCAAATCTTTGACCGCAGTTTCGACTGCCTTCGCATCTACTCCTTGCGGAACTGTTGCCGATCCACCGAAACCGAGTTGCGAAGCGATCGCTTGAACCAACGCTAGGGTTTGGCTCGGCTTGATTCGCCGACGGTGATCAGCCGTGACCCCGAATGCGTTCGGGTGGGATTCAAATGCGTAGATTCGCGACATCCCGTTGCCACTTGCGTCGGGAATTCGACGGCTGGCGATCTGCCGAGCGTAATTCAAACTCGCTGGGCCGCGCATCACGGGATCAGCATCGATGGAAACAATGACATCGGCTTCGCTGAAGTTGAAAACTGAAATCTGATCAGAACCAGTCGCGAGCATCGAACCTTCGCGTTGGTTATCCCGGTGGGCTGGCTCGTATTGGAACCACCGCATGCCCGGATACTTTTTCTTCATTTCCGCTCCGAGTCGCGCGAGGGTTGGAGAGTTCAGAGTTTCGCTGAGGACAGCAATCCCAGCTCCATTTCCAGCTTGGCTCAGAGCTTCTTCAATCTTTAGGATTGAATCAGTCCAGCTGATTGGAGAATTCAAGTGGCGTGGGCTTTGCAGACGATCCGGATCGTAGAGGTTCAGGATTTCCGCCATTGTTTGGGAATCCAGACCGCCCAATGTCGAAGCGTGGAGTGGATTACCGTCAATGCGAACTGGTCGCCCATCAACTTGATCGGCGACTACGGCGAGAGCGAATCCATCTTTGAACGCGCAGGTTGCGTAATGTTTGCGAGCTCCGGCGACTGCGCCCTCTGGTTGCTGGACGAACGGAACGATCTTTCGAGGTGCCTGGAATCGGCATCCCGTGAGTGCGGCAGTCAGGGCTGCCCCACCAATCATTTTCAGGACGTCGCGGCGATCTACGCCGCTGGCAAGGCTTTTCCGGTCTGGAAACTCATCTTCTGCCCAAGATTCCACCAGTTCCCGAGCTTCGTATTGCTCCAATCCCTTATAGAACTTTGGCGATGCGCCTGTTTTTTCCTCGTTCGACTTACCCATGTGTTGGACTCGTTATCTTCCTCAAATTCCTTTTAGCGATGGCAAACCCAGCAGTCAGCGAGCTGGGTGACATTGATTCCCCGCTCTTCCATCAACTTGTATTGTTTGTGAATGTCGTCACTCGGCAATATGTGCTGAGTGTGCCCTTCGGCAATTCTGTGCTCGACTTCGGTGAGCTTTTCTCCCGCGGCGATCTTTTTATAGAGTTCAAAAATCTGCTCTCGGGGAGTCATCATGTTTGCCCCATGTTCGCCATGCTCATCTCCGTGTGAATCGCTTCCCATTGCGTTCAGGTCGAGCATGTACTTTTCTGGGTTCTTGTGGCAGTCAAGGCACCAAGCCATGCTGAACGGTTTGCCTTTCCAGGTGATCGCCATTTCTTGAACTGCACCGTGGCAAGTGTTACAGTTAATTCCTCGTTTGATGTGAATCGAGTGATCGAAGTAAACAAAGTCTGGAACTGCGTTGACCTTCGTCCAACGGATCGGCTTGCCAGTTTCATAGCTGTTTCGAACTGGCTCAAGCATGGGCGAGTTCGTCCAGATTTGCGAATGGCAGCTCATGCAGACTTCAGTTGCCGGGACACCAGCGTTTACTTGTTCTTCAACCGTGTTATGGCAGTAACGGCAGTCAATGCCAAGTTCCTTCACATGGTGCTTGTGACTGAACGGAACAGGCTGGTCAAGCGGAATGAACGCTTTAGTATTGGCCGGTGAGCGCGTGATGAGTGAACCCGTCACGAGTAACACAACCGGTAACCCCGCCGCGGCAAGCAAGCTGATTGACGCGATTGAGTTGGCTGACGGCTTGAAGATCTGTCCCATACGTTAGCTGCCCTTTGATTGTTGCACGAATGCCCTGGCCATTTCTGGCTTTGAAACTGGAAAGGTTTGTCCAGATTTCATACTGTCCACACCCTATCCACTGCGATGACGATAAAAATGAGGGCGAGATAGACCATGGAATACTTGAAAACAGCCCTCGCATGCTGTTTATCAATGCGCTTCCAAAGACCCGCACATTGAACCAATAATCCTAGGTTCAAAAGACCCGCTCCGACGGCATACACTGGCCCCGCTTGCCCTTGCAAAAGCGGAAGCGCGCAAAGCAGAACGGTAATCACCGCGTATAAACCGATTTGGATGACCGTGACTCGATCACCTTTTACAACCGGAAGCATCGGCACCCCGGCCTTCGCGTAATCATCTTTGATGAGGATTGCCAACGCCCAAAAGTGAACTGGTGTCCAAGTGAAAATCAGCGCGAATAAGAACCAGGCGTAAGCACTGAGTTCTCCGGTCACCGCCGCGTAGCCAACCAGCGGAGGGAATGCTCCAGCAGCACCACCGATCACAATGTTCTGCCAGGTTCTGCGTTTGAGCCACAAAGTGTAAACAAACACATAGCAAAGCAATCCGCACAACGCCATCAATGCGGCCAATGGGTGGGCTCCAAACCAAAGGATCGCAAAACTGCCAACCGCCAGAGTTGTTGCGAAAATAGAGGCTGCTTTATCGGAAATCAGATGTGTGACGGTCGGGCGATGAGATGTGCGCTCCATCGCAACATCAAGGTCTTTTTCGACAATCATGTTGTACGTGTTTGCCGCACCAGCCGACATGTAGCCGCCAATACAAACGATCAGAATTAGCCAGAATGATGGGGCTCCGCGTTCACCGATGAACATTGCCGCGACGGTGGTAAAGAGTAATAGGGAGATCACTCGCGGCTTGGTCAACGCAATATACGCCTTCATCAAATCGCGAGGGGTTGCCTCCACTTTCGTGGCGGATTGCGCTGTTTCGTCGTCCACCGTTAATGATCGTGGCATAGCCCAAACCGCTAACATGACCAATGCCATCCAGTTTGCGAGTGCAATCGCAAGATGTGTGAGTTGCATCCACACCGGTGCGCTTGCAACTAAATTCGCGACTCCGAAAGCCATTTGAGCCACATAAAGCCAAATGGTGAGGTTGCCCCAATAGCGAACTTCTGCCGAATCTCGTCGATCCATAGTCAGGCGACAAGCAAATAGCAGAATCAAACCAACCGCCATCGCAACGAGCGGGTGAAGCAATCCGCCTTTTAAAATTGGGTCGGCCGAATCGCCGACGTGCATGTTCACACGCTCTAGAAAAGTATTCGCACTAGCGAGTTTTGTGTGAAAAGCAGTCTTGCCCATCGCTGAGACCGCGCCAGTCATTCCTAGCACAAAGAATCCGCCTGCGGCCCATTTGAGGGCGGTAGCGACTGCACCATGACCTCGGAACGACATCCGATGTCCGCCTGGAGCGTAGTGCGCCATCAGCGCGCAAGAACCCATCAAACCAAAGGTGTTGAGCAGGTGGAGAGGCATGGTGATAAGCCGGCCCATTGATTTGTCTTCCACAACGAGCTGGTATCGAATGAGAATCCAACCAATTGCTCCAGAAATGATGGTGAAGGTCAAAGCCCATCGGGCGGCGTGTCTCGATGGGTGTCCTTTGGGAAATAAACGTACTGCCCAAATGAGCATGCCAATCATAAACAACCCGAGTGACGAGGTTGTCATGCGGTGAGTTAGCTCAATGTAGGTTTTGAGTTGCGCACCAATTGGAAGAATTTCACCGTTGCAAATCGGCCAACTGGTTCCACAGCCATCGCCGCTTAAACTCGCCCGCACAAATGCGCCGAAAACAACTATAAAAGCGGTGAGAACCAATAGAAATAGTGATGCCTTTGCAAATAGATCACGAGCGCGATCATTCTGCGGGGTTTGATTGTCCAGATTAGAATGGTCAGGTTCGGAATCCGGATTGCCAAGGATCTCTTTTGGCATTGCGTACCGCTATGTAACTTGGTCCGGGCTTGGTAAGTCAACAAAAAATTAGGACTCTGGGTAATTTCCGCAAACTTTACTTTACTTTTGAGACTATTTCCGCGTTTCAGCAAATATGACGAAATTGTGCATTTTTTGATGGTGCCAGTTTTTATTGCAGGAAAGTTTTGACTTCGACCAACCGAAAATGTATCCTATGCGAGTGAATTATTTGGCTCGTGGATTTGGATCACTATTTTGCCTGGCATTATGTGCCGGAGTGTTTGCTAGCGGATTCACCGAATCAGCCGACGCAAATTCAGCAAAGCACTTTACGTTTATGTACGGAAAAGCTGGATTCCATGCGGTTCAAGCTGACCTATCTTCAGACACAGTTTGTGCTTCCACGCACTACTCACCTCGGCTGACGAACGTTTGGAAGATGATTTCTCAAGCTCAGCCGATTGCGGCTGTTACCGGAACGTTTTTTGCATTCGAAAATCAAAAACCCGTCGCGGATGTGATTGTTGACGGCCAGCGGAAAGCCACTGGCTATCGAGGTTCGGTACTTGCCGTGGATTGGTTTGGCAAAGTTTCTATCGAAAACGCCGCCGTTAAGAAGCCGTTTGATTATTTGACTTACCGCTACGCACTGCGGGGTGGTGTGCGAGTGATTGATAAAGGCAAAATCGCTCCAAACCCTCGCGCGCAAGGCTTTACGGACTCAGCAATTTGGGGATCAGCCGCCAGAGCCGCCGTTGGAATTACAAAGTCGGGCAAAGTTCTGCTTGTTGCGACTCGAAATCCGGTCACGCTTTCCACGCTTGGCAAAGCAATGGCAACTCAAGGCGCAGTGGACGCAGTGAGTTTGGACGGTGGAGGTTCGACCATGCTCTACTTCAATGGAGACATCAAGATTCAGCCAAACCGTCCACTGAGCACCTTATTCATGATTGAGCGGCGAAACCCTTACGATGCGCTTTTCCGAACTCACTTAGAGCAAATTGCGGATAACCAGTCACGCGGTGCAATCCAAGGTGTGCTCCAAGGCACGATTAAAACCCAGAGGTAGACTCGCCTCGAATTGGAAAAGCCTTCTTTGGCCGTGATCATTCCGGCATATAACGAAGATCAGCGCATCGGCCCGACAATGGAGCGGGTTGCCGAGTACTTTGCTGAATATCCCGATTCATGGGCTGTTTACATTGTAAGCGACGGCAGTAAGGATAACACTAACCAACTGGTTAAAGAATTCTCCGCCCAGAATTCGAACTTCCATTTGATTGACTATTCTCCCAATCGTGGCAAAGGCTATGCTGTTCGCAAAGGAATGTTAGAGATTGAAGCAGATTACTTGCTCTTTTCTGATGCAGATTTAGCCGCTCCGATAGAAGAAATCACCAAGCTTCAAGCACACCTTACGAACCAAGTTCATATTGCCATTGGTTCACGCCCGCTCAAGGATTCTAAGCTAGAAATTCGCCAGCCTTGGTACCGGGAGATGCTTGGCCGGATGTTCAACAAAGCCGTGCAACTCATGGCAGTTAAGGGAATTGACGACACGCAATGCGGTTTCAAGATCTTTCGAGCCGACGTGGCTAAGGATATATTTTCTCGCTGTAAATTAGACGGATTCGGGTTTGATTTTGAAAGTTTAATTATTGCCCGCGACCTTGGCTACGAAATCGCCGAAGTTCCGATTCGCTGGTCACACCAAGAAGGATCGAAAGTTGTTCTACTGCGCGACGGCCCGCGCATGCTCCGCGACCTCGTCAAACTTCGCATGTGGGGCAAAAATAAACGCCTTTTAGTGAACAATGAATCGTGACGAATACGCGAAGATGCGGTCTCTGGAAGATCACTACTGGTGGTTCGTTTCTAGGCGCGATTTAGCCCTCAGGCTTCTTGATCAGTTTGCTCCACCGGGGGATTTATCGATTCTTGACGTAGGCTGTGGCACTGGCGCAGTTTTAACTGAGCTTGAATCCCGCGGTGAAGCTGTTGGATTAGATTTATCACACGATGCCTTACGCTACTCTGCTGAACGGGGACTCAAAAATCTTATTTATGCCAATGCCGAGCAACTCCCGTTTGATAGCGAGAGTTTTCAAGCAGTGGTCAGCTTGGATACGTTAGAGCATGTACCGGATCATGAATCCGCAGTTAAGGAGATTTATCGTTGCTTATCACCAGGCGGAGTATTCGTGATGAATGTTCCTGCCTTTGCCTGGCTTTGGGGGCCGCATGACGTCGCCCTGATGCATCAGCGCCGTTACACCCGCCGGCAAGTCAAACAACTTCTTAAAGGAGCCGGATTTGAAATCCAGCGACTCTCGTACAGCGTATTCTTTTTATTCCCGGCTGTGATGCTTCGCAGGCTGCTGGATAAGCTACAGCGAGGCGAGCCGCAAGTCAAACTTCCCCAGTTCACTAAATTCACCAACGGAGTTTTAAATGCCCTGATGCAAGGGGAAACGTCACTTTTCCTGAGACACAACCTGCCGTATGGATCAAGCGTAGTTTGTGTGGCGACCAAGCCAACAGGTGAAAAGCGTGGATAAATTTCGAGTTGGGTGTGTTTCGTACGTCAACGCGACGCCACTCATTTGGCATTTTAACCATTTGGGTGAAAACTCCCCGGTCGACGTTGTTTACGATGTGCCTTCCAGATTGCCAGCAATGCTTGAATCCGGTGATGTGCAGGCGATTCTTGTCAGCAGCATTGATTCAATCCTCAATCCGGATCGAGTGACCCTGAGCGACGTTTGCATTGGCTCCAATGGGCCAGTAGAAAGCGTGCGGCTATTCAGCCGTGTTCCGTTTGACCAGATACAGACTTTAGCGTTGGATTCGAGTTCAATGACTAGCAACCAACTCGCTCAAATCATTCTTGAGGAAAAATACAATATCCGACCTAAAACTATAACGATGCCGCCCGATGGTGAATCCATGCTCACCGTTTGCGATGCTTGTATTCTCATTGGAGATATCGGCATGACGGCCCAGGTTCCTGGTTCGCGTATTATGGATTTAGGTGAAGAATGGACGGATTTAACCGGACTTCCATTTGTTTGGGCTTTGTGGACGGCAAAAGAAAATAATTCAGAATTAAGTAATTTATTAAATGAATCTTACTCACAATCCTTGCTAAATTGGGAAAGGGTTCTGGACCTCGCCCAGGAACGGGTGAACTGGCCGAGGGAAACAATCAATCACTACCTCACCCGTTGTGTACGATTTCCATTTGATGCAGAAGCTAAAAATGGTTTCGCAAAGTTTACATACTACGTGAACGCCACTATTTCTGCCGAGTCGGAACCCAAGCAGTAGTCCTTCCACCGATTGGTTGACGCACAATTATTTCGCCTAGAATCGTATCGTGCCCCTTTCCACCACCCCATCGGTAATGGAACAGCCAATCCTCCGGGAACTGTTCCTTATCCGCTCCAACACCGACCGCTAAGTCTATGATCCACCAAAGTTTTTCCCGCAAAACTTGTACTTCTGGCAGTGTCATTTCGCAACCCAATCGGCTAGGCGATATTCCAGCATGGTAGAGAACCTCATCCGCAATCCAGTTCCCAACACCCGCAAAAACTTTCTGATCAAGCAGGATTGATTTCATAGGTGCTTTTCGTTTTTTAAGCACCACAAACAATTCTTCCGCCGAAGGCAAATCTATCCAGCAATCTCGGCCAAGGGCTCCCACCTTTTCGTCTGCTTCAACCGAATCTCCCATCCAGAGCCTAGCTAATCTTCGACCATCAGTAAGCACGACTTCGCGGCCTTCTTCCGTTTTAAGCCTCAACTTCAAAAATCGAGGCCGACCATTCTCATCATCCAGCGGTGCTTCACCATGCTCGCGCAAACGGATCGTTCCTTTGTCAATTTCCCGCACCCAACCGCTCATCCCGAGGTGCCCAAACAAAATGCCTCGTTCTCCGAGATCAATCCACCAGTATTTGCCACGCCGCCCCGTTCCAGCGACTTTTGCGCCCATTACCTGAGCCAAAACCGCTTCGGGAGCAACTCCTTTGAGAACGATTTCGTCGGGGAGCACTTCCGCTTCCACGATTGTATGCCCGGTCAAAACCCTATCCAATACGCGTCTAACGGTTTCAACTTCTGGAAGCTCTGGCATGTGGCAAGTCTACGGGGACTAATTGGAATCTAATAGGCCTGACAAAAAAAGCCGCCCTCAAAAGTGAGGGCGGCTTTTCCGAATTGTGAGTTTATGGGTACACGAATGTTGTGGTTTTAGAAGACCCTGCGCCTGCGATATTTGTTCTGTTTGAACCATTTGCATCAACACGGCGAACTCCGACTGTATCGTAGTAGAAGATATAGAAGCCAGTCATATTGTACGAAGCATGGTATTCGTTCTCGACTGTATTTGTAATTCTTACCGGCGAACTTCCATTCGCATTTGCCCGATAGATTTCAGAGTTCCCGTCTCGATCCGTGCAGAACAAGATAGTCGTTCCATCTGGCGACCACGCGGGAGTTGTATCAGCCGCTGCGTTATTGGTTAAACGAGTTAAACCAGTCCCATTGGAATTAATCGAGTAAATCTCATCGTTTCCATCCCGATCGGAGACAAAAATCACTTTTGATCCGTCAGCGCTGATACTTGGAAAATAATCTAGTGCGGCATTATTGGTGAGTCGAACTTGATTTGTGCCATCCGAATTCATAACGTAGATTTCATAGTTGCCATCCCTCTCCGAAATAAACGCCATTTTTGATCCATCTGCACTTATTGAAGGGCGAAAATCATCAGCTGAATTGGTAGTTACTTGAGTTAAGTCGCTGCCATCGGCATTCACAGTGAAGATTTCATCGTCACCATCGTTTTGTGATGACGCGATAACTTTGCCTTCACTCATAGAGCCAACAAAAAACCCAGTTCCAGCGGAATTATTGTTCGCCCCGTTAAGGTTGGAAGTAAAAAGTTCGCCACTCAGGTAGTAAAGCAACCCTCCAAAGGAAGATGGGTTAAATCCCCCCGAGCCTCCACAGCCCACTAAGGCAACAACGGCACCTAACGCCAAAATTCGAGTAGTAGCGAATCTCTTCATAGATTCCTAGATTGCCACAACCCACTGAAAAAAATACTTGGCTCACCAAAATTCTTTATGAAATTTTCATTTGAATACTAAGATCATTCGAAATAGAAAGTACTCTCATCCAAAACCGAATTTTTGATTGTTAATGGCCCACACCTACATATTCAGGGTTGATATGCTGAGTATCCATGAGTTTGAGTGAGAGAGTATTTACTGCTGAGCAAATTAAAACGATACATTCGGCGATTGCTCATCGGCGATCAATGGGGATCGCTCGGCTTTCACCGCAACCAGTCGAGCGCGAAGTTTTAGAAGCCGCATTCGAGGCCGCAAACTGGGCTCCTAGCCACGGCGACACAGAACCGTGGCGTTTCATCGTTTACCAAGACGAAGCGATTCATCAGCTCGCTGAAATTTTCGCGGACGCCTATAAAGTTGCCGCGGAAGCCGAAGGCAAATTTAAGCAAGAAACCTACGAAGCTCAAAAAGATCGGGCCCTTAGTTCACCCACTTGGATCGCAATTATCATGCAGCCAGGCTTAGATGATCACGGCAATCTAAAAATGCCCCTTGAAGAAGAACTGATGGCAACCGCCTGCGCCGTGCAGAATATGCACCTCTCCCTCTGCTCGCAGGGAGTAGTGGGAATGTGGCATTCCAAAGGAGTATCTGTTCATCCGTATACTGCCGAACAACTTGGGGTCAAAGCTCCGGCGCGGCTCCTTGGGTTCTTTTTCGCTGGCTATCCCAACCAAATTTGGGCAGAAGGGGAGCGTGGGCCAGCTCATGAGAAAGTGACTTGGGCTTAACATAAGAATGAGTAGGGCAGAGTTGCTCCAGTAAAAATACTATTTCTAGCCCAATCTCTCAAGAATTACTTTAACTTTGGCACGTTAGTTGCGATTGTGTGTTCACGAAGCCTTCATCGCTGGAGGGAGAGCTAACAACATGAACAAACTCGCATTAATTTTCGCTGCAGTCACAGTCAGTGCTGTTGCCCACGCTGGTGTGTACACATTTGAACCATCAGACAAAGACATGGGTGATTTCGATCACTACTATGCTTCTAGCTGGGGACTCGACTGGAAAGCACCAACAGGTGAAGTCATCACCGGTGCAACACTCACCATCAAGAACATCTGGGACTGGACGAAAGAAGACAACGACATTCTTTACATCACTCTTCTTGACAATCCTGGAACCGGGATCAAGAGTTTCTACGACAACCAAGGCGGCGGCAACTATTTCGGTAACAAAGGTCCACTCGTCGGAACCTGGACCGACCCAGTCGGCGGTTACGCACGAAACGTCAACCTGTCGTTTGACCTCAAGCAACTCGGCTTGCTGGAGCAATTCAAAGCAAATGCTGCTGATGGAAAGTTCGGATTTGGTTTCGACGCTGACTGCCACTACTATAACGATGGCGTCAAGCTGAAGATCACCACCGAAGCTGTACCAGAACCAGCTACCATGACTGGTCTCGCATTGGGCGCACTTGCACTTGTTCGCAAGCGCATGAAGAAGTCCTCGTAATCGAGAAACTTCAAGACATACGCCGGAGGAAACTGGGCTTCCTCCGGCTTTTGCATTTACGAATGTCCGATTTCATCTATATTTGAATCTAAAAGATCGCATACACTTGAGGAATGGACTCAAGCGCCTACTATCTGGCCCATAAAGCAAAAGACCACCGCTTCGACGGGAAGTTTTTTATCGGCGTAACGAGCACCAAGATTTATTGCCGCCCGATCTGCAAGGTGAAAACGCCAAAACCGGAGAACTGCACTTACCATCCGACCGCCGCCGCGGCCGAGGCAGCTGGATTTCGCCCTTGCCTTCTGTGCCGACCGGAACTCGCACCTGGGAATTCGCCGATTGAGCACGCTTCTCGGCTGGCAATTACAGCTAACAACCGTATTCAAGCCGGAATCTTGGATGAGCAATCTGTTGAACAGTTAGCTCAAGAGCTTGGAATTTCTTCACGGCACCTGAATCGAGTTTTGCAATCTGAGCTAGGCGCCTCTCCCCAGCAACTCAACCTCACTCGAAAGCTTCATATCGCAAAAAAGTTGCTGACCGAGACCGCCCTTCCGGTTAACCAAATTGCTTCTATCGCAGGTTTCAATTCTGCAAGGAGGTTGAACGATCTGTTTCAAACCCATTACCGTCTAACTCCAACAACTTGGCGGCGATCTAAAAAACCGCCCGGCGACCTCATCACTCTTGCTCTTCAGTACCGCGAACCGTATGCCTTGGAGCCACTCGCAAACTTCTTCCGGGCACGGCTGCTTACTGGTGTGGAGACAATCGATGGCGGCACTTATCTCCGAACTGTTTCGCTCAAAGGCCATAGAGGGATACTGAAGATTCAGTTTCCTGCTGGCGGAAAGTGTTCAGTTTCACTTTCACCATCGCTTGCTCCGGTGATTCCACAGATCATTCACCGAGTGAAGCGAATGCTTGACCTGGACGCTTCGCCAGACTCGATCAACTGTGCGATCTCAAGCCTTGACCCCATTCTTGGGCTCAGGCTCCCCGGGGCATTTTCACCGTTTGAAACCGCCATCCGGGCGATCTTGGGGCAACAAGTATCGGTTGCCGGAGCTTCAACCCTAGCCGCGAGATTGGTCGAACGACTCGGCGAACCGTTAGAGACACCAACTCTTGGTCTCACCCACTTTTTTCCAACGCCCAACCAACTGGCTTGCCGAGAAGTTGCGGAAATTGCCGAGATTGGACTCCCTCTGGCCCGTGCAAAGACGATTCTATCGTTTGCTCAAGCCATAGATTCTCAACAAATCTCCCTATCTGCAGGCTTAGATGAGGAATCGTTAACCAAACTTCCGGGAATCGGCCCTTGGACTGCCCAGTACATCTTGATGCGATGCGTCAGCGACCCGGACGCATTCCCCAGCGGCGATTTAGGATTGCTCAAAGCATTCGGAACAAAAAATCATTCAGAACTCAATCAGGCATCGGAAGCCTGGCGACCGTATCGCGCCTACGCGGCAATCCAACTTTGGAGCCAACTATGAACCTCATCCAAGCAATTTATGAATCTCCCATCGGGCCAATTGAACTCAAAGCTACGGAACATGGTTTGAGTTCACTGTATTTCACGAATCACCGTCACGACCGGCATTTGCCCGCTAAAGCTGGTTCCAGTCCGGTTATCGAACAAGCGATACAGGAACTCACTGAATACTTTGCAAAAACTCGTACCGAGTTCACAGTTCCGCTTGATCCCGTCGGCACAGAATTCCAGCTTCGCGTTTGGGATCAGCTCAAGCAAATCCCCTTTGGGCAGACGATTTCTTACATTGAACTTGCTCGGCGAATTGGAAACGAAAAAGCAAGCCGAGCAGTTGGAGCCGCGAACGGAAAAAACCCGATTTCAATCATTGTTCCTTGCCACCGGGTCATCGCGGCTGATGGAACATTGCATGGATACGGAGGCGGATTGCCGATCAAGCAAGCCTTGCTTGAACTAGAAAATGCCGCATTTTCTAAACAAGATTCTTTGTTCCAAGATTAGCTATCGAGGCCGATTCATGATGCCCGCTAAGATCAATAATCCATAAAGCAATATGCAAATTGATCCCATCACGAGGCCGAAAATGGCGCGACCCTTCCCCGTTTTATGAGGATTGGCTTTTAAATCCTGAAGTGCCATTAAGCCAGTAATGATTGCAAAGGGAGCAAAGATTAAAAGAACCGATAGTAACCCAAGATAACTTGCCGCGACTGCCCAGGCGGAAGAATGAATAGGAGCTACAAACCTCATAGGATCTTGGTTACCGTCTCTTCGTTCTCCAGCACGTTGTGGTTGTTGCCCTCTCAAGTCGGCGGGCGTTGGAGGGGCCGACCATTGACCGCTTTGAACCACTACTGGCGGAAGTTGGCCAGCCGATTGAGAATCGATCAGTCCACGGATTTGATCTAAGCTCAAGACATGCCCAGTTTCCGCTGACCGAACTGTTAAGGAATTTAACTCACCTCTTCTAAAGTAGCCACTCAAAGTTTCGAAATCTACAGTCATCGGCGGCATTCCACCACCTTCTATAAGATATTGGGCTTCGGTCATGAGTGCTGATATTTTGACAAATTAACCGGGAAAATTGATTTTAACTTTTAGACCTAATAGCCGGAACTTTTCTGTAATCCGGCTATACTAATCGTAATGTAGAGGACAACTATGAACTTTTCAACTCGGCTACACGCCCTGGCTCCACTCTCTCTTTTTGCACTGGCAAGCATTGCCAGTGCCGATATTCAGTATGAAATCATCCAGATGGGCATACTTCCTGGATATGGGGGCGGATACGCCACAGCAATCAACAATAACAACCGAGTCGTTGGGTTTTCGCAATCTGTCGATTCATCCACAAAAGCAACCCAGTGGATCGAAGGCTTTGGGCTTTCCTCGATTACCGGATACCAGAACACAAGAGCCTATGACATCAACGACAACAACATGGTGGCCGGATACATGGAGGACGAGCAAGGTTTTGAGCGTGGATTCTCGTGGATCAATGGCGGATGGTTCCATAACAACTCGATTGATCAAACTTCTGGAGCCCTGACCCGCGGGATCAATAATCTAAATCAAAGCGTTGGCTTTAGCGGTTGGGGAGCAAATTCCCGCGCCACTGGTTGGCTCTTGGGCTCTCCCGGGTTTGCCCTGCCGAACCAAAATCCTCCTGGACAATCGTATGCCTTTGATATCAACGATTCTGGTGAAAGTGTTGGACGCACAAGATTGAATGGAATTGATCACGCGACCATATTCCACAACAACAATACAATTTTTGATCTCCACAGCTTTGTTCCGCAAGGCGCAAAGTTCAGTCAAGCGACTTGCATCAACAATGCTGGTTGGATAGTGGGCGATTACTTAGATGAAAATTTCCGGTCGCGCGGGTTCTATTTCAACTTTGAAATCGGAATGCAGTTCCTGGAAACCCCTGGCTTTAACTTAAATCTGAACGCTATTTCGGATACAGGAATTATTGTTGGCAGTTCCAACGAATCGCGCGCAATGGTTTGGACAACGGAAACCGGCTTAATTGATCTCAACACTCTTGTGGTTCCAAATTCCGGCTGGACTTTGATCGAAGCGCAAGATGTCAATGACGCTGGTTGGATCGTTGGACGAGGGCTGTATAACGGTATCTATCAGCCTTACATCGCCAAACCGACTGACGCGGTTCCTGAACCAGCAACGATAATTGCCTTAGGACTCGGCGTAGCGGCATTAGTTAAGCGAAGAAAAAGATAAACGACCAAGGGGCTGTTTCAAGTCAGCCCCTTCTTTTTCCAGAATCTATTACCGCCAAGCTCGTGGCAACCATTCTCGATAAACACCGACCTGCGCTTCGGCTTCCTTTGAGCAACCAACACCCCACATTTGGCAGTAATGTGAAAGGTCTCGGCCAACAAGTCCGGACATTTGAACCAAGAATGCATCTCGGCGTTCTTGATCAGTTTTTGGCCGTTGTGCTGGAGGCAGTGACTCAAAGTGGCTAAACAGCTTTGTCATGGGTTCAAAACCAAAGTCTCGATGGATTTCCATCCAAAAAGTCAGTCCGTACCATGGATCCTTTTGGTAGTACTTTTCTGCTCCGGGCTTTGATTTCACCAAGTTCAATCGCTCTGTAACTTGCGCAGGCGTCATAGAACCGTGGCCTTCTAAGTTTCCGTTGAAATGCAGACACCCAAACACTGAAAAGAGGTTATTAGTTACCTCTCCCCAACCAGACCAAGTCCACTCCGGTCGCTGGTAGTTATGGCCAAGTTCGTGATAAAAACCCCAGTTCGGATTGCCTTCTTTTCCACGCAGAACAGTTAGATCAACAAACCGCTGGGAAACATCTTCCCAAGTCATGATTGGATAGCCAGCGTGCATATATCCTGCGGAAATCTGGCGATCTACCTGATAACGATGCTCCGTTGTTCCTTGCGGAACTGCATAGAACTTCTCAGCTTCGCGAACCATTTCATCCCAATAGCGAGCAACGTCGGAAGGCTTCTCTAATGTCTTCAAAACACTTGATGGCACACAAATCGCCGACTGCTCGCCGACAATTTCACCCCAGGGAACGTCCGCACTTCGTAGACGTTTCCAGTCACTTTCAGTCGTTCGACCAAGGAAAAAGGTAGGAGATTCAACTCCTCCGTTGATTGTCACCGCGGCTCTGGGAACCGGGCTTTCGCAGGTCACATAAACCATTCCCCCAAACGGGTTAACCGCTTCAGCAACTCCGTTCAGAACAGGAATCTCTAACGTGATAGAAGGAAACCTCTGCCAAGAATCCAGGTGCCACAACGTATCCTTGTGTCCTCCAATCCGCAAACCCAAGCGACTTGCACCAAACGCTGAACCGACTCTGAGTTGGATCTTTTCTCCTGGAGGAGCGTAACAGCCTGTAGACCACCACTTTCTTTGCCCACCACCGATCGTTACAATAACGGACTTTCTTACCTCGTTCTCACCAACTGCACCAGGAAAATCAGCTGACGCAGGGTGAGCTTTAACTTGGTCTAGCGGCAGTGATCTCCACTCCAAATCAAAGACTGCGGCTCCAATTCTCGCACGGAAATCTTCAGTACCAATCGGCTTGCCTTTGACCGGATATCTTGTCGCTCCTTGTTTGGAAACAACATCTCGAACATGCTTTCCAAACTCGGAATCTACCTGGCAGTCGGAGACTGCCGAAATCAATGTATTCGATAAGATGCCCGCAGACTCTTTACTGACAGTTTCGCCCGATTCAAAAATGGAAAGTGCAGTTTTTGCGTTATGTTCTGGCAGGGGTGGTTCTAGTTTGAATTTGCCTTCAGTTGAATCCAGCATGCCGTCGGCAAACCCAATTCCCATGGGGGCTAATAGCTTTTGACCAGGATGATCGGCTCTAATTGACTTCCGCGGATTGAGTTGTAACCATCCCCAGGGAGTATCGGTGATCAAAATCGCCCCGCCTTCGTAAACGTACTTTTGGAGATCGCTCACTGCGCTTGAATTCGAGCGAAGCACATCCATTCCGACCACCAGCACTGAACATTCGCGCATCGCCACGTTCAATTGTCCGAGTTCAAATCGCTCAGCTTTGACTCTGTCTAAGCCTGGAACGGAAAATGGCCCCTTGGCCATCCAACCAATCGGGCGTCCACTTGTGTAAAGCCATTTGAATAACTTGCTGTTCATCGGATGCTGGAGATTCGCTTCCAGAAGTGAGCCATGTCCGTAGGCGGCAACTTTCCCTTTTCCGTATTCAGCGGCAACCACCGCTGGTCGAGTGGATTTCCCATCCTTAGCAGAAGCAAGCACGACCGCACGGTCGCCAAAAGCAATTACTACCCCAGGGATTGCCCCATTCAAGTTTGCAAGAGGCAAATCCTGAGTAAACGTTGCTTGCAAATTAAGAAGCGACTGGCTTGGTTGAACCGCTTGTGTCTGACCGGCTACAAAGGCGGACAGCACTATAAAATGGACGGCGGCAGTAATCATGAATAGATTCTACGCAATTAGCTGATGCACGCAAACTGGCTTGCTCATTCTGAGCAAGCCAGTTTGCGTGTTTGAAATCAGAAAATTACTTTTTGGATCGCTTTCGCAGGAGAGCGGCGGCACCCAAACCAAGCGCAACCATTGTTGCTGGTTCTGGCACTGCTTCCAGATTGATGTCGTCGTAATAACCGTTGTTACCCACGGATGTGAGCCCCGAACCCAGAACCAATGTGTCTGCGGTCCAAGTTGTCGAATTCCCTCGACTCAATGCCGAAGCGTTTCCAAGTACGCCATCCACATAAACGTTAACACCAGCAGTCGTGACGTTCAAGTCAAAGCGAGTCCATTCGGTTGTTCGGTTTGCTGCTTGATCAAGGACAAACCATCCTGAGTTTGCGTAGCCCGAAAATGCTAACCGCATTTGCCACTTGTTCGTATTTGATGCAGTTGCAATCCCACCAGAACCATCTACGGCATTGGTAACACCGTTATAAGCACCGACAGCAATCAACTGATCAAGAGTGCCACCAAATACGTCACCGACGTACGAACGGAGTTCCATATAATGTCGGTTATTGCCACTTGCGGCATCTAACTTCATCCAAAAGGTGAGAGTGAGATCATCCGATGCAGCGACCGGAGCAAACGAAACATATTGCCGATCTAGGCCCGAACCGCCACCCGTATTGGTTCCAGAAACACCAGCGGCCCAGTTACCAGTGTGTACAACGTTGTTTTGAACGAATGGCTTTTCTGGTTCAGCCGGCGTAGTAGTTCCTGTCCAGTTCGAAAAATCACCCGACTCAAATCCGTCGGAGAAAATCGACATTGCTTGAGCACCGCTGACAGTAGCGATTGCGAAGGTCAAAAGCAGAATTCTCTTCATCAAAGCATCTCCAATACTTGCAACGCACAGAACGTGCACGTAAGTTATCAGTATAACTACAACCTTCCCTGACATTCCAACTCAGAGGCACTAAGCCAGTACTATTACCTGGTCGGCTCACTTTGAGCGCGTATTAATCGCAAGTATAATCGCGCCCATCTCATGTCGCTGATCGCACCAATTCTTGCTGCAGGATCACTGATCGCGGTTGACCTTCGCTGCAATGCGCTGACAGATCCGTTGGCGATTCAGTCAGCACAACCCCAATTTAGTTGGAAATTAAAGGCCGTTGATCCTCAATCAAAAAATCTTTCCCAATCCGCTTATCACATTCTGGTCGCCTCAGACCCAGCAATCTTGAAATCGGGCAAAGGTGATTTGTGGGATTCAGGAAAAGTGATTTCATCATCCCAGTTCGGCATTAAATATCAAGGAAAAGCTCTTCTCTCGCGTGCTCAATGCTGGTGGAAAGTTCAGGTTTGGGATCAAGCGGGCAAAGCGACCGATTGGAGTTCCGTCGCCTATTTTGGGACGGGGTTGAAGGATCAGTCAGATTGGCAAGCTCAATGGATTTATGGCAAAACTCCCGAAGCTCCCTTCAACCCACTTGCCGATGCAAAGTGGATTGGCTCCTCCAAAATCTCCGTGGGCGATACTCCTCAAGGCACTTATCATTTCCGACGCGAATTCGAAACGAACGAAGCAAAATCCGCAACGATTACTTTGACTGCAGACAATCTATTCATCCTCAAACTAAACGGCAAGAAACTGCACCAAACGACTGATCCAGAAAACTGGAGATCTGTGCAAGAAATTGATTTAGCACCTCACCTAAAAGCTGGAAAAAACATCCTTGAGATTGATGTCATAAATGCTACGCCAAGCCCATGCGGTTTAATCGCGAGCCTCAATTTGGGTGGCATCAATATAAGTACTGATTCAAGTTGGCTCTGCGATGGCGCACTTGCCCGTGAAATCGGAAAAAACGGAGTTGCACCGTGGGGATTGGTGAAGCCTAAAGGATTAGTCAAAGCACCCGCCCAGTATTTCAAAAAATCAGTTCAGATAACGAGATCTATTAAGCGAGCAACTGCCTATGTGACAGCTCTTGGCATCGTCGATTTTGAGGTCAACGGGAAACGAGTTGCGGAGGATTTGTTTACTCCTGGATGGACAAATTACAACATTCGCACGCACTACCGAACTTTCGACATCACAAAAAATCTGAAGTCCGGAACAA
This sequence comes from Fimbriimonadaceae bacterium, assembly GCA_019638675.1. GTDB lineage: Bacteria > Armatimonadota > Fimbriimonadia > Fimbriimonadales > Fimbriimonadaceae > UphvI-Ar2. The sequence continues at coordinate 980,199 of JAHBTE010000001.1, read as the reverse complement.
ACGATTTTAACGCAGTTTTGGGCCAAGGGTGGTTTGCCGGATATGTTGCGTGGGGATTGCAGCGAGAACATTACGGCAAGACTCCGATGTTCAAAGCCCAGATAGAAATTGAGTTCACCGACGGAACTAAACAATCAATAAATACGGATACGAGTTGGAAAGTCGCAGACGGACCGATCTTGGATGAGCACTTTCTTCACGGTGAAAAGTTTGATGCTCGTTTACAACCCAAAAATTGGGTACCGGCCAAAGTTGGCGAATTCAAAACTGTTCTCCAAGCATTCCCTGGTGACCCTGTACAAGCCTATCAAACCATCAAAACCAAGTCTATCAAGGAAGTTGAGAAACGCGTGTACCAGATCGATTTTGGCCAAAACCTGAGCGGATTCGTTAAGCTGAAAGTCAATCAACCATCTGGTACCAAGATAACGATCAGACACGCAGAACGCTTGGATAAAAACGGTCGCATCTACACCACCAACCTGCGAGCTGCCGAAGCCACCGATGTTTACATCTGCAAAGGAGGCGAAGTTGAGGAGTGGAACCCACGCTTTACATTCCACGGATTTCAGTACATCGAAGTAACAGGGCTGACTGAAAAACCCAAGGAAAACACATTCACCGCAATCGCAATATCGAGTGCAACGCCGGAAGCCGGACAACTAGAAACTAGCGACCCGATGTTGAACCAACTCATCAGCAACGCTTGGTGGACACAGAAAATGAACTTCATTGATGTCCCCACCGATTGCCCTCAACGAGATGAGCGTCTCGGCTGGACGGGCGATGCGCAAGCTTATATCTTGACGGCTTCCTACTACTCAGATGTCCAGTCATTCTTCACCAAGTGGTTAGAAAGCCTGGACGACGACCAGCGAGAAGATGGACAGTATCCAAAGGTTGCACCTATTTTGGCTGGGTTGGACGACGGCGGCCCAGCTTGGGCGGATGCCGGCGTAATTTGCCCAATGGTGATTTACGATATGTACGGCGATAAAGAACTGCTCTCCCGCCATTATCCAAACATGAAGCGGTTTATTGAATTCTGTCGCCTCCGTTCAAAACCTGGTTTGTTACCGCCTGAAAAATATCATATCTACGGAGATTGGCTTAGCATTAATGCGAACACGCCTAACGATGTTATCACTCAGGCTTACTTTGCTGGCAGCACCGAACTTATGATTCGTGCGGCAAAAATTTTGGGGCACGGAGAAGATGCACAGTCCTTTACTGATCTGCATACTAAAGTCAAAAAGGCTTTTCAAGATGCGTTTGTCACCACCGATGGAAAAGTCAAAGGTGAAACTCAATGTGCTTATGTGCTGGCTCTTGGCTTTGATCTTCTCAACGAAACTCAAGCAAAGAATGCCGCCGACTACCTGATTGCCGATATCGAAAAACGTGGCTGGCATCTCAGCACGGGCTTTGTTGGCACCCGCGACTTGATGCACGTTCTCAGCAAGATCGGGCGAGACGACGTTGCCTTCCGACTGCTCCACAACACTACCTTCCCAAGTTGGGGCTTTACAATTAAGAACGGGGCGACTTCCATTTGGGAGCGCTGGGATGGCTGGACTCCTGAGAAAGGATTCCAAGACCCTGGAATGAACTCATTTGCTCACTACGCCTATGGTGCAGTTTCTGGCTGGATGTTCAAAACGATTGGCGGAATCAGTCCACTCGAAGCTGGTTTTAGCAAAATTCTGATCGCCCCAAAACTTGATCCGAAGCTCACTTGGGCGAGCACAACTTACGATTCAGTGCGTGGCCCAATCAAAACCTCGTGGAAGCGAAGCGAAAACTCAATTGAACTCACTGCGGAAGTCCCTCCGAATACAACCGCCGAAATTCATGTTCCAAAGCTTGACGGCACGGTTGAAAAATACAACGTCGGATCTGGAACATGGAAATTCGCAACTAGCTAGTCGGTGGGATGCGGGGTGGGACGCCTTCTTTAGTGATCTTGACCGGGCGGATCGTGCCGTCAGGTTCAAAGTACATCCGATCAATGCAGGTTACCCGGTGGTTTGCATGAGTTTCTTCTAGCGGGCGGCGGTGGTAGCAGATGTACCACTCGTCCGTTCCGGGAATTTGCAGAACTGAATGGTGACCGGCTCCTTTGCCAACAGTGAAATCACTTTCCAGAATCTTGGCTTTTCGCACAAATGGGCCGGTGGGCGAATCGGATATCGCATACGCCACGCCATAGCTGGAATCTCCCCACGAGCCTTCCGACCACATAAAGTAGTACTTGCCGTTTCGCTTGAGCATAAACGGCCCTTCAACGTAGTTCTCGGGCGTGATCTCCTTAAACTCCCCGACTGTGGAAAGCATATCGTCACTGAGCTTCACAACTACCGCGTGTTTCCACCCTCCGTAGTAAAGGTAGCTCTGCCCATCGTCATCGGTAAAAGCGTGAGCGTCAATCGGTTGAGCTCCATGGTGATATTCTTTAATCAGCGGCTTACCAAGTGCATCTTTGAATGGCCCTTCCGGTTTTTTTGAAGTCGCAACTCCAATACCGGCTCCATCGCCAGCCGAAAAATACATGTAATACGTTCCCTTTTTCTCAATAACGGTTGGTGCCCAAGCGGCTCGGTTCGTTGACCAAGGGATATCGGCAAAATCGAGAATCCTGCCTTCTTTTTTCCAGCTTGTCAAATCGGAGGATGACCAGACCTCGAAGAACGTTTGCTTTTCGTAAGCATCCGAATAAGTTGGGTAGATGTAATACCGACCGTTAAAGAGGTGAAGTTCTGGGTCGGCGTTCCAGCCGGGGAAGACGGGATTTCCGGATGTTTGGATCATGAGGGTGAGCAGTGCGACCAGCATTTTAGTTAGTCAAGTTCAAGCTGAATCAAATCAGGTGGTCTTTCGTCATAATAGACAACTGCATCATAGTGACACAACGGGTGTCCTTCAGGAATTACAATTTCATGATAGTTGTCGGATCGAAAAACGGATTCAGAACGCTTGTGAGAACTTAACGAGCTTGTTGCAGTCTGCAACAAATTACTAATTAATGTACAAATTCTCCCATAATCTCCTGAGGCCCTAAATGTAAAAATTATTTTCGACTTAGATACAACAATAAAATGAATAATCTGATTATGAATATTTACAGTAGCTCTATAAACTGAATCAAAATCAAAGCTTGGATACCGAGTATTAGTCGCGCTCAGGCTTAGGCTCAATACCGCCATGTCTTCATCAGACTTATCTGAATAAAACTTATTGTGCCAAGTGATATTCGCATTCATCAATGGATCATATTGATGCTCACCCCCAGCGTATAGCCAGTCGCCATTAGGAAGATGCATCTCAATTCCAAAATAGTGGTCTTGCCACATCTTCTCAAGAGATGCATTGAGCGCATTCCTCGATTCAGATTCTCTGTTCAACTGAACAGTATATGCTTTGCAAAATAAATGAAGACCCAAGTTTAAGTCTTTTACAAATAACTTAGCACGATCTAGGTCAGAAGCTGATGGTCTGCGAAAGTGAGCAACTCGATTACGTATAGTCGAAAACTCAGCCATCTTTCCTTTGGCAATCTCAAGAGGCGGGAAAAATTGCTCAAACAGGGGCCAATATTGCGGATCAATAATTATTTTCCAAAGTTGACCAAGTGACAAGTATGAAAGAGCAGATTCGTGAGCAGTTGCCATGTGCGACATCGCCTTATCGGATTTTTGGGATATCGGTTGCTGATTCAATTTATGATCGGTGATCGCAGAAAGGTCATCGAACGACCTTCTAAGTTCTACATAAACTAACAGCCTCAGCCACTCTTCGACCTGCCAACACAGAGTAAAAAGTTGCTTTGACTCTTCCGGAACAGCTTCAAATTCCTTAGGAAAACGATTCACGTTTTCATTATATTTGGTTTCAAAAGGAGGAATTTAGCAATCTGCACGCAGCGATATTAACCCGAGGCCTATTCATATTATGCAATTTAATCCCATAATATGCACATGAACGAATCTCGCGACGAACGGTTCTCTCAGATACGCCAAATCATCGCCACGCGCTCAGTAAAGAATCAGGAAGAACTTGCACAACTCCTGACCGATGCTGGATATTCATGCACTCAAAGCAGCGTGAGTCGCGACCTTCACGACCTCGGAGTAGTGAAGTCACAAGGTCAATACACACTTAAAGAAACTGACCTGATGAAGCAACTCGGCGTCGTAAGTGCCACTCCAGCTGGGCCAAATTTGCTCATAGTTAAAACTGCAATCGGAGCAGCTCAACTCGTTGCATTTCAGATTGATCAACTCGGTCTTAAACAGATTATTGGAACTGTCGCCGGCGACGACACGATCTTTATTGCCACCGCCAACCAAGCAGATCAAACCTTAGTCGCGCAGGCAATGGGAGTAAGTAAATGAAAATCGCGCTCGCATTTTCTGGTGGCTTGGATACTTGCTGGTGTATCCCAGTTCTTAAATCTCAGGGATTTGAGGTCACAACTGTTACAGTTGATGTCGGTGGTTTTAGCAACGAAGAAATTTTAGAAATAGCCGCCCGTAGTGAGCAACTAGGCGCGAGTCATCACGTTTTGGTTTCTGCAACCCAGATGTTCTTTGATGAAATCTTGAGGTATCTCATCGCAGGCAATGTGACTCGCGGTGGTAATTATCCACTTTGCGTAGGTGCGGAACGAGCCCTCCAAGCCCGTGAAGTAGCCAAAATTGCGAACCAAATCGGTGCAAATGCAATCGCCCACGGATGTACAGCCGCGGGTAATGATCAGATTCGTTTTGAAGTAGCCATCCGCACACTTGCCCCACATTTAGAAGTTCTTGCGCCAGTTCGCGACCAAACCCCAGCCCGCCAAGATCAACTCAAACTCCTGCAAGAAAACGGACTCGACTTCCCTGCTAGCAAAGCGGCTTACAGCATCAACAGCGGATTATGGGGAGTCACAATCGGCGGCGAAGAAACCACTGGAACCGAACAAACGATTCCAGAATCCGAATGGCAACGAACCAGTGGTGCCTTCATCACACCTCTCTCACCAAGCACGCATACGATCAGTTTTACTCAAGGAATTCCGACCGCCTTGGATGGCATAGCTCTTTGCCCAGTTGAGTTAATACGCGAAGTTGATAATCTTGCCGCTTGTTACGGAATCGGGCGCGGAATTCATCTTGGGGAAACGATTCTTGGCATCAAAGGGCGAGTTGCATTTGAAGCTCCCGCAGCTTATGTGCTGATCAACACTCATCGCGAACTCGAAAAACTCACTCTCACCAAAAGACAGATTTCGCTCAAGGATCAGGTTGCGGCTAGTTATGGCGAATGGGTTCACGAAGGTTTGTTCACGGAACCAGCGGCTCGACAAATCGAAGCACTTCTGGTTTCTTCGCAAGAGTCAGTCACCGGTGACGTAACTTTTGAACTTCGCCCAGGGAATTTATTTGTCATCGGCGTTACCTCACCACATTCCCTGCATGCGGCAAGCCGAGCCGTTTATGGAGAAGCGGTTGGTGAGTGGACTTCCGAAGATGCCAAAGGATTTAGCCGAATCTATGGGCTCGCGGGAATTCTTCATGCCCGCGCTGGGGCAAAGCCATGAGGCCAGTTCTTCTCGATAAAGTAGCTTCAGTCACTCTGAACTGTGGCTTGCGCAGAGAGGTGAGAGTTTCTGACACTTACAACTGCCAAGAAGGCGATGTTATCGCGGCTCGTCTCCTCACTAATAAGTCCAACTACAACCTGCTCGAGCTAGTCACTGGTCGGATGAGTACTTTAAAAGAAGGGGATGTCATCGCCGGAGCACTCGGTCATAGAAATGCCGTTCAAGGTTACGCAGGAGTTATCCCAACCGAACTCAAAACTGGCGACAAAGTGAATCTCCTTAATATGGGCGGAGTTCTTGGAATTTGCCAGTCCTATTCCCCGCTCGTTGGCCCGCCACATCAATGCGAAGTTATCGGCACTGTATTGAGTTTCCCAAACATCAATAGCCGTACAGGAGTACCTGCCAACATCTCAACTGGATGCCCCCCTCTTGATGCAAATCTCAGCTCAGGTTGCCCTGTTATCGCTGTGGTCGGCACTAGCATGAACAGCGGAAAAACCGAAGCCTGTCTCACGATTATCCAGCAGCTGGTGAGACAAGGATTAAAAGTCGCGGCAGCCAAAACAACAGGTGTAAGCCTAAGACGCGACATTTTGGGAATGCAAGATGCCGGTGCACAGGAGGTGATGGTGTTCACCGACTTAGGCGTGGTCACTACTCAAAACAGCAACGCTCCCGCATTAACAAAAACAATGCTGAATCGCCTTAACCAATCCAAGCCGGACGTAATCGTTCTGGAGCTTGGTGACGGCTTGATTGGCGATTACGGAGTCAGCGCAATTCTATCTGACCCAGAAATCTCCAAGTCTTTAACCAACGTTGTCTTGGCCGCCGCTGATCCAGTGGGCGCTTGGGGCGGAGTGACATTACTGACAGATCGTCACCAGATCACTCCGAGCTTGGTCACCGGGCCAGCTACGGACAACATCGCCGGAACTAAATCTATCGAGCGAGAAACCGGCATCAAATCGCTCAATGCTCGACATTCATCTGCGGAAATTACCGCTTTGCTCTTGAACTCGTTGGAACCAATTCATGCATAAAAAATCAATTCCCACCGTTGTTTTGGGTGGCAGTGGCTACGTCGCTGCCGAAATCCTTGGACTCCTTTTAGACCATCCTTCGTTTCGGATCGAAAGTGTGGTTTCGACCAGCAATCACGGCACTCGGATTGATGAAGTGTTTCCTCACCTCACTGGCGCAGCGGGCGACTTAGCATTCGGTGAATTGGATTCTGTCAAACCCTTGTTGAATGGTAAGCGACAAGTTGCCGTTTTCAGTGCTATGCCACATGGTCAGACAGCGAGCGCATTTGCTGAGCTATTCACAAAAGAATCTCAAGCAAAGCTGGTTGATGTTTCAGCAGATTTTCGATTCAGCAACCCTGACCAGTATGCTGAAGTTTACGGCAAGCCACACGATGCCCCGGAGCTCCTCAAAGAATTCTCTTGCGGATTGCCAGATATCAGCCGTGAAACGCCAGAGCAGTTCGTTGCTCATCCCGGTTGCTTTACGACTTGCATCACCCTAGCCTTAGCACCACTGTTTGCAAACAAGATCGTTCAGCCAAATGTACAAGTCAGCGCAGTAACGGGAAGCACCGGAGCAGGTCGCCAACTTGGCCCGGGAACACACCACCCTCATCGTCAGAGTTCCATGTGGGCTTACCAGCCTTTGGTTCATCGCCACAGACCGGAAATTGAAATGTTGGTTCAACCTTACGAACCAAATGTAAAGGTGACATTTGTTCCCCACTCCGGCCCGTTTTCGCGCGGCATTCACGCGACGATCTTTGCCGAACTAAAGAATGAACAGTCGGTTGATCAAGTTGTCGAAATGTACGAGAAATTCTACGCATCTAGTCCCTTTATCAAAGCGGGATGCCGAATGCCGACGCTCAAAGAAATTGTCGGAACCAACCGATGCCATATCGGAGTCGTCAGCCAGGGTAATCAGCTAGTAATTACGTCTGTTATTGATAACCTCGTAAAAGGGGCGGCGGGTGGAGCAATTCAGTGGATGAACCGTATGTTTGGCCTCGACGAGAAGGAGGGGTTAGTCAATGCCGTCCCAGGTTGGATCTAATTTGAAGGCCTCGCCCGAAGTATCGGCTTACAACCGACTACCAATTGAAATCGTGTCGGGAAGTGGCTGCGAAGTTATTGACGCAAACGGAAAATCATATCTGGACTTTTACGGAGGTCATGCCGTTTCTGCTCTTGGTTATGCCCACCCCAAGCTCACCGCCGCGATTGCAAAACAAGCTGAGGAGTTGGTGTTTCAATCGAATGCGGTCGATGTTTCCATCCGTGAAGCTGCTTCTCAGTCCTTGGTTGATGTCGCTCCAACTGGGCTAGAAAAAGTCTTTCTCATTAACAGCGGCGCTGAAGCCATAGAAAATGCTCTGCGACTAGCCTTTTTGCAAACAGGTCGCAAACGAGTAACCGCTATTCGAGGCGCATTTCACGGCCGAACAGCCGCAGCCGCAGCAATAACCGATCACAACGAGGCATGGTATTCATTTCCCCAGGCTCCGTTTGAAGTTGATTGGGCCACCCCCGAATCTTTCGAAGACTTAGAAAAGTACATCACTGATAAAACCGCGGCATTTGTTTTTGAGCCAGTTCAAGGAGTTGCTGGAGCGGTTGACCTGTCTCCTGAGTTTGTGCAGTACGCCGCCAGTTTGTGCATCCAGCGTGGAGCGACGGTTATCGCCGATGAAATTCAGACTGGCATTGGGCGAACTGGAACAATGTTCGCGGTTGAGCAATTGGGAATCACGCCCGACATCATGACGGTTGCCAAGGGCTTAGGTGGTGGATTCCCCGTAGCCGCTGTTCTTTGCACGAACCAAATCGCTGGGAATATCAAACCAGGAATGCTTGGCACAACGTTTGGTGGCGGTCCCATGGCTTGCGCCGCAATACGAGCTGTTCTGGAAGTCGTTTCTGAACCAGGATTCTTGAAAGCGGTTGAAGATAATGCCAATTATTTATCAAAAACTTGCCTCAACGCGGGAGTTCAATCAGTATCTGGTCGTGGCTACTTGATGGGCTTGCATCTTAACCAACCCGCTGCTCCCATTCGCCAAACACTGTTGGAAATGGGATTTCTTACCGGCGATGCCAAGAACCCAAACGTCGTTCGTTTGCTCCCTCCGCTCATTTTGACAAGAGAACAGATTGACCAATTTGGCGTAGCTCTGAGCGAGGTTCTGGCATGACCAATTTTCTATCTTTACGCGATCTAGATCGTGAGCAAGTCGTTGAGCTCGTGCATTTCGCACGTGAACTAAAAGCTAATCCGATCGGAGATCGACTTGCCAAGAAAGTAATTGGACTGTTATTTATGAACCCAAGTCTGAGGACACTGGCTTCATTCCAGTCTGCTATTGGTCAACAGGGCGGAACTTCGGTTGTGATTCAGCCTGGCGCAGGTTCATGGTCTTTGGAATTCAATGATGGCGCGGTTATGGATGGTGAAGCTGTTGAACACGTCCGAGAAGCGATTCCGGTACTTGCTTCTTATTGCGATGCTCTTGGAATTCGGTCATTTGCTGACCAAAAGAACCTTGATGCTGACCTCGCGGACAAGCGAATGAAAAAGCTCGCTGGGTTGACCGGAAAACCGGTCATCAACATGGAATCAGCCAGCGACCACCCTTGCCAAGCCCTTGCCGATTGGATGACTTTGGACGAGCTTGGAATTCCAAACAATGGGAAATTCGTTCTGAGTTGGGCTTGGCATCCTAAGCCGCTGCCCTACGCAGTTCCTCGCGCTGCGCTCGCGATGGCTGCCCAGCGAGGCATGGATATCACCATCCTCTGCCCTGAAAACTACAATCTTCCCGACAAAATGATTACAGAAGCCAAGCAACTTGGAGCCGCAAATATTGAACATCAGCATGATCAAGTCACTGGGCTTACGGATGCCCACGTTCTCTACTGCAAGTCATGGTGCGCACCTCAGCATTACGGAAAGCCTATTGAGGAAATGGAAAATAGGACGCATCTGAGAGACTGGTGTGTTCAAGAATTTTGGTTCAAAAATGCACAGAGGGACGCAAAATTTATGCATTGCCTCCCCGTGAGAAGAAACGTCAAAGTAGCAGATGAAATCCTGGACGGGCCGCGATCGGTGGTTATCCAGCAAGCCGAAAACCGGCTTCACGCGCAGAAAAGCGTGTTGATCTCATTACTCGGAGGAAGCAACTAATGGATTTACACCCCGTGACCGGTTTACGCGCGGCGTTGCCGTACTTGCGTTTGTTTAGAGATCAGCTGTTTGTTCTCAAATGCGGCGGCGAGGCCTGTGAATCACCAGAAACTTTAGCTTCAATTATCGAGCAAATTGCATTGCTTCATCAAGTCGGTATTCGGATTCTGTTGGTACACGGAGGCGGAGTGCAAGCCACTGAACTAGGCGAAAAACTTGGGATTGAATCGAGTTTTGTTGATGGTCGCCGAATCACCAGCGAGGCGGCGATTGATACCATGATCATGGCTCTCAACGGCACCGCCAGAACTGCAATTCTTTCTGCATGCCGTCGCCATGGGTTACCCGCCGTCGGCGTATCGGGAATTGATTCAGGGATCATCCAGGCGACTCGCAAAGAACCTATCAAGGTTTCAAGCGGTGATGTTGTGGATTTCGGTCAGGTCGGAAAAATTAATGCTATCGATCCAGAGCCATTGCTCTCAATTTTGTATTCGGGAGCGGTGCCGATATTAACCCCACTTTCTGCCGATGAAAGCGGCACAGTGTTAAATATCAATGCGGATGATATCGCGGCAGCGGTCGCTGGTGCGTTGGGTGCAGCAAAGCTAATTATTCTCACACAGCCACGCGGAATCCTTACCGATCTCAACGACCCGCAAAGCCTCATTTCTCAAGTGACGCTTGATGAACTTGCGGAACTCGAAAAATCAGGCACGGTAAAAACCGGAATGCTCCCCAAAACCAAAGCAATTCGCACCGCTTTGGAAAACGGAGTTCAGCAAGTCCATGTGATCTCTCACGCGTTTCCGGATTCTATCCTTGCCGAGGTGTTTACCAACGAAGGGTGCGGAACGATGATTCTGCCTAAGGAGCCAGTGTGATCAACTGCTCGAACTTACTAGAGCTTCATCGCTCTCTCATTTCAATTCCTTCTGTTTCTCACAATGAATCGGAAATCGCCACTTTTGTTTATGAGCGATTGAAGAAAACGGGAGCAAATCTAGAACGCCTAGGAGACAACATTATCGCTTGGCTCGGCGATCAACCAAAGTTACTCCTCAATTCTCATATCGACACAGTTCCCCCGACCAACGATTGGACGCTTGACCCGTTTACTCCAGTCATCAAAGATGGCAAAGTTTATGGTCTTGGCAGCAACGATACTAAAGGTTCAGTGGCGGCAATGATTACCGCATTTGAACTCGCCGCCGCACACAAGCTTGAAGGTTTGGCCATCCTGCTTTCTCCTGAGGAAGAGACAGGGGGTAAAGGTACAGAAGTTGCGTGGCCGTGGCTTCGCGATGAAAAAGGCTGGGCCCCCGAGGGGATTATCGTGGGCGAACCAACTGAGCTACAAATCGGTGTGAGTCAAAGCGGTTTATTGGTACTAGAATTAGTTGCTAGCGGCGACGCATGCCATGCGGCAAACGCCCTTAAATTAGGAGCTACAAATCCAATTTACGTGCTTGCTCAAGACTTAGCTCAACTTCCTGGACTAAACCTCCCAAGTTTGCCTCAACCGACTGTTCTCACGGGGTCAGAGGCAAAGAATCAGATACCGGCTCAAGCCAAAGCGGTTTTAGATATTCGTACTGAGCCAGGACATAATCATGAAGCTTTAATATCCGAAATCTCACAGCATATGAAATCCGAGGTTAATGTGCGCTCCAAACGATTAATCCCTTACGCTTGCTCAGAAGACGCAAGCATCATCAAGTCAATTCAGGCAGTGCTCCCAGAAGCACAAACGTTTCATAGCCAAACGATGTCCGACCAAGTCCACTTTGACGGCTTCAATGCAGTCAAATTTGGCCCAGGATTATCCGCCCGTTCGCATACAAGCGACGAATACATTTTTGAACATGAAGTCATTGCCGGAGCCGAAGCCTATTGGGCGATCTGTCAGGAGTTCTTGAAATGAGTTCAAGGTTATGGGAAAAAGGGTTGCCGATGGATCAGAAGATCCTGGAGTTCACAGTCGGTCACGATTTTGAACTTGATTCTAGGCTAGTGAAGTTTGATATTCAAGCATCCATTGCTCATGTGCGTATGTTGGGCAAATGTGGATATTTGAGTGCGGATGAAGTCGATCAGTTGATCAACACCCTTACCGTGATCGGTCAAGATCATGCCAACGGAACTTGGGCGATTTCACTTGAACAAGAAGATTGTCATACAGCCATCGAGGCTCAACTAAACGATCATTTAGGCGAACTTGGTGGCAAAGTTCATTTAGGCCGAAGCAGAAACGACCAAGTATTAGTTGCTCTTCGACTGTATCTACGCGAGACGATCTCACACGTAAAAACTGCATCACGAGAAGTCATTGAATCTCTTGAAAACCTTGCGAGGGAACAGGGCCACGTTGCCATTCCCGGATACACGCATATGCAGCAAGCAATGCCGAGTTCAGTAGAGAACTGGGCGATGGGATTTGCTTCAGAAATTGCGACGAATCAGGCACTGCTTAATGCATCGTACGAACTTGCAAATCTTAATCCTCTTGGCTCTGCCGCTGGATATGGAACTCCGGGCTTAAAATTGGATCGAGAGTTCACATCTTCGGAACTGAGATTCACCAAAACTCAGGAGCCAGTCACTGCTTGTCAATTGAGCCGTGGCAAAGCGGAATCCACACTTGCGTTTGCCTTAGTTCAAATCCTAAACGATCTCGGTCGACTTTCTGCCGACATTTGTTTGTTTGCGACTCAAGAGTACGCTCTTGTTAAGCTTGGAAACGATATCTCAACCGGGTCATCAATCATGCCTCAAAAGCGTAATCCAGATGTATTTGAATTAATCCGCGCTCATTCTGCCCAAGCTCAAGCGGATATGCAGGCGATTCTTGCGCTGACTTCTAAGATGACTTCCGGCTACCATCGCGACCTGCAACTAATCAAAGAACCCCTCTTCCGCCTGATTGATCGAACCTTGAAAGTCCTTGAAATTACTCGACATGCGCTGGGCAGAATTGAGTTTGATGCTCAGCGAGCCAAAGACATAACCGACCCTAGCATTCACCAGGCAGAACAAGCTTATGCGCTCGTCCAAAGCGAAGGGATTTCGTTCCGTGAAGCTTATAAGCGGGTTGCTCAACAAAACATCTAAGCGCTGGTAAATTACTCGCTATGGCAGGGGAACCTCGCCCATTCTTAACTGCAAACTGGCTCAATCTGCTTATGCTGAACTACGTCTGTCCGGCGGAGCTATTGGATTCTTATTTACCAAACGGAGTTGAACTAGATACTTGCGATTCCCAAACACTAATCAGCGTAGTTGGGTTCATGTTCACCGAGACAAAAGTTCGGGGAGTTGTAATCCCCGGTCATGTGAACTTTGCCGAAGTTAATTTGCGGTTCTATGTGCGAAGATTAATGCCCGACGGCGAATTGCGGAGAGGGGTTGTTTTCATTCGTGAACTCGTACCTAAGCAGTTGGTGGCAACTGTTGCCAAGACTATTTATGATGAACCGTACCAACGTGTACCTCTTACCCATGAAGTCGATCTCCGCGAGGAAACCGGAGGCGCGGTCACCTATCGCTGGGGAGAGGGGGAGAATCAAATTGCAATAACCGGCACTGTGTCTGGCCCAGCCGAACCGCTACAAGCTGGTTCGCAAGAAGAGTTTATTACCGAACACTACTGGGGATACACAAGACGGAAAAATGGAACCACTTCTGAGTACCAAGTTCTCCACCCCAGATGGAATGTGTGGAAATGCGACTCAGCATCACTTATAGGCGACACAACTCTATATTACGGTGCTCGGTTTGCGGAAATCCTAACGCGGGTTCCTGCCTCAGCTTTGGTAGCCGTCGGCTCGGCCGTTCAGGTATTTCCTGGTCGAAGTATTTGATGGATACAAACTAAAAAGAGGAAGCTTTTCAGCCTCCTCTTTCCAAGAAAACGCTTAGTATTTTGCCGTAGCGTCGGAACAGTCCATGGACTCTTCCAGCGCGTGGTCAAGTTTACGATCAACCTTCTTAAACGCCTTGCGATCGCTTAGGGCTCGGGCTAAATTTACGCCTACTGTAATCAATGTTCCGAGCGTACTCAAGATAGTCATTGTCTTAACAAGCTTTGCAGTCTGTGATCTCATTTTTTCCTCTGATATGCGCTTTTCTCGCACCTGTACAATAATATGACTTCAATAATTATGATAATTCTTAGTCTTTACGCAGACTTTATCTGGAAAGATACCTTCACAATCGATTACTTATTTTCGCAAAGCAAGAGACCCAAAAAAAGAGGGCAATTGATTACCCTCTCTTCAAAGGTGTCGATCATTTATTTAATGATCGACAGGTAGATTTTCGCCTTATCGTCGTCACCGCCACCGATAGAAACGATGGTCTGACCAAAACTGCCATCAATGTCGCCCCAGATTTTTCCGGTGTAGCGATCATAGTAGAACCAAAGGTCTTTTTGGCCTTTCTTAGGGCAAATATCGACGTGGTCATCCGTTCGCTCCAGTCCACCGTCGTCATCCCATAGGCTCAAATGAATTTTGTTGACGCGCTGAGTCATATCGAGAGGAAATGTCCACTTAGGCTCTGCTGTATCGGCCGAAAATGCCTCCGTCACATGGTCGGTTTTATTGATTTTAACCTTTGCATAGAAGTCAGCTCGGTTTGCACCAAGTGCATCGCCTTGATCAAGATTATCCATCGCTTGAATCTTTGAGATGTAAAGCATCGGATACTTCTGAGTTGTCATTACAGGCGGCTGATTTATCAACGCCGCTGCGAGTGAAAGTGTTGTCAGTACCATAACGTTTCCAACTTACTCTTTAAAAGAGTGTTTGTTTGATGTTTTATGCTTCCTTTATAGAATAGGTCGAATGATTAACATCAATTTTTTCCCTAATAGTTATTTAGCCTTTCTTGCCAAAACTAGCAAAAATACTGAAGAAATATAAAGTATCCATAAAGATTTTCAAACTCTAAGCGTATTTCACCTAAAAAACAAGCCGCAGATTCTTCAAAGAGAATTCGCTTGGTTATACTGGCTCCAGCAACCCTCTCAATGTCCAATTCAAATCAGACGTCTCCTTACCTGGATCGTCCGCTTGATAAAAGCGCGGCGGCTCGGGTTTCTGCGCCTGGAATTGCGGTTATCATCACTCGAGAAAGCAATATTGAGTCGTTGGTACGAGAAGCCCTTAACGTCGCGGAAATTCGAGGGCGACTCCTCTACGCAATCCTTGTCGAAGATGATTTAGGGCCTCTCGTCGATCAAGAAGCTCGCTGGAAGAACGAAGTTTATCGGATCGCCCACAAGGTGAAATCTGATCACATCAAGCTTAACCGCGCCAATTTAGTTGAAAACATCTACGATTACTGCGTTCAATTCGATATTCGGCTCCTTGTTTTAGAGCGACCGAATAAACGTACCTTTTCCCTGCCGTGGGAAACGAACTTCGTCCAGAAAATCATTAATTCGGAAGTTCTTCCGCCATCTGTTGTCATTCCATTTGAAGAGCGACAGGTGAAGCCTGGCCAAAAACACGTTGCATCTGATTGGCTGTTACTGATAGGCGTTATTCTCGCGATTTCCATATTCGGAGCCATCACGCGAGATCAAATCCCGAAGGCATTTCATCTTCTCACTTTTATTTTGGCGCTGACTATTGTAAGCAGCCGCATTTCGCTCATTACTTCTGTAGCAGGCAGTTTTATTGCGCCGATCGCTTTCAAGCTTGCCCATGTAGCACCTTATGGGACATTTTTGTTTGAAGATCCGCGTCAGTGGCTCAACTTGATCGGTCTTCTTACGGTTTCGCTGATCATCAATACGCTTACTTGGCAGGTGAAAACTGGACTCAAAGAGACTCAAATTCAAGAACGCAGGAAATCTGCTTTGTTCAATCTCACCCGGGATTTGCTACAGAAAAACAGTCTTGAAGAAATCGCCAGTTTGGCCGAGGCCCATATCCGCGACGTGATCGATTCGGACATCGCCCTTTTTGTCCAATACGAAGGGCAGGAAGTAACAACGATTCGTCACGGAAACGTTGATATGGATTCCTCTCCTGAAGACCGTAAGGCACGCGACATCTGCCTCAGTCAAGGCATCGAAGCGGGAATTGGAACTCAGGTTTATCCCCTCGCCTACGGTCTGTATTTATCTCTACAGTCGAAAAACAATTTCAAGGGTTGTCTTGCAGTTTATCCAGGGAGCCATCGCGGTACATTTCCCCCCGACCAGCTACGTATTCTCGACACTTTCGGCAGTTTGATTGGATTGGCGTTTGAGCGTATCGGATTCGAAACCGCTCAGCGTGAAGCAGACCAGAAAATTCGAGATACAAACTTACAGAACACCCTCCTCCGCAGCGTCAGCCATGATCTCAAAACTCCGCTGACCAGCATCACTGGGTATGCGAATCAATTGGCGGAAGACCCCAATCTCCCGGCTGAGCTCCGTGTTGAAACATACACAACCATTCGTGATCAGGCGTGGCGATTGACTAACTTGGTCAACAACCTACTCAGCATTACAAAACTGGAAAGTGCCCACCTTGACCTTGACACGGAAGTCATGTTTGTCGAAGAGCTCATCGGCACTGCCGTCAGCCAAATGCGGCCCCAGTTGGAGCACCATAAACTGATTCTCGACATTGCAGAAGATATCCCCGATGTTGCCGTAGATGCACTCATTTTTAATCAAGCACTTGTGAATCTCATCGGAAACGCCATTAAATACACACCCGCTGGATGTACGATTACAGTCAAAGCCCAAAGGGACAAGCAATGGGTTCAGATATCCGTAATTGATGATGGGCCAGGTTTGCCAGAAGAGGGGATCGACTCAATCTTTGAGAAGTTCACAAGATTTCAGCAGGGCCATAAGGTAGAAGGAACAGGCCTTGGCTTAGCAATTGTAAAAGCAGTCGCCGAACTCCACGGCGGCAACGTAATGGCGTGTAACCGATCCGACGGTCACTCCGGTGCAGAATTCGATATCAGACTTCCCGCCGTGGAATCGGCTCCAATCGACGTAGAAACATCATGAGTATCGCAGTAAAAATCCTTGTAGTTGACGACGAAGCCCAGATCAGAAAATTCTTGAAATCTTCTTTTGCTGGCACTGAATACAAAGTCATAGAAGCCGAAGACGGTCAAACCGCTTTACGGCTGGCTGGCACAGAAATGCCAGACGTGATTTTGCTCGACTTAGGATTACCGGATATTGATGGAGTCGAAGTTGCAAAGCAAATTCGGGAGTGGAGCCAAGTTCCGATTATTGTTTTAACCGCACGCGGGCATGAAGACGACAAAGTAGAAGCACTTGACGCAGGTGCGGATGACTACCTCACCAAACCATTCAGTGTAAAGGAACTCATGGCGCGCGTGAAGGTGATGCTCCGCCGCACGTTAGGCAGTGCCGCCGCCGAGCCGGTGGTGGAATTCGGCGACTGCAAACTTGACCTCGCCGCCCGACTCGTCTACAAAAAAGACGAAGTGCTAAAGCTCACACCGATTGAGTACAAGCTCTTGGCGTTCATGGCGAAGTACGCAGATAAGGTTGTGACTCACAAAATGCTCCTCAGCGATGTTTGGGGACCAGGCTACGATTTTGAAGTTCAATATTTGCGGGTTCACATGAAGAATCTGCGGCACAAAATTGAAGATGAGCCAGCCAACCCACAATTCATTCTCACCGAAGCCGGTGTTGGGTACAGGCTCGTGACTAAAGGATAAGTATTCTTTATATTTTCTCTATTTATTTTTGGCCTTTCTAGACGAACGCTTTTTGAACATTTACATATTATTTAAATTGTATGAGGTCAATCAACATGAATTTAAAAACAATCCCCGCTATCGCCCTTCTTGCGTTTGCAAGCCTTGGAATTATTGGCTGTAACGATACCGCCGCTGGCATGGCCGAAGACACAAAAGAAAATACCCAAGCGGTCGCCGACGCCAGTAAAGAAATGGCAGATGACGTTCAAGAAGGAGCAGAAAAAGCCGCCGATGACGTCGTTGAAGCTAGCAAAGGCGTCGCTGCAACCACATTGACAGCACGAATTAAGAGTGCACTTTTGGCCAACCCCATTACTCATGAATCTAACATAAAAATTGACGTGGATTCAACCCCAGAAATGGTTACTCTTAACGGTTACGTTGTAACGCAAAAGCAAAAAGATGAGGCTGAAGAGATCGCCAAGGAAATTCTTAAGGAAACCGGCGCAACTCAGAAACTCGAAAATAAACTTGAGGTGAGAAAATGAGCACCCATGCTCCTTTAAATGGTCATAAGATTGCGACTCTTCTTTCAACTCACGACCATGCGACAAGTTTAGCGATCTGCAACAAATTGCACGAACTCGGTGCCGATATGGTGGCAATCACTCCCGGTGCGGATGGCCTGCCTGCTGGACTCGAAACCGGGAAGGCAATGAATATTCAACTTGCCGATCCAACAGGATTTGACTCACTTCTCGTGATTGCGGATGAATCGCGCGTGAATCAACTTGCAGAAAATCCCGAAATGGGCGCATTCGCTGTCAGCTTCTTTGTTCAAA
This sequence comes from Fimbriimonadaceae bacterium, assembly GCA_019638675.1. Lineage (GTDB taxonomy): Bacteria > Armatimonadota > Fimbriimonadia > Fimbriimonadales > Fimbriimonadaceae > UphvI-Ar2. The sequence continues at coordinate 961,866 of JAHBTE010000001.1, read as the reverse complement.
AGAAACCTGTCGCGGCCCACGGCGCCGGAGTGCAATTTCTTGCCGAGTTAGGCGTCCTTGAGGGGCGCAACATCAGCGGCGATTCAATTGCTCTCTCGGATTTCCCAAAACACGGCGCACAAATCCGATCTTCTGACATGACTACAGATAGTGGTCTGACAACCGCAGTTTCTTCTGTTCCCACCGATGAGTTCGCTCAAAAAGTGGCAGAGGAAGTTAAAGAGGGACGTCATCAAGGGCAACACGCCTAAGCTGATTGTCTCCAGTGTAAAACGAGTGGTGCCTCGCAAGAGGTCGCCACTCTTCTCTTTGTTTCTTTCCAAAATTGATACGTTCTTTATGAAAACCAGTCCCGCCTCAACGGAGCCTTTGGGTTCGAAATCGTAAATTATAACTGAGGTACACACTTTAATGAATTGGGACACAATCGAAGGTAAATGGAAACAAGTCAAAGGCAACTTCCGCGAAAAGTGGGGTGACCTAACTGACGATCAATTGGAACAAGCCGCTGGCAAAAAAGATCAGCTCGTTGGTTTGCTTCAAGAAAAGTACGGCATGACCAAAGACAAAGCTGAAGACGCTTTGCACACTTGGGCAAAACGGACAGACGAACCAGATACCACTGAAACAATTTGGAATAACATCCAAGGTCGCTGGACTGAGCTCGTTGGACACTTCAAGGAAGAATACGGCGCAACGACGGAAAATGAACTTGCGGAATCTCACGGAAAACGAGACATCCTTGCCGGAATGATCCAACGCGAATACAACATCAGTCGCGGCGACGCTTACGAAATGGTTGATGATTGGGCATACGGTGCTTACCGCAGTCCATATCTCACCGGAGGAAAAAAATAAGATGCTTCACTACGCGATAGTCTTCTTCGTCATCGCGCTCATTGCCGCAATCCTCGGGTTTGGTGGCATCGCTGGCGCCGCAACCGGAATCGCACAGCTTCTGTTCGTGTTATTCCTCGTCTTCGGACTCTTGAGTCTAATCTTTAAGCCAGGCTTACGAGCCTAAAGCTGAAAAGCTCCTATCAGTTGATAGGAGCTTTTTTATTTCTGCACGTTTTGTATTAACTTTGTTTTCGCCTCTGCACTCAAAAGTGAATTCTCTGCCGCACGAACCGAAAACTCTCGCAACACATCCATATCCCAGCCGAAAGCAGTTGAACACTTAGCAAACTCATCACTCAAAGTGGTGCTGAACATCGGCGGATCATCCGAATTGATTGTCACCTGCAACCCTTCATCAACCAACTGTTTGATCGGGTGGACTTCGATACGCTTGATCGGCGTGAGGCAAACATTTGAAGTCGGGCAGACCTCTAGCACTACTTCCTTTTCGCGCAATGTTTCAACCAGAACGGGGTCTTCTAAACACCGAATTCCATGCCCGATACGCTGACACTTGGTGAAATTGAGTGCTTCCCAAATACTATCAGCTCCTTGGGTTTCACCGGCATGCGGAATAACTGGCAATCCGTAAGCCCAAGCGAGTTCGTAGGCTTCTTTGTACGGCATCGCTTGATTTGGCCCCTCTTGACCCGCCAGCCCGAGTGCCCCGACTCCACGACCGATTCCCGAAACCGCCATTTCTGCCACCTTCAGTCCCGCTTCTGGAGAATCGCCCCGAACAATGTCAATGATGAGGAGCATGCTCACACCTAGCTCGTCTTGCCCAAATTTGATTGCCCTTTCGAGCGCATCAATTTGCTCGTCCCACGGGATTCCGCAGTGATTTTTAATGGTTGACGCGGTGAACGTGACCTCACTGTGCAGGATGTTCTGCTCTTTCTGGCCAACCAAGAATTCCCGTGCAATAAACTCTATGTCTTCCGGGGTTTTAATGCACTTGGAGACCGCCACATACACTTCCACAAAGTGAGGAAAATCTCGGAATTGATACCACTGCTTCAGCCCTTCTAATGTGTCGTAAGGCAAGGCTATATTGTTCTTCTTAGAAAGCTGGAGTACTGTCTCCGGACGGATCGAACCTTCAAGATGAACGTGAAGCTCCACCTTCGGCATCGCCCGACATTCTTCCAAAGAAACCATGCCTTATCTTGGCACCTCTCACTTTTGCGCCCAGGCTTAGATAAACTGGCAAAATATCTTGCTTATAGTAGACAAATATATACTATAATTGCTTTTATGAACCTCGCCCATCATAAAACAATTTGGTATCAGCCGCCTTTATGGGAGCAATTAGAACCTCACTTGCGCTTCGTGGTCAAGCATCATCAGGCTTCTACCCTTCACGATGATTTTCGATTAGAAGCATGTGGACGGCTCTGTAGTTGGGTATTGCCCTGCCATCCCAGCCTGATCCCCGAATTGAAAATCCCAGCAACACCAGTGGAAGACCACAACCCCGAATACCTTTTGACTGAGAGGCTAATCCCCGCTGGTAGTTATGGCGCTGGACCAGTCGCAGTTTGGGATCACGGTGTCTATGCTCCACTTTTCGCAAAAGGCGAATGTCACGATATTCAAGTACGGAATTCACTCTTACGCGGTGAACTCACCGTTCGGCTTTTTAGTCAACGGCTCAAAGGGGATTTCCGTTTTATTCGCCAAGGAAGCCGATGGATGTTTTATAAATTGCCCGATGCGGAAGCGAAATGTTGCGATCAATGGGATGACCGCTCAATCCTTACCGGGCGATTATTGCAGGAGATCAGATAAGGCTACTTAGACCAGACTGAAGAAGTGTTTGCGACATCATTAGAAATCTTTTCCAAGCACTTTTTCATCCAAACCGGAGTGACATCGTGGTTCTCTACCGGCAAACCAACCATCACATTGTCGTTATCTGTCACATAAAAGAAGGTGGGCTGAATCTTAGAATTCTGCTTGACCATGCCTTCGTACTTGGTCGCCGAATCGGCTTTACCGACGTTCGCCGTAAGCCAAATGTAGTTTTTGCTCGGAGCAATTTCGACCCCGATAGGCACGTTGAATCCGCCAGTCGTGATCGTGATCGAGAACTTCTCTTTGCCAACTTCTGTATTGAGGTCTTTGACTTCGTGCCCGAGATCAACGAAAAGCTTTTTCAATTCCGCCGCATCAAGTCGGTCAACATCTGTTTGTGCCCCCATCGCGTTGAAGGCAACACTGCCAACTGCAACTAATCCAACTAAGCTCGAAAACTTTGTAAGTGAACTGCTCATGATAATTGGAGACGAATAAGTCTCCCTCTCATTGCCATTTTCGCATAAAAAGCCCTGGTCTACGAGCTTTCCCTACTTGAGTGAGCTGAGATAAGCCTCTAAATCGGTTGCAGAGAAGCAACAAAAAATCACCTCCGATAAATTACTTTTCATAGTGCAGTGTTCGGCTACTGCCTGAATTGCAATTCGAGAAGCCAAATCAATAGGGTAGCCAAAAATTCCTGTGCTGATACAAGGAAATGCGACAGAGCCAATAGCCAGATTTTCTGCTATTTGCAGGGAATTCCTATAACAAGAAGAAAGCAAAGCTGGCTCTCCATATTCGCCTCCTCTCCACACTGGCCCAACAGTGTGAATTATGTGTTTTGCGGGCAATAAGTAACCGGCGGTCAGCTTCGCTTCTCCGACCTTGCACCCGCCGAGCAACCTGCATTCATGAACTAAATCTGGCCCCGCCGCCCGGTGAATCGCACCATCAACCCCACTTCCACCCAGCAGTGAAGTATTGGCGGCATTGACAATCGCATCTACTTTCAGCGTCGTTATGTCAGCTTGAACCGCTGAGACTCTGACGTTCACGCTATCGGCTCGGCCCAAGAATCATCGCGTTTAAGAGTATTTTGTGCAATCCGGGCCATTGCGCTCGATCAGTTGGATCAAACGGAAACGCCACCACTCGGCCACGGCCAACCGATTGATCGTGCGCCCAGGCAACGCCCTGCAGATCCTTTTCTGTTTCATCCCAAGACCAACCGCAAAGCAGTTTTTTTACGCTCTCATCTGCAGAGAGCTGAACCGCGCTACCGCCTTTTGGTGCTTTCCAGAAACTGCTTCCGTCAATCGGAACGGCGATTTTGATTTTCTCGTTGCCCGTGCGCGGATAGCCATAGCTTAAATAGCTGAATGGATCAAGCTCAGCTTGGAAAATCGCTCCTGGCAAATCCGGATCGGTGGTTACTTCATCCAAATTGAGGAAAGCGTCTTTACCGTTTACCCAGTCCACTCCGCCAAGAGCGATCAAACAACCGCCATTTTCCACCCATTCGCGCAGTTTGCCAGTCGGTCGTGCACCAACTCCGCCGGGAACGATTAGGCATGTGTATTCATCCAAGTTGCGGTTGAAAACACTGCTTGAAAGAGAATCGTATGGCAACTTGAACTCCTGCTCCAGCAAATACCAAAGCGCACCAGCACGGAGATTTCCGGCGTTACCAAAAACCACGCCGATTTTCGGTTTGCGGAGTTGGACAACTGATTCGCTTCCTGGCCCTTGCCGCCCCTCGTCGGGATAGCTTGTGCTGAGTGGGCGAAGCGGGCTCATACCTGAATACTTGAATCTAGAATCATCAATAACTGAGCGCAAAGCACCCAATTGCTTATCGTCATTTCTTGCCCGCAAGATCATAAATGAACCTGGATTAATTGCCTTGCCGTCAATGTGCGTCGACCTGGTGACAAGAGAAACCTTCACGCCTTTCGCAAGTGCTTTAGCAATAATTAGGAGATCATTCTGATCTCCATATTCCAGCATATAGCCTGCCTCGCCTGGTGGCACAATATGGAGCCAACTATAACCACTGATTGAAGTCGTTTCAATTTTTGACCGAGACTCACACCACCAAGCTTTGAGATTGTAAGCGTATGGCAAAGCCCACGCAGTGGAATCATAGAACTCGTAGTAATCAATATCTTCGTTCGGACGGTTCTCTTTATCCTCTAAAGCCTTCTTGCGTTGCCGAGCAATGAACTCTGGCTCAAAATCGGAGAACGGTTCCAGCAACGCTTTTGCCAGCGGCCCTTGCGACTGGTTCATATCCACTACAAGCATGCCTTGCTTTACTTCAAGATTGCCTTTCCAGTCACTCCAATAATCGTGCGCTCCTTTTTGGAGCCAAACTTCGCCCGCAAACTGCGCTACGATCCCAGACCTTGCCAGATGCTCTTTTAACCGGCTGAGTTCCGATTGATTCCCGTCCAAAATCACACGCTGGAACTTCCCTGCGTGCTCACCGCTCACTGCTTTCGCTTTGAAATCGGAATACGACTTGAGCAGTTCAGCACGATTCTTTGCCGCACTACCAATCACCGCAAGCGCAGAAGTGAAGTGCTTTTCCGCTCCTTGCCGCATGGTGAGGATCGTATCATCCACCCGGCGTTGCGACATCACTCGACCACCGTCGGTTTCGTGGGTCATGCCGATGGCACCCATCAAAGTCGTGTGGGAATCCAGGTAGCACACATTGTAGAAATCGAAACTATCGCGGATAAAGTAAGTCCACCCCTCGTTATCAAACGCTTTTGCGGTTGCGCGACCGAACACATCTGTCCAATGGTTATAGCGGTTGCGGTCGGCATTCACGTTCACGCTTTGCTGAACAGGCGGAAAGAAGTACGTTTCAACCTGACCGTGCTGATCGACATAAACTTGTGGGTTCCACTTGAGGAACATCGCCACTTCTTGGCGAGTTTCGGCCTGGCTCATAGAAATCCGGTCGCGGTTCATATCAAACCGGTAATGGTTCGCCCGACCAAAAAACGCGCTTGGCATTGCACGGTCGTAAGCATCGCGACCGGGATTACCGTTCGGAATCGAGTTGTACGCCACCACATACCGCTCATGACCATCCGGGTTGTAAACCGGATTCACCATCACAATGGCATCGCGCAGCATGGAAGTAATTTCAGCACTGTTAGAAGCGGCGAGATTGTAAATGAGCGCCATTGCCGATTCAAAACTGGCGGTTTCGTCTCCGTGGATGCACTCGTTAATCCAAACCAGAACTGGCGTTCGTTTCTGAATGGCGACAATATCATCCTCTGGCTTCGGATTAGCTAGTCGACCAAGATCAGCTTGAATTTCGTCGAGACGAGCAATATTTTCTGGGCTAGAAATCGCCAGAACACGAAGGGTGCGGCCCTCAGTGCTCTTTCCGTATTCCATCATCCGCACGCGCTCTGGCGAACTAGCGGCGATGGCGGTGACGACACGTTCTTGGTCACGGTAAACCGTGTGTTGGGAACCCAGTTCGTAGCCAAGAATAGATTCCGGCCTTGGTACTCCGGGGAAGTACCAGCCTCGATCATAAAAATCGAACTGTTCTTGGCCCGCCAAAACAAGCCCGCACACCAATGCCGTTAACATAGGTTTGAGTATAGCCAGCAAAAAGTGATTTCAACTCACAACCAAGAGTATTCTTTACGCGTTAGATTAATAGAAATTTCCATGCAGCCCACAAGTTCGGATCGGCAACTGCCAACCCTTCAACAATCGGCCTGGTTCCGAACGAGGGTGATTCTGTTGCAATGCCAACGCGGGCTTTTGAATCTGGCTCAACCAATCAAGCGATTTCAGCCTGACTATTCCGAGCACCCTGAACTCACCCAGAAGCTTGAATCCATCACCCCTCTTTTCACAGAGAACTCAATCGCTGAACGCCGGTTGCAACTTGGAAAGATTCAGAATCTACGGATTGCCCTTCGCAAGATTGACGGTATCTGTATTCCCGCCGGAGAAACATTCAGTTTTTGGCGGCAGATTGGACGGGCGACCAAGCAACGAGGATTCAAACCGGGGCGTGAATTACGTGAAGGCTGCATTATTCCCAGCGTTGGAGGCGGGCTTTGCCAGATTTCCAACGCTTTGTATGATCTTGCTCTTCAAGCCGGGTGCCGGATTGATGAGCGGCACCCTCACACGCAAGTGATTCCCGGCAGTGCCGCCGATCGTGAACGTGATGCCACGGTTGCCTGGAACCACATTGATCTCCGATTCACTCCGCAATCGCCCCTATGGATTCGGGCAAAACTCACCCAAACCGAACTTGTGATCCTATTCTTCACTGAGCCTTCTCATACGGTTAAAACAGAGTCAAAAAAGCCAAAACGGATCGCGTTAAAACTGCTCGAAAACGATCTTGGATCTTGCATGACCTGCGGAGAAACCGTATGCCACCGCCACGACCTGCCCGGAACTATTGCCGCCCGCCAAACTGATGAACCGATCACTTTTCTAGTCGATGCGGTCACTCCTGAATTCGCCCACCTTATCAGTAGCCAAGCAAAAACAGGAGACCAGATTCTTGCACCCCTCGACGGTCATCGCTTTAAGCTTGCCCGCTACAAATTGCCTGAATCAGCGGCTACTGCAAACTTTGCAACGAAGCAGGCAGTAATTCGTGCGCTGAAACTTCGTGGGAACCACCCTCCCCCTATTTCTCGCCGCATCATGATTGAGGGCACTGAGCGAATCGCACGCACACTAGCAAGCAAAATCCCTTTTAATTCCCACCATTTGGTTATAGATATTAAGTTATTGAATGGATTGTGTGACACTGACGAACTAGGTAACTTGCTTGAAACTGGGTTGCTATTTGGCAGAACGTTTTCCGTATTCCTCAGCCGTATGCCAATGGAACTCACCGAATCACTTTTAGACGAAGCAGCAAAGCAACTGCCCGAAGCAAAAGCGCTCGCTGACTTCCGGGTTCCTAGCCGGATGAGCCGCCAGGAATCACAAGCCCTCGGATTTGCTGCCGAAGTGATTACAGCAAGCCCATACTTAGCCGAGCAATACCCCAATACCGGCAAGCAAACAGCAAGTTTAATTAAATATATATTGCCAAATCAAACAAATCAACCTTATGATGAATATAGAGAACCCTACCTCTATTTTCCCGGGCCAACAGCGGCACGGAAAGGAGCGCATGCAGTTAGAGAAGTCGCAAAAATCACGGGATTGCCAGTGGCGGTGGCGGGCAAAAATCTTGATGCGCCTGATTTTTGGAAAGATGTCACTACCTTAGATTCAAAAATCTATACACATCATGGCGCTCTCGCCGTTATCGCGCCAAGTGCATTAGAAGACCGACCATCGCAACTGCTTCAAGCGTTTGTGGATGGAGTACCGATCATCACAACTGCCATGGCAGGAGTGCCAAAGTCAGAGAACATATACGATGTTGAGTTCAATAATATTGACCGAATGGTTTACACTATGAAGAATCTAATACATTAACTCTTCCGGTAGTAAATCCTTTGAAACACTTACTATCGCACCCATGTTCTCGTTTTCATATCAAACCAATACGTTCGATACCCACCACTTGGATCGGCGTTGCAATCAGAATCAGTTTTTACTGGTAACTCTCCTGCCTTAAAATCCTCGATTGTATAGTTAGCATTCAACCTGGTTCTGACAGTATCAACATAAAGGGGGAAAACCCGCTTGATCCTGCCGCCTTCAACTGTAACTTTATCCTTCCCTCGATATTCATCGAATTGAGATTTAGAAAGCGTAGGCAAAATTTCTAGCTTTCCCTGTGAATAAAGATAAAGAGTTATCCATCTCGCGGTGGATTCTTCGCGCACAAGTAGCAAAGCATCATCGCCTCGATGATTATTTAGTTCTCCAACCCATAACGTCTCTAAATGTCCATCCCTATCCGCCTTCTCTACTCTGCTCAATGTCCCGAGGGTAAATGGGCCGCCAAATGCTCCGGTGCCACTTGGAAGTCCGATCTCAAATTGACCGACTATCATTGATTGACCTGGCTCCAAATTTTGCAAATCAACCTTGACAACTTTGCTAGCGACCGGTGCTCCAACCAATAAGCCGGCAACCATTGCTAACCCTATTCCTAGTGTAACAATGAGAACATTGCGTTTAGCCGCGATTATCATTTCAACCCCATTTTCTCAGATATCCTTGTTCGTAGTATGCTGAATTCTGATCAAATTTCTAAGTGGCGTCAATCGTCCAATGCCTGGATCACTCTACAGGGTGAAACTGGAGACTTCGCCCGCAGCCAAGTACTTGATCCCGCTCTTGCCAATATTCTGCCAACGCTCAAAGAAAAGACCGTACTAGATGTCGGTTGTGGCGAAGGAAGACTTTGCCGACAACTCAGCGAGCAAGGCGCAATCACGACTGGAATCGACCCGGCTCCGGAATTCATTGCTCACGCTCAAGCAAAACATCCGAGCGGAACCTATATAGAAGCTGTTGCCGAATCTCTCCCGTTTCCAGATAACTCATTCGACATCGTTGTTTCTTACCTCACCCTCATTGATATTCCCGATGATCGAGCCGCCGCTAATGAAATGGTCCGCGTTTTAAAACCAGGCGGGCAGATATTTATCGTCACGATTTCCAACATGGGTTCGTGCACACCTGGCTGGGTGAAAGATGAAAACGGAAAACATCTCTACCGCACCATTGACCGATACATGGAGCATTTCAGTATGGAACTTGCTTGGGGTGGCCTTGAAATTATCAATTACCACCGCCCACTTTCACATACTCTGAATTTGTTCCTGTCTCAAGGCATGGTGCTCACGCATTTTCTTGAACCGCTACCGCCGGAATCGAGTGAACACTATCTGCAAGAGTTCCGGTGCCCCACGTTCCAGATATTTGCGTTCAAATCGCCGGATAATTGAACTCCTCTCGCCAATTCGTGTCTTAATCCCAATATGCTCGCCGCGATTGCCGCCCTTCTCCTCGCCCAAAAAGAAGATTTCAAGCCGATCTTCAACGGCAAGAACCTTGATGGATGGGCAGCGAAGATCAAAGGGCATGAAGCAGGCGATAACTTTGCCAACACATTCCGGGTGGCGAACGGCGTGATTCAAGTGAACTACGATGGCTACGGCCGTCAGTTTGATGACCGCTTTGGGCACCTTTTCTACGAAACCGAATACAAGCATTTCATCATGCGGCTAGAATATCGATTCACTGGCACACAATGCCCTGGCGGGCCAGGATGGGCATACAAAAACAGCGGCATCATGTACCTTGGTCAATCTGCAGAATCCATGGGTAAGGATCAATCGTTCCCGGTGAGTGCCGAATTTCAATTCCTCGGTGCGGATGCTGGTCAAACGCGAGGCACCGGCAACTTATGCTCGCCCGGAACCAACATCTGGAAAGATGGCAAGATGATCACCCAGCATGTAATTGAAGTCAACGGGCCATCAATTGAAGGCGAAGCCTGGGTAAAAGCTGAGCTTGAGGTGAACGCCACCAACATCATCCACCGCATCAACGGCAAAGAGGTTTATCGGTACGAAAAAGTAGAATTTGATCCCGGCGACGCGGATGCAAAACCGTTGCTCAAGAAGAATTCGCTTGCCGTGACAAAAGGAACGGTATCTTTGCAGTCCGAGTCGCATCCGGTGGAGTTCCGGAATATTGAGGTCAAGAAACTCTAGTTTCTTACTACTCAAACTTGAATTTCTGAAGCCCCTTTACTGGACGAATTCTTTCCTTCTGCTCACTGGGAGCCTGAAGACGGTCAATCCAAACCTTGTGCTTATTTGGAATTTTCTTCCAAAGCTTCAGCTTGCCTGAAGGAGAGGGTTTATAGACGAGTAACCACTTCGGTGTTTTCCCATAGTAAAAATAATAGTCGCTATCATCGAACACCCATTCTAATTTGCCATCACCATCGAAATCACGAAAAATAGGGCCGTTACCCTCAATACTCTCTCTGTGGATTTTGATAATCCGTCCGTCAGCATGTAATGAATAGAATGTAGTCGATTCGCCGTGGCCCATACCTGAATGCTCTCTGTGGACAAAGAATATCTTGCTGTCTGGTGAGTGGATGAATCCGGCGTCGTTGTAAAATCCATCACCACGTTCTAAGTGTTGTTCTGGGAAATTTGTAAAAACCTCTTGACCATTAAAAAGTAATCTTGCGTAATGATTAGGAACACCGTATTCCGAAAAGTCATCGAGGGTTTCCGCTCGCCAAGTGCCGCCTGCATACCGAACCTCATCGTAGTATCGCAACTCTTGATAAGGTTCGAAAAATACCTTTTTAATCTCCCACGGAACGAGAGCATACGCAGATAGGAAAGCGAAAAACATATAACTATTATGCGATCACACACGATCAAGGCAAAGCATCAAATGCTTAAAATCAAATCCTACTGAACCATTGAGTCGTATAGTAAGCGTGTTCAGTTTCAAGTGTCCAAAATGTGAGTGCGAAAAGTATTCGGTCTCCGAGCTGGGAGGTGCCGAAGGCGGACTAGTTGCGTTTTTTGACGTTGATAACGCCATCTTCACAGTTGTAACTTGCGAGAAGTGCGGATTCTCAGAGCTTTTCAAGTGCGGACTTAAAATGTTCAAGCACCGCTTTGCGATTGACTAATAATCGTACCGGAACCCGAACGGCTTATCATCAAACCCCGGCCCCATGAGCCACGGAAGCTTGATCTTATTGCGATTTGGAACCTCCTTCCACAAGGCAAGCTCACCCGATTTGCTCGGCTTGTAAACCAGCAGGTTTCGACCATATTCCCGTTGATTATCATCGTAAAAGTTGCGGGAATCGAATATCCACTCCACTTTTCCGTCGCCATCCATATCTCGGAATACTGGCCCGCCATTTTGAATATCCTGTCCTAAAATTAACGTGAGTCTGCCATCCACTCCGAGACGATAGAACTTGGTGTACTTGCCATTGCCTGCCCATGAATGACCAATGGTAACGATGAATTTACTTCCGCCCGGAACGTGCAAAAACCCAATGTCGTTGTAACCACCACTGTTATAGCTGTGAACCATTTTGCCGTCACACAGAACCTTGACCAACTCGTAGTTTGCGCCAGTTCCGTCAGCAATCTTAAATTTCTTGACCTGCCAAATGTGGTTCGCATACTTTAGTGAATCGGCGTATTCCAAAGAACTATGCGGAACAATGCTGCGATAATCAATTACTAAAAGGCACGTTAGTGTCGCAATCATATTTTGATATTACAGCAGTTTTACTCCGGATAACGAACCAGAACTTCCCCAACCTCAGGAAAAGTCACGCGGTCGCCTTCGTACAACTTCCGTCCCCGACGATTTTCTGGTTCGCCGTTGACTTCAATCTCCGTTTCTTCCAAAAACGCCCGAATCTCCCCGCCCATACCGATCAAGCCAAGTGCTTTCACAAGCTGGCCCAATGTGATGAACTCGGTATGGATTTCAAATTCGCGGCTTTGTGGTTCCACATTCTCATTTAACCCGCTACCAAAAAGCGGCTCCGCCATGTAATCTATTACTAATGATTACTAGCCTCTCGCTTGCCGCAATTCTCGCTACTCAAATCCCCGACTTTGGTGGAAAGGAACAAGCAGAAAAGATGAAGGCTTTAAGCTTTCTTGAAGGGTATTGGGAAGGAACCGCCGCCTATTATGCTGGCGACCGAAAAGTTGACCTCGTCGGAAGTGAAAAAGTGGAATACAAAGCAGGCGGGACCGCTCTCTTTGTGACGGGTTATCACACGATGAAGCGAGGCGATCAAGTTATTCCGATGCACGATGCCGCCGCCATGATCACTTACGATCAAGCAACGCAAAAATACATGATGACGGCCCAACTCGCTAATGGAATGAGAAACACATTTGAACTCAAAGTCGGCAAAAACAGCTACCGCTGGGAAATTCCGGCCGAGTTAGCTGGGCAAAAAACCGAGTACGAAATGGTGATCACACCCAAGGGTGAATGGAACGAAATTGGTTATTCCGTTGTCGGCGACAAGCGCATAAAAATGATGGAAATGACTTTATCCAAAAAGCAATAGTCGCGGTTTCTCCGTCCTAATTCATCATGCAGTCAACGGGGACGGCAAAAAAATCGAACGTTATACTTGCCATCGTAGCCGCATCGCTCGGTTACTTTGTGGATGTTTACGATATCTGGCTTTATTCAGTTTTACGGGTGGATAGCCTCAACGCGTTGGGCTTTACCGATAAAGCCAGCAACGAAGCGATGGGCCACCTGTTGCTGAACACTCAGATGGCGGGATTCATTCTGGGGGCAATCGCCTTCGGAATCATTTCCGATAAAAAAGGGCGTCTCGCCGTGCTTTTCGGCTCGATCTTCCTCTACAGCATCGCCAATATCGCCAACGGATTTGTGGCTAATATCCCGATGTACGCTGTGTGCCGATTTGTAGCGGGAGTCGGCCTGGCGGGTGAGCTAGGTGCAGGAATCGCTTTGGTTTCGGAGCTAGTGCCGAAAGAGTTTCGTGGGTGGGCGACCACTCTCGTTGCCACTTGCGGAGTGGCCGGTTCGGTTGCGGCGGCAATGTTCGCCAAGGTCTTCCCATGGAACATCGGTTACTGGATCGGTGGTGGAATGGGAATCGCCCTGCTGATATTCCGAATCGGCGTCTTTGAATCCGGAATGTTCGAGCGGCTCAAAGAAAACGACAATATCCGGCGTGGTGATTTTCTCGGACTGTTCAAAACCAAAGAACGGGCGACTCGCTACCTAGCGACCATTCTCAACGGAGCTCCGGTTTGGTTTTTTGCTGGACTGTTTATGACGTTCTCCAAGGAACTTCAAGAAGCCCTCAACATCGCTAACCCCTTCCCAGTCGCCGATATCATCATGATTTCTGCAATTGGTTTAACCGTCGGCGATGTGATTTTTGGTGGGCTTTCCCAAATCCTCAAAAGCAGGAGAAAGGCGTTCACCGCCGCGTTGACTTTAATGGCGATTGCGATTGCCCTCATTCTCACTGTCACCAAAGATCGAACCTCGTTCTATTGGCTGATGTTTGTTGCTGGTGTCGGTGCGGGATATTGGGCCGTGTTCGTCACTACGGCTGGGGAAACGTTCGGCACCAACCTTCGCGGTACGGTTGCGGTGACTGCTCCAAGTTTTGTGCGTGGGTTGGTAATCCCGCTTTCGATTATTCGCGGATTACTGATTCCCCAGTTCGGCCCGATCGGCGCGCTAACGATTCTCGGAGTCGTGGTGCTCTCGCTGGCGGTTTGGGCGGTTTATCGGTTGCCCGAAACATACGGACGTGACTTAGAATTCGTGGAATCGCATGAAAATGTCGGCAGTGACGACCTTGCCCCGTCTGCTACATAGATGAACAAGTACCTCCTGCTTTTGTACTACTCGGAAGAATCCGAAGCGGCTTTCGATGCGCTGCCGTTAGAGGAACGCCGCGCCGCGATAAAAAAGTACAAAGACTTCGCCGAGAGACTTGCTCAAGAAGGCCGATTGATTGAGGCAGATGGATTAAAGACAGGTGGAAACGTAGTCCGCAAAAAACAAAGCGAAATATCTGTGACCGATGGCCCGTACACGCTGGCAAAGGAACTCGTGGGTGGGTTCTATTTGTTTACCGCCGCAAATCTTGAAGAAGCAACCGAGCTAGCAAAACAATGTCCCGCCCTTGAAACAGGCGGGACAATTGATGTGCGCGAAATCTAAGCTACATCGCCGCTTTGGCCGCAGCAAGAACTTCATCGCCTTTTAGCCGAACTCGATAATCTGGGTTTGAATAGGAGTAGATGATCATGCCCTTTTTGATAATGAAGACCGATGGCACGGGCAAAATGTGGTGCTTCTGCCCGGACGCCGCCTCTAGATCAATCTTGTAGTCATTTTTGTACTTAGTGACCAGCGATTCTTCGACTTTGAAGGCGATTCCGAACTGCTTCGCCGCGTCAGCCATTGAATCCGAGAAAAGCTTGTATTTGAGCTCGCCTTTTTCCACGCTCTTGTTGAGCTCCGCTGGGGTATCTGGGCTGACCGCGACCATCTGATAGCCCATTTCTACAAGGTCATTTTCAATTTTTCCAAGTTCTGCAAGGTGTCGGTTGCAATAAGGACACCAGCCACCACGATAAAAAATCAGAACCGTTGGCTTTTCGCCAGCGATAGTAGCAAGGTCAGTTTTCTTGCCCTCCAGGTTATGAAGACCAGGATTAGGAGCCTTCACACCCGCCTTTAGAGGTTTAGTCGTTTCCGCACTCGAAGCCACCATATCATCCAATCCAGCAATTGCCATACCGGCTCCAATCACCAAAACTCCCGCGCAAGCCAATTTCATTCCATTCGAGATCATTGCATTCTCCTTCACAAACTGCAAAATACGCATTAAGCGTAAATAGTTCCGCTAGAGGATAACTGTTAAAAAATCAACTGGAACTTTCCCTCCCAATCCTATACACTAGAATCACCATGCGAGGTCGCTGGACAAATTTTGCATACAGTTTAAAGGGCCGCCAGGCGATTGTTCACGGCCTGAATGTTTGGGCGCATTCTTGGACGTTCACTGGTGAATACGCTTTTCCTGAAGGCTTTCTTGAGCATCCTAATGTCAGTTTTCCCATCTACGCGATCCGAAAGCACGGTCGCACTTACTTGTTTGCCGCCGCAGAAGTTCTTCCCGACTACTGGGTGTTCATCTACGAGGATCAATTCGGAGATTCGGCTGGCGTGCCCGCAAGTTTGCTTCCAATAACTCCGTCTCGGGAAGCTGAAGATCCTTTCTGTCTTAGCAACTAACCCTGTCGGTTTCTGGAACTGAGAAACGACGGTGCATTTGAGGCCGGAAATTCCGGAGGCAAGACTATGACCCTCAAATTCATCGAAGTTTCTATCTGCGCGGTCAGCTTAGCTGGGCTAATCTGCACGGCTCACGTTCACCAAAAACTAGGCTCAAAACCAAGCGATGTCGGTATTCTTCATTCCCAACCGACTCCCCGGCAAGAGCCAAAGCTCCAAGAGAAAAAAGCTATGAAAAAATATCTCCTCGTCATTTATTCCAGTGCTGAATCAGAAAAGCAGTGGGCTTCTTACACCAAGGAGCAAATGCAGGCCGCCGTTCAAAAATATTCCGACTATGCCGCCCGGCTGAAAGAAGAAGGCCGGCTGGTTGATGCAGAAGGGCTGAGCGAACATGGAAAAGTCATGAAGTTGGTTGACGGCAAGCTTTCGGTTACCGATGGCCCTTATTCGCTGGCAAAGGAAGTCGTTGGCGGCTACTACGTTTTCATGGCGAACGATCTTGCCGAAGCAACAGAAATTGCTAAAGACTGCCCCGGCATCGCAAACGGCGGAACGATTGAAGTCCGCGAACAAATGAACTATTAATCTATGTCTGGGCCGAATTTTCGCGAACATCACGGAAAAGTCACTGCGACTCTACTGCGAAAGTTCGGCCCTCAACACCTAGAATCCATCCTAGATGCAACTCAAGAGGCATTCGTTGCCGCTCTGCACTCTTGGCCAGAATCGGGAAGCCCGCAAAACGAAATCGCTTGGCTGATCACAACGGCAGAACGACGGCTGATTGACCAATTCAGGAAATCTGCAAGAGAGACAGCATTAGAAGATGTCCATGCGGTGGCAGATGAAAACTCGCCGGATGAACTCGCCCTTTACTTTATGGTGTGCAACCCAATCCTTTCACCGTTGGATCAAATCTGCCTCATCCTGCGAACTCTGGGCGGGTTGACCGCTCTCGAAATCGCGCATGCTTTACACGAATCCGAGGAAGCTGTTCAACGCAGAATCAGCCGCGCTAAGAACAAACTCACACCAACTGACCTTACCGAGCAATCAATTGAAGAAAACCTCCCCACCGTTTTGCTCTCTTTGTATTTGCTGTTTAATGAAGGATATGAGGCAACCAGAGGAGATGACTATGTTCGCCGTGACCTAGCGCGTGAGGCGATTATTTTCACTCAACAGCTAGCGGTGATGATCGGAGAAGATCATCCTGAAATTTTTGCCCTGCTTGCCCTGATGCACTTTCATTCCAGCCGTTTACCTGCCCGAATGACCGAAGATGGACTCCCCATTCTGCTTGAGGATCAGAACCGTTCTCTGTGGAATTCAAACGAAATAGTCGCTGGATTCGCCGCCCTAGAATGCGCTCAAAAAAGCACAGTTTTGAGCCGATATCATTTGGAGGCCGGGCTAGCCGCCGCAATCACAGCGAACGAGTCACCCGAACAAATTCTCCGATGGCACTCGATGATTGTGGAGATGTCGCCATCCCCCATGGCCTTGCTTTCTCATGCAATTGCGTTTGGGCAAGCACATGGTGCTCAGGCTGGGCTGGATAAGCTGAATTCACTCAAAGACCATAAAGTGATCGCGAAAACCCCGCACTTTCATTGCGCGGTCGCTCACTTCTACATGAAATTAGGAAATAAAACAGCGGCATCTTCAGCTTATAAAAAAGCGATTGCCGCAACCATTTCTCAGCCGATTCGGGCTAGTTTAGTTGAGCGGTTAACCCAAATCTAATCGCCCGGAATGTAGCAGCCGATGGCAGTGGCTTCCGGCATGCTCACAGCTTTCCCAGCAATGATTTCATCCAGCGCGACACGGAGATCGCGGCGATATCCCTCGCGCACTTTGCCGTGCTCAATGTTCATATCGTCAATACGGCCACGGTACTTCATCACTCCTTTTGAGTTTAAAACTACCGCCTCGGGAGTCACCCTTACGCCAGTTGCTTTGACCAAGGACTTATTGGGATCAAGCAACGCTGACATTTTAAGGTTGTAATCCTCACCGTGCTTTTTGAATTCAGCGGCTCGTTCCAATGGGTCAACGTAAACCCGGAAGAACTGCACTTTTTTTGGTGAATACTCCGAATAAATTCGCCCAATTTCGGGCGCGTAACGATTTGCAATCGGACACTCAGCGGCGATAAACAAGAAGACTGTCGCTTGAAATTCTTGGGTGGAGATTTTTGAAAGCTCGCCTTTCAGGTTGAGAGTTCCCTCCAAAGAGACCGGATTTGTAGGGAGACCGCGCCCCGCTTGCGTCAAGATGAGTCCCGCAATCAGTGCATTCACCCTTAGATATTACTGAAAAAACAGGATAGGTAAACTGTTTCCATGCAGAACTGGCACAAATACATTCCGCTTGCCAGTTCAATTCTGTTGATATTGGTCACGTCTCAAGTGCCACAGGAACGCAAGATTCCAACCTTCAGTCAAGATATCTTGCCGATCGTTCAGACCAAATGTATGCCTTGCCACCAGTCAAACGGGGTCGGGCCGTTTCCTCTGGTCACGTTTGCCGATTACAAAAAAAATCTAAGGCTTGTCAAGACTATGGCATTAAGTCGTTCTATGCCACCAATGCAGGTGCATTCGGATTTTGGGGAGATCGCAACAACACCCCAGCTAACAAATCTAGAAATTGTTACTTTTCAGCATTGGATCAACGGCGGCGCCCCCGAAGGTGATCCGATTGAGATTTCCGCGAAACCATCCCAAGAGTTTTCCTTGGAATCTCCTGATACCATCCTGAATTCACACGCAAACTTAAAAACTAAAGTTGAAGGCGCACCTTATTGGCAAGTCACGGCGATTCCGCTCGGGTCAAAACCGATTCATCTCACCGCGTTTGAAGTGGCTCCCAACAGCCCGAAATCGTTACGTCATGCGATGATTGCCATTGCTCCGACTTCGCAGGCGAGTTCAGTGCCTTACGAAACATCAGGAAACTTCCCTGACCCTTCAGCCCAATTGATTGGAGTCTGGTCACCAGGGTTTCCTGTATGGAACCTCCCGGCAAATACAACGTACACGATTCCTGCCAATTCAACCTTGCTTGTCCAGTCTTTTTTCCAACCGACCGGCAAAGCAGAAGATGCTGGCTACAAAATCGCGTTCAAAACCGTTAAACAGCCGGGAGCCAAAATTTTGAAATCCGAAGTTCTGGCGAATGAAAACTTTACTATTGAAGCTGGCACCAATCCCACACTGTCAGTCGGCAAGAGCCTGGAACGCGAGACAGAAGTATTTGCCCTCATCCCAGAAGCAAGGTTTTACTGCTCAACTGTTTCAGCAACCCTCACCTATCCCGGTCAATCGGTCAAGACTTTGTTTCAAACTGACCGATGGAACCCTTATTGGCGAGGGAACTACATCATGCCCGGTCAGATAAAAGCACCTGCTCACTCAACGTTGTTATTCCAATTCAACTATGCGAACGATGAAAGTTGTCCGATGAATGCGGATAAAATTCCGGCTGACATAAAAAGCGGCCCTGGATTGGATGATGAATTGTGCAGAATGCACATCTTCACGATTGAACCCAGAGCCTCTCGTTAACTACCGCGTGATTTGGAATTGAATCTGGTCAACGGACACGAGTAACGATCCTCTCGCAACGCCTGTCGTAGCTTCATATCGAAGACGTAGCTTCATTATTTTCGTTCCTGGCTGTACGAAACGCGATATTGAACCAGTTCCAGAAACAACGACGTCATTTATGACTGGCGAAATTAACCGAGAATCAATGGTTTCCCACTGGTTTAAGCTCCAATTGTAAAGAGCCAATCTTTGTTGATAGCCATAAATATTGCTCCTTGTCCTTGCTTCAACTTTCAATTTCAACGGGCTTTCATCATAAGCCGCAGTCTCGAAGACAACTTCAACTGGTGAACGGTCTAGATTCCCATTGGGGCCAATACCAATATCCAACGAGCCGCCGCCGTTTTGTTCAGTATCCCCTAGCCCTCCCGACATCACTTGTCCCTTTACGACAACGTAATCATTTGCCGGACGCTTTCTGGTAGTTGCTTCAGTAGTATCAACTACGAACAAGCCGCGGTTAATGTCACTGATGATTACATTTCCACTCGGAAAGAATGGATAACAACTCCAAGCTCCATCATATCCACGATTGTTATTTGCGGGATACGTATCGTAGTAGCCCACCTCCACTGGCAAAGACGGCATTTGAGACACATCAAAAATGCGAAGCCCGCTTCGATAGTTAGCTTGGAAGGCGAATCCATCGGAAACATACTGGTTATGGTCAATAGCTAGCAGACCCGTAGAGAATGTCCCCATAAAGTATGCGTTTTCAGGGTCTTCAATGTTAAACATCAGAGATCGGGTAGGAACAAGCAGATTTCCTTCGTCAAGTTCATCATCAACAAACAAGAATCTTCTATCTTCGCTCACCCATGCCTGGTGACAGTAATTCATGTTAGGATACACAACACGATTCACAAGCACTGGCGCATTCTTGTCGGTCATATCATAGATATCCACTCCTCGACTTTCACTGCATCCAAAAAACAATTGGCGACCTGCCAAATCACCCGATGTCCAAGTCATCACCTGAGCATCGTGAATATAGTTTTCGGTCATGCTGTTGGCACCCACTTGCACCGGGTTAGCCGGATCGGAGAGGTCAAAACACATCGTCGTGCCAGTACCGTTGCGACTGCCAACTGTGTATAAGAATCCGTTATCTGTATCCAGCACAACATTGTGGCTACGGCCCGGACTTTCAATCGTCTTAACCAGCGTTACGTTGCCATTATCAATGTCTGACATATCAATGACCTGAATGCCTGTGCTACTAGCCTCGGTAACTGCATAGGCGTAGTGCCCCCAAACTTTTATATCTCCCCATGTGCTGCTGGTATGAGGAATCTGCTCGATAATTTCTGGGCTTTCCGGATTGGTGATTTCTACAAACGCAACCTGATTGTTCAAACCCATAATCGCGTATTCGCGGCCGCTAGGTGAAACGTATCCCCAGCAATCGTTTCCTGATCCCGCCCCAAAAGCCGCCAAGTTTAAGTTGCTGTATTGGGAAACCTTGTCCCCTGATTGCGCCCAAGCGGTGCTGACGGCACCCGCAACCACTAACAGCCCTGCAAATCGGCGGCAAACCGTTCGCATGCATGCAATTCTCATCATAACTCCACAACTGGAATCTCTAGTGTAGAAGAATTTGGTCCAAAGCAGTCAATATTTACAGCAAATCCTGGTAATCAAACGCATATTCCCCCATCAACCGGAAATTGAAATATTAACTTTCGCTTAATATTCGATTAAGGAATTGTTATTAACAATTCTGCATAATCTTGGCGAGAGAACCCAATGCCTTTTGCTTCCTACCTCATCCTAGCCGCAGAAACGATCAAAAACCAAGAGCCACGAGTCACGACAGATGTGAAGCTACGTACACGATTTGAGCGCGCGACAGACAAAGATTTCTACGAACCAGACGCGGACAACTACTCTTCATTCCTCACTCGATTTGAACCAGGTTTTACGGTTGACTACGGCCAGTGGCAGTTTCGGACTGTTTACCAATTTGCGCATAGCCAGAACTGGATGGCAAGCGGTGACAATTCGACCACCAACAGCGACCTCAATGAGTTCTATCTCAAACACACAGAAAACGGTCAAGCGTGGACTCTGGGCCGTCAAAAATTTGAAATCAACGACGGCCGCCTCGTCGCAACCTCAGATTGGGGCAATGTATCCCGAACCTTTGATGGCATTCATTTTGAGAATGGCGACTTTCAAGCATTTTTCATAAAGGATGCAATTGTGAAGAATCGCTCACACGACGCACGCCTTGCCGGATTTAGCGCTCACCACGCGGGTGGCAACTCGTCTTATTTCTTCAAATCCGACGTCACCTCATCAGGAAGCACCGCCATCCACACTCTTGACAGAACATGGAAGAGCAAACTCGCAGGTCATGCAACAAACCTAGAACTAGCCGTCCAATTCGGCGAGTCAGCTGGCAAAGAACACTCCGCTTACGCCGTGCACGCTGACATTGCTATACCAGTCTCTGAAAAGTTTAAAGTCACGCTTGAAGGCAATTTAGCATCCGGCGGGCAATCGGCGAACCACTCGCGCACGTTTGATGAACTTTCGGCTTCTACTCACTCAAAGTACGGCTACATGGACATGGTTGGCTGGCGAAACATGAAAGAAATCGCCCTCAAAACCAAGTACAGCTTTACTAAAAAAACCAGCCTAACCGCAAACTTGCACGGGTTCTGGCTATTCGATCCTGCCGACGGGTTTTACCGATCATCCAGCCTGAATAAAGGGCCAGGGGGCAACTTTATTGATCCCACCGGAATGAGCGGAACACATCTTGGAACAGAACTCAATCTGGAAGTCAACCACGAGTTTCATTGGGCTGCGTTCAAGGCTGGATTCGGAGTTTTTGAACCTGGTAACTTCATCAAGAACTTAAACGGTGGAAGCGCCGAACGACAAATCTACTTCTACACTCAACTTTCGTTTAAGTTTTAGTGGATGTTAGAAAACCCTTGGCGAGAGCCAAGGGTTTTCTCTTTTAATCTAGTCTAGGATGATCCGGCTAATTCTGGCGCCTCGTTCATCGGTAGCAAAGTAGAGATAGCCATCCGGGCCGACAGCAACGTTTCTCACCCGGGATTTAATGTTGAAGCGTGTGAGCTTGGTGACGTTTCCTTTTGAGTCCAAGTCAAGTCGACGGATATCTTGTCCGGCTAATCCACCGCTAAACAAATCACCTTTGAATTGTGGGTACTTGTTGCCGTTGTAGTAAGCCAAACCGCATGGCGCAGGGCAAGGAGTCCAGGCGACCTTCGGATCTTCGTATCCCGGCAAAGAAGTGTTTTCGGTAATGATTGGCCCGGAATATTCGCGGCTAAACGTAGCAAGTGGCCAACCGTAGTTCTTCCCTTTTTGTATTTGGTTGACTTCATCACCGCCGTTGGCTCCGTGTTCGTTCGCCCAAATCATTTTGAGGTTTGGATCATAAGCTAATCCTTGGATATTGCGGTGGCCCACCGAGAAGATTTCTGGCAATGCCCCACTCTGATTGACAAAAGGATTATCCTTAGGAGCTTTACCGTTTTCGTCGAGCCGCAGGAGCTTGCCTAAGTGGCTATCCATATCTTGCACATAGTGGCGGGTGAGTTTGCCGTTAATCGAACTCGGCGGATTGCCTCCATCGCCTAAGCTGAATAGAAGAGTGCCGTCGGGCAACCAGAGTATTCGCGAACCAAAGTGCTGACCACCCTGCTTCTTAAAGTTCGGGCGGAACAAAACTGTAGTTCCTTCTAACCTGTCACCCACCAGCTTGCCCCTTGCCAGAACTGTATGGTTTTCCCGAGCAGTCCCTTGCGCGACCGTCATGTAAACGTATCCGTTTTCTTTGAACTTAGGGTGGAGCGAAATATCCATCAAACCACCTTGCCCGTTAACGAGCACTTCCGGCAATCCAGTCAGATTCACTCTGTCGCCAGATTTAGGATCAAAAATAGTGATTCTGCCCGCCTTTTCAGTAAAGATCAGCCTTCCATCTGGAAGCCAAGTCATGCCCCAGGGAGTATCCAAACCGCTGACGACAACCTCTTCCTTCCAGCCAGTTTCTTCGGATGGTGGGCCTTGAGTTGTCACTTTTTGCGATGGAGATTGTTCGGCAACTTTAGCGACAGCCGAACCTTCATCTTTGGCTTGCGCCGCTCCGGTGCAAGCAATCGCTCCAATCGCAACTAAACTCAGCGCGGCTAACGAACCGCAAACGGTTTGAACCTTCATATTTCTATCCTACACTTCCAAATCATCAAATAACACCGAAAGCCTTGAATCCTCACTATTTTCAACCGCGCGCCAAATTGCCGCGTATAGAAAAAAGTACTTACGAATACTAAACCGCCGTCACTGGTATTCTGCTTGCGCTTTCGACTTTCTCATGTTGCAATCCCCGCCCGATCCGGCTACGACCACTGGCAGCGCCAAAGATGTTCACCATCGCGCGCCGAAGAAATCGATGGGCGAAGCGGTTCGGGATATGTTCAGCATCCGCTACCATGTCCGTCGATTCCGCGAGGATATGATCGCAACCAAAGCGGCTCTGGAAAAACGTAAGAGCTTGCTGAACGGTGAAGCAACGCACGAAGAACTCCCCGAAATCTTCCGTGGCAAGCTGATGGGAGTCTTCTTTGCTACAGGGTGGACGAATCTTTTAGGAATCTTTTTGGGTGGAGTGCTCCAGTATCGGTTTGGAAGCCAGTGGCTCGGCCTGTATGCAACCCCGTTTCTCTGCTTTATCGTAACGGCAATTGCATTCCAGATTGCCTGGTGGCTAGATAACCGTTCGATTTATAGAATGATCCACCGTGACCCAGTTCACCAGTTTTTTGATCTCCAAAAAGACATGGTTCCGGTTCACCGAGCGGCCTTACCAGTAGCGATTGGCTTCTCGCTTGTTAATTTTCTGATTAGTTCGCCAGTGTTAGCGCTGATCACTCTCATCAACCCAGAGGCAGGTAAGAACACACCCGCTGGAGCCTTGATCATGATCGTAGAGTTTTTATTTATTGGAAGCTCTTTTGTCCGCATCATGGGCGACTTTTTTGACAAGCACAGCTTTACGCTTGCGGCAAAGTATAAAGATATTTGCCGGGCAACAAACTAGAGTTTCCTGAGTTTTTCAACGATTTCACGAGCTGCTTCCGGGTGGGCGTGAGCAACCGCCGCTTGGCTCATCTGTTCCAATTTGCCGCGATCACCGCTCATTTTTTGAACAAAGTTACGCAGTTCATCTTCACTGCGTAAGATGTCGCCCGCTCCGGCATCACGAATAAACTGAGCGTTGCCTTCTTCTTGCCCCGGAATCAAAAACGGCATATAGACGGCGAACGGAACACCGACCGCCAACGCTTCAAAGGTGGTCAATCCGCCAGATTTACCCACTAGCAAATGAACGCTCCGCATCCGGTCAGCCATTTCTTGTTGCGTAACGTGGCCAAGAACTTCGACAAGTGGATCTGCACCGAATTCCGATTCGAGTTCTAACCGAGCGGCCTCATTTCGCCCAGCGATTACCGCCACCTTGGCACCAGCATCCCGCACAGCCCGAACCGCGCCAACCAAGGGGCCGCCACCGATACCACCGCTACTCATCAAAACTGAAAAGTCTGCGTTCCAATCTCTCTCACCAACTCCGCGAAAAACTGGGTGAATTGGGATCCCGGTCACCAAACTGTGGCGGCCAATTTTTGGAAGTCGGCGGATAAGCACTTCTCGCGACCATTCTTGGGGGACAAAAAAGTAATCGGGACGGCCTCGTAACCACATCCGGTGGACATATAAATCCGTGACAACGATTGCGATTTTGAATCCATATTCGCGCCGGAGCGGAACCAACCTCGGCTGAGGAAGACTGTGCGTGCACACCACCCAATCAGGCTTCGTTTCTTGGATGGCTTGCTCAATCCGGCGCGTAAACCACCAATCGAGCCCGGTCTGAAAGCCGTAGTTGAACAACGGGCGATCCGAACTCCGGTAAAGGTGGCCCCAAACTTCCGGGCGATCCCGCACCAGCTTTTCATAACCGCCCCTGTACCAACTCCGAAACCCTTTTGGACTGAAATCAAGGACGTCAACAACCTGCGCGAACAACCCCTGGCTCTCTGCATCCGCCGCAATCGCATTTGCCGCTGACATGTGCCCGTTACCGGTGGAAGCGGAGAGAATGAGCAGGCGTGGGGATTTCATGACTTGCGAGCCTCTAGTTTACGTGCACGCTTAATCAAAGTCCAGATTCTGCGCCGATTGAGCCGTTGTAATAAGGCGCACCAAAAATCTCCCCAGAACACCCACAAAGTAAAGGGTAGGGCTAACCAAAGTTCGTGATAGATCGCAAACACAATCGGGACGAGGTCAATTGTCGCCATTGTGAGGTGAACGCATTCGTTCACCCGCGACCCATTTTCAAAAGTGACCACATCCCGGAGCGAACTGCCCCCCACGAACTCCAATGTCTTGCCGGCTTGGCGTTCCTCTTTAGTGAGTTTCAGATGAGAGATCACCCATTCAACGAGGTCTCGGAACCCGTAAACTCCCAGAACTTTGTATAAGCCGTCTGTCTCCCATTTTTTTGGTGCGAATAACCAATCACCCCAGATTTCGCAACGCACCATCGGGAGTTCTTTTTCTTCTTTTTCTATTGGCTGTAAAAGTTGAATGACCATCGCCTTGTAGCTTTCTAACACTAACAGAGAAGCATGGAAGAGAATCAGAAGCAAAAAGAATGAAGCCGGAAAAACCGCGTTGAATTTCCAAAACATCAGCATGATTGGAACGTGCATGAGCAATCGCCAAAAGTTAGCAGACCCAAAATACCGAGCGTCCATGCGGAGTTCGTTAATCTCGTGCGCTGAGTAATGTTCGTAAGTAGGCGCTTGCTTGAGAGTCGGCAACGGTTCCTCACCCGTGATGCGACATGCAAAGAGATGCAAGGCTCTTACACCTAGCCGCTCTAGCACGTTCATCATAAATAGGAAATCTCCTTACTTCGCCGCGGGAGAAACGAGTTTTTTGATCGCTTCCCACGCTCCAAGTGTGGATTCTTGTTGAGAGTCTTGAGAAAACCTGAGGAGTTCTAACCGACCATCCTCATGTTCAACTACCGCCGTGCAATGCTCTACCCAGTCACCCGTGTTGACATAAACAAATCCGTTATCGCAAATTTGAATTTGCGGACGGTGAACGTGCCCGCAAACGACACCATCGAACCCGCTTTCCCTTGCGTAATCCATGACCGACTGCTCGTAGTTCGTAGCTTTACCAATAAATTTCTTAATCCCCCGCTTAGTGACTGTGGTGAAATCAATCGGTCGCTTGCCATCCTTATTGCGTTTTTTGTTCAGCGCAGAATTCGCCATACCGAGGTATTCGTATGCCCAGGCTCCGATAAAGGCGACGGGTTGATATTTAGTGCAACTGCGGTCAAACAGGTCGCCGTGAACAACCAGTAAATCTCGTCCATCTGCCGTTGTATGCAAAAAGCTGTGTTCGATAAAGATATTGCCTAGTTGAACCCCGTGCATGCGCCGCATAAACGCGTCGTGATTCCCTGGCGTGTAACGAACAACCGTGCCCTTGTTGCCCTTTTCCAAAACTTCGCGGATGATCCCCGTACCCATCGGAGTCCATTTGCGGTCTTTGCGACCAACCCAGCCGTCAATGACGTCGCCAACCAAATACAAGTAGTCGCAACTCACTGATTCCAAAAAGCGCAAAGCTGGTTCAGTTTGTGAACCAACCGCTCCCAGATGGATATCTGATACGAAGACCGAACGAAAGTGAGTTTGCGGCAACATGAATAGCCGGGCGTTTCCCCAGCCTATTGTACGCGATTAGTAATTTTGTGGATTCAATGGTCTAGTCGTCTGGCAAGGTGCTCAAGTATTATCTGCCAATTCAAACCCGCAATGGAGCAGGCCACCCCCCAAGCCCCCATATCGAATTCAGCCGGAGGGTCACCGCATTGGCCTTCTTTGCTAGGAATTGCGGCGGTGACTTTTATTCTCCACCTGCTTTGTATTGGTGGCTACGGCTACTTCCGCGACGAGCTTTATTATCTGGAATGTGCGCGGCATTTTGATTGGGGATATGTTGACCACCCGCCCCTTTCCGTAGCTGTGCTCAAGCTGTTCACGACTTTTTTGGGAGAAGCACTGTGGGTTGTGCGGCTTCCAGGAATTCTAGTCGGATGTATTTCACCCATCCTCTATGGGCTGGTGGCTTACAAACTAGGTGGTAATCGGTGGGCGCAATTCCTCGCCGCCTCATTCGCCGGATTGGCTCCGGTTTACGCGGTGGTCAGCCACCTATATTCGATGAACGGAATCGATATCTGTTTGTGGGCGGCGGCAGCTCTCTGCTGGATTTCGGCTCAAGCAAATCGAAAACTGTGGCTCTGGGTTGGATTCTTTTGCGGGCTTGCATTGCTCAACAAGCTAAGTGGAGCGTGGCTCGTAACTGGAATTGCCTTAGCTACCCTGACAACGCCTCGGCGAGATGAGTTAAAAAGCGTTCTTCCGTGGGCTGGGCTAGGAATTGCCGCCTTACTGTTTGCACCCCACTTTATTTGGCAACAGGAACACGACTGGATCACCCGGGAATTCATCAAAAACGCGGCGATGAACAAAATGGTGCCATTGCCTCCCCACATCATGGTTGGACTGCAAATCGTGGTTACCAATCCGGCCCTGAGCGTAATGTGGATTGCTGGCATCATCTTAGCGGTTCGAAATCCGCAGTATCGCGGGATAGCGATCCCCTACTTGATGGTTCTCATCATTCTCTTTGTCACCCAGCGCGCTCGTGAGAATTACATCGCCCCTGCTTACGTATTTGTCGCCCCGATCGGCGCGATTTGGCTTGCCGATTGGCTGGCAAGATCGAAAACTCGGGTTATTTCCTACACTAGCATCACTGTTCTGCTGATGGCATTTACACTGTCGCTCGCGCTCCCACTCTTGCCACCACCAGTGGTAATTGAAATTGCCGACATCAGTCCAATCAAGCCGCCGCCCGCAGAAAAAGGAGCCAAGAATCCATTGCAAGGATTCGGCGATATGTTCGGCTGGCCAGAAATGGCAGAGGCGGCGGAAAAAGTGTGGTTTTCTTTGCCCGAAGAAGAACGCCTCCGCACTCCAATCTACGGGCAAAACTACGGAGAATCCGCTGCGGTTTCTTTCTACAGCCGTGACATCGAAGGCCTGAAAGTCATTGGTCGGCACAACAATTACTGGATTTGGGGGCCGGGAGATTGGGATGGGCAAACCCTCATCATCATCGGCGAAATCGGGCCAAACCTCCGCCGAGATTTTGATTCTATAGAAGAAATCACCCGGTTAGACCACAAATACGCCGTGCCAGAAGAAGCCGATGCCCCAATTTCCATCGCCCGAGGGCTCAAGATTCCTGTCAAGGATTTCTGGCAAAAAGTGCGACTAATTCAGTAAGTTTTCGCCTCAAACCCTAGCAAACTCACTGCTAATTTCCTAAGCTCCCTCGGGAACAACATCTTTGAGGCAACTGTGTCTCCACCGTTGATTTTTTAGATGGAAACCCGAGTCAGCAACGACCATATTGCGCCTGCGGCTATTCAAAGTCCGCTCTTGGTGAGCCTTCACGCTCAGCAAGCAGGGCGGGTTAACGAGTCCCCATCTAGTCAAAAGCCTTCGAGTGACCGTGACCCAAACCAAAATTTTGAACGTGGTTTCATGCCTTTGGGTGAATCGAAGGAACAGTTCGACGCCCGTATTCTCCAGTTACAGAACTCTCTTGATAAGATTTGGGCATTCAAAAGCACGATTGGTCAGCTCACCGACCTTCTGGAATCAGTGGTCACAACCCTTGCGCAAACTCCACTTGGGCCTGTCAGCAACCGTTCCAATCAACGTTTGATTCGGAGCGCATCCGGAGCAGCAAAGGATATTATCAGCCACGCAGAGGTCAATGGCGAACCTCTGTTTAATGTGAACCAGCATTATCTTTCTGGGCGACCGATCAGCGCATTTGCCCAATCGGCAATTTCTGCTTACACGCAAAACACGCGAATGCACGACTATCGGTCAAACGATCCTCCCCTTGTCCGGCAGGCCTTTGGAGTAGTGAAATCGCAGATCGTCGGTCAAAACGGCGTTCTGTTAGCCTTGCAACGACTTGCTGAGTTCGGGCCACATTCTTCTGACCGAGCCCGAGAAGCCGTGAACGATGAAAAACTCCGGCTCGCCAGTGTTGATCATGTGTTGGATGACGCAAAGGCTCGCGGTGTTGATCCTCTGCTCGAAAATCCGACTCAAAGCACAGACCGCCAAACAGTTGACGTGAGTTACTAAGTTATTTCAGCGACCGCTTCCACTCGTCGAGTTTCATCAAGGCTTCGAGCGGGCTAAGTTGGTTCACATCTAAATCTTTCAAAGCCTCTACTACCGCGTGAGGCTGTTCTTCAAAAAGGGTCATCTGCATCGTCTGCAAGTTCGCAGGAACGGAAACCGGAGCTTGATCTTTGCCTTCTAGTGCGGCAAGAACTTCCTCTGATCGGCGGACAACGCTCGGTGGAACTCCCGCCATTTTCGCAACGTGGATTCCGTAGCTTTTATCGGTTCCTCCCGGCAAAACCTTGTGTGCCCAAACGATTTGGTCGCCACGCTCTTCAACGGCGACACGGAAGTTCGCGACTCCCGCTGTTTGTTCGGCGATCTGGTTGATTTGGTGATAGTGGGTGGCAAAAAGGGTTTTGGCTCTAGCACTTGCCAAATACTCCACCATCGCCCAAGCGATGGCAAGGCCATCGTAAGTAGAAGTTCCGCGTCCGACTTCATCCAGCACCACCAAACTCCGAGCGGTGGCGTTGTTGAGGATGTTGGCACTCTCCACCATTTCAACCATGAAAGTGCTCTGACCAAGCGCAATTTCATCTTTTGCCCCAATACGGGTGAAGACTCGGTCGCACAACCCAAGTCGGCATTTTGTTGCGGGCACAAATGAGCCGATCTGAGCGAGAACTACGATCATTGCCGCTTGCCGAAGGAAGGTTGATTTTCCGCTCATGTTTGGCCCCGTGAGCACGATCAGGCGGGTTTCTTCCGCAAGATTGAGGTCGTTCGGTACAAAACTGCCAACGCCGACATCCACTACCGGGTGGCGTCCAGCTTCGACTTCTAAAACGTCTTCGTCAACGATTTCGGGCTTCACGTAACCACGTGCGAGAGCGACCTCTGCGAGCGAGCAAAGCACGTCAAGTTCAGTAATCACCCTTGCCGTTTTCAAAAGCGATGCCCCAGCTACGGTGATTTGGTTCCGTAGCCTGCAGAACAATTCGTACTCAAGATCAGCCGCTTTTTCTTCCGCTCCCAAAACTGCCGACTCGTGATCTTTAAGTTCAGCCGTGATGTACCGCTCGGCGTTGGCAAGCGTTTGTTTGCGGATGTAATGCGCCGGAACTTGATCTGCATGAGATCGCCCGACTTCTAGGTAATAACCAAAAACCGAGTTATATCCCACCTTTAAGCGGTCGATGCCAGTTGCCGCTCGTTCCTGCGCTTCGAGTTTCGCGATATATCCCTTTCCATCACGGGCGAGCGAGCGGAGTTCATCCAGTTCCAGGTCGTAGCCCGCTTGAATGACTCCTCCTTCCCTAGCGGATAACGGAGCTGTGTCCGCAACCGACCGGCGGAGCAAATCAGCAAGTTCGCGGTGAAGGTCAAATTCTGCGCGGAGATCTTTGAGGTGTTCAAGCGCAACTTTGCGCAGAGCGTCGTCCACCAACGGCAAAGCATCTAAGGAATCCCTCAAGCCGAGCAAATCCCGTGGAGATGCTAAGCCAGAAGCGCACCGGCTGACACTTCGTTCGATGTCAGAAATCTTTTTAAGGGCCGCTCTTAAGTCAGATCGAACCAATACATGATTGGTAAACCGTTCTACCGCACCCTGGCGAGAACGGATCATCTCAACGTCGAGCAACGGCTGTTCAATCCAGCGGCGCAGGAGGCGCGCACCCATGGTTGTGACCGTGTCATCCAAAACACTGAGGAGCGTATTTTTGCGCGATCCATCCGCGAGGTTTTGCGTGAGTTCCAAACTCCTCCGCGAGCTTGGGTCAAGTTGCATAAAGCCGTCGGTGGAATACCAAGCCACGCCGTTGACATGGGCGAGGCCAAGTCCGTTGTGCTTGGCGTAATCCAGCACCATGCTTGCGGCGATTGCTGCTCCCGGTTTATCATCTAGTCCAAACCCGCCGAGGTGTGTAACGCCAAACTGCTCGCGGAGAGCGCGATCAGCTCTCCTCGCATCTGGCTGATCTCGATCAGTTGTGATCACACCCAGACCTTTAGAAATCGTTTCTTCAATTCCCGCGCTTTGCTTTTGCGAAAACAAAAGTTCGGCGGGCATCAACCGCGCAAGTTCTTGTAACACTCGGTCGCTCGTTGCTTCACCCTCAAACTCAGTGACCATGAACTCGCCAGTCGAAGAATCTAAGGTGGCGATCCCTGCCTTGCCATCAAGAATACAAAGCGCCGCCAAAAAGTTATTTGCTCCGGGAGTGAGCATTGATTCTTCGATTAGCGTTCCCGAAGTCAGAACGCGAGTCACTTCACGGCGGACAAGCCCTTTTGCTTGTTTCGGGTCTTCAACTTGGTCGCAGAGCGCGACCTTGTAGCCTGCTTTGACCAAGCGGGCAAGATATTTTTCTACCGAGTGGAATGGCACTCCGGCCATCGCGATCCGGCCATTGCTGCCGTCTTCCCGCCCTGTGAGGGTGATTTCCACTGCGGCGGCGGCAGTTTCCGCATCCTCGCCGTAGAATTCATAGAAATCTCCAACCCGCATCGCCAACAAAACTCCCGGATGAGCTTCTTTCGCCCGGAAGTATTGCTGCAACATGGGGGTTTGAGCCTTCATGAACTCTGTTCAGTATGTCGAATTCTGAAGCGAGTCTTTACTCCACCCCACAGTTCGTTTGCGGAACCAGCTAAAATACGAGAGGCTTGCCATGAAAGTTCTGGTTATTCGATGGGTTGTTCTGGTTGTTTCGATAATTGCTGCCTCGTACCTCACTGGTTTTGTGATGAAGGATTCGATTATTGTTGACCCGACTCCAGGCGGAATCGGGGTGCTCTTTGTCGGCAGTGCCGTGCTGGCAATCGTCAACGCAACTCTCGGAAAGCTGCTCAAGCTCATGACATTGCCCCTCAACTGCATGACCTTCGGTTTGTTCGCGCTGGTCATCAATGCCGCCTTGTTCTGGGCGGTTGGAAGCATGGGTTTGGGCTTTAAAGTCAACGGCTTTTTAGCGGCATTTGTTGGTTCGCTGCTGGTTTCCGCGATTTCGGCGGTGCTCGGCGTGTTTGTCCCTGATGAAAAGAAAGACAAAGACTAGCCGCCGCCTACAAAATTGGCTTGCCCCGACGGCTGATCTTTTTAGATATGTTCTCCTCGCCGTTGCGAGTCTGATTGTGCTTGCGCTCGGCATTCACATGAGTTTTCAGTACGTTTTGCAGTCTATTTTTACGGGGATTGGCAACAGTTGGGATAACTTTGCGAGAAACATTACTGGCACCACCGATGCCAGACCGTTTACCCACTTCATCGGCGGCGTTTTGATGGGTGCAGGCGGGTACGGAATCTTTCGCGGTTTGCGAGGATTCTTCCGCCGACTTGGAAGTGTTGCCGCAACTCCCGGTAGAAATGCACTCGTTACTGGATACCTCAAGCGTCAGCAACTTGCCCGTGGCCCACGGATTGTTGCGTTAGGCGGTGGAACCGGTTTAAGCACTCTCTTGCGAGGGCTCAAGCAGTACAGCAGCAACATTACTGCGGTGGTCACGGTCACCGACGACGGTGGCAGCAGTGGACGGCTTTCCCGCGATCTTGGGATTATTCCTCCCGGTGATATGCGGAACTGCCTGGTGGCCCTTGCCGACGCGGAAAAGCGCATGACCGACCTGTTCCAGTATCGGTTTTCATCGGTTTCTGGCCCGCTGAGTGGACATTCTATCGGCAACTTGCTCCTGGCTGGATTCGTCGAACAAGCAAACGGCGATTTTGACCAGGCTTTGAGCTTGGCCTCTGAGGTTTTGGCGATCCGCGGTCGCGTCATTCCATCCACTACCGAAAAAGTCGTTCTAAAAGCGTTGATGGAAGGAGACGTGGAGCTAGTTGGCGAAACGACTATCGTCGAATCATCTCTCAAGATTCAGCGCATTTATCTGAGCCCTTCTCATGCCCGGCCTCACCCTATGGCGATTGAGGCAATTCAAGAAGCCGATTTGATTGTTATTGGCCCCGGAAGTGTTTACACGAGCCTGGTTCCCAATCTCCTCGTACCCGGCATTGCCGATGCAATTCATGAAAGCAACGCCGTTAAGGCTTATGTCTGCAACGTAATGACTCAATCCGGAGAGAGCGACGCTTTTTCGGCGGCGGAGCACGTCATGGCTCTGCAAGCGAACGTTCCCAACCGAGTCTTTGATTACGTGCTCGTGAACACCGCTCCTCCGACCCAAGACTTGGCTTCTAAGTACAAGGAATCGGGTCAAGAATTGGTGATTGCCGACACTGATCGGATCAAACAGATGGGATTTAAGCCTGTTCCGGGCAACTTTATGAGCGAATCGGATTATGTTCGCCACGACCCGATGCGTGTAGCCGCCAGGTTAATCGATTTATTAAAGAAATGAACAGCCAACATGGACTCGCCATGATCATCAGCGGCCCTTCCGGAGTCGGCAAAGATACAGTTATTGATGCTTGGAAACTCATTGACCAAACGGTTGAACGAGTCATTGCTTACACCACTCGTGCGCCAAGAGAAGGTGAAGTAGATGGAGTTGATTATCACTTCGTCAGCCGTGAACATTTCAAAAAACTGGCTGACGAAAGTTACTTTCTAGAGCACAAAGAGGTTCATGGCAACTTCTATGCAACACCCTTGGTTGATCTTGAGAGGATGGTTGCCGAAGGCAAAACCGCTATCCTCAAAATAGATGTTCAAGGAGCGCTTACCGTAATGCAACTCCGCCCTGACATCATCTCTGTATTCATCCTGCCGCCCAGTTGGGAAGAACTTGAACGTCGGCTAACTGATCGCGGCACCGAAGATAAAGAAAAATTGATCAAACGGCTAAAAAACGCTCAACAGGAAATCGACCAAGCGCCTCACTATCAATATCAAATAGTCAATGACACCGTAGAAAATTGTGTGGCTAAACTTCGACAAATCAAGGAGGAAGTATGTCAAACATCGTCTTAGGGGTGAGCGGAAGCGTCGCCGCGTACCGCGCTTGTGACTTAGCTCGTGATTTTATGCGCGCCGGGCACACAGTTCGGGTTTGCTTAACCGACGCCGCAAGTAATTTTGTTCAACCCGCTTTATTTGAAGCACTCACTGGTCAGCCATGCCTCACCGATACATTTGAAGAACCTGTAGCTGGCCGTATGGCTCACATTGATTGGGCACGTGCCGCAGATCTGATCGTCGTCGCCCCGGCAACCGCTAATACGATTAATAGGATCGCAAACGGGGTTGGTGACGACATGCTGACCACAATCTTGCTTGCGTCCACCGCACCGATTCTGATTGCGCCGGCGATGAACCCTTCGATGTACAACCACCCGGAAACGCAAGCATCGCTCAAGAAGCTCTCCAACCGAGGAGTGCAAATAGTCGAACCAACCGAAGGCGAAGTCGCTTGCGGCGAAAACGGGCAAGGAAAGCTCGCGAACAACGCTCACATCTTGCGAGAGTCCCTTGAGTTTTTGAACCAATCGAAACTCCTTGAAGGCAAAACCATTCTCATCACTTCTGGGCCAACTCAAGAACCGATTGATACAGTTCGATACATTTCGAACCGTTCGAGCGGAAAGATGGGATTAGCAATGGCACGCGCCGCACGCCTGCTTGGAGCAGATGTAGTTTTGGTTTCTGGCCCAACTGATTTACTCACTCCGCCAGATATCCAACTGGTGCCAGTCGTCACCGCAAACGAGATGTTGAAGGCCGCTCAAAGGCATGCAGATAAGGCAGATTGGATCATTGGTCTAGCCGCAGTGGCTGATTATTCGGTTGCACAGCCATCGAATACAAAACTCCGGCGTTCAAGTGAAGATATCCAAATCACTCTCACTCCGAACCCTGATATTATTGGAACGCTGGCTAAAGAGTTCCCGGATAAAAAGGTCATCGCTTTTGCGGCAGAGCCATCGGCAGATACGGAATATGCCGCCGAAAAAATGCGGCGTAAAGGCGTTTCTGCAATTGCTCTAAACGATATTTCCCGCTCCGATATTGGTTTCGGAAGTGATGAAAATGAACTCACTCTCATCACCGCCGATGGAAAAACTTACGAATCGGGCAAGCAATCAAAGCTGGCCTGTTCGCTTTGGTTGCTCAAAACCCTTGCCGAAGCCTAGCTGTGTGTCATTTTGATCGTGCCAGGAGCTTTACCGCCATCCAGCCACGCTTCGATGGTTGCTTCTAGGCTGATCCATAGCCCGGTTTTTGCATCAATCTTCCAGGTGCCGCGACCAACGTAAGGTCGTTCCCTTCGATCGGAACCAAAAATGAACGTCACGGTTGCGATTCCGTCTTCAACAGATTTCAGCGAAAAGCTCATGCGAGCGCCGGGGAAATCGCCTTTTTCGGGATACACATAAAGCCAGCCATCTCCGACCTTGGTGGGCACCGAGGGGGCAATAAACCGGGTAGCCACCGCAACACGCATCGATTCACCCTTGTCGTCGGTCTTGCCGAATTCCTTCACGGCTCCGTTCGGGAAATACTTCACAACGGTTTTGGTCTTACGATCATCACGAATCTCTTGACCACCTATCCGAACCAGTGCACCAAGGCTTTCACTTGTCATTTGGTAACCCTCTTTTGAGACAGAGTCAACGGTTTGCTTCACCGCGGCATCAATAGAAAGTGGCTGACCGCCTTCCATGCCTCGGATTTCCATTGCTATATTCAAGGATTGCCCTTTGGTTGGCATCCACTGCAACGCGTAAGCTTCATCAACTGGGCGATTCGCCAGTGTTGAAGCTAACGTGAAGAAAGCCAAGGTTATGCAAGTCATATTAGATAGACGTGTACTTGCAACTTGTGGAACGAATCAAAGCTAAAATTGCATCAAAGGGTTTAAGATGAGAAAGTTCATAGCGATCATCGGTTTATTACTCACAGCTGTATGTTTTGCAGACAACACAATCAAACTTCCCCATACGATTAAGGTCGGCGACCATTACCTATTTGCGGCTCCTCCACTTCAAATCGCTTACGGCGCTATCGGTATGGTTGAAGTGAGCGATGATTGTCGGTACATCGCGTTTCAATACGGCGGCCAGCTGAACAGAACTAAGATCAACTATTCGCCCGAATCAACGCAGGCAGAAGAATTAGCGAAAGATCCTAATAACGGCCTGTATGTCTATGACCGGGTCGCTAAACAATCCAGTTTGGTTCAACGGCTAGCTGTGCAGGGAGCGATCTTAGAATCGGCTACATGGGTGCAAGGTCTTTCTTTGCTCTATTTAGAATACGCCACGGAATCTGGCTATACCGCCGCCTTTTACAGTCCACAAACTAAGAAATTCACTGTAATCGCAAACCGTGCTGGCAACCAACCCATCTATCGACAACTTTTATATGTTCCCAACCAAGGGGCAGTTGTCTCAATTTGTACGGCTTACAATGAGGAAGTCCGTTCACCCGTGTGGATAGAGTTCTATGACTTGAATGGCAATTACGTTAAATCGCTAAACCCGAAATCGATGCTGATTTCAAAAGTATTTTTTGTGCAGAATAGCGCGTTGTTAACCCAAGTGTATGATCGCAATACGCGAACTTTGTCGCTCTTGGAGTTAAATCTCAATACAGGCGAACTCTTTCCCAGTAGCCAAACTGAAATCAGCAACAGAATAGACCCGAATCAACTCGTGGCAGTTTCCAACATCGAGCATGGTGGAATATTCCTGACCTCCGCCACCCACGACTACGACAACCTTACGCCAATTTCCTCTTTCACAGAACAATCAATTCCGCCTGCGTCGGTTTCCGGGTCTGGTTCGAAAGTTCCAAAAGAAAAGCAGCAAGTATTAGTCATTACCAAAGACGGCTTGATGGGAGAAGTGATCGGTATGAACAAAGGATTTTGGTATGTGGATCGATCTGGACTTTATGTCCTCGATTTAGTACCGATAAGCGCCAAAGATTACGAAGTCGCATTGATAGATGTTATCAAGCGAGAAACTATGAGCCGAGCAAAGCAAGTTGGTACGGCAATGATGATTTACGGAGCCGATTACGACGATTGCTTCCCGCTTGCCCAAGGTTGGGCGGAATCAATTTATCCATATATGAAAAATAGTTCGCTAACCGACGGCTTTGTTTACATGATGAACGGCGAAAACATGACGGAGATTGAAGATATCACCGGCACCATCGTTGGGTTCATTGAAACGCCTTACGGAACCGCCTACGTTCGCGGAGATAGCAGTGTCGTGTGGAAAGACAAACCCAAACCACTCGCTTATCTCAAGAGCTTAGAGGCTCTTAGAAACTGAGTTCGCAATAAGCGGCAAGCTTTTTCAGTTCTGCTACCAAACTAGAAAACTGCTCTGAATCTAGAGCCTGCGATCCATCGCTCAGGGCTTCGTTGGGGTCAGGGTGCATTTCTATCATCACTCCGTCTGCTCCCGCAACCATGGCGGCTTTTGCCATCGGCCCAACGAGATTTGCGACCCCAGTTCCGTGGCTTGGATCAACCACCACTGGCAAATGAGTTAAACCTTTTAATACTGGAACCGCGTTCAGGTCAAGAGTATTGCGGACATAAGTTTTATCCATCGCGAGGATTCCGCGCTCGCAAAGCACAACATTGTTATTTCCTTGGTTCAAAACGTATTCGCTTGCCAGCAGGAACTCATCGATGCTTGCCGCTGGGCCACGCTTGAGAAACACTGGCTTCATGCTTTTTCCGGCTTCAATCAACAGCGGGAAATTTTGCATACTTCGCGCCCCAATCTGTAACATATCTACGTGTTCTGCTACCAGTTCTACCATGTCGGGCGACATCACCTCGGTAATGGTTGCAAGCCCAGTTTCTTGCGAAACTTGCTTTATAATGCGCAGACCTTCTTCTTGCAGACCTTGGAACGCATAAGGGGATGTGCGCGGCTTAAAAGCGCCGCCTCGGAGCATGGTGGCTCCACTTGATTTCACCACTTTCGCGGCAGATAAAAACTGATCGTAACTTTCTACGGAGCAGGGTCCGCCAATCACTACGAATCTGCCATCCGAGAAGGTAACCCCGCCCGCCGTGACTTCAGTCTTTTGAGGGTGGAATTCTAATCCCGCAAGGCGAAATGGACTGGAAGTTTGGGTGATTTTGCTGACGAAATCAAGGCGGCCGAGAATTGATTCCAAGTCAACTCGCTGATCTTGGCTGAGGCTAGAAGGAATACCAACAGCTCGGCGGGGTTCGCCCGGCAGAACAAGCGGCTCAATTCCACGGTGACGGATAATCTCGCAGACTTGATCTATTTGAGCATCCGTTGCTCCAACCTTCATCAAAACCAACATGGCAGGCCGCAGAATACCAGCGGATTCTTACTGACCCAGGCTCAGCGATAATGCCTGCAGAATCGCTAAAACCATTGGTTTGTTTAGGTTTTCGTTACTGCACTCACACAAAGTAGACATGATGCAAAGAGGGCACCCGTCTACGCAATTGCACGACGAAACTAACTCATTTGCACGAACCAAAAGCTGAGTTAAATCTTGGAATCCTTGTTCGACTAGCCCAAGCCCACCCGGAGCAAGATCGTAGAGGAAAACAGAAGGTTCAAGTTTATCGGGGGCAACCATGTACCATGCGGTGCCGATATCCCTTCGGTCGCATCCTGCTATCAATGGAAGAACCGCACCTAAAACGTGCTCCAAAGCATGAATTCCACCTGTCGCTTTTTCGCTGCCGATTTCCAGGCCTGGAACGCTGTCCCAAGCTAAAGAAATTCTCAAGGCAACGGTATCAATTGTTCTTGATTGGGGATCAAGCGGTTCTTCACTGAGTATAGACCCGCCTTTCAAAGAGACTTTTTTAAAGCCTGTGACAAGCGTGGTGACGGAAACCGCCTCAAGAGATGCTTCAAATCGGTCGGTTTTTTTACCTCTAAGATTCGCTTGAGATTCGATAACACTCTGCACCGATGCCACTGTGTAGTAATCGCCGTCGAAGTTACTCAGTTCAGCACGACTCTGATTCCAATCAATGACATGAACTTGGTAAGTCTCTCCACGGTGCAAATACACAGCACCCACATGAGCGTTCTGCATTGCTCGCCACCGCTCCATCTCTCCGAGGAAATGTTCGCCAGCCGAAAGCTGCACAGATTCTCCGTCGGCATTGCGAATGTTCACATCTCCTGCCGGAGCCTTGTGTGATGGATAGAACCACATTCCGGCGGAATGAACAAGCTCGCCTGCATCAGCGAGTTCTTCGATTTCACGCTCGACTCCCCATTCTTGAGCCTCGGCAGTTGAAATGGCCCGCTCGTAAGCCGCGCATCGCAGTTGTTTTACTTGAATCACGTGATTCTTCACACTGGCAATGCTGGGTTCTGATTCTCCAACCAGTAAGTTGATACGCCTTGCCAAAAATTGTTCCAGAGGATCAGCATGGGCGATCATGAGAGCTAATCCATCTCGACCTGCCCTTCCCGCTCGACCGGACTGCTGTAAAAAGCTAGCACGCGAACCTGGGTAACCGTTCAGGATCACCATGTCTAGCCCACCAACGTCAACGCCCAATTCCATCGCATTTGTTGTCGCCAGGCCTCTCAAATCGCCAGAAAACAACCGCCGCTCAATTCCACGCCGCTCGCTTGGTGTGTAGCCCCCTCGGTAAGCATCGACCCAATTCGTGTTGCCGTTATTTTTTTCAAGTTCCTGCCGAGCCATTCGCAAAACAAGTTCAACTCCATTACGAGACCGGCAGAACACCATCGTTTTCACATGATGGGATACAGCTTCCGCCAAGAGTTGCGCGGATTCAAAATTTGGGCTCGGTGCAGAATCTGCTTCGAGATCAGGAGCTTCTACAACAATAATCTGCTTCGCCCCTTGCGGGGCTCCGTCGGCGGAAATAAGTTTCGGCGTTCGCCCGGTCAAAGCTTCGAAATGTTGAACTGGGTTGCTGATTGTGGCCGAACTAGCGATGATCTGCGGATTCGCTCCGTGCCACTGGCAGAGACGGAGTAACCGCCGCAGAACCCACCCAACGTGGCCTCCGAAGGCACCTCGGTAAACATGCGCTTCATCAACAACGATTAGTCGCAGGTTTTTGAGGAAACGAACCCAATTTTCATGACCGGGAAGCATCCCAATATGCACCATATCGGGGTTTGTGAGCACAATATTCGCTTGCTTTCTAATCGCGCTCCGATTGCTCTTAGCCGTATCTCCATCGTAAGTAGAACAAAGTACTTCGTCGCCCGGAATGAGTTGCTCTAGCTTGCCTAGTTGATCTTGAGCAAGAGCTTTAGTGGGAAAGAGAAACAAACAGCGCGCCGCTGGCTCACTAAGGCAAGTTTCCAAAGCCGGAATTGTGTAACAAAGCGACTTCCCGCTTCCCGTCCCTGTGAGGATCATTAGATCGTTCTTTGCAGAGAACTGGGTCAAAGACTCCGCTTGGTGAGAAAACAGTTTTTCTATTCCTGCCCGGTTAAGCCATTCTATGAGTTTCGGTGAAAGGCTTGTGGGGACATCCGCATATTCCCCATCCTTTGCCGGAAGCTCAATCTGGTGAACCCCACGTGAACCGAGCAACTGCGCGATTCGCAAATGATCCATAGCTAATCCAGATGATTCAGGACATCATCTTCGCCATCTCGGTTCTTCATCGTTAACCGGGCGGCGGCAATGGAACCGAAAGTCAGAACCGTTAGTGGTACTGCCATGACCATCATACTCACCGGGTCGCCACTTGGAGTGATTATCGCCGTAACCAAGAAAACGCCTGCCGTCGCATGTCGCCAATAACGAGTGATCGCTTGTGGCGTGATGATTCCAAGCCGAGCCATAAAGAACACTAACAACGGCAATTGGAATCCGATCCCAAAAGCCAAAATCATCTTTGTGCAGAAATCAATAATCTCTTTTGGTTCTTGAAGGATTTCAATGTCCTTGAAGCCCATAGCCATTCCCGCAAACCAGGAAATGGTCGGCGGCAGAATCCACCATCCTAAAAACGCACCGATGAAAAAGAGACCAACCGAAATCGGTACAACTCGCTGAAGGGGTCTCCGTTCATGCGGCCGCAAGCCAGGAGAAATGAACCCCCAAATCTGCATGACGGTAAATGGAATCGTGATAAACAAACCGAGAAGGAAAGACATTTTTAGATAGAACATAAACGGCTCGGTGACGCTACGCCAAACAATCCGGTAGTTAAAATCGTTGGGTAAACCGCTTTTCACGTGAGACATGATCATCTCGTAAAACGGCATCACGAGGAACCACCCGACGACCATTCCGACGGTTAAGATGACCACTACTCGAACGATTCGACCTCGGAGATCTTCGAGGTGCTCTCCTAAAGTCAAACGCAGTTCATCGTTATTATCCGATGAACTGCGTTCTGTTTGGTCTAGCTTCAACGCCATGACCTTTCTATTATTGGCGACTTTTTATGCGCCACGGGACTTATTTTTCGAGAGTTGTGGTGTAGCTAGAAGTTTGTCGAAGAATCATCTTCACTGGAACCGATCCAGCGCTTCCATTACCTCGACCATCGCCGCCACCAAATCCTGATGGGCCGCCGACTCCACTACCAACGCCTTCTTGCAGTAGTCGTCGCAGAGTAGTTTGGTTCATCAAATCGCCAAGAGGGCTTCCCACGAATGAAAGTGGAGATACACCACCTGGTTTGTTAACTCGTCCACCCACATCGCCGCCTGGTTCACCACCGCCGCCACCGGCACCAGCTGCACCGGCTGGGCCTCTACGACCACCGGCTCCACCAGCTGATTCACCACCAGTTGGGCCGCCACCGTTACCACCGCCAGCACCTTGAGGTGCTACTTCTACAAGGACTTCAAAGGTAAACCGGACATCTTCTTTGATGAGAATTCCTCGGTCAATAGCGAACCATTGAACTGATTCAAGCTTAACGTTTTGCGCTTCGCCTTCTACTCCGTTGAAGTTGCCAAAGTTTTTGAGGTCGCGGGCACCAAGTGCCAAGGAACTTCGAATCTTTGCACAAGGAACTCCTTGCTCCCACTCAACACCTTCAAGAATCGCGCTACCCGGGAGATTGGTAATGTACTTATCTCGGATATCGCGGTTTACTAGGTCAAGATCACCCTGTGGGATTGCGGCTTGCCATTTGTCACCGACTTCCACATTCTTTGCTGGCAGAACCGCCATTGGGAACAGTGCAAAAAGATCGTATCGCGCACCCTCACCACTGGTGCCTTCCATAGGGAAATAGATTGGAAGGCTTGTGAATACTTCACGACCAGTATCGGTGACCCGCATAAAGATCGGATGCATTTCGTAGTCCATGTACTTTTTAGCTGTTGTCTCACCACTTACAACTAGCATTGCCGAATCTTTTCCTTTTTCTGGCAACGCCTGCATTCGGATCAATCCTTCAGTTCCAGATGCAGTCTTGTAAACGTTTTCATGGGCAATCAAGTACCGTACGTTTTCTTCGTCTAGTTCAATTTCCGCGGCTCGTGATCCAAGCTGTGCTTGTGCTTGCGAAATCAAAGCGATTGTTGAACGTTGGTTTCGATTGTAAATGTATTCACGTCCTGGAGTGAACTTGTATCGCAAGCGGAATCCGTCTGGGCGGCTTGCATTGATACTCGTGGAGTTATCCAGGGTGACGTTAACACTTGATCGGTTCAGCACCATTGGCGCACCTTCGCGGTACAGGTAAAGAACTGCTTCAATGGTTAAAGGGCCATCAGCCAATCGGCGTTTTTTCGTGTCGAGTTTGTAAACATAGTCGTCGCCTTCAACATCAGGAACAACTGCTTCCAAAAACTTTCCGTTGACAAGGATTCCAAGGTAACCACCTTCTGGAATGCTGTTCTTCGGAATTCGCACATTCACAACCTCGCGAACCTTGGAACCATCTGCAGGCCGTCGGATAGTGAACGTACCTTGCGCAAATGCTCCTGCAACCAAAACGGTTGCCAACGCTGCTGCCATTAATCTCTTCATTCTAAAATCTCCGATACGCGACCACGAATCAACGTATCTACTGGTCTTCCTACGTTTGAGACGCACCAAGCTGTTCCCAACGTTACAGGTTGGAAACGAGATTGAATAAGCCCTACGCGGGGAAAAGTGTACCACTCTCCAGGCAAAAAATCGCGCAAAATATCTGCACCCAATGTCCACTATTCCGCTCGATCTTGACACCCTTAATCCTAGACAGCACGAAGCTGTTGTTCATCAAGGCGGGCCAGTCATGATCGTCGCAGGAGCAGGCTCTGGCAAAACTCGAGTCATCACTTATCGAATCGCCCGTTTGATCCAAGAGGGCACTCCCCCTTGGCGAATCTTAGCAGTGACATTTACTAATAAAGCCGCTAAGGAAATGAGGGAGCGAATCGAGCACCTTGTGGGCGACCAAGCAAAGGATATATGGATGGGCACGTTCCACTCACTATGTGCTCG
Organism: Fimbriimonadaceae bacterium; assembly: GCA_019638675.1. Taxonomy (GTDB): domain Bacteria; phylum Armatimonadota; class Fimbriimonadia; order Fimbriimonadales; family Fimbriimonadaceae; genus UphvI-Ar2. Next base: position 918,126 of record JAHBTE010000001.1, on the reverse strand, counting down.
CTTACTGCGCATGGATGGAATGGCGATTGGGCTTGACCGTAACTTTGTGATTTATGATGATTCCGAGCAAGTTTCGCTGGCTAAAGATATTATTAAAAAGCGGGGATTCGATGACAAAGCAATCCAGCCGCGAAGTGTTCTTGGCGAAATCAGCCGCGCAAAAGAACAACTGCTCTCACCAGAAAAGTATGAGGAAAGGGCAAGTAGCTTTTTTGAAAGAACGGTTTCAGGAATCTACAAAGATTATCAAAAGCGTTTGACGGCTGCGAACGCTCTCGACTTTGACGATTTACTATTCAAAGCCGTGCGCTTGATGGATGAATCGCAAGTGGTGCGAGAGAAATACCAAGATAAGTTTCTCCATGTTTTGGTGGACGAATACCAAGACGTGAACCTCAGTCAATACCGGTTGGCTGACCTTTTAAGTTCAAAGCATCGCAATCTCACCGTCGTTGGCGACGACGATCAATCCATCTACGGTTGGCGCGGCGCGGACGTGAGTTTGATGATGCGGTTCAGCGTTGATCACCCGGACGCTAACCTCATCACCCTTGATCAAAACTACCGATCTACGCAAAACATTCTTAAAGGTGCGCACAGTGTTGTTCGACACAACCGAACCAGAAACGATAAAAAACTTTGGACAGATAACGGCTCTGGCGAGCTTATTTCTATCGGCGAAACTGGAACCGAAAACGATGAAGCCAGGCTGGTGGTGGACACGATCATGCGGGAGGTTCGCACGGGAAGGCGATCATACGGCGATTTTGCGGTTCTATACAGAACCAATGCTCAGTCTCGAGCGATAGAAGAAGCGTTCCTTGGTCACCAAGTGCCTCACATTCTCGTTGGCGGCACTCGGTTTTATGACCGCAAAGAGATTAAGGATATGATCGCCTATCTGCGGGTGATTTGGAACTTGGCCGATGAAATCTCTCTTCGCCGTGTAATCAACACTCCAGCGAGAGCGATTGGCCCAGGCGCAATCAGTAAAGCCGAGCAGTTCGCTGAATCACAAGGAATTTCGCTGTTTGATGCGTTTGCTAGCCCAACCTTTGAACAAGAACTCACCAAAAAAACTGTACAAGGCATTCGTAACTTTACTAAAACGATCGAAGATGGAATTGAGCTTGCCGAACCAGGGCCAATCACTCCCGTGCTCAAATATATCATGCAAGCAAGCGGATACTTGGATGAACTCCGCGCCGACCGAACTGAAGAAGCTCAGGCTCGGCTTGAAAACTTGCAGGAGCTTGTTAACGTAACCGCGCAATACGATACTGACCCAGCAAACGAAGTCAATCTTGGCTCATTCTTGGAAACGGTTGCCCTTGTCAGTGACATCGATACGATGAAGGACAATGGAGACGGAGTGAAGCTGATGACGCTCCACTCAAGCAAAGGTCTAGAGTTTCCCGCCGTGTTCTTGATGGGGTTAGAAGAAGGCGTATTCCCCCACTCACGTGCTCTAGGATCAGATAGCGAACTTGAAGAAGAACGACGCCTTTGTTATGTGGGAATGACCAGGGCGCGAGAGGCACTCTATCTCACTTACGCCCAACGCCGATCCCAGTACGGTCAGGCTAATTTTAATCCTCGCAGTCGGTTTATAGATGACCTTCCTCGCGAAATCGTTGACCAAATGCCAGGGACAACAATGTCGGCTCAATCATTTTCTCGACCGAGCGGAACTCCTCGACTGGAGCCGCTCCGAACAGGTGGCTACGCCGTTGCCGAAGAGCCACGAGAAAAATCTGCGGGATGGACACCTCCATTTACAGTTGGCCAAAAAGTCAGCCATCGTAAATTTGGGATTGGCATTGTCGTTGCCTGCGCGCCTCTCAAAAACGATGCTGAAGTCACGGTAGCGTTTCCCGGTGCGACAGGGATCAAAAAGATGGTTCAATCTCTTGCAAAGCTGGAGTCTGTTTGAAACGCGTTGTCTATCTGCTTCCTATAGGATTAACTCTTTTTCTTAGCGGTTGCTACTCGTCGCACAAACTGATGCCGCTTGAAGAAGGCTCAGTTTGGACTTACCAATGCAACCCTGGATTGGCATCGCGGGTGGAGCAGTTTGAAATTACGAGTGCAGTACCAGTTGGCAAGACCAGCGGAGTAGCTCTGACTTCGCGACTTGGCACCACAACGCTTGCTTGGCAAGGCAATCATTTAGTTGCTGGTGAACTGGCTGGATCAGAATTCTTTCCGCCAATTCCGATCTTTGCCCCGCTTTCACCAAATGATTCGCTGGCCTGGAAAGGAAAAATACGCACTGCGGGTGTGATTACTTCAGCCTCTGCTTCACTCAAATCCATCCAAACCGAGGAGAAAATTGGCACTCGAACAGTGCAAGCAACAGAAACGACTCTCACCTTGCAGGATGGTAAGAATTCTCACGAACTGCTCACGTGGTTTTCCGCGGGGCTCGGCATTGTCCGCCAAGAGCACAGGATCAACGGGAGTTTGGTTAACCGACTGCGTTATATTTCGGGGCCTTAGTTAAAAGGCCATACCCTGATAGTCGCGCAACAGCCCAACAACGCGCCCAAGAATGCGAGCTCCATCGCTTTCACTGACTTCAATCGGTTCGTAAGCCGGGTTGCTGGCAATCAGCTTGACTTCTCCATCGCGCATGTGAAGCCGCTTTACCGTGGCTTCGTCACCCATGAGCACGGCAACGAGTTCGCCATGAGAGCCGGATTCTTGTGGCTTGATGACAACAAGGTCGCGGGGGTTAATCCCCTCGCCGGTCATGGAGTCACCTTTGACCCGAAGGACAAAAGCGTTAGCGATATTCCGCACCATTTCGCTGGGTACGGGAATTAAATCTTCTGTGTACTGCTCGGCCAAAATCGGGGCACCAGCCGCGATTGTTCCGAGGAGAGGCAACATGGAAACGTTGACCGCACTCTGGTAAGCCGGGTGAATCACTTTTATTGAGCGAGGAGTGTTTGCCCGTTCTATACATCCTTTCTTTTCAAGCGCGTCGAGGTGAACCGTAACGCCGCGTAAAGAACCAATGCCAAAACGTGCTCCGATCTCGCGAATCGAAGGTGGATAGCCTTGCTCCGCATGGTAGTCGGAAATAAATCGCAGAATCTCTTCCTGTCGCGTTGTTAAACCTTTGGCCATTGTTTTCCTCAGCAGATATATCCTTACGTCTGCCAGACATTTATATTATTCACACTTTTTGTCTACTTGTCAAGCCCTGAACCCAGACCCCGGAAACCATCCGATGTCAAAATAACGTTTCTTTCTCAGGAGTTACTGAATTGTCAATCGTTCAAATTCGCAAAGCTATGGAAAACAAAGGGTGCCAGGTGTTTCTTGGCCTAATCGCCCTGCTCCTCGCCCTTGGCATGGTCGCTACTGGCCTCAAGTTTGGTGGAGATCCAGAAAAAGATCCCCGCACCAATCCTGAGTTGTTTTCTGTCGGCTCCACCAAAGTCCATTTGCAAGAATTTAACGAAAAGCTTAGCCAAACGGCAACTAGCCAAGGTGCTTCACGCGGAACTCCGCAAGGTGAGCTTGCTCTTAATGCGACAGTTGTAAACACCTATGTGCAATTAGCAGCAATTAAAGCTCTTGCCCAAGAAAAGGGAGTTGCGGTCACCAAAGAAAATATTCGTCAAATCGGTGAAGCTCAAGCCAACCAGTCATTGGATCAAGCTCGCGTTCAGTTGATGATCAACGGTCAAATCAAACCGGACGCCAGCGAAGCAGAGGCGAATAAGCAGTTGGAAACAATACTGGGCAAACCACGCGATCAATGGGTTAAAGATAATGTTGACGCTCTTGAGAAAGATTTCAACGATCCAGAAAAACAGAAAGAGATCAAGTCAAATATGCTCAGTGGTGCCTTGGTCATTCACTACAAGAATAACGTCAAGTACACGGAAGAAGACCTGAAAAATTCATTTTCGGAGTACACGTTTGAAGTTATCCGATTTGAAGATTTGAAGAAATCCCTAGGCGACCGACAGGACGAGGCACTGAAGGCATTAGGTGAGATTAAAAGCGGCACTAAATTTGTCGATGTTCAATCTAAGTACAACCCCGATGCCAAGGAAGAAGATAAAACAACCACTCTATCGGTTGGCTTGTTGGAAGTGGATACATCCATGAAAGGGCTAAAAGATTTAAAGGTTGGCGAAACGAGTGAAATCCTAATGCAAAGTGGCTCGCCAGTTATTTACCAACTCAAGTCTGTCAACACTAAGTTACCAAAGGAGTTTGAAAAGAATAAAGCTACTTTGCTCGAAAACGCTCGCCAATCCCGTGCAAACAATGCCTTGGATGAGGACTTCAAAGCAAAAATGGAAACTTTCAAGCCCACTTTTACTGACAAGGGTTTGGAGATTGCCTACGATACATACAAATTACTCACGGATCAAGCAGCACAGATTGACGCTGCGAAATACGATGAGGATTTGAAGAATCAATTGGCGAAAGCGAAATCGTCAACGGCTGGCGGCAATCTAGTTGTGGCAGCCGAGTTCATCCTCACAGAATCGATCTACGCCAAAGCGACCGCTGAAGAGCAAAAAGAAATGCTCGATGACCGAATTGATGTGGCTCAACGCATGCTTGAGAACTTTGAAGATGCGGATTTCCGAATCCGGTTTGCGCAAGAGTTACTTAATGCTGGGCGCAATGAAGAAGGTTTTCTTTTCCTAAAAGAGGCTGCAGATCTGAACTCGGATTACGAGGCAATGGGTCAGGCCGTTTATAACCAAATTACGACCATGAATAACAAAGCTCTGGCTGATAAGAAGTTCACTGCAGACGAGCACAAAACCATTCAGGAAATTTTGGATAATTGGCTAAAGGAAAAAATTCAGGCCGATAAAGATAAAGCAGAAGCAGAAGCAGAAGCCAAGAAAGCGCAGGAAGAATTGGACAAGGAAGTCGTGCCCGATCCAAGTGGCACTACTGGAACAACTGGAAGTACGGCTCCAACTACTGGAACTCCTGGCGGAACAGGAACCACAGGAAACTAACCAATATGGCCGGTCGCTTGTATGTAGTGGCCGGCCCTATTGGAAATTTGAACGACTTCTCTCCCCGTGCTCAAAAAGCATTAGAAGAATGTGATCTCGTGCTAGCAGAAGACACGCGGGTCACGGGCAAGCTCTTACACGCTTTTGAGATATCCAAACCAATGGCAACCTTGAGTGAACACACTCAAGAAGCAAAAATTCGTTCTTATCTAGAGCGGCTGGAATCAGGTGAGACAGTAGCACTACTCACCGATGCTGGTACGCCTGCGATTAGTGACCCCGGTTCGCAATTAGTGGATTTAGCTTTGGATTCCGAAGTCGAGGTTGTCCCAATCCCTGGCCCCAGTGCCGTGAGCACAGCTTTGAGCGCGAGCGGATTTTTTGCCCAAAGGTATGCGTTCCTGGGATTTCTTCCGCGTAAACCCGGCCCAGCAGCTAAGGTAATTGAGCCATTTGTTGATTCAACGTTTACACTAGTCTTTTTTGAGAGCCCCCATAGATTTTTGAAAACACTTGAAATCTGCGGTCGTGTTTTGGGTTCTAGAAGGTACGCAATTACCCGCGAATTAACGAAGTTACATGAACAAATTTTTCGCGGAGCCCTGCCAGATTTACCTTCGGATAAGCAAGTTCCGCCAAAAGGTGAATTTACAATCGTTATAGAAGGCTCAAGAAAGCAGGAAATAAACTGATAATTCAGCTATAATCCGGTTTGATTTCGGATTTATCCGTAAAGAGTGCGATTTGCGATGAGTCAGTTCAAGAAGTTGGCAAGTATTTTGGTGGCGGGGGTTTTGGTTCAAGCTGCCTTGGCGCAGGTGTCAGGCGAAACCTACCGACTGCAACCAGAAGATGTATTAATTATTGCGGTTTATCAACTTCCAGAAATCAGCGCCATAGTACCGGTTGGTCCAGATGGCAACATTTCTGCTCCATTTCTTGGAACGGTTAAAGCTGGCGGCAAAACTATTAAAGAGCTCGAAGCCGACTTAACAGCGGCGTACGTTGACAGGCTCAAGCTGAACGATCCAATTGTATCGGTCACTATTCGCGAATACCGACGCGTCAAAGCTTCGGTCGGTGGATTTGTCGGACGACCTGGCGTTTACGATATGCGGCCCGGTGATCGTCTTTTAGACCTCGTCAACGCTGGTGGCGGTACGAGCACGAACGGTCGCGCTGATCTCAGCAAAGCTTATTTGGTAAAGAAGAACAGCCAAGAACGAATTCCCATTGACCTGCGCGCGCTTCTGAATGGTGATAGCAGTCAAAACTACGTTGTTGATGACGGCGATAACCTCATCGTTCCTGAACAAAACGACAACCGCGTCATCGTTGCGGGACGGGTGCAACGGGCTGGCCCGGTGGACTACCGCGAAAATATGACCTTAACCGAAGTAGTCGAGCAAGCTGGCCAAATTCCGCGCAAATCGCGACTGAGCCGAGTGCAAGTCTTCCGACCCCTGCCCGGTCGTCCAGGCGACTTTCTTGCGATTGAAGCTGACCTCGTTGCATTTGCTGGGGGCAAGAGTGCGGCAGATAACATTGTGATGCGACCTGGTGACTTGGTTTTCGTTCCCGATAGCGGAAACGTTGATTTTGAAATGATCAACTCTATCGCAAACGTCTTTTTCATCTTCGATCGATTCGGCTTCAGCCCGTTCCGATCTCGCAACTAAGCAAGTTAAAGTTCAAATCTCCTGGTACGCGACCGCCTACCAGGAGATTTTTATTTAATAAATCTCGTAAACCGAATCTATTTGGGGCACAACACGTAGGGTTGCCATAACCGTACAGTACTTTTCGTCACTGAGCTGCACTGATCGAGCAACGGCGGCTTCATCCAAGTTTTCGCCCGTTACGATATGCTTAATCGTAATTTGCTCGAAAGGCCTTGGCCATTCCCCTTCTTTGGTTCGCACTCCGTTGATTTCAATCCGATAGCTCGTCACTACCTGCTGTTTCTTTTTCAAGATTGAAATCACATCCATTGCCGAACATGCAGCTAGCGATCCTAAGAGTGCTTCCACTGGAGTTGGCCCTAAATTGTGCCCTCCTGCTTCGGGATAGGCGTCCATCACAAAGCTCTGACCACTGTCACCCGTCGCTTCAAAAGCCATATCTCCTTTCCAAATCACGTTCATCGTTACCAGTATGAACCAGTAGGCTTTAAAAAGATTGTCTCTACAGTATTGACAAGGTTTGGTTTTAGTCTTTATACTATGCAACTATCTTACGTCGGAGATATTTTGACGCGTATGGATATACAGAATCATTTGCTCAAATCGCGAATTCCGCACATAATCTTATGGATATTGGCGGCACTTAATATAGTGCCCAGTTTAGCCATTCAAGTCATAACTTTTATTGTGAGCACTGTGATTTGGATCGTTTCATATTCTGCTAGAAGAAAGATTCCTCAACCACCAGAAGGCGACGAAAACATCCGAAAGTTAAGGCGAACCCGTCGTCTCTCAATAATAAGTTCTTTTATTGTTTCCTCTACATTTGCTATGTGGTTTTTTCATTGGGCTGAGTTAAACGAGTACATACAATCAGTGGAATTTCGTTCTATTTTTGACATTAATCAACCTCTTTATACGTTTAAAGCAGACTCCTATTGGACTCTGTGCTTTTCCTTCATGTGGCTGAGCATTATTGTTTCAGCATTTTTGACACAAGAATCAATTCTAAATCTACTTAGAGACCTTAATAGCAGTGATAAGAAGACTATCGATCGAGAGCGAAATCGTTATTCAAAAATTCAACTTTTCGTCTCAAACTTGCATTTTTATTTTACTATTTTTTCTGCTTTGATGATGATTATTATCTTTTTAGCAGCATTCTTTAAATTACTGTCAGCTGTCGTCCAGGAGATTTCTGCGCGTATCCCCGTATTTTTAGGCGGAAAAATAACATACATTGGAACATCTCATGAAATCATCGTTGACGTGTTATCTACTGTGGAACTATTAATTGTTGCCCCCTTGCCATATCTCCTCATGCTTGGCCTAGGTAGGTACATAAATGAAATTGCCCATGACAATGACGCGAAAAACGCTAAAGCCGAGTTACTTGATTTTAAAGCATTCGAGGTGTCGCTCCTTATTGCCATTGTTGCAACAGCAATGATCAGCAGAATTCTTAGCCACTCGGTAGTAAATGGGCATCTACAGCCTGCAGATCTGCATTTACCCTCTTTCGGAGCAGCCTCTTTGCTGCTAATATTGCTCATTGGCTACTTTTACATCTTGGAATTCAAGAGTTCTGACGGTGAATCTCAGCAACCCAATTCCATTCGGCAGGCTAAACACAGGCTATCCGAGTTTGAGTTGAATTTCCAGCAGGGTGATGACAACGAAGCTCGAGATCACCTATTTTGGGCGATTGCTTCATTCCAAGAGCAAATTGATCTCGATCCTAATGTTGTTGGTGCTTACCTTTATGCCCGAGGGTGCTACTATTACATTTCGGAGCTGCTAGAAAAACCAAATTTCGAGGATATCAATTATATTGAATCTGAAATCAGCCAGTATCGTGATCATCAATCTCGCCTAAAGATATTCAAAGGCGAAGTAGTGAAACGAAAAGAGATTGAGGAATTGCTTAAGCAGTCTCAACCTACTGATAACCTTGAGCCATCAAACGAGGATCCTACTACAGGCCCTCTTTTAAGCGATTAAAAATAAGAATCTTTTTGGGAGCGAATGGGTGCTGGTGTGCCCCCCGGTCTTCAAAACCGAGTGCGGCGCTTTAGGGCGCTGGGTGGGTTCGATTCCCACACGTTCCCGCCAATGTTTACTCTTCCCAATCTAATTTATGGCGTCCAAATTCGTCCATCGGCTCTACGTGAACCATAACTTTGCGGACAAATGGAAGTTGCTCAGTGACGGCATCATGAACGGCGTGGGCCAAGTCATGCCCTTCTCGAACCGTCAACTCTCCGTCTACAAGCACGTCAAGATCGACAAAATAATCGAGTCCGAGTTTGCGAACCCAACAGCGATGGGTTCCTTTAACGCCTTTGATCGAATAGGCAATGTCGCGGATTTCCGTCACTATCTTTTGGTCTGGTACCGCATCCGTTAATTCGCTTATGGCAGGGCGCAGAAGATGCCAAGCATTGAACATCATGATTCCTGCCGCAACCAAAGCCGCCCAATCATCAGCGGCTTCCCATCCTTTTCCCCCTATGAGCGCAATGCTAATGCCGAGCAGCGCAGCTAGCGATGTGATCGCATCGCTGCGATGGTGCCAGGCATCAGCTTCTAGAGCTAAGCTCCGCACCTGCTTACCCCGGGTGCGAACGAACCGAAACAGTCCTTCTTTAACAGCGATTACTCCAACCAGAACCACAAGCGTAAAAGGTGCCGGCGTGAGGTGAGGGGTCACGATTTCATGAATACTTGTAACCGCCACAGCAATTGCAGCGATAAACAATGCAACAGCGATAATTGCCGCCGCCATCGGTTCAGCTCGGCCCTTTCCGTAAGGATGTTTCTGGGTGGGAGCTTCGGCGGCGACTTTCAACCCGAAGAAGACAACCAGCGAACTTAAAACATCAGAGCTTGATTCAACCGCATCGGCGATAAGGGCCTGAGAGTGTCCAAGCACTCCAGCTAGCCCCTTGATGATTGCAAGTGCTCCATTTGAGAACACTCCCACTAACACCGAATGCCGGGCGAGTTTAACTGCCTCCGCCCGGGTGAGTTCGCTCATTCTTTTAGGTTAGCCCATAGATTTATCGCCGTAAAGCGTTTGGATGTAGTTAAGTTGACCGTTGTGATAAGTCATGTTCCAGTTGTGATAGTTCATCACGCCTACTTTTGACCAAGGTTCTGGCCCCCAAAATTGCATTGTCCCAACCAGTTCCTCATCGGGAACGGCTCGAATGACGTCACAAAGTGCTGATGTTTTTTCTCGGAGCATAGCTATTGCTTCATCCATCGATAAAGCTGCTTTATTCTTTTCATACTCTTCCATCATTTCTGGAGTGAAATCGGGCATCTTCCAGTTCTTGAGGACATCCACCATCGAAGAGCAAATGAGGGCACATTCGGCCACTTGGTCAAGTGCAGTTCGACCTTCATCCAGGGGACTCCAGGTGGCTTTTTCACCCATCTTGGTCGCTTGATGGATCAAGCCTTCGGAAGCCCTCATCGTTTCGTCGGCAATAAAATCTTGTGCTCGCATACAATTAGTATATTTGCGTCTACATTAAATGTCAACAGGATTTGAAAATAGTTTTATGATTACGTATTCACAAGCTAAAATTTTGTAAACTAAATTCATGCAGTGCGCGGCAATTGCTTCTTTGGGCCTCCTCTATGGCATGGGTTTGGCTCAAATTTCCGAACACAATCCTGCCTTTCTCGACTCGCGTAGTGAGATCAGAGTCGCCCTGCCAACTCCCCGCAGCAACATCGAGCCATCAGATTTCATCTTGTGGATTGGGAAAAATAAGCTCACGCCAGTTTCTTTAAGAGTAACAGAGTACGCGAAACGACCAACCTCGCCGGCGACTCCCGACAAAGTAGTGTTGCCTGGCACTTTTGCAGCCGCTCTTGGTGGCAACGTTTGGGATCCAAACGACGATACGACTCGAATGACTCAGGTTGCGCCCGGAGTGTACGAGCTCGCTTTAATCATTCCCGAAGGCGAGTACGAATTCAAAATTGCCCGTGGCGGATCGTGGGCACAAAATTGGGGAGCTAACCTAAAGCAAGACGGACAAAACATTAAGCTCTCCGTTCCAAGTCCAGAAAAAGCCGTAAAGTTTGTAGTTGATTTTAATAGCAATACGTTTTTTGATTCAATCAATAATCCTGATAAAGTTGCTCAGCCCACAATTGCCAAGGGTCAGATTCAGGGAGAACCTGAGCGAAAAGTGAGGTCGGTTGCGCTAACCCTCCCGCGCGCATTGAATAACAAAGAATTACTGGAACCGATGATGCTCTCGAATGGCACATTTGAATATCAAACAGTTGTTCTACGGGAAGTACTCTCCGAACCTCAATTCATTTATCCTAAAAATGACCTTGGCTACACTCTGTCAAAAACAAAAACGAGCTTCAAAGTTTGGTCACCCGTGGCTACATCTGCAAAGGTAATTCTTTCCCATCCCGATTATCACATTCCGTTGTTGATTGAATTGGAAAGGGGAACGGCTGGCGTTTGGTATGGATCAAAAAACCTGAATCTCGTAGGATGGACTTATCAATATCAATTTGAAACCTACGGCAAAACGCGGCTCGCGGCCGACATTTACGCTCCAGCCGCAACTCCAGATTCAACCAAAAGCGTCATTGTTGATCTTTCCGCTACTGATCCGCCAGGTTGGAGTCGCAAACTATCAAAAATTGAGCGCAGTCAAACGGAATCCATTATCTATGAGCTTCATGTCAGAGATTTCACGATCAATCCAGCAAGTGGAGTCAAACAAGCGTGGCGCGGAAAGTATCTGGGATTAACTCAAACTGGAACCAAATATAAAGGGTTGCCTACCGGACTTGATTATCTTAAGTGGCTTGGAGTCACCGATATCCACATTCTGCCATTCCAAAACTTCAACCCCGACCACAGTACAAATTACAATTGGGGTTACGAAACTACTCTTTTTAATGTTCCTGAAGAACAGTACAGCACTAACCCAGCCAATCCTGTGACTACCATTAGGGAAACCAAGCAGATGATTCTCGCCCTGCACAAAGCAGGATTGCGAGTGGTGCAAGACGTTGTTTATAACCACACAGTACCAACCAACGGGACGCGGTCTGCCTTCGATGAAACTGTGCCGTATTACTATTTCCGGACAAACGACGCCGGAGAATTACTTAACGAATCAGGAGTCGGCAATGCATTGCACGACGAGAGACCGATGGTTCGCAAATTCGTCCGCGATAGCCTCCTGTTCTGGATCAACGAGTACAAACTTGATGGTTTCCGATTTGACCTCATCGGAATGTTCACACCAGAAAGCGTTAAAGATTGGTCAGAGGCAGTGTATGCGATCCGACCAGACGCCACATTTTATGGAGAACCATGGACTGGTGGCGGCCCGGTTCGATTTGCCAAGGGCGCTCAGAAAGGAATGAAAGTCGGGGTCTTTAACGACGACTTCCGAAACGCATTACGTGGCGAACTCGATGGCCCTTCAGCAGGATTTATCACGACCGGCAAGAATATCGAAGCAGTTAAGCAAGGCATCATTGGGTCAGTTGATTCCTTTACAATTCACCCCAGCGAGTCGATAAACTATGTGTCCGCTCACGATAACCTCACACTCAATGACAAGCTCGCACTTTTTAACCTTTCACCTGAGCTGAAGAAAAGGGCACAAACTTTGGCGACAGCCACCGTTTTGCTAAGTCAAGGAATCCCCTTTCTAGAAGGCGGCCCAGAAATCGGTCGCACCAAGGGCGGGAATCACAATTCTTACAACGCCGGAGATTCAGCAAACCAATTTGACTGGTCACGTATGCCTGAGTTTGAAGATACGGCGGCGATTACAAAGAAATTTATTGCTATCAGAAAGCGAATTCCTGAATTCCGAACAAATAAGCCCGGATCAATTCTGTTTATCGACGCACCCGAAGGTGTCGTGGCTTACCGTATTCGATCAGTAGAAGGCGAATTCGTGGTGATCCTCAACGGCACGCTTGAGCAAAAATCCGTCTCGTTGCCCGGAACAATGCCTTGGCAACTGTATCAAACCAATGAAATCGCCCAAACGCCACGGGAGTTTTCCCAATCGACTCGAAAAGTCGCTCCACTGACCGTCACGGTGCTCGCAATGGTTTCGGGGTAAGCGTGAGATCACTTTTCGCCTAGCAGAAATACTAGGTTAAACGGGAATTATCAGCGTGCTCATCCATTTTTCGGCATACTAGAGGAGTTCTTGGATGCAAATAACCTTGCATTCTTTTTTGGAGATGAATACGGTGACACCTAAAAACCTCAAACTGCTTAGCTCCGGTCTACTGGTCAGCGCCCTCGCTTGCACGGCGAGTGCGGCCCTCTACACTGAAAACTTCGATGTCGACAACTCGGCCAACTGGCAATTCTTTTCTTCAATTGCTGGTGACGTAAACGGAAACAACTCCGGTGGGGAAGCTGACTTCTTCTTTGACTACTCAACAGTTGGAATTCCTTCTGCACCTAATTCAGGCGGCACAACTCGGGGAATGAAGTTGGAAGCCAACGTGCCAGGAACCGGAATATTCTCCGGCATGAGTGCATCTCCACTTGGTCAGAATTTTACTGGTGACTACACTCTCCGCTTCGATATGTGGATGAACACAGTTGGGCCATTCCCAGGCGGTGGTTCAGGTAGTACCCAGCTATCTATGGCCGGAATAGGTGGCGGGCCAGCAGTTAACTGGTTCGGAAACTCTGTTCCTGGTGTAACGGTAGGGGCGACAGGCGATGGTGGATCAGGCAACGACTATCGAATCTATACTGCCGCAGGCTCCCCAGTTGCTGATACTTCCGGTGCCTACGCAGCTGGAAACGTCGCTGGTGTAACGAACAACACTCACCCCTACTATTCCGGTTTCCAAGGCACAGTTCCGGCCGCACAACTTGCTTTGTTCCCGGGCCAAACTGGTACTCCTGCAGTTGGAACTCAATCATTCGCTTGGCGACGATGGGAAGTCTCAAAAGTTGGCGACGTTGTGAGCTGGTCAATTGACGGATTGGCGATCGCATCTGTTACCAAGGCAAACCTGAACGGAAACATTTACTTCTCCCAATCAGATATTAACGCCGGCTCAAGCGCCGATGCAAACGCGCGAGCATTGCTGTTCGGACTCATCGACAACGTCAGCGTTGAAGCCGTGCCCGAACCAGCTACCATGACGGTTCTTGCTGGAGCTGCTGCTCTTGCTGCTCTCAAACGACGCAAAAAGTAATTCACTCCAATCGTGTTGACTATGACGCCCTGGGCCACTCGCCCGGGGCGTCCTTCTTTTTGAACCAAGCCCTCTGCCAAACTCAAAGCATGAGCCAATTTGCCGCTGTCGTTAATAAACTGATACCGAATCTTTCTGATTTTGCTGGAAACGATCTGCCCGTCCACACTCCGATAGACGGCTCTTTGCTCACGACCCTGCGTTGCCACACAAGCACAGAAATTGATGCCATCATCGCGCAATCACAGACAGCGTTCAAAGCCTGGCGACTGATCCCTGCGCCAAGGCGAGGTGAATTGGTTCGACAACTGGGCAACAAGCTCCGCGAACGCAAAGAAGACTTCGCTCAACTCGTCACCCTGGAATGCGGAAAGATCATTGAGGAAGGCCGCGGCGAAGTTCAAGAGATGATCGACATCTGCGACTTTGCAGTTGGGCTTAGTCGGCAACTGTACGGCCTCACAATCCAATCCGAACGGGCTAACCACACAATGCAAGAAAACTGGCATCCCCTCGGCCCAGTTGGAATCATCAGCGCGTTCAACTTCCCCGTTGCGGTGTGGAGCTGGAACGCCGCTCTCGCATTCGTTTGTGGCGATAGCACCATTTGGAAGCCCAGTGAGAAAACCCCACTTACTGGGATCGCAGTTCAGAACATCCTCAATGAAGTCCTTGCCGATTTCCCCGATGCTCCTGCCGGACTGAGTCAACTCATCATTGGGCGTGCTGCTGAGGGCAATCAGATGGTGGAAGACACCCGTGTCCCTCTAATTTCCGCGACTGGCTCCACCCGCATGGGCCGAATCGTTGGCCCCAAGGTTGCCGCTCGATTTGGCAAATCGCTTTTGGAACTGGGTGGCAACAACGCGATCATCGTCACTCCGTCGGCTGACCTTGACGTTGCCCTGCCGAGCATCTTGTTCGGATCAGTTGGCACCGCTGGCCAACGATGTACCAGTACCCGACGCGTTTTTGTCCACGAATCGCGGTTCGAACAGCTGTTCGACACGCTGAAATCCGCTTACCTTCAAATTGGCGCAAGCAAAATCGGTAACCCGCTGGAAGCTAGCACCCTGGTTGGTCCGCTGATCGACGAAGAAGCATTCACCTGCATGCAGAACGCAATCGAAGCAATCCGACCTCACGCGACTGAGGTCGTGGGCGGCGAGCGTGTTCTATCTGAATCGGGCGGATTTTACGCTCACCCGGCTCTCGTGAAAATCAATCACCACCACGAGGCGATCCATCACGAAACCTTCGCTCCCCTCACTTACGCCATGCCGTACAGTTCGCTGGAAGAAGTTCTGGAAGTCCACAACTCGGTTCCTCAAGGGCTGAGTTCCGCGATCATGACCACCGATCTCCGCGAAGCTGAATACTTCAAGCAGAACTCTGACTGTGGTATCGCCAACGTGAACATCGGCACAAGCGGCGCAGAGATCGGAGGAGCGTTTGGTGGCGAAAAAGAAACCGGCGGCGGGCGTGAATCCGGCTCGGATTCTTGGAAGGCGTACATGCGCCGGCAAACAAGCACCACCTATCACGGAACGCAAAAACCCGCCCTTGCCCAAGGCATTACGTTCGACGTTTAGCATAAGTTTTTGCGATAAACTTTAGTGAGACCTATACGAAACGATAGGTCTCGTAATACCAATAATGATCATGCGTAGGAACTCCTAATGACTAACCAAATTCTCGGAATTCACCATGTGACCAGCATGTGCGGCGACCCGCAGGCAAACGTAGATTTTTATGCCAAAACGCTGGGGATGAAGATGGTGAAGGTGACCATCAATTACGATGATCCGAGCAGCTACCACTTTTATTACGGCGACGGGCTCGGGCGACCTGGCACCTTGCTGACCTTTTTCCCTTGGCCCTCCGCTCCACGCGGAGTGACCGGGGTTAGCCAAGCCGACACCACTTCGTTTGCTGTTCCTAAAGGATCGCTCGATTTTTGGAAACTCCGCCTTTCCGCCGCGGGAATCGAGGCGGATGAGTCGATTGAATTCGGTTTCCCCACGCTTACTCTGCTCGACCCAGATGAGATGATCATCCAATTGGTTGAAAGTATTGATACTCCCGCCACCGATGCGAACTACGGAGAAATCCCTGCTTCGTTTGCAATCCACGGATTCCACCATGTGCGCCTCCTTTCCGCTCGCCCGGAATCAACGGAAAAGCTTCTCACCGAAACAATGGATTACAGCCTAAAAGGAGAGGAAAACGACGTAAAATTATACGAAACAAATTTCACGGATTCCACATTTGGGCGGTACATTCAGATTCCCCAAAGCCCACAAGTTCCGTTTGGCCGCATGGGAACTGGCATCACTCATCACGTTGCATTCCGAGTTGCCGATGATCCATCACACGAAGTGGTTCGCGAGCAGATCATGAATGCAGGGCAACGCCCCACGGAGATCATCGACCGCACTTACTTCCACAGCATCTACTTCCGAGAGCCAGGCGGTGTACTGTTTGAAATCGCTACAGATAACCCAGGCAATACGGTCAATGAATCGGCAGAAGAGCTTGGTACGAGCTTGCAACTTCCGCCTTGGTTAGAACCACAACGCGACGCAGTAGCGGCTGGACTTCCAGAGTTCGTCGGCCCGACCGGAATCCACTTTCCTAGAGGCAAAAAGTGAGCGAATTTCACTTTTCGTTCACGCCGGGCGATGACGACAGACCCGTCATCTTGGGCTTGCACGGAACCGGCGGAGACGAGCATGCCTTTACCCAAATTCTCCAAGATATCGCGCCAAACTTTCCGATTTTAGGAGTAAGAGGACAAGTTTCGGAACATGGAGCGAACCGATATTTCCGACGATTCGCGGAAGGGAAACTGGATTACGACGACTTGGCGTTCCGCACCGAAGAGCTGACCACTTGGTTAAAAACACGACCAGAAATCGTAAGTAAACACGTGATCGCGTTAGGTTACAGTAACGGGGCCAATATGGCATCGAATCTATTGCTCACAAATCAAGGGATTCTCAGCGGAGCAGTTCTGCTCCGCCCGATGTTCCTGCCAACGCAAGCACCCAACCTCAATTTGCAAAACGTTAAAGTGCAACTTCACGTTGGTATTACTGACCAAATCTGCCCGCCGGAACAAGGTCAGCACATGGCCCGTATTTTCAACGAATCAGGTGCTGACACCACTCTCAAAATGATTGAATCCGGTCACAACCTGGTTCAAGCAGACATTCTTGCAATCAAGAGTTTTCTGAGCGGCTAGAACCCCCAGTCGCGGTCGCCCAGAATCGTCTGGATATATTCGATCTGAGCGCAGTGGTCGTTGGTATGCCAAGCGGCGGCAAGCAGAACATCGCGAACTGAAACTTGCCCCAAATTGAACGGCATATCAACGATTCGATCCAAATCTTCAACCGTCAGCGATCTGGCATAGTTCAGCCAGCCTTTTGTATTCTTGTCCAGCAGGGCCAAAGCAGGTTCGATTTCGGTAAAGCCCATCTCAAATTCCCGCATCGCCCGGTCGCCGTCGGCAGTGGTTGCGCCAGGATATGGTTTGCCACCTAGGGTTGAACGAATCCAGTCAATTGACCAAGCGGAGTGAGCGACAAGGTGGATCACACTTCGCGCCGACTCGCCAGGCGACCAATTGAGCTTATCAGCTGGCATTCGGTCAACGGCCCGCTTCATCCGTGCGACCGCTTGCTCCAGACTGTTGCAGGCGGCATCAACTTCGGCAATTAGCTGACCTTCTCGAACCAGTCGGCCTGTGGTTTCTCGTAGTCCTTCAGCCGCGCCGTATTCGTCGCAGATTTGACGCTTCGTTTCTGCATCCTCAAACACCATTTTGAAAATCACCCGGGTGACACTTTTCGTGACTTCCTCAAACGTGATCACTGCCTTAAAGCTCGCGTGGGCGTCTTCGCCGGTTCCAAAATGGTCGTATTCAATGCCGGATTCATCCACTTTGGTGTAACGAATGAAGTTGCCGTAATCTTTGCCATCTGGGCCATGCATGGTGTAATCCCATTCCCCGCCCGTTCTGAAATCTATTTTGTGGGTGGTGGTGCTAAACCCTTCTGGCCCCCACCATCGGCTGAGTAATGCGGGATCCGACCAAAGCCGGGGCATCAAATCAATCCCGCACGGCACAAGCCGCTCCATCGCCATTTCGTTATCTGCTACTTTGATCATTGTTTCTCTCTGCTTCTAGCTCACGTGCTACTGATTCCATCCGGTCAAAGCTCCCTTCCCAAAAAATCCGGTACTCCTCCAACCAATCGGTTGCTTCCGCGAGCGGCGAGGCGTTGAGGGCTCGGTAACGAGTCTGTTTATCCTGCACCACCCGAACAAGACCCGCATCTTCCAGCACTTTGAGATGTTTAGAGATCGCAGGGCCGCTCATCTCAAATACACTCAAGAAATCGTTGACGGAGGCCATTCCGGTTTTGAGTCGGCGAACGATTTCGCGCCGAACCGGGTGCGCCAACGCCGCGAACACCGCATCAAGCGGTGATTCTTGCCATGTATTTGCAACCATTTAGTTATATAACCATACTGTTATATAATATGTCAACAGGGCACTTTATTTTCTTAAAATTGCCACACAGGCTTTTGCTCCGTTGGGATAAATCGCGAGGATCACACTCTCACCGGTAAGTCCGCGAAGTTCTTTCATCACTCTGGTTGGCTCCACATCAACCCCGCGCTTTTTAACTGCGGTTGGTTTCCAGCCATTTTTCGCCATGACTTCTCGAACTGCCTTCGCTCTCCACGATCCTGACCAAAGCACTTCGTACCGAGTGAGCCAAACCGAATCAACTGATTGCTCAGAGGTGAGGTAGCCATTTGAATCTCCTAGAGCCGGCATTTCGAAGTTGCCGAGGCAATGCGCTCGGATCGCGGCCGGATCGGCTTCATAAAAGAACTTCTCTGGTTCGTCAACCGATTCATACAATTCTTCTTGTTGCAACCGCGAACCAGATTCAATATGTACTGCATGGGTAGAGCCATCACCGGGGAATCTGAGTAGGAGTTCTCTACATTCTCCTCCAAAACTGACGAATTCTCGGTTGCCGCCAAGTTCATCAATCACTTCGTCTCGCAACATGGGGGTGAGCTTGATAACCGCACCCTTTGCAGATTTTGTGATTTCAATGAGCTTATCCAGCGGCGGACTGTACTCCTCCGCAGACAATTTGCGACCTTCTTTCCGTCTCGCCGGGTCGGCGAACAGGTAGTCGGCGAACAGTTTTTCTGATACAGAATTGGCTTGGATCACTTCCCCATCAAAGTCGTGAATCTGCAAGTTGTGCCGAGCATAAGCCGCATGCTCGGGGTCAAGTTCGTACCCGACAACCAACCCACGGTTAGCCAAAGCGATTAAATCTGCTCCTATTCCAGTGGTTAGATCGGCAACCAAATAGCCATCTGGAAACAGTGATGCATGGTACTGGGCAACCAGTTCATGAGTCGCCATTTCCAGCCCTGTGCGGGTGAACAACATCTCGCGAGCACGTCCAAACTTCTCTGCCCCGCGACGGCGCAATTCCCATTGAGTAACCGCCCATCTTGCTTCTGCGTCGCCAAATTCTTTGGCTAATCGCGCAATGGCCGAAGCAGAATTTCCCACTGACTCTGCCGCCGCAAGAGCCGCAATCATTCGTTCAGTGATCTTAAATTCCAAACGACTGCGCCCTCACGGGACTTAGTATCCCCCGTCCTGCCTGGTGAGCATATGCCAGATGTACACTTTCCAGCAGTGGCACGCCACTTTTTGAATCTGGATTGAACTGAAATGAGCACGACCAACGGCACTGCAAATTCCACCCCCGCACCGAACACCTGGCGCGAAAAAGTCGGCCTCGCCGAAATGCTAAAGGGTGGCGTCATCATGGACGTCGTTAATCCAGAACAAGCCAAAATCGCCGAAGATGCAGGCGCAGTCGCAGTTATGGCGCTAGAGCGCGTTCCGGCCGATATTCGGCGAGATGGCGGAGTTGCGCGCATGTCCGATCCAGAAATGATCCTGGGCATCAAGGAAGTCGTTTCGATCCCCGTCATGGCGAAGTGCCGAATCGGTCATTTTGTCGAAGCGGAAATCTTACAGGCGCTAGAAATAGATTTTATTGACGAAAGTGAGGTCCTTACTCCGGCTGACCACGCTAACCACGTAGATAAGCATGCGTTTACGATCCCGTTCGTGTGTGGAGCGCGCAACTTAGGTGAAGCCCTCCGCCGATGCGCCGAAGGTGCGGCAATGATCCGCACGAAAGGCGAAGCTGGTACTGGCGACGTCATCGAAGCTGTTCGTCACATGCGCACGATCATGAGCGAAATCCGCACAGTTCAAAATGCGCGTGAAGATGAGTTGTTCGTTCTTGCAAAAGAGCACCAAGCTCCGCTTGAATTGATCCGCGAAGTCAAGCGGCTCGGCAAACTGCCGGTGCCGAACTTCAGCGCGGGCGGAATTGCTACTCCGGCCGACGCTGCACTCATGATGAAGCTCGGTGCCGAAACCGTGTTTGTGGGCAGTGGCATCTTCAAGAGCGGTGATCCCGCTAAACGGGCACGCGCGATTGTCGAATCTGTGCTCTTCTACAACGACGCCAAGAAGCTGGCGGAAATCAGCACGAATCTTGGCGAAGCGATGGTCGGCATCAACTGTTCGACCTTGCCAGAGCAAGAGCAACTCGCTACCCGCGGTTGGTAAGCACTTCTCTTAGAACTTTGCATGCAGCTGCATCGTTCTAAGAGAAATGAAATCATCTTGGCTCGGAAAGAATTCATTATCGAATTTCGAAGTTATTGTGCTCGCTACAATATGTTTACTTAGTTTATTTGGGCTTCTGTGGCTAGTTCATTTCAAGGATTTGCACCGGGTTACAGGAGTAGCCAGACTAGCGGGCAAGACAGCAACTGAAGTCAAGGCTAAACTTGGTGAACCCCAAGAAGTACTTTCAGAGGCTCAACATAACGAGGCAGTTGATTCTTGGAAAGATTCATTGGAACCAGATCCAGAACCTCAATATGGGATTGATGAAGCCTGGAATTACTACCTTGGCAACAACCACTATACGTATTTGTATTTCAAAGATGGTGTTGTGATTAGAATCTACATAGGTGCCACTTAAACCTTCTGTCGTTTATCGTCGTAACTGGTATTTGGAATGGAAGAAAATCCTCTTTCAACTCAATCACGCCAAGAAAAAGTGTGGCTTTCACGTTGTTACCACCTGATCCTCTTTAGCGGGCTACTTGGTACGGTAGCGGCTGCACATCAAGCGTTTCTGATTTTTTCTGCTAGGAATTCATTGATCGGCGCTTTTGCCCAGTATCAGTTTCTAGCAGTCGTTCCTGCTGTTCTGATTTGTTTAGCAATCTCGTGCTTTGGGATTGCGAAAATTTACCAAACAAAAGGAAAGCTACCGCTCACAACAAAAGTGATTTCAGTGCTTTTATTAATAAGCGGTATTGCTCTACCTCTCATTCCATCTGCCTACGTTAACGATCCGGTCGCCGGAATGAGCACAATTACAAAAGGGAAGAATCCCGAATCCTACATTGGAGAATCGCGCGAAATATTTGAGGAAGTTTTCGGTTGGTCAAACTCTTCAGTTTGGTCAGATGATAACGGCACCCACTATCTTGTTTACGACAACATGACGGTTTACTTAAAAGAAAATAAAGTTGACCGAATCGAAAAGCAAAATCGGAGCGCATCTGACTAAATCGCAAAAGCTCCTTCTTCTGGCCTCCGCCGCTAGCATTCTGCTGTGGGCGGTTCCGTATTTGCGGATCGCCATTCTGCCGCTGATTTATCTCAACACCCATTTCCATGAATTAGCTCACGCGCTGGCGGCATTGGCATCAGGCGGAATCCCTGAGCGAATCCTTGTGTTTGCCGATGGAAGCGGTGTCACGCCAATCTTGGGCGGAAACGCGATCCTCGTCGGGAGTGCTGGCTACATGGGTACGGCAATACTTGGCTCAATCCTAATCCTGAGCGGTCGGGCTGAGAAGAAAGCTCGAACCGCACTCAAAACTTTGTCAATCCTCCTGGGGCTCTCCCTCATATTGCTAGTTCGCGGGGATATTGCTGGCGTGCTGAGTGCCCTGTTCTGGATACCAGCCCTTTGGCTCCTTGCGACAAGCCTAAAAGGCGACAACATCAAGTTTGCAGTGAAATTATTAGGTATCCAAATGTCGCTCACGGCGTTTCAAGCAGTGCTCACATTATTTGAGATCACTGCGACAACTGATGCTCACTCCGATGCACTGATCATGCAGCAGGCCACGTACATTCCCGATGTAGCCTGGGCTTTTGCATGGGTGATATTTTCTCTTGTACTCACCGGATTCACTCTGCGAAAAAGCTGGTCATCGCGCGAACAATCCTCGTGATACTCCCGGCCCGATTCGAGTTTTCCGGCTGGTAAAGTCATAACCATGCGTCCGGAATCCCTCGAATTCCTTAAGAACCTCTGCAACACGCCTTCGCCTTCTGGCTATGAAGAGCGCAACGCCGAGGTGTACCGAAATTACACCAATCAGTTTGCTCACAAAGTTGTGACAGATCAACACGGAAACGTAGCGGCAATCCTCAACCCAGATGCAGCGACCAAAATCATGCTCGCTGGGCATATGGATGAAATCGGATTCCAAATCCATTACATTGATGACAAAGGGTTCCTTTACTTCCGTGGAATTGGTGGTCATGACACGATGGTTCCTCTTGGAAATCGCGTATTTGTCCATGGCAAGGAGCGCGTTCCCGGTGTTATCGGCCGTAAGCCAATCCACCTCCTCGAATCAGGTGAAAAAGATAAGCGTCCCGAGCTGAGCGATATGTACATCGACATCGGTGCAAGCAGTAAAGAAGAAGCCGAAAAGTACGTCACCATTGGCGATTGCGCTACCTACCAATACGAATTCCAAATGCTGATGGGCGACCGAGCTGTCGCTCGCGCTTTTGACAACCGAGTGGGTTCATTTATCGTTGCAGAAGCTCTGAGAATGCTCAGCGAATCGGGGCGCCTGCACAACGAAGTTGGTGTTTATGCGGTTGCTACGGTTCAGGAAGAAGTTGGTCTTCGCGGAGCCCGAACTGCGGCTGGGTGGATCGGCGCACAAACTGGGCTCGCCATTGACGTTGACTTTGCCATCGACCACCCTGGCCTCAGTCAAACCAAATATGGCGTAGCGGACATCGGCAAAGGGCCAACCGTGACCCGGGGTGCCAATATCAACCCAATCGTTTTTAAGATGCTGATGGAAGCAGCAGAAGCGGAAAGCATTCCGTTCCAAATTTCTGCAGAACCAGGCGGAACTGGCACAGACGCAAACGCCATGCAGGTTAGCGGGGGCGGAATGGCTACTGGATTGGTCGGTTGCCCCGTGCGGTATATGCACACCCCTTGCGAACTCCTCAGCCTGGCAGACGTGGAGCACACGGCTCAACTGATGGCGGGGTACTGTGCTTTGGTTACTCCCGAAACCGACTTTACGCCTCGCGTTCTTTAAGTGAGGCTACGAATCCCTACCTTTTGAAGAAAAGGTAGGGACACCACACAAGATAAGTTTCAATTGAGAAATTTTTTATGTTTTATTTTGTCGGTTGCAATTGTCTCCGTTCGACGATAGACTAGAACCGCAATGATTTCAACACTGTCGCTCAGCCTCGTTCTTGGAATGACTTCCCAAGACCCGAACATGGACTTCTTTACCCCTCCTAAGGAGCTTGACCAAATCAAATGGATGATGGGCAAGTGGAAAGGCACCGGCATGGGCCTAAACCCTGCGGGTGAGGGCGAAATGAAAATCGCCGGTAGCGCAAATTGCGCGATGGAACTCGGTCGATGGGTTGCCTGGACGGGTGACTATTCAATGGGGCCGATGGGAACCATGAATGGTCGCATGATGCTGACCTACAACCCAATGTCCAAAAAGTTTGAAGGCACTTGGTTCGATAACATGGCTTCTTATGCTATGCCATGCACTGGCTACATTGAAGGTAAATACCTTGTGCTCTGGAGCGAAGAAATGGATGACCCTATGATGCCTGGCCAAAAAACCAAGTTCAAGATCACCTACTCAAACGAAGGAAAAAACAAGATCGGTCTTTCTGTAAAATTCCGCATGGATGGTCAGTATCTGAATGCGGTTTCCATGACCTACACGAAATAATTAACGAACGACCGAATCCCGCTCTGCGTCAAATTCCTTGTGCGCCGAGCGGGATTCACTTTGATAGAACTCCTAGTTGTCATTGCGATTATCGCAATTCTCGCCGCTATCCTGTTTCCAGTATTTGCCCGCGCAAAAGAGGCCGCTAAGAAAACCACTTGCACAAGCAATCTCAGGCAACTGGGCACGGCTTGGATGCTGTATTTGGGCGATTACGATGACCGAATGCCTGACCGACGCGACTTAAAACTCACATCTGAAGGCGGGTTCAAACCGTGGACAACCTGGCCTCCCAGCGACCCAAGATCAGGCTGGCTTTTAGAACCGCTTGCGCCCTATAAAACGAAAGGTGTTCATAGTTGTCCAAGCACCGAAGCGATTTGGAAAAACGAGATCAGGGTGACCCAAAACGGTACGAATTACTGGTTCTGGCGATTCGACCAAATCACCGACCCGGTTCCGCAAGACAATTTCTGGGGCAAGTCGCCAGAGCAGGCGGTTTCCGATCTGCAAGCAGCGGCGAACCCGTTTATCGGAATCCCCGAAGGCGTTGCCGACACTGAACTCGCGGTTGACCCTTACTTCCCTCGCACCAACACAACTATTCCCGTTGAGCTACGCGGCAAAGGAGTTCATTTCGGCGGCAGGAATCGTTTGTTTTTGGATAGTCACGTGAAGTTTCTGAAAGACGCACGAACTGATTAATTTATTGCCGGAACTTAACCTGAATCCAAAATCGTCCATCTTTCTGTGAAAGCTTTACTACTGCTACCCCTTTTATTACTCACCGCCTGCGGAGGCGGTGGAAGCGGCGCTCCGGCGTTTCCAATCGGCAACTATTCCGTTGTTCTCAGCAGACTGTATGAGCAATACGATTTCACTCTGAACATCGAGTCGAACGATGTCATCACCGGCGAAGGCACGTTCGTCAACCCCCAATCAACTAATCCTACAACTTCGGTAACCATTACGGGAAACGTGACCAACCGACGGACACTTAATCTGTATTTCGACGGAGCAATTCCGCCATATTCCTATGAAGCGCATTTGAATATTGAACGCACGGATAACGGATTCCAAGGATTTGATATTTACGGCGGCGCGCCAGAATCATTATTTTTCCTTCAGGCACAACGGGTCGAATAATACGAGCGGTTTCTATTAAACTATCTGTATGAAATCGACAGTTGCATTCGCTACCCACGAGGAATACATGGCTTCCCTGCCGCCCGAAAAGCAAGCAGAACTCCAGCCGCTTTACGACCTCATCGTAAAAGTCTTGCCTAAATACGAACGTGCGATGTTCGGCAACTTCATGGGGTTTGGGCGGTATCGGTATCAAGGAAAAACCTGCGCCGGCGAGTGGTTCCATGTCGGGTTGACTTCCAACAAAACCGGCCTGAGCCTGTATGTGTGTTGCACCGAAAACGGCAAGTATTTGGCAGAAGAAGCAAAGGATAAGATCGGCAAAGCTACTGTCGGCAAAAGCTGTATCCGTACATCAAAGCTCGCCAATTTGAATTTGGACGAGGTTGAGAAACTGCTTCACCGGGTGAAAGAGATCGAAGGCGAGACGACATAGTGAGCGAGTCTTACTGTCGTATCGATGGCGTGATTGCGCGCGGGGCAAACAAGGCGGTGATCTTTCGCCGCGGGCCGAGCAAATATACGCAAATGTTGCTTTGGGATTTGAATACTGATATTGTTACGCCAGGGCAGTGGCTCAAGGCTAAAGTGCACACGCGCCACGCTTTGGTTTCCGATGATGCCAAATTCGTCGCCTATATGGCGGCAGATTATCGATACAAGTCCGAGAAAAAGAATGGATTTTGGCCGGAGCATGTTAGGGGAGATCTTTATCGGTGGATCGCAGTTAGTCGCCCACCTTACTTTACAGCACTGGGGTTATGGGAAGCATTCTTAACCATCAATGCAAAGAATAATATAAAAATCAACAGTGGCCTTTCTGCCAGTGAAGTAAATCTTGCCCATTGCGTGTTTAAAATGGATCGCAATTCCATTCTAGAAAAGAGAGGCTGGACTCAAGTTGAGGAATATTCCACTAAGAGCTCACAGAAAAAAGGAGCATTCTCCAAGCTGTTTTTTAGTTTCATGGAGCCAAAACAAATCCCTGCCTTCCGTTATGAGAAAAATCTAACTTCTGGAAAAATTGTTTTACGGGAAGAGTATCAAAAGAGTTGCGCCGAGGTATTCGATGCAAGTGGCACTTCCATATTAAGAATAACCGCCACAGGTGGACACCCACTTTGGATAGACATCGATAATGCCGGGCGCCTGGTTTTTGACGATAAAGGTTGCCTCTATGCGTGGGCGAACTTCCCCGAAGACGAGCCTCAGCTGATCGCCGACTTAAACCCCAACACTTTTGAGGAAGTCTCTCCCCCTGAGTGGGCGACAAAACCTTGAATCTCAAGGATTCCCTCCCCAAGCTTGGGGAGGGCAGGGCGGGGTTGACCAAAAGGCAATCTATATTGCAACAACCCCTCTCTCAATCTCCCCCCAATCTTGTGGGGAGAAGCTAAACCAACTGATTCCAGGGACGAATAAAGGTCGATCCCAAACTACTGCAAAACCCGAAGCTGGTTCGTCGCTTCCGGAGCAACGTAGCCCGCGCGCTCAAGACGCTCGGCCATCACCTTTTCGCTAAACGCGATCGCGTTATACGAACTGCGGATGAACGGCCCGCTGGCGACAAAGGCAAAACCCATTTCCTCGCCGATCACTTCGTACTCTTTGAACACGTCCGGGTGGATGTACTCGACAACCGGAAGGTGCTTCATCGTTGGGCGCAGGTATTGCCCAATCGTGATTGCGTCAACCCCAAGGTTGCGTAAATCTTGGAGAGTTTTGACGACTTCATCCTTGGTTTCGCCGAGGCCAAGCATGATGCCTGACTTGGTGTAGATCGTCGGGTCGATTTCCTTAACCATTTCTAGCAACCGCATCGTGCGGGAATATTTTGCTTGCGGGCGGACGATGGTGTGCAATCGCTCAACTGTTTCGATATTGTGGTTGTAAATCTCTGGATGCGCTTCGCACACTGTGCGGATGCACTCTTCTTTGCCCTTGAAGTCGGGGGTGAGGACTTCCACGATCACATGCGGAAGTTCTTTGTGCAAGGCGTTGATGGTTTTAGCGAACTGCCCGGCCCCTTCATCCTTCAGGTCATCACGCGCAACGCTGGTAACGACAACGTGCTTGAGGCCAAGGTCTTTGGTGGTTTTAGCTACATTCAGCGGCTCGAACGGGTCGAGTTCTAATCCCTTGCCTACCTTGATCGCGCAGAAGCCACAGCTTCGGGTGCAGGTGTCGCCCAGGATCATAAATGTGGCGGTTTTTTTACTCCAACATTCGGGCAAGTTGGGGCATCGCGCGCTTTCGCACACTGTATGCAGGTTCTTCCCCCGCATCATTTGTTCTACTTCTTTGATCGTGTCCGGTCGCGGAAGTCGGATCGTCAGCCACTCGGGCAGGCGCTGGGCCATCGGTTCAATTCTATCCTACGCCGGGGCAAGGACCCGCGCAGAATGGTAACGCCAGAATGACTACGATGACGGTTTTTTGAGTTGCGATTCAAAGAACTTGATGAACTCAGTGGTGGCATCCAACTTAGAAACGTTCGGCCCGACGATGGCTTGCGGAAGCTCGTTTTTGTTAGCTCCCGGCCAAGCGTGACCGTGACCCAAAATTTTATAGAGAAAGATCAAAATATCTCCTTTTTCAGAAGATCGGTACCAGTAGCCAACTTTAGCAAAAGGTTCTGAGTTACCAAATTGCGCCATTCCTCCCATTGGCTCGGAAGTAATGCCCTGCCAGTCAGCCCACTTTTGCAACATCGAAAGCACGCTTTCGTTTTCCTTTTGCGCCCCCCAAATTTCAAGCTTAGTCGTACCTCCTTCAAAAGGAGTTAATGGATCCTTTTCACCAACCAGCCAGTAGGTGGGGATTTGCTTTTTTGATTTCTGTTTAAGGTCTAAGGCAATTGAACCACTCATAATGCCGATTCCAGCAACGCGGTCAGACCATTCATAAGCCACTCGAAAAGACATCCCCGCTCCGTTAGAATGACCGCTTACGAAAATCGGCACTTCGCCTGTTTCTTTAAAGCAAGTCTTCACCAGCTTGTCCAAAAAAGCCATGTCATTGATCCTTGCTCTTGGCGAACGGGAGTTTAGTTGACCAGAATTCCAGGTTCGGGGGTTGGTTCGGAAATTTGGTTCGACGTTGGCTCGCGAAGGCTGTCCGCTCGGTAATACCACGGCAAATCCGGCTTTGGTCGCTTTTTCGGCCCAAAGCGCACTTTCGTTGAACTGCGGGCCGCTACCTCCCGCCCCGTGCATTGCGATAATCAAACCCTTGGGTTTTGCGGTTGGTTTTGCAAACACGTACTCCCACGTGTGGCCCTCTGCCTCCAGGGTTCGAGTTTCAACTTTGGGGGGCATTCCCAGTACCAATAAACAAGCCGCAAGTGCCATATCCAGCCAAACGCAGGGATTCAGTGTAAGTTCATCGGAGTCTTGCCAGTAAAATCACGCGACTTATGCAAGTGAGGCTACTCGGCGTTGCTCAGGATGGAGGGTTCCCTCAGCCAGGTTGCCAATGCGTGAACTGCTCCGACAAATCACTGCCATCCAGTGCTGCCGCTTGCCTGGCGATTATTGATGAAGCTGAATATCGCTATTGGCTGATTGACGCTCCGCCTCAATTTCAACAAGCGATTCAACCGCTCAGTCATCTTAAGCTTGCCGGGTTATTTCTCACCCACGCGCACATCGGTCATTACACAGGATTGATGTTCTTAGGCAAGGAAGCCATGAACTCCGAGCTTCTCCCCGTTTACTGCAGTAACCACATGGCAGATTTTCTGTTTGAAAACGAACCGTGGCGACAACTGATTTTGAACGACAATATTGCTTGCCACAAAATCTATGCTGGTTCGCTAACCAAGATTGGTGATGTCCAAGTTGCTCCCACCGTAGTTCCTCACCGAGCCGAGTTCACGCAAACTTACGCTTATCACATTATTGGTGATAACAAATCCATGTTCTATTGCCCTGACATTGATTACTGGCCACTCGAATCGGGTGATTTTTATACGATTCTCGATAAGAACGACCACCTGCTTCTCGATGCAACGTTTTTCTATCCGAGCGAATTACCCGGTCGTGATTTGAGCCGGGTACCACATCCGTTTGTGCGGGATACCGTCCGTGACCTCAGAAAATATTCCGACAAAATCACTTTGATTCATTTGAATCATTCCAACCCTCTTTGGCGACAATCGCCCGAGCGCAAAATTGTCGAGGATTCCTGGTTCACGGTCGGCGAAACAGGAATGACCTGGACGATTGATTAACTCAACTTTGGATCGGTTTTCTTGTACCGCTTCCAGCCAAGGAACCCAGCCCCACCAATCACCAAGAATGCAGGCGAATAAACCGCAAGCCAAATCACCATGGTTGCCACGCATTTGAAGAATGCACTGGCGCTCGCAGTTGCTTCGCCCCAGGCTTGATTCGCCCAAGCCTTATCTTCCGCTTTCGCAAGGGTTGTAACGGCATCTTGAGTAATAGTGAGTTCCAGCTTAGAAAGTGCCGTGAGTTCTCCCAACGCCTTTTGTTTTGCCGCAATCTGCTCAATTTGGGTTCGCACTTCGGAAAGTTTTGACTGCACCGAAGAAATCTGTTCCAACCCTTTAGCTTGCTTCATAAGGTCGAGGTAGCGATCCTCTTCTAAGCGCAGGGTTTTCAGGCGAGCGGCGATATCAATCAACTGTTCTGTCACATCTTCGGATGAAAGTTGTTTGTAAATAATCTTGCCTCGATCAGCCATCTGGTCAATAACATCATCGAAGTGTCCTATCGGAATCCGCAGATTCATCACGACTTGGGGGTTTGCTTCGCCGTAGTTTTGGCTAGCTGAAGAATCCACATATCCGCCTAATCCATTGATCCACTTGACGATATCCCGTTCGGCTTGCTCAACCTCCTTGACTCGAACCGTCATTTTGCCTTCGCGGATCACGGCGCGATTCATTTTCACTGGTTCAGCGGGGCGATTATTTCGAGGCTGACTATTTTGGGCTTGGAACCCTGCCATTGATTCGGCTGGTGAACCTGAGTCAGCAGCCGTCTTACTTGCCGTGTAATCGGCATATTCTGCTTCTTGCGCGCTACACCCTGCGATTACTAGTACGAAACTTAATCCAATCATTGACCAACTGAGCAACTTCATATTTGTCTCCGGCGGGAGTTAGACCCTTCCTCCGCCTAACACATGAGTGTCGCGATTCGTTCCAACCGTTCAATTGCCCGATGAATCAAATCGGTGAACCAGTAGAATCTAGAGCAGACATGCTGTTGAATTTTGGCGAGGATCTGTTAGCCGCAGAATGGCCGGGAGCGGTGGTTTGCATCGGTACGTTCGATGGCATTCACCTTGGTCATCAGGCGTTGATCCGGCGAACGGTGGAGGTTGCCCGGGCTCAGCATCTCGCCAGTGTAATTCTCACCTTTGACCGCCACCCGGCGGCAATTCTTGCGCCAGACCGTGTACCGCACTCCATAAACACACTTCGCCAAAACCTCGCGCAAATCGAAGCCCTTGGCCCATCCGCTTGTGTGATTCTAGAATTCAACCAGGAGCTTGCCGACTGTCCAGCAGAGCAGTTCTTCCAAAAGATCCTGATCAACCATCTGCACGCTAAGTCAATGGTGGTGGGGCACGATTTTGCCTTCGGTCACAACCGGGTTGGAAATGGGGAGTGGCTGAAGCAACGCATTAGTTGCGAAGTCATTGATGCTGTTTCGATTCACGGCTTAAGGGTGAGTAGCTCCGAAATCCGTAAGGCCATTATT
Organism: Fimbriimonadaceae bacterium; assembly: GCA_019638675.1. GTDB lineage: Bacteria > Armatimonadota > Fimbriimonadia > Fimbriimonadales > Fimbriimonadaceae > UphvI-Ar2. The sequence continues at coordinate 887,175 of JAHBTE010000001.1, read as the reverse complement.
TCTGCAGATTTTGATGCCGCGAAGCAGCTTTTAGGGCGACCGTTTCAATTGCAGGGGGTCGTTGTTCAGGGCCAGCAGCTTGGCCGAACTTTGGGATATCCGACTGCAAATCTAGCGCGATTTTCTGATCAAATCGTTCCCCAGAACGGAATCTACGCAGCCACTGCACACACAGAGTTCGGTAGTTTCACAGCGGCGACCAGCATCGGTGTACGACCGACCGTCGGGGGCGAATCGCGCTCAATAGAAGCGTTCCTTTTGGATTACCCTGGCGAATCTCTCTATGGGCAAACCATTAACCTCGATTTTCATGCTCGATTGCGAGATGAGGCCAGGTTCGATTCAATTGAAGACCTAAAAGCACAAATGGCAATTGATGTTGATCAGACCCGCCAGATAGTGACCCCCTAAACGCTTTTAATTAATTTCACGTCTTGTAAGCAAACGGGTATGAAAAAACTTCTCATCGCAGTGCCAGTGTTGGCACTTATCGGCGTTCTTGTTAGTGGCTACGTTTTTGCTCCGAACGACAAGGAGTTAATCCAGCGGGCCTTGGATGAATCTACAACCGCAGCAAGAGAAGGCAAACCAAGCCCGGTTCTCGATCACCTCAGCCGAACATTTACTTATGGAGGCGAGGCAACAAGCACTTACGATATTTCCAAAATGATTCACCAGGCCAAACCAGTTATCGTCATTCTTGATCCAGCCCCGCAGATTGAAGGTGAAACAGCGCGTGTAGTTTCTCCAGTCTCGGTTACCGTTAACTACCTTGGGCTTGACTTTAATGATACGATTCCCGAAGTCAATATTGAGCTAAAAAAGGAAAACGGGTTTAAGTGGCTTTTCGTGCCAGAGCCGAGATGGAGAATTACCTCGGTGAGCGCGCAATCTCTCCCCAATAATTAAGATAAGTTCGTCACACAAATAGTGTAACGACACAAAAAATAAGTACCGATAATTGCGAAAAAGGTACGTATGATTTTCGCGCGACGGGGGGTGCTGATTGGGCTGTACACTGCTTTAGCAGTGCCAGTCGTCGCCGTGCTAGGGTCTGCCGGGTGGCTTTATTCTGATTTGTATATGACAGCGGACAGATACGAGCAAGTACTGGCCGATGCATCGACCGAACAGATTCCAACTGAGCCAGCCGAGTTTTTGCGAATTGATTTGCCGAACAAAAGCAATGACGCGGCTCCTTTGCTCATTGAACTCAATAAACAATGGCAAGCCATCGATGTTGATGAGCGGGCAAAGATTCAAAACCACTTGCGAGCTTATGCTCTGCCCTCGGAAACCCAAGACTCCGAAACTGCTGAAATTGTCCTATCTGCCAAGCCCATTATCGAGTTATACAAACGAGCGGCGAATAAATCCGATAGCAACATTGAACGGGATTGGGCTTCTTGCGAATCCCCATTTGAACCTAATTACCACACGATTATTGATGTCAGCCGCCTAACTTGCTCTTATGCAATTAGTCAGGCAAGAGTCGGCACTGCAAGTGAAGCATTTTCAACCTTGGATTCTATTCGGAAGCTTGGCCAGCACATTTCCCGAGATTCTGGGCTGGATGGATTGGCACTCCACTCTTTGCTCGAAACAATGTCACTCACAGCGTCTGAGCAGATCATGTTCCTTTACGGTGACCGGGCAGAAATTGTTAGCCAGTACAACACTTTTATCGAAAATCGTAAGACTGCGCCCAATGTTGTTCGCAACCTAGAAGGCGAAGCAATGCGATCAATCGTCGTTCTTTCAGAACCAGATTCGCACAAAAACCGGATTTTCGCCGGCGCGAAGTTATCGCTTCGAGGAGAGGCGTTTCAAAAAGCGGCGGCCGTACGAATGACTGAATTCTGGATGGGAGCCATTGGAACCGTCCGTGCTGTTTACCCAGACACGATTGCCTCTAACGAAGCTTATTTAGAGGCCGTGCAACGATTTCAGGAGCAAAAAACTCCCAGTCGGATTGTGCCTAGCGCAATTGCAGAGTGGAACGAACACCGCATACGCTCCGCCGCCGCCCTTGAAGTGAGATATAAACTCGCTAAGGTCGCAGGAAAACTTTTTGTCCAGTTTCATAAGTCGAACCAGCTTCCTAGCAGTTTGGGCGAGCTTTCGATTTCAACAAGCGACCCGATGACCGGCGATCCATTTAACTACGTGATTATTGAAGGCGGATTCCAGATTTTTGGTCGCGGCAGCAATGGAATTGATGAAGATGGCGAGACCAATGGGGATATTATTTTGCGCCTGAAAGATGGTGTTGTCTCAAATGAAGGTGTATAAAGAGCTTTGTGGGTGAAGCTCAGCCGCTTATTGGGGAACGAATCGCGGTTCGTGGAACATCCGGAAGCGGTAAGACGACGCTCGCACATAACATTAGTGTTGCTCTAGAAATTCCTCATATTGAGCTTGATGCCTTGTTCTGGCGTCCCAACTGGACAGAGACCCCAGATGATGAATTTGCCCAGCTTGTTGACCAGGCGACAAGCCAACCAAGGTGGGTGATCTGCGGCGGCTTCACCCGCATTCGACACCATATTGATCCTAGAACCGATACTTTAATCTGGCTCGATTACCCGTTCTGGGTGGTGTTCTGGCAACTTTTGAAAAGAACAGTTCGACGAGGAGCGAAACGTGAAATGCTGTGGGGCCACTCACAGGAGCGGTTATGGTCACAGTTCTTTACAAAACAGTCTATTTTGTGGTGGATGATCACCACTCATGGCAAAAACCATAAACGCTGCGAGGAGTATTTCACCCATCCTGATAAGAGCAAGATCAACCACCGGTTTCGCCATCCCAGAGAAACCGAAGTTTGGCTGAACCGGATACGCGGAACTACAAACTCTGAAGCCCTTCGTCGTAGCTAGGATAGCTACCTAGGATAACGGTTTCAATTGCCACACTGCGTAAATCGTTGATCGCCCGCATCACATGCTGCTCATTGCGATGACCATCCATATCGACGTAGAACATGTATTGGAATGTGCTTCGAGGGTCAGGGCGAGATTCGATCATCGTGAGGTTGACATTGTTCTCAACGAAGCATCCAAGAACCCGATAAAGCTCGCCACGGCGGTTCTTTAACTTAAACATCAATGAGGTTTTGTCGTTGCCACTTGGTGCAGGTTCATTAAATCCAAGTACTACAAATCTCGTTCGATTGTTGGCGCTATCCTGGATATGTTCGGCCAACGCTGTTAACCCGTATAAGCTAAGGCTGACTTCATTAACGATTGCCGCCCCTGTGGGATCTTGAGATGCCCGAATCGCCGCCATCGCGGTTGGTACGATCTCGACGATTTCTGCGTTGGGCAGGTGGTTATGAATCCATTGTCTGCATTGCGCGGCTGGCTGAGGGCCAGCATAAATTCGTTGAATTTGATCAATCTTTTCCGCTACTGAGCCAAGGTGGTGGTGAACATCTAAAAACGTCTCGGAAACAATTTTGACTGGAGTATGAGGGAACATATCCAGCGTTTCCGGCACGATCCCGGCTACCGAATTCTCGATCGGCACGACTCCATAGTCTGCTTGCCCACGCTCAACCGCAAGAAACACTTCACGAATGTTCGCAACTGGTTCGTGCTTAACGCTACGCCCAAACACCTGGATGGTCGCTTGATGAGAAAAAGTTCCTTCCGGGCCCCAGTAAGCGACCTGCAAAGGGCGTTCCGCCGCCCGCGCGGCAGATATTATTTCGCGAAATATGGAAATAAGTTGATCGGGCTTTAATTGGTCGGAGTCTGATTGGCGTAATTTCTCGTAGATTTGACGTTCGCGCTCTGGCGTGAAAAATGGACGGTCATCTAAACCCTTGACCGCACCAATTTCCCTCGCCAGCCCAACACGATCTTCCAAAAGTTGAATCAACTGCTGGTCAACTTGATCAATTTCGGCACGGAGTTCCTCTAACGTCCGCTTCGATTGTTGAGATTCGCCTTCTTCCCTGTCCACTGGCCCATTTTGGCGCAATGAAGTAGGTTCGCTCAGGCCCAAACTGGGTTAAACTGCAAAACGTTCCCGTGGAGCAAATTCTGAGCCGACTCGGGGTTCTTTTTGAACCATCTTGGCGCGGTGTAGTTAACGTCGTAGACATTCTTCTTGTCACGTACCTGACTTACCGCTTGCTCAAGCTTGTGCGAGGCACTCGGGCGTGGCGGGTTGTTCTTGGAATCGGCGTATTTGTTGCCGCGCTGGCTCTGAGCGAAACACTTGGGTTACGAACTCTCCACTGGATTCTTGACAAAGCAACATTGCTCGCCCCAGTGGCCCTGGTTATCCTGTTTTTGCCTGAACTTAGGCAAGCTATTGATGGGTTTGCAAAATTCGGCCTCTGGTCGGGACGGCTGATTGGCGGTGAATCTTCCGCTGAGGAAACGGTCATCGAGCAGATTTCTCAGGCGGCTGAAGAAATGGCTGCTGACCGAACCGGGGTTCTTATCGTCATAGAGCGAACCACTCGGCTTGACGATATCGCCGAGAACGGAATACCGGTTCATGCTGATATCACAGCTCCATTGCTTGGAGCAATTTTCTACGAAGGCAACCCTCTCCACGATGGCGCAGTGATTGTTCGGCGGAATGAAGTCCTTGCCGCCGCCTGCCGCCTGCCCATGAGTGAATCGAGCCAAATCGGCGATAAATATCACATGAGGCACAGGGCGGGGATCGGTATGAGCGAACAATCCGATGCAGTTGTTCTAATAGTGAGTGAAGAACGAGGCACAGTTCATCTGGCGATTGAGGGTGAATTAATCCACGTTGAGACAGGAGAACCCCTTCGTAAACGGCTTACAAAAGAGCTGATCGTAGATCGTGAAACTGCAAGGAGCCGCCGTCTAAAGCGCAAAAAAGCCACAGCCCCTGAGGAGGAAGCATCAACCCCATGAAGCGCGAAAATGTCTTACTTCTAGTCGCAAGCTTAATCATTTCCGTCGCGTTGTGGGTTCAAGTTCAACCGATGTTCGAACCGGGTCGCGAACGAGAATTTAGTATCCCGCTGACATTAGAAAACAAACCGGAAAACCTTGCGATTTTTTCCGCTCCAGATGCTGTGACAATTGTTGCCTCAGGAACTCTTGCCGATTTGGACAAGCTCGACACAGCTACTGTAGAAGCATTTGTCAACCTAGAACGAATCAAGGCCGGCCAAGCAAACTTTGCGGTGCAAGTGCGAGCACCGGCCAATAGCGGCCTAACATTCAGGCCCAAGGTTCAAACCTTGCAAATCACTGCAGAGAATGTGAGCCGCACCATGAAAACCTTGTCGGTTGTTCCTACAGGTGCACCGCCAGATGGTTTGGCTTACGGCAACGCTGTATGCCAACCTGCAGAAGTTAGTATCTCCGGCCCTGAAAGCTATTTTAAGCAGGTTGCCAGTGTTCAGGTCACTCTTGATTTAACAAGAGCGCGTCCGGGAGTCAGTGTTTCGGTTCCTGTCGAAATATTGGATGCACAAGGAAATCCCGTACCTTCCATGATCGCAGATCCTCCTAAAGTAACCGTTGCCGCATCATTTTCGGTTAGCATGGCCTCACGTCCGGTGCCGGTCATTGTCGATTGGAGCGGTTCTCCCGCACCTGGTTTTGAGATCACAGAAATATTGGTGAACCCGCAAAAGGTAGAAATATCAGGCGAAACCGAAACAATTAGTGGAGTAACTGTTATAGTCACCGAGCCAATTTCGCTTGAAGGCATCCGGGCTAACAAAGATGTTAAAGCAAAGTTAGTAGTTCCCCAAAAGTCATCAGTCGAACCAATGACTGTAATGGTTACAATTCGCGTAAAGAAGCGGTAAAACAGCACGAAACAGGTACCCACGTGATCGAAATCCGTCCTATTCAAGAACACGAATCTCCCGCGTTTCTTGATTTACTATGCACGGTTTTTGAACTCGACAACGGTCGAGCTGGTACGGTTTTTTACAGCGAGCCGTTCTTTGACATTCGGCGAAAATGGGCCTTGTTTCTAGATGGTGAAATGGCTTCGATTCTCACGACAACGCCGCTCCATTTCGGTTTCGGAAACGCAATCGGCATAGCTGGTGTTGGCACTCTCATTGAGCACCGAGGAAAAGGATTAGGGCAGAAGCTTTTAGAAGTAGTTCTGGAAGAAGCAGATAAGAATAACGAAGGTGCGGCGATCCTGTTTGCTCACAACGAAGTTTTGTACCAACGTTGCGGATTTACGACCTTGGATGAAGTTATTAAAGGCAATATCAATGCTCCATGCGCCTTGCCTCACCAACCAGCCCTACCGCTTGCTCAAGTACAAGAAAAATACGCAAATTGGGCTAAAGCGCATCCAATGCGACTTCATAGAGATGACCGCCGTTGGAAGTATTGGAACTTTGTCTTCCGAGAATGCTATTCCGCTCCGGGTGGCTATATTGCCAGCGAAACTACCATCTGCAGAGAAGCGATCATAACCGATCAGCCGGCTCAATGGCCGCTTCTAAACAATTCTGAATGGTACGGCCTGCGATCTATGACTCAGATGCTTGGAGTGCCTTTAATCAACGAACAACACCATCTGCTCTTAATGGGACGTAACTTTCCCAACGTCCCACAGATGTTTATGAGCGATCAATTTTGACTAATCCACGCCGCCCTCTGATCCCGAAAGCGATGTCATTTGTTCCCGATGACAAGGAGGAGCCGCAAGTTACAGATCGAACATTGGCTCGAATGAGGAAGCTCGGAACGGTTGAAATAGAATTATGTGCCACAAACAATTACAACCTGCCAATCATATTTGGTTCGATTCTAATTTTTTTCACAGTTGTAATACTCTCCCCACTTTCTTCAGCAATCGTGCCGCTCTTTGGATTCGTCGGTGTAGTAATTACATTTCTAATAATGCAGAAGTCTCGCCTCAAGTGCAGAGTGATTAGCGAAGACGGCGATGAAGCAACTTTCGAGCGACCAACTCTTTACGGCAAATCGGCCAAGGCCATCCCGGGAGCTACTAGCATTCAAACAAGTTCTCATTATCAAATTGATCGAAATAACTATCGTCCGCGTGTATTACTGGATAAGGAAACCATGCTTCTGCTTCAATTCACCCATGAAGAAGCGGGCAGTTTCGCCACTCAACCAATCATCAAGGGCAATGTCTGGGTCGCCAAGAATATTGACGACCCACAAATCCAAGAATTGCTCAAGTTATATCTGCTCGACCTATCAGCTAGCCTTTACACCCAAAACGTGTCGCAGAAATCTTAGTTGTTTCCGCCACCTGATCCAACAGCCCGAGGTGGCACTTCCTGACCACTTACGCGTGGAGCCGAAGCCGTTTGACCAGCGACTTGCATAAAGGAATGAGTAACGTTCCACTTGTTCACAGTTGCGGTGGCAAGGCCAGATTTGGTGAGCGGAGAATCATTTGCTACCGACTGAGCGACTTCGTAAGCGCCGCTGACTAGTGCCATCCGACCACCATTTTCAAAGAATCCTTCCATCATGATCCCGCGAGCATAAAAGACTTCCTTGACCCATTTTTCATGCTTCATTTCAATTTCTTGAGCACTATTCATCGAGTCGGCATCTTTGGATTGCTCCCAGTTAATCACCCACACTGGCCCCCGGACTGTACTCATACTTGAACCATCGGAACCTGATCCTGCGCCAAATCCCATATGACCGCCGCCAAATGATCCCCCATGCTGGCCTCCGCTTGAAGCCTGAGCACGGGAAGAACTACTTGCCGTCGCATTTCCACTAGAAGTCTGGCTATTGCTAGTCGAAGTTGAGTTTTGTGCAAACGCAAATACTCCTCCAACTAAGGTCGTCCCACATGCAAGGGCTATTAAAACTGATCGTTTCATGAGTTTGCCTCTGTATAAGGGTATCCAATAAACTTAGTTATTAGTTTCGTAAAATCCTTGATTCACTTGATCAAATCTTGCATTCATTTGTTAGTTGCTACAGAAACCAGAGCAAAATTTGCTCACGCTCAGTTGAACTGGCTTTGTTATACACGATATGCTCGGCACTTCACAACATGAAAATTTCCTCTTCAATCTCAATTTTCGCATCACTGCTCTCACTTGCCGCAGTAGCCACAATCCAACTCAAACCATTCGACGAAAAAACCGAAGTCGCCGCCGCGAGAAAAGCGATTGAATCGCGGTATTCAGTGCTTACAGAAGCTATTTACAATTCTGACGTTGAAAAAGCTGATCCCATAATTCACGAGTACTTTACAATGCTGCCTATGCTAGATGGCGAAATTGATGATGATAGTACCGAGGACGAAGGAGACTATCTCTCGGCTATTGAAGAAGGGCAAGCTATTCTCTCAATTCAAAAAGTCAACGTGCCTGAAGGTGCCAAGCTCGAACGCAAAATCACATCGTTTATTGCTGGACGGCGGTTGGCTACTGCCGTCTATTCAGAAACTATGAAGTCCGAATTTGAAGATACCGAAGGTGAATACGGCGCAAAGGGCAAGATGCACAAACTAGAAACCGTCTCGGTGTTTCACGATCAATGGTACAAAGGTATTTCTGATGACTCCGAGGAAATTGAATGGTATTTGTACGACCGCGAGGCAACCTCAATCCTCTTTAAACTAGACGGCAAACCATTCGAACCACCCATGGGTGACGGGCAAGTTAGCAAATTCTTCAAATAATGTAATGATGGGGTGAGATCAATCTCACCCCATCACTTTTCCTAACCAGGGCCAAGCCTTTTCATCAACTCAGAAACCGCCCGCTCTAATTGAGTGTCGTGTCCGGCTCGGTAAGCGTTCACATCCCACGGAATATCTACGTTCGGTTTGCGTCCATTTGCTTCTAGGTTCTCACCATTGATCGCATAGGCTCCGCTGGCTGGCATTCTAATCGCGCCACCATCCCACAGACTCCATGCAGATGTCCCAATTACTCCGCCCCCAGTTGGTTCGCCGACCACCGGGCCAAGCTTCATACGCTGGAAACCTTCACTAAAGATTTCCGCGTTGCTGAATGAGTACTCGTTGGTTAAGCAAGCCGCCGGAAGCTCAAGCGCATTACCACGATAAATGTTCTCGCTGAACTTCATACCGGGCATATCTCGATTTGTGCGGATCAGCCAGGGCTCTTTGCGCATGATGTTGAGGATAATATGGCTCGTGTAGCCTCCACCGTTGTAGCGAACATCAACAACTAAGCCATCTTTGCCCTCCAAGTCCGTATCTATTTCACGTAAGAATGTATCCAGACTTGCCTCATCCATTCCCTGAATGTGGATATAGCCCAAGCGCCCGCCACTCAGGCGATCAACTATTTCTTTGTTGTCATTCACCCAAGTTCGGTAAGTGATTGGAGACATGAGCTGACCTGGAATCGGCTTGATCATGACCGCTACGTCACTTCCGTTTCGGCGAACCACTAGACTCACTTTTTTGCCTACTTGACCGTTCATCAGTTCGGAAAGCGACTGCTTGTTGCCGATTGCCTTGCCATTCACACTGATGATTTGATCACCCTTCATCAATTTGCTGTCTGGGTGGTCAGCAGGAGTACCGGGATAAACGCGATCAACCACGTAACGGCCGCTGTTTAGTGCCGACCAATCCCACTCAACTCCGAATACGCCAGTTGTTTCGTTTACGGAGGGACGGAACGTTTCACTCGATGTAGAACCTTGGTGACTACTGTCGAGTCGCTCTACCATTTCACCCATCAAATCGTAGAAGTCTTGGCGACTGGTGCAGTAAGGAACAATAGCGCCAAACTCTTTGCGAACGCCTTCCCAATCCTTTCCATGCATTTTGGGGTCGTAAAAGTGGCGGTCTAATGCCCACCACGCTTCCTCAAACAGAGCAGATTCTTCAGCCGCCATATCTACTTTCATCACTGCGTTGTAGTTAATCGGCTGAGCCCCTGCCGGAGTCAGTACTGATATCCTTCCACCCTGATTGATGTACGTCCTTCCCCCTGAAACGAGCACATCTCCGACTAATCCGGTGACTCCGGGTACGGGTCGGGTGGAACCGCTCGCCAAGTTGACTGTGACGAATGCACCGTCAACGTTTGCGTAGACTTCACTTCCCCTGGCACCGTTCCAGTAACCTATAGGCTCGAACCTCAGCTTTCGACGACGGAGTTCAAGGGCATTCCGCTCTATCTTTAGTTCAGGAGATCCTTCGGCCGGAGGGGTTGCTCCCATTTTGTCTAAGTCGTCTTCACTATAAGTTACGGGCTGCGGAACCAAGTCAACGACATACATATAGCTGTCACTGTTTCGGATTTCACTGTAGTCATTGCCTTCCACCGCCGAAAACGCGAAATGCTTCAGGTCAGGGCTCACGACTGGTCGGTTAGCACCTTTCCCAACTCGAGTAACTAGAACCGCATCTGATCCATCACGTTTAACTAGATAGAGGCCAGTTGAGCGGGTTTCTTGGCGCATGACCGCAATATGTGTACTGTCAGCCGCCCATGAGTACACAGGGAACCCAGCCGCAACTGAGCTCATATCTCCTTCAAAGACCTTGACCGGCGTTCCGCCGCTACTCGACATAACCATGACATCGCGGTTACCCTGAACAAACAGAATCCATTTTCGATCCGGGCTGAGCAAAGGCGAAAATGTATCCAAAGTCGGGTGAGAATAGAGGAGTGAACTTGTGCCATCCGTTTTCAGGGTGTAGAGTGAACGCTTGCTCTTTTCTCGCGCAGAAACACAAACTGCCGTTTCGTCATCAATCCATTGAGGATTTGAATCGGGACGGACGTTGTTTGTGAGTTGGCGAGTGGTTCCACCCGAAGCAGGAAGATAGAAAAGCTCGCCTCTGAACTCAATCATCATCAACTTGCCATTGGGAGTTACAGAGAATTCACTCGCCCCATTAGAGCTGGCAAATTCCTGCACTGTCATTCTGCGAGAATCCGAAGGAGCAGAAATTGACATCGGTTCAGCTTTTCCGGTGGCGAGATCAAGCGAATAGATTTCTGAGTTTCTCTGGAATACGGCGCGGTTTGCGGTTGCACTCAAGCTTCTAATGGTTCCGCCTGTAAAGTTTGTGATCTTGGTTGCCTTCCCTGAATCAACATTCAAACGATAAATGTTGTGAGCCCCGTCACGGTTAGACATCATCACTACTTCGTTAGAGGAAATAAATACCGGGTTCATATCTAGCTTATCGTTTTGCGTGACTTGCTTGAATCCTGTGAGAGGAGCCCCAGCTTTTGCGACCCATACTTCGGCCGTATTTGCGCCCGATTGTCCTTGTTTGCGCCAATGAGAAGGACTCCCACCCGTGTTAAATGCTAATCGAGATCCATCGGGTGAAGCCGATGCATAAAACTCCATTTCGAGGGGGTGGTCGGAGATCCGCACAATATCCCCGCCCGTAAGCGGAACTCTAAAGAGGTCTAACCTTCCCCAAGCTGATGTGTATCCGTACACATAACCATCTTTGCTGACCGAGTTAGGATATTCGTTGGAGCTTTCGTAATTCAGGCGCTTAACATCTGAACCATCCGCGTCCATCGAAAAGATGTCCTGGCTTCCGTAACGGTTGCTGTAAAAAACGATCTTTTTGCCATCAGGTGACCAAATGGGGAATCCTTCAATGGCTTCGTTAACTGTCAAACGAGTAGCTTTGCCCCCGCCATAGGGGACTGTCCACACATCCGCTTGCCAGATAAAGGCTACGGTTGATCCATCGGGAGAGATTGCTGGATCAACCGTTCGTTTGATTTCGTTGGGTGCGGCGATAGCCGCCGCGGATGCCAGCACAGTGGTCAATGCAAGTACAAAATTGCTAAGGCGCATGATTCCTAGTTCTACTCGGAATCATGCGCCTAATGCTTCACAATTTTATGTTTTTGTGTCGTTAGAGTTTTAAGTCAACGATGCCGCTAACGCCCACGCCATCAACTGCTTTCAGATTCTTGGCATCGGTGGGGTTATCGGTTGCAACGGGGATCAAAGCCCGGATTCGGATTTCATCTCCAAACAGGCCACCTTCAGGGGATGCAACGCATTTGACCTTTTCGACATTGGATTTGGCGCCCATAACCTGGGCGGCACCAATAGCACCTCGAGTGTTGAGTCCGATTGTGATGATAGGAACCACCTTAGTAAATGACTTATTATCATCTTTGTGCCCCGTTAACCCGTTGATCGCTTTGTTGATGTCCGGTCCGAATTGCTTAACCGCCGCACCAACACCAAGAATCTTGATGATTTCTCTGATTTGCGGCATACCAACCGCGGTCAAACCCATAACTGCGGCAACGGCTACTAAAACACGAAGATTGGGTCGATACCCTCTGACTAAGCGACGATTTGGCTTCATTTCTTTTTTCCTACAAATTATTAAACGAATGAAATGGCTTAACGGTGACGTTTGCCATAAAAAAGCCCCCACTCCGAAGAGTGAGGGCTTGTTCCGTTAGTTGAAGATCAAGCTTAGAACTTAATCTTGACTTGGGTGCCGAAGAGGCCACCTTGGAATCGGCCGCTACCTGGTTGTCCAGGAACGCCAACACCCTTGCCGTCAGCATCGCTGTAAGCGTAGGTGAACATGATCGAAGAGTTCTTCGACATGTTGTAGCCCAACATCAGGGTGTACCATCGTTGGAACGGATCTGGAGTTCCGCCATCGAACTTGAAGTCGTAGTTTTCGTACTTAAGACCAAGGTCGAAGTAGTTGCTCAGTTTGTAGTTGAGGCCCAAGATGAGGCTGGTTGCATCATCGTCTTCGCCCAAGTAACCGCTGAACGCGTTGTCATTACCAGAAAGCATTTCGAACTTGCCCCAGAGGGTCAAGTCGCTGCTTGGCATGAAGTGCAGAGAAGCGTTGAAGCCTTCTACGTTGGTTGGGTTGTACCAGGTACCGACTCGGCCCCAGCTACCAGCTGCCATGTAGTTAGCTTCGACTACTCGATAGCCAACCTTAGCGCCCCAGTTGTTACCGTGGTAACCAAGAGCAACATCCCATGCAGTGTTTTCATCGTCAAGAACGTTGCTTGAGTTTTCGCTGAAGCTGGTCTTGCCGTATGTACCGTAGAAGTGAACGTTGCCGAACTTCAGGTTAACGTCTGCACCATAGGTGTTCATTCGGTTAGCTGGTCCGCTTGCGCCTGCAAAACCTACGAGGTCGTTGCTGTTTTGGAACAAGTAAGCGAGGTTGATTCCACCCATTTCGCCAATTGGGAATCCAAGTTGGATACCAAGTACGCGATCAATTTGCTCACCGCCGAATGGGATGTAGGCAAGATCCATGTAGTCATCGCTAGCGAAGCGATCACCAATGTTTCCGCCGAAAACGGTTAGGTTAACAGCACCGAAGTTGAAATCTACGATTCCACCATCGAATGTCCACTCACCGTTGTCGCGCCAATCTTGCTTATAGTAGTCCTTGGTGTAGCTGGTTCGTTGGAACAGGTAAGGGCTAACTTTGTGGCTTACGCGACCAAGTTCTGCCTTCATGCCTTGTCCGACGAGTTCGCCATTGAAGGTTACTGCCGCTCGAATAATTCCGACGGTTGAAGTCCAATCATCATCGAAGTCATCGCCAACGTTCCAGTTGTAAAGACCGAGTGTATCAAGACCGTTTCCAGCAAGTAGAACCGCATCGAATTGTGGTTCGCCTTCTTTACCGCCCTTCAAGGTGATGTAAGCTTCGTGGAACACGCTGAAATCCTTGTCCATTCCGACAGGATCGCCATTGTAGTCATCGTCGCCTTCGCCCCAAATTCGACCGTCGTGGCCAAGTCCGAAGTTGTCATCATTGCTGTGACCAGCAAGCATCAAGATGTTTGCTTCAACACCGATGGTGATAGCGGTGGTTCGACCTTCGAGGTCGTCCAGTCGCTTCTTCATATCGGAGATTTCGTCTTTCATGCCCTTTACGTCAACGCCGAGTTGTTGGAGTTGAGGTTCGAATTCCTTCACGAGTCGTTGCATCGTGTCGATTGAACTCTTCCAACCCTTCATGCTGTTAACGTCAGCCTTCAGATCGTCGATTTGCTTTTGCAAGGAAGGATCGTTACCGTTGCCACCAGTTGGTCGGCCTTCAAGAGCCTTGATCTTAGCGTTAACGCCATCGAACTGAGACTGCATAGCCTTCCAGAGCTTGTCAAGAGCAACAGCCAACTCGTAGCGGCTGGTCATTCGGGTACCGCGGTAGAAACCGTCGGTGTAGCCGAACAGAACCTTGTCCTTGAGATTCTTGAGTGCTTGATACGCCCAATGATTTTCCGGAACATCCGGGAAATTGTCTTGTGCGAGAGCTGGGGTAACCAGCGCAACGCCCAAAACTGCGCTCAGAGCGAGCTTAAGTGTTTTGTTCATTTTTGTTTTGTTTCTCCTAAGAGGGGAAACGCCAAATGAATGAATCGCTCAACCCGAATAGGGGAGCTGTTCCTCACAACTTTCCTTAAGTTCCCTGTGAGAACCAAGCCCAAACACCCTCGGCTCGGCGACGCCTCCAAATTGCGTCTCCAGTAGAGAGTTACACTCTCCACCGGATGTAATTATGGTCCAACTACAAGAGGCTCCCCGGACCCTGTTAGAATCACTGGGTACTTAGTCCTGAATACAATTCGCTTGCGAACTAGCTATGCGCGGATAAGCGCAAGTAATTCCTGTGTTTTAGAGCGCATTAAATCGGCATCAGCCCGCGTTTCTACGTTCAAACGAATCACTGGTTCGGTATTGCTTCCACGAAGGTTAAACCGCCATTCCGGGAATTCGATGCTAATGCCGTCGGTTCTATCCACAATTCCTCCTGGATATGCGGCTTCGGCGCGTGCTAACACAGTCGGAACATCATCCACCGTACTATTCACTTCACCGGAGCAGGGGAATTTTTCGATCATCGCGCCCACGAGATCGCCTAACGTTTTGCCGGTTTTCGCCATGAGCTTGAGAACAAGCAACATCGGAATCATGCCGCTATCGCAATACCAATGATCGCGGAAGTAGTGGTGAGCGCTCATTTCTCCACCATAAACCGCGTTTTCAGCGCGCATTTTTTCTTTAATGAAGGCGTGACCGCTTTTGCACATCACCGCTCGACCACCTGATTCCGCAACGATCTCCAGCGTGTTCCACATCAAGCGCGGATCGTAGATGATTGTCGCACCCGGATTGTCAACCAAAATCGCTTGGGCGAGAAGCCCAACTATATAATATCCTTCGATAAAGTTGCCTTTTTCATCTAGCAAAAAGCACCGATCGTAGTCCCCATCCCATGCAATTCCGAGGTCGTAACCGCCTTTCGCTAGCTCTGCCTCGACTGGTGCACGGCTCTCTTCCAAAATCGGATTTGGCACTCCGTTCGGGAAGTGACCATCCGGCTCGAACATCATCTTGGTCACTTGCAACGGCAGGTGGGGCATCAACGCTTCCATGGCAATTCCCGCCGCGCCATTTCCTGGGCTGGCAAGAACCTTGAAATCTTTAAGTTCACTCTCAGGGCAGATTTTGAGCAGGTGCTGAACAAAGTCGGCGTAGCAATCCTTTTGGGTGATTGAACCGCCACCCGTTCCCACAGGAACTCCACCCTGAAGCACTTTGTGCGCCAATTCTTCAATGTCGTAAAGGCCAGTGTCACCACTGATGGGACGGCTTTCTTGCCGCACCATTTTCATACCGTTGTATTCCGGCGGATTGTGGCTCGCCGTAATCATGATGCCGCCATCGTAACCGTAATGAGCGGTTGCAAAGTACACTATTTCTGTGCCAATCATGCCTAAATCGATGACATTGCAGCCTTCTTCATTGAGGCCACGACTGAGAGATTCCGCAAGTTCTGGCCCGGTGAGGCGAATATCGTATCCAACGCAAACGGTTTTCGCGCCGGTTTTTTGGGCATATGCGCGACCAATCGCGTACGCCACTTCCGGATTCAATTCGCTCGGAACTTTGCCTCGCACGTCGTACGCTTTAAAGCACGCTAAATACTGCCCCATGATTGGTGTTCAGGGTACCCGTCTCAGATAAACTGACCCTGTGCTAGCACCAGCCTTGGCCGAAGATAATTTGCCGCCAAAACTGTTCCTGATTCATGGCGGGCCAGGCGCGCAAGGATCTTTGCACGGGTTATCGAATGCGTTGCCCATTGAACTTCGACCCCGCGAAATCCTGCAACGATACTCCGGCAAGGTTCCACTAACCGTTAACCAGCACGTTGCCGACATGGCGGCAATTATTCAAGAACCCTCCAATATTCTTGGACACTCTTGGGGAGCGATGCTGACGCTGTCTTTTGCGAGCCAGTTTCCTCACCTTTGCCGAAGACTGATTTTAGTGGGATGCGGCACATACTCAACCAAAAGCAGAGCGGAATATGAAAGGCGCATCAATGAAAGAACCGACCCGATTCGCAAGGCAGAGTTAAAAGCGGCGGTTGCAAATGCTGGGTCAGATATTGAGCGGCAAGCCGCATTCAGAGCCTATGCTGAATACGCAACTTCTCTCCAAGCCCACTCACCAATAGCTGACCCATTTCCTGATTCCGGCACAGAACTCGACCCAGATGGGCATGCGGAAACGTGGCGAGACGCCATGCGCTTACAGTCAGAAGGCATTGAGCCGGCTAGATTTGCATCCATCGCCTGCCCGGTCACTCTTATTCAGGGCCGTCAAGACCCTCATCCTGGCGAACTGATCTACGACGATTTAAAACCGCATATTCCGCAGTTGGAATATGTGGAACTTCCTGACTGCGGCCATGAACCGTGGCTCGAAAAATACGCTAGGGATGACTTTTTGAACTTAATCCAGCATCTGTTAAGTGAATGATATCGATACAAGTAGTTTCATAAATAATTACCCAACCCCGTATTTTTACCATCCGTCTTAACAATCCATATATGTATATTGGGGTTGCCGCCCGGCTTTGCTCGGGTGTTGAGAGGAACTTTCCCAATGAAAAAATTAGCAATCACAGCATTTGCAATTGCGGTTAGCAATTCAGCGTTTGCGACAAACCTAGTGCTGAACAACCAAGTCTTGACCTTTAATGATCCAGTCTTCGATCGTGTTGATGAATCAGGTTCGATTGACTTTAGCGGACTAGAAGTCAATTACCATTCTTTTGATTTCTATGTCACGCAGTCAGGCACGTACGACGTTGAAATGGCGATTCGCACAAGTAACCCCAGTGCTGATACTTACCTGCTGCTTTACACCCCGTCATTTAATTCCGGCGATGCGACAGTCAACTTCCTTGCAGGAAATGATGATTCGAGTGCTACCCTAAACGTTCTATCCGGCTCGTATTTTTCCGGCAATTCTGGACGCTCAACACTTAGTGGAATTGCGCTCACAGCAAACACCCAGTACATCGCAGTAATGACCACATTTGACTTCAGCGCGACACTGTTTGATGATGTAACGTACGATCTTGGGATTGGAAACGGACAAGGGGACGTAATTGCAGGGGCACCTGTTCCAGAACCAGCATCTCTGCTTGTGTTGGGCGGGATCGCGCTTGCGGCCGCTCGTCGCAAACGCAAGTAAAACACCAATTCAAAACTATAGAAATCCCCAAGCAATGTCTTGGGGATTTTTTGCGCCCCTTCACCTTTTGATAGGTAACCTAAAATCCATGCCTGCCACCCTCATTGGAGCCCATATGCCAACCGGAAAAGGACTCCCGGATGCCGTCCGCCGAGGCAAAGCTATCGGGTGTACGGCAATTCAAATTTTTACTTCGTCACCCCAGCAATGGAAGTCAAAACCCTTAGCTCCAGATGCAAGCGAAAAACTCGCCGCAGCGATTCAGGAAACCGGGATCGACCCCCAGGCGATGGTGAGCCACGACAGCTATCTCATCAATCTTTGCGCTCCTGACCCTGAAAAGCAAGCGATGTCCCGCGAAGCTCTCACCCGAGAACTCACACGATGCGCCGAACTCAAAATTCCGTACGTCGTTTCGCACATGGGCGCACACATGGGCCAGGGCGAAGATGTTGGACTTCAAATGGTTGCGGAGCAGACCATCGGATTGCTCAACGAAATTCCAGATGGAGTCACTCTGCTTATGGAAACAACCGCTGGCCAAGGATCTTCGCTGAACTACAAGTTCGAACATCTCGCCAAGCTTCTTGAACTGACAAAAAGCCCGAAAAATCTTGCAATCTGCCTGGATACTTGCCACATCTTTGCAGCGGGTTACGATATCCGCACCAAAGAAACCTATGAAGCTACGTTTGCCGAGTTCGACCGCTTGATTGGCTGTGATGTCATCAAAGTCATCCATTGTAATGATAGCAAAAAAGCTCTGGGAACCAAAGTGGATCGCCACAACCATTTGGGAGAGGGCGAAATTGGCGAAACCGCGTTCCGATGCTTAGTGCACGACGCTCGGTTTGAGAGGACTCCGATTGTCGTCGAGACTCCGGAAGCTGACACGATGCACGAAGTCAACGTCCAGCGGCTGTGGAATTGGGCGGGTGAAGCACAGCCGTGAATGTCATAGACCAATCGTTTTGTTAAAACTGTCGACTTCAAGAAAATATTTGTGTTTCAGCCCACTGATTTCGTTTCTTCTTTTTGCTGTTTCAGTACTGGCCCACCACTTCTTAGCAGCACCTCCACCCACATATTGACTAATAACATATCGTGAATAACCGTCTTCATATGCAGCAAGCCCTCGAGTAGTAAGTACATGCTTTGGATTTGGAACTCCCTCGTATGTATCGCCTACTTTTTTTCTTCCATTTTTTGCATACCACGCATCACGCTCCTCCTTAGTTCGAGAGATACCCGTTTTATATCCGTCCGAGTCCGTCCACGCAGCTCTGCCAAGCATTCCTCGTGTAAGCTGAATCTCCATTTCCCAAACAGTTTGAGTGCCTCCTTGCTGATCGTACCAAGAAGGTTCATAATCTGGATCCGTAATCAAACCCTTACGGGCTGACCGGATGCTTTTATCACGTAATACTTCCCTCATCATCGTCACATCCATTAGCGAAACATAATAACCCTCAGGATCCCTCAGAGTCATAATCGCGTGATTCGGAGAACTGGATGAGGTGGGGCCTAGATCAATATGTATGTAAGCTATCAACCACCCTGAGAGTTCGGTATTCCTTTTTAATATCTCCTGAGCCAATGCAGTTGAAGTACCAACAAAAGTTGCGCAGACTCCTCCTGGCTCATCCAATTCTTGATAGGTAGACCACATAGTCGGCACTTGCTTATTCCATTCAGGGGTTCCTAAAAGTTTTAACAGATCGTATTTGTAAAATACGTTCCTGACTCCCCAAAACCCGCACAGCTTGTAAAGCGCAAACGCTTTGTCTGCCGGCGACCAGGTTTTAGGAACCAAGCGACGGTAGACGCCTTCAACCCGGTCGGCTACTTTAGCTAGCGAGCGTTCTGTTCCCTTAGGCAGTTCTTCAATTGAAGGAAGTTTTCTGGTTTCAACCCACAACTGGTTAAAAGTTCTTTGTCTTTCTGCCCGAGTGGTTTTGAAAGGAACTGTGTATTCATTCCACCCTTTCACCTCTCTGCGGACTTTAAGATTATTAATAAAATAAGGTTCGAAACTATGAGCAATGGTTGGATCTTCTATTGAAGGGATAGGATTGGACGGAGAAGAACATCCGTTTAAAATCAACCCAGCCAGGAGCGCAGAATACATCTTCATGTCACCAGTTGAAAATATACCGGCGCACCTGCAATAAATCAAGCTATTTAATCAGGAACGTCGCTGACATCCGTTTCCGATGCGGAGACGTTCTCTTCCTGAATCTGTTCGAAAATCTCTTTCCGGTGAACAGCAACATCGCGGGGCGCGCGAATGCCGATCCGAACTTGTTCGCCGCGAACTTCTAATACAACGACTTCAATTTCGTTTCCGATAACGATACTTTGGTTGACTTTTCTCGTCAGTACCAGCATAGGCTCTACCCTCCATGGCTTGCCGCTGGCAGCTTGTGTTAAGCTGCCTGGCTACCGTCGCTTCCTGAAGCAAACACCTTGTACCTGATCGGGTACCGATTGTCTTCCACAACCACTTGCTGAGCGAGCCTTGATTCTGCGTTGATCAAGATCGGCCCCGCAAGGTTCAGAGTCAGATCATCTGGCTTACCTTTCGGAATCGTCACAATAGTATAGACGAGTCGAGGCGTTTCTTCACTGAGTTGTAAATCTGTCGCCACTTGCTCCGGCATTTCGGGAGCGTAATCGGTCACGTAGTGCCCTGGATCAACGACCAAAAAGGCCAAGTCCCCTGACTCCACTGATTGGAGCCAGCAAAAAGGACTCCCTTCCTTATGCTGGATCACGATATAGCGCTGGTTTTGCGGAAAGCCAAGCAGGCCATCGCGGAGAGTCACCACATCCTCAGTCGTGAACTCCACCATTCCAAAGCGCGTTGTTTCAATCGCGTTACTGGTCATCATCTCATAAAGTCCATGAGGCTCAGCCCCATGCCTTGGCTTGCTACTTGCAAAGCCGCACTATAAGCATTTTCGGCTTGTTGGTACCGAACATAAGCCTCGGTAATGTCAACTTCTTCAAAACCAGATATTTCGGCGGTCAAATCGTCGATTCTGCGCGTGTTTTCGGTTTCGAGTTGCTGGACATTCTGAAGCCGTGCCCCCATATTCGAGCGCAATCCTACAATCTGGTCGCGTAAGGTTTTGAGGTTCGCCACGCTTTCATCTGAAAGCTTGATAATGTCGTGGCTTTGCAGATTGGCTTTAAGCGTTTCCAACTCGTTGTAAACGTTGGCAATGGCCACATCCATGCCTTGTCCGTTCACCCGAATGTATTCACTCGATCGGACTTCGGCAAGAATCGGCAAATCGTCGCCGTTGAATTGCAAAGTCGTTCCGATTTCAGTGAACGGTTTAGTGTTAGATTTCTGCCCAGCAAAGATGTACTGGCCCTGAGAACCTTGTTTGTTGCCCAGGCGTACCAATTTATCTTGGAGCGCATCCACTTGGTCAGCAAGGCTTTGAGCCGCAGAAGGATCAAGTGCACTGGAAGCTCCCTGAATTGCGAAAACAGAGGCTTGGTTCAGTAGATCGCTGATTTCTCCGAGAGCTTGTTCGCTGTTGCCGAGATAATCCTTTGCGTTACGAAGATTCTTGTCGTACTGCTCAAAGCGCATTTTGAGCTGACGAGAATTCATCGAAAGATGGGCGAGAAGTGGATCTTCACTTGCCGATTCAAACTGCCGTCCAGTCGCGATCTGCTTCTGTACTTTGAAGTACGCCGACTGCGCTTTTTGGATGTTGTTCGTGTAAGTTTCGAATTGATAACCTGTGCTAATTCTCATTCTCTATCTCCTTACCGTCTCAGCATCCCGATCAAATCTTCGGTCACTTGGTCGAACAATGTCAAAGCCCGCGCGGCGGCTTGGTATGAACGTTGTAATTTCATCAAGTTCGCCATTTCGTCGTCAACACTCACTCCGCTGATGGCTTGCTGTTGCTCAGAAATCTGAGTCATAACCGCCGATTCTGTATCCGCGGCGTTTTGGTAGTAGTTGCCATCGTTTGCCACTTTTGAAACGATGTCGGTAAAGAACTTTGTGAAGGAACGTCCCCCCAAGGCAACCTGCGCGGAATCTCGCATTCCCGCAAACAGATGCGCAAGTGAACCGTCACCCGCATCACCGGTTAAACCAGCCGCAATCGCATTCGGATCGGATTTGACTTCAATGCTCAAATTAAAATCAATCGCGCCCGTTTGCGGTGGCACCAACACATCGTTGAAGAAGTTCACGCCGGTGTTCCCTAGCGCGTTTGTTCCTGTCATGTGCGTGGTATTGACCTGAGTCCGCAATTCGTTTGCAAGATTGTCGAGGTTAGTCATCTGGGAGTTCGTTTCGTTCAATCCTCCCAAATGTCCGGCAAGTGATCCACCTCGAATGTTGTAAGTCACCGTGCCATCGGTAAATGTCCCGGCCGCTTCATCGAAAGTGGATGGAAATGTTCTAGCCGCTGATCCTTGAACGAGAGTAAATCCCGAAGCGTAAACAGCATAACTTCCGTCGGGGAAAGTTTCCTTGGAAATATTCGTGAGTTTGCTCAGATCGGCAATCGCCAGGTCTCGCTGATCCATCAAATCGTTTGGTGACCCACCAGATGCCAAGGCAGTGGTGATTTGACGGTTCAAAGCTGCAATTTGGCCGCCCAGGTTGTTGATTTGAGCAACCGTAGAGTTGATTTGCAAAGTCTGATTCGACGCCAGATTTGAGAGGTCGGCATACCGACTGCGAATACGGTCGGTTAGCACCTGACCCGAGAGCTGAACTTCTGCTCGTTCCGCCGTTCCGGATGGATTTGAACCTAAACCAGACCACGAGTTGAAGAACCGATCCAACGCCTGGCTGATGCCTGTATCAGATGGTTCGCCATAGATTTGGTCAATCCGCCGAAGGTTCGTCGCCAATGTATTGTATTTGCTTTGCTGGCTCGTCGCGTTGTTCAAACTGGTATCCAGATAACCATCGCGGATACGGTTGATTGAACTGATCAGTGAGCCTTGCCCTAAGTAATGCGTGCCATTACTGTAGTAATGCAGGCTTGGCATCGTGGTGAAATCCACGGTTTGGCGCGTATACCCACGGGTGTTCACATTCGCAATGTTGTGACCCGCTGTATCAATCGCGCGCTGAAAGTTCCGCAGCGACTGCGATGCCATGTTAATGCCGAGAAATGGACCTGACATGATTGACTCCTAGTAAAATTGTCGGTATCAAGCAGCCTGATTCATTAGTACATTTGCTTGGCTTCTGCGCGGAGCATATGGACCTTCGGCTTTTTGCGACTCATTTACAATCACGGTCATTGACCCATTGACATAGGCAAGTTCATTTTCAATGAGTGCCTTGTTCTTATCAATCACTCGTTGAACATTGCGTCCGGCAACGATGACTTTATTTGCTAAAGCTTGGATATGCTGCGCTTCGGCTTTTTCAAGCACCTGCACGAGACTTCGAAGACTGGGCTCACAGCCTAGTTCTTCGGCCAGCCCTTTCGCGCACGCCGCCGCTTTATCGTCAATTGCTTGCATTTGATCCATCATGCCGTCGAGAGTAGGTTGAAGCATTTCAATCCGTTCGACTTGGCGCATTGTCAAAGCTGCTGTTTGTTGGTGCAGAGTTGCGACCAGTTCATCAGAGGTTTTGAGCCATGCATTCCAGAGTTGTTCCAGTTCTTTGGTTACTTTTGCCATTGAGGTTTCCCAGTGTATGTGTTACGAATTTGTTGGTTTGGTTTCAGATTTGGTCAGAGGCTCGGCAGAATCTTGCACAACGCGCAGACCCTGAGCCAGAAAAACTGTTCGAGCGATGCCGATTGATCCGTGGCCTTTTGCCGCTTGTCCGGCGATGGCGTCATCCATCCCTTCCTTGGCAAAGTCCATCATCGGGCTTGATTTTTCGCTGAAGCTGGTTGAGCGCATTTGCGCCAAGAGCTTCTTCACGAAGAATCCTTCAAAGTCTTCACTTGCCTTTTGGAGCTTGAGCAGATCGGCTTTCGCCTTATTCGGCAATTTGTCGAGATCAAGCTTCCCTTCGGTCATTAGGCTTCCGTAGACGCATTCCAGCCTTTTGCGAACTTCAGAACCGGGAGCGCCGAGCCGGCGATCCAATTCCTGTCGCAGTCCAGCGGCGAAATCCGCGCGGATTGGTTTAATGTTGACTGTCATTGAATTCGAATCCTTGCCTTGAGCGCGCCCTGATCCGCCAGTGCTTGGAGGATCGCAATGATGTCTCGGGCGGAAACATCCATCGCTTGGAAAATCTTTGCGAGGTCATCCAGAGTTGCGTTGGGAGCAACTACCACAACCTGCGGGATTTGTTCACTTGCGTTGACCTGCGAAACCGGGGTTACAGTGGTCTGCCCTTGGCTAAACGGAAGAGGCTGACTTGTGATGAATTCGGTGTCAATCTGCACGCGAAGCGAACCGTGGGCGATCAATGCAGGGCCAAGCTTGACGTTGCCACCGATCACGATAGTTCCGGTTCGTTCGTTGATCACAATCGTTGGTTCAGTGTTTGCATAAACTTCCAGCTTTTGAACTTGGCTGATCACGTCTACCGCGTCTTTTGCATTCGGTAGTTTGATTGCGATGGTCACTGCGTCTATCGCGGTAACGCCAAGGCCAGGAAAGCTTTTTGCGATCTGGTCACGCACTCGCTGAGCCGTGGTGAAATCAGGTTGATCTAAGTCTAAGTAAAGGAACCCGTCGCCAAAAACGAATTGGGTGTCGACTCCGCGTTGAATATCTCCTCCGTCTGGCACACGACCAACCGTTGCGTGGTTTTTTCGGATAGAACTGCCGTTGCTGCCGCTGTTAAATCCTCCAATGCTGAGTGATCCACTGGCAATCGCAAACGAGAGATTGGTGTCGTACATGGTTCCGAGAGGAGTTGGCAGAAGGAATCCGCCTTCTAAACTCTTTGCGTCACCAATGCTCTGCACAGTAATGTCAATCTTTCTGCCAGGAGCCGCAAATGCTGGAAGCTCTGCAGTAACACTCACAATCGCGATGTTTTTACTGGTGAACTTAGATGGGTCAACCAAAGTTCCCCATCGGGTAAGCGCATTTGCAAGAGCAGTTGAAGTCGCCGAAACTTGCTTACTGTCGCCAGTGCCAGCTAAACCAACGACCAAACCGTAGCCCATGATCGTGTTGGATCGGGCGCCTCGGAATCCACCGATAGCGGCAATTTCTACCGCAACACCGTTGGATTCAGCTTGCCGAATCGCGGTTTCGCGCTTTTGGGCAGCATCTTGAGCGGCCTTCATCGCGGCTTTTTCATCCGCAGGAGTCGCTGAACCGTTCTGGGCAAATACAACTGTCGAAACAGCCAACAATGCCGCAAACGAGACGAGTTTCAAAAACGAATTCTTCATTAGAACAACCAATCCAAGATTTGCGTTAGGATTCCCTTTCGCTGTCGTTCACTCACCTGGCCTTTGCCTTCCATCTTGATTTCGGCTTCGGCGATTTTGGTGCTCGAAATTGTGTTTTGCGGGGTGATGTCAGTCGCCCGGATAATGCCGCTGAGAACAAAGGTTTGAGTCTCTTTATTGGTGACCAGCGAGCGACTGCCTTCAATAATCATGTTGCCGTTTGGCAGAACATCTTTAACAATCGCACTCATCGTTGCCGACATCTTTGCGGTTTGGTTTGTAGAACCGGTTCCATTGGTTGTGCTCGTCGCACTATTAGAAAGCGGCCCAAACAGCTGAGTCAGCAAGCCAGTGAGAATGTTTGGACTAACAGTTGTCGAGTCGCCTTTTGCGGTTTGAGTGCTGGCCGCGAAGTTTGAAGCAGAGCGCTCATCAATAACGATCAGAACGATGTCGCCTTTTGCCCGCGCCACTTGGTCAATGTAAGGGTTCTTAACTTGACCTTCATAGATCGAACCAGCGTTCGATTTTCCGGTCGGGTCTTGTGATTCTGTGCCGGCTTCCGTTGCCCAGCTCAGACTCACGACGCTAGCTAATGCTAGAACAATCCATTTTTTCATAATTGAACCTCTACTTTTCCTTCTTTGTTAAGCTTGCCGACCAGTTCTTTTCCAGTGGCTAGCTCAACGGTCACTTGACCAGTAATTCGATCTACTTTTTTAACTTTGGCGGTGCTTTCCACCCGAACATCCCGGCTGATCACGATCACGGTGACGGTGTCGCCGTTGCTAATCGTGAGAGGGACGCTTTTGTTTACAAATGTCAATGTGCGGGAATTCACACGCTTGCCATCCACATACGCAACCACGGTAACCGAGAGATTGCTTCCCGACTTCAACGGCTGTTCAGCACGCAAGTCAAGGGTTCCCTCTGGTGCTTCTAAGTCGGGCACAGGTTTTGTGGTTTCCGGCTCAAAGCTGGGGTACTGCTCGCTAATGCTTGCGATGGCTGTATTGATAAACATTTGCTGGGTGATGGTTTGACCAACCCGTTTAATTTGAATTCGTACCGGGCCAGAAATGCGCACCTTCGCGACATCAAATCCGGCGGCCTTTAACCGGCTATTGATGATGTAGCGATCTAAAACTCGCGGCACACCAAAGGTTGGGGCATTGCCCAAGCTGATTTCCGCTAATACGCGCAGTTGGCTTTCTGACGCATAGATATCAGCTACGTCGCCCAGCTTGATGTCAGTGCCAGACATCGAAGAGATGTCAGGGAAAGCGATCTCAATCCCGCCATTCTTGATCCAGGCTTCATCAGCGATATGATCAGTCTTAGCGACCTTTTTGATCTGAGTGATTGAATCAGATTGCGTTTTTACTGGAGATTCTTCAGGGTCGAGGTGAACTCGAACGTAGCTTTCTTCCGCCTTTTGAGAACTCCACGGGCGGATAACTCCAGCTAAACCTTCACCTGGCTCAACTAGCTTTGAATCGCCATAAATCTTTAAGAACTTGCCGCTGACTACCGGGCGAATATCATCTGGGAAGATCGAGAGAACTAATCTTCCCACTTCGATGACTTCGTTTGAGTAAACGGCTTGGATATGCCCTTGCAAATCTACCGACAACTCTCGGGGCTCTCGCTCTACTTTCACCAGCGGCCATACAGGCAAGCCATCGGTGCTGATGACCTTTCCGGCCGACCAAGTGAGTTCAGTGTGTTTTGCAAACACAATCTGGTCACCTTGGGCGAACCTCATGTAGCCCTCGCCATCCACCTGAATTGGGGTGGCGATAGTGCTGCCAAGAACGAGACTAAGAATTGTCGCGAGCATCAGAATTACCTCTTCAGGTTGTTCAGAACCGAAAGCATGTCGTCGGAGGTTTGAATCGCTTTCGAGTTGATTTCGTAAGCGCGTTGAGCGGTGATCATCTTAACCATCTCTTCAACCACCTGCACGTTAGAGCCTTCCAGCATCATGTGAAGCAAGGTGCCACTGCCTTCTTGTCCAGGGGTAACAACCTGCGCTTCCCCGCTGGCTCCGCCGCCTTTAAAAAGGTTTTGTCCCGCTCTGGTCAAACCAGCTGGGTTGGTAAACATCGCGGTTTGAATTTGCCCAAGTTCTTCTGGGTCGTTGTTGCCCGGCAGAATTCCTGAGATGTAGCCTTCGCCTGAAATCGTAAGTGCTCGAGCTCCAGTTGGAATCGTAATATTTGGAACCAGCGGATAACCGTCGCTGGTCACCACTAATCCGTTTGAATCTGTTTTGAATGACCCGTCGCGAGTGTAGGCAGTTGTTCCATCCGGCAACTGCACTTGAAAGAACCCGTCACCGTTGATCGCAATATCCAGCACGTTGCCGGTGTTGCTCATTGAACCAGTGGTGAAAAGGGTTGCCGAAGCGGAAAAGCGTGAACCCAAACCGATTTGTGCGGATTGGGGCAAACGCGCTTCGCCTTGGGTCGAGGCACCAGATGCGCGGTAAGTCTGGTACATCAGGTCTTGGAATTCGGCACGCTGACCTTTAAAGCCAGCAGTGTTGACGTTTGCCAAGTTGTTGGCAATGATGTCCAAGTTCATTTGTTGGGAAACCATTCCGGTTCCCGCTGTATTTAATGCTCTCATCATAAGGGCGGATTTCTCTCTTTGTTTGTCTTTGGTTCACCGCGCCTTCCTTGCTTTCTTCTGCATTTTCAATCCGTCGAATGCAGCCACTTCAGATGAACCTCAGCTCACCTGGCCAGTATTGAATTAGCCTTGAAGGATTCGGAGTAACCGTTCTGTTGATTCGTCTTGGCTTTGAGCTGACTTTTGAGCCATCTCAAATGCTTTATTCAATTTGATCATGGAGATCATTTCTTCGATTGCGTTTACGTTGCTGGATTCAATGAATCCTTGCTGAATGGCGTATTCGCCTTCACCCAATTCTTTAGCGGAATTGGATGTATAGAGGTCGCCACCAATCTTGATGAACTCTCCATCGTAAACTGCGATTTTGCCGATAACTTGCTCGTCTACAGAAACTTCTCCAGTTTCAGTAATAGAAAGCTGTCCTCCGGTTGGGATAACGATTGAGTTTCCGCTTGCGTCGAGGAGTCGCTCACCGGACTTTGTGGTGAGTTCGCGATCGTCATTCAAAGTAAGCGCGCCCGATCGGCTATAGAATTCGCCTTGTTCGGTCTGTACTTTGAAAGCGCCTTTAGCAGTTGCAAACCCGATATCGAACGGATTGCTGGTTGGAACCAACATTCCCGCATCCCAAATGGTGTATCGGCCTTTGTCCATTGGGCCGGCGCCGAGTTTTCCAATTGGATCACCCTTGCCGCCGCCTGCGGACATCATGCGTTCGAAGCCCTCGTTAAAAACGATTGCATCTCGTTTGTATGCGGTTGTAGAAGCGTTGGCTAAGTTGTTGCTGATTGTTTCCAGCCACTTGTCCGCCACCGACATTCCCGACGCCGCAGAATAAAGACCTCTTTGCATCCTGTTATGGTCATCGGTATAAATACGAGGATGCTAAGGGGCGAAACCTCGCAATCTACTTGAGGTTTTGAACCTAAGTGTGAAAAAAGTACAGTTTTGGAGCCGATTTATTCGCGTTTATAAGTCGCTTCAACCGCCCATTCTTCTTTTTCACCGTGCGGCATATTGATCATTTTCAAAAGGAACGTATCGTCGCTCGGCATGCTCAATTCAATGCGCCAACCCCAGTCTGGACTGCCATCTCCGGTTGGATAACTGCCAGTCGCCCGAACCAAGTCATGATTGAATTCGTCCGCAGTCAGATGAAGAACACTTGAGTTCTGGTGCCAACTATCCACCCAACCGATGCTTGTCTTTTTGCTCTTTTCAGCACTGCAAATGTGCATCGAGCCCTCTTCGACTTTTCCCTCAAACACCCACGTATAAGTAATCGTTGCAAATGTGTGCTTCATGTCTAAATCAACATGAAGTTTGGATTCGGATTTGGTGATCCGCTTATCTTCTGGCAACCAAGGAAGGTTGAGTTTGGATTTTCCTTTCCAAGATCCAACAGCTTTTTGAATGACTTTTTGGGTTGCCATAGCCCAAGTATTACACCCGAATGCCTACTCAAGCAATCCCCGCTCGCTGCGGACCCTTGGGGGTTTGACCCCCCTTCGGTATCCTGACCCCGACCTGAAATGGCATACCGACACATCTACACTTCCGAAAGCGTGAGCGAAGGCCACCCCGATAAACTCGCCGATCAAATTTCCGATGCGATCCTAGATGCAGTGTTTATTCAAGACCCCATGGCTCGCGTGGCGATTGAAACCATGGTCGGACACGGATTTGCAGTTGTTTCTGGTGAGCTCAGCACCCACAACGCTTATGTAGATGTTGCCCAGTTGGTTCGGCAAACCATCAAAGATGTCGGTTACGTCAGCACCGATCTCGGATTCGATGGCGGCACTTGCGGCGTTATGGTGGCTATCCATGAACAAAGCCGCGACATCGCAATGGGCGTTGATCGCGGTGGAGCAGGTGACCAAGGCATGATGTTCGGCTTGGCCACCACCGAAACCCCCGAACTGATGCCTCTGCCTATCGCAGTTGCTCACGCTCTCACCCGACGCAGCGCGAGTATCCGACGGGAAAAACCTTCCCTCGGCTTGCGCCCAGATGCCAAGAGCCAAGTTTCTGTTACTTACGAAAATGGAATGCCGGTTGAAATCAACGCGATTGTTCTCAGCCAACAACATTCGCCCGATGTTGAAAACAGCATCCGCGACATTGTGCGAACGGAAGTCATTGATCCGGTTCTCACCGAATACTCCAAGTTTGTAAAAGGCGATATCACCTTCCATATCAACCCAACTGGACGATTCGTGACTGGTGGACCAGAAGGCGACACCGGACTCACCGGACGCAAAATCATTGTTGACACCTACGGCGGGCTTTGCCCTCACGGTGGCGGTGCATTCAGCGGCAAAGACCCTACTAAAGTTGACCGATCGGCGGCTTACATGGCACGCCACATCGCAAAGTGCGTGGTTGCGGCAGGATTAGCCGAAAAAGCTCAAATCGGACTAGCCTATGCCATTGGCGTTGAACAGCCAGTCAGCGTCAACGTGGAAACATTTGGAACGGAATCCATTGACCTCCAAACGATTGCCGACCGAATCAAAGACAACTTCGATATGTCCCCGGCGGGAATTATCAAGCATCTTGACTTGCGAAGACCGATCTACTTGCCAACCGCAAAGAACGGCCACTTCGGTAACGCATCTTTCCCATGGGAAGATACAAAGCCAGCCGCCGCCCTTAAGAGCTAACTGGCCAAACAAAAAACACGCCACTGATTCATTTGATCAGTGGCGTGTTATCGTTTATTTATCCTAGTGGATCAGAACCGATCCCATGATATGGGATTGGTACATATCTGGAATCTGGGCGGCTCGTCGCTCGCCTTTGCGAATCTCGGTACCTTCTTCTAACCACAATTCAACTGCATCCAGCGCAGAGGCAACTTGGGCTTTGAAAGCAGGATTCCCGCTTTGCAGATAAGCTCGTCGTAAATCTTCGGCAGATCGGTGAAGTTGGCCTAAAGACAAATATGCCATTCCCCGCGTATATCGATATCCCGGCTCGTGAGGATTGAGACGCAGCAAATGATTGGTGGTGACGATCACTTCTTTGTACTGACCGCCTAGCCACTGGGCCTTTGCCAACGTTTCGAGCGCACCGAGGTGATCGGGGTCGTCCCTCAGGACTTCCGAACACGATTCCAACGCGCCCTGCCAATCAAAAGATTGCATCATTAAGTTCAAATTCCTCTCTTGCAAAACAAACCTTCGCGATTCACGCCGCTTAGGCAGGCAAGTTTCTAATCCAATTGGCGGCTTCACAACCGACCACCACACCAAGAGCTGGAGTTGGGCCGCCTTGATAACACTCTATCCCAAATGACGGCCTCCATGTACCTGTCATTCCTGCTGAATTCTTGTCTCAACTTGCGACCTCCTGAGAAACCTGGCGTTTTTGCGGGCTAAACGGCGCGACCTTTGCGCGAACATTCATCGGAATCTTGAGTCGCCCGTCGGGAGTGGTCAACCTGAGACCGTTCACCATCGCCGCATTGTCGTTCGCCCACGCCTGAGCGTTGTCGTTGGTCATGCCCGAAAGATAGGCAACAAAATCCCCTTCGTCGCGTCGGCACAAACCGCCCGAAGTTGGGAGCTTGCCGCGCAGACGGTGAGTGATCTTTCGCATTGCGGCATCTATCGCCGGCTGTCCAAATTCTTTGATCAATGACTCACGATTCAAAATGTCGAAGTAAACAAAGTGACCTGCTCCACCATCTCGCACAGAAGCGAAAAACTCCTGCGGGGTCATTACGCCATGCTGGATTGCCGAACCGCCGTTTTGTCGAATAACCGCTTGACCGAGTTCTCCAACCACAGCGCGGAGGGTTTCGAGGCGTGCTCTGTCGATTCCAGCAATTCGGTTTGTGGAAGCGGTGACGTAGCCAATTGCTTGATCTCCATTGAGGATGGGGAGGAGTACAAAGCTACCAATTCGGTTTTTGAGCGCAATCGTTTTATCAATTCGGTCATCTTCTAACGCATCGGGAGCAATAACTTCCGGCGATCCGGTCATCAGCCATCCTGCTTGCCCCGGGCCGTAGGCAAATGAAAGGTCTTCCATCACCCGGTGGGTTGCTCCGTAAGAGCTGACCATAGTGGAAGAATCGCCGTCCAACATGAACGCCGCAAGGTGATCAACATCAATCACGGCTCCGACTTCTCGGATAACACGAGCAATTAATCCCTGCTGGCTTTCTGCGCCAATAGTGACCGAAGCCACGCCGTACAGGATTTCTGCTTCTCGTAGTCTTCGCGACTCATCTTCCTTCTTAAGAATCTGAGCGAGGAGCCCGCCAAGATATTCGGTTACAACTTTGAGAGCATCTATTCCAGCCATCAATGCAGGTGGAGAGGCTTCAAACAGCCCGATGCACCCACACGGTTTGCCTTGATTCTTGAGGATCAAACTCGCACATTTTACGGCTCGTTCGGGATCACGCAATTCACTCAGCTGTCGATCTAACCGATCACGCATTTGTGCTTCGCTCAAGCCTTTCGCGAGGCTGAGCGACGATTCCCGAGCTTGCGATGGAACTTTGCCACTCACACTACTGACAACAAACTTTCTTTCTTCTGGATCAAGAGTGTAGAAAATCACGCCTTCTACCACTGCTTCTTCACGCAGTTTTGATGCGAGTGCGGTTAATGGGTTCTCGTTGGCACTGTTTGCCACCGCCCAAAGCTTCATCCCAAGACGTTCTTTTTTTGTGGATTGCTCTAGTTCCTTGACATGGTTTTTGAGGGTCGCGTAGCTCTCCTTCATACGGATGGAGCCCTCACTTTCCACTTCAATTTCCCGGGTGACTTCGACCGGAATCTGGGTTTCTTTGTGGATGACTTTAGAGTGATTAGTGAGCAATCCAACGACCAATATTCCCAACGTGTGCATCATGATCGGCAAGGTGAAACCAGGGCCGCCGAAGAAGTTGCTGGTGACCATGACCGAAGCGGCGACAAGCGGGGCCATTGCGGCAGCATCAGTTGCGTACCGACCGGTCGCCCACATCATCGGAGCCAAAACTAGGAATCCAAATCGATCAAGCTGACCGGTGGCACTCAAAACTGTTGCGATAAATAGAGCGTCGAACACCGCGACAAATCCAGCGACGCCACTGTTGCGCCGCTTATATTTATCCAGCCCGAAGACTGCGAGCGCAATCAGCGAATAAACTGTTGGAGCTTGCCATCCAATTTCTCCGGCTGGCTGTTTCAGCAGAAGCGAACACGCCACCACCGTTACCGCCAAACCTAAACGAACGCCCAGTTCAACTATCATGATCTACTTTAGGTTTTCGGACTAGAAAGTTAAATCTATAGGGGAGATTTCGCACTTAATTAACATACAGGCGCAAACCCCAGTAATTTCCACGGGTATACCAACCTTATCGTGATGAAGTTTTTGAATCGTTTGCTGGTGATTGGTGGATTAGCTTCGTTAGGCGCCTTGGGTTGGGCGCAGGAAGCCAAGTCTTTTACTATGACCGTTCTGCACACCAACGACCTCCATTCTCATATCGAGCCAGTGGTTGTAAAAGGCAAGTCAGTAGGCGGCTACGCACGACAAGCTTCGGTAATCCTCAAACTGCGAGAGGAGTCTGTCAACCCAGTGCTCTTTAATGCTGGCGACGTATTCCAAGGAACTCTTTACTTCAACGAATATGATGGATTAGCCGACCTGGCGTTCATGAACTTGGTTGGTTACCAGGCAATGGCAGTTGGTAACCACGAATTTGATAAAGGCATTGCCACGCTCACCAACTTCGCACGATTGGCTCGATTCCCGTTACTCGCGGCTAACCTTGACCTGAGCAAAGAGCCAGAACTTGAGAAGTACATCAAAAAATCAACGGTCATGGAAGTCGGTGGTGAAAAAATCGGCTTGATTGGATGCGTGCCAGATGAGTTGATGCAAGTCATTTTGCCAATCCCAACCATTCGAGTTTTGGACTTCCAAAAAAGCATTCAAACCGAAGCAGATAACCTGAAAAAACAAGGGATTAATAAAATCTTCTTGCTATCACACGCGGGGATTGAGCGGGAGATCGCTTTTTCAAGCAAGTTCAAGAACATTGACATGATCATCGGCGGACACAGCCACTCACTTCTTGGCGAGGTGGATATCCCAGGATTTACTGGCTCACGCGGAGAATATCCTTATGTTGGCAAAGATGCGAACAACGAGCCGATCCTTGTGGTTTCTGCATGGGAATGGGGCAAGGTAGTGGGCAAAATTGAACTTGAGTTCAACGAAAAAGGCGTTCTGACCCGATGGCAAGGCGGCCCGGTTTTGGTGGATGACACTTGGCCCGAAAATCCATTTGTCGCTTCGCTCGTCGCCGCGTTTGAAAAACCAATCAACGTGAAAAAGAATACGCCGATTGCCAAGCTTGAGAATGATCTTTCCCAACGCTGGGATTTCAATTCCGGTGAGGGATTGATGGGCAACGTGATTGCGGATGCTGTTCTGGCAAAAACGAAAGGATTAGGAAGCGTCGCCGCTTTCTGGAACGCAGGCGGCGTCCGATCTTCGCTTGCCGCTGGTCAAATCAATTACGGAAGTCTGGTTGAAGTCTGCCCCTTCGGCAACACACTCGTTGTAATTGACCTCACAGGTAAAGAGATCATGGATTCAATCGAACTTGGTCTGCTCGGTGGTGGAATGCTCTTGCCGAGTAAAGGGTTTAGTTACACGTTCGACCCGGCGGCGGCACCTGGGCAAAGATTAAAGTCTGCATCACTGAATGGTCAAGCCATTGTTCCGACTAGAACTTATAAAATAACGGTTAGCAACTTCACCGTCGGCGGAGGTGATGGTCATGAGGTTCTTAAGAACGCTAAGGGGACAAGAATTGACACTGGGTTTATTGATTTGGAAGCACTGATTGAATACTTCCAGTCCAATACTCCTGTGAAAATGACCAACGAAGGGCGAATCAAAACGACGTGATTCACCTGTTTTCGCCCCTGACAATCAGAGGCGTCACATTACGAAATCGCATTGGGCTTTCGCCGATGTGTATGTATTCTTGTGATGCCCAAGATGGCAAAGCTCACAGCTTTCACATTCAGCATTTAGGGAGCCGTGCCGCCGGCGGTTGCGGGTTAGTCATGACTGAGGCGACGGCGATTCTTCCTGAAGGAAGAATTTCTCCGCAAGACCTTGGAATTTGGTCGGATGATCATATTCCTGGGCTAACTCAGGTTACCAACGCAATTCATCAGGCGGGAGCAGTGAGCGCAATCCAGCTGGCTCATGCTGGGCGGAAAGCTGGCACCTATCGCCCTTGGTCACCAGTGCGTGGATACATTCCATTAGAGGAATATCCAAGTGCTCGGAATGCGCCATCACCAATCCCATTTAAAGCCGACACTCCCGTGCCGCACGAACTGACAATGGCGGAAATTGAATGTGTGAAGCAAGCATTTGTTGACGCAACTCATCGAGCATTAGAATCGGGATTCGACGTAATAGAGTTGCACTCAGCGCATGGTTATTTGCTCCACCAATTCCTTTCACCCATCAGCAATCAACGCACTGATCAATACGGCGGTCCGTTTGAAAATCGAACTCGATTGCACCACGAACTCGTGAAAGATGTTCGCAAGATGTGGCCTGAATCAAAGCCTTTATTTATGCGAATTTCCGGCACCGATTGGACGGAAGGAGGCTGGACGCTTGAGGATTCAGTTCGCTTAGCCAAAGACCTCGCACCTCTCGGAGTTGACCTCATTGATTGCAGTAGCGGCGGCACCGTAGCCGACGCACAAGTTCCGGTTGGCCCGGGTTATCAAGTGTTTATCGCCGAAGCCATAAAGTTTCAAACAGACTGTTTAAGTGGAGCGGTAGGAGCGATTACTGAACCAGATCAGGCAAATCAAATTATTCTCGCCGGGCAAGCAGACATGGTCTTTTTGGGACGGGAAATGTTGCGTAATCCATATTGGCCAATCCATGCGGCTAGGGCATTAGGTGAAACTCCAACTTGGCCAGATCAATACGGCTGGGCGGTTGGTTAAGCAGGTAGCACTGATTCGATAACTTGGTCAACTAAGTTGTAGCTCAGTTCTTCGTGTCCCACGATCAACCGGAAGTACAGCGGCGCATAAAGCATATCTAGAATCACTGCTGCATCGCGGCTTTCCCCGATCTCAGATTGCAAAGCCGACTGAATCACGCATTTACGCTTCATCATCCATGCAGAGCGGAAATTCTCCGCAAGTTCTTCATCGCTTTGCGTTGCAGCAAAGAGTGCTTTTAGTGCTTTGCGGTGAGGGCCATTGAAAAAATCTACCAAACCATACATTTGTCGCTTGAGATCAGCCCGAAAATCACCCGTCTCGTGAAAAACAATTGATTCGCACGCTGTTTCCAGCAGTGCATCAAGGAGTAACTCAGATTTGCCGTGCCAACGGCGGTAAATAGTGGCTTTTCCAACCTGTGCGCGGTGAGCAACGCCTTCAATCGTCAGGCCATCATATCCGCTTGTTTCGAGTTCTTCTAATACAGAAGCAAGAATCTTTTGGTGTGCGACTGGGCACCGAGGTCTTCCTAGTCTTTTATCACAAGCTTCAGTTGCTTGTTCCAAGCATTCCAAATCATTCACTGCTTATCTGTTCTTAACGACGAACATTATTCCATGACTGTTGCTGAGAAAACGACGTAAACTTAGCCTGATCGTGATTGCTGTTACTTTTGCCGTTGCCATTGCTTTGCAAACGAATCCGGTTCAAACTGGAGCCCAAGTGCTAGCCAACCGTAACTTTGCTCGACTTGAAAACAAGCGGATTGGCCTTGTGACCAACCACACAGCCATGGTTAATGGCGAGCATTTAATTGATGTCATTCATCGTCAACCAAACTTGAAACTGACTGCTCTTTTCGGGCCAGAACACGGTTTGCGCGGACTCGCGGATGCTGGCGCAAAAGTAAGTGATTCAGTAGACGAAAAGACTCAGGTTCCGGTCTTTAGCTTATACGGATCAACTCGTCGCCCCTCAATGAAGATGTTAGAAAATGTAGATATCTTGGTTTACGACATCCAAGATGTTGGGGCACGTTTTTATACGTATATTTCAACTCTCGGTCTGTGTATGCAAGCGGCGGCTGAGGCAAAGATTCCGTTTCTGGTGCTCGATCGCCCGAATCCACTCGGTGGTGAGCGAATTGGTGGGCCAATCCTCAAATTCGGGTTTGAATCTTTCGTCGGTCAGTATCCAATTCCCATTCAATATGGCTTAACAACCGGTGAACTGGCGAAGATGATTCAAGGCGAGCGATGGCTTCCTGGCCTTGAAGACCTGGATTTGCAAATTGAAGAAATGAGCGGATGGAAGCGAGAAATGCTCTGGCCTGATACAGGGTTGCCCTGGATAAAACCCAGCCCGAATATCCCTGACTTTGAAACCGCCCTCCTTTATCCCGGCACTTGCCTGTTTGAGGCTCTAAATGCATCCGAAGGGCGCGGAACTTATGAGCCGTTCCGAACTTTAGGAGCCAAGTTTATTGATTCGGGCAAGTTGGTCGAATCACTTAAACAAGCTAATCTGAAAGGAGTTAAGTTTAATCCTCTAGAGTTCTCACCCGTCAGCATTGAAGGGATGTCTTCGAAACCCAGATTTGAAAATAAAAATCTGAATGGAGTTCAGATCGAAGTTACCGATGCGGCTGAGGTGGATAGCGTTTCTGTTGGCGTGCACCTCGTGACAGCATTTTTTGAGCAATCAAAAGGTCTAAATCGGGCGACTTTTATCAACAAATCTTGGATGGGCAAGCTTGCAGGAACCGATGAATTTTGCGCCGACTTGATCGCCGGAAAGACTCCCGACGAGATTTTGCAGTCATGGCAACCAGGGTTGGCAAAGTTTAAGTTGCTCAGCAAAAAATATCTGATATACGGGAATTAGTTGGCGTTTTCGTCTTCAGCTAACAACCGTGCCTGATGCTCTTGAACCAGCGCATCAATGATCCGCTGCATATCGCCATCCATCACCATTGGCACTCCGTGAACTGTTAAACCAATGCGGTGGTCAGTAATGCGGTCTTGCGGGAAGTTGTAAGTCCGAATCTTTTCGCTTCGATCACCGGTTCCGATTTGACCACGCCGCATTTCGCCTCGCTCGGCGGCGGCTCGTTCTTGTTCGGCTTCCACGAGCTTTGTTCGCAAAACACTCATCGCACGAAGCTTGTTTTGCTGTTGACTTCGCTCGTCTTGACAGGTCACGACGATGCCGCTCGGTTTGTGAACAATGCGAATGGCGGTTTCGTTTTTTTGCATGTGCTGACCACCCGCGCTGGATGACCGGAAAGTAGAAATTTCGAGATCATTTGCGTTGATTTCGATTTCAGTTTCTTCGGCTTCCGGCATGACCGCCACCGTGGCCGTACTTGTGTGGATTCGGCCTCCAGTTTCAGTTGCGGGCACTCGTTGCACCCTGTGTACGCCGCTTTCGTGTTTGAGTTGACTAAACGCTCCATCTGCGTTGATAGAAAACACAACTCGGTTTGCTCCGCCAATTCCCGTTTCTTCGAACTCAATGACCTCGTATTTCCAGCCGATTCGCTCGGCGTAACGGGTGTACATCCGAAAAAGCTCGGCACTGAATAAGCCTGCCTCGTCTCCCCCCGCCGCCGGCCGGATTTCGATGATCACGTTCTTATCGTCGTTCGGATCTTTCGGCAAGAGCATGATTTTAAGCTGAGCTTCCAATTCAGGAACCTTTGGCTTAAGTTCATCCAATTCGCTTTGGGCGAACTCTTTCATTTCTGCGTCGCCTAGCAATTCTTCTGCTTCTTCTATTTGCTGAAGCGTTGATTTATATTCGCGGATCACGCCAACGATTGGCTCCAATACCGCTCGCTCTTTTCCTAACGAGCGCATCTCTTTTGGGTCGCTGACTATATCGGGATCAAGCAATCTGTCTTGAACCCGTTCAAACCTTCTTTCGACCTCAGTGAGTTTGTCTAACATAATTTGGAGCGAAGGAAGTGTACTAGCTGGATTCAAAACTGCCCCGGCCCCTGCACAATTGTGCGGTTTCCGCCCATACTTCAAAGCGTGAGCAATTCCATTCAAGGTCAATTATCCGCGCAAGGCAAACGCATCGGCGTCGTTGTCAGCCAGTGGAACGAGCTCATTACCAATGCCCTTCTTGATGGCGCGCTTGATACTTTGAAATCATCTGGCAACCCCGAAGTCACCGTCGTGAAAGTGCCAGGTACTTGGGAAATCCCTATCGTTACGCAAAAGCTTCTGGAATCTCACGATGGGGTCGTGGCCCTCGGGTGCATCTTGCAAGGCGCGACTACCCATGCTCAGCTCTTAGCGCATGATGTCGGATCAGCCCTCATGAAGCTTCAGTTAGAACACAAGAAACCTGTGACTTGGGGCATTTTAACTCCAGAAAATCAAGAACAAGCCCTTGAACGCGCGGGATTAAAACTCGGAAACAAGGGTCGTGAAGCGGCTGGCGCTTTGGTCGCGACGCTCAGCGCACTTGAGCAAATCCGCTAGATTTCGACACGTTGCAAGCGGTCGTATTCGTCAACGGTATCAATATCAGCCATCGCCCAAGGGTCGCAATCCGGAACGACTACCGCCAATCCGCCGAAAAACCTGCCCATCGTCTCTTCCCCATCCGCAATCGAAACACGGTGGAAGATGTATTTGATAAGCGGAACAAGCCCAATCTTGAGCAGCATCCGAATCTGGTTCTTGCGATTACGGCTGAAATCTTTGAATAGCTCCGCTCCGTTGAAAAACCCCTCGCGACTTGTGGCGTAAAAAGCTCCACTCATGTAGTCGCCATCGCGGAGTTTGATATGGGGATGCTCAAACCCAGGCAAGACCTCTAAGAATTTTTTGTAGGGGCATAAACCAGCCGCGAACCAATTGCCCTCGTGGTCGCCAATCCGCTCGTCCACCGCGTTTACAAAGTGCAGAATCGCCTCCGCGCTCAAAAAAGGAGTATCTGCCGGCATGAAAAGAATTCGGTCGCAGTCGGCAAGTTTCTCAACTCCTGCCTTTGCGTTTTCGATATGACCCGTTGATTCCGGCACCCAGTATTCGTCGCCGATGACTTCGCGGACATCTTCCCCGCTGATCACCGCGATATCGCGGAATCCAGCTTTGTGTACAGCATCCAAGGTGCGAACAATGCATGGTGCCCCGCCGATGTTCGCCAAAGCTTTGCGAGGGGTTCCTAGAGCGGTAGCAAGAGGATCTTTCACCAACCCTCCGGCTGGAATGACGACTCCCCACCTACTTTTCAACCGCCGCCCTCCAAACCATGTACCCCACCATCACCAATCCATACACGACAATGCCAATACGTAGTTTCTCTGATGAAATCTTCTGGGCGAATTTCGCCGACACATATCCTCCGAACAACGCCCCCACCATTACAGCCCCTGCAAATTTTATATCAACCAGCCGCTGGCTAAGTAAAACGACGCTGGCTCCAAAGTTGATCACGACGGCAAGCCAGTTCTTGAGACCATTCAAGCGATGCAAGTCTAAGCCTTCATACAAGGTCATAATCGCGAGCATCATAATTCCCATTCCCGCGCCAAAGTAGCCACCATACAACGACACTAGAAACTGAAGAACCGCAACTTGCCATGGCTTTAATTTGAAGTCTCCTCGTTCAGCCGCTTGTTTGATCTTCCCTTGGAATGCCAACAAGAGGGTCGCAAGCAAAATCAGGGCAGGCACGGCCACCTTAAAGACTTTTTCAGTGGTTTGCACTAACAAAACCGAACCAAGCACGCTACCGATAATCGTCGGCGGAAGCAAGGCTTTTAATTGAGACTTCGTTTCACCAAAGTATTTGTGGAAGCCGAGTGCTCCGGTCGCCGAACCTGGCCAAAGGGCAACAGCATTCGTTGCATTAGCAACTCGATCGGGCAAACCCAAAGCCATTAAGGTAGGAAACGAAATAAGTGTTCCTCCACCTGCAACCGCATTGACCGCTGAGGCACCAAATCCTGCCACAGCCGCAATCAAATAGGGAATCAAGTTCTCCGCCAAAACCGGGGGCAGTGTAGCCAATTTTTGAAGTTCCCAGTGAAGCAAATCTGGTTATCTTCATGCTAACCTAGTTAGATTCGCCATGAAGTGGGCAAAATTCGTTTCCGCTCTATCAATAATCGCCATTATTTGGGCGGTTTTTGCTGGCGAAGCTGTAGTCAAAAAAACTCCTCGGACTGATAGGCGAATCGTTGTTACCTATTGGGAAAAATGGGGCGACTTTGAAGCCGACGCCATGCGCGCGGTAGTTGACGATTTCAACAAAAGCCAAGATCGAATCTTTGTCGATTTTCAGAGCGTGACAAATATCGGTCAAAAAGCCATGCTCGCCACGAGTGGTGGGATTCCGCCCGATGTTGCTGGTTTGTTCGGCCCGAACGTGGCTCAGTATGCGTACAACAATGCCGTGATCCCCCTGGATGAGTTAGCGCAAGAAGCGGGAATCAAGCGCGAAGACTACATCACTCAGTATTACGACATCTGCACGTACCGAGGCAAGTTGTGGGCATTGCCGAGTTGCCCGGCTTCAACCGCTTTGCATTACAACCGCAAAATGCTTGCGGATGCCGGATGGGATCCCGATAACCCTCCAAAAACTATTGAAGAACTCACTCGGCTCGACGAGATGGTTTTTAAGAAAGACGGAGACACCATCAAAAAGATGGGATTCTTACCGACCGATCCTGGTTGGTGGCCTTGGGCATGGAGCGGAGTGTTCGGCGGAAAACTGTGGGATGGCGAATCCAAAATCACCATGACAACGCCGGAAAATATCGAAGCGTTTACCTGGATGGGGAGTTTCGCCAAGCGGTACGGCACGGCAACCGTTCAGTCATTCCAGCAAGGATTTGGATCGTTTAAATCTCCACAAAACGCCTTTATGGATAACAAAACCGCCACAGTGTTGCAGGGTGTGTGGATGGCTAACTTTATCGAAAAATTTAACCCGGAATTAGACTGGGGCGCAGTCGCATTCCCTTATCCAGAAGATCGCCCAGAACTCGCAAATTCCACAATCATTGATTTGGACATCCTCGTTATTCCGCGGGGCGCAAAACATCCAAAGGAAGCATTTGAATTCATTAGATATGTGCAGACTCAGGCCGCGATGGAAAAGCTTTGCTCTGGTCAGAAAAAGCAGTCTCCCCTTGCCAATGTCAGCGAGGAATTCATCAAGAACCACCCGAACCCGTTTGTTGAGTTGTTCCAAGATTTGGCTAGCAGTCCGACTGCATATTCGACGCCAAAAACCCCGATTTGGCCCCAGTGGGCGGATGAAATCAAATCAGCGACTGAAGTGATTAACGGCAGAATAGAGGCCGAAGAAAATCAAGGCAGCGTGAGGGCCGCTCTGCAAGCCGTTCAAGACAGGATGCAGCCCAAGCTGGATAACGTCATCCGGCGTGAGCGAGCACTTGGAATCTATCCTGAAAAAGGCAGTGTGGCGAATTAATGAAGCTCAGCAGTCAATCAAAGGCTGGCCTGCTGTTTGCTCTACCTTGGTTCATTGGGTTCAGCGTGTTCCTTCTTTATCCGTTACTGAGAGCGTTCTATAACAGCTTCACGGAATACACGGTTCTCACTCCTGCCGTTTGGATCGGCGGAGAAAACTACCAAGCCTTGATGAAGGATAAGGTTTTTTGGCAGAGCCTAGGAAACACCTTTTATTACGCGATTTTTGCCGTGCCTCTCAGCACCATCGTTGCGATCGGGCTGGCTTTACTCCTCAATACAAAAGTAAAAGGGCAGGCGTTCTACCGAACATTTTTCTTCCTTCCGGCTTTGGTGCCAGCCGTACCAATGGCGATTCTCTGGTTATGGTTGTTCAACGG
Source organism: Fimbriimonadaceae bacterium (assembly GCA_019638675.1). Classification (GTDB taxonomy): domain Bacteria; phylum Armatimonadota; class Fimbriimonadia; order Fimbriimonadales; family Fimbriimonadaceae; genus UphvI-Ar2. The sequence continues at coordinate 844,865 of JAHBTE010000001.1, read as the reverse complement.
CGAAAAAGGCATTGTCAACTACGGAATCCAAGTTCTGAACGACCACAACTGGCTGTTTCAGGTTCCGAAACCCAATTGGCTCGGCGACAAAACCGTTGCCAAGAATGTGCTCGTGATCATGTCCACCTGGACAGTTGGGCATGCGATGGTGATCTATCTCGCCGGGCTCCAGCAAGTGCCACTTGCGCTTTATGAAGCCGCTGATTTGGATGGCGCGTCACCCATCCGCAAAACCTTCAAGATCACGCTGCCCATGCTTTCGCCCGTGATTATGTTCAACGTGATCATGAGCATCATCACGTCGTTCCAAATATTCACTCAGCCATACATCATGTTCCCCGGCGGTGCACCGGAGCGGTCAACCTACTTTTACAGCATGTACATCTACGATGCTGCTTTCCGCGACAACAACATGGGTTATGCCAGCGCAATGGGCTGGATTATGTTCCTGATTATTTTCATTCTGACGTTCTTTGCAAGGAAATACATGGACAAAAAAGTTCACTACGAGGCGAATTAAGAATTTAGCGATGGCAAAACGGACACGAACATTACAACAGCAAAACCTCGTCAGTGTGGGAATCCTTCACATTGTGCTGGCCTTGCTGTCCATCGTTTTTCTTATTCCGCTTCTGTGGATGATTGCGACATCGCTCAGTACTGAAAAGGTAGCTGGCTCATTCCCGCCCCAGTTCATTCCAACTCCCATCGAGTGGGAAAACTACAGCACCGCGTTTAACTACCAATCAGATCAACTTGGCGGAGTTCCGCCCATGCTGATCTATGCCCGCAATAGCTTGATCGTGTGCATTTTGGTAGTCGCTGGCGCGGTTATCAGCAATGCGATCGTTGCTTACTCGTTTGCTCGGCTGAAATGGCCAGGGCGAGATGTGGCCTTCTCGGTTACCTTGGCAACGATGATGATTCCTTTCCCGGTGCTTATGGTGCCTCTTTACGCAATGTATAAAGATTTCGGCTGGATTGGCACATTTCGACCGCTTTGGATTCCTGCGTGGTTCGCCGGAGCATTCAACATCTTTTTGCTGAGACAGTTTTTCCGCACGATCCCATTTGAGCTTTCGGAAGCGGCAAAGATTGACGGCTGTTCGGAATGGGGGATTTTTGCCAAGGTGATTCTTCCGCTGGCAAAACCTGCTCTCGCGGTAGTTGCTTTATTCAGCTTTATGGCGGCTTGGAACGACTTTCTCGCCCCGTTGCTCTATCTGCAATCTCAGGAAACATTTACTCTCGCGCTTGGTCTGCAGAACTTCAAGGGTCAGGCAGGAGGCTCACCTATTCACCTGCAAATGGCGGCATCAACTATGGTTGTTGCCCCCGTCATCATCCTGTTCTTCTTCACGCAACGACAGTTCATTCAGGGCATTGCGACGAGCGGGTTGAAGGGCTGATATCGTGGAACGATTTGCCGAAAAGCACCAGTTAAGTTCTTGAGGAATGTTTCAAGGCGTTAATCGAATTGCCGTCATCGGCAACGGAGGTGGAGGCAAATCCACTCTTTCCAAAGAATTGTCCGAACACCTCAAAGTCCCTTGGTTTGAAATTGACCAGGTTCAATTCGGCCCAAACTGGGTGCGCCCGCCGGAAGACGAGGTACGGCAACAAATCCAGAACATGATTACTCAACCCCGCTGGTTGATCGATGGATTTGGCCCGTACGACACGATTCAGGAGCGGTTTGCCGCCGCCGACCAGATCATCTTTGTTGACTTTCCACTTTGGATTCACTATTGGTGGGCAATGGAGCGACAGATCGCGGCTCACCTCGGAGCAAAACGGCTGGGGGGACGAGATGATTGCGACCTGCGCGATGTGAATAAGCTCATGTGCCAATCTTTGTGGCGGGTAGAAACCGAGATCAAACCCAAGCTTCTGGAAGATTTGAAGCCGTACGCGGAGAAAACAATTACAATTTCATCACCCGAAGAACTGGATGAGTTTATGGCTGGATTAAAGTGACGATACTGATCGCAGGCGGATCGTGTTCCGGAAAATCTACGATCGCGCGGGCGTTGGCGGAAGCCATACGTGGCGCAACCCACATCCCATTAGATCAGTTTTTCCGCCGGGATGACCCGAACGGGCCAAAAATTGAAGTCAACGGTCAGTTGGTTTTTGACTGCAATCACCCCGAGACTATTGATTTGGTAGCCGCACTCCAGATGATTGAAAACACTCCTGTGCCGCGGATTATTGACAGCCACTTCGGGCTCTTTTATTCTGAATTTCGGGAACTAGCTACCCTCAAAGTCTATGTTGATTGCCCGGACGACATTCGGGCGATCAGGCGCATGCTACGCGATTCGCCGAGCCGAGGAACTCCACAAGAAGTCGCGGATTATTATCTCGCCTGTGCTCGGCCTGCATACGCCAAATATATTGAACCAACCCGTCAATTCGCGGATATGATTTTGGATGGTACGTCGAGCATTCAAGAATCAGTAAGCAAGCTATTAAAATAGTGGCGACCCCGGCGCGATTCGAACGCGCGGCCAACGGCTTAGAAGGCCGTTGCTCTATCCACTGAGCTACGGGGCCACAAGCGAAGAGTGTACCAACCTGAACTAGAACTGCCTATTCTCCTAACCATCAACTGAAACTAATCGCCCAAGCGAGAAGGTAGAACGCGAAAAGGATGGCTCAATCACCAAAACCAGAAGATTCGGCTAAGCCATCTCGGCAACACCTTGTCGCCACAGGCACTCTTTTCCGCGAGTTCACTCTGCCGAGCCAGATTCACATCGTATTGTTTCAAGGAATGCGTTTGACTGACTACAGCTTAGAGACGGCAGAGAAAAGCCGCCTTCATTGGTCAAAAGGCGAAACCGGAACCATTCAGCTGAATGCGTTTTCTATCCCGATTACTGAAGCAACAGCGGTGTTTGCCCGTGATGAGCAAAGGACAGATTACGCCAAGCACCCAGCCACAAATACAGAAGTGATCGTTGTTGTATGGCCAGATAGTATTTCGTTTCCTCAAGGTCGGCAAATCTACACTCCTTCGGATTCCGTATTTGAGTTACTGCAAACCCTACGCGCAAAAATCCAGCAAGGTAAATCCGAGTCAGAAATCGCACGAATTGCTGATGAGCTAACAGAGGAATTACAAACGCCTGTGGAATTCAGCCAACCACTTAATACCGCGCTCGATGTACTCAACACCCGCCTAGATGATCCGTTTGCTCCGCAAATCCTTTCGGAGTACATGGGGCTAAGCAATTCGCAGATTCGGCGGCAATTCAATGAGTTTGTTGGTGTGTCACCTTCGCAATATCACCTCCAAAACCGCCTCAACTTGGCGAGATACTATATTCAAACCTCAACATCCCCGTTGGAAAACGTCGCTCTCAAATGCGGGTTTGCGAGCTACCCCACGTTTTCCGCGCAGTTCAAACGGCAGTTTGGCTACACGCCGAAAAATGCGCGAATTAGATAATTTTTCACCGATAACTCCACATAGAATAGCGTCATGAAGAATTCGATTTCGCGACGCGACCTCATCACCGTTGCTACTGGAGCCATTATCACAATGCCAACTATCGTCACCGCAAACTTTAACGAGCCTCAAGACCGCAAACCGCCACTCCCCTACGATTTGGTCAAGGAATTTGTTGGTGCCTGCCATGGCAAACTCGAAAGAGCGCAGGAACTCCTCGCGGAACATCCGACCTTGCTCAATGCCACGGTGGACCATCAAAACGGCGATTTTGAAGCGGGAATCGGCGGAGCTGGCCACATGGGTCGCCGCGACATAGCTGAGTTTCTGATTAAATCCGGCGCACGAACCGACTTGTTTGTCGAAACAATGCTCGGTCACCTCGACATCGTCAAACCCGTTCTTGCCCGTTATCCCGAAATGATCAACTGCAAAGGACCGCACGGCATTTCGCTGATCCGCCACGCAGAAATGGGCGGAGAAATGGCAAAGGAAACGTTCGACTTCCTGAAAACATTGCAGAAGATTCAGAACTGAGCTAATCCAAATCTAAGCGAACTGATCCCGATTTCAAGCTTTCAATGGCCTGGATTTTGCGAAGCACCGCAAGATTAGGATTGTCGTCAATCATTTTGGCCGCGTTGGCAAGAGCTCGCAAAGAAGCAACTTCTGAGCGGGCCTTTTCTAACGACGCGGCGGCAAGAATTCGCTCCGTTTCGGCTTGATGCTGGGCATTCTTGATTGAAGCGGGAAGCTGGATATCCATCAAAACGACCCGCGAAACAGCACGGCCCCATTTCTCAAACTCTGGCTGAAGCAGTTCTAAAACTGCCACGCCAATCTGTTCAGATTGTTCGCGAACTTCTTCACAAGTCTTGGCGGCGATCACGGTTCTCACTTGGGCTTGAACGAACCGGTAAAGCGGCACTATCTGTTGCTCTTCGTCCGATGGCCATACAGAGTCGCCAACCTTGTTGCCGGCGTTTAAAGCCGCGATCGGATCCGAGATTTTGTACTCTACAGAAATGCTGTACCGTGCTGCAATTTTGTCGGCCGTCTGAATTTCTTGTGAAGGAACCCACATGCTGTTGGTTCCCAAAAAAATCGTGTGAATTGCTTCCTTCTTCCACCTGAGCCAATTTCCAGGCTGGAGAATCTTAGTGCCGCTTTTGGAAAACTTGACGGCTACATATCCTGGCCAAACATAGAGGTATTCCAGATTCAAGATAACCGTGAGGATTAATAAAAATCCCCCAGCAACTAATCCGATTGTCGTTGAATTATCCATTTTTCTATCACGCCGGATACCTGACTACGGAATTCTTCTGCGGGAACCCACTCGTGAGCGGCTCGCAAAGCTTGGAATCTCTTTATTGTAATCAGGCAGTCCAGCCAGTTTTTTCGCTAGGTATCAGCCTACGTTTTCCAGGGGTACCAATAAATGATGAGCTGAGTCAATAAACAGCTCGCCTGGAGCAGAAATTATATCTGAGTTCAAGCCTTTTCAATTGTAAAATCATGTCATGCCACAGCTTGATGATCTCGCCTCGCAATGCATCCGCTGTGGCTTTTGCTTAGAATCGTGCCCCACATTTCTCATCACAGGTGACGAGAGCCAGTCGCCGAGAGGGCGAATCACTCTTGCAAAAGAAGCTCATGCGGCTGAGAATTATTCTCCCAGCACAGTAGCCGCACTCGATACTTGTCTTGGATGCCGTGCGTGTGAAACCGCTTGTCCATCGGGTGTGCAGTACGGCAAAATCATCGAGATTGCCCGAGATGAGATCAAAGGCAAAAGTAAATTTCAAAAAGGGTTATTAGATTCGATCACAAATCCGACTTTGGCAAGGTTTCAATTTGCCCTGGGAGGATTACTTCCTTCCCGGAAGCCACCCGCACTGCTATCAAAACTGCTCAGTGGACAACTCCCCGAAGCAGATACGCCGCAACTTCCTACCGAATCCGCCTGGCCCGCGCTTGACGAATCGAGTCCTCCCCCCATTAAAGGTCAAGTCTATTTATTAGAGGGATGCGTGATGCGGGTTTTGTATCCTGGAGTCAACGAGGCAACCAGGCGACTGCTCCGCCGCGTGGGAATCGAAGTCATCCCCACTAAAAGCGGATGCTGCGGCGCGCTTCATGCCCATAGTGGATATCTGGAGGATGCGGAAGATCAAGCTCAATCACTAGCGGCTTCCATGCCGGATGATCTGCCCGTCATTATCAACTCAGCTGGATGCGGAAGCACGATCAAAGAATATGGCAGTGTTGTTGGTGAAGGACTTACTGAATTCGGCAAGCGCACGTTTGATGCAACCGAATTCCTCCATCAACATGGCCTGGTGGATCACCTTAAGCAGTCGAAAGGGGTAATTCCGACGAATGTGGCGTATCACGAAGCCTGCCACCTTGTTCATGGGCAGAAGATTTCTTCGATTCCGAAAGAGTTGATTTCAGCGATCCCGGGCGTGAATTTGGTTCCCCTTGCCGAAGCCGACGTATGTTGCGGATCGGCGGGTACTTACAACGTGTTCCAACCCAAAATGGCGCGGCAACTCTTAGATCGAAAATGGGCGAACGTTGCAAATGCTAGTGCCCAAATCCTTGCCACTGGCAATCCCGGGTGCCACGCGTGGATCGAACAAGCGAACCGAGAACACCATCATCCGATCCGCGTTTTGCACACGCTAGAGCTACTGGAATCTTCCTTCAGCGGACTTCGGGAATAAGGAACTCTTTTCTATTCTTTCTTGGTATCAGGCAAACACCAGTCGAGATTCAACCGTAGTTTCATTTGGGCCTTCCTTTGCAATGGCCTACAATCTTTCAGTTGGACAACTCCATGGAATTCGATTCTCAGACGAACCTGCCCGATATACAAAAAACTCCTGACAAGCGCAACATTGCGATTGACCGAGTCGGAGTCCGCAAGGTGAAATTCCCTATCGTTGTCCTCGACCGCGCCGACGAACGCCAGCACACTATCGGTAACTTCACGCTCACAGTTGATTTGCCGAGCGAGTTCAAAGGCACCCATATGAGCCGGTTTTTAGAAGTGCTCAATGAGCACGGAAAGGAGATCAGTATTCAAGCCCTGCCGAGTCTGCTGAGCAAGATGAAGCAGAAACTCAGAGCCGAAAAAGCCCATGTGATCGTTGAATTTCCATTCTTTATGGAAAAGGCGGCCCCGGTCACTGGCAAAACCGGAATGATGCAGTTCGACTGCGGTTTTGAAGCCCAAATCAACGGCGATTTTTCGGTAACGATGTTCATGACCGTTCCGGTGGCTACCCTTTGCCCCTGTAGTAAAGAAATCAGTAAATACGGTGCTCACAATCAGCGTGGATGGGTGACGGTTCGTGTGAAAACGAACGATCATGTATGGCTGGAGGAACTGATTGAGATGATCGAGTCATCCGCTTCTTGTGCCTTGTTCCCGGTTCTCAAACGGCCGGATGAAAAGGCCGTTACGGAGCGAGCCTACGAAAACCCCAGGTTTGTTGAGGACATGGTTCGTGAAGTCGCGCTGAAATTCGATGCAGAATCACGGATTACGCAATACAGCATTGAGGTGGAGAACGAGGAATCCATCCATGCTCACAACGCGTATGCGTTTCTTGAACGGACTAAAGATTAACTCTTCGTCCAGATCGCGATTCCATCCGGTAACTGACCGCTTTTATGCGTTTGCGTTACCTTCAACGAGGCGATATCAATCTCGGCTACGGCATTGCCAGTGACCAAAACTACGAACAAACGCTTGCCATCTTTTGAAATCGCGAAATTCATTGGCACGTGACGATCGCCTTGTTGGGGCTTTTCCACCCCGGGAAGATCGCTCATCGGAATTCGCTTCTTTTCCGACCAATCCGATGTGTTAAACACGACCACTTCCCCAGTTCCTGCCGCTGAGACAAACATGAGTTTGTCGGAATTGGCAAAGAATGTCCGAATCGGAGCTGGGCAAGCCGCAAGTGTTTTAAACGAGTCTTTTTTGACCGTATCAATTAAAGTCACAGTCTCCTCACCAACATTCCCTATTGCAACCGTTCGTCCATCAGCGGAAATCGAGATTCCCTCCGCTCGGTTGCCACAATTAACTTGGTAGGCAACTTCCCCTTTTACGAGATCAAACGCCACCATTTTTTGATCGTAGACGCAAGAGCCGTAGGCTGTTTTTTTATCTGGTGAAAGCACAACCATGTGCAATCCGCGTGCTGGGCTTAGGATCGACTTTTCTACTTTGCCTTCTGCAACATTGATAATGTGCAGTGCTTCTGGCTCATGGGTTGTTGTCACCATCCGCGTATTGCTGAGATACGCCATGCCGTGAGGTCGCTGGAATTCGCCAAGGTCAACCGTGCGCACCACTTTGCCCTCCGGCATTTCAAGAACTGTAATCGTCTTGTCTCGTTTTTGGGCTGTTCCCATATTGGAAATCGTCGCCCATTTACCATCTGGAGAAACCATCACCTCGTTAGGGCCATGTCCAGTTGGAATTGTTTTCAGGGTCTTGCCTCCCGCTGTATCAACAAGGCTTACCGAATCCTCAGCTTTATTGAGCACTAGCAGAATCTCCGTTGGCTCAGCGCTGAGGCCAAGCACGGCGGCAAGAACGAGTTGGGCGATCATGAAATCAAATACTTTTCAAAGAACATAAATGGTTCCTAACCCTGTCCAATTAATACAGTTAAGGCTGCCCGTGACCGGAAAGGGGAGACCAAAGCCGATTCGGTACAGCCGTAAGTTATTGTACGACGAAAAACTCACCAGGTTTTTGCAATTACAACTATTTTTTTATCGAAATTTCTCAACGCTTAAGAAATATGAGTCGCTTGACGCCAAAATTCTGGCTGTAACGATTTAGTTCGACTTGATTGGTTGCGGTTATTGCCGACTATTACACAGCATCCACGCTCCGACCATCGGCCCACATCTGCCGCTACTGGTACACTTTGACCTAGTTCAAACCGAGGGCAATCACCCCTCGCGTAGAATCTTTAATCAGAAGTAGACCATGGCAGCAGAGCGAACCGTTATCGTTGTTGGAGGAGGCCTTGCCGGCCTGATGACCACCATGAAACTAGCCGAAGCTGGTCACAAGGTCAAGCTATTCTCAATTGTTCCGGTAAAGCGAAGCCACAGCGTCTGCGCTCAGGGCGGAATCAACGGCGCGGTTAACATCCGTGGCGAAAACGACTCTCCTTACTTACACTTTGAAGACTCCATCACGGGCGGCGACTTTCTCAACCACCAACCCCCGGTAATGCGGATGGCGGAACGCGCACCGGCGATTATTTATCTGCTCGACCGAATGGGAGTGCCATTTAACCGCACCGCCGAAGGTTTGCTGAGTTTCCGCCGGTTCGGCGGCACGCTCAAACACCGCACGGCTTATGCTGGTGCGACCACCGGGCAACAGCTACTTTACGCCTTGGATGAACAAGTCCGCCGCTACGAATCGAACAATCAAGTCGAGAAATACGAAGGTTGGGAATTCATTGGCCTCATCAAAGATGAAAAGGGCGTTGCCCGAGGGATCGTTGCTCAAGATTTGCGAACGATGGAGATTCAATCGTTCACAGCCGATGCAACTGTGATCGCCACTGGTGGCAACGGTGTCATTTTTGGACGTTCTACCAACTCAATTATCAACACTGGCTCCCCAGTTGCGATTTGCTATCAGCAAGGTGCGGTTTACGGCAACCCAGAAATGGTGCAGATTCACCCTACTGCGGTACCGGGTGAAGATAAATGCCGCCTGATGTCGGAATCGGTGCGTGGCGAAGGCGGAAGGCTGTGGGTTCCACGCGATGTCAACGATTCTCGAAAAGCATTCGACATTCCCGATAAGGATCGTTGGTACTTCTGCGAAGAACTCGATCCGGTTTACGGCAACCTTCTTTCCCGCGACTTGGTTAGCTTTATCATTTACTGCGTGTGCCGCAAAGGCATGGGCTACAAAAACCGTCAGCAAGTTTTTCTCGATATCACGCATCTCCATCACAAGAAAGGAATGTCGCGCGAACTCATCCGCGACAAACTGGGCGGCGTTCTCGAAATCTACGAGAAGTTCATGCGCGAAGACCCCATCGACACACCGATGCGGATATATCCGGCAGTTCACTATACGATGGGTGGCCTATGGGTGGATTACGAAACCACCGGCAACGACATTGCACTGGACGAAAACTCCGCGCGCAACCAGCAAACCAACATTCCTGGATTGTTCGCCGCAGGTGAATGTGAATATCAGTACCATGGCGCAAACCGCTTAGGTGCAAACGCATTGCTTTCCTGTTTGAGCGGTGGCGAACTCGCCGCCCTTGGTGTTCAGGCATATTTGCAAAATCTCGACATGGGTCACGAAGATTTGCCTACCTCCCTCGCCGATGACGCTCGCCACTTCCGGCAGTCGGAATACCAAAACCTCAAGGTCAGCAAAGGTTCCGAAAACCCATATCAACTTGCCGCCGAACTCAGCGAAACGATGTGGAATTACTGTGGAATCTGGCGACTGCAAAGCGAACTCGAAGGTGCACGTAACACCCTTGATGAACTCACCAAGCGTTCGGATCAATGCAACTTGCTAGATGACGGAAACTGGTCGAATCAAGCGGTTCCGTTCACCCGCACGCTTAAGCACATGATCGAAATGTCAAAAGCGATTGTGGGTGGCGCACTTGCCCGCGACGAAAGCCGCGGCGCGCACTTCAAGCTGGATACCCCCGAACGCCACGACGACACTTGGCTTGTCACCACTAAGGCAACTTGGAATGAGTCCGGCCCATCGCTAGATTTCAGCGAGAAAGTGGACGTACGCGCGTTGGCTCCCCGCCCTCGTAAGTACAAGATCAACCAAAACCAGGTGGCTCGGTTCATCTTGGGCGAAGACGTATTGCCGAAGTCCAAGGAGCCAACCGCTCCACCAACTTCCGGATAGGTTAATTACCGTGCCCCTACCTTTCGAATTTTTCGGAAGGTAGGGAGCTCCAATGTACAATTCAAATATGTCCAAGGAAACTCATACTTATACCAACGGTAAGATCACCGTTCTCTGGCAACCGAAGCTCTGCATCCATTCCGGAATCTGCGCCCGTGGACTTAGCGAAGTGTTCAAACCGCGCGAGCGGCCCTGGATTCAACTGGAACAAGCCACGACGGAAGAGATCAAAGCTCAGGTTGACAAGTGCCCGTCGGGCGCGATCTCTTGGTTTCCCAACGAAGACCAATAATCTGATTCAATGAGGTTGCTGGATGTCGTTACCCTGCTGTTCACGGCGTATATCACCGTGGACATGGTGCGGTACCTGCGAAGCAAGCAACTCAAGAAAGATTTTTCTGCTTTCCGAACCCTAAAAAACTACCGCTGGGTTGGAGCAATTGGAGGTTCGATCCTCCTCATTTTTGTAACTTTATTCATTGGTCTTGGACTTTATTATTCCGTTCCGGCCTCTCGCTGGAGTTGGCTGATGTTGCTGCAGACTCCTGGTGATCCAAATCCACAACCAACAAACCTCATGACGGCCGGGTTCCGAATCCCATGGTTTATGATGATCTTTATCCCTCTATTTGCGCTGAATATCCCGCGTTTGGCAAAGCGAGAGGAAGAGGTTTTCCGCCACCGCATCCGCTCGCCCAAGGAAGCGATTATCAAAAGCATCAAGTTCGGCTATGTGCACTGCTTGGTCGGAGTGCCGCTAGCGATCGGAACCGCGCTGATCATTCCTGGCTTGATCTTTAGTTACATTTATACAAAGGGCGGAACGAGACTCTCTACCGCTTGGCATGCGGTTTACAACTACATTATTTTAACGGTCGCGGTAATTGCGCTCGTTTTCTGGGCTTAACCGACTAATCCAGCAAAGCCGATCGCCCGGCGAATCCCGATATGTGCTTCGTGCCAGGTGGCGAATTCGCGCTCCATCGCGTAGGCGTCAAGCCGATTCCATCCCCCGATTTGGGATGCCTCGTCGGTTTCTTCGCTGCGGTTGAACTCAAGCTTGGCGACGACTGGTTCTTCGCAAACAACTGGTGTCGAAAACTCTAGTCCGGCGACTGCTTTCCGAGCCGTCTCCTCGATTTCTGGCCAAACTAGCGAGGGATGCCGCAATCTTGCCATGTAGCGGCCCATGCCGAATTTTGTGGTGGATGTTTCTATTCCCGGAACCAAACCTTGAGCTTCGGCAACCCCTTTGTCATCGCTCGAAACAAATACAAGCGGCACTCCGTACCGACCCGCCGCATAAAGCGAATAGATCATTTCCCCAGCCGGAATTCCGTTGACCCAAGCTCTGTGAACACGACCGCTGATTGTGTGTTCCATCACGCCTTCAGTTGTCCCCGCCATTCCGTGATAGCCCACCAAAAAGCATCCGGCAAACGAAGAATCAATTCCTTCCATCATGCCGTCGTCGCTGGCCCGGCTTCCACTGATTAGCTCGACCCCAGGCTCAAGTTCATCTATTAACAGATTACGACTGACATTGTGAGAATCCTTAACAACAACTTCGGTGGCACCTGCGGCACGCGCTCCTCGGATAGCTGCGTTCACATCACCGGTCATCATACGGCGGGCGAATTGCCAATCGTAATGTTCGCCGGATGGGGAGCCGCACTGCTTCCAACTCACAACTCCAGTTGCGCCTTCGATATCCGCTGATATATAGATTTTCATCGCTTATCAACCTTCATCGACTGAATGTACCAAGTCTCAATCCGTTTGTTTTTGTCGCGCGGGTCGATTTCGCCAGTGGAAAGGCTCCTAATTGTCATCCAGACTTTGGCTGATCCTTTTTCAAACTGACCAATAAACTCAACTTCAGCGTAGACAACTCCAACATCATCTTCCTCCCTAGCGCGGGTGCTGCTTGCCCGGAGTTTGGTCACCGATTGGAGTTTGCCAAATTCGTCAGCGATGCGTTTGTATTCTCCTTCGCGAAGGGTATCAGCATATTCAGGAGTGGCGATTTCGAGGATTTCTGGCTCGTTCCATTCCTTCATTGCGGGAATCACATGCACATTGGCAAACCGCAGAGCTTGATTACGAATCTTTGCGTGGCCGTCTGTCCAAACAAGCAAAACGCCAGAAATTGGAATCAAAAGAAAGAATAGCAAGAAGAAAACCTTCAGTGCTTTGGGGTCTTTGGATTCTATTCGTTCGATTACTTCTTCGCTCATGCTCTGCCTCCGGCAACTTGTTCAAACAGTATCCATTGCACACCCAGCATGCCAATCCACAATGCGATCTTGGTCATAGTTTGTGCGAACTTGCCAATTTCACCCATCGGCAATTTGAGTGCAATGTATCCCACAAAAACCCCTGCACCGAGAATCCCCAAATTATTGACCGGGTGAAAGGGCAATCCTTCGAGTTGGTACACCCTCCCAGAAAGTGGCTGAACCGCCCGGATTAACTCAATCCAGATGATTCCGGCTCCAAGAGCACAAAAAACCATGATCCCAGTTCCCCAAACCACAGCTTTCCGCCAGATAAATATCCAAAACGCCACGCACAAAACAATCAGCAAATCTATTGCCATTGCAGCGGCATGAAAAGCTCGGATGCCTGGCTCCTGGTAGTAATAACTCAGAGCGGTTTGGGGTGCCACATCTTCGAGGAATGATCTGAGCTGAGTTGCGGCAAGCGCGGTAGCGGCAAAACCAAGTAACCATTCTGCCCAACCTGGGCCGTGATACTTTCCTTTTGCCGGTGCTCCGGGTTCTGACATCAATTCCCCTACTGGAACCTATTTTGACCGTCAATCACGAGGTGCCCAGGGAAACTTGGAGCAAGGTTCACTCGGTTGGCAAATGAGCCTCGACTTTAGCGAATAACTCTTTCTCTGATCGTCTTCCGAACCACTGATCAACGACCTGCCCATCTTTCACGATAAAGAAAGCCGGGATAGATCGTACGTTCCATCTAGCCCAAACTTGCTTATCATCGTGCAAAACCGGATTAGCAAATTTGTTCTTTGTGAGATGTTTATCAAGCACACCACGCTCTTCATCAATACTGATACTGAGTACTTCAAATTTTTTACCGAGGAACTTTGCTCTCGCCTTTTCGACCAAAGGCTTCATTTCTTTGCATGGTGCGCACCACGTTGCCCAAAAATCAACTAGGATCACTTTTTCCTTCAATGCTTTTTCATCCCACAGCTTTCCGCTGAGGTCAGTTAAGTTGAGCATAGGTGCTAGGCGTGGCAGAACAGGAGGCATGAAAGCTTCCGGATCTTTCTTAAACTCAGCGATCTCTTTTGAATTACAGAAGTAGAAAACTTTATCTTTGTACCGAACCCCACCCGCTGGACGCTCTTCACCGTGATCTTCACCTCCCGCCGAGCAAATAACGCAGACTGCTTTGCTCGGTAACTCCGCCTTGGGAATATCTACGGGAGTATCTTGTCCAAGGAGGACGGCGAAGGTGATTGCAGTAAACGTCATTTCATTCTCTCTAGAATTGCCAACTAAAGCTGATCCCTGGATGCTTAAACCATACCCAGATGAAGGAGACGCTAGATGACCCTCCTCGGTAAGTCAACATCAGGTGCGACTTGCGACCATCGTTCATTGGCAACAGAACCCAGTTCTGATTAAGGAAAATGCTCACTCCGAAAGGAAAGTTCAATCCATCTTCAAACTCCGAGTAGTTCAAAGATATATATGGCAGGAGTTGCGTGCCAACCGTTTTAGCAAAGGTGACGTAATATGATCTCGGCCCGGCAGGTGTTCCAATCCGGTCGCTAGACGTTCCAAAATTCATCATCGGCAGCGATTCTGTTTCAGGCTGAATCATGTAATTCAAGAGCGGCCCAATCTCGTTTGCACTCGGATTCGCTTCAATCCCTAATGCTAAACGAGGATTCACTTGATACATTCCGGTGAAACGATAACGTGGGCGATCCAGATCAATATCAACTAATCTGAATGACAGCGTCACTTTTTTACTTGTGTCCCCCGAACTGAGGAACCCCCCTTCACCGGGTCATCCGGTTCACGTAGGGACAGAGACGGGCGGACGCTGTGTATTTTGACTCTGCCCAGATTCTTGGGCGTAAATAGATACAGATGTCATGAATATAAGCACTCCGAGTACGGACTTCATCTCCATCTTGCCCGGTAGTTTACCGACTCAGCCCAGTCATGTCAGGCCCGGGCAAATCGAACCTAACAAGCCATAATTAAGCCTCCCTTGCCTACCCATTACCAAGTTCTCGGCATACCACAGAAATCTAATATCAAAGAGGTGCGCGAGGCGTATCACCGACTGGCCAGGGCATACCACCCGGACGTTAATTCTGAAAAAGACGCGCACGAAACAATGGCGCGCATCAATAACGCATTCGAGGTGCTGGGCGACCCAGTACGACGTTCAGAATACGATGCTTCTTTAGGCTACACAGCAAATGAGCGAGAAGCCCGCCAGTCGCAAGAGAGCCGACCAGCAACTGTCGTTGCAGAAATTCACCGCCGACTCCGGCAACACAACACCCCGGTTTACGGAATCGCATTTGAACCCACGACCGGACGAATGGTGAGCAGTTCTTTTGATAACGAAGTGATTTGGTGGGATGACCGGATGGAGCACCCGTTTATTCGCCATAAGTTCGAAGGTGGGGTTGTGAATGCCATTGCTGTTCCTGGCGTGAACTCAGTTGTAGCAGCAGGAAATACCGAGCAAATCCTCAGCTGTTGGGTTCACTCGCCCGATCAAAAAACTTCCTGGCGGCAAACTCCGAAATCTTGGGTTTGCAGTGTGGCTCCCTCACCAGATGGAAAGAGTCTTGCCTACGGAACCGTAAACCGTTCCGTACACATCGCCCGCACCACCGATGGCTTTACGCGGGTTTCTACTTTTTCGCACGAAGAAGCGGTTACCGCCCTTGCTTGGAACGCAAGTTCATCTATCTTGGCAACCGGTTCTGCTGATGCAACGGTCAAACTGTGGGATCCTAAGTCGGGACGAGAGTTACACACGCTGAACCGGGTTCTTTCAACTGTAACCTCATTGGCTTTTTCGCCTGATGGTCGTTGGCTCGCGGTCGCGGCAGTTGATCTTTCGATTCGAATTTTCAGAATGAAGGATTACGCGCTCACGAAAACGTTCTTTGGTCACACAAGACCGATTGAAGCAATGGCTTTTCATCCTAGAAGTTGGCTTCTGAGCACCGCATCACGCGATGGTAGTGTTGGCCTCTGGAACGTCCGCCAAGGAATTGGACACGGCCAAATTGAAGCGAGTCACCAGCCGATCAGCTGCGTTGCCTTTTCGCCAAATGGTCGCCACCTCGTTGCGGGCGGTCTCGATAAAATCCTTCGCGTTTGGCGGCTAAGTGCGGCCCAGTAATTTTTTTAGCAACTACCCTAAATAATTCCTTTTCTAATACCGACAATCCTACCGGGAGAACTAGAAATTCTCGTTCAAAACCTCACAAAGGACATTAGGAATGGTCGTTCAAAACATTGAGTGTCAGCTATCAACCGTGCTGATGAAGCGTTTCTTAGATGGAGACAATCTCCCTCAAGAAGTGCTGGATGACCTTGAAAAGCATCTTCGTGTTTGCCCGACTTGCCAAAACGTGATTGACAACGAAAAGGTCTCGTTGGAAGAGGTTCTTGACGGCCCCGCCAACGCGCCAAGCGGAATCGCGGCAATGATGGGCAAGATCACTGGGAAAGCGGCAACTCCCGGCGGATTCGTCACTGCTGGCCCGGCCGAAGCTCTTCTCCATGCTTCTAGCCGAACCTACGCCCCTGCGGCTCCCGGTATGGCGGCGTTCAAAAACCCGAAAGTTTTATTCCTCAGCGGCGCGCTTGCGTTGGTTCTCATCGCGATGAGCACGATCTTGAAGAATCCATCAAACTTGCTCGGCCCTAAAGCGGCGGCCGTTTATGGTCAGACCAGCGAAGAAAAGACGGCTCCTAAGACAGATGAACACGGCGAAGCGAAAGACGAGACTTCAGGCGATAGCCATGAAACTGCTGATCCCCATGCCGAAACGACTGAACACGGGACAGAAGAAACCAAGCCCCCAGAAGATACGCACGCTCAAGATTCACATGAGACTGATTCACATCCCACAACCACCGATGAAAGCGGTCGCATTTTTGTGAACGACCCAAGAGTTCCCGGCAAACCGACGGTTGACACATCGGATTTAATCGTAGCGGGCGGAAAGAACTCTGAGACAGAGCACAAAGAACCACCGAAAACGACAACCGCACACAAACCTGCGCCGAAAACTCAGGCCCCCAAAAAGAGTAGTGGTTCAACGAAGCGCAAACCATCTGGTTCGACCGCAAAAAAACCATCAAGCAGTGGCGGATCTGGCAGCGGAATAAAAGTTTACGACCCCTCCGGGAAGCCCATCGGCTAACCTCATGACCAAAGGATCAAACCAATGAAACTTGTCACCCCTCTCCTCGCAATTCTCCTTACCAGCATGGCTTGGGCAAACCCCCAAGATGCAGAAACCCAGAGCCCCGTCACCACCGAAGGCACTTACGTCAGTGTGAGTTCCAAAGGTGACGACGTGCGCTCGGTTCTGTACGATATGTTCCAGCAATCAGGCAAGAACTTTGTTCTTGATGCTGGCGTTCGTTTCGTGCTGTATCTCAATTTAGAAAAAGTGAGCTTCCAAGAAGCACTTGACATCGTTGTCACCAACGCCGAAATCGGCTACGAAGTCAAAAACGACGTTTATTACATCGGCAAGAACCGCAAAACGGTGAAGTCTCCAGAGGCTAAGCCAACAAATCAACCGGAACAAAAACCTGCGAACAAGCCAGTGATTCCGCCACCGTTGCCGGATGAAAATCCTGTTACGGAAAAGCCTCCGGTCACCAAAAAGCTGAATGAATCAGTTTTGCAGAATCGCTTGACTACGCGGTACAGCATCACGCCGATCCGAAAAGTGTTCACCGAGTTCACTCGCCAAACCAACGTAAAAATTGAGATCGATGCGGCGGTTCCGGATTACAAACTGGATGCATTCCTGATTGATACGAGCCTGAAATATGCGCTCGACGTGATCTGCGATGCGGCTAAGCTCAAGTGGAGCTTTACCGACCACGGCACCATCAAAGTAGAAAAAGCTTAGGCAAACCAGGGAACAAGAATCAATCGGGCTGGATGAATCATCCGGCCCGGTTTTTTATTTGAGCCAAGATTTCAATAATTCTTCGTTGACTTCTTCTAAAGTCGTTAGTTGGATGTCAGCCCCGCTTAAGTCAAAGTTCTTTGTGACTGAATTCGGTACAGCTACCGCAGTCATCCCGGCTCGTTTTGCGGCAAGAATCCCGTTGGGTGAATCTTCAAACGCGATTGACTTTTCCGGGGCTATATGTAGAGCCTCACAGGCGGTCAAATAAAGCCTAGGGTCAGGTTTTTTCGCTCCAACCATATCCCAGGTTTTGATCACCGAAAACTTATGCCGTAGACCGTGGTTGGCAAGGAAACCTTCGACCCACAAACTCCGAGAGCTGGATGCAATTCCGAAAGGGATGTTGAGTTGTTCTAAGAGGTCAAAAACGGCAAGTGCGCCCGGCTGGAGTTCTAAATCAATCAGGATCGCGTCGCGAATTTCATGAACCTGCTTGTGAACCAACTTGAGGTCAACTGCCGGCACTAATTCTAAGAGATGCTGATCTACCCGCCAAGGCGGATTCCCGCCGCCCACGCACTTCGCCCATTCGTGTATTTCAAGCGTGACCCCGTAATGCGAAAATACCGAGCCCCAGGCATGAAATTCTGGTGTCTCGGTATCTAGTATTAAGCCGTCAAAATCAAAGACGACTCCTCCCAACATATTTAGCTGTTGAGTTCCTTCGCTTTTTCGATGTCGATTTCCTTCGGCATGGTGAAGAGGAACATGGAACCCTTACCAACTTCAGATTCAACCCAAATTTCTCCGAGGTGAACCTCTTCCACAAGGTGTCGCACTAGGAAAAGACCAAGTCCGGTTCCGTAAATCTTTCGGTTGTCTTCGTTATTAACACGATGGAATCGTTCGAAAACTTTGCCCAAGTGTTCTTTAGGAATACCGATTCCATGGTCTTGCACGCCGATTTTTATCTTGTCGTCGCCTTCACACCAAGCATGAACGATAACGTCGCCGCCTTCCGGCGAATACTTGATTGCGTTGTTGAGCAAGTTTGTGAGAATTTGATCGAACTTGTCTTCGTCGCCGATGATCTTGGCAGGAATATCGCCGTGGATTTCCAACTTGACTTCGTGCCGCGCAGATGCTTGGTTCTGCACTCGAACAACCTTTTCGAGGATGTTCGAAAGCTCGAATTGTGTATAGTTTGGCGTTAAACTTTGACCAGATTCGATTCGCGCAGTGTTCAACAAGTCGTCAATCAAGCGGCGAAGTCGGTCGCATTCACCAACGATGATGCCAAGGAATTCTTTTTGGTCGTTGGCGTCGTACAGGTTGTGATCAACGCCATCAAGCAACGTGCTGGAGAAGCCTTTAATCGCGGTCAATGGCGTGCGGAGTTCGTGCGATGCCATCGCAACAAACGAGCTCTTCATCTTGTCCAGATTCTTTTGCTCGGTGATGTCTTGAATGATGGTAACAAATCCCAGTTGCTTTCCATCTTCATTGCGAACTTGCGCACCTTGGACACTGTAATCGCGAAGCGTTGCTTTCAGGTCGATTTCAATTTCGATCGGGGTTGGTTCGCCACCTGCAAGTCCAGATTCAAGAAATTCGATGAGATGCGGATTTTCGGTGACCTTAGTGTAGTGTTCGCCGATCACTTCTCCTTCCATGCGGAACACCGCTCGGGCGGAAGCGTTCATCTGGCTGATCTTTCCTTCTGGAGTGATGAGCACCAAGCCACTGGTTAGGGATTCAAAGGTTTGAAGAAGCTCTTCGCGCTCCTTCATAACCGCTTTGTAGAGCTGGAGGTTGGCGATGATTGAGCCAACGTTCTTTGCCATTCGTTCTAGCAATCGAACGTCTTCGTCATTGAAATCTTCGCCGTGCCGCTTGTTGAATGCGTGAAGAACCCCGATTGTGGTTCGGTCGACAATACGGTTTTCATCGTCGCGCTTTTCGATGATCAGAGGAACGGTGATTCCATTATTCACATGGAACAAGCTCACCAAATCTTTCTTGGTGCGGTCGTCGTTAGCCGCGTTATGGAAAATTGCGGGAACTGCTTCGCGGAAGACTTCTCCCGTGATTCCTTGCGTGGCTCTCACTCGGAAATGAGCCAGCTTTTCGTCATCAACACCGTATGCAGGTGGAATCGCAACGAGTTCACTCGTTTCAGTTTCGTAAAACATGATGACGATTTTTTCCGCTTGCAGAATCATTGCAATGCGCTGAACTAACCGTCGGAGAGTGATGTCGCCTTCTTGAATATTGCCGACTTCGACGCCGCTTTCGGCGGGAGTTGAACGGACTTCTGGTGCTGAAGTGGATTCGGTGGAACCTTGAGATTGAGATTTTAAGGAACTATTTTCTTGTCGTAAAGCTTCGAGCTGTTGCGTCAGTTGCTCAACCTGCCGCTTCAGATCTTCTGATTCAAATGTTCCCATCGTGTTAATACTCATCTACGCCCCAAATTTCAAGTACGAAGCCGCACTGGCGCAGTCACCAGAATACCCATGTTGGGCAGGCTCCAAATTCATCGTTCCAGTTCGACGTAACCTAGCCGGACTTTGTGCCCGTCAATTTCACAATTTAGTTCATTTGCCCCGGTTTTGTTAACAAAACATCAAGGCAACTCGCTGGATATAATAAAGCTCATGATGGATCAGTTAGAGGAACTTCCTTTGTTCCCGCTGAATGCGGTGCTCCTTCCCTTCGCCCGCATGCCGATCCATGTATTTGAACCGCGTTACCAAGAACTCATCCGTAACTGTTTACGAAGTGAAACCGGATTCGGAGTCTGTTTAATCAAATCTGGCGACGAAGTAGGTGGCAACGCAGAACCTTATCTGGTCGGTACCGCTTGTCGAATCATCAGCGTTCAAACCCATGCCGATAACACAATGGATGTCCAGATTGAAGGCAAACGCCGTTTTCGAGTACGCAAGTTAGATGAAGATTCCTTTCCCTACTTGGTCGGACACGTTGAATCCATCCAAGAAGAAGAAGTTGATGACGAAAACCGACTTCATGCTTTAGCGGCAAAAACCCGAGAGCTCACAACGAGCTTGATTTCCCATGCGCTTGAACATGCGAATATGCAGATTTCGCAGATTCGTTTGCCAGAAGATGCGTATGCCCTTTCATTTGTTGTGGCCGAGTTCCTGACCTTGGAAAATATCGAACGACAGCGATTGCTCGAATACACCGACACTGCCGAGCGACTTGTTGAGCTGATCCCAATCATTACCAGCCACTTGGACGCCAACACAGAGCCGCATTATTCCAACATTTCGCTTGAAGAAATGAGCGAATGGATAACGCCAAATTAATAAGAAAAATCCCCGCTTACTGAGTTGAGCGGGGATTTATTATTTACTTCAGCTTGATCGGAAGCACCCGAATGCGTCGCTCGGGATCTTGACCAACTGATTCACTCGCTAACTTCTGCGACTCGACGTATTGGTGCTGTTGCTTGCGCAATCGAGCATCGCGAGGTGGAAGTTCATACGGTTTGTTCGATTGCAAAACAATCTTAACCGCTTCCTCTGCTTCCGTGATCGCGGCATCCATGCCGGAATCTTGACCAGTTGAATGCCGCATCACTTCTTCCAACGCGCCAGAAATCTGGCTGAACGTATTGGATTTCACGGTCACGATCTTCACGTCTTTACTGATGTCGCGGAGCTTGCCCGGACGTTCTTGCTGAACACTTCGAATCGAAATCACCGCATCGGCTTGATGAATGTCGTTTGTGATGAGAGCCGGAACTCGCTTCTCACGAATCGCACGTTCTAATCTCGTTCGAGCAATTCCGTACGGATAAATCCGAACGGTTTTCTTGTCGAGTTTCGGGCCGTCTTGCGATTTTGGTTTTTCACGCTGACCATCTTTGGAACGGCGGGAAAACGATTCATTCGGAACTTCGGTGTTTTGCTTTTTGCTCAGACTTGGGAAGCGTTCGTTGAAACCAGGCTCTTCCAGTTCTGGAGAGAACTCCTTCTGAACCACTTCGACTTCGCCAAGATCAGTGCGTACTCGGAGTTCTGGTCGTGGCGCGATACCGCGAAGCATCACGTCAACCGTCTTCATTACGTTGTGGTGAACCGCCAGCCTGTCGAAGTCCAAGAGTTCGATCACGACATCGAATGTAGGCGGAGCTTTGCGTTCAAGAACCGTTTTTTGTGAACCTCGTCGTTTGGCTTCATCATCGCTCAAAGTAACTGCTTGGATTCCACCAATTAGGTCACACAAAGCCGGGTTGAGCATGAGGTTTTCGAGCGATTGTCCGTGCGCGGTTGCGATGAGTTGTACGCCTCGTTCGGCAATGGTGCGCGCGGCTTGAGCTTCACTTTCATTGCCGATTTCATCAATCACGATGACTTCCGGCATGTGGTTCTCAACCGCTTCAATCATGACGGTGTGTTGCATCGCGGGCGAAGGCACCTGCATTCGCCGAGCGCTGCCAACCGCCGGGTGAGGAACATCGCCATCGCCGCCGATTTCGTTGCTGGTATCAACGATGACAACTCGTTTATTCACTTCATCGGCGAGAACACGGGCGACTTCACGGAGTTTTGTGGTTTTCCCGACGCCAGGGCGACCAAGGATGAGGATAGATTGACCACTGCGAACAATGTCGTCAATGATGTCAATCGTGCCTTCCAAGGCGCGACCAACCCGGCAGGTTAAACCGATCACACGCCCTTGCCGATTTCGGATGGCCGAAATTCGGTGGAGAGTGCGTTCAATTCCTGCCCGGTTATCGCCACCAAAATCACCGATTTCTTTAACGGTGAATTCAATGTCATGCTCGGTGATTACATTGCCCGGCCATCGTTCTACACTGCGGAGGAATCGAGCTTCGGCGGGCCGACCATAGTCCATCACAACTTCAACGAGACCGTTGACATCAGGATGGTTGTCGAGTTTCTCACGTATAACCGGCGGGAGGACGTCCAATAACTGGAGCAGACCGTCAGGAAGTTTCGCCATGAGTCATCAATTCTGACGATCAAAATGGTGGAATGTCTGCGAAATCCTAGGAACAATTAATGTTTCGGCATCAAATCTTGTTAAGTGTGATTCCAAACCCAGTATTTTCACTTGCTCAATCGGGTGTTTTGTCACAAGTTTTCAAAAAATATTGAAAACTGCCAGGTTCGGCGGTAGTATTGAACTAAGGCGCGATGGATCAGGCCACTAAGATGAAGCCTTGGCAAACAGAAGGCGAAGAAAAACGAGAGGCAGTTCGCGAAATGTTCGCGGGCATTGCCCCCACTTATGATCTCGCGAATTCCATCATGTCGGCTAAGGGCCACTTGCGATGGCGCAGAATGGCTGTATCTCTCATCAATCTCCAGCCGGGAGAATCCGTTCTTGATCTCTGCTGTGGCACGGGCGACTTTTTAATCGCCGCTCGCGAACGGACTGGCTCAACCGGACAACTGATCGGCTTAGATTTTTGTCAACCGATGCTGGATGTCGCCGCGAAGAAAGTCGATTCGGCAACCCTATTGACTCTGGGAGATGCAACCGAATTGCCTTTCGCAGATGCACAGTTCGATGCAATTACCGTCGGCTGGGGATTGCGCAACGTGCCCGATCTTGCCGCCGCGTTAGCGGAATCAGCAAGAGTTCTTAAGCCCGGTGGACGATTTATCACGGTTGATATGGCTCAACCGAGCGGCCCTCTCGGCCCGATCAGCCGTTGGATGTACCACGTTACAGTTCCCCTTCTTGGCCGCATTCTGGGCCAAGCCGATGCATACGCCTACCTTCCCAAAAGCACAGAAAACTTTGTTTCACGGGAAGAACTGAAAGCCGCAATGGAATCAGCTGGATTCAAAGATGTGCAAATGAAGAGCCTTTACTTCGGCAACATTTGCATGCACTGGGGCGTGAAAGCGTGAAGGTCGCCAGCTTTTTTTCAAAAATCGCCGAAAACGTCACCGGGCTAAATATCACTCCGAAACTCGTTGATGAAATGTCACGGTGGACGGAAGAAGTGGAAGCAGAACTTCACCGTCAAATTGGCTCACCGATCAAGCTAGTGGAAGATGTGAGTGCGCTCACTTTAGATGCCGGTGGAAAGCGACTTCGACCTGCTTTAGTTCGTTTATCCGCCGCCGCGACCGGTCAACCTTACGATGCTCAGCGAGTCATCAGACTAGGCACCGCCATGGAGATGATCCACATGGCGACCCTCATTCACGACGATGTGATTGATGATGCGGCGACTCGTCGGGGCAAACCGACCGCATTCTCACAGTACGGCAACACGGCCAGCATTTTGGGTGGAGACGTTCTGCTCGCCAAGGCCATGAAAATTCTGGCGGAGGACGGTGACTTACCGATCATTCGCACGGTCAGCCAGGCGGTTGTTGAACTCGCCGAAGGTGAAGTCAGAGAACTTGAACTTCGTGGCGAACTAATGGTTTCTCGAGAGGATCATTTGCAGGTTCTTCGGATGAAAACCGCAAGCTTTATAGAATGCTGTTGCCGAATCGGGGCAATGATCGCTACTCCAAATGAGCAAGTTCAGAATTCACTTGGAGCCTACGGTCACCACTTAGGCATGGCATTCCAGATTGTTGACGATCTGCTGGACTTCCGTGGCGACACGAAAAAGACCGGTAAGCCGCTGGCTACAGATTTCCGAGAGGGCCAAGCGACACTGCCGCTTCTGTATCTGATTCCAGAGCTGAGCGATGAAGAATCTGCCTTTGTCGGCAAGAAGTTTGGTAACGGATCAACCGATGCTGAAATCGATCAAATTATCGGTTGGATGAACTCGTGCGGTTCACTCGGACAAGCAGATCAAGATGCTCGGGAACATGGCAGTTTGGCTAACTTAAGCTTAGAAAGTTTGCCTGATTCACCCGAGAAAAACCTGCTCCTCAGCGTGACTAAATTCGTCTTGGCTCGACAATCGTGAGTCACTTTAATCCCGAAAGTATCAAAGCTGTTCTGCTCGATTTGGATGGAACGGTTTACCGAGGTTCGGAAGCCTGCCCCGATGCCGTCGAATCAATCCATGAGTTCATCGGGCGTGGTTTTGCAATCCGGTACCTGACAAATAATTCTGCAGCCCGCCCGGAACAGATCACACAAAAATTATTGAATCTGGGTATTCCATGCGAACCGAGCTGGGTTCTCAGCTCGGGCATGACTGCTGCTCAATTTCTCAAAGATTCTCTGCATCAAACGTATTCTTATATTGGCGAAGTTGGACTTGGTGAGTCTCTTGCAGAATCGGAGTTAAGCGAAGTTCCCCTCGGAGAACCCGCAGACGCCGTGGTTGTAGGAATTTGCCGCTCGTTCGACTACGAAAAGCTCAGGTTAGCATCGAATTCTATTCGCGGCGGCGCACAATTTATCGCTACGAACCTTGACCCCACTTACCCCTTTGAAGGAGGGGCTTTGATCCCGGGAGCGGGGAGCATCGTCGCGGCGGTAGCAACCGCTTCAGGTGTGAATCCGCTCGTTGTTGGCAAACCTCAACCTCAAATGGTTTTGCAGGCGTGTTCATCTCTTGGCATAGCACCAGGGCAAGCAATTGTGGTTGGTGACCGTTTAGACACAGATATCGCTTGCGGGGTCGCGGCTGGGGCAACGACTTGGCTGGTTTTGACGGGCGTAACCGATGAGGTTCCGCCAGGTCAATTGGGAAGCAAAACTCTTCAAGAGCTTATTTCTTGGTTGGATTAAATTCATAGACCATTTTCACATCGGTCAGAGTCGAATTAGCGGGAATCAGATTGCTGGGTTCTGCAAAAATCTTAAAACCGTTTGCAGTGCGCTGGTAGGTAAATTCCTTCATTCCAATAACGCTGGTTCGCTTACAATCAAACTTTTCAGGAAAGCCGTTCTGGCTTACCGTTAACACTTCCAATGCCTGGATAGTCAGCTGAAGCAATTCTTCAGTCAAAAGCCAATCCACCGAGCCAGCCCCGCTTTTTGCCGAATCCAGTTCCCACAATCGTTGTAAAGGCATTTGAGGTTGCTCTGTTTTAGTTCTCAGCGCATCAACTTTTCTTGCCAGCAATAAAAGCTGTTCCAATTGCCATTTTCCTTGAGCTTCCGCTAACGCATCGTTCCAGAACTTTAATATTTCCGAACTACCAGCATCAATCATAGTGGGGTGATCGCGTGGAATGTCCTTGAATAGTTTCTTCTGATCGTCGGTGAGCTTGTCGTAATTCTCCCACGTGCTGTATTGCAGGTAAGCAGTTGTCCGCCATATGGGGAGCGGATCAATGGGCTTAGCCTTTTCTAGCTCAGTTATAAGCAATTTGCAGTCTTCGGAGGAAACCCGACCGTTCATCCAATTCGCCTCTAAAACCTTGCCCAATTGAGTTAGAACTGACCGACGAATTTCCGCGGTGGCCCTAAGCGAACCTGGGTCATGGCTAGCGAGAATATGATTTGAAACTTGTAGCGGAGAGGCAATAGTTGTACTCCCATTTGAGGACGTAATTAATGCAGGAGTCCCCAGAAGGCTCGCGCTGATCTTTACGCTATCTACCACCGCTGGCCAAACCGGATAGGAAGAAAATGCTCCAGAAGAGTAATCGATATTCCATTGAACCTTTGGTGTTTTTCCTGCTTCTATCACCAAATCGGTAACCGGCTTCATATAGACCACAATTTGGTCAGCGTCTTCCCCGGCTGTGCCATTTAAAAAAGATTCCCAGCGCTCATCGGTGATTTGAGGGCGAAGGGCTTGCCATTCATCAAACGCGTGCTTTAACATCACTGCCGCGTTTTCCGTTGGAGCAAGTGATCTTTCCGACTCGTCTCCCGCTAAGATGCCGTTTTTGATCGCAAGTTGCTCTTGGTTGGTTAGATCGTTTGCTGATTTCATCAGCCCTTGATAAATCCACGTTCCACCGATGGCGCAAAGCAGAAGCACCGCTCCAAAGAGAATTGCCCCTACGATTAAAACTTTTTTGAGTCTTGCGTTCATTTTTTTTGAAAAAGTAGACGTAAGTCTATCTTTTTTGATATAATGAAATCATGTCCGCTCGCCTGGATGCCATAGGCATCGTCACCGCCAACATGTCTCGTTCGCTGGAATTTTACGCAATTCTGGGCGTACCCGTTCCGCAACCGACCGATGACCACGCTGAAGCCACCTTGCCCAATGGTTTGCGTTTGATGTGGGACACGCTCGAACTGGTCAAACAGATTGATCCATCGTGGCAATCACCAGTCGGTCACCGCACCGGAATGGCGTTCTTGTGCGATTCCCCCGCAGATGTTGATACGACTTACCATAAAGTGTTGGATGCAGGCTTTGAGAGTTCGCTGGAACCTTGGGATGCCTTTTGGGGACAGAGATACGCTCAAGTATGCGATCCGGATGGCAACAAAGTTGACCTTTTTGCTCCGTTAGGCTAAAGCCAAGGCCAGGCTCCAATAGGTACGCTGGAGAGCGTGACGCAACTGGAGTGCGATGTCTGCATCGTTGGCGGTGGAACCGGGGGCACGGCCGCCGCCCTGGCCCTGGCAAAAACCGGATTGCGGGTTGTGCTCACCGAAGAAACCGATTGGCTTGGCGGTCAGCTTACGAGCCAGGCAGTTCCGCCCGATGAGCACCCTTGGATCGAAACGACTGGGTGCACCGCTTCTTATCGCGATTTCCGCAATCAAATCCGAACCGCTTATCGTGCTAATGGGAATCTCACGAACCAAGAGTTGCTTATTCCTCGACTTAACCCTGGTGGCGGTTGGGTCAGCCATTTGTGTTTTAACCCCGCGCTTGGTCACCAAGTTCTGCAAAACATGCTCAGCGAGGTGGTTCATCCTGAGTTCACGATTCTCTACGAAACAGTTCCTGTCTCCGCCAACGTTTCGGATGACATGGTTCATTCCGTCACGGTTCAGTCCCTAGTAACGGGAGAACAGAGCGAAATCACGGCAAAGTTCTTTTTAGATGCAACCGAACTTGGAGACTTGCTTCCGCTCACTCGCACTGAATACAACCTGGGCGCAGAATCCAAGTCACAAACCCAAGAACCAAACGCGTTGGATGGTTCGCCAGAACCGACTAACGTGCAGTCGTTCACCTGGTGCGCCGCCATTGGCTACGATGACAGCTGTGACCATACAATCGAAAAACCTGCCGAATACGATTTCTGGGCGAATTATCAACCACCCAATTGGCCCGACAAGCTTTTAAGTTTCACGATGCTCAATGTCAAAACGGGTGAGCCAGTGCATTTCCCTTTATTCAGTGAGAACTGGTTCAACCTCTTTTCTTATCGTCAGATTATTAATCCGGAACACCACGCTAATCCGGTTGAGCCAGCCTCGATCATGAACTGGCCGATGAACGATTACGAGCGTGGAACAGTGATTGATGTTCCGACGGAGCAGGCAAACACTCACTATCAGTCGGCAAAGCAGCTCACGCTCAGCATGCTTTACTGGCTACAAACTGAACATGGCTACAAAGGCTTAAAGCTCCGTCCAGATTTGACTGGCACGCCCGATGGTTTGGCTAAGTCTGCCTACATCCGCGAATCACGGAGAATTCAAGCGAGGCATACGGTTTGCGAGCAAGATGTTGCGGCGTACACGAATCCCGGCTTGGACGTGGCACCGGAAATGCCAAACAGTGTCGGCGTTGGAGCCTATCGGATTGATCTTCACCCAAGCGCAAACGGAAGGAAAACAATTGACACAAGCACGCTTCCTTTTCAAATCCCCTTAGGAACACTCATTCCCCTCCGAGTTAAGAATTTGCTTCCCGCCTGTAAAAACCTTGGAGTAACTCACATCACAAACGGTTGCTACCGATTGCATCCTATTGAATGGAATATCGGCGAAGTCGCCGCGGTCTTGGCGGCATTTTCTATACAGAAAAAGTGTTCACCTTCAGACGTTCTTGATAACAGCGATCTATTTGTGGACTTCCAAAACCTCTGCTGGAGCAACGGTATCCAAACCGACTGGCCTCGGCTAAGGCCTCTCTGAACTACTCTTCATCATCAGATTGAAATCGTCCAACGATACTGTTCACCAGCGCTTGATCCTGATCTTTTGCATAACCAGCCCATCCGCCTAGAACGATGGACTTTGAGTCAATCGCATACAAATATGGGGTTACTGGCGGTTGAAACTGATCCTCTAACTTCCCGTCCGCATCTGAAACAATGGCCCAGTTTCTCTGAAGACTACTAGCATCCCGCCCGAGGCGAACTTCTACAAGGTTAACGCCGATCTGATCGAGAGCTTTCTTAAGCTTTTCAAATGCTCCAGATGCTTTTTTGCTTGGCTCACAATCATCCGCCGTAAATAACACAACAATCCCTTTCTTATTCATGTCACGGACATTCACCGATCCGCCCTGGCCCTTTTTCCATGTTCCGAGCTTCGCCTGATAACCCGAGCCTAGTGGATTGCCTGTGTAAGGGATTTCACCTGGCATTAATCCGGTAGGAGGCTGGTACTTCCATTGTTTGAGTTTTGTAGGGTTGGTGTTTAGAGATGTAACTTCATATTTCAAATTTAGTTGACCACTCTGGGAATTTTCAATAAATTGAAACTGTTGAGGAATCCCGAATTCATCAATTGCAACTGTGATCGTTTCAGACGAAGATTCACCCTTACGTGAGATAAAAACGCTTTCATATTCGCGTTGCCGGATCTTAACTTTTTCTCCGACTTTCAAATCTTTTAATCCGTTAGACGCAGCTAATTGCAGCAGAAAAATGGGATAAAGCGTAAAAGCTGCACCAAGATTTGGGGGCGGGGGAGACTTATGTTCTGGACCTTTGTATTCCCAGTACTGGCCTTCAGCTTCGCTCACCCCTAAAATGCGTTTGGGAATCTGCCAATACTTTTCTTTGCCGTTCGATGAGACAATTTCAAAGTACTGATACGGGCCACTATCCCATATTAGTCGAGTCTCATAACTTACGTTTTCGAACTTAACGTTTGCAGACATTGTGAGCTGATCTGCATTCTTTAAAAACGATGTAAATCGCTCCACCGGACTGCCCTGGCCAGCGGTTAATAAAACGAGTGTCGCGGTCAGCATCACTATTAACGATCATAACCCAATCTCTCGGAGATTTATCAGGATTCGGAAATCAATTTAACGGAATATCCCAGTTGGATGGGCTTATGTCTGAAACCAAATATCTGATTTTTCGCCTGAACAAACAAAAATATGGCTTACCCATTAACCGAATTGACCGAGTTCTTGACGACCAACCAATGACACAACTTCCCTGCATGCCGCCGATGGTGATGGGGGGATTTGAACATCGTGGTGAACTTATTGCCGCCATTGATTTGCGTGTCCGACTCAACTTTGAACCAAGCTCCCTTCCGGCGAACTATCTTATTCTTGCCGGAGAGTTTGGTCGTGCCGCTCTCCGCGTAGATGGGGTTGACGGAATCGAAACCTTCAGCGAAGAAGAAGTCGATGAGTGCCCCGAATCGCTCAAACCAATTACTCAGGCAGTTTTTTCTCGAATTGGGAAAAAAGGCGATCAAAAAATCGTCATCCTGTCCGCCGACCACATTATCACCGAGCCCGTGGCGGAAGCAATTTCCCAATTGCGAACCGTTGCGGCTTAACCGCAACCTCTGGTACCCTTTTGCAACGGCGCTAAAGGGTGCCTCCACGTCTGCGGAAAGGGTTTAACCCACCCCAAACAAATTACGAAACACGATAGCACTTTGTGCAGCCCGAATGCAGACGACGGGCAACTGCATAAAGGCTATGAATAACCAACCGAAACGCACACTCCCGCGTCATCCGCATCTCGACCACCTTCGCGCCGAAGCGAAATCTTTGCTCAAATCTTGGCAGAGCGGTGAATCTCAACCTCCTGGCGAACCTAAGCTCACTCTGGCCCAATATGTACTTGCTCAGGAATACGGGTTTGAAAGTTGGCCCAAGCTTCATGCTCATGTTGAGAAGCTGACCATGGATCGCCTGGATTCCGCAACATGGTTGAATCGAGTAGTAAATTCGCCACACCGCGACCCCCATCCCCATTATCAATCTAACTGGTGGCTGGCTCTTGCCGCCGGGGATGCTGACACTGTTCGCAAATTACTAGGCAACCATAAGGCAGATGAACCAGGTGGTCCGCTTAATTGGTATCCAATTAACTACGTTTGCAACTTGTACGTTAACTCATTTGATCCTTCAAACACGGTGAAGATTTTGCTCGATGCTGGAGCAGACCCAAACACGCAATACATCCATCCCGACTATCCGAACGAACCCATGAGCGCACTTTGGGGAGCTTGCCGCATCAAACAAGATATCGAAACTGTGAGGATTCTGTTAGAAGTCGGCATGACCCCCAACGACCACGAATCCTTGTATCACACAGTAGAAATTGATCGACCGGACATCTTACAGCTACTTATCGATTACGGTGTAGAAGAAAAGGGCTCAAATGGCTTGCTCCGTTCCTTAGACTTTGAGCGGCCACTTCAAATCAAAATGGTGCTCGATAACGGAGCTGACCCAAATGGAACGATGGGTGAAGGGGCTCTCCACCACGCGATTCGGCGAGGACGGAGCCCGGAAATTCTTCAAATTTTGGTCGATGCGGGGGCGAACCTAAAAGCATTTTCAAAAGAACGGCTCACATTATTGACTCATGCTTCGTTGCGCGGAGCACCAGGGGTTTACGAGTGGGCGGTGCAGGTCACTGGAGAATCGGTGGATGATCCGTTGCAAAACTACGTTCACGCGGTGAGATCCGGAAATCAAGAGAAGGCGCAAGAAATCCTTGCCCAGCATCCAAACCTACCGAGCAAATTTGCTCCAATTCACCTTGCGCTTCCCTGCCAAGCGATCATGTCAGGTGAAACCGAGTCAGCAAAGATGATGCTCACTTCTGGCTGGCCCGTGCAATCTCCAGATGATGGATCAGCCACGGGAAGTCGAGGCGCGAGCCCACTGCATACCGCGGTCTATGTCGGCAACTTAGAGCTGGTTGACTTCATCATCGCGCTCGGTGGAGATGTTAACTACGTTGAGCCAGGCTACAACGCCACTCCGCTGGGATGGGCGGTGCACAGTTCGATGTTCGGCAACTATGGCGGAGATTTGGTCGGCTGTATTCGGTCGCTCCGAAAAGCCGGGGCTAAAGTTGAGGAAGGCGATTCCTCTAATTGGCCCGATGAGATCTATGAAGCCATGACCGAGCCTATAGATTAGAACCGTTCACTGCGAAAGTTATGACTTCTTCAATTTCCCTCCCCAAGCCTGGGGAGGGTTAGGGTGGGGTTGATTGTAGCGAGATAGAACTTATCACTGGCTAGCGCCAGTGCCACCCGAATACTCTCGTTTACGTCTCATATTTTCCCTCCCCGGGCCTGGGGAGGGCAGGGCGGGGTTGGCCCAGAAAACTATAGCGAAGCCAACACTTCTTGAGCTTTTGCCAACGCCGCCGGAACCTGCGAAACATCGCGACCGCCTGCTGTAGCGAAGTCCGGCCGACCGCCGCCGCCACCACCTGCGATCTTTGCAACTTCGCGGACGATATCACCAGCTTTTGCGCCAGATTTTTGAGCAAATTCACCGACTTTGCAAACAAACGTGACTTTGCCATCCGCGATGTTAGCGATCAACGCGACGGCATCAGGAGCACCATCAACCAAACGGTCAGCCACCAGCTTTGCATCGGCGGCTTCTGCGTCGTTCATGGTTTGAACTTTCAGCTTGATTGCGCCAATCACATGCTCTTCGACGTTTGCCGCGCCGACTCCCGACTGCGCCAGTTTTTCGCGCTTTTTGCGTTCTTCGCGTAAGGTTTCAAGCGTTTTTTCGATAGCGTGGGCAAGTTCTCTCGGCTGGGTTTTGAGTTTATTCGCCGCTTCTTGAATCAAGTTTTGTTGATCGCTCACCCAGTCGAATGCGTTTGTTCCCGTGACAGCTGTGATCCGTCGAACCCCGCTCGCCGCAGAACTTTCATGGGCGATCTTGAACAAACCGATCTCGCCCGTGGTTCGTACATGGACGCCGCCGCAGAGTTCGCGGCTGAAACTCGGCACGGAAGGAGGCATCTCGCCGATCTGAACAACCCGCACAAAGTCGGCGTATTTTTCACCGAACAAAGCCATAGCACCCATCGCGCGGGCTTCGTCAATCGGCACATCGGTGTAGGTCACAACGCCCTGAGAAGCGAGGATTTGATCGTAAACTATCTCCTCCACTTGCTTGATATCAGCATCGCTCATTGCCGCGCCATGCGTGAAATCGAACCGCAAAATTTCGTCGTTAACCAGCGAACCAGCTTGCGTGACGTGAGATCCCAGTACCTGCCGCAGAGCCGCGTGCATGAGGTGGGTTGCCGTGTGGTTTCGGGTGATCGCAAGTCGCCGAGTGCGGTCAACTTCGCATTGAACAACCTGCTTAAACAGCTCCCCGTTAAGCTTGGCAATCGCTTCTTCTTCGCCGAGTCCTTCGACTAGCGAGCCGTTCGATAATTCAACCAAATGGACGAAAATACCGTCGCTTTTTGTGACATCTTTAACGTTGAGCGTGAACCCGTTGCCGTAAATCACGCCAGTATCGGCAACTTGCCCGCCGGATTCTGCATAAAACGGAGTAGATTCCAGCGCGATGACGAATTCGTTGGTCGCCTTGCCTTCTTCTAGCACCGGATGTGCGCCCGTAATAATGGATTCACCGGAGGTTTGAGTGTAGCCAGTGAATTCAGTTTGGCTAGGTTTTTCATCTTGAGTGGCAAAAATCGTGACGACACCAACCCCACCGTACACGGTATCCATTCCTGCCGATGCGCGTGATCGCTCTTGAGCTTCGAGCATGGCGGTTCGGTAGCCTTCAGTGTCTACGGTGACTCCGGCTTCGGCGCAGATTTCTTGAGTGACTTCGAGCGGGAATCCGTAGGTGTCGTAGAGCATGAAAGCCAAATCACCAGGTAAGGAGTTTTGCTTATCAAGGACTTCCTTTGTTAAATCAGTCACATCTTCCGCTCTATAAATTGCGAAAGCCAGTTCTTCTATTTTTGATTTCAAATCATCTACAAAAGTTGAGGTCTCAGAGTAACTGGTTCCTAGGAAATCTCCTACAATTTGCTGATTCAACGCTTGGGGAGTGAGAGTCGGGCTTTGTGAACGCAAATTGATAGCTTCCACAATGCGACGCTCAACCCTTTTTGTCGCATCATCAAGCTGTGTAATCAACTCAATCAAAAACTGCGTGCCATTAGAAAGCGTCCGCCGGAACAAAGCCTCCTCATTCCGCAGAGTTTCCAAAATCGTGTCCCGGCGATCGCCGAGTTCGGTGTAGTGGCTCATGTAGTCGCCAATGACGACCTCCGCCATCTGCCACAAAAACAGATCGTTGAACCCCAGCGTGCGTGCACCTTTGAGAACCGCGCGTCGAATCAACCGGCGCAGAACGTAGCCCCGCCCAGTATTGGAAGGCAAAACGCCATCACCGATGCAGAAACAGGCCCCTCGAACGTGGTCGGCGATAATCCGCATCGCGCGAGTAATCGCTTCAGAATCTCCGTATTTGAACCCATTGCCGATGGATTCCAGTTTGCGAAGGATAGGCGTGAACGCTGCGGTATCGTAAACCGATTTGAACCCGCCGAGCACAGCGATCGTGCGCTCAATCCCCATGCCTGTATCAACACTTTGAAACGGCAAATTCGGCATTCCCGTTTTGTTGAAGCCCTTATCCGGGCGGCTGGCATCTTTAAGCTCGCCTTGCCATTCGTATTGGATAAAAACGTCGTTCCAGATTTCCAGCCAGTTGCCGGCCTTGTCATCGCGCAGGAAATCTTCTGCCGTGTACGCCCCGGTTGGGAGTGGCTCATCCGAACTCCAGTAGAACATCTCGCTGTTCGGGCCACACGGGCCGGGCGGGCCTTTGCTAAACGCTCCGGCGGGCCAGTAGTTGGTGTCTTCGCCGAGCCGGAAAATGCGGGTTGCCGGGTCGATTCCTGCTTCGCTCAGGTGCTTCGACCAAGCTTCGTAAGCCTCATCATCTTCGCTAAACACAGTAAAAGAAAGCCGCTTTGGATCAAGGCCGAGCCATTCTTTACTCGTTAGGAATTCCCATGAGTAAGCGATTGCCACGGTTTTGAAGTAGTCGCCAAAACTAAAGTTGCCGAGCATTTCAAAAAACGTGAGATGGCTTTGGTCGCCAACTTCTTCAATATCGCCCGTTCGGAAACACTTCTGCGAAGTCGCTAGCCGCTTGGTTGGAGGTTCGGCAACGCCTCGGAAATACGGCTTGAACTGCACCATGCCCGCACCGTTGAAAAGCAAGGATTCATCCAGGCGACCGGTGACATCGTAAGGGATCAGCGATCCGCTTGCGTGTTCGGCATGGCCCTTGGAGATAAAGAAATCCAAGTATTTTCGGCGCAGTTCATGGGGGGTCATGTGCGGTTCAAATGGTACCTGCCAAGGCAAGCGCAGACCCAACCAACAAACGGTAACCTTGCGGCATGAATCTCTACGAAATGTGGTTCGACCGTGGCCCCGGCACAACCGATGCGGAACTCGTAACCGCAATCCACAATTGGCTCACGTTTCTGCAAGAACGCGGCGAAATCGAATCGTATCGCCTCACCCGGCGCAAATTCGGGTTCGGCCCGGCGGGAATGGGTGAGTTCCATGTGACGGTGGAAACCAAAACCCTCGACCAATTAGACCAAGCGTTTATGACCGCCGCTAGCCGGTTCGGGGATATCGAAGCTCTGCACGCTGAGGTTTACCGTCGCATCACCAATTATTCCAGTGCGCTCTACCGCGATTACCCCGATGATGTTCTTGGCAAGCCACCACGGCAGGTCTAAGCTCAAACGAACCTAACCCGGTACACTTGCGGAGTGGCAGATCGCCCTTCCCTGATTGGACGATTCACCCCAGAACTTGAACAAATCGTGGTCGAGCTGGGGCACAAGCCATTTCGCGGACGGCAACTTGCCAAATGGATCTACGAAAAAGCCGCTAAGAGCTTTGACGAGATGCCTGATCTCCCCAAAGTGTTGCGCGATCAACTAGCCGAAAAATACGTTGTTTCTCCACTGTATTTATCTCAGCACAAAACGTCCAGCGACCAAGTTGAAAAGCTGTTGGTTCACAACGGCGACGAGCAAGTTTACGAGTGCGTATTGCTTCCTTACAAAGACCGCGTGAGCTGCTGCATCAGCAGTCAAGTCGGTTGCCCAATGGGATGCACGTTCTGCGCGACTGGAATGGGTGGTTTCGACCGAAACCTCACCGCGGGCGAAATTGTGGCCCAATACCTTTGGCTCCAGGGTTTAACACCTCGGCGCATCTCCCACGTCGTTTTTATGGGCATGGGTGAACCACTCTTGAACCTGAACGAAGTCGTGACTGCGCTCAAAATCCTGCATGAGGAAGTTGGGCTGAGTTATCGTCACCTCACGGTTTCAACGGTTGGGCTCGTTCCCCAAATTCGCGAGCTTGCCACTCACCAACTGCCGATCCACCTTGCGCTCTCGCTCCACTCTCCGCACGACAATGTGCGTTCGCGGTTGATGCCGGTGAACAACAAGTGGGATGTCGCCGAAACCTGGGCGGCAATGAAGGATTATCACAAGGCTACTGGTCGCAAGGTGACCATTGAATACCTGCTGATCAACGAACTCAACGATACAGCCGATCAAGCCCAGTCTTTGGCGAAGTTAATCCAAGGAACGCCGTGCGTGGTGAACCTGATTCCATTCAACTGGGTGGATACAGGCAACGGTTTTCAACGCCCATCCCGCGAACGAGTCCGGGCGTTCCGCGCGCAGTTAGAATCACATGGAGTGAACGTGACAGAGCGAGTCGAGCGTGGTCATGACATCGCCGCCGCCTGCGGTCAATTGGCGGGCCAACATCAAGGAAGATTTGCAAGGAGGAACCCATCATCTCAACTCACGGTTATTCCTTAGCAGTGAAGTCTTTACTCCCTTTGGCAATTCTCTGTGTAGCTTTGGGCGGATGTTCTTCTAAAAAGCCAGACCCAAAGCCTGATGCTGACCCTAGCTCAAACGGAGTAGAAGAACCTAAAGACCGTCGCGTGATTGCTTCTGGCCCGGTGGATATGCAAGCGGCTGATCCTGAAGGCCAAGTCGTGTGGACTCTGCATGGAGAATCTTCGCGAGTTGGGTTAGAAACAGAAGGTGAGACCCAAATTTTTGCGAACAAAGTTTCTGGCGAGATTTTTGAAAACGGAAAGGTTGCTAGCACGTTCAAAGCTATGAAAGCTAAAGCGGCGCGTGAATCTCGGACTTTGTTGCTGAATGATCGGGTCGAGATTCAATCGATTGCCGAGAACATCACTTTACGCGCTGACAAAGTGAACTGGATGGAAGATCGAAAGCTTTTTGCCGCTACCGGCAACGTGGAAGTGGATTCTCCCAACTGGCTATTAGGCAAAATGGAAGAAGTTTGGGCGACCCCAGACCTGACGAAAATCGGCACTCCTAACAAATTCAAATGAAACTTAAATTTCCTCTCCTCATATCGTGCCTGATCGTCAGTAGCGTGGGGCTTGTTGTTGCCCAAAACAAAACCAATATCAGCTTCAAAAGCAAATCTGGCGACTTTGCCATTGAAAATATTTCCGAACAGCTATTTGAAGGTGATCCGAGCACAAACTCCGTAGATTTTGAGTTTTCAGGCAACCCACTTCACGGTCGGTCGGCGAGTCAAAACCTCACCTTCACTTCTGCTAAAGCAGAAGGCAAAATCCGAAGCGAAAAGAACGGAAAAATGTATCTGCTCACCGCTACGCTTTCTGGCGGAGTGACATTGAATCAAAACCCTGCGAACGATGAATCGGTAAGTCTGAAAAGCCAGTCGCTGACGATAACAGAGGCGGCAAACCGCAGTTCGGCAACGGTAAAAATTCCTTCCAGCCTGACCATTACTGCAAGTGGAGGCGGATTCCCTGGCACCATCACAGCGGGGAGCGGAACCGTACTGCTGAGCGGCCCATCCGACAAAAACAGAACTTTAGATAAAGCCACTTTAAATGGTGCAGTTAATGCCAATTTCACGCAGACTGATGCGAACAAAAAGTCGTCCAAAAGCAATATCCAGACCACTGGTTTGACCATGGATCAGCAAGGGGCCACCACGCTTTTTCAGTTCGGAAGCAAATTCACTTACACCCGCACAGGGGTTGATGAAAAAGGTAACCCTACCAAAGCGACATTTTCCGGTCTGGGTGGGAACATCGTAACTCCGGATATCACAAAAGCGAGCAAAGGACGACCAGTCACTTCGGCAAATATCAGCGGGCCAGTGGTGATGACTTTTGAGGGCAAGAACTCCGAAGGCGAAGATGTAACGATTACGGCTAAGGGTGACAAAGCCACGATGGATGCTTCTGGACAGATTTTGCTGACTGGAAACGTCTCTATTGTGGGTAGTGGGCTAGATTATCAAAGCGAGGGTTCGGCGCAGACGATTTTCGTTGTGGTTAACGACGATATGAAGCCGATTCGGTATGGAGCTCGAGGCAACCCAGCAAAGGTAAACATCAAACCAACCAAGGATGGCGACGGCGACAAATGAAGGTCACAGCGGATAACCTAGTTAAGCAATACAAAAAGCGAAAGGTCGTTAACGATGTTTCCGTGGAGTTTGAGTCCGGCGAAATCGTGGGCTTACTCGGCCCGAACGGCGCCGGAAAAACAACAACTTTTTACATGATTGTTGGACTTGTCCGCCCTAATGGAGGGCATATTCAGCTTGATGGGCAATCTATTACTCGATGGCCGATGCACACACGTGCGCGGGCAGGGCTGGGTTACCTCGCCCAAGAATCTAGCGTTTTCCGCCGCTTGACGGTAGAAGACAATATCCGGCTTGTTCTGCAAGCCCGGAACTTTAACCGCAAACACCAAGATGAAGTTATCGCTCGGTTAGCGGAAGAACTCCGAATTGAGAAAATTTTGCACAGCCTGGGCGGCGTGCTTTCTGGAGGTGAACGGCGACGCGTTGAGATCGCCCGTGCTATGGCGGTTGAACCCCACTTCATTTTGCTCGATGAGCCATTCACCGGAATTGATCCGGTGACCATCGAAGAGCTTCAGCACATCATCAGCGAACTGCGAGACAAAGGGATTGGAATCCTGATCACAGATCACAACGTTGAAGCAACCCTCAACATCACAGATCGCAATTACATTTTGGTGGACGGGAAAATCATCGCCAGCGGCGATGCGCAAACTATTCGCAACGACGACATGGTGCGCAAACATTACTTAGGTCAAGGATACGACCAGATTTCTAAAGGCAGGGACCAACAAATCGCGGAACTTCCTTCGGAAAACAACAAGGATGATGAAGAAAGTTGACCGATTAATTCTTGGCGAAGTTTTCGGCCCTTGGGCGTTTGGTGTCGCTATTTTTACCGTGCTGATCATGGCCGGATCGTTTTTGTTTAAATTCACCGAACTTTTGAGCCAAGGGGTTCCAGTTCATCTAGTTCTTAAGCTGACGGTGCTTTTACTGCCAGGAATTCTTGCCAAAACTTTTAGCATGGCAATGCTGTTAGGCACGCTTTTGGCGTTCGGCAGGCTCAGTGGGGATAGTGAAATTGTCGCCTTGCGGGCGGGCGGAGTCAGCATCGTGCGCATTATGCGACCAATTGCGATTTTTGGTCTCGTCGTTTCGTTGATCACTTATATTTTCACGGATTACGTTGTTCCCGCCGCCAGCATTCAAGCAACCGGGATGCAGAGCGAATTCACGAAAAGTTTGGATAGCAAAAGCCTGCGACCAACTGCTCAGCCGATTTACGACGAGGGGAAACTCATCGGTCAGCTTGTCGCGAAAGATTTCAGCCTTGCAGACCGAACTCTTACCGGGGTGGATGTTGTTACATACAATAAGGATGGCCTTGTCGAAACCTTGTTCAGTGTTCCTAAACTAACGTTTGATGATATTGATAAATGGAGTGCCCAAGGTGAAAGCACTCTATACATCCTCAAAGACAACGTGAAGATCACGTTTCAGGATGGAGTCTGGCCAGATGATTCTGCGAAACCAACTTCCACGCCGGAAGATATGATCGCGAGAAATCTGCGTGATCTGGATTCATTTAGTTCTCGTGAGTTACAAGAGCAAATCACTAAGCTCAGCCGCGATAAAAGCGTTCCTCGGGGTCAGGTGATTAACCTTGAGTTCGGATTTTGGAATAAATTCGCCCTTCCACTCGCCGCACTCGTCTTTGGATTAGTGGGGGCGCCATTAGGAATCAGAAGCCATCGTGCGGGAACCGCAACCGGGTTCGCGCTGAGCGTGCTCATTATCTTTTGTTATATGTTGATGACTAACACCTTGGCGATGATGGCGCAGAACGGAGTAATTCCCGCTGTGGTTGCCAGCTTCGGCCCAATTGTCATCGGAACAGGGTTGGCCATTGAACTCATCAGGAGGAAAAACACTCAGTGATAATTCCTGTGGGTTGGTGGTTCATTCCTTTGCTCGTCATCGTAGGCGGCTTTGTCGCCTGGGCTGGCGACTTTATAGGCCGCAAGATCGGTAAAAAGCGAATCAAGATTAAAAATCTGCGGCCCAAAGATTTCGCTGCCATCAGCACATCCATCGCCGGTGGCCTTGGAACGCTGGCAGTTATTGTCGTCCTTATTTCGTTCTCCGAACCAGTAAGAGTTGCGCTGTTTGAAGGGGAAAAGGCTCGCACTGAACTAGGCAAGGTCAAAAAGAACCTTGCGTCTGAAACCGAAAAACTCCAAAGTGCGAGCGAGATGGCGAAGGAGCTTGAGAAAAAGTTGGGGCTAAAAGAAGGCGAGCTCGACAAAATGATCGCCAAGCTTGCTGAAACCAACAAAGTCCGCCTTTCGACCGAAGAAAGAAATAAAAACCTTGTCAAAGAATCGAACCAGCTTTCCGCCAAAGTCACCAAATTCGGCGGCGAAGTGAAAACGCTCAGCCAGGAAATCGCCGAGTACCAAGCTGAACGAGAGAAGCTTGATAAAGAATTTAACTCTGCGAAAACGAATTACAACAGGCTCACCATTAAAAACGTAGAGCTACAACAACGCAACCTTACTCTGGAAGCAGACGCCATCAAACTTGAAAAACAGTACAAGCAGTTAGAAATTGATCGAGCGCAAATTCAGGAAGCTCTCAACCAACTCAACTCAAAGTTTGACCAGCAAAGCCAGCAGTATTCTAGAGAAATCCGGGCCGCGGAAGACAAACTGACGGCCACAAATCGCGCACTGGAAACGCAACGTCAGGCCTTAGAGCAACTGCAACGTAGCGCAGACTTTTTCGCAAACAAAGCAGCGGCCGCAAGAACAAATCCGATGATCTTTGCCGCAGGCGATGAGCTTTCCCGTATCGTCTTGCCGAAAGGGTCTAGTTATAGCGCCGCTCGCACCGCCCTCATCAACTTGATGCGAGAAACCAGAGCATATGCAAAGATCAAAGGGGCCGCGCAAACTCCCGAAGGAAGCTACGCAGGAATGCTTCCCGCCGGCAAGCTAGATGAGGATCAGCAAATTGATCAACTTGCTTTAAGCGTGCTCGCCGCAAAAGATTACGACATCCTGCTGATCACGCGATCAATTGCGAACTCATTCAAATCGGAATTCCTGCCCGTTTCGATTGATGTGAGACGAAACCAGGTGATA
The DNA here is from genome assembly GCA_019638675.1 of Fimbriimonadaceae bacterium. Lineage (GTDB taxonomy): Bacteria > Armatimonadota > Fimbriimonadia > Fimbriimonadales > Fimbriimonadaceae > UphvI-Ar2. The sequence goes on along the minus strand of JAHBTE010000001.1, from coordinate 803,664 downwards.
TATGAAAAAGACGAGGTGATTTTCACTTTGCAAGTTGACGGGCGAAAGGAAGTTCCGGCAATCGCGATGGGAATTATTGATGCCGTAACGACCAATTTTGCTGACAAGCTGTTGCGCGATGGCATGGTTCCAATCGTTGGTTCTGCACAACCGTTGGGCGAGTTTACAAATGAACGCATTATCGCTATTGCACTTGAGATCAAGGAAGTTGGGCGACCTATAAGACTCCAATTTCTTGCCAATGATGTGACTGAGGCCGGCGATAGAGTCCGTTTTTCGCACCGATTGAGGCCATAAGGTTGCCGCTTGCCCGCCAGTTCCGCCACAATGCCAAGGGCGTTCAAATATGTTAGGTGAAAAAACCGTTCTCGCGATAGATCCAGGGAGTTCTAAGTGTGGCTTAGCTTTGGTTCATCGTAACGATGCAGATATTGTGGAGATGCTTTGGCACGATATTGTGCCAACAGAGAAAGTGGCCGAGGCCGCCGCCGCTCGTCACGAGGAACAAATATTCACCCTAATCATTGTCGGCAACGGAACCCGCTCGAAGAACGTGGTTGATTCGCTTAGAGAAATCATGCCAAGCATCGGAATTTTGGTTGTAGATGAAACCGACACAACCATGGAAGCTCGAGAACGATTTTGGGAACTCAATCCCCGCAAAGGCTGGCGAAGAATCCTCCCTGCAACAATGCAAGTGCCCCCAGTAGCTATTGATGATTACGCAGCTTTTGTACTAGCGGAACGGGTTCTCAAGACCTGATTATTTCGACCGAATCGGCTAGTTTTTGTGCGGCGGCTACGTTGAGTGCGTGCCCGGTGAACTCCGCAACGACATCCAAGTGCTGAATCGGCACTCCAGTTAAGTAGAGATCACCAATCACATCCAGCAATTTGTGGCGAACTGGCTCATCCGGGAATCGTGCGTCATTCAAATACTTGGTGGGCCCGACCCCAAGACAACTAGATTCATCCAACCCCTTGCCAAGACCGTATTTTTTCGCCATTTCAATTTCATCTTCTAAAACAAATGTTCTCGCAGGAGCTACCTGAGCGACATACGATTCTGGGGTCAAGGCAATCTCAAACTCCTGGTGCCCGACAAACTCATTTTCGCGAACGTAAACAGCTCGCCACCATCCTTCGCCTAGCCCGATTGCAAATTTGCTTGGCTTTTCGTGCAGATAAACACGCGCGAACGGCCCCTTCACCGTCAGGCTTCCGCATTCTGCAATTCCAGCCGAGAGAATCGCTTCTACATACGGCAAAGAGCAACCTCCGGCTACCGGAAGCTCTCCGCCAGTGACAATAACGTCAGCATCGGTCACGCCGAGCGCCGCAAAAGCACTCATTAAGTGTTCAACGGTTGATATCGTTCCCAGTTTGGTACAGCGAGAGGTGTCAGTCACCGCGTGGGGCGAAGCAGTCACCCAGGTCAAGCCATCAGAAAAGCGGATCCCTTGATCTGCGCCAACAACCCTAACGGAAGTTGGTTCTCCGGAATGAAGCCCAGGAGCCTCAATCGTGAACTCCCCGGAAAGAGTACGGCGCGGATAACTACGTTCCATTCTTTAGCTCCGCAATTTCTTGTTCCAGGCTCCTCAATCGTTTAAATAGCTCGGGAAGGCGATTCTGCAAAGCCATAACCCGCATAGCTTGCGAGAGAGGCACTGCGGGCAACCCAAAGTATTCGCCTGCTTGATCCATGTTGCCAAAAATGCCAGAGCGACCACCAAACACCATATCATCCCCAATGGAAACATGGTGCGAAACTGCCGCTTGACCGCCGTATACGTTGCGCTCGCCGATAGTGGCACTGCCGCTAATGCCGACTTGCGCCGCCATAACCGTGTGGGCACCGATTTTCACGTTGTGCGCGATCTGAACCATGTTGTCAAACTTCACACCGTCGGCAATCACTGTGTCGCCGCAGGTTGCTCGGTCAATGCAGGTATAAGCACCGATCTCAACATTGTCACCAATGATCACCCCACCAACCTGAGGCACCTTCTGTTGATACTCTCCGTTCCAGTTAAATCCGAACCCGTCCGTACCAACTACAACACCGCTATGAAGCGTGCATTTTTTACCAACCCGGATATCTTGAACCAACACTACGTTAGGGTAGAGAATGGTGTTTTCACCAACCTGACAATTTTCACCTATGTAACAATGAGGCAAAATCTTAGCGTTATCCGCCACAAAAGCATTTTCTTCAATTATTACAAAAGCACCAATCGAGGCTGAATCTGAAACTTTCGCAGACGTGCTGACTATTGCTGTTGGATGGATTCCCGGCTGGGCCGGAACTGGCTTCGAAAAAGCCCCTAAGACCATGCCAAAAGCAAGTCGTGGGTCGGCAACCCTGATGACGTTGCGATTGACTTTTGGAGTTTCGATCGGAACCAATACGGCACCGATTTCTGTTTCGAGCGCAGCTTTCAAATACTTTTCATTGGTTGCAAAAGTAATTCCTAGAGGATCGTTGGTTCCGGCTGGAACAGGCCGAGAAAGTTCATACGAGCCATCTCCGTCGCATTCTCCGCCTACCAGTTGCGCGAGATCATTTAACGTCCAGGTGCGTTCTTTTCCAGCCACTCCAAAAATTCCTTCGTCACGTCTTTCCCGCGTGTTCCTTCATCTAGTTTCCAACCGCGAGACTTCACAAATACGTTGGCATATTCCGACAACTCTTTTTCACCCATGCCCACTATTTGCGATGGATTTCCCCAATCAGGTTGGAGCGGCTTGGCAGATTGAGCCGTGACGGTTTTTGCAGGCAAAGCTTCAAGACGTTTAGCGAGGTCGGGGATTGCGCTGTTCACAGATCCGATGACACCACGAACAAACTTAGCCGCGTCCGCCTCGGCCCGGGCGATTGCCGCCTGGTCGCCCGCAAGGTCACGTTCTAGCCTAACTTCCAGCCGATCACGTTTTCTTTGTTCGTAGGCAACCAGAATCCCCTTAGATTCCTGTTCAAATGCTTCGTCCAATGCTTTGATCTGCGCCTTCAGGTCTGCAACCTGCTTTTCCCGAAACTTTCTGTAGACTTCCTCACCCGTTCTCCGGGGGAGCTTTTTGTCCTGATCAGGAAATCCGATAAATCCGGCGAGCTCAGCAAGGAGGGGGGCTTTTTGATCTGCGTATCGCTCCAAAACAGCTCGGAATTGAGCCATGGTTTGCTCCCAATCCGCATCGTCTAGCACCCGATCTTTTGCTTCTGCTTCGATAGCGGCCGAGCGCTCATCTCCAAGGTAACGACGCTCCAAGTCTTCGCGCAATCGTTCCAAACTGCGGTTACGGTTTTCGGTGAGAGTCTGCTTGGCGTCTTCCCAAAGCTCAATTCCCTCTTTTTCTTGTAGAAGGCGAACACTCTTTGCGCCAACTGATCCTTGCAATGAATTGGGAACCGATGAAGAGATTGGAGGTGGCTGGGGCACAACCTGCAGAGCTTGCTGAGTCGAAACTTGCGACCAATCAATATGAACAACTGGCGGGGGTGGAACACACCCCGCCAGCCATAAACAGACAAGCGCGAAACTACTTCGCGTCATCAACGGCCTTAATGGCCTGGTCTGTAAGGTCGTTTGCTCCATAAATGGCTACTGTGTTCGGGAAGATAACTGAATATCCATCTTTCTTACCCATCGCCTGCACTGCTTCTCGCGCCTTTTTCAGCACGTTGCCAATCATTTCATCTTGAATGTTCGTAAGGTCATTACTGAATTCTTGATTCCACTGATTTAATAAATTATCAGACGCCTGACGTCGGCTGTTTAGCTCATTAAACGTTGTTCGCTCTGTGTCAGTGAGGGTTGGCTTGACCATAAGGTCGTTGAACTTCTTAGCTTCCGCTCGGATATCCGACTTCAACTTGTCGAGCGCATCTTTATCTGCTTGGGTTGCACCAGTCTTGAGGGTCAAATCCTTGAGCCGTGCGGCTTGATCGGCAGTGAGAACCTTGTTGGTGTTCACGAATTCGAGCAATCCTTGTCTCAAATTGACCTGGGTCGTCATGTCGTCGCGCATTTTTTTGCCAGCCGCGGAATCCGCGAGGATTCGCTGCATGTCAACGATGCCGATCTTTGTTCCAGTTTGCTGAAAGCCACTTGCAACCATCGTGATGCCAAGCGCACCAGCAATGATCCAACCGAGAGCCGAGATTCTTTTGTTCATACTGTTTCCTATTTTTCTAATCCGTTAGAAGCTCGTTCCGACTGTGAAGTGGGTTCGACCTTTACCTTGATCGTCAAATGCAAATTCGATTCGGATGGGCCCGAGTGGGGTTCGGAACGCTAATCCAAGCCCGTATCCGAGGTGGAAGCTGGGTGAATTTGTTTGAGCGAAATCTGAGAGTTCACCGTATCCGCCCCACGCCGAGCCGTAGTCGGCAAATGCGACCAAGCTGAATGATTTTTGGATCGGATAACGGTATTCCAGGGTTGCAACCGCTGAGTTGCTTCCCCAGAAACGTTGGTTGGGATAACCGCGAAGCGAGTTCGTACCACCCAAGAATGTTTGCTCGAAGAACGGAACTGTGCCACTGATATGAGTGAGTTCCATTTTGAAGGCAAGCACGGGGCGAGGATCGCTCAACTTGATTTCTGGTTGTTCTTCTGTTGCCTTAGGTGCCTTCGACCAATACTTCTTGAAAAGTAACGTCGACTTCAAGAATGTGGATGAACCGAGCGTGTTGGAATAGGTTGCGACGTTTCCACCGATTTTGGTGATGTTGCTGTAGCCTGGTTCTAAGAGAAAGCGAACTGATTCGCCTTGGACTGGCTCAACTGTTGGAAGAGACGTGTTGTACTCAGCGCCAATTTGGAGCGTCACAAGGTCACCATCTTGCTGGACGTAGTTTTCTGCGTTGTTGACAACCAAATCCAGAGTTCTGGTGTTCTTGGCAGTCAATCCGAGGAAGCCTCGATAATACAAGCCGTAAGGCCGGCTTAAGTTGAGGCTGAAACCAGTTTGCCGCTCGTTGAATCGATCTTCAGTATCCGACGAGGATGAACCAACCAAACCGTTGCCAGTAAAGTTGTAAACAACCCGAGAGAAGATGCTCGCAGAGAACGAAGTGTCCTTGCTATCAATAAATCTGTCCGCGAAGGCGATCCGGGCGCTTGGGCCGCCACCTACGGTTGCCTGCTCAATTTCCAGACCAACGTTTTGGCCTCGTCCGCGGAAGTTGCTATCAGAAAGGCTGACGGTACCGACCAAACGGCTTTGTGGGTCGAGGGCAATACCGGCGTTGATTTGAGCGGTTCTTGCTTCCACGAATTTGAGAGTGATGTCTACAACCTCTGGGCGGTCACCAACGTTTTGGTCGCCTTTAATATCTTCAAACCAGTAGGTGTAGTAAAGCTCTTCAATATCTCTTTGGAGAAGTTGGTAGTTGATTGGCTGACCAGCTTTTGACTTCATCATCCGCGCGATTGTGCTTGCCTTGGTTCGCGATAAACCCTCTAAGCGGATATTGCCGATAACTGTTTCAAGAATCTTGACGTTGAGGGTGCCTTCTGATTCTTGGAGTGGCCCGAACTGCTCGAAGTTGATGAGAAATCCCTTGTCTGTGTACAACTTACGAATTTCGTTAGTGATCGGCAGAGCCTTGTTGTTATTCCAAATCTGACCGATTTCTTGCTGAGCCAAAATTAGAGGAAGGATTTGCTCATCTGTAAAAATCGTGTTCCCTTCAATACGGATTTCCTTGATGATCGGATATTCCGTGACTTGGACAACGAGGTCGGTTTCTGTCTCTGAAAAATCGCGGCGCAGAATTTTGACCGCGCTAAAAAACCCTAGGCCGTAAATTTGATCTTCATCGCGCTCAATGGCGACTTGATCGACTGGCTGACCAGGTTTGAGCCGCATGACGGTTTTGATCCCGACTTCATTGACATTTTTAAGGCCCTCAACCGTGATATCACGTACGGTTCGGGTTCCTTGTGCTAAAGCCATTCCCGCTAGTGCGAAACAAGCCAACACGGTAGTAAGTTGTCTAATCAAAATTTGCCCTCATGCCTGGTTAGGTTGCTAGTTTAGACGGTCATGCGTCTGAACCGTTATATTCCAGGATGGGACCCGGCAAAAAAAGTGAAAAAAGTACCTAAAAACGGGTTGACCATTCGATGCCGATCTTCCAAGGCACGCGCTCATTAAATCCTGCAATTACGCGGAATCTGCTCAAGAAATCATCTTTGAGCGGCGGTCGATAACTGAGTTGGAATTCGAATTTAAGCGGCTGAGTTGGATTCTGCCGATACACTTGCCGGCTTGCTTCAATGGTGAGCCCACGAGAGATCTCACGACCAGCTCTGACAACCGGACCATCAAATGGGTTGTAATCCAGTACCAAATAGTCGAGCTGGAGCGTTTTGGCAATTTCGCTTGTGATTCCCTGAGTGATATTCGGAATCGCCAGCGTGAAGAAGCTGTCTCTTAGCCCTGATCGATTTCCTTCGCCGAGGGCGGACGTGACCAACGATTCAAGGAAATCACGTTGTCCCACGATTGAACGAATCTCTTCTAAACTTAGATCAGGCGGCTCACTGGTTCCGTCAATTCGCACGCCTTCTGGATCGAGGAGGTTTCCTCTTATTTGTAAGTTTAATCGGTAAGTCTGATACCTTTCGCTCGTTTGGCGAACAGTTACAATCGTAGAGCCGCGAAGGTCAACTTCCGCGCGAGGATCACTACCAATACCCGCTGTCACATTAACGGTTCCTTCATTGAGAGTCACCCGGCTAGCTGGAAGAAGAAGAGTTCCCGATTCCACTGTAAACGGTGCCCTAACCGTGACCGAACTCAGAGGGCCATCTAATACTGCGGTTCCGTTCAAAAGGATGTTTCCGGTTGGTACATTGAGCTTTGAACCCTTGCCGATTGTGAGTCGGAAATCTCGGAATATCGGTTCTACAATAGGTGGCTCTGATTCTTGGCCCTCTGGGAATGCCAGCGGCACAAATGCGTTGATTCCGTCCCCGACAACTTCCCCGGATATCTCTGGCTTTGCAAGCGATCCGCTCAAATTAACTGTTCCTGAAACGACGCCAGTTGTCGGACTATCGGCGGCAAAGAAGGCTGGTTCGCCCGGAGCGGGATCAGGATTTGCCAACTTGATCGTTTCGCGGGCTACCAAGTCAACAATGTCGATTCGTCCCGTCAATATGGCTTCCTCCAGTCCGGCTTCAGAGAAGTTCCCCTGCAAAAACCTCCTCAAATCAACTCCAACATCAACTGCTAATGAACCGCCGAGCGAGCCGTTCGCGGATGCCACGACCTTAAGATCTTCCCCTTGTGTTGAGAGGGTCGCAATCACATCATTCAATTCTGTCGACGCATTTTGGAAGGCGATCTTTGAGCCGCTAAGGTTTGCCGAACCAAGCAAAGCAAAATTGCCTCTTTGGCCTCGGACAGAAAGTGCGGCGGAGATTTCACCGACACTCTTTTCGAAATCCAAACCCTGCACGTAGTTTTGAAGGGACGACAGAGGTCGAGGTGCCATGTTGAGATCAAACTGCAGTTCGCCTTCAGGAGATTCGGCGAGTGCCGACATTGGAATGTTTGCTGTGAAATCGCTTTCCAGCCCTTGATAAAGCAACTTGCCTTGAGTGCTCAAAACGTTGTCGACGAAATCTATCGCGCCAGTGTTGAAAGTAACCGGAATATTGACCAGTTTGCCGTCACTGTTTCGCATTTGAAGTTTTTCTGCGCTCAGGCTGGCCTGACCAGTGAGGTTATCTGTTGGCCCGGCAACTGCAAAGTCTGCGTCTACCGCCGCATGAATCTCTGGCACTTCTTCTGAGATTAGGTTAAGAATATATGGATCAAACTGCACTAAACGACCGCGCGCATCAATGGTGTCCTTCTCGCCTTCCGTTCCTTTTGTCCAAGAACCAGATACGAAAGCTAACGATTCGCGTGGCTCATCTTCAGGCTTTTCCGTTTCCAATGGCATACGCCAGCGTAAGTTATCGAGCTCAATATGATTCGCATTGCCAATTCCAGCTAGCGACACTTCGCCCAATACACGACCTAGGGATGTGAGTTCGGTTGCCGTGAGTTTGCGGACGTTGACATCCCATTTCTCAGGTGTGCCTGCGAACCCGATCTCAGCGGTCAGCAAACCATTTAAGTCGCGGACGATTCTTTCAGTTTGTATATCCGGCAACTTGATTTGGCGCGAAACACCTCGGATAATTTCGCTAATCCCAATGTTCGTGGCAAGAATTTCCCCGTCAATCAGCTGGTCGTCAATCGAATAAGTCAATCCAGGAATTTCAAACAAACCAGAAAGCGAGCTAAGACCACCTTCTACCATGACGATTTGGTCGGCAAGCGATATAGCGAACGATCCCGAGCCGACTTCAAATCCGTTGGCAAGCATCCCCACAACCCGAACAGATGCGTCACCCTTCCATTTTCCGTTACCGTCACTTGCAACCGCCGCCCTGATTGAAGTCTTGCCCGTAAGATCAACAAACTCTTGGTCAAGTGGAATCGCACTCAGCGGTAAATCTGTTCCGACAACGGTCAGGAGTCCATTCGTGCCGTCGACATCCACCGCCCCATTTGCAGAGAGAGTTCCGTTTTCAATCTTTGCATCTATGGAATCAATGATCAGCCGCTGAAGATTCCCGTGCGCTCGATATTGAATTTGGTCTATTGGAATACCGCTGACCAGCACGTCTTCTGCACCGCCTGAAACTGACACTTCTGGTTGATCCAATGCGCCGCTGATTAAAATTCTGTCGGCATTAAGCCGACCAACTACAGGTGCCCCAGGTGCTAGGTCGGCAAGAAAGATGTCGTTCGCGGAAAGAATTCCTTGCACCGTTCCTTCGGAGATATTGATCGTGGCTTCTCCGCCAATCGTGCCAACCCCATAAGTCATATCAATATTGCTGAGCACCAGGTCGCCAGCCGTAAACCTGACTTGGGCGGTGCTTTTTGGTAGCACGATTTCACCGGCGGTCAAGTTAAGCAAAGTGAGGTCACCGGTCACTTGAGGATCATTCCAGTTGCCAACCACTCGCGCGGTTCCGTATCCAACGCCCGCAACTGCATCCGACCAAGCGGCTATATTCACTCCGCCCGCTTCGATTTCGATATTCAGTTGCTGAGTCGCCGTGTTAGCCGTGCCGCTCGCCGTTACAACTCCATTCGGGCCAGAAATCACCGCCCGCTCAATATTGGCGACGCCATCTACCCATCGCATTCGCCCATCTAACTGTCCCAGCAGAACAGTGCGGGCTTCCATATTTATTTGGCCGAAACCATCCAGGCTTGCGACAATTTCCGGCTTATTGGGGGTGCCACTGATCAAGGCGCGGCTTTTTGCGGCGAGAGTGACGGTTCCCATCTCAGAGGGAAACTCTAATTTCACCAACCGATCACCGGAAGTGCCAACGATTCCCGTCAAAAACGGCTTCTTATAGTCCGCGGTAAGCCAACCGTCAACGCCTGAGCCACGCCAATTCGCTTGCTTAACTAAAACGCTCACACGTTCGGAATCAGCAACAACGTTCGCGACGATGCTGGAAATCTTCTCCCCACCCACCGCCAAGTTAGATGCTGTTACGTTTCCGCTTGCCGAAAACTTTTCGCCCTGAAAAGACACAGTGCCATCGAACCGAGGCGAGTTGATCGCAATATCCTTAGGAAGTTGCTTGGCAACAATCGGCCAAGCTCTGGCTCCGCTGGCGAGCGTGATTACCGTTTTGCCTTGACCAGCGAACTGGTCGGCCCAACTGATTGCCCCATCCCAAGTTGCTGTCCGACCTGGTTCAGAGACTTCGGCAACTATCGTCGCAGATTTCGTATAGAGTGTCGCTTTCCCAGTTGAAAGTGCCCCGGTAAAGAAATCCTTATTACGCAAGCCAGCCGCATCCCAAATGATTGCACCGCGCAGAACTTCGAGTGCTTTTGGTGATCCACTCAGGAAGATATTGCCTTCAATATCAAATCGGCTTGCCGCCCACGGATCTAGTTGCTTTTTGAGATCGGGGGGCAAGAATTGTTCAATCAGAGGTCGAAGTTTTGTGACGTCACCCTTTGCATTCTTGAGATCAACCGCAAAGTTCTCTTTAGGATCAACCTTAACAATCAAGTCACTGACAAAGTTGCCATCCAAATTCACCCCACTGGAAACTACGTAGTTCGGGCCGTCTGATGAAACCTCCGTGTCCTTCAGAAAAATCCTTTGCTTCACCGGGTTTGCCGTGGCCAGGTCTTCATACTGCAGATCAAGCTCATCGATTGCAATGTGAAACGGATTCGGTTTTGCATTGGGGTCATCGGGCGGCAGCAGGTCAAGCGCGCTAAACGAGCCATCGGTGCGCCGGATCAATGTCACATTCGCTTTGCGGACATCCACGTCCACCGAATCACCTTTCTTAGCTACGTGGATTCTAGCGGCGGAGCCAATCAATTCATTTTTGGCATCGTGAACCTCAATATCCGTTGCATCAATGCGTAGCGTGAACGGATCAATAGCGTAACTTCCGGATGTGATCACCACCGGGCCGGTTTTAGACATATAAGCGAACCGGAATCCAGTCCCCGGCGCGGCAAGGACTTCGAGACAATCAAATATATACAAGCCGCCTAAAAACAGAATGAGCAAGGCAGGTATCCAAGCGACAAGCCCTCGGCTAATTGCCAAGAACCCTCGCCAAACCTGAGCCCCGAACTTTCTCATACGCCAGTAGAAATAACTGCTCTCTTAATTATTGACGCCTGAAAGGTCGATTCTTACTTATTCCAGCGAATCTTGATTTTAGGCGGTCAAGAACTGTGTGAGATGTTCTATATGATAACAGTCATGTCCCAAAAGCAAGTTCGCGAGGTCTTGAGCGGACATTTCACCTCTTTCCGGGTGAATCACAGTGTTCTGCCAACCGCTAGCGGTTGACTGAATGAGATCAATCGTTTTCTCACGCTCTTCAACAAACCACTGCGCTTGCTCAAACGGGTCGGTCTCGGTGTAGTTCATCTCTACCGCACGGTCGCCTTCATCCATAGCTTTGATCGTCGTTCCTGGGAGAGTAAGTGCTGTTTGGATTCTCTCGCGCATGATCGGCTCCCAGTCGGCTAAATGAGCAATCGCTTCTCGAAGTGTGAATCGATCCTCTTCAGTTACCGTATCCCATTTCTCAGCCGGAATCACAGAAACAAGGCGTTCAACCGTAAGCGGGCCAAGCCGCAAACCAGGAACCAGATATGGATTGTTCACAAGTACATTTAACCCGGCTGTTCAACGTGCCGAGGGAGTACAAATTGAACGATTAACGCAACCGCAGCACAAATTCCACCCGCTACTGCATAAGGAAGCCACGCGTGGAAATCGAACAAGAATCCACCCAGCAAAGGGCCGACCATAAATCCGATGCTCCTTGCCGACTGGATCACACCAAAAACCTCACCTTGACGATCATCGGATACTGCTTTGCTGCACATACCGTTCACGGTAGGGTTTGCGACACTAATTCCAAATGCAAAAAACAAACTTGCAACAAACAAGCCCAGCAAATTAGGAACAAATGGAGTAATAGCTAAACCAATACCTTGAAGCAAGTACCCGCCTATCAGCATTTGATTTTCCTTAAAATACTTCGCTAAATAAGCAAGCCCAACCGCTTGAACTACCAGACCGATTACGGATTCAAAGCTAAACAGAATGCCAAATTCAAGCTGATCGTAGCCCCAGTTTGCTTTTAGAAGCCTCCCAAATGTGCCTTCCAAGGTGGAAAGCGAGAACCAAGCTATAGAAGCTAAAACGATCAACGGCAGCAACCGAGGAAATTCCCGAATCAGCGGCCTGAAGCCGAACTTACGTCGGGTGCTGACTTTCTCCGCTACGACAAATTCACCAAACAGCCACACGGCAAGCACCCCCAAAGCTGAGAGGCCAGCACCTATCCACCCAACCCAAGATGAGCCAAGTTGGTGAGCCACAAATCCTCCGAGTGCTGGGCCAAGAATCAATCCGCCGGTTTGAGCCGCGCTTAATCTTCCAAGAGCTACCGTGCGACCGGATTCGTCGGAAGTATCGGCAACACTAGCCTGAGCAACTGCAACATTCGCCGCGCCAAATCCGGCGAGCAATCGGCTGATAAAGAGCCAAGCAATGTTATGCGCCAATGCATAGACCACCATACTGGCAACACTGAGAATTGTGCAGAACAAAAACACGTTCTTTCGCCCGAGCACATCGCTCTTAGCCCCCCAAACTGGGCTGACTAAAAACTGAATCATAAAAGTACAGGCGAGGATTAACCCAATAAGCCAACCGGGGGCGCCCATTGCTTCGGCCCTCAACTGGATGTCGGGAATGATCATCCCAAACCCGGTGAGGTCAAGCGCAACCGCAATCACTAAGGGGATCTGGCTACGCTTCATTGCAAGGAGTATCCTGAAACGCAGGCATCTTTAGCGCAACAAACGCACAGCAACCGGATTACCAAGCTGGCTTTTCCGTACCAACCGGCTGGAAGAAATAACAACCGCTTGTCATTTCATCAGGCACCATCATCATTTCGTCTCGCCATGGCTCTTTGCCCGTACTTGCACTCAGTTGCATGTTGAGGGCGGTCACCATTTCTTTGTTGTATCCCGGCCAGACTGCGGTAACTTTCCCTGTTCCATCCATCAGATAAACATAAACCGATTGCTTGGCTCCAAACGCGCGAAAAACTTTGTCATCCGGGCTGGAAAGGATGGGATAAGGTACAGAAAAGTCGGTTTTAAATTTTTTTGTCGCGACTGGCTCGGCATCCATGATTGCTAAAAACTGAACTGCATCTCCGTAGTACTTTGATAGTTCTGTCCAGTTGCGCTGAGATTCAATACTGCACGGGCAACCATCTTTGGTCATGACCAGCACAGATGGTTTTCCGTTTCCGATTAAATCCGAATGCTTCTCCAGCTTGCTTTCGGAATCTTTTAATTCAAAATCAGGCACTTGATTCCCAACAAACGATTGAGCATCCACTTCCATTTGCTGAGTGACCGGATGGCGCGGCGTTTGTTGGATATTCGTCGTGTTGCTGCGGACATTTTCAAACCTTGGTTTTGAAGCCTGCAGATAAATTGCGCCACCGATCAGGAGTACGCAAAGCCCAACGGTCATGAGTTGGAGGGGACGTGCCACTCTCCTATTCTAGCGAGAAATCAACTTGTCCCCAGGGATGTTAATCTTTATCGAACACGTCGAAGACCGAGTTAGCGATTGTGCCAATCGGATTACTGCCTGTGTTTGTCAGCACCACAAGTACAAGCTTCTTTTGAGGTTGAACGATCAAGTAACTTCGCGCACCTTGTTGTGACCCGCTGTGTGAAAATCGATTTTTCTCAACGACCCAACCTAATCCATAGCCATCTTTTTCTGGGTCAGTCCACATGGCGTCGCGACTTTTAGCGCTGACTAACTTTGCGTCCATTACAGCTTGTCCGAACTTCCCCAGGTCGTCAGCCGTGGATTCCAATCCACCGCCGCCGTACTTCCAGCTGATGTTCTCCGTTTTGGAATCAGCGATCAGCTTGCCATTGAGGACAGCGTAATGTTTGGAGCGATCTTTTGGCCAAGAGGTGGTTGGAGTTTCACACTGCAAGCTCGGAGCCCCAATTTTTTGAGAAATCCGCTGACTAACATACTCGGGGTAGGTTAGACCACTTGCTTTTTCGATAGCCGCTGCCACAAGTGTGTATGCATGGGTGGAATAGCTGTATTTCGTATCTGGATCAAACAGCAACGGATCATCTTTGAACATCGCGATGGATTCCCCGCTAGACATTTCTTTGTAGCTGATGCCGAACTTGCCCGACTGATAGTGGCGAATTCCCGAGCGGTGTCCGAGAATCATCCGCAGATTGATCAACTTGCCTTTATCTGGCCACTCTGGAATATAGGTTCGCACATCTTTATCAAGGTCTACTTTGCCAGCATCAACCATCTGCATCAAGCCTGTCGCCGCGACTGACTTGCTGATTGATGCCAAGCGAAATCGCGTATTGCGATCAACCGAAAGCTTATTCTCCAAGTCTTTGTAGCCAAATCCTCTTGAAAAAATCGTTTTGCCATCCCTTGTTACTGATAGCGACAATCCAACCACCTGATGCTCAGTCATAAACTTCTGAACAAGCTCATTGACTTCCGAATCATGCGACTGCGCTCCTTGGACGAGGAGTAAGGCGGCAAGTGAAGCGATCATCTTTCAACGATACCAAACCCTGATGTTGCCCAAGCAAAAAGCAATAGAGCGAATACAATAGTTGTATGGCAACTATTCAAATTGAATACTGCGTCCGTTGAAACTATATGCCACATGCAGCCCGGGTGGCTGATTTGCTAAAGGCTCAATTCAACGTTGATTCCGAATTCGTCAAAGGTGATGGCGGGATATTGGAAGTCCGATCAGGCGACCAAATCATTTGGACTAATCGCGAAAATCGTGGCGAAAAACCGACCAACGAAGAGATCATTTCCGCTTACCAAAAATTCAACTCAAAGTAGCCTTGGCCCTACCCTATTAAATTGGGTGACACGGAATCACCTCCCATTCGTAAGAAGGGATAGGGAAATCGTATGAAGGCAAAAAATGTATTGCTGGTTGGGGTGGGAATTTTTGTAACGGCGTTCGCCGCATCGTTTGCGGCAATGAGCTTGTTCCCTATGTCTCCCTTTGCTAACAAGGAGTCATCGCCGATTGTGATGAACTCGGCTCCAACCACGCCGATCGAAGTTCAGGATGCCGCAAAGTCACTACCTGATTTCAGAGCCGCCGCCAAACACATTTTGCCCAGCATTGTGAGCATTACTACTTTGATGGAAGGCGAAAACTGGTTCGGTGAAAAATACATCGAGCCATCCGGTTCCGGTTCTGGGGTCATCCTCAGTAAAGAAGGTCATATCGTCACCAATTACCACGTTGTGACTTCGGGCGGTAGGAGAATCGCCGACCAGATCATCGTGAAGTTCAGCAACGGCGACACTGTTCCGGGGAAGCTGATAGGGGCCGATCCACGCGCTGATCTCGCTGTTCTAAAAGTGGATTACCAAAATTTACAGCCCATCGGAGTTGGAGACTCGGAAGCCATAGAAGTCGGAGAATGGGTGATCGCGGCGGGTAACCCGCTTGGATTTGAACAAACTGTTTCGGTTGGGATTATTTCCAGCAAGGGCCGACCGCTCAAGTCACAGGATTACGCAATTTTTGTTGACGGTCTGCAAACTGATGCGGCAATCAATAAAGGCAACTCCGGTGGCGCACTGTGCGATTCGCAAGGCCGTTTGGTGGGCATCAACACCATGATCGCATCCACTGACCAAGGTTCGGTTGGTATTGGGTTTGCGATTCCGATCAATCGGGTGAAAGACGTTGTCGCTGAACTCATCAAGTACGGTCATGCTCGGTATGGGCGAATTGGTATTTCCGTTCGCAATGATTCAAGCATTCTCGGAATTGACGGCATCCGCAAAAAACTGATGGAGGAAGTTGGCGCAACCACCGAACCTCCTTCAAAGGGTGTGATTGTTACCGAAGTCTACGATGGCCCAGCCACAAAAGCTGGTCTGCGAACGCTCGACATCATGACCGAAATCAATGGCAAAAAAATGAACGCCACCGAAGACTATCAGGTGCTGATGGCGGACAAAAAACCAGGTGACAAACTGAATGTCAAGGTTTGGAGCCGAGGGGAAACCAAATCGCTCACTATCACCCTTGACGACGGTCAAGGATAAGCGTTCTTCCCAATTGATTCTCAAAAGTGTGTCCCGAGCTTAACATCGGGATACACTCACTACAACTCTCGCCGTGTACTACCTTCGTCGCATCAACAGCCAAGATATTGAAGGCCCTTATAGTATTGATTATCTGCGCCAGATGGCGAAAGATGGCAAGTTGGACGGCAGTGATAATCTGCTGAACGCAGAAACCAATGAGGAATTGACCGTTTCTCAACTGATTGATGTTCCGACTTCTGCCCAGCCTAATCAAGCACCACCAACCGCAACCCCTCCAAAAGCGACTCACAAGGTTACGCCGGCTCAAGGCGCGATTATTGGGTTAATAATCGTTGCTTCACTCTGTATTCTGCCGCTACTGCTGATGATTCCGACCGCGAGCAAAATCCTGATTCAAAGCACGGATATGCTGGAAGCCCGCGATGTGCTGAATCAAGTTCGCCGAGCAACCGAAGCCTACTGCAACGATTACGATGGCTTCTTCCCGAGCGGTATGGGCAATCGCGACGAATGGACTCAGCAACTCAGCCCTTATTTGCCTGCAGATGTTTCCCTTGAGTTTCCTAACGGCGATATGGTTGAGGCTAATAAGAACCTCGACAATCTGAGAATGTCGAGTGTAATTGATCCTGGTCAAACTGTGATGTTCTACGTGATGCCGCAGGAAGGGACAGGCGAATACGCGGCTGTCGCTAATGTTTACGGGCAAGTCGGATTGGTGCCCGCCAAGAAGATGCAGAAGTCCATTGATTCAGGGATTTTTAATGTCCCAATAGAGCGATAGCCTATTGGCCTGCAATGCCGCCATCGGCTGATTGGCATTTGCGTAGAATAGGCGAGTATGGCGAAATTACATGAATATCCGGTGACCGTGAACTGGTCGGGTGGACGAACGGGCAACGGAACCCTAGCTGGCGACCGAAGCGGTGTTCAATCTCCACTGAGTGTCCCCGAAGAGTTCGGCGGCCCTGGTTCTGGCACTAATCCCGAAGAACTTCTCGCGAAAGCGGTGGCTGGATGCTACTCCATTACTTTTGGAATCGTCGCAGAAGCGCGCAGATTGCCGTTTGTGAATATCGAAACTCACGCAACTGGCGAAGTGGAAGAAAACGGGCCATCGTTCACTTACAAAAGCGTGATCCTTAAGCCAACGATCACCTTAGCGGCAGATGCAACCGATGATCAAGTCAAGCTGGCCGACGAAATGGCGCACAAGGCTGACCTTTACTGCATCATCACCAACGCGATTCGCGACAAAGTTTCGATTAACGTTGAGCCAACCATCGTCCGCGCGTAGATTTTAGTTGGTGGCATGAGCGGAGTAGCGTAAAATCCGCTCATGCGTTGCCCACTTGTGGCCGGAAACTGGAAAATGAACCTCACTGCGGCTGAAGGTGAGGCACTGGTCGAAGAGCTTCTTCATATTGCGAATGAACTCTTTGATATTGATGTTGTGGTTTGTCCGCCATTTTTGAGCATTCCGAAGATTGCCGATGTCTGTCGCCGCTCTCGAGTGAAGCTAGGCGCGCAAAACTGTTTTTGGAAAGAATCGGGCGCATTCACAGGACAAGTGAGCGTTCGTCAGCTCATTGAATTCCGCGTGGACTACTGCATCGTTGGCCACTCGGAGACTAGAGGCCGATTTGGCACTTTAGAAGTTCCTGAAGGAACGACCGGATTCTTTGCTGAATCCGAAGAAACGATCAACCTCAAGATCAAGACCTTGCTTTACCACGGGGTCACGCCGATTCTGTGTGTTGGCGAAACCCTCGCCGAACGAGGCGGCGGAATCACTGATCAAGTCATTCGAGCGCAATTAGAAGGTGCCCTCAAAGGCGTTGATCCATCCGAGCTTTTTGGGCTTGTGGTTGCCTACGAGCCAGTGTGGGCGATTGGAACCGGTGAAACCTGCGACGCTGCAGAAGCGGAGCGAGTTTGTGCGGAAATTCGCAGGGTCTTGGGTGAAATCGGCGAGCCAGAAATCGCGGACAATATCCGTATTTTGTACGGCGGTTCGGTAAAAGCGGGCAACGCCAAGGAACTGTTCGCACAACCCAACATCGATGGCGGGCTGGTCGGCGGTGCAAGCCTGAACGCAGCGGAGTTTTTTGCGATCATCAAAGGTGCCTGAATCGTTTGAATCGCGCCTTTCGCGAGGCACCCGCAAAGAAATCGGGGAGGCTGATGCGGTTGCTCAAGAAGTCGCGAGTGAGCCTTTGCTGATTTCGGAACTCCTTGAGGTCTGTAAATCCACCGACGACCTGACGCGAATGAGGGCATTCGACGCCCTTGAAAAAGCTGTGAGAGCAAATCGCTCTCTCGCCCGGCAAGCGGGAGATACGTTTCTTTTAGGGCTGGCTGAATCAATCTGGGAAGTGCGTTTGCAAGCAGTTCGCGGAGTGGGCTTAGTGCAATGGAATGACCCGAAAACAGCTGCAAAATCAGTTGAGCCGTTACTTAGTGATGAAGCGAAGTTCGTTCAAGCGTGGGCGATAGATACCGCCACAAGATTAGCCATTTCGGAGCCTGAATTACGTGATTGGGCGGCCAAAGCAATCCAATCGGGGCTAGATTCTGGAATACCCAGCATCGCCGCTCGCTGTCGCAAGTTGGCCAAGGAACTCACGAAAGCCGAGTCACAATAGAGTGGATGCAAGCAAAACGAGTTGCCGAAACTGAAGTCCGAATGGCGCAAGTGATGACGCCGAACGACGCTAACGTGCTCGGAAAGGTGTTCGGCGGCTCTATTCTTGCCTTGATTGACCTTACAGCTAGCGCGATCAGTAGCAAATTCGCGGGGAGAATCTGCGTCACAGCCGCTTTCGACCGCGTGGACTTCCTTGAACCAGTTGAGATTGGCGAGCTTGTCGAACTTGATGGTTTTGTAAGTTATGTGGGTCGCACCAGTGTTGAGGTGACGATTACGGTTCATGCGACTCGGCTCGTCACCGGAGCCAGACGCCATGTCAACACCGCCCGAGTAACGATGGTTGCAGTGGAAGATGGCAAACCAGTCGAGGTTCCCCGCTTGATTTGCGAAACGCGCGAAGAAAAACTCCGGTTTTTGGCTGGGAAGTTACGTCGTGAACTCAGGGTAGAGCGTACAGCAGATATGACGGCTCTAACTAAGCAAATAGAAAGCCTCGCTGAAAACGAACTTGATAATCTGCTCGGTAGTAAAGAACGCATCTGCGATCATTTACGGGCAAATTAGCTAGATCATGATTCTGCATTCAACTAGCGTTGAAGGTACTTATCTCCATTGACATACTGACCCACAAAATTACCTCGGTCGTGCCATACGTGTTTGAAAGTATCAAAGTGGGGAAGCTCTTCAGTTTCCAAAAAGTCTAATTCACCTTCAGGCTCAAATGCTGGAATCAGCAAAGTTGCATCTGACATATTCTTAAGTAATCCATTTGTGTACTGGTGAATAAGTATAGGGTGTACTTGAAAAAAGTCGGTTCCTGTTACTTTGATCCAGATTGCCCTGTGAACATCCCACATAGCTTCGTCACCATGTGGAAAAAATAGTACACCGACCTTGTCGCCTGGGGCAAATCCTTTTGATCCCAGATCAGTAATATGATATCTGTGCCTTAAAGAATTTTCGTCGTGATGCACACCCAAACGAAATGGATATTCGGGTTGTAGAGCAACGGAAAGTGAAGAGTCAGCATTAATTTGAATCCGCCAATTTTCAAGCGACTTTGGCCCCAAGTTTCTAATTTCAAACCTATAGCCAGTTTTATTTTTCGAAACACCTAACCCGTTGATATATTTGGTAATCAAATGGACTTTAATTATTGGGCGACTCTTCCCTAAGATCATTGATTGAACCACGCCATGACTCATAGGGACACAATCTGAGCCTGATCGCATGTAATACGTACCCCTTCCAGCAGAGGATTGAAATGGTTTGCGGGGATGACTTGGCACATAAGTCGCCACAAACTTCCCTACAGCACGATGCTCAAGACCACCAAAAGGTGGATCAATAAACCGACTTTCCCACGAAAGCATATTCTCAATAAAAGCTCCCGGATTTTTTAGTCCAGGTAATTCAAGCACATGGTCTCGTGATGTCTTTTCATTATCACTTGGTTTCGCCGATTTTTCGTACTCACGAGGATCGCCGCAATAGACGCCCCAAACTATGACGCCGCCACCTGCATTGCCAAAAGCGGTTACCACCTTTGAAAAATGCTCCTGACTCTTTTTGAGGTTTTTCTCATCGGGAACTCGTTTAAACTCAAGCGTAAAGCCCTCTGTTTCTTTCGATTCGAGCCACGATTCGATTTGGGCTACATCTATACTTTCGTAAAATACTTTGATTGGATCCACACGACAATTTTAGCTCAGGTTAAACGGATCAACATCGGTAATCACGCGAACCTGGCCCGTGCTCAATCCTTCCAGAGCTTTGGCGACAGGAGCCGACTCCGACCCGATGGCAAGCTTGACAAGCACATGGCGGCGGTAAAGATTGGAAAGCTTGGGTAAAGGGCAATCCACCGGGCCAAGGATTTCTGCTTCAGGCAATCCTTGACGCAGACGCTGACCGCCAACCGCCGAAACTTCGTAGACCGCTTTTCTATCGGCTCCGGTAAAGAGCACATTCACCAGTCGATAAAACGGCGGATATTTCGCTTCGCGCCGTTCTTGGATGAGTTTTGCGTAAAACGATTCGTAGTCGTGCAATTGCGCCATCAGGATTGCAGGATGTTCTGGTGAGAGTGTTTGGATGATGACCTTGCCGGGTCGCTCTCCGCGACCAGCTCGACCCGCAACTTGACTGAGAAGCTGGAAGGTGCGCTCGCTCGCTCGGAAGTCGGGAATGTTCAAACTAATGTCGGCGGCTATCACACCTACGAGCGTGACGTTGGGAAAATCGAACCCTTTTGCAACCATCTGGGTGCCGACCAGCACGTTGAGATCTCCGGTTCGGAATCGGGCAATCGTGTCTTCTAGCGCACCTTTTTTGCGGGCGACGTCACGGTCGAGCCTTGTTACTTTAGCCAGTGGAAATTGATCTGTCACCGCTTGCTCGACTCGTTCCGCACCGATGCCAAATGCGCTCACCCGCTCTCCTTCGCAAGTTGGGCAGATTTCGGGAACTGGCATTTGGAAATCGCAGTGATGGCAACGCAGTTTTTTATCTTTGCGATGGAGCGAAAGCGAAACCGCGCAGTGAGGACATTCGAACTTATGACCGCAGTCGCGGCAGGTCACAAACGGAGCAAACGCCCGCCGATTCAGGAACAGAATCGCCTGCTCGCCTCGCTCCAAAGTTTCAGTGAGAGCTTTAGCCAAGGTTGGCGAAAATACGCTGGCCGTGCGGTCTTTGTAGGCTTCGCGGAGGTCTTCGATGAATACATCTGGGAGCTGTGCGGTTGCGGCCCGAGTCGGCAACCGGAGCAAGCTGATCTCTCCCGCTTGGGCCTGGTAAAAGGACTCGATGCTCGGGGTTGCCGAGCCTAAAACAAGAGGACAGCCAAATTTCTCGGCTAGGAACCCTGCTAAGCGTTTGGTTTGGTAACGCGGCGCGTTTTCTTGCTTGTAGCTGGCTTCGTGCTCCTCATCCATCACGATCAGCCCCAAATTAGATAACGGCGCAAACAGTGCCGAACGTGGGCCAAGCACCACGGGGGCATCACCTGATGCCACTCGAAGCCAGTTCTCCATTCGTTCGCCCGGCGAGAGATTGCTGTGCAACACCGCAACCCTTTCGCCAAATCGCTCACGAAGTTGGGCGATGACTTGAGCGGTCAGGGCGATTTCCGGCACAAGATAAAGCACCTGACGCCCTGCCTGGAGTGCTTCTTCCGCGCATCGTAAAAACACTTCCGTTTTCCCCGAGCCAGTAACCCCGAATAACAAGAACCTTTCGGCAGTATGAGTGCCGATCGCCTGGCTAATGGCTTGAATTGCCATCGCCTGATGATTATTGGGAGTCGGGGGTGTTTTGCGAACTGCATGCCCTTCATCTGGTTCAACGAGGAGCTTTTCGGCGATGAGACTCTTGATCGTGGCATCGCTCACATGCCCGAGAGCTTTGAGCTCATCAATACTGAAACTCACGGCTTCAGAACCTTGCAACCTCATCAAAGTGACAACTTGGGCAGGGCGTTTTTTGGCGTGTTTGGTGATGTGCGAATCCACCAATTTGCCGTCGGTCGTGATCTGATATTTGGTTCCACTTTCTGCCCTTTGCGATCTGGCCTGTAAAGTCGTCGCCGTCTCCACCAGACCCCGCTTTTTCAGGGCTTTCAGGGCGTTCATCAATCCTTGGGGAATGGACTTCCCTTTTGATTCGGTGAGCGGTTTAGCGATCAGGCCACACAGAGCTTCATCTTGGGCGGTGCTGAGTCCGGCGGGGATTTCTTGAACCGTTGGCCGCCACACTTTGACGAGCCGATCTTTGATTCCTGGTGGAGTTGCTAGGCTCAGGCAAATTGGAATCGGCGTCAGGGTTTGCTTAGCGGTTTCGTGAACTAATTCGATAGTTGCCGCCGGGAGCGAGAGTCCATCAACTCGCGATTCAAGAGACTTAAGTTGCTCAGACGGAAATCCAAGTTCTTGGGGAAAGATGCTTTTAATGCTGAGCACGTATCCCACGGTTCGTCGTGGGCCAAGGGGCACCATCCAGGCTTCCCCGACTTTGGCATCCATCGGCGCGGCGTAGGTGTAAACCGCCTCCGATCCCGCTAAGCGAGAGTCGAGGCCCACTTCCGCTACGAGGATTCTCTCTGCCATCTTACGGAACTACTTCGCCCCCGCAGCCGAAAACTTCATCTTTGTCAGCTGCCGAATCTGAACCATCGTAAAGCCAATCAAGATCGCACCCAGCACCCAAGCCGCGGACGTTGCGTACCCAAATTTCAGGAACATAAAAGCGTTCTCCCACACTTCCAGCCCTATGACCCTGGTTGCCCGATCTGGCCCACCGCCCGTGAGAACAAAGATATTTTCCATTGCTTTGAACCCGGCAATGAACACGCCAAGCAGGTTGATGAGCATGAGCGGTTTGAGCCCGGGCACTGTGATGCGGACGATTTTTTGCCACCAGCTCGCACCGTCCAGGTCTGCCGCTTCATATCGCTCATCGGGAATATTTTTGAGGGCCGCGAGATACAAAATTGAACCTGGCCCGGCTCCGGCCCAGATTCCTGGAATGACCACTGCGAGCATGGCTAGTTCTGGCGACCCCAGCCAATCGAGCGCAAGCGGAATGTGGGGCTTATTCATGAACTGATCCCACAAAGCCAGTGGCATATCCAGCAAAGAGTTCAGAACGCCGACTTCGGATTTATCGTAAATCTGCCGCCACAAAAAGGCAATCACGATGGGGCTGGTCATCGCGGGAAGGTAGAAAATCGTACGGAAGAATAACTTGAACCTTGGTATTTCGTTGAGGGCAATCGCTAGGATAATTGGCAAAAAGAAGCCGATTCCGATGGTCAGACCAACGTAGATGAAGCTGTTCATCAGCGACTTCCAGAAAATCGGCTGAGTAAAAACATCAATAAAGTTATCTAGCCCCACCCACTTCGCGCCCTGAGTGATCCGGTAATCCTGGAATGCGATCACGAGTCCGCGCAAAAGCGGATAATACGCCCAAACGAGCAGGCTCAATACGGCTGGCGCCAAACAAATAGAAATGAATTTGAGAGCTCGTTTTCGATCCGCTCCGCGAGGCAATCGATCTTCAACTAACTCAAACTCCTTAGCCGCCCGTTTGAACCCGCGGTAAACCAAAAATCCGCCAACTAAGGTGACAACGATCAGGATTCCGACCGCCCAAGTGCGACGCACTTGCATGATCTCCTTCGGCGTGTAACCCAGCAACACTTGATCCATGTCGCCTTGCACCTGCTTTAGGATTTCCATCGCTGGCTTTTCAGGGTTAAGCCGCGACTGCTCCATCGCGGAATCCAAAACCGTGTAAACCTGAGCGCAGTTTCTTCCGTAAGGTTCGGGTTTGCCTGAGGCGAATAATTTTTCGTTGGCTTCCACATAGCCAGGGTCAACTGTGTTAGCCAGTCGCTCATAGCCGAATTTTTTCAAAAGCTGAGGGTTGACGAGATTCGACATCCCAAAATCAACGAATTTATCGGTCGAAATCTTAGCGGCTTTCTGGCTGACAAAAAAGTCGATGAACTTCCAGCAAGCGGCGATCTTTTTTGGATCTTTCACGGAAGCGTTGATGCCCCACATTCCCGCATTGATTTCGTTGTAGCTCCCCGCTGGCCCGGCTGGCATCGGCGCAATTCCGATTAGGCTTGGAGGGATACTGGAAACGCTCAGGATAACGTCTTGCGAGTAGCTGAACCACATACTCACTTTGCCAGCGTTGATGTCCTGGCTCCAAGTAGTGGAAACACCTGCGGCTGGCCCTTGCGGCTTCCCTTGTGCGTCCGTCCACTTTTCCGTAGTGAGCTTGCGATAGAATTCAAGGGCATTAACGCCTTCCGGCGTCGCGATAGATGCTCTCCAAATGCCGTTTTCGGCGGGTTGGACGACTTCCCCTCCCGCTTGCCACAAAAGGTTGATCCAGTGATAAGCCTGACCCTGCGGGCCGCCACTAAAGGCAAACCCCATTCGACCAGGGGCCGAAGCTGTCAGTTTTTTGGAATACTCATAGAATTCATCCCACGTTTTGGGCGGTTTCCTTGGATCAAGCCCGGCTTGTACAAAGTGATCTTTCCGGTAATACAACCCTTGGGCTACCTGAAAGAACGGAAGCGCATAGATTTTGCCATCGTAGCTTTTGAGAATATCAAGAATCGTCGGGTTCACTAGCTCCATCACATTGGGCTGCTGGGCGATTAAGTCATCAAGCGGGCGGCAAAAACCTTGGTCAATGTAGTTGTAATACTGCCGGAAGTTCACATAGAAAACATCCGGCGCGGTATCCCCCGCCATAGACATGAGAAAGTTGCTTTCGGCTTTTTCACCTGGAAGTTCTAACCCTCCCGCATTAACCACCTTAATGCCGGGATTCTGGCGGTGGAATTCTTCAAAAACTGCTCGACGGGCAAGGCTACGAGGATCAGTGGCACTAGGTGAGGGCAATCCGAGAGTCGCCGCCATCATGCGAATGGTCACTGGTTCCTCGGCGGCAAAGGATAAGGCAGAGCAGAGTATTAAGATCGCTGCCAGGAATCGCCTCATCACGCTGAAAGTATACGGCAGAGAGCAAGCGAGTCGTTAACCAAAAAACCCTCAATCCGCATAGATTGAGGGTTTGGTTTCAAATCGGGTGTACCGGCTTGAAGATTATTTTCGCTTGCGTCGAGCAGCTGCTGCCGCTAAACCTGCACCGAGAACAACCATAGTTGCTGGTTCAGGCACTGCATCTGCCGAGGAAGTGAAAGAAGCGGTGTAGCTATTTCCGTTTTGCGAACTTTGTGGGTTTGCAAAGCTGAATGAAAACTGTGCATTGGAGAATGTGTAGCCAGCGACTGCGCTTCCACCAAAGTTCACGTTGTTTCCGGAAATAAAACTTGCACCTGTTCCGAATGGCTCAAAGATAGAACCGCCATCAAATGTCACCTGGAAAATAGGATTGTTGATGTCGGAAGTGTAGAAATTCACAACACCTGCACCGATGCTTCCACCAGCGCGGGTAACGGATTGCATATCCATCTTCACGTCGTTGAACGACATGGATGTGAGGGGAATGTCGAGGGTGAGTCCGGTGCCAGTCCACGAACCAGTCACACTGGATGCGGTAGTGGTGAAGAGAGGTGTTGCACCACTCAATGCCGGATCATCATGGGTTGCAATGGTCACAGCTTGTGAAGCTACTGCCGCACAAACAACCATTGCTGAAATAAGAGCACGATTGATCATTTTTTAATCCAACCTCCCAAAGAGGGCAAGTAAATTTGTATCCTTGCGGAAACAACCTTACTGTGACAGATAATCAACGCATCTAACGAGCCAAACGGTAAAATCCCGTAACTTTATGGACAAAACTGTCATTTATACTAATAATTTTCACCGTCTACCATTTTTGTTGCAATTTATGTATACTGGTGTTTACTCAAAAAAGGAGAATCATCGTGCCCCCAGAAAAAACGAACTCAAATGACCGCGACAAGGCTTTAGAGCTAGCTCTTCAGCAATTAGAAAAATCCTTCGGCAAAGGCTCCGTCATGAAATTAGGCGGACAGGAAGCCACAAAGGTTGCCGCTATTTCGACTGGGTCACTTGCTCTTGACTATGCACTTGGCGTGGGCGGATTGCCCCGATCCCGGATAACCGAAATTTACGGTGCGGAATCGAGTGGAAAAACAACCGTAGCTCTACAAACAATTGCTGAGGCGCAAAAAGCGGGAGGAATCGCTTTGTTTGTCGACGCCGAGCACGCACTCGACTTGGAATACGCTCGCACCCTCGGCGTAGACGTAGATCGCCTTTATGTTTCTCAGCCGACAACTGGTGAGGAAGCACTTGAAATCATGGATTCCATGATCAAATCAGGAGCGATGGACATTGTCGTCCTCGACTCGGTTGCCGCACTTGTACCAAAAGCGGAAATTGAAGGTGATATGGGTGACGCCCACGTTGGAATTCAAGCCCGTATGATGTCGCAAGCTTTGCGAAAACTGGGTGGATCGGTTAACAAAACCAAAACCGCAGTCATTTTCATCAACCAAATACGCGAAAAAATCGGTGTGATGTTTGGCAACCCGGAAACAACTCCCGGTGGCCGCGCACTCAAGTTCTGGGCAAGCTGCCGATTAGAGGTTCGCCGAGGTGAAATGCTGAAAAGCGGAACTGAAGCTTACGGATGCCGCACCAAGGTAAAGGTTGTAAAAAACAAGGTAGCTCCACCGTTCCGACAAGCTGAATTCGATATGATTTTTGGCAAAGGAATCAGCACCGCTGGCGACATTCTTGATCTCGCGGTACTACACGAACTGGTTTCTCGTGCTGGCACGTACTACAACTACGGCGAAACCCGCTTGGGGCAAGGGCGTGATAATGTCCGCATTTTCCTTGAGGAAAATCCTGAGATCATGAACGAAATTGATTTCAAGATTCGTACACAACTCGGTTTGCCCACCTCAACGGTTCCAGTCGAATCATACGGCGCACTTGTCTCAGTTGAAGAATAACCTGAGTTCTCGTGAATAAGCCTCGGCCTTCTGCCCTCGACGCCGCATTGAGATATCTCAAGCGGAGTGAGCGGTCGGAGGCCGAGATTCGTTTATTTCTTGCCCACAAAGAGTATTCGCAGTCTGAAACTGATGAAGGGATTTCTGCTCTCAAACGATACGGTTATCTTGATGATCAAGGGCTTGCAAAGCGCATTATTGATTTCAAACAAAAAAAATTGGTTGGCGATTTAGCAATCCAGCAGACACTGGAGCAAAAAGGTTTAGAATCCGAAATTGAGTCTGAAGATGGAGTTGCTCGAGCAAAAAGACTCCTTACCTTAAGATTTCATGCTGATCAAGACACCAATGACCCGAAAGTAATCGGCAAGGCGGCAAGACTGCTTGGCTCGCGAGGATTCAGAGAAGACGAAATTCGCGAAGCCCTGGAATCCCATTTCGATAACTTTGAGGCAGGATTTTGAGTACCATTGCCGAAAGTGAAATCTTCTTCGCCAACTGAGGCACACTTTTGAGCACCTACAAAATTCTTTTTTTAGGCGATGTTGTTGGCAAGCCCGGTCGCGATGCAGTTATTGAAGAATTGCCTGGCTTGATTGCCCAGCATCATCCTTTATTTACCATCATCAATGGCGAGAACAGCGCAGCCGGAGTTGGCATTACGCCGCAAATTGCCGAATCCCTTTTCAAAGCCGGCGCAGATGCAATCACGCTCGGAAATCACGCATTTAACAAACGGGATATTTTCGATTATTTAGATCAGCCACATCCCATTGTTCGCCCGATCAATTACCCAGCCACCACACCAGGAAAAGGGTTGCGATATATTCAGAAAAAGGGCGTTACACTTGCACTAATCAATATAGGGGGCAGGGTGTTTATGGACGGATTTGATGACCCTTTTGCTTGCATTGATTTGGTATTAAAGTCTATTGAAACTCCCCATATTTTTATTGATTTTCACGCAGAAGCAACAAGTGAAAAGGTCGCGTTTGGATTCCATGTTGATGGCCGAGTAACGGCAGTTGTTGGCACCCACACCCACATCCAAACCGCCGATGAAATAGTGTTGCCGGGGGGCACTGCTTATATCACTGATGTTGGAATGTGCGGCCCGTATCCGAGTGTGATCGGCATGGATAAAGACATCATTTTGCAAAAATTTCGCACTTCTATGCCAACAAGGTTTGAGGTTGCGAACGAACCTGGTGTAATCTGTGGGGTAGCAATAGACGTCTCATTAACTGCGGGCCGTGCAATTGCGATAGAGCGCATCCGGCTATAACAACGAATTTAGGAATCCAAGGTAGAGACAATGATGAAACGAGTGATCAATGCAATCTGCATGGGCAGCATCTTAGCTATGAGTGCCTTTGCGAACGCACAAACAATTTACGAGCCAACTCAATCAGTGAGTGCTCAAGGCATTTCCCTTCAAGGCTGGGGCAGTGGCTCCATTGCTGAAGCTGATGAAATGGCTTTTGAAGGTTCCAACTCCATTCGAGTTTCTAGCCGAAACTTCTTCCAAGGCGGAAAAATTAAATTTGCAAAAGGCGTAAATCTAACGAGCCAATATAGCGACAAAGGCAACCTGCTCAAGTTCACCTTCAATGTTCCCGGGTCATCAACTCCTACGTCTGGCGGCAGAACAGGTGGCGGCAATCAACTGGGTAGCGGCGATGGTGCTGGCGGTCGAGGCGGAGACAGTGGGGGAGCTGGTGCAGCAAGCTCAGGCGTTGGGTCTCCAACCGGACAAGCGAGTGGAGCGGCCGAAACCGCACTAACAAAGATTCGGGTTGTCTTTACTACCTCGGATGGAATGCATGGCGAAGCATATCTTGACGTTTCAAACGCTCTCAAAGATGAACGCGGGTGGTTCTCTGTTGCCATCCCTCTGCAATCTGTACGCGGGTTGGATAAAACAAATAAGACCATTACCAGTATCTCGCTCAGTGGTGATGCTGTATCAACGATGTATCTTGGGCAAATGGAGGTTGTGCGAGACACCACTCCAGTTTTTGGTGAACCAAACGTTCGCGAACTGAACCTGGCTTTTGGCGATGAAGTGACCTTCTCCGCAACCGGCTACGCGGGGGCAACTCCGGTTAAGTTCCTTTGGGATTTCGATTCCTCAGATGGAATCTCCGTTGATGCGGAAGGACAAGTCGTTTCTCGCAAATTCCGGCGTGAAGGTAATTTCACAGTCACACTGACCATTGTTGATATTTACGGACTTAAAACGCCGTACAAAACAACTATTAACGTTACGGTCAACCCCTAAGTTCAGCGAAACCAATGACTAAAGAGCCGCGAGAGAGTTCATCCTCCCCGCGGCTTTTTAGCATCGCGGATCCAAAATTTCGTTCACGCGTTCTTGTCGCTCTGATCGGCGGAGCGATATCTATCCTTGCTATTCTTGCCACCTCAGAGGTTCCAATCACCTTACTTATTGCTGCGGCAGGTTGGTTCGCCGCAATTGAAATGCAGAAGCTGTTTGGCGGGTCTTCGCGAGCGAGCTCAATCCTCACAATGCTCGTAGCCGTTGCCGCATTATTAGGCTTATCACGGGTGATGCTTGCCCCGGATGCAGCTCCTTACCCACCTTTGATCGCTGTCATTCTCGGAACGCTTGGCATTTACCTTAGGCTAAAACGAGGAACACCTCACCCATTGGATGCCTTGGCCCTTGGCTGGATTGCTGGACCATTTGCTTGCGCTCTTTGGCTCCATCAAGAATCTGCCGTACCCACTCGGATGTTTTCCTCTAATTTGCTCGCCTTGGTGGCACTTCCCCTCTGGCTTGGGGATACAGCCGCATATTTTGTCGGTAAGCGCTACGGAAAACATTTGGTTGCCCCTAAGATTTCTCCAAAAAAGACTTGGGAGGGATCTATCGCCAACTTGCTAATGTGCGTACTCGCATCCTTCTTCATTGCCCACCTTCTCAACTCGGGCCTGGCTCACCCATTACCGCAGGGAGTCGTACTAAGTATTGGGGTTATTACAGGGATTCTTGGCCAAGTAGGTGACTTTTTACAAAGCGCGATCAAACGGGCGGCCGGAGTGAAAGATAGTGGGGACATTCTGCCAGGGCATGGCGGAATCCTCGACCGGCTCGATTCTTTTCTCTTCGCGGCGGTACCAGTCTCACTCGTTCTCTGGTTCTTCGCACGGGCGAGTTTCACGTGAAACCTCGCTTCTGATTCAGTTTTAGGTTCAAAATATGGGTCCACCGTCTGGTGGGACCCTGAATTCTTGGTGCCCCGTGAATGAATTGCCGGTGGTGCCTGTTTCACGTGAAACATCGTCGGTAAACTCTGGCTTCTACACGACAGGTAGGCATTATGAGTGAAAAGAAAGGTTACGACGCAACGCAAGTTGAATCTAAGTGGTATGAGCGCTGGCGCAATGCTGGCTTGTTTGAACCGTCTGGTGGGACCGAGCAATACACGATAACTATCCCGCCGCCGAATATTACAGGCTCCCTTCATATGGGGCACGCCCTGTGTTACAGCATCCAGGATGCGCTTGGCCGGTATCAGCGGATGCAGGGCAAGAGTGTGCTTATTCTTCCTGGGCAAGATCATGCTGGCATTGCTGCCCAAAGTGTAGTGGTTAAAAAACTTAAGGCTGAAGGGGTTAATTCCTTTGACCTTGGGCGTGAAGCGTTTGTAGATGAGGTTTGGAAATGGCGTGAGCAAAGCGGCGACACCATTCTTCACCAATTTGAATCGTTGGGGTGTGCGTTTGATTGGTCGCGAACTCGTTTCACCCTTGACCCTGAATACGTCAATGCCGTTCTTAAGGTGTTTATTGAGTGGTTCGAGGCAGGTTATATTTATCGGGGCCTGCGTGTTGTTAACTGGGATACGGCCTTAAAAACCTCGGTTAGTGACATCGAAACAGAGCGAAGAGATGTTTCCGGCAAGCTTTATCATATTCGCTATCCGTTCGCTGATGGCTCGGGCGAGGTTGTTATCGCTACAACCAGGCCCGAAACGATGCTAGCTGACGTTGCGGTTGCGGTTCACCCAAATGACAAGCGTTACGATGGTAAGGTCGGCAAAACACTGGTTCTACCGCTTGTAGGTCGCGAAATCCCTCTGATTGCCGATGAATATCCTGATCCAGAATTCGGAACGGGTGCAGTAAAGATCACTCCAGCCCACGATCCGAACGACTTCGAAGTGGGTCAGCGGCATAACTTGGATGTTCTCATCATGATGGATGAGGCGGGCAAGGTCACAAGTTTAGGTGGGAAATACGCCGGAATGGATCGTATTGCCGCGCGAAAACGGATTATCGAAGATCTTGAAGAATCTGGCGCGCTGGTGAATATTGAAGATCATACGATTCCCATCTTAATTAGTCAGCGAAGCGGCGAAATCATCGAACCGCTCGCTAGTGAGCAATGGTTTGTGAACCAGAAAGCTCTTGCTGAAGACGCAATTAAGGTGGTAGAGGATGGTCAAATCAAGTTCCATCCCGCGAGATTTGGCGATGTTTATCTTGATTGGATGCGAAATATCCGCGATTGGTGCATTTCTCGACAACTCTGGTGGGGACACAGAATCCCGGTTTACTACACGGAATCTGGAACTCCTTTTGCCGCGTTTTCTTGGGAAGAAGCTCAAGCCAAAGCGGGCAGTGAGCCAATCGTGCGCCAAGAGGAAGATGTTCTTGATACTTGGTTTAGCTCTGGACTTTGGCCATTTGCCACCATGGGCTGGCCGGAAGAAACTGACGACTTAAAGAAGTATTTTCCAACCGACGTGCTCGTTACCGCGCGCGACATCATCTATCTGTGGGTTGCGCGCATGATCATGATGAGCCTGCACTTTTGTAAAGAGATTCCGTTCAAAGATGTATATATCTATGCAACGGTGCTTACCGAAAAGGGTGAGCGGATGAGTAAAAGTCTTGGCACTGGCGTTGACCCGATGGAGATTATCGAGACCAAGGGGGCTGACGCCCTGCGCTACACATTGCTATCTCAAACCGGGATGAATCAGGATATCCGTTACAGCGACCGCAAAACGGATGACGCAAGGAACTTCTGCAACAAAATATGGAACGCCTCAAAATTCGTTCTGATGAATCTTGAGGGTTATGATGGCAGTGAGCCTGACCAATTGGATGATATTGATAAGTGGCTCCTCTCGCGGATGGCAAGATGTGAAGAAACTGTGCGCACAGCATACGAAACCTACGATATGCAATCGGCGATTTCTGCCCTTTATCGGTTTTTCTGGACTGAAATTTGCGATTGGTATATCGAATATTCAAAAGGAAGGCTCCAAAACCCTGAAACCCGAGCCACTCCACAGTGGGTGCTACTCACAGCACTAGAAAACTTTCTCAAAATGTTGCACCCGGCTATGCCTCACATCACCGAAGAGGTTTATGAGTTGTTGCCGATCGCTAATAAGAAGCAATTTCTGATGCAAGAATCGTGGCCAGCAATACCATCTGGTTGGTGGGACCAAAAAATCGAATCTAATGTCGAAAGTTGGATTGAAATGACTCGATCCGTCCGTGCCCTGCGCGCGGAACTCGGCTATCAAGCGCTCAAAACACAGCCCGAAATCTACTTTGAGGGAGCGCTTGAAGGCGGTCAGCAGTTGATTCAAAGCCAGGCTTGGTTTGATTCAATCCATCCTGGCAAGCCAACCGGCAAATATGTCTCTACAACTTCCTGTGGCGTGGATTTCCATATTCCACTCGCGGGAGTTGATACTGAAAAAGAGCTTGAGCGAATAGCTAAAGAGATCGAAAAAACAGCTGAAGAACTCCAGAAGTTGGAAATGCGTCTTGCGAATCCGCAATTCGTTGAGCGAGCGAAGCCTGAAATCGTGGAACGAGAGCAAGCCGCAGCGGCAGAACTGCAATCAACGGTTGAAAAACTTCGTGAGCGGCGAACTCTCTTCGGCGGTTGATCGCTCAGACTTTGATCCGGTCGACCAAAAGGTGATAGTGCCATCCCAGTCGGTTCTGAGTACATTTGAACCGACTGCCCTCTCAATTGCCTCGGGGGCAGGATGACCAAACGGATTATTGCGTCCACAACTAAACACAACCGTTTCTGGCTGATGGTAGTTCAGCCAATCTGAGCTAAGAGAAAGATCGCTTCCGTGGTGACCAGCTTTGATGACTTGGCACTTAGTTACTCCTTGCTGAATCCAATAACGCTCAATTTCTTGTGAAGCATCTCCGGTGAGTGCAATCGCTTTATCGTGGGTTTCGATTACGGTAAGGAGAGATCTATCGTTATCGCTTTTTGAATCCAGGGGAGCAGGGTAAAGGGATACTTTGAGACCCCCAAAACTAAGGCGAGAATTTTCGTCTATGTATTGAACTCGGTTGCCAAAAAAGCCAGCGGCTCGAAGCTCACTCTGAATTACAGGATGATAGCGAAAAACTTCCGAGACTACGACACGGTCGATGCGAACTCGCTGGGCAATTGAAGCAAGCCCTCCGATATGATCCATATCTGGGTGAGAGAGGACAAGGCAGTCAATTCGATCAATCCCAAGTTCTCGTAAGGCTGGCCAAACCAATCGGCGTCCGGCATCAAATGATCCTTGCCTTGGCCCAGTATCAACTATAACAACCGTGCCTTGCTCTCGGAAAATCGCGCAGTCTCCTTGTCCTACTTGCACGAATGAAAACTGGTCCACCGTTCGGTGGGACCAAGCATCATATCCAATACTAAAACAAAGGGTAAGTGCTACGAAGCCGCTAGCTTTTCTCAAAATTGATCCTCCAAAGGGTGAGCAACAGCAAATACATCAGCACCAAGCTGAGTACCGAAAAACCGGGCAATCGAACCAGGCTTCCCGGTAAAGCTCCGCCTAATTCGGTAGCTCTTAGTGTGAATGTGGCAAGTGGCTCTACTAAAAGCCAAATTAAATCACCAAGTGGTGGGACCACGCCTCCAACTAGCCAAGCGACCAGCGAGAGAACAATAATCGCCGCCACAACGGGAGCAATTAGGAGGTTGCCGATTACTCCAACAAGGCTCACTTCTCCAAATACGAACCCGATTAACGGCAAGGTAGCCAATGTCGCGATCAAGGTGGGAGCCAAAACCAACTTCCATTTGGGCCAGGCGTTGATCAGCCGCTCATCTAGGAACATCACAAGCCCAAGGGTACTGAGCACCGAAAGCTGGAATCCCAATTCTACGATGACCGCTGGATTGACCAAGATGTTCACCACACTTGCCAAGCCAACGGCTGAAAGCCCATCTGGCTCACGCCTCAGCATGTAGGCGGGCAATGCAACCGCGGTCATGAGTACGGATCGAACGATTGGCGGACGCAAACCCGCCGCAATAGCAAACAAGCCAAGGGCACCTAAAACGATGACAATTTGCAGCCATCTAGGGATCGGAATTAGGTTCAAAATAGCTAAAAGCAGCCCCGCAACAACAAACACATGAAATCCGCTCGCGCTTAGCAAGTGAACAATCCCAAACCTGCGGAAAGCTTCCCAATCTGACTGTTCAATCGCATCCGTTTGGTTAAAACAAACTCCTCGCACTAGCGCGGCAGATTCTGGAGAGAGGCGATTTTCGACGGTGTTGCGAAAATGATCTGCCACTTGCTGACCTATTCGCCAGATGCTAAATCCTTCACTGAGTAGCCGAAGAGATGAGACCTTGATCGTTCCTCTAGCTCCGCTGGAAAATCCAGTGGATTCACTCAAAGCATGCATTTCACCTTGGATGACTGCTTCATCGCCAATCGCTAGGTTCTCTTCGGCGGAAAAATAGAGGAGATACCTTTCCCTTCCTATCTCGGCCAAACAGGACTGCCCAAATGCACTCCTTTGCGGCATGGAGACGACTGAAACCCTTCCTTCAAATTCGGATGCTTCTCGCACAAGCTCTGGAATCGCTGGGCGAATCAAAAAGCCAACAGCAAACGCCAGAACCAAAGGCACAATCGTACGCAAATTTCTAAAGAGTAGGCTTAATCCAACTATGGCTAGCCAAGGCCAAGGGGCAAATGCGGTGCTGACTCCAGAAGCTAAACCGATCGCGATCCAAACCAAAGGGCGATGATTAAGCTCATTCCGCAATGCGAACCTCTTACCGAATCATGTCCGGCTTTTTACCGCGGTGGGTCACTTTCAGTTCAAGGAACAAGCCTCGTTCGCCCGCTAATTCATTGAGTTTTGCCAATATTTCCGTTTGCCGCATACGCAACTCTTGCGCCCAGGCTGAACCAGTAGTTTCAACCCAAATCACCCCGTGGTCATATCGGTCTGGCTTGGAATGCTTACTCAGAATTTCACCCACAGCGTCTTCCCATTGGCGCATCACGATGTTAGCGCGTGCCGCCTTCGGAACATCACCATCGGCAAACACTTCCGGCAAAATATCCGATAACCGCTTGAGGTGTTTCATGCGTTACTGACTTGCCCGGAATGTACCCGGAACACCTTGGCCGCATTTTGGAGTAATTCACCTGCTTGTTCAGCCTCAGTGCAAGTAATAAACACTTGCCCTCCTGCTTGCATCGCAGCCTCCACTAAGCGGACGCGTCGGCCCAAATCCAGGTCACTGAAGATGTCATCCAAAAGTAATACGGGAGGAAATCCAAGTGTTTCTTGGGCGGTATGAAGCACCGCCAGTTTAAGTGAGATGACAGCCGTTCTTTGCTGACCTTGGCTCCCGTATTGCCGCACCGGGCGACCTTCAATAAACAATTCCAAGTCATCTCGATGTGGGCCAAAAAGTGTTGATCCTCGGGCAATTTCTTGTGATCTAAGTTCGCTGTACTTTTCCGAAAGTTCGCCTTCATCCTTCAAGGCGTACTGTAAATCGAATTCTTCACCTTCACCCATATGAGCATGGGTTGCTTTTGCGTGAGGACGCAAAGCTTCCACCCAATCTATGCGGAATTGCCTCATAATGCCGCCCTGCACGGCCATAGAAGCCTCCCAACCCTCAAACACCTCATTCGGGACGTGTCGCTCTTGTG
Organism: Fimbriimonadaceae bacterium; assembly: GCA_019638675.1. Classification (GTDB taxonomy): domain Bacteria; phylum Armatimonadota; class Fimbriimonadia; order Fimbriimonadales; family Fimbriimonadaceae; genus UphvI-Ar2. Next base: position 767,803 of record JAHBTE010000001.1, on the reverse strand, counting down.
CTTGCTTGAGAAGGGCGTTTCTTTGCTCCAGTGCTCGCTTATAAATTGAAAACGCTTTGAGATAAGCCGGAAATACCTGAGAAAGCTCCGTATCCAGCATTATTCTGCGTCCAGCGGGGTCGCCCGTGGCCAAGGTCAAATCTCCCGACCAAAAGCAGACAGAAGGCAACCGCCCGATCAAATCGCTAGCTCGTGGCAATCCAAGACCGTTGATTAGCCCCTTCTTTCGTTTGCCTCGACCCAAATTCACGCCGATCTCGGTTAGCGAATCTCCCAGAATCCCTTTGACCGATGATTCATCGGCTCCGTCTCGTATAGCTTCAACGTCTCGAGAACCTCGAAGAACCCGACTGGTTGAAATGAGATAAATGGATTCCAGAAGGCTAGTTTTTCCTTGAGCATTTAATCCAGCGAAAACATTGAATCGTTGGTCAAGGGTGACGTTCACCGATTCAATATTTCGATAATCTCGCAAAACAAGGCGATCAAGCCACGTCACTGGCTTTTCCCCTACTCTCTCTAAAAAATTCTTTTAGATATTTAAAAAGACTTATTGTTATTAGCCTATTGAAACGCTTGTAAAACTCCGATTGCAGGTGGGCGTTTGAAATGTTTTTGAATCTAAAATGCAGAAAAAAGGGGATCCGCAATCCCGGGAAAACTACGGGGAAAACCAGAGCGAAATCCTGCGACTTATTCACCGGTGATTTCTTCCCCCAATCTTCCCCACATTTCCCACCAACATTACACAAGCTTCTTCATTCGCCCGAACTTCATTACAACCGCTTCCATTTGGTAGATCGGATGGACGTTGGGAACGGGAGAAATCGACTGCTTTTCACGGAACGGCTCCCAGATCTGAGCCAAGCTTCTGCGCTGTTCGTCAACTGGCAAATAAGGAAAGCGATCACATAGTTTTTTGATCGCCTGATATTCAGCCAAAGTCATTGATCCGAGTTCACCCACTGAATATTCGAGCGGATGGATTCCCACTCTGTGAGGTGCCGGGGCAAAACCCTGTGGCAGTTCACTGTCCACCACAACAACGGTTCCTGAAATCAAATCACCAAGGCGTTGAGATCGCTCATTGAGGAACATAGTCACAAATCCGACACCATAAAAACCAGGGAGCATGTCGGCAACTCGCAAGATGTTTCTCAAAAAAGCCGACCGCCAGTTAATCGGAGTGCCATCCACTTGCATCACACGAAGTCGAAACGCTCTCTTGCCAAGCGTAACGCCCTGAAAAGCCCCTTCGCAGATGATGAAATAGGCAAAGATGCCAAAAGCAATTACCAAACCTAAAACCAATGAATATAAGCCAGGTGAGAGAGCTGCCAGGGTAAACGAAAGGATCAAACCAATCGCAATATTTGCCAGTAGTACGATAAGAAGGTCAATGAGATGGGCACCGATTCTTGCCGCATGCCCGGCGTGCCGGTACCAAACCACCACCTTTTCGGGTGTCAGAACCATATACCGGTCATTCACGAGTAAGATCGTACCTGTACAACCAACATGATTCTTCCTACCCCCCGACTCTGGGCACTGGTTGCCGTCGGAATTGTTATCGCAATCGCCGGCGCATTTGTGCCGGGGCTTGAGAGCATCGTAATTTTTTACAACCTTGTTCTGCTGATTTTGTGGTGGCTCACCGGAAGAATGGCGAAAAAATGGGATGTTGTCCGCATCAAACGAGTCACCGATCCCGTTCTTTCAGTTCGGGTTCGTAACACCGTAACTTTGGAGATCGAAAACGAACTTCAGTATCCGATTTCCATAAAAGTGCGAGATGAAGTACCAGAAAACTGCCTAGCGAAGGGCAACGAGTTTTCGATCAAGCTCGATCCCCGAAAACGAGTATCGCAGTCGTATGTGCTGCTCCCTAAGAGCCGCGGCTTATGGGAATTCAGAGGCCTCTACATTCGATACCCTGCTCTGCTTGGATTAGCAGTGATTCAAAAGCAGATTCTGCCGCCAACTCCAGTTCGGGTTTATCCGAACATCAAAGCCGTTCAAGAGTTTGAATTACTCAAACAAACCGGGCATTTAAGCTTGATCGGTCTGCGACAGTCCCGGATGAAAGGGCTCGGAACCGAATTTGAATCCCTCCGCGAATATAACGAAGACGACTACCGAAAAATCGACTGGAAAGCTTCGGCTCGCCGGGGCAAGCTAGTAGTCAAGAATTTTGAGCAAGAAACGAATCAGGGAGTTATGGTCTGCGTCGACATCGGTCGGCACATGCTGGGCGAAGTGGATGGAGTTCGCAAACTTGATCACTGTTTAGATGCCGCTTTGTTGTTTATGCATGCGGCTGAACGAGCAGGCGACCAAGTTGGCCTCCTGATGTTTAACGATGTTGTTCACAAATACATTCAACCAAGGCGCGGAGCTACCCAGGTTTCGAGAATTCTAGAAGCTATTTATGATGCCCAAGCTGAACCAGTTCAACCGGATTATGTTGGAGCGTTTGGATTCTTGGCTTCACGTTGGAAAAAACGATCGTTGGTAGTGGTCTTTACTGATGCTGAAAACGCTGATCAAGCGGATGAACTTTCAGTTGCTCTTTCGCAAATCAGAAGACGCCACTTGATTTATGTCGTTCGTGTATCCGATCCAAAACTGCGCGAATTCCTAAGCCCAGAAATCCCGGACGAACAAGCTTTATTTGATCAAGCCGCCGCTCTCTGGTATTTGGGCGACCGAAAAAGGGCTGAAATCGCACTGAAGAATATGGGAATCAATAGTTTGGAAGCAGAGCCTGATCGGTTGGCGACGGAGCTGGTTGGAGCTTATTTGAACGTAAAACGGCTCAGTTTGATTTAGAAAAATCAGGCAATTAATTGCGGTATAGTTCATTTCGATGTCAGACGAAATAATTGTTGGAGCGTTCAAAGCGCTTTCTGATCCGACCCGTATGCGCATCGTGCGCTTCTTGCTGAAGCACCCTGCGGGTGAGAAGCAATTTGGGCCCACGGCAAGCGAAATCTGCAGTCACTTAACTGGAGCAGAGAAGATCAACTCGACGATTTCGCACCATTTGCATGAGTTAGATAACGCTGGTCTGATCAGCATAGAACGCAAGGGCAAACACATGATTTGCGCGCTTCGCCCAGAGGCATTTATGTATTTGTCAAATGCTTGCCGAAATATCGCGTTGGGCGAGAAAAACTTTTAGAGCCAGTTATTTGGCCCGAACGCGTTGATTTCTGGGTGCTCAATTACAACGCCAAGCGATAAACCGTTCGCCACAAACTGCTTGATGACTTGGCGGTTTTCAAACTCAGACTGTGCCGCCCCTTGATGTTCGTGACCGGGCCGCGTGCATTCAGTTGGCAGTTCACCTTTGAGCTGAACGTATTCAAACCCCATTCGCTTCCAGGTGAGCATTACGTTTTGACGCCAATGGGTTCCCGCGAAAGATAGCCAGCAAACCGCATTACTTTTCTCGCCCGTGCGATCTTTTTCTTCGGCGGGAATAGATTGAAGATCAATCAGGCAACCAGGAATGAGCTTGGCCTCTTTGGTCGTTTTGATAAAGCTTGCAACTAGATCGTAATCCGCTTGAGTCGGGCTCGACCAGTTAACGATCACCGTCGTTGGTAACAATAGAACTTGCGTTCCGCCTTTCTTGAACATTTTTGCTTGGTCAAGCGTGATGCTTTCACTCGGAGCGACTTCCGTTTTGAGGCCGCGCCAGGGTTGAAGCATTGATCGTGATTTTGCTCGGAAGCCATTTCCTGCTTCTGTTCCAGCTCCGCCGAGTGTCACCCACTGGTCCGGCAGTTCAAGCACTCGACCAGGGCGCAGAACAAGGTTCATTCGCAAATTCCTTAGCCATGGTTCGGGCCAGGCACTTGAACCAGAAACTTGGTTCAAAGCAACGGGAAAAGTGCTTCCATTGCGGATAACGATCTTCTGCCGAACAGATGGTTCACGGTCGTACATCTCAAAAACACGTTCAATAAAAAGCCCCTGAATTTCATTGTGGGCATAGGTGAATTTCAACCCCATCCCGCGCGGCGGCCAGGTTCCGGTCTGGCCTTCCAAGGGTCGCCAATCAAACGGTTTTGATGTCAAAACTCCTTGCGCACCGATTTGCCTTAATCCCAAGTCAGCTTTAGAAAAATCATAAATCTGCTCGTTGAGCATGATAATGGGGGATGAAATTCCGGATGCAAAACTCGCCTTCGTAGTTCTGTTTTGAAATTCAACTACTTTGCCGCTCAGATCACAAACTAACCGAACAACGCCGTTGTCCAAGCTAACTTGGCCTTCATTTGGGCCGCGATAAACCTTTCCTAATGCTTTGACTTTTCCCGAATCAGCCTCTGCCTGAGTGACAGCAGGGGACGTATTCACATTGGGATACAAAGCAAACTGCTGATCAAATTTTTGATCACCGACCTGTCTCAAACTCAAAAAAACAATTGCAAGCATTGATTTGTTAGACGTTCTATTTGATCCTCCGTGCCATGGGGCATCCTGAAAAATCTCTTGAGAAATTGGCAGAATCTGCGACTTAACAGGCTGATTCTCCGTAAACTGAACCAGAAACATATGGTAACGGTCACTCCGTCGAAATCACTCGGCGCTCAAATGCGTAGCTCAGCTGCCCGCTGGCCCGACCGCATCAGCCACATGATCCCGCAAGGGAAAGAATTCGTCAGTGTCACATTCAGCGAATTTGAACAACAGGTTTTTGAAAGTGCACAGGCTCTGCATCACTTAGGGCTTCAAAAAGGTGACCGCCTGGCAATAATCGGCGAAACCAGCTTTGACTGGGCGCTCGTAGATTGGGCTTGTCAAACGCTGGGAATCATATCTGTTCCGATATATCCCACACTCCCCGCCGATCAAGCTCAGTACATTGCTGATGACTGCGGCGCGAAACTGGTCATCTGCAGCGATGCAAAGCAAGCAGAGAAAATTTCGCGAATCCCCGTTCTGGTTTGGAAAGAAGGTGAAGGAGAAACGTATAAATCTCATGCTGCCAACTCAGAACTCACTTTTGAGCAATGGGCCGAGATTTGCGATTCGGTAGAAACCGATGCCCTAGCTACCCTGATCTATACAAGCGGCACAACTGGAAATCCGAAGGGAGTCATGTTGAGCCACAAGAACTTTCTCTCACTCAATATCAATATTCAAAATAGCCTGCCAGTTGATGAAAACGATGTCTTTTTGAGTTGGCTCCCGGTCAGCCACGTTTTTGAGCGGTACGCCGGACACGCACTGCCGGTCAGCATTGGTGCGACTATCGCTTACGCTACTTCTATTACAACTCTCGCGAGCGATATGGCGAAAGTGAAGCCAACGATCCTCTTGGCCGTCCCTCGGTTTTTGGAAAGTTTGAAATCAAAAATCCTGGATGGGGTCGCGAAAAAGAAACCGATTGAGCAGAAGTTATTCCATTTGGCGCTAAGCCAAGGTTTGAAGAAATTTAGAGGTGAATTTGCTCCGCTGGCCGGGATTCTGGATAAAGTTGTCGCCAGCAAAGTGCGCGAGCGCACTGGCGGACGCCTTCGTTATATCGCGTCCGGTGGAGCCGCGCTTGCCCCCCATGTCGCCGAGTTTTTCTTGGCATTGAATATCAACGTTTTGCAGGGGTATGGACTTACAGAAACTTGCGCCGCAAGCTCATTGAATCCGCCCGATCAAAATAAACCCTGGACGGTAGGGGTGCCGATCGGCGGGGTGGAAATCAAAATCGCTGCCGATGGCGAAATCCTTCAGCGGGGTGATTCGGTGATGTCCGGTTACTACAATCTGCCCGAGGCTACTAAAGAAGCTATCGACGATGAAGGTTGGTTTCATACCGGCGATATCGGAGAATTTGAAGGCAAGCACCTTAAGATCACCGATCGCAAAAAGGATTTGCTCGTCCTTGGCAACGGCAAGAATGTTGCTCCTCAGCCAGTTGAAAACCGCTTAAAAGAGAGCGAATATATTGCTGAAGTCGTTCTACTCGGGGATGGCATGGAACACTGTTGTGCCCTAGTGATTCCTGATTTCGAGCGGGTGGAAACTTGGCTTAAATCTCAAGGCCAATCGGAGCCCGACCCATCAAAACTCGTTCTACGCGATGATGTGAAGCAGCTGATTCGCTCTGAAATTGATGCTGCTAACAAAAAAATGGCGGACTTTGAGCGGGTTCGCAAGCATGTTCTTGTTCCCAAGGCGTTTAGCGTGGATGATGGCGAACTGACCCCTAGCATGAAAGTCCGCCGCAAAGTGGTGAAAGAAAAGTACGCAGACTTGATTGATACGATGAAAAAGTAATCAATCTCGCTTGAGTAAACGTTCGACGTGTTTTGCCAACACGTCGAACTCAATATTTACCGGATCGCCCGCCTTCAACTGTCCGAGAGTAGTGACTTCAAAGGAATGCGGGATCACGGCGACCCAAAACTTGCCTTCATTCGGATCAATCACTGTCAGAGAAACTCCATTGATCGTTACAGAGCCTTTTTGAACCAAATAGCGATCCAAATCTGACTCCACTTGGAATTCAAATCGCCAAGAGTCGTCCAGTTTCTGAATCTCTACGACTTGACCAACCACATCAACGTGCCCTTGAACGATATGTCCGCCGAAACGATCCATTGGCCGCATCGCTCGTTCAAGGTTCACGGTAGAACCAGTTTGCAAGGCTCCTAAACTCGTGCGGGAATACGTTTCTTCGGAAACATCAAAAGCGAGGCCCTTGGAAAAATCTACAAGGGTCAAGCAACAGCCGTTAACCGCGATGCTTTCACCAATTTGCCACGGATCGTCAGCCCAGGCCAGCGAATCAATAATGAGGCGGCTTCCCTCCCGTTCCTTCACTGTGCCTTTGGCTTGAATAATTCCCGTGAACACGGCTCTATTGTGAATCAGATACTCAAATTGCCCCGTGCCAATTCGTTTTACTCAGAAAAACCTAGCAGTTGTTCGGTTAGCGTGTGGCCTCCAAAACCCAAAGATCAACTCAAGGAACAAGAGGTTCACGCTAGTTATGAGACAAGGATTGCGACAATCAGCCAAGGCTCGGCTCAACACCACCCAACGAGTTGACCCCAAAATCGTTTTGGGTAGCCAACTCCTGCAAATGTCGGGGATGGAATTAGAGCAGGCGATTTCATCTGAACTTCTTGAAAATCCCGCTTTGGAGCGCATCGACGACTTTGAAGACCCGCTCACGATTGACGAAATCCTGAAATCTGTCGCACCGGATGAACTCAAACCTGCGGGAGCAGACCGCGAAGCGATGCGGAGCCTCCCTAACGATACACCTGACCTGGATTGGCTTGACCTAACCGCGAGCAGTGATTCGCTTTGGGATCATCTCATTGCCCAGCTCAAAGTGCGGCTGGATGAATCACTGTGGGATTTGGCAACTTATTTTGTCGGCTCGATCAACGAACGGGGGTATCTGACCTGCACAGTTGAAGATGCCGCTCTGGATTGCGGCGCAAGCCTTGAGCAGGCAGACGAAGTATTAGAAGCACTAAGGTCTTGCGAACCAGCGGGAGTTGGGGCAGAAGATTTGCGAGAGTGCTTGATTCTTCAACTGAGAAACGCCACAACCGATGCGGAACGACTGGCGAGAATTATCCTTCGCCGTAGTTGGGAAGAGTTGGTCGCCCGCGACCGAAGAACCATTTGCCGAGTGTACGAAGTCACTGAAGAAATTGCAGACGAAGTGTTCGACGTGATTCTTGGATTGAATCCGTTCCCGGGTGAAGCATATTCACACCAAAGCGGAGGCCACGCGAACCGTCACAAAACTTTGCCCGCCCAGCCAGATATCATCATTTCACTGGAAGAAAGCGGTTACCTGATAGAGATTCCTGGGCCATCACCGATTCATTTGCGCGTTAATCCGGCTTATGAAAAGCGGCGCAAGGAGATCACAGGCAAACGAGATACTGATCCGGCTGAACGACGCCACCTAGATGAATTTGTCGATCGAGCCAATCGTTTTCTAGATGCTCTCACTCAGCGTCGCCAGCAACTGGCACGAATTGGCAAGCACTTAGTCGAACAACAAGGCGGATTCGTGCGAACAGGTGAGTATCGGTTCTTAGTTCCGTTGACCCGAAGCCAAGTCGCGAAGTCGTTGGGAGTCCACGAAAGCACGATCAGTCGCGCCACCGCCGGAAAGTTTGTCCAGATCGTGAACGGCGACGTCGTTTCGTTTGAAACGTTCTTCAAGCCAGCTCTTCGAATTCAAAAGATGATCGAGGAGATTTTGGAATCAGAGAATCCAAACAGTCCGCTCAGCGATGAACGGATCGCTCAGATGCTGGCGGATAAAGGGGTCAGTGTGGCTCGCCGAACGGTGAACAAGTATCGAGATCGAACGAAATTGTTGAGCAGTCGATTGCGAAAAACGGGATAACTTAGCAATTTAGGTTCGGGTGCCACTGGTGAAACCAGTGCGATTCCAGAATTTGTTACCAGCGGATGAGGTTTGCGCCCCAGACTAATCCCGCGCCAAACCCGACGGTCAGCACAATATCGCCTTTTTTCAGGAGTCCGTCGCGGTCAGCTTCGTAAAGCCCAAGCGGAATTGAACCAGCGGAGGTGTTGCCGTACTTGGCGATGTTGAGGAAGATTTTCTCTTCTGGAAGGCCAATTCGCTTCGCAGCACTTTCAATAATTCGGACGTTAGCTTGGTGCGGAACAAAGAGAGCGATGTCATCGGCGGTGATTCCCGCCTTTTCCATGACTTTGCAGCAGGCATCGCCGAGGGCAGAAACAGCAAATCGGTACGTTTCGGCTCCGTTCATATAAATGTGGGCACTGTAATCTTCGCGCTTATATTCGGATGCAGGATAACGCGAGCCGCCGAATTCCAGGGTGATGTGTTTGCCGCCGCTTCCGTCGCTCATCAACACGCTTTCCATGATCCCGTGGTCGGTGCCTTCTTCTGCGGTAAGAACCATTGCTCCCGCTGCGTCGCCGAAGAGAACACAAGTTGAGCGGTCAGTCCAGTCGACGAATTTTGAAAGAGTGTCAACGCCAATGACCAAGATATTCTTCGCCATTCCAGAACGTATCAGCCCGTCGGCGATATTTAAAGAGTAGATGAATCCAGCGCAGGCCGCCCCAAGATCATATGCCGCGGCATTTTTTGCACCGATTGCATCTTGAACGATGCATGCCGTGCTTGGGAAGCAGAAGTCGCCCGATACAGTCCCGACGATAAGGTGATCAATATCAAGCGGATCTAATCCGGCTTGGGCCAGGGCTTCTTTTGCCGCCCAGATGCTGAGGTCGCTTGCCGCTTCTTCCGGGGCGCAGATTCTACGTTCTTTAATCCCCGTGCGCTGGGTGATCCATTCGTCGTTCGTATCTACGATCTTTTCCAGATCGAAGTTAGTCATGATTTTGGACGGAACACCGTGCCCAACGCCTTTAACGACTGAACGAATCATTTAAATTTTCCCGGGATTTGCTGAGCAACTCGCGTACGAATTGACCCTACCACATCTGATTCAACGCACTTTGCCGCATTCAGCACTGCGTTATGGATTGCTTTTGCGTTACTGCGCCCGTGACAGATAATACAGATTCCGTTTAACCCAAGTAGTGGAGAACCACCATATTCGGCGTAGTCCATCTTTTTCCGTAATGGTTTGAGGGCACTCTTCATTGGGACAAACAAATACTTGCCAATGCCATTGGGAATGGATGACCGAATTTCATCCATGATGAACTCGGCGACTCCTTCGCACGACTTCAAAACAATGTTGCCAACAAAGGCATCGCAGACGACAACGTCCACAGGTTTTCGGAAAATATCCTTACCTTCAATATTTCCAGCAAACCACTTGTGCTGGGTGAGCAAATTGTAAGCTTCTTTAGCGAAGGCGTTACCCTTGGCTGGCTCTTCGCCAATGTTCAGCAAGTGAACGTTCGCGGAAGTTCGTTCCATAACGAGTTCTGCGTAAGCTCGCCCCATAATCGCGAACTCAACCATGTGGATAGGGTCAACGTCGGGTGAAGCTCCTGCATCAAGGAGGAGAAATCGTCCGTGTTTGCAAGGGAACGCGGTGGCAATTGCTGGCCGGTGAATTCCTGCGATCTGCCGCCAACTGAGGAGCGCTGAAGCGGTAGCCGCGCCGGTATTGCCGGCGGAAACCATCGCTTCGGCTTCGCCATCTTTCACCAATTTGGCGCAAATGCTGAGCGAAGAATCTTTTTTCTGTCGCAAGGCGGTGGTCGGAGTCTCGTCCATCCCAATCACTTGGGTTGCGGAAACAATCGATACGTTTTTGGGAAGCCCTGTTGATGGAATGACTTTATAAATCTCGTCGGGAATTCCAACGAGGAGGATTTCACCTTTGACTTCGCTTGCCGCCTTTAGGGCGCCATGAACGATCGGTTCGGGGGCATAGTCGCCCCCCATGGCGTCTACCGCGATTCTCAAGCGTTATCCTCGCTACGAAACTGCTCCAGAATCTGCATGCCCGGGTGTCCGCCGTCTTTTAATTTCTCTGTGATCGCCGCATTGGGACAAGGGCCATCCCATCCAAATTGGCAGAGAGGCTGGTCGGGCATGCTCACAAACAGACCTTGTCGGCTATACAGATCTGGATTGAGGTTATTCCCTTTAAAGAGAGGATATGGTTCATCGCAAACTACTTCGGCGTAACCGTCGGAGCCATAACAACTGGGGACGCCTTCAACTGCGAAGTCATCTTCCATTTCAAAGGCCAGTTCTTTTTCGAGTGGTTCTCCGCATCTGGCGCATTCGACTACGCATTTTGTTTTGAACTTAGCGTTGATGAGAAGAGCGTTGCCAGTACTGACCGCTTCAATCGAGCCAGTAATAGGTTCAATGAGATCCAAATCCTCCTCTTCTGGCAATTCTGTTTGCACTTCAAACGAGAGCTTTACGCCGGGATTTTGGATCGCTTCATTCAAATCGAGCAATCCATGGTGCTTCATCAGACCGAGAATTCTACCTACGTCGTCTCGTTCTGGCTTACCGCAAGGCCCTAATCAAGGTTTTCGACAAATATTCCTTAACAGATGCATAGAATCTTGGATCAGGACATTTTTTAGCGAGGAAATTCCCTTAATTTTGCGTTTTCTGAACGATTAACATAAATTATTCAGTCATTTATGAGCGAAGGCAGGAATTCTGCGGTTCAATTGGTGTACTCTGTCGCGAGCAAAGGTCGCAAGACTGGCCAATTGCCATGCGTGGGTGCCTTTGATGAGTTTTGCGAGATTTATGATGCAGGAGTTTGCCTTGAGAAAGTGGTGGATCCTTTTAGTCGCTGGCAGTGTTGTTGTCGGCTGTGCCGGTGGAACCGGAGACATAGGAAGTACGACAGGTGGATCAGGTTCGTCCGGGAGTTCAGGCTCCACGGGAGCCCCGACACGTTCTGTCCCGACAGTTAATTTCCCGAGTGGGATGGCGGACGTTCGTGTTGTCTTCCTCACTGGTCAAAACCGTCGGGTACCAGGTTCGATCTATGCGAAGATCAATAACGTCAGATTTAGTAACAGTCCGGTGGATATTATCCCAACCGACTTTACTGGTTCGTTGGATGGTTTGAATCTACACTTGGACGGTTATGGTGTTCACAAATACAGCTTTGCCCAAGCACTGCCTGTTGGAGCAACGTCAAAAACTTATACAAGTTTGAGCTTTGACGTTTGGAATATGTACGAAGAGCAACTCAATGGATCTCTTCTCGAAGTGTTCAGTGGACTCTTCCCGATCAACAATATTCCCGTAAACATGCCACTCTTGCCTGGTCGGCAAACGACTTTGGCGGTTTATCTCAACAACGCGTCACTTTCTCTAAACGCTGGCTTAAACCCAGTGTTTGATGAATTTGAATTCAACTTTGATAACTTGCTTGATGTGAACCCTGCAATTGAAGGTTCGCTCAGCGACATGATCAGTTTTGATATCTCCAGTGTTGGAAGCCGACCCAATATGGCGGGCGGTGGCCCAGCATCCAAATTTATGGTTAGTGGAGACGGATTTGGACTCGGTCAAGGATTTGGTTTTGATGGATCATTTGATTTGTTCAGCCCTAACTTCATTGAATCCGGGGTTCTTACCGATCAAGTTCAACTTCCCGATGGCGTAGCCCCTGGAACTTACACTGTTCTTGAGCCAGACCCACAAGTCATTCCGCCAGCCGTGGTTCGAATCACATCCGTACAGGGTGCTTGGAGAGATGTCAGTAACGTGGTAACGAACCTTGGTACTTCAAGCATGATCATCTTCCCAACCACGAAAGCTGGTGGTGCACAAACTGCGGTTGTAGTAACCCGAAGTGGAAGTACCATCACTGGACTGTGGTTTGGAAATGCCACTATCACCACTAATGGTGGAACAGTCGATCTGTGGCCAGTCGATCAAGCAGCAACCCCTGAGGGTAGCCGAACTGGTGGCTTCTCAGGTACGTTCTCTAACCTAACTAAGGTCGGCGGCGTAACAAAGGATGGCGATTACACGCTTAGCGGTGGCCCAGGCAACTTGCCATCCACTGGTGTATTTGTTGTCTACGCTCAGTAATCACAATTGAACCAACCTTCGATCCTCGCCGGGATAGACACCGAATTCGGGTTTACCGTCGAGGATCGAACTGTTTCTGACCAAGCAGATGACTCCATAGCCCTTGTCCGGGCATATCCGGGTGAGGGTTTTTTAGGCTGGGATTACCGTTCCGAATTTCCTCGACGAGATATGCGTGGATTTCAAGTTGATCGCCTTGCCTTCGACCCAGAAGATGCCAAATTTGATGAAGGCCGTGCTCGCCCGCCTGCGGCAGAGGAACGGTCTGACCGCATTCTCCCGAATGGTGCGCGTTTTTACAACGATCACGGGCATCCAGAATACGCGACTCCAGAATGCTGGACTTTGAATGATCTAGTTGCACATGACCAGCTTGGTGAGCAAGTCGTAGCAAATGCGGCCGAAGCTTTATCGAAGCAAATTAGTCGCAAAGTCAAGGTTTACAAAAACAACACGGATTTCCACGGTGCAAGTTACGGCACACACGAAAACTACCTTGTCCCTCGGTCAATAGAATTCAACGAACTCGCTCTCGGGCTAATGCCTATGCTTGTTGCTCGGCAGGTTCTGGTTGGTGCTGGCAAGGTCGGGTCGGAGAGCAAAGGGCCAGTTCGTTATCAGATTTCCCAGCGAGCAGATTTTTTTGTCGAGCCGATGAATGTAGAAACACTTTATCGGCGTCCGGTTTTCAATACGCGGGACGAACCTCATGCGGCTATGGATGAGTGGCGCCGTTTGCACGTGATCTGTGGCGATTCAAATATGCATCCAGGATGTACTCGTCGCAAAGCCGGCCTCATTAAGCTAGCGGTGACTCTCATTGAACAAGATAAGGCCCCTCTGTGGCGCATAGATGACCCAGTGCGCTCATTTCAGCTAGTCAGCCGGGATGTAACGGGTGAAGGAAGGGTGGAACTTGAAGGGGCAAATTGGACGACGCCTCGCAATATCCTCGAATCGTATTTAGATGCCGCCGACCGCGCTGAACTCAACGATCCCGAAATCATTAAAGTTATTCTTGAGTGCCGGGCCTTATTAGCGAACAGAGCAGGCAATTGGGATGAATTCTGGCCTTATGTAGATTGGGCAGCAAAGTTATGGCTTTTAGAGCAGTTTGCGGAAGCAGAAGGAGGGTGGGAGGAATCAACGATGCAGTCGCTTGACCTGAATTACCATCTGCTTGACGCAGAGGAAGGCCTTTACGCAGGATTAGCATCTTCAGGTTATCTACGCCTACCAGATATCCCAGTTACCTCCATTAATGAGGCCCCAACTGGTTCACGCGCCGTTGCCCGTTCCGTAGCTGTCCGGAAGTTTTCTAAAAGTATAAAAACCGCGAGTTGGGAAAAAATCACTTTTGATTCACCCTCTGTTTCCCTTGACCTGCTGCCAAATCTTTGGTACGAAAAGAGTGATTTCGACGTAGAATCTATCGAAGCACTCATTTCTCGAGTGAATGAACTCCAATGATTTACGCCGACCGTCAAACAAAGCCAAAACAAGCCGAGCCTGATCGTAAGTTAGGCGACGACAGTGGCCCTTCAAAGCCAGATATTGGACGCCCAGCCGCACCAAACGAATTGCTCAAGCGGATGCGCAACGTAGACCCTGATCAGGCGAAGAAGTATCGGCAACGGTCGGGCCAATGACGAAATCGCCAATTCAAGATTTTGCTGAGTTAGTCGGATTTCAACCTGCGGCTGTCCCCACTGAATCTGTTCACGGAACCACCGTAATGGCTTTGCGCTACGATTCCGGCGTACTGATCATCGGAGACCGCAGGGCGACGATGGGCAACCTCATCATGTATGAAGGAGCCGAAAAAATTGAAGTGCTGGACGATGAAACAGTCGTTGCAATTAGCGGTGCTTATGCTCGGTCACTTGAGGTTTGCCGATACCTGCGGCATGCCTTTAAATACTATGAGCGATTGAATCAGTTTGAGATTTCAACCGAAGGTAAGTTGATGGAGATTTCCCGTGCACTTGCTGGCAACCTCGAAATGGCGATGCAGGGCGGGGTTTTTCTGCCGATTGCCGCTGTGTATGACAAGAAAAAGGACGTCTTTGGCGTTTACTTCTTTGATACGGCTGGAGCGCGCTTTATGGGTGCTGATTTCGCTACCACAGGTTCAGGGTCGGAAAGAATCAGAGGGGTGTTTGAATATATCGCCCGCACAAAAGGAGCCTGGTCTACTCGCTCAAAGGACGATGTACTGACCGACGCATTGATGCTTCTTGAACTCGCATCGGACATGGATTCTGCAACGGGTGGAATCCGTCGCCACACGCCTGTAGTTGCTGACTTGACAAGAACCGGGGTGAGGCGGCTAACAACCGATGAAGTTAAGGCTGTGGTTGATCAGATTCCTGTGAGAGTCTAAATAAAGAAACCCCTACTGAAGTCTCAGTAGGGGTTTTGAATTGTGTTCTAACGAATTAGAATCGGTAGCCAACGTAGAAGCCAAGCGCGGTTGCGCGAGCTCCGTTAGCACCATCAGTGTAGGTGAAGCTGATTTCACCGAACAACGCATCACCCAGTTCTTTACCAACACCTGCGCGTGCGGCAAGAACGGTTTTGGTTGAAGTGAGGTCAACAATAGCAACACCAGCACCGACAAAGAAGTACTGTCGGTTGACCGGGCTGTCAGCGGTGTACCAGCGTTGGGTTAGCAAGATTGGGAATGCATTCCCTTTTGCGCCAGAACCAGACTTTCCAAACCAGTCGAAGGAAACAGCAGTTTCCGCACCTTCGAGGAGTTTGATGTCGGTAAAGAAGTCGATGCCCAGACCGATGTAGCTCGGTGCGATGTCTCGCATTGCAGAATCGATCGGATAAACGTAACCGAGTCGGAACGCAATGTTCGAGGGCGATTCAAGATAGTTCACTTGGGCGGAGCCGATGGCGGCCAGGCCCATCGCGGCTAGCAGAGTCAGTTGCTTCATGGTTTGCTCTTCCGTTAAGGCAGAAGCCCAAGTTGATTGGGCGTCCCTATTCTACTGAACTGGACGGCTCAGGTCAAACCCTAGACGCAATTTTGTGGGCGGTAAACTGAAAATTCATGTCAAATCTCCTGTTTGAGCTCGGTTGCGAAGAGATGCCTGCCTCGGCCGTGGCCCAAGCGGAAGCAGATTTGCGCGACGAAATAGAATCCCGTCTTCGGGAATCGGGATTGAATTTAGGTTCAATTCGATCATTTTCGACCCCTCGAAGACTGATTATTGGGGTTGATGGCATTTCCGAACGGCAGGAAGATCGTGAAGAAGAAGCAAGGGGGCCAAGAGCAGGAGCGGCTTTTGATGAAAATGGAAAACCAACTAAGGCTTTAGAGGGCTTTTGTCGCGGTCAAGGCATTTCTGCGGCAGAAGTTTTTACAAAAGACGACTATGTTTGGTTCAAAAAAAGCATTCCTGGTCGTTCAGCCATTGAGGTGCTGGGTGAAATTATTCCCGAAGCAGTTAAGGCTCTCAAGTTTGAAAAAACAATGCGATGGGGAACGGAAAAAGCCCGATTTGTCCGCCCGATCCGCTGGCTTCTTGCAAAACTCGATTCTCAGGTCATTCCTTTTGAGATTTACGGCGTATCGGCGGGATTGCAAAGTTTTGGTCATCGGTTTATGTCGCCAGGCTCGTTCGAGCCAAAAAACTGGGACGATCACATTGACTTACTCAAAAAGAACTTCGTTGAAGCTAATTCCGCAGCTCGCCGCGAACGAATAGTTACTGGAGCAAAAACTGCCTCCTCGGGAATCCCTGACCTCACTGATGACCTGGTCGATGAAAACACCTACCTCACGGAATGGCCAATCGCCCACGAAGGTGCCTTCTCCCCTGAATTCATGAGTTTGCCCGAACCAGTTCTGGTCACAGCAATGGCAAAACATGAACGTTTTTTCCCGGTTCGTGATCGTGAAGGAGCAATCACCAACAAATTCATCTCAATCCGTAATAACGGCGACGAAGATTTGGTGCGAAAAGGCAACGAATGGGTTCTCAACGCCCGCTTCAACGATGCACGATTTTTCTACCTTGAGGACCAGAAAAAGTCGCTGGATGATTTCCTTGCCGCTACTGAGCAAATGCTGTTCCAAGACAAGCTAGGAACGGTAAGGCAACGTGCAGATCGTCTGGCGAACCTTACTGTGGCAGTGAATTCTGCGCTCGGCGCGCCTGAGAGTGAAAATGCAGATGCCCACAAAGCTGGACTCTATGCAAAGGCCGATCTTTCCAGCGGACTTGTGAGTGAACTCTCTAGCCTCCAGGGAGTGATCGGCGGCGAATATGCGCGACGGGAAGGGATGTCGGATCGAGTGGCAACTGCCATTGCTGGTCAATACAAGTTGCCGAAAGAGGCAACCGAGCAAAACCGGCTTGGAATAGCGCTTCTGATTGCGGACCAGCTAGACAAACTCGCTGGATTCCTTGGTTTGGGGCTGATTCCGAAAGGCAGCAGCGATCCGTTTGGCCTTCGCCGCGCGGCAACAATGCTGATTCAATCGGCTTGGCTGGCAGATACAAACGTGGATTTCGCATCGCTTTTGGATGAAGCATTTGCAGAATATGCGGCTCAAGGCGTTGAACTTGATTCAGGCTCCGCAGCAAACGCAATGGCTGACCTGTTCATCGGGCGATACGAAGCAACGATGGAAAACGTAGACCATGACGTCCACGATGCAGCGGTGGGCGACGGCGATTGGGTTCGACTTTCCTCCCCGAATGTCTATTCGGATCGAGTCAAGCAACTCACTGAGTTCAAAAAGCGACCTGAGACAGTGCAAACATTCACCCGGCCCTTGAACATTTTGAATTCAGCGCGGCAGAAAAACCATCTTGACCCGGCTGGGGTTCTGGCGAGCAACGATCTAGGTTCGCCTCAAGCGAAAGAGTTGCTTAACGCAGTCCAGAGTTTTTCAGATTTGAATCAGTTAGAAAAGCCCATCCACGAATTTTTTGAATCTACGATGGTGATGGACGAAGACCCCAAAGTGCGAAATGCGAACCTGCAATTGTTGGTTCTGGTGGAAGAAAAGCTGCTTGAAGTCGGGGACTTCACCAAACTCGTTTTTGAAGGTTAAGCAAGTGGATATCGCTTGACGATCTGCAGAACTTCCTTAAACGCCGGAGATTCTGCAGACTTCATCCACTCATAAACCACGCTTTCTGTGTGGCAAACCCAAGCCCCTGCATCCCGAAGTCGTTTCAGGCCGACTTTGTTAGCCTCTGCTGATCGAGAACTGATCGCATCCATCGCCAAATACACTTCGTATCCCTGCTCCAGCAATTCAAGCGCAGTTTGGGTGATGCAGATATGAGTTTCGATTCCAACTAAGATCACCTGTTGGCTGCGAGTTGATTCTAAAACTGATTGAAAACCTTCACTTCCGCAGCAACTGAATACCATTTTGGGGAATGTTTCGCCCTGAATCATTTCGTGAAGTGATTCTTCGGTTCCGCCCATCCTATCGGAATATTGAACCGTGGCAACCGTTGGAATTTCCAATTTAGCGGCACATTCCATTAAGAACTTGGCGCGATTCAGGATTTTTTCGTGATCAACACAGCCGTTGAGAAAGGTCGGCTGCATATCCACAACCACAACAATCGAAGATTCTGGTTTTAGGAGCATGGCGTTATCCTTGTGCGGGCATGATCGTGCCGGCACATTCCCCGAAGCCAATTTTGAACCCATTTCCCTGGGCAAATGCGGTGAGTGTGAGGGTGTCGCCGTCTTCCAGGAACGTGCGGGTTTCACCTGTTTCGAGGCTTACAGGCTGTTGTCCCCGCCAAGAAATCTCAAGTAGCGAGCCGTAAGTGCCTTCATCAGGGCCGCTGATTGTTCCGCTGGCGTATAAATCGCCAAACTCGATAGGTGTGCCGTTGGAAGTTTGGTGGGCAACTTGCTGGCTTATTGACCAATAAAGGTGCTTTGTGTTGCTCTTTGCAATCTGCTGGGGAGCTTTCATCTTGGCGGTTTGCAGGAGAACTTCTAGTTGAATATCGAAATGCTGTTTGCCTTGCGACCTTAGATGCGGAAGCACTTCCGGATCTTGCTCCATGCCCTCGATTCGGAACGGCTCAAGCGCATCGAGAGTAACGAGCCAAGGAGAGACTGAAGTAGCAAACGATTTGCTTAAAAATGGACCAAGTGGTTGGTACTCCCACCGTTGGATGTCTCGCGCACTCCAGTCATTCACGATCACCAAGCCAAGAATATGATCTTCAGCGGATTTGCACGTGATGCGTTTGCCCATATCCTGCCCCTCGCTGATATAAAAGCCCATTTCAAGTTCAAAATCCATCTCTTTAGTTGGACCATAGACGGGCATTTCGTCATTCGGCCCCTTAGTTTGACCTTTTGGTCGGATGATCTTTGTCCCGCTTGCAACAACCGAAGAAGCGCGACCATTGTAGCCGACTGGCAGATGGCGATAGTTGGGCAATAGGGGTGGTTGATCCGGTCGGAACATTTTGCCAACGTTGCTGGCGTGCTGGATGCCGCTGTAAAAATCAATGAATGCGGTTGGAGGAATCGGAACGGTAAGTTGTAAATCCGCCCGATTCAGGATTGCCTTCTTTCGCACCTTTTTGTTATCTCTGAGTTCACTATGTGACTCTTCCAAAAGCTCGTAAATGCGTTTCCGCAGATTTGTGAGCATTTCTTTGTCGAGTCCCAAAAAAGTATCGAGCCACGGGAAATCGTCCTCACTGATCATGCCCTCTTCCATGAGAACAGGAAGATCAAGTGCGTAATCACCGATGGCGCACACCATTCCCTCGCCGCGATTCTTATGAACCGCTACCCCGAACGGAAGATTTTGAATTGGAAAGTGTGATTCGGGATCCACTTCAATCCAGCTTTTTGCGGAGGCGGGGACGATGAACGGTTTCATACTCACCAGTATCCCAGCCTTTTCAGGCCGTCCACTGGTTCCTGTACACTACAACTACCAAATCCACCGAACCAATCTTGATACAGTGCTATGTTATCAAGTGAAAGTGTGTGCCCCGCGACTTGAATATTGTCATCGCTGACTTTAATTGCTGATCCTTCGGTAATCATTAAAATTTCTTCGATTTCGCTGACCGAAAGGTCTTCCGCCATCGCAAATGCCCC
Source organism: Fimbriimonadaceae bacterium (assembly GCA_019638675.1). Lineage (GTDB taxonomy): Bacteria > Armatimonadota > Fimbriimonadia > Fimbriimonadales > Fimbriimonadaceae > UphvI-Ar2. Next base: position 748,158 of record JAHBTE010000001.1, on the reverse strand, counting down.
CGCGAGGCAGACGTTTAGGAATCCGTGACGCCACACATCAAGCTCTTTATCGTGGTATCTGAGGGGTTCATGCAATCCGGCGGTGAACTTGAACGGGATTTCGATACTGACAACCGTATGAATAAACTCGGCGACTTCTTCGATGGAAGGGAAAAGATCGGCGGTTACGCCGCCCGTTCTGGCTTTGGCTCCAAAATCTGGATTCACTGCTGCTAGGTTGTGGAGCGATTCATCAAGGTGAGTGCCCCAGCCGAATTCAATGTAAACATCTTCCACCAGATCAGCGACCCCAGATTTTTGGATAGAACGCACCGCTCGGTTAATCGCGTCTGGTTGCGTCATGGCGATGCGGATTTCGTATGCAACAGGTTCCACGTGGGTGCAAGCTTCCATGCGCTGCATATCGCGTTCAATGCTACTAAGCGCTTTATCTGGCTGGTCTAGTGGGTTGCCGATGATGGAGCCGGGCAAGGTTCCTTTACTGCTTCCCTTGCGTAAAAGAGTATCGAGCTCAGTGAGCTTATTACTCGCACAAACAAATAGATCAACCATCCACGCCTGGTCTTCAGGAATAGATGAGAATTCATCAACCGCTACTTCTAATGAATGCTGCGCCGGAGGGAAAAGCCCAGCGTAGTCGATCATTCCTTCAAGCAACTGAGAAAGCGCCTGTTTCACACTGGGGAGTTTATCCTGAGAAGTACAAAAATTTTGGTATTCTTTTGCTTGCTCCACACGTCACACCGCCGTGCCGTACCCTTAGCGGGCATTTGGTGAGAATCATGCGTGTATTAATTGCGGACGACGATCCGATTATTCGATTGGACTTGCGGCAAATGTTAGAAACCTTGGGATACGAGGTCATTGCCGAAGCAGAGGACGGTCTGAAAGCAGTTGCTTTAACTATCAGTGAAAAGCCTGATGCCTGCCTTCTAGACGTGAAAATGCCAGCTCTTGACGGCATTGATGCGGCAAACCAAATTGCCGAGCAAGGCCTTGCCCCGGTCGTGTTACTGACTGCATATAGCGACCAAGAATTGATCGAACGGGCAAAGGAAGCAGGTGTGTTTGGCTACTTGGTCAAGCCATTTAAGCCGAGTGATCTGAGCCCAGCAATTGAAGTTGCACGCGGCCGTTTTGAATCTAACTTAGCACTTTCTAAAGAGATCAGCGATATCTCGGAACGGCTAGAGGCTCGCCGTTCCATTGAAAAAGCAAAAGGGATTTTGATGCGGGATCAAAAATTGGATGAAACCGAGGCTTATCGCCGGATTCAAACCCAATCCATGAACGCACGAAAATCCATGAAAGAAGTCGCAGATGCGATTATTTTAGCGAGCGAAGTTTAACAGTTCAGCGAACCGGTTCCGTGATTAGCCAAAATAAAGAAATGGCAGATCAGCTCTGGGCGCCTTGGCGGTTTGATTACATCAAATCCGCAGACAAAACTAACTCCCAAGGGTGCATTTTTGTTGATCTTCCCGCGCAGAACAACGATCGCGAAAACTTGATTTTATACCGTGGCGAACACGCTTTTGTAATTCTCAACCGGTTCCCATACACCAGCGGGCACTTGATGGTGGCCCCCTATAAGCACACAGCGGAAATGAGCGATTTGGATGATGCCGAACTGCTTGAAATCAATCAGCTAGTGCGGGACTGCCTGAAGTGGATTAAAGAAGCTTTTCAGCCGGATGGCTTCAACGTGGGTATCAATTTGGGTTCGGCGGGCGGAGCGGGGATACCCAGTCATATTCACTGGCACATCGTTCCCCGCTGGAACGGAGACACCAACTTTGTGACTTCGGTGGGCAATGTTCGAGTGATTCCGCAAAGTCTGGAAGCAAGTTACGATCTTTTGCGAAATGTTGTGGATGGCCAATAAATGTCATTAGAAGGTTTGCACGAATCATGCCTGGGGTGCCTCGCTTGTGATTTGAGCCAGCGGCGCAGAAATGTGGTTTTTGGCGAAGGAAATCCGCAAAGTCCGCTTGTATTAGTCGGCGAAGGTCCAGGCGATGAAGAGGATAAGACCGGTCGCCCATTTGTTGGGCGGAGCGGGCAGATGCTTGATCGTGCGTTGGCTGATAACGGGCTAGACCGAACCAACGTTTACATCTGCAATACGGTTAAGTGCCGAGCGGCGGATTGGTCGAGCGGAAAGCCGCAAAATCGCCCGCCCACACCGATTGAAGTGGAAACTTGCCGACAGTGGCTGGTGCCTCAGTTAGCGACGATCAAGCCAATGCTCATTCTATGCATCGGTGCTCCAAGTGCAAAGAATTTAATTCAAAAGAACTTTAAGATCACGGCGGAGAGAGGCAAGTTGTTCCCAAGTGAATATGCCCGCGCATCCATGGCGACGTTGCACCCTTCGTACATCCTGCGCCAGCAAAACATTTCTGGCGATGGTGGGTACGGCTTGCTTGTGGCAGACATCAAAAAGGCTTGGGAAACTGCGGTGGCGTTGCGAGAAAAGTATGGATCAGGCTGAACTCCGTGCTCTTCTCAAGCAATGCCCCGTCATCGCCAGTGTGCAAGCAGATGCTGGGACACCGCTTGATAATCCGCAAACTTTGCTTGCCTGTGCTCAAGCCAGCATTCAGCAAGGGGTGAAAGTTCTGCGCTTGCAGGGAGTCGAAAATATAAATGCGATCCGGTCGGCAGTTAACATTCCTGTAATAGGCTTGATTAAAAAGAAGTACCCGAAAAGTGAAATCTATATCACGCCGACAGAAAACGAAGCAAAGGAACTTATTTCGACGAATTGCGAAATAATTGCTATTGATGCGACTGAACGTGCTCGACCGAACGGCGAAACGCTTGCCGACTTGTTAAAGCTGATCAAGTCAGCCGGTCGGTTAGCGATGGCGGATTGCGATACTTTTTCCAGCATTCGGAATGCTGAAGAGCTGGGTTTTGACATTATCAGTACTACTCTTAACGGCTACACCCCTGATACCCAACCAAGTTCCCCCGAACCTAATTTCAACTTACTGAGAAATGCTCGTGAGGCTACAAAAGCGATATTGCTTGCGGAGGGGAGATTCGCAGAGCCTTGGCAGGTTCAAGCGGCGTTGCAAATCGGGGCAGATGGGGTGGTAATTGGCGGCGCGATCAACGACCCGATCAAGCAAACTCGACGATTTGTTTCTTCTGCTCCGAATGTAGCTGAAAACGTAGTCGGAATTGATCTTGGGGGCACCTGGCTGAGGGCGGGATTATTTTCCCCTGGCTTAGAGCTACTTGAATTTGATCAGATTGCGGCTCCCAAAACCCATGAGGAACGACTGACATTCATTGAATCTTTTGCTAAGAGGCATGGCGTGACTCGGATTGGTGTTTCGGCGGGCGGGACGATTGATTACCATACGAACACAGTCATCGAAACTAAAGGATTTATCCCTGAATACTTGGGAATGCCGTTTCTAAGTGCTAGCAAACGTGTTTTAGCTATTAACGATGGTCTCGCCACAGTTTGGGGTCACGCTTGCCACCCAATATTTGCGGGGAAACGCGTAGCCACGCTAGCTTTGGGAACTGGAGTTGGCGCCGGTGTGGTGGATCGCGGACGAATTATTACCGACGCTATCGGGAATTATCCGCGTATAAACGACGCCTATTTGCCGAATGGCAAAACTATCGAAGAAACGCTGGGAGGCATCAATTTTGATGGTGAACCGAGTTCAGATCAAAAATCTGAGGCACTCCGGGCCGCACAGGTTGCCATTGACCAAATCAACAACCAGTTCCCAGACGTGATCGTCATTTGCGGCGGGGTTGGGCTGAGCGATTGGTTCCAGGCAGCTCTGCCTCAATTAAGCTCCCGTTGTCCCCTGGAAGTGTCTCCGTACGGCGAGCACGCAGGACTGACCGGAGCGGCGGCCCTGCAAATCTATCCACCAGGAGGGTTGGATTGAGCTTCAAAACAGGGCTTGTTTGGCTTCGCCGCGACCTACGACTAAACGATCATGCCGCGCTTTCTCTGGCAACTCACGAGTGCGACCAGGTGTATGTTGTTTTTGTTTACGATACGGTGATTCTGGATGAGCTTCCTACCAAGAAGGATCGCCGAGTTGTGTTTATTCACGAATCGCTAACCGAATTGGATGAAGCTCTAGTTGAGAAAAACGCTCGATTGATCACGGCATTTGGTAATCCAGTTGAAATCATCCCGTCCCTCGCTCAAGAATTCGGCGCAGAGATTGTTGTCGCGGCTCATGACGACGATCCGTACGCCCTCAAGCGTGATTCCCAAGTTAAAAAAGACCTGAAAACGCAAAAGATTGAGTTCAAAACGGTTCTGGATCACCTGATTAAAGAGCGACGGGATGTGATGAAGCCGGATGGAACCCCGTACCGAGTCTTTACTCCCTATTCAAAAGCATGGCGAACCGCGGTTGAGCCTAAAGATTTGAGCGAGCATCCGGTTCAATACTCTTCCCTAAAAACTCCCCCAAAACTAAAACTTTCAAACGCAAAGATTGGAAACCACTCACTCTCAGAAATTGGATTTGAGCCAGTTGACGTGTGCTTGGCCCCGGCCCAAAAAGCGGCGCAAAAGCGGCTCAAAGAGTTTTTGAACAAAATCGACGACTACGGTCAAGCTCGTGATTTCCCTGCTCTAGAAGGCACAAGCATGTTGAGCGTTGACCTGCGTTTTGGCACAATATCGGTTCGCGAGTGCTTTCGCGCTGTGGCTAATTTGAATTCAAATGGGGCACGTAAATGGGAATCGGAACTCATTTGGCGTGAGTTCTATCACATGTTGCTTGCTAATTTTCCTGAGATTGGCGAAGGTAAATCATTCCAACCTGACCTCAATAACCTCTCCTGGCCCGGAAGCAAAGAAGATTTCGAAAAATGGAAAGCCGGTAAAACGGGGTACCCACTGGTGGATGCGGCAATGCGTTGTTTTGCCGCGACCGGAACCATGCACAACCGCTTACGAATGGTTGTTGCTATGTTCTTAACCAAGGATTTGCTGGTGGACTGGCATTGGGGCGAGCAATATTTTGCTGAAAATCTGCTCGACTTTGAACTTGCGAGCAACAACGGCGGGTGGCAATGGTCGGCATCTACCGGAGCCGACGCCCAACCCTACTTTAGAATCTTCAACCCCATTTTGCAAAGCAAAAAATTTGATCCTGAAGGCGAATTTATCCGCAAATGGGTGCCGGAACTGCGCGAATTAGATAATAAAGATATTCACTGGCCGTTTGAAGAAGACGGTAGCCGCAGTCTGCTCACTCCCGCCGATTACCCCGATCCGATCGTCAACCATTTTGAGCAGAAGGCAAAAGTTTTAGCTTTATTCGATAAGCAAGCACGGTAACCCCGGTCGGTTATACTGGCTGGGTCGTGAAGAGCGCTGGCTGGTACAAATTTGCCGCATTTTTTGTTCGCCGAATTTATCTCGGAATCTTCGGAGGCTACGAACTCCGTGGAGTCGAAAATGTGCCGCTCAACGGGCCACTATTAGTTGCTCCAATTCACTTGAGCCATATCGATCCACCATTGGTAGGTTCGCTTTCTCCCCGCCAACTTCAGTTTATGGCGAAAAAGGAGCTTTTCTTCTTTCCACTTGGGTTGCTGATTTCCAGCCTGGGTGCTTTCCCCGTTAGTCGTGGCGAAGGTGACAGCGCCGCAATTCGGCTCACTATCAGCGAACTCCAGGCGGGGAATGCAGTTCTTGTTTTTCCAGAAGGAACACGCGGGGATGGCGAGACACTCGGTTCAATTCAAACCGGAATAGCGGTTCTAGCAAAACGGAGCGGGGCCATGGTGATGCCCGTCGGCATTAACGGAACCCAGCGAATGATGCCCAAAGGAAGCTCGTTTCCTAAGCGGGCCAAGATCATTGTTGCCTTCGGCAAACCGTTTACTTATGATGAAGTTGCCCTTGGCGACAGTGAAAAAGAGCGGCGCGAAGCGTTTACCAAGCATCTGCAAGATCAGCTTGTTGAGGCCTGCCGCCAGGCTGGGTTAGAAGTTAAAACTTCCGGCTAAGATTCATGCCGAACATCGGTGATCCGTCTCGGAAAAGAAATTTCAGGCTTGCATCTTCGAACGGCCGAAATTCAACACCAGCGGAAATTCTAAAGGAATCGTGCTCGCCAATAATCCTGAATTGTTCACTAAGCGGCAGCGCAAAGTTAAAGAATAAGAATCCTTGATCACGGGATGAAAGTCCGAGTGTGAAAATAGTCGGTTCGTTTTGATTCAATTCGCCCGTGTTGCCAAAGTGGTAGGTCACAGCTAGATATGCGGAACGCCCATCGGCGGTGTTATTCGTCACGTCCTGAAAGCCAAAACTAATGCCCGGGGCAATATCAGTGATCGGAGAAATATAGTTAAACGAGAGGTTGACCCCCATATCAATTTTGTCGGAATCAAAACTTTCGCCAGTAAGTTCCAGCTCAATTTGATTAGTGACTCCAACTCCGATCCATCCAAATGCCACATCACGACTGGGGATAGAAAGAAATTCGATCTTAGCTTTATTTTGAGGGATTTTCTGACCGAGTGGTGTAAAAATCAACCGATCTGCTTGGGAGAGAATGGGCACGCAGATGAGTGCGAAGGGGAGCGCGAGTCGGGAGATTTTCACCATTGCAAGATACCAGTTCAGCTATGTTCCACGGGCCACGAGTCGCTTGAGAGTGGCTTCCATGATGTCCGACGTTTGAGCGCTGACAGTGTATACGAGCGCTTCCCGATAGACCCGCTGAGCATTGTGGTGAATAGAATTCGCGGCTCCTGAACTTGAGGTTACTCCCGCATGAGCGCACCTCACCGCGAGATCAATTGCCCATGCTCTGGCGGCAAGCCGTTGATGGAGTTCAGGGTGATTCTCGAGGATTCGTGTCCGGCATAAGGTGAGTTCCTCGTCTAGTTGCCTCCAAGCATCCAAAATGAACGGCGCTTTTCGTTTTTCGTACGAAGCATGGACAATATCAAGTCCGGCGCGCGCACATCCAAGAGCAAACCATGCTTGGAGCGTGACATTGATCATGTCGTTATTGGTGATCCAATCTTTTGGGCGGATAAAAGCAGTGTCTTCACTTGTGAGTCGCCAATTATTGAGTTCGGCAGTCATGGTGCGAGGACTTTCCATAGCGGCAAGTCTCATGGGGCTGCTGAACAAAATGGACGAATTATCCACCTGTTGGTCAGAAAATGGCACGATACCAAATACTGCTTCTCCGCCCGGCAAAGATGCCCCGATTAGGAATTCTCCAAAAAAGGAATTCCCGGTAACCCAGGGCACTTGCCCATTCAGGACGAAATCGTCTCCGACTGGAGTTGCTGTCAGCATCGGTGGGCCGGGTCGCCGCAGCTGAGAGAAGCCGATGCCGATCAGTCGGCGATCGGCCATATCAGGAAGTAATCGTTGTTTGAGGGATTCATTTTCTCCCTTAGAAATCATGCTGACTGCGCTTTGGTGCTGAGTCTGCAAAAAGGCTAAAGAGCCGCTGGCCCGGGCAACGGATTCTTGAAACATTCGGAAAGAAATCTCATCCAAACCCGGGCCGCCGTATTCTCTAGGCCGGCGGAGCGCCATCAGTTTTCGGTCGCAAAGGCCCTGAAGGGCAACTCGCAGGGCTTCTTCTGAGCCATCAATTTCGTTCGCATTGGGAGCAACGTGCTCCGTCAAATAATTATCTGCAATCGCAAGAATATCTTCCTTCAACTCTTCCATCCTTCTATGAGTACTCCATTTGGGTCGCAAAGCTTTTTGAGTTGGGACTGAATCTCCTTGACTTGTGGTGATGGCTGAGGGAACCTTTCTCCGGCTGGCCCAATTGCATGATAGTTTGAGAGCGGTTGATCGGTCCAAATAAACTGCTGGCTCGCATCAACCGCAAGGTGGGATCTTGCAGGATTGAATTGTGAGCGCAAACCATGGTTGATCCAGCAAGGTTGTTGTACTGTGCATTCTGGCGTTGCAGGCAGGAGCTTAATCGGAAACAAACGTAAAGTGACTTCGGTTAAAACAAGCAACCCTCCCCGTGAACCGACCAATGCTCGATGAACATCGAATCCGGCTACTGATTTCACGACTTGAGCACCAAATTCAAGCTCTTCGCCACTTGAAGAAATTGTCTGAGCCGCAATAATCCAATCTCGAATTGAACCAGTGGATTTCTGCCAGTAGTGCGGCAAACCTAGAGAGAGCATTCCGCCAATGGTGGTACCCGCGTAACCTAGCCAGCCGAACTCCGGAGAGGCGACTGGTAAGGTTAATCCACTTTTTTTAGCAACGGATTGGATTTCTTCTACTGTTGTCCCAGCTTGGGCACGGATCACGAGGTCGTCGGGCCGGAATTCCAGAACTTGATTCAACTTTTTGGTTGAAATATGCAGCCCTGTCCAATCTGGCAACCAATGTAAAGCAGAACCTGCGCCAATCACACGAAACGGTTCGCCCGAACAGCAAGCTTCCCTAAGGTCACCAATCTTTTCTGGTGTTTGTATGTTCATGTGGCGACCCCTCGCCACCGAACTTTGTGTTCAAGACATCCCTTTCCGCTCGGAATCACTTTGCAGGGATTGCACGCTTGCGGGCTTCGGAAAACTTCCCTTAATCTTGCCTGAAACGCAAGCGAATTGGCGGAATACATTTTTGCCAGGAGATCAGTCTTCTCAACTCCGATTCCGTGCTCGCCCGTTACCGAGCCGCCCAGTTCCAGGCACTTTTCAATGACCATTTCGCCTGCGATAACGACTCGGTCAATCGCGCCCGGCTCTCTCTCGTCAAAATAAAAAATAGGGTGAAGGTTGCCGTCACCGGCATGAAAGATATTGGCCACGCCGATATTTTGCGACTGAGCAATAGCGTAAACCGCATCAAGCATCTTTGGCAAGCGGCTGGGCGGAATCACCCCGTCATGGGTGACAACGGTCGGAGCAAGCCTCCCCAGGGCTCCAACGCCCTTTTTACGCGCTGTCCAGAGCAATGTGCGCTCCTCTTGGTTCTGAGCAAGTGCTGTCTCGATTGTGTTATGTAGCTGAGCAATGCTGATCAGCTCATCGATATCAGACTTGGCTGATTCAGGCTCGCCATCGGTTTCGATCAGGAGCATTGCGGCGGTTCCATTAGGAACGTGGATCGGGTAAGCGGCGGCAACCGCCGCCAACACAAAGTGATCCATCATCTCTAGCGCGGCAGGCATCACGCCTGATCGAACCATTGCGCCAACGCACTTGCTGGCATCTTCAATCGTAGAAAAGTAAGCACTAGCTGTACAGATTGCAGATGGGTTCTTTGTGAGCCTGACCCATGCTTCGGTGACGATTCCCAGAGTGCCTTCGCTGCCAATCACCAAGCTCAGGAGGTCGTAGCCTGGTTCTTGCCCGGCAGGGCCGCCGATAGTGATAATCTCCCCCTTACCGTTTACATACCGCAGACCAAGAATGTGCTGAGCCGTGACTCCATACTTCAAAGTGTGCGGGCCACCCGAATTCATTGCGATATTTCCGCCGAGGGTGCTGACTGATTGACTACTGGGGTCAGGTGCAAAATGATAACCAAATGGTTCAACAGCTTTAGTTATTTTGAGGTTGGCGATCCCACTGTGGGCGTGTAGCCATTGATCTTCAACCGAAAAATCAAGAATAGCGGTGAGCTTTTTCGTCGAAACAACAACTCCGCCTAAAGCGGGCATCGCACCCCCGCTCAGGCCGGTTCCCGCTCCGCGAGGCGTAAACGGTAAATCTTGCTCTAAGCAAAATCGGACGATCAACGCTACGTCTTCCGTGCTGGTGGGGAGCGCAACAACTGTGGGCGGGAATCGCTCCACTGTGTAAGCATCTGAACTATAAACTCTTTCAACGGCTGAGCCGTGAAGAACCTTTTCTTCACCCACAATCCGCCCCAAATTACTGGCGATTTGCTCGGCGGTCTGGCTCACAAATTCATTGTATCCGAGTATCATGCAAGCGTGTTTATCACGCTCGAAGGGCCAGATGGTGCGGGCAAATCAACTGTAATCGCGGGTTTGGCAGAACGATTTACTGAGCTTGGCCGTGATGTCGTGACCACTCGTGAGCCAGGAGCTGGAGAATTTGGTCAGCGTATTCGCACGATCCTTTTAGAAGGCGAGGATATGCCCGCTGAATCGGAGCTATTTTTATTCCTCGCCGATCGCGCAAACCACGTTGTGAATATCATTCAGCCTAGCCTTAGCGATGGAAAAGTTGTGATCTGTGATCGTCACGCTGAATCGACACTGGTTTATCAGGGGTACGCGAGAGGATTAGATAAAGACTTTCTCCGCAAGGCAAATCTCACCGCAACTAGAGGCCTCCGCCCCGATTTAATCTTGCTACTTGATCTTGATGTTGAAGTTGGACTTTCCCGCCAAACAGCCAAAGACAGGCTAGATTTAGAGTCGCTGGATTTCCACCAAAAGGTGAGAGCCGGATTTTTAACGGAAGCGAGAAGTGATCTAAAACGATGGGCAAAAATAGATGCCGCCCAGAATCCCGAGCAAGTGCTCGAAGATTGCTGGGCGGCAGTTCAGTCGCGGCTTCTTGTCTAGGGGAAGATACCGCGCATAACAGTTGCTTCAGCAACACGCTTGACGCCGATGATCATTGCGGCAGTTCGCATATCGGTATCGTGCTCGCGCATAGTGTGCGCCACCGGACCGTATGCATTCTTCATGACGCGGCTGAGTCGGTCGTTGACCTGGTCTTCTTCCCAGAAGAAGTTTTGAAGGTCTTGCACCCACTCGAAGTATGAGCAAACAACACCGCCAGCGTTGGCGAGGATGTCAGGAACAACCAGGATGCCTTTGTCGTGCAGAATCTTGTCCGCTTCAAGAGTGGTTGGTCCGTTTGCCCCTTCAACAACGATCTTGGCTTGCACCGCGTCGGCGTTTTTATCGGTGATTTGAGCCTGAATTGCAGCAGGAATCAAGATATCGCACTTGAGAGCCAGCAGTTCTTCGTTTGAAATTTTGTCGCAATCCTTGTAATTTTGGATTCCACCTTCAACACCACTGTATTTGTCGTACAGATCTTGAATCGGCAGGCCGTTTTTGTTGTAGATCGCTCCGCTTGTATCGCTGATCGCAATGACTTTCGCGCCTTGTTGTTCAGCGAGGCGAGCGGCAACTGAACCCACGTTACCAAAACCTTGGACAACGATTTCAGAACCTTCAAAGTTGAGGTTGGCGTTGTGGCAAGCTTCTTGTGCGCAAACGATGACGCCACGACCCGTTGCTTCTACACGGCCTTCGGAACCACCTAATTCGATAGGCTTTCCAGTGACAACACCCGGAACGGTGTAGCCGGCTTGCATGGAGTAGGTATCCATGATCCAGCCCATGACTTTGGCGTTGGTGCCGATGTCGGGAGCGGGAATATCGGCGTGGTCGCCTATCACGATGCCGATTTCAGTTGCAAATCGTCGGGTGAGCTTTTCAAGTTCGCGTTGGCTGAGTTCCTTGACGTTGCACTTAACGCCACCCTTGGCTCCGCCGTAAGGGATGTTGACAACCGCGCACTTCCAGGTCATCCACATAGAAAGAGCGGTGGTTTCGCCTAAGTCCACATCTGGGTGGAATCGAATACCGCCCTTTGTGGGTCCACGGCTTTGGTTGTGTTGAACGCGATAACCTTCAAAGACCTCAACTTCACCGCTGTCCATAAGAACAGGGAAATTGACCACGAGGGAGCGTTTTGGTCGGGCGAGGACTTCAATCAGCCCTTCGTCGAGGTCGAGATACTGGGCAGCTTCTCTCAGCTGCTTTTGTGCCATTAACTGAACGTCGTAATCGCTCATTCTTTTCAAACCACCTTGGGTCGGAACAATCGTTGGATCAGGGCGAAAACCGGTATAGCCACTACCCCGTTGTAGACTGCCGACAGAATTGTAGCCCCAAGAGCCGGCATAACGGCGGGAGGTGGGGCCAACAGAATCATGATTAACTTAGAAATTAATGTTCCAACCGCAACCCAGGCTGCACCAGCCCGATAATCTGGCTCCGAATCTGCCCTTGTACCGAGGATATAACCTCCGACTACGCGGCTCAAAGCGTAATAAGTCAAAGTGACGCCGGAGAGCCCTCCAGTCAGCACACCAGAAAGCAAACCCAGCGCACCTCCGGACGCAGGGCGAGAAATCAATGCAAAACTAAGAACCACCACCAGAGGCAACTCCATCTGAGAACCAAAAAGGAGATACCTTCCAAGAAATCCTTGCTGGAGTACAGTCGCAATGAGAAGCAGGACAATAGCGGTCAGAATCGGCACTGGCTGTCTCATTTGAGGATAACTACCTCCTTAGACATTCCAATTCGGCTACTGGGGAGAATAAATGCTCTCCTAATGCCGTACTCTTGGTCATTAAAGTATTCCGATACGATGCCGATACGAATTCCGCGAGGAATAAATTCGGAGTATCCAGTCGTGATGATTTCTGTACCTGCGGGAATATCTACGTTATCAAAAACATCCATGACCAGCCGGTCGCTTTTTTCACCCTTAACAAAGCCAGCAACGGGTGTAGGGAGAGTCGCAACTCCGCCAACACTCACTCCACTCGAGGTCAGAAGCGAAGCCTGACTTGTGGTTTCTGAAACTGTGCTAACGAGTGCAAGCAACCCTTCTGCTGTGATCACGGGGTAATTGGGCTTGACTCCATCACGAGACCCTCGGTTGAGTGTGATGCGGTTATCGTACGGCACGTAGTTGATAATGTCGGCATTGACTCGCGCCCGCCCAACTGTGTTTAAATTCAGCATTCCACGGAGCTTTTGAATCTGCTGTTCCTGTACTTCAGCGGTATCCAGATAAGCTTGCACGGCGTTTAGTTGTTGCCGGAGGCTTTCGTTTTCCGCGCGAAGCTTGCGAGCATCCTTTACCCCCTGCCAAAAGAGATCGGAATTTTCAGAAAAGTATCCCACTCGTGAAACATGTGCGAGTAAAAGGGATTGAACAGCTTTTGAGACAGGATCGGGCGAGCCTTGGCTTCTTGCTCGATTTTGCAGGGTTCCAAGACCGATGCTAAGGGCGATCAGGATGATGAGCCATATCCAGTCGCGCCGTGGGCGCTCGTCTAGCCTCTCGATGCGTTCTCCAACATCCGCCGGATGGCAGGATTTTCATTCAGCATATCTAGCATACGCCCTGTACCAATGGCAACGCAACTCAGCGGATCGGGCGCTATGTGGACAGGCATCCCCGTTTCACGTGATAAGAGCTGATCTAGGCCGCGAATCAATGCTCCTCCGCCTGCAATCACGATTCCGTGGTTCATACAGTCAGCGGCTAGTTCCGGTGGGGTTGCCTCCAAGGTGAGCTTGACTGCTTCAACAATTTCGTAAATTGGCTCACTAATGGCATCACGGATTTCAACGCTTGTAATTTCCGCACTTCGCGGAAGTCCGCTAATCAGGTCGCGCCCTTTGACGATCATGCTCCGTTCTTCTTCGAGAGGATAGGCGGAGCCGATGTCAAGTTTCACTTGTTCTGCGGTTCTCTCACCAACGAACAAATTGTATGCTCGCCGGATATAAGCAGAGATCGCCTCGTCGATCTCGTCTCCGGCAGTACGGATACTGCGGCTGTGAACAATTCCAGCGAGAGAAATAACGGCTACTTCAGTCGTTCCTCCTCCGATGTCGACAATCATCGAGCCAACAGGCTCGGCAATTGGCAAGCCAGCACCAATTGCCGCCGCCATTGGTTCTTCAATTACGTAAGCGGTGTGAGCGCCAGATTTTCTACACGCATCAAGAACAGCATCTCGTTCAACTTCCGTAACGCCGCTGGGAATACCGACAACGACGGTTGTATGAAGGCTAAATCCACGCTTAGAACGTTTGACAAAATCGCGGATCATTGCAAGAGTTTGATCGTAATCTGCAATGACGCCATCGCGGAGCGGACGGGTGGCAACAATACTCGCTGGTGTTCGACCAAGCATTCGCTTAGCCTCTTCACCAACCGCAAGCACCTCTCGCGTATCTTTATTAATAGCGACTACACTAGGTTCACGAATGATAATGCCCCGCCCAGCTAGGTGGACGAGGGTATTAGCTGTACCGAGATCAATGCCAATGTCCCTGCGGAACCGGGCAGTCATTGATCTCAGCCACTGCGGAGGCTGAGATTGGGACACTTCGTGCTAAATGTTAAGGATTGCTCTAGCCGCCGCCAGCTGATTCGCTAGCAGAAGGGCCACGGCGACCATTGGCGCCACCAGCTCCGCGTCCGGTCAGTCCACCGCCGCCTGCGGCACCGCCAGTATTACCACTACCAGCATTAGGAAGGCCGTTCGCCATTACTACAGCACCCTCTGCAACCGTCACTGGTGCCGTATTTACTGTAACGGGAGGTGCGAGCACCACGGGTTTTCGTTGGCCCAATGCAAAAGCAAGGGCAAAGCCAATCATAAAAACGATGGCCACAATGATTACGATCAAATTCGTCTGGTCTTTCAAAGCCGGCTCCTGACAGTCAATTAGTTTAGCACGAACCTGTCATCTGCTTAGATGCAAAAGGTGGTCGCGATGGTACGCAATTCGCAATTAATGGCGAAAATGTCGGGTTCCAGTGAAAATCATTGTCACTCCGAGCTCATTGGCCCGCTGGATAACGTCAGGATCCTTTTTACTGCCGCCTGGTTGGATCACTGCTTTGACACCCGCTGCTGCAAGGGTTTCGATGCTATCGGGAAACGGGAAAAACGCATCGCTTGCTAGGGCGCAGAGTGAGGCATCTTCGCCAGCTTGCTCCAAAGCAAGGCGGACTGATTGAACTCGGTTCATTTGCCCTGCACCTACCCCTTTCAGCTGAGTTGAGTTCGCGAGCACAATCGCGTTGCTTTTCACATGAGGAACGATTTGCCAAGCCATCTTGAGGGCCGCCATTTGCTCGTCAGTTGGCTTAAGGTCAGTCACGACTTGCCATTCTGTGTTTGGGTGGTGATCGGAATCTTGAACCAGCACTCCGCCGCCAACCGAACGAACGGTCAAAGTAGTCTTACTATCGGAAATCGGAACTTCCAGTAGCCGCACATTCTGCCCCCAGCCAGATTTATTTTTAAAAATCTCAATCGCATCGCTATCGAAACCTGTGCCGATCACAACTTCAAGAAAGTTATTCGGCGCAGTCATTGCTTCGGCTGCTTCTGCAGTTATATGCCCGTTGAATGCAGCAATACCTCCGAATGCGGAAATCGGGTCGCTTTGCTTTGCAATCGAATAACTGTCTCCTAGTGAATTTCCAACTGCAGCCCCGCAGGGATTTCCGTGCTTGATAATCGCGCATGCCCCTTTTGGTAAATCGGTAACCAATTCCCATGCCGCGTCGGAATCCAGGATGTTGTTGTAACTTAATTCCTTGCCCCATAGCTGCTTGGCTTGAGCGATTGCTGGTGTTGCAAGAGGATCAATATAAAGAGCCGCATTCTGATGGGGGTTTTCGCCGTAGCGCATTCCCAAATGTTTGCGGTAGCCAAAAGTGAGTGTTCCTGTGAACGCTTCTTCACCCGCCGCTTCAGTCAAATACCGCGCGATCATCGAATCGTAAAACGCTGTATGCCGAAACGCCTTTGCACTGAGCTTTAGCCGCAAATCGGCGACAGTTCCAGATTCAATCGCGTCCAAAACCTCTTCGTAATCAGTTGGATCAACAACGATGGAAACATGCTTAAAGTTTTTCGCGGAAGCTCGAACCATCGTTGGGCCACCGATATCAATCGACTCAACCGCATCTTGAAGTTGGTGATCACCTGTCACCGTTTTTTCGAAAGCGTAAAGGTTTACACAAACAAGATCAATTGGCTCAATGCCTGCTTCTTCTAGCTGAGAAACATGGGATTCCTTACTGAGGTCGGCGAGGATTCCTCCATGAACCATCGGATGTAGGGTTTTCACCCGTCCGTCGAGCATTTCCGGGAATCCAGTGACTTCCGCAACATCCGTCACGTAGAGCCCTGAATCGCGCAGGGTTTTCGCTGTGCCGCCAGTGCTCAGCAATTCGTACCCGAGAGCGACGAGTTGGGTCGCAAATTCGACAATTCCAGTTTTATCGGTGACGCTGAGTAAGGCTCGTGGCATTAAGAAGGGCTCCGCCCTTCATCCTACTATCTCTGCCCACCCGTTACGGGCCGGGTGGTTCCTCCGGTCGTACCGGTTGACCCATTCTGAGTCGTTCCCGTCGTGTTTCCTGGCGGATCTTGAGTTGGAGGATCTTCGTTTGGCTTTCGCAAAGTGACTTTGATCTTCTTTTGAATATCTAATCCAGCTACATCATAGGCAACCAAAATGAACTCAGTGTCATCGGTAAGAATGAAATCACGGCGGTCGTCCATAGAAGTCAATTCATCAACTCTGTTCGAGTATTTGAGTTCAAGTTTCGCCGCACCGGTGACTTGCCATCGAATTGTCACACGACCTGATAGCGGGTCAACTTCGAGCGGTTCCGCCGAAAATTGGGCAATGATCGCCTTGGATTCCTTAATAAACTTGATCGTGATTTGCTCCCGGACTTCAACGTTCTTTTCGTTTCGTGCCCGAAGAGTGTAGGTGACCGTTTTCACTCCTTTTCCAGGGAGGTCATCGGGGGGCGAAGGCACTTGGATTGAACGGGCTTTAACTTCGATTTGCCCGATTGGTTCAAGGGTCGCGTAAGTCACGCTATCGCTGAGTTCGTAATTGAATAAAACCGAGGAGCCGAGAGGAACTTCAGTTTTCGTTGCCGAAAATTTGATGATCTTCGGTTCTGGAACCACAGGCGGTTCGGTAACGGTTAGCTTTATCGTCTCAGCCTTGCTTTTGACTTGACCGGCCTGAGCAAAGATTTGAATTTCTAGTTCGCCTGCGGTGTCCGGAGCAATGTCAAATTCATCGTCCGGCGCTAGTTTAGAAATCACTTGCGATCCAACGACGAGGGTCACAGACGATGCGTTGCTCGTTTGCCATTTGACTTTTGCGGTTTGTCCAAGTTCAACTGTCCTTGAATCGAGTGTGAAAGCATCAATTACCGGCGGCTTGGGGATGGAGAGAATCCAGCCAATTGTGAGCGCGATAATCGCGATCACCGCAATCAGCGGCCCGGTGGCAATCAGCGGTCGGATTTCGATATGAAGTTGAGAATTAGCGGCAACAGCGAGGTTATCAACGCTCCGAGCACTGACCGAAACGGGTGCAATGACGGTGCTGGCAAAAGCTTTTACTTTGGATGCGGTTGCAGTTAGCTCAAGAGTCCGCGTCTGCCCTGGTTCGAGGGATGCTTGAGTCGCAGAGAACTCGTAAGCAAAAGCATCATCAACGTCGCTTGCAAAAAACTGAACGTTCTGATCAGTATTTCCGAGGTTCATTACTGTGACCTCGAACGATGTTTCCCGCTTGAGAACGTTGACGCTCGACTTCTTAGGATTGACCTCGACGCTGAGGTGGGCAAACGAATTCACCGCTAGTGAGCATTGCGCCGTACGAGATTCGCCTGATTCTAGTGACCGAATTTTAAGAACAAATGGATAAATCCCGGCATTGCTTTCGCTTTGGCGAGGCGGTTTGATAAAAATACGTTCTGTGTTCGATTGACCGGGATCAACCCAAAGTGTTGGGACTGGGATCGCAACCCATTCGGGGTCAACACCTTCTACGGAAACTTCAAATTCATCGGCTTTCGCGCCAGTATTTTCTATTTCGAACGCAATCGGCGCGCTTGATCCTGGCTCAACAGAAACATCCTCGTTGGCCAATCGAACCGTGAAGCTCATACGCAAATTGTAGCAGAGGCCAGTTAATTACTAAAGGAAGATCGTAAACTGATAGGACATGGTTCTATCTGCGGTTTTAGGTTCGGTTATTTTGTCCGGTCTGCAATTGCAGACTCATCGCCAGTTTTTGATTCCTGATGAACCACTCACGCTGGGAGGATATACGGAGCGAGGCGACAAAGTTACCACGGGCGGCGACCCCCTATTTGCTCAGATCGCGATCCTCAATGACGGAAAAACGAAGGTTGCTCTGATCGCTTTTGAAGGGCTGACTGTTCCAGAGAGCCTGTACCGAGAGGTTTCGCGTCGACTGCCAGGTTTGCCTATCATGCTTGTGGCGACTCACACTCATTCGGCCCCAGATACACAGATGTTGAATGACCGGATGACGTTCCGTATCCCCGGAATAGCCACATACAAAAAACGATGGCTCGACTGGTACGCGTTGCGAATCGCCGGTGGAATCTCAATCGCTGAGCAATCAGTGCCAAAGAACATCAAGAGCCTCACTTTGCAAGAATCAGTTTCAACTTTTGCTCGCTCACGGAGGAAGGAGACAACTGTTTCTAATCGCTTGGTTCGTATGAGTGGTGACGGACACTCGATTCTGACGGTTTTTGGTGCTCATGGAACCTGTTTTGAAGCCGATAATCTCGAAACCAACGGCGATTGGCTCGGCGCGTTGATGAGGCTGGACAGTGGTTTAGTCTGGCCGGGGGCGATTGGGAACGCATCGCCTAACGTGGGTGAAGGAACAGGTCAAGAACGGAGCCAATGGATGGCGATAGGGCTGAACCGTGAACGAACTCCGGTAAGACCGCTCAAAGGCAACTTGCGATTTCTCACCGAGCCGATTGATTTAGGCAAACCAACCCCTCACCCAGAATTTGCTAAGTCAAATGGACTTAATGAGACTTTGGCGAATATTGTCGTTCTAAAATTTGCGCCACAAGAAGCGCATATCTCCGCACTGCAAGTTGGCGACTGCCTGTTTATCGGAGTTCCCGGAGAGCCAAGCGAAGAACTGGAGCGAATGATCGTGGCATCAGCTAAAAAACAGGGATTTTCGAGTGCTGTTATCAGCCACTGCAACGGATGGATGGGATATTTGCTTTCCCCAACCGATTACGATCGCGGTGGATATGAAGCGACTCTCATGCTTTACGGGCGGGAAACAGGATTACGTGTTGTTCAAGCCGCAGAACGAGTGATCAAGCGGTTTAGCGCAAAGTTACTGGCGGAATAGGCGGAAACTGAGTTCGCCAATAATACGTTTTAGCCCGACAACAACTTTGTCTCTCGCATCGGCAACTGATTTGCCTTCTTCCAAATCACCTGATTCAACGATAATCATTGTCCGACCATTGCCCAAAACTTCGTTGCCGTTGGTTGTCAACTGGAACATTTGCGGAACCGTATCCAAAAAGGCATTGGTTCGGATTACTGCTTGCGCGGCTCTGGCTTTTGCCGATTCACCCTTGAACGTATAGAGCAAGGTGTCGCCGAACCAAAGATCAAACGATCCATCCGGTTTCAACAGCGATCTTGCCGAGAGCGAAGTCGTGGTTTGGCTTCGCTTCAACGGAATCCCCGATTCGTTGAGCGATTTGATCAAAAACTTTGCCCGGTCGGATGAGGGCGGGTGAGTTCGGTAGATGCCCCAATCAAGTTGTGGGCTGAGAACTTCTTTGTAAGCCAGTCGCTCCATAAAGGTAAGCATGCCCACCGGGTTGTAGCGGCTCTTTTTCATGTACTGGAGACCACCGTAATCTGAAGCAGTTTCTGCTTGGGTGCTCCACCCACTGACCAGCCCCTGGGTTGCAAGGTCGACCGCCATCACCGAGTGCATTGCTTCTGGGCTTCGGCTGAGGGCCGCCGCAATAATGAGCGGAATTCTCAGAATATCGAACTTAGACTGCTCTTTTCGCAGGGTTTCGACATGCCGGAAGGAAGCATGGGCTATTTCGTGCGCTACAACTGCGGCTAATTCGTCATCGCTTTCCGCGAATTTCAGAAGTCCTTCGTAGAAATAGATATAGCCGCCAGGCAGTGAAAAAGCATTGACGTCCTCACCCTGAACGAGCTTAAAAGTGTAGTCAAATTTGTTGAGCCGCCGGTCTCCCCATAAAACCGCTACTGCTTCCGAATTGGCGATTTCCGCCATTTCTGCTCCAATGGCTTGGAGTCGTGCGGTTGCGTCGGCATCTTTGCTGAGCTTTAGCTCTTTTTCAACTTCAATTGAATATTCTTTGCCCAGCTGACGATCCTTTTCAAGATCCTTTTGATGCTTTTCTTCATCTGGATCATGTTTAGTGGGCTTGGCTGGAGGAGGCTCTTGGCCTTGCTGGGTTTGTTGCTGAATCGCAAACAGATCTGCTCCGCCCAACTGTGTTTGTTGGGGAGTTGAACCTAGGATCAGGGCAAGGAGCAGGCTATTCATTTCTCGGAAGTACGGGGTATTGACGTATCAGATTCTTGCTGGTTCCCTAATGGTTGGGGAACGTCCCGTTCACGATTCACAATGCACAAGATACCGAATGGTTCGCCTGAAGGGTTCCTAAATTGGTGGGGTTGATGCGGCGAAACGTGGATAACGTCGCCTTCCGAAACGGAATGCCAATCGTTATCCAGCAACACTTCCCCCTCACCTCGCATAACAACGACACAATGCTCGTGCTGGTGGTGTTCGTGCGATGAGTATCCCTCCGGCGCGAGTTCAAAATAACGGGTCTCAAAGAGGCTATCCGGGCTAGAAAACAGAACGCGGCGGCTCACATCTTGCCAAGTGCCAGGCTCATTTTTGTAGGTGGTGAGGTCTACCGTTGGCCACGTTTTGTTGTTTGATTTATGAATCACGGAAAGATCACCATCGGCTTGAGGATTCTGCCAGATTTCATCTCTTGATACGCCTGCGGCAGTTCAGATAGTTCGATTTTGTGACTCACGACTTGATTCGCGGATATTGGACCTTCCTTGATCCAATCGAGGGCTATTTGAGTGTCGTTAGGGCCGCAAGAATAGCTGTTGATGAGTGAAATATCGCGCATATAGAGCGATTCTAGGTTCAAAGAGACTGGTTCTGGCGGTAAGGGCGAAAACAGTCCGATGCGAGACTCAAGGTCTGCAACTTCAAGCGCGAAGTCCAAAGCTGGCTTAGTTCCGGGGCAAAGGATGACGCAACTGAATTTCTGCGATGAATCCGGCTCACGCGCATCAACGCCTTGTCGAATCGCCCACTCTCGGCGCGCGGGATTGGTCTCAAAAGCCACACATCCCGGCATCATCAGAGCATGAAGTAATCCCATAACACCCAAGCCGATTACGGCGGCTGGCTCGCCAGGCTGGTAATTGACTTTGCGAAGTTGCTTTGCGACGCACGCGAGCGGCTCCATCAAGGCAGCATCTTGCGGCGGTAAGTGATCAACTAGATGGCAATCGTTCAGATTTTCTGCCGCTACCGCGAAGTATTCCGCCATCCCACCGGGGTCAAGCCGAGTGGATTTCCACTGCGTGCAATGAACATACGCACCTCGACGGCAATAATCACAATTCAGACAAGGCGCGTGGTGGTGAGGTGCAACCAAAGAGCCAGCAGAAAATGCCTCGTTTTCAGACTCCACCACGGTTCCGCAAACTTCGTGACCCAACACGTGCGGAGCTTTTTCAGCTTTGCGATCCATGTACCAAGTCATGAGCTCGCCGCTGCACAATCCGCTGGCGATAGTTTTGACGAGCAATCCGCCCGGCGGACAGCTGGGAGTCGGCAACTCTTCAATCTTGATTTCCCCGCCCAAGTGATAACGAGCGGCGAGCATCACTTTAGGGATGGAAGACATATTTGATGCCTTTCCCTTGCTCTAAGTCACGGAAAACAGTCGTGCCATCGGCGAGATCACGGTCGCCACTAAAAAGCGAACTCAAATCAAAATCTGGATGCAAGAGCCAGTTGCGGGCCGTGCGAACGGCTTTGGTTCCAAAGTGGAAGGGCGAAAGAATTGAAATATCGTCGTAATGTAATCGGTGGGTATCGAATCGAACCTGCGAACCAGCCTTGCATCCGCCGAACAGAACCAACTTTCCACCTCGGCGCACGAAGTTGATGCTTTGCTCCCAGATTTCCAAGTTGCCAGTGCACTCGATAACCATGTCGTACTGACCAGTCGCTTCGTTGAGATGGGTTGGTCTGGCACCCAATGCTTCCCCAACCGCGAGCCTTTGCGGATTGCGACCAGCAAGGGTGACATCCTTCACTCCCAGATGTTTAAGCGCGGCAACAAACATCAATCCGATCGCTCCCGGCCCGATGACGAGTACATCTCCGTTTGGATTGGGAACGGCACGTTCGATTCCTTGGGCAACACAAGCGAGAGGCTCAAGCAGAGCCGCATGCTCAAAACTGAGTCGGTTTGGCTTAGGGAATACGTTTGTTCTGGCGATGCGTTCAGGGATCAGCAGATACTCTGCGTAAGTGCCCAAAACTTTTGTTGCCATGATCGAGTCGCACAGATTTTCCTGATCGTTCAGGCACCAGCGGCATTGCTGGCATGGCGCGGAATGAACGCCCATGATCTCGTCGCCCGGTGCAAACGGGGCTCCTGCCCCGACGGCTACAACCGTTCCACTGTATTCGTGACCGAACACTCCTGGCATTGGGATTTGAGGATGACCCCTGAGAAATGCCTTCAGGTCTGTCCCACAAGTAAGAGCCGCTTCAACCCTAATAAGAACGTCGCCCGGCCCAGGTGTGGGGATAGGAACCGATGTGTAATCCAAGTTCCCAGGTGCCCTCAGGATCAGGGCTTTCATCATCTCGTTTGTACCGAATCGACTGCTCAATGTGCCTCGTGAGTGAGGCAGGTAAACTGCCCCCGTTTCCGACTAGTGCGGATGCAGAGTTGATATGCCCACCGTTAACACGTCCGTTTGGATCAACGCTCCGCTCGACAGAGTCTACGCGATTGCACGCGATAACCGCTCGTTTCCCGAATTTATGGAGGACGTTGAGTCCCTGGAAATCGTGAGCGAAGAAGGCAACACGGTCGTTTCAGACTGGGTGGGCCGAGTTCCAGCTTTCGGGTTGAAAGTACGTTGGACTCAGGAAGATGTCTGGGATCATGACGCCCACACGTGTGAGTTCACCCAGGTGAAAGGCGACTACGACAAGATGATCGGTACCTGGAAATTCGCAGAAGAAAACGGCGGAACCAGATTCGACTCGGTCTTGGAATATGAATACGTTGTGCCTGGCCTTGGGACGCTGGTCGGCAAAGTGATTTACGGTCTGGTTGTCAAGAACATGGAAGGTGTTCTTGGTGCTATCAAATCCCGCGCTGAGGCGGCTGAGTAGTTTTCTTTGGCACTTAACGATCGCTGGACTGCCCCCGTAGGGCATTTTATCGTTGGAGTTGAACCAGCTGATTCTGGCAACAGCCTTACTGCGGCCGCAACGATGCTCATCGACTACGGAGTGCCAGGGATTCCAGTCGTGAAAGATGGCGCTTACTGCGGCATCGTTTTTGAAGAGGATTTATTAGGAGCGGCTTCAAACAATGAAAACTTGCCCGTTGATCAATTCATGCGGACGATTCCGGCTCTTAGCAACCGTACACCGGCAAGCGAAGCACTCCGTTTACTAGAAACCAACCAAGTTTCAACTCTAGCGGTAGTTGATGATCGAGGCTCAGTTTTGGGTGTGATTACGGTGAGCCGGTTGCTCGCTACAACTGATCGGGATGCACGACCAAAGCTCGTGGGTGGGCTCGCAACTCCCGTGGGGGTTCGGTTGCTCGGCGGTGGAGTGACGGGTGGAGTGGGAGCGATAGCGGTTCTCGGCACTGGTGCGACGATGTTTCTCACCTACTTGGCGGGTGATTACGTCGCGAGAATCATCGCTTTTATCAGTCCTCCGGTGGTTCAAAACGCCTTTTGGTTCAGCACGGCGATGAGCGGAGTCGCCCTGTTTTGTTTCTTGATTTTCTTGCGATTGATGCCGCTTTCCGGTTACCACGCGGCTGAACACATGGTGGTTCACGCCATTGAACAAGGAGAACCGCTGGAACTAGATACCGTTGCCCGAATGCCACGTGTCCACCCGCGCTGTGGCACCAACATAGCGGTTGCACTCGGTCTGTTCCTTGGGATTTCCTATATCCCCTGGTTTTTAGATCCCGAATCAAGGGCGATGATAGGCTTGCTAGCAGCGATGTTCCTTTTCAGGCCGCTCGGCGCATTTGTCCAGCAAAACTTTACGACCAGACCACCTACCGAAAAACAGCTTTTGGCGGGAATTAATGCGGGCAAAGACTTACTTAGAAACTACCAAACCGCATCTAGAATTACTCCTCCCGTTTACCTGCGGCTTTGGCAGAGCGGCCTTCTGCATGCAATTGTGGGAAGTATGTTGGTCGCCTTTATACTCGGCCTAATTACGGCAGTCCTTCCGATTCCTGATTACTGGCGGGTAATCTCTGGAATCTGAATTGAGGTTATTGGACTCGTGAAAACGCTTTACTACGTTCTGCTCGGCATCTCCGTATTCGTTGCCGTCGTCTTCACCGGACTAGTCTTTTTGACTGGTAAGGGTGATGCGATGTCGGGTGGCGGCGGTTCTGTTCGGACGACTTTTAAGGGTAAAGCGAGTTTTGACGACCAAATGTTTAAGTTCACCGTTGGCCTTGCTGGCGTGTTTATGGCATTGATGGTTGTACTAGACGTGATCGCCAACCAAGCGTTTACCAACTAACTGAGAGTTGCGGATGGCGAGTATCCGCTTTCTCCACACAAACGATCTCCACGGCAAACTGAGCAAAGCTCGGATGCCCGCATTGCTTGCCGAGCGTGCGGAAGCTGATATTTACTTTGATACGGGCGACTGCATCGCCGCAGGTAATTTAGCGATGCCTATTGCCACTGATCCAGTCTGGGGATTACTCGCTGAAGCTAATTGCACTGCTTCTGTACCAGGTAACCGAGAATCCCACGTTTTAGAGCGGGTTGTCCAGACCAAAATCGCTGGAGTTCAACATCCGATCCTTTGCGCTAACTGGAGAAATAAGGATGGCTCCGCGCGGTTTCAAGAATCGCTTGTACTTGAAGTGAACGGATTGAAGGTAGGAGCATTTGGCGTAATGGTTCCGATGGTGACTGACCGGATGGCGAGTCGCCATGCGAGTCAGTTTATTTGGGAACAGCCGATTCCTACTGCTCGCCGAATAGTTGATGAACTACGAGATCAAGTGGATTTACTCATGGCCCTCACCCACATTGGCTATTCACAGGATCAAAAATTAGCGGAATCTTGTCCAGAGATCGACATTATACTCGGGGGACATTCGCACACTGTTCTTGACCATCCGGTTAAAGTTGGGACTACATGGGTAGCCCAAGGCGGTTCTCATGGGCGGTACTTAGGAGTTTACGAATGGAGCAACGGAATCCTTTCTGGCGGGCTTAAACCGTGGGAGGTCTCCGATGCTTAAAATAGAAAACTTAGGGCATCGGTTCGACCAGGGTTGGTTGTTTCGCCATGTAAGTGCCGAAGTAGAATCAGGTGGGAGGCTTTTGATTTCAGGGCGAAATGGAAGCGGAAAATCAACCTTTTTGCGGTCTATTGCCGGGCTGCTCATCCCGCGCGAAGGAGAAATCATCGCTCCCGAAAGGGTTGGCTACAGTGCGCTTGACCTCAATGTGTACCCGCACCTCACGGCGAGCGAGCATCTTGAATTCTCAGCACTGCTCCGAGGTGTAAAACCAGAACCGACCAAATGGTTGAGCCAAGTTGGCTTAGAAAATGTCAACGGGAAACTGTGCAACGCATTTAGTACAGGAATGAGAGCGAGGTTAAAAATTGCTTTAGCGTTGCAATGCAAGCCAGAACTGCTGATCTTGGATGAGCCAACTGCTTCGCTGGATGATGCAGGTCGTGAACTGATCGACTCAATCATGACGAATTTCGGTGGAGCCGTGGTTTACGCTTCCAACGACGAGCATGACCGGAGGTGGGCAACCCATGAACTCGTTCTTTAGTCCGCAGGTCAAAGCGTGTTTAATCAAAGAATGGCGAGTGGAAGCCCGCTCCCGACAAGGGTTATTTGTATCTGCGTTATTTGGCTTTATGGCTTTGGCGGCAGTTAATTTTTCCACGATGATTACTGTCCCTGCACCGGGGCTTGCCGCCGGGTTGCTCGCGGTGATTCTGATTTTTGTCGCTACAGTTGCCGTGCCGAGGATATTCCTGGCTGAGGACGAACAAGGCACCTTCGATCTCGTCCGCCAATGGGGAGCAAGCGGCCCCGTATTTTTGGGCAAAGCGTTATTTGGAGCCATTTTCCAAGGTGGAGCGGGATTCATCCTAGGGTTGTTTTATAGCGGAATGATTGGAGTTCCGGTGGTGAACTGGCCTCTATTTTTGGTGATGTCAACACTTCTCGGGATTGCGTCGAGCAATGTCCTCTGTCTCACTTCGACTATGGTGATGACCGCCTCAAACCGTTGGGTTTTAGCTTCAGTAGTGGGATTGCCCTTGCTGTTTCCACTCATTTTTCTCGGAATCGGGGGTTTAAAAGTTTCGTTCGGAGATGGAGGAATGGAAGGCGCATACCAATCCATAGCCGCATTGGTTGGATATGCCGTGGTTCCGCTTGGCCTTGGCCCGATGGTCGCGCAATCTTTGTGGACGGAGCGCAGGGACCCTGGGCAGAATCCAGACCTGCCCCAGAATAAGGACAGGTTATGAAACAGATTTCTCACCTGCTTTTGGGCTTAGCAGTTGCAGGAATGCTGATTTTTACTTTTCTTGTTCCCGATGCCCAACTGTTCATGGAGCCCAGCCTTGCGCGTATCCTGTTCACCCATGTTCCTTGCGCGTTTTTAGCCTCAATTTTCATTGTGAGTTCGGCATTCTTTGCCGGAAGTTTTGTGCGGAAAGGCACAGACGTTGCCGCCGCGAAAATGCACGCTTCCATTGAATTAGGAACAATTTTTGCCGCGCTCACCATGGCAACGGGAATCTTATTCAGCAAGATTCAGTGGGGAGCTTGGTGGCATAACGATCCTCGGCAAATCTCGTTTTTGATCGTTCTCTTTTTCTATGCCGCTTTGATGGCATTGCGAGGAGCTTATAACGATCGCGGGCGAATGGATCAGAGCACCGCATGGCTATCCATTTCGCTTGTCCTACCAGCTATTTTCTTGATGTTTGTGTTTCCCCGGCTTAAGTTTGTTGAACAAAAATCGTTCCACCCAACACGCACTATTCCAGAAGGTCAACTCGACTTTGCGTACAGTTTTGGCTTATGGGGAACGCTTATAGTATTGGGCTGGTTAGCCCTCGTGATTTTTAGCCTGCGGAAGCGGGTTGAACTGGCCGAACGGGCCTTGGATGACAACTATGGACATGATGAAACTGGTAGCCGCGGTTCCGCCCTTGATGGTGTGGTTCGGCCTGTGGCTGTATCTGAAAAAGATTAATGCGCAACAAGCTGAAATCGAACGACGGCTCAACGAGCGTTAGTTGATTCGGCTGAGTTCTTCTTTCAGGCGATCAATGGCGATCATTTGGCCAGGATCGCGTCCGGCGAGAGCCGCAAGATAAAGAGAGAGCCAGTCGCCGAAGTGAGCGAGGCTTAGCATTTTTGCAAGCGTGCCCTTTCCGTGACCTGTGACCGTATGGAACTCGGTCGCATTGCCGATTAGCTGGCAAGTAATTTCAATCCGAGTTTTGATCCGCTCAGGCTCATTTCCTCCGGCTAACAGAACGGAAACCCATTGATCAACGCCTTGTTTATCAGAACCTTCCCACCCCAGAATTTCGTTGTGGCAGAGTTCAGGAAATACGTGTGTGAGAACCATCTCCTTCGCGTTTTCGTTTATCTGTCCGCGCCATCGCTGTGCGATAGCAAACTGCCAAGATCCTTCGCCGTACAGTGTTGCGAATTTCCCGGTCATCATCTGGGCGAGTTGCTTAGCTGGGTTAGATTCTTCAGGTGAATCGAAACCGCATTCCTGGGCAATTGACTCTAATGCGCTAAACGCGTCACCGTAATCTTGTTTTGGAATCAAGCCCAGTTGTTCGCTCGCTACTACGAGAGGCATAAACATATAACCCATCGCTGTCCGTGGTGGCTGTCCACCAGGAACTGTGACGACGGGGAAACCATCAGCTTTTGCCCGGGCCGTGATTTCCCCGCCACTGCTGACAACGATGATGCTCGCCCCGCGCTTTTTGGCGTCTGCGTAGGCTGATAGAGTCTCCTCCGTGTTACCGCTATAGCTCGTCGCAAATACCAGTGATTCTGGGCCGACAAAGCTCGGCATTGTGTAATCCCGATTGACGAGGCACGGAACCCGCCCCTGATCGGCGTATAAGGCGCTGAGCAGGTCTCCTCCAGCCGCCGAACCACCTAGCCCGGTGATGATAACATGGTTAGGCGTAGCCGGGGTTTTGGGGAGAGGTGCGGCCCGCGCAATTTCCACTGCTTGTTTGCATTGAGCCGTAAATCCGGCGGTCAATGAATGCATCCCTGAGGGATCATTGCGAGTGAGAAATTCGAGCTGATCGAGGTTAGAAATTTCCTAACCTCGAATTAGTCAGCAAATGGATCGTATTCTTCTTCCGCATCCACTGGCGATTGTTCGGGGCGTGAACCGCCTCCGCCGCCTTGGCCTTGCTCGTCGCGAGGACGATCCAGACCTTGGACGTTTTCCGCGACGACTTCAACCACTTCTCGAGCGGCTCCATCTTGCGTGGTGTACTTGCGGGATTGCAGGCGTCCTTCGACCGCGACTAACCGACCTTTTCCAAGGTAGTTGGCTACGAAGTCCGCTGTGTTGCCCCAGGCAGAAATGTTAAAAAAGTCCGCATCCTGACCATCTTGGCCTTTGAAACGACGCGAAACGGCGAGCGAGAAATTAGCAACCTGCTTGCCAGTTTGAGTAGTGCGGACTTCCGGATCACGGGTAAGCCGACCAATGAGTACGACGCTATTGACGCTCATGGTGCTAGATTACTTTACTTTCCGATTTTATCGATGCGGTGTCGAACAATTGAATCGTTAATCCGCATGAGACGGTTGAGTTCGTTTGGCAGTGGTGCTGGCCCTTCAAACTTCATCAACACGTAGTTGCCTTCTCGGTGACCCTTGATTTCGTAGGCGAGCTTACGCTTTTCCCACTTTTCTGCGGATTCAACGGTTCCACCGTTCTTTTCAACTACTTCTTTGAAGTGATTAGCAACGCCTTGAACTTCTTCATCGTTCAGGCTTGGCGGCACGATATAAAATGCCTCGTACTTTCGATTGTCCATGATTTGAATTAGGCTCCCTGTGGTCTTTGTAAGCTTTGGGCGCGGTTAATTGCGCAGAGAGTCAAAGCAGAGTGGGATGATACCTCTGGGCTTTTTTGGCCCTAAGGGACAGATTTTCGAAAAAAATTCCAAAAATTGGAACCAAGAACCTTCGTGCCCTTGTAATGCAGTTTGACCCAGGGATTTAAGAGGGAAAAAGAAATGAACCGAAGACTCGTATCAACCATTGCCGGAACCATCGTAATTGGTTCTGCGATTGGCCTTGCCGTCGCACAAGTGAAATCGGTCGCAGATGCAAACGCACCTGAAAATGAGCTCGTTGCTCAAGAAATGACCGCCGGGGAAATGATCAACTATCTCAAGGAGCAAGGGGCGCCGTTTATTATTGAGACCACTGATTTGCCTAAAGATCGCAAATTTGAAGTTCACCTGAAAGGTTCCTCTCCAGAGGATTCTATTAAAGCGGTTGCTGAGGCACTCAACCTCAATGTGAAAAAGAAAGGCAACACGTTTGTAATGGAAGATCCGAAGCGTGATATGGATTTCGATTTTGAGTTCATGCACCCAGGTCATGACCATCCAATGTTTATGTTCAAGGGTGAGGGATTTGAAGGTTTTGGCGAATCAATGGGCAAGCTTTTCGACGATCCTGAGTTCTGGAAGGAATTGAAAGGCAAAGACGAAAAAGACTGGACTCCTGAGCAAAAAGCTAAGTTTGAAGCAAAGATGAAGGAGTTTGAAAAGCGAATGGAGTCATTCGGCAAAAACTTCAAATTTGAATTCGACGAAGGCAAGATGAAAGCGTTTACCGAAAAAATGGAAAAGCTCGGTAAGGATTTTGAATTCAAATTCGACGAAAACCATCTTCGGGAAATGGAAGAGCACGCAAAAGCTTTCAAATTCGATTCCAAGAAAATGGAAGAGCGAATGAAGGAAATGGAAGAACGCATGAAGAAGAATTCAGAAGGTCTTCGCGTTCGGATCATGGATACCGAAAAGCTGCTTGATTCTATTACCGATGCACAGTGGAAGTTGATGGAAGAGCGCGGTCATTTGAAAATCAGCGATCTAACTCCTGCTCAAAAGGAAATGCTGGGCGGCCTGAAAGGCGATCACACTGATCTCAACATCACGATCACCAGCAAAGGCAAAACGCTAAAAATCCAAGGCAATTAGGCCGCTGGCAACACAAAATCGGGGTTCTTGTTATCAAGTGCCCCGATTTTTTTATTCTAGGCTCGTGCCGTTTGCTTCCAGGCTGAAGCGGTAACCGAACAAGGCAGAGGCTTTGCGGCACATCACCATACGGCTGAGGAATATTTCGAAGTATTCCATTACAGTAGCAAAGCTTGTATCAATCTCTAGAATCAGTTTGATCGTCTTCGTTTCTTTGTCCATAACGACTCTGGATTTTTCGACCGCATAGTTCACCCGGTCGTGGATATCAAAAGTTTCCATCAGAGGATTCTGGACGCGTGAACGGTGGACATCGCTTTTATCCGCAACGATGAGAGCGGCCGACATGACGCTGACCGGAGTGCCGGCCAGTTCTTCGTGATTGCCGATAGCGCCTAGAATCGGCGCGATCTCGGCGGGAGGCATTCCCATTTCGTTGAGCAAAACAAACGCCATATTCGCCCCGGTGAGCGGGTGGTCGTTGCGATTAATTACGTTGCCAATATCGTGGAGGTAACCGGCAATTTGCCCGAGTTCGATTTCTCGCTCTGGCATTCCCAGGTGCTCCATGATGTGCTTTGTGATTCCGCTAACGATTCCAACGTGGCGGTGTCCATGTTCGGTGTAGCCCATGCTGTTGAGGAGCTCGTTAGCTCCATCAATCAGGGTCATAACCTTGGGGTTTGCTTTTACATCTTTGAGTGTGATTGGTTTGTTGGTGGGGGTGGTTGGTTCAATCATGGTTGCACGTAAGGTTTGCTCGGATGTTTCTTATTTTCGTCGAGCCAAAATTTGATTCCGTAAGTACCGTCATAAGCTTGGACGCGTGGAATCCGGGTTCGGTTAAAATTCTTTGCTAGCGGGGATGGGGCTGGCTCAGATCCAGCCAAGCATACATTGATGTAGCTGTATTCGCTGTGTTCATATTCAAATTCTACGGTTAATTCTCGGTTAGTTGGCAATCCGCCGTAGGGCAAGGCGAGTGAGGTTGGTTCGAATCCGAGCTTTTGAACGTACAGGTAGCTATCTCCCAGTTCCTTTTTGACTTCCTGATCGGTGAGTTTTCCTAGTAACCGATGAGTCATTGTGTGGGAACCGATTTCACAGCCCCATTTCTTGAGCATTCCAAGTTTGGTTCCGGATAACTTTTTCTGACCAAATGGTCCGTTGGGGAGCACGAAGAAAGTTCCACGAATCGGAAAGTCGGGATGCTTTTTCGCGAATTCTTGCCAGATGCCGATCATGCAGTTGGGATCAATTGTGCCATCGGGCAAAAGGGCAAACTGCGAAGGATGCGAGTCGTCAAATGTCATCACGACCGGTGAGGCCCCTCGAGGCAACGGCATTTTATTGAGCGAATATTCGGCAAGGGTTACCGGGCGATAACCAAGCCGGTAGAGGCGCTCTAAATCTTCCCGGAATCGCTTGTGAGAGCGCACCATGAACTTTTCGTCTGGCCCAGTGCGGTGGTACATCAGAACGAGTACTGTTCCTAGCCGATTCCCTGGCCGATTAGTGACTCGCGGGGTGGTCGCTTGCTTCGGTTGGACGACCGTAGGATGTGACTGATCCGTGACGGGTAATTTGGAATTTTGACCGAGAATTAAACTCCCCATCAGAACTAAAACAAATAAGGAGAGAAATTTCACGATGATTCGGCCTGGAGTTGAGTTATTTTCTCTGAGTATTCACGAACTAACGCTTGACTGTCTACCAGAGACGGGCTTTCGGCGACGACATGGAAGATCGGTTCGAACGAATCCGGCAATACGAGCACCCATGAATCGTCGTCATAAAATCGCAGACCATCTAAATACTCAACCTTTCGGTTAATAGTTTTATCTTCCGCTAGCTTGCGCATCGCAGCCCCTTTCGACTCCCAGGGACATGGAATTGTGTCAGAAGCAAGATGGAACTCCGGCAGTTGGGCGACGAGTTCGCTCATCTTCAGCCCTTCCATTTGGAGGAGTTTGACGAGCATGGTAATGCTAAATAAACCATCGAACCCCGAGTGAAGCCGAGGGAAGATAAACCCTCCATTCTCGTTTCCGGCAAATGCAACATCTGCGTTCTGGGCTCCTTGGATGAGTTCTCGAACTCCGGATCGGCAGCGCTCTACGGAAATTCCCTGCTTTTTAAGTAAATCTTCCAATCTGGTTGGGGCGGTAATTCCCATGACGATGCTTCCAGAGGGCTGGGTTTGAGCAACCAGTTGACACATCGCGGCGAAAAGCGTATTGCCGGAAAGGGCAATACCCTGATCATCAACAATCGCGATGTTTTCGCCTTCGTTGAGAATCAAAACTCCAAGATCGCAACCCACGCTGGCAACGATTTGCTGAAGGTTGGTTGTGTGATCTTGAATTTCACTTGGTCTTCTTGGCGCAGACCGGGCGTCGTTGAAGCTGTTGATGCTGATCGCGTCAATTCCAACTCGGCCTAGAATCGCGGGAAGGATGCCGCTTACTGAACTGTATCCGTAGTCAACAACTATCCTCGGTCTACGCTCCATGTTGAACTGAGGCAAGTTCGCCATGAAGTCGCGGGTGTATGCCTCAACCACTTGGTTGGCTTCCTCGATAATGCCAAGGCTTTCTGGGTCAGCACGATGAAAGTCTTCACGGAAAAATGCCGCTTCGACTTTGCGCTCTGTGTTGCGCGGCAGGTAACCTCCATTCTCATCATAAAACTCGATCAAGCTTAATCGGTTGTTTCCGGGGAATTTACGAACGTTTATCGCCGACACTGCTTCGCTATTTTTGAGTGCGTGCCTCAGAACCGGAACCGCTTGCCCGTGCATATCAACAACTTGGCATCCGGCGCTGAGCAGAGCCGCCATCAAACTGCGCTTAATCATACGGCTGCTCCGAGAGCTATCGCGGCAGGCGAGAACCAAACTGTTTTCCGGCAACATAGAACCAAACGCCAGCCCGAGCCGAGTCGCGAATTCGGGAGTGATTTCGATGTTGCTGAGGCCTGCAACTCCTAGCTCACGGAAGAGGGCACCTCGCCACCGGTTGCCAGTAACCAGAGACATGGTTACAGTAGAACCTCGGTCAATAGATTTTTCCGGCCAGATTTTTACTCGGGGGCGAATGGTGCTACCGACATCAACCAAACAACGATCCCCCACAACCGAGCCATCCTGCAATCGGCTATCCCGTTTGAGGGTTACGCGGGAACCAACAATCGCCCCGTGAATATGAACGTCGTTACCCACGTAACACCGATCCCAGATCACGCTTCGTTCAACGTTTGCGCCCTCTTCAATCAAGCAACTGTCCCCGATCACGGTTCCCGGGCCGATTGTTGCGCCGCGCTTAATACGGACGTTACTGCCGATGCAAACCGGAGATTCCAGTGTTACAGTTTCATCAATGATCGTGTTTTCACCGACCCAGATTCCTGGAGCCGTTAGTTCTCCCGGAACGCTTAATGTGGTTTTCCCGGCCAAAAAGTCTTCTTGAGCCTCGCGGTACTGCTCCAAGGTACCGACATCGCACCAATACTTCTGCATGATAAAGCCGTACATCGGCTTTCCTTCTTCTAGCAAGCGCGGGAAAACATCTTTGCTCCAATCTGTGTTGGTGTGAGGCTCGATATAGTCAAAAATCTCTGGTTCGAGAATATAAATTCCTGTGTTGACCGTGTCCGAAAAAACTTCGCCCCAGCCTGGTTTTTCCAGAAATCTCTCGACTCGACCATCTGGTTGAGTCATCACGATTCCGAATTCAAGTGGGTTTGGCACTCGTGAGAGAACGAGCGTCGCAAGACTGCCCTTTTCCCGGTGAAACTTTAGTGCGTTAGTTAAATTACAATCTGTCAGTGCGTCGCCGCTGATGATCACAAAAGTGCCGTCTTTCAGCAAGGCTTCGGCTTGTTTGACCGCGCCTGCAGTGCCAAGGGGAGTGTCTTCAAGCGAATGAGTGATAGAAACTCCGTATTCGCACCCATCGCCAAACACGTTTTGAATCTCATCCGCTAAATAGTGGAGCGTGGTGACAATTTCAGTGATCCCGTGCTCTTTGAGGAGGTTAATAATATGCCCCATGATCGGGCGATTAGCGATAGGAACGAGAGGCTTGGGAAGATTCAGAGTGATGGGCCGCAGGCGGCTACCTTCGCCTCCCGCCATGACGACGGCTTTCACTGTGTTTTGTGAAAGTTGCTCCGTACTAACATGATCTCCCATACCCGCATATTATCTGGGGTCACCCCCGCGGCAATAGGTTCAATCAGACCTTTGGGATTGATGCAGTTCCTGTTCGGCCTGGCGCACGGCTTTGATTTCTTCAAGGAGGTGGCCTATCGTCTCTTGGCCAAGGTTGAGCTGAGATTGTGGCAACTCGGTTTTTGCGATTTGAGTTGCTTGCTCCATTTCGTCGGCAAGTTGCTTGAGCCGCTCGGCGATTTGCCGCGCAGGTTCAAAGATTTCCTTGGTTTGCGGGCTTTGGAAGCGGTATTCCTTGGGATGGGTGGCGGTGACTTTGGCGAGTCCGCGCAGAGCGTCCTCAATATCCAAATCAACTAAATCTTCAAAGACGGACTGGAAGTCGTCTTTGCGGGTTTTTGTTGGTTCACCCGTGCAGCCAGCACACAAAATCACCAATTCCGCCATCGCAAGGTTTGCGGCAGAGTGCGCTTTTTGCTTCAATCCCACCCAGTGTTCGGGGAGTTGGCTGACATTCCAACGGCTGTCATCAAACGTTTGGCGAATCCGCGACCAATGGTAGGCACCCGCTTCCAGAAGCTGAATCGCGACTGGATCCATCCATTTATGGAGTTTGCGCTCTCGATCCAGCTTTTTAAAGTGATCAATAGCTTGGGCGGCTTGCGACATCAATTTGTCTTCGACGGTTGCCTCCTTTGCCGCTTTTTCTGAGTGTCGCTTGCCAAAACTGAATAGTAAAACGCCACTTGTGACTGCCATTCCTAAAGCGAATAGCGAACCTCCAATCGGGCCGATAAACCGATCAGAGATCATAAAACTAAGAATTGCCACCATTGGAGCACCGCCTATTGCGGCAAGACAACCAAAATTAGAAAGCGACGCAAGGCGTTCCACCAGCGGGTTTGGATGGGGGACATCCAAATATGCACTGAGGTAAGGGTAATCGCGAATCAACCTTTTCGACGCCATGATCTAAGGAATCTATTCCAGATTACATGACGGCCTGAAGTGGCTCTGGGTTGGATATGACCTAACGACCAATAGGGCCGTTGAGGCTACCGCCGCCTGTTCCACCAGTTGTCCCGCCTGATGAACCTGAACCATCGCCCTTTTTGGGTAACTCATTATCGTTAATCATCACGGTTCCACTAATCGCCCCTGTCTCCATTGCGTTATCATCCTTTTTGGTTGAAATGATTGCAAATGGTGTGGTTATATCATCGCCTATGGAGTTTTTCGCCCTTACGATTTGAGCTGGCGAGGCAGTTAGTTTCAGTTCTTCTTTCTCGCCGTCATATTCTGCTTTCGCTGCGTAAAGCTCTCGCCATCTGATATTCAAGCCACTAAATTCCTGGCGAGCAAACGGGTTACCAGTAAGAATTGCCTTTCGCTCCCCTTTCTTGTACCAATATTCAATTTGTCCAGCAGTAAGTGCGATTGGGTAATGGCGAATATTATCCGCTGATCGAACTTCGTCTTCTTCCTTCTTTTGCTGATCTTGACTAGGGCTAGAATCTGCCTTGGGGCGATTTCCCGCAACCGAATCTGGCACCATTGGCACAACAGGAGGAATTTTGCTTTCTTTCGGAGCACTATCTTCTGGCTTGATTAGCATCCGCACGATTTTTCCTGTTAGGGTGGCTTTGTTGATTTTTCGTTCGATGACGACCTTATCGCAAGCGACATTGGCATCTACGCCAAAGTATTCGACATTTCCCTCGGCGGTCACAACATCGTTCGCCCGATCGTAAATCATTTTATCGGCTTTGACGATCGTGTCTTTGTCTTCACCGCGTGCTTCGGTGTAGGTGGTGATGTCGTTGCGGAGTTTTGAACTTTTAGCTGTGATCTTCCAAGGTGTTTTTTGAGGATTATCAACCTGCAAAGGGCCTGTCCAAGAGAGTTCTCCAGTCAGGATTTCCTTATTTTTGAGGTCAATGAAAACGGATTTGGTGATTAAATCGCCGCCCCCTAATTTGCCCGTGATATCACCAAGAAATGTGACTCGACGAATCGGGTGCTCATAGGTAAATCCTGGTGCTTTGAGGTCAGCAGTGTCGTTGAATACGCGAATGCCTTTGTTCGCGTGGATTGACTTCGAGTACGTCCCATAAGAGGCAGCTTGTGCAACGAAGTTGTATTTTTTGCCCGCATCGTCGTAGAAAACGCCGTCGTGGATTCCTTCTAGTTCAATGGTTGAACGGTCGTTCTTGATCGTGGCGTTATCGACACGAGCTTCAGTAACGAGCTTTTTGCCGATGTACGATTTGAGCCCGAAGTTCTTAATTACTACGCCTTCGCCATCTTTGAATGGGCTATTCACTGCCCGGTAATCAGCTAGGGCATCGGTGAAAACCACCGACTCAACAAACTTGTAGGTGCCCAGTGAAGCGGCACCTAAAGCGAGGATCCCGCTCAGGTTAGCGATTGCGGCTCTAGTTGAGGGTGATTTGAACATTCGTTACTGTATTGACGCTTGTGACGGTCAGATTGGTTGTTCCCGTCCTAACCCCAGAGGTTGCGTTTACCGTGTAAGTGCCAACTGGGAGCCACAAAGTGAAGTTGCCAAACGCATCTGCTGTGACGTTGCGAATCGGAGTTACACCAGAAAGAACTTCGATTTCGGCAAATCCTCCCGTAGGAGTTGCGAGCCCACTGACGTTAAACGGAAGTGGCGGCGGATTGGAAGAACCTTCTGGAGTCAGCGTGAGTGTGCCGATATCCAAAATTCCTGAGGTTGGCGGCCCGGGTGGGCTGAAAAACGTGGTGAAATAACCCGTTTTTGTCGCTTGACCTTGGATTCCAAAGAACACGCTTTGGGTTGCCGATGAATAGGCGACGTTTGTCATTGTAAATCG
Organism: Fimbriimonadaceae bacterium; assembly: GCA_019638675.1. Taxonomy (GTDB): domain Bacteria; phylum Armatimonadota; class Fimbriimonadia; order Fimbriimonadales; family Fimbriimonadaceae; genus UphvI-Ar2. Next base: position 710,911 of record JAHBTE010000001.1, on the reverse strand, counting down.
CCCGTCAGAGCCAGTAATTGCTGTACGACCCGCAAACTTGACCGTTGCTTGGTTAACCGGATTTGAAGTCGTCGAATCAACGAACTGACCAGTGAGAATGATCTCTTCTGGCCCTACATATATTTCGCCAAGATCAATATCACCGGTTACGATTCCGAGAGGAAAGGTTCGTACGATAGGTGTTGGGCTACCATTCGGTGTAAACGTAACCGTTAAAGTCAAGTTTCCAGGCGGAACATCAAGTGAAACGAACCCGTCGATCTCATCGGTTAAAGTCGAAACATCTCCGATCCGTACCGTTGCTTGAGGACTTGTTGCCGAACCCGTTTCAACCCAAAGCACGTTAGCAACTACGTTGACGGTTCCAGTGGAAACGCCTCCGCCACCTCCGCCGCAACCTAGAATTATCGCGCCAAAGATGACAACCAAAAAGAGAAGCCAACGGTTCATTATTGATTCTCCACCCAGAAGGTCATCGTAGTGTTTGTTGCGACAAAAGATGCGGTGCCTCCGGCACCCAGCCAGTATCGACTGAACTGGATTCCGCTAAGCGCCAAACTTTGCGAACCAGCCAAGGCATTATTTCGCAATGTGTAAGTCAGGCCTGGTTTGAGATTGGTGATTTTAATTTCAAATCTGTCTCTGTATCTTCGATCACGCAGATCGCGGTAGAGGCCTGACTTTTGGTTCTCAACCGTCATTTGGAAGCCACCTGGCCCAACGGGAAGTAGCAAGTCTTCATGTGAATAAGAGCGCGAAGCATTAGCAGACTGTCCAATCTCCACTTGGCAGTAGTGACCGACATTACTCCTCAGTTCGAGTTGATTCAGCCAGCCGTTGAATGTCGAAGATCCGCCTCCTTGATTTTGGGAAGGGCCATTAGCTCCCGACGCATTTTGAAGGTTTTGGAAACTAGTCGAAGGAGCAACCGAACCGTTGAGGAATACAAGAACTGCCCCATCCGAAAGCAGAGAACGCACGTAATAGGCTTCGCCCCTTACAAAGGTAGTTGCAGGAACCAGAGTTCCAAGGTCAGGGTTCACCGGATCGGGTGTGAATTTAAAGACCGTATCCGAAACGATTGTTCCTTGAGCCTGAGCCCAGGTTGAAACCGCTTGAGTCGAAGTCGTCACTAAAATGTCATTCTTGGTCGCATTTGAGTCTGCTGGAACAGAAATCAAGTTCCAACCCGGTTTTAGACTGACTGCGAGAGGAGTTTTTTCGCTAGTTCGACCAGGAATCGAGATCGCTTGGGCGGCGGGCATCCGAGTGAAGAAGCCAAGTCCTTGCCGAACTTCTCCTTCGTCCGGATAGAAGTTGTACTTGCCTGTGAACGGATCGAATCGCGCGAAAAGAGTTTGATTATCAGTAAGACCCAAGATATCGGGCGGGTTTGGCCGGTACGGTTCTAACGGAAGGCTAAACGTATTCAATTTGGCAAGCAGGTTTGCGTTGAAGGTTGTGTCGCTTGCGGGTGACCTCAAATCCAGAGCGAGATCGCCTCTGGCCTTATTCACGATCACGGTTTGCAGAACCGTATTTCCGGGTGTAGTCCGAACTTGCACTGTTATTCGCTGTGCAGTTGTGAAATTGGAATCAGCGATAAAGTTGCTGAATGCTCCATTGATTACCGGAATACTGACTTCTCCGTTGTTCCACACAACTCGAATATTGAGCCCTGTCGCACTTTGATCGTAACCAACGAGTGTGCCGTAAACGTTTTTGGGAATACTGCTTGCCCCCGTGGAATATGCGCCAGCGGGGAGATACAGTCGAACGTTTTTGCCAAGAAAAGGCAAATCAACCGCCGTCCGGTAGATGAGATTTGCCCCGCCATCGGCTGGAAAGTTCGGAGCTACAGCTCCGTAGGCTCCAGCGACCGGAATGATATCGTCTTGTACTGAAGTGAAGAAGCGGGTGAAATCGTTTCGCCAGTAAATGGGGTAACTCGTGCCATTGAGCAGGATTTCATTTCCGTTAGGCAAAGTTCTAAAGGCGTTGAGAACGATACCGAAGACTCCGAAGTCGCTAGAGGCGGGAGTCGCTTCGAACGGGAATGCCTCTGGCACTAATTTGATGCCGGGATTGAGTCGGACATCCAAAATAGATTGGCGCAGTGCCCAGTCACCAAAAGAGCGCCCTTCTACAGTGGCTCCTCCGGAACCTTGCAGAAAATTAATCGTTTGCTGTCCAAGTGTAAGAAGATCGGCTTCTGTTGAGTATCCCTGCGGGTTGGCTGTGTAAACGCTGTTGAACTGAGCGATAAAGCCGGGATATTCCACCAGAACTTTGCTCCACGCCGTTCCGGCCATCTTGTACCGCAGAAGGTAGATACCGCCTGTGCTTCCACCGGCTGGTAGCGGGTCGTTGAGCAAGTTTGGTGCAATGAACACCGGTGCACCTAATCCAGGGTAATTGCTCCACTGGTAAACATCGCTTGAATCGTATAGGCTTTCTAAGGTTTGTGCGATTTCGGTAGTCGTACTGTTTGGAATCGTAGCTGGAACCCGCGCTACGGTCATGGTTGCCGCCCGGACAAAGCCTTCGTTATAAGCATCAAATGGATAACTTTTGTCCGCCAAATAAGCGAGGAGAAGGCAATGAATGAAATTGATGCTCGCGCTAACTTGGCTGTTATAGATTGGGAATCTGATCTCTGGCCCACTCGGCGCATTGGGAATGTAGATACCGCCCGAAACCGCTTGACGATCCGGAATATCCGCATCGTAATTGACAACGTTGACAGTTCCGCCGACAACTGCCTGACCAAAAACTGCATCCATCGCCGATTTAGCAGCGGTGTATGTGCTTTCTAGTTGTGTCCGGTAGTCCCCAGGGAATGCGGTGGAGCCGCTTGATGCAAACAATAAGCTCAAAGTGGGCAAAGACCGCGTCTTCATCAGACTGGAGTTCATGGCGAGAGGGATGCCATTTCGAGTGAGGATGACGCGAGTGGGAAGAGTGAATTCAACATTACTTGGCTTCAAGTCTCGACGTGCTTGAGTTAGTTTTGCCATGCGGTGAGCGGCATTCTTGACAGCCTGTTCAACAGCAAATCCGTAGTCGCTAGAACCATTTGCAGAGCGACCTGAAGGCATTTCCACGTACAAATCTGTCGCAAATGCATTTGATGCTGCGACTCCAAAAACGAGGGCGGCTGACGCCGCCCTAATCCACTCATTAACTTTCATGCAACCTCTATGGTACGAACGTTCCAACCTGGCTAATCGTTCGACTCGAAAGGCCGTTAGCTGTTCCAACTATGATGTAATAGTATGTCCTGCCAGATTGGAGCACTGGGCCAGAGTATGTCCAACTGGTGCCACCAACTGCATTGCTTGAGTAGACAACGTTGTTTACGCCTGCTGAACCAGTCGGGTACCGGTCGAATATGTAGATGTAGAAATCTACCGCACCGGAACCGCTTTGCCAGTTGAACGTCGGCCCGAAAGTGACATTGTTCAAGTGAAGGAGGTTCAAGGTTTGAACCACCACTCGAGAACTGAGTTGGCTTTCTGTGTTGTTGTAGTCTGGATAAAGAGTTGCGACGGTGCTCACCGCATAACTGTAAGTGCTTTGCGGGTTCAAACCGATGTCAACGTAGTAATTGGATAGAGGATCGAACGATAGATCAAGCGGCGAAACGGAGCCAGTAGAACCGACGCCTCGGTAAATGTTGAACCCAAGCAGGTCAGGAAATTGAACCAGATCCCAATAGAGTTCTGTTTCTACCGACATATCGGTGCGGATAACCCTAGTCGTATTGGTCGCCTTTTTGTGCTTGGAATCAAAAATTGATTTCATGGCTTCATAAGCAGCTTCTTCTTCCGGGCCACGGTTAGCCGTTGGGTGGGTGACCCAAGTGACCGAATTGATGTTGCTCGGAGGATTGAGGCCAGGAAGGCCCGGATTATCGAGAATGAAGTCAATCGTACGAGTCTGGTTGACGCTCAAAGTGACCCCGGTTTGATCGCTGCGATATCCGCGACCAGTTGCGCTCACATCTAGTCCAGTATTGGCAGGAAGATCTCGCATGGTGTACCGACCGTTTTCGTCGGTCACAGCGCGGGTGCTACTTCCTACACCAGACCAAGCGAAGACGCTTGCGCCTTGAAGCAGAAATCCTTCGCGATCCCGAACGGTGCCAGTGAGAGTAGCGCGCTGATTTTCAGGTGCAACCAAAATGTTGACGTTATTTTGTTGCGTGTTTTCAATGTTGAAGATGGTCGTGCGACCATAGTATCTTGTCCCGTTCACAGTCGCTTCCGCAAGCACCTCAACATCGCCATCGGGCAAATTTTCCAACGTGTAAGAACCGGTCGTGGTCGTGTAGGTGGTTTTCCCCGCTGCAGTGACCCGAGCGTCTCTCATTGGGTTAAAGTCCCAATCGATAACCGTACCGGTGACAGTAGACGTGCGCGGGCCAGTGAGCCCACCACATCCAACGAGCAAAATAGCCGAAATTGTAGCTAATCCCGCTCCAAAAAAAGCAAAGCAACGTTTCATGTTTTTCTCTGGTTATTTAACGTTTTTCTTACTGGTGCGTTACCGCCCGAAGTTAAACGAGAATTCAAAATCAAGGGTGTTAGAGCGGTAGGCCCCGCTTTGGACAAATGGATCGCGGTTCACGATGTCGCTGAATCGGTAGCGAACGTTCAGCGCAAGGTTCTGCCAAATCTGATATTGGTATATCAGGCTGACATCAAACTGGTTTTGGGGAAGATATCCCGTGACCCGACCATAAGAAGAAGACAAGACAAGATTGTGTCTTTGGGCAAGACGGTAGTCGAAGGATAGATCAAACGCGATGTTGTCCTGCGCAAACTGACTACTGCCGCCTGAAAGAAGGATACTGCCCGAACCTCGGTAGCCTAGTTTTCCGAACTGGCCGTTGATGAATCCAGTCATCGTTGTCGCAGTGCTTTTGTTGTTGGAAGTCGAAAATTCAGTCGTGCTGAGATCAATATCTCCTCCCATAAAGTGACCGCCGCCAAGATCGTAATCCATACCAAAACCAACCGCTCTGGTACGAGCGTTTGAGCTCACGCTTCCTGAAGAACGATACAACGAGCCGTTTGCTCGCAAGGCGAGTCTTTCACTAGGTTGCCATCGGAAGAGGAGCGAAGTGATGCTTCCATTGGTAGCTCCCGTAATAAACGAACTTCCCGAACCGGAAGAAAATCCGTTGCCGTTATATCCAGCTCCATAGCCAGTGTTCAAGCCAGGAATGCTTGTGATTCCGCCTGAATTGCTTTCCGTATGGTTGAGGCGCACAAACAGGTCATCGTTAGGTGTGTACCTGGCGGATAGCTGAACATCTGTTCCCTGACCAGTTTCGCCATTGCTCCGAATGTGATTGATGCCCGTACCAAGCCCGAAATTCCAGACCTTGCTTGGGTCGTAACTGGTTTGCAATCGCAAGCTTTGGACTTCGGCTTTTTGTGAGCCCGTCACTGTTTGTTGTTCAGCTGACAGCGAAGTGATGAACGGGCCAAAAACTTTATTTGTGGAAAGTGAATAGGAATCAATCTGGTTATTCGTCGTCCCATTGTTATCTGTGTTAGTTCGTGAAACGACGAATTGTAGCGGCAAGCCAATGCGAGGGTCTTTCACGATGTCGTAGTTCGCATACGAGCGAGTAAATCTCGTTCGGGTAGCAGGGTTTGTGCCGCTAAAGTTGAGAATGCTGGTGTTCGTGTTTCCAAAGGCTACAGTTGAGGATTTATCTATCCGGTAGTTCACACGCCAGTCATTTGCGCGCTCATTGCGGCTGAACGAAGTAGCCTGAATACTCACGTAGTCCGCTGGTACATCGCGATAGTTGGCTAGAAAATCCCATGCTCCGATGCCATACCGGACAGAGGCACCGGTTGCGGTTCCTGAGGACGGTGTTGGTGTGTTCGTCGATCGTCCTGTTGCCTGTTGGAGACGAATTTCGCCACGATTGCCAAAGGGCAAAGTGTAATCCACACCTACAACTTCGCGATCGCCTTGTATTGTGCTGGTTGGTTTTGGTGTGTATAGAACGTCGATGTTAGAAGACGCAGGCATAAACCGGTTGAAATAGAAAATGCTTGGATTCTCGGGATCAAGTCGGTAGTCAATGCCTTCGACTTGGAGTACGCCATCTACTCGCACAACAAACGGTTCCGTGAGCAAGGGTTGAAATTGCAGGAAATAAGGAGTGCTGGCTGGGCCAAATCCTTGGAATTTTTCAAGTCGGGTTGAGAGTTGACCCCCCGCTCCGGTGACCTGCCGCGCTCCAGTAACTCCCACTCTTCCGAAGTTTCCGAAATCGTAAGAAACAGATGCCCCTTCAATTCGCCCCGCAGAGCCAGAAAAGTTGAAGGACTCGTACGTTGCAACGATTGTGCTTGTGGGTGGAATAATTTTGCTTTCTAGGGTGAGGCGGTTGAGGAAGGTGACAGAACCGATATCGTAGTCAATCGTGTAATCGCGACCAAATACTTGGAGAACTCCATCCACTTCAATTCGCTCTGATCCACGAATGATTTGGTTGCTTTGCAGATAGTAAGGGCCAGCAGAGTTCGTCCCGGGAATTGAGATCGTTCTGGCTTCTCCTCTGGCTTCAGTTCGAATCAAACCGACACGCAATGGCCCTTTTCTATATCCTAGGTTCAATCCGGTGACGTTGCTCGAAACTTGAACAAAACGGTTTTCCGATGGAAGAGTCGCACGTATGTCTCCGTATTCAGCGGAGAATCCGTTTTTATTAGCCCACAGACGGTATCGCTGGGCCTGCGGATCAATAAAGCGGGCGTCTTGGATGTTCGCATCAAAGTTTAGCCAGCCTAAGACTTCCCGGCCTTCCAGCCGCAAATATCCTAAGTCAGTAACACGCTGATCCCCTAAACCGCCGTCGGTAGTGACGTTATAGGCTTCACGGTCACCCTCAACATCACGGAAGTGAAATGTAATTCTCCTTTCACCAAAGGCTTTGATTCGACTGGTGACGTTTTCCTTCGCCCATTTGATCACACTGGATTGAGCCGAAGCTGATCCAGCGAGGAGAACGGTAAATGCGAGACAGAAGCTCTTAGACACCCATGCAGTCCCTAAGTGCTTGGATATTGCCTTGGGCGGCTTTGATCTGCTCATCGCGTTTCCGCACAATGGTTGCGGCGATTTGGTCACGGTCTTTGATGAACGATTGGAACTGCCCGAAGATTCGGTCTCCGGTAGCTCCCTGGATTGTAGGAGGGGTTGGGAGCCCCATGACGTTCGCAAAAGCAGTAACTTTAGGGTCGTAACTGACCATTAACGGCGGAATACCCATGGTTGTCGCGAGGATTCCCGCGTGGAGCCGCATGGCGATGACCGCTTCCATTCGCCCAACGCGTTGTTGAAACTGCATAGGAGTGGTTAACCCTTTTAACTCGGGAACTTTGCCTCCATGAAGTTTTGCAATTGCTTCACCAAGGGCTGTGTCTTCAGCAGAATCCATCGGCATCATCACAGGGACGAATCCGTTTTGGTTGAGGAGTTTGATCAAGTCGCCAAATACTGAAACGACAGTCTTATTCTTATCTTTGCCCCACGGTCTTGCAGAGAGCCCGATGGTTTTCATTCCTGCTACTCCAAATTGGGCGGATGACTCTTCTCGTTCAACTGGTGGTGGGAGTAAAAATGCTGAATCTGCGGTAACCCGTGGAACTTGGGAAACACCCAAGGCTTTGAGTGCACTCACACTCATCGGATCGCGCACGGTAAGAACATCTGCGGCATTGAACGCTCCGGCACCCATCCGCTTGCCGGTCCAGCTGGTGAGGGGGCCAACCCCTTGACCGAGCATGATCACGCGCTTCTTTGCTTTTTTGGCTTCAGAAACAAGCTTGGAATAGTAAGCGACACTTTTGACGCTGGTGACATCTTGAAAAATGCTCCCGCCTGGGAAAACGAGGGCATCACATTCCTGGATAGCGTTTTTGACTCCACCAAAATCTTTTTTGCTGATCCCTTGCAGACCTAAGTTACGCATTAAGAGTTCAGGGGAACCACACAATACGCGAAACTGAAAATCGAGACCATCAATTCCGTGGACGAATCCCTTCAGAATTGCGTCGTCTCCCAAATTGCCGGCACCAAAGTATCCGGCAAGCAACAGTTTTGCCATCTTAGTTAATATCTTCCCCGGTTGCTTTCGGCACAAATCTGTGCAGTACAACCCAACCCAGGGCTCCGATTATACACCCGGCTATATGTCCGGTAATGACTCGCCCAATGCTTAAATCAATTGGCGTGTGGATATGACAGAACGTATTGACGACGCTTGTTTGCCCGATTGCTCCAAGGGCGATAAACAGGGCCGCAACAGTATGCCATTTTGAACCTTTCGGTGCGCGTGCCCAAGTGAGCAATCCGAACAAAAGCATCGGGTGCCCGATCATGAACTCTTTGGTTCGGGGCCGAGCGAAAAGGAGCTGATCGAGAATATTTCTGAATTGAAGTTCTAGCCCGCTTACTCCTGCTGGGTTATCGTTTCCGGTTCGGGAATTCATAAACGCGAGCATCCCGAGCCCGATTATCGCGGCGAAAAGCGTCCCCCACACCACTGGTTGATTTAAAGTTTTCTTAACGGGCGCGAGGTGATTCATCATCAAAAATCCCGCGATAAAAATGGGAAGGAAGACAGAAAGTTTTACACCAGTAAATAGATTCAAATGGAGCATATAAGGCAAGGCCGTAAGGAGTCCTGCGATCTGCAACCCACCTACCAATGAAATCGCAGAGATGCCAACGTAACTTAAAATCGCATTCCGATTTGGCTTTGAGAGGAACCAAAAATAAGCCAGTACCGGGAAGAGAATGCTTCCTGCGAGTGCTGAATACTCACGCAGACTGGATGAGTAAGTAGCAAGCCCAATCCCGCCTGCGATCAACCAAGCGGCAGGTTTTGCGAGTTGAGGGTTCCAACTTCCGGCAAGTGAAAGCAGACAATATCCGAGCGCAGGAATCATGGCGATTCCGAGTGCTAGTTTCAGAAAAGTATTTGATCGTGGTTCGGTGAAGGGTCGAGAGGGTTTAACTGCCATTCCGTCTTTGGCAATCCCTTCGCGGATGGCACGGATCAAGTTGCTGAATTCGTTGAGCGGAGTTTCAGATGCAGTTCCCGCCGGTCGAACCAGGAGTAATCGGATGTTCCGTTCACGCGCAGCTTTGACGTATCGTTCAACAATGGCGGATTGAGACATGCGAATCAACTCCGCTGATTGAGCCGCGTGGAGTCGAACGGCGTTCTCTGGTTCCAATCCGGTAATCGTTGAATCACCCGCGATTTTCACGAACTCGGCGGTGACATACACCATTCCGTTTGCCTTCAATGCTTCGGAAGTATCTTTAATGAGGGCTTGGTTTCCTAAAACCTGTTCACCGAGGGGAAGAAAATATTTCGCACCTTGTTTAGCGGCTTTTTGGATTGTAAAGTGGACGTAATTGGGAAGCACTCCCGTCGGGTTTCCTAATCTAGCCACGATCGGCAGTTGATTTTGCCTGATGACCTCTACATCTCGTGGATTAAGGCCAATCGTGAGCAATCGCAGCCGTTGGGGATCGCTGATGAGTAATCCACTATCACTTCTCCGGACTGTGCCGAACCGCGCCGCATAGGCTTCGGCGATCGATTCGATATCCATCTCCGAACCTGTGAGTTCGTAGCTCCCATCCGGCAAGGTAGCAAGATTCACCAAGCCGTTTGAAAGGAGTTCGCCAGCGGTTCGTTCATTACACGAAACTGCTCCAACCCCATAATCTTTGAGGAAACTTAAGCCCTCTGCAAAAGTCATCCGCTGAGTTGCAGAAAGTTCATCAACGATGTCCGCTTCAACGACAATTGTTACGGCTTTATTCCCTTGTTCCACCTGGAATCTCGGCCAGATATTGACGAAGCTGAGAATGGCGGTCAATAGGATAGAAATCCAAACGTATAGTGGAAACTTAGTCGTCTTCAAAGTCTTTGTCCTCCTCAAAATCCCCGTCTTGCAAGATCGCCTTGCGACCGCCCATCACGAGAATTGTGACCATCCCCGCCAAGAACCCTCCCGCATGTGCCCAGTTCGCCACTCCCGGTTGAGGGAAAACCACCTGCCAGACAAACCATAAGCCCAACAGAACCCAGCTCGTTACGTTGAACGGCAAAAAGAAAAACGGAGGAATTACGACCCGTACCTGTGTTCCAGGAAAGAGCAAAAAGTATGCGCCAAGCACTCCACCAATCGCGCCAGATGCACCTACAGTTGGAGCTTCGCTACCCGGGTTCACAAAGATATGCGCGCCAGCCGCAACAATCCCCCAGAAGATGTAATAAAGGGCAAAACGCGGGCCTCGAATCGCGGCTTCCACCGCCGGGCCGAATGCGGCAAGGAACAGCACGTTTCCGATGATGTGCATCAGGTTCCCGTGTAGGAACATGCTGGTGAAGATTTTCGCGATCTCAAGTGGGTCGCCGTTAGCTCGGAATGCAAGCAAAACCTGTCTTGGGCGCATTGCCAAGTCAGCAAAAGCAATGTTGGAGCTGAACAAGCCAAAATTTCTATCCCAAAGATAAATGATGATATTGAGCCCGACGAGAGTCCAAACAAGGACGGCAGGCTCTTTCCGCAACAGGTTATCGCGGATAGGAATCATATTTTGCCAATCTTACACGCCGGAGCACTCACTGATCCCAAAAAACGCCAATCGTGCCCTGAGTTGATCCCGGTGTTCCTGAGTTTTGGGCGGTTCGGCCTCCATTTTTAGCATGGGGTGCTTTGGAAGTGTATTGATCATTGCCTTGCTGGTCGAAGAACAAGCCTAAGCAGAGGGAGAGTTTCCGAAGTGAGCCTTCGGGCGATTCGTTGGCTTGCCCAAGAACCGCATTTCCGCTTGCTTTGTATTCATCATTGCCAGCAAGGTCAAGAAAAGCCCCTATCCCGTTGGCGTTCCCTGCTCCGAGAGCAAGGCTCGCACCGCTGTATTTGTCATCACCTAAAGAATCAACCAGCATGCCAAATGAAAAATCGTGCCCGGCTCCCTGGCTCATGTTGATCAAAGCTGTATAAGTGTCGTCACCGTCATCATCCTGGAGATAGCCAGTCGCAAAATGCGCCGCCGATCCTTGTACGTACCAAACACCGGAATAGGTGTCTTTCCCTGCTCGATCCCAAAGTGCGCCTAAGCCTATCCAATAACCGACTCCTTGGGCAAAAACTCCGGCAGAGTAAGTGTCAACACCTTCCAGATCAAACAACATTCCAAACCCTCCCGCAAGGCTGTGGCCGTTTAAGTAATCCAAACGAATTCCGTATCCAGCGCCTTGGCTCATGCTCACGTTGTGTTCAGCGGTTTGAGGTGACGGAAAGTCAAGAATCGAATCCTCGGCCGTATAAGTGTCGTTTCCACGGCGATCGATGAGCCAGCCTATTCCGGCAGGCAGGCCGCATCCTTGACTCTGCTGAAACGTGCTGTAGGTGTCGTTGCCTTTTTCATCTTCCAGAATTCCCATGCCGAACAGGCCAAATCCTTGGCTGTTGGTGTACGAATCGTAGGTGTCGTCACCAGAACTATCCAGCAAGTAGCTTGAGCCGAATGTCGCTGAGCCGAATGCTTGTGCGGCCGAGCGGTAGAGGTCTTTACCTTGGTTATCCAAAATTATGCTGATGCCAAACATCCCACATCCTGGCCCAGGAAGGGTTCGTTGTTGACTGCGTGAAGCACCTTCACGAACAGGCTTGCTTTTATAGCCTGCATCACTCAGGTACGAATCGTTTCCACCTAGATCAATAACTATGGAGAGCCATTGATTCGCGGTTTTCTGGGTTGGGCAGTTAATGTAGGTGTCATTTCCACCTAAATCAATTGCCAGCAACAAAGGCGTGTTATTGTGGATAGTTTCCAGTCCATCACACAGAATCACATCCCCCCATTTAGTCGAAACCGACCAGGTGAATCCTCCAAGTGCTTGGCTTGTAGCGGCAATGTTTTTTGCCGCGTTTGCTACCGCGGTCAAATCTTGGCTTGCCGCGATTAAATAAGCCATATCTGTGCCCTGAGTGAGCTTCAGCCAGCGGTCGAATTTCACCGGGTCGGCTCCGTTGTAAGCTTCTTCTAACGTGAGCGCACGAAGTTCTTCTAAGTTGCTTTGGTTTGGAAAAGTGGACTTGAAAAGCGTGTAATTGTCGAGGGCCGCATCAAGAACAATTGCGGCGGCTCGTTTGATTTCATCTGGAACCAAGCCGCCCATTTTGGGCTCACTTGTGAGGAGTCCTTTGCTTCGGTATTTACCGATAACGGTATCTAAGCTGAGTCCGTTTGGGTTTCGGGTGACATACGGCTGTGAGGGATCACCAAGCAAATCCCGGCGCGATCCAAAATTGGTGAGTCGTGAGGCAGTTGCAATCAAGGCGTGTGGTTTACCGGTGACCAAAATCGCATCTCGCTGGACAACGCTCATCAAAGCAGGAGTTTTCCAAACGTCTTTGGAGAGTTCATCTAGCACCGGCTGACTGAACAATCCTTTGCGATAAAAACTCAAAGCAACCGGATCAAATTTCGCAGTTTGCGTTTGTAATCCCGCTACCCCAAGCGAAAGAGTCACGGCATTGTCTAAACTCTCAAATTGGGTGGTAACAAGCGACGTGGTGCAAAGAATGGCGGCAAGGCTGGTGATCATGGTCGGCTTGATAATGTGTTGGCTTGGTGCTTACGCTCAGATTTCAGACGTTTTAACCGCGCCCGAGAAAATCACGTTTCCAACCTGGGATCAGGTCGGCAGAACTGAGGATTATTCGGAGTTTCGCGTGGCGTTTCCTTCGCCCGTTGTCACTGAATACCCTGAGAACAATACCGTGAGTTTACAGGTGTTTATGCCAGCTTCGCCGATTGGCAAACCCCCGGTCGTGTTGCTTCTGCATTTTTGGGGCGCGACCGATAGCGAACTGGAGCGTGAAATGGCTCAAGAACTGGCTCTGAGGGGGATCGCTTCCGTGATTATGCCCATGCCTTACCATTTGAGCCGAACTCCGGCAGGCAAGCGGAGTGGTGAGCTCGCTATCGTCCCCGATCCGCATGCTTTGCGCCGAACGATGATTCAATCTATTGCCGACATTCGGCGCACACTTGATTGGATTCAATCTCGTCCAGAAATGGATTCAAATTCGATCGGCATTACGGGCACTAGCCTGGGTGCAATTGTTTCCGCTTTAGCTTTTGGAGTCGAGCCGAGAATAAAGTCGGCTGGATTTATGCTCGGCGGAGCTGATCTTGCATACTTGATGATGAACTCCTCGCGAACGACCGCTGCGCGGGCAGGTTTAAGAGCCGATGGATGGACAGAAGAAAAACTTCGAGAAGAGTTGGCAGATATTGAGCCGCTGAATTACCTGTCGCCTGATGACAAGCGCCAGAGCTATTTAATCTCCGCCCGTTATGACACAGTAGTGTCCCCCGAATCGGGTGACCGATTGCGAGAAAAGTTGACAAATGTCGAAACCCTTACACTAGACACTGGTCACTACGGCGGTTTTCTTGTGAAGTCTCGGCTCTCAAGGTCGATGGCCGCGTTTTTTGATGCGACCCTTCGCGGGCGGCAATTTAATGCGCCAGATAAATTTTATTCCCCGACTGTGCGGTTCAGCTTGCTGGCCGATCTACAGTCTGGAGTTCAAGTAGGAGCTGGTTTGGATTTGTGGAGATCGAATACTAACGCGGACACATTTGCTGCGATCTACATCACTCCGCGCGGCCCGCAAGGTTATTTTGGATTCCAATTAGGAAAAGGTGTATCTTTAGGTGCGATGTTTTCCCGTTCTGGAACGTCTCCTGGTTTGGTATGGAGCACGGTCTTTTAACTGACCTCGGTCATGTCGCACGCGAGAACGTGCTTCATACGTACCTTGACCTGGCACTAGGTTTGCCGGAAACTCAGGTAAGAGAAGATCAAGGATATGTCCGTGTAAAAGGGATGTGGCCCTTATCATTTTGCCACTATGCGGCAAATTTTCGTTCTGACCGAACAGCGACTGAGATTGCATCTGAACTTAAAATAGAATCTCAAACAAAAGATGGGCTTTGGGTTTTTGTATTGCAAGGCGACGAACCGTATGGCCTTTCAGGTGCTCTGCTAGAACAAGGTTTTCACATGCGCCAATGCCTTTCGCAAATGGCAACCCGCGCAACGGGTGAATTCGATATTGAACTTTGCGAAGCTACGGATGCTGACGCAAGGTTGAAAATCGGTAATTTTATGGCGGAACAGTTCTTTCCGTTCTCGCCTTTTGAAGCAAGACATCTAGTTGCACGAAGCACCGCAGCATCACTCGCCAGGCTATTTTACGTTGGCCCATTGACTTCTCCCCATGCGGCAATGATGCTCTCGCGATCAGAAGGGGCAGTCGGTCTGTATAACTTGTGTGTTGACTTCTCGCGACGGAGTGCCGGAATCGGAGGGTCAATGGTTCGAGCGGCACAAGCGATGGCTCACAAGGCTGGCGTTCCTGTAACTTTGCAATGCCACGCAAGTCTAAGAAAATGGTACGAATCGCTCGGGTATTCACAAGTTGGCAACTTAAATGCATTCTTTTCAAATAGCACGGGCAGAACGGATATAATATAGATTGCATTCTGGTCTTAGAATAGGTAGTTGGATGAAACGAAACACAGGATTTACGCTCACTGAGCTTCTTGTGACGATTGCGATAATCGCAATCGTGTCGGCTATTTTGTTACCCGTTTTTTCGAGCGTTAAAAGAAATGCACAGCACGTCGCGTGGATTGAAAGTTCAAAACAGGTAGCCCTTGGCACACAGCTTTACCTGCAAGATTACGATGATACATTTATGATTCCGCAACATCATTTTGAAGCGGATGCAGATCAAGATAACGACAGGACATGGGTTCAATCCATGTTGCCCTATGTGAAAAATTTTGATCTTTTCATCTGTCCGGCTGATACAACCAGATCGCACAAAACGGGGATTTTTGATCCAGATTTAAGCCCGTCTGACCCGAGCACACGATATTACGAAGCGAGTAAACGCTCCAACCTAGGCTACAACTATGCTTATCTTTCACCGGTAGTGAAAGATCGAAACTGGACGCCATTCCCGAGATCAACTTCAATGGTTGAAGCGGTGAGCTCCACCCTGATGTTTGGTGATTCTGTTTGGGAAATCAAGAATGGTAATGCAAGTGGTGGTGGAAACTATCTAATTCTTCCTCCCTGCCGCTATCAATTAATAGATGGGCGGATTAGTGATTCATTCGACCTCCGAAATCGACCAAATTTCCAAGTCTTCACCAACGGCCTAGCATGGTCGGAAGAACAAAGTGAATCTAAACCTTGGACAAGCGAAGCAGGCGGTTTATATCCTTGGTTTCGGACTTCGATTACTCTTGTATTTGTAGACGGTCACGTGGAGCGTAAGCCTGTGAGTTCAGTAACTGCTGGTTGCGATGTAAAACCAAATTGGAGTGGCTATATTTACGATACTGGCGCGTACGTTTGGGATTTACGCTAATTTGGGCCCCCTGCGCTAATGTCCCGGTGAACCTTCTCTTTGCCTGCATATAATTTGGCTAAGGCTATGAAGGTAAGCATTATTGGTGGAGGCGGTCGCGTTGGTTCTGACGCTGCATTTGCCCTGCAACTAGGTGGAATTGTCAACGAGATCGCTCTCAACGATGTCAACGAAGATATGGCGGCGGGTGAAGCGCTCGACCTTCGACACGGTGCGAGCCTGCTCAATAACCAAGTTTTCACGAGCGGCGATTACGGAGTTGTTGACGGTAGCGACTGTGTGGTTATCACCGCTGGTCTACGCCGCAAGCCAGATGAAAGCCGACTTGACTTGATCAACCGAAACGTTGGTTTGTTCAACGGCATTCTAGACAATCTTAAGAACGTCAAACTTGCCGACGGTGCCACGATCTTGGTCGTCAGCAACCCGGTTGATATTCTTACTCACCTCACCGTGCAGAGCGGATTAGTGCCAGCAAGCCAAGTGCTTGGTCTTGGGACAGTTCTCGACACAGCTCGATTCCGAAGTTTGCTTGCAGACCACTTCAAAGTGGGCGCTTACGATGTAAAAGCCTTGATTTTGGGCGAGCACGGCGATTCTATGGTTCCTATCTGGAGCTCCGCCACGATCAATGGTGTGAGTATGCACAGCATTCCTGGCTTCACTTCTGAACTCGGTGCTTCAATTTTTGACGCAACCAAGAAATCGGGTGCTACGGTTATCGCTCAGAAAGGCGGCGCTGGTCGAGCAGTCGGCGTTTCGATCAAAGAAGTGGTTGAAGCGATTGCGTTGGACAGCGGAAAGCTCCTTCCTGTATCCGCTGCGCAAAACGGCAAGATCGGAATTAAGGACATTTCACTTTCTCTGCCAACTGTTGTTGGCCGAAAAGGCGCAGTAGAAATCTACGAACCAGCGGTCAGTGATAACGAGCGAGAGCTTCTTCTCAAGAGTGCCGCTGCACTGAAGGAAACCTTCGCGCTTGTTCAAGGCTAAATCAGATTCGTTCTAATCCACAGCGGGGCTATCAAGTCGATAGCCCCGCTTCTTTATTTATGGGAACTTTCAAGTTCAAATTCTAATGTAATGAAATGAAGTATGCGACTAGGACACGTCGAATTATTTTGCCGAGATTGCTCGGTAACGCGTGACTTCTACGTCGAGGTTTTGGGGTTCGAAGAAACGGAGGTTCAGGGGGGGAAATTTATATGGCTGCGTTCCGATGTTTTTGAGCTGCTGCTTCGGCCAGGCAGTCCGAATGGTGCAGTGAAGAACTACGCTGGTTCCTCGCTGGCGGCTGTGATTTATTGTGACGATATTGGGGAAATCGTTGAGCGACTGGAGTTGGCGGGAGTTGAGCAGGGTCCACCAGATGGTTCACCAGACTGTATTACGTTCCGTGATCCAGATGGTCGGTGGTTACAGGCGGTTGAGAACTAGGTTTATCGGGACCTTTTGAACCAAGGAACTCCTCGCACGTCATTTCATGTAGAACGGGTGAGGGTGACCAGATGGACATTCGAGATTACGAATCAGGGCGCAGTTTAAACGACGTAGATATCGTGTTGACTCGTGATGAAGCCGAAGAATTATCCGCTTATCTGGGTCGGCTACTCACAAACCCCGGTTTGAAGTCAGTTCAGCTGACTCGATTAGAAGGGATGACGATTGCTTCCGAGCTTTCTGTGACTCTTAACCAAGACGCTTTGCTGCCAACTCCATCACGCCTCTTAAGGTTTTAAGTCGCGCATCACCAGAAAATTTATCAGCCAATTGGTTGATGACCATTTTTTCCACCAATCGGTGAGGAGATGGCGGTTCAATGGCCAGTTTTCCAGCGAGCATCACTTGCTCTCCCGCCGCTGTTTCATTTCTGGCGAATTCTAGCAGAGCGTAAGCAAGTAGGTAACGAACCATTGCGTTGTCGCGATGCCTGAGCAATTCATCCGCTAGACGAGCCATTCCTTGAATGAGGTGGCACTCAAGATATAGGCCGATTACTCCGGCAGCATGATCAGGGTTAGCGGCAAGCGGAGCTAAGAGCGGATTAGGCTCCCTCCCTTCTGCAATTGGTGTATTCAAGAACGCTTCGGCTCTCAAAATGGGTTCTAAAGGGGCAAGATAATGAGCGTTAGGAAGTTCACGGTCATCTTCATCTTTTGCTTTGCCCGATTCTCGGCACATGGAGGCTTTAAACCACCATCCAAGTGAATCCTCAGCGTTAAAGCCGAGATATTTATCCATTGATTCTTCGGCACTTATAAAGTCATCGGACTTGATGGCCTCAACTGCTTCCATCCAGTTACTAAATGGTTCTAACCCAGGGTTGCGGAAATATGTCCGGAATGGTGATTCTGCGCGGGCGATGATCTCATCAAACATACTTGCGGTTGAACCAGTCGTGGTTTGCGGATGACATTGCGAAGAACTTGGCCAACTCACCAAAGTTTCTCGATGCTCGTCTCGAATTGAGATCGCATCAATTTTTCCTGGTAACGAATTCAATGGTGTTGTTGATGCCCCGCCAAGAGTTGCAGAGAGAGGAGCCTCAAGAGTCTGGCCACTAACACTCAAGAACACCTTCGCGTTCGCGATTTCTTGATGAGGTTGAACGATTAGCTCTTTATCATCCAAGAACACAGCGGCTGAATGTGTACTGGCAGTCAAAGGTGCTTTGCTCGAAAAAACAGAACATTCGATTCTAATGGAATCAGTGCGATGTCCTCCCAGGGCGATTTTGGGTTCGCCAGTAACCAGGCCATCATCAGTCAGAGTTAAACCCCCAGGCGTCCAACTCATAAACAAACCTCCGGACGCGGAAGGTTGTGCTATCAGACACGAATCTGGTGAAACATAGTCTTGAACTAGCTCGGGAAAGTCGATTCCACCTCGACCGTGGGAAGAAAGCCATCGCCGGTTGAATACGTTTTGTTCAATCAAAAATGCGGCTCTGTCTGGATAGAGAGTGATTGCTGCATGCCACGAAAGATCGCCCGTCCACTCAAATAAAAAAACCGCCCCTTTATCTTCGGGTGACCCCGCTTCCTTGACTCGGAAATCAACAGGGCCTAGCGAGTTACTTCGATTTTCTCCCGCAATAAACTCAATTCCATGGTTCCATCGCGCACCACGAAAATCATTTTCCACAAGATTGATTTCGTCGGGTAACGGAATGACATCAATACCAGTACGCAAATCAGTAATCGCAACGATTCGACCACCCAGACTAGGCGCAATTCCAAGCCGAATGAACTCATTTTCCATCCAAAGAATGGGAATGGTTTGTTCTACGGTTTCACGTGTGATCTCTAAGCGAACCTGCGGATAACATGCTGGGATTTCGTTCCCGATTGGCACGGGAACGACTTGCTTTGTGGTGAATGAGGCGGAGTCCTCATATATTTTTACTGGCATGGAATCCTCTAGTTTTGCGGCTCGTTTGTCAAAATAGCAGTTGTAGGCGTTACAATGCACTGATACCTACGAACAGGAGCAATCTGTGACAGCATCTAAAGTAATGGCATTTTTGGTGAAATGGGTCGTGGTTCCGGCGATTATGGTCGGGGTCGGATTCTTTTTCCTCGGGCCGCAAATTGGCGGAGCGCCGATTCTCGCGAATACCGCCGAGCAAGTGAAAACCATTGCTCAAACTGGTGGTTCAACTGAGCCGATCGATGTACCGGAAGAAAAAGGCCGATTTTCTGATGTCAAGCTAGATGTTGATCTAACGAGCGATAGCAAGAAAAAACCAGCTTCCAACAGCGAAACCAAAGAAAAGAAATATTTCTCTTCGGATGCAGGCTTGCCCGATACTCCAAATCGTGGGTCTGAAGAAGACACTGCGATGAAGCCAGGTGAAGAAACCACCCTGGGCAATGATCCGGCAAAAGCGAGCGGCGATACTGGCGGCTGGTAACTGATCTACGGCAATCTGTAAAAACGACGGGCGTTGTCCGTCGTTTTTTTTGCGACTTCGTCCTGGCTCAGGTCTAAGCAGGAGGCTAATCCATCACGGATGTACCCCAAATAAGCTGGGTGATTCGGTTTGCCTCGATACGGTACCGGAGAGAGCCACGGGGCATCTGTTTCCAAAACGATGCGGTCGATGCCGATGAATCGCATACATTCACGTAGGTCGTCCGCTTTTTTGTAAGTCACTGGTCCGTCAACTCCAAAAGTACAGTCGAGAGCGATCGCCCGCTTTGCGTCGTCAAGATTTCCCGCGAAGCAGTGGAGAAGATAAGGCCTTATTGGTCGCTTTTCCAGAACATCTAGCAAAGCCGGATACGCCTCTCGGCAGTGGAATACAACGGGCAGGTCAAGTTCTTCAGCAAGGTCGAGTTGATCGCACAGGCAAACTGTTTGCTGTTCTAGGGTTGAGTAATCCCAATAAAAGTCAAATCCGATCTCACCGATTGCGACTACCTTTGGGTGAGCGGCTAGATCGCGAATGATGGCTAATTCTTCGCGGTTATATTTTGCCGCTGAGGTGGGGTGCCAGCCAACCACTGCAAAAACCTCTTCGTGCGCTTCAGCAAGCGCAACCGCCTTTTCGCTCCAATCTCGGTCAATGCCAACGACGACTATCTTTTCGACACCAGCTTCTACGGCTTGCCTAATAGCGATGGCTGGATCAGGAAATCCTTTGCGGTCATTTAAGTGGCAGTGAGTGTCGATCATCATGACGTTAATGCGTTAGACTGATGATGGTTCTTTTGGAGGATATTGGATGAGACCAATCTCAACCCAAATTCACAAAGATCCGTATCAGTTGTAGGAACGATCAGACATGCTTGCGCTTTATGTTGTCACGGGGATTATTGGCCTGGGGCTCATTATTGTTTCGGCGATAGGTGGCATGGGTCACGACTTAGATGTTGACCACAACATTGACATTGACCACAGTGTGGATATTGATCACGATGTAGACGTTGATCACGGCTTTGATGCCGACCACGCGCACGAAGTTGCCCATGCAGTATCCGATGTTTGGCTCCCGTTCTTTAGTCTCAGATTCTGGACTTACCTATTAGGCGGTTTCGGAGGCTTTGGTGTTCTTCTCACCCTGCTCGGAGCAGGGCAAGAACCGACTCGCATGATCGCTTCTTCCATCGTAGGACTAATCGTTGGCACGGGCGCGGCATCCCTTTTCCGTTGGATGAACCGCAATCAACTCAACAGTTCGGTAGGAGAACGCGACTTCGTTGGTCTGATGGCAAAAGTTTTGGTGGCGCCGCAAGGCAATGATCCGGGCAAAGTCCGGGTTGAAGTCAAGGGCGACATCATCGACATGCATGCTTTTCCGTTGGAAGGGCATGCAATCTCGCAAGGTGACGAGGTGGTTGTTGTGTCTATTGATGGCACACGCCTGACCGTCGCTGAATCCGAGAGATATCTCAATTCATAAAACAATGGAACAATTCTCGAGTGCAGTAGTTGGCATGGGGATAGGAGCTGGAGCATTACTGTTCCTTCTGATCTTCCTCGCCTGGCTTGTGCGGTCTTTTCTCCGCATCGCCCCACCAAATGAAGTTTTGGTGATTACCGGTAAAGGCAAAGGTTATCAAGCCTTCTTTGGCGGCAAAGCGTGGTCGGTGCCTATTTTTCAAGATGTTAGAAAAATGAGCCTCAACACGATGGAGGTACCGATAGCAGTAAGAAACGCTTACTCGCAAGGTGGTATCGCCATGAACGTTGATGCCATCGCGAACGTGAAGATCAGCAGTGATCAGAAACACATCACGAACGCAATTGAACGATTTCTCGACCGGGACATAAACGAAATCCGGCGGGTGAGCAAAGAAACGTTAGAAGGCCACTTGCGTGGCGTTGTCGCAACCTTGACCCCTGAGCAAGTCAACGAAGACCGACTCACCTTTGCTGACAAACTGACCCAAGAAACCGAGCACGATTTAGTCAAGCTCGGTCTGCACCTTGATACCTTCAAGATTCTCCATGTGAGCGACGAAGTAGGTTATCTTGATGCGACTGGTCGAAAAGCAATTGCGAATATCGTGCGATCAGCCGAAATTTCGGAATCGGACGCCCGTCGCGCAGCGGAGCAATCCGAAGCGGAAAACAAGGGTCGCGCCAAGGTTGTCCAGGCAAATGTTGATTCAAAACTCGTGCGCCTAACCAATGACTTGCGGAAAATTCAGGCCGACCTGGATGCAAAAGTCAAGGCGGAAGAAGAACGAACACAGGCCGCGGCACGGGAAGCCCGAGCCAAGGCAGAAGTCGAACTTCAAACGATCCGGGCTGAACTGGAAGGCATCCGCTTGATGGCGGATACGGTTCTTCCGGCTGAAGCCGCCCGAACTCGCGACGAATACAAGGCACGTGGCGAAGCGGCGATAATCCGCGAACGAGGTGTGGCGGTTAGCCGTGCTCTGGAATTGATGTACGCGGCGTGGCAAGAAGCTGGTCCGCAAGCCAAGCAAATTACATTGATTGAAAACCTAGAAACGATTCTCGGTATTGCCGCAGAAGGCGTTCAAAAGGTCAAGATTGATGGCTTGAGCATGATTGACAGTGGCGACGGCTCGACCCTCAAGAATTACATCGCCGCTTACCCGGCAATGCTGGATTCTGTATTCGATGCAGTTGATAAAACGGTGGGGATCAACATTCCCCAAAGTGTTTCGGGAACAGAGGAGGTGAAGAAATGATGCTTATCGTCGGTGCCGCAATCGGGTTCTTTGGATTACTCGGATTGCTTTTGCTCATGAGTGTAAGGTCGCTCATCTACATCTGCCAGCCAAACGAGGTGCTGATCTTTAGTGGTAAGAAACGGGTCTCTGGCGGTCGGGTGTTGCCTTACCGAATCATCAAAGGTGGTCGGGGGATGCGCACTCCATTTCTGGAACGAGTTGATCGCGTTGACCTCACCAACATGATTATTGAGCTTGAGGCCCGTGGTGCTTACACCAAGGGCGGGATTCCGATCCATGTCAACGGCGTCGCGAACGTCAAAGTTGCGGGTCATGAGCCAATGCTCAACAATGCAATTGAGCGGTTTCTCGGCAAGGGCCGCGTAGAGATCATGGCTATTGCTAAGTCCACACTGGAAGGATCGTTGCGCGGTGTGCTTGCGACGCTTACTCCTGAACAACTGAATGAAGACCGCAGTTTGTTCGCCGAAAAGCTTGTGAGTGAAGTTGAGCAAGACCTGACAGGCCTCGGCCTCGTTGTTGACACTCTGAAGATTCAAAACATCACTGACGATGTGGATTACCTCGATTCTATCGGGCGAATCCGCAACGCAGAACTGCAGTCTTCTTCGCGAATTGCCGAAGCAATCGCTCACGCTGATTCGGATGTCCGCGCGGCAGAAAACTACGAAAAAGAGACCGAAGCTAAGATCACGGCTCAAATCGCGGTTGCAAAAGCTGAAGCCGAAAAACTTCTTGCCGATGCTACTTCGCGAAGAGCGGCAGTGGTAGCAGAGCAAGAAGCACAAGTCGCGCAAATGGTTGCAAAAGCCCGCGCAGAACTTGAAGTTCAGCGCGCCCGAGTTGAACAAACTCGCTTGCAACTAGAAGCCGACATCGTTCAACCGGCGAAAGCGAACTGCGAAGCGGAAGAACAACGCGCCAAGGCACTGGTTGCGCCTATCGTGGAAGATGGCAAGGCTCGAGCCGACGCTCTACGCCAACTCAGCAAGAGTTGGACAGATGCGGGCGACCAGGCACGGGAAATCTTCGTGTTGCAAAAAATCGAACCGATCATTCGCCAACTTACGGCCACGATCAGCGATACGCATATCGAAAAGGTCACGGTGATTGATTCTGGCAAAGCTGGAGGCGGTGGCTATGATCCTAAGCGGTTGGTCGCATTAAACGAGCAAGTCAAAGAGATATTCGGCATTGATATCGTCGAAAAACTCGGCGGAATCGGGTCAGCCAAGGAAGCCATTTCGAAAATGGTCGAAACGACAGCCACGGCTCCGCCGGAGCCGCCTGCCGCTCCCCCCATGCCAAACTAACGGCAAGAATTCCCTCCCATCGACGGGAGGGATTTTTTTGGTCGGCAAATAATTTTGAGAATCGTTCTAAAATTGGCGATGCCCGAACTGTCGCTGCGGACATTTGCATTGGACGTCCACAAACTATTCGCTCTCACCATTAGCCGGGGAACGAGCGGAACTACTCGAAATCTGTTTGTGGAAGTCAGCGACGGAATTCATACCGGTATCGGGGAAGGTGCCCCCCCAACCGGGCTTCCTGGCGACTTCGCCGACACGGCTGACCAAGCACTGACTCCGCTCATCCCCTACCTCAATCAAAGTCCACACGAGATTTGGGCTAAGGGGATGGAGCTTGGGATTGAAGTCGTTGCTCTTGCGGCACTCGACTGTGCTATCTGGGATTTGCTTGCAAAGCGGGCGGGAATGCCGCTCTATAAATTTTTAGGATTGCCCAAACCCAAAGCGATCACAACTGTGACAATTGGCATTGAGCCTGAAGATGTCGTCAGAGAACGAGTCCCATTGATTCTGCAAATGACCGGCGCGAAGGCACTCAAGGTCAAACTCGGTAGCCCAGCGGGGAGAGATCACGATAAAGCGATTTGGTCAACCGCCAAGGAAATGGCAGAGCCCTTCTGCGCAAAGCTCCGTGCCGATGCCAACGGTGGATGGACGCCCAGCGAAGCAATTGAGATGATGAAATGGCTTTCAAAACGGGATTGCGAATATGTCGAACAGCCGCTGGTCAAAGATTCGGAAGACGAGCTCCCGCCAGTGTTTGCTCAGCGCGCCTTGCCTATTTTTCTGGATGAAAGCATCCGAGTCAGTGCGCACGTAGCCAAGTTTTTCGACAGATGTGACGGTGTGAATCTCAAACTCATGAAAAGTGGCGGAATCACGGAAGGGCTACGCGTGCTTTCAACTGCGCGGGCTCATGGCCTCGGCACGATGATCGGCTGTATGTGTGAAACACAAGTCGGCATCGCGCAAAGTGCGGCTCTGAGTGGACTCTGCGACTTCGTAGATTTGGATACGCACTTTAATCACAATCCGGAACCTGGAGCCGGCTTAGAATTTTTCGAGGGAGTTGTGATGCCGCGCGACGTTCCTGGTCACGGCGGCTATTTGCTCGATGAATTCCTAGTATGAATTCTGTCTATCGCAATTCAAATTCCGCCCGACGATTCCAGTAATACGGCTGGAACTGTGTCAGAACCGAACTGCGTCCGCATGGGGGTCGTTATTGCCTCCGCTGACCCGTACGCCCATTGGTACGGGGAAGTGTTGCGTCAGATCGGCTTTGTTTTTGAACTTGGTGGCACGGAGCTTCTAGATAGGATTTCTGAATTTGACTTGATCCTACTTGCCGGGCGTGGATCACTTAATTTTCCGTATCAGCAGGTTGTGCGGAAGTGGCTCAATGAGCCCCAAAACCAACTGATTCTTAGCGGCGGATTTTGGAATTTCGAGCACTTTTTTGGCTTTACTGCACCCAAAGAATTCTATTCACGTGGAAAATTTTGCCATCCGAAATCAAATGCAAATTCTCCACTCGCGGAAGATTGCTTTGGCGGAGCATTTTTCGGTGGGCAAAAGGCGTTTCACCTGACGGGTTCAGTTTGGGCGGTGGATAATGAAGGCAATCCGCTGGTCAGTCGTTCGGAGCAAGTGAGCGTGTTTGTTCCGCACGTGGGTCAAACCGCCGCTTTGATGCTATTAGGGCATGGAGTCAGCAACGACTTGATCGGCCCAGGTGATGGCAGTTGCTTCATGGAAGACGGTGTGCAACGAAGCGAAGACGGCACGAATTTCGAGTGGTCGGATCGAGAAATCCTCGAACCAGGCATTGCGCCTGCGTTTTTGCGACCTCACTTCGACGAACTTCGGGAGCAATTTGCTCGCCTGATTTTGAATGTGATTGAATCAACAGGCAAGGAAGCGGTGGTTCTGTGGCACTTGCCAGCGAATGCCGATTCTGCTTGCACGCTTTCCATAGATTGCGATGATTCCGACCAAGATTTGTACCGCCGGGTTGCGATCTCCCTCGGAAAATTTGGATACCGCCCGGCATGGATGATTCCACCCCCCGGATTGCCGCAGGATATGTACCGGGCCTTCAAAGGATGGGGCCACGATATTGGCCACTTGTATCGTCAGGACACCGAGCATGCAAGCGAAGATCAAGTGCGTATGCAGAACACCCAGCTTGCCCGGGGAGTTGGAGATGCTCATTTAACAATCTTAAAAGGGTGGGACGGTGCTTGGTATGGCCTGACGCGAAACTATCGGCTCGCCGAAGCAAGTGGAGCGTGGCTCTCATTGTGTAAAGGTGGTCGGCAGGCGGGCACGTCCGGATTTCTGTTCGGCACTTCCCGCCCGTTCATCCCACATGGAAAAAAACGAGCTTATAAAGTCGTTGAGATTCCTAGCCTGGCTTATGCACCTGGGTTCGTTACACACGGAAAAGTCGCATTTTGCTTGCTCCAAAGTGCGAAGCGTCATCACGGAGTGTTCCAGTTTTCATTTTTAGCATCGCACGGGCATGATGACCGATTGGAAACTCAGCTGGGCCAGCTGTTTATTGCCACCAGAGACGCAGGCATGACGATTTTTCCGCCCAGCGTGATTGGAGACTACGAACGTAATCGCCGCAAGGTATCGGTGGACATTAAGCCGCATGGTCTGCGACTGGTAAGCGAAACAGCAATGGGTGGATTAACCGTGATGGTAAGTGGTGATCCAAGGCTAAGCCAATTGGGCCGTAGTCTGGGAGCTTCGACCGTCGATCGGTATGGTAAAGCATGGCAAGTCGTCACTGTCAAGCTTGAGCCGAGAATGGTAACGGAAATCGAAGTCTCTCGCTCTCGTGCCGCATGATGGACCTGCAGGCCATTAGCTACTCATCTCACTCTGTCAGAATAGAGTTATGGTCACGGTTCGCGTCAATGTTTCTCTCAAGCCATCGCTTCTCGATTCCGCCGGACGCACCGTAGCGAATTCGCTCAAATCGCTTGAGTTTTCGGAAGTTGAAGGAGTTCGGATCGGTAAGACCATCACGTTAGAACTCGAAAAATACGACGAAGCCCGGGTGAAATCCATGTGCGAAAAACTCCTCGCCAACCCAGTGATTGAAGATTACGCTATCGAGGTTGTTGAGTGAAAATCGCAGTCGTTCAGTTCCCCGGTTCTAACTGCGATCAAGATGCCTTGTACAGTTTGCGGGACGATCTTGGTGTTCAAGCCGAGTACGTTTGGCATCAAGAAAGCAGTCTTGCTGGATTCGATGGTGTTTTTATTCCCGGTGGGTTCACATACGGCGACTACTTGCGATGCGGAGCAATGGCGGCTCGTTCCGCGGTAATGGGTGAAGTGATCCGCATGGCCAACGACGGGCACCCGGTGATGGGAGCCTGTAACGGATTCCAAATCCTTTGCGAAACGGGAGTACTTCCGGGAGCTTTGCTCAAAAACTCAGGCGAAAGATTTCTCTGCGAATCGGTTTATCTAAAAGCAGAAAACCGAAACACCGCTTGGACGGAGCAAGTGAAAGAGCCAATCGCAATTCCTATTGCCCACAACGAGGGCCGGTTTGTTGCCAGCGATGATGAACTTGCCCGCATCGAAAATGAGGGCTTGGTTGCATTCCGTTACTGTGAAGCGAACGGCGAACTAACGGAAAAAGCGAACGTAAACGGCTCGCTCAATCATATCGCAGGATTGGTGAACAAGCGTGGAAATGTCCTTGGACTCATGCCGCACCCTGAACGAATGACAAAGAAAATTTTGGGTTCTGATGCGGGACTACTGATCATTTCGGGCTTTCATCGCGTCTTAGCGGGTGTTTAGGGGTCAATTTGATCACAAAATTGCCCATAATGGAGAATATGTTGGGATTCGGCAGAAAATTGAGCGTGGGGCTACTTGTTCTCGTTGCGGGAATGAGCGGCTTTGCCATGGCTCAAACTACGGCTGATCCAAATGCTCCCGCCAAGGCAGATGTCAAGAAAATTGGTCGTCTTGGTCAATCAATGCTCGCAACCAAGATTTATCCGAAAATGGATACGAAGGCAAAAGCATTGTGGGATCTCAAACCATATTCCTATTTAGTTATCAATAGCACTCAGTACGACAAGTGGCTTGCAGTTCTGCTTCAAAATGGCAAGACTGGCTACATCCTCAGAGAAAAAGTCGCTGAGTTACCTTACGACGTTGAGGTTCCGAAGAACTTCTCTCTTGGTACTGGTTCGCGCAACACGTCTTCGGGTGGGTCTCTTACAAGTCGCGGTGGCAGTACTGGTCGAGAAACCGGCACCCCCAGCAACAAGCAAGAGATGCTGGAATACAGCTTTAAGTACATCGGAACTCCTTATGTTTGGGGTGGAAACTCCCTAACTGGCGGAATTGACTGTAGCGGTTTTGTCAAGGAACTGTTCGAGATGATTGATGTCAATCTTCCCCGAACCGCGGCAGAACAAGCTAAAGTTGGCAAACCAATTGAACGGTTAGAAGACCTTCAACCGGGAGATCGCCTTTACTTCTGGGATAAGAAGCGAAACAAAATCGGTCATACGGGAATCTTTTTAGGTTACATGAGTGATGGCGGTGCTTACTTTATCCATAGCAGTAGCAACAATAAAGGCGTAGATACCGACGACTTACGAAATCAGAAATGGCGAAATATGTTGGTCGCCGCACGCCGTTAATAAGTACATTAAATCGTGAAAAATCCACCACTCAGTGGTGGATTTTTCTATTTTCGGGTATCGTAATTCGATGGATGGTTTAGTTCCGCGAAGGATTGCGGATGGACTCCGCGAAGCATTGCAAGATACTCCGGTGGTGGTAGTACAAGGCCCCCGGCAGAGCGGAAAAAGCACGTTGGTTCAGCAAGTTTGCGATCTGCCATACGTAACGCTGGACGACTCTCTAGCCCTCAGCGCAGCGTTGCAATCACCGGAAAGTTGGTTGAAATCATTCGCCAACGGAGCGGTGATTGACGAAGTTCAGCGCGCTCCCAGCCTGATGCGTAGCATTAAAGCGGTGGTGGACAAAGATCGCCGACCGGGGCGGTTTGTGCTGACTGGATCGGCAAACGTTCTGCTAATTCCAAAATTATCCGATTCGCTGGCCGGACGTATGGAGGTTTTCACGCTTTGGCCCCTTTCTCAGCAAGAAATCAACCGCTCACCAAAAGGATTTGTTGATCGATGGATAAGCGGTTCATTAGGGGACGGCGCTTCTTTTACTCAGGATCAAATTCTTGGGGGTGGGTTTCCAGAGCCAGTCGGTCGCGCGAGTGCATCTCGCCGAAAAGCATGGTTTCAATCGTACATTCGGGCGCTGATGGATCGCGACGTGCGTGACCTAGCCCAGATTGAAGGACTGCACTCGCTCCCGAATCTGTTGCAGGTGTTGGCTAAGAACCCCTACGCGGTGCAAAACATCACACAGCTCAGCCGCGATACAGGAATTCCGGCCACCAGTTTGACCCGATACCTCAGCTTGCTCGAAGCGGTTTATCTTATTAATTCCGTGCCTGCATGGACGGCTTTGCAGAACGGCAAGGCGGCAAAGACCAGCAGGGTAGCGTTTGCCGACCTTGGGATTTGGAATTATTTGAACGGGAGTGGAAAACTGCCCCTTGCGGCTTGGGAAAATTTTGTTGCCATGGAATTGGTAAAGCAATCGGCGGCCTGCGAAAATGAATACGAAGTGATGCATTTCCGCTCAACTCGGCAATATTCTGTGCCAGTGGTTGTTGGCCTTGCTGACGGTCGCATAATGGGAATTACCGTCGTTGACCGAGAGCTCGCCGAGCCAAGTAATTTTGAAGGCCTGCGCTTTTTGCGTGATGTCGCTGGAGACCAGTTTGCAAAAGGGTGCGTTCTTACATTAGGCGAGCAGAGCGGATTCGTGGATGAACAACTCAGCTATACGCCAGTTTCGGCCTTATGGTCAGTCTAAAGTGTCGGCTGGCCCAAGCGACTGTTCCAATTCTCGCTCTGCATCGACCAAGGCTTGAATGCGCCCTTTGGTGAGTTCCAGTCTGAGGTCAGATTGCTCCCCGGCGGCAATAGCGGATTCGCTCAAGCCGAGAATTTCATCGCGGAGTTGACCAATGCTTTCAAGCGCATGCGCCCCGAATTTAGGGTCTTGGCACCGCTGATGGAACGTGGTTTCCCGCTGACCTTTCCCACGGAATAGGTGCCGCCCAATGAAAACGGCGTCGTAAAGTGCGTGATCCAGCGTACGCATTACATCCTGCTTGGCCTGCGCGCCTTCCGGAGTTTTAGATCGTTCCTGCCAACTTGGTGAATCCAAAGCATCCAAGGTTCGGCGACGGATTGCCGCGATATCTTCAAGCAGTTCTCTTAATTTAGGATGGGTTCGGTGATTGAGCGAGCGTTGATGCCCCATCCACCGGAGCAACTCCCACGTTTCATGAATTTCCGCTGGAATAATCTTTCTTTCCCGCTCACTTTTACGATTATGCAGGTGATACTGCGCAAGGGGGTAGCACGCCATGAAAAGAAAAAGCGCGATTGCCGCAATGGCATTGATTTGGAACAATAAAATTGCGAGCAAGAAGCCAAAACATCCGCCCGAGACGATATGAGTTAAATAAGGATTGCGTGGCTGCTCATGCTCAATTAAAAATCTAACAAAATGGTTGAAAGCGGTAGCCATTGATCCTTACCGGGGTTCGCGGGTCGCCATCTGTAGCGGAATCATGCGCGGATTTTGGGCGGGCGTAAATCCAGAGAGGTGACCAACCAGGTCATGTTCTTGGGCTTCAGTGATAGTGACTTTTGCAAATGAACCTGGTTGTACGTTTCCTTGAGCGTAAACCCAGCCGTCAATTTCCGGTGCGTCTCGGTAGCTCCGTCCGGCCATCCACCCATCCTTGACTTCATCTACAAGCACCGAAATTGTTTGCCCAACCAGAGCTTTGTTCTTGGAAAGAGATATGGGGGTCTGGGCCCGCATCAGGCGGTCGTACCGTTCTTTTTTGGTTCGACTTGGCACTTGGCCCGGCATATCGTAGCTCGGTGTGCCTGGTTCTCGAGAAAATTGGAACGCCCCAACCCGATCAAGTTTTGCCGCTTGAACAAAATCAATCAAATGGTTGAATTCAGACTGCGTTTCCCCAGGGAAGCCAACGATAAAAGTTGTTCTAATCGCAACATCCGGGATGGATGCACGAACTTTTTCGAACAATTTGAGATAGCGGTCGCCATCCCAAGGGCGTTTCATGCGGCGCAGAGTCTCGGGGTGAGCGTGCTGCAGAGGAATATCAATGTAATTACAAACCTTGGGTTGGGTTGCAATGGCCTCAATCACTTCGTCGGTGAGGCGGTTAGGATAGAAATAAAGAATTCTGATCCAGTCGATACCATCAACTTCCGCCAATTGGTGGAGAAGCTTGGGGAGCGTGAACTCCTTGTACAGATCGTATCCATACTGAGTGACATCCTGAGCAATAAGGTTGATTTCTTTGCATCCGGTTCGGGCAAGTTGTCTAGCCTCTTCTAGAACGCGCTCAATCGGTTTGCTCGCGTGGTTGCCCCGGAATGACGGAATTGTGCAGAAAGTGCAGCGGTGGTCACATCCTTCGCTGACTTTGAGGTACGCACTCCATGGGCGACCAGTACGTGCTCTGGTCGTCACATCAGCCCACTTATGATGCGGCGGTTCAACATCAATCAGGGGTTCAGTGCGCCCGAATACTGATTGAACCACTTGGTGGAAGTTGCCCATCTGGCCAACGCCGATGTATCCATCCGCTCCGGGCGCGAGTCGGGCGAGTTCGGCCCCCATTCGTTGAGCAAGGCATCCGGCAACAATCACTTTGCCTCCGCCTTTTTCAGCGACGGCTTTTTTGATCGCGGCAATGGATTCGTGTTTAGCTGATTCTAAAAATCCGCACGTGTTGATGATGGTGACATCGGCGGATTGGGAGCCATTAACCGAGTGCCCGGCCTGACGCAAAACGCCCGCGATTTCTTCGCTGTCGACTTCGTTCTTCGCGCAACCCAGCGTGATGATGCGGAGATTCCCTTTGTGGTCAGACACAGGTTCTATTTTGGCATCGGATTGAATCCGTCAGCAGGATGACCTGATAAAAGGAATCCACGCGCGATTCGCTAAACTAGGAGTGCTCATGACAACCCTCGATCGCCGATCCATTGCGCTTGCCGTATCACTATCGGCGTTGGCTGGATTTGTGGATGCAATGGGGTTCCTCACAACCAAGGGGTTCTTCATATCATTTATGAGTGGTAACTCCACACGGCTA
The DNA here is from genome assembly GCA_019638675.1 of Fimbriimonadaceae bacterium. Taxonomy (GTDB): domain Bacteria; phylum Armatimonadota; class Fimbriimonadia; order Fimbriimonadales; family Fimbriimonadaceae; genus UphvI-Ar2. The sequence continues at coordinate 679,140 of JAHBTE010000001.1, read as the reverse complement.
GGAGTCGCAGTCGGCAAAAATAACGTAGAGAATATGTTCATTGCGGGTGGCGTGATCGGTTGCTTTGTGGGCGGAGTTATTCTCGGAACGCTCATCGCAAGCAAATCAAAGAACCGTAAGCGCGCGCGCGTTTTGCTTACAGTATCAGTTCTCTTGGCAATTGCTACGTTTGCTTGGATATTCAAGATTCCGCACGTCGGTTTGGTGGCTATGGTGATGGCGATGGGGGCAGAAAACGCTGTGTTTCAGCAAAAGGGCGAAACGAATATCGGGCTGACGTACATGACAGGCGCACTTGTGAAATGCGGTCAACGGATCGCCGCAATATTCGAAGGGGCTCCCAAGTGGGAATGGGCTCCTTACGCACTGCTTTGGGCCGGCTTGGTGTGTGGAGCGGCATTCGGAACATGGGCGCACTCGGTTTATGGAACCAATGGGCTTGTATTTGCGATAGTGTGGTCTCTGTTGCTTGCGTTGATTACTAGTCGTGATTGGAGTAGCAATGGCGTCTTAGACCCAGAAAAAAGTTAGTAAAGATTAGGTGGTCAGGGTAACTAATTCGCCTGATTTACTTTTGTACTGAAATATGGAGTACAGACCATCTAGAGATTCTGCTAATTGACTGGCTAGGTGTAGTTGGGAGTTTTCAAGACTGAATTCTATTTCCAAGTCAGCTTCATCGGCCCTTACGAATACAGAATGACTCTCGTCGTCGGCATAAGAAACGTGATCAGTAACGTATCCACTTTCCCTTACAATAAATTTTTCGAAAGCAGTTGCCTCGGGATAAACCGGGCATAAGTAGCACCAGTACGGATAATCCGTGGAGTTGTACAAGCGAACTACCTTTCGAAGAATCAAAAAGAAATTTACTTCGCGGGGCAGAAGCGAATCTTGCTCCTTTGGCTTAGCATAAATGGTAAAGGAAGTTGTGTTTTCCTTGAACCCCGGAGAACTCCGAATATCAACTTTTGGCAAAAGATTACGACCTATTTCAACCAACTGCTCCCAACGAGGATCTTTCACAAACTCAAAACGTTCTTTTCGCGAGCATGATTTTCGAATTTGCTCATAAAGCACAGCTAACTGCTCGAATTCCTCAAATTCGTCCGGCTTAATTGCAAGGTGTCCAAATTCGCTCAGGAAATCGTCTCGCCTTTCGTCCCAAGAAAGGCACAACCGAGCAAGCCATTCAATAGTTTCTTCCAGTTTGAGAAAGCAAGTCTCGCTTTTCCACCATTCGTTGAACTTGGAATCAGTCAGCCTGACAAGTGCTTCTCTCAGTGCATATCTATCGGCAACCAGGAAATGAGGTTGTTGCAGTTTGATAAAGGGCTTTCCGTAAATGTGGGCAATTTCATCTGGGTTACCCGGCTGATCTTCAGTGATAATTTGATAGAGGCCATCAATTTTTGAAATCATTTCACGAGCCTTTGGCACATCTTCGTTTGCCACCGTGAAGGTCATAAAAGTATCTAGGTCGTCTCCATCCATATAAACGGAATGACTCTCATCTTTGCTAAAAGCGTATCTGCCGTAAAACCAGTCATGCCCGCCAGACTGGAAAAGCCAGTCTTCAAACTCCGCAGGCGTAAAGGGTTCATCGTCGCTATTGAACCAATTGCGCTTAGTCTCAGGATGCCAGATAGGATAGCGATCAGGGTCATAAAGTTCGAATACTGCTCTCAGAATCCCGTAGTACTTTTCTCTTCTGTCTTCACCTACTTTAGCTTGGGCAAAGAACGCTGTCACAGGGGAGCTTTCCGGTTGATCTATTTCATCAGGCTCCATTAAGTTCAATAAGTCCTTACCCAGGAGCCTTAATTCTTCGAATTGAGGATGCCGAATGAGTTGCAATCTTAGCCGTCGTCCACGACTAGTAGAGTGAATGATCTCGGAAAAAAGAGTTGCAAATGCGGAGAATAATTCCTATTCTCTCTCTCTGATTGCTAAGTATCCAAGCTCGGAAGAGTACAGAGTTTTCTTATCAGGCCACGGAGAAACCACATACTCCAAATCGGCAACGGCACAACGCAATTGACCAAAATCAATACGCTTCGGAACCTTGTTTTCGCTTGCAAATTCAAGAAGGTTTCGTAGACCTTGCCTTAAAAAACGTCTCGCATCTATGAGGGTGTAGGTTTCGGGATTGTGCTTCATCTTGACCACCCGACCAAATCAAAATAAGTCTACTGGAGCCCTCGACGAGAATTGAACTCGTGACCTCTCCCTTACCAAGGGAACGCTCTGCCGCTGAGCTACGAGGGCGATATTATTTGTTCTCTGGTGGGCAGTGCAGGATTCGAACCTGCGTAGGCTTGCGCCGACAGATTTACAGTCTGTTCCCATTGGCCACTCGGGCAACTGCCCAGAGACGAAGGGGCAGGATACCAGATTGAATCCAGCCCCGAGAAGTTGTGCCAGATCAAAACCTATCAAGCGGGACAGAGGACCCGCACCAAACACCAATATTCCAGCAAATTCACCCTGGCTAGGGCGTAGAATAACTGCGCGCATGGGCAAGACTCTGTTTGAAAAAGTGTGGGACAACCACAAGGTATCCGATCTCCCGGGGGGCGGAACCCTGCTCTATATCGACCGGCACTTGGTTCACGAAGTCACATCCCCGCAAGCGTTCGATGGTTTGCGCGAAGCCGGGCGTAAAGTTCGCCGACCCGACCTCACTTTTGCAACAGTTGACCACAACGTGCCGACCGATGGTCGCGAAATTGATGAACGCACCCTCAGCGGCAAACAGTTAGCGGCCCTGGATCGCAATGCCAAGGAGTTTGGCGTGCCTTTATTCGGCTACGATGACCCCCGCCAAGGAATCGTGCACATCATCGGCCCAGAACTCGGACTCACGCTTCCTGGCCTCACCATGGTCTGCGGCGACAGCCACACTTCCACCCACGGTGCGTTCGGAGCCTTGGCTTTTGGTATCGGAACCAGCGAAGTGGAACACGTTTTAGCCACTCAAACCTTGCGAGCGGCGAAAAAGCCGATGACCCTGCGGGTTTCGGCAAACGGTAGGCTCGGGGCAGGGGTGACGGCGAAAGATATTATTCTCGCCATTATCCGCAAACTCGGCGCAGGCGGGGCTACTGGCTACGTTGTTGAATATGCGGGTGATGCGATCACCACTCTTCCCATGAGCGGGCGCATGACGATCTGCAATATGAGTATCGAAATGGGGGCTCGTGCGGGAATGGTCGCCCCGGACGACATTACTTTTGAATACATTGATCAGGGCAGACCCTACGCTCCCCACGGGGCAGATTTTAACCGGATGGTGGATCACTCACGGACTTTACCGACCGATTCCGGTGCGACATTCGACCGTGAAGAACATTTGGATGTCAACGCGCTCAAGCCCCAAGTCAGTTGGGGAACAACTCCGGCGATGACGGTGGATATTGATCAATCCGTTCCCGAACCTCACGATGCTGCCGAAGAACGCGCTCAGATGTATATGGGGTTAAAGCCCGGTACTCCGGTGAGCGAACTGGATATTAACACTGTTTTCATTGGCAGTTGCACCAATTCCCGTATTGAAGATCTTCGTATCGCGGCGGGGTTGGTTCAGGGGCGCAAAGTCGCCGAAGGCGTTCGAGCGATGGTTGTTCCAGGTTCGGCGAGTGTTCGTGCTCTCGCCGAGCAAGAAGGTTTGGATGACGTATTTAAGGATGCTGGGTTTGAATGGCACCGTGCCGGCTGTTCCATGTGCCTGGGCATGAACGGCGACATCTTGCGCCCTCAGCAACGTTCGGCCAGCACCAGCAACCGCCCTTACGAAGGTCGCCAAGGACCAGGTTCGCGCACTCATTTGGTCAGTCCGCTCACGGCGGCGGCAACGGCGATCAAAGGCCGCATTGCCGACCCAAGAGAATTGCTGAACTAAAGGCAGATGGAACAAGAATCTTCGATTGATCACAAAACTGAAGATTCTTCTATTCAAGGTATCTACTTTTGGATATCCATCTTTCTCATTGCGGGAACAAATTTCGTCGAATTTTGGCCCTGGCCACAAGCTTCGAAAGTTGATCCTGCCAATATGGCTTTCCTTTCATTAATCAGCTACTCGATGTGTTTTATGATGGCAACCGCTTTAATAAAGGTTGGCTTGACGCGGAAAGGATTATTCATCTTCACGGCGATTTTTGTTTCGCTCTTTGCAAAAATCTTAGTGTTAACTTGGAGTCTTTGAACTGGAAATCAACGCGGCAAAGATTTCGATCTCCTTCGCTCGTCCTTTAACCAAACGGTTACCTAGCGGCCTGAGATTAAGCCCAAAACCTTCTCCCATCCGTTCGGCAAGCTCACCTGAGATCAAAAATTGCTCACCTTCTTCACCGCATAGCCCTTGAATTCGCGCCGCCGTGTTCAGTGTGTCGCCATGAAACACGACTTCACTTTTCACTTCGCCGACTTCCGTCGCCACGACCATCCCGATATGCGCTCCGGCTTTGAACTCAGGCACAAATCCATATTTGCGTTCGTATTCTGCAGATTGAGCGGAGAGAGCTTTTTGAAATGCCGGCACAAGCCGGAGACAATTTCCGTTTTTGACGGCGGTTGACGGATACCAGTAAATCACCGCCTCGTCGCCGATATAGTGGCTCACCCGTGCTCCGGTGGATTGGAGCGGCTCGGTTAGGTCAGCAAAGAAATCGCGAACGAGCGCACTGAATTTCAGTGTTCCAAGCCGTTCCGCAATAGTCGTGGAGTCTTTCATATCCAAAAACATAACGACGAGCTCTTCTTCGCGCGGGGAATAGTATTTGCCCGTCATCCAGTTCCACAAAACACCTGGCCCGAGTTTTTGAGAAACCGCTACAACGCTATTGATGATCAGTGCAAGTAGCAGCCCCAGTCCAATAGCTCCTGCCGCCATCCCTGGATGAATCATCCTAATCAACTGGCGATACAACTCTGGATTGAACACTGAAACCCCAGAGAACGCGGCCGCTCCCACAATTCCTACGATGCACATCGAAACGACGATATTTATTCCGATCAGGAGGGTTTGCACAACCACCTGCACCGCAAATGACCGCATCCGGATTCGTTTTGAAATCAGTTGGAGAAAGTAGAAAGTAGTGCCGAACACAAACCCGGAAACCATAAACATCACAATGCAGGCGAAAAAACCCAGCCGCAGAAAAAACGGAGTATTGAACGCGGATACGAGGTACGCAATCGCCAGCGAACGTCGGTAATCCTCTTTTATCTTCATGATATTAGCCCCGTCAAGGGCCTCATTCTATCACGAGTCAACCACGGAGGGATTATTCTTTACATGATCGTTTTACGCACGCGATCTTTAGCTTTTTCCTGACCAACTGGTCGAACATTAACTACTGATTCCGGCTCGAAGTCAAGCAACTTAAGCCAATCCTCCACTGAATCGGATTTCGGGAAGATTTCGTTTTCCTTGAACTCGGCGTCTATCGCCAGTTGCATATCTTCTAGATTCAAACCGTGCTTCTTCTTCGGCTCGGCTATTGCGCGTTTGATCGCGAAATCTTTAGCTCGGTCGACTAATGATTTCAAAAGTGCCCCGCTGATCAGGTCACCAAAGTAGAGCGTTTGCGAATTGCCATCGCGGCTCAAGATTTCGAGGAATTCAGTTTCTTTGGTCTTGGCCCAAAGCCGAGCAACCGTCGCTTCGATCAGTGCCTTACGTGCGCAAGCTGGCCCATCGTGTTCTTTGGCAAATTCGGCATCAATGGGGATGGAATCGTGGAGATATATCCCAAGAATCTGCCTTGCCGCGTCTTGATTGGGTCGCTTAATGCGGATTTTTCGGTCGATCCTTTCTGGCCGCAAAATCGCCGGGTCAATGTAGTCGGGTCGGTTTGAAGTGAGCACGATCACCACATTTTCGAGTTCAACAAGGCCATCCATTTCGGCGCAGAACTGTGGCACCACCGTGTTGCTGATGTTCAGCCATCGACCGGATGATCGGGTTCGCAAAACGGATTCCGCCTCGTCCAAAAAGATCACGACAATGCGCCCCTCATTAGCTTGCTCCCGGGCGGTGGCAAAGATCTCCCGCACCATTCGCTCCGTTTCACCCAGCCACATGTTCAAGATTTTCGGTCCGCTGATATGCAGGAAGCGCTCCTTGGCGTCTTGCTTACCTGTTCGCTCACGATAATCCTTTGCGAGGTTGTAAGCAATCGCTTTGCCGAGCAGCGTTTTTCCGCAGCCGGGAGGACCGTAAAGCAGAATTCCTTTCGGTGGACGCTTATCAAAAGATTTGTAAAGCTCAGGGTAGATCAGTGGTTGGGCGATAGATTCTTGGATCAAATCTATCGCTTCTTGCTGACCGCCAACCGAGCTCCAAGGCGTTTCCGGAATTTCTTCAATAAAGTAGTTCTGCGCTGATTGTTTGGGTAAGTGTTCAACCGCGACTTTTCCGCTTGGGTCTAGAAGTACTTCGTCACCGGATTTGATCACGGCATCAACCAAATGGTGAGCGCGTGGAATGATCCGTCCCTGCTGACCTTGTGGATCAGAACTCACACGCAACCGACCATCTTCTAGCACGGCAGAAACCGAAATCACTTGCCCAGTTGTCGATTCAGGGGCGAGGCCAACTATCGCGTAGGCTTCGTTGAGTTTAACCCGGACTCCTGGGTGGAGTAAATCTGTATCCAAACTTGGGTCAACTGTGGCAACAAACTCCTGGTCGCCTTGAAGAATTTGAACCAGACCGTCATCCAAAAACCGCACAAACAAGCCAATCTTGTTCGCCGGCTGGATCAGTTTCTGATACGCTTCTTCGTATTGGGCAAGCAGAGCCTCCTGATCTTCGCTAGATTTGCCGAGAGTGGTTACTTCAGCCTTCAATGCTGAAAGATAGGCACTGAGTTTTGCATCGGCGGATGGCAGAGCTTGTTCAATTCGGTCAACAAGTTCTTGGATGCGGGCGAGCGACGATCCGCCGGAAGTCTGGGACATAGTTCGTTATACGCCGAAAAGTTGGATGCGAGCAACTAGATCGCCCGAATTCCTAGCCAAGTAGGACACTTTCGTACACGGCTTCAGCGATTGATTTAGAAATATCTTTTCCGATCGGCTTTGAAGAGCGAAATGGCTTACGTGAACCATCTTGATTGGCAAATCCCGTGACAACCACTCTCGGCTTTTCGTCTTCGTGGACAAAATAGGTTTCGAGCACTTCAATTTCAATGCCCGAATCCGATTCACTGGCTTTCTGCGCCGCATGCTCTGCGATTTTTTGGAAATCAGGAATATGTTTTTGAACCGGGGCTGGTTCTTGCTCAGGTTCAGAGATCACGGCGCGGGTAATCGCGCCTGGTTTGTTTGCCAAACATTCTTGGCTGGCGAGAGCAATGAGATTATCAAGGGTAGCGGCCCCGTGTTCACGCCGATTTTCCAGACTGCGCTTACCGCCGGAAATTCCGTAGGAAAATCCAACTGGCACACGAACATCTTCAACCTTAAATTTTTTGGAAGCGATTGGTTCTAGTAGCGCGATGCCTTCTTCGCGAGAGCGGGTTGTTCCTATCGCGAATTCATCACCACCGTAGCGTACGAGGACATCCTTTTTAGGATCGATCAAGCCGTTCAAAAGTTTGCCGAACCCTTTGAGCACTCGGTCGCCAACCACGTGGCCGTATCGCTTGTTGTAAACACCAAAGTCATTGAGGTCAAAAAAGATCACGCAGATTTCTTGCCCGGCCTCGAGTTGCTCTACACCCCAGTCGCGCAGTCGGTCGCTCCAACTGAGTCCTGTGAGAGGGTCGTAGCTTCGCCCAAGTTCATCAATCAGCATCAAAGCACTGAGAAGGCCAGCGTATTGATCTTCAAAAAATACGGCGAGGTAATCAGCTTGCTGTCCCACAAAGTATTTTGCGGCTTGGCGGACTGGTTCCGTAAGTTGCAGAGCAGTTGACGTGCCGCGCATGACTTCAGTGACCAGCACGTCTGGTTCCGAGAGCACCGCCGATTCAATTGTAACAAAGCCTATAAATTCGCCATCGCGAATAACAGCAGCGGCCCCCGCATGCTCTTTTTGCATGAGGAGGAGTGCCGTGCCCAGATCAGTGTCAGGGGGAACGGTTAGACGGTTCAACTTAATGTCCGCTATAGCTCTCAATATTGCCTCGATGTCCCAATAGAATCAACTGCAAGAGTCGCGCCAAAACTTCCTGAGTTCAGGTTAATCATCAGAAAGTGCCTTCAAAACGGCGTTCTGGCAATCCGCAACTAACTGAGAGCAAGCTGGCTGGTGCATAAGCGTTGCAGTTCTCTGAATCTGACGATAAACTTGCCCCGGGGTCATGCGTAGGAATGCTGCGACTTCATCTTCCCGCAGTTCAATGTCGTTGCGCAGGATGTAAGCGCAAATTTCTGTTTCTGTGAGGCCACACTCCGCGCAAGGCATATAAACGCTGTGAACGGCATCTCGCACAACGTCGCGCAAATCCCAGCCATTCTCCCCGATGAGGTATGGCATGAGGATTCCGCTTGCTGTTCCGAGGTCAGAAAGAGCACTCCAATCGGTTTTCACAAGTCGTAGACGAAGCAGTGCGCCCCGAATCGAGCGACCGTTGCCATTCATGTGGGTCGCCAAGAGGTGTGTGAGTTGCGGACTGAGCTTAATTCGCTCGGATTCTGCGATCTGCTTGACAATGAATTCGCGTTCCGGACAAGTGGGTTCGTTGATAGACTCAATGCGCCAAGAAAGCGGGCAAGCAAAAATTCCCTGTGTGATCAACTCATGGCTTTGCCCGACCATGGTTACAAACGTTGGTCGCTTGAACCTGGCTCGCTGGTGAAGCCGCAGTTTGAGTTGATGCTTTGCTCGCGGGTGGCGAAATACGTCTTGAAGGTCATCAAGCAACAAAAACTGTTGAGCGCAAGCCTTTTCGCGTGAGTTCGCCCATGTCAGGGCGTGAGTAACGGGAACGCTGATTCCGGTTGCTTCGGTGAGGCTCCGGCTAATAGACTGCAATAACTCCGATTTTCCCCATCCTGAAGGGCCAACAACCGCAGCAAATTGGTGAATTTCCTTAACAAAGTGCTCCGCTAATTTGATCGCCCGGCTATTAGATGGCAACGCGGCAAATTGAGACGCAACCATTGCCGACGACGCGCAAAGAACGGCACTTAAACGATTTTCACCCTGCTTTACTCCAGCGTTTTGCGTGCGAAAATCGGTGACTGCCATTGTTTTTTCTCGAAGAAATTAGCTATCGAACAAGCACTCATTTTCCGGGATAATTCTGTCGAATGCAAGGACCCCTGAAAGGACAATTTATGGTCATTTTGAACCTAAACTTTATGAAAAATTTATGCATTGAGTTCAAACAGCAAGTCTCATAAAGATATAAATCTTTTCCACCGATATTTCCCCAATCTTGGGTTAGTGCTTGATTTTTTCCCAGTACTTGGAAAAATCAAATGTTGGACTATGCTGCAAGTTGTGACATTTTGCACAAGCCTCTGTTCCAAGCGTTGGCATCTTGGCTTCTTTCGGCTTGAGTGTGTGGTTTTGCCCCGCTCCGTGGCAAGATTCGCAACCAACGTCGGTGAATTGGGGAGTTTTTTCCTTAACAATAAACCCGTTGGTGCTCTCGATTCCCACAACGTGGCAACTTACGCAATCGGGGTCGGCGTCATGCTTATCTGATTCGAGCGTCGCGAACGCTTGCGCATGCTTCGATCCTTTCCAAATCTTGTATTCGGCTTCGTGGCAAGATCGGCAAGCTTCTGTACCTGCATAGACCGCATCGGATACCTTTGGCATCATTTCGACCAGCTTTTCGTTCCGAACGCGGTCGAGGTAACGACTGTAGTAGCGAGAAACATCAGTATGGTCGTGCACATCTGGCCCGAGTGAGTTTATGACTGGTGATTCAAATCCGTCGCCAGAAAAAGTAATCGAAGTCACATACTGACCCTGCGGGCCAGGTGTGAGTAGCCAAGTCTTACCAACCCGGTCTTCTCCATTTCGGGGTGCGCTTTTAGAAGCGTAGATAATCACATCTAGCTGCGGAACGGCCTCGGCGATTTGCATCGCCATCTCACGGTCAAAGGTTGTGACATAGATAGAAGGAACCGAGCGCTCTTTGGCTGTTTGTACGAGCTCACGGGCTCGAGATATCGCATTCAGATGAGTGAACGAGGGGCTCGTACCATCGGCATATACGGCGCACTTTGAGTTCACAAACACACTCGAATTCTCAGTGCCGAGAATGGAAGTGTTTGACAGCCGCTCAACGGCGGCGATTCCTGGTTCACCCAAAATCAAATCTTTGGAAGTGAGCGCCAGTACATCAACTTTCATCGCCTTGAGTGATTCGGCGAGGGTTTCAGCTTTGAGTTCTGATTGTCGCCCAGGAACGCCTACAATCGGGCCAGTTTCAATAATGAAGGATGCTTGTTGAGCTAACTCCTCTGTTTTGGTGGCTCGGCGGCGAATTCCGCCCACCATGGGCTTTGTGCAGCCGCACGGAGAAAGATATCCGGCAGTGTTGCCGCCAATGATCAAAGTCCAGCTTTTTGATTCTTCTTGTTTGGCAATCGCACCCATGATAAACGGCAATAAAGCCGTTCCCCAAAGCGCGACTTTCAAGAATCTAGGGCACATAACCTTGGACAGGAACAACGATTTGCGGCGAATCTGGATCGTCGGTTTTAATCAGGAGGCTGGCGATCACGGTGCCGGTTCCAGGTTTGGCATCAAGTTCAACTGAGAGCTTGTATTCACCACTCTTCAGCTTTTCAGCTTTTGCCGTGATATAAGATTCAGAAGACTTGATGTCCAGAATCTTAAAGTCTCGCCCTGGCCCATTGATCAATGCCCAAGCTCTGGCTATTCCTCCTTTCACATCACCAAAGTAGATGGTTTGGGGAGATACCGCGATGCCTCTTTGAACGTAAAAATTGGCGCCTAGTACGGGAAATGTTTTGCTATCGGTTTGGATAAGCAATGCGGTAAGAATGCGCCCTTGAACAGTACCTGGGCTAAGTAACACATCAATCTTGTAGCCTTTGCGAGGCTTTGCTGGCTCATTCCACAGAGGATCAGCGAGCGTTCCTTCCCAGGGAGTGATGCTGGTGATACCCGTAACTCCAGAAATAGTTGCTCTCAACGGCTTGATCGCCACCGATTCAGGCATGAACAAGTAATACGTGAGCTTCGCACCATTCTCACCAAACATGACCGTATCATCTTTGGTGCCGGTGATCAAACGGTAGGCGGGAGTGATGTTGCCCACAACTCCAAGCCTGGTGGTTGGTCGCTCGGGATCATTAGTGTAAATAAAGAGACCCTTGTCTTGTGGCCCCTGAAAGTCGGTCGTGCTCATAAAAACACTCACCAATGTGCTCGATTCCGGGGCAACCACTGGCTCGTAATTGAGAACAAAACATGAGCAGTCTGGGCGAATTGCGAATCTCAGCGGAGCTTTACCGCGGTTCACAATTTGAATTTGAAACTGCTGATTTTCACCCTGAACAACTGTATGGAAATTAATCTGATCTTGGTCGATAAAGAATGATGGGAAGTGAGCTGCAAGCTTTTTCTTATTCTTCGCTGCGGAAGTCAGCTGGTTGACAATTCCAATATTGCTCTTTGCTAATTCGGATGAAAGCATATCAATCTTTGGCATGGAGCCACCAAGTCCATCAATCCGAAACATCACACTTCCTGGTTTTGGTTGGCGCTCGAGGCCCAGAAAAGCTCCGATCGCGTAGCTGATCTCGTTTTCGTAAACAGGCGCTTCGATCTCAACTTTTTGGTCGGTTCTTACTGTGGAAACAACCGCTTCGATCGTCGGCTCGCTAGCATCCGGGCTCTCAAAAATCACCAATGTTTTTGGGTCGCCGACATGGGTTTGTTCCAGTTCTTTAACGAACGAAATTAATACGGATGGCTTTTCCCCTTCGGTTATTTTTAGCTCCGGTATAGCCGCCTTCCAGTTTGCGATTGCTGAATCCAGTGCCCTTTTTGCAATTACCTGGTTGATTCGAGAGAGTTGCTTCGTGTCAATTTTGATTGTAAATTCATGCCGAGGCATTGCTAAAGCGCGCTTGCTTGCGCCCGAAAAGTCTCCTGCTTCTAATAATTCGGCGACTTCGCGCACTGATCGTTGAAAGAAGGGTGATGATCCGACCGGAGGCGTTGGTGCGGCTTCAATTTGGGCCGACTGTGCAACGGCGACCATCATTCCAAGTGCAAGCAAACTCATTTTGAATCTCTGTTATTTGACGTATCAAATGCGGCAAGTGGTCGGAGGACTACTCAATAAAGGTGTCTTCATTAGGCGGACGCTTCAAATAAGCTTCAATAAAGCTATCGATTTCTCCATCCATCACGGCCACCACGTTTCCTGTTTCGTGTCCTGTGCGGTGATCTTTCACCATGGTGTACGGTTGCATCACGTAACTTCTAATCTGACGTCCCCATTCCGCTGGGCCAATGTCACCTTTGATTGCGTTAGCCTTAGCAAGGTCAGCTTCTCTTTGTAAAACGGCTAATCGCGAGGCAAGCATTTTGTAAACCGATGCCCGGTTTTTGTGCTGACTGCGTTCGTTTTGGCATTGAACTACGATCCCGGTAGGGATGTGCGTGAGACGGACTGCAGATTCAGTTTTGTTGACGTGTTGACCGCCAGCACCCGAAGCCCGAAGGGTTTCCTCTTTGACATCGTCCGGGTTGATTTCGACTTCAGTTTCTTCCATTTCAGGGAGAACTTCTATCCGGCAGAAAGAAGTGTGCCGCCGAGCATTGGAATCAAATGGAGAAATCCGCACGAGCCGATGCACTCCGCCTTCCGATTTCAAGTATCCGTACGCATTTGTGCCCGAAACTTCAAATGTGACGTTTCGATAGCCAGTCACATCGCCGGGAGTTTCGGAAACGATTTCGAGCTTAAATCCTTTGATCTGCGCCCAACGCATGTACATCCGGAAGAGGATAGAAGCCCAATCGCAGGCCTCCGAACCACCGGCTCCGGCACTGATTTCAACCAGTGCGTTGCGGTCGTCATACTCTCCACTTAGCAGAGTTTGGAGTTCATACGAGTCTAAATCTGCGAGAAACGAAAGAGCTTGAGAATCAGCTTCCTGTTCGAGATCAGCATCAGGCTCCGCTCGAATCATCTCGTAAAAGTCGTGGATGTTGTTAAGCCGTTCATCCAATTGCAAAAATGGATGAATGATTCCTTTGGTTCGGGATAGTTTCCGCAGATGAGTTTGCGCGGCTTGCGGATCGTCCCAAAAATTCGATTGTGCTGCGGCTGCTTCTAGTTCACCGAGCTGCTGTTGTAGTCGAGGCAGGTCAAAGATGCCCCCGAATAGCGTCCAGGCGACCGCGAGCCTCGGACAGCGCTTGATGCTGCTCATGAGTCAACATAAAGTTAACTTTACCGTTGGGTTCAAAATTAAGTTAGCAAACTACCCAATACTTACGCTATAATTTTGCTGGGTTTCTGTTTGCGTCGCTATGCTTGCAGATAAGCTCAAATTGAATTCAAGGAAATGATGATGAGCAATTTTAGAAATTTCAAGGGTGCTTCACGCTTGATTCTTGCTCTGTTAGCAGTATCTGCAGTTGGACTTGCATTTGGTCAACAACGACCTGTTGTTCAATCTGATACACCGATTAACAAAGAAGGAATCAAATCTGGGGAAACCAAGACAATGTTGCCTTGGGACAAACCTCTAAAGATTTCGCGGGTTAGTCCCCGCAACTTTTTCCCAAAGGTAAGCACTGCTTCGCAGGCTCGCGGTATTCGACCGTCAAACCCTGACATCAAGCTGACGAAATCTGGTTACCAACTTGACCGTTCGCAGGATGGTCTCGGTCTTCCAACAATTGGAGGAAATACAGGAACGGCCACTACTGCATTAGGTGCCAGATTCCCTGGAATTAGCTTTACCGGATGGTTTCCGCCTGACGTCTCTATGGCAGTTGGAACAACACACGTTGTTCAAGTGACAAATTCAACCGTTGGCTTCTTCAACAAGAGTACGGGCGCACTTGAATTTTCCCAAGTCCTTGATGGCACTGGATTTTTCTCTGGCCAAAACGTTGGAACCTTCACGTTCGACCCCCGTGTTATTTTTGATCCTGATACTAACAGATTTATCTTGATCATCTTGGATGTTGATTTTGATACGGCTGTATCGCGAGTTCAGATCGCTATATCCGACGATGCTGATCCATTCAATCCTTGGACACTGGTCACTCTTGACAACACGATTACAGCAGGTGGGGCACCACTTTGGGGCGACTATCCAACCGTATCAACAAACGAAGACTATATCGTGATGACATTTAACCACTTCGGTTTCTTCACGAATACAGTCCTCGGCACAATGTTTGCGGTTTCAAAAGATCTCTCTCGAGTTCAATTCTTCAACACAGGTCAGTTTTCAACATCAATGGCTAAGCGGTCTGTTCCAGGAACAACTGGGCCAGCGTATGGTGTTGGGATTGTTCACCCATTTTTTGGTGCGCCTGCGGCAGCAAATGTTTTTGCGGTCAAGAAGGTTGGATTAAACGCATCCATTTCCAACATGCAGGTTCAGATTCCGATTTATTTGCCACAAGATGGTGGTGCTTCAATGCGAGGAATCTTCATTGATACGCTGGGCGGTCGTATGATGGACGCTTCAGTAAACGGAAACAGCCTTGTGTTTGCTCTCACTGTTAACGCCGGGCCTGACAACTTAGGCTTCCAATATCCGTTCGTTGCGGCGCCCAACCCAGGGCGAAGTAAAGTTCGATGGGGCGAAATTTCGCTCAATTCATTCCCCGACGGCAAGCCAAAGCTCTTCCAGGCTGGTGACATGGGCTATGCAAATACATTTGCAACCTGTCTCCCCGCGATCATCAAAAATAACGCTGGTGAAATAGCAGTTGTTGCTACACGTTCGTCAACGGGTGAAACTCCTAAAGTTGTTGCTGCTTCACGGCGCTCAATTGACGCAAAGGGCACGCTTGGTCCAATCGCAATATTTGGAAACTCAGCTAACTTCAACATTACTGGAGGAGGAACTTCGCGCTGGGGTGACTATGCAGGAATTGCAATTGACCCGGTTCAGCCGGATCGATTCTGGGGTTCACATGAGCTGTTTAGCAATTCCAGTCTGGAATGGGTAACGGAAATCTTCTCGTTCGTGATTGGTTCTCCGACAGCGGTTACAACTGAACCGACAGCTGTGACTCCCGTCTTCGGCTCAGTTGCAGCTGGAAATGTAGATAGCTTCGATACCTTGGGAGACTCAGATGTGTATTCGCTTAATACCGAATATATAACTGGGCGCGGTAACTACGCAGGCTACGATCTCACCTTTAACCCTGGTGGAACAGTAAATAATGCAGACGTTACGCTAAACATGGTATCGACTGTCGATGGAGTAACTGGCTTCATCTACATGTTCAACGTTAATACTAGCGACTGGGATTTGGTTTGGAATACACGAATCAAGTCTGGCCCGCAAGAAATCGTTATAGTAATTGATTCTGCTCGAATGTCTAAGTACGTTGATGGCAGTGGCAATATCCGAACAAGAGTGGTCGCGCTCAACGCAGAGCGACGGCGAGGCGTTGCTCCTGCAGCATTTCAACTTAACTCGGACTTCGGTGCCATCATGGTAAATCGAAACTAAACATAGAAAGCTCATCATTAAAAAAGAACCTCGACTGTAGTAGTCGAGGTTCTTTTTTAATCTAGAAAGTCTAGCCGGTTAGTTCATAAGTTTTACTGTTGCCTACAGCGTAGGCTTGACGGCCAATGCGTTCTCGGCTATGCTGGTCAAACTCTTTGCGAAGTCCAGAACGAACTTGGTTCATTTTGGAGATAGCGGCGTTTTCGGCTTGAGACAGCTTTTGTCGTTGCTCTAGAGTAAGAGTTGCTCCATTTGCGATCAGTTCTTGAAGGTCATCCAATGCTTGACCGCGTTCATTCAAGATCGAATTGAGCTCATGGGTTTGTAGCTCATCAATTTGCTGCGCAAGAAGGTAGGAGAGCGTAATAAACTTCGCTATATGCTGATCGAGCAGATTAAGCTGCGTTGGCATGTTGAATTCCTTGCCGCGAAGTCTGCTTTTCAATTTGCGCCCAACTTTCTCGAAGGTCGCTTAAAACTTTTGTTGCTTGATCCAAATAAATCGGCGTGTCTTCAATATTGGCTTGTACGATTCTATCGAAAACAAATGTGTAGAGTGAGAAGAGGTTGCCAGCGATTTCTCCGCCTTGCTTTATATCTAAGCAAGAAATCAGTTCCGTAATGATATCTTGCGCCCGAATGCACATTTCATTCTGCTTATGGAGATTGCCTTCTTCCATGGCTACCTTGGCCGCGTTAATAAACCTCATTGCTCCGTCGTACAGCATGATAATTAGCTGTAAAGGACTTGCGCCATCAATTGCGCTCTTTCTGTATTGTTGAACGGATGAATTTGGGTAGGCCACGCCTGTTTCTCTCCAAGAAGCTCTCGAATTAATTTTCGGTTGATTTGAGCCTAACCCTCAGATAAATTTGTGCCTTTGGGCAAAACAATAAAAAGTACGGTTAATCCGGCGAGGAGCCAGGCGATTGGTACCAGCCATTTCCACTCGGGCGGATATTCTGGCTGATCGAGCATCGGGTTAAACCTGGCGGTAAGTACGGTTTCTAGCCGCAAATATAAGAACACTGCTCCAACAAACAACCCACCAGTAAATCCCGCCGCACCAGCTAGCTTTCCGAGTCGAACAAACACGGCCCCAACAATAAAAGTAGGGATTGTTGCAAAGGCGAGTGCAGTGTAAAGTTGGGCGGACGTGCGATGCTCGAAAACCAAAAACGGCCACATTGCGAGCAAATAAACCAAAAAGCTAGAAACGAGAATAACGGAACAACCAGTCATCAACTGCCCCTCGAACGATTTCGGACGAGGGGCAGACTCCTCTAGGGGTTCATCGGTTCCTAGAGGTTCAAATGGCATGGTTTCTACAGTCCTTTATCGGCTATGAATTTGGTGAGATCAGCGATTCGACAGCTGTATCCCCATTCGTTATCATACCAAGCAACGACTTTCACCATTTCATCTAAGGTGACAGTGTCAACCGCGCTGAAAATTGAGCTGTAAGTATTTCCTTTGAGGTCGCTACTTACGAGCTCTTCGTCGGAATACTGCAGGATTCCTTTCATTGGGCCATCGGCGTATTCTTTCATCGCCGCGTTGATTTCTGCCGCGCTTGCAACTTTACTCAGGGTGGCTGTGAAGTCAACTACGCTGACAGTTGGAACCGGAACGCGGAACGCCATTCCCGTGAATTTGCCGACCAACTCTGGAATGACCAATCCAACCGCCTTAGCGGCTCCAGTGCTGCTGGGAACAACGTTCTCTGCGGCGGCCCGACTATCGCGGAGGCCTTTTCGTGCCGTGTCTACAGTCGCCTGACTGTTGGTGTAGGCGTGAACCGTGGTCAACAGCCCTTTTTCGATGCCAAATCTCTCGTGCAAAACCTTCGCTACCGGAGCTAATCCGTTTGTGGTGCAGCTTGCGTTGCTGATCACATGGTGCTTAGCTGGGTCGTACATATTGTCGTTAACCCCGAGAACCAACGTGACATCTTCATTCTTTGCCGGAGCACTGATGATGACTTTCTTGGCACCAGCTGTAATGTGAGCGGAAGCTTTTGTCGCGTCGGTAAAGAATCCGGTGCTTTCAATAACGATATCCGCACCTAAATCACCCCAAGGAATGTTGGCTGGATCCTTTTCGGCAAAGACTTTGAAGCGGTCACCGTCAACCGTGATGCTGTCGGCATCGTGACTAACGGTTCCGTTAAACGGCCCGTAAACCGTATCGTATTTGAATAGGTGAGCGTTGGTCTCCGTATCAACCAGATCGTTGATCGCAACTACGTCTACATCCCCTTTGTAGCGTGCGAGAAGTGTTCGCAATGAAAGCCGCCCAATGCGACCAAATCCGTTAATCCCAACTTTGACTGCCATTTTCTTCCTACTTGTTGATTCTACTTTGATGCACGGTTATTAAATAGGAAAGCCGCCCAACACTGTTTGCTGGGCGGCTTTACCACTCTTTTTTTCACTAGCTTGCTTGATCAAGCTTGCGGGCGAGTTCTCGCTTTTCGAATGTATCGAATGCGATGTTTCGCTGAGCTTCTTCAAGCGATGTTTGACCAGCGACAACTCGGTTAAGAGCGTCGTACTGGATTGGCAGATAACCGTAGTAACCCGCCAACTCTTTAATTTCTTCGCAGGTCGCTTGTTCAGCAATCAACCGTGCCACTTCTGGAGTGACTGGCAAGATTTCGTGCGCGGCACATCGTCCAGCGTAACCGTCCGATTCTCCGTTTGCGGTAGCTCGCCAAAGTTCTTCTATGTCTGAAACACCAAAGGCGACGCGCAGGAGTTCTTTTTCTTCTGCAGTTGCATGCGATTGCGCTCTAGTTTCTGAATCCAAAGTTCGGAGTAACCGCTGGCTCATGATTCCATTGAGTGCAGTCGCAAGAATCGCTGGCTCTACGCCTAATTCGATGAGCCTTGGCACAGCACCAGCTGCATCATTCGTATCAAGGGTCGCGAAAACCTTCTTACCACTGATAGCAGCTCGGACTGCTACTTCGGCGGTTTCGCGATCTCGGATTTCACCAACCAGAATCACGTCCGGGTCTTGCTCAAGAATGGCCTTGAGTTGTGTAGCGTAGGTCAAACCCTGAGTTCTGTCTACTTCGGTTTGGTTGATGCCAACCAGGTCGAATTCGATCGGGTCTTCGCAGGTCATGATGTTCAAACCGGAATCTTGTAATTCGCCAAGTGCAGAGTACAAGGTTGTGGTTTTTCCGTTCCCAGTTGGGCCTGCGATTACAAATAGACCGTATGGTCTATTGATGAGGTCTCGGAACATTTTGAGATTTTCAGACTCGAAACCGAGTTCATCAAGAGTTTTTAGACCAAGTGATCTGTCAAGTAGTCGCAATACGATTCGTGAACCATGTGGATTCGGCAAAACGCTGATTTTGAAGTCAACTGCGTGGTTCCCAAAGTCTGCCGAAACGCGTCCGCTTTGAGGTACCAGAGTTTCGTTGACGTCTAGGTGACCGATGAACTTCAATCGAGCAACAACCAGTTCACTGAGCTCAAGCGGAAGTTCACGGACTGTTCGCAATCGACCGCTGATTCGGTATCGAACTTCGACTTTGTTGTGGCTAGGTTCGAGGTGGACATCGCTGGCTCCTGCGTGAATTGCATCAAGCACGATTTGATCGACCAGAGCATTGACGGGCATCGTATTCGGGCCGTTGAAGTGTGGTTCTAATTCAGCTTCATCATCAGCATTTTGAGCGATGGTTTCCAACGCGTTCTGTACGATTTCATCTACAGCCACAGCATTCCGCTGAGCCGCAACGCCAAACGCACGGTCGATGTGGAACGCTAATCGTGCTTCGTCGGCGAGCACAGGCTCAACACGCTTTTTGGTGTGAAGTCGCACGGCTTCAATTGCTTCTGCGTCGCTTGTGTCTCGCATTGCCAGCAAGAGCAAGTCTCCGCGAACTGCAACTGGCAACATTTGGAATACGCGGCACATCTCTTGGGGAAGCAATCGAATCGCATCTTGTGACGGACGATCTTCTTCCAGATGCCAAGGGCTCACACCCTTTTGAGCGGCCAATACTTGCAGCAAGCGACGCTCAGTCATGATTCCCATAGAGATCAAGATTTGCCCAAGCTTTTCGTTGGTTTCTTGCTGACGCTTGATCGCGCGTTCAATTTGACCCTGGCTAACCAGCTTGTGGTTCACCAACAGTTCGCCGATGCGGCTATCTTTGGCAACTTCCTCTTGCTTCTTATCTTCCGGAATATGTGTGTATTCATCAGGAAGGTCAGAGCGGGCGGGTGTAGAATTATGGACTGGCTGATCTTCTGGCTCAGAGTCAGTCGGTTCTTCAGTTGCCGGAGCTTGATTAGAACCAAGAATCGAATCCCAGAAATTGCCTTCACTGGAAGCGGCTGGTTCGGTGGTAGTCGCTGGTTCAACTGATGGGGGAACTGCTAAGTACTGCTGATATTCCGTAATAGCCTCTGCTTCCGTCTCATTTGATGACTCTGCATCAAATGACTCTTCAATTGCAGTTGGCTCAGGCTCTGCAACTGGCTCTTCGATAACTGGCTGAGGATCAGCGACAATTGCTTCAGGTTCAGTGATGACTGGTTCTTCGATCACTGGCTGCGGAGCAACGATTGCTTCTGGCTCTGTCGAAACGGGTTCTTCGACTACAGGGGCAGGAACAAATCCGGCAACTGGATCGGTCTCTTCACCGTTTTCCCAAGGATTTTGAATTTGAAATCCGTTTTCTTCTGGCACCAGTGGAGGGCAAACAAATTCGCTCACCAATTCGGTTGGTTGCTCATCCGCTGGTTCAAAATTCTCGTTAATTGGCTGTTCTATTGCATTCCAATTGGTCGCATCTTGGTTAGTTGCAACCGTTGGTTCTTCAGCAATGACGGGCCATTCAAAAACTTCCGCTACTGGCGCAATTGAGTTTTGAACTTCTTGCACAGGTTCCTCAACGAAAGGTGCACTCTCCCCGACTGGGGATTCTTCAACCGGTGGTTGGGAAACTATCGACTCTACAACCCGAGCTTCTGGTTCAAACGCAATTTGGTCTGCTTGATTGAAAACGGTCGGAACTTCTGTTACTGGAGGCTCAGATGAAACTGCTTCTACAGGCGGAGTTGATGCCATCGGCTCTCCCCAAGCGGGAGTATTCGGATCAACGTAAGGGTGGAAAGCATCCGCCGCTGGTTGCTCCGTTGAAGAAACCAAAGGAACTTCTTCTGCCAGTGGAGTTTGAAAAACTGGTGGCAACTCTACTGGTGGGGCAGCAGCCTCGTTGACGGTTGGTGTAACTTCGATTGGCGCAGGAGGTTGAGTCGGAGCTGGCGCTTCGGCGTTAGCGTCTTCCCACGCTGAACTCTGAGAAATGGACTGAATCGCTTGTTCGATTTCTTTCGGATCCCGCGGGGTGTACTCGGGCACAGAAATAGAATTCGTCACTGGATCGGCAACAGACTTTTCACTAGGTGTAAGGTCAACGTCATCCCATCCTGCAATTTGAGGCTTAGGTGTGAGGGCTTCTGCCCGGCGCATAGCAACGTTTGGATTGCCGAATGCTTCCGTAGTTTCAGAATTGAGCTTTTCCCAGAATCCTTCTTTTGCCGGGTCGTTGATCTCAGCGACCGGAGCTACTTCGGCTGGTGTTGGTGGTGCAACTGGGTTTTCCATGTTAGGAACCTCAATCGGAGGAAGGGTGGCTTCAGGGGCGTCGGCCGGAGCGTTTGCCTCAAGCTGTTGGTACTCACTCCAATCAATCACTAATGGCGCACGGTCTTTGTCGGCAACCGGAGGAGCTGTCATTTGCGGTGGTGCCGATTGCGGCTTCGGAGCTGGTTTGCTCGCTCCAAGTGGAGCAACCGGGCCTAACCCTGCCGGAGCTTCCGGGACAATTTCAATAGTGTTATCCTCAGCGGCACTATCTTTGCCGCGCTTGAGTAACCGATCCCAACTAAACTTTTCACCCATTGTGTTTCAGTCCTTCTCCAAAATCAAAAACCTGACTTCGAAGAATCGGCCCCCGCAAAAATACGGAAACCTCCGGGTTTTATCCTCGGAGGTTTCTGTTAACTTTTTAGGGTGAAAAGTTAATTTCCGCCAACTTTTGGTTTGTCAGGGGTTTTGTAAGTTTTCGATCCCTTTTTCAGCTCATTTTGCAGATATTCAACTGCTTTGCTTAGCTGAGGGTCTTGACCTTTTGCCGCGAGAGCAGGGTCATCTTCGACTTCAATATCGGGGGCAACCCCAGTGTTTTCGGCGATCCACTTGCCAGTATCTGGATCGTAGATTCCGAATGCTGGCGAAGTGACTCCACCGCCGCCGATCAGACCGTAAGTTCCTTGGATACCAACCAAGCCACCCCAGGTTCGCTTACCGATCAGCGGGCCGACACCGGCTTTCTTGAACAGGTACGGGAACAAGTCTCCACCTGAACCAGCGTGCTCGTTGATCAGCATCGCTTTCGGACCGTTGAGAGATGGCTGAAGGCCAACATCAGCACCATGTCGTGGAGCGATTACGTTGGTCACTTGAGCTTGCAGGTAGTTGATGAAGAAGGTTGGAATCCAACCGCCACCGTTGTACCGTTCGTCAATCACCCAGGCTTGCTTATCCATTTGCGCCATGTAGCCGCGAATGAACATGATCATTCCTTGAACGTTGGTATCGGGTACATGGATGTAGCCGATTTTTCCGCCGCTCATCTGTTCAACCATTTGGCGTCGCTCTTCCACCCAGGTTTCGTAGCGAAGATTTGACTCGTCAATCGCAGGATAAACGGAGACCTTGCGGGCTCCGACGTTTGAAGGTGAATCGTTGACAGTGAGTTCAACTTTTCGTCCAACTTTGCCAATCAGATGCTCCGTCACGCCAGTTTTAGCGGTAACTGGTTTGCCATCAACCGCAAGCAGGTACTCGCCGTCTTTAATGTCGACGCCGATTGCTCCGAGAGGGCCAACTGAGTTTGGAACGTAGTTAACGCCTCTGTAGATTTTCGCGAATTTGACGTTGTTGCCGACAACAGCGTAGTCTGCGCCAAGTAGACCTGCGGCCGGGCTCATCGGATCAGATCCGGCCGGGCCTGGAGTGACGTAGGAGTGTCCAGTTCCGAGTTCACCGATCAGTTGGCCGATGATGTAGTCGAGGTCACTTCGGTCGCCAACGTAAGGAAGCATCTTTGCGTATCGGTCGCCGATAGCTTTCCAGTTGAGGCCGAGCATTTGAGGATCGTAGAACTGATCTCGTTCGTATCGCCATACATCCCAGAACATCTGCTTGTTCTCGATGCTTGGATCCACCATTTTGCCGACTCGGCTGAGGTTAACCGCTCCAGCTCCCACTTGTACTCCAGGGCGAACATCGGTAATCGCAATGGTATTGCCGATCTTGTACGCCATTTTTGTCATGTCCTTGTTGAACGCCAAGCCTTGTGGCAGAGGCATCATTGGGGCTGGTTGGCGAGTCCTGATGTTGTAAATGCTTAGCCCTTCTTGTGAAACCACAAGCGCACTGTTGCGCAGGCCAATGATTCCGAAGAAGCTGCCAGGCGCATAAGGCAAGGCGAGCATTCGCCCTTCAATGCCGTCAATATCAACGACCATTTCTCCAGCAGGTGCATTTGCCCCGGAATCTTGACCTTCAATTGGTTCTTCATCTTCTTCCGGCCGCATCGGGTTCGGAGTTGATTTAGCCAGAGTTACCAAGTAGGCACGTTGAATTCCGCTTTGCTCCAGGTGAGGCCCGAGAACGCCTTGGTTCGGCGCATAATCTCGACCAGAAATGAAGTACAGATACTTGCCGTTTTGGTCAAATGAAGGAGATGCATCGCCGAAGAATCCGCGAGTGACCGCATGCTCTTTTCCGGTTGCCAATTCATACAAGCAAATGGATGTTTGTAGATTCGGCATATTCTTCGAGTAGGTCAACCATTTGCCGTCAGCAGACCAGTTCGCAGATGGAGGCGAAGCCATATCTTTGTAAACAAGCTTCGGTGTTCCGCCAGCAACATCCATCACGAACAGTTCAAAGTCAACTGTCGTGTAGTACAGTTTTTGTGAACCAGGCGCCAACGAATAACTGGCGATTTTGTGGCTGGACGGAGTGGAAATGGCTTCCTCATCGCCTCCCATTTGGTTTTGGCGGACGATTTGTTGCTCGCCGCTCTTATCCGTCATGTAGTAGATGTACTTGCCGTCGTCGCTCCAGCTTGCGTTTTGCTCGCGGGCGTTATCGGTTTCAGTGAGATTCCGGGTTTCACCTGAGGTGGCTGGAACAGAGAAGATATCTCCTCTCGCTTCGACAATCAACCTTTTTGCGGTTGGCGAAAGAGCATAATTGCTCACCTGATTGCTGAGGTTCATATACCGTGGGCGCATGGAAATGTTGTCGCCCGTTACGCGTGGATCGAGAGTTTTGATTTGTTTTGTCGCAAGGTCGAACGTATGAAGTCTCAGGTTGCGTTCAAAAACGATGGTCTTGCCATCGGTGCTTGGCCATCGAATATCACCATCGGTGAACTGAGTGAGTTGCTCAGTTCGTTTATTACCTGTGTTGTAGACGTACAGGTTGATATTCGACTGATTTTTGTCACTCAAGAAGTAAACGTTATCGCCAACCCACATTGGGAAGTAGTTGTTTTCAAGTCCGATAGGCAGTTCGCTATAACTTTTTGTCTTGAAATCCCAAAAAGAAACTTTTCCTTGCGTACCACCGCGATATCGCCGCCAGTTAAACAAGTGGCTCAGCTTGCGGTTATAAGCCATTTTTGAACCGTCGGAATTGAAGGAAACGTCGTATGCTTCAGCGATCTCAGTTCGTTCAGCAATGCCGCCCTCGACCGAAACAAACCAGAGTCTTGGCATCCGGGTTGTGAAGTTTCCATAGCTGGAAACATAGGCAATTCTCTTTCCATCAGGTGTCCACTCTTTGACAACCTCACTGGTTGGTTCGTAAGTCAGGCGTCGCGGCTCCCCGCCAGTAGATGGTATGACAAACACGTCGTTACTGCCATCATATGCGGCATTAAATGCGATCCATTTGCCGTCGGGTGAAAACTTCGGATTGGACTCTAAACCTGGGTGCGAAGTGAGTCGCCGAGCAACTCCTCCCGAAGTGCTAGAAATCCAGAGATCGGATGCGTAAACGAAAACAACTTGGTCACCGTGAACGTCCGGATACCGCAGAAGTCTCACTTCGTCGGTAAGCGATTGTCCCAGCGCCATTGCTGCAATGGTTGATATCAACATGGCTTCTTTGTTATGGCACGAATGCCTCTTCCCGTATTAACTACTGGGATAAAGGGTTACGGTTTCACCTTAAATTCAGATTATCAGCCGTTAGCCTTAGGAGGAGGCGTCGTTCCACGAGCTTTGACATCAATTTGAACTGAAACAACCGAGCCCTTGATCCAAGCTGAGATCACAGCTGGCCCGGGAGTGAGCGTACGTAGAACCCCGGACTGGTCAATCCACGCGGAACCTTGGGCTGCCCAAATCACATCGTTTAGTGGAACCCGTTCGCCTAGTTGGTTGATGACTGCATAGGTGGCGCTTTGTCCTTCTTCGATGTTGGGAACACCCTTGATCACGTATATCGCGTTTGGATCGGGAACCGGCATTTCACCGAACAAGAGGACACTATTGCAGATCGCTCGTTCAACTCCGCTGTCGCTCGGTCGGTTAAGAGGAATCGAGCCTAGAGCCAGGGTAGAACTTCCTCCTCCGTCTAAGTTAATCGCTTCTTGGCATCCAAGCCTCTGCATCACTCTCGCGAGTTCATCCAGGCTCGACCCCCGACTCATTGCTTGACGACCATCGATAACGACGAGCCAAAGGTCACCTTCTTTCGTCGCACCAATAGCGGTGCGTGGATGCATAGTCAGACTGAAAGAGTCGGAAAAATTCTCTTTTTTGGTATTCAAGACCACATTTCCTTTGCTCACAAGCAAAGGCCCGCCACCAACCGCATGAATCGCTTTCTCACTCAATTGTGTGGATTTCGCAGTAATCGTAATCGTATCGCCCGGCTTAAGAGCCGCAATATCGGTTTTCTTATTGCCTGTCCCTGCAAGAATCATCTGACCAGGCTTAATATCCGCGACTGTTAAGTCAGGTGTGATGAGTTCAACCCGTCCGGTTACTTTTCCATTGAACTTGAGCGTTTGGTCGGTCGCGATCAGAGCGTAGTTACCAATCACGCTGGACTTCGCCATAAGCGCCGAAGAAGTAAACAAGCCGATTTGATTGTCGCCAAGGTCTTGGTTCAGATTTGGAATTGGCTTAGCCGCCGCACCAGTGCCAAACGTGAGCGTGGTTGTGACGGGCCCGGCGTAGCTGTAGTTAGCTCCCCATGCAAACGATGCTCGGTTGGGATATGGCAGGCTGAGCATTTCGCCGCTTCGAATCATGAGCCCGATCGGGTCACCCGACCAAGGAAAGAAGTCAGCGTTGATTCCGGCAAGCGCACCCGCTTCTCGGATCGTGGTTGTAATTGGCTGCCGACCTTTAGTGGCATCGTTCGGCCCGTAGATGGATTGGCCAGCGAGTTCGGGCCGGGAATAAACCTTGCCTGATCCTGGCGTGTAACGGTAAGCGTGAATCACACGAGGCAAACCAAGATCAATCTCCATGCGGTAGGTGAGGCCGGGCGTGACCAACTTTTCCCAGGACTGAGACTGTGCGGTCAAAATACCCGGAAGGGTGAAAGCGGCAAGAAGAATTGCTCCTTTCAAGTTGATTCTATTTTTTTGTTCTGCCACCGTTTTTGCTCCGCCAAAGAACTGACGATTGAGGGTACCTGACGCTCCATTTTGATGGTGCGCGGTAATCTGGACATTCATGAGATTGACTCATCTAGTGAACTGCGCCGGTTGAGCGAGCAAACTGGGCCCGACCCAGTTGGCGGAGGTTCTCCGCCTTTTGCCGCCGCAAACGCATCCTGACTTGCTGATCGGATTTTCGACGCGCGACGATGCGGGGGTCATTCGTGTGCCGAGCATGCCGGGCAAAGGGCTTGTTCAGACTATGGATTTCTTTACTCCAGTGGTGGACGATCCTTACGCTTATGGGCAAATCGCTGCGGCAAATGCTTTGAGCGACATCTATGCAATGGGCGGATCACCAATCACGGTGATGAACATCGCTTGTTTTGACCCTTCTGCTGCACCCGCTGAGGTCTGGGCGGCGGTTTTGCAGGGCATGGCGGATAAAACCGCCGAAGCGGGGGCAATGGTTGTGGGAGGTCACAGTGTAGAGGACGATGAACCTAAATTCGGTATGAGCGTCACCGGATGGGTGGATTTAGACCGAATGTTCACTAATTCTACAGCTGAGCCGGGGCAGAGTGTTTGGCTTTCAAAACCGCTTGGAACGGGAATCGTGACGACTGCGGCAAAGTTTGATAAGGCATCGGAGGGGCAAATCGCGGAGGCAATCAAAAATATGTCGACACTGAATCGTGATGCAATGTTAGCCGCGCAGGCAGTAAATGCCAGAAGCGCAACAGATGTAACAGGTTTTGGACTAGTAGGTCATTTGTGGAACATCGCCCGCGAGAGCGGGGTTCAAATTGAGATTGATGTCAAGTCATTACCGCTTATCGCTGGAATTGAAGAACTCATTGCCCAAGGTTGCATCACGGGTGGAGCGGCGAAAAACCGAGCCGCGTTAGGTGACTCCCTCGAAATAGGCAATGACGTTCCAGAGTGGCTGGTGCAAGTCGCAATTGATCCGCAAACCAGTGGTGGTCTCGCAGTCTGCTCACCTGAGGCAATTGAAGGATCCGTGAAGATAGGCACGGTTCAACAAGGTGAACCGGGCATTCGGCTAGTTAATTGAGCCGTTGTAAAACTTCCAAGGCTTGAGTTCCTCGGTGATTTCCTCGCCACTTAGCAGTTTACGAACAACCGCCCACGGCATGTTTCCAAGCTTCAGAATTTCATCGTGAAACTGCTTTTCGGGGATCTTGCCCGATTCGACCAATTCTCGACGAATTTGCCACAACTGAAATGCCCCAAGCATATAAGCCGCTTGATAAAGCGGTGGATACGAACCGCCAAACGAACGGCGGACTTCGCCTTCGGCGGTGCTTTTTTCGTGCCCGACTTGGTTGATCAGCATATCAATGCACTCCTGCGCGGTCATCTGACCGAGGTGGAACTTGAGCGAGAAAATAATTCGTGCGCAGCGGTGCTTACGCCAGAACAAGAATCCGATCTTGTCTTCAGGAGTCGCCGCGAAACCTCGTTTGTAAAGCAGAAACTCCCAGTACAGCGCCCAACCTTCCACCCAAAACGGAGTATTAGAAATCCCGCTTCGGTGTGTGTTGTAACGCGAAGTCATAAAAAACTGCATGTGGTGACCCGGAATGAGTTCGTGATGAACCGTTGCTTTGGCGAAGTACCGGTTATTTGCCCTCAAGCTCATGAGCTTCTGCTCGTGGGTCATTTCATCGGTCGGGAACGAAATGAGGATGCTTTCCCCGCCTAAAAAGAACGGACTGACAAGTTGTCGCTCGGGTGACATCATGTCCATGCGCCAAACATCTTTGGCTAATGACGGAATAGTGAGAAGGTCGTTCTTCTCTAGGTAATCAATCGCTTCTTCTGCGAGTTCGCGGATAAGCCGAGGTTGGTCGCCGGGCTTTTCGTGGAGAGTCTTCACGTGCTCCAGTGCCGCACGCCAATCATCGCCGTATCCAAGTTGATTTGCCGCCTTCTTGAATTCAGCATCTACCCACGTCATTTCTTTTTCAGCGATTGCAATCAGCTCTTCCGGCGTGTAGTCAATCATCTCTCGTCGGAGAGCGGCGACAAGTGCCTCTCGTCCGACTGGATCGCCGACAATGCGGTTCGGGTCGGCATCTCGGCCTGTGAGTTCAGATCGCAAAAACGAACTATAGGAATCCAAAGCTTTGACCACGTCCTCGTAAGGGCGCTTTGTCCACCATGTGAACATCGGATCGTAGCCAGCAAAATGCTCGTGCCAACTCTCCAAAGCTGTTTTTGAATTCCGTAGCGTGTTCACCGCTCGCAAGACAACGTGCTCGGGCGCGACCTCAGCAGGTTTTTTCGTTTTGAGCTGATCCTTCACTGAGCCATGGGCCGCTTTGATTGAGGATTCCAGATGTGCAAGGTCAGCCGCGAACTGCTCAGAGTTGGGAAGGGAGCGAGAAATGCGGTGGTCATGAAACTTAACGATTTCAGGCAGAAACGGCACAAGAACTCCGCTTTCTGCGAGATTCTTTTTCAGTTCCGTAAGTTCAAACCGTCGCTCATCCAATTCAATTTTCATTAAATGCCAGTCGGCACGTTCGGCAGGCGACAAGGCACTAAAGTTCTTCGCGTTCACTTCCGTTTCGGTTGAATCTAAGTACTTTGAAAACGCGGCTATTTTAGAGCTTGATTCCGGAAAGTTGTGGAGTCGGTTTAAGGCAGAAAGATCGGCGGAATAACGCTCCATAAGTTGAATCATTGTTGAACTCCATGATGGATTTTGCCCACTGGTTCCGAGGATCATTGCAAGGGCCAAACCAGTCAGTGAAGGCATAATTTATGAGTATAGCGACTTACTCAGGAAAAGTTCCGTTAGCCAGAAGGCCCGCTTGAGCCTAGTTGGTTCGTCTGCTTTCCCTTACGCGAGGTATATTCCGTGCTCAGATTTAATTGATTCGTTTTGAGTCAAGGACCTTAGGAAATGAAACGTACATTTCAACCGAACAACCGCAAGCGGCATAAGAAGCATGGCTTTCGCGTTCGTATGCGAACCACAGATGGTCGCAACGTGCTTAAGCGACGTCGAACAAAGGGTCGACAAAGATTGGGAGCCTAAAAGGCCCCTCAAAAGGCCGTTTTCAGCAAATTTTTTCTGACGGGTTCCGGGCCAACCGACCACTTCTGAGACTATATGTTCTCCCCGGAA
This sequence comes from Fimbriimonadaceae bacterium, assembly GCA_019638675.1. GTDB lineage: Bacteria > Armatimonadota > Fimbriimonadia > Fimbriimonadales > Fimbriimonadaceae > UphvI-Ar2. The sequence continues at coordinate 649,611 of JAHBTE010000001.1, read as the reverse complement.
ATGGCGCAATAGGTATTGCAACATCGCAATCTATCGGCTCCAAACCCCAAAGAAACCGAGTGAAGCGCCGAATCCGCGAGGCCATCCGACCTTTTCTCCCACGACTGATGAGTTGGGACATGGTGGTTCTTGCAAAAGGCCCTACCTCTCTTGCTGAGTTTAGGGAAATCTGCAACCAGTTGGGCGAACTAATCGATGAAATGGAACAGAGATGGGAAAAGCAATCGGAGTTTTCTTAATTCGGCTTTACCAAAAATCAACGAAATGGGTTCCACCAACTTGTCGCTACACTCCTTCCTGCTCTCAATACACCCTCGAAGCAGTGGACAAATATGGCCTGATCAAAGGCTCATGGTTGGGGTTGAAACGAATCAGCCGTTGCCATCCCTTCCGGCCCGGCGGTCACGACCCGGTTCCATAAGTCAGTTTACAAAGTAAAAGAATGAGCAAGCCCGCACCACAACGCAATCAGTTCATGAACATCTTGCTGCTTGGCACGATGGTCTTCCTGGGAATCCAGCTCATCATGGGGCCGCAACAGGCCAACCAAGACACTCGAACCTCGACTGAGATTTGGGCAAAGATGGTGGAAATGAATCGAGACCTAAAAGATGTTTCGATCCAACAAGAGCTGCGCAAGTACGAAAACAAATACAACGCAGAAGCAAAAACCAAAGGGATTAAGCATGACGAGAAGGATCGTCAAATCCTGCGTGCGTACCTGCTTGTTGCCGATACTATGCACAAGAGCGGCTTGTACCGCCACGAGCTATTCAAAAACGGCAGAGTCGCGGAAGATTACGGCTATCGCAAGCTCGATAAGGCTTACACCTTCCTTAAGCCCAAATTCGAAGCTTATATCCGAACCCCTTTGTGGGCAACAACTTCAGTTACCGTAACCCCGACTGACCTTGTCCCCGGCACCGAGCACACGGCCAAGGAGGTCTACGACACAATTGTCACCGACCTCAGTCCGCTTGCAAAGGCGGAGCCAGTATTCGGATTTATTCCTGGCTACCAACTTATAGAAGTGCTGGTGAATCTCACGGGTGCGGTTCCCGGGTTCAGTTATTGGTTCGCGGCGCTATTGCTTGCTCTTGTTGTCCGCGCGATTATTTGGCCGCTTGCGCAAAAGCAGATCATGTTTGGTCGCCAGATGTCCAAGCTTCAGCCATTGATTAAAGAAATCCAGGCGAAGCATACAGATAAGAAGACCAAGCAAATCAAAGACCCCGCCGCCTATCAAGCGGAATCTATGGGGCTTTACAAGGAATACGGGATTAATCCAGCCGCTGGTTGTTTACCCGCGCTGATCCAGATGCCGTTCTTCCTGGCGGTTTACCAATCTATGCACCACTACAAGTTCGAGTTCGTTAAGGGCACGTTCTTGTGGGTTAACCCAGCTTCCGACCGATTCTTGGGAATTCCTCTCGCGCCAAACCTAGGCGAGCGAGACTACATTCTGGTTGTGTTCTACATGATCTCGATGATCGCGAGCACACTTTTGATGCCAGTCACTGACCCTAACAACGCGAAACAGCAGCGCATGATCGGGGTGGGAATGGCAGTGCTGTTCTCTGTATTTATGTTCTTCTACACGCTGCCATCAGCGTTCGTCCTTTACTGGATATTCACAAACGTTTTATCGACAGCTCAATCGTTGCTGAGCTATCGGTTACCCGTACCAGAGTTAAAAAAAATTCAAACGGTACCGGGGGGCAAGGTAGTTGACACTACTTCGTCTAAAAATGGGCACACAAACGGAAAATCGAATGGCAAAACCAATGGAGAAATCTCAACTGATTTCTTTGGCAAAACCGATGAATCCAAAATGAAAAAGCAGCGAAAGCGGAAAAAATAGCCGTAACCAGCTTCGATTTGAGATAAGAAAATGGAAACAATAGAAATTGTTGCAGCAAATGTGAATGAGGCGCTCGAAAAAGGAGCAGCTCAATTAGGCGTTTCAGTAAGCGATTTAGGCTCTGAGGTCACCGACGAAACCAAGGGTCTTTTCGGCAAGCCAGGCAAGGTCACCGTCAAGATTTGGTCGAAGGCTAAGCCAAAAGCTGAACCTAAAGCAGCCAAGAAAGAAAAAGCTGAAGCGGCTCCTACTGAAGCAGTTGTCGAAACGGACGCTCCTGCGGAAGAGCCAAAGAAGCGACCTTCTCGACGCACCAAAAAAGATGCGGCGCCTGCCGCTGAATCAAACGGTGAAGCAACCAAGGCCGAAGCAAGTGAAGAAGAAACTCAACCAGAAGTCGTTGCAAGTCAAGAGGATGCAGATAAGCTGCTAGGAATCCTCAATCACCTACTCAAAGCCAGCGAACTGGATGCCGAAGCTAAGATCACAGCTCTGAACGGTCGCTATGTTCACATTGACATCGATGGCCAAGAAGTTGGCTACCTCGTTGGTCGTCGCGGCGAAGTATTGAACTCCATTCAGTACTTGATGAACGTCATTTCTGCTCGCCAGCTCAACAACGGAGTAAGAGTCGTCGTTGAAGGTGATAACTACCGAGAACGACGAGCTAACGCCCTGGGCGACATGGCGAAGCGAATCGCGGCTCAAGTTATCGAACGAGGCGAAGAAGCGGTTCTCGACGCCTTGCCAGCGTTTGAACGACGCATTATTCACCAAGCACTGGTCGAAATCGATGGCATCAGCACATACAGCGAAGGCGAAGAGCCAAATCGCTGTGTTGTCATCGCTCCGGCTGGCTAATAAAATTTCAGTCGTAATAAGTTACTGCCCTGATGGACTTCTATCGGGGCAGTTTTGTTTATGGGCTGGGTAATGTTTGTTCATGCCCGAGAAGATCAAACCGCGTGCGCTTAAGCCCGGTTCTCACGTTCGTGTTGTTACACCCGCTTCTGCTCTCACAATGGAGCAGATTGAAGACGGCATCAAGTTTTTAGAAGCGGAAGGGTATCGCGTGAGCCTAGGCGACCACGTGTTTGACCGCAAATACTATCTTGCAGGGGGTGACGAAACCCGCGCCTCAGACTTTATGGCGGCAGTGAATGACGATGATGTGGACTGCGTTATGTGCTCACGCGGCGGATATGGCTGTGCTCGATTGATGCCGTACTTAGATTTAGATCGGATTGTAAATGCTGGCAAACAGATATGCGGTTTTAGCGACGTGACCACCCTACACCTTGCGCTTAACAAGCGAGGCTTGGTCACCCTGCACACCCCGATGATGATCACCCTGAGCGTAGAACGAGTGGACTGGGTTTACGATTCCTTCCGAGAGATTTTGAAGGGAGGCAATCCGTTCCCCGCCAGCAGTAAGGCGGCTGAAACACTGGTTTCCGGTACAGCCGAAGGAGAAATCACTGGCGGATGCCTTTGCTTGATGACCGACAGCTTTGGCACAGATTACGAACTTGATTGCCGAGGCAAGATCGTTGTGATTGAAGATGTGGATGAAGACCCTCACCGTGTAGATGCCATGCTCACCAACTTGATCAATAACGGTCAGCTTCAGCAAGCGGCGGGGATTGTGGTTGGCGAAATGACCGGTACAGACGAGCGAGCCGACCCGAAAATCGGAACCTGGCCCTGGCGAGAAATCGTGGAAGACCGCATTAAACCACTAGGCATTCCCAGTGTTGTGAATTTCCCGTTCGGGCATATGAAAACGATGCTCAGCCTGCCGATGGGCGTAGGAGCAAGGCTGGATGCCGCCGCTGGTCGCTTGAGTCTGCTAGAGAGCTATACAAGCTAGCGGTACAATTCGCTCCGAGCTGGCTGGGTGACGACCGGTCCGACTTGTCGGGCTGGAGGAAAGTCCGGACTTCACAGGGCTCGGCACCTGGCGCAAGCTAGGGCGGGGTGACCCGACGGATAGTGCCACAGAGAACAGACCGCCTCGTTTTGCGGGGTCAGGGTGAAACGGTGGGGTAAGAGCCCACCAGCAGTTAAGGTGACTTGGCTGGCTAGGTAAACCCTGCTGGAAGCAAGGCCAAATAGGGAGAGAATGCGGCGGCCCGTCGCCTCTCCGGGTAGGCCGCATTAGCTAAATCGTCACACAAATACAGAATCCGGCTTATAGGCCAGCTCACTTTAGTATTTGATCGCAATCGGCAAAACCGCTTTGAGTACCAACCGATTTTGGAATACGTTAGCGCGAGGATCCCCTATCAGCAAGAAGTATTCGGCTCCCCGCTTACCGCTCAATCGGTAAGAAAGGTACCAGTTGATATCACCATCTTGTAGCACCAGTCGTCCGCCAACCGACTCATACCGACCTATATCGTATCGGGCCGCCAAAATGTGCTGAGTCATGTTCCCATCAAAATCTACGAATTCACTAGAGCCATTGATTTGAATCCGACTAGCAGGTTTGTATCGCCAGTCAAGAGAGAATTTTTCGTATGGAATGTCCGAATACTCACCAGTTGTATAACTGATTCCTCCACCCCTGTAAGGATCGGAGCCGAAGCCAATACCGCCATTAAAGATGTGATCTGAAGACCCTTGGAAGTTAGAAAATTCAAACCCAACTCCACCGCCGATGTGACTGCGTGTTGAAGCGTTAATTGAACCAGCAATGGAATTCCGATAAAATGATCCGTCTAAACGATCGTAGGTCAGTCCAAAAATACCGATTCCATAAGAGTTGATCGGGCCGTGAGCAGGTGTTACTTCTTGATTGGCTGAAAAAATATAGCCTTGTAAATCCCGTTCTGGAGCAAAGCCCAGTCTAGGGAAATAATCAGCACTGATATTGAGATATTCAACGCCCGTAGAGAAACCACCATCTTGATAACCTCCACCCCAGTTGGTTCGCCAGCCGCTACCTTGAACTTGGTCGTTTGTATATTGGTTGGTTGAATACCAATTGAACTTGCCAGTGTTTTGGAGGAAGTTCAGCATCCCTGCTTGGTTATTGCGACCAGATTCATCGTTTTCGACATAAGCAATTTCCCAACGGTCGTTTGGTATGGGATTGATCACCGTTGAAATTGCCGTAGCTCTGCGATTTCCAAAATCAACTGTGGTCAAAGCACCAATAGTTGCCGTTGGCGCAATTTGCCCATAGACGTTGATGCCTGCATCAAAAGTAGGAATTCTTTGGGATGCAAAAAGACGGTTTGAAAATCCCGTACGTAGGAAGTTGGCACCCTCTTGGAAAAACGGACGATTTTCATTGGCCAGCCGCTCAAAGTAAGAAAAGTCGAGGGACAGAATCGAGCTTTCAACATTGCGGAAATCGGGGTTGATTGTTCCAACCAGGTTGAGTTGATTGGAGAGGCCAGTTTTGAAATCCAGACCGGCATTAGCGAGTAATCCGGACCCCTCTTGCACACCACCAAAACCGTAAGGGAGCAAATTGAGGGTGCGCGATTGAACAACAGCGGGAACTTGGACATTTTTCCAAGTCGGAAATAACGTGGAATCGTTACGCGAATACTTAAACGTGTATGTGTTTTGTTTATTGGTTCTAAACCAGTAAACGTTGAACCTCAGGTCGCGAACTCCCGGCGAAGGCACGCTCATAATTGCCCAAGGGATTTGCATTTCGCACTCCCATCCCGTTTCGGTTAACCGTCCGTTGGCGACGATTTCACCCAGCCATTCAGTTTTAGCGGCTCTCCCTCCCGCTAATCCAATAGCCGTCGCACCGTTGGAGTTTGTGCTGAATCCGTTGAAGTTATTGGGTTGTCCTGTTGTGCTGACCTGGAACGTAAAGTTATCGTTTCCACCAACGCTGACGTTCTGGCGATATTCATCGCGAATGACTTTACGGGGATCGGTTTTTACGCGACCCGCAAAGTAGATGTAGGTTTCGTCGTAAGTGATCCAGAACTCGGCGAACTCATCGGAAGTCAGGTTAGTATCTGCATCTACAAATCCGACTCGTCTGGCTTCTTCGGGCCATTCTTCAGGCGTGACTTTGCCGTCAATTATTGGTTTTGTTTTGGCTAGGACTGCTGGAAAGTTCGGCGAGGTCAGATCGGAACTAGATTGCGTGCCTTGAGCGTTAGTAATTGTGGCAGCCACCAACAATAGTGTGGCTAAGGGCAATCGTCTCCAACATGGCATCATAAACGTACGGCTATTGTCCTGAAAAAAGTTGCGCCCCAAATGAATCGTGGGTCTGACGACTATAATAAAGAAACAGCTCTATGCTGAACTGGTTACCCGCATTCATTATTTTGTTGGCGCACAGTACAACTGGCCCAACAGGAACGGTGCATCCCCAAGCGATGCTCCGAGCCCTCAATAGTGTCGTTTGTTGGGAAGAACCGGGTTCCATTAGCCGTATTTCCGTATTTGTTGCCGAGGAAGATTCTGCAACTGACGAAGCCGAAGCAACCTGGGAATTCCGCACTGAATTTGAAATTGCGACTACTGGTGAGCGCGGTGCTCGCTGGGGATTCGGACGCACTCTTCGAGCAAGAGATGGCCCGCAGGCCCAATATTGATCACCTTTTACTGATCGCCTAGCGGCGCCACTTTGGGCTTTATCCTGCCCCATCCCGAACCAAATTGACCAAAACTCATGCTGACATTTTTACGAAAACTGCTCGATACGAGCAACAAAGACATTGCTTCGTTGCAACCGATAATTGAAGACATCAACGCTCTCGAACCGAAGTACGAGGTGATGAGCGAAGACGAACTCCGCGAACAAGGCCCAAAGTTCCGCCAACAACTCATTGATGGCGATACGATGGAAAAAATTCTTCCTGACGTATTCGCTTGCGTACGTGAGATTTCGCGCCGAACCCTTGGGATGCGCCAGTTTGATGTGCAGTTCATCGGAGGCATTGTTCTCCACCAAGGGCGGATCGCCGAAATGCGAACGGGTGAAGGGAAAACCCTTGTTGCGGTCGCCCCGCTTGTGCTCAATGCACTTGGCGGCAAAGGCGCGTGCTTGGTCACGGTAAACGACTACCTTGCCCGACGTGACGCAGTTTGGATGGGCCCGATTTATCACATGATGGGCTTGAGCCTTGGCATCGTCCAGGGTCAGAGCGAATCGGATGAACTCGGTGGAAGCTTTATCTACGATCCAAAATTCCGGCACGACGATCCTCGTTACACCCACCTGCGGCCATGTAGTCGCCGTGAAGCCTATCTCTGCGACGTCACCTACGGAACCAACCACGAATTCGGCTTTGACTACCTTCGCGACAACATGGCGTTCGAAAAAGAACAGCTCAGCATGCGCGAACTCAATTACGCGCTCATAGACGAAGTTGACTCAATTTTGATTGACGAAGCGCGAACTCCGCACATCATCAGCGGTGCAAGCAGCGAAGACGTTTCCGTTTACAAGCACGTTGACGCAATCGTCAAAACAATGACTCCGGAAGAGCATTACACCTTCGATAAAAAGAGCCATAGCGCAAGCTTTACCGAAGAAGGAATGGACTTCCTGGAGCAAGCCCTCGGCATCGACAACATCGCTGAAGAGCCGCTACTGTTCCACCATGCAGGTGCGGCGATCAAGGCTTACAGCTTGTTCGAAAAAGACGTGAACTATGTTGTCCGTAACGGTGAAGTTGTTATTGTCGACGAAAACACTGGCCGGATGATGTTCGGTCGCCGATACAGCGACGGTCTTCACCAAGCTCTTGAAGCTAAAGAAGGCGTCACGGTTCAACGCGAAAGCCAAACGGTTGCGGTTATCACTTTCCAAAACTTGTTCCGCATGTACAACAAACTGGCGGGGATGACTGGTACGGCGAAGACCGAAGAAGACGAATTCCGCAAAATCTACGGCCTTGACGTTGTTGCGATCCCAACCCACCGTCCGATGATCCGTAAGGATCAAGAAGACATTGTCTTCAAATCAATGGACGCAAAGTTCCGAGGAGTCGCTCGTGAAATCCTACGCCTTTACACGAAGCAACAGCCAACGTTGGTCGGTACGCGATCCATCGAAATGACAGAAACTGTTTCTGAGCGGCTAAAGCCAGAAGCGCTCCAAAAGCTCATCCTCACCGACTACGTGTTGGATAAGGTGACGAACGAAAAGTCATCCGGCAGTTTGAAAAAAGAATCTGACGTCCTGTTCAAAACTCCTCTGCAGGAACTAAAAATGCAGACGATCAAAACCGTGATGTCCAGCGCAGGCTTGCCAAGTGATCCGCTCGGGAAAGAAATTTCCGATTGGTTCCTCAGCAAGAACAGCTTGCCGAAGAATGCAGAGCATCTAGAAGAAGCCCTCAAGCACGGGGTTCCGCACAACGTTTTGAACGCAAAATTCCACGAAAAGGAAGCGTTAATCATCAGCGAAGCTGGCAGGAAAGGTGCGGTGACCATCGCCACAAACATGGCTGGTCGGGGTGTTGACATTCTGCTCGGTGGACGAGTTCAAGATGACGAAGTCGCCCAAGCTCGCGAAAAAGACGCAGTTGATGGCGGAATGATCAACGACTACGACGACACGTTCCTCAGCTACCGACGAGGTGGGCAGGAACGCGCTGCTCCTCCGCTACCTCTCGACGATACAGAGCGACGGGCCGCGGCGGAAGAAATCCGTGAACTTGGTGGATTGTTTATTCTTGGTACCGAACGGCACGAAAGCCGCCGAATTGATAACCAACTTCGGGGCCGGGCTGGTCGCCAAGGCGATCCGGGGGAAAGCCGCTTCTTCGTTTCGTTAGAAGACGAACTGTGGCGAATCTTCAACAAGAACATGATGGAAAACCCAGTGCTCAAAGCCTGGCCAGAAATGGAAGAAGTTCGCGCTAAGTTCATTAGCGGAATGATCTTGAAGACTCAAGAGCGGATTGAAAACCACTTCTTCGAAGCTCGAAAGAACATTCTTGAATACGATGACGTTCTCAACGCTCAACGCGAGCATATTTACGCTATGCGGCGGGAAGTTCTGCTCGGTAAATCGTGCCGCGAGGACATCACTAAGGGAATCAGTGAGTTCATCACCGAAACCGTAGAATCTGGTCGCACTTTCGATCCAGAAACTGGCGAACGCAAGTTCGACAGCGAAAAAGTTTATGAGCGGCTGAATGAAATGATGCCATTGATCGACCACATCAGCCCATCTGAGTTCGCCGAATTGCCTTACGGTCAAGAAATGATCTCGGAATTGGCTTCAATCGCCAGTGAAGAGTACGAAGCTAAACGGGCTCGCCACGGCGAGGAAGTATTTGCTGAACTCGAGCGTCAGGTGATGCTCCGTGCGGTAAATGATTCATGGATGGAGCACCTAAAGATGATTGACTACATCCGGGAAGGCATCGGCTTGCGCGGATATGGTCAAACCGATCCGCTGGTCGCCTACAAAAAGGAAACGTTCGATCTGTTCCAGCACACGCTTAAACAGATTCGCGATACTGCGGTCAAGATGGTGTTCTACGCTCAAATCCGAGTCGAACAGCCTCAGGCTGAGTATCCAGAAGGTCAAACCGCTGAGCCAGAAATGGCAATGATTGCCCTGGATGAAGAAGCTCCGAAAGAGATTGACCTCGATTCAGTTGATTGGAAGCGTGTGGGTCGAAACGAAAACTGCCCATGCGGAAGCGGCAAGAAGTTCAAGTCTTGCCACTATCCTTTGCTCCGAGCTGAAGGAAAGTTGTAACCACTTACAAAAAACGCCGCTCCAATTTGGAGCGGCGTCTTTATATATCTGGCAATTTTAGTAAAGCCAGCCGCGTTCACGATGCTTGACCAAACCCAGCTTCATTGCCAAATCATTGATAGCCGGGTGATCGGGCTTAGATTCTGAAAGAATCCGGAAATTATGTTTCGCCGCTTCATAGTTGGACATCTGAACATCGAACTCCACGCTAAGAGCCAATGCGTCAGCGCATTTGGGATCGTTTTCTAGTTGGCGGTTGATCATTTCTTCCGCCCAGATGAAGTTTCCTTGCGCGAAGAGTTCCTTAGTGTGCTGAGCTAGAGCGGTTTGCAGATACTTTTTTGCCGTTGTGTGATTGGGATTCAGCTTCAAAACGAGTTCAAATTCATGGATCGCTTTGAGTGATTCACCGATGCTTTGCAATGCTACGGCTTTGCCGAAATGCAGTTCCGCGTCGTCGCGCGATAACTGCAGTCCCCGATCAAATACTTTTGCTGCTTCGCTAGGTTTGCCAGTCGCGTGTAAAGAGAACCCCAATCCTCTAAACGCTTCTGGATTTGGATTTGCCGTAGAGACCAGCTTTTGAAACAATGGAATTGCTTCTTCAAATTGCCCTTTCAGATAAGCTATTTTTGCCTGATTCAATAAATCAGCCGTTTGCAGAGATTGCGATTGCATCTGTATCTTCCCCTATCTGCAGTAACGTTCAAGCGAGGCTGAGGGTTTTGTTTTTGGGCTTAATGTATGGTTAAGCTCCGTAATCGGAGAGTTTGGAGATGCTCCACATAGTTAAGCCATGCACCGTAAGGGCAATCAAATCAAACGGGACTCCGGCGTAGTTGCCAATAGTAAATGCATTGAAAAGGCTCATGCAGTTGCCGAGCGCGGCTAACAAGCTTCCCCAATAGGTGATGAACTGAACCCAGCCGACTTCCATAAGTAAGCCGATACCAGTGAATAAGAACCACGATCCGATAATACTGAGCAGAACCCCCACAAACGGAATCGGGATAAAAATCCCTACGATGATCCAAAGCGCGCCAAAGCAAATTCGCAACCAAGAAATCACCTTGTAAACCTTTTCCGCGGGTGTATCGGCAATAAGCTCAGCCCGTCCACTTAGGATTTGCCCGGCAATCGGGTCAACCATCACGCCACAGTGGGGGCAAAGCCGCGATCGTCCTGGCATTGGCTGTTTGCACTTCGGGCAAGGAAGCATTGCTGGGATAGCTGATGCCGCTTGATTCGCCGCATTACTTTGCGCCGAGGTTAGGGCCTGATTCGAAGCATCGCGGTGCTGTTTTGCCGCCGTATGGTTAGGAGACTGTTTTAACGCGAAATCAAATGCTGTAATCGCTTCAGAATGTCGACCAAGTGACTGCAATGCAAGCCCGTGTCCAAAGGCTAAATCAGGATCGTTCGGGAATCGGCTGATGGCAGAATGAAACATGTCTGCGGCTTCAACGTGACTGCCCGTTGCTTGTAAGCAGAATCCAAGCCCTTTTAACCCTTCACCTTCCAACTGCTGGTCGGTCAGGAGTTGTCGGTACATCACCATTGCTTGTGGATAGAGGCCTTGGGAATAAGCGATCTTCGCTTTACTTAAAATATCAGATGGATTCTGACCTTGTGTACTCATACTGTTCGCCCGAATAGATAGCTCAAATTCTCCCGGATTCTACACCTGACCGTGGTTTATAGTGCTGTAAAAATTAATGCCCCAATCAGCGGCACTGCTGAAAGGGGCTGGGAGGTTCACTAGGAAGAAAAATCAGTCTTTGCGCTTAAAAATACCGAACAGTTTCTTTTCCGATTTCTCAGCATTTTGAGCAGTCCCCCCAATCACTACTCCACGAGCCAAGTCAACAACTGCGCTGCAGTGTGGGCAAAGGCGTGATGTTCCTGGCATGAATTGCTTACAGCCTGGGCAACGCGCCATTGGAACCTGAACGGCCTGAGCAGGGGGAGAAACATCTTCGGTGTTTTTATATCCCTGATCGGGTAGCAAATCTCCGCTTCCGTAGTTCGCTTGCTCGTGATGGGTGGCTTGTTCCTCTTGATAAGTGGTTGTGATGAGCAGGTCGTCACTGGTCGATGCACTCTGTTCAGTTGGCGTTGGCTCATCCGCACCGTAGCCTAAGTCATTAGCCAACTTTGAAGCCTTGTTTCCTTGACCAGTTTCTTTGTAGTAATCAAACAGGCTCTTCGCCACATCCATATCTGTGAGATCGCATTTGTAGGCTTTTTCAAGAAACTGCTCAACCGCAAGAAGGTTTCCTATCTGCTTCATGTGGTCGCTGTAAGCGAGAAGGCTGGTTTTGAGCGCGTTCTTTGCTTCATCGTGGCGCGGATTGTGGTTGAGAGCTTCTTCAAACGGGTGGATTGCATGAGCGTGGTCACCCAACTTTTGGTGGGCGAGCCCAAGCCCGTATTGACTTTCTGCATCGTCAAAACGAATTACCGTGGCTCGCTTGAACGAATCTGCCGCGCTTTGGGCATCACCGTCTTTGATTTGCGCAAATCCCAAGGCTCGCCAGGCTTGCCAGTTTTCGCCGTTTTCAGCGAGTTTCGCTTTGAGGTCGCTTACGCTGAGTGAATCAAGATTGACTTCTTCCTCTTTATTGTCACTGCCGACTTCTGCTCCTACTTCTGGGATTTCGTCCACAACCGGCACGGCTAGTCCATGGCGAGCGAGCTCGGCTCCCACTAGCTGACTCTTACCCGCCTGACCCGTTTGGCCGTAGTAACGCAAGAGCCGTTTTGTAATCGCTTCATCGGTAATGTCGTTTTTGTGGGCTTTTTCCAGATACTGCTCAACAGCGAGGAGATTCCGGATTTCTTCCATGTGGTCAACGTAGGCGAGTAACGAGACGTTTAACGCCGTTTTTGTTGCGCGGTGAGTGCGATCGTGGGCGAGGCCCGCTTCAAAAGCATGGATCGCATGGTTATGATCCCCTTGCATTTGAAGGGCCAGCCCAAGCCCAAGCTGAGATTCAACATCATCAGATCGAATTACAGTCGCTTTCTTATATGCTTCTTCCGCTGCTTTCGCATCCCCTTCGTCAAGCAGATTTTGACCAAGTGCCCGCCAAGCCCGCCAGTTCTCACGTTGGTCAGCGACGAGAGCGCGTAGCTCTGCCGTGGAAGTGGGCAGTATGTCTTGCTTTTCTACTGCCTGCGATTCCAACCCGTATTGAGAACGATCCGGAATCGGATGCCCATGGCGTTTAAGGTCAATGAGGACATTCTGAATTTTTGTTGCTTGCCCCGTTTTTTCGTAATAACTCAGCAACGCGACGGTTGTGTCTTCATTTTCTGGGTCAAAACGGTGCGCCTTTTCCAGATACTCTTCAACCGCAATTAAGTTGCCGATTTCTCGCATGTGGTCAACTTGAGCAAGTAGAGAAATCGCAATCGCTCGCTTGGAATCGGCGTGTTTGTGATCATGGCGGAGCGATTCTTCAAATGCTCGGATTGCCGCACCGTGATCTCCGGTGTTTTGTAGTGCGATTCCGTAGCCGTATTGGCTCATCACGTCGTCGGAACGGATAACTCTTGCTTTTTGGAATGCCTTAACTGCATCCTCGTCGCGCTTATCGTTCAAATAGACAAAGCCCAGTCCCCTCCAGGCCATCCATTTTTCGCCGTTTTCATCCAAAACTTCTTGAAAAAGCTTTCCGGCGGTTGAGTGATCCCCCTGATCTAGAGCATTTTGTGCCTGCTCGATCTTTTCTTCTAGTGTTTGCATCCCATTAACATTGTAAAGGAAACAGAGGTCCTAAACAAGAAGGAAATAAAGACGTTTTTGCAAGGTTTTGCCGGGACCCCTTACTCAGTTCAAATGCAGGTCCGTTTGAATTGAGGTTTGGAGTGGTACTATCGTTAGCTGTCTATCTTGCGCTTAAGCGCTTGATCGGCACAGACAACTGAGCCACAGGCTAGGTGTGAGGGAGCAATAAGGCCACCCAAGCAAACCGGTCTGGGAACGGTGGGAGAAACAATGGCCAAAGAATGTTTGAAAGTCAAGCATCAGAAGCTCGAAGCCCGTTGGGCGGAATACGAGCAGAAGGTTGCTGAAGTAATGGCGAACTCAAATCTCTCTAAGGAGAAGCGAGCAGAAGCCCTTGAAGTATTAGAGCAACAACGGATTAAGAACCGCTTGTTCAAAGCTCAGCGATACAATCGCTGTGCAGAAACCGGTCGAGCAAAAGGTTACTACCGCTACTTCGGCGTTTGCCGCCAAGTATTGCGAGAAAAAGCTCACCTCGGACTGCTTCCAGGAGTGAAGAAATCTAGCTGGTAAGGCTAGGGAGATAACTCATGCATAGCGATCCTATTGCTGACCTCTTGACGCGGATTCGGAACGGTCTTCATGCGCACCAAATGCACATTGACTGCCCGATGAGCAAGATCAAGGTCGAGGTTGTCAAAGTCCTCGAAAAAGAAGGTTTTGTTAAAGGCCACGAAATCATCACGGAAGGCAAATTCCCAATGATTCGTGTTCATTTGAAGTACGACTCACGACGCAAATCAGTGATTCACAGCATCAAGCGTGTGAGCACTCCTGGTCTGCGCGTTTACCGAGCGGCTAATGAACTGCGACCGATTCGCAGTGGTTTGGCAACTCAGGTTCTGACCACCAGTCAGGGAGTCATGTCCGACCGGGAGGCCCGTCGCCGACGAATCGGTGGCGAAGTGTTGTGCCTGGTGCACTAAGGAGACCAAGACAATGTCAAGAATTGGACTAAAGCCCATTCCGGTTCCCGACAAGGTGTCGGTGGAAGTTGAAAACTCCATCGTGGCCGTCAAGGGTCCGAAAGGCGAATTAAAGCAACACATTCACCCAAATCTTAATTTGGTGAAGGAAGACGGTGGTCTCCGAGTAGAGCGACCAAACAACGAACGCGAAAACCGAAGTCAACACGGCTTGGCGCGCACCCTAATCCACAACATGGTGGTTGGTGTGACTGAAGGCCACGTAAAGGCTCTCGAAGTTCACGGCGTTGGTTACCGCGCTCAAGTACAAGGCAACAAGCTTGTCATGGCACTTGGATACAGTCACCCAGTCGAAATCGTAGCGCCAGACGGCATCACTTTTGATGTTCCCCAGCCTGAAAAGGGTCAAGCATTGACCATTTGGGTACGCGGAATTGATAAGGCGTTGGTTGGTCAAGTGGCCGCCGACATCCGCAAGAGCCGCAAGCCAGATCCTTACAAGGGTAAAGGCGTGCGATACAAAGGCGAAGTTGTTCGAACCCGACCTGGTAAGAGGGCCGGTAAGTAAGAGGAGCACACCATGGCAGTAAAAACACGAAGCGAAATGCGAAAAGCGCGTCATGTGCGCATCCGAAAGAACATGGCTGGAACCACGGAGCGACCGCGACTTGCGGTTTTCCGAAGTCAAAAGCACATTTCTGCACAAATCATTGATGATTCAAAGGGTGTGACCTTGGCTGCGGCAAGCACGATGGAAAAAGATTTGAAGGCGACAGACAACATTGAAGGTGCGACGAAGGTTGGGGAAGCCCTGGCTAAGCGCGCAATCGAAAAGGGTGTTAAGGCAGTGGTCTTTGATCGAGGAGGCTTCCAGTACCACGGTACGGTAGCTGGCCTCGCAGACGGCGCCCGAAAGGGAGGCCTGGAGTTCTAATATGGCAAGAGGACCACGAATTGTAGGCCGACGACAGTCGGCAATGCGAACCACAGACGGGCCGCAGTACGACGTACGGGTTATCCGATCCAACAAGGTTTTCAAGACTCACAAGGGTGGGAAAACCGCATCCTGGTCAATTGTTGTTGTCGTTGGCGATAACAAAGGCTTGGTTGGTTTGGGTATCGGTAAAGCTCGGGGAATCCCCGATGCAATCCGCAAGGCAGAAGAAGCCGCGCGAAAGAACATGTTCAAAGTGCAGTTAATTGGGGACACGATTCCTCACGAAATCACTTCGAACCACGGTTCCGCTCGCATCATTCTTCGCCCAGCATCCCCAGGTACCGGCGTTAAAGCTGGTTCTGCGGTTCGCCAATGCTTGGAAGCCGCTGGCGTCCACAACGTTCTTGCAAAGTGCTTGGGTTCACGCAACAGCGTTAACTTGGCTTACGCAACCATCAATGCATTCAAGGAAATGCAAGCTCCAGAAGATGTCGCTACCAAGCGAGGTTCGGATGTAAACGAGCTTGTGCCTTGGTTGGCAAAGGCTCGAAAAGAGGAAGTGGATCATGCTTAAAGTCACCTTGGTGAAAAGCAAAATTGCGAACACTCCAGCTAACCGCGCTACTGTGAAGGCTTTGGGCCTGAACAAAATCGGTTCAAGCAACACGTTTGATGATTCCGCTTCAATCCGCGGGATGATTCACAAAGTGAAGCATCTTCTAAAGGTTGAAGAAATCGAAGGTGGCGAAGTCATCCGACGCCGACGTGACGGCAAGGCTTTGGCGGAAAAACGAGCGGCGAAATCTGCGGCTCGTCCAGCTCCAGCTAAAAAAGCTGTCGCTTCTGCGGTGACTGCCCCAAAGGCAAAAGCACCGAAGAAAGAAGTTGCAGCAAAGGCTCCGGCAAAAGCAGCTGCTAAGAAAACCACTACCGCAGAGGCAAAACCAAAGCGCACGACCAAAAAGAAATCTGAAGAGGCTTAAACATGAATCTTAACGATCTCAAGCCAAATACTGGCTCAACCAAACGCAAGCGCCGAATCGCTCGCGGTATTGGAAGCGGTATGGGCAAGACTGCAACCCGAGGAACCAAAGGGCAAAAGGCACGACGCCAAATCCCTAACTGGTTTGAAGGTGGTCAAACCCCTATTCACCGCCGACTGCCAGTGAAAAAGGGCTTCCGCAACATCAATCATAAAGAATTCGCAATCGTGAACCTGGATGACTTGGAAAAGTTCTTCAAGGCAGGCGAAACCGTTACTCCCGAACTCGTTGTCGAGCGCGGCGTAATGAGCGACTTGAAAGATGGATTGAAGATTCTAGCCTTTGGTGAGCTGAGTAAGAAGCTCACCGTGAAAGCTCATAAGTTCAGCAAGACAGCAGCCGCAGCAATTGAAAAAGCTGGTGGTGAGGTCGTAACTCTGTGAGCCAAATAGGCATGGGCGGCCCTCCGAGGTCAGCGAGCGACAAGGGGCTGAACAAGTCCCTGTTTGAACTGTTGCGGTTGGCGTGGGCGGATGAAGATCTGCGCGCGCGCCTGCGGTTCATCATGTTGATCTTGGGTATTTACGTGTTAGGCGTAAACGTGCCCGTTCCCGTGCCTGGAATCAACCCCGCCGAATTGCGACAACTCTTGGAGAACAACCAGTTCTTCATGCTGATGAACACAATCGGCGGCGGTGCTTTTAAGAAAGTTTCAATTTTTGCTTTGGGCCTTGGCCCTTACATCGTCGCTTCGATCATTCTTCAGGTCTTTACAATGGGTCACCCCAAGTGGAAGGAAGAAATGAAGGAGGGTGGCGAATATGCGCGCCGTCAGCAAAACCGTAGAACAAGAATTCTCACGATTGGCCTTTGCTTGTTCCAGGGATTCGGCCTTCTCAAACTCATGGGTCCGGCCGCAGTTGGACTTCAGTGGTTTGAGCAACTCTGGATTGTATTGTTCTGGATGGCTGGCTCGATGCTCCTTCTTTGGTTAGGTGAGCAAGTCAGCGAACGAGGTATTGGAAACGGTATCTCCGTAATGATCTTTGCCGGGATCATTATTTCAATTCCTAGCATCGTCGAACTAATTGCGGCGAACATTAGGAATGGCCAAATCGAAATTTGGCGGGTAGTTATTCTCGCGGCTGTGTTCTTGATCACGACTTGGCTCATCGTCATGTTTACAGTTGCCCAGCGTAGAATTCCTGTTCAGCACATGAGGCGGAATTTTGGTACAAAAGCTGTTGGCGGGCAAGTTAGTTACCTCCCGATTGCGGTTGCAATGGCAGGTGTTATTCCGATCATTTTCGCTATCACGCTGATTTACTTGCCAGCTCAGTTTCAGGCCGCTTTTCCTGCAACAAGCCCAATTCACACAATTTTGGGCGAGGTCGCCAAGTTCCTCTCTCCGAACTTCACAGAATGGAAAGGTTGGATCGGTGCCTTGTTCTATATGGGCTTGATTTTCTTCTTCACCTACTTCTGGACTGCGATGCAGTACAACGTTGACGATATTGCGGACAACTTGAAACGAGGTGGAAGCTACATTCAAGGTATTCGGCCTGGTCGTCAAACCAGAGACTTCCTGAACGGAGTAATTTCGCGGATTACATTTATTGGTGCGTTGTTCTTGGCAATTGCCGCAATGACCCAATTCTTGCTTCCGCTTGTTGTTCCTATTCCAAGTATTGGGCTTATTGCTGGTACTTCGTTGATGATCATGGTCAGCGTTGCGCTCGAAACCATGCGTCAGATCGAAGCCAACCTTATCACCAAGCAGTACGAGGGTTAAACTCGTGCCCATCCGCACCATTCTCGTTGGTCCTCCTGGGGTTGGAAAAGGAACCCAATCGGCGATGATGGAGGAGCGGCTTGGGGCAAAACCACTCAGCTCGGGAATGATTTTCCGAGCTGAGATTGAAGCCGAAACTGATCTCGGCGAACTCGCAAAAAGCTACATAGACCGTGGCGAGCTTGTTCCGAATGGCGTCACGATTCAAATGATGCTGAAGCGGCTTCGATCGGCTGAAGTCCAGCAGAAAGGATTTATTCTCGACGGATTTCCACGCACTGTTCGCCAGGCGGAAGCTCTTGACGAGGAACTTGCTAAAGCCAAAATTGAACTCGACGCGGTGATTTCACTTGAAGTTGATGGAAGCGTAATTGTCGAGCGGCTTTCTGGCCGGATCGGTTGCACTAAATGCGGCGAAATCTACCACCGGATAAACAAACCTCCCAAAAGAGAAGGATTTTGTGATAAGTGCAACAGCCCACTGTTCGTTCGGGAAGATGACCAACCTAGCACGATTCTTGAGCGGTTGAAAGTTTTCCGTGCAAACACTGAGCCTGTGATTTCTTACTACGAAGCAAAAGGCAAACTAATAAAAGTGGATGCGAGCCAAGACCCAGATGTCGTTTTCGCCGAAATCGTGGAGAAGCTGGGGCTTTGATTTATATCAAAAACGAATCGGAGATCGCTAAAATGCGTCAAGCGGGGCGCATTATCGCCAAGACCATGCGAGAAGTCAGCGAGGCGATGGAAGCTGGCAAACATTCTCTGCTTAACCTTGACTCAATGGCGGAAAAAATCATCCTGGCTGAGGGTGGCATTCCTAGTTTTAAAGGTTATAAAGGATTCCCGGCGACCGCTTGCATTGCAGTGAATGATGGCGTAGTCCATGGAATTCCCACTGACTACATCATCCAGAAAGGCGATATTGTCACGTTGGATTTTGGAGTGATTTGGCAAGGTTGGCACGCAGATTCAGCCTGGACATTTGCAGTTGGCGAAATCGCTCAAAACGCTCAACGTTTGATGAATGTCACCAAAGAATCGCTGTACCAAGGAATTGGCAAAGCCAAAGCTGGCAATAAGGTCGGAGATATTTCGTTTGCGGTTCAAAACTATGTTGAGCGCAACGGCTATTCCATCGTGCGTGATCTGGTCGGACATGGAATCGGGCAAAACTTGCACGAAGAGCCTTCGGTTCCGAATTTTGGCAAAGCTCGCAAAGGTGTTCCCCTCCGCGCTGGCATGACATTTTGCATCGAGCCAATGGTGAACGAAGGCACTTATAGAGTTAAGACTTTAAGCGATGGCTGGACAGTTGTGACAGCGGACGGTAAACTATCAGCTCATTATGAGCATACGGTGGTCGTAACTTCGGATGGCCCGCTCATTTTGACATCTGAAGAAGATTAACAATTTATGGCAAGAAAGTACAGCAGAAATCGTTACAACGACCAAAAAAAGAAGTCGGAAGAAAACACTAAAGAAGAGGGCATTGAGCTCGAAGGTGTGGTTGTTGAGAATCTGCCGAACGCTTTGTTCCGTGTCAAGCTAGACGAAACCGAGCAAGAGGTTTTGGCCTACGTCAGCGGAAAAATGCGCCGACACTGGATCAAGATCATGGCGGGCGATAAGGTTCGCGTTGCTTTCTCTCCGTACGATATGGAACGTTGCCGAATCGTGTATCGGCACCGCACCTAGGTCATTTTCCGGCTGGCGCGGCTGTTCAAAGAAGGAATCCGGGTGTACCGGCACAAAAATACGGGTCCTTCATCCCGATATTCAATCGAACCCGACGAATAACCCCTGTGATTGGTATAATTTTCTCTTGCGTTTAGGCATTTGTTTGAACGTGTACCTACCCGCTTGCATTTCAGGACGCAACCGTCAGTGAAAACGATTCAGTGGAAGGGTGAGCAATTATGAAAGTTCGGGCCAGTGTAAAAAAAATGTGCGACAAGTGCAAGATCATTAAACGCAAAGGCGTTGTCAGGGTCATTTGTATCAACCCCAAGCACAAACAGCGGCAGGGCTAAACAAGGTTTCGGAGAACAAAGAGTAAAGAAGTATGGCGCGTATTGCTGGTGTAGACCTTCCTCGAGATAAGGGCGTTTATTACGGCCTTCAAAGCATTTTCGGTATTGGCCCGGCTAAGGCTGAGGAAATCATCGAAAAGTCTGGGCTTGATCCTCGGGTCAAGGTTCGAGATTTGAGTGAAGAAGATGTTGCAAAACTCCGCAACATTATTGATTCCGATTACCAAGTAGAAGGTGATCTTCGCCGAGAAATCTTCTCGAACATTCGACGACTGATGGAAATTGGTTGCTACCGCGGTTTGCGCCACCGACGGGGTCTGCCAGTTCACGGTCAACGAACTCGTTCCAATGCACGAACCCGAAAAGGTAAGGCCAAGACCGTTGCCGGTAAGAAGAAGGCCAAGAAGTAAGAGGATTTAAGAAGAAATGGCAAGAAAACAAACTTCGCGCGGTAAGGCAAAAGAAAAGCGACAAGTCGCTCACGGTCAAGCCTACATTCACGCAACTTTTAACAACACAATCGTTACCATTACCGATCCTCAAGGCAATGCGCTTTGCTGGGCAAGTGCTGGTCACGTTGGGTTCAAAGGAAGCCGAAAAGGCACCCCGTTTGCCGCTCAACTTGCTGCAGAAAGTGCGGCGAAGAAAGCCCAAGCGCACGGCATGCAATCCATTGACGTTTTTGTTTCTGGTCCTGGCGGCGGTCGCGAAACCGCAATCCGCTCGCTGAACCAAAACGGCCTCGACGTAAAAACTCTCCGAGACGTCACAGCTGTTCCACACAACGGTTGCCGACCACCGAAAAAGCGCCGCGTTTAATTTTTGGAGAACTGAAAAACCCTTATGCCTTACATCCAGACCCTGGAACTTGAAAACGATTACGCGAAGTTTGTGCTTGAGCCGCTGGAACGCGGTTACGGTCAAACCATCGGTAACGCTCTTCGCCGTGTATTGCTCAGCTCCATCCAAGGTGCGGCAATCAACGCGGTGCGTATCGAAAAGGTGTTCCACGAGTTCGCGGAAATTCCTGGACTCAAAGAAGATACAACCGAGCTTTTGCTGAACCTGAAAGATTTGGCGATTCGAGTTGACCCAGACATGACGATTCCTGATGAAATCGTTCTGAAGGTCGATGTGAAAGGCCCTGGTCGTGTGACCGGTGCGGATATCCAATGCCCAGAAGGCGTTGTGATCATCAACCCAGATTGCTACTTGGCAACCATCAGCGAAAAGGGTGCTACCCTCACCGCTGAATTCTATGCAAGCTTTGGTGCAGGATACATCCTCCCAGAAAAGCAAGAAAAGTACAAGGGCATGATCGGAATTTTGACCGTGGGTAGCCAACACACCCCGGTTACCAAAGTCAACTACATGGTTGAGGCAACCCGGGTTGGTCAGCGAACCGACTACGAACGCCTGATCTTGGAAGTCTGGACAAACGGAGCTTTGACTCCAAACGACGCCGTGACCCAAGGAGCACAAATTTTGGATCGATACTTCCGCATGTTCTTTGACCTTGGCCGAGCCAGCGTTGAAGATGTTATGGAAGAAGGCGTGAGCATTTCGGAAGAAGTGAGCAGCGTTCCTGATCTTAAAATCGAAGAGCTTGACTTTAGTCAACGCACTTTCAACTGCCTGCGACGAGCAGGAATTTTGAACCTTCGCCAGTTGGCGTTGGTGACTGAGATGGATCTGAACGGGATTCGTGGCTTCGGTCGAAAATCGCTCACAGAAGTGCGCGATCGACTTGCCGAACACGGAGTTGATCTCAAGCCGAGCAAGGGCGGCTACATTAATCTCGATGCCCTTGAGGATGAGGACTTTTAAGGAGCTAGAGCATGCGACATAAGATTGACCGACGTAAACTTGGACTGCCGAGCGATCAGCGCCGCGCACTCTTGACCAACCTCGCTCGTCAGTTCGTGCGACATGGTTATGTTCACACTTCACTGGGCCGAGCAAAGGATTTGCGACGGATCGTAGAAAAGCTCATCACTTTGGGCAAAACCGATACTATCCAAGCTCGACGCGAAGCTCGCAAAATCCTTGTTGGCCATTCCGCTAGCATGGATATCAAGGAAAAGAAGAAAAAGCTCGCTGGCAAAACCGCGGCTGAAAAGACTGAAATCCTGATCGAATCTTCTCAACTGAAAGGCGAAGACCTCGTGCAGCACCTCTTTGACAACGTGGCTCCACGTTATTCAAAGCGACCAGGTGGCTACACTCGGTTAACCCGAACCGGCCAACGCCGAGGAGATGCGGCCGAAACTGCAGTCCTCGAGCTTGTTGACTAAACATCGAATTAAACTCACCGTCGCTTACGACGGTACTGACTTTTGCGGCTGGGCGTCGCAAGCGGAACAGAGAACTGTTCACGGCACATTGACAGAAGGACTTCGTCAGGTTTTAGGCGAAGATGTTGAGCTTTGGGGCGCGAGTCGCACCGATAGCGGAGCGCATGCGAAAGGGCAGGTTTGCCATTTTGATTGCATGCATCCGGTTCCGGTAGAACGATGGCCCCGTATCCTAAACAAAATTCTTCCGAAAGACATTTCGGTTCTTGATGCAAGATTAGTTTCAAACGACTTCAATAGTCGTTTTATGGCTAAGCATCGCGAATATCACTACCGGATTTTGATGGGAGAACGCGATCCGCACCGCATGAGGTTTGCCCATTACTACGGGCGACCATTAGATGTCAGTGCGATGAAGCAAGCCGCCACGCACTTACTCGGTGAACACGATTTTCTGGCGTATAGCCAGCAACTTGAAGGCCACGAGAACACAGTTCGTACTTTGTTCAAAGTGAAACTCAATCAAGTGCGAGATGAAGTGGTTTTACAAGTGATTGGAACCGCATTTGTCCGCGGAATGATGCGGCGCATCGCAGGAGGTTTGCTGGAAGTCGGGCGAGGAGCCCGCAAGCCCGAATATACAGCTCAACTCTTTACTGAAACATTTCGGAGTGGGATGGATTGGCCCCCGGTTCTACCGGCAAATGGATTGACACTGATTAAAGTCACCTACGGCAGGCATCCCTCTGATCATAGGAAAGAGATTTTGGATTCGGACTCGACGAGTACGAATTTAGAAAAAGGAAAGGTAAATGAATAGAACAACAACCCCAAAGCCAGACACTTTGGATCGACAGTGGCACGTTATTGACGCCGCTGGCGTTCCAGTCGGGCGATTGGCTGCTAAGGTAGCTCAAGTGCTTCGCGGAAAGCACAAACCAACATTTTCGTATCACATCGATACTGGCGACTTTGTTATCGTGATCAACGCTGAACAAGCTCTGCTCACGGGTAGCAAAGGCAAAGAACTTCTGTACTGGCACACTGGATGGCCAGGCGGAATCCGCAACATCAGCAAAGCTGACCTCCTTGAAAACAATCCTGTCCGACTGATCGAAAAATCCGTTTGGGGCATGTTGCCTAAGGGCCGCCTTGGACGACAGATTGTCAAGAAGCTCAAAGTTTATGCAGGTAGCGAGCATCCCCATGCCGCACAAAATCCGGCGACATTGGAGATGGATAAATAATCATGCGACGCAAAGCAAACCCGAATCAATCTTACGGCACCGGTCGACGCAAGAGCGCAATCGCTCGTGTTTGGCTTGAACCAGGTGACGGCAGCATCAACATCAACGGTCGAGACTTCAAGGCTTACCTCTGCCGACCAGTTCTCGAAATCTTGGTCAAGAGTCCGCTCGTTGCCCTGGATATTGATGGCAGCTACAGCGTTCGCGCCCTCGTTAAGGGTGGTGGAGTCGTTGGTCAAGCTGGTGCAATCAAGCTTGGAATTGCTCGCGCTTTGGTAGAACGCGATGAAAATCTGCGAAAAGGTCTCCGCGCTGGTGGATTCCTTACTCGCGACGCACGCGTAAAAGAACGAAAGAAGTACGGTCGAAAGAAAGCACGTCGCGGCTTCCAGTTCGTCAAACGCTAAGCGTTTATTTTCCTTTCCAATTCAGAACGCAGGTTGACCATTTAATTGGTCAACCTGCGTCTTATTTTTTTATGGATCGGTTTACACGGCGAACCCTCTGGGTGCTCTTATTTTTTGTGATTGTTGGATTCTTTGCTGTCAGAGCAATATTTATCGCTACTAACCCTTAGAATTTGATTGACGGCCTTTCCGTCGCTCCACTATTTTTGCCTCATAACCATGAGTAGATGGTTCGTAATAAGGAACCGATAAGTCAGCTTCCGGCAGGTAGTCAACGTCCACCCAACCGCTTGGATCATCGTGCGGATATTGGTAGCCTTCTCCGTGTCCGAGTTCTTTCATTCCAGAATGGGGTGCGTTCCGCAAATGCATGGGGATCGGCTCAACTAATCCCGCTTCGACGTCGGCCTGAGCTTTGTTAATCGCAAGATAGGAACGGTTGCTCTTCGGAGCCTCGGCAAGAAATGTGACGCACTGAGCAAGGATAATTCGGCTCTCTGGCATCCCTACGATTTCGACTGCTCGCAGAGTTGAACTGGCGATCACAAGAGCTTGCGGTTCTGCGTTTCCCACATCTTCACTAGCCAGGATGACCAGCCGCCGGGCGATAAACCGAGGATCTTCGCCGGCTTTGATCATGCGCGCAAGATAGTGAAGGGCCGCATCGCTGTTAGAGCCACGAATAGATTTGATAAACGCACTGATGGTGTCGTAATGGTTGTCGCCTTTTTTGTCGTAGCGGATTTGGTTCTTCTGGAGAATTTGCTCCAGAAGTTCAACTTGGATTTCCGAGTCAGCCGGTGACATCAAAACTGCGGTTTCGAGTGCATTCAGCAGGAGCCGGGCATCGCCATTTGCCATCGTCAGTAAAAACGTTTCGGCTTCTGTCGAAATGGTGCATTTTTGTTTGCCAACTCCACGTTCTTCATCGGTAAGGGCACGGTGAAGAAGCTCCGTTAAACTTTCCGGCGTGAGAGGTTGAAGCGGCAAAACTCTCGCCCGTGAAAGTAACGCGTTGTTCAAGGCGAAGAACGGATTTTCAGTGGTTGCCCCAATAAACTGGAAAGTGCCGTCTTCTAAAAATCCAAGGAGCGAGTCTTGCTGTGATTTGTTAAAGTGGTGAATTTCATCCACCAGCAGCAAAGTAGGCGTTTTGTGAAACTGGTAGCGAGATTTAGCTTCTGCGGCGGCTTTGCGAATATCTGCAACTCCTGCCGTCACCGCGCTTAAAGCAACCAACTGCGATTTGGAATAGTGGGCGATGATATTCGCCAATGTGGTTTTTCCGCATCCTGGAGGTGCCCAAAGTACAACGCTCCCAAGCTTGCCAGCCTTGATTGCTTGGGTTGTCGGAGAATCTGGTCCGAGTAAGTGCTCTTGCCCCACATATTCATCAAGTGTGGTGGGGCGCATTCGGGAAGCGAGCGGCAGAAGTTCGGTGGGTTGCGGCGGTGCTCCAGATTCAAAAAGGCTCATTGTTGCCTCGATTATTCAGAAGCAGTTGGTTCTTCCGAATCTCGTTTGATCACCCAGCTTCCCGCCTTGACTCCTTCCTCTACTGGCTCAGCTTGATCGTCGTCTTCATCTTGATCAACGAGTTCAAGGAATTCAGGCTCGGGTGGGTCTGGGTCAACTACTATCGGAGACTCCCATTCGGCTTTATCTGTTTCTTTGAGCAGTGAACCAAGAACGCCATTAATGAAGCTGGCACTATCTTTGGTACCGAAACGCTTTGCTAAATCTACTGCCTGCGAAATAGTCACTTTCGGCGGCATATCCGGAAGCCTCAGCAATTCAAAAGTCGCAAGCCTCAAGGTTACTAAATCGCTGATTACTAGCCGATCAATCGACCAGCCAGTTGCTAAACATGGAGAGAATGCGTCATCAAGTTCCTGAACGTTGGCTCGAACGCCCGTCACGAGATCGTGAACAAAACTTTCTGCGTCTTCGGCAAGAGTGTGACGGCTGAGAGCGACTTCTAATGCTCGCTCGATTTCTACTCCGCCGACCATGCTCATGTAGATGGCTTGGAAGGCGACTTCGCGAGCAAGACGACGGGAATGGCTCGGCGCAGGCCCAGCCACATCAGGCACTAGTAGGTGCCTCCTGCAAGAACCGACCAACAAACGCTGTACTGACTTCGCCCTTGATGTAATCCGGGTGGCGAACCATACGGCGAAGGAATGGGATGTTGGTTTGAATTCCTTCGACGTTGAATTCATCAAGTGCTACTTGTAGCCGTCGGACTGCGGTCGCTCGGTCTTCAGCCGTGACGATGAGTTTTGCGATCATCGGATCGTAGTAAGGCGAAACCTCGAACCCTGCATACGCGTGGGTGTCGAGTCGTACACCTCGGAAACCTGGCGCATCCCACCTAGTGATTTTTCCGGTACACGGAGCAAAGTCTTTGTCTGGATCTTGAGCGGTGATTCGGGCTTCAATCGCGTGGCCTCGCAGTTGAATATGCTCCTGCGAAAATGGCAAAGGCTCGCCTGACGCAATCCGAATTTGCCATTGAACAAGATCGAGTCCGCTCACCTGCTCCGTAACGGGATGTTCGACTTGAATCCGAGTATTCATTTCAAGGAAGTAGAAGTCGCCGCTCGAATCAAGTAAGAATTCAACAGTTCCTGCGTTCGTGTAACCCACTTCGCTGGCAACTCTAACCGCCGCCGACCCCATCTTGTCTCTTAATTCTTGCGTCAAGACTGCGCACGGAGCTTCTTCGACAATCTTTTGGTGTCGGAGGTTTTGAACCGAACATTCGCGTTCTCCGATGTGCAGAACTTTTCCATGTTCGTCGGCTAGAATCTGGATTTCAACGTGTCGAGGTTCCACAACACACTTTTCGACCAGCATATCGCTGTTACCAAAACTTGCTTGTGCTTCCGCCTGCGCGGTTTTGAATTGGTGAACGAGCTCGTCGGCTGAATCCACTCGTCGGATGCCGCGTCCACCGCCACCTGCTACGGCCTTGAGCAGAACGGGGTATCCGATTTTTTCCGCCCACTTAAGAGCATCTTGATCGGTCGGAACCGCTCCAGTTGAACCTGGAACGACGGGGCACTCGGCTTTAATCGCAGCTTCTTTGGCTTTGGCTTTATCCCCCATTGCTTCGATGGCCGCGATTGACGGGCCAATAAAGGTGATCCCCATGGATTCCAATGCGGCGGCGAAGCTTGGACGTTCGCTGAAGTAGCCAAATCCTGGGTGGACGGCCTCTGCTCCAGTTATTTCGCAAGCCATCAAAACGTTTGGCAGGTTTAGATAGCTTTCCGTGTTTGTGCCAGCACCAATACAGATTGCTCGATCAGCCATAGCAACGTGGCGACTGCCTTTATCTGCTTCGCTGTATACGGCGATGGCTTCAATTCCCAGTTCATGGCAGGCACGGATGACACGGCAGGCGATTTCGCCACGGTTGGCGATGAGAATTCGTTTAAACATCAGTATTTCTCGTGCCCCTTATGAACGCATCGAACCTTGCCAGTGGTGGGATCGTACTCGTACGGTTCGCCACCAACCGGGCATTTGTAGAAATCTTGCCCGAGTTTGGTTTCTTCTATAGATTGCGGAAATGTGTTTTCGACCGGATCAGTGTTGATGCTGATGGATGACCGAACCTGACCTATGTTGCTCATACACTTGGCATCTTTGCCTCGGTACATGGATTGACCAATGAGTGTTTCACCTTTTCCATCAGCTCGAGCTGTGCTCTTGCCTCCCATGAACTTTCCACCAGTCACGAAAAACACAGTTGCGAGAATAAGGACTGCAACTGCCGCAAGCATCCCGACTAAGCTATTTCCTCGAATTCGCCTCATTTTTGTTCAATCTCCAAAATCGTTTGACCGTATTCCACCGGTTCGCCATCGTTAACGTGGACGGCGATAACTTTTCCTGAGCAGGTTGCAAGAAATTCATTGGCAATGCCAAGCGCAATGATGTCGCCGATCTGGTCTCCTTCTGATATTGTCTCGCCCACTTTGGCTTTGTCGGCAATCAACTTGAGATAGCCCACTACTGGCGAATTGATCGCCTTTGTTACCGGGCCACTGGCCTGAGTGTCATCTTCCCACTCATCACCCCATGTCAAGGCTTCTTCGCTCAGCACACCCTGAAACGACGATGTGCCCGCGCTAAGCTTGATGCTCCGGAATCCTGAATCCCTCGCCGTGGAGATCGCTTTTCTAATGGTTTCGGTATTGAGCTGATCCATGAGTTGCCAACCTTCATTTTACCGCTGGTTCTAGCTTAGACCTTTGGCAGCTAAAAATGGTGATGCAGAAATAAAAAAGTGGGACACAACTGGAGAGGAGCAACGTTGCGTCCCAAATTTTGGGAGAAGTCTTTCTAGGCATGTCCTGATGCACATCCGGCACCTGTCATGACCCTTGACTTACTCTCGTAGTTTAACCATGTTTTAATCAAAAAGTGTAAAAAGTTTTAATAGCAACGAACTTTCTGCGTCTGAATTCAGTCGCCTAACTCAAAATCTCATTTTTGTTAGCTGATACGTGTAATGGAAAGGCAGTTTCTTACCGATTATTTGCACTGGTGCCATGAGATTTTCCGTGTCTGGACAAAGTCGCGACCATCAGAGTTCAGCGGTGAGAAGAGATTCAACACACTCGAATCTAATGAGAGGGGACTTTTAGATATGTCAAATCCTAGTCAGATTCTAGTGGGAGCCGCCACTATCAGAGTCTCAAATGGTCAAACAACGATGATTTGCCCTGGTATCGGTTCTTCCATCGGGCTGGTGGCCATGGATGAAGTCGCGGGTGTGACAGGAACAGTCCACATGATGCTTCCTAAAGTACTCAACAAATCTTCTCTTGATAAACCGGGCCGATACGTCAGCACAGGTATTGCTGAACTCGTGCGACAGATGCAAGAACAAGGTGCCTTAGCATCAAGATTAGTTATCGCATACGTGGGCGGAGCGGAAGTTTTTACTTTTGGTGCCGAAAGGAATCAGCAATTTAACATCGGAACTCGAAACGTCGCGGCGGTTTCCGACCAACTTCATAGCCTTGAACTCCGAACGCTCGCCGCTGACCTTGGTGGCAATAACGGAAGAACTCTCATCGTGGAAAGCGCATCCGGTGAAGTCCGAGTCCGCACAACGAACGGCGGCGAAAGAACCCTTTGCATCTTAAAACGAACCCAACTGGAGGCAGCATGAGCCACACCGTATCCATCGAACAGATTGTTCAAAAAACATCCGATCTTCCCACCATTCCTGCCGCTGCAATCAAAGTCATGCGGGAAACCCAGTCTTCTAAGGCGAGTGCTGCGACAGTTGCTCGTATCTTAGTTACCGACCAAGCTCTCAGCGCAAAAGTTTTGCGGTTGGCCAACAGCGCGTTTTACGGCCTTTCGCGAAAAATCACCGATCTTGGTGAGGCAGTTGTTGTTCTCGGGATGAAATCGGTTAAGAACCTTGCGCTCGTGGCAGGAACCTACCCTTGGATGCAACGACCTCTCACTGGCTACTGCCTTGGGCCAGAGGAAATGTGGCGTCACGCTTTTGGAACTGCGGTCGCCAGCCAATTAGTTGCACGAGCAACCCGAAAAGCATTAGAGGATGTTGCATTTACAGCTGGACTTCTCCACGATTTAGGCAAAGTTGCTCTCAGCGTTTGGCTTGAAAACAAGATGGGCGCGATTCTGCTCTATGCCGGCCGGGAAGGAATTTCTTACGATGAAGCCGAGCGCAGAGTTCTGGGCTACGATCACTGCCAAGTGGGATACCACCTCGCGACCAACTGGAACTTACCAGAAGAAATCTGTGCCTGCAACTTGTTTCACCACAAACCGAGCAACGCAACGGAATTCCAAGAACTAGTTGATTGCGTTCATGTCGGTGACTATATCTGCTCTTCCATGGGTTACGGGCTTGGCGGAGACGGCCTGCTTTACAGATTTGATGAAGAGAGTTTAGTTAGACTGAACATCAAACCAGAAGATATCGAAGCACTAACCGACGAATTTGTCTCCCAGTACGAAGAGTACGAATCTCTATTCAAGGAACTCGCCGCATAAACCCCGGTGAGTGATGATTCACTATGAAAGTTGAGTACATCACACCATTCGTATCCGGTTCGATCTTGGTGATCGAAGAAATCTTCGGCATCACGCCCGAACGTGGGCAACTTTCAGCGCGACCTGAATTGTTCACATCTCAGCAAATCAATATTTTGTGCGCCATTTCGGGCGAAATTGAAGGGCAGGTCATTTATGGAATGGACTCAGGCACAGCCCGAAAACTCGCGGGAAAGCTGAGAGATAAGCAGTTTTCGGATATCACGGCTGAGGCCGATGTTGCGATTGCCGAACTTGGGCAACGACTGAGTGATAGCTCTCTCAAACTCCTAGCAGCCGAAGGCTTTCCGACGGACATGGCATCTCAAACCATTATCAAGGGCGCAAACATCCGTATGTCCAGAATTGACACTCCAACTCTGGTGATCCCGATTTTAATAGAAGGCGTCGGTGAAATTGAGATTTATGTGAGTTTGAGATCGGCTAAAGAAGCTGCCGCTTAACTAACAATGTCATTCTTGGATCGTGATTGATCCTTCAACCAAGAGGTTAGATTTCCCTCGGATTTGAACCCGATCGCACGCTAAAGTTGATTCAAACGCTCCTTTTCTATTCGAGAGTTGGAGTGAAGTGAGTTGACTCTTTCCAAGAACTTCTGCCCAATAAGGCACGAGGTAAGTTTGAGCCGAACCAGTTGCGTGGTCTTCGTCCACTCCGGATTGCGGGGCAAAAAATCGGTAGCAGAAATCGGTTTGCGAGCCCCTAGCCGTGATGCTCAGCCCTCGTAACCCACAGGTCGCAATTTTAGCGAAATCTGGTTGAAAAGCAATAACCTCTGCCTCGGACTTCAATTCTACGAACCAATCATCGCCCTTGGCGTGGATCGCTTGAGCATCAGGAAATAGCTCGCGCAAATAGCCAGGTGCAACCATATCTGGAATTTGCTGAGCTACTGGGAAATTCAATTCGCCGACTCCGTTTTCGATTCGGCAACTGAGCTTTCCTGACAAAGTGGAAAACTCAAAGTCGTTCAAAGCTGGATTCAGCTTATTAAGGTAGGTCGCGGTTGCCAACGTTGCATGCCCGCACAAACGAACCTCGACTCCCGGTGTAAACCAGCGCAAATCATAACCCTGGCTATTGGCCACAACGTATGCGGTTTCGGCTTGGTTGATCGTAGAGGCTAATCCTTGCAATACTGTGTCGCTTGGCCATGAATCAAGAATCACCACTCCTGCCGGGTTGCCGGAATGAGCTTGATCGGTACAAAACGCTTCCACAAGCGCGAATGGTGCGAGTTTTGCCATAGTCAGATCCAGGGATTAAGCAACTCAATTGCCGAATCTCCGTAATGAAGATTAGCCCATGGCACGCAAACAAGCAACCACGACCCAGCGCAAGCAGTTTCCGGATATCTCAGTTGACGCATTTTTAGCGGATACCGACCGTAAAGCGTTGGAAGCTTTGAAAAAAGTGCCGCTACTTCCAATGGTGATTCGAAAATTCCACGAATCAGGGTTAGATCGCTGGATTTACTGCTGGAATATGGCGATGAGCGTGCGATGCGGGCCCAAGCAGTATGGCTCGCTCCATAAAATTCTAAAAGAATGTTGCGCTATTTTGGATATGCCGGAGCCAGAACTTTATCTTTCTAGCAACCCGTTTCCCAATGCCCACGCGGGTGGTGTTGAACGACCTTACATCACACTCCGCAGTGCAATCGTGGAAACGCTGGACGACGAACAGCTTTACCACCTCATCGGTCACGAACTCGGGCACATTAAAGCCGGGCATATTCTCTACCAAGAAGTCGCGACGTTACTTATGCCACTCATGGAAATGCTTGCTCGCCGGACTCTTGGTTTGGGCGATGCGGCTCAACTGGCGTTGGTTGCGGCATTTTTTGAATGGTCACGGCAGGCTGAAATCACCGCCGACCGAGCCGGATTGCTCTGCTCACAGAATTTCCGTACTTCGGCTAGTGCCAATTTGATGCTGACAGGCGGCCCTAACCGCCTTTCTCATGAAGCAAGCACCGATGAGTTTCTGGATCAAGCGAGAACCTATCAGGATATGAACTTTTTTGACAGCATCGGAAAAATGCTGATCTTTATGACTTACGGAATGGGTTCAACTCACCCGATGCCAGTTCACCGGGTTCAGCACCTGGAACATTGGTACGAAAGCGGTAATTACGGTCGGATTCTTAGCGGAAATTATCCAAAAGTAATATAGGCTTTGATGCTGAAGATCGGGAATACACCGTTACTCAAACTAGAACGGCTCGCCCTGCCTGGTTGTGCCGATATCTATGTCAAATACGAAGGCGCAAATCCGACCGGAAGCATGAAAGATCGCATGGCTCTGGCGATGGTCGAAGGCGCCGAGGAACGCGGTGAACTCGTACCAGGTGGAACGGTTGTAGATTACACGGGCGGTAGCACTGGCAGTTCGCTGGCTATGGTTTGCGCGGTGAAGGGATATAAAGCCAGATTTGCTTCATCCAATGCGTTCAGCGAGGAGAAACTGCAAACAATGCGTGCGTTCGGGGCTGAACTTGACCTCATTAACACAGAGGATGGCAAGATCACGGCTCAACTCATCGCAGACCTGATTGAAAGAGTGAGAGAGATCAGCATGAACCCCAATACTTTCTGGACCGACCAGTTCAATAACATCGACAATCGCCGGGCTTATCACGTGATGGCGCACGAAATCATGGATGAACTGGGCTCAGAAATAGATGAGTTCATCATGGGGGTCGGCACTGGTGGAAGCTTTTCAGGCAATGCTGAAGTGTTGAAAGAAAGAAATCTTCGTATCCGTTGCATTGCTATTGAGCCGGACGAAGTTCGTGCCTTGTCTGGCGGGAATACCAAAGGCAAACACAAGTTAGAAGGCATCGGGGCGGGATTTGTGCCTTCCATATTCCGATCGGATTTAGTGGATGAAATTATTGCCGTAACCGATCAAAACGCCGCTGAAACTGCCCGAAAACTAGCGAGAGTCGAAGGGATTTTTAGCGGATATACGGCGGGAGCCAATGTCTGGACGGCTATTGAAAGAGCGAAACAACTCGGCGCGGGCAAAAAAATCGTCACGATCATTCCCGACTCTGGATTGAAGTATCTCAGTGGCGATTTGTATAAATAACCTACCAATCACGAATGACCGCGTATTCGGCGAGCCCTTTTAGCTCGCTTGTATCTCCGGGCAATCCTTCGATCAACTTTAAGGCTTCATTCACTAGCTCCGAGGCAAGAGCCTTTGAGCTTTCGAGCCCAATGAGGCTTGGATAGGTGAGCTTTGCCATTGCTGAGTCACTGCCTACGGCCTTTCCAAGCTGTTCGGGCGTAGATGTTTCGTTCAGGACATCATCTGCAACCTGGAATGCCAAGCCGATTTGCTCGCCGAACTGTTTGAGATTCGCTTGGTGTTCTGATGAAGCTCCCGCAATGATTGCGCCTATTTCACAGCATGCTCCAAGCAAAGCCCCGGTTTTCCGAGCATGAATGGTCTGCAATAACGCCATATCGCCCGATTGACCTTCTGCCTGGATATCCAGCACTTCACCTCCCACCAGACCTTGTGAGCCACTTGCCCGGGCGAGGCAGAGAAGAGATTTCTGTGCCTTGGTCGGGTCGGCAATGGAGTTCGCTAGAATTTCAAAGGCGAGGGCAAACAGAGCGTCTCCGGCGAGGATCGCGATTGCCTCTCCGTAAGCTTTGTGGCAGGTCGGTTGCCCACGGCGGAGATCATCGTTATCAATTGCGGGCAGATCGTCGTGAATCAGCGAAAAACAGTGAACCAACTCGGTGGCACACCCTGCATCAAGAGCGAGTAGTGGGTTAGCACCACATGCCTTAGCCGCCGCCATCGTGATAGCTGGACGAAGCCGTTTTCCAGTTCCCAGCGCAGAGTAGCGGATTGCTTGGTGGAGTTCGGTCGGAAGAGTCGCTTCACTCGGTAATAAGTTGATCAATCGCGCATCGACTTTTTCCCGATATTGGTCGATGATTGATTCGCTGGACACGGATTCGAGTCTACCAGTGGCAATAACGTCACCATAGTTCACGCTGGATAGTTGATTTGTGTAAGGTCCCGCCCATTGGTCAATAACTTTGGTGCGGTAACTTCGCTCGACTTATGGCAACGATTCGACCCTTCCGAGGTCTGCGGTTCAACGTAGAACCAAGCCGCTTGGCAAACATCGTCGCACCTCCTTACGACGTGATTTCTCCGGCCGAACGAGAAGCTTTAGCAGCTCAAGATGCAAACAACGTTGTTCGATTGACTTTGCCCGAATCTGAACCCGACGATCGCAGTAAATATATTAAATATGCCCGCAGTGCCAGTCGCCTCGAAGAATGGCGACGCGATGGTTTAATCCAACTGGAAGATCGACCAGCTTATTATCGTTATTCACAGAAGTTTGCTGTGCCTGGCACGAACCAAATGTTTGAGCGCACCAAGCTGGTAGCGACGATTAAAGTAGAGCCTTATTCAAAGAAAATCGTTCTGCCGCACGAGCAGACCTTCCCAAAGCACAAGGAAGATCGTTTGCGAGTGCTCGAAGCGACTCGAAGCCACCTCGAGTGCATTTTTGGACTTTATGAAGACCAAGGCTCGGCCCTGCACAATTTGGTGACTGGAAGCCCCGGAGAATTAATTGCCGATATTCAAACCAGCGACGACGGCATCGAACACAAGTTCGAGCGAATTGTTGACCAATCTGCGCTGGCTGAGATTAGCGCGGGCATGGATCCCAAAACTGTTTGGATCGCAGATGGTCACCATCGGTACGAAACCGCCCTTGGATTCCGCGAAGCTCTTGGCGACAAGCCAGGGCTGATTGCCGAAGACTTTATGATGATGGCTTTATGCAGCATCAGCGATCCTGGTCTTGTGCTTCTGCCAACCCACCGAATTCTTAAATCCATGCCCGTTGATGCAGATAGGCTGAAAACCCTGCTCAGCGAACAATTTGATGTCCGTGGAGTTTCTAACAACCACATCATGGGAGAATTGCAGCGAATTGAAGCTAACGGTGGACGTGCTCTAGGCGTAGCTTTGCCGGGCGGCGAAGGATTAGTCGCCGAGATTCGCAACATTGATGCGTTAGTTGCCGAAATCGCTGGCCCTGGCGGAGACGACCTCAAACGACTCGATGTAAGCATTCTTCACGGTTATGTATTCGCCAAGTTGCTCGGTTTGACCGGTCACGACTTCTTTACCTACACGCGGCTGGAACACGAAGCGTTAGATGCTGTAAGCGAAGGCTCTCCTGCCGCATTCCTCATGAATCCCCCAACCGTGGATGACATGCGCTACATCGCGCTGGGCGGCGATTTTATGCCGCAAAAAAGCACCTATTACTATCCCAAGCTCTTGAGCGGGATGGTGATGTGGTCTCTCAAGGATTTTGAAGTATGAAAATCCGCCTGATGGGCACGGGCGGCGCGGACGGCGTTCCCGCTTTTTACAGCGACAGCCGGGTGAGTGTTTATGCTCGAAAACACGGCGGCAAGGATATTCGTTCTCGCAGTGCTGCTCTGGTAGATGACTCGATCAAGATTGACCTCGGCCCAGATTCGTGGATGCAGATCGTCCGGGATGGCTTGGATGCCCGCGATTGGACCGCTCTGATGTTCACTCACTCGGATGCGGATCATTTTGCGCCGGATGAGCTCATGTACGCGCTTTACCCATTCAACGATTGCGAATTTGTGGGGTTTGTGATCTATGCGAACATGGCGATCTGCCGACGCATTCTAGACAAGTTTCCAGATTGGCCGTTTGAGATGCACACAACCAAGAGTTTTGAAACTTTCAAACATGCTGGTTACGACATCTTGCCAGTTCGAGCGCACCACTTAGATTCTGAGGACGCACATAACTACGTGATTTCCGATGGTGACCGCAAACTCCTGTACGGAACAGATACGGGAATTTGGGATCCGCCAACTTGGGAAGCCCTGCAAGATCACAAACTAGACTGCTTGATTCTGGAGTGCTCTGAAGGCTTCGCCAGCACCAATTACGACGGTCACTTGGATGCAAACGAGTTCATGTCGGTTATCGAGCGCTTGAATAAGCAGGGATCAATCCACGCGGGAACTCAAATCTGGACTACTCACCACAGTCATCAGGGTGAAGCTACCCATGACGAACTATTGAAGTTCTTTACTCCTCACGGAATCAACATCGGCTACGACGGTGTTGTTGTTGAATTCTAGGAAAACGGCGTAAATCTTTCCGGCTGGCCCGATGGATCTCGGAATATCCAGTAGAAAACGCCGCCGAGAATGATTAACCCAACAAATATTCCCATAAACAATCCTGGCCCACCCGCAATAGTGCCCCAAAATGCCGCAAGAGGAATAATTCCCGAGATGAGAGCCCAACCGATTACAAGCTTGGTGAAGGCTCTACTTCGTGTCCCCATCTTGCGGCTGAGCAACAAAAGGTATGGGATTCCACACTTGACGCAGTTAATCGTGCCCGGCTGATTCATAGCTCCGCATTTAGGGCATGCAACTGGTTTGTGCCGCTTCGGATCACGACTATCCACGCGCCATTGCTTAATCATGCGTTCTTCGCTCAAATACATATCTCGCAAGGAAACGTTTTTGAACGGGTCACGTTCAACGGGCAGGCGGTTGATTGTTTGTTCACCCAGGGCAATTGCGTGACCGTGATAACCAGCCTGAAACAAGCTGTCGCATAGCTTAAACCAGGCTGGAAAATTGTCAGGATGGAGTGAAAGCTCTAAAAATGCCCGGTCAATGTGCTCGGCATTGATTTCTCTCAGATCATGGCGATCCAAATAGTTGCTCGCAAATGGAAACATCACCATGAGGGAAAGGGTCGCAATAATCGTCGCTCCTTGGGCGACTGGATTCTTAGTTCCCGCGGCAAATGCAAACGCCACTATGAGCAAGATCATTGTGAGGATGCCCGGCGCGGCGTCAATATCTCCAGCGACTGTCCACCACAGCACACGAACTAAACACACCATAAAAATGGGGAACAGAAAGGCCAAAGTAATGACCATTTCAAGGGTTTCACCTATCATGTATCGAAATTATACGATGCTTACGAAAGATTCAGAATCAGATTTTCTTGAGATCTTGTTCGCGCAATAAAAGTACATAGTGCGGCGTGAAATTCTGCTCATCTTTTTCGAGAAGTTTCTTCAACTCTTCGCTGACATTTTCATTAAATCGCTCTCTTACTCGCTCGGTCGCAATTTTGTGAACGTCTTTGGGGACATCGGTAAGGCAGTCGAGGTCAATATTGACTGCGACCTCATCCTTGTTATAGTAATTGGAGACTGTTCCAGTTAAACCTTGCATGTGCTCAAAGAACTTGTGGACTGAGCGATCTTCTTCCGTAACTGGTCGAGTGACCACTTGTACTCGATCGCCTTCTGTGAGCTTTGCCATGAACCTATTTTACCTCTGGTCTCCACGACCGTTCTTACCCTTGTAGAGCCTTTCCATAAAGGCCAGCAGGTACTCGACTTCTTCTGTCATTGTGACCTCGCGGCGAACCACTTCCATCGCGTTAGAAAGCGACAATTTAGACTTAAAAATGAGCTT
Organism: Fimbriimonadaceae bacterium; assembly: GCA_019638675.1. Lineage (GTDB taxonomy): Bacteria > Armatimonadota > Fimbriimonadia > Fimbriimonadales > Fimbriimonadaceae > UphvI-Ar2. The sequence goes on along the minus strand of JAHBTE010000001.1, from coordinate 611,993 downwards.
TGTAGCTTTGTGCAGAGCCATGCGAGCTTCAGGTTTGATGCCAATCCGTCGCAAGCCAACGGCATTGATATCGTAAACCGTTTGGTCACGTCCTTCGACGATCATAAAGGGAGGGACATCTCTAACAATTCGCGACATTCCGCCAACCATCGCCATTTTGCCAACTCGGACAAATTGGTGAATGCCCACCATGCCGCCGATCACCGCCATTTCTTCAATCGTGGCATGTCCCGAAATTCCGACGTTGTTGGTGATCGTGACATCGTTGGTGATGTGGCAGTTGTGGCCAATATGCACAAAGGCCATCAAATAATTACGATTGCCAATAACGGTTTTCAAACCTGCGCCAGTGGCACGATGTACGGTTACGTATTCACCAAAAAAGTTATCATCGCCAATTTCAAGAAAAGTTTCCTCGCCTTGGTATTTTTTATCTTGTGGGTTACCGCCAATAATCGCGCCTTGACAAACACGGTTGCGCTCACCCATCACCACGTTGCCGTGCACTGTGGCATGGCTTTCCAAAATACATCCAGCACCAATCACCGCTTTAGCGTCGACAATAGAATAAGGCCCAATCTCAACGTTTTCTGCAATGTGAGATTGTGGGCTTACAAGTGCGGTCGGGTGGATATTCGCCAATGATTTTCCTAATTACCCTTTCGGGAGGAGTTTGAACATCATGTCCATCTCCGCGGCCACATCTCCATCAACTGATGCAGTTCCGTGTATTTTTCCGACGGTTCCTTTTAGTTTCAAAAGTTCAACTTCCAGCCGGAGAACGTCGCCTGGGATAACCTGGCGGCGGAATTTAACGGCATCAATTGAACCAATTACTGGAACTAAGCCTTCAAATTGCGGATCGCTGAGCAGAATTACAGCTCCAGCTTGCGCCATAGATTCGACGATTAAAACGCCAGGCATGATCGGCATACCGGGATAATGGCCCTGGAAGTGGGGTTCATTGACGGTGACATTTTTAATGCCAACGCAACTTTTGCCTGGAACCACCTCTATAATTCGGTCAACCATTAAAATGGGATACCGGTGAGGCAGATACTTCAGGATGTCGTGAATCTGCATTTGTGTCAAAACTGTTTGATTATGTCAGCTTATTCACCGGATACGGGGTCCGCAACGACATCTTCTGTTTTTGCAGGTTTGGGGTTGCGTTTGTGTGAGGTTTTTTCTCGATACAGTTCCAGAGCAATGCCGATCACGCTCAGGATAACAACGCCGAGAATGACGAGTTCAAAATTCTCTCTCACCCAAGGGATTTCCCCCAATAAATAGCCTGCGCCAACGCAAACCCAGACCCAAATAAAGCTTCCTAAAATACAGCGTGGAAGATATTTGGAGAATGGCATGGCATCCATTCCCGCAACGAATGGGGCAACCGTGCGCACGATGGGCACAAACCGACCCAAGATAATAGTTTTTGTCCCATGCTTTTCGTAAAAGTGCCGAGTTTTATCTAGCCACTGCGGCTTGAAAAATTTTGCTTTGAACAGGAATCGAGTTCCTAACCATTTCCCAATGTGGAAATTCACCGTATCGCCGAGTACCGAGGCAAAAGGAAGCCCGAACAACAGTAGAGGGAGGCTCAAGCCCTTTCCTGGATGCGCAAATAATCCCGCCGCAAATAAGAGTGAATCGCCGGGAAGAAACGGCATGATGACCAAACCCGTTTCCAAAAACAGGACAAGGAACAAAAATCCATGGACAACCGTTCCGTACTGATTAATCAGATCTTGGAGGTATTTATCCAGGTGGAGAATGATGTCGAGAAAGCCGCCCATGGGGTGTGTTCAATCCGCTTTTGATATTGAACGTTATGCCGTTGTTGAACGTTGCAAAGGACCTGAATTAAGCGAAATATTCCTTAGATTTACGCCGAGTGGCGATCTGTCGTAGTTTCTTTATCGCTTGGATTTCTATCTGGCGAACTCGCTCACGGGTGATATGTAGTTCTTCGCTGAGGTCGTCGCGGAAATTGGTGGTTCCGTCGTCGTTGCGTAGACGATAGGTCACGATGCGTCGTTCTCGATCCGTAAGCAACAACAGAACCTCTTGTAGTTCTTCAATGATTTCGCTTTGTAGCACGAGCGCTTCGGGATCGTGAGCACCTGAATCGTGAATCATTGCCCCGAGGGTTGTATTTTCGCCATCTCCTACACGGACATCTAAGCTGATAAGTTCTTGAGACGCTTGAAGCAGGGAATTTAGTTTCCTCAGGCTCATTCCCATTTCGCGGGCAAGCTGTTCGGGAGTTGGCTCTGCACCAGTGCTGTGAGTGAGGTCGCTCCGGGTTTTTTCGACTTTCCTCAAGGTTTGGCTGATGTGGGCAGGAAGTCGAATCGTTTTCGCTTTGCAATCCACCGCGCGACCGATGGCTTGCTTAACCCAGTGAGTAGCGTAAGTTGAGAATCGGAATCCTTTGGTGGGATCAAACCTTTCGATTGCCGTAATCAGTCCGATGACACCCTCTTGAATTAGATCTTCAAGGGGAATCGCTCGGGATTGATAAGATTTGGCGATATTGATAACTAGGCGTATATTTGATTCGACAAGCCGTTCTTTTGCTTCCGCGCAACCGTTTTGAGCTTCAACCGTGAGCACCTTCTCTTCTTCAGCCGTGAGAAGGGGTGCCTGAGTCAATCGACTCAAGTAACTGGCAGAGCTAGTATCGTGGCGGGCGGATTCTCGGTGCATTGACCCTTGTTTTTGAACACGGAGGAACTTGATGGAGGTTTCACTCCTAATAGGCCATCCTGGCAATCCCTATGCCAATTCAAGTGAATTGGTAAGAGTTCTTAACTTCTTTATATTCTGACGCCTTGAGGAGCGTGATGTTCTCGCTTCTCTCCACAAAGCAACCTAACTTTTTAATTTGGGGTAGTTTACTTCCGAGGTGCAAGCATGATTCTCAATGAAGAAAAATATCTAGCTCAGAGAATCAATGGTTGGCACCGTCTCGCCGCCCTCTGCACCAAGGCAGATCGAACGTTTCGAGACCTCACCGGTACAGAAATTATCGAATACGTGCGGCTGTATAGGCAAGCTTCGGGCGACCTCGCCTATTTGGTGACGCATTCTTCAAACCAGGATGTCGTGACTTATCTCAACGCTTTGGTGAGTCAGGCTTACGCTCAGCTGTATCGATCCCGGACAAGCAAATTTCAGCAGGTGATCAAACAAGGGCTATATCTGAGCGCCACCACGTTCCGGCGTCAAATCAAGTGGTTTTTGTTATCAGCCGCATTGTTTTTTATTGCCGCGTTCTATGCCGCTGGGATGATGACCGCTTATCCGCAAACGAGGGCATACTTTATCCAGCCAGGTTGGGAAGAAACCTTTGAACAGTGGAAAACCGGTCAGCACGAAGGACGGACATCTGACGAAGGATTGATGGCAACCGGAATGTACGCCACGAACAACCCCAGAGTTGGAATCATGACGATCGGCATCGCCGCCGGCACGGCGGGAATCGGCTCCACGATGATGGTCTGGCAAAACGGAAGTCTGATCGGTGCCTTAGGCTACGAAATGAACACGGTTGGCAAGCTCGGATTCTTGCTCAGTTCAGTTGCGCCACACGGAGTCAGCGAAATTGGGGGGATATTTGTCGCCGCCGCGGCTGGGTATGTGATTGTTGCAGGACTACTTTTCCCTGGGCGACGAAGGTGGGGTGATTCGCTGAAGCATGCAGGAAAAGATGCCTTTGTTCTGACCGTATTAGCTCTGGTATTGATCTTTGCCGCGGCTCCGATTGAAGGATTTTTTAGCTTCAATCCGGCTGTTCCGCAGATAGCCAAAACAATTTTTGCCTTGGTGGCTTTTGCTGGCTGGACGGCTTTCCTGATGGGTTACGGACGAAACATTGATCCCGTCACTCTTGGCTTGCCGCCCGAATCAGAGGAGCTTTTGGAAGACTGATCTCGGAAGGTAGCTTGCCAGGATTCTTGCCCGACTTTGCCAGCGGCCCGGGTTCAAAGCAAGAGATTTTTTATAGTAATCGCGTCCGGCGGCAGGTTGATTGTTTAAAACTTTCACAGTGCCCAGGCAGGCGAAGTTATGCGCTTCGGCGGCAATGAGTTCTTGCTCTGGAAATCTGCCTTGATACGATGCGATTCTCGGCTCAATCCACTCACGGAGCTTTTCGTCGTCGCGCCAGATGCGCTCTAACTTATGGCTTGCGTTCGCTCCGTGTACTCGGTACATGGTCAGCGGATCGCTGAGGTATCCGACATCGTGCTTTTCTGCAATTCGGTACCACATCTCCCAGTCCCCTGATCCGAAATAATTGGAGTTGAAACCGCCAAGTTCATCCAAGCACGATTTTCGCGCCATAACCGCGCTGGCAATAATGGAGTTCGCATAGATCAACGCGAGCAAAATATCGCCTGTTTCAGTGCGCGGAAAGTCAAAACCAAGGGGAGAATCGCGTCGCTCGTTTCCTTCCCCGTCAATAAAGTAACCGTCTGTGTGTACTAGCCCAATCTTAGGATTTGCATCAAGCATTGCGACTTGTTTTTCTAACTTCGTTGGTGCCCAGAGGTCGTCGTCATTGAAGACAGCTACGTACTCCCCGCTTGCATGCTCCAGTCCCACGTTAAGCGTCGCGTACGTTCCTAAATTCTTCTCGTTAAAGATAATTTTTGCTTGGTCGGAATGGTCGCTCAGCCATTCTCGTGAGCCATCTGTTGATCCATCATCCAGAGCAATAATCTCGTAATCTTGGAACGTTTGGTCAAAAATGCTTTGCCAAGCGATTGGAAGGTATTCGAGGTGGTTATAGCAAGTAAATAGGATAGAAACACGTGGCATGAGGGTTACTGAATTCTCACTTCGACCGACCAGTCTACAATATCCAAATCAGGGTCAACCGTATCACCTTGCGGCTCGGTAATGATTTGGTTTTGGTTGTTGTAAATCTGGCTGGAATTCAAACGAACCGTGAGCGGAGAATTGACCTGTGAGGGAATATTGGCGTTCCCCAGCGCATCCCATATTCGACCTCCGCCGGAAGTGTTCGTGTTGTTCATTGTCAAAAAGTTGACCTGTACCGATTGTTGATTAGGCACATCAACTGCGGCAACCAATTGCGATAAATCAATTTCAAAAGTGAACTCCCGATCACCTTCGTTGGTCGGTGTGTAGTTCACCGGAATTCCCGTTTGGAACCATTCGTTCAGCGTTGCATCACGGAATTTGTAAATCTGGAACTGAGGCGAAGCGAGTGGATTCCAAAGAATAAAGTGGGTGACTGTCCCATCCACCATTCCGTTCCCACCTGGCACAACGATAGGAATTGGCCCAGTGGTTGTAGGCGTGTCCTCTGTAGATACGTTCAACGCGATGATGTAAACGTAGGGTAATCCCGATTGACCGGCTCCCTGACCCGTTCGCAGCTGACCATCAACCCTCATGCGGAAGACAAGCCGCTTGGTGTCGCCAATAACTCCCCCGCTTGGGAACTTAGCGCACCCTGCCACACAGAGCACCATCAGCCCGACTAGCAGGGCTCGAATCATTCTTCCGCCTCTTTGTGAATAAATAAGATTCGCCGACAGCTTTCGCACTGCTGGGTGCGACCTGATTGAATGGCGTCCCGTACTTTTTCAGGAATATCTATTCCGCAAGCGGCACATCGTTGAGCCTCAGTTACAAGTGCCATGCCGGTGCTTCCGGTTTTTTTGCGAACTTGGTTGTAAACCGTAATCAGCTCTGGTTCGACTTCTGCTTCAAGCGGGCCACGCTTTGCGCCGGTTTCTTTGAACGCCGCCTGAAGCTCCTTATGAAGAACCTCTGCATCCGCTCGTTTTTTTACGATTCGCTTTTTGAGTTCCTCTACATGAGCCATTACTGTTTTGACGGTTTGAGAAAGGGGCGCGAGTTCGTTTTCAAGTTCTTCTATGCGCAGGGCGTTGTTGATCGCAAGGTCTTCCAACATTGAGATTTCTTTCTGAAGGTTCTCGACCTCTTTTGCGCTAACAATAGTACCGTCGTACAAATCCTTGTTGAATTTCGCGATCTTGGCCTCAGTCTGCTCGTTTTTGACTTTGAGCTCTTCGATCTCCGACTTCAAGTCTTTATGCCGAGCTAAGGCATCTGCGTTCTCTTCCTGCAGTTTTTTTGCAAAGGTGGCTTCTTTTTTGCCTAAGTCGAGGTGCTCGGCTTTGCTCTTGATGTCAATTAGGCGAGCGTCTATTTTATGGAGTTTGTAAAGGCGGTAAAGTCGCTCGTCCTTCATGGATATTTATTATGGATTGGTTTTCGCTTCCGGTGCGTGCCAGTTCGGTTTTGGGTGGCTGAAATGGGCTTCCGCTTCTGTTTCTAACCGATGAAGTTCTAACTCAAATTGTTGGCGGATTTGCTCCAACTGATCGTCAGATGAATCAGCCGGAACTTCGATCGGATCGCCAAAAATCATAATCCCTTTACTGAACGGTTTAGGGATCAGATACCGATCCCAACTTTTGAACAGCCACCTTCGATTTGCTGAAACTCCAACTGGGACAAGCAAAGCACCAGTTTTTTTTGCCATCTGCATGATGCCTGGCTGAACAATCCCACTCGGCCCTCGCGGACCATCAGGTGGAAAGGTCATGCTTTCGCCCGCTTTTAGCACTTTGATGCTTTCAATCAAAGCCTTTGCTCCACCGCGACCAGTGGATCCACGAATAGTATTGAATCCGAATCTGGTGAAGATACGGTTTTGCATTTCACCATCGCGCGAATGACTGATGAGTGTCCACAGGCCCTTGCCCCGAAAGAATTTCGCGCCGAACACAACTCGACCGTGAAATCCGGCAAAGATGTACGCCTTGTCCAGTTTTTTGTATTGATCCCATCCACGTACTTCTAACCGAAGGGTGGAGAGCAGTGAACTCACAATGCCATACACGAGCGGCGCAAGAATATATGGTCGAACGTCGCGCCACTTTTGCTTCATGCAAGGAGCCCTTTTTGTTTAGCAAGTTCAGTCGCGGGGTGAAGGGGGAATTCCTCGTTCAAAATCTTCGCAAGCGTTTCAGACTGCACAGGATCGGTTGGCTGCAGAAGATCAGAGAGCGATAACAAAGCGTCTGGTCGGCGAGGCTCATTTTTAGAATCAACAATGGATCGCAAAATACTTGCCGTGAGTGCTTGGTGTGATTCGCCCAGTTTGTCGGCATATTTCAGGCGCTTAACCGCTGGAATCACTTCTAACCGCTTGATAGAAACCAGCATTTTTAGCCCGGAAACGGTTTCTTCGTCGCTCGCATCTTCTAAAAACTGCATGGTTGCGGTGGCACACTTTTCTGGCTCCGCGAGGTCGTGCAACGCCTCAATTTTTTGCCAGAGGGCGGTTCGACTTTTTGGTTGCTGAGTGAGGATCGCTTCGGCCGCGGCCAAAGTTGCGGCTGGGCCACGATCGTTCATTCGCTCCAAAACCTCGTGACCGTATTGGAAACGAGCTTCTTTTAGTCCGCCAAAAATAAAAGCAAAAATCAGACCGGCAAAGAACCCGCCAAGATGCGCCCAATACGCCACTCCGCCGCGAGTCACATCGCCGATCCGCACAATCATTCCGGCGGCTTGCACCAACACCCAAATCAGAGCGATCGCGCCAACTGGAACGCCAAAGTTCGGGGCAAGAGGAACCTTAGTTCTAGCAAACCGAATACTGCAGTAGCCGACACATGCGGCAATAGCTCCGCTTGCGCCGAGCAAAAGCGATCCTGGAGGAGCTTGTTGTGAGATGAGCCAGTGAGCCAAGACACCGAATAATCCGCCGAAAATATAGATCGTCAGGTAACGCCACCAACCACGAGTAAATTCAATCAATGGGCCGACCGCGGCTAAAAACACCATATTGGCGAGCAAATGCAATAGGTTCGTGTGGGCAAACAGGCATCCAACGATTCCAAGCGCGGTCGGGCGAGTTGGGTTAAAAGAGATTTGATCGAGCAAGGTCGGAACAAACTGAAGAGCGAACGCAACCAGCAAGTTTGCGGCAATCAGCGCAACGGTCACGCCAGGAATTTTGCGTTCGTCTTTCACTTTTACTCGTCGTCGAACAAGTCGTCCGGAATGACGACATTGATATAGGTTTCCTTCACGTCGTCAAGGTCATCAAGGGCATCTATGAGCTTGACCACTTTTTTCAAGTCTTCTCGGTCAAGTTCTGCAATGTTGGTTGGCATATAAACCAAAGATTGATCAGTGGTTTTTATGCCAGCCGAGTTCAGAGCATCGTTACAAGCATGAAGGTTGGCAATCGGTGTGATGATCGTAAAGGTGTCTCCATCATCCACCACGTCATCGGCACCGCCATCAATCGCTGTCATCGTCACAGTTTCTTCGTCGGCGATATCCTTACTTACTGAAATATTGCCGCAGTGATTGAACTGCCATGAAACGGATCCGTTTTCGCCCAAAGCTCCCCCGTTTTTGACGAAAGCGTGGCGAAGTTCACCTACTGTACGGTTGCGATTTTCACTATAAACTTCGACTAAAACCCCGATTCCGCCCGGGCCTTTGCCTTCGTACAACAATTCTTCGTAGTTTTCGCCCTCCAATCCACCAGTGCCTTTTGCTATGGCTCGGTCTATGTTTTCTTTGGGGACTGAGTTCTCTTTTGCTTTGTCAATCGCGACTCTCAGGCGGGCATTAGTTGCTGGGTCGCCCCCGCCCATTTTTGCAGCGACAATAATCTCCCGTCCAAGTTTGGTAAAAATCTTTCCTCGGATTGCATCTTGCTTGCCTTTCCGAATCCGAATGTTTTTCCATTTACTGTGCCCAGCCATATTGCTCTATTGTGACATGGCGGAGAAATTCTGACTCAACGGGTGGGAAAAACGGAGATACCCACTGGCAAAGTTAACAGTCCACTTTAAGTTTGAGTTTAGGCTCGGGCCGAGTTACCAGTTTTTCTCGATTTTCCAGCTATTTTTACGAGTTTTCACTAATGGCGGGCATGCTGGGTTGCCGACAATCTTCCCTGGGTCGGAGTGCTGATAACAGTAGCTTCGAGGAGAACCGGCAGAATGCCTTATTTCGCATACACAGCAATGGATTCGACTGGCCGACAGGTCAAGGCGGTCATGGAGGCAGAACATGAAGCTCTTGTTCTGGGGCGCCTTCGTGAGCAGCAATTACAAGTCGTAGATATCAAAGAGCTCAAGAAGAAGAAAGCCGTAACGGTTGGCAAGCACAAGCTCAAGATGAAGTCTTTGGTTGTGTTTAGCCGGCAGTTTGCCACGATGATCGATGCAGGTATCCCTATTCTCCGCTGCCTCGAAATTCTCACATCTCAATGTAAAGACCAAGCTTTGAAGCCAGCACTCGAAACAATCACTTCAGATGTTAAGGGTGGTTTGAGTTTGAACGAAGCTTTGGCAAAGCATCCAACGATTTTCAGCAAGCTGTACGTCAACATGATCCGAGCCGCAGAAATCGGCGGGATTTTGGATACGATTCTTGACCGCCTTTCCGGATTCTTGGAATACGAAGCCGAGGTCAAAGGCAAGATCAAGAGTGCGATGATGTATCCGATCTTGGTTTTGGGATTCTCCCAGATCATGCTGTTTGTATTGTTCAGTTTTGTTTTGCCTAAGTTCAAAGAGATTTTCGACGGGATGGATGTTGAACTTCCGGCCGTCACCGCCGCTCTTTTTGCAATGGGCGACTTCATGCAGAAGTCTTGGTGGATGATCCTGGTAGCGCTCGGCGCAATGCTGTTTGGTCTCAAGAGCTATTCCAAGACTCCAAAAGGTCGCTATCAAATGGACTGGCTGAAGCTCAAATTCCCAATCATGGGTGAGTTGAGCCTCAAGATGAGCGTCGCGCGGTTCTGCCGCACTTTAGGAACCTTGATCAACTCAGGTGTTCCAATGATGCGCAGTTTGGAGATCGTCAGCGAAACCTTGGGCAACCAAGTGCTTTGCCAAGCGGTTGATCAAACCCGCCTCAGCATCCGCGAAGGGAACAAGCTCAGTATGCCATTGGCAAACTCAGGCCTCTTCCCGGCGATGGTTACTCAAATGATCGACATCGGTGAAGAATCCGGTCGTTTGAGCGACATGCTCGTCAAAGTTGGAGATTTTTACGATAGTGAAGTCGAGCAAACCGTTAAAGGATTGACCTCAATGATTGAACCTCTGCTCATTATCTTCCTCGGTGTGATTGTTGGTTTCATCGCCATCTCGGTTATGACCCCGATCTTCAAACTGGTCAACAGCGTTAAATAAACCTGGCGGCTGCGGCCGCCCCAGACTACAACTGAATATCGCGTATTTGGGAAGCACGATCAGGATGATCACGCAACCCGTCCCTCCGCCAATAAAACGGCAGAGGGTGAGAGAAAGGATTTCTCTCAAAACTGTTCAATGGAGTGAAAATGTCGGAAGCATTAGCTAAAAATCAGGGTGACGCAGAAGCACTGGTACTACGGTATCTCGCTGATCCTCGTCCTGACTTAAAAGACCTGGTAATCGTTCATTACTCAGGCATGGTAGAGAGGATTGCTCGTCGGTACAGTGGAACTGAACCGCTTGATGATCTCACCCAAGTTGGGTTTATTGGGCTGCTGAATGCGCTCAGTAAGTTCGATGCAACGGTGGGCGTACAATTTAATACTTACGCAACGCACCTGATCGCAGGCGAAATCAAGCACTATCTGCGAGATCGGGCGCAAACAATTCGCCACCCGGCCTGGTTGCAGGAACTGCGCCACAAGGTGAACAAGGCAACACAAGCTCTGCAAGGAGAACTCGCACGCGTTCCAACGACGCGCGAAATCGCAGAACGATGTGGAATCAGCGAAACCGCGGTTGCCGAAGTACAAGCAAGCCAAGAAACAGTTAAAATCGCATCTTTGGATACCACTCCGGGCGATGACGGTGAAGGCGGAGACAGCGATATTGACCGACTTGACGCAGCTCTTTCGAGTGTTGAGCAAGTCAGCGTAGAAGACCGCGTTCTGCTTGAATCTGCAATGGAGCAACTACGCGACCTGGAACGAGAAGTTCTTTGTCTATTCCACTTCGATGCGTTGAATCAAACCGAAATTGCCAACCGACTCGGAATTTCCTGCAATTATGTTTCGCACATTCTCCGACAGTCGCTGAGCAAGCTTCGCAAGATTCTTTCGCAAGATGTACGGGAAGAAATCGCTCTCCGAAGCGAAAGCCCAGAAGAAAGATCGGTCATCGATTCAGAAACTGGCATCTACGATGAAGACTACTTCCGCGCTCGATTGAGCGAAGAAGCTCACCGAGCTGTTTCAACCGAAGGCACCTGCAGTGTGATTCTGGTTGACGTGGAAGGCTTGAGCGGACTTCGCGGATTCTATGGCGACGAAACCGTTCGCGACTTCCTGGTGGACGTTTCTGCGTTCCTCAAGAACAGCGTTCGTGCGCTCGACATTGTTTGCCGCAACGGTTCAACTGGGTTCGGAGTGATCTTGCCCGGTACTGGCCCGAACGCAAACATGGTTTGCGCTCGCCTGCAAGCCAAAGTTGATAAGTGGCTAGTCACTCGCATGTCGGGTTCTGGTTCGGTTCAACTTAAGTTCGGCTACGCAACCACGCCTGATGAAGCTCGCGGTGGCGCGGACTTGATCAAGATTGCGATGAATCGCATGAACGAAGCGGGTCAAAGCGAAGCGGCATAGGATTTCGAAACCATTGAACAACTGGCCCGGGCACCGTGAGGTGTTCGGGCTTTTTTGTACTTAGGGACAGATAATCGCGGGAGCGATGACTTCGCCACTTAGTAAATGATCTTTGTGATCTTTCAAAAACTCGGGAAATTTATCTTCAAACCATCTTGGGTTAACCGGCCCAAGTCGAGCAGTAATAGTCTCTCCAGAAACAGGTTTACAGTATCGAAATCCTTTTGTAATGTTGCAGGTTGAGCCTGCCGCTATTCTTATCAGCGAAGTTGGTTGCGGAATAACTTGATCAACTTCCCGCCCGTCATCAGTAATTATTTTTCGCTTGTAATAATCGGGTTCATCGGAAGGCACTTCGGCGACCAGTGAAGCGTAAGATGTGTAGATGTATCTAGGTGAACTTGAGTTATTCCTAATTGAGAATTCAATGGCCGCACCTTTCACTCTAATTGACATACTCACGCCATCCGAACTTTTGGCGGTCGGAGCTTTAGTTTTCGAGCACGCAACTAATGTGATCAAACATAGCAAACAAAGAATTCTGTGAATCATTAAGTGTAAGTGTTCTGAGCACCGAGAACTGTTCATAAGATTTATTCAAGAGTGCCCAATTCATTCTGCAACGGCAATACCACCCGAAGTTTCTCCGTCAGAATTGATCAGTGATTATTGAAGTTGCCCACGACTACAACTGCCCTTGGTGCTGGATTGGCATCCATCAGGCCGATTATTTGGAGAAGGAGTTCGGGGTGCAGTTTGAATTTATGGGTTATGAATTGATGCCGGAAGAGTTACCTTGGGGTGAATCGCCGCCTGTACCTGAAGTCACAACAAACCGCCCTAAAACCCCGAGCCGTATGGACTTGGCGTATCTCGCCTCCAACGTTGAGCGACCGCCCAAGGGTATCCAACCCAAACGCATGCGAACCCACAACGCTTTGCTCGCCACCGAATATGCGAAGAGCGTTGGCAAGCAGAGCGAATTCGTCCGGCGTCTGTACGATGCTTATTGGCTAGAAGGGATCGAAATCAATGCATTAGAAAATCTGAGATTGTTAGCAGAAGGCATTGTTGATGATCCTGAGGCTCTGGTTGATTCTGTTCTATCAAAAGAGTTTGAATCTAAAGTCGTGAAGTTCGATAGCGACGCTTACGCAGCCGGTGTTTACAACGTGCCGACATTCTTTATCGGTGGAGAGCGGTACGCTGAGCAACCCACGGCGGTTCTACGCGAAGCAGTTTACGAAGCATTAAAATGAACGGCGTTTACCCTGAACTAGAATTCCCCCCCGCTCCTGCTGATCGTCCCCATATTTTCATCAATATGGTCAGCACGATTGACGGGAAAATTATTTCCGGTGAGCGTGATGAAGGAGTCGGTGACTTGGGTTCCGATTTGGATCACGCAACGATGCGGCAAATCGAATCGGCGGCGGATGGAATCATGGTGGGTGCGGCTACTTTGCGAGCCACTCCGCGAATGCACTATCCCGCCCATGTGCCAAGGTTTTTGGTTTCGGTAAGCGGCGACTTTCCGGTGTTCACTCGGTTCTTCCAGGATTCGCCCGAAATCGCCTATGTCATCAGCACAGTAGAAGGTGCGCAAGCCATGACCGACGAAGTACAGACCATCGGTGTCGGTAACGGTGAGATTGATTGGCGCGAACTTCTGCGAATCATGCGGCAAGATATGGGCATTGAAAAGCTTCTTTGTGAAGGCGGAAGCAAACTTAACGCATCGCTATTTGAACTTGGTTTGATTGATGAAATATTTTTAACTTTTGCCGCCAAAATCAAATTGGGAGCCGAAACGCCAACGATGGCGGATGGAAACCCATTGCCACGAGAGGCAATCCAAGATTTCGAACTGCTCAGCATCAAACAAGAGGCAAACGAACTGTTTTTACGCTATCGCCGCATCTAACCGCGTAGCATGAGAGCCAACCATGGAGGGAGCAAACAAAGTTAAAAGCAAGCTTGGGGCGACGGTTTATCTGCGCCGCAACCTTGGAAAAACAATGCCCCTCATCGGGGTGATCATCCTCGCTGTGATGCTGATCGCGGGCATTGTTTCGCTTATCAACTCGATTCCTCTTTCGATCAAAACAATCTATTCGTACAGCCGAAATTACGTAGCTGTCACTCCACGAGGCAACGCTTTATTGACCCCACTCTTGCGCAAGTCTATTGAGCAGGGTTCCCCGGTCGAAATTGACCGCCTTATGGTTATTCGCGGAACCGACATTGAAGTCAAAAGCATCGTCGGTAATTGGCCGTTTGTTGTTTTGGGCTTAGAGCAGTCCGATATGGATTACTACCTCATGCGAATGAAAGCCAAGGTTTTGAATGGGCGAAAACCTGCGGTTGGTGAACCTGAGGTGATGATCAGCGAGAAGCTTGCTCGCAATTTGAATCTGAAACTTGGCTCAGTTATCCAAAAACCGACGGACTCGGATAATTACTCTCCACAAGAAGTGAAAGTTGTCGGAATTGCAGATAGTGAGTTTTGGTTTGCGTTTGGGTCAGTGGAGTATCAGCGCGAAAACCATTTCCCTCCCATTGATGCGCTTCTGGTTTTTGCTAAAAATCCGACGGATCAAAAAAAGCTTGACGATTGGACAACGGCGACCTTGAAAGGCGAAAACGCGCGAGTTTTTACCTACCAAGAACTTGAAAACCAAGCAGATACGATGTTCAACATCTTGTATCAGATTCTGAATGTTGTCATCGGCACCCTAGTCGTTGTCATTACGCTGATGATGGGCATGCTGATGAATATCTTTCTCAGCCAGAGAGTTCAAGAGTTTGGTCTCCTTCAAGCGCTCGGATACACAAAACGAAGCCTGATCATGCGCGTGTTCTGGGAGACAACCGTTTTTGTCGTCGGAGGATGGGTGTTAGGCGTATTGGTTGCTTGGGGGCTCCTCAACATTGTCAAAGTTACGCTCATGGATCCTAGATCCTTTGCGCTGGATACATTTGATCAGTGGGCGTATCTGTATAGCTTGCCCGTACCGATAGCCATCTTTGCGGTTTCAATCCTCACGGTATTTGCGAAATTCAAAAACTTCGATCCTGTTGGAGTTGTGGAAAGGAGGCTCGTTTGATTGATCTCAAATCGGTTTCGCTGATCTATCAGGATCACGGCAAAGAAGTATTTGCTTGCAAAGAAATTGATTTAGGCGTCCAGCCGGGTGAATTTCTTGGAATTCTTGGGCCGAGCGGATCTGGCAAAAGCAGTCTGCTGTATGTGATGAGCGGCTTAAAAGTGCCAACAAAAGGGTCGGTGGAATGGCTAAATCGTGACCTCGGCAAAATGGGCGACCAAGAGCGGGCTGACATCCGATTACGAGAATTTGGGTTTGTGTTCCAGTACCCGTTTCTGATCGGCTACTTAACCGCTCTTGAAAATGTATTGCTGGCGTTTCCGGCAGAAGATCGTAGAGCAGATGCCGAGAAATTCCTAATTGAGCTTGGACTACAGGATCAGATGCATCGCTACCCCTACCAAATGAGCGGCGGGCAAAAGCAAAGGGTATGTGTGGCAAGGGCTTTGCTTGGTTCGCCGAAGGTCGTTTTTGCCGATGAACCCACCGCCGCGCTTGATCATAAATCAGGTCGAGCAGTGATGGATTTGCTAATTCAAAACCGAGGCCAAGGAGCCTTGGTAGTGGTCACTCACGACCCTGTGATGCTAGAAGGGGCAGATCGGATTATCCGCATGGAGGATGGCGAGATAAAGAATTAGTACATCTCGCCTATTTTTCAAAACGGTGGCGCGGTTTTTGCAGTCATAAGAAATGCAGACGGGACCGGACCCGGAAAGTCAAAAGTTTTCCACAGGTTTGGTATCATCTGCATTGCGCGTTAGCGAACGTAGATTCGGGAGCTGGCGCCGAAAGGTGGGGGCCATCTTTGCTTATTCGAGCGAAGAGCAGGTTTGAACACTGGTGCGGTTACGTGCGGGGGTGTTGATATCTGTCGGGTTACACGAACGGCTCGCAGGGCCTCATCTTTATCCGTTCGGTCGGGTTTCTCCCAGGGCCGGCTATTTTAGGCTGGTACAGGAAACACACAACCCAAAAGGGAAACTTGATTGGTTACATTAAATGCGCTCCTGATTACTGCGCTTGCCGCAGTTGCAATTCCGTTGGCAGACCGCCAGCAACGTTCTTGGATTTCTCGCCTCATGGCGAAATTCCGCCGACCTTCTGTTCACCATGCGGCACCACCACTTATTGATAACGATGCTGGTTGGTCTTTGATCCACAGTGAGAATGTCCAAGCATTTGAAGATTGGATTTCACGCGATCCAGATGGCCTTCCTCGCTTAAAAGGTGAAGAGCCTTCACTTGGCAGCCATATCCTTATCGAACTCTTTGACTGCGATCCACAAGCGTTGGAGCTTGAGAATTCAGTCGGTGGGGCAATGAAGGATGCGGCCGTCGCTAGCGAAGCAACCGTTGTCACTGATTCATTCCATGAGTTCAAGCCGTACGGAGTTTCTGGCGCGGTCATCATTCAGGAATCGCACTACACCATTCACACTTGGCCAGAACACAAATATGCGGCGGTAGATTTATTCTATTGCGGCGGCACGATTTACGTAGATCGGGCGATTGAAGTTCTGCGAGAACGCTTCAAGCCTGGCCGTATGAAGTTCTTGGTCGTTCGCCGTGGGTTACAGGGCGACGTCGAAGGAAAATAAACAATACAAAAAAAGTGGGCACCTCATTGAGGTGCCCACTTTTTTATTTTTCAAGTTTGATAAACCCACGAAGGGTTAACTCATTTAATACATCTTTTGTGGTGAGGTCTAACCGCAATGCGATTTCTTCAAGCGGCAACCCTTGCACGTAGAGCGATGAAATCGAAATTTGACTTTGAATTGCATGATGGCGCTGAACTTCAACCACCAAAGAACCTGCTAACTCCCTGGCTTCAGCAACACTCAAATGGACAACAATATCTTCGCCGTCACTTGTTGATTGCCGAACGACGATACCTGTGCCCATAGAACAAGCTTGCACAGTCATACCACGTGCACTGAGTGCTGACCCCAACTTTCCTCTTCCCATTTCCTTATATTCTTAATACTGTATCTAAAGAACGTTGGGATTCAAAGAAAATGAAAAAAACATGAGATTTTCACTTAAGAAAATCTCATGTTTTTGCTTACTAAGGGTTTAGTTCAGGCTGGATTCTTCAGCAACAGCTTCAGTTTCTTCTTTAGCTGACTCTGAATCTTTCTCTTTCGGCCCACTTGCTTGAAGTTCTTTTGTCGCTTCAAGAATTGCTGGAAGTCTGCGTGCAGCTTCAGCAATTTGCCATGTCTCAACCTTCGCACTTGGATCCATGTTCCACCAGGGTACATAGAATTGACCTTCTGAGAGAGCTCGGACTCGGGCGTTAAACGATCGTTGTTGATCATCGCCAACTTTCAGATCGTAATCGCCGAATACTCGGTAGAGCCAGGTTTCAACAGAGGAAATCGAGATCACCAGGTCGCGGAAAGATTCTTCTTCCGCGTTGTTGTTCGCTTCTGCCCAGTCGAGTGCGTCTGCGGCTACCGACATCAGCTTATAAGCTTCTGCCAGTTGCGACCACACCTCTGGCGGGTGCTGCCGTCGCATCGAGAAGCCGTAGAAAGGAACTTCTGGATTTTCTTCCTCAAACCGTTCTTTCAGGTCGCGCAAAGCATCAACTATTTCCGCCGAATCAATTTCGAGTTCAATTGCTGTAAGCAGATAGCCTCTCAAATCGCACACTGTAGATTTGCAAAGGCAAGTGTCGACTGCTTTCCAGTTTTCGAGATTAAACAGATCATCGGTGACATTCAGAGCATCTTCTATCGATTGGCTTACAATGCCAATTCTTTCTTCCTTTGTCAACGGTGTACTGCTGATATCGCTGGGTGCAGTTGCGGCAAGTTTCGCAATTTTATTGCGTGTATCCTTTATAGAAAGGATTGCAAGTTCCACTTCTCGCCACTGATCAGTAAGTTTTTCAACCAATCTCGGATCTTCGGCTTGAAATGCCTGAGCCCCTAATAATTTAAGGTGGTCTCGGTATGCAGTCAGTTCGCTGGTGATCTCCTCCCAACCTGAGTGGTTCACCAGCTTAGTCATTGTTTCGTTCATTGTAATATCAATTCAAAGGGAATATTTTCAGGGTACTCACTTTGTAACGCCCTCTGCTGGGATTAGAACCTGAGCTAGGTCCTTACCTGTCCAGAACTCCAAAATTGTCCTGCACGTTCCAGTAAGTATACGGTAAAGGGGACTACAAAACAGAATGGGTAGCATCCTGAACTGGTTCGATGGCAGATCGTCTTTTTTCTCAAAGCACCGGCATGTTTATTGCCGAAACCCACACAGACGCCGTAACTTGGCACTTTTCGGTTGATAAATTCCTTGTTGAAGGGAAGACCGAGTATCAGCAATATCAAATTGTAGATATGCCGACATTCGGTAAAACGCTGTTTTTGGATTACAAGATTCAGTCCAGCCTTCTCGACGAATATGTGTATCACGAAAGCATGGTTCAGCCAGCCATGACTCTCCACCCGAATCCTAAGAAAGTCTTAGTTTGCGGTGGGGGCGAGGGTAGCACGCTGTGGCACGCACTTTCCCACAATACAGTTGAATCTGCGACGATGGTGGATCTTGACGAAGAGCTCATCGACATGGTGAAGATTCATATGCCGGAATGGCATCGTGGAGCCTTCGATGATTCTCGAACAACATTGATTCACAAGGATGCCCGCAAATGGGTTGAGGATCACAAAGGCGAAGGATACGACGTTATTCTGAGCGATCTTCCTGGCCCGATCGAAGGTGGCCCAGCCCTTTATCTTTACACCCAAGAGTACTTTAAGCACGTCGCTGAGGCGTTGAGCGAAGATGGCATTTTTGTTCTTCAATCTGGAGCTTGCAACGAAACCTATCCTTACTGCTTTGCTTGCGTTCACAAGACTCTTGAGTCGCTCAAAGCTGAGTTTCCGTACGTACGGGGCTATTACGGTCTGGTAACCACATTCCAGATGCCATGGGGCTTCATTCTCGCCAGCAAAAAGCATGATCCTCTGGAACTTACTGCCGAAGAAATCGCCAAACGACTTGCGGCACGTGGAGTCGAGAATCGCTACTACACTCCGCGATTCCACAGTTCCATGTTCACATTGCCAGAATATATGCTTCGAGCTATTGAAGAGCACGGACGAATCTTGACCGATGCGGAACCGTTTATTTGGGATGCATAAGGCTTGGGTACAAAAGAATGACTGGTAAAATCAGCGAACAATTTAGGTTGGAACAATGAAGTTTCGGAAGTTATATTGGGTCACGGAGCAAATCGACAAAGACGGTTCATCATCAGTGATGGGCGTTTACACATCCATTTTCGATATTCGGGCGAAAGGCATTAAGTGGCTGGAAGGCCAACCAAAAACCGAGGGATTTAGAGTGTCACTTGTCAAGCTAGATAGTGCGGCCGAACCCCTCGGAAGCTGGGCCTCCCCCGGCTTTGAAGGCATGGAAAATGACCTGCATCAATTTGTTGCTACTGGCGAATTCGATGAACCCAGTTGCTTGCAGCTTGTTTCCGATCTTCGCAACTTCGTCGCAAATAAATAACCTTGTTCAAATAAAACGCCCGCTACTTTCATCAGTAGCGGGCGTTTTCGTGTCGGACTTGTTTAATTTCCTGCCGGAGGAGTGTTTTCAGACGGCATCTTTGTGTCGTCTGCTGCTTTCTTCAAGTTCTTTTCAAAAGCTTCCCAAAGGCCTTTAAGGTTGCTGTCACTAACTGTGATCTTTGCGTCCTTTAGTCGTTTCTGGATTGATTCTTTGATGTCTTTTGTTTCTTGTCCGCGGGCAACTGCGATTCCGCGCTTGATCAGCTTTTTGCGGGCAGCTGTCATTTCGATGTCGCGAGCTTCGGTTCGTCGGATCACGTAAAACTTAGCGACTTGACCAGCTTGAGGCAAAGAAACCCAATCAGTACCTTTGCCGATAGGTGCCGCCGAAACAGCGTTTCTAATTTTTTCATCAAGAGCGTTGATCGGAACTCCGCTGGGGAATCGTACGGCACCAAATTTTCCACCTGAGGCTTTCGCTTCTGGATCCATACTTAAACGTGCGGCAACATCTTGGAACTTAGCTCCAGTTGCTAGTTCCGAATCGATCGCGGCTTTATTCGCACTAGTTGCAAGAATCCAGTACATTTCAACCTTAGCGGGATCTTGGAACTCTGCTTTGTTAGCCTTGATGTAGTCTTCTACTTCTTGATCAGTAACGGTAATTCCTTTAGAAACCAACAATTGCTGAGCGAGTTCAACTTCGACCTGAGCGCGGATACCAGTCATAGAAAGTCCGCGTGCTTGCAGATTCTTCACGTATCCCGGATTGATCTCGCCTCGAAGTGAGATTTCTTCGTCTACTTCCTTTTTAGTTGGGGCTACGCCTTCTTCCTTTGCCATTTGTTGGACAAGCTTGCGAACTACGAGGTCTTGCATAGCTTGGAAGCCAAGAGTGTCTTGAACGGGTACGTCTACAGTTTGTCCTTGAATAACAACGCGTACAGTTGGTTTGGCTTCTAGATATTCGATAAGTTCAGAATTCGTGATCGCGATTCCGTTCACTTTTGCAATTTCGCCTTTATCTTTGTTGCATCCGACAATGGTAAATGCAACAAGGGCTGAAGCAAGCAGATACAGTCCTTTGGATTTCATGGTTTTTTCCGACATTTTCACGCAGGCGTACAAAACACCCGCTCCTGAGTGAATACAACACTCTGAATGCACAAAGTGTGCCACAAACTTACGCGGAGATATCGAGACTGCCTTCTTCTGGTGTGATCGGTTTACGATCTATAGAAGGTTTTGGCTTTAATTCATCAGTATCTTCTACGTGATGGATTTCCACCTCATCGTGGGGCGTTTGGTGACCTTTTTCGTCACGTTCGGGATGTTCCCGCTTGCGCTGGTCATCTTTGTGATTGCGCTTGACCAGATTTTCGAGAGTTGATCTCGTTTCTATTCGGTAGCTTCGGTTAATTTCACGGATGTCGCCCATGGGCATCCCCCTTTGGGGTTATGCGACGTGCGGGACTCCTTCATCTTTCAAGAAGTTTCGGAGTCTTCCCATCGCTTGAGTATGAAGTTGATAAACGCGGCTTTCGCTCACGGTTAACACTTTGCCGATTTCTTTGAATGTCAAACCTTCAAAGTAATAAAGCGCGATTACGAGTCGTTCGCGTTCTGGAAGCCGGTCTACACCCGCCGCCATTGCGCGGCGAAGTTCTTGGCCCTCAATCTGACCATCGGTGTCAGCATCTTCGTCTACGATCATTTCGACGAAATGGATATTGTCGTCGCCTTCAGAACCGCCGCCCCCAACGATGTCATCGAGCGAGTAAACACTGGTGCGGCCAACTCGAACGAGGAGGTCGGAAACTTCTTGTTCGGAATATCCAAGGTAGTCGCTTAGCTCACGGTGGCTAGGAGGACGACCGTATTCGGTCTCTAGCTTTTGGTTAGCTTTATCAAGAGCTTTGAGCTTTTCGCGGATTGACCGAGGAACCCAGTCTTCATCCCGGAGCATTTCCAAGATGGCCCCGCGAACAAGCGCAATTGCGTATGTTTCAAACTTAACGTCGCGAGTTGGATCGTATTGATCTACGGCTTTGATGAGGCCAATAACGCCGGCACTCACAAGATCATCCCGATCTAAGCCATTGGGAACGCTGGTGACCAATCGGCCAGAAGTAATTTTTACAAGGTAGGAGTAATGATTGATGAGTTCAACTCGAGCATCCTGGCTTTTATAGACTTTGTATTCGATCCAGGTTCTTTGGAGGGTATCGGGTGAAAGAGGCATTTCGGTTTACTCCCAGTTAGGCGACTTCCTCTTGAAGCGTTTCTTCCGGCTCTGGTTCCGGCTCGTTGGCCTCAGTAAGAAGGTCTTCTGCATTCAATTCTTTACCGCCAGGCGCCCCGGTGAAACTTTCCCAGATTGCACCTAAAACATGGCCCACGGCAAAAGCAACAATACCCCGGACGGTTGATGTCCAAGGTTCGATTCCGGCGAGAATGCACACGCCCAATGCAACAACCGCAAAGAGACTGCCTAAGACTTTAGGCATCTTTTTGAACTCCAGTATCAAGTTTTCGGTTTGTCACAGTATTGATACTGGTAGTAATTTTGCGGTTCTTTAGGGGAAGTTGAAAAAATACTTTAAGTTTTTGAACTAAGTTTCTTAAAGCGTTATGGGAATTTTCAATCCGTCGTAGGCAAGCTGAATGCGTGAGGGAAGTTCTGCGTTCACTTTTTCATGGTCGTAATCATCCGAAAGGTGTGTGAAGTAAGTCATTTCTGCATTGAGGGCAGTCGCGACTTCAATCGCTTGTTCGTAATTGTAATGGTTGGGGTGAGGGCGGTAACGCAAACCGTCGAGAATCAAGGTTTTTAAGTTGAGGAGCCTGGTCCAAACCTTGTCGGGAATGTGGTTCACGTCGGTGACGTAGGCGAAATCACCAACTCTTAAAGCGAGCACAGGTAGATCGCCATGCTCCACCCAGAGTGTTTCAATCTCCAACCCTGCTTCGTGTATGAACTTAGGAACCTCGCGCATATCGTAGCGGGGAACCCAAATTCCAGGTTTTTGATCTTGGAATGCGTATGGGAAAATCCTCTTGATGTCGTCTTGGTATCGCGTCGCCGCATATACGGGCATGGGAGGGTCATCACGCTTGCAAAATGCACGAACATCATCCATTCCCATGATGTGGTCGGCATGCGTGTGAGTGATGATCACGGCATTTAGCGAGGTGATACTTTCCCGTAGCAACTGGAGGCGCATTTCTGGCCCACAATCCACCAGCACGTTGCCCGAGGGCCCTTGAATCAAACAAGAAGGTCTGGTGCGGTGATTCTTCGGGTTAGCAAGGAATTCAGGCGGGTATTCGATCCCGAGCATGGGAACGCCATTGCTTGTTCCCGAACCAAGAATGATTGCTTGAGCTTCGCCGGCCATCAGCCTTTAAATGACTGATCAAGAACTTTTAGCGCAACGTATGCACTAGGGAGTTCAGTGTATTGCGCGATTCGCTCAAGGCATCGGGCAAAATTTCTTTCCGCGAGATCATCGGTGATCGGGGTTTCTTGCAGTGCAGTTGCAACGACCTCAACCGCTTCCAAAAAGTAGCGTGCCCTTACTTGCGGCATAGATCGGTTTGGCAAAGAAGCGTAGGTGCGGGTGAGTTGATCGTAAACTTGCTCCCAACTTTTTCCGGCCAGAATCTCTGCTTTTTGGCGGTCTAACGCATGTTGTTGGAGCTTGCGGCGTTCTTCCTGACGCTTTTTCTCAGTCGCCCAGTCGGCTTCAGCCGTTCCGTTAATGACAATGAGGTTGATCCTCTCGTTGAGCTTTTTGCCCATGAGAGTTTCGACCGCACTGCGGACTTGCGGCAATCGGAGGTGACCCATGAGTTCCGAGTCGTCGGACGGCAAGCCAAGCACGAGCATGTTATCTTCATGCGCCACTGGCACCGAAGATTTCAGGGCTGTCCAGACTCCAACCCCCGTCACTCGATCCATGATTTCGGGGAGTGTTTCCTTCCAGGCTTCCGCAATTGCCGCCATATCTTTCATTATGGTTGGTTTCGTCTTTTTCCGTCTATCTCGTTGGCGAATGCCTTAACGTTTCCGTTCGTGTTTAGCCGTTAAATCACGTTCGAAGTTCAATAACTTTCGGCCTTGAAAATGAACCTTACCCACCAATCCTTCGCCCAGGGTAGCGAAAACTTCGGGCGAAGTAGTTAATTCATGTTTGTCGCCGTTGCGGAATGCGATCTGGACGATATATGTGATCTCATCAGGTTCAAACATATCTGGCTCGTAAACAGGTTCATTTTTTTTATCGACAATAAAGCAGGCGACAATATAAGAGTTTGGTTCAACTGCAATTGGTTGGGAAGAATCTTTGAACCCTACGTTTTTCCACCCCGCGCCAACCGCGATCGCAAAACATAGAACACCAGCGATGAAAATGACAACCGGAATAACCACACCCAATTGTTCGGGAAACTGGTTCGCCGAGCTTAAAACCGTGAGAATAACGAAGAGGATTGCGGCTCCGATAGTGAGTACGAATCCGCCGATGACAAGTCCCAGAATTAACTTTTGAGGTCGCTCGCCCATCATACGCCTTGAGGGTACTTGATTCTGCAAAGTTAGCGGGTGACGATCGCTTGAAAAATCACTCCCAGAATTCCAAGAACAATTAGGAACGCGATAAGCGCTCCGATCGAAGAAACCACCTGCTCACTTTTTGAAGTGCTCAGTGCGATTTTGTGCCTGGTTGACTTATTGGCGGGGGTCAAGCGATCAAGAATCGAATTGATTTGCTCAAATCTCACTACTGGGGCTGACGCAGATGGTTTGTGGTGCCCTGGTCGCTCGACTCGAAAAGTGGGCTCTTCCATTTCCCTCAAACGGGTGGAGATTCGGGAAGCAAGATCTTCCCGTCGCAAAGTTTCTAGGACGCGCTGTACTTCTTCCGGTCGGTGACCAGTTGCTTCACAAATGGCTTCAACGGTTGCCCAGTCATCGTATGGAGATGCTTCTAAAGCAGCATCTTCAAACTGCTCCTCGTGAATGACTTCCAGCACAGAGCGAAGCTCCTCATTAGAAATCAATGGGGAGCTTAGCGTTTGTTCCGTGCCATCGAAGGGAGTTTGCATCGCAGGAGGAAAGATTCCCCTAAAAGAATAGCGCGGCAAAGGGTAATTTGGTTACGGATGCGAGTCTTTTTTTCGACCGGAGAAGCCAGTGGTGATGCCTACGCAGCGGCTCTCGCAACGCGAATTCGCGGCTTTGTGGGAGAAATGGAAGGTTCTATCGGCGCAAAAGGCGATCTCGCAGGCATCAAGCGAATCGCAGATAACCGCAACTGGGGTTCGATTGGAATTTATGAGTCGCTGAAAATCGCCCCTCGGGTTCTGAGAGGATATCGGTCAGTTCTGAGAGCGTTGAGAAGTGGAACACCCGGTCTGTGCATTTGTGTGGACTATGGATTCTTCAACATTAAAGTGGCTCGGCACGCAAAGGCGGCAGGCTGGAAAGTTCTGTACTTCATTCCTCCCGGGAGCTGGCGGAAAAACAAGCAAGGGGCTGATCTTCCCCAAATCACTGACCAAATCGTGACTCCGTTTGAATGGAGCGCAAAAATTCTCAATGATATGGGAGCCAACGCCCATTGGTTTGGACATCCCCTGAAGCAAATGGTGGCGGAATCGTCAGCTTTGAGTTCCACTCGGTCTGGAATTGCCGTTTTGCCAGGAAGCCGTCTGCACGAAATCGAAAACAACATTCCAACTATTGCTGAAGCTTTAAAAAACTACGATGGCGAAATTCTATTGAGCCAAGCTCCCAACGTGAGCGGAAATGACCTTTTGAGTATTTGGCGCAAGCATGGCAAGCAAGAACCAAAGTTGATGACAGACGTTTATTCGGCGCTTAAATCGTCAGAGGTCGCAGTAGTGTGCAGTGGAACCGCCACGTTGGAATGTGCGCTGTGTGGATGCCCACAAGTTGTAGTCTATCGCGGCAACAAAGCGATGGAAATCGAAGCCAAAATCCGCAAGCCGAAGTTCGACTTTATTTCTTTGCCAAATATTCTGCTTGGCCGAAGTTTATTGGCTGAACTCATCCAGTGGGATGCAACTCCTGAACGGATTTGGATTGAGGTGGATGGGTTGCTTCACGACCCTGTAAAGCGCGAATCTCAGATCGCAGGATATTCGGAGTTAGACGGCATCTTGGGCAGATCCGACTGCCTCGATCAAACTGCGGAATTCATCCGCAAAATGGTGAGTCCCAGCTAGTTTCTGGGCCTGGGAACGCAATCAATGAGTTCGCTGTTGAAATTTGCGTAGCGGAAGAGGGATCAGAACTCCAGCGAAAGATTTTGATCACCACTGCAATCAGAGCAAAGCAAGACATTGCGGGGCAGGTCAAGAATGGCACCTACCCCGCATTTTTTTGTGCTTTTGACCTTACAAATACTTGCTTTTGGTTCCAAAAGCTAATGGAATTTGATTTGCAACCAATAGTTTAACTCGGAAGACGTCCGGGCAGATCACACGACGAATTGGATCGATGTGAGTGACTCGGAAGAAGTAAACCACACCAACGCAATTCGCCGGCCGGGATCTGTCCTCTCCTTCCTTGCCGGTGCTTTTTCTTTTTAGAGGTCGGTTTTTAGCCTAATACTTATTTTCTGCTCAGATAAACTTAACTATGGCAATAGGCTGGCATGGCGATAGAATTCAACTCGCTCCGTTAGATCAGGAGCGTCATTTTAAGAATATATGTGCCTGGATCAACGATCCAGAGGTGACCGACTGGATTATGGTGGGTGACTTCCCGATGGGACAGCTTGCCGAGCAAGAATGGTTTGATTCTCAACTGAAATTCAACGATAAGAACGTCGTTTTCGCGATCGAACTTCTTGACGGAACGCACATTGGTCAAACGGGAATCCATGGGATCGATCTCCGGCATGGGTTTGCCACAACCGGAAGCTTTATCGGCGATCCAGCCCAACGCGGCAAAGGTTATGGAACCGAGGCGAGCAAGCTCCGTGCTTGGTACTGCTTCCATGTTTTGGGATTACGCCTGATTACGAGCGGTTATTTGGAAGGGAATGACCGAAGCCGCGCTATGAACGAAAAATGCGGCTACACCGAGTACGGTCGTGTTCCAAAACAGTTCTGGAAGCGAGGTCAATATCGTGACCATGTTGAAACGGTTCTTACCCGCGAGAGGTGGTTAGAACTGAGTAGTGGAAACAAGAACTGGTAGTAACGGACTACTGGATGTGGAATAGGTTTCGGGCCTGAACTTTAACGAGTGATACACTGAGCCATGCCCGGCACTTCCACGCGCAATGACCAATTGCTGATTAATGCATTACGCTGCCTTTCAATTGATATGGTTCAGGCCGCGAACAGTGGTCACCCTGGCCTTCCGCTGGGGGCTGCGCCGATGGCGTACACCGTTTTTGCACGGCATTTGCGGTTCAATCCTAACCGACCCGATTGGTTCAACCGCGACCGGTTCATCCTGAGCCCGGGCCACGGTTCGGCCCTGCTTTACAGCTTATTGCACTTGTTCGGTTATGACCTGCCAATGAGCGAACTCAAGCAGTTCCGCCAACTGGGAAGCAAAACGCCGGGGCACCCAGAAGTTGGCCTCACCGCTGGTGTTGAATGTACGACTGGCCCATTAGGTCAAGGGTTAGCTACCGGTGTTGGGATGGCGATTGCCGAGCGATGGCTCAACAACCGCTACGGTAGCGAATTAGCGGATTACCACATCTATGGGATCGTGAGCGACGGCGATTTGATGGAAGGCGTTGCTCAAGAAGCCGCAAGCCTTGCTGGTCACATGGGATTGGGCAAGATTGTGTACCTGTACGATTCCAACGACATTAGCCTCGACGGGCCATGCCACAAATCGTATAGTGAAGACACCGAAGCTAAATTTGAAGCGATGAACTGGGATGTTCATGTTGTAGAAGACGGCAACGATATCGATGCCATTGACGCGGCGATCAATGCGGCTAAATCCAATATTGCGCAACCCAGTTTGATTATTGTGAAGACCGAAATTGGTTTTGGAAGCCCGGTGGCTGGTTCGAGCAAATCGCACGGTGCCCCGCTTGGTGCGGATAACGTAATTTCAACCAAAAAAGCATTGGGATGGGAAAGCGAAGAGCCATTTTTTGTTCCGGAAGGATTCGGCGATGTCGCAACTGATGCCTCTAAAGCTGGCGAGAATTTGACAAATGCTTGGGATGAGCAATTTGAAGCCCTGCAATCTAGCAACCACGGGCTTTGGAGAGAACTCGAGTGCATTATCACGGGCGAACTACCTGAAGGCTGGGATGCGGAAATCAACGATCTCAGTTGGCCCGATGGTTCGGTAGCGACTCGCGACGCTGGTCAAGCGGCTTTGAATGCTGTGGCGAACAAGATTCCTTGGCTCATCGGCGGCGGTGCCGACCTGGCAAGCAGCACCAAAACAATCATCAAATCATCGGGCGATTTTGATGCGGAATCACAAGCTGATGGGCGCAACATCTGGTTTGGAGTTCGAGAACACGCCATGGGCGCAATCGTCAATGGTTTGGCATTGAGTGGCCTTCGACCATTTGGTTCAACATTCCTCGTGTTCAGTGACTATATGCGAGGGGCGATCCGCCTTGCCGCTCTCACTGCGATTGATAGTATGTTCATCTTCACCCACGACTCGGTATTTGTTGGCGAAGATGGGCCGACCCACCAGCCTATCGAACACATCTCCGCCCTACGGCTGATTCCTAACCTTTTGGTTTATCGTCCCGCAGATGCGCTGGAGACGGCGGCTTGCTATCAGGATGCGATCGCGCGGGGTGGTGCGAGTGCGATGGTTCTCACACGGCAAGGATTGCCAGTTCTGAATGAATTTGCCAAAAAAATTCGCGAAGGAGTTTCGCATGGCGGCTACGTTCTGAGTGGAACTGAATCGCCTCAAGTTTGCTTGGTCGCAACGGGCAGCGAGGTTTCTCTTGCTCTGAAGGCTCAAAAACAGCTAGGGGCTGATGGTATCAAATCTAGCGTGATTTCTGTGCCGTGCCGCGAGCTGTTCATGGGAGACTGCTTGCCAGATGGAGTTCCGTGTGTGACGATTGAAGCTGGTGTCACTCAGGCTTGGGGTGGATTCGGCAACGGCAAAACCGCAAGCGTTGGCATAGACCGATTTGGTGAATCCGGACCGGGCGACGAAGTTTACGACCACGTCAACATGACGGTTGACCATGTGGTTGAAGTGGCTAAGTCGCTACTCTGAGCCAGCTAATCCAAGAAGTTCAGCATCCTCAGTCATTGCTGCAATGCAGTTGGTGATATGTTGCGGCAGTTCTATCCCGAGCAGTGCCGCTCCGCGGTGAACATCATCGCGGTTGACCCCCGCTGCAAAATTGGCAGTTTTGAGTTTTTTGAGCACGCTTTTAGCTTCGAGCCCTTGTATAGACCGCCCGGGGCGGACGTAGCAACAAGCCGTGATGAATCCGCTGAGCTCGTCGCAAGCGAATAGCGCCCGCTCCATCCGAGATTCCGGCTCTACTCCGGTTTTTGGTGGGTAATGGGCGGCAATCGCACGGATGATCGCTGGATCAACCCCTTTTGATTCGAGTAGCGACATCCCCCATAGAGGATGCTCTTCCGGGTGAAGTTCGTAGTCGAAATCGTGGAGGATTCCTGCAATCCGCCAGCTTTGCTCATCTTCACCCTGGGACCGCGCGTACCAAGCCATGCAACTCTCCACTCCAAGCATATGGCGTTGCAATGCTTCATTGGGAGTGTGTTCTTGCATTAGTGAAAGAGCTTCGTCGCGGTTCATAGTGTGGAGTTTATTCGTTTGGAATACAAAAAGTCAGCTGCTTGTTGCTCGTTGAGCCGTAAAGTCCGGTTGCCGTCACGGACATAAAGCTCTTCATTAAAGTATATCGGAGTACCTGAATTGCGGCAGCTAATCACTGCTATGGATCCTAAACCACATGGTCGAATAGTGACTTCCACGAGGCCGATTGGAATTGGCTTCAAAGACGTTTTCACCGCTTCGTGCACAATCTGCACAAAAGCATCAATTGGCGCCTCAGCGGAGATAAGTGAAAAATCGCCCTTTAGACCAATTATTTCTAAATCATCGGAAATACCAATGATGAGCGTGCCCCCATGTGCGTTCAAAAACCCGGCTATCGATTTAAGGCAAGCCGCCTGCTGATTCGAATTCTTTTGCCCAGATTTAGAGTAGAACCGAAACGTCGCTTTGTATTCACGAGTTTGACCTTCCGGTGGAAAATTCAGGGAAATGAATTCATTTTCTGGCTCAAAGCTGACCATTTGTAAAGAGTTACTGATTCCTGATTCGAGTGCTGAATTGTACGTAGCGAGCATCGCATCTGTCTTGAAA
The DNA here is from genome assembly GCA_019638675.1 of Fimbriimonadaceae bacterium. Taxonomy (GTDB): domain Bacteria; phylum Armatimonadota; class Fimbriimonadia; order Fimbriimonadales; family Fimbriimonadaceae; genus UphvI-Ar2. The sequence goes on along the minus strand of JAHBTE010000001.1, from coordinate 582,317 downwards.
GCGGTGGAAAATCGCTCGGATAGACTTGGGATTCTTGAAAGGAGTGGGCAAAACTGAAGCAAGTCCGCTAATTGATACTTAGCATCTAGTAATGGACGGAATACGGTTGGTTCAAATACGATTCTCTTGGAATCGTGTGATAGGTCAGCCGATATCCATTCGACTGGCTCTAATGGTTCACCCCAATAATCAAGCTTGCCTACTAATGGTTCAATCCGGGATCGTGCAGATTGGCTTGGCTCAAAAACGCCGTTTTCAAGAACCAAACGCAGAAGTTGTGGGAAGTCGTGCGACGATTCAGGGTCAAGAGAGCTTTGATATAGATCAACAAGCCGCTCAGCTCCTACGATCAATTTAAGAAAGGCGATGCGAATTGCCCATCGCACGGCCATGTCTAAAGCAATAGTTGATTGTAATTTCGCTGGAGGCAGGTTGCGCTTGCCCGACTCCACTCTAAGAGAACGAGCTAAATCTTCAACTGTGGCGGCGATGCTTTTTGCCATGTGGTCACGGTTTGCTCCACCGGGCGAGGGTTCTAAAGTTGCCAGAAGAATAGAGCGCGGCGGCTTTTGGGTTCATTTTTGGGGTCCAGAGCAGAATCCCGGCGTTCACTGCTTCAATCCCGCAATCTTTCGGAATCACGATTTCCGCACCGCTCGTTAAATTCAATAGCACTTTTCGGTTCGGTGTTCCGTAATGCAGAATCGCGGGAGCATAAACTCCATGAATCGCACCCCTTACTTCCGCGACTTGGCGGGAAGTTGAAGTTTCTCGGTCAATCAAACTGATGAGCATAGTCTTTGCTGGAGTCAGCTCAAATCCCATGCCGTTCAGGCTCCCCTCAATCAGTTTCGAATCTGTAAACCCACTTCCAAGTGCCTTACTGGAAAACTTGCCGCTGGCAATATCATAAGTTTCCAACTGAGCGTTAGAAGGGCCTTGAGTCACAACGAAGAGCTTGCCGTTCTCAGCCATGAGTTTGTCGTTCACTCGGCCTTTCGCAGTTGTCATGCCGTTAAACTTTCCTAACAGATTTGCTACTGGAGCATTGCCATTAAAATCGAGTTCGACCAAAGCTTCTAGCCACGGATTTGAGGTCGAATCTTCCCACCGCATGATGAGATAAACGCGATTGCCGATTTTTTCCCAGCCGGAAATTGCTGTGACCTCAAGAGACTTCTTTTTAGCCGTAACGTCACGCTGGATGGCATCCAATTCTGCTTGCGAAAACAGTTTCGGCGAGGTGGAAATCATCGAGTATCCCGAGTAATTTGCCTTATTGTCGCGGCGGAATCCAACATGGTTCTCGTTGAAAGTCAGTACATATTTATCCACTGGCAACCAAAGTTGTCCGGTGGCTGTATTCATCGCTTCAAATTTCGGACGGGTGGATATCTGCGAATCACCTTCTGGACCCTTTAAGGTAAACACTCCGTCTTGAAAGGTGATTTCTCGCAGAGGAGTTTGTTGAGCCAGAACCGATCCGGCGACTAACGTTGCGAGCATCATGGAGTTTAGTATGAACTGTCGGGACTGTGGACGGTACGATCAAGAGGCAAGAGTTTGCAAAGATGGCAAACTCAACCCGCCACGGTACGAACAGGCCAACGACATGGTGAAGATTTTTGGTTTGCGGGTGATCTGCCCGTTCAATGACCACCGTGAGAAGCTGATTTACGTCCGCTCAGGGCCTCTCACTCGCCAGAAGAATCGTTAATCCGCTTCAACTGCTTCTTGAGCTTTGACTTCCACACGCACTCGTTGAATCCGGCGACCGTCGCTTTCTTCAATCGTGAAGGTGTGAGTGTCGTCTGAAACCGCTTCACCAACCGCTGGTTGCCGCCCGAAAAGTCCGAACACATAGCCACCGATCGTGTCGAATTCTTCGCTCGCGAAGCTAGTTTCGATTTCATCGTTGAGGTCGTCGAGGTGAACCTTGCCGCTGACGCTATGCCCAAAGTCAACTTCGGAGATATCAGGTGTTTCTTGATCGTATTCGTCTATGATTTCGCCGACCAGTTCTTCGACAATGTCTTCAATAGTGACAATTCCGGCTGTTCCGCCAAATTCGTCACTGATGATGACCATCTGCGTTTTATTTGTCCGCATTTCGGCGAGCAAATCGTGGAGCTTCTTTCCTTCTGGAACGTGGTGCGCTGGGCGCATGATTTGGTCAATAGTGATGTCTTTTTGACCACGTGCAAGTGCTCGGAGCACGTCCTTTGCATGGATAATGCCGACTATTTCGTCGTCGTTATCTTGGAATATAGGGAATCGGGAGTGACCAGTAGATTCAACCAATTCGGCAACATGTTGTAAATCGGATTCAACCGGGATGCTTTCCAAGTCCACCCGCGGCGTCATGATTTCACGAGCGACCGTGTCTCCAAACTCAAATACAGAATTCAGTAGGTCGCGCTCTTCTTCTTCAATGTCGTCCGCTAGCTCAACTGATTCAAGGATTTCTTTGATTTCTTCTTCAACTCGGTTGTCAATCACAAACCGGGCGGTTGTACCAAATCGTTGAGTGATCAAATCGGCGATTTTGACCGAAATCACCGCCGGGACGCGGAATATCGCGTTGAAAATCTTGAGAATCCAGCCGAGACGGAGCAAAGTATCAATCGGATGGGTAGCGGCAACGGATTTGGCTACAAGCTCCGCGAAAATCACGTTCAATGCCATTACTGGAATGCTGAGCACAATCGCCCCGAATAATGAGCCCCAAAAGAAGTGGTTCGCATCGGTTGGTAGCGAAATCCATCCAAAAGCGAAGGCGAGCGCTGGCGCAGGCAAAAAGCAGAGGAGAACCAACCAAGCCCGCATGGTTTGCGCTCCAAGAACGGTAGCGGCCGTAATATTCTCTTTTTGATCAAGCAGCGATTCAAGAACTTTGAACGCTCGGGAGCCTTCGTCTTGCGTTTTTACGTGGAGGCTTCGCAGAGTTTCGAGCGCGGCAGTGCCCGCAACGCAAATCGCGTTGATGAGCATGATCAGCACAAATGCGAAAATCAATCCAATTGTGAAAGCTGGATTGCCCAAGAGGGCAATTGCCTCTGGTCGGTTTGCAGCGGACAGGCCCTGAGCTGCTGCTAGGACGGGAATAATCACCAAAAGTACGGTGAGGGTTCCAACCCATCCAGCGTTCGCCAAGCCAGTTCGCCGCCTACGTTCTATCGGGTCACTGCTCATTGATTCGATTTATGTTCCATTTTATCATTTCGGGATAATTCCAAAAAGAACAACCCCTAGGATTACTCCTACGGCCGCGCCGAGAGTAAGTTCAAAAATTGAGTGGAATTTCGCTTCCCACCGGCTTTGGGCGATGATCGCCGCCAGAATGATGGCGACGCCCCCAACAACTACGTTATCTGCCAACAATAGGGCACATGTAGCAAGAAAGAATCCAATTGCGGCGTGTCCAGAAACAAGCCCACCTTGCAAAACTCGCCCGCGAGAGCCCAAGCCTTTGCCAATAATCACGACAACGACGGTCAAAAATACTCCGGCAATGATGCGCGAAACCGTGTCAAGCCCGATACTCTCCGAAGCGATGGATACCCTTATTCTCTCCCACTGGCCTTCGCCGATCGCGATAAGCGAACCGACTATGATCGCCATGATTGTAGTGATCAAAACCGCGCCGGCCGCGATATCCTTGGCAAACTTCGCGAGAGGATGGTAGTTGGGGCTGGCAAGGTCAACCGTGGCTTCAATTGCGCTATTAAACATCTCCGCAACGAGTACAAAAGTGATCATGAAGAGGAGAACCAAAATCTCTCTGAGACGCAATCTAAAGAACATAGCCGCGAGAATCGTCGCAAATGTTACGTAGAGGTGGATCCGCATGTGCCGCTGAGTACGGAACGTGTGGATAATTCCGCCAAACGCAACACGGAATGGGCCAACCATGTCTCGTTTAGACATCAGTTCTGAGCTCCTGACTCGTGGGGGAGCGAGTGCCAATTATGGTCTTCGGGCAAACCAGACTCCCGCATCACACGGTTCATTGCGGTAATCATTTCATTGCGGTCTTTTTCGTTATGATCATCAAATCCTAAAAGATGCAATGTCCCGTGCACGGCCAGCATTGCTGCTTCTTCTACTGGCTTAACACCACGATTTGCGGCCTGAAGTTCTGCCATTTCCCAACTGAGAATGACGTCTCCCAGAACCATAGTGAATCGGTGATCGGCAGGGAAAGTGAGAACATCGGTGGCCCAGTCCATCTCCCGATAAGTTCGATTGAGTTCGTGTAGCTCTGCTGAATGAGCCAGAGTGACAACCACTTCACCAGCCGGAGCTTCAAAAAGTTGGAGAGCGGTTTTCACGGCGGTGGAGATGGGTTTGTGAACCTTACGCTTGGTGAGATGATTCACTATCGTGATCTTGTGGATCGGTGGCTTCATCGGCGGCTCCCCCTTGATTAATTTCGAATTGTGCGCCTATGGGAGAGGCAGTCGATTCACCTTCTGGGTAACTAATTCGCTCATGTCGAACAGCCCGCAGGGTACGGCAGAACGATTCGGCTATGATTCCCAAGTCTTTGAAAGTGAGGTCAGATTCATCGAGTTGCCCATCTGCTCGGGAGTTTTCGATAAGTTTGGCGACAAAGAGTTCAAGGCTCTCGTCACGAGCAACAACTCGGCTAGCCGCTTCTGTGATATCGGCCAAGTGCAGAATCGCTGATTCTCGGCTCTGAGGTTTTGGCCCAGGGTAGCGGAACCGCTTTTCTAGTTCTTGCCCAGGTTCAGCTCCTCGCTCTTCCACTGCGCGATGATAGAAGTAAGTAATCAGGCTAGTGCCATGATGTTGTTCAATACCGTCGATGAGAATTTGCGGCAACTTATGTTTTTTAGCTAGGTCAACGCCATCAGAAACATGAGCCGCGATAATTTGTGCGCTGAGGCTCGGAGAAAGATCATCGTGAATATTCGGGCCAATCTGGTTTTCGATGAAGTAATTCGGTCGCGCCGTTTTACCGATGTCGTGGTAGTAAGCCATCGTCCGACAAAGAAGCGGATTGGCCCCTACGGCCCGCGCTGCCTCTTCGGCGAGGTTCCCGACCCCAACACTGTGGGCGTAGGTGCCAGGTGCACGGAGAACGAGTTCTCGGATAAGCGGTTGCTCAGGTGAACAGAGTTCTAATAGAGTCCAGTCGCTGACAATGTGGAAAAGCTTTTCTAGAACAGCTACGCCAAGCCAGAAAATCGCAGTTGCGATGACGGCCGCTATCATGCCCCATACGGCTGCTTCCCATGCGGGAGCCACCATCTGAGGCAATACAAGCACCATAGAGGCGCAGATCACAGCTTGAGCCACAACTTGGATGGTCATCGCCCGAATCAAATCACTCCGTTGCTTAAGCGGATTAACTACATGGACGGCAACTGCACCGGCAAGCCATGTTCCGGCGGCGAGTTCCATTGGCAAAGCCCCGGTAATTCCAAGCAAGAGCACACTCATGCTCATGCCTATGATGCCAATTCCTGGGGTAACCAAGGCGGCAGTAAGCATGGATTGAGCAACGATCGGCGCCATCAGCAAGAATCCAACCCGGCTGAACGAAGTCGGATCTATGCTCAAATTCGCAATTTGGGTTCCGCCAACGGCTAAAAATGAGGTGAACCAGACTAATCGCTCCGTGGTACGGCGAGATTCGTCGCACGTTTGGTTAGATTTGAGGTGAGCGCGGAGCATCAGCCCTGCAATTAACGCAAGGAAGACCGATCCGATATTAGCGGAAACAGATACGGGCCAAGTACGGTGTAAGAGCAGGAGCCCTGCCATTGCGCAAGCTCCCACCAATCGAAACGCACCGCGGCTTGCGAGTGCGAAAAAGGACACCTTCCGTTCGCCGGAGAGTCGAGTCCAATTCTTAATGCTGAAATCAGCCATAGGGTGCTCCCGTAAGTGGGAGCGTACTCAATTAACCGCGTTGTGGGCGACGGCGAGATGCGCGTCGTCGTTTTTCAGACGGCTTTTCGTAGTGGCTGTGCTCTTTTAATTCTCGGAGCAATCCACTTTGTTGGATTTTCAGATTGAAGCGCTTGAGCGCCTGGTCAATCGATTCATTATTGTGAACGCTTACGTAAATCACGGCAATTCCTTAGAGCGACAAAGATACCGCACTCGGGCATTTATTTGTCGGGTCCAGGTTCTCCCATAAAGACATAGTCGGCAATTCCGCGGCTAACCATATGTCCAGGTTCGGCAGAAATACAAACGACCGACTTACTCTTCATGCCTGCAAGTTGTTGGAGCCGGTAGTTAATTGCCTGCCCATACATCACGTGGCCCGAACCTGCCGCGATCACCATAATCCACTTATCGCTTGTCCAATCGTTTGACCAATCAATGGCTGATTTCGCCATTCCCGTATCCCAAGTCACTTGCCCAGCGTAGATGTTGATTCCACCCATATCAGGTGGGTGTCCTCCCATCAGAGCGTTGAAAACCTGCTTATGGTTCTCGTTGGTCAGGTCGAGCGAAGGCACCCATTTGCGTTGCATAGCATCAAATGAATCAAACCCTTGCCGTGAAGCCTGGCGTACCCAATCACGCGGAACGTTGAGAGCAACGATTCGAAGTCGATTTTCGCGGATAACTTCTAGGAGAGGTCGATACGCCGCAAACGGATGACCCCATTGGGTTTTCCAATCGCTTGCGGTTTCAAACTCTTCAATAGTTTGGCGACCAGATGAAAGGCCGTAAACCTTCATTTGGTTATCACGGGTGAACATCTCCATACCAACCACAACATGCCGACCGCGCTTAACCAAAGCCTGGACTAAATCGGCTTGAGCCTGGTGATGAGTGGGCGTCGCGTGAGACTCCCCGACGAGCAGAAAACGCACGTCATCGCAAGCAGCCGCAATTTCATCGGGATTCGCTGGTTTTCCGCTGCTTGTGGAGGTGTAGCCTAGATTCGCCGCGACTTGGCCCGGGGCTCCAATATTCAATTGATAAGGATCAGGCGGAGTTTGATTTTGCGCGACAAGAGTCAAGGCCAAGAATGGAACCATGCACTGAGATTACTCAATCCATTCCTACGGACAGGAGATTAGAAGTGAGTGATCAAATCGATAGCTTCTTTGGCACTCTTGCGTACTTCAGTATTTGGGTCGCTTAAGAGTTTTTTCAAGATCGGCAAGGCGTTGCTTTTGCGAGTCTTTCCTAAGGCAGATGCTGCCGTGATTCGGTAAGCAGGATCTTCGTTTTCCGCTAGTTTGCCAAGCCATTCAGAAAAATCGTACATTGAATACCTTTGCAGAGTGACCTCAAGTAAATATTCCCCGAAATCTCGCACGAGTTTGTGTTTTGAGCTTAACGCTCGATACATCGCTCCTACGCTCTGATCAAATGCCGCAAGAGTGGATGCTGCCGCCAACGCAACGTAAACATCGTCGTCGGCAACTCGTTCGTACAGCTGCTCACGGTTTGGAACCTTTTTATTTAGCGGTTGTTTTGATGATTCAAGGGCTACGTGAAGGTTGTTCCCATATCGGTGCGAATACACGTAATCGTGAACCGAGCTTCCCGCCCTCATTTCCGGCAGAGCAGCTAACTCGCAGTATCTGATGAAGGCCTTATGATCCTTCATGATGATCGGCCCAAACACGTCATCCATCGACCAAACGTGGAACTCCAAGCAGATTGAACCGAGCCCACCGAGAGCCGATTTTCTGATCTCAAGAATTGGTGATTCTGCCGCCTTGTAGACTGCTTCAATTACCTTAGGGTTTTCTCGCTCATTCCAAACCCGCTCGCAGATCATTTGTGCGCAGGTCATGTGTATGAAGGCGTTTGGCGAATCAATGCCTCTCAGAATAGCAGGAGTCGCTTTGTACCCCCATCGCTCAAGGGCTTCCCTGACCGGATTTTCATGAGTCGTAGAACTGACAAATTTTTTATCGAGAATGTGAATGAGCGCAGAAATCGCCGGACGATAATCCAGCTTACAAAGCTGTGCTCCTACTTTTTTGAAGGTGTGGTGGTCGTAAATTTTGGGCAGAGTTTTAGTCAAGGCAGGTGCCGATTCAATGCCAAGCTCACTCAACTGTTTATCAAGTTGCTCGATATTTTGGCTTTTCGGTGCTTGCTGTTGAATCCGCAAGACAAGGTCTTCCACCTTGGCATCGTTGGATTGGCTAAAAGCAATTGCGACAGGAACGAGAACGGAAACCATAAACCCTCGCCATTAGGACGAGTGGGTTGGGATTCGATTTCGCAAAACCTTGCAAATATCTGAAGCGAAGCTCGGCCCGTGATAAACCCAGCCGCTATACACCTGAATCAAATCTGCCCCAGAATCTAGTCTTTCAACCGCATCTTGGGGAGTCATGATTCCGCCTACGCCAATAAGGGTCATTTCCGTTGGCATATTTTCTCGAAGATATTTTTGAACCTCAGTAGCCTTGTTTTTAAGTGGCAATCCACTCAGGCCTCCAGTTTCACCTGGATCCGTTCGGAGCATAGAGCGGTCAATCGTTGTGTTGGTGGCGATGATTCCCGTCAATTGCATGTCAACTGCCACCTGAATCACCTCATCAATTGCCTCGTGCTCCAAATCGGGAGCGATTTTCACAAAAAGCGGCTTGCTGGAATTGACCGCTTTCATTTCTGAAAAAATCTGGGTGAGAGAATCTTTGTCTTGCAGACTCCGTAAGCCTTCAGTGTTAGGTGAACTCACGTTGACCACAAAATAGTCGCCGAATCGGTGCAAGGCCTTAAAGGAATAGGCGTAATCGAAGTGGGCGTTTTCTAGCGGCGTGATTTTGCTTTTGCCGAGATTAATGCCGAGTGGAATTCCGGGATTCGCTGATTCTAGCCGCTGGGCAAGCGCATCTGCTCCCTCGTTATTGAACCCAAATCGATTGATTACGGCTTTTTGATCGGGCAATCTAAATAGTCGCGGTTTCGGATTACCTGGTTGAGCGTGACGGGTCACTGTGCCAATTTCAGCAAAGCCAAACCCGAGATTCTTCCATTGATTGATGCAAAGCCCATCTTTGTCAAACCCCGCCGCAAGACCGATGGGGTTAGGGAAGCTCACACCAAAAACTGTGCGAGGAACTGAAATCTGAGGTGCTCGAAAAACTCCGCTCGAAATCATCCGCAAACCCAAATGGTGAACTTTCTCGGGATCCATTCGGAAAATGGCAGGTTTGAAAAGCTGATAGAGAGATTGTGAAATCAACGCGATTCTTTAGTTGGAAGGGCAGGTTTAGCGGTCAGCGTGGGGTTTTGTTCCATAAACGGCAATCCCCAAAACAGGGCGATTCCTGCAATCAAGATTACAATCGGGAGCCATGGGATCGAAGGTTTAGTCGGGCTCGTCATGTTGCCAAGTGTAAGTATATCCGCCGAATTCAATTGCGTCCGGTAAGATTACGAGTATGGCGGATGGCTCGGTGGTTTCAGGTTCTGCAGATACCAGCGGTAGCCGATTGATTGATTCGCCACCTTGGAGTTGGATTTACGATGCTCTCACCTTTATTGGCGAAATCGCCATCTTATTTTGGCAAACTCTGAGCCGGTTATTGACGAAGCCGTTTGAATCCAAAGAGTTATTCAATCAAATGTCGTTTATTGGTGTTGCCTCTGTTCCGATCATCGCCTTAACAACATTTAGCTCTGGAGCAGTAATTGCTCTTTACACTTCGCAGATATTAGTGAAATACGGCGCAAGCAGCCTAGCCGGAGGAACGATAGCCTTGAGCGTCACCCGCGAGATTGCCCCAGTTCTGGCAGGAATTATGGTCGCGGCGAGGTGCGGTTCAGCTATGGCGGCGCAAATTGGAACCATGACAGTAACCGAGCAGATCGATGCTCTGCGCGCATTGCGAGTTCCACCCGTGAACTATCTGGTTATCCCAAGAGTCATCGCTGCCGTGACGATGCTCCCGATTCTCGCAGTAGTCGGAATGTATTCCGGAATCTTCGGCGGTTACCTTGTAGCCGTGCCATTGAGCGGAATCCCGAGTGGTGCATTTTTTCGCTCGCTCGAACAGTTCATGACGATGCACGACGTTTGGGCGGGGATGCTGAAAACTGCCGTATTCGGTCTGATCGTCGCACTTGTCGCATGTCAGCAGGGACTCAGAACATCAGGCGGTGCGGTGGGTGTTGGTCACGCAACTACGAGAACAGTTGTCATCACGATGGTTCTTATTTACGTGGCGAATTATTTTCTCACCGCCGCTTTATTTACTTAAACCGCGGCAGGCTGGCCTTGGTTTGCTACTGATTCGTAAGCGGCAATCGCAATCCGCGAAGCCCAAAGCCCATCAGCAAGCGTGGATTTTGGTGAGTGTCCGTTTTCAATCGCGCTGATGAAGTCCGCCATCATCAGCGCATCGAGGTTGGTTCCTGAGCCAGCGAATCCTGCCCCGTTCGGGCCGACTGTATTGACGCCTTGGCTGAACAGATCAAGTTCGACAACTCCCTTTTCACCAACAATATTGAGCTTAACGTTGCCCCACATCGGGTAGTTAGCGGGCTTACTCCAACTGGAATCAATGGTAGCAAACGCTCCTGAGCCGAACTGAACGGTCACCATCGCGATGTCATCAACTGGAAGCCCGTGCATTTTATTTCCGGTTTGTGCCTGCACGTTGATTGGGTTTTCACCAAGGAGTCGTCGGAGCAAATCGGCAACATGAACTACATGGTCGATCATCGCGCCGCCTCCGCTTTGAGCGGGATCAACAAACCAAGAATGAGGGCATCGGCCTTGGTTGGTGGTTGAAAACGCGAGAAGCTTGCCGAGATCACCGTTGAGGATTCTCGATTCGGCATTCAAGTAGTTCGGCGAAAATGGGCAAGGGAATGCAGTTGCCAGAGTGAGTTTTGAACCTGAAATCAGCTTTTCGATTTCATCGGCATGGGCGGCAGTGGGGGCAATCGGCTTTTCACAGAGAACGTGTTTTCCTGCGCCGATTCCAGCGGCGATATGATCTTTGTGACTCATATTTTCGCTGGCGATCACAACCGCATCTACTTTGCTAATGAGTTCGTTTTGGTCAGCAAAAAAAGGAATTTCGAATCGATTGGCAAATTCCGAGCCACGGTCAGTCTGGTTATCCGTGATCCCAACAAGTTCCGCGGTAGGGTGATTTTTGAGACAACTCGCGAAAGAAGGTGCGTGAACGTGGGCTGCACTGATAATGCCGACTCGAACTGACATGGTTTTAGTATGCCCCAGCGGTAGACTGCAAACCTATGCCCGATAAGAGAATGGTGATCATAGATGGCTATAGCCTGCTGTTTCGGGCGTTTTATGGCACACGCTTTTTGAGTACGAGCGACGGACGGCCAACAAACGCATTGTTTGGCTTTGTTTCGATGCTGTTCCAGCTGCTGGAAAATATCAAACCAGATTCTATGGTCGTGGCTTTGGATGCTCCAGGCAAAACTTTCCGCCACGCCGAGTATGCGGAATATAAGGGCACCCGTCGCGACACTCCGCAAGAACTCATCAGCCAGCTAGATTACTCCCGCGACTTTATCAATGCACTTCACATTCCGGTTCTCGAAATGACGGGTTACGAGGCAGATGATATTGTCGGAACCCTGAGTCGCCTAGGAGAAGAAAACGGATACGACACATACATCGTAACGGGCGATTTGGACTCTCTACAATTGGTGGATAAATGCGTGCACGTAATGACTACTCTGCGCGGGGTCACCGATGTAAAGATTTATGATGAGGATGCGGTTATGGAGCGATATGGATTCGGGCCGGATCGAGTCACAGATTACAAAGCTTTGGTCGGCGATACCAGCGATAACATTCCTGGTGTGCCCGGCATTGGCGATAAAACTGCGACGCTCCTCATCAAGGAATTCGGCACGATTGAACAGATTCTTGAACGGATGGAAGAGGTTCCAGAGAAGTTTCGCAAGAAAATTGTTGGGAATGAAGACCAAATGGTCAAAAGTAAATGGCTGGCGACGATTATTCGAGATGTCCCCATTGATTACGGATTCGAACCGTACCGTTTGACAGCTGAACAAATTGAAGATGCCCGGAACATGCTCACCAGCCTTGAGTTCCGAAATCCGGCGAAGAAGTTTGAAACCATTATCGCGCCGTACCGTGCCGATGGGGCCCAGTCCGCACCAGTGGAAATCCAGTCGGTCAGTATTGAAGTTGATTACGAAGATCGATTGCTCGACCATGCGGAACTCATCAAGTGGCTTGGTGATAATCGCTTCGCAGCGATGACAGCTCAAATCGCTGCGCAGGGTTCGTTGCTTGAAGACAACGAGCAAATGGCGTTCATTGCTAAAGGCTCGCAAGTTCGGCGGACTACTCCAGAAGCGGCAAGGGCCGCATTCCTCGCAGACCCAGGTCGGGCGATTGGCCACGACACAAAAATGTTTTACCGAGGCCAAAGTGGAGTTGATACTCAGCCTGGATTCGATGCTACTTTAGCCGCTTACGTTCTTCAGACTGGTCGGTCAAATTATGCACTTGCCGAACTTGCCCAAGGTTATCTTGAACTTGACCACCAACCAGTAAAACCCGAAGATCAAGTCGCCTGTCTCTACGCGCTCGAAGGGGTTATGCGAGACCGTTTGGAGCGGGAAAAGCAAGCGGACGTTCTTGATAAGATCGAATTACCGCTTGTTCCAATTCTTGCCAAGATGGAAGATTTCGGCATAGAACTCAATTCAGGAACGTTGCGTGAATTCAGCCGAGACTTGGAAACAGAAATGATTGCCAGTCAGTCTCAAGCTTGGCAATTAGCGGGGGAAGAATTCAATCTGCTTTCCCCTAAGCAAGTGGGGGAAGTGCTTTTTGAGAAGATGCAAATTCCCGGGGGCAAGAAGACTAAGACCGGCTACTCCACCGGCGCAGATATTCTGCAAGAACTTGAAGTCGAGCACGAAATCGCATCCGTGATTCTTCACTACCGCGAACTTGCCAAGCTTAAAGGAACTTATTCAGATGCGTTGCCGAAATCAATTGGCTCAGACGGCCGGATTCACACTAGCTTTAATCAAGCCGTCGCGGTAACCGGCCGATTGAGCTCAAACGAGCCAAATCTGCAAAACATTCCGAACCGTACACCACTTGGTCGAAAAATCCGTCAGGCGTTTGTGGCGGCTGAAGGTTTTACATTAGGTAGCTACGACTATTCTCAAATTGAACTCCGAATTCTGGCGCACATGTGCCGCGACGAAGCTCTTGTGCAAGCATTTAACGACCGCGTGGATGTCCACACAGTTACCGCCGCACTCATGTACGACATTGACCAATCGGCGGTAACAAAAGAACAGCGTGGCTACGCAAAGTTGCTCAACTACGCAGTTTTGTACGGGGTGACTGGTTTTGGCCTTGCCGCGCAGTTAGGGCGTGGATTTAGTGTTGAAGCGGCTAACGGGTTGATTAAGCAATACAACGAGCGGTTTCCTAAAGTCAAGGCATTTACAGAAAGCATGGTGGAAGAAGCGCGGAGTAAAGGCTTTACGGTAACGGCGTGTGGACGTCGCCGGAATTTCCCGGACATTCATGCCGGTAACCGCAATACACGCAGCTACGCTGAGCGACAGGCGATGAATGCTCCTATTCAAGGGACGGCCGCAGATATGATTAAGTTGGCGATGATTGATGTCCACAAATCCATGAAAGGCTCAGATTCTAGAATGTTGCTCCAAGTTCACGACGAGCTTGTTTTTGAATGCGCTGATGACTTCAAGCAACTCAAAGAAACTATTCGGTCAAAAATGGAAAACGCACTGCCGCTTTCAGTTCCCATCGAGGTGGATTTCAAGTTTGGAAAGAACTGGCTTGAAATGACCCCCGATGGGCTGTAATGGCTATTCGTTGACTCTTACAGGGCGGATAACTAAGCCACTCAAAGCAACTTTTTCTGGGCTTTTATTGACTAATCGCAGGTAACGCCCTTGCCGTGCTAGTCCACTGATGGGGATTCGGGTTCCAGCTTTTACTTCACCGCCCCAAACTCGGCCAATGTAGTTGCCTTCGTTGATACTGGCCCAGCGGAACGCACTAGAAGCCGTTTGTGAGGTGCCGTAAACAAGAATGTCGAACGCATTGAGTTCGCCCGAAGCGAGTTCGATTTCGACTTGGCCAAATGTGCGGTCTCGACCCATATCAACTTCAATCCACTGTCCAGGAAAAAGGTCTACAGAAGTCTCTGGGTTTCCATCAACAACTGCATTGAGTTGGGCCGGGAAACGATCCGCTTCATCAATGACTAGCTTGCCTGCCGCCAAGTCTTGAGTTTTGTCGATGGCCTTATTTGGCATCAGGAACCGCATTTCAAAGTTAGAAATGCTTGAATTGCCTCGTGAATACCAATCCAGCACTTGCCACGCGGGCAACCATGCCGAAGCTGATTCGTAGCCGTTCGTCGCTTCAATTCGGTACCAAGCATTTTCGGGGGAAGTAGCAACATCTTTAAACAGACCATCTTTGAACTGGTTCGCAGAGAAATATACAAATCCGCTTCGACCAGAGTTGCTGATCACCAGAGGCTTCGTATCTCCTGGTTTGAAAATCCCAATGACCATTTCGGTTAGCGGTTCTCCAGTTAGCCCAGTTGTGCGAATTAAAAGACCTTGATCTAAAGGAACCCAAGGGAACTTTCGGTCTTTGCCACGCTTGCCGACTAAACTCTGCAAAGCCCAAGCTTCTTGACGACTGATCAGTCCATTACTAAACAATGGAGGCCCCTGCGGATCCACGGCAAATCCGTTGGAAGGCAGTTCAAGCCCAGGAATGCGCATTCCGTCATCGCGGGTATCAGGTAGCCAGCCATAGCTGGTTGTTGCGGTGTCCCATGGCGCAGTTGCATTAGCCGGTGGGACGACGTACGCTTCACTTAGTGGAATGAGTGCTTTGGTAATGGCACTCTGCAATCCATCTTCTGTAAGGTCATCGTCACTCAATGCCACTCGGATATCAGCTTCAGCAGGGTTCAGAGTAATGTTGATGCGCTCGAAAACGCCTTCCGGATTGCGGATGAACCGACTGTACGGAAGAATGTAATTGTTCATTCTTGCCGCCGCCCATTGATAGAGCAAAGTCGCGTCTTTGGAAGGGCTGATTGCACGGAGAGCTTCTAACTGAGCCGGAGTGGCTTCAATAGCCACGTTCAAGCCTGTCGAGTAGTGATTCAAGTGGTTATTGCCTTGATTCACATCGGTGTCACAAACTACCTGTCCGTGCAAGAAAAATTTTCTAGGGTCGGTGGCTTCGCCTCGGAAGTTTGCTTGGAACTTCACAACCTTCGTTGAATTCGCGGCTATCGGGCCAGGAATATCAACCGAGTTACGTGAACCAGTGGCATCTGTCCATTCAAGCCGAGCCGATGGAACATCCGCACTTCCAACATTTTTGACAATGGCGTTGTAAGTGGTCAGTTCGCCATTGCGCGGGGACTTGCCAGCTTCAACCTGAGGCATCAGCGTGATCAATGCCAAATCAGGCCCGGTAGCAGGAGCATCTTCCCAAACAATTTCTAACCGTGGGCGTTGCTCGGTGTATTCGCCACTAAAAAACGCCACATCTGCCGCGGATTCAATGCGAATCCCAAAAGAGCTTGTCGGGCGGTCGATCATGTTCTGGACGACCCCCGCTAATCCAGTGAGCGTCAGCTTCTCTGAGCTTGAAATGACGTCGGCGCCTGAGATCGGAGCGATATCACTTGTTCCAAGTGCACCTTCGGTCTGCCACTTGGTGCCATCGCGACCCTGCCGTGAGTTGCGCCATGTGGCTCCACCATAGGGAACGACTTTCGGATCAGGTTTATCAAATCTCAGGCTTCTGCCCTCGCCTTCACCCCAAGGCGTTCGGATTTCCGAAATGGTGAATGGCATATTTGCCGAACCTCGAGAAAAGGCAAACACCAGCTGAGCGGATTTCACTTTTTTTCCTGCATACCCTTCCCACGATAGCTGGGGGAACGCCATGAGGATAGCGCGGCGGTTCCCTAGAACCAAGGCTGGTTCTCGCCCGAAGTTCATATCCGGTGCGCTCGGGTCAATAAATGTATCGGCAACGGGGTTCAGGTAAGCCCGCTCCGGCAGATTTATCATAGAATTCGGTTGGGTCACGCCCAGCAATACCACGAGGGGAAGCATCATCTGATTTTATCCGACGTTTCAGGTTGCTAATGAGTTATCCCGGCATTAGCGCAACGTAGTGCACTCGGTCACTGCGCTTACGCGGTCGGTCGAGTGTGTAGCTATCGTAAGCTACGCAACTGGCAAATCCCGCCATTCGCAATGCATCACGAATTTCTTCATTGCTGTGAGCCCGCTGAACGTGAACTTCTTGAAATGTTTCGCCATTACGTTCAAAGTTCATCTCGACCCTGATAATTCGGGTTTCTTTGTCGTATTCGCCTGTCCAGACGTACTTGATAAGGGCGCGCTTTCGTTGATCTTCTTGGTTGAACATCTGCGCTTCAAACGCATAGGCGGTGTTGACGTCAAAAATAAAACTGCCCCCTGGCTCCAAGTGACGAGCGACGCGAGCGATGGATTGTTGCAAACCCTCTAAGGTTGTAATGTAGTTGAGGCTATCGAAAAACGAATACGCGCCTTCAAACTTTTCGCCGAGATCAAGTGTGCAGGCGTCAGCCACATGATAGGTGATAGGCAATTCTTGCCGCACTGCTTTTGCTTTGGCTTCGGCGATCATTGCCTCGCTCAAATCGAACCCGGTCACCTGATAGCCTTGCTCGGTTAGTATTTCCGCAACTGTTCCCGTGCCGCAAGCAACATCAAGCAACGTGTCAGGATCAAGCCCTTGCTGGGTGAGCAAAAGACGATAATAACCAGCCCACATGTCGTAAGGGACATTGGCCATCAATAAGTCGTAATGAGCGGCAATCGGGCCGAAGCTCGGCATTGGCGAAGATTAAACCTTTTTCTGAGCGCGGGCCCGGATGATAATCGCCGCTGAGTTGAGAATAATCAGTAACGCCATAAGCACAAGAATCGCGGCGGCGGCGGCAGTTCGGAACTCAGCACGGGGCTGACCAATCCAGTCGAGAATCTGCAGTGGCAATACGGTGTACCGGTCGTCAAGTGAATCGGGAAGAAAAGTGACCAATCCAACCGCACCAACTACGATCAGCGGAGCGGTTTCACCTATCGCCCGGCTAGCGGCAAGAATGATTCCCGTGAGGATTCCCGGCAATGCGCTGGGGAGCACAGCTCGGCGGATGGTTTGCCACTGGGTTGTTCCAAGCGCGAGCGAAGCTTCTCGGTAGTGTTTGGGAACGGCTTTAAGTGCTTCTTGGGTGACAAGGATAACCATCGGCAAAACTAAGATGCTCATAGTGAGCGCACCGGTAAGAACGCTCTTGCCAAGCCCCATGATGACAACAAATACGGTGAGGCCAAGCATCCCAAACACGATAGATGGCACACCCGCAAGATTGCTAATGTTGACTTGAATAAACCTGACTAAGCGTGTTTTCTGCGCAGTGAACTCTTCCAAATAAATCGCGGCGGCGACTCCAACTGGGACGACAAAAAGAACAGTGAGGAGCATCACAAAAATACTTCCGAGTAGCGGGCTAAGAATCCCTGCTTTGCCAGGAAACATCTGCGAGGGCATGGAAGTGATGAATTTCGGGCTAACCCGGCCCATACCGTCCATTACTACTTTCCCGACGAGGATGAACAAAATTGAAACAGCCAGTAAAGCCGCAAATGTGCAGATAGACTGGAAAATGAAATTCTTTCGACGGCGTTTGATGGTCGAAGCACTGGGAGAGAGAAAAGCAGGCGAACTCACGAACCAGTCCTCCCCATTTTTCTCACAAACCGCTGAGCGAGGATATTGAGCGCAAAGGTGATCAGGAATAGGGTTAAACCAATCGCGAAGATGCTCTGGTAGCGCATATCTCCGCGAGAAACGTCGCCCTTGCTGACGTTGACAATCTGTGCGGTCATCGTCATTACCTCGTTGCCGGGATTGAACGTCAGTTGAGGGGTCGCGCCAGCGGCAATCGTAACCGCCATGGTTTCACCGACTGCGCGAGAAAGAGCGAGGATGAAACTGGCGATGATTCCACTAAGTGCGCTCGGAATGACGATCTTGGCGATGACCTCAGCTTTAGTGCATCCCAGTCCGTAAGCGGCTTCGCGCAGAGATTTCGGAACGGCGGTCAGAGCATCTTCGCAAAGACTGCAGACCAATGGCAGAGTCATGAATCCAACGACAATCGCACCCGCCGCCGCGTTCGCCGGGCGGAATTCTGGGAGCAGAGGGTTGAGAGTTGGCAAGATTTCACCAATCCAACTGGTGCCTCCACGTAGGGCGGGAGTGACCAGAGAAAGTGCGAAATAACCGAAAACAACTGAAGGAACACCAGCGAGGAGTTCAAGAATTGGTTTGAGAACTTTACGTACCTTGCTCGGCGCATATTCGCTGAGATAGATGCCAACGAATAAACCAAGTGGAATCGAAACTATCCCTGAACCAATCGTGATGAGCAGTGTTCCAACTAAAAGCGGGAGAACTCCGAATTTCTGCTGAGCCCCCATCATCGTCCATTCGCGACCAGTGAAGAACTCGACTACTGATACTTTTTGGAAAAATGGGAGGGATTCGGAAAACAGAATAAAAAAGATGCTTGCCGTCGCGATGATGGAAAACATCGCGCAGCAAAAACAGATGGCCCGGACAATTGTTTGAGAAATTGTCCGGGCTCGGTTTTGACTGTTGACCTGTGTAAAAGCTGCTCTTTTAGTGAGGCTTTGGTTCAGATCAGCAAGTGCCATGTTCTTTTTTGAGCTTTAGTGAGCTTCTGCGAGGACTTCGTCCAGAGTTTTGCCTGGTTCAGCCTTGCTAAACAAGCTTCCGGTCATTCCTTTTTCCACACGGGCTTTGATCAGGCCGTAGGTTTGAGCAGGGAACGGAATGTACTGAGCTGCTTCAACTCCTGCCGCCGCGTTTTCGCCAAGGCAGTACATCACAAAGTCTTTACAGAGCGAGCTACTGTCCATTGCCTTTTTGCTCACATACATGAACAATGGTCGTGAGAATGGCGAGTAGGTGCCGTCAATGATCGTGTCTTTGCTTGGAGTGATTGGGCCCTTGCCACCATCAACTGGGATGATGCGGAGCTTATCCATGTTTTGCTCCACGTAAGCGTAACCAACGTAACCAAGTGCATTTGGTTCGTTTGCGACGCCAGTGATCAGAGTGTCGTACTCGGCTTGTTGGCTGTAATCGGATCGAACGTTGTCTTTCTTTCCGTTTACAACTTCGTTAAAATATTCGTAGGTGCCGTGAGCATCGGTTGGCCCGTAAAGCTTGATTTCTTCCTTTGGCCAGCTTGGGTCAACGTCGCTCCACATTTTGACCTTGGAATCTTGGTTCCACATCTTATTAAGCTGCTCGATAGTGATTGACTTGAGCCAAGTGTTCTTTGGATTGACGACAATGCAGATTCCGTCGTACGCGATTGGTACTTCAATGAACTCGATTCCTGCGGCAGCGAGTTTTTCCATTTCGCTGTCTTTGATCGGTCGCGAAGCGTTGGAGATCATCGTTTCGCCCTTTTCAAACTTTTCGAATCCCGCGCCTGTTCCGGCTTTACCGACAGTGATTTCGACCCCTGGATTTGCTCCAAGGAACATCTCGGTGAATGCTGCGCCGATTGGATAAACCGTTCCGGAGCCGTCAATATCTAGTTTCTGTCCGTCGTAACCACCTTTAGCAGTTGTGCTTGGTGATCCTGTCTCCCCAGTGGTTGGCTCAGCAGGTGGGTTGCATCCAATAACCAGTCCGGTGAACAAAACGGCTAGGCCAGCGATGGCCGCGATTTGAATCAGTTTCATAAGTGCCTCTTCGTCAACGAAGTTACAAGTGAATTGTTAAGGAATTATTAATGCGTCTTAACAAAGGACCTCTATCCCGGGCCTTCTAGAATCGCAATCGCCGTGGCGTACCGAGATTCGTGACTGATAGAGACGTGAATAGAGTGCTGGGAGGGCAATAAACCTGGAGCAAGATGCACGACAGGCGCAGAACCCGGCTCGCTGATGACCTGAGCATCGTGCCAAGAGTTAATATTTGGTAAACATTTCTTAATCGCTTCCTTAACGGCCCACCGCCCGGCGACATATTGGGGAGTTACCTCCCGTTCTTGTTCGGCAGGCGTGAGAATTCGATTTATGAATTCTGGATTTTTCATCGCCGACTCGATTCGCTCTATTTGAACAATATCTGTACCGATCGCGACGATCATGAATTCGCATCCTGAAGAATTTCTGCCATATCCACAAGGTTGATTTCTTTATCGCTGATTTGCTTGAGACTGGCGTCCAGCATGATGCGGCAGAAGGGGCAACTGACGGCAACAGTATCGGCTCCCGTGGCGATAAGTTCTTCGGCTCGGCGATTGCCGGGGCGTTGATTTGGCTCTTCCTCCATCCACATTCGCCCGCCTCCGGCACCGCAACAGAGTGTTTTTTTGCCTTTATTGACTGGCTCCGCAAGGTTTTGGTCGTGATTTGCCTCGGTGGTGAGTTCACGAAGGAATAAAGGTGTTCCAGAATCTAAATCGGTTTTGTCTCCGACCAAAGCCCGCGGAGCATCCGAGATATTGTTGACTCGGGCGAGGTAGCAAGGGTCGTGGTAGGTGACCTTCCCTCTAGCCGGAAGTGCGGATTTAAGTTTTCCTTGCTCAACGAGATCCGCAAGAAGTTGAGTATGGTGAACAACTTCAAGCTGTAAACCGAGCTGGCTGTATTCGCTTTTGAGAGTGTTAAGGCAGTGCGGGCAAGCAGTAACGACCTTGCGTACGCCATATTTTTTGAAAGCTTCAACGTTGATTCCAGCTTGGTTTTGGAAGGTCGCTTCGTCGCCAATACGTCGCGCTGGGTCACCCGTGCAAGATTCCTCGGCCCCCAAGCAGGCAAACGAAACTCCCCCTTTTTGGAGTAGCTTTGCAAACGCTTTTGTTGTACGAACTGCCGCCGGATCAGTGGCTCCTGCACACCCCACCCAGAATAGATACTCGAACTTTGAGTTCTCACGCGCTAGCTGAATGTTGAGACCGCTCATCCATTCTTCGCGCTCGTTGACTGCTTGTCCCCATGCTGAACCAGTTCCTGCAATCTGCTTGAGCGGAACGGTCGCTGTTCCCGTCAACGCACCTTCGCTGACCAAGTTCCGGCGAGCATCCACAATCACATCAACATGGCGGATGAGCACGGGGCAGGCTTCCACACAAGCGTTGCAGGTCGTGCAAGCCCAAAGAGCTTCCTCACTCACAATGCCTGCGACGGGTTCCCCAGTTCGCAAGGCGCGATGCGTGTCTTGAATCACTTGCTTGGGGTTAAGAATTTTGCCGACATTGTAAGCCGGGCAGACTTCGGTGCATCTGCCGCACGACATGCAGGCATCGAGCGACATCAAGTGCCAACGGGAATAATCACTGGCAACCGCCGCTCCGAGTGGTTCACCAGATTCAATTTCTGCGGCCGCAACTGGCGGAAGTTGTCCCATCGGCGATTCTTGAGTGCCAGCGGCAGTGAGCGTGGCGACGACAATATGTTTGAGTCGCATTTGAGGCAAAGTCGCGAAAAAGAGCCAGACCCAAACCATGTGTTGCCACCAGATCAACACATAGCCCTGAGGACTCAAGGCGGGAAGAAGTTTAGAAATGCCGTATCCAACGAAGCTGAAATGATCCCACGGCTGAGGGTCAGCAGAGATCCGAGCGGCTTCCAGCACGTAGCCACTGATTCCTAGAATCAGCAGAAGATACAGAGCAGCGTAGTCTTTCCACTCGGTTGTTATCGGATTCTTTGAGCGATTCAGCTTGCCTGTAACCGGATCAGGCATCGGAGGAATCGTTTCTTTTGCCAGCCGGTAGCGTCTCTGTAACGCCCAAAGAACGCCAGCAACAAAAAGCAACCCGAGGGCATCAAAAATCGCTTCGTACGCTAGATAGTAGTTGCCTTGATGCCAGTTCTTGATTCCGAGCAGTGGTGCGTAGGTCGCCATCGCCAGCAGAGTCGTTGCAATCAAGAGAGCGAGAAAGCCGTAAAAAATCAGCAGGTGAAGGGGTGCGCCTTCTTTGGGTCGCGATCCCATCACCTTTCGCTGAGCTACGACGTAGGTGAGAATTCCTTTAATGTAGTTTGGTCGGTATGTGAGCTTGCGACCCTTCATCCAGAACCGCATTGGCCCGATGAACTGCCAAAACATGATGGCAATACTGCCAAACGTCAGAATGTAAAAGGCCGCTTTAAGAAGCGGACTCTCCATAAAAAGGAATTCGTGACGTGTGGGGTTCACCGTCGTTCATTTTGCCGGATTTGACCGATAGAATGCCGTGCGATTCAGATCAAATTTGGCGCGTGGCTTTGACTGTTGATGCGGGCGGCGGCTTGGGAAAGCGGAAGAATTTCGATCAAGTCGTTATTTTGGGAAAGGTATTCCACCAACTGTTTATGAGCTTCTGCATCAATTGACCGCTTGCCGCTCCCGATCCCATCGAATGTAAATATCAACCATCCGGTGGATTGAACCGCTTGCCGAGCGATCTGGCAGAGTTCTGGGCCATCTAAGTCACTGGGATCAACCGTGACCAGGTTGGAAAGGTCTGTTTTGCCGTTTGGATTAACCCCGGTTTTGCCGCTTCTAACCAGCGGATAGGTTGCTTTGAGCAGGTTTTGATAGTTTGAAGAATCCGCGCACGTAGCTTTGCCTAATGGCAGTCCGACCGGAAAACTTGGCTGACTTGGAAAAAGCTCGGCGAGAAGTTCTTGCGCTTCGGCAAGATCGTCGAGGATCATTTCGCTTGTCCAGGCGGGAAGAGAGCCATCGGGCAACGCGGCGGCGAGCAAAGAGCCGTTTCCGAGCTCGTGCCCTCGCGATTGAGCGGTTCGCCAACCAGGGTAAGCATCGAGTAGGTTGCTTGGTTCGGCGAAGAATGTCCCTTTGAACCCATAAAGGTCAAGTTGGGGGATTGCCGTTTCCAAGTGGCAGAGTTGGGTGCCGTCGTAGGCCAGGGTCACAATTCCGTAGGACATAACTTTGCTCAGGCGGTCACCTAAAAGCAGTGTAAAGGATAAACCGTAAATTTGTCGGGTTCAAGTTCCTTTTGTGTCGCCAAATAGGTCGATTTGTAGCCGGGGAGCCATGCGATAGCCCGTTTTCAGACAGAGCGGCACGAGTGCTTTCATCCGCATTGCAAGAATTTTTCCATCGCGCCCCTCAGGCATCAAATAGATGTTTTCTGCTGGGATTTGCTTCCCTGCGATTGCTTCCACTTCACGCAAGACAGACTGAATCTCTGCGATTTCTTGCTCGTTTTCTGGGCAGACAACAAATTTGAATTGAAAATCGTGGTTTGCAATCAGTTGAGCGATAACATCCGGCTTGAGGCGAGTAGATTCGTGGCGCTCATGCCACTCGTTCGGAGTTTCAATTGGCGGGGCTGAATTCGCGAGTTTTGGACTGATCGAAAAAAAGGCTCCCGGAATGGGGCGATAGATTGTCCCGGCAGTTTCGATAGTAACGTGATGCCCCAATGCAATCAATTCATTTGCGAAATCGGCAAGAAGATCGAACAGCATTGGTTCCCCGCCAGTCAGGACGACATGATTAACTCCTGAATCCCGAACGATTTGATGCAACTCCTCCAACGATAGATGGTCGCCCTCAGGATTCCAACTCGCGTAAGGGGTGTCGCACCACACGCACCGGAGATTGCACCCACTCGTGCGGATGAATACGCTTGGCACACCAATGAACTTGCCTTCGCCTTGAATCGAAGTAAAAGTTTCACTGATGCGCAAGGTTTTCATCGCTGCAATGCCGGGTCAACCATGCCAATCTCGGCGAAGGCTTTCATGCGGATCAGGCATGAATCGCAATGCTCGCAAGGGCGACCGTCAACTGGGTCGTAACAAGAATGAGTGATGCCGTAATCAACTCCTAACTGCAAACCAGTGCGGATGATTTCCGGCTTTGTCATTTGAATGAGCGGGGCGTGAATCACGATTTCTTCTCCGTTCACCCCAGATTTCGTGGCTAAACGGGCGAGATTTTGGAATGCGTTGATGAATTCGGGGCGGCAGTCTGGGTAGCCGCTGTAATCCACTGCATTCACACCGACGTAAATATCGTTTGCTTGGCGGGTTTCTGCGTAAGCAAGGGCAAGCGAGAGCATCACCGTGTTCCTCGCTGGAACATAAGTAACCGGAATCTCTTCGCTCAGAGCATCTTTCGGCACAGGAATATCATCAGTAAGCGCACTGCCTCCAAACGCTGAGAGATCAACCTCAATAATCTTGTGTTCTTTTGCGCCCATTGAATCTGCGATTAGCCTGGCTGACTCTAATTCAATATCGTGCCGTTGACCGTACTGGATTGTGAGGCAGTGCAATATGAACCCGCGTGACTTGGCAATAGCAAGGCAAGTGGCAGAATCAAGGCCTCCGCTCAGGAGGATGACGGCATTTTTAGACATGGGTGCGCGGGTTGTTAAGGTACCTGGTTGTAATAAGATTCCAGTTTTTTGGTCTAGGGATTTTAGTTTAAGGAAATCGGGCGGTTAAAATGGCAACATGAGCCTGCCATACGGTCGCGTTTACAATTTTTCTGCTGGCCCGGGAGCTATTCCGGTTCCGGTTCTCGAGGAAGCCCGAGACAACATGATGAATTATCAGGGCTGTGGGGTCGGCGTTATGGAAATGAGCCACCGGGGCAAGGTTTACACCGAAATCGCGGCGAATGCTGACAAATATGTTCGCGAATTGATGGGAATCCCGGATAACTATAAGGTTTTGTTCTTGCATGGTGGAGCGAGTTTGCAATTCACGATGCTGGCAATGAACTTCATGAACGGCGGGCAAGCCGACTACGTGACAACCGGAACATGGGGCAAGAAAGCGATTGAAGCAGGCGGTTTGCACGGCACAGCCACCGCTATTTTCGACGCAAAGGCCACAGGGTACGACCATGCTCCTGCTTTTGGTGATCTGAACCACACACCCGGGGCCAAGTACTGCCATTTCACGATGAACGAGACCATTCAAGGTGTGGACTTCTTGGGCGACCCACCTGCAGATGGAACCGATTGGATTTGCGACATGAGCAGTTGTATTGCCAGCCGCGAATTTGATGTCAGTCGTTACGCGATGATTTACGCAGGTGCGCAAAAAAATCTCGGCCCAGCCGGGACTTGCTTGGTGATTCTCCGCGAAGATATGTTGGATCGGGTTCCGAGCGGTTTGCCGCCGATGCTTGATTACAAGGTAGCAGTCGAAAATGACTGGATGTACAACACGCCATCTACTTGGAGCGTTTACGTTTGCTCATTAGTGTTCAAGCACTGGATTGATTTCGGTGGTTTGAGCGCCGTCCAAAAATACAACGAAGACAAAGCCGCCCACATCTATAAGGCAATTGATGGATCGGCAGGATTCTTCAAAGGTCATGCTCAGTTTAATAATCGTTCGCTGATGAACATCTCGTTTACTTTGCCTGATGAAGACCTGACGCAAAAATTCCTCAGCGAATCAAAAGCGGCAGGATTCCATGAACTCAAGGGCCACCGAAGCGTCGGTGGATGCCGGGCTAGCATTTACAACGCCTTTCCTGCAGAAGGTTGTGTTGAACTTGCCAAATTCATGGGCGAATTTGCCAAGGCGAACGGCTAATCGCCACCGCGCAGGTAGCGGCTCCATCAGTAGCAGTTGTTGATGATCGCTCGCGAGCGATCATCAAGCCTTTAAACGGCTTTCGTGCTCTTGCGGCACTTTGGGTCGTTCTGGTTCATATTGAGGCTCTCCATTCGCGCGATCTTCCTGAATCTGCTCGAGAGTTTTTGAGAGGCTACGGCATTTTGCCGGTCGTTTTCTTTTTTGCCTTGTCAGGATTTATTCTCACCGTCGTTTATCTGCCCCGCGTAACCGATGGCGGGTTTACGAAATCGCGGATCAAACATTACGGTTGGTCGCGGGTAGCGCGAATTGTTCCTTTGTATCTGTTTTCAATCATTCCGGGCGTGCTGATGCACTTGATTTGGCTCGGTAATGGGAATTCTCAGATGCCATTTGTAAATGAGACTTCCGTGGGTTCTTGGGGATTTGCCCGCGACGGGTTCTTATTTAATTCTCTCTGGCGGAGTAATGTGCCGGCCTGGACTCTGACGGCGGAGCTTGTGTTTTATCTGATGTTTCCTTGGGTGTTAGGCCGGATCATGCAGTTTGATAAGTCCAAGCTGGTTCATCGCCTTGCTTGGTATTCGATCGGTTACTTTGCAATTCAACTCTTGTTTGGCTTGATGCAGATATTCGGAACGGGCGTGATTGCTAAGGTCGGATACGGCCTCGCACACTTCGGATCGCCGATTTTTATTCCCGTGTTCATCGCTGGCTCTCTCATCGGGCTGGCGTATTACCGGGGTTGGGTTCCAGACTGGGTTTTCAAGCGACCGGAAGCAATTTACGGCACAGCGCTGGCGCTGACCCTGGCATTGACCTTGTATCGTTGGCCTCACTTACCACCGTCGCTTGTTTCCGGTCTGTTGGCTCCTGTGTACTGCGTGGCGATCCTCACCGCCGCTGGTGCGCGTGGGGTGTTGAACAACTGGTTAGCAAGCCCGGTTCTCCAATCACTCGGGGCGGCGAGCTATGCGATTTACATTACTCACTGGCCGACTAAGGAGATCGCACAACCGTTTTTGGAATCTCTGGGTTTTGCCAACCGCCCGGTTTTGATGGGGTTGATCGTTTTCGGAGCCGTGATATTAGTTGGCTATTTGGCGCACTTTTGGGTGGAAAAGCCCGTTTACAAGTGGGTCATGAAGCGTGCTGATCAGCCCTGATTACCGCTCGCCAGGAAGGACGATTCCTCGCATGATGACGTTTTGCGCCGCCAAGAACACGAACAGGGTTGGGATCGCCGCAAGTGTTACCGCCGCCATGGTCACCGATTTTGGCGCCGTCAACTGAAGCTGGTAGATGAACACCATGAGAGTCCACATTTCGCGGCTTTGGGCGACCAAGAACGCGTAGATGAATGCTCCATAAGCACCCATAAACGCCAGCAACGCCATATAACCGAACACCGGTTTACTCAGAGGAAACGCGATTTTCAGCATCATTTTCCACTCGGGTGCCCCGTCGATCTGGCCAGATTCGAATACTTCTTGCGGGAGAGAATCAAAGAACCCCTTAAGCAGAAAGATCATATATCCACTGGCTGCGGCGGGCAGAACAAGTGCGGCAAAAGTATTGAGTAAATGAAGATCCTTGAGAAGTAAGAACGATGGAATCATCGCGACCTCGGCGGGGAATGCCATGGTCGCTAAAAGGAATAGCAGAATCCGCCCGGTGGTCTTCATGGGGAATCGGCTGAGAGCGTATGCCGCCATTGGGTTCACCGTCAGTTGAATGAGAATGGTGAGAAGGCAAAAAATAACTGTGTTTGTTACGGCTCTCCCATTAAGCAGGATGTAATCCAAAACATAAAGGTAATTCCGCCAAGTAAATTCGTCGCGAATTTCCTTTTTATGCTCGTTGACAAAATGCTTTTCGTAAGCTGCGATAGGTGGTTCAACTACCGGGCCGGATTGAGCCGACGATCCAACGAATGCGGCAAGGTAATTGCTCCACTGGGCTTCTATAGTGCCGGAGGTTAAAAAAGTCTTCGGTAGCCCAGTTGCGAAAAACGCCTTTTCGTCAGCTGATTGTTTGCCTGACCGGCTAAGAGTGAGTTGCTCAAATTCGGTCGGCAACAGAATAGTATTTGTTGCAATAACGTCTGCTGGCACATCTCCGAACTGATTTTTGTACTTGGACTTAACAAACTCTTGATACAGCCGGTTGGCAGTGATCGGGATGCGAAAATCCGCCGGAAGCGTCTTTTTGAATGCGATCCAATCCGCCCATTTTTGATCGTCTTTTGGATTCCAGGCAGGGTCTTCGAGCCGTTCGGGTGGAGGTGTGACTTGCTGGAACGCACCATTAATTTCGTTGTAGGCTTCGTTCACATCCTCAACGGTTTTGTATTTGGTTTTAAGAAAGGCTTGCCACGCTACGTTCATCCGGCTGGTGACGTTATTGCTGGGAGTTTTGAATCCGGCGATCCATTGATCGGGCGGGAGTTGGTTAAGAAAATCTTCGTAGGCTTCGAGATCTGTTGAAGTGGAGGCAGTGTTCTGAATCGAACTGATCAGGCTGGCGTTGCCGCTGTATTTGTCATCTAGATATTTGGTGAGTAGTTCCTCGTCGTTGCTCCAATAAACCGGAATGAGTTTGTTGTCATTCTGGTCTGTGTTCGATTTGAACCCAGTGGTGACCATAGTGAGGAAAGGGTAAATCGTGGTTATTGCGCCGAGTGTTAGGGCAAAGTAGACGAACGCCATCGCTATTCGAGCGCGTGGGCGTTTGCGTCCAACCTTTCCGACGAGGGGCATAGGTTTATTTTAGACGCATTGGAGGGGCATCTATTTTCTTGAATTGCAATGGTTCTGGGTTAATACAGAGGAACAAGCTAAACTGAACCTGTGGCGATTGGGCGATTCATGTTGGTTTTGCACTCACACATGCCGTATGTGTTGAGCCACGGCAAGTCGCCGCACGGAACCGATTGGATTTTTGAAAGCGCGATTGAGTGTTATTTGCCGCTACTGGATGCACTCGAACGCCTTCGCCAGCAAGGCATCAAACCTCGCTGGACGGTAAACATCACGCCGATCCTCGCGGAGCAACTCGACGACCCTGCGTTCAAAGCTGGGTTTGAAGAGTATTGCGAAGAAAAAATCCGATACGCCGAAGAAGACGCAAAAATGTTTTCCGGTAGCGGCGAACTTTGGATGACTGGTCTCGCTGCGATGTGGCAACGCCTATTCAAAAAAGGATTAGTGCAGTTCCGCCATCAATGGGGACGGTCCATCACTGGCGCATTCAAAAGCTTGCACGAAGATGGATGCATTGAACTCATTACTTGCGGCGCAACCCACGGATATTTTCCTTTGACGGGGACGGATGAGTCCATCCAGGCTCAGGTGAAGATTGCCGTCGACACTCACAAAAAGCGATTTGGATTTCAGCCTCGGGGAATTTGGCTTCCCGAGTGTGCGTACCGTCCAGGATATGGATGGAAAGCTCCGGCGGGATCCGATGAAAGTATTTGGGAACGCAAAGGCGTTGAACAGTTCTTGCAAGAAAACAACCTTGAATACTTTTTTGTTGATAGTCACATGATTCGCGGTGGTGAACCGCTCGGAACTTATTGGCAGAAATTCCCTCAGCTTGCGGAGATGTTCGCCCGAAGCAAAAAGCTATTCACTCCTCCCGCGGAAGAACGCAGTGAATACGAGCATTACCTGATTCCGGAAGGCGTAACGATTTTCGCTCGCGATCCGCAAAGCACAGTTAAAGTGTGGAGCGGTGAAGTCGGATATCCGGGTAGCGAGTGGTATTTGGAATTCCACAAACAGCAGTATCCGGGACGACATCGATATTGGCGAATCAGCCCAGATAAAGCTGATTTAGGAGCCAAGCAACCCTACGACCCTTGGCAAGCTCACGAACTCACCGGCGTACATGCCGCTGACTTTGTGGAGATCGTGAAAGGTGTTCTTGCCCAATACAAAGGCGAGCACAACCGTGAAGGCACACTTGTTGCAATGTACGACACGGAGCTTTTCGGTCACTGGTGGTGGGAAGGGCCAGAGTTTTTATATGAGGTCGGTGTTCGCATGCACCAGGACGGCAACATTGCGATGTGTAGCGGTGGTGATGTAATTGACCAAGATCCGGCTCGCCACTTGATCCACCTCCCCGAAGGAAGTTGGGGCGAAGGCGGCTATCACTCGGTTTGGATCAATGAAGACAACGCATGGACTTGGGAAAAACTTTATCCGTGCCAAAAAAAGATGCGAGTTCTCGCTTCAACGATTCGGGATGGAATTGCTTATGAAATCAGTGTCCAAGCAGCTCGGGAACTATTACTTGCTGAAGCCAGTGATTGGCAATTTTTGATTTCAACGTGGGCGGCGCGTGACTATGCCGAAGCCCGATTCCAGGATCATATCGACCGATTTAACCGACTCGCCGACATGGCGGAACGAACGGCCAATGGTGGTACGTTGAATAGCGAAGAAAAAGATTTTCTGCAGGAATGTCAGGAAAAGGATGCCTGCTTCCCAGATTTAGAAACGCATTATTGGGCGAGGCTCGATCATCCTTTGATGCCCCCAGATGCCTACAAAGCTTAAAGGAAACAACGAAAAGTGAAAGTGAACCCGTCTCTTGCAGTAATGAATCGTTTTGGATGGATGCTCCTAGCCTGTGGTTTAGTGGTTATCGTTGGTTGCCAGCCCAAGAAAACCGAATTAGCTCCGACTTCAGTTCCTACGGGCAATAGTCAGGCTAATAACGATCCCAAGACGGAAGAAGAAAAGAAGATCGAAGACATGAAGGCTGAGATCGAAAAGAGAATGAAGGGAAATCCTCAAGCGCACATTATCAATCCGCAAAGCTGGCCTACTGTTCCCGCTGATAAGCCGATAGCAAAAAGAGGAATTGGCGAAATCATTGATGACGGCATTGAAAACCTTGATCCTACACTTGTAAACGTGAAGTTGGAGTGCCTGAATAGGGGAGACGTGCTTTCAATGAGTCCTACTCTTAAGATCAAAGATGATCGCAATTTTGTAATTGAATATGCGTTGCCAGAAACAGAAGCGACGATGAATTCTATTGCTGCCGATGGTCAGGAACGAGCTTACTATGAGGGCCAAAAAGTGAAGGAACTGGCTCCCTTTGGAAAAAGCGAAATTCGTAAGAAGATGAATAAAGCGGAGATCAAAGAGTTCATCGAAAGAATGCCCGTAGAAGGCTTCCGTTATTTTTCTCACGGTGACCGCCCTTGGTCTGCTTTCATCGCTGGACTTGCCGATCCAAAAAACGGATTCAAAGTTTCTTTGGAAGAAAAGAATCTTGAAGCAGTCGGTGATAAGCGAGCCTTTTATCGCTACGTCGCCAAATCCACTGGCAAAGAACCAACCGAAATCGAGATCATAGTTGACTCAAAACGAAATGTTCCTGTGACTTTCCGAGCAAACCAGAAGTTTGCCGATGGAAAAGAGAGGAAACTGGTTTGGAGCGCACAGTGGAACTTTGGCGGCAAGTTTGAAGCCAAGGACTTTAGCATCCCTACAAAGTAAATTTACTGAACCCTCAACAAAGCTGAGACGTCGGCTTTTACGGAAGGATTCCTAAACAATGTTGACGGCAACTACTCTCGCGGCCAGCCTCGTGCTGGGTCAAACATCTGGCTTTAAGCTCACTCGTGTGAAAACCTTGGATGGTATTCGCGCGGTTGCGGTGGCAGCAGCTCCAACTGGCTCACAGTTCATTGCATGCCTGGAAAATTCGGAAGTCCGAATCATGGATGCAGGCGGCAAAATTCCAACGATCAAATTAGTGGGTCATGTTCAACCAGCTTATGGTGCGGCATTTTCTCCAGACGGAAAATACATTTTAACGGGCGACGAACAAGCTAAGATTTTTCTTTGGGAAGCAAAAACGGGCAAAAAAATTCGAGAATTTCCACGGGCAAAAGGGCACCAACGCGGAATTCAATCGATTTCATTTAACACCACAGGCACTCAATTTCTCTCGGTTGGTAGAGATGACGCAATTTGTGTTTGGAACGTAAGCGGCGGCGATCCGGTGGCAAAGGTAACGGGCGAACCAGCAAACTTCTATGGTGCGTACTTCCTGAAGACAGGCGCAATCTACACCGGAACGCAAGTTGACGGCTGGCGCGTTCTCGCTCCTAAAACTCTCGCTACTGTGGCGAAAGTCAAAGTTCCGGGTGGACAAGGCGCCAACAACTTTGCAATCAACCGCAATGAAACTCTTGGTTTGACCTGCGGTCGAGACGGTGTCGTTTCCATCTATGATTTGAGCAAGCGAACACTGCTTTCTTCACTCAAAGGGCACGGCGACTTTGTTTCTGAAGCTGACTTCACTCCTTCCGGCCGATACGCTGGCACTAGCGCAATCGACGGAACTTTGAGAGTGTGGGACGTGAAAGCGTACAAGCAGGTGGCACAGTTGGATAACCGATCCTATGTAGGTTCACCAGTTGCGTTCACCGGCGATGGTAAGTACCTGCTGAGCACAAACAGCGGCGATACGATTGAGATTCATATGCTCTATCCACCTCAGCCAGCTTTGGCACCAACAAAGAAACGCTAAAACTAAAAAGCGGCTCCTTTCGGAGCCGCTTTTTTATTCTTCTTCGATTAAATATTCGGCAATAAGAGTTGCTGTATCTCGCAGTGCATCCACATGGGTGCGTTCGTAGCCGTGGGAAGTATCAACCCCC
This sequence comes from Fimbriimonadaceae bacterium, assembly GCA_019638675.1. GTDB lineage: Bacteria > Armatimonadota > Fimbriimonadia > Fimbriimonadales > Fimbriimonadaceae > UphvI-Ar2. The sequence continues at coordinate 549,958 of JAHBTE010000001.1, read as the reverse complement.
GGTCCAATCAGGGCGACCTGAGCGGTGCCTCCGCTTCGCCAATAGGCAGAACCATCACTTCCGTAGTACGGATAAATGTCGCGGCGGATATCGATCCCCGCTTGTGAAGCGAGGTTGGAGAGCTTATCGTTGAGAGCCTTGCTGTATGGGCCAGAGCTATCTTTGATGCAGAGCGAACAGTGGGTTTCGTCGCCGTTCTGACCATTGCCGACAACCGCCATATCGAGCACAAGGTACTCGTTGAGGTCGTTGGGAAGGCTGTCCATTCCTCCGTGCCCTACTTCTTCAAAGTTACTGACTAAAAAGTGAGTGCGTTGAGCGGGGCTAACCCCTGCATCGTGAAGCGCTTTCAGGGCTGCGATCGCGCAGGCAACACAAGCCTTATCATCCAAGAACCGGGACCGAATGAAGCCGCTACTGTTGGCTTCGTACCGAGGATCAAGATATACGAAGTCGCCGACATCAATTCCCAGCATTCGGGTTTCGTCAGCAGAGTTGGTAACTTCATCAATTCGGATTTCAAGTGTATCGGCATTGCGCGGGGCGGTTGACGCTTCTTTATTGACATGAACGGCCCCGTTGGCAAGGACAATAGAGCCACGAATCTGTTGCCCAGATTTTGTTTGAATCGTAACGCCTTCACTCTCGATAGTTGGCCACATGATGCCGTTAAGTGCGGTCATCCGCAGGCGACCGCTTGATTTGATCTCGGCGACCATCACGCCGAGGGTATCAATATGCGCGGTGATGGCTCTGGGTTTATTGTCTTTTAGCCCGGGATATTGAGCAACGAGGGCTCCTTTCGGAGTGATGAAAGTGGAAGCTCCGAGGTTTTCCAGTTCGTTCTGCGCAAATGAAACCGCCCAAGCCGTGTCTCCGGTTGGGCTGGGGGTGTTGATAAGATCTTGTAGCACGGACTTGAGATAGTCCACATCGATCTGAAATCTCGGCATTCGTTGATTTTAGCCTGAATCTATTAAACGAAGGTGAATTCGCAGGTTGCACGTCTCACTTTTGCGCTAAGATTCGCTTAGTAAGTTGAATCGTTTGGTGCTGAAACGGAAAATCAGATTGACGTAACTTATTTACGAGCTTATAAACGTGAGGTAGCAGTCTTTCGTTAACTACAGGTACACGTAGTGATTTTCTTACGAGTAAATCTATTGTTCTGTTTGGGATCTGCTCCGTAGAATTGAAACCTAAAACTACATTTGCGAGCTTGTCGTAAACAAGCGCTTCCAATTGGACGGAGCAACCTAATTCGATTAAGCGAGTAAGTTCAGAAGCATCATTTTCTTTTTCAGAAACGACAAAGTCAATGTACTTAGTAAAATTTGTGGAGCAGTAGTTTTTGTACCAAAACGCGCCTGCAATGCAACCCAACAATACTAAGATAAGCGGTGTTCGAGGATAGTCTGATCCAAAGTATGAAATCAAGACAACAAATGTAAGTGCGGGCACGACAGCCATGGAATACCCAGCGAATTTGACAAAGCGAATACTCTTTTCTATTGCGGACTCTTTTCCTTGCATAAAGAAGAACCTTAAAAAATCAGTTTCTGCCTGTATCAGACAGAAACTGATTTGAATTAGCTACTTGCCCAGCTGATCTGGATTCAGCGCTTGCAACTGAGGCAATGTGAAAATGCCGTCCTTTCGGATGAGAACATCATCGAACCAAACTTCGCCGCCGCCATATTCCGGGCGTTGGATGCAGACGATATCCCAATGGATTGCTGATGTATTCCCGTTCCCGCCCGGGCCTGTGTACGCGTTGCCAGGAGTGAGGTGGAATGATCCGGCGATTTTTTCATCAAACAAGGTATCACGCATTGGGTGCAGAATGTGGGGGTTGTAGCCAAGGCTCCATTCGCCAAAGTAACGTCCTCCTTCATCGGTATCCAGAATTTGATTCAATTTTTCTGTCATTGGGCCGGCGGTGGCATCCACGATTTTCCCATTTTTGACTTCAAAGCGAATATCTTTGAAGTCTGATCCTTGGTACAAGTTGATCGTGTTGTATTGAACCGTGCCGTTCACCGAATCTTTGACCGGACAGGAGAAGCACTCTCCATCGGGGATATTTCGCTTGCCGTGGCAACTGACCGAACCAATGCCCTTGATACTGAACGAAAGGTCGGTGCCTGGCCCCTTGAGGTGAACCCGGTCGGTATTTTTCATTAACTCGACTAGTGGCTTTGCAGCTTCTTCCATTCGCTTGTAATCAAGCGTGCAGACCTTGAAGTAGAAATCCTCGAATGCGGCGGTTGGAAGATTTGCCATTTGTGCCATTCCGGGTGAGGGCCAGCGCAGAGCCGCCCATTTGGTGTGTGGAACCCGTTGACCAAACACAACTGGCGTGGCATATAGCTTCTGCCACATGGTGTTTTTGTCTCCCGGCACGTCACTAAGTTCAGCCGAATTCGCTCCTCCTCGCAAGGCGATGTAAGCTGTCATCTGCTTCATTTCATGAAGTTCAATGTCAGCAATTAGGTTGACATTGCTTTCTTTCATTCCGTGGAGTAGCTGGCGTTTGATGACATTCGATTCCAACCGAACCGCAACGTTAGCACCCGTGGATTGAGCAACCCGCACCAATTCGGCGACGCATTCATCAGGAATATCGAACGCGTGAATCAAAACATTGTCTTCGGAGGAGAGGTTGGTGGAGTGAGAGCAAAGCATCTCAGCAAGCTGGGTAACTCGGGAATCAAGCACGAGGCTCAGGTTACCTGTGCCCACAAACGATTCTTCAACCTGGTAATCTTTTCCACACCCAGCGAGGACGCGATTGAGTGCGACGAAGACTGACCTTCCGCTAGGATCGCTTGACCCCGGGTAGTTGCCAAATGATCTTGGCTGCGAGGAAAAGAATTTAGTGAGAAAAATGACTAGTCGGCCTAAAACGAGGGCCGCTCGAAAAACTGCCAACGCAAGCAACACCAGCCGAAGCGGCAAAGCCCCCGGCGCAATCGAAATCCTTGTGAACTCAGCAAACCGCGAAACCCGGATTGCGGTGCTGGAAGATAACAAGCTTTTTGAATACCGCGTGGAGCGAGAAGAACGCGTTGTCGGTTCGATTTTTAAGGGAATTGTTCAAAACGTTCTGCCTGGTATGGATGCCGCATTTGTTGATATTGGGCTGGAACGCAACGCATTTTTGTACGTTGGTGATATCGTTCCTGAGGAAGGCGATGACTCTACTCCCGCATCTGTGCGAAGAAGCGAACTCCGCCGCCGCAAGATCAAAGAACTCATCCGCCCTGGGCAAGAACTGATGGTGCAGGTCACCAAGGGCCCGCGCGGAACCAAAGGTGCCCGTGTCACCACCCGAATCAGCTTGCCTGGCCGCTACGTGGTTCTGGTGCCTGAAGGCGGCCACATGGGAGTCTCCCGGAAGATCGAAGACCGCAAAGAGCGGGAACGACTTCGCAAGATTGGCGACAAGCTGATGCCGCAAGGATTTGGCTTAATTATGCGAACCGAATGCGAAGGCCGCACGGAAGCCGAACTGAGAGCAGATATTGCATTCCTCGAACAGCTTTGGAGCCAAGTTGTTGATAGTGCGAAGAAACTCCGCGCACCGTGCGTCGTCCACCGCGATCAAACTCTGCTTTACCGTACTATTCGCGATGTATTCGGCGACGAAATTGACCGCCTGATCATTGACGATCCAGATGAATATGAAAAGGTGGCATTAGTCGCCCAGATGGTCGCACCTAAGCTGAAAGACAAGATTTATCTCTACGACCAAGAAGAGCCGATTTTCGACCATTACAAGATCGAAAAAGACCTTGACACTCTATTGGAACATAAGGTTTGGCTGAAAGCGGGCGGATATTTGATCATTGATCAAATGGAAGCTTTGACGGCCATAGACGTCAACACTGGGAAGCAAGTCGGTTCAACGAGCTTGAATGACACGATTCTCCGCACAAACCTCGAAGCCGCGGATGAAGTCTGCCGTCAACTCCGGTTGCGAGATATGGGCGGAATCATCGTTATCGACTTCATTGATATGGAAGACGCCGCCGATAAAAAGCGGCTGATGGATCACTTCACCAAGATTCTGGAACGCGACCGCGCACGCACCCGAGTGGGCAAGGTCAGTAGTCTAGGATTGGTAGAGATCACCCGCAAACGCACGGGCGAAAGCGTAACGGAATCCATTACAAATCTCTGCCCGACATGTGAAGGACGCGGTCGAATCCCAAGCCCAGATACAGTGAGCTTGTGGATCGAGCGCGCTATGCGGCGTCGAATTGCGGAACCGGGTAACGCTTTCTCAGTGGAATGTCACCCAGCGGTAATCGAAAATCTCATCGGCGCAGATGGCGAAGCGATTGAAGAACTTGAGCACGAACTCCGTCGCGGTCTTTACATTCGGGCGAATTTCGATTTTGAAATCGACGAGTTTGAAGTCGTCGGTGGCACGATTGATGAGTTCAATAAAACTCTGATGGGCTTCCGCCGTGCGCAAGTTCTGGAGTGCAATGTTCGGTCTTCAGCGGTTGAAGGCGCGACAAAGGCCATCGGCTGGACGGATGGTGGTTTCTACGTGGAACTGCTCGATGGTCACGATTTGGTCGGCCAACGTGTGAAGGTTGTTCTACAAGATATTCGCCGCGCGTTTGCAGTTGCTGACGTAGTAATTCCCGGCAAAGGCGTTCTGCGCTAATCTAAAGTCAGTGAGACCTGAAACGGTCTCACTGACTTTTTAACCAATCGGTTCAATCCGATCAACACCCATATACCGCCGTAACGGTTCGGGAATAGTGATGCCGCCGTCTGCCTCGCGATACGTTTCCATCAGTGCGACCATCAGACGAGGAATCGCAAGCCCAGAGCCGTTGAGGATATGGACGAATTCGGGAGCGGCGCCGGCTTCTGGACGGAACCGAATATTTGTTCGGCGAGATTGAAAAGCTTCAAAGTTGGTACACGAACTGACTTCTAGATACCGTTCTTCGCCCGGTGCCCACACTTCGAGGTCGTAGCATTTGCATCCCTTGTCGCCCATATCTCCCGCGCAAAGCAAAAGAACCCGATAGTGAAGACCAAGGGCTTGGAGAATGGATTCGGCATCGCTCGTCAAAAGCTCAAGCTCGTTGTAGCTTTCGTTCGGATGGACATACTTCACCAACTCGACTTTATCGAACTGGTGCATTCGCAAAATTCCGCGGGTGTCGCGACCGGCTGCACCCGCTTCCCGGCGGAAACAGGGCGTATACGCCGCGTATTTGATCGGCAGTTGCCCTCCGTCGAGGATTTCATCCCTGAGCAGGTTTGTTACGGGAACCTCAGCCGTTGGCACAAGCCACAAGTCGTCGCTGGTTTTGTAAAGGTCTTCGGCAAACTTCGGCAGGTTGCCAGTTCCGGTTAGACTTTCACTGCTGACCAGTGCGGGCGGATAGACCTCGTAGTAGCCGTTGCGCTCCGTTTGAAAATCAAGCATGAAGCTCACCAGCGCACGAACAAGTTTTGCGCCAAGGCCCGTATAGACCACAAAGCCCGATCCGCTCACTTTTGCTCCAGCGGCGAAGTCAATGATTTTCAAGTCTTCTGCGATTTGCTGGTGAGGAAGAAATTCGCCATTTGGCTTTTCACCCCATGCCCTGACTTCAACGTTTTCATCCGCAGTTAGTCCGTCAGGAGTGCTTTCGTGAGGCAGGTTAGGGAATTGAAGTTCTAGCTCGTGGAGTTTGGCTTCAAGTTCTCGCTCAATCGGCTCAAGGTCTTTGATATCCGATTTAAGTTGCGCGGTTTGAGCCTTTGCCTCTTCTGCTTCGGCAGTTTTGCCTTGCCCCATAAGTTGGCCGATTGATTTGCTGATTGAGTTGGATTCGGCCTTTTTTTGTTCGAGTTGTTGCACGCTTGCGCGCCATTCTTGATCGATGCGCAGGAATTCATCAACTGGCGCATCAATGCCTTTGCGTTTAGCCCCGGCCCGCACGAGTTCGGGGTTTTCTCGAATCAGCTTTCGATCCAACATGGTAGGGGGCAATTTACCTTTTTGAAGCTAATCAGCCCCTTACGGATGACCTAAGCGATGTTAAGAAGCCGTTTCTTCGGCCTTCGGTCGGCGACGAGGATAAAAACCAATCCTCGTGATTCGCCGCTGAGCGGCTTGCTCTACGCGGAACTTACCGATTGGCAATTCTATCGCGTCTCCCAGCCCTGCGGTTCGTCCAAGTTTTTCGACGACGATTCCGGCAAGGGTTTGGGTGGTGAACTCATCTTCTTCGTCCGGTTCAATTTCCAGAAATTCTAGGAGTTCGTCGTATCGAACATCTGGACGAAGGCTAATGCGACCGGGGCTAGTGCGTTCAATCGGAGCGCGTTCACTTTCGATGCTGTCCTCCATGTCGCCGAAGACTTCTTCGATCACGTCTTCCAACGTCACCAAACCTTGAGTTCCGCCGTACTCGTCTTGCACGATTGCAATCTGCGACTTGGTGTCGCGCATGATCTCAATTAAACGATTGAGAGTGAGTGATTCCGGAACGTAAACAGGTTGGCGGGCGACGTCAGCGAGATTAAAGTCTGGCTTGCCCATATTGCACACGATGTCGTGTAGATAGGCGATTCCCACAACATCATCAATATCTCCACGGCAAACCGGGATTCGGCTGTGCGGAATTTCTGCTATTTTCGCAATGAGTTGGTCTGGGTGAGTATCAACATCAATCCACTTGATGTCGAGTCGGTGGAGCATGGCATCTTCTGCGTCGAGTTCGTCAAGCCGCAGGGTTTTGGTGATGTAGTCGGCGTGATCTTCGTGCAGACCTCCACCTTCTTCACCGGAGCGAATCATATAATAAAGCTCTTCGCGAGAAATTGCCGGGCCGCCTTCGTCGGCGGGGATGCGGAGTAGCTTCAGTACAAATTGTCCGACCTTTTGAAGCATGAAACTGATCGGCTTGATCAGCAGGGTCAGCAAACGGAGGGGAGCAATCGTGAGACGTAAGACTTTCTCGGGGAACTGTAATGCCAGATATTTCGGCACCAATTCACCTAGAACCACGAGCGGGAAAGCCACGATGAGAACCGAGATAATGCTGACGACGAACTCAGGAACGGATTTCGGGAATAGTAATCCTAGTTTTTCTGAAAGCCAGGGTTCCAGAACCGCACCCATTCCGATACCGAGCAAGGTAATCCAGACCTGGATTCCGGCGACGTAGCTTGTTTGTTGTTGAACAGCGGCAACCGCAAGGCGATCCCAAGCACTTCCTTTTTTTGCAGCGGCTTCAAGTTTGCTCGGCCGAGCCGAGACCATTGCGTATTCGGCGGCAACAAAAAATCCTGATAAGAGGACAAGTACCAGCCCAATTAAGGTGAAAACTAGGTCATTCATGGCATTTCAGCCATGAGCGGGAAGCCCTTACGGGCCATGTAGGGAGCGGGTCGGCACTCATGCGCGCAGTTATTTTATCAGAAAATCGAAATTTTGGATTTATGCGTAAAATGGCGAGCAATGGAAGTGGCACAAATCCGGGGAGGGATTATGCCCGCAAGTGTAACGCCGTTTGATGAAAACGGGCGAATTGATTTCGTTTCACTTGCTAAGCTGTTTTCGTACTTCGAGGCATGTGGATGCTCAGGAGTAGTGGTCGCTGGCACCAACGGTGAAGGCCCAAGCCTGAGTGCAGTTGAAAAACGTGATTTGGTTAAGGAAGCCGTTCAACTAACGAGTTTGCCCGTGATTCTTGGTATAGCCACACCGAGTTTGGATGAAGCTAATTGGCTTTGCAGTCAGGCGGGGAAATCAGGAGCGGCGGGGATCCTGCTCATGCCTCCCGGATATTTTAAGGTTGCAACTGAATCCGGAACGATGAACTGGATGAAAGCAGTCGCGGACTCGTCGCCAATTCCGGTGATTGCTTACAACTTCCCGAAGTATTCCGGGTTCACGATGTCCCCGGATTTTGTGGCTGAGCTCGCCCAGCATCCGAATGTTTTGGGTTTCAAGGATAGTAGTGGCGAAGTGGCTAATCTCTCGGCTTATCGCAAAGCGGCGGTCGGAAAAGTTTTACTCGTTGGCGACGAAACATTGTTGTTGCAGAGCCTGGAGGCAGGCTGGAACGGCTCCATTAGCGGGGCCGCCAATCTGGTTCCCCATTGGTTAGTCCGCATTTATCAGCAGTGGCACGAAGATTCGGAAAAAGCGGAAGTCAAGTTTAAGGTTCTGGTAGATGTTCTCAGCGAAATCAGACGCGGGCCACAACCTGCATTAAACAAAGCATCTCTTTCCGAATGGGGGGTGATTGCTCGTTCTGATGTTCGATTGCCGCTTGAAAAAGGTGATTGCTCTGAACTGCTGAAGCATATAGAGGATCGCCTAGGGATCAATTCTCGGAATTTGGCGATCCCAAAAATCCGGGTCTGACTGGCACCATCATGCTGCCTCACACGTTTCATAGAATATGAAGCTGTCTCGGTTGACCTTGTTAATAGCTGCTCTTCTTGGTACTTGCGTTTCGCAGGCAAGATGGGCAATGCCGGAACAGGTGCCGCTTGATCGAGCCATCAAGAATCTTGAAAAGAAGGCGGAATCGGGCGGTTGGAAAACCAAGCTGACTCTGGCACGCATTCACAGCTATGCGTATGCAAGTCAATCGAAGACAGTCGGTTTGTTCGGCGAAGAATTGCCAGGTTATGATACGGTTCAACCTCATGTTCAAAAAACGCCATCTGCAACCTCGCTGATGCATTTGAGAAAGTCTTTGGCTTATTACAGTGAAGTGACTCTGAGCCAGCCGAATGAAGGTTTGGCTTGGCTAGGATCTGGTTATGTGCTGGAACAAGCCTCTCGCTGGACGGCCCAAAATGGCACGTTGAAGTTCGGCACGCAAAAATTGACTACACAAAAAGATTTTCAGACTGCGGCACTGAACGCTTACCGCAAATGTTTTAATATCGGCCTGAATTCAGATTTCAAATTCAAAGATCATGTGATGCACGGTATTGAATCGCAATGGCTCAGTAAGGAATCGGGCGAAGCAATTATCCGTCTTGTAGAAAAAGAAAAGTTCGGCAAGTTCATCGTTGGGGAAAAGGCAAAAATCGAAGCCGCGATCAAAAAAAGTAATGCCCGTCCGGCGGCGATCACACCGATACTTTTCCCTATTCACCGACCATTACCTCTGAACTCTCTTATCAACCAATCTGCGCGGGCGAAATTCGATTTGGTGGGCGATCAGCAAAAACGGAGTTGGCCCTGGATCACCAACCAAGCGGCTTGGCTTGTTTGGGATCCCAAGTTAACGGGGAAAGTCGCCTCTGGGCGGCAGTTGTTTGGGAATTCGACGTGGTGGATGTTTTTTGACCACGGTTACTCAGCCTTGTCGGCATTAGATGACAACGGCGATCATTGGCTTCAAGGACGAGAGCTAGCAGGCATATCCGTTTGGCACGACCGCAACTCAAACGCGGTCAGTGATCCAGGCGAAGTGGTTCCTGCGAATTTGTGGGGAATTCAAGCAATTCGCACAACTTATGATTACAAATCGCGCGACGCGCTGACCTCAAAGATTGGAATAATTATGCGGGATGGTCAGACTTTGCCAAGCTACGACTGGATTCCTGTGAGCCATACGCACAATCCGCTGGCCGATTTTTTCAAACAGAATTTGTAGAAGATTGCACTTACGGGGAAGCTGGATCGTTCTTTAAGATATGAAGTTCGCTCGCCTGTGTCTCACCGCATTTGCCCTTGTCGTATTTTGTGCAGTTCAAGCTATGTGGGTGATGCCAGAAGAGGTACCGACTCGGCGAGTTATTGAAAACTTGAGTGCAAAACTAAAAGATAACCCTGAAGACTGGGAAACTCACCTGACGCTTGCCAGAGTTTATGGTTATAGCTATGCGAGTAAGTCCGATACGATTGGAATGTATGACGACAAGATGCCTTCTTATGAATCTGTAAAACAGTCTAGAACTGCCCGCCCCTCCGATACATCTATTGAGCATTTAAGGTTAGCTCTTTCCCATTACAATTTAGTCACAGCATATACGCCATCGAATGGCTTGGCTTGGTTGGGCGGAGCCTTTACTCTTGAAGAATCAGCGCGATGGATGAGTTTTGATGATCCCATGCGGTTCTGGGGGAAAACTCTTGTAACAAAAGAGGACTATCTTACTGGAGCTTTGGCAGCATACAGAAAGTGCTTCTCAATAGGATTGAAATCTGATTTCAAAAGAGATGACTTCGTATTCTGGGGAATCGAATCACAATGGCTCTGCCAAGAAGCAGGTGAATCCATCATTCGCATGATCGAAGTTGGCAAAGTTGGAGAATATCAACCTGGAGAAAAAAAGAAGATTCAAGATGCAATTGCGCGGAGCAAAAAGCGATCTTCTGCGGTAACTCCCATACTTTTTCCGATTCACCAATCTCTCCCGCTCAGTAGTCTTGTCAACGCATCCGCACGGGCAAAGTTCGATTTGTCTGGTGATAGGCAGGTTAAAGAATGGCCTTGGATTAAACCAAACGCTGCTTGGCTTGTGTGGGATCCCAAACTTACAGGAAAGATCACTTCAGGTCGACAACTATTTGGAAATGCCACTTGGTGGATGTTATTTCGAGATGGCTATGCTGCTCTGCAAACTTTAGACGACAATGGGGACAATCAACTCAGCGGGCGAGAGCTAGCAGGCATATCCGTTTGGCACGACCGTAATTCAAACGCGGCAAGTGAACCAGGTGAGGTAGTTCCTGCGACACTCTGGGGAATCCAAGCGATTCGCACAACTTATGATTCCAACTCACGTGATGCGTTGACCTCAAATAACGGCATTGTTATGCGGGGCGGTCAAACGTTGCCGACCTACGACTGGATTCCAGTCAGCAGTATGCCTCTCCCAAAATTCGTCGCGATCCCTACCTTTGATCTTCAAAGGTAGGGGCACTGGCTGGCCTCAAAACGCTTTAAACAAGAAGCACAAAAAATCGCTCTCAAAATTAGAAAATTCACCAAAGTATTTTTGCTAGGTTCAAAAAATCCTGGTAAAAACACTGAATACTGGTAATTATACTAGGTTAACAAGTAATTCTAACAGGGAACAAGACGTTTGTTGATCCACCTGGACACACAAAAGGAACCGAATGGAGTTGGTTCTTGCTCAGGAGGACTCACGGAGGAAAACACAAATGTCTTTTCGCATTAACTCAAACGTCGCAGCAATGAACGCCCTTCGAAACTTGGGCATGACCGGAGCATCGTTCTCCAAAAGCATCACACGACTTTCAACAGGTCTGCGCATCAATAGTGCTGCCGATGATCCAGCTGGCTTGATCGTCAGCGAAAACTTCCGCGCCCAAATCACCGGCGTAACCCAAGCGATTCAAAACAACCAAGACGCAATGAACTACGCAAAAACGGCAGAAGGTTCATTAGAAGAAATCGCTCGCCTTCTCCGAGAAGGACGACAGCTCGCAGTTGCTAGTGGTAACACGGCTCTGCTTGATGCAAACCAAATTCAAGCGAACCAAAACCAGTGGAATTTGATGGTCAATTCTATCAACCGAATTGCAACCGAAACCCAATTTGGTCGCAAACGACTTCTTGATGGTTCCAGTGGGGTCAACGCCAGCGTTGTCAACCTGGCAAACGTTAAAAACATCAGCCTCAGCGGTGTGTTTGGTGGACAATCTGTTACCCAAACTGGCGCAATTGACATCAACATCACCCAAGCGGCAACTCTTGCTACCGTTACCGGAAACCGAACAGTGGCATCTGCTGACGTGAACGCATATCTCAACGCGGCAGTCGGCGCGGCAGCTGGACAATTTTCGATCAACGGCACCACTTTCCAAGTCAGCGCAACTGACACATGGGGACAAGTTATCGCAAAAATCAATGAAGCAAGCGCATTTACTGGCGTAGTTGCAGAAGCGGTTCACAACGGAACCACAGGCTCAATCAAGCTCTCTAGCACCACTTACGGTACCAAAGGCGACTTCCGAGTCTCTGACTCCGGCGTTCTTCACACAGCAGCCAATATTTATGGCCCTGCGGTACCACCAACCAACGCAATTGCTGATGTCACGATTGGCGGTCAAACCGTCACGATGAACGGCGGCATGATGGGTCACGATGGCTTAACTCTGACTGACACCGACGGCAACGTCATCACCTTGCAACCAGCGGCGGGGATTGCTAACCTCACCGGTGCGGGCCACGTCATCGTGGGATCGGCTCAGTTCCAAACCGGCGGCAACGCTGGACAGCGAACCACTCTGAGCATCGGTAGCTTCTTGAGCAGCGCTCTCGGTATCGATAATCTTGATCTCACCACCGCAAACGGTGTGAACAATGCGATCACAAAAATGGAATCAGCGATCAGCGAACTCAGCCGAAAGCGAGGGGAAATCGGTTCGTTCATGCGAAACGTACTGGAAAGCAATGTCCGATCTCTCGGTATCGCTAAGGAAAACCTGGTTGCTACCGAATCTTCAATCCGCGACGTAGACATCGCTGAAGAAATGACCAACTACACCAAGTTGCAGATTCTTCAACAAAGCGGTTTGAGCGTTCTTGCCCAAGCTAACCAAGCCCCGCAAGGCGTATTGAGCCTGCTTCGTGGATAAGATGAAGTGAAATTCAAAAAACCTTATAACGTGAAAAGACCGCCCGGGAAACTCCACCCGGGTAGTCTTTATTTGTTTTGGTCGCCATGAAGTTCGACCATCCGGTTAGTTTTAGGGTCAAATGGCTGAGTATTCGGTAAGAAGTGAAAAGGAGATGCGCGAACTAGGGAGCGAGCTTGCTCGCAACTGGAAGGCCGGGGATATTGTTTTACTCAGTGGAGAACTCGGAGCCGGAAAAACCACGCTTGTTCGCGGAGTTCTGGAGGCTCTGAATTGGGAAGGAGCCGTACGCTCACCTAGCTTTACCTTGATGCAGGTTTATCCAACAAGGGTGCCAGTTCTTCATGCCGATTTGTACCGATTAGCCGGAGCAGCAGGCATTGGATTGGAAGAGTATTTTGAGGACCACCTGTGTTTGATCGAATGGCCCGATCGGCTCGGAGATTTAGTTGACCCAGCAGAGTGTTGGAGAGTTCAGATTGACTTCGATAGTGAGGGTAGGAAGGTAGAAGTACGCTTACCGACCAAGTATCCGCTAGCCACTCCAGATCAGATCGCCGGAATTCCAGAAGATTGGGGGCCTGATTACACTCATACCTTGAAGTATTTCCCGACTTTGAAAACGAGCTTTTATTCGCCCGAATACTTGTTTGTCACGCGCGATTACTTCACCTATTTGAGCAACGAAGCTCAGTTAGCTTTGCTACCTGCATATTATCGCGCCGCAGTATTTTTTGCTGAACAGGGCGATTTATCTGCGGGACATGAATTGTTGCATGCTCACGATGGCCCCGAAGTTTGCTTATTCCGGTTGTTCAAGAATTACGGAACGGATTTCAATGGGTACCAAGAAATACATGAATTCAGAGAGAGATTTTTGAAATTATGGAGAGCAACTATAGAAGACCAAGATTTGATAGATAACGATTTTTCCGATGAACCCTTTTTATGAGATGGCTCTAGGAAATGCTCCCTCAGAAAGTTGCTAGTTTCCGAATATAAATCCGTAGCTATTTTGGGTTGCCAGCGTTCAACATCTTCGCATGGACAGCCTAAAACCATTCATTCTCGGCTCACTAGCCACATTTGTTATCGGTAGTGCTTTATTTGGTGCTTCTGCCTATGCTGAATTCAATCAAGATTTGATCGGTAAGCCACAGAGTACGCATTTGATTACGCTCAAAGAAGAATCTTTCACGCTTATGATTTCTGCTGACTTGATTGACATTGTCAATGCTTTTCATATGGAAGGAGGGACTGAAGTACACATTTCTTCGGTCAATGATATTTCAGGCGAAGTCAAGGAAGTTGCTAGTGCTAAAGTGACGGCTAAGGAGTTTAGTAACTTCATGACCGAAGTCAACAAGTACAGAAAATAGGCGAATTGTGGGTTGATTCTGATCTAGAATCAACCCACAATTTATTTAGTAATGCCAGTCGAGATCGCCCGCGTCGCGTGCGTGCTTCATGATGAAGTCCCGGCGCGGCTCAACCTTATCACCCATCAAACGCATGAACATGGTTTCGATTTCGTTATCGAATTCCTTGTCATAACCGACTCGCACGAGCTGACGACTGTTGATGTTCATGGTTGTTTCCTCAAGTTCATCGGAGTTCATTTCACCCAAACCTTTAAAGCGAGTAACGGAATAGTTTTTCTTTTTGAGATTCTTGACGATGTCGTCCCGATCTTCTTCGGTCATCGCGTAGAACCGTTCGTCTTTCCCGGCGCGGATAACAAAGAGAGGCGGCTGAGCGAAGTACAAGTAGCCTTCGGTGATTAGCGGCTTCATATAACGGTAGAAGAACGTGAGGAGCAAGGTGCGGATGTGCTCGCCGTCAACGTCCGCGTCGGTCATGATGATGACTTTGTGGTAACGCAGCTTGTTGATGTCGAAGTGTTCGGACTTGCCGACTTCATCGGCTGGCTGTTCGCCTCCGTCATCCGCTTGTGATCGGCTAGTTTGGATATCAACACCCGCACCGAGAGCCGCGATGAGTGACTTGATTTCTTCGTTGTCTAGTGCTTTGTCAATGCGCGCGCGCTCGACGTTCAAGATTTTCCCTCGAAGCGGCAAGAGTGCTTGCGTCATTCGGTCGCGAGCTTGTTTTACCGTTCCACCTGCCGAGTCACCTTCAACCAAGAACAGCTCGCAGTCTTCTGGTTTGCGGCTCACACAGTCGCTGAGTTTTCCGGGAAGGCCAAAGCTATCCATGGCTGAAGAGCGTTTAACGGCTTCGGCGGCTTTGCGGGCGGCTTCACGAGCTTGTTGGGCAAGTTGGGCTTTTTCAACAACGCGTTTAGCGACCGCAGGATTTTCTTCCAGGTAAGTGCCAAGCCCGTCACCAACAAGGGAGTTGGTTGCGCCTTGAACTTCTGGTGTAACGAGCTTGACTTTATCTTGCGAGTTGTAGCTCGGGTTTTGGATCTTGAGCGAGATAACCGCGGTAACGCCTTCCGCTACGTCGTCGGCGGTGAAGTTCTTATCCTTCTCTTTCAGCAAATTCATCCGTCGGGCATAGCTGTTGATGACCCGGGTGAGTGCTTGACCAAAACCAGAAACGTGGGTTCCACCATCCGGTTGATGGATGTTATTGCAGTACGCTAGGATGTTTGTGTGGAAACCTGTGTTGTACTGAAGCGCAACTTCAAGTTCCATGTCTTCACGAACGCGGTGGAAATAGATCGGTTTGTGGATTGCGGTCTCCGCATCATTCACGTCTTCAACCAATTGGACGATTCCCTTTTCAAAGTAGAATTCCTCGCTGTTTTCCGGATCATTTTCAATGGTGAAAACAAATCGAACTGCTGGGTTGAGGTAGGCAAGTTCTTTCATTCGACGGCGAATGATGTGCGGATCGTGCTCCACAACTGTAAGAGCGGTTGGATCTGGCTTCCAGTGTTGGATCGTTCCATTGCCCTTGGATTTCCCGATTTCTTCAACGTCCGTGACCGGGGTACCTGCTTCAAACCGCTGGCGATAAAGTTTGCCGTTGCGTTTGACGGTGGTTTCCATCCACTCAGAAAGAGCGTTAGTACAAGAAATCCCCACCCCGTGCAATCCGCCTGAAACTTTGTATCCGCCACCATCGCCGAACTTACCGCCAGCGTGGAGCTTGGTCATGATAACGGTGAGCGCCGAGATTCCCTCTTTCTCGTGCATGTCCACCGGAATCCCGCGACCATTGTCTTCTACGGAGATTGAGCCGTTTTCGTACAGAACAACCGTGATGGTGTCGCAGTGGCCCGCCATGGCCTCGTCTACAGCGTTGTCCAGAGCTTCCCGGAACATCTGGTGAAGGCCTTTCTTGCCGTTATCACCCACGTACATGCCAGGGCGTTTGCGGACGGCCTCTAAACCTTCCAGAACCGTGATGCTGCTTGCATCATAGGTGCCTTCAATTTTCTTGGTGAGTTTATCGGCGGCGGTTGCCTCGCGAGATGAAATATCTTGTGGCTTTTCGATCTCTGGATTTTGCGGGTCTACGTTTTCGCTCATGAGGGTGATATGGGGCCTGGAAAATCCAGGTTAAAATGAACCTAGATTATACCTGGCAATTTCCCCATGATAAAGGACGATCAAAGGGTCTAAAAGGGGGCGGGTTTGAGTATTGTTTGAGACGTTAGAAGGGTGACTCCCAGAGGAAATTTTGAATCTCGTCAGTTGTGCGACGATTCCATTTTGGTTCTGGTGAAGATAATTTCATTTTAAGTGGGCTACGAGAATGATCAGATGGGTCATACCACTGATCTTCATTCATTCCTGAAATCATAGCTCCAGCATTTTTAAAGCCACGTTTTCGAACAATCGTTTCCTTCCCAATAACTCTTTTTTCGACTTCGCTAAACGTTCGTACTATTACAAAGTACATTTTTCGTTGACCGGCCTCAACAACTGTGTACTGTGGACTCCATCCACGATCAACTTTTAGCGACTGGCCAACAGGAATATCCCTTGTGATCCGCTGAAACGCAGATTTTTCCGATTCTCCAATCTTATGTGAGTCAGATGCAAAAGACTTCGTATAGAAATTGAGCTCAGGAAGAATAACTAACTTTTTCCCTTTGTTATCAGCAACAATATCTTGGGAATCCGCGACTAGAAAAGTCGAAACACTGACCTCTCTCCAATAATTCTCGGTCGCAGTTCTATCAGGTGATCCATCAAAATTTGCCTTCTCCACATCGTAGTAAGTCACGGTTGGACCAGTTGAACCGGAAGGAGGAATTTGAGCCGTTAGCAGTGAGCTCAAGACGACTAATTGAGGGAGGAATATCACAATGGGATTTTACAACAGATTCCCGTAATTAGTAACTTAATCAACCATCTTCCAGCGAGAGGTTCGTACGAACCCTGCCTTGCCTTTCAGAATGGTTTCCAGAGAGCTATTTTCTACGGTTCGCTCAATCGCTTTTTTGTCCCAGATCGTAAAAAACCCGAGTCCGCCGCGAGCCAAAGTAATCGGCATCGCAACCTGGTACTTGCCGTCTGCATTCAAAGCGTTTCCATCCACCAATACCGTGCGGATGCGCTCATCCGGATTGGCTGATTTGCTGAATGACACTTCTAATCCAGAAATCTGCAAAAAGCTCGGGTTAGCGGAAGGATAAAGGCTCACTGACCGCTCAAGCGCGAGTTTGATTTGCTTTCCAGTCAGATTGACGACCGCGATTTCGTCGGTACCAAATTTAATATAAGTGCTGAGATCGCCTTTGCCTTCTTCATTCAGCATTCCCGCAGGAATCCAGGCGATATCGGTTCCAGCAAATTGCTTAATTTCGTCCGCGATCGCTTGGCCTGGGCCAAACGCTTCCTTATCCGGCCCGGTTGCCTGAAGCACAGGGGTCAGAATCAAAATTGCGACGAGCACGGAATTAAGACGGTTCATTTCGGAAATGAGAATCACTGCTCTCAATCAATTATTAGATGTTCGAGCAGTGATGTCGTATCAATTATTGGGCCTTTTTCAGATTTAGCCAGGATTTAACTTAAAAGTTTGTGTCAATACCCATCGAACGAGCGGTTCCCGCAACGATTTTGATGGCTTCTTCCACATCGTCGGTGTTTAAGTCGGCCATCTTAGCTTTGGCGACTTCAATCGCTTTTTCTTTGGTCAACATACCGGCGGATTCTTTGCTGGGGTTGCTGCTTCCTTTTTTGATGCCCATTGCGTTCAAAATCAACGCGCTCATCAGCGGCTGTTTGACAACAAATGTGTACGATCGGTCTTCGAAAACGGTGATTTCAACTGGGAGTTTGAATCCCATTTGCTTTGCGGTCATTTCGTTGAATTTCTTAAGAAATTCCATCATGTTGATACCGGCTTGACCGAGGGCGGGACCGACTGGAGGAGCGGGGTTACCTTTTCCTGCGTCGATGTTCAACTTGATGACACTGGTCACTTTTTTTGCCATGAAAAATTCTCCAATTGCCGCGGAAAGGAGCCAAGAACTGTGGAAGCGTCAGCCAAGTCGCCAGATGCGGTTGCAACCGGGAATTATATCCGGTTTAGGCTAGGTTCGCGGGACCCTGAAATTCTCCTATGGGTCAACCTGGTTTAACTCTGCCTAGAACATAATTAATCTATGCCGACTCTGTTTACCAAGATCATCAACCGCGAGATTCCGGCGGAGATCATATACGAGGATACTCATGTGGTTGCGTTCAAAGATATTCAGCCTCAAGCCCCGGTTCATGTGCTGATCGTTCCTCGGCAGGAAGTTGTGAGTATCGCTGAACTTCCGGAAGAAGGCGACCATCGGCATTTATTGAATGCCGCCAAAAAAGTTGCTGAACAGCTTGGGCTCAGTAGTTATCGGCTTGTGATCAACACTGGCCCCGATGCCGGGCAGACGGTATTTCACCTCCACATGCACTTGCTGGGCGGCGATCAACTCGGGCATTTCGGCGTACCGGGATTCGGAGAATCTTAGTTCGGCAACAGGTTCCCCGCGAACCTGTGCCAAAATCGCGGTAAGAGTGCAACGATGCCAGAAATCACGCTGAACATTCCATCCATTGGTGAGGGCCTGCAAGAAGCCCGAGTCGTCGCTTTGCTGAAGCAACCGGGCGAAGAAATCCGCCGAGACGAAGCGATCTACCAAATGGAAACTGATAAAGCCGTCATGGACGTGGAATCGTCGGTCAGCGGTCGCGTGGTTCGTTGGCTTGCCGCGCCGGATGACGTTCTTTCAATTGGTGCACCTATTCTGGTTGTTGAATCGGCAGAAGAAGGCGCAAGTGCCGAGCCAGCAACAGAAACAGCACCAGTTGTGGCGGCTTCAGGAACGACTGACGGCGTTGTGAGCCTGCGCATCCCTTCCATTGGTGAAGGTTTGCAAGAAGCCAGGGTAGTTGCATTGCTTAAAAATCCCGGCGACCAAGTCAAGCGTGACGACGTGATCTACCAAATGGAAACCGACAAGGCTGTTATGGATGTCGAGTGCCCGTACGAAGGAGTTGTCGTTGAATGGCTCGCTAAGGTAGATGACGTTCTCAGCATCGGGGCAGAAGTTATGCGTTTCCAAACTAGTGAGGTTGTTGCGGGCGGCGATGTTTCCAGCCCAGCGCCGGCTGCGAGTGCCGCACCAACTCAATCCGCCGCTCCGGTAGCAACTGGCGGACGCCGCCGTGACGTTCCGCCACGCACCCGCGCCTACGCCAAGGAAAAAGGCGTGAGCTACGATCAGCTTGAGACTATTCCGGCCAGCGGAAGCAAACTCATGCCAGCCGACGTTGATGCATTTCTTTCTGGCGGGGCAGTCGCTACTCCAACTGCGAAGGCGGGCAAGTCGAGTTCTGGCAAATCTTATTCAGAACAACCGATGGGTGGCAAGCAACGTGTACTTTCGAGCAGGTTGCAGCGTGGGAACCAACTCGTTGTGCCTGGCATGATGTCGGTCGTGGCGAACTGGGGAGAGATCGAATCACTCCGCGATGAGCAAAAAGCGGCAGGCGGAGATTTCCAACCGAGCAGCTTCACTTACTTCGCTTACGCAGTGGCCAAAGCCGCCGCTGATCACCCGATCATGCGGTCAACCATGGTGGGTGACTCTAACATCCGCACTTATGACCACATCCAGCTTGGAATTGCCGTCGCTCTGCCCGGTGACGAACTCGTAGTCGCTGTAGTTGAGAACGCAGACACTCTGGACTGGAAGACGTTTGCCACCAACGTCCGAAGCCAGATCAATCTTGCACGAGACGGGAAAGATCAAGCCGACGAATCGGTGACGCTCAGCATCACGAATATGCAGGGTCACGGTATTCGGGAAGCAATGGCGGTCGTGGTTCCTCCTGGAGTCGCGACAATCTTCCTCGGCGAGGTCTACAACGGTCTGGCGAACGATGAACCAGGCAAGCTCACGGTTCAGCGATGTGCGAATATCGGCATCACGATTGACCACCGATTGATTAATGGAGTTGGTGGTGCTGAATTCCTGAACGCGATCAAATCAAATGTAGAGGGAATTCGCCAACTGGTGAATTCATGAAGCCGATCATCGGGATTTCGGCCGCAACTATGACGAGCCCGCGCAGCGGGCGGGAGC
The DNA here is from genome assembly GCA_019638675.1 of Fimbriimonadaceae bacterium. GTDB lineage: Bacteria > Armatimonadota > Fimbriimonadia > Fimbriimonadales > Fimbriimonadaceae > UphvI-Ar2. The sequence goes on along the minus strand of JAHBTE010000001.1, from coordinate 529,814 downwards.
ATGGTCGGATTTACTTGGAACGCGATTACGCTGATCGAGTAATTGAAGCGGGCGGAGTTCCGATCTTGATCCCACCTGGGGCAGATTTTGTATATCTCGGTCCAATTCTCGATGGGCTCATCATCCCCGGCGGAAACGATATCGACGCAAGTAATTGGGGTGAAGAAAACCATCCGGAAGTCACCATCGAAAATCCCGAACGCACAAACACTGAGCTCGGAATTTTCGATCACTTGCGACCAGAAGTTCCGGTTCTTGGAATCTGCTACGGTTGCCAACTGTTGAACGTCCACCTTGGCGGAAGCTTGATTCAGCACTTGCCGGATGTGGTTGGTGAGGATTATCACCGTGGCGATCCAATTCAAAATTACCGAATCGAGCCAGACACCCGGCTTGCCGGGATTCTTGGAGACTCAGCCCAAGGCAAGAGTTGGCATCATCAAGCCGTAGATAAAACTGGAGAGAATTTGAGAGTATCGGCTTGGCACGAAGATGGAACCGTTGAAGCAATTGAAAGCACCTCGGGTCGTTGGTTCGTGGGAGTGCAGTGGCATCCAGAACGCACAGAAGGCGAGGATTCGGAAAAGCTGTTCTCCGCGTTTATTCAAGCTGTGTTGGACGCAAAAGCCGCAAGAATGGTGAGCAGTCGATGAAGGTTCTCGTAGATGGTGTTGAGTTCGATTTGGTCGAATCAGGGGCAACAATTCGGCAAGATGGAGATCGGCTCCGAGTTCAAACGCCCGAAGGCGCAAGAACCGCGGTTGTCGTGCGCCAAGGCGACAAAACCTATGTATCCGTCGGCGGGCGGGTTTACGAAGTTGAAAAGTTCTCCGCAACCCGAAAAGCAAGCGGCGGCGTTTCCAGTGGCGAGGGCCGGGCACCGATGCCTGGGATGATTGTTGAAGTGTTGGTCAAAACCGGTGACAAAGTTGCCAAAGGCGATCAACTGTTGATTTTGGAAGCAATGAAAATGCAGCAACCAGTCACCGCTGGTATTGATGGCATTGTAAGCGAATTGAACGTGGCAAAGGGCGATCAGGTAACCGATGGTCAACTTCTCGTCAAGGTGACGGCGCCCGGTGAGTGACTCAATTCGGATCATTGAGGTTTCTCCTCGCGACGGTTTGCAGAACGAAAAAATAGCCGTCCCTACATCGGTAAAGGCAGACTTTATCCGTGCGCTCGCAAAGGCTGGCACAAAGGAAATTGAAGCCACCAGCTTTGTGCATCCCAAATGGGTTCCGCAACTTGCCGATGCTGGCGATTTATTGAGCGAAATTGGTGATCTGCCAGTCCGTATATCAACTTTGGTTCCGAACGAAAAAGGACTTGAGCGAGCAATTGAAAACAAGGTTCAAGCGATTGCCCTATTCACCGCCGCGAGCGAGGACTTTGTCAAAAACAATATCAATATGTCGATTGACGAGTCTCTTGAAGTGTTTGCCCGTGTTATCTCAGCTTACAGGCAGGCTATTCCCAGCGGATTTGTAAGGGCATATGTTTCAACTATCGTTCAATGTCCGATTGCGGGCAAGATTGCTCCAGAACAAGTTGCAACAGTTTGCGAAAAGCTACTAGATTTGGGGGTGGATGAACTCAGCTTAGGCGATACGATTGGGGTAGCCGTTCCTAACGAAATCACTAAAGTCGCAAGTTTGATAGAACACTTGACCGAAAAGTCAAAAATCGTTTGGCATTTCCATGATACTCGCGGAACTGCAATCGCCAACGTCAGCGCAATGCTAGACCGAGGATATCGAGCCTTCGATTCCAGTGCGGCCGGCCTTGGCGGATGCCCTTACGCCCCCGGAGCGGGTGGAAACCTGGCGACTGAAGATTTAGTTTATTTTGCCGAGCGCAACGGACTGGCTACCGGTTTTGATCCGGTGGCGCTTGCGGAGGCAAGTCTCCCGGTTTTGGCGGTGCTTGGGAAGGATCCATTTGCAAAGGCTCAGCTGGCAACGCTGGCGGCTTGTAAGTGATCCGAGCATATAGACCGTAACCTGCCATTGCCAAAGCAATAAACGCAACAAGCCACGTTGCGGCTTTTTCATCCTTCTTCATCTGGAATTCGCGCCAATTGATGATCAAGACGGTTAAGCCAATTGGCACAAGTGCAGGCAAAGGCATAGAAGTCGCGAAGACGATAAACAGATAGCCGAGTAAAACCGGCCCGAGCCAAGTTGCCGTTTCTTTCGCCCTCATTTTGTAGCGGAACATCGCAGCAAAGAACATGGCACTGATAAATAAATCCGCTGGGCCGACATAACCTAGATCGTTGACTCCCACTGGAACATTTGGATTTTCCGGTGTCGTGCTTTTCACGCTGGGGATTCGCAATCCCATGTTTCCGACAATTTCCGGATTCTGCGCAACGATCTGAGCTTGGGGAGTCATGGGAGCTAAGATCAGCAACGCATCCATTCCCGCCAAAAACAGAGCAATCGGCAAAAGCATATTTTTTTCACGAATCAGTATCGAAACCAATACTCCCAAACCAAGAGTCCAGCAGAGCATCCCAAACTGCATCAGATTTTGCGAAAGTAGTGCCGCAATCGGATCAAGTTTTACTTGCCGCATCAGCACGAAGTTTCCGCCGTGCAAAACTCCCCCGACAAGCAAGAGGATCCACGCTTTGCCTGGCTTCCAATCTGCCGCGGCTCCGGCAAACAATGCGATGATCGGCACCAGAATAAAAATCGCGGTTGTCAGAATACTGAGCACCATCGCAACTTGTGGCGGCACCGCCACGAATCCGAGAATCAGCCGCAAAACGAACAATAAAGCACATCCGCCAAAAAATACGACCAGTGGCTTAGAAGGTCGCCAGCCTTGAGGTTCCGTTACAGTTGCTTCAGCGGACATAAACTTCTTGCTCCTCAGTTTGACTCAAAGTACTCCGATAGACACCGATCACGCGATCAACCATTTCAGAAATCGTGTTTTCTCGGTATGTTGTCAACGCTCCCACACTAAGCCGTTGGGCAAATTTAGAATCTGAAATCACTCGATTCACCGCCGCCGAGAATTCTTCGATGGAATTAGGAACGACTAGTCCATTTTCACCCGTAATCAAAGTGTCATCAGCTCCGCCACCTCCAACCATCACGCAGGGCAAACCGTAGGACATCGCTTCATGGACGACCAGCCCTTGAGTTTCGGTTCTGGAAGCAAACACAAACAGATCGGCCGCCGAATAGTATTGACCAATTTCTTCTCGTGGGATGAACCCCCAGAACTTGACTTTGTCGCCGATGCCAAGGTCGCGTGCCAAAAGCATATATTCTTCACGAGCCGGGCCGTCTCCAACAATCCAGAGCCGCAAGTTCGGATTTGTCTTCATAGACTCAGCCATTGCGTGGATAAGCACACCCAGGTTCTTTTCTTTCGCGATTCTGCCGCAGTAAAGGGCAATTGTCCGGTCAGGTCGCACCTTGAGTTGCTGACGGGCAATATCAAGTGGAACAACAATCGGTTCGGGAACACCAGTCGGGATGACAGTGATCGGCCTGCGGATTTGATGGCTACTGAGCCAGTCGCGGCTGAATTGACTGGGTGTGATCACATGCTGGACACGATTGTAGTAGTAATTTGTGTGCTTTGCGATCTTATATTTCAAGTAGCTGTTCGGCACAAGCGGTATGTAGTGCGTGTACTTGTCGTAAAGCGTGTGGTAAGTGGTCACGAGCGGGATTTCGTGTGACTCAGCCCATCGCAACCCCACGAATCCGATCGTGAATGGCGTGTGAGTGTGAATCAGGTCGAATTTGTGTTGCCGAAATTGTGCGAGCATAGGATAGAACGGCGGCAACGAAAGCGGATAATCCCGAGCAAAAAAAGTTTTGAGGGCAAAGAACCGATGGATATTTGGGTCTTGGTCTTTGTGGTTCCAGTAACCAGAAGTAAACAGATGAACTGAGTGGCCCCGTTCTCGGAGCCCTTCGATTAGCGCATCAATGCTCACACTTACGCCATTGAGGATGGGTAAGGCGCTATCAGAAAAAATGGCAATGCTAAGTGGCTTGCCGTCCAATCGTGGATCACTCCTCCGGCAGTCGGCCGTGTTCTTCTACAAACTTGACGATTCCACTGAGTCGGAAGCGTCGCTGTCCACCTTTTGTGCGGTGGTGACCCAACCAGCCTCGGTTGGTATAGCGACGAACCGTTGCAGGGCAAACGCCAAGCAAGCGGGAAGCTTCTTCCAAAGTCAATTCTGGATTGAGCAGTCTGCGAATAAGGTCTTCGCGGCTTTCCTTGAATTCGCCTTGATAATATTTGCTTGTGACCGAATCGGTAAAGAACTGACCCAGGAATTCAATGTTTTTCGGGAGGTTTTCGAGAATGATTTTGAGGTCATCGTCCAAAACGCCATTTGACTCCACTTCTGCCGACTTTCGTGGTCGAGGTGCGCTTAATTTAGTTTTACGAAACTTAGATTTTTGGCTCGCTGACTTCTTAGATTCAGCACTGCCGTTTTTGCTTTCCTTTTTCGGTTCATCAAGAAATGCATTCTCAATATAAGCCAGCGGGTCAAATTCCTTTGTGGGCATAAGCGTAGCTTCGTATATTACACAACAATTTTGCGGTTTACGGACCCTCGGCTAGAGGATAAGCATAGAATCTCCAAAAGAAAGGAATCGATACCGTAAATTTACTGCCTCGCTGTATGCTGTGGCGATTATTTTCGGCGAAGTAAGCGCTGAGATCATTAAAAGCATCGTAGTCCTGGGCATGTGGAAGTTGGTGAACATTCCGTCAACAATTTGAAACTCGTATCCTGGCTGAATGAACAGTTTTGAAACAGTTTTTCCTGGCTGGAGTTGCCTTTTTCCGACGGCAAAAGTTTCAAGTGTTCGCGTTGTTGTTGTTCCCACGGAGATGATGCGCCCTTGGCACCCTGAAACCAACTGAGCAGTTTTCTCCGGTACTTCACAAACTTCTCCGTGCATCTGGTGGTCAGCGAGTGATCCGGTTTGAATAGGACGAAACGTATCCAATCCAACGTGGAGAGTGACTTCAGCAAGCTGGACACCTTTCTTGATTATTCGATCTAAATATTCTTGAGTGAAGTGAAGCCCTGCCGTCGGAGCAGCTGCTGAACCTGGGTGCTGGGCTACAACAGTTTGATACCGCTCCCGGTCGTGTAAGTGAGTGTGTATGTACGGTGGAAGAGGAGCGACACTGATTGCTTCTAAAGTTTCTCGCCAGCCCATAGAATCACGAAAGGTAACTTCGTTGACGCCGTCTTCGCCTTTTGCACTTACAATCGCTTTTAAATCTGATTCAAACTGGATTTCAGTGCCGACGGGTAGCCGCTTCGCTGGCTTGAGTAAGCATTCAAATGTTCCGTGAGTGGGTTCCTTTAGCAAAAGTGCTTCTACTGCACCTCCAGATAATTTATGACCAAACAGTCTCATCGCCGAAACGCGAGTGTTGTTGAGAATCAACAGATCGCCAGGCTCAAGCAAATCAATCGAATCTACAAACTGTTTATGCTGAATTTTGCCACTACTGCGATTGATATGAAGCAGGCGGCTTGCCGTGCGATCTGCAAGGGGTTCCTGCGCGATGAGCTCCTCTGGCAGAAAGTAATCAAGGTCTTCCAAATTCATATCAAGTCAAGAACCTCGATAAGCGACTGTATTTGAGTTGGTGGATTTGAGGGTGAATTTCGATCAATCAACGTAGCAGAAAAACCTGCATTACGAGCTCCGTGAACATCAGCTAAAGGATCATCGCCAATGTGCAGAATCTCGCTGGTAGGCAATCCTAATTGGCTTGCCGCGATATCGAATAACTTCTTTTCTGGTTTTTCGATTCCTTCTTCCAGGCTGGCAATGATCGTTTGAAAAAATTGGGTGATTCCCAGCATTTCGCAGGTTCGGTGCAGGCTTACATCCCAGTTACTGAGAATAATCATCGGAATGCCACGATCTTTTAAGCTATCCAAAACAGGCAGGGAATCATCGAAAAGCCGAAACACCGGTGAGCCTTCGCCAAAAATAATGTCATCGGCACATTTCGCAAGGTCTTCGATGGGATGATCTTCGTGTCCGAGCACCTTCAGCCAGTCTCGCCCTAGTTCAACCCAAAACTCATCACATACTTCACGCGACCTCTGTAGATTGAGTTGCCGAAAATGGCTCCAGCGCGATTGGAGCATCCGCCCGTAAGTTTCTCCAGCGACTTGCGGATCACTCAAAGTAACCCCAGTTTTCAATGCCGCTTCTACGGCTATGGCGACCGGATTCCATTTGACATCAATCAAGGTTCCGGCCGCGTCAAAACTGACTGCGCGAATACTCATCGTCTGCTGACCATACCGACAAGCCAGAGAATAAAGCTGAGACCGATACTTACTAAGATCATGGTCGTAATCGGAAAGTAGAACGAAGCTCCTGGTTTTTCGATTGCAATATCGCCTGGCAACCTCCCGGGTTTAAACCCAGGGAACACCGACACAACCGCCCAGGCAATCAGCCCAGCAATGATGAGGGCGATTCCGATTCCGATGAGTGTTTTTGCAACTTGTGGCATGGAGTCCTTAGACTTTTCGTAAAAACGTCCTGACTTTTTAATACGCCTTAAACGAGTGCTCGAATAATTCAGTAGAGTAATTCAGATTCCTCTGAGGGACTGGGACAAATCATGTTCAAACGCATTTCAGTTTTCATTGCTGTTGCCGCTGCGGTTAGCGCGGTTGCTGTGGCTCAAGAAGTCATTCAGCTTAAGCTCAACGTTGCTAAAGATCAAGTCTTCGCTTACAAGATGACGGTCAATGTCGAATTTCAAGGGATGCCGATCACTGTAACCGGCAAAACCATTAACACCGCAACCAAGGTCGAAAAAGATTCTATCACTTGGAAAAATGAATCTAAGGAAACCACGATTGATATCGGCGGCGGACAAACCATGGAGCAGCCAGATTCAGAATCCATGATGGTTCAAAGCCTGGATGGAAAAATCTTGAAAATGGAAGGAGAAGCGGTCACTCCCGAAGCAAACCGATTGGCCAACGCTTTCAACTTTGCATTCCCAGCTAAAGGATTCAAAGTCGGCGATAAGTACGAAGCAACGGTTCCTGCCGACAAGGATTTGGGCACCGAAGAAATCGCGGTTTCCTACACCTTCAAAGAAGTTAAGGAAGTCAAAGGCAAAAAGTGTGTCGTCATCGTTTTCTCTCACCAAGAAAAAACCACCGACGGTATTGTTGCTAACGGAACAGCGGTTGTTGACCTGAAGACCGGTATGCCTGTCTCGGTTGAAGCAACTTTCAAGAATATGCAACAGCAAGGCATGATGTTCGACGGAACATACAAGACCGAGCAAATCAACTAATCAACTACTGAACTCCCGGCGCATATTGCGCCGGGAGTTTCTTTATATTTTCTCTACGTAAATCTGCAACGACTAAGTTTTAACTTGCTTCTTAGAACCATGGTCAAACGAACTTTGATTTTGGGCTTTATGGTGGGCGGAGCCGCATTTGCCGCATCAGCGGCTGAGCCAGTGCTCCTAAAACTGAATTTAAAACCAGGCGACGTTTACGTTCATTCCGGGAAAACCACGATTACAACTGTTGACCGCAACGGACGTGAAACGAATGCTACGCGGCACATTAACAGTTCTATGAAAGTGAAATCCCGCACGGGTGATGCCTATGTTATGGAGTTCCAGGAATCAAGCACTTACGCAGATGAGTCGGTTCCCGGCGCGCATATCGAGGTAAACGTCAATTCGCCATCCAAAACGATTCGTGGGTTCGACATTCTCAATCAAAAGGCAAATGATGCTTCTATGTCGAGCTTCTTTGCGTTTGAGTTGCCCAAAAAGAAAGTCAAGGTTGGAGATCGCTGGAGCCAGATGGTGCGAACCAATAACGAAGTCGCCCGTGTGGATTACGAAATTGTTGAACGTGCAAAAGTCAAAGGTTACGATGCCTTCATCGTCAACTTCTACAGTGATCCGGCGCAAACCCCCAACCAGGTGTTCTCAGGAAACATTTGCTACGACATCAAGACCGGCATGGTTGTACGCGTCAACATGAAGGGCCAACTGAAGTCCATGCAAGGAGCGATGACGAAGATCGCCGGGAATATGGAACTCACCAAAGTCAAAAGAGCCCGATAGCTAAGCCTTCTTTTTCGGCTTTTTCATCTGATAACAGGCGCGGCAGCGAGCTTCGTAGCTCTCGGTCGCGCCAATCAGAACAATTGGGTCATCCCATTTTGCTGGCTTGCCTTCAATGATCCGCTGAGTATGCGAAGCTGGTCGTCCGCATTGCACACAGATCGCTCGTAACTTAACGACCTGATCCGCCGCTGCCATGAGTTCGGCCATTGGCCCAAACGGTTGACGCCGAAAATCTTGATCTAGCCCGGCGCAGATCACTTCCATTCCTTTGTCGGCAAGATCTATGAGGACTTCGACAATGGATTTATCGAAAAACTGTACTTCCTCCACGCACACAACCTCTGTATCTGGCTTGAGAGCCTTGCAAAGTTCACGTACGCCTTTCACCGGAACCGCCTCGTGCTGAACTCCCATGTGAGTGACCACATGTTGTTCATCGTAGCGGGTGTCGATAGCTGGCTTGAACACTTGAACCTTTTTCTTAGCGTAAAGGGCACGCCGCGCTAGTCGAATCAGTTCTTCCGATTTGCCTGCGTACATGCTTCCGCATACAAGTGTGAGTTGGCCCAGTTTCTTCATTCTGTGTTGTCCGTTGTGGAATCAGATTCTAGATCAGATTCCAACATTTCTTCGAGGTCGTCCGCCATATCGTCGTCGGTTGCCCGCCCGATCTCTTTGACGAGTTCTCGGATTTCAGATGCTGATCCAGGTTCGCCCATCGTTTCCAGTTGATCCGCGATATGGTCAATTCGGTCGTCGTCACTCCGGCCTCGGCGGAATCGGCTGACCAATTTGCTGAGTTTTGCCTGCCCGCAATGCGGGCATGGTTCATCGGCAAACTCGGCGTTGGCACTCATCAGGAGTTCGCATTTTTTGCCGCAAGATAGGCATCGGAACTCGTAGATCGGCATCGCAATTCATATTACCGGCCCAATGCCAACCCCGTGATTTGGTAAAATCAAGCCCTCATGAAGCTCTAACCACTCTGCAAGACCGCCAAATTTCCCGCAATTCGTGCGTCGGTGGTTTTGTTATTCTCGTTCCTTTTTGGTGCAGAGTGCTTGTTGAGTTCCCGTTTGAACTGGTTTTTTGCCAGCATGGATGCGCCCCTGTGATACGCTTACAGAAAGCGGAGAGAGGCTTGTTTTGGCCACCCAAGAAAAGAGAAGTCATAGTAACGAAATAGAAAAAGAGCGCCTGTTTTTGGTGTATGTGAACCAGGAAGCAGAAGAAGACAGCTACGTTGAAGCGGAGTTAGAAGGTCTTGTTGATGCGGCGGGCGGTGAAGTCTGCGGAATGGCGCGACAGCGCGTCGATCACAAAACTAAAGCGACCTACGTCGGTTCTGGCAAAGCGATTGAAATCAAAGAAGCAGTTGCTGAACTCGCGGCGGATGCAGTTGTGTTCGACTGTGAACTCAGCGGGATTCAAATCCGTAATCTTGAGGAAATCATAGAGCGGCGAGTGATTGATCGCACGCAGTTGATTCTGGATATCTTCGCAAATCGAGCAAAAACTCGGGAAGGCCAGCTTCAAGTTGAGCTCGCTCAGTACACCTACCGATTGCCTCGACTCATGAGTGTTTACACGAAGTTTGAGCGTCAACGAGGGGGTATTGGGATGCGCGGTCCTGGTGAAACAAAACTAGAAAGTGACCGCCGCATGGTTCGAGACCGCATCGCCAAACTCAAACGCGATATTGAAATGGTGAAGCAGCACCGCACCCTGCAACGGGAAAGTCGGCGTGACCAACCGTATCCAACGGTTGCGATTGTGGGCTACACCAGTGCGGGTAAGTCGACGTTGATGAACCGCATGGCGGAAACCGAAGTTCTGGTTGATGCGATGCCGTTTGCAACGCTTGACCCGACCACTCGTCTGGTCGATCTTCCCGATGGCTACCGATTCTTCTTGAGTGACACGGTTGGATTCATCCGTAATTTGCCGACATTGCTCGTTGCCGCATTCCGTGCGACATTGGAAGAGCTGGTTTACGCCGATCTTCTTCTTCACGTCGTCGACGTAAGCAACCCGGAATGGGAGATGCAGGTCGAGGCGGTGGTCAAAACGATCGATGACTTGGGTGCTTTCAACGTGCCGGTTCTCACCGTGTTTAATAAAATTGATGCGGCAATTGATCAAACAGCCGTGAGGAGGATGGCAAGCGAACATCCAGACTCTGTAGCAATCAGCGCTCTCAATGGTGAGGGCATGGATGACTTGTTCGCCACGATCAAGAGCTTAGTCAGCGACCGTTTAGGCATCATTAAAGCGATCGTGCCGTACGCCGATGCGCAGCTCGTTGAGCGGGCGTATGATTACGGAAGGGTGCTCAAAAAAGAGTACCGAGACGAAGGCATTTATCTGGAAGCGGAGATTGTTGCCGAACACAGAGGCAAGCTTGAACCGTTCTTAGTAAAAGAGTGACGCAAAAACCATTGACCCTGGGCGACTGGATTCAGTCTGCCACCGAACAGCTACAGCGAGCAGGAGTAGATTCTGCTCGCTTAGATGCTCAGGTTTTGGCCGCCCACGGTTTTGGTCAGGATCGAAGTTGGGTGCTCGCCCACCCGGAAGCTGAAATTACCAGCGATCTTGATTCCATTCTCGCTCGGCGCGTTAACCGCGAACCGCTGGCGTACATTGTTGGGTCGCGCGAGTTCTATGGTCGCCGATTTTTTGTTGACCACGATGTTTTAGTGCCTCGCCAAGAAACTGAATTCGTGGTCGAACGTGCGTTGCTTTGGATGCGGGATGATTCTCTGCCTTGGTCGGTTTTGGATGTCGGTACGGGAAGCGGGTGTATCGGTATCACTCTGGCTTTAGAAAAACCGGACGCGCAAGTCACGTTGCTTGATAAATCCGCAAACGCATTGCGGGTGGCATCAAAAAATGCAGATGCGCTTGGCGCGCGGGTGGATTTCGTTCATTCTGACCTGTTTACTTATCTCCCCAAAAGCATGTACCGCATGGTGGTGAGCAACCCTCCATACGTGGCTCATAGTGACGATTTGCCCCCAGAAGTACGCGAATTTGAACCTGCCGACGCCCTTTTTGCCGAAGCCCAAGGCACTGCTTTTTATCGCCGTTTAGCCGCAGACTGTTATCATCGAACCCTCTGCGATGTGTTAATCGTTGAAATTGGTCAGGGACAGTCGGATGCAGTGGAATCTATTTTCGGCGAATACGGGTGGGTGCTAGCCGATGCGCTTGCTGATCTTTCTGGCATTATCCGCACCTTGACCTTTACGCCCGATAGTGCCATTTTCAAATAAGTTGCCCCGGATATAATTAGCCTGAATGGAGATCGTTGTACCAACTGAATTTCAATACTTGTATGTGACCAATGATGAGCGTCCGGTCGTAAAAATTCCCGAGCAAGTTCTCCGACGAGTGGCAAAACCAATCGAAAAAGTCACCAAGCGCCACGTCAAGTTGGCCGAACGGATGATTTCTATCATGAAAGCCGCTAACGGGGTTGGCATCGCCGCGCCGCAAGTAGGAGTGAGTGAACGCATCGTCGTTATCGCTCCGGAACGCAAGCCTATCGTTTTGGTCAATCCGACGATTACCGAAAAAAGCGGCACTCAAGTAGGTGAAGAAGGTTGCCTCAGCATCCCTGGCCTTTACGGCGACGTTGAGCGTTTTGAATCAGTGATTGTGGAAGCGTACGACATCAAGGGTCGCCCGATCGAATTGGAAATGAAAGGCTATCCGGCGGTAGTGGTTCAGCATGAAATCGACCACCTAGACGGAATTCTTTTTATCGACAAAGTGAACGAAGCAACGCTCCACTGGATGGATCCGAATCCGGAGCGAGATTAATTGAGGATTGTCTATTTCGGCACCGCCGATTTTGCCGTTCCGGCATTGAAAGCAGTTGCAGAACATGTGACTCAAGTCGTGAGCCAACCTGACCGACCAAAAGGTCGTGGATTGAATCTACAACCATCGCCAGTAAAGCAAGCGGCACTTGAACTTGGTATTCCAGCACAAACCCCGGAAAAGAGCCGTTCACTTGAGTTCTTGCCCATCTTAGAAGCTGAGCAAGCGGATGTTTTTCTGGTCGCCGCTTATGGGCAGATATTGAGCCAACGAGTCTTAGATATTCCTCGATGCGGATGCATCAATTTACACGGCTCAATCCTTCCCCGCTGGCGGGGCGCCGCACCGATCCAGCGCGCGATTGAAGCAGGCGACACTGAATCTGGCGTCACGCTAATGCAAATGGATAAGGGCATGGATACCGGTGATATGATCAAAATTGCCCGCACTCCAATCGGCGCTGATGAAACCGCCGGAGAACTTTACGCGCGACTTTCCGAAATGGCGGGTGATCTAGCCAAAGAGTGGATGCCGAAAATCGTTTCAGGCAAATACACGCGCACTCCGCAAGACGATGCTTTTGCCACCCATGCACCGAAGGTCGAAAAAGCTGATGCTGAGCTGACAAGCGATCTTTCTGCTGAGGTTGCTTACAACCGGTTCCGAGCATTCACACCGGCTCCGGGGGTCTGGATGAAAACCACATCAGGAATCGTTAAAGTTCACTCGGCTCGATACGATACGAGATCAGGCGAACCTGGCGTGATTCTTGATACTCAATATGGCATCACCCTCGCGTTCGGGGATGGCTCACTCCGCCTTCTAGAAGTGCAACCAGAAGGAAAACGCAGGATGTCGGCAAAAGAATTCCTGAACGGGGCACAAATCACCGCCCGTATGCGTTGGTTGGTATGAACCGTTGCCCGTAACCAGGAATTCAAATTCAGCCAGAATAAGCAACGTTTCGGATTTTTGACATGAAGAAAGCCACTCAGATAAGGTTCTTAATCGGGTTCCTCCTCATTGTAGGGTTGCTCTACGGATACAAGGTGCTCAAGAATGTGACCGACGATCCAGATCCGGGCGACTTTAACTCTGTTGGATATGTAACCGCGCTAGAAATGTCTAAGCAGGGCGGTCGGGTCGTTTTATTTGATGAGAACGGCAAGCGAATCGAACCGAATAAACCACCTAAGGATGGCAAATCCCAATGGGAAGACCGTGAGGTGAGCTGGTCGGTCGATGGACAGCGGCTGTTTATGTCAAGCACCCGCGAAAGTGACTCATTTTTGGTTTACCGCTGGAATCCAGATCGGCAAGATATCAGCAAAAGAGCGATCGGTTCGCGTAGCCAATCGGCTCCGTGGTTTGGCCCGGTAGATGATCCGAGTGCAAAGATACTTGGCCTTATTCAATCTGGCGGTCAGATTCTCGAAATTAATATTAAGGATGGAACAACCAAGCAAATTTTGCCGCCGGCTATTGATGAAACCGCCGCCGCAGAAGAAGGTCGCCGGGGAACGATGGAGGTTCTTTACGGCAAGTTTGGTGATAGCTTTGTAAAGGCGCGATACGTCGGGAAGAAATCTCAAGTAGCGGCAGTGATGCTCAATGATGAGGGTCAAACAGTTATCCTTCATATTCTTGGCCTAGATGAGCAAGGGCAATTAAAGCGCCCCATGGAAATTTTCCGTGGCAAAAAAGTGGGAATGGATGTTTCAAGTGATGGACGGGTTGCGATTATGGTTCGCAACATGGCGTTTCCAGACCAAGCAAATATTCCAAAAGAATTTATCAAGGATGGAAAAGTCACTAAGCCATTTGAATCCGCTTTGTTTGTCGTGAGCATAGGTGAAGACGGAGTTCCCAAAGCTGACCCAATTGCCGTTTTGCCATTTGGGAGTGAAGAAGCGTTTGGAGACTTCTCCATTTCACCAGATGGTAGCAAGTTCGCGGTGGTCGTTGGCTTAAGCGATGGAATGGGTGGATTTACGCCTAGCGGGCTGATGGTCATGCCATTTCAGCCGAACGGTGGAAGCACACCTACTCCTGTTATCGGTGGCCAAGTCAGTTCACCTAGTTGGTCTCCCGACGGAAGCAAACTCACCTATTTGAAAACAGAAGGTTCGGAAACAAATGTTTTTGTGATCAACGTAGACGGCTCCGGCGAGAGAAAGCTGACTTCTGGCGGAACATACGCTATGCCGCAGTTCAGCCCTCAATTGGCGAAATAAGTTTTTGGAGTATAGAAGTGGTTGATCTTCCTGGTAAGAACGGGAGGATAACCACTTTTCCGCCGTAAGATTCAACGATCTTTGTTTCCGGCAACTGCTCTGGCGTGTAGTCGCCGCCTTTTACGTGAATATCCGGTTTGATCTCGGCTATGAGATTTTCTGGCGTGGATTCTGAAAAGCTGACGACAAAATCTACTGAGCGCAGGGCCGACATGACGGCCGCACGATCTGCGAGTGTATTGATTGGGCGATCTGCTCCCTTATTGAGGGTTCGGACACTTTCATCGGAGTTTAGTCCAACAATAAGGAGGTCGCCAAGTTCTTTTGCCGCTTGAAGGTACTGAACATGACCTGCATGCAGGATATCAAAGACTCCATTGGTGAACACCAGCGTTTTGCCAACACGGGCAGATTGGATTTCTTCGATGGTGGCAATACTCATGAGCTGATTAATTGTAAAGCGAGCGGAATAACTTTCTCTGGTTCTGTGGACTTGCAATGATCCAGCTGGCCATATGGACAAGATCGCTCGGGTTTAGTGAGAGTATAGAGTCCAATGCAAGGCGTGTTCAACCCGGCGGCAAGGTGGATTGAGCCAGTGTCCCCAGCGACATGAAGGTCGGCAAGTGATAAAAGGGCGATGAGTTCTCGGATGTTGGTTTTGCCGAGAAGGCTAAGTGGCTTGGTTTTACAGTGAGACAAAACTTCATCAACTGCAGGGGAATCGCCTTGAGTGCCGATAAAGGCCACAGTGGCCTGATTTGTGGCGAGTTGATCCGTGAGCTGGGCAAAGCTTTGGGCTGGCCATCGCTTGGATGCCCATCCTGCACCCGCATGAAGCACGGCGAGCTTTTGCCCCGGTTCGTAACCTTGTTCTTTGAGTAACGCTTCCACTTTTTGCGTGTCTTCAGGTCTAGGTTCTAAACCAAAATCAACGGCTTGGATGCTTCCCCCGGCGGCGAGAGCTACATCGAGATACTGGTCAACCACGTGGATGGAAGTTTTTCTTGGTTGCACGGCTTGGGTGAAAAGCCAAGATGCCTCGCGCTGCCAATGATAACCGAGTTTTACTTTTGCGTTCGAAAAATGAATTGGCAGTGCTGATTTGAGGAGCCCTTGAAGATCAAGCGCGGCGTCAAATTCACCTAAAGACTGAACGGTCTTCTTCCACGTTTTCCACTCTTTTTCCAAGATAACAACATCGTTAACGTGACGGCATGACCGGGCGACATCACCGAATCGCTTATCACCGATCCAGATGATCTCGCAGTCTGGGTGAGTCTGCTTGAGTGCCCCAGCGGCAGGCAAAGAACAGGCCACATCCCCAAGCGCACTTAGTCGACTAATGAGGAAGCGGATGATCGTCCTCCTAGTCGTTCGTGTATCGCATGACAGATTTCGTGGGCGGTGACATCGTTTGGATCAGGGCCAACTCTCAAAACAGTACTGATCGATCCATAAGGCTGGTACCGCCGTGGATCGGTGCGTCCGAAAATGGTCACCGTGGGAATTCCGTACGCACTTGCCGCATGGGCAGTACCTGTATCGGCACTCACATGAAGCTTGCAGTTTGCGACCAAATCTAGTGACCTTTCGAGTGAGATTGATCCGACAAGATTTGTAATTCCTTCGACTGGAATTTCATCATCGTTGGCTCCCCCGATAGCAGTGACTTCATAACCGCTAGAAATCAATTTTCTGGCGACTTGAGCCCATCTTTCTTGTGAAAGCTTTTTGTGTGGGTGCCCGCTTCCAGTTTGGATGACAATTTGACCGTTCGGTTTGTTATTACTAGGAGGCATGTATGGACGTTGTGGAATCTGGCATTCATGCCAATGATTCAGCAACCTCCAGGTTGCTTCAACTTCGTGAACGCTTCCGAGTAAGCAGTCAACCGTCGGATTGAGGCGATTCGCAAATTTGTCATAGCCATGGGTGGCAAATCTCTTTTTGGCTCCACACAATTTTAGGCAGAGAGATGTTTTTGCCTGGCCCTGCAAATCGAAAGCAACGTCAAATCTTTCTTTGCGCAAACCTGCGAACATCCTGAGTTGGTTTGCCCATGTTGTCGGAGCCCAGCGGTGAGCTTTCCATTTTAATGTGTCACCGTAGACCACTCGGTCAACTAATCGGGAACGATCAATTACCGGAGCAAAACGATCCTGCACTGCCCATGTGATTTGCGATTCTGGCAAAGTTTGCCGAAGACCAGTCAGCGCCCATGCCGCCATGATGCAGTCCCCCATTGCACTGAACCGAATCACTAAGATTTTTGGCTTCAAATCAACCCCTTCCGTTTTGCATTGCGCCAGCGATCGTGCATCCAAAGCCATTGTTCAGGATTTTCTCGAATCCGTTCTTCCAGCCAGTTATTGATCGCTCGCATCAATCCTTCTCCGGTTGCAGTTTCTGGCATGATTGGCTCAAGCTCAGGATAAAAAGTCATTTCGTATCGTGAATTGCCTTTATAGACGCAGACAACCGGCACGATGGCCGCTCCCGTTCGAGAGTGAAAGACACCAGGGCCGAGCGCTGTTCCGGCTGGATGCCCAAAGAAAGGAATATACACATCGGAGGCGTTTTGGTCTGGAAGAATTCCAACAATTTGATTCTCGCGTAGCTTCACGAGCACTTGTCTGGCTGCGGCTCCTCGGGCGATGACCTGCGTACCCGGCGCACGGCGAATATCGTTGACGATCTTATTCACACCCTCATCGTCTGCATCTCGGGCGATGACGTTGAGTGGATACCCCGAAAGACTAAGCCAGGCTGAAGCGCGCTCCCAGTTGCCGATATGTCCGGTAATCAAAAGAGCTCCTTTCCCTTTGGCGAGCGCCTCATCCATATAGTGTGGATTCACTATGGTCGTGGAAGCTTCGATATCGGCTTTGGTTCGGTCTAAACTCGCAAGGAAGTCAGTAGTTGATCTACCAAAGTGTTCAAAAACTCCTTTAGCAATGGCAAGGATTTCGCTTTCAGATTTCTCAGGAAAAGCACGACGAAGGTTTTCCAGAGTTCGCTCTTTACGCTTACCTGCGAATGTCCAGAGTAACCGTCCGTATCGTTTACCAAGATTTTCTGCCTGCTGAGGAGTTTTCCGGGCGACCGATTTCTGCACGGCCTTCATGAATCGCTCTGCGAACTTACCGAGCAGTTTTTTCTTTGTGGAGCTCATCGATAATGCTTTCGATCCATGGATAAAATTCGGTTTCGTTGCGCGGCGTTACCCGGTAGTGTGCAATGGAAACTCTTCGACCTTCGAGATTTTGCCGTTTTCTCAGTTTCACAAAATCTTTTGCTGTGACCACCAACGGGAGTAGCGGGTTCAATTTTTCGAGCAGATTACCTGCGTCGAGGCGGTCATGGTCAGGTTTAACGACGGCCTCCGTTACTTGATATCCAGCGGTGAGCAAAGCATTAGAAAATCTGTGCGGTTGACCGATCGCACAAAGCACGGCAACTCGGTTGCCTTTGACAATCGGTTCCCCTTGAACATTCTCTATCGTGATCGGTCGTGCGATTAGATCTGCTCCGTACGTCATCACTCGGTCGGCGCGAGAATGCCCGACAGAAATTGGTTCTCGGTAAGGGCCAGCCGGGAAGCAAAAATCGTTTTCTACTTCCGGCTCAATGATGATAGAGAGATCGGGCTTGATTCGTAAATGCTGGAAACCGTCATCCATCAGCATCACATGGTCGGCAAAGTTTTTTGCCGCAAGTTTTGCCGCTTCCACTCGGTCATGACCAACGATGAGGGGAGTATCTGGCAAAAGCGTACGGAACATCGTGGATTCGTCGCCCCAAATGTCGATATCCAGTTCTCCTGACAGGGCAACCGAAGCTCCGTGATATTTCGGGGAGCCGTAACCAGAGGTGCTAATAACAACTTTTCGCCCGGTGCTGATGAGATGTTCTGCGATGGCAAGGGTAAATGGAGTTTTTCCCGAACCGCCAGCCGTGAGGTTGCCGATGCAGATGGTAGGAACCTCTGGGATATGGGCTTTTTTAATGCCGAGCTGATAGATCGCCAGATATCCGCGCCAGCCTAACTGATACAAAAATGAAGATGGCAAGAGTAACCAAGCCGCCATTCCTTTAGTGGCCCAAGCATCTTCAAAGAATTTCTTCACTAGGTTCAAAGGATTGTGACACGCAAGCACGTCATACGGGCGAATTTGGTAACTTACAAGCATGGATGAACATCCTTTGGTCTCCGCTTACAAAGAAGGTGCGTGGGAAGGCGTGAATGGTTCGTTGCCAGGGTTAAGTCTTGAAGAACAGATCAAAGGACTGAATTCGTTGATGATCCATTTGCGTTGGCAAGAAAAGGATTTACCCGGGATTGCAAGGGCCGCCGGTCTGGCAGAACAACTGATCGGCAATTCAGAGGATGAAGGCGCTTTGGGTTCTTGGAAAGCAGTTTGCTTCAACCGGGCCGCGTTTTTTTGGAGAGGCTGGGGAGATGAGGATATCGAAATCTCAAAGATCGATGAAGCCGCCTCAGAAAGATTTGCCCATCTCAACCTCGAACTGGGATTAAAACTTGGTCGGGGAGCAGTTCCTATTGGCCGAGCCGAGTGGCTTGTAGGGGCGTTCGCCTGGTCGCGTGGAGACAAGGATGAGGCCAAGACTAGATTTGAAAAATCTTTGAACTTAGTTCAGGAAGGAGATGATCCGCTTGAAGTAAAGATGGTGGAGGCCTACATTAAGGCTGTTTCGGGACAAGATAACTCCGAATTGCTCGCTGAGCTGGATGCGGCGGAAAAAGGCGAATTCTACGCAACTCAAGTTCGGAATGCAACCAGCATTCTTGGTTAGCGAAGGCGCGCTCCGGGAGCCTTAGATCCCGAGCAAGTAAAATAGAGCTTCAGGCAAATGCCGAGAGCCGCATTCACAACCCTCGGTTGCAAAGTCAACCAATACGAAACTCAGCGAATTTTAGATTCCTTCGCTGAGGTCGGTTTTGAGGTTGTGCCGTTTGATCAGCCAGCGGATGTGTACGTGATCAACACCTGCAGCGTGACCAGCCAAGCGGAAAGTAAAAGTTGGTACACGGTTCGCAAAGCCGCCCGCACCAACCCCAGTGCAAAAGTCGTTGTGACCGGATGCGCCGTGCAAATGGGCATCAATAAACAAGAACAGATGCCAGGAGTGGATGTGATTGTCCCCAACCCGGAAAAACTCCGCGCTAGGGATTACCTTTTCAAAGAATTCCCTGAAGTTGAAAACTGGGTGAAAGCAGAACCCAAGTTTGCTGATATTGACCACAAAAAGGGTCGCACAAGGGCAACGCTAAAGGTTCAAGATGGCTGTAGTGTGATGTGCAGTTACTGCAGCATTCCATTTACTCGCCCTGGAATGGTCAGCCGGCCTTGGCGCGAGGTTTTAGACGAAGCCAAGCGGCTCCATGATATGGGTTACCACGAAGCGGTTCTCACCGGTGTTTTGATAGGAGCTTACGGGCCAGAATCGGGCAGTGGCGGGTTGCAGTTCGAAGAACTCGTTACCAAACTCAGTGAAGAAAGCGGGCTCGAACGCATCCGCATCAGTTCAATTGAAATGCACCAGGTCACCGACCCGATCATTGACCTTGTGCGTCATGGAGCGGTGGTTCCCCAGTTCCACATTCCGTTACAAAGTGGCGATACTGGCGTGCTTAAAAATATGAACCGCCGCTACGACCAGCAAATGTATCTTGACCTGTGCGCCAAGTTGTACGCCGAACTCCCGGATGTGACAATTACAACCGACATCATGGTGGGTTTCCCCACCGAATCTGAAGAACGGTTTGAATCAAGCCTAGAAGTTTGTCGGCAGGTGAATTATCTCAAAGCCCACGTTTTCCGGTTCAGCCCGCGCTTTGGCACTCCGGCCGACCAGTGGGGCGATCCGGTGACTCCGCAAGAAAAACAGGATCGAGCTAAGCGGCTGGCTGAATTCACTGCCGAAACCGGTCGCCAGCAAGTGCGGCGGTTCGTTGGCCGGACGATGCGGGTTCTGGTAGAGCGCAAGGATAAAAATGGGCTGCTGGAAGGCACTACCGATAACTGGCTGACGGTGAAGTTCGCCGGCCCAGAGAGCATTCAAAAATCGCTTCAATGGGTTCGGTTGGATGAAGAACGGGACGGAATCGCCTACGGCGAACTCTCTTCCCCCGTGCGAGATAACTTGCGACCTCTCGTACAGGTTTAGGCCCTGCAACTCCAACCTTTAGGGCACCTCATCCGTACTTATTTTAAAGAAAATGGGTGCTCTCGTTTTAGGAATCATGATTTTTGTCTGTGGGCTGGTGCTCAAGGCAAGTGCAAAACAGCCTGCTCAGGCAAACCTCAAGCCAGTTGCCGGACTTTTGACGGTGGTTGGGCCGCTCATCGCCATTTTTGGCACAATGTTCAGCTCGGTTGTGATCGTTGAATCCGGTTACGCCGGAGTGAAGCTCCGCTTAGGGGCGGCGGTTGGTCAGGTGCGGGAAGGAATGCACTTTCTTGTTCCAGGAATGGAAGAGATGGTTCAGATGGAAGTCCGAACCCAGAAAGTGGAAAGCAAAGCCACTGCCGCAAGCCGCGATCTCCAACCAGTTACGGCTGATTTAGCTCTGAACTTCCGGATTGATCCGGCAAAGGCTTCTGACCTTTATAAGAACCTAGGTACAGATTACAACGCCCGGATTATCTCTCCGGCGATTCAAGAAGCAATCAAGGTTGTGACGGCTCAATACACAGCGGAAGACTTGATCCGTCAACGTCAAAAGGTGAAAACCGAGGTCGAAGCAGAAATGACTCGTCGCCTTAGCCAATACTGGATCATCGTTGATCCAGGCGGGCTTTCGATCACGAACTTTGAATTCTCCGCCGAATTTAATCGAGCGATTGAAGCGAAGCAGATTGCTCAGCAAGACGCGGAAAAACAGAAGTTCGTACTCCAACGAGCTGAACTAGAAAAGCAGACCAAAATCGCGCAAGCGCAAGGTGAAGCAGAAGCGGCCAAACTCAACGCTTTGGCTCTTAAAGAGGCTGGTGGTGAACTCGTTGTCGCCCGAGAATGGATCGAAAAATGGGACGGAAAAGTCCCGCAAGTCAGCGGTGGCCAAGGAATGATCATTGATCTCCGTTCAATCCTGAACGACATGAAAACGGCTCCGTAGAGCCAAACAAAAAAGTGGCTCGCCAATTTGGCGAGCCACTTTTTATTGTAAATAAGCTTAGAACCGTGCGATGCCGTATTTGAGCGTGATGCTCAAACCATCAAAGTTAAAACCATCGTAGTTAGGGCTGACGTCATACCGAGCCGCAAGTGAAAGTCGGTCTCCGATCAGGATTCCAAGCTCAACGTTTGCGTTGTAACCAATTCGTTTTGCACCAACACGGCCAAGTCCAACTCCGATTGCGTAATCGGTGTAAGAGATACCAGCGCGAATCGCAAAATAAGGCTGAGAGTCTGCACGAGGAGTGTATTCACCAAGCGGTTGAACGATTCCAAGCGTGTAGCTACCCAAGAACACTTTATTGCCGTTTTTGGCTTGGGTGATCATGTTGAGGTTGGTGCCCATCCGTCGCTGTAGAACTTGGCTTTCCTTCATGGTGCTGATTCCAATGGAATACCAGTTGCTTCCCAGAGCTTGTCGGAGGTTGCTATCCGATGGGATAAATACGCCAAATTCTGGCCCAAAATATTGGTTTTGAGCGGTGGCCGCGATTGGGAGTATCGCGATTGCCAAAGTTCCGAGGGCGATCATGCGGTTGCGCATGAACATAATTTACCCGTTTGAACTCATTGTTGTGCGCCGAGAAAATGATATCCGTCGGCGAAATTTTGAACCGATTGAACTCCACCTGCGACAATTGCCTGCCATAGAGCGGCACCGGTTTCAGCGGAAGCATAGGTCGCGTGACCAAGAGAACCTTGCTCGGTAGTTTCATCGAATTGAGTGATGAGGCCAGGAATGGCGGGCGTCGGTTCAAGGCCGTCATCACGGATTCGATCTTTACGGACAAGGTGAGGGAACTTGTGGAGCATTAGGCTCGCTTCGGCTTCGCACGCATGGCGGATGTTCTTAGTCGGCCCTTTGAGCGTGTTTTGCCAAATGGATGCCTCAGGAAAATCGAAGTAATTGGCGGCGGCCAGTTGGAGATTTGGATTTTGCGACTTCAAATCTCGCATTGCAATACGGTTTGAATCGCAATTTCCTCCGTGACCGTTCACCGTCATGAACTTGATGAATCGGTGCTCGGCTAAGCTCAAAATCACTCTCTTCAGAGCTTCGTCGTAGCCAGCAAATGAATGAGAGAGAGTTCCGGAAAACGGCATATGGTGGAGCGAAGCCCCGAGCCATAAAGTAGGCGTGATTAGAGTGACTTCCGGAAGTTGAGTCTCTATATCCTCAGCCGCCGCAGTCGCTAGCAAAGTATCGGTCGCGAGCGGTAAGTGCGGGCCGTGCTGTTCTACGGCTCCAGTAGGAATCAGAACCACAATGTCACGGCTCAGTTCAGCGACATCTTGCCAAGTGAGTTCCGCGAGCTTCATGGTTCCGAATTACTGATGGGGGAAAAGGTCTTGGATGAGAGCTTTCACCGAGGCGTTCATTTCTCGGTTCAAATTCAACAGTTGGCGTACCTTTTTGTAGCCGTGCATCATCGAAGTGTGATCCTTATTGCCGAATCGAGCCCCAATTTGCTTCCAACTGTCGCCAAGGATTTCTCGAGTGATGTAGATGGCCACGTGACGTGCTTGAGCAATGTGGGCTTTGCGTGAAATTCCCAGAATTTCATCTTCGCCTACTCGGTAATGCTTGCTGACGGAACCAAGAATCTGCTCGAAGCTGGGCTTAGTAGCAACGAGGTTTGCGTAGTAGCGTTCCACTAGCTCCTGAGCCAGTTCAGCGTTAACTGGTCGCTTTTCGAGACTGGCTTGAGCGGCAAGTCGGTGAATAGCGCCTTCTAGATGCCGAACGGTTCCTGAAACTCCTTCAGCGAGGATCATCGCAGTTTCGTTATCAATGCTGAGGCCCTCGTTCTCCGCTCGTTTGAGGATGATCGCGCACTTGGTTTCGAGATCTGGGTGCTGGACGTCAACGACCAAGCCGCTTTCAAACCGGGATCTGAGTCGTTCGTCCATCAGAAGCAAATCACGAGGCGGGCGATCTGAACAAAGAACGATTTGCTTACCCAGCCCCTGAAGGTAGTTGAACGTATGGAAGATTTCTTCCAGCGTTTTATCTTTGCCTGCAACAAGTTGGATATCGTCTAGGAGCCATACGTTGACTCCACGCTGTTGGCGTCGGAATCGCTCAATCTGATTGTTTTTGAGTGCCGTGACGAAGTCTTCCATGAACTGCGCGGCCGTGACGTACATGATGCTGTGGTACGGGTCTTTGGCGAGGAGTTCGTTTGCAATTGCATGCAAGAGGTGAGTCTTGCCGAGACCACTTGGTCCATAAATAAAAAGTGGGTTGTAGCGAGTGCCAGGTGCCGATGCAACGGCCTTGGCTCCACCGACAGCAAGCCTGTTGCTTTGACCAACTACGAAGTTGTCGAATGTGAGCCGTTCAACTGGTTTGAATCGGGTCGGTTCGGATGCTTTTGGCGAAATCGAAGAAACCGTGTGGCTCTGTGGAGTTTGTCGCTCACGGCTGGCGAGACGCAAATCAAGTCGTACCGGTTGACCAAGATGATGAATCAGCGATGACTGAAGCTTTTCGAGGTAGCGGCCTGTTACCCAATCGTGAACAAAGCGACCTGGAGCGCGAACCACGGCACAGCCGTCCTTAAGCTCAATTGGCTCTAAAGGCTTCAGAAATCTGATCTGAACGGTCTCCGGCACTTGAAGTGCCATGTCGTTTAGAACTCGTTCCCAAGCGGTCTTGAGGCGTATCCTATCTTCGTGTTCGTCGAGTGAGTATTGGTCTGACATTGGTTCAAAAGAAAAACCCCAAATGGGGAAATGAAGTGGGGGGCAG
This sequence comes from Fimbriimonadaceae bacterium, assembly GCA_019638675.1. Lineage (GTDB taxonomy): Bacteria > Armatimonadota > Fimbriimonadia > Fimbriimonadales > Fimbriimonadaceae > UphvI-Ar2. The sequence continues at coordinate 505,667 of JAHBTE010000001.1, read as the reverse complement.
TATACACATGGAACGCCGTGAAATCCTGATATGAATAAGGGGATTTTTATAGTTTTTTACGAGTGTTGAAGGATGGGCGTTGGCAAGCATGGCGTGGCAGATGAATATTGTATGTAAATGCTTCATGAAATCAAAAGATAATTCGTCACAATGCGTCCTGGTCTGAAAGTGCTGGGTATCGAAAGGTCAATTTTTAGTTAAAACTGAAGGCGGTTCACGTTTTTTGAGGATAGGTTAGACTTATCAAATGACAAGGCGGATTTTGGCGGTTTTGGGGGGAGTCAGTGCCGCCAATCAGTCGCTGGCACAGCTTGCCAAAAAGGCAGACCGCATCATTGCCGCCGATTCTGGTCAGGATATCTGCACATCCGCTGGATTTCTGCCACATCTTGTTGTCGGAGATTTCGATAGCCTCAGTGAAAAGCTTCCTGGCATTGAATACCGAGAAGATTTTGACCAAGATCGATCTGATTGCGATAAGTTGCTGGATGTATTGATAACAGAAGGCGACGCTGACTTCATCATTGGCGGATTGGAAGGGGATCGGCTTGACCACATGCTGAGCAGCCTCACAAGTATCGCGAAAGGTTCTCTTTCTCCTCGAATACTGTTGATGGGCGGAGTTGGTCATGTGTTACGAGAGGGCTCGTGGAAGTTTCCTGAATTTAAGCGGGGAACAACGTTTTCACTCCTACCACTAGTTGCTAGCATTGTTTCAGTTAAGGGAGTCGAGTGGGAACTAGAAAATGCGACGCTGGAGTTTGGAAAATTCTTATCATTGAGCAATATCATCCGTGACAACTTCGAACTGGTCATCCAATCGGGGGCTTTGCTCGTAGTGTTTAATGGCGAACCAGCTCGCTGGCAACCCGACTAGTTATTAAAGTCATTCCCGTTCGGAAAACCTAATTCGGCCCAGATTTGATAGATTTGGAAGGCAAACACACACGCTCCGACAAATATTGCGAAATAAAAGAGTTTGAGCATCAGCATTGAAAACTTGCCCTTCTTGGAAATTGGGGTTTCTTCTTGCTGGGGAGGCTGCTGAAGTTTGTTCACGGAACTATTTTAAGTTAATATGAGCAACAAGTGACTCAAGATATTTTTAGAGTTGTGCAACGGATAACCTACGCAAACTCGTCGAAATACCGAGAGAATTAACAGGTTCGCTTGTAAACGAACTGATTTTTGGAAAAACCATGAGTACGCCGCACGACATGTCAGAAGAAATGATTCAAGATGCACCGCCTGTGATTGATGAATCGGAAGAAGCCGAAGTCAGTGAGGAAGCGGTTATTGAAGAAGCATCTGAAACCACCGGGCCACGATTGATAGTCAAGCGTGCGGGCGCAGAAACCGACATCAGTTTTAGTTTTTCCTGCCCAGCCATCATCGGAAGATTTGATCCTTCCGTAGGGCCGATTGATATCGATCTCGGAAATCTGGACGAAGGCGTTTACGTTTCGCGCAAGCACGCCAAAATCACCGAAGCAGATGGCGTTTATTCCATTAGCGATCTGGGTTCGAGCAACGGAACGTATGTTCTGCAAAATGACGAATTCAAAAAAGTGGATGAGACGGAAATCAACGACGGCGATGAAATTGCGCTCGGCAACGCCCGGTTTGTGTTCCGACTGAGCTAGATGCTAAACAATCTGAACGTCTTTCGATCCACTGATGATTTTTCCGATGCTCGCGGCGTGAGTACCGGATTCATTTAGTGAGTTGATCACATGGTCGGCAGAATCGTCGTCCACCACCAAAATCATGCCGATGCCCATGTTAAAGGCTCGGAACATGTCGGCATCAGGAATCTGACCAAGTTGTTGGATTACTTGGAAGATTGGCAGTGGTTCCCAGGTGCGGCGATTGATCTTCGCTTGAACATTGGAAGGCAACACTCGCGGGAGATTGTCGTATAAACCACCACCGGTTATATGTGCCGCCGCTTTGATGTGATCGCTCTGTATGAGCGGATAAACGCCATTGAAGTAGCAGGTGTGCGGCTGGAGGAGAGCCTCTGCGATTGTCATTTCCTCAAACCCAGGAAGTGGATCTCGAACGCTCAGAGAATGGTCACTGAACAGCACTTTGCGAGCCAGTGTGTATCCGTTTGTGTGAAGTCCGTTACTCGCCAAGCCAATCAATCTATCGCCTGCAGAAATCCGGGGTCGAGGAAGCTTATTTGGCTCGTCAACGATGCCCACGATTGAGCCGACAATGTCAATTTCCGCGTCTTCGTAAACACCAGGCATTTCGGCAGTCTCGCCGCCGATGAGCGCGCACCCTACGGCTTGGCAGGCTTCAGCCGCGCCAGTGACAATCGCATGAAAAACGCTGGGTTCTAGCTTGCTGCAACCAAAATAATCCATAAAATAGAGGGGCTTTGCACCCTGACATAAGATGTCGTTTACACAGTGGTTAACAATGTCGTGACCAAGGCCTGAGTAGTCACCGGCCATTTGTGCGACTTTAGTTTTGGTGCCGATGCCGTCTATTGAGCTCACAAGGATCGGAGCAGAACTGCCTGGGAAATCGGCTCGGAACATTGCGCCAAAACCACCGACACCACCGACTACTGATTCGTTGTACGTCGCGGTGACCGCTTCTTCGACCGACTTGAGCGAAGCATGAGCGGCGTCAATATCCACTCCGGCCGCCGAGTAGCTTTGGCCCGTATCCATGCTTGCAGGGTACCCCTGGTCCCGTAAGGGAAAGCCCAAAATGCCCCGATTCTCATTCTGGGGCGGTATAGTTTTTGTGATTGAGACGTTAGCTCAGTGGTAGAGCAATTCCCTTTTAAGGAATGGGTCCAGGGTTCAAGTCCCTGACGTCTCACCAAAAATTAAGCCAGCTTTTAATAAAGCTGGCTCTTTCTTTTTTACAAATTAGCTGTGTTAGATGATCTTTCCAAAAGCATCGAATTCATGACGGTAATGGGAGAAACCTTCTTCGGCGGGTCGGCCCATTGCGACCAAAGCCGGAACTTGAACATGGGCGGGAAGATTGAACAGTTCTTTCACCTTCTCCGGATCAAAACCCAGCATCCCAGAAGTTGCGTAGCCCTGCGATTGAGCCTCTAACATCAAGAACCCCATAAATGTATAGCCCTGTGCCCGTCCCCACCAATGCAAATCGGATTCCGACATTTTGGCAAAGGTATCGCGGATTGATTTCGCAGTCTCGGCTTCGCGATCCTTCATGCCCGGATGAATAGTGTTTTGTACGTTGTCCAAAACATCTTTCATATCCGTGTAGATCACAAACGTCACGGCAGACGCGCCCACCTGAGGTTGCCCATAGGCCGCTTCCATGAGTTTGGCTTTGGTTTCCGGGTCTTTCACTGCGATGATCCGCCAAGGTTGAAGATTCCAAGGCGAAGGAGCCAATCCGGCGGTTGTCACGATGTCTTTGATCGTTTGATCACTGATCGCTTCGTCGGTATATCGGCGAATTGAACGCCGCTCGTTTGCGGCCTGTTTGACGGTTAGTTCCTGTGGCATTGGGCTATTCTACGCACAAAATATTGATAATGATACGCACCGTATCGAAATTAACAAAAATTTATCTTTGCACGGTGATGGTTCCAGAACTTCCTTCTGTGCCCTTAATGGTGATGGCAATCGGAAGAAACTGCTTAATCACCCATGCGATGGTCTGAAGCCGCCGCGTGATCACGCTGGTGGTGTAGGTGGTTTTGCCTTCGGCAAACGCTGCGGTAAGGAGCAGTTGATCGGCCAAAAACGGATCAACCGTTGCGCTGGTGCCGAGAAAAGCGTGAAACTCTTCCCAAGCTCGGTGAACGGTTTCGAACGGCTTTCCTCCTTTGGGCAAACAAGCTGAAGAAGAAGCAAACCCTCGCTCAAATTGAGTGTGAAAGGTAACCGAGAGACCTGGTTCTGGCCCAGAAATTTCGATGAGTTCCAGATCGTCGCCCAGCCCAGCTTCTTGAAGTTTTTTGAGCGCGGCGGTTGCGGCATCGTTGATGAGTCGCGAATGAAGCTCTACAGCGGTTACCCGAGCACCAGACCGGACGGTTCCGCCTCTGCTCTGCCACTCAATTGGGTTTGTTGCAGAAGGTTCGTACTCTACTACGAGTTCACCTCGATTAGCAAATCCGAAACCCGCCGAGGTGAGGTGCGGATAAATTCCGATCCCTTGAGCAAGGTGGGCACGACAAGTCGCGAGTTCAAAAGCGTCAAAATTCAGCGTGTTGTTATTGTGCGTTTCGCCAAACAAATGCACGTTGGAATAGGCACCTGTTCGTGAAAGCAATGCCGCCAGAGAGTGAGCAACCACAAGGGTGTTTCCGGGAGATTTTCCTGGGCCAATACGCGTGATGTCGAAGTCGAACTTGATCGCCTTAGGTAATTGCTGAGGTACAAACGCGAGTTTGCGGGAGCCGACGTCATCCCCTTCTAACCGGGCGTTGCAGCTGATCGCTAAAGCAGAAAGCAAAGCAAAGTCTTCATGAGATAGCCCTGGTTTGCGCATCGCCCCGCGTACAGAGTGAATGACCACGGGTTTTTGGGTCAACGCACTCATGCAGAGTGCAGTTCTGAGAAGGGCACCACCGCCTTCACCGTGGCTTCCGTTTAATGTAACAATTTCTTCCGCCGCTTTGGGCATAGGCGTTTAGATCTTGAGCTTCCAGACCAAATATTCGATGAACTTGATTGCGTAGGCAAGCGCTACGAGGGCAAGTACAAAAAGAATGATTTCGTTGTAGGCAATTGCTCCGCCATCCACCGATGTTGCTTTTGCCGCTTCGCTTGCATTTGCATTCCCGGAAAGAGCGGCTGACGTGTAGATTTTGTCAATACCGCTGAGGGCACTCTGAATTCCTTCCGCGAGTACAGGGCGCATCGTTATATAAATCGCAACAACGGAGACGAATGCGATTGGCATGAACAGTTGATATTTATGCTTTTGATGTTCGTTATAGATGACACATTGACGGCATCGTTCAGCCTTGGCCGCCGCACTGAGTGTGTGATTCTTTGGAATGAATTTTGAAGCGGCAAGTAAATCCTTCGATATTGGCCCGCCCTCCATGGCCGTTTTGATGACGCCTTCTTCGCACATACAGCCAACCCGCTCTTTCCAGCAGGTTCGTTTGGCATGGTAGATCGGGCAGCGTTCCCGAACAAATTTTCGGCAGTATGGGAGTTGCCAGCACTTACCAAAGAAAACGTTTCGGGTATCGCGTTCCTCGCGCATTCCCTTGCCGTATTTCATTTGCTCGGCTTTTGCCCCTTCTTTTAAGCGGATTTTCGACCTCGTAACTACATCGGCAATGATGAGGATAAAACCGACGATTACGCCGGGATAACCAGCAGTTGCCAGATATTGAAGTGCGTTCGCTTGAAGTTCGTTTGCCTGGTTAGGGGCGATTAAGGGAACCCACCAAGTCATAAGAGCTAAAAGCAATCCGACGATAAGGAGAATTGGCCCGCTGACTTCCTCACCCCAAAATAGCCAGGCTGATCCGATTGAAGTCGCGAGGAATCCCCACAAAGCCATCTGTCGGAAGTAATCCTGATACTTTAAGGCTGCTTCAATTTGAGCGGTATCCGCGCCTGCCGAACCAAAGAAGTGATACAGCAACATCAGAATGCCAACAGCCGCAATTCCTCCACCTCCATAACACAACGCTTTGCCTATTGAATCGAAAACGTTGGTTACAGCTTCGTTGAGGTAATTGTTGACTCTTAGCTCATTTGGATCGCGACGCCCCATAAATAATTGCCCGTTTTATTTTTTGACGCGTTCCAAGTATTCCCGGCTACGCGTATCTACTTTAACCACATCACCTTCGTTGACAAAGAACGGAACGTTAATGATTGCACCTGTCTCCAATGTTGCAGGTTTTCCACTTCCACCCGTTACTGTGTCGCCTTTGAATGAAGGATCTGTTTGCACAACTTCAAGTTCTACAAATTGAGGAACGTCGTAGCCCATCATTTCGTTTCCAACTCGAAGTGCAACGACTTCCATTTCTTCTTTAAGGAATTTGGCTCCTTCGCCAAAAACATCTTCTTTCACAGGAATCTGTTCGTAAGAGTCCAGATCCATGAGGATTAGTTCGTCGCCTTGACGGTAAAGATATTGGTAATTAATCTTTTCCATAAAGGCATCGTCGAATTTCTCGCCGCTTCGGAACGTTTTTTCTAAGGTTGCGCCAGTTTTTAGCTTTCGCAGCTTTGTACGAACAAATGCTGGCCCTTTTCCTGGCTTGACATGTTGAAAATCAATGATCTGATAGACCTCTCCATCCATGTAGATCGCAATGCCGGTTTTGAAATCACTTGTATCGATTGCCACTAGAATTCCCTTTCGCTCAGGCTCAATGTTACTCTATTGAAGCTAAGTGATTAAGTGTTCAATTAATTCTTCCGATCGGATTCACTGGTTTACCATTGACGCGGACTTCAAAGTGCAGGTGCGGGCCAGTGCTGAACCCAGTTGAACCTACCGCTGCGATCCGTTCTCCGGTCTTTACAGATTGCCCGACTTTTGCGTATAGCCGACTACAGTGACCGTAGAGGGTCGAGATTCCGCCGCCGTGGTCAATAACGATCGTGTTGCCATATCCGTTGATGTAAGAGGCGGTGATGACTTTTCCGGAACCAGCGGCTTTGATCGGAGTTCCGCTACTAGCGGCGATATCAATTCCAGTGTGAGTTTTACGCTTTCCCGTAATCGGGTGAACTCGTGATCCAAATCCGCTGGACATTCTGCCGTTTACTGGCCGGATGAATTTGCCGTTGTAAATAGGAGTTGAGCCGCTTGTTCTAGCTTGGATTGCGGCGATTTGAGCTTCCAGCTTATTGCTTTCTCGCTCCATTTCCTCAAGTCGAACTTCGAGCTCATTTTCTTCGGCTTTCAGGGCTGCAAATAGTTGCTTCTTCTTAGCCCGAGCCGCCTGTAGTTCACCGACTTCTTGTTTTTGTTGCTGAACGAGCTCTGCGATTCTTGCAACGGTGAGGTCTTGCTGTTTCTTTTTGGCAAGAACCGCGTCTCTGAGTACGCGCACATCGTTGAAAAGTTCTCGATCACTGTTGGCGATGCGTTGGATAAAAGCTTTTCGTGCCGCTAGATCGCCCACTGATTTGGATTCCGCAATCATAGCGATTGGTGCGGTTTCGCCTTGGACGTACATGGCGCGTACCCTTTGTGCAACGTGCTTTTTGACAACGTCCAGCTTTTCCGTTTGCTCACGCAACTCAACTGCGAGCTTTTGTTGTTCTTTTTTATTTTTATTCAGCTCGGTGGTGGTGTTATCAATTCTTTCGTTGAGTGAAGTGAGCTGGCTATCAACGGCGTGAACTTGATCCATAGCCGTGTGCACTGCCGCTTTCTTCTGATTAAGTTGCGAGCGAAGTTGATTCCGTTTCTGTTTGACCTTTGAGAGTGAGCTCGATAAGCTGCTTTGTTTCTTCTTAAGACTGGATGAAGATTGGGTGAATCCAATCATTCCAGCGGTCATCAGGACAACGCAAATGAGCCCCGCTATTCGATTCAGAGTTGTTTTCTTCATCGTGGTAGTTCCTCGGTTGGTCTCTCGCGAATGGCAAGATACGAGCAGACGAGCCCATACGCCGCTCCGCTCAGGCATAAAACGATTGCTGTAACTGCAAGTGGAAATTCGCCGACCTTTACAACGCTGAGGCTCGTTTCCAACAGCTTCGCAACAACCGAATGGGCGATCCAGAGTACCGCAGTTGCGAGCAGAGCACCCATGACACCTTCGGCAACGCCTTCGATCATGAGGGGAGTCCACACGGTTTGGCGGGTCGCGCCGACGAGTTCCATGATGCGCATTTCTTTCTTGCGGGCTACCATGGTGAGCCGAATGGTGTTATAGATCAAAATTCCGCCCGTTGCAAGCATCACGGTTCCCAAAACTAAGCCAAGCCACCGGATGGCAGACATGACTTGCTCAATAAGGGCTTGCACATCACCCATGTACTGAACCCCGTCTTTCGGGGCGACCTCAGGCATCTTTCTAGCGTAGGCAACGATGTCCTTTGCTTTCTTCAAATCCGTGAAGGTGATATTAAAAGTATCGGGCATTGGGTTCTCAATTTCCAACCCGCTAGATATTTCGGGGTTTTCCTTCTGAAAAGCCTTCCAAACTTCCGCCTTGCTTCGGAAGGTCACAGCTTTCACGCCATCTAGCTTTTCGAGCCGTTTACCTAATGCTTGAACTTGCTCGGGTGAAGCATCGGTGCGGGCAAAAACGTTGATGTCAAATTTGCTTTCTTGAGTTCCTGCAAAGCTGGCAAGTCCAAAATATGCAAACGCAAAGCCGCCGATGATGAATAAAGCCATCGCGGAAGTTGTGATCGCCGCGAAGGTGATCCACTTGTTGCGGCGCAGGCTTACAAAAGCTTCGTTTAGTAAAAACTCTAGTCGGTCAAACATGATTTATGATTCTTCGGTCGGAAACTCAAGCGGGTCTTCGCGCATGTGCTGCAAAATCTCGTCGTCATGGTCGCCTTTGTCGATCATGCCTCCGGCAAGCTGTATGACTCGTTGATTCGCCCTCTCAACCTGCATGATGTCGTGGGTGGCAACGACGATGGTAGTGCCTTGAGAGTTCAGATCAAGAAGGATATTAATAATTTCGTCACTGTGCCCAGGATCAAGGTTTCCTGTAGGCTCATCAGCTAGAAGAAGCGGAGGGTTGTTGATAAGTGCGCGCGCAATGGCAACGCGTTGTTGCTCTCCTCCAGAGAGTTCGTTAGGATAAGCATCGGCACGGTGGAGAATATTGACCCGCTCAAGAATAGCGGGGACTTCGTTACGAACCTCATGTTTTGATCGGCCAACCGCCCTCATAGCGTAGCCCACATTCTCCCAAACCTTTTTGTTGGGGAGGAGACCAAAATCTTGGGGAACGATTCCAATCTTGCGGCGGAGCATTGGAACTTCCTCTGGCGTTACAGAGGCGAGTGACCGTCCATCAATCAGAGCATCGCCTTTTGTTGGTTTAACCTGGCAACTCAAGACTTTAATAATGGTTGACTTGCCGCTTCCGGTTTGCCCGCATAAAAAAATGAACTCTCCACGGCTGACTTCAAGAGATACGCCTCTTAATCCGCTGACGTAGTCGTTGTACGCGACTTCAAGCTTATTAAGTTGAATATAGGGTGCAGCTGTTGCCATGGACGGGCTCAAAACATGGTACCCGTGTAAATTGCTAGGGAGTTTCAACATTCCCACGGTTCGGGTAAACCGTCCGGGTGAGTGAACCCACAGTAGAGCGCATCCGAGTCCGATACGGCGAAACCGACCAAATGGGGCACGCCTATTACGGCAACTACATGTTGTGGTTCGAGCAAGCTCGCGGAGCATGGTGCAGAGCGCGAGGGTTTACTTACAAAGGCCTTGAAGAGATGGGCTACAAGCTCCCGGTTGTCGAGGTCTGGGCCAAGTATCGCGGCGAAGTCAAATATGACGACGTGATTGCCGTTCGGATTTGGGTTGGGGAGATGCGTCGCGCCGCAATTCAATTTATGTATGAAGTTATCAATGAAACCACCGGGCAGGTAACAACAGAGGGTTACACATGGCATGTTTTTGTTGCCGATTCAATGAAGGTCATATCGATTCCGCCCGAAATTCGCCAGATGATGGAAAAAGAGCCTGAAATATAAGTTCTCGTGTGAATTCGGAAACTTAAAGCATCATTTTTCCGCTAAAGTTATCTATGCATTCTCGCAATCGCGCTTTTGCGTTCTCACTACTTTTGGCTGCACTGTCAATTTCTGCCGTTGGTGTTCCAACCCCTAAGCAAGAGAAAATACTTCTCAGGTTCAAGCCTGAAGTTGGGCAAAAGGCAAAAACTAAGAGCCAGTCCACTGTTAAGTTCGACGCCATGGGTCAAAAACTGACCATTGATGAGTCAAGCACTTCTTCAACTGAAGTGATGTCAGCCGATGATTCCCAGAGCGTATTGCGAACAGTCGTCGAATCCTCGAAGTCCACAATCAATGGTGATCCGCTTCCTGAAGATGAATCTGATGAAAAGGTTGATATCACCTACTTATCGAATGGCGAGATTAAAGAGATCAAAATTGATCCCAAACCTGAGGAAGACTCCGAAATTGAATTGCGAGCGCGTATTAATGTCGGAACCAGTGTTGTATTCAGCGATCAACCAGTTGGAGTAGGCGACACCTGGGAAAAAACTTATACACCAAGCGACAAATTGAAGATTCGCGCGGCGAAGGCAACTTTTAAGCTTGAAGCCATGGAGGAACTTGAAGGAGTTCCTTGCGCGAAGGTGCAGATGTCTTACGTTGAGTCTACAGGTAGTCCAAAAATGACGGCGACCTCAACTCACTGGATTGAAATCGCATCCGGCGATTCGATCAAGAACGAGATGAAGATCAGCGGTCTGCAAATCGATTTTGGGTTCGACGAAATGACGACGGTCGCAGTAACAGGAAGTGCAGTGCGCAGTTCCGGCGGGTTAGTAAAGTCGGACACGAACAAAGAAGAATCTCCCGAAGACGAACTTGGCCCGATTGACGAAAAAATTAAGGATTTTGAGAAAATTGACGGCTGGGCACCGATTTACAAGCAAGTCAAAGATGGCCGGATGACCCTGCTGATGGAGCTGAACGCCGATCTATTTGAAAAGCCGATGATGCTCCAAGCCACCGCCGCCAGTGGTCTGGCTGACGGTCGCGTTACTCCCGGTGAGCCAATCTCTGACCTCGTTTTTGAATTCCGACGACTGCCGAATGAGAAAATTGCGATGTACGTGCCGAACTATTTGTTCCGCGCAGATTCAAAATTACCGATTGCTAAGGCAGTTCAACGATCGTTCCCAGATTCCCTCATAGAAACGTTTGGGATTGAAGCAGAGCAAGATGGAAAAGTTCTGATTGATCTCAGCAACTTCTTCCGAGGCGATATTTCCCGGCTTCCGGAATTGCTTGCAGGCGGCGGAAACCCATTCTTAGGGGGAGGCGGAAGTTCACTCGGTCTTGACCGGGAGAACTCTTACGTTTCCGAAATTAAGAACTTCCCGAACAACACTTATGTTCAAGCAGTGCTGAACTTTGTTGGTAGAGGCGGCGGCGGAATGGCTGCTTTGCTTGGTGGTCAAACCAGTGCGGACGACCGCAGCATGATCGTCAAGCTGAACTACAACTGGTATCCACTTCCGGTTGACAATGGCTATCAGCCACGCATGTTCGATTCACGAGTTGGCTTTTTCACCAACGACTATACGGATTTCAACGATACAACCACCTTGGACGACAAGGTAATGATGATCAACCGGTGGAACTTGGTAAAGAAAGATCCATCCGCGGAAATGAGCGAACCAGTTGAGCCAATCGTTTTCTGGATCGACAACTCAGTTCCAGAAGAATTTCGAGATTCTGTTCGACACGGAATTGAGAGCTGGAATAAGGCGTTTGAAGCGGCTGGTTTCATCAATGCGGTTGTCGCTAAGCAAATGCCAGATGATGCCGATTTCGATTCGGCTGACCTGCGCTACAATGTTGTCCGATGGATTACTTCGCCAAGCGATGCGTATGCGATTGCTCTGTTCAGAACCAATCCTTTGACTGGTCAAATTCTAAACGGTAGCGTAAACGTAGACGCAAACATTGTCAAGATTTTTGCAGAGGAATATGGTCACTATGTGCGACCAGAAGCTTGGCAATCCAAGCTGGCAAAACGACTCGCAGCAATTCAAGCAAGTCATCGAGATCATCCCGGCGAATGCACGCTCATGGAAGATGGTGGCTTAAATGCGGCGACCGGTTTCATTGCAGCGGGGCTTGTTCCAGGTCTTTCTCGCAACGACTATGTGAACCAATTTGTGAAGTGGGTGGTCACTCACGAAATGGGGCACATGATGGGTCTGCGCCATAACTTTGTCGCTTCTACATTGCTTGACCTCAACAATCTGGGCAATGCTGGTGAAGTCGATGCAGAAGGCACCGCTGCTTCAGTCATGGATTACGTTGCGTTTAATCCATCCGCTCTGAAAGCTGGTGGAGCCAAATTCTACGGCGATACGGTTGGTCGATACGATATCCACGCGATTCAGTACGGCTACACGGTTTTCCCGAACAAGGATAGCCAAGACGAACGATACGACTTGATCAAGATGGCCGAAAAAGGCACGAGCGAGGGCTTAACCTGGCTTGGCGACGAATATGCAGATGGTATTGACCCTTATGTCACGCGGTTTGACCTGGGCAAAGATCCTCTCGCTTACTGGAGCCGGATGGGAGATGTCAGCCACGACTTACTCTTGAAGCTGGCCCAGAATTCGCCACGACAAGGCCAAAGCTACTACAACTTTACGCGCGACTTCAACGTCTTGTTGGGCGAATACAACCGCTCGGCGATTGAACTCACGAGGTTTGTGGGCGGCGTTCGTAAGAGCCCAGCTTACAAAGGTGATCCTAATGCTAAGCCTCCGGTTGTGAACATTGATGGCGCGACTCAAAAGAAAGCGTTGAACCAAATCGTAAAGATGGTGTTCGATGCGAAAGCTTTCGATTTTCCGAAAGACACATTCAAATGGATGTCGCTGAATCCTAAGGGTTCGTTCATCGAAACCATGGGCAATGCCGCGCAGGACTTCCCAATGCGTGACCAATTCGGCTCAATTCAGGCAAGTGTTTTAGGATCACTGATGGAAGGCGGAACACTTAATCGAGTCATGAACGCAGAGTTTGAAGCCGAAAAAGGTGAAAACACTTTGCGACTTATTGATCTCTTTTCGATGATCCAAGATGCGATCTGGAGCGAAACCAAGTCGGCAAGTGCAGTATCGCCACTTCGCCGAGATTTGCAACGCGCCCATGCAGACATCTTGATGAGCATGGTTCTTGAACAAAGTGGTGCGCCAGCGGAAGCGGTCACGATTGCTCGGTGGCAATTGGTTAAGATGTCCACGACGTTGAAAGCCGCGAGTAAAAAGTCCACGGATGTCTATACTCAAATGCACTGGGATGACTTGGCAGATCGAATGGAAAAAGCTCTGAGCGCTCGACCAACGATTGGTTCTAGCGGCGGAGGTGGCGGACTCAGTCTTGCTGATCTGTTTGGTGGGGCAAAGCCTCCTAAATCTGGTTCTGGAAAGAGCGGCGGTTAATTTTTGACCGCTTATTCAGCCGTCCCGGCAACCTGTTGGTAACTGGGACGGCTGAATTTTGTGCAACTTGCGCGTTTTATTGATCGTCTAGTCTGTTATGTCGGCAGGACGCCCAAGATCGTTTGAAGAACAGGAAGTTATTGTTCGAGCTACAGATTTGTTTTGGAGGCAAGGTTACGAAGCCACTGGGCTCACCCAACTGTTGCAACACATCAACATGGCTCGACAGAGCCTTTACAACGTATTCGGCGAGAAGCGCGGCCTCTATTTAAAATGTTTGGAATACTACTCGCAGATGGATTTAGAGAGGCTTGACCAGCGTCTATCCACCAGTCAATCAGCTTATGATTCTCTTTGCGACTGCCTTCTCACATTCGCCGCTGGCCCGCCAGCCGGAGAACCAGCCGGTTGCCTAATCGTTCATGCCGCTTGCGAATTTGGCCGATCAGATTCAGAAATCGGTTCCATGGTTCAGAACCATTGGAATGCCATGTCTGCCCGTATTGGTAGGAGCCTTGAGAACAGCATCGCCGGAGGCGATTTGCCCGCCGGAGTTAACGTACTGCAGACTTCGCGCGCCCTCACTCATACGATCACAGCGATTTGCGTGATGCAACGAGCTGGCGTTCCTGCCGACGAAATGCACCAAGTGGCTAATGCCGCGATTGAAGGAATCGCGGTCAATACAAGTTTCTAAGGAGCTACGGCAATATGAAGCTCAGCCGCTAGTTGGTGCAAAGCGCCAACAACATCGGTTGTCGCTAAGTGAACGTGGATAACAGCTCGCCCATTTGACTGCAACGCGCCAATATCGCCAAGTGCCTGCGCCATCTTGAGCTGACCGAACGTAGCATCCATGCCGGGAATATCGAAATCGGCCGCGTCTTCGCTCGTGAACACGATGTAATAGCCATTGTTGGGGCCACCTTTGTGATATTGCCCGGTGCTGTGCAAATAGCGTGGGCCGTAGCCAAAACTCGTAGCAAGTTTGAGCCGTGCGGTTGTGGCGGCGCGAATTTCTTGAATAGCCCCAGTAACACCCTCTGATTCCGGCAAAAAGGCAAGGAAGGCGATCTGCGAACCTTCTGGTGCTTGGTGGATGAAGTTAGCGACGGCTTCACCAACTGTGCCTCCATGCGATCCATTGAGCCTTAAATTTTGACTGGCGATTTCGTAGCTGATTTCTGGAACTGAGCCGGCTGCTTGAATTTTTTGGAGTTCTGTACGCGCAATGTCTTTTGCGGCCTGAACGTTGGGTTGATCAAACGGGTTCACTCCGAGAACCGCTCCGCATGTGGCGGTGGCAATTTCCAACCAGTACAGAACCTTAGCAAGATATTCAGGTGAATCAATTTTAGAGGTTAAGCGGGGAGCTTGATCTTGAGTTGGAATGGCGGGATTGAAATCCTTACCGCCGACGACAAAAAAAACGCGATCCTTGCCGTAGCAGTCGGGAGTAGCAAGAGGTTCTGTAGCTAGAGGAAGGGTGCCGACGCCATGCTTTCCGGTCGATTCGGCAATGAGTTGCTCCGCCCATAAAGCGATGCCGTCGAATTCAGGTGGGTTAGCAAAGGTGACTTTATCGACGCCGTTTTTGGCAAGTTCGCCCAGGAATATCCCAGCGGTGATTCCGTGCGTATCGTTATTCTCGACTAGAGAGCAGACTTCGCCGAGAATTGACTCCACAGGCAGTCCTGCAAGCGCGGCGGGCACCATGCCGAATACCGTAAAAACGCTGAATCTTCCCCCAACTTCTGGTTCGCCAAGGAAAATCTTTCGATACTTGCGCTCAGTGGCTCTGGCTTCCATTTGCGAGCCAGGATCGGTGATTGCCACCATGTGTTGCGAGGCATTTTCTCCCATCTCTTTTTGCAGTTCGGAGTAGAAGAATTCTTCAAAGGCAAGGGGTTCGACAGTTGTGCCTGACTTGCTCGCAACAATAAATAGCGTTCTGTTTAACGGAACGGAGTTCCGAATGCGCTGAACGTCAACCGGGTTTGTTGAATCCAAAACGTGCAGTTTTAGACCGCCCATATTGGGAAAGGCTTGCGAGAACATCAGACTTGAAAGGCTCGATCCGCCCATGCCGAGGACAACTGCATCGGTAAAACCCGCCTTTTTAACTTCCTCGACAAACTCAAGGATTTCTGGTGATTGCTCCCTCGTACGGCGCGGAGCATCCACCCACCCAAGAAACGCCGCAACATCTGCCTGAACCGAGGGGTCGCTCGACCACAAACTGGGATCTTTGCTGTATAGCTTGGCAGCGATTTCTGCTTCGTTCCAGTTAGAACTAGCAATGATGGCGTTGGCTTCAGCTTGATTCATGCTTAAACCACAAACGATTCTTGTTTGGTGCGAAGAGCGTCGAGGAGCTTGTCGTGCGGTTCTACAAACTTGGCGATTGCGTCCTGCTGTAAAGTTTTAGCGGCGGCTTCGATGTCAAAACCTGCCGCCGCGAACTCATCCATGATCGCTTTTTGAGCCTGATATTGGCCAGTGAGTTGATCGCTTGGATTCCCGATTTGCAGATAAGCTTCGATGGTGTCAAGCGGCATCGTGTTGACTGTATCCGGCCCGACGAGCGAATCTACGTAAATCACCGGAGAGTAGGCAGGATTTTTTGCCGATGTGCTTGCCCAAAGTAGGCGTTGAGGCCGAGCTCCAGCACTTACTAGAATTTGGAACCGCTCTGACTTAAACAAATCCTCGTAAACCTTATACGCCATATGGGAGTTGGCGATGGCGATTTTCCCCGCGAGGTGAGGTGCTCTTTCGGGAAGTTGGGGATCAAGCAAAGTGTCTACTCGGCTGACAAAAAAGCTCGCGACAGATGCCATGTGAAGTGAGAGGCCTTTGCTGTGCCGCTCTTCGAGTGCAGAAATGTATGCCTCAGCGATAGCCTGATATCTCGGCACGCTAAAGAGTAGCGTGACGTTGACGTTGATGCCATCGGCCGTGAGTTGGCGAAACGCGACGACTCCAGCTTCGGTTGCCGGAACTTTAATCATCACATTTGGTCGAGCCAGGGTCTTCCAAAGTCTATGAGCATCGGCGATTGTGCCTTCGGCATCGTCGGCAAGGTGAGGCGAAACTTCTAAGCTCACGTATCCATCTAGCCCGTGCGTGGAATCGTAAACGGGTTTGAAAAGATCAGCCGCCATTGCGACGTCTTCTATGCTCAATACATCTAAGGTTTGTTCTGCGTCATTTCCCGCCGCAGTGAGTGTGAAAATCGCATCGTCGTAATCGTGACTTCCCGCGATAGCTTTTTCAAAAATTGCTGGGTTGCTGGTGACGCCTCTGATTCCATTATCAATATCCCGTTGCAGGCTTCCATCTTGAATGTAGCCGCGACGAATGAAATCGAGCCACGGAGATTGACCAAAATTTGGAAGTTGCTGCAGAGGATTCATATCAAGTTGTGGCTTAGTTTATCGGCAACGGGTGACATGCTCCGGGATGATTCTTGTTAAAAAATCGGGACATATTTGGGGTTTTCAACATTTTGCGTCTTTCTGGTTCGGAACGCCGTCTGGAATTTCGGTCAATGGAATGGCGGGCGAGCGGCCAGGGAGGGCGTTTTTTTCCTAGTTGTCTACCGATAATCTTCCTAAGAAAGAAATGAGTTTTGTCGGCAAGTGGTTTGGCTTTGGGAAAGACCCCAATTTTGATGATGGGATTAGAGCTTATGAAAAGGCAGAATTTGCCGAAGCTCTGGCTCACTTCAATGCTTGCGTGACCAACAGCCGAGAAGCCGCGGTTCGAGAACGAGCAAAAAACTATATTTCTGGATGCTTAGGCAAACTTGCCAGACGAGCCTACGACCGCCGAGAATTTGAAGAGGCACTCAGTTACTTAGATCAAGCAACTGAGGTTAGACCTGGATTTGCCGATTTGTGGCTGACCAAGGCCAAAGTAGTAAAAGCTTTGGGCGACGCAAAAGCGGCGATGGAGCATGCAGATAAAAGCCTCGAAATCAACCCCAATTTTGGTGGAGCGATGGTTATGCGGGGTGCATTGATTTATAAATCGGGCGACCATCATAAGGGATTCGATGAAATACGACGAGGGATAGAGACCGACCCGCGGCTAGAAACAAAAGACTGGGAAAAAGGTTTGGCATTCCATGAATCGGGCGATTTTGAAAAAGCACTAAGTGCATTTGAGCAAATTCATCCACAAGGTGGCGACGTAAACGATTTGGTCGCGCAGGGAGATGATCTGGCCAAAAAAGGCTCTTGGAAAGAAGCGGAAGAGATGTTTCGGGCCGCTACGGAGATGGCACCCAACTATGCGGATATCCGCAGTCGGCATGGGCAGTCCTTGATGGAGCTAGGCGAATTGAAGTCGGCGGCTCAGGCTTTTCAACGCGCAATAGCGATCAATCCAGATTATTCGGATGCATTCGCATTACTTGGAATCGTGTTGCGTCGGCAAGACGATGAAGAAAATGCCATGGTTGCTTTTCGTCAAGCATTGGACCTTGATCCCCACCATCCGATTGCTAGCCAAGAGATTCTTTACCGCCGACGCTGAGGTTACGATCCAGTTTCGGGAGATTCCGCTAGTACAGGCCGTCTACCGGAAAGAGGCGACACCATCTTGCGCATTTGTATTTTACGATACGTTAATACGTGGGCTGATTGGTCATTCGTATGCAAACCATTTGGTGAAGACTCACTGATCGCTGCATGAATTGTTTGAACTTGCTCTTGGCTGAAAGGAGCCTTAAGCAGAGTTTCTTGTACGTGAGCCAACCAATTTCCATCAGACCGTATTTCGCTTAATCCAAAAATCATTGCTTGTAATGCCGTCTGCCTCGTTTGCCCAATCTGCGATTCAATGATGAGGCTTAGAACTTGGTCAAGTTCTTTTTCGTTCAATACCACGCCAAGCTCCCGTTGAGACTTGAAAATTGACTCAACCGCGAATTGCAAGAGCGATTTCTCATTAGCCGATTTGGAAATGATAGGACGTAACTGATCAACCTTTGCAAGAACGTATTGAGGAGTCGGGTAGTTCTTTACCATTTGGTCGAAGGTAAACCAAAGAGCTTGAGGTAGTTCAGTAGAGTTTTGATCAATTGAGTAGATTCGCTCTATTTGTTGAAACTGCTTTTCAAGAGATGTTTCAGCTACAAAACCCTTTTGCTCGGCAAAATTCGTATTGTAAATAGAACGGCTCAATTCCATAGGTGTCACAATTTGAGAACTGTAAGCTACAGCACCAAGTGCAACCAGAGCAGAACTAGCTGCGATTCCAAAACCCAAGAATCTGCGTTCCATGTTCGGAATACGGAGACTTTTGTGAATCGGGTTCCCATTTTTAGGTATTTGTGCAATTGGGTCATTGCCTTCACTGGTTCAAATGAACTCAGCTTCAACCAGGGACAAGGGACCCGATTTACAAGTACTCAACCAAAAGGTGTGTCTAGCGTGGAGCCTTTTTCCAGTCCGTTCCTTCGATCGAATCTCTCAATTCGTAACCTGCCACTGCCAAATCATTGCGGATTTGATCAGCTTTTGCGAAGTCTTTGGCGGCTTTTGCTTCGGCTCGTTCGACAATCCACTGCGTGATGAGTTTGCCATTGATTTCGGGCTCAGCTTCAAATTCTTCGCCGTCCGATGGATCAGCAAAAGTTGCATAAACGATCCCGAGAAGGTCGTTGATCTTCTTGAGGAACCAAGCGGCTTGAGCTGCAGTTTTCCCGTCGAGGTGGTCGCGTAAGATGAGCTTGTTGCCTTCTAACGCCTTAGCAACCGCGACCGAAGTGTTGAGGTCGTTCAGCATCGCCGCTAGAGCTTCTGAGTAAATATCGCTGAGCTTGCTGAGTGCTCCATCCGGTATTTCTCCATCCGGAAAATCATCCATCGTGAAACCAGCCTTGCCGATTCGATCAAGCGACTCCGAAAAGCGATCAATGTGTGCTTGCGAATCTCGCAAGGTTTGCAGAGTGAAGTTGTGCGGCTTGTTGTAAGGAACCGAAATCAGAGCCAGGCGCAATGCGAGCGGGCCGAATCCTTGATCGAACAAATCTCGCGCCGTGTAGAAATTGCCCTTTGACTTGGACATCTTCTCACCTTCCACTTGCAAAAAGGTCACGTGGAGCCAGTGGTTGCAGAACAGTTTACCGTTACCTGCTTCGCTTTGAGCGATTTCGCATTCATGGTGCGGGAACTTAAGGTCTTCGCCGCCTCCATGCAGGTCAATCGTGTCGCCCAGATATTTTTGTGCCATCACCGAGCATTCGATGTGCCAGCCAGGGAAGCCCCATCCCCACGGGCTGAACCACTGCATCAGGTGTTTGTCGTCTTTTTTCCAAAGCGCGAAATCTGCCGGACTCTTTTTGTTGTCGTCTTGAACAACATCGCGCACCGCGACTTGCAGACTCTCACGATCCCGATTGCCGCTGAGTTTGCCGTAATCGGCAAACGAATCCACATTAAAGTAAACGCCAGTCGGAGTTTCGTAGGCGTGGCCCTTTTTGATCAAATCTTCTACGGCGATAATCTGCTCTCGCATATGCTCGGTAGCGCGAGGGCGGATAGTTGGCGGAAGAAGATTCAAGTGCCGCCAATCCGATTCAAACGCATCTGCGTAGTAACGGGCTAAATCCCACACGTTGGCAAACTCTTCACCTTCTTTGCTCTGCAGAGCGCGGGCCATTTTGTCCTCACCACCTGCATCCGCAACGTCATCTTGGGTGAGGTGCCCTACATCGGTGATGTTGCTCACGTAAGTCACTTTCCAACCAATGGACTGCGCGGTGCGCACGATGAGGTCGCTGGTGATGAAGGTGCGGAAGTTGCCGATATGAGCGTAAGAGTAAACAGTTGGTCCACAGGAGTAAAAGCGCAAGTGGTTGGGTTCGACCGTCTGGATGGGTTTGACGGTCCGCGAAAGACTATCGTACAGTTTGAATTCCGGCGCGCTCATGGGATGGTTCTCAGTTTAACGAGTGAACTTACTTTTACGCCGGGACGGGTGGCAAATATGATCGATAAGCCATTTAACTTAGAAAATCTTCCGGAGGCGAGGGGTCTTGCGGGTCTTTGTTATCTGGATTCCGGCGAATGCGGTCATCGTGCAGAACCAGATTTAGCAAGAATAATGCGTCACGCGGAGAGAGGTTCGTCTGCATCCGCACGTACTTCATGTTTTCCAGCCACTCACCCCCCTTGAACCGTTCTAGAATCCCGGCATACAAATCAGATTGGCGATCAAGCAATAACCTCACGTTCCCCGGAATGATTGTCAGCGGAGCGTGCGTTAGTTTCCGTAGTGAAAACAGCGGCAACACGATTTGGTAAGAAAGAATTAACGGCATATCCGGGAAGACCTCGGTGACGTTGAACATCCACAGCATCCAGCCAAGGAAAATCGAGTGCGGAACCCCTCGGATCGCGACACCAAAAAACGCCATGACCTTAGAGACATTTTTTGAAGGAATCGAGCCCAGTTTATCGCTAGTGGCGAGATCAATAAAAAACGAATTTAGCCATTGGGTGACAAATAATCCGAGGCCGTAAGTCAGGGCGAGAACTGCGGTTCCCGATGCGATTTTCCCCGAAATCCCTTGTACCAAATAAGCCACCAAAAACGCGAACAGAAGCCGAGAAACGAGGTGAATCAGGCGTCTCTGGACGGTGCGGGTGAGGCTGCGTTCAGAAGTTGGCGACCAGTATTGATCGGGGCTTGTGTAGGTCATGCTTTGGTATCAGTCTTCGAGGCCAAACACTTGATGGTGATCGAAGGCGGCTGACTGCAGTGTATCTTTGATCGCTTCGCCTATAATGGTTCCTTGCCACTCGGCTGGTGCTTTCATTCCAAGCAAATGAGCCGCCGTTGGGGCGATATCCAGCAAAGATGTTGGTGCTTTTATAGTACGTCCGCTCACTACTCGGTATCCCCAAAGATAGATAGGAATGGTCATGTCTTCCGGCATCAATGTTCCGTGCCCGTGATCGTGGCCCCCATGATCAGCGAAGATCATAAAATCCACCGGTTGGTGCATGGCAACAATGGCATCCACAAAATGCCCGAGTGCCTTATCGGTTTCAGAAATCGCTTCAATCTGCTCGTCGCTCATCCAGCCGTATTCGTGGCCGCACCAATCTGTGTGCCCCAGGTAGAGGTAGAGCAAATCAAAATCTTCGGTAGAAGCCGATTGCAGGGCAAAGTCAATAATGCGCTCGTTGCCGTTGCTCAAGTTGAAATTTGCGTTTCCGTAGCTCACGTCTAAGCTTGCCGCGCTGGTGACCTCACGGATCATGGGCCAATTGTAGAAAAACCCCGTTTTCATATCGTGGGCTTTGGCGACTTCAAATAGGGTTGGAACTGGATTGGTGGGTGTTGGCATTTCGTTAGCCATGACTCCGTGAACGCTCGGCGGGACGGATCGGAAAATAGAATGGTGGGCGGGGATGGTGATGCTGGGATCAACCGATTGCGCCGTCCAAGTGTAAGAACCGTCGCGCGCGATTCGGTCGAGGTTGGGGGTCGCCGCCCGCTGAATGGCGTCCGGACGAACTCCGTCGATTGTAACAAGGACTACCATATACAGGTTTTACCATGGCTCGTCCTGAGCAGTGATAAACTCAGGCTGTTAGGGATGTTGATGATAACAAACGAGAATGTTATTGCAAAGCTAGTGAAATTCGGGAAACGCCCGAATCCGCAAGACTATTTACCTTTTCGATATGAGTTAATGGGATTGATCCAAGATGGAAAAATTCGGATTGATACTCCGAATCTGATCCATTGCGTTTTAGAAGTTGACTGCCAAATCCGTTCGTATCAACCATCATCAGATGTCACATTGGGAGTCACGTTGTCGGAATCTTCCGTGACACGAATTCCTACTGGGCAGATTCAACTAGATGAAACACAGGCAGCTGAGGCAATTATTAATATTCGCAATTGGTATTCATTTATGCTTGAAAGTCATAGTGGGCCACTCGACTTTGCATATGGCGGATACGATGAAGTGGAGCGGATTGCTAAAGTAGAAATTGGCTTATTCGCCCAGGAACTTTCATTAGTCGATTGGCTTTCAAATAGGAAGTTTCTTGAATCATGCGATCAAAAATACGCAAAGGGCATTCGATTCAATCCAAACCAGGAACTGGCCGACAAGTATGTACTTAAGTTTAGCTATGATGCCACCGAGCTTTTTCAATCCTGTATTACCGTAAATGTAGGAAGTACCTCGCACTTATCGAAGCTTCTGGATTCCGAATACGTGTTTGATGTGATCAGTCATTTCCGGCACGATTTTTCAGGGATGTTGGGCTCTGATCATGCGATTGCGTTTTTTGAATTGCGGAAGTTAATAGACCAAAATTATGATTTACCCAGCATGGATAAGCACAGCTCAGAAGCGTTCGCAATTCGTCAGCTCGATTGGATGATCAGCAGATATCGGCCTGAATTAACAAAAGAACTGGAAGCCAGACCGCAACTCCCAATTTGGACTGACGAAGACACTAGGCGAAATTATTCAAGCTAGGAGAGTCAGCCATATCATTAATCACGCGGCGGGGGTCATTACAAACACGGAAGTTGCCTAACTTCTAGGCTAACTGGTAGATCGCATTGACACGAAATTGAGCATGCTCACTGACTCTCTCATCACAATTCAGAGCAAAGGCAACCGCAGAATCCGCATCTATAAATAGGTGACGGTCGGTCAGCAAATGACCGAACGCTTTTTTGATTTCAATCTTTTCTTCAGGATCATAGCCACAATTGCAGATTCCACTAACTGAAAACCCGGGCCAGTCAGAAACGTCGTAGCCAAGAAGTTTTAATTGACCGAAGAAAGCATCACAAAGTTGCAAGTTGGGGGAATAGCCAATCATCACGTCTCCTGGCGCAAGGTGTGCTTTTAGACCGTCGACTAATTCGTTCCAAGAGTACTCACATGAGTTCCAGGCCCGGACGATTTGGCCCGGGCTTGACTGAACAACTTCTAACTGGGGAGCCATATCAGAGTAACCAAGGCTGGTTTGCAACTCTTCGGACATAGAACGACTCCATACGTTTTTATCCAGGCAGTAGGGAGGTAGCGCATCTTCATTGATGAGATACATGGCTCTCCGACTGTAATCCCATGTCGCAAGATCCTCTTCATCATGTGTTCTGAAGTCTATGAAAACACATTTTTGCTCGTGCTCCCATTGCTCGGCGAACTGCTTTTGTAAAGACTTACCCCACATCGTCAATCACCGGAATCACGCGGCGGAGTTCGCGGCCCGTTTTCTCGACCGGAAGTTCTGGCGTAGCGGCGCGGAATTCGGCCATCCGTTTCTGCCCCGATTCGTTTTCTGCGATCCACTCTTTGGCGAATTCTCCCGATTGGATTTCGCTCAAAATCTTCTTCATTTCGGCGCGAGTTTCGTCGGTCACCAGCCGCTGACCGGCGAGGTAGCCACCCCACTCGGCGGTTTCGGAAATCATTCGGTTCATGTGGGTTAGCCCGCCCCGATAAAGCAAATCCACGATCAGGCGCGTTTCGTGAAGGCACTCAAAATAGGCGACTTCGGGTGTGTAGCCAGCATCAATCAGGGTCTGAGCTCCGGCGGCGATGAGGGCAGGAATCCCGCCGCACAAAACCGCCTGTTCGCCAAAAAGGTCGGTTTCGGTTTCTTCCTGGAATGTGGTTTTCAGTAGTCCCGCCCTGGCTGATCCGATCCCCCAGGCGTAGCTGAGCGCGATTTGTTCCGCGTTGCCGGTGGCATCTTGGTGAACCGCGAACAAGGCGGGCAATCCACGACCATCAAGATATTCGGCCCGCAAACCTGGCCCCGGCCCTTTGGGAGAAACCATCGCGACATCAATGAACTCCGGCGGGGAAATGGTCTTGTACCGGATGTTGAACCCGTGGGCAAAAAGCAGAGCCTGACCCTCGCGCAGATAAGGGGCGACATCTTCGGCGTAGATACGCGCCATCGGCACGTCCGGCGTGCACATCATAATCACATCGGCTTCGCGCACGGCTTGGCAAGTCGTGAGAACAGCGAACCCCTGCTCCTGGGCTTTTGCGATGGATTGGCTGGTTTCGTGGAGCCCGACGATGACATTCACTCCCGAATCGCGCAGGTTAAGGGCGTGGGAATGCCCCTGCGATCCGTACCCGATGATCGCCACGCGCTTGCTTTTGATGATCTCTGGGTTCACGTCTTGGGTGAAAAGGAAGTCCGCCATCTCAAACTCCATCATGGCGGGAATCACGGGCCAGAATTAGGACACCGAACGCTTTCAATCTAAAAAGCATTACAATAGAAAGAACGATGTTGACTCTCACCACCTTGATTGCCATTGCCGTGACCGCGCCGAGCATGGCGGCGGATGACATGGTCTGCCCTGTAATGGGCTCCAAAATCGCTGATCTTTCGACGGCGGCGTACCACGATTACAACGGCGCGCGTTATTTCTTCTGCTGTGGCGGATGCGATACGAATTTTGCGAAGTCCCCGGCTAAGTTCTTGGAAACTCAAGCGAAGGCCAAGAAAGTCGCGGGCGACTTTATGTTTGACCCGGTCACTGGCATGCGGTTGAAATCCCCGGCGATCATCGCCGAAACCAGCGACTACAAAGGCGTGAGGTTCCACTTTTCCAGCAAGGCCAACAAGGATACGTTCGATAAAGAGCCAGCCAAATACGGCACCATGCCAAAGAAAGAAGCTCTTTACTGCGCGGTTGCGGGTGAAGAAATCGAAAATTATTCTTCTGCCGCCAGCTACGTGGACTACAAAGAAGTCCGCTACTACACCTGCTGCACCGGATGCGTCGGCAAACTGAAAGCTGATCCGGCGAAGTACGTCGGCAACGCCAAGGATCATATTAAGACTCCTGGCATCGCAACTGAACCCAAAGGCTAATTATCTTTTAGCTCACTAAACAGGCGGATCATTTGATCCGCCTGTTTTTTATTGGTAAAGCGGCTCGGAGTTCTCTGTTCTCGGCCCGTTTGCATCGCAGACCGCGTAGCGGCTGGGTGTAAATGCGACTCCCGCGTGGCGACCTTGCTTATCGAGAATGTAGAAGTTCAGCCCGAAGTTAGGGCGTCCTCGTTCGTTGAGGAGGCGCGGTTCGATGGTATTAACTGCGACTCGTTTGAGAGCGGCTAGCCCTGCATCTTTAGGATGCGCTCCTCGGCGGAGTTCTTCAACGATGAGATACGAGCAGAGGTTGAAAAGGTTGGCTTCGCCGCGTCCGGTTGAACCAGCCGCTCCAGCTTCGTTAGCAACGTAGAGTCCGGCTCCGAGAATTGGGGAATCACCCACCCGCCCCGGAATCTTGAAGGCAAGCCCGCTGGTGGTGGTAACTCCGGCGATATCGCCGTTGGCGTTGATGCCATTGCAATTGATAGTTCCCCAAACGTGCTCCGGATCAAGCCAGCCTTCTTGAGCCATCGCTAAAGTGGCCTCCATTCCTGATTTTGCGGTGGGTGGCGGGCTATGCCGCTTGGAAGGGTCGAGATAATGTTCTGGATCAGTTCGTCGGAGCCATTCGAGCCAAACTTTTCGGGATCGCTCCGTGTTGAGGTCGGCTTCGATTTCAAAACCCATATTGCGGGCGAAATCTTGCGCTCCCTTTCCGACCAAAAGATGATGGTCGGTGGATGTCGCAACCAAGTGCGCCACTTTGGAAGGATTGCGCACACCTTCGAGTGCGGCAACTCCACCCGCCCACTTTTTCGGCCCGTGCATACAGCACGAATCGAGTTGGACAACTCCGTGAGCGTTGGGGATACCGCCGTATCCCACGCTGGTATCGGCAGGATCGCTTTCCACAATGTTGACTCCGGCGATGAGCGACTCCAGAATGTCAGTGCCGCTAGTCATGAGTCGGAACGCGGTTTGTACGCAGGTTTCAGAGCCTCCGTTTTTGACGCTGTTGCCGTTGGCCGACGAAATCACGACTGGATTGATGGCTTTCGGAATGAATATGTTTGTGGTGAATTCAGATTTGGCGAGCGGGGCAAGTCCAGCGGAGACTCCAGCGGCAATCAGTGAGCGTCGGGAGAGTTTTTGCGACATATCTGAGTGTAGAAGAAACTAGAGAAAAATGGTGCGCGGTACAGGATTTGAACCTGTGACCCCTACAGTGTCATTGTAGTGCTCTACCGCTGAGCTAACCGCGCGTGGGATTAGAAGTATGGCAGGTTCGCCGGGAATTCACAAGGGGACCTGAGCCGAACCAAAGAATCTCGACTGATTAAGCCACTAAAACTGAGTGATGAGTCGCTGATTGTACGATCAATCTAGGTGCTACTTGCTCAACTGCAAAGCATGAACAAACAGCGCGTACATATATGAAAGTGCCCGGGGATTCGTGCCCCCAGGCACTTTTCTTATTCGGTTGGCGGGCTTTTGGGTTTGCGGCTGGTTGGCGTTGACTTCACTGTCTTCTTAGCTCGCGTGGTTTTTGGTCGAGGCTTGGTTTGCCGAACCTTTGTTGCCTTTGGCTCTGTTGGAGCATCGGGAACCTTTGGTTCCTTGGTAGCCGCGGCAGATTCTTTTGGTGGATCAGGAATCTTCGGTTCTGCCTTAGTTTCTTCCTCAACGGTTGCTTCTTTTAGCTTACGTCCAAATTTCTCAATGCCTTCGCCGATTTTTTTAGCGAGAGGCTTTGAAGCTTTTATGACAATAGGCAGAGCCGCTGCTGCTACAAGTACGGCCAAACCTGCTCCAGGGGATGGAATTCTTCTCATTGCGGTCACTCCCTTTGTTAAGGGTCTACTTGAAACTACTCCGAGGGGGCTTCTGGGGTTTCAGAGGGGCTAGGCTCAAGTGGGGGCGTTGAATCAGTTGGTTTGCTGAACGTATCTTTTATTGCTAGCAACACAATGAGAGCACCGGCAAAGGTGATGCAGATATCAGCAACGTTGAATACGGGGAAATCGATGAACCGGGCGTAAAACATATCGGTGACTTTGCCACCCATAAACAACCGGTCAATCATGTTTCCGATTGCACCAGAAGCAAGTAGAACTAATGCACTGAAAACGCCAGGAGGATCATTCTTCTTTTTGGCAACGTGATAAATGCTGTATCCAGTGATGGCGATTGCGATCGGTGTGAGAATGAATCCCGCGCCTTGCGCCATTCCAAACGCGATGCCTTCGTTAAACACTAATTTGAACTCAAAAATGTTGGGAATCAGAACCATAAAGGTTCTCCCCTCGGTCATATCGGCGGCATTGCGTGCCCAAAGTTTGACCAATTGGTCGATAACCACCAATCCTGCAACCCAGATGAGGAACTTGATGAGGCGAGGTTTATTGATGCTCATTCGGCGATGCCTAAAACCTTGCGGTCACGCTTAGAGAGCGGCACTTGCTCGCCATCAAGCGATACGAGTTCCACATCTGGCCGGCGAACCCTGCTTCTTGCGCATTCTAGATAGCTAGAAGGTTTGAATACCATTTTGCTGTCGCCAACAAACGTATGTACTGCGGCCATTTTGAAAAGGTTCGCTAATTGGTCGCCAAAAGCGGCAAGTTGATCGTATTCATCTTGGCTGAGAGGCAAATGAATTTCCACGTCTTGAGAGTTCTTCAAGCCTAGTTCTTGTTTTTCTTGCTCCCACGCAATAAATGCTCGCCCACGTACGGCGAGTAAGGTATCCACATGTTCTTGAACCGTTTGGTCAAACACAATTCCGGGTTTACGGAAAGTGTCGCAATGGACTGATTGCAGGCGGTTGATGTGCGGAATCTTTGCGTATGTTTCCTCAGCGGTGTGGATTAGGAATGGAGATATCAGGAGCGTTAGCCGATCTAACACGTACAGACACGCTTGCTGTGCTCCTCGGCGAGAGGGCCAATTTGTGCCATCAGCGTACATTGAATCCTTGATCGCATCTAAATAAAATCGGCTGAGCTCGTTAACACAAAAATTGTGAATTGCACTCAGTGCTTGGTTGAATTCGTACTCCTTCAGGAACTCCGCCACTTTGACACTTAATCGATCGGTAGATTGCATCACCCATCGGTCAATGATGCTCAGATCAGCTGGGTCAGCCGGATCGTAATCAGCTAAGTTTCCGAGCAAAAAGCGCAAGGTATTACGAATAGAACGATAGTTTTCGCCCGCGATTTTAAGAAGCTCTTCGCTGACCGGCGCATCGTTGTGGTAGTTCACGCTTGCGGCCCAATAGCGCAGAATATCTGCGCCGTATGTGTTTGATGCTTCGACCGGGTCAATGGTATTGCCTTTGCGTTTGGACATCTTGTCTCCAGTTGCGTCGGTGATCATTCCGTGGGTGACAACAGCATTAAACGGTCGCTCCGCTCTGACCGCCATTCCCAACACCATACTAATATTGAACCATCCACGGTGCTGATCGCTTCCTTCGGCAAAAACGTCGGCGGGCAGATGTTCTTTCCAGCGTGGGTCAACATTTCCTTCCAATACGGCAATGTGCGTACAAGCCGAATCGAACCAAACGTCAAAAACATCGGTTTCTTTTACGAATTCAGTTTCGCCCGTTTCCGGATGCTTGTAAGCATTTGGTAAGATCGCTGAAGGTTCGTCTGTGTACCACGAGTCAGAGCCGTTTGCGGTGATATGGTTTGCAACAGCCTCGATAGCCGCCGGATCAAGGACGGGTTTGCCAGAATCCTTCCCGTAAAAGATCGGGATTCCGATTCCCCAAGGTCGCTGGCGCGAGATGCACCAATCGGGACGACCTTCAATCATGTTGGTGAACCGTACTTTGCCCGTTTGCGGGAACCAACTCACTTGCGGAATTTGTTCCAGCATCGCCTGTCGTAAGGTTTTGTTTTGATCGGCATGGAATGGGAGATCGATGCCGATAAACCACTGTTCAGTGGTGCGGAAAATCACTGGCTGGTTATCTCGTTCGGCTAACGGATATTTGTGTTTGTACGGCTCGGTGAAAAGCAGTGTTCCTAGTTCTTGAAGTCGGTTCACAACGACCTCATCACACTTTTTGAAGTGGATTCCTGCGAATTCGCCTGCTTCTTCAGTCAGTACGCCACGCTCATCAACTGGGCAAAGGATTTGCAGTCCGTACTTTTGCCCGGTCTGAAAGTCTTCCCGACCATGGCCTGGCGCTGTGTGAACAACCCCCGTTCCATCCTCTGTGGTTACGTAATCAGCGAGTACAGCCAAGGAAGTCCGATCGTAAACCGGGTGTTTGAAAAGTGTGCCCTCAATTTCTGCGCCTTTGAATTCCTTAACCGTTTGGTGGTTTGTGAGGCCACATTTTTCGAGCGTACGCTCCAACAAATCCTTAAGGAGAACCAGATGTCCACGATCTGTTTTCACTACTACGTAAGTGAACTCAGGGTGGTAAGCAACGGCGAGGTTTGCCGGGATTGTCCAGGGAGTCGTCGTCCAGATAACCGTACCGACATCTTCAAGGCCTGCGAACAAACCATTCTTGTCTTCAACTAACGGGAACTTGACAAAGATAGAAGTCGAAACATGGTTTTCGTCGTAAACGATTTCCGTATCCGCAAGAGCTGTGCGGAACGTCGGTGACCACAAAACTGGCCGCAATCCTCGGTAGATGTAGCCGTTTTCAACCAAGCGTTTGAAACATCGAACGATTTCCGCACCGTATGCTGGTCGCATAGGTGTGTAGTAGTTATCCCACATTCCAAAAACGCCCAGCCGTTTGAACTGTTCGGTCTGCACGTTGCTGAAGTACTCTGCGTGCTCGCGGCAGGCCTTTCGGAGCATAGGGATATCGTAATCCACCTTTTGGTCAGCCAATTTTTTCATAACCGCCTGTTCGATCGGCAGGCCATGGTTATCGTAACCCGGCACGTACGGTGCCCGGAATCCCATCATCGAATGAGATTTGATAATGAAATCTTTGAGGATTTTGTTGAGCCCAGTTCCGATATGAATAGGCGAGTTTGTGTACGGCGGGCCGTCGTGCAGAACAAACGATTCCGCGTCCTTGCGTGCTTCCTGAATGACTTCGTAAATGCCAATAGAATCCCAATGAGCTTGCATAGCAGGCTCAAGCTGGGGCAAGTTCGCCTTCATGGGGATGGAGAACTCTGCATTAGGCAAATTAAGCGTGTCCTTCAGGTTCATACGAAGCGAAAATTTTACCTATCGGTCTGCACCAGCCCCGGGCGGGCAGAAAGGGACAAAAGTCCATAATAGCCGGAAATAATGGAACATCCGGCTATTATTGAATATCAATAGTTCATCGCGCTTAGGCGAGTGAACGAGAGAAACGAGATGAATTGGAAAAACTTAGTATTGGCGGCATTGGGTGGAGCAGCGATTCTCCCCGGGTTAGTTGGATGTGGTGGCGGAGGCGGCAGCGCGGCGAGCAATATTCGCATGATTGCCGTCGGTGATAATGGTCAGGTCGCCGCCTATAGGGTGGAATCAAACGGGACAATTTCCGCCGTGCATTCAGATCTGGCAACTTACGATTGGGTTTCAGTAGTGCCTGGACGTAATCCAGGAGTGTTTTATACGAGCGCATCAGATGAAACACAAATAGGAGTAATTGCGCTGGTAGATGACACTGACTTTACAGGCGATTTTATTACAGATAGCCAAGCTGCTGGAAGCAAGCTATTCAAGCATCCCACTAAAAATGCACTGTACGTAATGCACGCTGGACTTGATGTAATCGAGCAATTCGCGATAAACGTAGACAACAGCGTTACTCCATTAGCCTTGGCTACGGCACCAACAGATGACCAGCCTACGAGCATGGTCTTTAGCAAAAACGGAAACTATGCGTATGTCATCGCAGAAGGAAGTGCAACTGTCCGTGCGTATCAAGTGAGCCCGAACGGAACTCTGACCCAACTCCCTGGCGCGGTTTATGCAGCAGGTGTCAATCCTCGCAAGATCGTGATCAGTGATGACGGCACCAACGTATACGTCATGTCGGCGACAACTAACTTCCGGCAGGCGCAGGTGAACAGCGATGGCACACTCACTCCGCTGAACCCAGTTGACGTTGCTTATCCAATGGGCAACTTCCGAGCGGCGATTACAGGCCTCAACACCCTGTGCTTCTACCGAGAATCCGATGAAGGCATTGAAACATATGGTCGTAATCCAAATGGAACGATGAGTGACCTCGGGGTAGCAAACTTCTCAACCTCCGGAATGACCAACATTTTCCGAATGCCAGGTCAAGATTATCTCCTCCTGCAAACAGGCACTCAAGCACGTGCGGTGCGGATGGGTGCAAACGGTTCTGGCATGCAGATTGATATTGAAACGTTGCCAGTCGGTATCCGCGACGTGACGTTTATTACGGCTAACTAAAACTATAAATGAACTGAGCGGCCTTCGGGCCGCTCAGTTTTCCGAAACTAAATCTATAAAGATTCTGTTGTTAGTCTCATGACTGTAAAACAGTCGGCAAAGAAATTCAATCGTCGCTGGCTGTGGCTCCTTCCCATTTGGGTGGCGGTGATTTTCTTCACTTCCACGACGGTCATCACTCAAAGGCAACTCGCCCGGTTTGTCGCGAACTTGATTCCAGGCGTAACCGAAGACGGCTTTTTTGAATGGTGGCAAACCTGGTGGTGGGTGTTCGTCAAGGGATTCCATATCGCCGAATTTTTTATCCTCACCATTGCCGCGGGTTGGGTTTTCCGCAAGTTCAAGTTTCGCCGCTGGCTGGTTTGGGCACCTGTGTTTGCTCTGCTGTATGCGATCTCGGATGAATGGCATCAAACGTTTGTCCCTGCGCGCGGCGGACGAGCAACCGATGTTCTCATCGATAGTATTGGGATTTGCCTTGCCGCACTCTTAATGTTTCTAAGAGCAAAAAAAGCTAAAGCGCATCCACCCGAAGATACTCTTTGATCGTAGTTGCCTGACTCATGGTCAGGGTCGGAACCGCGGCGATTTCTTCCACCGTCGCCCGACGGATTCCTTCTATCGAACCGAACGTCCTTAGCAACATCCGCCGCCGTTTTGGGCCGATGCCCGGCACTTCGTCCAGTACCGAACCGTGCATCCGTTTATCGCGGAGTTTACGGTGGAATGAAATTGCAAATCTGTGTGCTTCGTCGCGAAGTTTGCGAAGGAGCATCAGGCCGGGTGAGGTGAGCGGCAAAATCACCTCGTGGTAGCTGTATTCCGGTTTGCCTTTTTCATGGCTACCCGGTATGAGGGTGGGAACAAAGATGATTTCTTGCTTTTTTGCCAACCCAACCATGGGGATGGAAAGCCCGAGCCGGTCGCGGGCATCAAGCGCCGCTCCGAGTTGGCCCTTACCACCATCAATCATGATCAGGTCAGGAGTTTTCGAGAACTTCGGATCGCCATCAAGCAACTTCATCAATCGGCGGGTGATGACTTCGTGCATCATTGCGAAGTCATTCGGCTCTTCGGGATTCCACTTGATCTTGAACCGTCGGTAGTGTTCCTTTGCTGGTTGACCGTCCTCTGTCACAACCATCGAGCCGACAGGCAACGACCCTTGCGTGTTAGAAATATCGTAGCCCTCAATCCGCAGAGCGGGCGAAGGCAAATCAATTTCTTCACTAAGTTGTTGGATAGCTTGCTGCGCCCATTCTTCGCGCTGTTCAATCTCCAGGGCCATGGTTTTGAGCGCGAGTTCGGCATTTTTCGCCGCCATATCCACGAGTCGGAGGCCTTCGCCGCCTTGTGGAACCTCGATTGTCACCGCCGCGCCGCGTTTTTGCCGGAGCCAGGTCTGAACAATGGATTTTTCTTCTATTTCGACGGGCAACAAAATTTCACGCGGAACCTCGGGCGCAGTGGCGTAATACTGCTTCACAAATTCTTGCACGGCCTCTGTCGGGGAAGCCTCTTTGCTACCGTCCATCATGTAGTTGGTCTGCCCGATCAGCCGCCCACCCCGGATGTAGAGCATTTGGATCGCGGAACCCCGGTCATCTTTCACAACCGCAACGATGTCGCGGTCTTGACCGTCGCTACTTAGCACCTTCTGGCGTTCCAGAATGCTGTTCAATGCCTGCATTCGGTCTCGGTAAAGAGCGGCTTTTTCAAATTCTAGCTCTTCCGAAGCCGTATCCATTTTGGTTTGCAGATCACGCAAGATTCCCGCCTCTTTGCCTTCCAAAAATCGGGTGACTTGGTTCAAAACGTCTTGATATTCGACTTTATCGGCAATGCCCGCGCAGGGAGCAAGGCATTGATTCATGTGATAGTAAAGGCAGGGGCGTTGTTCAGCGCGGCCACTCCAGCTTTTGCCGCAAGGGATCAAAGGAAACACTTTGTGGAGCAATTGCAAGGTATCTCGCACGGCATACGCTGATGTGTACGGTCCAAAGGTTCTGCCGCTAGCTTTGCGCGGATTGCGGGTGAAAATTACTCTGGGATAGGCTTCTTTGGTGATTGCGATATACGGGTAACTCTTATCATCGCGCATCCGCACGTTGTAAGGCGGACGATGTTCTTTGATCAGATTGCATTCCAGCACCAGGGCTTCAAGTTCGCTATCCACAACCATCCATTCAATGTCGCGGATTTTGTGAACCATGCGCGCGATTCGGGTGGAGTGGTTTGCGGAGCCACGGAAATACGACCTCACGCGCGAACGTAAATTGACCGCCTTGCCAACGTAAAGAATGTCTTTTTTATCGTCGCGGTAGATGTAACAGCCAGGTGAGGTCGGGACGTTTTTGAGGATGTCTCCGACATGAGGATTAGTGGGCTGGCTGCGGGGTTTTCCGCTCATCTATGTCTACTGGATTCTACTCAGTCGGTGTATCCTAGGTTTTATGAAGCGGTGGATCGTTAGTGCACTAATTACTAGCTTAACGGTGGTAATCACTTGTGGATGCAATCCCAAGCCAAATCCAGTTAAGCAGGATGAACACTCAGTCTCAAGTGAAGAAGTACGCGGATGGGCGAGGGTAGGGCCATATGATAAAGAATTGGAGTCAGATTGGGTAGCAAATTATTATCCGACGGTTGATAAAGGAATTTCTTCCGAACTAATGGACGCAATTGCACGACCTGATTTATCTGATGCGAAATGGCGTACGAATTCATCACTCCGTGAAGATTTGAAAAATGAAATAAAAGCTTGGAAAAAAAGTGAACGCAATTCTGAACGGAATATCAACGAGGTTGCTAGCAACTTCGTTTTGGTGATTAACGGAAAGATTTTGTCGTCCAATATTTCAGTAGCAGACGGTAATTGGAACCTTGCCTTTGAAGAGGGGCTACAGGCATTTGAACTGGCTTGGCAAGGTATCAAGACGGCACCCGAACTTATGGGGGTTGATTACCTCCTAAATCTGTGGATGGCAGCCGATCATTTAGCACAACTCAGTAAGAATGAAAATCTTACGCAAGCTCATCGAAAAAAAATTATCGAACGGTTGGAAACTGCAAGAAAACACATTCCTTACACCATGAGCGATATTGTTAGAAAAGATTTTCAATTAATGTCAGTTGGAACATTAGCTGAAATAATTAACAAAGGTGCGGATGCACGCGTTATTGGTGCTTTTATCGCACCTTTAGATGACCCCGACGTCAGAACCGAAAAGTTAACCGCTTATTTCAATTCACTAAGCAATCCTCTTGAACCCGAAAAAACCGTTAAAGAACTCGCTCAATCACTTGAATTAGTTAATGACAGTTCCCACGGAGCAATGCAATTTCTGCCCGAAGTGGGGGGAGTTTGGGAAGAAGCGAACAAAAAGTGGGGAGTGGATTTCTTCAACTCGTCGGCAGAGAGTTGGGATATGTCGGCGGCGAATAAGTCTGCTGATAACGCGGTCGGCGAAATGATCAAAACTGAGATACTGCGCAAATATGTAAGCGCAACAGAATCAGGCTACACGTCGCAAATTAATTTTTCGGCTGCAATTATCCGAACCGGCTACGAATGGTTTAAGATTGAAAACAAGCGAAATCCCAAAGACTTGCGAGAATTAAACATGGCGATCGGAACCCAAGTCATTGATCCTGCATCCGGAAAAGCATTCGTCATAGATTGGCAAAACTCAATGCTGAAAAGTGAAGCTGATCCGTTAGCAAAGGAATTAGTTTTGCTCAATGCCATCATTCAAAACGGTGTTCCGTTTTGATGCTGTCCTGACTCACTTGACGGTGCCAGGTAACCTGGGTGAATTCACCCAGGAATAATGGAGCATGCGCGCAAATGAATAGCTTTGGCACAAAAACTACCGCCTCTCTCGGCGGAGAATCATTCACTTTTCACAGTTTCAAGAAACTAGAAGAAGCTGGTTACAACGTTGCCCGATTGCCATACGCGCACAAAGTCTTGCTCGAAAACCTTCTTCGGAACGAAGATGGTGTCAACGTCACCAAAGATGATATTGAAGCGATGCTCAACTGGGATCCAAAAGCGGAACCGAGCAAAGAAATCGCGTTCACTCCCGCCCGGGTTCTGCTCCAAGACTTTACTGGCGTCCCCTGTGTTGTAGACCTCGCGAGTATGCGCGATGCGATGGCGGCTCTCGGCGGCGACCCAGAAAAAATCAACCCGCTTCAACCAGTTGAATTAGTTATCGACCACTCGGTTCAGATTGATGCTTACGGTAGCGATGCGGCTTTGCAGATCAACTTGGATCACGAATTTGAGCGCAACAACGAACGGTATGAATTCCTCAAATGGGGTCAAAGTGCACTTGAGAATTTCAAAGTTGTTCCCCCCAACACTGGCATCTGCCACCAGGTGAACCTCGAATATCTTGCTAGAGTTGTATTTAATAATTCTGGCACGGCTTACCTCGATACTCTCGTTGGCACAGATAGCCACACGACCATGATCAATGGACTCGGGGTTCTGGGTTGGGGTGTTGGTGGAATCGAAGCGGAAGCCGCAATGCTTGGTCAGCCAGTGAGCATGCTAATCCCGCAAGTCGTTGGATTCAAACTCACAGGCAAGCTTCCAGAAGGCTCAACCGCGACGGACCTCGTTCTAACGGTCACGGAAATGCTCCGCAAGCACGGAGTTGTTGGCAAGTTTGTAGAGTTCTTCGGCCCTGGCATCAGCAACATGCCGCTTGCCGACCGAGCAACCATCGCAAACATGGCTCCGGAATACGGCGCAACTTGCGGACTGTTCCCGGTAGATGCTGAAACTCTGCGCTACCTGATGGTGAGTGGTCGCCCAGAAGCACAGGTCAATTTGGTTCGCGATTACTACGCAATGAACGGCCTGATGCATACCGCCGATTCGCCAGAAGCAACCTACTCGGCTACTTTAGAACTGGATATGGGCACGGTTATGCCAAGCGTAGCTGGACCGAAAAGACCTCAAGACCGCGCGCTTCTCGGAAAAGCGAAAGATTCGTTCTTCGCGGCTTTCCCAGAAGCAAAAGGCACCCGCGACAAGCTCAGCAACGGAAGCATTGTTATTGCTTCTATCACGAGCTGTACAAACACCAGTAACCCAAGCGTAATGGTCGCCGCAGGATTAGTTGCTCGTAAAGCCAACGCGCTCGGGCTCAAGCCAAAACCTTGGGTGAAGACATCTCTCGCCCCTGGTTCACGGGTTGTCCAACAGTATTTGGAACACGCAGGTCTGCAAACGGACCTCGACGCAATCGGATTCAACATTGTTGGTTACGGATGCACAACATGCATCGGAAACTCTGGTCCATTGCCAGAATCTGTATCCGCGATCGTTCGCGAAGCCGACCTCGCGGTTGTCAGCGTTCTCAGTGGAAACCGCAACTTTGAAGGCCGGGTGAACCAAGATGTAAAAGCGAATTACTTGATGTCGCCTCCGCTAGTCGTGGCATATAGCTTTGCCGGAACAATTGATATTGATCTTACAACCGAACCACTTGGTCAGGATAAGGATGGCAACGATGTGTTTCTCAAAGACATCTGGCCAAGCCAAATGGAAATCGCGGAAACGGTTGAAAAGAACATCAACCGAGAAATGTTTACTAAGAGCTACGCAAGCGTTTTTGAAGGCGATGAAAAGTGGAAGGCAATCGCGGTGGGTGAAGGCAAGCGCTACCAATGGCATGGCGATTCCACTTACGTGAAGCAAGCTCCCTTCTTTGAGGGAATGCTCCGCGATGCCCAAGAGTTTGTGCACGAACTGACCGGACTGAAATGCTTGGCAAAACTGGGCGATTCGGTTACTACTGACCACATTTCACCTGCTGGATCAATCAAGGCAACTTCCCCAGCCGGTAGCTATCTGATTGAAAAGGGAGTGTCGCCACACCTATTCAACAGTTACGGTGCACGGCGAGGAAATGATGAAGTGATGGTTCGCGGAACATTCGCAAACATTCGCCTCCGCAACCAACTGGCCCCTGGAACTGAAGGCGGCTTTACAACCAACTTCCTCACTGGCGAAGTGACTTCTATCTATGAAGCGGCGATGGATTACCAAAACCAAGGAATCAATCTTGTTGTTCTAGCTGGTAAAGAGTACGGAACTGGCTCAAGTCGCGACTGGGCGGCAAAGGGAACTCGACTCCTAGGCGTCAAAGCAGTTATTGCCGAGAGTTTTGAGCGAATTCACAGATCTAATTTGATCGGTATGGGTGTTCTGCCGCTTCAGTATGAAGCCGGACAAAATGCGGACTCTCTTGGACTAAAAGGAACAGAAGAGTTTAGTGTTCTCGGCTTGTCCGCTGGCGTTGCTGAGAAGTTTGCTTCCGGAAAAACCTTGATGGTACGGGCTACGGATGATAATGGGAACACAAAGTCGTTCAATGTAGTTTGCCGGTTAGATACACCGACAGAAATGGAGTATTACCGCCACGGTGGAGTTCTCCAATACGTCCTTCGTGGACTGCTGAATTAGCTAACAAAATAAAAAAAGTCCTCGTGCTTATAAGCACGAGGACTTTTTTTATCGAAACGCGACTAACCGCCTTCGGAACTACTTTCCTTCGTATCCGTTGGTGGAGCCTTGGGAGTACCACTGGAATCGCCAGAATCAGATGGAGCTTCATCTTTGTGCATCAGTCCAGCAGTATCTGCTGGTGGCTCATTTTGACTACAGGCGACAAGGAACCCTGAGAAAACAACAAAAAGGATTAGAAATTTCTTCATGTCGCTTAGTTTTCTCGGTCAGGTCGGAAGAAGCAGTGGTAGCGGTTTCCGGTTGTGTTGGTTCCTGAGATTTGATCGCAGAGGTTGTCGTTGGTTGCGTAGAATGTGAATCCGCTGCCCATGCCTTCGCCACCGTCTGTGATTCTCGCATATGGGTCTTGGTGTGCCGCAGTGTTGGTGATAGGATCAATCCCGATTCCAACGCGTTGGTACTTTGCAGAGCTATCAACTCGAACAAACATTTGACCACCAGCTGTTTTGTCACCAAATGTCCAAACTCGGAAGGCAACGCCCAGACCGCGGAATGAGTAAGTGTTAGTCATCAAACCAGTTACAGTTGGATCACCGGGGGCACCTGCTGGGTTGAATCGGCATTCGCCCGCCCAACCTGTACCACAGTTCAGAGTAGGGTTACTCGAAGCACGACCATAGCGCTTGACGTTTCCTGTACCTGTCCAGAAGAGAGGAACAGATGAGACTGCGCCAACGGCGGTTCCACTGTAAGTGTGAAGCTCACCGTTCATAGTCAACCCAACTTCCCAAGGGGTAACGCCTGGTGTGAAAGTTTCACCCGCGATCGTTCCGCGTTGTTGCGAAGGTGACTGCATCATTTGAACATTCTTAAGGTATGGCTGAATTGAAATGTGCCATGCCTGTGCAACCGTATCGGCAACACCCGCTACGTCCCAACCGCCGCCAACAATGACGTTTTGTGGTGCTGGGTGAGCAGTGGTATTGCGGTGAGTACCGTCTGCGCGGCGAGACCAGGCGTGAGAAATCACATCGTCATAGTCAGCCATGTAGATGTTTGCTGCGGTTCCCATTTGCTTGATATTGCTCAGAGCTTGGGTTTTCTTAGCCGCTGTTTTTGCCTGGGCGAATACTGGGAACAGAATCGCGGCGAGAATTGCAATAATTGCAATTACAACGAGAAGTTCAATCAAGGTGAACGCTCGGCGTGAATTGTGGGTGAGTTTCATTTGTCTCTCAGATGAATTTGAATAAAAGCGTATTGCACGATTTGTGCCGTACAATAAAGCTCAGGATAATATATTCGACGCACAACTTCGTTTGTTCCTGAATTACAAAAAATAGGCAATAAATTGTCATATTTTTTGTGGCTGAACTAATATTATTTGGACGGATATAGAATAGGCGTGATGCAACAAGCAAGATTTGTAGGTTTTGGAACCGTACTCAACACGCTGACGGTTATTACTGGCTCGCTTATTGGCCTTGCCGCTGGATCATCTCTACCCGAGCCAGTTCGTGATGTTGCCGTTTATGGAATCGGACTGATCGTCATTGGCATCGGCATCCAAATGTTTCTCAAAACAAAGAATGCCCTCATTGTTATCGCGGCTATCTGTATTGGCGGAGCAATTGGCGCGGTTATCGGATTGGATAGCGGAATTGAAGCGCTTTCCGAATGGGCCCGAACCGTTGTTGGCGGCGATGGCGACTTTAACCAGGGCTTTGTCACCGCTAGCGTTTTATTTTGTATTGGGCCTATTACATTGATAGGGTGCTTACAGGATGCCCTTGAGAGGAAAACCGATCTACTCAATATCAAATCGATGTTGGACGGCGTGAGCTCAATTTTCCTTGCTGGAGCTTTTGGGTTCGGTGTTCTGCTTTCGGCATTTTTTGTGTTGATCTTCCAGGGAATCCTCACGTTTCTCGCAAAGCTCCTTCAAAAATATGCAAGCGATGAAGCATTGATGACTGAAGCCACCGCCACTGGAGGAGTTCTGATGATGTGTACAGGCCTGGCCATCGCCCAGATTCGCGACTTTTCGACCGTGCTGTTCTTGCCCGCGTTATTTATCGCCCCAGTCATCGTGAGAACTGCGGAGTGGTGGCAAAATCGCAAGAAAGTGGAGCTATCAACTCCTGAATCGTCGTAATATTGTAAGCATGCGAAAAATAGCCGTTTTCGCCATGGTCGCACTGAGCGGCTTTGGTGTCGCCCAAGACCGATTTCCTACAATGCCTGGATACGAAGGTTATCGAGCGGCGCAAGCAATGCGCCGCGACCTCACGGTCAACCGATTGAGAGGGCAATGGACAAACAATCAAGAATATAAATATTCGGATATCAACGGCTCATTTGCCTATAACGTTGCAACGGGAGAAATCACTGAGGTTCGGGCAACTGTTGGCCCGCAACCAGACCCATTATTCCAGCAGAATCCGGCGCGAGGTCGCCAATTTGATCGTGTGAAGTCTGCCGATGGTTCGATGACGGCGATCTATCGCGATGGAAACGTTTATTTGGATCGGGCGGGCAATGAAACCGCGATTACTAACGGAGGAAGTGTTGAAGAAAGAGTTCGGTACGGAATCGCGAGCTGGGTTTATGGAGAAGAACTCAATCAGCGTGATGCAATGGGATTTTCTGCCGACGGACGCTATTTATGGTTCTATAAATTTGATGACCGACCGGTCAAGTTTTACTATTTGACTGTTGGGCAACGTAACCAGCAAGTAGCATTGGATACCGAGGCTTATCCAAAACCTGGTACGGAGAACCCAATCGTTGACCTGATGGTTTACGATTTGGAAACTGGAAAAACCCAAACGGTTAAGGTTCGCCCTGGTTCATTCGATAACGGTGTTGGGCATTATGTCTATGCCATTTCGTGGATGGGCAATGAGTTGATGTTCCATCGTATGGATCGCCGCCAGCAAGTGCGTGATCTTTGCATCGCTAACCCTCAAACTGGCGATGTACGGGTGGTTGACCACGTTGAAAACAAAGCCGGATGGGTTGAATTTGGGCCGCTTCGGGATATCCGTGGCAACAAAAACGACGGCAAAATGCTGGTGATGACCGACGACAACGGTTTTGATAATCTCTCTTGGATTGATCTAAAAGCTGGAAAGCGGACTGCGGTCACCATGCACAAAGCTGATTTGGTAAGCATGATTCGTATGGATGAGACCGGGCTTTGGTACACAGTTGCTGACGGCAACAATCCTTACTACCATCAACTCTACCGAGCAAATACAGACGGCTCAATGCCTAAAAGACTGACTGATCCGCAATACCATCACTCAGTCTCCGTTAGCCCAGATGGGAAGCACATTGCTGATGTTTTTGAAAACGAATCCGCGCCTCCAGTTTTACGTATGCTGGATACCACTGGTAAGCCAGTAAAAACTATTTCTGACAGTAGTTTGAGCCAAACTGCAGCTAAGGTTAAGCCGATCCAATGGATTAAGTACAAGTCGTTCGATGGCACTACAGATTTGTGGATGGAGGTCAGTTTCCCAGTTGATTACAAACCAGGAACTAAACTCCCGGTTCTCTTCGGCGTTTATGGCGGCCCTATTCCTGGTCGTGCGCCGAGCATTGGCTACTCAATGCCAGATACGATGACCGGCGCTGGATTTGCAATTGTCGATGTTAGGATGCGGGGTGGCAACGGAAGAGGTCGTGCTTTCCGCCAAGCAATCTATAAAAACCTGGGGCGTGTGGAAATTGATGATATTGCCGCCGCCGCCGCCGCGCTTAAAGATCAGCCCTGGGCCGATACAAAACGGGTTGGCATTTACGGAACAAGCTACGGTGGCTATTCTTCGGTAATGTGTATCTTGCGCTACCCAGAACTATTCCAAGCGGCAAGTGCAAGCAGCATGGTCAGCGACTGGCGCAACTACGACACAACATACACAGAACGATATATGGGCCTGCTGGAAGAAAACAAAGCAGGCTACGATTTCGGCTCGGCGATGACCTACGCCAAAGACCTTAAAGGCTGGTTGATGATTTACTACGGTACCGCCGACAACAACACCCACCCTGCGAACAGTTTGCAGCTCTCCGATGCTTTAACAAAAGCGGGCAAGTATTACGAAGTCCAGGTGGGGGTTGATGCCGGACACTCTGGCTTGAACCAAAGCAGGATGCTGGAGTTCTTTATAGAACGATTAGTCATGAACCCACCAAGGGGTTAGTTGGCTAAAAGCACATTTCTGAGTTCGATGAGCGCGGCGACGACAGCCCGCTCTCGAATCAGTTCACGCGAGCCACGATAGTGGAGCGTGTGAACCTGTGATTGGGTCGGCGTGGAAATTCCGATATAAACCAAACCAGAAGGTTTAGGTTCCGGCGGTTCGTCGAGCGGTTCCGAACCAGCAACGCCCGTAATCCCGATGCCGTAAGTCACTCCTGCCCTTAATCTTGCTCCGATAGCTAATTCCTCGGCAACCTCAGAACTCACAGTGCCGAATTGGGCGATGGATTCCGGCTTCACGCCAACCAACTCGTGTTTAGCTTCCGCAGAGTAAGTTATGAAGCTCGATCCAAGTACTTCCGATGCGCCTGCGGCGGAGGTGATCGCGGCGGCAAGCAATCCTCCGGTGCAACTCTCTGCCGTGGCGACAGTTTCGCTTCGGTTGGTCAGCTTTTTCACAATCCATTCTTCAAGCGATTCTTCGCCTATTGCATACAGTTTGTCCCCGATTAGCGAGCGGACTTCTTGTTCTACGAAATCTAATCGGGTATCAGCTTCTTTTTGCGAAGCCGCTTTAGTTGATGCTCTCAGGTGCACTTCCCCAGTTTTTGCATAGGGAGAGAGAGTGGTTTCAGTGCCTTCCATTAGATCGGCGAGGATTTCGCAGAGAGTTCCTTCGCCAATTCCCGCAACACGCAAGGTGCGCGAGTAAAGCTGTGGGCCGGGATTCAGACTCACAAGGAACTCGCGAACTGGGCCTTCGAGCATTGGAATCAATTCGCGAGGTGGCCCAGGCAAGGCAATAATATATTTTGACTCTTTGGTACAAATTAATCCCGGTGCCGTGCCATTTGAATTAGAGATCGGCTTTCCGCTAGCTGGACGATCCGCCTGCCGAAACTGCGATTCAACCAGTTTCAACCCACGGCGACCGTACTCATTTTTTAAATGCTCAACAAGCGATTCATCACGAACCAATTCTTCACCAAGCGCGGAAGCAATGGCTTGCCTGGTTAGGTCATCTTGAGTTGGGCCGAGTCCGCCAATTGTGATGACAATATCGGCGCGGGAAAGCGCAAGTTGTAAGGCAGAAACGAGCCGATCAAAATTATCACCCACCGTTTGACGGTGGGTGTGGTCAACTCCGAGTTCGGCTAAAAAAGTGCCGATGTATGCCGAATTTGTGTCTACGGTTTGTCCGAGCAGAAGTTCGGTTCCAACGGAAATAACTTCTGCTCGCATCTTGAGCGTAGTTTAGTCTGTATGTCCGCCGCCGTTGCGCACTGGAGGGCAGATTTCTCCACCATTTCCGCCACCGCCAATCGGGTTGCCACCGACTCCAACTCTGACGACTCCTCCGCCACAATGGGCGCATCCACAGTTGCAACTACATTGATTGTTGTTAATGCCGTTGCCAATGTAAGTTGTGGTGTATGCGGTAGTTCCCCGGAACCGATAAGGCACGGTTTGCTTTTCAA
Source organism: Fimbriimonadaceae bacterium (assembly GCA_019638675.1). Classification (GTDB taxonomy): domain Bacteria; phylum Armatimonadota; class Fimbriimonadia; order Fimbriimonadales; family Fimbriimonadaceae; genus UphvI-Ar2. Next base: position 462,082 of record JAHBTE010000001.1, on the reverse strand, counting down.
CCACGACGACCACGTACGGGCTGGTGATCACTTGGCTGACCATGCTGTTCATCGTGGGCTGGTTGACTACGTAGTCAACTGATACTTCCATCGGCTTTTCTTGCCGAATCATGCTTACGTAAACACTGTGTCCAGAGGTGTTTTTTCGACCAGTGTGGATGACCAGCAAGTCGTACGAATTAAAATCGCACATCGCCGGAGCCGGAGTAAATCCAATAGTCCGATCACCTGCCATTTTGGAGTAAATCGTTTGCCAATCCTTAGAGTTGGTGATGACATCGAATTGCGCAGTTTGAATACGAGAATTAACGCCTTGTGCAACCGCCTGGTAGCGAATCGCCTTGTAAGGGCTGGCCTGCCCGCCAAAAGTGGCGACTTGTGCACCAGCCAAGCCACTCAAAAGGACGAGTGAGATGATGTGTCCGGCTTTCATAATGGAATCTTCCTACTTTGTTAGACGCATTTATGGTAATCAGATTTCTTGAAAATAGTTCGCAATCGAACATTTTTCTGGACCTGAAATGGGTTTGGGCGCAAGGTATTATCCTAAGTCCATCGGCCGGGGTGGCGGAATGGTAGACGCGGCGGTCTCAAAAACCGCTAAGGTTAAACTTGTGAGGGTTCGAGTCCCTCCCCCGGCACCAAAATATTTATTGGAGTCTTTTCACTTTCGATTCTTTTAATAGCTCGATAATCACTTCTTTGCGACCAATTTCGCTTCCGTTTGTGGTGGCGGTTGCCGCTCCAGCTGCGTTGCCATAGCGCAGAGCTTCTTCGTGAGTTTCACCAACTTGCAGAGCATACAAAAATCCGCCAAGAAGTGAGTCCCCTGAGCCAATGGTTGATTTCGGCGTGATCCTGATTGGTTCCGCTTCGTAAATTCCTTGACTGGTTGCCATAATCGCGCCGGCGGCTCCCCGCGAAATAATTGCGACTGGTGAGTGGCTCCCGCCTTTCTTAAGCTGATCCCTTAGTTTTTGCGCCGCGACAATGATTGCTGAGCGCTTATGTTCCAGTTCTGCATCGAGTAATCGCTCTGCTTCTTTGACATTAGGTTTGATGAGATCCGGGGCGGCAAGCATTCCGTGCTCCATAGGAACGCCGTCGGCATCGATCAGAACTTTGCAATTACGCTTTTTGGCGATTTCCGCCAGCATCTTCCAAGATTCCGGAGGTAATCCGGGCGGAATCGATCCGGAAAGGGTTACCCACTCTGCTTCTTGGCAGAGTGAATCGTATTTCGTAAAGAATTGTTCAAGTTCTAATCCCAGAACCTCGGCACCTTTTGAGTTGAGGGTTGTAGGCGGGCCGTTGCCAGATTCGATATTGAAGTTTGTGCGCGTAGTCGCCGCAATTTCGATGAATTCATCCCGCACTCCCTGTTTGGCCAGAGTGTGATGAATGAACTGTCCGGTATCACCGCCTAAAAAGCCGGTCGCGGCTGTATTCCCGCCCAGCTCCGCGACGATTCGGCTAAGATTGATTCCCTTACCACCCGCATCTGTCTGAATTTCTGAGATTCGATTAGTGTCATGCAGGGTCAGTCGCCCAACGATGATAGTGTGGTCAAGAGCGGGATTCAGGGTGACGCTGAGAATCATTGGGCCATCATTTCGAGCAGGAGCAACTTGTCTGGATCAACGGTACGTTCGGTGGAAAGAACGTAGCTCAGTGGGTGGTGGCAAAGGCGAGAGCCATCTACGCCGACCATTTCACCGGTAAACCCGCTGAGCAAGCGGTTAGCCGCGTGGCCCCCTAGTCGCAGAGCCAAAACCCGATCAAATGAAGTCGGTGATCCGCCCCGCTGGATATGTCCGAGCACAGATTCTCTCGCTTCAAATCCCGTGTTTTTTTGCACGAAGTCTTTGATATCACCCGCTCTTGCTGCGCCTTCTGCAACTACAATGACCGAAGATCGTTTGCCTCGCACTCTGGCTTGGCGCAAGTTTTCGCAAATTTCAAGCAATGAAAACGGCACTTCTGGGATCAAAACGGCTTCGGCCCCTCCGCTCAAAGCGACTTCAAGAGCAATAAATCCGTTGGCTCTGCCCATGACTTCGACTACGAAGACCCGTTCGTGCGAATAAGCCGTGTCGCGGATTTTATCAATCGCGCCAAGGGCGGTATTGACCGCAGTATCGAATCCGATAGAGAAGTCGGTTCCGGCGATATCGTTGTCAATACTCCCCGGAACTCCGATGATGGGGAACGAATATTCTTCGTGAAGAGCGCGGGCACCAGTGAGCGATCCATCCCCACCAATTACGACCAGACCATCAATATCGTTTTCACGCAAGACTTCAATCGCTTGGTCGCGACCAGCTTTTTCTCTGAATTCTGGGCATCGGGCGGTGCGGAGCATTGTGCCGCCCTGGCTAATGATGCCGCCGACGGAATTCGTGTCCATTCTAAAGATTTCTTCAGAAATGATTCCGCGGTATCCGTGGTGGAATCCAAATACTTCGGCTCCGCGAGCTAGTGCTGTGCGAACTACGCCGCGCACGGCGGCGTTCATGCCTGGGGAATCACCCCCGCTGGTAATGACGGCAATTTTCTTCACGAAGAGACCTGACCTACGGCGTTAAAGATCGCCCGGACGGAAGTGTCTGCGTCGTTGCAGGGTTTTCCCGGATGATAGAGTTATTTTGACCGATAGAAGCGATTAATGAACGACTTGTCCGTTTGCGTAGTCTGCGCTTTTGCGAACCCAGCCAACAAATGAGTCGTAATTATCGAGCACAGCTTGCGGCATTCGCACATATTCGCGCATTGGCTCTGCCGCCGGATCAGCACGAAACGGCTCCGCTCCATCAATGAGCATGGCTTCTTCAAGGTCGTTAGGGGAGAGTTTGAGGCCGATATCCTCTCCTACCAGAAAGGCGAACATTTTTTCGCCCGAGTAAATCGCCATTCCTTCGAACATGCGGCGTGCCCTCACGTCCATGCCTTCGGCGGCTTTCATCATTTGTTCATAGCGAAGTGGCCGGTAAACCATTTTTTGATAAGTCCTGGTTAAATCACGAATCCAGCCATGCAACCACAGCTAAAAGGATTCGATCAAACATGGGTTTTGCCCACAAGCAATGATACCCGTTTTGGGTGCAGCTCCGTTGCGTCCATAAGAAATCGTAGAGCAAAATTTGCCGGGAACATTTTTCACAAGTTCACCGGTATTGTGTAGTCAAGCCCAGCTAGGATGTGGGCGGGGGAAATGAAATTGAAATCTGTGATTTGTGTGGTGATGCTAGTTGCTTGTCATTTTGCTTATGCCGTTGGGGAAAAGTGTGAAGCAAAGACTTTAACCAAACTGCCCACCTTAGACGGGGTGCTCAGCGAAGGCGAGTGGGATGAAGCGCAGCACCTCGTGAACTTTTACGATCAGGCCGCGGGGGGGCTTGTACCAGATCAAACCGATGCTTGGGTTGGGGTGACCGAAGAGGGAATTTATGTAGCGATTCACGCACACGATTCCCAGCCGGACAAAATCGCTGCCCGTACAGTTCAGCGAGACGGTCAGTTTCAAGGCGAAGACTACGCAGGCGTAATCATTGATCCGATGAATCGCCGCACGGTGGAAGGGAATTCTCAATTTTTCGTTAATCCAATCGGAACCCAATGGTCAAATATCTCTGGTGGGCGAATTGCAAAGCGCGAGTGGAAGGGTGACTGGTACGCAAAAGCGAACCGGGTTGCTGACGGATATGTGATCGAAATGATGATCCCGTGGAAGCTGCTCAGCTATCCGGCGGGGAAGAAATCGAACATCCTCTTTAATATAGGCCGGGTGAATAATCGAACCCAAACTGCTAGCTATTGGTCGAATCCCGGGAATCCATTTCGGGCAGATAATCACGGCACGGTCACTGGTGTTCAGTTTCCTAATCGCGATCTCAGCGAGCAGATCGATCTGCTTGGTTATGTTTCGCCGGAATATGATGGTGATACCTCGCCAACGGCAAGTTTCCGCGCTGGTTTCGACCTGCGCTACCGTCCAACCGAAACAACCACATCGGTTCTCAGTATTAACCCTGACTTCAAGAACATTGAAGGTCAGATCGAAGGCATCGGATTTACAAGAACAGAACGATTCCTTTCTGATACACGCCCATTTTTCGTTGAGGGTAATCGCTTCTTTAATTTGACTGGAGACTATACGATTGGCCAGATGTTTTACTCTCGGAGAATTGATGATTTTGACCAAGGAGTCAAGTATTTCGGGAACCTAGATGCCAAGAACGCCATAGGCGTACTCGCCACCATCGAAGATAAAAATCGGTTGGATGGCGTTTTTCGATACGCGCACCAAATGGGGCCGAGGGACAATATTTCGTTTTTCTCAACTTATCGAGATCAACCAGGCCGCAAAAATTCTATCGTAGGATCATCTGGCAACTTTTCAAGCGGAAATATGCTTGCTAGTTATGATTTGGCTCACTCAGATGACCAGGGGCTCTCCGGTTACGCTGGTTCGGCGGTTGTTGGATACCAGTTGCCCAACTTCTATTCTGAAGTCCGGCATACGACAATTTCTCCTGACTTCCGCGCAAGGCTCGGCTTTGTACCGGAAGTAGATAAGCGGGGTGGCTATTTTTATGCCGAGCACAATCGCCAATTGCGTAAAGGTGCGCTGAATTCTTACGGATTCGACATCTACGCCGAGGATTTTCACCGGTTTGAAGGTGACAACGCGCAGCGAGGAATCTCGATTGGCACTTATGCAAGTACACCCAGCGGATGGCGCTTGAGGATTGGTGGCTACACGGATCGGTACGAAATGGAAGAATCGCACGAGTTAAGTGCAGGATTGACTTACGGGGCAAACAACCCACGTAAAAATATTTCTGTGAGTTATTCGTACGGAGAACGAGCAGGCGACTTCACCAGCTTTTTGGCCGCGACTGGCACCTACCGGCTTGCAAAGGGAGTGGACTTCGGATTCCGCCATTCAGTTCTGAACTTCCAAGGATTCTCTGATCAGACCATTCTCACGCTTGGGTGGGAAATGGATGCCGAACAAGCTCTCAGCGCGCGGTGGGTAGAAACAGACGGAGACTCCAACTGGTACCTGGCTTACCGTAAAGCGGGCGGTAAAGGGCTGGAGTACTTCCTGATTGTGGGTGATCCCAATTCGCGAACCAGTCGCGATAGGGTGGCACTCAAAGTTGTTTGGGCTCAGTAAAGTTAAGAATTGCACTCCGTAAGTGAGTGCAATTCCTAAAGACCAAGCTTGGGCCAGAGCGAATCAATCTTTGCCTTCACATCATCCGCCATTGTAATGAGCTTAGGATAATCGCGGGAGAAACCGTTTTCGCCTGGCCACTTGTGAGTGCAGTCAAACCCGATCTTGCCGCCAAACCCCTCGGCGACCGATGCGTGGTCTAGTTGATCCACTGGCCCTCGGGAATGCAAAGTATCACGCCCCGGGTCGCAGTTCGCGCCTATCCTAAACAGCACTTCGCCCAGGTCTTGAACGTTGGTGTCTTCATCAAAAATGAAAACGAACTTGGTGAACGAAAGGCCACCCAAGCCCCAAATGGCGTTCATGACTTTGTAAGCGTGCCCGGGATACTTCTTTTTGATGCTCACAAACGCCATATTGTGGAAAGTTGCCTCTACCGGCAAGTTCATATCAACAATCTCCGGCACTGTGAGTTGGATCATCGGCAGGAAGATCCGTTCAACCGCTTTGCCCATCCAACCGTCTTCCATCGGCGGTTGTCCGACTATGGTTGCCGGGTAGACCGCCTTTTCGCGCATGGTTACGGCGGTCACATGCAGAACCGGGAAGTCGCCAGCCAACGAATAGTAACCTGTGTGATCACCGAACGGGCCTTCGAGTTGCCGCTCGGATGGGTCGATGTATCCTTCGATGACCATCTCGCAGTCAGCCGGAACTGAAACATCGACCGTCTTAGCTTTGACCATGTTCACCCGCTCTCGGCGGAGGAATCCGCAGAACATCATCTCGTCAATTCCGGGCGGGAGGGGAGAAATTGCCCCAAATGCGTAGCTCGGATCGCCGCCTAAACAAACTGCTACTTCGATTCGTTTGCGTTGGGCACCGGCTTCTTCCATGTGGCGCATGCCGGTTTTGTGCATCTGCCAATGCATGCCGCAGGTGTTTTTGGAATGCAATTGCACGCGATACATGCCGACGTTCCGCTTGCCTGTGTTCGGGTCGTGAGTGAATACGAGTGGCAAGGTGATAAATGGGCCGCCATCTTCCGGCCAGCAAGTGAGGATGGGGAGCTTGGTCAAGTCAACCTCGGCGCCCATCATCACGATTTCTTGGCAGATGGCGTTTTTGACCGACTTAGGCGGAGCATCTTTGAGTTCAAGAACCTTGCTCAGAGCTGCGATGGCTTCCTTCGGGCCTTTGGGAAGCTCAGGCTTGAGCAAGCCAGCAATGCGTTCTGCGTGTTCTTCAAAGTCGTCGCAACTCAAAGCAAGGGACATCCGTTTGCGCGTGCCCATCGTGTTGATGGCAACCGGAAAGCTGTACTGCACATTCCCCTGCGGACGTGCGGCGGGGTCAATGGATGGGTTATTGAGAACAGCTGATTTCGGGTTCGGTGTTCCTAACCTATGGGGTGCCCCGCTGGGGTTAGTGAATAGCAAAGCTGGCCCACCCGCCTTCATCACGCGATCCGCGACTTCAGTGATTTCTAAATATGGACTGAGCGGTTCTGAAATCGTTTTGAGTTCATTTTTTGATTTCAGAACGTCGAGGAAGTGTTGAAAGTCGCGATATGCCATGGGGCGTTAATGGCATTCTACGCGGAACAAGCGTTTGGTCAGCGAGACTATCTCCGAACCCGAGTCTGATCGTAGCGCTCAAACGCCATGATCCGTTGAGTTTCGTAAATTGACCAAATTAGTCCACCGTTGATAATGATGCTGAATACCGTGAGAGCGGTTAGCAAGACTCCAAACATTCCCCATACTAAAATATCAACCGTGTTGAACAGAAGCGCGCGAAGGTTGAAGAAAATACCGATCACGCATGCTGTGGTAACGAAATCTCGTACCTTTTCAACTTTTGTAAGTAAGCAAATCCCGATAATAATGAATACGATATCGATGATAATCCCCACCGTGTTAATGACATCTGGTTCAAATGCCTTCCGGCTCGCAATAGGGCCGAAGACAAGAATGTACATGATATTGATGCCGTGAGTAAGAATAAGAAACCAGCAAAGTGCTCCGTAGATGGCCCACACTTTCGCTGGAGCAATTCCTGAGCCTGCTTCTAGTTCATCGTCGCCCCCTTTTGTTCTGGCTGCACTGCGGATAGCGGGCGAAACGATTGCACCACAGAACTGGCAATTTTGAAGCGTTGCGGGGATTTGCTGACCGCATTTTGGGCAAGGGATGATCATAAAAAATCCTTCTGTAGTTACAGAAGGATTTTAACTTTAGGTTGCAACTAAATGCAATTACGCATCGATGTGATCAAGCGCAGAAATCAATTCTTTCACTTGATCAGGTTCCGCATTTTGCTGTTTGATCGCTTGTCTGATTTGACCGGTGATCCGGCGAGCTTCTTCGCCGTTGCCCATATTCTTTGCCGCGCTCGCGTAAGCCACGGCAATCGGAAGGCTTCCTGACATATTCGCGAAGGCGATTTGCATAATTCCGAATGCTTCTTCGTGTTTTCCTTGCCCGGCCAGTGCGTTATTGAGTTCAACGTATGCTGGTTCGCAGGCGGGGAACTGTTCGAGAACCTTGCGCGAAGCTTCTTCTGCATCGGCGAATTCGCTGATTTGGTTGTAGCAACTGGCAAGAACCATCCACAGCTTCCAATAATCGCCGAGCCATTGTCGCAGGGGCTTCAAATCTTTAATCGCCCCCTCGTAATCTGCGTTTTCAGCTTTGATCGAAGCATCGCGAACGGCATCGGCTCGTTTGGGTTGCTCGATTTCGATAAGCCAAGCATTTGCGTTTGCGGCAAGGTTTTGGTCGGGGCTCGATGAAAGTATCGTGCGGAGCGTATCCGGCACTTCAAACTCTCGATCTGCGCGGGCCAGAGTTTGGGCGTACTCCCAAAGAAGCGCGTGATCGGTTGGCGCAACATCAATGCAGTCTTCGTAAAAGTCCATCGCCCGGTCAATTTCATCTGGGTTTTGAGCCAGGATCGGCGCGTAGTACCGCTTGACGTAGGTGTTATCTTCCAAAACTTCTAAACCTTCGTCAAATGCGCGCATCGCATCTTCGTTGCGATTGTTCGCCATCAGCGACATCGCATACCGAGCGTGAGCCTTGGCGTTTTGTGGGTTTTGGCGAATCAAGTCTTTCCAAAGCTCGGGCACTTCATGAACGCGACCAGTTTGAGCCAATACTTCGCTGAGCAGGTCGAGCGACGGTTTCTCGTCGTCTTCCATATCCATTGCTTTGCGTAAGTTGCGCTCGGCGTTGACAGGCATCCCAAGTCCGAGTTGGATACGAGCCAAACGATGAATGATCGCTGGTTCTTCCGGAGCGAGATTTGCCGCCTTTTCAAATGCTTCGGAACTGCCTTGCAAGTTGCCGACTGCTTCATAGAATTCGCCGAGTGCGAACCATCCACGAGAATCTTCTGCTTCGACTTCGGTCAGCCTCTTGAGGTGCTTTTCAATGTTTTCTGCATTGCCGATCCGCATTTGGGTGCACATGCGGCAAAGCTGAACCAGAACCATGAACGGAGCTTCCCAATCTGTATCGGCTTCTACCGCTTCGGCAAGCTTTTCCATGTAAGGAGTCACATCCCAGGTGCTGATCATGTTTCCTTGAGATTGCTCGATGTACCGCAGGGCGTCGTAGCCTTCCACGAACTTCAAAAACGCTTCTGTATCTTTTGTGCCGAACAGGGCTTCGTCTTCTGCAAGTTCTGGGGCGAGCGAGCCGCCAGCGAGCTTGACTAGCATTTCAATCGCGCTTCGCAAAGCAGAATAGAGCCCTCCCGGGAGGTAGCTGAATTCTTCTTGCTGTTCTGGCTTTTCCGGGTCTTTGCCCCAGACCCGAACGATTAGTGTTCCGCCGCCGCTTTTTTCCGTGAACAACCCGTCCACCAGGTAATCCATTTCGGCTTGACCCTTGAACTGCTGGATCATTTCTGCTTCGTTCAAAACTTCGGCTGGGTTGATTTGGGCAACTTTCGGGATGCCTCCTTCTTGAACCTGCGCCATATAGTTAGCGGCATTGATTTCCGCATCTGTATTGCCTTGAGTAATTTCTACGATGAAGCTAGCGAACTGACGGGCGAGTTCGTGGCGAGTATCTGGCCCCGCGTTGAACGGCAGAACGGCGATTTGCATGAGGGCGAGTGTACCGCTGGGGTCGAGAGGGGTAGGCACCCTAGGTTGCAGTTGGTTCTTCTGCTTGCGCTTTCACGTCTTAATCAGCATGAGTCGCCAGATGATGCTTCAAGTTGCTTCGCTGATTTTTCTGTTATTAACTGGTGTCTCGTTTTTAACTTTTGCCTATCTCGTTACGAATGCTGAACTGAGTTCACTGATGTTGCCCGAAATGGCACAGACAATGGTGAAAGAAGTGATTTTGCCCCGCGGATTCTTGGTGACGGGAGTGTTCTTGGTTCCTGCCGTAGTACTCGGTATGATGGCGAGTAAATCACCCGAAGCTCCGGCTTCTAAAAAGCCTCGCTAAGCCTTACTTTTCATCAAAAGGTAAAGCTGTCGGATTGCGCCAAGGTGGTACGCCGCATGACCGACGTTGGCGATGCCTTCAATCACGTTCCACTTCTCCTCAAAGTCCATTGAATCGAGCAGTTCACAGAATCTCTCAACCTGAGATTTGAGCAACGACTGCTGTTCAAGCCATTCTTCGGCGGTGACAGTTTGTTTTGCCCAACTGCCGGGCCAGTCGCCTTCGAGTTCGTTACCCTCCATGCCTTGCAGATTCAAAAAAAGATAGTAGTTTGTATGAATCACGTGTGCGGCAATGGAACTCATGCCCTGCGCGGGGATAAGAGAAGCTTCTTCGGCGGTGAGGTCTTGGAGGGTGGCGAGGAGAGCTTCATTACCTTGAACAAAGCACGTGCCTTCCGCTCCTTCGGCAGTTCCGTAGAGGACTTCGTTCAGCAGGAACTTGATGGCGTGTTTGGTCAAATCCACCATTAGTCAAACGTCAAAACGACCTTGCCCGCTTCGCCTTTCTTCATCGCCTGAATCGCGGATTCGAACTCGGTGAACGGCATTTGGTGCGTGACCACCGCCGAAACATCCAGCCCTTTTTCATCCAAGAGCCAGATCATTTGATCCCAGGTTTCCCAGAGGCGGCGGCCTATGATGCCGTGGATGGATAGACCTTTGAAAATCGCCTTGTTGAGTTCGATAGTTTGTTTGTTTTGCGCGTAGAGCCCGAGCAGACTGATCCGTCCGCCGGGGCGGGCGTACTCAACCGCGAGTTCAAGACTAGAAGGATGCCCTGACATTTCCAGAACCGCGTCGAACCCATCGGGGACGTGCTCCTTAAACGCCGCCGCAACATCATCTTTGAGCGGATTGAAAATCAAATCGGCCCCACAATCAATGCCGAGTTGGGTGCGGTAAGGGGAAATTTCGGTAGCGAACACATTACGCGCGCCCAAGCACTTGCAGATGGCAACGCTAAAAAGCCCAATCGGGCCAAGCCCAGTGATGAGAATATTTTTGCCTTCCACTGGCCCATCCATCACGGTATGAACCGCGTTGCCAAGCGCATCCAGCATGCTGGCGACATCTTTGGGCACGCTGGTTGGCACTGGCCGCGCGTTCATTGCGGGAATCACCGCGTATGGCGCAAATCCGCCATCAATATCCACGCCTAAAAGCTGAGTGGTTCGGTCGATGTGGCCCAAGCCTGCGAGGTAATCGGGCGAATTTGGATCAACGACATGGGATTCTGAGGCGACAAAATCCCCAATTTTTCGGTCGGTAACTCCCTCACCAACTTCGATAACGGTTCCGCAGAATTCGTGACCAACGATTCGGGTGGGTTTGATGCGATTGCTGGACCACTCATCCCACTCGTAAATGTGGAGGTCTGTGCCGCACAAAGAGGCGCGTTCGACTCTAATTTTCACCGTTCCTGGTCGAACGGTGGGTTCAGGGACTTCAATAATCTCAAGCCCTACGTCTGGTCGCGTCTTTGCGATCGCTTTCACAGGGAGAAAATGTACCCTTCCGCACACTTTAACACTAGGTTAATCCTTCGGTAGTTAAATTGTTAAGACCCCAGTTTGGGGAAGCAAATTGAAAACTTGTTCTCAAGCCATGCTAAACTTTTCGGGTGCGTTTATTTGCACATCGAAGGTAGAGAAAATATGGGAAGTGCATATACACCTGGGTTGACCGTCAGTGCGGACACCGTTGTTGAACGATTACGCCGATTGCCGATTAAAGGTGAAGTGCTCGTTTCCGTTGGCGATAAGGTCAATCACGATACAGTTATCGCCCGTGCATTGCTTCCCGGCCCGCTCCAAAACATTCGGTTAACCGAGCGATTAGGCGTGGAACCTAAAGAAGCTCAAGACCTCTGCCACTTCAACGTCGGTGACCAAGTCGAAGCAGGTCAAGTGGTTGCGGAAACCAAAGGCTTGTTCGGTAAATACTTCAAGAACAAAATCACCAGTGACTACACAGGAGAAATCGAAAGTATCTCCACCGTCACTGGAAACGTGTTGGTTCGCGAAGCCGCGATTCCGGTTGAAATGACCGCCTACATGGATGGTACTGTCATTGATGTAATGGCCGGTGAAGGTGCGACGATCCAAACTCGCGGGGCGATGGTTCAGGGCATCTTCGGAATCGGGGGCGAGCGCAATGGCCAGGTTCGCATCGCGGTTGATTCAGCGGATGAAGTGTTAGATGTTCAGCATATTTTGGAAACCGATGCAGGAAATATTTTGGTGGGTGGTGCTGGCATCACCGCAGAAGCTTTAAAGAAAGTCAACGAACTCGGCGTAGTCGGGGTTGTTGTGGGTGCCGTTAAAGACGTAGATCTGACGGAGCTTTTGGGATACGAAATCGGGGTCGCCATCACAGGGCAAGAAGAGGTGACGACCACTCTGGTAGTAACAGAAGGTTTCGGAAAGTTAAGCATGGCAAAGAGAACATTCGAACTGTTGAAGAGCCTATCCGGGCGAAGCGCCAGTTTGAATGGGGCGACACAGATACGCGCTGGGGTTATTCGTCCTGAGCTGATTGCTCCAATCGAGCATGCAGCCGGTGATGTTGTCCCCGAGGGCAGCGGCAACGTTCTGGGTATCGGCACTCCAATCCGTGTGATTCGAGAGCCTTACTTTGGTCAATTGGGTGAAGTGACAGGCCTGCCTGCACAACTTCAAACAGTTGAATCAGGGGCGGAAGTCCGAGTTTTGGAAGCGAAACTCGACAGCGGCGAGGTGGTCTGTGTACCCCGCGCCAACGTTGAGATCATCGCCACATCATGAAAATCCTACTCGTAGACGACGAAGAAACAATCCTTGAAACAGTAGAAAATAAACTCCGGAAGGAGGGGTACACGGTGTTTACCGCCGGTACCGCCGAGGAGGGGATGCGCCTTTACCGGCTCATCAAACCAGACATCTTGTTGCTGGACATCATGTTGCCTCAGCGTTCGGGCGTAGACCTTGCCCGTGCCATCCGCAAAGATTCCACCGTGCCCGTGATCTTCCTCACTGCCAAAGCAGCGGAAGAAGACCGTGTCAAGGGTCTGGAAATAGCCGATGACTATATTGTCAAGCCGTTTTCATTGGCAGAACTCGCTGCTCGGGTGAAATCGGTTCTTCGCCGTTCCACAGGCGATACTCCGGTGGAAGCGATTGAATCCGGCAACCTACGGATTGACCCCCGCACTCACGAAGCTTGGCTAAACGATTCTCCGCTCACGCTTTCGCCCAAAGAATTTGCTCTGATCTACTTCTTGGTTCGCAACAAAGGGCAGGTTTTCAGCCGCGAGATTTTGCTTGATCGCGTTTGGGGCCAGGATGCTTACGTGAGCGCTCGAACGGTGGATGTTCACGTTCGCTGGCTCCGCGAAAACGTAGAGGCCGAACCCAGCAATCCCCAGCGCATCATGACGGTGCGTGGCGTGGGTTACAAGTTCGTTGGTTGATACTTATCGTGTCCCTACCTTAGCGTAGCTTAGGTAGGGAATTTTTGAAATTAACTCTCTATTACTCTGACTTATGTTTATCCCGCTTACCGATCAGACCTTGCATCTCGCGTCGGCGTCGGCGCAGAAGCAGTGCTTCCCGGGCGAGGTCAAGATGGTAGAGCGCAGTGGCGTTTTCTTCGCAAGAAAGGTCGCGGCCTTGGAAGTCGAGGAGCTTTTCAACGATCACGTCGAGAACGTCTTCAATACGGCAACCGTTGATTCCAACATCGGCCGGATCGCCATGTTGAAACACAATCCGCATATATTCCGATTCGACCACCGCCATATTGCCATCGAGGTGGCGGAATTTTTCCATGTTTTCGCTCATCTGTTCCTCACGTTCTAGTTTATGCCGAACCTTTGTTTGAATCTACGCCTTTAGGCGCATTAGCGGTTCTTTCCTTATAAATCCACCGCTACTGTCAGAATTTCAAACGGCTTGTATGGCAATACAACCTGACCATCATGAATTTCTAACTCGTTGAGCGGTTTCTCTTCCAAATCGCAGAGCCACGCTTGTTTCACGGGTAAGGCAAAACTCAGTTGGGCCGTACCTCGGCTGTTGTGGCATTCGTAAAGCCTCACAATGCGGTGGCGAGATTTTTCGGACTTCTTAACTGCTTCTACGACAAGTGATCGAGAATCCGTTTGCACAAAAGCTGGAAGTTGTCCTGCCTCGCCCTTTTGCTTTTTGAGCGGGACAACATGGCACTCCGCGTTCACTGCATAAGCCGCGGCGACGACATCACTTTGTTGTGGACTATCGAAGTGAGGGAGCAGAACGTAGCTGAAGTAATGCTCACCCATATCGCAGGTTGGATCGGGGGCTTTCGGAGATCGCAGTAACGAAAGGCGAAGATCTGAGCCGTGAATATCGTGTCCGTACTTGCCAGTGTTGATGAGAGCGACGCCGTGACCGCCTTCGCTCAGGTCAACCCACTTTTGCGCGCAGACTTCGAATTTCGCCATATCCCAAGTTGTGTTGCGGTGAGTTGGACGTTCAACGTGCCCGAACTGGATTTCGCAAGTGGATTTGGTGGTGTTCACATTGAGGGGGAACATCACCTTGAGGAATTTGTGGTCTTCGTGCCAATCCACCCAAGTATCGAACCGGATTCCCGGAGTTGGGCCGAGGCTGATTCGCTGGCGGATTGTTGATTTACCGAACTGTTTGACGAGTTCAACCGCCACCCGCACCGGGCCGCGTTCAACGACCTCAAACGAAACACTTCGCGTGAGGTCAAGGGTGGTTTCGTGGGCGTAAAGCTCTGTATCCCACGCATCCCAGAAAAGTGGGCGGTCATCGAGGAGCTGGAACAGATTGCCGAGTTGGCCCGGTCGAATGAATTCGACTGGCACGTCGTCGAGGCTGGTGATGGAAGTAATGTTGCCATGCTGATCGAAGCGCACGACCCATTCATCGTTTTCGAGCTTGCGATTGCTTGCTTTGAGCCGTTTTTCGGATTCTGGCTCCGAGGCTCTAAAATCGCCAAGTGCAACCGCTCCCCTCGCCGCCGCTGGAACTGGGAAGATCAACCGTTCGCCGAGCTGATCGCTAACTTTTTGAACTGGCAACGTTTGGTCTCCGCATTGGAGTGAACTTGGAATGTGTCCGCTCACCAGAGGGGCAGAACCTTGCGAGGGAGCATCGGCAAGGTGGAACAGTGCGACTGGGTTCTGACATCCTGAAGTGTCGAATTGTTTTCCAATTTCGGCGAGGGTTTCGGTAATCACGCCTCTCGCTTCGTTCTCAGCGACCGCATAATCTCTTGCCGCCTCATCGTAGACTTCTTTGACTGAAGAACCAGGAATGATGTCGTGGAATTGGTTAAGGAGCACGATCTTCCAAGCATCTTCAAGCCGTTGTGATTGGTAGCTCGCGGGGAACTGGGGATGGAAACAACTCAGCAGTTCTGCGTCACGGAGTAGGAATTCGCAGGTTCTGTTTTTCTGTTTACACAGGGCTTGGCTGGTGTAGGTGCCTCGGTGGAATTCTAAGTACAACTCACCGACCCAAGTCATCAAGTCTTCGGATTGCTCAATTGTTTGCAAAAAGAAGTCTTTGGCTTTGACCTTGCTTTCAATCATGGGCAGGCAAGGAGCGAGTCGAGCGCGCTTGAGCCGTTCAATATGCCATTCGGTTGGGCCACCGCCTCCGTCCCCGAAGCCAAACAAGTAAAGCGATTGGTCAGATCGTGCGTGATCGCGGTGATTTTTCACACTTTGCGAAATCTGGGTGGGCGAACAATCCGCAACGTAAGTATCTGCCGGCGGAAAGTGCGAAAAAATACGTGAGCCATCAATCCCTTGCCACCAAAACGTGTTATGCGGAATTTTGTTGGTCTGGTTCCAACTCATTTTTTGGGTGAGGAACGCTTGGATATTGAATTTCTGCAGAATTTGCGGAAGCGCGGCGCAGTAGCCAAACACATCGGGTAGCCACATATCAACGGTTTCGACGCCTAATTTTTCGCGAAAATACTGCTTGCCGTAGAGGAATTGCCGAACCAGCGATTCGGCTCCCGTGAGGTTGCAATCGGCTTCCACCCACATAGAACCGACGACTTCCCAATTTCCGGCTTTGATGCCTGACTTGACTCGTTCAAACAGGTCGGGATGCCGCTTTTCCAGCCATTCGTATTGTGATGCTTGACTGTGGGCGTAAAGGTGACCAGGATACCGCTCTGCAAGCCCAAGTTGCACCGAAGTTGTGTGCGCCATCTTGAGCTTAGTGACATCTAAGGGCCACAACCAGGCCGTATCAAGATGGGCATGACCAACTGCATAAACCGTGTGTTTGGATTCACTACTCAGCGAGCCAAGCGCGTTTTTAATCAAGCGGCGGCAACGGGCGAATGAGCGGCGATTTTCTTCTTGAAATTCATTACAAACTTCGTTCAATGCGCGGATGAGAGTCGCGTGGGCCGGGTCTTCGGGCGGGATCGAATCGGCTAGGTTTAGCGCAAATTCCGCATCGTAGAACAAATCCATCCGTTCTTGGTCGAGCAAAGCGACTTTGAATCCGTGGAAGGTTTCGGAAAGCTGGGTTCTTGGCTTTTCCGGTCTGTGTACGGTGGTTTCCCGGTTGTGGGCGTAGGTTTGAACCAAAAGGTCAATTTTTGATTCGTTCGGGTCGAGACGGAAGTATTCGTGCCCGTGGTCGAGTCCGCCACGCTGGACGTTTTTGATCCAAATAGTGCCTTCTACAATGTTGCCAGTTTCCCATTTGACTTGGGGATCAGCTCCGTAGACCAGCACTGGGACAAATCCTTCTGGAACTTCTGGCAACTTGCCGCTGACCTTGTACCAACCTTCTTGATAGGGTGGCCCCCAAGTAAATCCCGGTTCGATTGACTGCCAATCCTTGGCTTTTCGGGCGGATTGAGCGTCGGGATAGCTCGCAACGCTGATTTCGGTCGCGAGGGGAAGTGGGTTGATAATCAGGAGTTCACGCAGGCGAAAGTCGATGAATTGTTGAATTCTGCGACGAGTGACTGATGCGTGTTTTTCCATGATCGTGCCGGGCGTTGAGTATACATGGGGTGCGGGTAAAATTGACGGATGCTAAGGGGAGATTGGCATGCTGGGAGGTGCGTTTTTGCGTGCCTTTATTTGCCGGTAACTGGGTGGCAAAAACCCCCAACACGATATTGGCCCAAGGTGCTCGCTGCCTTGCGCGAGGATTCCATTGGCGCGGCCGAGCAAAGGTTGCGAGCAGCTGGTTTGTGGCACGAGGCGTCGGTTCTTGCCGAGCCTGGTCGCCTTGCTCTGGCTGAGCAGTATTGCGAGCGGGAGCAAGTGCTGACGGTTTGTGATGCGGCTTATCCAGCCGGGTGGCTCAATTTATTGGGTGACACTGCTCCGCCTGCATTGTGGCGCTTGGGTGAGGTTCCCACCGGTTTATCTGTGGGAGTAGTTGGCTCTCGCGAGCTCACACCTGGGCAACAACAATTTGCGGTTGGGCTTGGCCATGTGCTGCGCAAATTGGGCTACGGCATGGTGAGCGGCGCGGCCCGCGGGGCTGATTCCATGGTGGCTCAATCCTTTGGTGATTCGGCAGTGCATATTCTGCCGTGCGGCATGAACCCGGCTAACTCAGAGTATGGCTACGCCGTATATTTGAGTCCGTTTGAGCCGGAGTGCACATTTACCGGGCAACAAGCCATGATCCGCAACCGCCTGATTTACGCTTGGTCTGGTTTATCCGTGGTTGTCCACAGCCGTTTTAAAGTGGGAGGCACTTGGGGCGGCGTCACCGAGGCCCTTCGTAAACGCAATGGTCGGGTGATCGTGCCTCAATGGGGTTGTGCGGCTTCGGCGGCTTTAGTTGCCTTGGGTGGGGTTGGTTTACCCATAACCTCCAGCTGGCCCGAGCAACTTGCCTTTTTATTACGGCAACCACTGCCTTTAGCCCAACCCGATCTTTTTGGAGCTGAGGTTGTCCGCGAGCGCCGATTGGCGTATGGGGTTTAACGGCTTACGGTGGGGGCAACTCGCAATGCATGAGTAATCGCGATGGCGAGGGCGTCGGCAATGTCATCTGGCTTGGGCGTTGCTTGCAAGCCAAGCAGTTTTGTAACCATAAACTGCACCTGCTTCTTTTCCGCGTTCCCGGTTCCCGTGACCGACTGTTTAACTTCGGGCGGAGAGTATTCGGCGTGGGGAATCCCATTTTGAGCCGCCGCAAGCAACACGCATCCCAATGCCTTGGCAACATCCATTGCGGTGGTTTGGTTTTTCGTGAAAAGTAGCCGTTCTGTGGCCAAGCAATCGGGTTTATGAGTTTGGATGATCTCTCCCACTTGGCTGTAAATGAGTTTCAGTCTTTCTGGCACTACAATCGAAGGTGTTTCAATCAAGCCGTACGCAATCGGCTTCAGTTGTGATCCATTTTTTTCGATAAGCCCATAGCCGACACGGCCAATTCCCGGATCGATCCCTAAAATAATCACCGCTTGAACCTGCGGCGGATATCGGATTTTGGCCAGACGATGGTGATCGGTCGCCCGTGGGGACAGAGGTAAGGGTTTTCGGTTTGCGCAAGGTCTTCGATCAGTTTCTGCATTTCCGCGTGACCGAGCGGATCGCCTGCTTTGATCGCCATTTTGCAAGAGCACATGATATAAACGTCATCGCGGCTCGGAGTCCAGCCGCCTTGAGAAGCACCCTCCGCAATTTCATCCAGCAGATCGTGAAGAACCTGCAAGGCCCCTTTGCCCCGCCCTAGGGCAGGGACGGAACGCACAAGAAGCGTATCTTGACCAAACGGTTCAATATCGTAACCCACGGCGGCGAATTCATCTAACTTTTCGGCGACCATTTGGGCGACATGGCGAGGAACCGAAATCGATTCTGGGCTGATGAGTTGCTGGCGTTCAACTGGCGTAGAACCGCGAGTGTTGACTAGCATCTCGTACAGAATCCGCTCGTGAGCAACATGCTGATCTATCACGAGCATTGAGGTGCGGTTTTCCGCGATGATAAAAGTTTGATCCACTTGCCCGAGAATCCGGAGGCCATCCAACAGTTCTGCTTGCGCCGCATTTTGCCCGTCTGATGTAGGCTGGGCTGGTTCGCTAGGCGTGTAAGGATGATGTGGCTGAGGAGTGACCGCATAACTTGTTGCCGCCGGAAAATCCATCGTCGGTTGGCTGAGCAAACCAAGTGCTTCGTTGACTGCGGCTATCTGCTCCATGCTTGGAATCATTCCGTGCGAGAGAAGCGCATCTTTGATGCCTCGCCGCACCGCGTCGAACACTCCTCCCTCGCGGTGGAATTTGACCTCGGATTTTGTTGGAGAAACGTTGATATCCAGCTCAGCGGGGGAAAGGTCAACCATCAAAACCACTACCGGGTATCGGCGATCAGGGGTCAAGCTCCGATAGGCTTGATCAATGGCGGCGGTTAGAGTGCGGCTTTTAATTGCTCGTCCATTGACGTAAAGCCACTGCATAGCCCGAGTGGGCTTTGTGAGGTGAGGAGGGCTGACAAAACCAGTAACTGAAGCGTATCCGTTGCTGGTGGAGATCGGCACCAAAGCCCGGGCGGTCTCGGTACTCCAGACTTCTGCGAGAGCGGTAAGCGGATCACCGATCCCGCTCGTGCGGAGAACAACGGAATCGTGATGCTCCACTTTGAACGCCACATCTGGCCGCAAAACTGCGAATCGGTTGACTGCGTCCACGCAAGCGCTTAGTTCAGTCGCATCGGTTTTGAGGAACTTAAGCCGGGCCGGAACGTTTCCAAAGAGGTTTTCAACCCGAATAGTTGTGCCGCGTGGCCCTGGTTCGGAAGTCGGGGCTAGAATTTCACCTTCCTCAACTGTGATCACAGTTCTAGCTCCATCGGCAACTCCAGTGCTCAGAATCATTCGAGAAACGGATGCGATCGAAGGAAGAGCCTCTCCGCGGAATCCGTAACTCAAAATCTTTAGGAGGTCGTCGGAGGTCGTGATTTTGCTCGTGGCATGACGTAGAAGCGACTTGGCGGCGGATTCGGCGTCCATACCGTGACCATTGTCACTCACTTCAATTAGTGTTCGACCGGCATTTTCTAACCGTACTGTGACCTGGGTAGCCCCCGCGTCAAGAGAGTTCTCGACAAGCTCTTTAACTGCGGATGCGGGTCGTTCGACCACTTCCCCCGCGGCAATTTGGTTGATCGTGTGGTTATCAAGCAGTTGGATTTCTACTTTTGATGGCGAAATTGGAAGAGAGCTTATGAGCCTGACCCTCCGTGGTAAGTTATGAAGCCTAAAAGTTGACAAATTGGGCTAAGTATTTTTACGAGTGAAGCCGATGATTGAACTGTCGGGATCGGACTGTGTCTGCCTACCCGGTTTGATCTGGACCAAATCAAGATGTTCGCGTTCATTGGAATCATAGTTGGGGTTGTTTGTACGTTGCTGGGGTATGTGCTTCACCACGGCAATGTGGCAATTCTCATTCAGCCAACAGAAATCATCATTATTTTTGGGGCAGCAATCGGAATTTTTCTTGGCTCCTATGGGATGAAGACGTTCCAAGCCACCATAAAGGCGGTCATGGGTTTGCTCAAACCGTCGGCAGCTAAAGAAGCATACGTCCAGTTACTCAAGATGATGTACGAATTATTTAATGTTGCTCGGAAAGAAGGTCTGCTAGGGTTGGAAAAACACGTGGAAAACCCCAATGAAAGCGAAATCATGAGCAAATATCCATCATTTTTGGGCAATCACCACGCGGTTCACTTTTTTTGCGACACTCTCCGAGTCATTCTCACTGGGGCGGTCGGCCCGCACGATTTGAGTGAAATGATGGAGATGGATTTAGATGTCGCTCACGAAGAAGATTTGCTCCCCGCCGAAGCTCTCACCACGGTTGGCGACGCGATGCCCGCGGTTGGAATCGTTGCTGCGGTTTTGGGGGTTATCATCACCATGGGTAAGATCAACGATGGTCCGGAAGTCATCGGTGGTTCGGTTGCGGCCGCACTTGTCGGTACGTTTATGGGAATCTTTATCGGGTACGTCATCTGCGCCCCGTTGGCTAAATCAATTACCGCCAAAGTGAAAGCTGAAGGGATGTATCTGAACTGCATTCGGCATGCGCTATTCAGCTTTTCGCGGGGCGAATCGCCGATTACCTGCATTGAGTTTGCTCGTCGCCAAATAGAGCCGAGCATGCGACCAGGATTCGTCGAGCTTGAAGAAGCGGTGAAGGCGGCTTAAGAGGTTTAGGGAGATGCAAGAAGGCACCCCGATTATCATCAAAAAGGTCAAAAAGCACGGCCATGGTCACCATGGCGGGGCTTGGAAGGTTGCCTACGCCGACTTTGTTACTGCGATGATGGCATTCTTTATGGTCATGTGGATTTTGGGGATGTCGGACACACAGAAGGAAGCCATCGCCGCATACTTTAACGATCCTGTGGGTTACAGTCGAAAGACTCCAACATTTTTTGACCCAGAAATCGGCCCGTCTAAGGATGCAGTTGCTAATGGTGACCCAGCATATTCTCAAAACGATGGATTGCTAGAAGATAAAGCGCAACTTGATAGCGCGCAAGGCCAGATAGAACAAGCGATTGAAGACGATGCGTCACTCCGCAAACTCGCAGGCAGTGGCGATTTAGAAGTTAAGCAAACTGAAGAAGGATTAGTTCTGGAACTCATCGAGAACGAAGCCAGCGGCGAAGTCTTTTTTGAGTTAGGTAGCTCATCAATTCGCGATCAAGCCAGAGCAGTTTTTGAAAAACTCGCTCCCATTCTTGCGAAAACCAAGCGGTTGATGAAGATTGAAGGGCATACAGATAGCCGCCCCTACCCAGGAACGGGATACGACAATTTTGATTTGAGCAGTGAACGAGCTAACCAAGTTCGGCGACTACTGATGGCTCATGGAGTCAATAAAAAACAAATACTGGGTGCAGAAGGCAAAGCGGACAACGATCCTCGCAAACCAGAAGATCCGACGCACTTCAGCAATCGACGAGTGACTGTTCTCCTGCCGTACAAGTATGCGAAATCAGCGACATTGAAGATGCCAACAGACATCGTTGATGAAAAGATTGAAGGCGTGTTTGCCCGCCCGCCCATGAATCCTGCGGACAACATCGGCGAACCCAAAATTCAAAAACATTAGATCAATCGGTCTGCTTGTGGGAAATTAAGTCAGTTTGGTGCAAAAGTACTTGCGCCGTATTTATAGAATGACTCGTCTTGAATTCCTGAATCATGGCGGTCATTGATGGCAATCTTTGGGAATACAACCTCGCGAGGGTTGTTGTAGTGGATGTGACCGATGACTACCGGCTGATGAAACCAGCCATGCCGAGCGAGTGTTATCCTATCCTGGCGGAAATCTGGGTGCCGCGCTACATGCTCAAAGATAAAATCGCCGAGATTCCGCTAGTAGATGGTTACTTGTACGATTGGCACCAGTCGCCAGCAAAAGAGTCGGAGCATTGGTATATCGGCGTAGTAGACCGAGTGATGCTCATGAACCGAACCGAAGCGTAACTTTACTGAACTGTAATCAACGGTTTGATGTAGCTATCCATTGGCTGAGCCTCACCCGTTTCCTTTGCTAGCTTCGATTTCTCTGCTCGTTCAACAGGCTCAAGGTATCCAAATTGAGAAAATGGATCTGCGCGAGAGTTGATGTCGCGCGCGAACAAATTGACTTTTTCCAACTTCTCCCAATTTCCATCACCGCAAAGTTTGAGAAAAGCGAGAACTTCCTCGCGCTGAGGATAAGCACATCCAAGCTCACAGATTTGGAAAGGAGCTTCTGGATCGAGTTCGTGCATGAACGAATAGTAATCCTCGTACATTGGCAACAAAGGTTGAGTCGTGCGGTAAATAGTGCCCCCGATCCGATCCCAGAGCACGTTGCTTTCATTTGGCCCGTAGAACATCCGCCGAGCAAGTGACTTCTGATACTTCTTACCAACATAAAAGGTGTTGATCAAAGGAGAAAACACTAACTTAACGTTCCCCGGCATTTGAGACTTGAAATCAGCGGCGGCTTCGTAATAATCGTCAGCTACTGATGGTTGAGTCGCGGAATATTCGCTGCCGCGAAGGTTAGATTCCGAGGCAAACCGAATCCAGATCGTAATGTTGCGCTTTTCTGCCCTCTGAAACGCCCGGGAAAGGAACTCCATCGCAATGGAATCGTGGAAGATGTCGTATTTTTCTTCGCCGAGAGGTTCTAGCGCAATCGTGACATCGCCATATTCTCCTGCCATGAGAATCCACCGCTCAAGCTTCTCAACCCGATCCTTAAAGTTTTCTTGTTTGAGGCTGAAGTAGTTCATGTCCTCAAGGTCGGCACCGTAGGTGGAGCGCACAGAATCGCGGTACTTCGCGTATTGCTTGGCGTCAGCCAGCCCGTAGGTCGAGACATGAGTGATTCCCGCCAGATGAGCCGCTTCGCCTGAAAAAGCCCCCACTTTGACTTTTCCGAGCCAGGCACTGCGTTGAGTGTGCTCAACCGGAACCGGGGCAAAAGCTGAGAGGTCAATTTCCGGCATTTGAATGCTGGGAAGTTGAACCTTTGGTACTTGAGTAGCGGCTTTAGGGAGCGAAGGCGCAATTAATATGCCCGTAATGATCACTAAAGGCATGACAGATGCCGCCCCTAATAGTAAGGGATTCACAACTTTAACAGTGGCTTCTGGCTGCCATTTATCGCCAGATTTACTATAAGTGATACCCATGAATATTGCCCTGTAAAGTTTAACGCGGGAGCGCGCTGATCGGTGCCAAAAACTAACAAATTAAAAAGAGAAAACCCCGATCGGAATCGGGGTAATCGGGGTAATCGGTTGGGAGGATTGGGGTGTCCCAGATATGAAGCTTATTCTTTGATTCGGTCAGCAATCGCGCGCCGGATCATGGTTTCGGTGATTTCTTCACCGGTTGGATTGTAGTTGCCGGCTTCGATTCTCGCTTTCAAATCAGCGATCATGTCCTCTCGGTCTGGCATCGCGTTCACTTTCGCGGTGACATCGGCGACGAGATCAGCATCGGTGAGCTTGATAACCGCAGATTCAACTTTATGTTTTGCAATCGGTTCGCCTTTCTGAATTTGTTCGATTTGTTGAGTTGATATTTTCACGCTTTTGACCTCTCTTTAGTGCTCTCCGATTTGGTAACCCGGCGATCTCAGTGAGACCCGTGGCTTTGCGTGAGTAGAGTTGCCTCTATCGTGCCGTTTCGGTCGAAGTCTGTGCGTCCTAGTAAGTATCACGGTAGGTTCCTGGTAATTCTCTAGGGGCCATAAGGTTGGAAAGGGCCAAAAGTCCTAGCGGGAGCCAGTGTAGAATAGGCGTAGAGAAATTCAGAGATGATTCGGTACCACGCACTCGGCAAGCTCCCCGCAAAAAAACACATTCAATTTAGAGATGAATCCGGCAATTTGTACGCCGAACAATTGTTCAGCACGCACGGATTCAGCGGGCCAATGAGCACGATGTATCACATCAATCTGCCGACTGAAGTCAAAGCCTGGTCGGATATGGGATCGGTCAAGCCCATCTATCTGGATGATGAGCCGCTACGGCACCGCCACCTGGTAACGAATCGTATGGAACCAAGCGGCAACTTTGTCACTGGCCGCCGAGTGCTGATGGGCAACAACGACTGCACTTGGGCGCAGGTGTGGGTTAAGGAGCCGATGCCGGAAAACCAGTTTTTCAAGAACGCAGAAGCCGATGAAGTTTTGTTCATTCACGATGGGTCTGGAACCCTGGAGACCATGTACGGCAACGTGGAAATTCGCAAGCAGGATTACCTCTACATTCCGCGTGGAACTATCTATCGCCTCAACTTCGACAGCTACCCAGTGCGGATGATCGCAGTGGAGAGCTTTAGCCCGGTCACCACGCCGCGCCGCTACCGCAACGAATACGGTCAGCTTATGGAGCATGCGCCTTATACCGAGCGCGACTTCCGCCCACCACACGAACTCATCACCCACAACGTTCGCGCAGATCACGAGGTCATCGTGCGAAGCCGCAACCGCCACACGCTTTACACCTATCCGTTCCACCCGTTCGATATCGTTGGCTGGGATGGCTTCGTCTATCCAATGGCATTCAACATCAACGATTTTCAGCCGATCACGGGGCAACTGCACATGCCTCCGCCGATCCACCAGACTTTCCAAGCTGGCGGATTCGTGATCTGTTCGTTCTGCCCGCGAATTTTGGATTTCCACCCACAAGCGATCAAGATTCCGTACAACCACTCAAATGTGGATAGCGATGAAGTGCTGTACTACTGCAACGACAAGTTCGGTAGCCGCAAGGGCATTCAAGAAGGCTCGATCACTTTACACCCGCTGGGAATTCCGCACGGCCCGCAACCTGGCGCAGTCGAAGCCAGCATGCCGCACACGGAAACCAAGGAACTGGCCGTGATGCTGGATACGCACGCGCCGCTTAAGCTCACTCAGGATGCCGTTGCGATCGAAGACCCTGATTACTGGAAGAGCTGGCAGACTCCAACTCAGGGGAATGGACTAGACGATCCGGGTCGTTAATCTCACCCTTTCCTTAAACGGAGAGGAAGCCTTTTATCCGCCCCCGCGACCCTTGCCGCCACCGCGACTCATCGCAATGCCCAGATCGCGGGGTTTAGAAAGCGCGTACTCGGCTGATGTGTAATCCTTGCGCCATTTAATCGCCCTGGTGAGTTGGTACTCCAGCTTGGCGAGTTCTTTGATATCGCTGAACCCGTAGTCCGCCATGTACCCTTCCATGATCGAAACCAGGTCGCCGTATTTGCCTGTGTTGACCTTGCGATCCATGAGCGTGGCGAGGCCCGCTTCGGTTCGGAAAATATCCTTGACCTTAGCCGATTGGGTTTTTTCGCCCACCTTGATCGTGAGTGTATCTTCGGCCGGATAGTACTGAGACTTCGCAGTGCGGATTTGTGCGATCTTGAACGGTTCGCTCAATCGCCCAGCACGGACAAAAACCGAAGCAAGTCGTTTATCGTTGATGATTGTGAAATTGGCTTCTGGGCCAACGGTTTCCCGTAGATTGAGCACGTCAAGCGCAACCAATTCGCCTTGGTCGGTGACATCAAGTCCGAAGCGTCTGAAATCGTTTTGGAATGCATCTGGGGTTTGCTGTTTCATATCCAGCAGAACCTGACCCAGCGAACCAGCTCCACCTTTAAGGCTCGCAAACTGGATGAATCCGACGCTGACAAATCCAGTGTCGTATGTGTTGATCGAATCAAAACCGCCTTCTAGCAACGAAACCGCCGCCATCACTTTGAGTTCGCTGTCTGAGATTCCTGCCTTGGTGAACAATGGGCGGAGGTCATCGATGGTTTTGCCGCGCATGGGCTGGCCCACATCCATGATGCCGTTGCTGAACCGGTAGTACAGGAACTTGCGGCGGACTTTGGTGTTGTCTGGCGCGGTGAATAAAAAGTCGTCAAACTTGGTGGTGTACTGCTTGGGCATCGCCGGAGCAACCAAAGCGGGTGGATCACCAGCAAGCGTTTTCAGATCGGCTGGAATCGGACCTGGCTGATCGGGAGTTTTTCCATTCGGTGCCTGCGGAGCGGGCAGGGTGCGGTTCAAATACTTTTGGTTTTGATCCCAGCAAGAAATCGTCGATTGCCACTCATCCCAAGTGTATTTGGCTTCAATCCAAGCATCCCATTTGGCATGAATCTCATTTTGCCCATCCGGGTTCGCCGTAGGAACCATCTTGCCCGCATCTCCCCGAGCCGTGTAATAGTTCCGCATCCATATCGAACCTTCAGCCGTCTGGCGGGGTTCGTAAGGGCCTTTGTTTTCGGCGGATTCAGGCAATTGGACGATGTGTCTTCCGGTTTGCCCCCAAAAGGCGGAAATCTCTAGTTTTTCGTTATTTGTAAAACTGGGCTTAGCTTGTGCTTGAATGACTTGAGGGGCAACAAATGCTGCGCAGGCTAGAACAACTGTGTATTTCACGAGACTCACACCAGACATGATTGGGTTTCCCCTGATATTTTAGAGGGTTTTCCGGCTAGATGGTTACTTATTTGAATGAAAAACTATCCGCCCGGGATGGTGATTGGCCCGGCGTTTGTTTTTGGTGTCGGATCTTTATGCACCGCTGGTTCGGTTCCGGCGGGTTTTTCTGGCTTTGGCGCGCTACCCTGCGGATTGAAGGTTCCGAACTTTGATGGGTCAGCCGGAGCAACCTGACCATCATCGGAAAGTGTTGAATTTGGTCGAGCAGAACCCAGCGAACCGGTGATCGATGGATGAGAGGATTGCTGGGCGAGCAATGCCGTCTTCGGCTCTGCTGGCTGGCTGAGTGAAAGCATGGCGAGAAAATCATGGCGGTAGCTCATTCGCGCAACGATTTCCTTTTCGACATCTATCAATCCGGCGGTGGTGGTGATGCCGTATTCCGAAGCGACCGCCGAGATCACTGAGGAGATCGGGTCTAGGTTGCCTCGGTTCACCAAGCGATCCATGAGCGTAGCAATTCCCGCCTCGCTGCGAATAATCTGTTTGAGGCTGACAACCGTTGCCCGACCACCAAGGGTAACAGGAACCGAGAGGTTCAGCGGGTTATACGATTGGGCGAGAAGTCGAAGTTGCTCGCTTTGGAACGTACGGCTCTTGTTCGCCGCTCGTTGGAATACAGCCGTAAGGCGCTTATCTTCGATGATCGACCGCACCGCATCCCGGCCGGACTGCTCGAATCCTGTGCGCGGATCAACAACCGAAAGCCGTCCGTCTGCGCCGACATCTACGCCGAATTGCCGGAAATGCGTGAAGAATTCTTCCGGCGCACGGTTTTTAAATTCTTGGAGAAGCCGCGCCAGGCTTCCGCGACCAGTGGAAAGGGAAGCGAATTGGATAATCCCCAAGCTCACGCCGCCAGTATCGTAAGTGTTGATTGATTCAAATCCACCTTCAAGCGAAGCAACCGCGGTCACTGGCTTTTGCAGAACTGCAGGCAGCTTGGCTTGCTGAAAAAGCATATTCAGGGTGCCGGTTCCTGGGGCAGAACTGCTACTCACGGTTCCGATCGCCGACCGCAAAAACGGATACTTACGCGGCACGTCCACGCCTTCGTCGTAGCTCGCAACGTAGTCATCAAAGCTAACGACGACTTTTTGAGCGCGGTGGACGATGAAAAATGGCGGTGGGGTTCCAGCGGTGGCTTGGAGATCGGCGGGCGTTGGCAGTTCGGTTCGGCTGACCGGAGCATCGCTAGTAGATTGCGCGAGGCCTTGGTTCATCCAGGCGGCGAGAGCGGTTGCCCAAGCGTAATCGTGACCGTGTTGCTGATCAATCCAGCTATCCCAGTCTTTATCGCGTTGAGTGCGCGGGGTGGGGAGTTTAGTTGGGATCAGCCGCTGACCTGGATCGCGCTTGGTGTACATCTCGTGCAACCATGCGCTGGCTTGCGGAGAAAACATGACCTTGAATGGAGCCGAGGGCTGTAAATCGCTGGTCGTTTGCCGCCCGGGAGCATTCCAAAACGCTACAACCCGATCAGCTTCAGCGGGGCTGAAGATTCCGGCGGGCGTTTCCGTAGGAAGCGTTCCTAAACAGAGGGCGAACAGGATGGTTGAGGTCACTTGGTTGCCTTTCTAACGATTTTAATGGTCGGGTTGTTCCCGACGAGCTTTAATTCAGCTTGGCGACCTTGATGCGGGCATAAGCTTTTTCGAGCTCGTGCATCGCTTCTTCGGTGGTCATGCTGGACGCTTCTCCTCGGAGTGCTTTGCGGGCTTCTTCGAGCAGAGATTCGGCGGCGGCGAGGTCAACTTCACTGGATCGCACTGCATCTTGGGCAAGCACGATGACGTTGGTGCCGCTGACTTCCAAAAATCCGCCGGAGATTGAAACAAAATGGGTTTGACTGTTTGTATCGGTGTAGTTGATGATCCCTGGCTTAAGGGCTACGAGCATCGCTTCGTGGTTGGATTGAATACCCATGTATCCGTTGACCGCCGGAAGAACGACGCTGTTGACTTGGTCTTCGAAAACTGTGCGGTCGGGAGCAACTACGGAAAGGTTGAATACAGCCATGGCGGTTGGTTCTAGGGTACCTTGCTGAACCTAAAATTAGAGGGACTCTTCATCACTTCACATCAACGTACTGGGTGCCAATAATGCGATAGACGTTCCCTTGCAGTTTCGTGATTTTGCCGTTGTTATAGTCGACCAGATCGTTACCGAAGTGATCTCTGGTTTTGTGGATTCCGATGAAATGGGTTTTATTTTCCGCCCAAGCGATTTCGTACTCTCCTTCAAATTCAGTTGAGTCAGAGAATTCAAGAAATTTATCTATGAAATCAAGGCAAGTTTTGCCATTTGCTGTTGTTGAAAATAATAAAAAACTTTTAGGTGATGGGGCTAACATCATGCTATAAAAACCTAGCTCTGGGCCAGGTTGAGTTCCAGATAATAATGGTTCATTGGAATGAGGATGCGAGTGTGGAACTCCGATTCTTCCTCCAACAGGTCCATCAGGACAAAAAATTCGAATTGATTTACCCCAATAGCTCATGTTAACAACAGCCAACATTTCAGGAGTTGACCAGATATCCTCATACCCGCCTGGACTTGTAGAGCCGCTAATGCGTCCCCAATTGTAGGAGAGGGTATTTCTTTTGAGAGTGAATTCGTATAAGTCCGTACCAGGGGACAAGCCAAGTTTAACAGTGTCTGGAGAGTTCTTGCGAAATACAAGAGTATCTTTATAGATATCTCCTTCCACCTTTGTAAAGATCGAATTGCCGGCGACCCCGATGCATGTCGATCCTTCTACCGCAGGAATTGATTTAACGATCTCTCCGTTCACGGCCAGCTTGAATTCTTTTTCTGTTTGATAAACCGCACTTGTGAAATCGCAGAGCACAAGCCCACGATCTTCGCCATAGAAACCTGGGATCGGCTTAGAGTGAAAATCACCGGATGTAGACACGGAGGCGAAGTAAAGCTTGCCACCTTCACCGACAAAATGAAAACTGTAATCTGGTGTCGAAGGTAGCGCAAAAGCAAGAAGGAGAGATATCATGCCCGTTTTCTCAATAATACGCAGTACAACGGCAGATTCAATAAAAAAATCCTCTGGAATTTCCAGAGGATTTTGACTTCGCTGAAGTAGAACTTAAGCTTCTTGCAGCTTCTTTGCTTTCGCGTAGACGTCGTCGAGACCACCGCAGTACAAGAATGCTTGTTCTGGGATGTCGTCAAGTTCGCCGCCGACCAGCTTTTCGAACGCGTCAACCGTATCTTCGATGGTGACGTATCGGCCTGGGTTTCCGGTGAACTGTTCCGCAACGAAGTTTGGCTGAGACATGAATCGCTCAACCTTTCGCGCGCGGGCTACGATCAACTTGTCGTCGTCGCTGAGCTCGTCAATACCGAGAATCGCGATGATGTCTTGCAATTCGCGGTAGCGTTGCAGTATCTGTTGGACTTCGCGAGCAACCTTGTAGTGTCGATCACCGACGATGCGTGGGTCGAGGTTTTTGGAAGTTGAAGCGAGTGGGTCAACCGCAGGGTAAAGACCCTTGGAGGCGATTGATCGCTCCAGGTAGACGTAAGCGTCAAGGTGGCTAAACGTGGTTGCCGGAGCAGGATCGGATGGGTCGTCAGCAGGAACGTAAACCGCTTGAACCGAGGTAATTGATCCCTTGGTGGTGGAGGTGATTCGTTCTTGCAAGAGGCCCATTTCGGTAGCGAGAGTTGGCTGGTAGCCAACCGCGCTTGGCATTCGACCGAGAAGCGCCGATACCTCGGAACCTGCTTGGACGAATCGGAAAATGTTGTCAACAAAGACGAGAACGTCGGTTCCGACTTCATCGCGGAAGTATTCCGCCATCGCCATAGCCGAAAGAGCAACGCGGAGTCGTGCTCCTGGCGGCTCGTTCATCTGACCAAAAACCATCGCGGTTTTGTCAATAACACGTTTGGTGGAACCGTCCACGTCGGTAAACGTGGTTTCCTTCATTTCTCGCCAAAGGTCGTTTCCTTCGCGGGTTCGTTCGCCAACACCGGCGAACATCGATACACCAGAAGCTTCAACCGCGATGTTTCGGATGAGCTCTTGGATCAAAACGGTTTTACCGAGACCAGCACCACCGAAGAGACCGATCTTTCCACCCTTGTTAAATGGGATGAGAAGGTCGATAACTTTGAGACCAGTTTGGAGGAGTTCAACTTTAACGTTTTGCTGGTCGAATTCAGGAGGAGTTCGGTGAATGGGATATCGAGGAGAATCGGTGACTTGTGCCTCGCCATCAATTGCTTGACCAAGCAGGTTGAAAACGCGACCGAGGGTTTTGTCTCCAACAGGAACGGTGATCGGGCCGCCGCTATCTTTTACATCCATGCCGCGGACAAGACCGTCGGTAGAGCTGAGTGCAATAGCTCGAACCATGTCGTCGCCTAGGTGCTGCGCTACTTCGCAGGTGAGGTTAATTCCTCGTTTTTCATCGGAGATCGAGAGTCCGTTGTAGATTTCTGGAAGCGATTCGGTTGGGAATCGGACGTCCACAACGGGGCCGGTAACTTGCACGACGGTGCCAACGGTTGACATAAGTTTTTGAAATCCTCCACGCCACTAAATTAGTGGTGAGTCGGGGCGGATTATACCTAGGGAGTTTTCGGACCTGGGTGGGTCGGTCGGGTTCGGTTTTGGGCGTTTTGGCGAAGTTCCTAAATCGAAGATTTGAGCTGGTTGCGCTGTTTGAAATGAATCGCTGGTCGTTGAACCGGATTCGCTGCCTGCTCTTTGCCTCGCCAGCCATCCAGCAGGACAAATTCATACCCCTGCTTAAGGCATTCGGGGATGAACGTTTTGAGTGCTTCCACCGTTTGCGGGAGGCCACTGTGCAACAGAATAATCGAACCGTTTTGTCGGTTCAAGCGGAGACGTTCTAATATTTTCTCAGGATCATCGAATTTGTAGTCACCCGGATTGGAATTCCAATAAACGGTGGTCAATCCAAGCGCAGAAGCGGCCCGCAAAGTTTTTTCATCCATCCGTCCACCCGGTGGGCGGCAGAATCGGGGCTGGTGACCGAGAATATCGTAAACCGCTATCTGGGTTGCTTTGTATTCGGTAAGCGTATCCAGCAGGTCAAGATTGGCGAGGTCTGGGTGGCTAAACGAATGGTTGGCAATTTCGTGACCTTCCGCTTCCATTTGTCGGAGCATATTTTTGCGATTGATGACCATTTTCCCAACGACAAAAAATGTGGCTCGCACATCGTACTCTTTAAGTAATTTGAGTAGATCGTAGGTGACCTTGCCGTGAGGGCCATCATCAAATGTCAGAGCTAATCTTTTGTGGTCTGGCGGGCCATGTTTTAGGAACTGGATTTCGACTTTCCCCGCCACCAAACGCTCCATCCAAGGGTCATCTAGCCGAGCATCCACTCTTTGCCGGGCGAGTTGCCAAGTCGGTTCATTGGCATCAAGTTGTGCTTGGTTGAACACAGCCGGAGAAAGGTTGGAAGCGGCAAGCAGTGCGGCAAATATCACGAATAAGGCCCTCTGCAAAAATGACGATCGACCTCTAGCTGGATTACGATTTATTGCTGATTTTCTGGAGCAGTTCAAGTTGGGCATCTTGATAATCCATCAGCGTGTGCATTTGCGAACGGAGCAAGTGATCCATTTTTTCGTGCAAAGCACGGATTTCAATTTCGGCTTTCAGATTCACCATGTAATCGTGTTCGCTCCGGATGCGGTCTTTTGCTTCTTGCCGGTTCTGGCTCATCATGATCACTGGAGCCTGCATCGCCGCAACACACGAGAGCACCAAGTTCAGCAAGATGAAGGGGTAAGGATCGAAGTGTTTACTGATCAAAGCCACTGAATTAATCGTGATCCAAACTACAAGAATCCCCATGAAGGTTAGGATGAATGTCCAGCTTCCGCCGAAAGCCGCGATCTTATCCGC
The DNA here is from genome assembly GCA_019638675.1 of Fimbriimonadaceae bacterium. Lineage (GTDB taxonomy): Bacteria > Armatimonadota > Fimbriimonadia > Fimbriimonadales > Fimbriimonadaceae > UphvI-Ar2. The sequence continues at coordinate 429,526 of JAHBTE010000001.1, read as the reverse complement.
CAACTGATCGCCAAAGCTAGGGTTCTTTTCAATCACATCTTCGGTATTGGTCGAGATAAATTCGCGAGACTCAAGTTTCGCAAGAACTTCCTTTTCCATACGACTCAAATCTCGCTCATTCTTTTTGAGTTCTTTGAGCATGATCTGCGAGCGCAGAGTTTCGTAGCAGGCAAAGCAGATGTGATCGTTCTCTCGTGTGTGAGGAAACTTGTGTTTGACAATGCCGTGGATTGATTTTCTGAGCGATGAGACGGGCACGCTTTCCGACAAAGCGACGGTCTTTTCGCACATGGCGCACTTTTCAGTTGGTTCTGATGCCTTCATTATTTGACGACCCTCAATAGCAATAACCAAATCAGAGAAGGTTTCGTCTCACAAGGCTCAAAAAAGTGCTGTATGGATGTTAGTGGGTCTGCTCACCCGGGCCTGTGCAACCTGGCATGAATTGTGACGTGTATAATTGCGTTCATCCCATGTAAATTGGGAGGCTTAGGTTCATTCATGAAGCGATTTTTTGCTTGGCTCCGCGCACTGTTCGGCAAGACGATGGATTCTCTAGAAGATCCAGAGATGATGCTCAATCAGGCACGGTCTGATATGCAGGCGACCCTGACATCCAACCGCGAAAAAGCGGTTCAGGCCATCACTCAGCGCAATCGCTTGCAACAAATGCTGGATGAAGCAACTCGCAAATCTGCTCAGCTAGAAGCACAAGCAACCACGGCGCTTCGCCAAGGAAACCGCGAACTTGCAAAACAATTCCTGCGAGAAAAATCAAGCAACGACGCGACCCTAGAAACTTTGCGAACCACTCTGGCGCAAGCGGCAGAAACCGTTGACCAAGTCAAGGTTGCGATTAAGCGGCAAGAAGAAGAAGTCAAGAAGAAAACCGCCGAGGCCCTGGCTCTCAAAGCTCAGTGGAAACAAGCGCAAATTCAGGATTCTATTGGTAAGGCGCTCGAAGGTTTGACCTTTGAAAACGAGTACGAAGGCTCCTTCGCTTCGGCGCGCGATAAGATTCGTGACAAGCAAGCCCAAGCCAGTGCCCGAACCGAAATGATGTCGAACTCTGTGCAAGGCAAGATGATGATGATGGAAGACCAAACCATGGATCTTGCGGCTGAAGATGAACTCAAGAAGCTGGAAGAAAAACTTGGCTTGACCTCGCCCGATATCCAAAACGTGGCAACCACCAGCACCGAAGATTTGGATTCTCAACTCGAGCAACTCGAAAAGCGGCTCGGAAACAGCGGCGAAGGCAGCTAACAGATTTACTTTATCCGCATGGGCGCGCGGCTTCCTCAAGTGGAGCCGCGCGTTTCTATTTATTTTCCAAATAATTGCAAGGTTTTTTGATCGGCGTCAAGCTCAGCCGTCATGCCTAGCGGCAAAGTCCATTTGTCTTTGACATGGCCAAATGCCGCGTTCGATAAGATTGGCACTTTGAGAGGCACGAGCCGGTCTTGGATGACATCGGCAACCAGCCACTCATCAGGTCTCGGTGATTCAGGGTCGCATTTTGCAAACTGACCTGTGACGATGCCTTTCACACCATCCATCGCACCACTATGGATGAGTTGAGTGAGCATGCGGTCAATCCGGTAAGGTGCCTCGCTTACGTCCTCAAGAAACAAGATTTTGCCTTTGGTTTGAAGTTGATACGGCGTGCCGCACATACTTGCCAAAATCGTTAAATTTCCCCCGGTGAGTGTTCCGCGAGCAATGCCCGAAGTGATCGTCCTTAGATGATAATTTTCATCTTCAGTAACGGGGTTTTTTAGAAAAGTCACCTGATGGGGTTCAAAAAGGAGAGTCTTTAAATACGAGTCCGCAAATTCCGATTTTGAACTTGCTAGCACAGGCCCGTGGTAGGTGATCATTCCGGTTTGCTGCTGAATTAAAACTAAAAGCGCAGTAATGTCGCTATAGCCCACAAGAATCTTGGGATTTTGCTTGATTTCCTTGAAGTCAAGCAGGTGGAGTAACCGCGTGCACCCATATCCACCCCGAATCGGCATAATCGCTTTGATGTCGGGATTATTGAATGCCCACATGATATCGTCAGCACGTTCTTGGTCTGTGCCGCCGAAGAATCCAAACTCCTTGGCCAAATTCGGCCCTTGAATCGGGCTTAACCCAAGAGCTTTGACTCGATCCAGGAATCCAGTGAGGTCTTCTGGTTTACCAATGGGAGAAGCGGGGGCAATGACTGCAACACTATCACCGGGTTTTAGTTTGGGAGGATGGATCGCTGGTGGACTCGTTACACTTGATTCCTGAGGGCTCAATTGTGCGACGGCAGAAAAAGGGATGGAAGAGGCTGCCGCAGTCATGAGGAACTGTCGCCGAGTCATATTAAGATTATGGAGCTATTTTATGCGCCAAGAGTTCGCTTTGCTTCGGGATTTCCAAATCCGGAAGCCATTAAGTACTGTCCCAAGTCCGCTATACACTTGACATCTTGCTGAGTTGGTTTGCTCACATACATCTGAAGTTCTAAGCCACTGCTGAGCCATGCGACACGCGTGTTGTTTTCGTGCATCCGCACTTTTTCCAAACCGAATGCAGATTGGAACTGCCGCATAAAGTCGCTGTTTTTGAGTTGGTATATCGCGTCGGCAGATTCAGCGATGAGCACCATCTTCTGCGTTTGAGTGGAGCCGAATTCAGCGGTGTGATTACGGCTTAAAATTTCGATAATTTCGTTCAGTTGCAGTTGGGCATTTTTCATTCCGGCAAAGCGGGCAAACTTCTCAATGCCCGATGAAAGCCGCTTGAACATCGGGTGCATCATCATTTTGTAACCGTGTTCAGAAAGCACTGCGAACCTATGCCATGGCTTCGCGGGAATTGCCGATTCAAAAATTAGTTTAGGTGTAGAAGAATCGCTGGAGCGATCAGTATCGAATTTGATCTGCCAATTCTCGCCAGAAATCACCCATTCAATGTCGCCGTTTTCAGGATGCTCTATTCGCCAACCAGACTGCCGCACGAAGTCTAAAAGGGATTGCTTTTCTCGTGCCAGCTTTTCGTTGTATTCTTTGCCGTAGCGAATCAATGCGACAAAGATGAACGAGAAAATGATAATAATTGATCCAGTTACTAGAATGGATATCGCATCCATATTCAAATTGTCGGCACAATGTGGGTGAATTAAATGCCTGATCGCTGGATTGTTACTGGGTTTGGCCCCTTTCGCGATGTAGCCGCGAACCCTTCGTCATGGCTAGCGGAAAGAAGCGGGCTCCCTTACGAACTTTTAGAAGTGAGTTTCGCTGGGGTGGATGCTTATTTGGATCAGCTTAATCCAGATACATTTGATCGCTGGCTGATGATTGGCGTGCATGGCGGAGCAACCAAATTTCACATGGAGTGCGTTGGCAAAAACTTTGTCGGCCCGGGTGAAGATGTGTTAGGCGTAGTTGCTGGCCCAGGCAAGATTGACCCGTCGCTTCCACCGCAGATTCATACAGATTTTTGGGCCGATGCTGTCCCGGATGAAAACATGGAAATCACAACTGACGCAGGCGGATATTTGTGCAACTATTTGCTCACCCGCGGTTTACAAAAGTTTCCAGATAAGAGGATTGGGTTCCTTCATGTGCCACGACAAGAGGTTGTTCCGCTCGAAACTCAATTAGAGTGGTTCAGGAGATTACTAAGCCAAATCGGGGCCAACTCAGCGAACCGCGTTGAGGAATCGGAAACTGTTGTCTAAAGAGTTTGGAACGCCTACCATCGGATCGGCTTCGCCTTCGTATTCCAAGTTCACCCAACCCTCGAATCCAGCGGCTTTTAGACTCGCCAAAGCTGAGGCCAAATCTACGGTTCCTTCGCCGATGACAGTGCCAGCAAATCGTTTGCCGCCTTTGCCTTCGTAGTGACCCTCCGGATCGGGCGCGAAGTCTTTGAAATGAACCATATAAGCATTCGCGGCGACTTCGGCAACTCCTTCGTGTCCTGGTTGATCCACAAGTAGGAAGTTGCCCGTGTCGGGATTTGCGCCAAGCGCGTCATGACCGGTTTTTGCCCGGACTTTGCCAATGATATCGTTGATTTGCGAGCCTAACCCGGCTAGTTTCCCGTGGTTCTCTAAGGCAAGTCGAATGCCTTTTGTATGAGCGTAGTCGGATGCTTGCGCCAACCCTTCGATAATCCATTCAAACGCTTGCTCTTGGGTGAAGGTGCTGTCGCTGTACACATCTCCCGCAAAGACGCGTACCGTATTCGTTTCGTAAAACTCGGCTTCGTCAACCCCTCGTTTGATGATGTTGAGTGCGTGCTCGCGCGCTTCCGCCGTTTCTTTAGCGAAGTTGTTGGCAACGCTAAATACGGCACAGGGAAGACCAACTTCCTGGAGTGCCGCCCTAGCAATCTTTCGCTCGGAATCCCAATCAGTGTAAAAGAAATCAAGGAGTTCAACCCCTTCGGCTCCGATTCTTGCCGCTTCGTGGATAAACGAACGAATATCCATCTGTCCGGCTTTGACTGCCGCGACATAGCTGTACATTGAAACTCCGAGTTTCATGACTTATCTTCCGGGTGCATCAGCAGCGATGGGTGATCGCAGCGGATTGGGATTGTCACGCTTCATCAGCCGTGGGTTTGCAGATGATTCTTTGCCTACTTCCATCATTGGAGTCAGAGCAAAGACTAATCCGAAGATCAGTAGCGAACAGAGCACTCCAGTGAGTTTTAATCCGCCGCCAACTGGGGCAAAATCGGTCTGCAGAGCTGGGTCGTCGTCGACAAAGGCAGCCTTGGCGATCTGCCAGTAGTAAAACGCGCTGATACAGGAGTTAATTGCCAATGCGACGGCAAGAACCGGCAGCCCAGCTGCGAGTGCATCGTTAAAGATTGCCCACTTACCAAAGAAACCTGCGGTTGGCGGTACGCCGACCAGCGAGACAAGGCAGAGGAACAGAATTCCAGCCGCAAACGGAGCTTTGCGCCACATGCCATTCAGGTCTTGAGTCCGAGTTCCTTCTTTGCCACCCTTTGCCGTGACACTGATCATTGCAAAGGCACCAATCGTCATCGCAGCATAAGCAACGAAGTAATAAACAACCGTCGAAAGGCCGATTTTTCCGGGCAGTTGCAGGTGAGCAAGAACGCCAACTAGCAGGTAACCCGCGTGGGCAACACTGGAGTAGCCCAAGGCGCGTTTAGCATCTCTTTGAACAAGCGCCGCGATATTGCCGACTGTCATTGTGAGAATGGCAAGACCGGAAAGGGCTGGGAACCAAATTTCTTGGATATCGTAGCTGTAGCCGAGAATTCGAATGAGCGCACCGAACGCCGCCATTTTGCTAACCACCGACATAAAGCCAGTTACATTAGTAGGTGCGCCTTGGTAGACGTCTGGAGTCCATTGGTGGAAGGGAGCGAGTGCCGCCTTGAATCCAAGACCGACTAAGATGAGTGCAAACGCAAAGATGACAAAGTAATCCTGAGCGTTGCCATAGCCTTGGTGAATACCTTCTAAGTCAATTCGTCCAGATGAGCCATAAACAAAGGCGATTCCGTACAGAAAGAACGCCGAAGCAAACGCACCCAGCAAGAAGTACTTGAGCGCAGATTCTTCAGATCGCCGTTCACCCCGTGACATCCCAGCGAGGCAGTAAAGCGCGATACTGAGAACTTCTAGCCCGATGAACATCATGAGCAAGTTTTCAGTGGCAACCATCATCATGCCCCCAGCTGCGGACCAGAGAGCCATGGGATAAAACTCTCCAAAGGCGATGCGTTTTTGGCGCAGATACGATTCGCTAAATAGAAACGTGAGGAATGTCGCCCCGATGATGATGAGTTGGGCAAGCGTTCCAAATTGGTCGCTTAGAATCATTCCAGAGAACGTTGTTGCAACTGGTTTACCCAGTTGATTGACCAGTAGAATGAAGCTGTAAGCAAGCCCTGCCAACGAAACTCCAACAATCAGGTTGTTGTTCTGCTTTGGCCGGAACATCTCAATCAGCAATCCTGCCAAACCTGTGACAAGCATCACGATCAGAGGCATGGCTAGAGCCCAATCAATTGCAGGAATGTATGTATTCATTTAGGCTTTTGCCTCCTGGATTTGAGCGAGGGCTTGGAGGTTGCCCACAGGAAAATCGATATCTGCTTCTGCATGGTCAGCGGCAAGAGCACCGGACCGGAGTTCTCTCACCTGCGCCGGAGTCCAGTTGCTGTCCGAATCCCAGGCGAATGCATCCGCTTGCAAATCGCTGACGAAATCAATGTACGGCTCCTCTGAACCAGCAATGACAAGTAAGTTGAATTTTGCGCCACCCAGCGATTCAAGAATCTCACGATCGCGCTCAAGAAAATGACCGCCATATTGCATTGGGGTCGAATGAGTCGGTGAAGCCCCTTCAATGAGATAGCAGATGCCATCAGCACCTTGACCCAAAGCATCCACGGCTCTGGCCTGGGTTGCGAGGCAAAGTTCATCCAGCTTCTCGTTCCCCTTGATCGGGTCTGCTTGGATGAGGTCGTAGATGGGAATGTTGCTCTGTAAGGCTCGGCTAAGCGGGCTATGCACCAAAGCGAGGGTGAGCAAGTCAGGCTTTTCTTTCAATGCCTGGCTCACTCGGTCTACCGGAACAATCTGGCAGTCAGTAGCAATAGAAGCTCGCCGATCAGCTGGTTTGTCTGCGGCAAGAGCAAGTAATCGTTCCCGACCAGTCATCGTGCCTCCTGAGCATTGCGAGGCGGTACGTTTGTATCGGTGTAATAATCAGCCGACTTGACGATCTTGATTCCTTGACTGGTGTCTGGTTCGCCGTCGGCGTTTCGAGCATTTACCTCAATGAGGTTGCCACTATTATCAATATCGTGAGAATCGTCGCTCCACACTGGTCTGGCTCCTGGCCCGTTGGTGACCATCATTCGAGTTGCGTTAACCGATTTCTCCATCGGCTTGAGGAACGTATTAGGATAAATCCCTCCCCAGAAGATGAAGACCACAAAGACTCCTACCAACCCAACTTCCCAAGGTTTGAGATCCTTCAATCGTGCCAGCTTCGGATTAAGCGGCCCGTAGAACATTTGGCGGAACATGTGCAACAGATAAGCCGCCGCAAGGATGACACCTGTACCAGCAAGTAAAGGCATGATGATCTTCATGCCATACAAGCCGTCGGCCGCCGACATGAACCCACCGTAGAGCGCAAGGAATTCGCCGATAAAGCCGTTCATACCAGGAAGGCCGACGCTGGAAAGCATTACGATGAGGAACAGCGCACTAAAGATCGGCATTTGTGATTTCAATCCACCGTAATCTGCAAAGAGCCGGGTATGAGTTCGTTCGTAGATAAGACCAATCAGAAGGAATAATGCGCCAGTGCTGATCCCGTGGTTGAGTTGCTGATAAACCCCGCCCATCATTCCCGCTTGGTTCAAGCTGAAAATGCCGAAGACAACAAACCCCATGTGAGCGACGGATGAATAGGCGACTAGCTTTTTCACGTCCGGCTGAACAGCGGCAACAGCGGCCCCGTAAATGATGCCGATGATTGCGAGCCACATGATAATCGGCACGTTGGCCATGGTTGCTTCTGGAAAGATTGGCAAGACGAACCGAAGAAGACCGTACGTTCCCATTTTCAGCAAGACACCGGCAAGAATCACCGAACCAGCGGTGGGTGCTTCAGTGTGCGCGTCGGGCAACCAGGTGTGGAATGGGAACATCGGACACTTGACGAGCAATGCAATCGTAAACGCCCAGAAAAGCAACGTTTGCATCGTGCCCGTGTTCTGCCAGAACTCGCCACTTGCCACTAGAGCTTGGATCGCTGTAATGTCAAAGCTCATGTGACCAGCGATCTTCTCGTGCATCTTAGCCAGAGTGATCATGCCAAGCAACATGAAAATAGAAGCAGAGAAGGTGTAAATGAAGAACTTGATCGCGGCGTAGTTACGGTTCTTGCCACCCCATACGTAGATCATGATCGCCATCGGGATCAAAGTTGCTTCAAAGAAAGTGTAGAACAAGATCAGATCAAGGCTAACGAACACGCCAAGCATGGCGGCTTCCAAGAGCAAGATCATCGCAAAGTAAACTTTTGTTCGATGCTCAATGTAAAAGCTGAAAATCGCGGCTAATAGCGTCAGCAAAGTGGTGAGCAATACCAACCAGATGCTGATGCCATCGATCCCAACTTTGTATTGAATCCCCCAATTTGGAATCCAGTTAGCCACTTCAAGCATCTGGAACCGGAAAGTTTCCTTACTAAATTGGTTGAGAATGCTGAGCGAACTGAGGAATGCGGCACCAGTAAAGAGAACTGTAAGCCACTTAGTGACTTTGCCAAATCTTTCCGGCACGAATAGGATGAGCAACATCCCGATGATAGGGATTAGGATAGTGGTTGTTATTACGCCCATTAGTTGCCACCTCCCAGAGTGACCATTTGATAGATGAAGTAGAGGATCAGAGCGGCCACCCCAACTTGCATCAGCGCGGCATATCCACGAACAAATCCCGACTGACCACTTCCTAACATTCTTCCGATTAAGCCAGTGAGTTTGGCGACACCGTTGACCAGTCCATCAACTAAGCTCTTATCGAATGCCCAACTCGCTTTTCCGATCACGTTGCCACCGCCAACAAAACCGTCGGTGAGTGCTCCATCAATGCCGAATTGCTGTGAACCAGAGCGTTGGAACCATCCCCATTTACTGAGGTCACGCCCATCGTTGGCTGGAAGCGATTTGCCGTACCGGAGCCATCCCCAAACGACGCCACCGATGAAACACGCGGTTGCAGCGAGGAATATCCAGCTACTCACAGTTTTTTGCAGAAACGCGGGAATTGATTCGATATGGTCGTGGTGGTGAACTACAACGCCAGCTGAACCGAGCCACTCGGCTAGGTTCACGCCGAAGAAGAGCCAGCCGCCGCCAATAATGCTGAGTCCAGCGAGGGCAACCAGAGGGAACCACATGCTGGGTGGAACTTCGTGCGGTGTGTGGCTTTCATCAAGATCGTGGTGATGTTCGTGCGGAGTTCGCAAAGCAATAGCCGCCATTTCAGCATCGGTATAGAAGAAGCCGTGCGAATCCTCGTGATGCTCATGGTGGTCGTCATGCCCGTGGTCATCGTGGTGATGATCGTCGTGACCATGTGCATGGGCGGGGATCAGTTTCCATCGCTCGTCGCCGCTAAAGAATGTCATGAATGTCATTCGTGACATGTACGCGGCAGTTAGGAATGCAACTACCAAGGCAACTCCACCCACAATCATTCCGATCGGAGCCCCGTACCAGCCTAGGTTAGAACCGAATGAAGTGATCAGGATTTCTTCTTTGGAAAACGCACCACTCATAAACGGGAAGCCAGCGATTGCAAGCCAGCCCACGAGCATAGTTGACGCTGTAATCGGGATGTACTTAAGCAACTTTCCATAGTTGCGCATATCTTGGTTGTGCGCCATTGCGTGAATGACCGCACCTGAGCCAAGGAACAACAGAGCTTTAAAGAACGCGTGAGTGGCGACGTGGAATAAGCCAACCCAATAAGCACCCACTCCGCATGCAATGAACATATAGCCAAGCTGAGAAACCGTGGAGAAGGCCAAAACCTTTTTGATGTCGGTTTGCCCGAATGCAATGAGAGCACCCAGCAGAGCTGTGATCGCACCAATAATTGCGACAACGGCACCAGCAGTTGGAGCTTGGGCGAAGAATGGAGACATTCGGTTGAGCAGGAACACACCAGAGGTGACCATGGTTGCTGCGTGAATGAGTGCGGAAACCGGAGTAGGGCCGGCCATCGCATCTGGAAGCCAGAGGTAAAGCGGAAACTGCGCGGATTTACCCATCGCTCCGATGAAAAGCAGTAAGCAAGCGGTGATGATCATCCAAGGATCGAATGCGGCGAAAATTGCTTGCGCATTTGGCAGAAGCACGTCATAACTAAGCCATCGCGGTTCAATATTTCCGGCTACGCCAAGGGTTTTGCTCGCCATGTAAGCCAAGGTGAAGATTCCCAGCGTGAGACCCCAGTCACCAATTCGGTTGACGATGAACGCTTTGTTCGCGGCGAAGCTGTTGTACTTTTCTTTGTACCAAAAACCTATGAGGAGATAGGAGCAGACACCGACGCCTTCCCAACCAACGAAGAGGAGAGCCAGGTTGTTGCCAAGCACCAAAATGAGCATTGCACCGACAAACAGGTTCAAATACGTGAAGAATCGAGCGTAATCTTTTTCTTCCGCCATGTAGCCAGTAGCGTAAAGGTGAATGAGCGATCCGATTCCCGTGATAATGAGAACCATCGTCATGCTAAGCGCATCGACACGGACTTCAAATGGAATAGAGAGATTGCCTACGGTAATCCACTCGAAGAGAGTCAGGATTCTTAGCCGGCTTTCTTCTGGCAACTTGGCGAGTTCGGCAGTGATTTGAGCGGCTAGCGCAAACCCAACCGCAATCGGAGCAACGGCAAGTGCCCCCATGATGCGGCGACCGATTTTCGGGCCGAGGCTATCAATAATGATCTTGCCTGTGAACGCCTGGATGAGAAATCCGAAAACGGGAAGGGCGAGAACCCACCAGATATTGCGAAAAATGTCTTGTTCCATCCTCTGATTAGCCCCTCATCGTGTTCATGTCGTCAACGTCCGCTTCATTGCGGAGTCGGAAGATTGCCATGATAATGCCTAGCCCAACGGCTACCTCGGCGGCGGCGATTGCCATTACAAAAATCACAACCATTTGACCAGTAATCGCAGCTTCACCCGGATTGCTCAATGCAACCATTTGAGTTGGGTAGGCCGCAAACGAAAGAAATGTGAGATTGACCGCGTTGAGCATCAATTCAATGCACATGAATACGACTACCGGATTACGCCGAACCACTACCCCTACGGCCCCCAAAGTAAACATGAGCAGGCTAAGAGTCAAAAACCAACCGAGAGGAACTTCGTCAAAAACGGAAGCAATTGGCAAGTGATTTAGAATCGGAATCATTAAAACTTCCTCTTTGCAAGCATGATTGAGCCGACGATCCCAACAAGTAGGAGCATGGAGACGATCTCAAATGGCCAAGCGTATTGGGTGAATAGAGTCTTTCCAATTTCTTGTGGTGTGCCGTAAGTTCGAGTGAATTGGATATCTGTTCGGCCCATAGTCGGCATGATCACGTATCGGTAAATCATGCCAAATACGATTCCAGCACCAAGCAGAGAGAACAAAAATCTGCGTTCTCCGAGTTGCGGCTTATCAGTGTCGTTCGTCGATTTTAGAATCATGATTACGAACAAGAACAAAACCATGATCGCACCGGCATAAACCATGATTTGGGTGATTCCGATGAGTTCACTGCCAAGCATGAAGTACACAAGGCCAAGGGTGAAGAAGTTAACCACCAAGGCCATCGCAGAGCGAACGGGCGTATTGAAGAAAACAACCCCGACGGCTCCGAACAATGCCAGGCACGAAAGGACAATGAACGCGATTTGGTTCAGTGTCATATCGTTAAGCCTCCCAGGGTCTTATCCTTCATGTTTCTACTCATTGTTTGCCTGATTCCCAGTTTCAGGCATTTGATGACCGATTTTATGGCGACTCCGTCTTGGTAGGAGATTTCACCATCGTGATCGATCTGGTTGCGGTAGCCGGATTTGCCTTCCGGCTCGTATTCAAAATGTTCAAGTACAAGATCACAAAGAGGATCATCGCAGCGATTGCAGCGATCCATCCTCCACCCGCGCCATAGAGTGTGGTGCAGATGATCCACAGGCCAACAACGATGAAGTTGGCGACAGCGATCGGCAACATTGATTTCCAGCCAAGATCCATCAACTGGTCATAACGGAGCCTTGGCAGGGTGGCCCGGAGCCAAATAAAGAATGTGATTCCCATGAAGCACTTGCCGAGGAAGACAAGCGGTGCAAGCCAGTAGTTTGCTCCGGCGAGCATTTTAAAGAACCCATTGCCTGTAGTTGCGGCTAAGTAGCTCCAATCAATCGGAAGGATGTTATATCCGCCTAAGAACAAGGTGGCGAACACTCCGCTGAATATAAACATTGCCGCGTATTCACCCATAAAGAACACAGCAAATTTCATCGAGGAATATTCTGTGTGGTAGCCAGCAATGAGCTCGTTCTCTGCTTCCGGAAGGTCAAACGGGGCCCGATTCGTTTCCGCAATGACTGCAATCAAAAATATGATCGCGCTGATCAAGCCAAACGGAGTAAGGATAAACCAGTTATGCGCCCAAGGAACGACTCCCCAGAGCGGCTCTTCTTGAGCTGAAACCACTTGGGTGAGCTTCATGCTTCCTGTCGCCATGATGATCGCCGCGACAGACATGGCCATGGCGAGTTCATAGCTGATGAGTTGAGCCGAAGCGCGCAACGCACCCATCATCGAGTACTTGTTGTTACTGGCGTAACCCGCAAGAACAATTCCGTAGGCTCCGAGTGAAGAAATCGCGAGCACATAGAGGATGCCGATCTCCACGTCGGCGACAGGAGTCAAGATTCCGTATAAACCTGTGCTTGGACCCCAAGGCAATGTTGCTCCGAGAGCAAATGCAGGGAAAAGTGCAATTGCAGGAGCAATAAAGTAAATCTTCCGGTCAACTGAGTTTGGAGTGATGTCCTCTTTGAGGAAGAGCTTCAAACCATCGAGCAAAGGCTGAATCAAACCGAATGTGCGAACTTTTTTCCCCGCCAAACCTTTGAGCGGGAAGCTATCGGGGAAGGTGATGGTTCCAGAGCGGTTTGGGCCGATTCGATCTTGCATCCAAGAAAGCAAGCGTCTTTCCCACCAAATCAGGGGTGGAACTAATGAGAGGATCGCGATGACTACAAAAAGAACCCGGATTAAACCGAGTAAGAGCGGGTTTTCCGCGTTGAGCCTTAGGAAAAATTCTGCGACCAATTCGACCTCACTTTACCCAGGAGCTTAGGGGAGCTTCTGGAGCACCCCGGCGAAAGCCTCGGAATTGAAATTGGCTTGTGTTGGTGGGAGAACATAGCCAGTTGACGAGAGTTTGCCGACGGTTGCCGGTTCATATGCTGGAACAGCTTTTGCGATTTCGCCCATCACTTCGCCTGCATTGAACGGCAGGTTGGATGGCTTGATCCGCAGCAAGAGTTCGGTAAAAACTTTCCAAGCCGCTTTGGATTCGCCGGGAGCAGGAATGATCTGATTCATTCGCTGCACGCGGCCTTCGCTCGATGTGTAAGTTCCATCTTGTTCAGCAGGCAATGCTAGCGGAAGGACAACCGATGCGTATGCGGCTGATGAGCCAGGCACAGAAGCCGCGTAGATGAGGAAATCCACGTTTTCCAGCGCTTTAGTTGCCAGATCGGTTTCGTGATAATCATCAATAGGATCGAAATCAACAAGGAAAAGCGTTTTGATTTTTCCTTCCGACGCGGCTTGCAAAATCTGGCGAGTGTTCATACCGTTAGCTTTTGCACCGCCAGGGAGAACATCGGGCAATCCGCCGAGAGCGATTGCGCCTTGCGTGTTACATTCCGGCCCCATGTAGTTAAAGGTGCCCCCGTTTGTCGCGGCTAATCCGGCAAGGATGTGATAAGCGGCGATACCACTTTCATCAACCGTCATCGAATGAGTTGTGATCGTGGCAGAGTTTGTGGTTTTTAAAACCTCGGCGGCTAACTTGACATCCGCTTCATCTAAGCCAGATTTCTTCAATGCGTCAGCTAATTTTACGTTTGGTGCGGCACCCATCGCACTGGCGATTGCCGCTGCGGCGTGAGCCTCGCTTCCAGCGTTGTATCGCAGAATGACGTGAGCGAAGGTATCGGCTTCGGTTGGGTGCGAACTCGCTACTACAACCTTCATCCCGCGCTGGAACCAACCCTTACGAACCCGCAAGAACGACATTGGTTGTTCATCTGCGAGCGAAGATCCAAAAATCAGTACAGAATCCTTAAACTCAAGGTCGGCAATGGCCGATTGTAATGGGGCGACGCCAAGTACGTTTTCAACCCGGCTCTCATGTCCGAGAAAATCACCTTTCGTTCTGTGATCAATATTGTGCGAACCAAGGTGTTCGCGGAATAATTTTTGACCAAGGAAAATCGCTTCGTTCGAACTTTTGGGGCTGATTAATAAAGCGGAGTTGCCGGCGGCTTCGGTCAAGTGCTCCACGACTTCCTTTGTGACTTCACCCCATGAGGATCGGACAAAGTCGTTACCGTTGCGTCGATTCGGAGCGGTCAGCCTTGCGGGTGAGTTGTAGAAGTCGTGTCCGAATTTACATCGGTCGGCTGTCCATTCTTCGTTGACTTGTTCGTTGGTGCGACCGTTAATTCGGATGAATTTGCCCGCCCGATGGTCAAACCAAATATTGGTTCCGCAAGGAGTGACAGTGCAAATACCGGGTTTGGTTTCCAAATCCCAGGGCCGAGCACGGAATCGGTAGCGGCTGGAAGTTAGGGCTCCGACGGGACAAATTTCAATAACGTTGCCACTGAACTTAGATTCAAAATCTGTGAGTTGGTATGTTGATGGCTGCATCTGCGAACCACGGAAGCGGAACGCAAGCTGGGAGTCGCCACTGATTTCTTCGGTGAACCGTACGCATCGTCCACATTGAATACATCGTTCAAGGTCGAGCGTTACATATTGTGAAAGCGGGTAAGCCTTAGGCAAGTGCCGCTTCATCTCCACAAATCGAGAAGTGGATGGCCCGTAAGCAATGGTGTTGTTTTGAAGAGGACATTCACCGCCACGGTCGCAGATCGGGCAGTCGAGCGGGTGATTGATTAAAAGGAATTCAAGTACACCCTTGCGATCTTTGTGGATTTGTTCAGTATCCGTATAGATCACCATGTTGTCGCTGGCAGGAAGGGTGCAAGCGGCTTGTGGTTTTGGCATTTTGCGTACCGTGCCATCTGGTTGTTTGAATCCAACGTCAACCAGACACATACGGCACATGCCAACTGGTTTCATGCGGGGGTGATAGCAAAAAATTGGAACTTCGAGTCCTAGCCGCTTTACAGATTCGACGATCAGCTCGTCTTTGGGCACCTGAATCTCAACATCATTAATGCTGATTGTGACCATCTGTTCTTGTGCGACCGACGCCATATTTGTTTGCCTTACGGTGTTTCGGGAACTCTGCCCAATAACTTTGGATGTGTACCCTAAAGTGAGCCGCGTCTGCACCTAACTTCCCAGAAGGCGAGCAAGGTTATTGCGATTATTAAGGATTGCGTAGGAATTACCAGGTTTCCCACATATTTTCGACAAGGGCTACCATAAGATGGCTCGTCGCTGATACTATGCACTCTGATTATTCACGTCGGAGTGAAAGTTGCAATGTTGAAGTTGAATGTGCGTTTGGGTGCTTTGCTGGTTCTGTGTCTTGCCGCCAGCAGTTTCGCTTTTGGAGACAATTCCAACCAACGGTTGGTGTCGATTGACATAAAAATCAACATCCATAAGGATGTTAATACTAAGGTTGCAGCGGAATCGCTTGCAAAGGGAATCGGCAAAGTTACGTCGGTCTCTGAGCACGAATGTGTTATCCGCTTGGCTGATCCGAATGGCTTAAGCGACAAGCTTGTAACTTTAAGAAAGCAGAAGTCGGTAGCCGGGCTTATTCCTCTCGCACCATTAATGCCGGGCGAAGATATTTTGAGTCGCCCAACAAACGAACTAAAGCAACTGATTGACGAATACAAAGAATCATATTTTATCTGGGCCAATGCAACGAGCACTCCTATAAAAACTGACCCATCAGGAACTCTTAAGGCTCCGGGGCTTGGTTACTTGGAAGCGTATCTTCAGTGGAAGTTTGATCGATCCTATCCAAACCAGCAAATAGATAACAGCGGCTATGCCGAAATTGCTCAACGTCGTGCGATGAAGCAGTCAGAATTCGGTGGATCACCTAAAGAAGCATTTGGCGCAAACACTTCAGATCGACAAATCGCTGAGTTCTTGAATTTAAGAAATGTCATACAACCCAAAAACGGCGGCCCACAAGAGGATATCAGCGGAAACTGGGAATTCATGGGGCCGCGTGACCTTCGCGTTCCCTATACAATTTACTTCGGTGCAAGTCCAGTCAACGGTCGCGCAAATGCAGTGGCAATTGACCCGAACAATGCCAACACCTTTTATATTGGTGGCGCTCAAGGCGGTGTTTGGAAAACGACCGATGCTGGTGTTTCTTGGTCAACCACTTCTGATGGATGGCCGCTATTAGGTGTTAGCTCTCTGGCGATTCAGCCAGGCAACTCGGACGTGATTCTTGCTGGTACGGGCGACTTTTACGGAAGTGATGTCGGAGGAATCGGCATCATGCGGAGTACAAACGCTGGTGCGACTTGGACTCTCGTCGGAACAAATATAGGTTCATCAATGGTGAGCGCAATTGTGTTCCACCCAGATAACCCAAGCATTGCGTTCGCATCAACTGGTCGCAGTGGAAGCGGGCGACTATATCGTTCTACCGACGGTGGCGTTACCTGGTTTGATTCTGTAGGAACAGTTTCAACTTGGAGCGACGTTAAAATTGGTGCTCAACGGGGAGACGGTACTCGAACGGTTTGGGCTGTTTCCGGTGGAAACCCAGGCTTGATTCGAAAATCAAACAACCAAGGCGCCAGTTGGACAACCGTGACCTCTCCGGTTAGCGGAAGTCAAAACCCACTTCATATTGCCCCTTCTCGATTTGAGCCAGATACGGCTTATCTCTTATCAACCACCTCTCGTCAAATTTGGAAAACGATCGACGGAGGAACGAACTGGACGAACGTAACAACCGGATTTCCGAACGGAAGCAGCAACTATAACTGGAGCCAAGGTTGGTACGACTATTACATCAACACTTCAACCCGTCCGGATGGAGCAGGTGGATTTGTTGACGTAGTTTATGTCGGCTTGATTGACATCGTGATGTCAATCAATGGCGGTTCAACTTGGCGAAGCATCGGAGGCAGTAATTACACGGCGGGCTATACAAATACTGCTCTCACTCACGTTGATCATCATAACTTTGCAGTTGATCCGAGCAATCCAAATCGCTGTGTTGTGACCACCGATGGTGGAGCATTCTTGATGGTTTATAACCCGACTGCTGATACGGTGAGCTGGACAAGGCTTAATAAGGCTCTAGCCATTACTCAGTTCTACACTTTGGCAGTTCACCCAACGAATCCTGATTACGTCAAAGGTGGAACTCAAGATAACTCAACACCACACTCGTTTGGCAACCTGATTCAGTGGCAAAACCCTGGTGCGGGCGATGGCGCGGGCTGTGGAATTAACTGGCTTGATACGAACACCCAGTACAACAGTAGTCAAAATCAAGGGTTATACAAAACAACAAATGGCTATAACTCATCTTCAAGCTTTAAGCCCAGTTTGACGGGGCATAGTGTTCCGTTCATAGGAAAGCTGTGGCTCGACAAGAACAATCCGTACAACGTGTACATGAACACGAACTACCTCAACCGGTACGACGAAGTGACAAATGCTTGGACCATGCAGTTAGGCGGTATTGCGCTCTCTGCCTCTGCTCGAATCAATGCGTTTGATGTTGCAAACGGCAACAGTAACATTCTTTATACAGGTGCTGGTGACGGTGACCTCTACAAGAGTGTGAACTTTGGTTCGAGCTGGACTAAGCTGGATGACATCGGTGGATTTACAAACAGATCTATCCTGGCGCTAAGTGTCAGCCCTTCAAACTCCAACGATATTCTGATCGGTGTTGGCGGTTCAGGCAACCACTTGTATCGGTGCGCTGATACGAGCGCAGCAACTCCTAGTTTCGTGAGTGTCAGCGGTTCTGGTGCTACGGGGCTTCCAAACGTGGCCCTAACTTCAATTGCTCGCGATCCTTGGCAACCGGAAACTCGTTGGTATGTTGCTACCGACGTTGGTGTTTTCCAAACTACCAACGGAGGCGCAACTTGGGAAGACATTACCCAGCCGCGTGGACTGCCAAATGTCCAAGTAAATGAACTGATCGCCAACCCAACAACTGGCTATTTGACAGCCGCGACTTTCGGTCGTGGAATATGGCGCATGAAAATCGTTCCGGCGGTAGTGCAAAGCATTACTGGCCCGAATTCGGTGTACAGCGGAGATGGTGGTCAGCTAACAGTCACTATTGATCGCCCGGCTCCTGCAGGTGGCGTGTCAGTTCCGCTTAGCAGCAACCATCCAAGCTTGATCGTTCCTGCGTCTGTAACGATTCCTGCAGGTTCGAACTCGGCAAATGTTCCGTTCACAACGGTTGAAATCACCTCAAACGCAAACGTTACAGTGACGGCAACAATGGGCGGAGCAGTAACGAAGAATATCTTGGTTCGCGGTGCGGCTAACGTCTCCCCGAACTCCGTGACACTGTTTAACGGAGTCAACCCAACTGGTAACTTGGCCAGCTTTGTTGCCTCTGACGACAATAAATACTCCTGGACGATCGGGGCAATCAGTCGTCGTTGGGAGACGAGAATGGAAGCAACACTCGATGTTTCGGGTGCTTCGCTTGGAGATGTTCGAGCCGAATTTGAGTTTAGTACTCAGTTCCCGAACCTCAATTACCAAATCTCGTTCTTCAATTACTCAACTAATGCGTTCGACGAAGTGCAAATCGGTACGACATCTACCGTGGACCAGTTGGTTACATTCACACCGAATATGACCAACTACGTTAACGGTTCAAATCAAGTGCGGATCCGAGTGAATTTCCATGACCAAGGAAATTCCAGAACTTCATTCAAGCCATTCGTTGATATGATTCGGTTACGGTTGTTCCAGTAATCGCTGAACAGGTATTGCCAGAACCTTTCCCAGGTTCTGGCAATACCATCCTGGGTCAATCTGTACTTAGTAGTAAACTTTGATTTCCCTTTCGCGTAGAAAGGCTGTCGGGCAATCGCCCGTATTCGGATCAGATTTATGGAAACCCAAATGGAATCAGCTAACGCCTCAATGCCCGAGTTTGAAAATGACGATCAACTCTTGGAGCATTACGCCGAGCGTGAATACAAGTGGGGATTTGTGAGCGATGTTGATTCCGATACTCTTCCTCCTGGCCTGAATGAAGACGTTATCAAGTTCATTTCGGCTAAAAAGAACGAGCCCGAGTGGATGCTGGAATTTAGGCTAAAGGCATTTGAGCATCTCAAAACTTTGCCTTATCCAAAATGGCCAAACGTTCAGTACCCGCAGCCAGATTTGCAGGAAATCAGCTACTACTCTTCGCCCAAAAAGATGCCGAAGTTGAATTCTTTGGACGAAGCTGATCCCGAACTGATTGCTACGTTTAACAAACTCGGAATCCCTCTGCATGAGCAAATGATTTTTGCTGGCGTTGCGGTCGATGCGGTTTTCGATAGCGTGAGCGTCGCAACTACGTTCAAAGAAACTCTGCGGGAAGCAGGAGTTATTTTCTGCCCAATCAGTGAAGCCGTTCTTGAGCACCCTGAACTGGTCAAGAAGTATCTTGGAAGCGTGGTGCCGTACACCGATAACTACTACGCCACATTGAACTCAGCCGTATTCAGCGATGGTTCGTTTGTGTTTGTTCCGAAAGGGGTGAAGTGCCCGATGGAACTCAGCACCTACTTCCGAATCAACGCGCAAAACACCGGACAATTTGAACGCACTTTGATCGTTTGCGAAGATGGTGCGAGCGTGAGCTACCTCGAAGGTTGTACCGCTCCCAAGCGCGACGAAAATCAACTCCATGCGGCGGTCGTCGAACTCTGGGCGGATAAAGACGCGGAGATCAAATACTCCACCGTTCAGAACTGGTATCCGGGCGATAAGGATGGAAAAGGCGGAATCTTCAACTTCGTCACCAAGCGCGGTCGCTGTGAAGGCAGTGGTTCCAAAATCACCTGGACTCAGGTGGAAACCGGTTCGGCTATCACCTGGAAATATCCGAGCGTAATTCTCAAAGGAGACAACAGCGTCGGCGAGTTTTACAGCGTTGCTCTCACAGCTGGCAAACAACAAGCTGATACCGGAACCAAGATGGTTCACATCGGCAAAAACACGCGGAGCACCATTGTGAGTAAGGGAATCTCTGCTGGTAACGGTCAAAACACTTACCGAGGCTTGGTTAAGATCAACCCAGGCGCCGAAGGCGCGCGGAACTATTCAGTTTGCGACTCTATGCTGATGGGTGACCGATGTGGGGCACACACCTTCCCATACATCGAAGTCAAAAATAGCTCCGCAATGATGGAGCACGAAGCGACGACCAGCAAAATCGGCGAAGATCAACTGTTCTATTTGGCTCAGCGCGGAATCAGCGAAGAAGACGCGGTGAACATGATCGTTAGCGGGTTCTGCAAAGATGTTTTCCGCGAGCTTCCGATGGAGTTTGCAGTGGAAGCTCAAAAGCTCCTAGCAGTGAGCTTGGAACACTCAGTCGGCTAAAACTAATTGATTCCGCAACGCCCGGTTAGACTACAATCGTAGTTCAATCGGGCGTTTTAGTATGAAAGGCAAACCTGGATACTCTGTTAAGTCGCGGAGCCCCAGAATCGGTGCGTGGATATATGTACTTG
The DNA here is from genome assembly GCA_019638675.1 of Fimbriimonadaceae bacterium. GTDB lineage: Bacteria > Armatimonadota > Fimbriimonadia > Fimbriimonadales > Fimbriimonadaceae > UphvI-Ar2. Next base: position 409,010 of record JAHBTE010000001.1, on the reverse strand, counting down.
TCTTGGTGGTTGCCGCATGTTATGGCTTTTTGAAAGTCTTTGACTACGTATTTGTTTCGCCACAGCTAGAGTCGGCAATCGTTGAGTATAAGGCTGAAGGGCTGCCTTGGGTCGCTGAGGATTATGTTCCCGTTGTCAGCGAGCAAGAAAATGCCGCGGCCGAACTTCTTGCCGCGATTCAACTAGCAAATCCTAAAACGATCCCCGAACTGGACGAAGAAGCCAGTGAGCTATTCAATAAGGATTTAGATAAATTTGAAAAGTGGTTGCAGCTTTACAATCCAGTTTTAGATCAAATTACTTCTGCTACTCAAAAGCCCAAACTTCTCTTTGATAGAGACTGGGGAGCCCCTCATTACTCCCTGTTTTCTGAGCATAGTGAAATGAAAGCGGCGGCAAAGCTTCTTGCGAAACGGGCTGAACTCATGGCACGTCGAGGAAAACTGGACAGCGCAATTTCCGATTTGTCGACTATTGGAAAACTGGGACAACTTTTGATTCAGGAACCTACTTTTATAGCCGTTTTGTCGGCACTTTCAGCTCACTCAATTACATACAATGCTGCAATTCGAGTGGCTGAACCCTTTAAAGATAATCCGGCTGCACTCGTGCAAATCCAGGCAGTTATCGAAAAAGTGGATTCAAGCTTTCCCCTAGATCAAGCCATGATGGGGGAGGCATATACTCACGTAGCGCTCTTAAGAAACATGAAAAGCGGCAGTTTGAAGCTTGTCAATAAAAGCTTAAGCAATGGTGGCAAACCGATACCGCACGACTATTCTCGAGATGGTGTACCGACCAATACGACAGTTCGAGCCTACATGGCAAGGAACCTGAGAACCCATATTTTCATGATGAAAGAGATAAGAGCTCACCGAGATGATGTTCTGAAGGCTACTGAGAATATTGAGACGCACATGGATCAAAAGCGTGAACATCATACGGCGAGCGATAATTTCGATGTTTTCGTTTTTCTAGATATGCGATCTCCGGGGATGGCGTTAGCGCGTCTTGAGACAACCAGGCAAATGACTCTCGCGATGTTGCAATGTCTGCAGTTCCGTGCCACAAGCAAGCGTTACCCATCCAGCCTAGATGAAATCAAAATGGAGATCAGAGATCCACTCACCAGCAAATCAGTGAGTGTTGTTGAGGAACAAGGCATTTTTAAGATTTACACTTACGGAAAGAATCGTATCGATGACGGCGGCGAAGCCTCCGAAGAATCTAAAAAAGACGATTGGGTGGTTAGATTTCCACCGAAGCCACGGCAGGTAAAAAAGTAATGGAAGTGAAGCAAAAGATAAAGAGGATTTCCCCGTGGCTCATAGGCTGTGGTGGATTAGGAATCGTGATCGCAGGACTCATCACCTGGGGAGTATTGCAAGTTGCCGATTACCCCCTGGTAGCACCCAGAATAAACAAAACTGTCGAAGAATATAAAGCGACTGGCTTGCCCTGGGTAGCGAGTGAAGTGATTCCTCAAGTCCCCGATTCAGAAAATGCGGCGATAGATATCAAAGAGGCACTAGCTTTGACGAAAGGAGAATCTTTTGCAAGTCGCGATAAAGAGATTATTGACGCTTGGAAGGCTCGGGATAAGGCAACCATAGCTGCGGAGTTCAAAAAGCTTGAACCAGCATTAACAAAAGTTGCCGCCGCTTCAAAGAAAACAAAAATCAACTTTGATCGAGATTGGAACAAAGGGCCAGACATCTTATTCCCTGAGTTTGCCGAATTAAAAGGGACAGCTAGGATCCTGACCCGTCGGGCCGTATTCAAAGCAGAAAGCGGCGACCTAAACGGTGCAATCTCGGATTTAACTGCGGTGAATCGGTTAAGCGTACTTATTTCCAAAGAGCCAACATTAATCGCTATGCTCGTTGGAATTGCCTGCAACGCGATCTGCATGGATGGTGTGATACGGGTTGCCCAGGTGCGAGGTGATGCAAGCTCTCTCAAGCGGCTGAAGCAAGCTGTTTCCGGATTTAACGACGAATTTGATTTGGAGCACGCAATGCGTGGCGAGGCCTTTATCGGCATTACCTTGATCCGAAATCTTAAGCCTTCGGATGTAAAAAAACTGGATGATCTAACAGTTGGGGATGAAACCCATATTCAGTACAAAAAAACCGATGGTGTTCCTGATGGAATGATCATGCAGGCTTATTTTGTTCGGCACTTGGAAGCGCACCTATTTATCAACGACCAGTTAAAAAAGTATCCTAACGATCCAATTTCTGCCGCGGTTGAGATCGATCATTATGGAAATTCGATGGCCGAAGGTGTACCTAAGCTTAGTCAGTTACTCAATGCAATTCTAATGCCCATATTCACTCAAGCTTCTCAAGCTGTAGTGAGGGTGAAGACCAATAAGCAAATGGTGCTTGCTATGCTGGAGAGCTTAGAGTTTAGGAATTCTAAGAAGCGATTTCCCAAATCACTTTCCGAGGTCGGGGTGGATTATGTTGATCAGATATCGGGTGAAAAGATCACTTCCCTTAATTCCGGAGGACTGTTTAAAATTTATTCTCTCGGGGCAAATTCGGTTGATGATGGAGGCATGAGAGACAACGACGCGGGCCAAGATGACTACTCAATCCAGTTTCCTCCGAAGCCTTGGTAATGGATTCTTGCTGAAATAATCGCAGCGACTTCCCGCGTAGGTTCAAAACAAGATACTTCACGCAAATTTCATGTTTGTCGACCCTTTGAAGTGTGCAACCATATCGTTATCAGTTAGTTAATATTTTGGATTCACGAATGTTAACGAGCTGATTAAAGGGGGACTCAATCAGTGCAATCTCAGGCATGGCGTTCGTTCGTCACCGCTCACGCGGTAACGACTCAATTTCTCGATCAGCAGCTTCGTATCAACAACCAAGTATCTCTGGAAGTGCTTAACGTGCTTATTGCACTTGCCGAAGCTCCGGGTGGGCAAATCCGTATGAGTGATTTGGCGAATTTGATTATGTTCAGCCGGAGCGGTCTAACTCGAATGATTGACCGCTTAGAAGAAGAGGGCTTGGTAAGCCGAGTTCCATGCCCAGATGACCGCCGAGGATGGTTTGCTGCAATCACCGATCAGGGCCGAGCAGCGTTGAAAACCGCACAATCAGTGTATGAGCCTGCCTTAGCAAAAGTGTGGACTTCTGCACTCAGCGAGCAAGAGGCAACTACACTTTCTCAGTCACTTTCAAAGATATTAGAGCAAGTCGAATCGAATTCATAGCAGGTACCAGGTTATTTTCCGCGAATAAGTAAAAGAATTCGCCAAAAACGTCTTCAAGTCGTTGCATGAATCAAATAATTTTATTCATGCAGCGACGCTTATTTTAGCTAAGTGCAAAATTTGATTTCTATTTTTAAGAATTGACTTGACTAAGGTCCGATTCGTTCAGGTTCGTTGGAACACACTCGTCAGGAATTTTTCTAAACCACTCGGTTAATGCAATGCAGAACAATCTTTTGGGCAAACAGTTTCAGGCTTGGCGACTTTTCAATTCATCTCATTCGACGGCAACATTTTCTTTAGACTCGTCGTTAAAGGCCGCCGGAAAGATTCCTTTAGACACTTACGAGATACTGAGTGCATTATCCGAATCACCTCATAACCGTTTGCGCATGAGCGAGCTGGCCGACAAAATTGTGTTCAGCCGAAGCGGGTTATCTAGAAAAATTGACCGACTCGAAAAGTCTGGAGTCGTAAAGCGAGAACCCAGCCCCGATGATCGGCGCGGGTGGTTTGCTGTGATAACCGAGGAAGGCATCGCGGCCCATAAATCAGCAAAAGTTGTACACGATTCCCACTTAGAAAAAATCTGGTCATCCGTGCTCAGCGATCACGAATCAACCGTTCTCTCCCAGATTTTAGATAAAGTAGCGAGTCGGGCCGCAAAATAGCGACCCGGCTCACCAGCTAGTTGATTGTCTGCACGTTCAATCGGCTGGCGGTTGAGCCGCCCAATTGTAAGGAAATCGATGCAGATGAAAAATCAGCATCATGCGCCGTAAATATGTTCATGAACTTGTGCGGGTTCCGATCCACGAGCGGGAACCAGGAAGACTGCACCTGAATCATGATTCTATGCCCTTTTTTGAACGTGTGGCACGTATCCGGCAGCGTAAAGGGTACATGCTCAACTTTATTAGGGTCAAGTGGCGAAGGGTTACTGAAGCTATTCCGGAACTTAGCGCGCATTACCTCTCCACGCACGAGCATTTGGAAATCGCCCAGCGGGCCAGTTCCAGGGGGATTGACGTCAATGAGCTTGACGATGAAGTCGCAGTCCGTTCCGCTGACCTTCGCGTAGATGTCAGCTTTGAGTTCTCCGGCAACTGAGAAATCAGCTTGAAGAGGCTCTGTTTGGAATGAAACGACATCGTTGCGACTTTGGGCAAACCGCTGGTCATCTAGCATATAGGTTCGAGATCTTCTACCTAACACTCCACCTTGGTATGGCACGGGGTTAGTCGGATCACTGACATAGTTGGCCGTCCCTGATTGAGGGGCCGAGCCAATCGTCAATTTTCCATTGGGTTGAAAGTTCAGCGTTTGAGTCTTTGCGGATTTTGGTGGCCATTCATTAAAGCGTCGCCACGTTTTCGCGCCACTATCAAACATCGTTGCTTTAGGCAGAATGAGTTTCCCATCGCCTCTGAGGAATGAATCGAAAAATGGGAACTCAATTTCTTCTTGGAAAAAGGTTGCCGTATTTGAGCCCCACTCGTGAACATGGAATTTTTCGCCCGCTGCCGGGCTCGCCCAGTTGCCGTGATACCACGGCCCCATGATGATCCAGTTATTCAGCTGGTTTGCTTGTTTTTCTGCTGATTTATAACAAGCCAGCGGCCCCCAGCAGTCCTCAGCGTCAAAGAACCCACCTACCCAGAGCATGGCCGCTTTGATATTTTTGAGCCCAGAAGGCACGGAGCGAGCTTGCCAAAAATCGTTGTACGTATCGTTCCGCACAACGTCTTGCCAATAAGGGATCGCCCCTTTGTACAGTTTTTCGTCTACGTTGGCAAGACCGCCTAAGTCGAGAAAATACTTGTACGCATCGTTGGCGAGGTCAATTCGAATTCCTGTTGGATTGGTTGGCCCAGGGGTTGCCCGAGGTACACCAAATCCGGAAAAGAACGAAATGTAGTCTTGGAGAAAGAACGCACCGTTGTGGTGCATATCGTCTCCTAAAAACCAATCTGCGGTCGGAGCTTGGGGTGAAACAGCTTTAAGGGCTGGGTGCCGTGACATCGCTCCAAGGGCGGCGTATCCTCCCGGATAACTGATTCCGTAAAGTCCAACTCGTTTGTTGTTCTTCGGCACGTTATTGATCAGGAACTCAACCGCGTCGTAGGTGTCGGTGCTTTCATCAATATCGCCCGGCATGGGAGTCAATCCGGACTGTTGATAGGTGTTCTGCAGTTGAGGGCGAAGGTTCTCAAAAGTGCCTTCGGACATGTATTTGCCCCGGACGTCTTGATAAGCAAAAATGTAGTTCGCATCCTTCATTTTTTGCGAACCTCGGAAATTGCCTTTATAGGAGTTCGGCCCGTAGGGACCAGCCGAGTACGGGGTTCGTTCTAAGAGAATGGGTGAGCTACCATTTGGGGCTTTCTTTGGAACATAGACGGCGGTGTAGAGCTTCGTTCCATCCCGCATGGGAATCATGTACTCGTACTTCTGGTACAAGTCTTTGATCTCATTTTGAGCAAACGACGATAAAGGCAGGACAAGCAACGCGACAAGGCATGAATATCGCATAACTCCGAGTTTGCCCTAAAGCCGAGGCTTTTCCGAACAAAATTTCGTTATTTGGCTTTCCTGAACTTCAGAATTTCTGAGTTGATGCAATAACGAATTCCGGTTTTATCCTTCGGGCCGTCATCAAATACGTGTCCAAGATGACCGTCGCACCTAGCGCAGAGAACTTCGACTCGTTGCATGCCGTAGCTGTTATCGGTTTTTAGCCAAACGTTTTCTCGGGAATAGGGTTGGAAGAAACTGGGCCAGCCAGTTCCCGATTCAAATTTGGTATCTGATTTGAACAAAGGCAGGTCGCAAGCCACGCAGTGGTAAACCCCGGTTTCCTTATTGTTGAGGTAACCGCCGCAGAAGGCGGCTTCCGTACCTTTGCCACGCGAGATTTTGTATTGCTCTGGTGTGAGAATTCTCTTCCATTCGGCTTCGGTTTTGATGACCTTGTCGTCACGCTTTGGGCTCTGATCCTCAATAGTAAGCCCGCCGATCGTCTTTTTCTGAGTCTGCTGAGGCTGATTGTTGAGCGTGGGTAATACTAGAGCCATAGCCACTGCGGCGATGCCAACAGCAAAGGTCAAGAGTCCGAGTTTCATACTCATTGAAACGCAAGTTAGTTGATTTTCGTTCGATAAGAGTTGGTTACAGCGGGACTTGGTATAGGAGATCGATGAGCGGAGTTTTCTTTTTTGCTAATGAGGGTTCAAGGCGCTCTTCGTCGGAATATGAAGGTGCTAAGCAACTCCTGATAGATGCAGGGTTTGAACTCAAACTAGCTGAACTTTGCGAAAGCCATGAAGCCCTCGATCAAGCGGTGCAAGATGCCATCGCAGATAATGCAGAACTCGTGATCGTGGGTGGTGGAGACGGAACGCTGGGTGGAGTTTCTGAACATTTTTTAAGAAAGAATTCAGTATTTGGAGTTTTGCCGCTAGGAACTGGTAATCAATTTGCACGCGAAATCGGTATTCCGAACGACTTAGTTGGTGCAGTCGGGGTTCTGAGAGCCGGACGTACCGCAAAACTTGATTTAGGAACGGTGAATGGTCAAGGTTTTCTCACAGTCGCGACCCTTGGGATGACAACCGAAATCGCGAGAAACCTGCAATCAAAGCAGGTTCTTGGCAAAGTCAGTTACCTACCAGCTTTAGCAAAAGCTTTGCATTCAATGGATACTTTTCAGGTTGAAATCGTTGGTGAAAGCGAGACCATCACACAACAATCCATACAAGTCGTGGTTTGCAACGGAAGAACTCATGCTGGGCCCTTTTTAGCGAGCCCAGATGCCTCAATAACCGATGGAATGTTCGACATTTACGCTTTGCCGAAAATGGATTTCGCGACAATGGTATCTGCAGGCGGTATGGCGTTGGTTGGTCAACACGTCGAATTTGAGGAAATAGACGCGATGAAGACAAACCGGGCAAAGCTAACCACTTCTCCCAAACTGCCAGTTGTGCTGGACGGGGAGGAATACTGGTTCGACGAAATGGAATTTGAGCTTATTCCGGCGGCAATCAATGTGGTGGTGGGAGACACTTTCCGTGCGCCACAGAATCTTTTAGGAAAGCTTAACCTTCCGTCAAACTCATCTGCAGATTCAGATTAACTTCTTGAAGTCGGGCGTGAGGTTTGCCGATTAACCAGCCCTGAATCGCATCAAATCCGCACCGCTGGGCCAGCGCGACTTGCGGCAAAGACTCAATTCCTTCGGCAATCGTTGTGGTTCCAATAGAATGAGCAAATTCAACTAAAGTACGAAGAATATTTTCTTTGACCGTATCAGCGTGGAGTTTGAGGAGCGACCGATCAAATTTGATAATGTCCGGCATGATCAGTTCAGCCATTTCAATGGTGCTGTGCCCAGAACCAAAGTCATCGAGTGCGATTCTCGCCCCGCAGTCCCGGATGCATTCGACAAGCTTAAGTACAGCTTGCTCGCCGGGGAACCGTTCTGCTTCAACAAATTCAAAAACGATCTTCTTCGGGCTAATGCCAAGGGCTCGAGCGGCAAAGATTGTGGATTCTAGCGAAGCGCATCCATCTTGGAAGCAAGCCGGTGTCAAGTTGATGAAAAGGCTCTCGTGGTCTTCAAGCGGTCGGGATAGGCTCCTGAGTGCCGCGATCCGAGCATGCTGGTCAAATGCTTCAATCTGATCAATTTCTTGAGCGGCTTTGACGAGTTCGTAACCGCTTTTTACGCCGGTGGTTTCTACACCACGCGCTAGAGCTTCAAATCCAGTGACCCGACATGTGCGCAAACAGTAGATCGGTTGGTAGTGAGAAATCAGCCGCTCCTCGTCCAGCATTTGTTGGAACCAGTGACCAATGATCTGGCGATGAATTTCGTTAAGTGGGGCTGATTGCCAAGGGTGGAGTTCGTCACTGTTGCTGTACTGAACTGCCACACAGCTTTTCAGATCGTCAAGGGTCAGGCCGCTCACGAACTCATCGAGTTCGTTTTTCCATCCGCGGCCGGTGAAATGGAATACATTGGCGTGCATCGCATCGGGTTGGCCCAGATCCAATCCTTTTGTGACGACGTGCGGGGTTTTGCTCCAAATGGCAACCCCGGCTCCCAGCTTTTCCTTTTCGCTCCGATCTCGCGCGCTATTGATAAGGTCGCGCAGTGACAATTGCATCCTCCTGGGATAGAGACAAACGCCAATCCCAGTAAATCTGACATTAGAAATATACCTAACGATTTGGGGTTATCCACATTTTGTGAATAAAGAGCGCAAGTTTTTATTACTTTTGTGAAGATATCCTTGACAAAGTTGCATTTTCTTGCGGTAATGGCGATAGGTATTGAATGGAGGGGGAGTAAAACCTATGGAGAGCTATGGGTTCTGAGCTAGATGTCCGAGCAGAATTTCCGATTCTGAATCAGTCAATCAACGGCAAACCATTAGTATATTTGGATAGTGCCGCTTCTACCCAACGACCGAATTCTGTTTTGGCGGCGATGGATCGATTTTCCAAAACGTCGAATGCAAATGTTCACCGTGGAGTGCATACGCTGAGTCAGCGGGCAACCGATGAATTTGAATCCGCCCGAGTCACGGTTCAGAATTTTGTTGGCGCGGATGATTCGGCGGAAATTATTTGGACGAAGGGTTGCACGGAGAGCCTAAACCTCGTAGCGGCGAGTTGGGGCGGAGCGAATTTAAAACCTGGTGACGAGATTTTGCTCACAAACATGGAGCATCACGCCAACATAGTTCCTTGGCAACTCATCGCTGAAAAAACAGGCGCGGTCGTACGGCCAATTCCGATTTCAGACGATTGCGTGGTTGATTTGCAGACTTTCCGCGAGATGGTGACCAGTCGCACCAAAGTAGTTGGGATCAAGCACGTCTGCAACGCGACTGGCGTCGTGAACCCCGTTCGCGAAATGGCAGAGATCGCCAAATCGGTGGGTGCAATCGTAGTCGCAGATGGAGCGCAGGCTCTTGCCCATGTACCAGTCAACGTAAAAGAACTCGGCGTGGACTTTTACGCAATGAGTTCGCACAAAGTTTATGGCCCGATGGGTGTTGGGGCTCTCTACGGTCGTCGTGAGTTGTTAGAAGCCATGCCTCCGTTTATGGGCGGCGGCGACATGATTCGGAGTGTGAGTTTCGCCAAAACGACATTTAATGAAATCCCAAATAAATTTGAACCGGGCACACCCAATGTGAGCGGAGTGATCGGCTTTGCCGCTGCATTGGATTGGTACGAATCGGTTGGCAAGGAACAAATCTGGGCGCATGAAAACCAATTAGCCCAAACCTTAAGAAATACGCTCGACCAAATCCCTGGCGTGAGAACTATCGGTAAATGCGAAAACCAAGCTCCAGTTGTTTCGTTTGTCATGGATGATGCTCATCCGCACGATGTGGGAACGATCCTGGATTCTCACGGCGTGGCGATCAGAACCGGGCATCACTGTTGTATGCCCCTCATGGAGCGGCTCGGCATCCCTGGAACGTCGCGGGCCAGCTTTGCGGTGTACAATACCAATCAGGAAATAAATGTCCTGATTGAGGCGTTGAAAAACGTGGTGGACATTTTTAGCAAATGCTAAGCGAACTGTACCAAGAAGTGATCTTAGATCACGGCAAGAAGCCACGCAACTTTGGCCAACTTGCTTCCGCAACTCACCAAGCCGAGGGTTACAACACTCTTTGCGGTGATCGCGTGATTGTGCAAGTCGAAATGGACGGAGAAACCGTACGCAACATCCAATTTGTCGGCGCAGGTTGTGCCATTTGCATGGCGAGCACAAGCATGATGACTTCCTTCGTTAAAGGAAAGTCAATCAACGAAATTGAAGGCGTTTTTGAAGTATTTCACTCGGCGGTAACGGGCGGAGAAGCCGACATGGAACCATTAGGTGACTTAGAAGCTCTGGTTGGCGTGAAACAGTATCCCAACCGGATCAAATGCGCGACCCTCGGCTGGCACGCCTTGAGTTCTGCGTTCAAATCACCAATTCAGGAGGAGAAATAACCAATGCCAGAAAAGATTGACGATGCTCCCCTTAATCAGCCCCAAGAATTAAACAGCATTACGCGGGCTTTGCTAGAAGGCGAAGTAATTGAGGCGATTCGGCAGGTCTATGATCCGGAACTACCGATCAATGTTTACGACCTCGGTTTGATCTACGGCCTCAACGTTGACCACCAAGGATTTGTTGATATCACGATGACTCTGACTTCCCCCGCTTGTCCGGTCGCGGGAACCCTGCCCGGAGAGGTCGAAACCGCGGCGAAAAATGTTCCGGGCGTAAAAGATGCTAAGGTCGAATTGGTATGGGATCCCCCGTATACTTTAGAGCGGATGCCTGAACATATCCGGCTCGAACTCGGGCTCTTTTAAAACAAACACATTATGAAATTTAGCGCGCAAGAAGAATACGGACTCAGGTGCTTGATTGCACTGGCTCGCAAAGGAATGGGCGAATCGATGACCATTCCTGAGATCAGTGAACAAGAGGGGTTGACTTCTTCGCACGTAGCTAAAATCCTTGCGATCTTGCGCAAAAGTGGATTTGTTGCCAGCACCCGGGGTCAATCGGGCGGATACGCGTTGGCTCAAGACCCTAAATCAATGGTCATTCGAGATGTTCTTGAGCCGCTAGGCGGGCGGATGTTCAGTGATGCTTTCTGTGAGCGCCACACGGGTATTCTCAATACTTGTGTACATGAAACGGACTGCTCGCTTCGCCCTCTCTGGGGAAGCATCCAGCAGGCGGTGGATGACGTGGTTGGTCGTTACACCATCCAAGATTTAATTGATAGCCGAATCGAAACTCCAACTATCCGCTTGACCCACAACCGCATGGCGGTGGAAGCAACAGAAGATAATTTGGCTACGTCGAAAAAGTGATGAGCGAATCATTCCCGGTTGAAATCACCCCAGAAGCAGTGGCCCAAATCGCAAAGCTACTGGCCCGCAAAGGGAGCGAGGGAAGTTTTCTCCGCATTGGTGTGAAGGGTGGAGGTTGCTCTGGTTTAGAGTATCTGTTTAAGCTAGATGATCAACCGAAGGATATTGATCTAGTTTGGGAAGGCGATGGCGTCCGAGTTCACTGTGATTCCAAATCGGCAAAGTTTTTGGCAGGAGCCAAGTTGATTTATACGGGGAATTTGATGGGTGGCGGATTTCAATTTGAAAACCCCAATGCAGTCCGCTCGTGCGGCTGTGGAACTAGCTTCACTCCCAAACCTCGCGAAAGCTAAAACAGCTTGGCTCCGTTTGGGGTAGGTTTTGAAGGCCTAGCTAAGATCACATGACCGTTTTCATCGGCAAACCCAGTGACTAAACATTCAGAAATAAATGGCCCGATTTGCTTCGGTGGAAAGTTCACAACGGCGATGACTTGAGTGCCTGGAAGTTCTTCAATCGAATAGTGCTGGGTGATTTGGGCAGATGATCGCTTGACTCCGAATTCTGACCCGAAATCGACAGTGAGCTTATAGGCTGGTTTCCGCGCTTGGGGGAATTCTTCAGCGTGGGTGATTGTGCCGACCCGCAGTTCCACTTGCTCAAATTCGTCCCAACTGATTATTTTCATGGAACCATTGTGGCGGGGCAGATTGGTATTCTGCACGGTATGGGTAGTTCTCTTGAGACGCTGAAAGAGCGTTTAGCCCAGCGGAACGCACTAGGCTCCGCGGTGGCGATTATGGATTGGGATCAGCAGTGCTTAATGCCGCACGGGGGCGGCGCAGCACGGGCCGAACACGTTGGCATTCTGAGTAAGATGGCGCACGAAGTTTTCGTCGCCGACGAAACAAAACGTGCTTTAGAAGATGCAGCGAAAGAAGTTGAACCAGGCACCGACGACGCGGCGATGGTTCGGGTCACCCAACGGGATATGGATATCCAGACCAAGATTCCTGGCGACCTGGTTGCCGAGCAGGCACGATTGGCCGCTATCGGTCACGAGGTCTGGACGGTAGCTCGAAAAAACAGTGATTTTAAATCATTTGAACCCATTCTCAACCAAACGGTCGAACTCAGCCAAAAGGTTGCCGACTGCTTGGGCTACACCGATCACCCTTACGATGCCCTTACCGACCAGTACGAAGAAGGGGCGACCAAGAAGTTTTGGGACGAGATGTTCGACTCGATTAGAGAGCCGATTTCGCAACTTGTCGCCGAAATCAAGGCAAGCCCAAACCAACCGGATGATGCCTATCTCACTGGGGATTGGGATGAAGCAGACCAGCGCAAATTCTCACTCAAACTGATTGAAGGAATTGGATTCCGCATGGATCGCGGGCGGTTAGACACAGCTCCGCATCCGTTCTGCACAAACTTTGCCGTCGGCGACGTGCGGTTGACCACCAGATTCTTGGAGTATCTGCCGAGCGCGATTTTTGGCTCCCTTCATGAAGCAGGCCACGGTCTTTATGAGCAAGGTTCACCAAATGAATGGGATCGCACTCCGCTCGCAGGTGGCGTGAGTTTGGGCTGGCACGAAAGCCAATCCCGCACTTGGGAGAACATTGTTGGTCGGAGTAAAGCCTTCTGGCGACACTACTATGCTGATCTGCAAAGTACATTCCCTCAACTCAAGGCATACGATCTGGACACGTTCTACCGAAGCGTGAATAAGAGCGAACCCACTTTTATCCGAGTAGAAGCTGACGAGGTGACTTACAACCTTCATATCATGGTTCGGTTCGAGATGGAAACCGGAATGATGGACGGTTCGATCAAAGTCAAAGATGTTCCTGATGCCTGGAATGCGAAGTACGAACAATATTTAGGAATTACTCCGCCAGACGACCGTCGTGGGTGCCTGCAAGACGTTCACTGGAGCGGCGGCTTAATGGGTTACTTCCCGACTTATTCGATGGGGAATATCCTGAGCTACCAGCTTTGGGAACTGCTCGAAAAGGAAGTCGGCGACACAGAAGCACTTATGGAAAAAGGCGATTTCGCACCGATCTTGACCTGGCTGCAAAACAAAGTCTATCGGCAAGGATCAAAGTATCCGCCGCAAGAACTTTTGCAGATGGTCACGGGTGGTGGCTTAAATGCCGAGCCGTACCTGCGCCGAATCCGTAGCAAGTACGCGGAGATTTATTCACTGTAAAAAAATGCCCGGCTCCCATTCACAGAAACCGGGCCAGCATTTTCGAGAGGATTATTCTTCGATAATTGATTGAACGGAAACATCTTTTGGGGGGAGCGTTCCACCGTAGTCGTATTCGACTTCAGTGATCAGCGGCTCCCCATCTAGTTCTAGGATTTGGCGAGTAAGCAGAGGCAGTTTTGAGGTGGCATCAACATAAACCGCAAACTTGATCGTGCCCTGCTTGAGTTCGTAACAGTCGGTGTAATGACCATTGAGGATAATCCCGTGCTCTATCTTCCACAACTCTTCATTTTTTAGGAGAATGCGGAGGGATTCAATGCCGTACTCGCCGCCGATGAATGCAGGCATGATCTGAATTTCATTGGCTTTCTCCGAGGAGGCTTTCGATTGAATATGGGAGTTCTCTTTTTGGGAGCTACTGTCGTGGTCGAAAAGGATGACATCCGAAAGGGAGTCAGGAGCAACCATAACCATAACATTGATCATCTTGCCGTTATCCAGCAACTGCGATGGGCTCAGGTCAGTAACCTGGCCGGCAAAATCTGCTTGGTATTCGGCTAATTCTGCGGGCAACTTGATAATTGTTCCGCTCGAGTTCGTAATGTAGGTTTCTCTCCGATTGCCTTCGAAAAAGGAATCTGATACTTTTCTTCGACGACCCTCAACCACATTGTAGGTTCGTGTGTGATAACGGGTGATCTCGCCAAATGCCTCTCTGACCTGTTGAACGGCGGCGGCGGTGGCAACTCGCGGTGCCATCATCGTCCCAAAAATAATTCCTGCCACAATGAGGGTTGAGAGCCCGACACCTAAAATGCGCCCTGTGTACATACCCTTATTCTTTTTTGGATCAAGAATCGCACTGACAATGCGAGTCTCCAATGAACTCGGAGACGACTCTTCTTTAAGAGCTTCGATCTCTTGTTTGAATTGCTTATCGTTAATGTTCATGGATCACCTGTCGAAAGGAATGGGAGAGTTCGCGCTTGAGCTTTTCGCGAGCGTGATGCAAACGTGACTTGATGGTTCCTACCGGGTCGCCGGTCACTTCCGAAATCTCCTCGAGGCTCATTTCTTGAATTTCAAAGAGGAGAAACGCTTCACGTTGGGCAGGATGCAATCGGTGGAGTGCCTGAAGCAACCCTTCGGTTGCGTCCACATCACCGATGTTTGAATCGGCTTTGCCCCAGCTTGGGTTGAGAGGCGCAAGAATTTTATGCCTTCGGCGCCAGGCTGCGTATTCGTTGAACGCGATTCGGTGGAGCCAGGTTCGCATGCTACACCGCCCTTCAAATGTATTTACACTTCGAATGGCTTTGATGAAAGTCTGCTGGGTGAGGTCTTCGGCGGTTTCGGTATGCCGAGTGAGTTGGCGCAAAAAGCGATACAGGTCGCTTTGGTGTTCAGCGACCCATTGATTGATGGCATCAGCATCCTTTATCTTGAGCTTTTCGACGAGCAGAGATTCCATTTGAATGGCTCTAACAAGATACTGATGCCGCAAAATTGCAAAAGGTTGAGATGATTCTCAACCTTTTGCAATTTTTTGAGATTAGAACTTCGCGGGAATTTTCACGCCCATGTTGTGCATGGCGAACGCGTACTCGTCGCGAATTTCTTCCATCACTTTTTGGATCGGTTTACCGCCGCCATGACCAGCCGATGTTTCAATACGGATCATCACCGGAGCTGGGCCAGCTTGGCAGGCCTGTAGCCGCGCAGCGTATTTGAACGAATGAGCCGGAACGACCCGATCATCCGTGTCTGCGGTTGTTACCAGGGTTGCCGGGTAAATGGTGTTCGGTTTTAGGTTGTGGTAAGGCGAGATTCGGTAAAGCGCGAAGAACTCATCTTGGTTTTCGGGTGAGCCGTAGTCGCCTTCCCAAGCCGACCCAATGGTGAATTTATTGAACCGAAGCATGTCCATCACGCCAACTGCGGGTAGGCAAACTCCGAACAGATCTGGACGTTGATTCATCACTGCGCCGATGAGCAGTCCACCGTTTGATCCACCTTGAACGGTGATTCGTTTAGGTTTGGTGTAGTTGTTCCTGACGAGCCACTCAGCGCACGCGATGAAGTCATCGTACGCGTTTTGACGGCGTACTTTTGTCGCCGCTTCGTGCCATTCTTTGCCGTATTCCGATCCACCTCGAATATTGGCGAGGCACCAAATTCCGCCCATATCCATCCAAACGGTTCGGCTAGTGCTAAACCACGGATTTTGGCTCGCACCAAATCCTCCGTAAGCGTAGATGAGAGTAGGCTCGTCGCCTTTGATTTTGAGGTCTTTGCGGTGGACGATATACATCGGCACGCGGGTTGTGCCATCGCTGGAACGCACAAACACTTGCTTGCTCACGTACTTACTTGGATCAAGCGGAACTTCTGGCTTACGGAATTCTGCGGCTTGGTTGCTCGCGGCATCGTAGCTGTAAATCGTTGCCGGAGTCGTGAGGTCAACATAGCTGTAATAGGTTTTGTTGTCTTTGAGATTAGAGCCAAATCCAGAAACGGTTCCGAGCCCGGGCAACTTGACTTTGTGGAGAGATTTGCCGCTCAGATCAAACACTTCCGGAACCGCGTGGGCATCCTTCATGTAGTTGACGACGATCTGGGAATTGAGTAGAGAAACCGATTCAATCGCCTCTACGCGAGAACTCACGACGTCCTCCAACTTTGCCCCAACTTCTGGCTTCATGCGGATAACGCGGCCGTTGGGAGCATTGAGGTCAGTTTGGAAATAGAACATTCCATTGCGTTTGCCAAGGAACGAATATCCCGCATCATCTTTGTCATGAAGCTTGACGATTTGCGGTTGACCAACTCCGTTCATCTTGATCCAATACAGCCGGTTGTTGATCGAACCAGGGTCGGAAACGTAGATCAGAACTTCGCTTTTATCGTCGGTAACTACCGGGAAGAGGAACCGACTCGGATTATCTGAATCTTTGTAAATCAAGAGGTCTGAAGACTGCTGGGTTCCAACTTTGTGGAAGTAGATGGAGGCATCTACATTGGCATCAACAAATCCGGAACCGGCTTTTGGTTCTGGGTAGCGCAGGTAATAAAATCCTGTGCCGTCAGCGTTGATGGTGCCTCCGCCAAATTTTGACCATTTCGCTCCGGCATCCAAATCTTTGCCAGTTGCGACGTCCATCACCTTCCACTCAATCCAGTCCGAACCAGATGCGGAAACTCCATAGAGCATACGATTGCCATCGTTGCTGAAATCGGTAGCACTCAAAGCAACGGTGCCATCTTTGCTGAGCTTATTGGGGTCAAGTAAAACTCGTGGTTTTGCGCCTGGCTTATCGATCACAAATAAAACATCTTGAGCCTGCAAGCCTGTGTTGTGAGAATAGAAAGTACGTTCTCCACGCTGGGTCGGCACGGTATAGCGCTCGTAATTGACTCGTCTCAATAACTCTTTAAGCAAAGGTTCGGCATTCGGAATTTTATGCAGATAGTCAAACGTGAGTTTGTTCTGCGCGTCGGCCCACTTTTTGACTTCGGGAGTGGAGATCGGCTGTTCCAGCCATCGATACGGATCTTTGACTGTTATTCCGTGATAAGAATCCGTATGGTCTACAGTTTTGGAAGCTGGGTATTTGAAATTTTGTCCGATCATGGTGGAGGCGATGAGGGCTGGAATCATGAGTTGAATATCCCTTACTGAGTAAGTCTAGTTGAAATCTCCGTAGCAAGTTTGGATGTAGCGGATTTGTCCGAGATGGTACCAAGCATTCCGCAAAGGGAAGAAACTGATTTCTCGCGGCGACGGTTGCCAATCAGATCCAGGAAGTGGCTCATCGAGCTCGGATGGCGAGAAATTGCCCAAAGCATCGTTGAATTCAGCGATACTTTTTTGAAGAGTAGTGACTATTTCTCCTACGTCATGACTGGGTGCTTTTTCACGGAGTTTTGGCTGCCAGATATCCCAGGTCAGTCTCGCTGACGATTTAGTACGAAGCGCCTCGGCAAACCAGAGGGCGGATTCAGACACTTCGTGCAGTAAGTCTAGAGCATTGCGCGTGTCTTCAGTTGGACTCCAAGTGAGCCGATCTTCTGGCATTTCTTCTACGGCAATCGCAAGGGCGTCGCCCGCTGATTTAGTAAGGTGAATGATCGTTGGGATATCAGTCATGTTAATCAACTCACTATACAGCTAACTGGAAATTCTTCGTTATCACGACTTTAGATCGAACGAGCGCGGCTCAACACCCATCTTGTCTTTTCCGCAATAGCGGTTTTCATGGAGGAACGCCTCGCCCATAGCGGCTTTTGTTTGTTCGACAATATACGTTTGGTATCGCATCAGGTTTCTTTTGACGGTTATTTGCTCGTAAGTTTTCTGGGATAATCGAATTTATGTTGGGAATGGTGTTGGCGGCCGCGATAAGTTCGGTGAATCAAGGAGCGCAGTTCGACTGGAGACTTACTTTTGAAAAATCAAACTTCTTGCGTACTGGAAGATACGAGGAATCCCTTAATTTCTGCCGCCAACTAGCGCGAGCTAGTGATAAATGCACGGTTTATGAGATCGGAGTTTCTCCCGAAAACCGCCCGATGGTTATTGTCGTGCTTTCAAACGATACTGATGCCCTTAATCCCAATGGGCGAACCAAGCCCCTCCTCTTTATTGAAAACGGAATTCACAGCGGTGAGATTGAAGGAAAGGACGCCACTTTGATTCTAGCGAGACGAATCATCCGCCCCGCAGGAGCCCCTCAAGAACCGAATTTGAGTTCGCTTTTGGATAAAGTGAATATCGCCTTCATTCCTGTATTCAGTGTGGATGCGCACGAACGGATGAGCCCATATAATCGGGCAAATCAGAACGGGCCAATTGAAATGGGTTGGCGGGCAACCAGCGAGAATTTCAACCTCAACCGTGATTTCACGAAAGCTGATGCAGTGGAAATGCAAAACCTCTTGCCGTTCCTCAGCAAGGTCAAACCAGACTTTTTCATTGATAACCACACCACCGATGGAGGCGACTGGCAATACACGGTTCAGTACGATGTGCCGATTTATCCGACTATGGCTGGGCAGACCGCAGCGATTTCCAAGCAATACGTTGATTCTGTTATTCCAAAAGTAGAGAAAGACGGATTTCTATGCGCGCCTTATTTTGGCGGCTTTGATGACCGTCGTCCTGATCGTGGAATCACGCTCAATTCTTTCGGGCCGCGGTATTCGACGGGTTATCAAGCGGTTCGAAACCGCCCAAGCTTGCTTGTCGAAACGCATGTCTTAAAACCTTACGCTCCCAGAGTTTGGGGCACCTATTCAGCAAACTTGAGAACGATTGAATGGATGGGCCAAAACGCCGAGGCACTTCTGACAGCAAACGCGGAAGCAGATGCAGATGCATCCGCGATGAAAGAAGGCGATGAGCTGGCGTTGACGGCTCGGAATACGGGAAAAAGCCGCCCATTTGTGTTCAAAGGATTCAAATTTGAACCATACAAAAGCGAGATCAGCGGAAACGAAATTCCCCATTGGACAACGGAGAAGGTTGAACATCAAACGGTGATTCGCGACGAATTAGAAGCGGCGATGGTTGTAAAACTCCCTGCGGGTTACCTAGTTCCTGGCTATTTGTGGCCAGTTATTCAACGGTTAAAGTGGCACGGTATCCAATGCGATCCAGTGAGCGAGCAGATGGTTAGCAAAACTGTTCGGATGAAGGTGCAAATGTTCACTGAAATCAAGCTTGGAGCGAGCACTTTTGAAGGGCGTTTGATGCCGCAGTTCCAATTGATTGAAGTAGAGCGTGATATTCCGATTTCTGCAGGCAGCGTGGTTGTGCCTATAGGGCAGCCGCTAGCAAGGTTAGCCGCGAATCTTTTGGAAACGAATGCTCCCGATGGATTCGCAAGTTGGGGATTCTTCAATGGCTATTTTGAGAGCAAGGAATACGCAGAAGCTTATGCGATGGAACCGATCGCAAAACAAATGTTGGCAGATGATCCAAAGCTAAAGGCTGAGTTTGAAGAAAAACTGAAAGATCCTGCGTTTGCTAACAACCCAGGCGCAAGATTGAATTTCTTTTTTGAACGAAGCAAGTGGTTTGACCAGCGGTATCGAATATGTCCAATTTATCGATTAACGACTGAAGAATTAAAAAACCTAAGCAACTGAATCCAGTAGTTTCACTGTAAACTACACGCGGTAGGGAGAACTCATGTTTACCGCTTTAGTTGCATCCATTGTTTTCTTGCAGGCGGAAGAAACGCCGCGCGATATCCGCTTGCCTGTGATGCCAATTAGCCAGTTCGGCACTTGGCTCAGTGAAGAAACTGGTCGGCAGGTAGTAGTTTTGCCAGAGGTAGCCGACCGGTTGGTTTATATAAATGTCAAAAAGCGGACAATACGAGAGCTACTTGGATTTTTAAAGACCGCAGTTTCGGTGGGCACCATTGATAGTAATGGTGTCTTGACCTTGGCAGATGCAGCAAAACCAAAAGATAATGCGGCCGCCTACAAGTATTTAGAAAAGAACTTGAAAGCAAAGCTGCAAACCGATTTTAGTGAACAGAAGATAGAGGAAGTGATCAAGCGGGTGAAAGAACTATCCGCAAATATGGGAAATGACGATAACGGTCGAAACTGGCAGGAAATTGAAAAGTTGAGCAGTTACGACCCAGGTCAAATGCTGCTGGCTGAATTTGTGAACTCAGTAGGGATAAACACAATTCTGCAGCTTCCCATTAATGAGCGTGTCGTTTGGTCCACTTCTCCAACCAGACTGCAGCGTGCTTGGCCCGGGCAAGCCGCTGTACAAATGCAAAAGCTTAACGATAGGCTAATAGTAAAAAACGAGGTGATTCAGAAGCTTCAAACAGAACAAGATGAATATTCTTATTACAGTCAAGTCTCAATGCCTTATGGAGGCGTGCAGCACCCGGTAGCGGGCTTACAAGGGATCATCACCAGAAACGAAGACTCTATTCTCATTTCCATTGAACTTTTTACAAAAGATGGCCATCAGGTCAACACAACTCAGGACTACGTTTCAGGAACATATCCAGAAGATAACGAACAGGCTTACGAAAAGTATGCTGCCGGATACAAAGGCCTTGAGGGCGAGTTCCAGCTAAGCGAAGCGGACATAAAAGAGCTTGAAAGAATTGGCAAGCTTTCATTTGGTTATGGTCAGCGAACTGAATTTGACAAGTCAGACTTAGAGTGGTGCGCAACTGTTGACCAAGTTGAACCAATGAGTGGCGTAGCTTCAAGAATATTCGATTACGCTTGTGAAAAGACGGGGAATGAAGTAGTCCGCCAAGTTTTTTATCCAATGTACGCAGGGCAAAAGAAAAAATCAATAAAGGCATCTGAAGCGGCGATAAATCTATTCGTATCCTTCGACTTTAATAACTTAAAGTTTCCCGTGAATGAATTAGTAGTGGATCAGCCGCCAAATATTTCGTTAGCAGATCAATATGTACCGTCACGGCGTGCAGTCGCAGCTTCTGCCCGACGCATATTAGCAGATGGAATTTTGACACTGGATGCAGTTGCCGACGGTGTTAAATTTCTAACCCACCCGGAGCAGATTCCGCAGTTTGTAACGGGCATTGTTAATCTTTCGGGACAAGGTGCAAGCAATATGTATATCGCGCCCTATAGTTGGGAGTCTTTTATTATCCAGTCGTATGCTCATCTCAGCCCGCAACAACGGAAAGCCGTTTGGACTGATACGGGATTAAATCTTTATCTAAATGGAGCACCGCAGGCTATTCAGCGACTGTATGCCGAGACGATTCTTAAGTGTGAAGTGCGCATTGGTTCACGTGCAGATGAATACTACGAGATGTATGATCCAGGAACTTCGCGGGAACGAAAGCAGGACTGGCCGCCTAACGTTCCGAATAACTCGTGGATGAGGGAGCAAACTGTATTTCTTTCTATGGGCCAATCCCAACCTATCACGATTAAACTTTCGGCCGGTACGGATCAACGCTTCTTGATAGAGTCGAAATACTCTGATTGGTCATATACCAGGACGTCGGGCATAGATCAGCTAGCATCAACAATCGTTTTCAGCGAAGCTGCCCAAAAGCAAGGGGTCAGCAATTATGAAAATATCGCAAGTGTTGCTGTTTGCAAAGAATCCACAGTCAAACTGACTCTCGGCTTCGGACAGTTTCCTGCCCATGAGGCTGTGCTCAAATTTTTAGCGGAACGGCCGGGCAAAATGGGAAGTGTTTCAGAGCTACCAGAAGATCAACGCAAAATACTGGATGAAAAGGTCGCAAAAATGAGAAAAGAGTACGGCGATATTCAGTTCGGTGGCCCTCGTGGCAAAACCATAAAGCCATAAAAGTCTTGGAAACCTAGACAATTTGACCGAATATTGTGCTGGGAAATACTCTTTCCCAGCGCATTTCATAGGTGTTTTTAAGTTATTGGGTGGAAAACCTCACAAAGCCCCTAAGTTTCCGCGTCGAGATTCCCGACATAAATACCGGGTCAATTTGACCGGAG
This sequence comes from Fimbriimonadaceae bacterium, assembly GCA_019638675.1. Taxonomy (GTDB): domain Bacteria; phylum Armatimonadota; class Fimbriimonadia; order Fimbriimonadales; family Fimbriimonadaceae; genus UphvI-Ar2. The sequence continues at coordinate 387,165 of JAHBTE010000001.1, read as the reverse complement.
AAGGAATTTATCAATGTACGAACAGTACTGGGGATTGAACGAGCCGCCGTTCACGCTTACACCTGATCCACGGTTTCTCTATATGAGCCGTGCGCATGAGGACGCCTTGATGATGTTGCATTACGCGATAGCGCGCAACAAAGGTGCAGCCATGCTTTGCGGCGAAATTGGCCTTGGAAAGACGACGATCAGCCGGAAGCTGCTAGAAATGCTCGATCCGGTTCATTACCGAATCGTGCTTATCGTCAACCCTATCTTGACCCCGACCCAAATGCTGCAGGAAATCCTTGCGCAGTTGGAAGTGGAAACGGCGTCACGGAATCGTCAGGTTCTGGTTCAGCAACTCCACCTTGCCCTGATCGAAAACTACGATCGCGGTCGCCGAGTGGTGTTGATGATTGACGAAGCCCATCTCATCCGGTCGGCAAACAGTTTTGAAGAATTGCGGCTACTTCTGAACTGCCAGATGAATGATCAGTTTTTGATCAGCTTAGTTTTGCTTGGTCAAAAAGAACTGTTGCCAAAACTTCACAAGGTTCCGGCACTGGAACAACGATTGGCAGTTCGGTACCAAATCAAGCCACTTGACGTGCTTGATACCGGCGAACTGATTTTGTTCCGGCTGAAGGTTGCAGGCTGGCAAGAAGAACGCAGTCCGTTCACGCCAGATGCGATCCACCAAATCCACCAAATCTCAAATGGTGCCCCTCGCGTCGCTATCCAACTTGCTGACAACGCAATGCTGATGGCCATGGCGCGAAAAGAAAAGTTTGTCGACGGCTTCTTGATTCAAGAAATTGCTCAAGAGTTTTCAGGAGTAGCAGCATGAACTTCGCTGACGCAATTAGAAAAGCTTCTGCCGATCCGCATTCGGGCGGCATTGCGGGGAATCCTCCCGTGGAGCACAACATCGCCCCGAAACCTGCGGCTCCCAAAGCCAAAGCTGTTTCCGAGGCACCTGCCCCAGTGGAAGCTTCGTTTGCAGCGATGCCTGCTTCCGGAACTGAACCACACGCGCCAAGTCCTCATGTGACAAGTGGCAACGTGGTTCGGCTTGAGCTGTTCCTTTCGGCTGAGCAGATGTCTGGTTTGTTCCGAGCGATCATGGCTGGTCAACACACGGTTATGACAGCACGAGAAGCCGCGGCTTATCTGCGAATCGGAAAAGAAACACTGACCAAGCTAGCCGAAGATGGAGAAATCCCTGGCCTTCTGATCGAAGGTCGCTGGAGATTCCCGAAACCGAATTTGGACGAATGGTTGACCATGCACTCCGTGCATCCAGAGGAGAACGAAGATGTCGCTTAATCCATTTAAGAAATCAACTTATGTTGGCGTAGATATCGGCCACAAATACATCAAGCTGGTTCAGCTTGAGCGGAACGGAGGGATTTGGAAAGTCACCAAAACGGTGAAAGTTCCAACTCCATCCGATACGATGAAAGACGGCGTCGTCACCGACATCGACGTGATGGGGATCGCGATCCGATCTGCCTTACGCGAACACAAAATCTCCGCGACTTCCGCGGTTGTTGGTGTTTCAGGCGCATCGGTTATCGTTCGAACTCTGACCGTTAACAAGATGACTCCGGTCATGCTCCGTAAGTCAATCAAATACGAAGCAGGACGATACGTACCGAGCTCAATTGATGACAGCTACATCGAATTCGAAATCTTAGGCGATGTGGGCGAAGATCAGATGGAAGTCTTGATAGTTGCCGCACCACGCGAAGTTGTTGAAAGCAAAGTCAAGGCAGTTGAAAAAGCTGACCTAGATGTTGACATTGTCGACGTAGAAGCATTCGCAATGTACCGATCACTCATCGAATCAGATGAGAGTTCAATTCTGCATCAGATGACAGTCGCTTTGGTTGACATCGGAGCAACGGCAACCACGGTCAGCGTTGTTTCGGAAGGCGCATTTGTAATGACAAGAACCATTGTTCTTGCCGGACAAGTGCTGACTGATGCTCTCAAGACTTACTTCCAACTTTCTGATGAACAAGCGGAAACGGGCAAGTCTCAGCTCGATTTCACTCCGCTCGTTACCGAATCGGTGATTGAAAATCAGCCTCTGCGGGTCATTCAACCGCACGTTGATGATCTCAGCCGAGAAATTCGACGATCACTCGGATACTTTGCTCAGCAAACCGACACAACCAAGAATAACCCCGTTACGCACGTGGTTCTGACTGGTGGTGGCGCAAAGCTGAAAGGTTTGGGCACGTACCTCAGCAACAAGCTTGGGGTGGAAGTGATTACTTCCGGCGTGTTTGAAAACCCGAGATTTCTTAATTCCAGCGACGAGGAGCTGGGTGCCGGTATGGAATGGTCGGTTGCCGCTGGTTTGGCAATGCGGGCCTTTGCTAAGGCGGCTTAAGAGGAAAGACAATGCCACTCATCAACTTAATTCAAGAACAGCGTATAGAAGCGCGATCTAAACAAAAGCAGATTCAAATCGCTTTGTTTGGAACGATGGGAATCGGGGCGCTTTCGGTCTTAGGCACGCTCGCCTTAATGTTCGATGCAACTCGGCTTAATCTATATGCCGGCGCACTTGAGCAAAAGAAGATCGAAATCCAACCAACCCTCGACGAATTGACGGCGAACCAAGAAGCTTTGGATCAAATGCGACCGAGAGTTCAAACCCTCGAAACTGCACAAAAAGATTCAACGAAGTGGGAAGAAGTGCTTGCGTATCTCACGCAAAACACACCTCCAACCGTTTGGTTAACCAACGTAAAAGCATTTAAGCAAGATGCGGCGACTCCAATGGTTCTCACCTTTAACGGTGTGAGCTTAACTCAAGAAGCAGTCGGCGATTTCCAATATCGCCTGGGTGTTTGCTCTGAGTTGGAAAACCCGCAGCTCAAGTACACGCAACCGCGATTCAGCGACAAATTCCGACAGTTCGAGTTCGAGCTTTCTGCCGACATGAAAGGAACTAAGGAAGAAGATTCCGCTGCGAAAGAGGTGACTAAGCCATGAAATCAAATGAAGCAATGAAATCCGTTGCCCTGTTAGCGTTAGCAACGCTGCTGGTTGGAGGCGGCCTGATTTATTGGCAATACAATAACCGGTCGGCGGCTCAATCACGAGTTGCTTCGCTCGAAGCAGAACTGCCCGATATCGAGCAGGTTCAAGCTGACTTGGCGACATCTCAGCAAGAGCTCGAAGATCACCGGATTCGGTTAGAGCACCTTGAAAAGAGTCTTCCGAAAGAAGCCTACATTCCAACCTTGCTTAAGGAACTGGAAATGGTCGGTAAGGAACGCAATCTCACTGTAACAGGTATCCGACCGATCTTGCAACCAAATACCGTGGGCTCACCCGTGGCTGAAGATGATTCTGGTTACCAAAAACTGGACATCGACATCACTGGTCAAGGAACCTATCGCGCCGTTTTGGAAATGATTGCGAGCTTGAAGAGTTTCCCCAAGATTCTCTCGGTGACAACCATTGCAATTCAGCCTCGACGCGATATGCAAAGCAAGTCCAACGAACTGGATGCCACGATTCGACTCCGTGCTTACATTTTCAAAGAAACACTGGCGCCGATTCCTGGCAGTTCGGAAGACAAAGCAAACAACGGCGAAGTTGAAACCGGGGAAACCAAGGTCACAACGAATTCTGATCAGCGCGTGAATCGCGCAGGAGCTGTACTATGAACAACGATAAGAAAAAGCTCATGATTTTGGGCGTTCTTGCCCTGCTCATGGTCGCGGTAGGCGCGTTCACCTTTATGGGTGGCGGTTCTTCAGCGAGCCCAGAGGTTTTGACAACCAAGGCAACCGGAGCATACGGAGAAGGAACTGATCCTCAAGCTAACGGAGACGAAGGTACGGGCGAAGAAAACCCAACTGACGGAATATCTGAAGAAGATCGACCGGAAAGCGGCGTTCTTGCTTTAGCTCCGTTTGATCCACGTGATCCATTCGAGACGCCAAGCAGCGTTCCGAAAGCAAATGAGATCACACCTCCTCCTGCGGTTACGCCAACAGCAACTCATGTTGCTCCTATTCAAGGAAATCCTCCGCGACAAAACTCAGGCAACCAACCGTTTGATCCTAACACGTTCGGCGGCGGAATCGGCGGTGGTCAAAACCTCCCGCCAGTGGTAGTTGCCCCTACGTTTATCGTAAAGGGAATCATTTTGGGCGCAAAGCCCATGGCAGTTTTTGAGGACGGTCAAGGAAACCAACGATTGGTCGCACTTGGCGGTTCGGTTGATGGAGACACCAAAGTCGTTGCCATAGAACAAGGCAAGGTCACGGTGGTTCACAAGGGTAAGCGGTATTCGCTTGCATTACAAGAGGTAGCACGCAATGACTAAAACACTCACGTGGGGTTTGGCATTGGGCTTGATCGGCATGGCCGCGATTGCCCAAGCGAAATCCGACATCAGTTCTGTTAGCCACACGAAGTCGGCAAGCGGAACACACTCTATTGTCATCAAGGGTGAAGGATTGGCTAAGCCAACCATCATCACGGTTCCGGCAAAAAACACAACCATCTATGAGTTCAATGCGAATCTCCGAACCAATCGGGGAACCATTAAAGTTCAAGATGCCGGTGTTAGTTCGGTGCAGTACGGCTGGTTCTCGGCAAAGCCTCCTAAGGTTCGTTTTGCTTTCCGGTTAAACGGTGGATTCTCTCCGACTCTCACCGAAACCAAAGAAGGTTGGACGATTTCTTTTGGTGGCAAGCCTGCAGCAACCGCTCCGGCAAAAACCAACGAACCAAAAGCAAAGGAAAGCGACAATGCTGCTCCTAAGTTGCCTTATGCAAAGGATTATCTTCCGATGCCAGGCGAACCGGGCGCACCAAAGCCAGTTGCAGGATCGATTGCTGATCAAAAAAATGACACTGAGTCTTTGAACACTCAAGTGACAGAAACCAAGAGCAATCAAACCGCGGCTCCGCGAACCGTTGCTAACGTGATCCCAGTTGATATGGCCCAAATGGTCAGCCTCGACTTTGTGGGCACGGACATTATTCAGATTCTCAAGGCACTTTCGATTCAATCGAACGTGAACATCGTGGCATCTCCAGACGTGAGTCCGGCAGATAAGCCAGTAAAGCTCACCGTTTCATTGAACAAAGTCTCGCTTGACGACGCACTCAGCTATATCACGGCTATTTCTGGTCTGCGATACGCACGAGTCAGCAACACCTATATCGTTACACAGTCTGAAAACTTCAGTTCTGCGATGCGACAGGTGATGGAACGAATGGGCAGCCGATACGAAACCCGTGTCGTTAACCTTATCAGCGGTCAAGCACAAAAAATTAAGGAAGCAACCGAAAAGGCGATTCCTCCGGCAGGTAAGAGCGGCTTCTATGAAGTTATCGTTCCAACTGGCAACGATCTTCCTGGCGTAGCAACGGCTCCAGCAACTGACGGAAAAGATGGCGGCAAAGCCCCAACTCAAGCCGGCGGTGGACAAGCACGAGTCTATTACCTGATGGTAGTTGGCGATCCCACCCGTGTTGAAGAAGTGGAAACTTATATCCGCGACCTCGACATGAAGATCACGGATTCGAGTTCATTCAGCCGCAAAGCTGATATGACCACCGTGGTCATCCCAATTCAAAGCGGCGAAACTGGTCGAATCAAGACCATGATTGACGGCTTGATCGCGGAACATCCACGAGCAGGCGAATTCACCATCCAAGAAAGCATTCTTGAAGGTGCAACTAAAGGCGAATCGGCTACGATGACCTTGTTGATGGTTGGCCCTAAAGCCGACGTGCAACGACTCGAAACTTTTGCAAAATCGTTTGATCGCGAACTCTGTGCCGTAATGGGTCGAAGCTACGAAAACGACCTTGCTGGACTTGAAAAGGTTTGGGAAGTCGTTGATCTCAACTACGTTGAACCAACTATGATCGAACTGGATCTTAAAACTCGGTTCAAGGGACTTCAAATCAGCTTGTTGCCTGATCCTGTCACTCCTGGAGTGAAAGGTTCAACTAGCTCTTCAGAAACCAATTCAGGTTCAACCGGAATGGGTAGCGGCGGACAAGGCGCATCAGGCGACGGCGGAAAAGAAAGCACAGCAAGTTCTTCATCAGAAGAGCACAAAATCACCGGGCGAGAGCCTATGCGACTCGTTCTTCGCGGAACCCGAGCACAAATCGACGAAGCGAAAAACTACATCGCCATGATTGACTTGGCACCTCGCCAAATCGCGCTAGAACTCCGGGTTCTGGAAATGACGAAGGAAGAAGCTCTCCGAATCGGTATTGACTGGAACGTCATCACCGGCGGACGACTGACTCCAATCCGAATCAACCAAGGTGTTGGTGATACGGCCGCAACCCCGGGAACAATCAACGGTTCCTATCAATTCAACTCAACTGACAGTGCTAACTTCTTAGCAAGTCTCGACCAACTCAATGGCGGACGCAACCTGATTGCTCGGCCAAACGCTCTGGTGAGCGACGGACGATCTACGAACTTGTTCGTTGGTGACACGGTTCGCTACATCAAGACAATTCAGTCAACTCAAAACGGAACAACCGTTGAAACGGCTGAAGTGCAAGTCGGTGTGGACTTCAACATCCACGCTCGAATCGGCGGCGACGGTCAAATTGCGCTCAGCCTTGACCAAAACTTCAGCATCCTCACCGGATTCACCCCTGTACCAGGCGGCGGTAACTTGCCTCAAACAAGCGACCGACTGACCAACATGTTCGTGAACATGCACAGTGGCGAAACCTTGGCATTGGGTGGATTGATTCTCGAACAAGACCGAAAGAAAGTCAACGGTATTCCGTTGCTGAAAGATCTTCCGATCATCGGTCATCTGTTCAAGCGAACTGACAACAGCAAGATCAAGACAGAAATCGTATTCTTCTTGACCGCAGTTGAAGTGAATCAAGGCAACCGAGCTAACGCTGCATCGCCAGCAACTAGCTCAACCAAAACTCCAGATCCGATGGGCGACTACGGTCGAACCCAACCGATCAAGGGTAGCGGCAAAGGCAAAGATCAGCGAACTCTTCGCTAATCAAGTCTGAGCGTGCACTCTCAAGGAGGCTGATTCGGCGGAATCAGCCTCCTTCTTCTCTTTAATGCATCGTAAGTTTTTTAAATCGCGTATTCTGTGGGTGAGAACGATGCCCGAAGAACATTTAAGATCGGATGATGATATAGAAGCGATTCTGCACCTGGCAGTGCAGCAGAATTCTTCTGGTTCAGAGGATTTGAGGGCGCGTTTACTATCGGCCGCCGATGAACTTGGTTTAACTCCTGAGCAAATCGAAGCGGCGGAGGCGGCTTACCGAGCGGAGAAGGCATCACAGGCCGTTCAGAGGCTGACAGAGCAAGAAGACACTCAGTTGTGGAAGCAGTTTCGCAAAACTCAGGTGAGTGACTTTATCAGCGGTCTTGGCACCTATGCCGCGGTCAATACTTTTCTTGTCTGGCTAAACTGGAGTAACGACGGAAGACTCGGGTGGTCATTATGGCCACTAGGTATCTGGGGAATATATGTAGCGGTTCAAGCGTTTAATCTCCTCGCCAGCCAACGAACCGACAACTTGGACGAATTTGAGAGATGGAAGCGTAAATACAAGAAAAAGCAAAAGAAAGCATCTTCATCAGATTCAGACGACTAATTAACCGGCGCAGGCTGGTTTGTGAGCCAGAATCCAAATGCTGCTCCAGCGAGCCCAAGTAACACCTGCGACAATGCAAAAACTGCCGCCTGAAAGTAAAGTTGCTGTTTTAGCATTGTGAGTAAATCCAGCGAGTAACTTGAGAAAGTAGTGAATCCACCGAGAATTCCGATTGCCGCGAACAAATAAATCGGGTCAGATTTTTGATTAATCCAGCCCGCTAAGCACCCGATTGCCAAGCTCCCAAAAATGTTGACCAGCATGACTGGCAAGAACGGATGATCGGGACGAATTTTTGCAAGCCAAACCGCCATTCCATAGCGGGCCATTGAACCAACTGCACCCCCAGCTCCAACTAAAAGGAACGAGCTAAAGCTGTTGGGGGGCATAAAACTGAAGTTTTAGACGTTGACTTTTTCGCGGTCAACTTCCACTACTGCGGTAGTAGGTTGAATTTGCGACTGGATTTCCCGTTTTCCGCGCTCGACGGATGAGAGGACTTTGCCAACCACGTTCTCAAGATTTTCGAGCACGTCTGCCGCGTAGTGATCTGCACCGCGTCGCATTTCGCGGGCATCTTTTTCGGCTGACTTGCGGAGCTCCTCAGCTTGTGCTTTTGCAATTCGCAGAACTTCGTCTTCGCTGACCATTTGAACTTGTTTGAGCTCAGCTTGTTGAAGGATGAGAGAAGCTTTTTCTTCTGCTTCGCGCACAATTTGATCAGCTTGAGTTTCGGCGCTGGTCAACATGACCTTGACTTCTTCCTCAGCGTCGGTCATGATTCGCTCAGTTTCGCGAGTGAGGCTGGCGGCATCCTTCATTTCTCGCGGCATAGAAGCCCGAATCTGGTCGATTTGGAAGCAACAGGCATCCTTGTCGAGTCCGAACACCAATTTGCCCAGGTTCTTTTTGCTACCGATTTCATTCTTGAGGTTTTCAAGGAGTCGGAGCACATCAATGGAATAATCTTTGCGAATTGACATTGTGGTTATTGACCGCCAAACAGCTTCTATAGTTTAACACGCTATAACGGTGTAGAAAGGTTCATGACCCAGGGTTTTATACCTGTCTATTTGCAATTAATTTCGCAACTGGTTCCGGCACGAACTGCTGATAATTTCCACCAAGGCGGGCGACTTCACGAACAACCGAGGAAGCAAGGAAGCTAAATTCCTCGGTTGCGATGAGGAAAACCGTTTCAATTTGAGGATTCAATCGCCGATTGGCAAGCGCAATTCGGAATTCGTAGTCGTAATCTGAGATCGCCCGCAAACCCCGTAAAAGAACCATTGCCTCTTGCTGGGCGGCAAAATCAACGAGCAAGCCATCAAATGTTTCCACGCGAACATTCGGCCACTTTTTAACGCACTCCGCGAGCGCTGATTTGCGCTGTTCTACGGGAAGATACGGAGCCTTCTCTGAATTTGAGCCGATGGCGACGATGAGTTCATCGTAAAGGCCAGCCCCTCGCTCAATGATGTCGAGGTGACCAAAAGTAGGCGGGTCAAATGAGCCTGGATAGATGGCCCTGCGCTTCATTCAGATGAGTCTACACGGTGCGCCAATAATTTTCCGCGTTTGGCCCGACGGTGAGCTTATTTCCATCGGCGATCACAGCCTGCTTTTCCGTAGCGATCTCGATCACGAGCTGTGTCCAATCGGGGTGCCAGCCGAGTTCAGAGTTCAAATGCGCGATAGTATTTTCTGACATTTCTTCATCAGTTCCAGCGTGGCTCTCAAGATGAATGAGCAGAGCTTGAATCGATTGGTTGACCTTGTCTCGCCTTTTGATTCGTTTTTGAGCAAGGATTCCTCTCTCTGGAGAAACGATGATCGTGATTGTAAACACAAGACCCAACAAGACAGCGATCATGCCGCTGATGCTGAGGTCGAATAAGATTGCTAGGCTTGTTCCCGCGAGCGCAGTTCCGACCCCGATCACCGCGGCAAGTTGAATCACTCGCTCCACAGTGTGAGCGAGGAGCCGAGCGGTTGCGGTGGGGACAATAATCAGAGCCACGGCAAGAATCGCTCCGACGGCGGCGAATGCTGAAACGGTAGAAATAGAGACGATTCCCATCAAACCGTAGTGCAAGCCAAACGGCGCAAAACCGGAAATGGTAGCGAGCGTTGGATCGAATGTCGAAATTTGCAGTTCTTTGCGGAACAGTTTTAGGAAAACGGTAGTGACTAGGAGAGCAAAAAGCAGAATCCAAAGTGACTGAGGGCCGAGATTCCAATTACCGATTTGCAGTTGATCAAATGGCGCGAGCGTGACTTCTCCAAATAGAACACTATCGGTATCTAAGTGAACGTTTTGAAAGTCGACAGAAATCCACAGAACCCCTAGCGCAAACAGAGTAGGGAACACAAGTCCAATAGCGGCATCCTGTTTGAGTTTGCGCTTGGTTGTCAGGTATTCCACCAACCAAACCGTAACCATTCCGCTTACGACGGCACCGATCATTCCGGTCAACAAATTTGGCCCTTTTGCGATCCAGAATCCAGCGACCAATCCCGGAAGAATGCTGTGGCTGATCGCATCTGCAATCATCGAAGATTTTCGGATGACCAGATAACTTCCGGCCAACGCGCAAGTGAGACCAGCGAGTCCGGCAACGATGTAGAGCCAAATGAGGGGATTCATGCAACCCTCCTTGCCGATTTCAATACTTGATGACCGAAGAGCGACAGTGACACTAGGATGGCAAGCGTGACGACTACAACAGGTCCAGTGGGCAGACCTTCACTACGCGAAGAAACGATCGCGCCTAACCCGGAACTGACTAAACCAACAACCGCCGCTAGAATCAGCAGTTGAGTGCTATTTTTGATCCATGGTCGAGCCGCTAGTGCTGGCGCCACAAGCATCGCGCTTAGCAATACAACTCCGACCGTATTGAGGCCAATGATCACGCCCGCGATTAACAACATTGTTTGGATCGTTTCGATCCGTTCAATGTTGAGCCCGCTCGCACGAGCAAACGTAGGATCAAAGGCAAGCAGTTGGTACGGTTGCTGAATTCTGATCAAAACGATGGTAGCCAGCACCCCAATCACCGTGATGATCAGGACAGTCTGTTCCACTAGTGACGCCGCTTGTCCGAACAAAAAAGTGTCTAGTCCAGCCTGACCGCCCGATGGGCCACGTTGGATATAGCTGAGAAAAACCACACCCAACCCAAACATTGAGGTGAGAACAATACCGAGGCTCGTGTTCCAATCGTTGCGCGCGTATTTGGTGCTCCAATGAACCCAAAACATAGCGAAAGCGCAGGTAACCGTCGCTCCGATCAAAACTGCGGCGGGAGACTTGGTATGCGTTGCGAGATAGCCCAAACAGACTCCTGGGAGAGCCGCATGCGCCAATGTGTCGCCGACGAGCGACTGTTTGCGGAGAACCGCGAAGGTACCGAGAACAGCGCAAAACAATCCTAGCGACATCGTGCCGAGAAGGATGGTTCTGAGCGTGTAATCGGAAAGAATATCTAACATCTGCTAACCCATGACTCCCGCAAATCCGTATGTTTGAGCGACTAAAGTAGGCGTGAAAATATCAGTTGTTGAACCAGATGCAATGATCCGGCGGTTGAGCAATGTGACGTGGTCAAAATATTCGGCAACGGTCTCCAGATCGTGGTGAACAACGATTGCGGTCTTTTGTTGCTCCTTGAGCAAACGCAACACGGCGAAAATCTGCTTTTCGCTCGCCGCATCAATACCGGCGAACGGTTCATCCATCAACGTGACGGGGGCATCTTGAGCAAGTGCTCTTGCGAGGAACACTCGTTGCTGTTGCCCGCCGCTGAGTTCTGAAATTTGCCGATGAGCTAAATCCATCATTCCGACTGATTCGAGGGCGTGAGTTGCTCGATCTTTTTCGATTTTTCCTGGTCGCTTAAACCAGCCGAGAGAACGGTACGTGCCCATCAGCACGACTTCAAATACGTTGGTGGGAAAATCCCAATCTACTGAAGACCGCTGAGGAACGTAACCAAGATTCTTAGTGCCAGCAGGGGTTGGAACGTCGCAGATGGAGATGGTTCCGGCCGAAATTGACTGCAATCCCAGAATGCTCCGCAACAGGGTAGATTTCCCCGCACCGTTGGGGCCAACAATAGCGCAGAGTTGACCAGCGGGTAAATCGAGGTCAATGTCAAAAAGAACCGGCTCCTTTTGGTAGCTAACTGTGAGGTCGCGAATAGTGAGTGCGTTCATTTGAGTGCTTCTGTGATAGTTCGGACATTGGCGCGAATCATTCCAAGATAAGTGCCTTCATCAGTGCCGGATGCCCCCATGGCATCGCTATAAAGCTGACCGCCAATTTTCACATCCCAGCCTCTTTTCTTAACCGCTTGCTGGAGTGCTTCAATCGTGGCGTGACTGACGCTAGATTCGACAAAAATCGCCTTGATCTTGTATTTCGCTATTGTATTAGCGAGGGAGACCATGTGCTGGGCGGAGGCTTCGGTCGTTGTATTAGTGCCTTGAATCCCTAGAACTTCCAATCCGTAGCGGCGACCAAAGTAAGTAAAAGCATCGTGGGCGGTAACGATAATCCGCGATTGCTCGGGGATTTGTTCAAACATCTTCTGGTTCTCTTCGTGAACCGCTTGGAGTTTTGCTATGTAGGTTTTTCCAGCTTCTTCGAACTGCTCTTTATTGTTTGGTCTGTACTCCGAAAGTCTTGCGACAACAGAAGTAACCGCCGATTGCCATAGTATTGGATCATGCCAAACGTGGGGGTCTGGTTGGCCCGAATGGTAAATGATTTCTTCGTGCGGCAAATAGCTCCCAACGTCAAGCGACTTTGCCGCCAGCGTTTCAAACACGTGGCCCATCCGCCCTTCTAAATGCAATCCGCCAAAGACAACTAAGTCCGCTTGAGATATTCGGTTTACGTCTCCAGCCGTTGGCCTATATAAGTGCGGATCTACTCCAGAGCCCATCAAGGCGATGACTTCAACCTGATTTCCACCGATATTTGTCACAAGATCGGCAAGCATTCCAGTCGTCGCAACAACTTTGACCTTGTCGGTGGAGTGAAAATTTTTGGTTGACCGGCAACCGGCAAACGCAAGTAGGGCGCACATGCAGAGTGCCCAACCTAATCTGAAAAGTTCACCACGGTTCAATAAGTTAACCAAGGTTAAATTATATTTGAGAATTACTTTGCTTTTGGGACTAAAAAACCTCCCAGCTTAAAAAAGATGGGAGGCGACAATGCTGATTTTCTAAATCAGCGGTTTTTGATTAGTGACCTTCGCCGGCAGCGTGACCATGACCATCGTCAGCTGGCTTTGCATCGCCACCTTCCGGAGTTGCTGCAGGCTCGGTGCCTTCAGTACCTTCAGTGGTTTTAGCTTCTCCGCCAGTCATATCGCCGCCTTCGGTGGTTTTGGTTTCGCCACCCTCTGGGGTTGTGGTTGCGGTTTCAGGGGTTGCGGTGTTTGAACCGGTGGTTCCGGTTTCAGGTGCTGGTTCTGCAGCTGGTTCGCATCCAACAAGCGCGAATGCACCAAGTGCTACGACCGCGATGGCCATCAAGAACAGTTTTGAACTCTTCATTTTCTTTTTATCTCCAGTGTGTTTGCATTTTGGGCCGCCTGTTACAGTGAACCCTGCAGCAATTGAGGACGGTTCAACGGATGGTTCCGATGCAGAACCAGGGAAAACGAACTACTATGTTGCCCATAAAAGCCCGATTCGCCCAATCCTCGCCGCATTCAACAATATCTTCGGCAGATAAGTGCCCAACCAGTTAAAAATAGGGTCAAAAGCGTAATGCGTAACTAAATTGACCGCTTGAGTTTCCTCCGAACGCCATATTGAAGCCACCGATGCCGAACCCAACTGTAAAGCCAGATCGAGACTCGTAGCCACCTCTAAAAGCAAGATTGCCCATCAAGTACTCACTTCCAACCCGCAATTCCTTTCGATCCCCGCCGTTAAGTGCGTCGATAAAGTCAGCGGCAAAAACAAACTTGCCGGGAGTAATGTAGCCGAATCCGAAATTGACCGTCCTGGCATAAGGGCGAACAATAGAATTTGCGAGCATGGGTGTAGTTGCATCAAATGTAGTGGTCGGAATTAAGAAGTTTTCGATCGTCGCACCGAGGAAGTAACCACGATCCTTGTTAGCACTGGCGACCATACCAAGGTCAAGCCCTAGACCTGATTCGTTGAGCACGTTCTTGCCACCCATTTCCGAACCGAGCGATCCCTCGGAATTCGACTGAATTGCGGCGGAATCAACGTACCGATGGGTGTAATAGCTTCGGACAATTTTTGCTCGAACGCCTAACGAGATGTCCATGATTCCCGGAGTATTAAGCCTACGACCGTAGCCGATTCCAAATTCGTAGCCGCCAAGTCCGTAAGCATCCAATTGAGCATCCATGGGTACAGCACCTTGACTGCCTCCCTGAACCCAACTCTGAAGTTCCGCGTTTGGCAAGCCAGCAACCAAAGCGTCACCTCCGAAATCAATGGCTAGACCTTGGAAGAAGATTCCTAAACCAACGCCACCACCAAACTGAAAGTTATTGTCGCCAAATTTTTTGGCAAGTTCAGCCATATCACCCGAATCCAAACCGCCTTGGTTAATACTGCTTCGGAAATCCTGCAAATCACCTAAACCAACACCATCGAAACGGAATGAGAATCTAGGCACAAGGAACCGGAAATCTGCTGGTGCCAAACCGTACATCGCCGGATTTGTGCGCCCTGAATAAACAAAGTCACCAGGTAACGCTAAACCTGCGCGGCCCATCCCAGATGATCTTCCCGATCCGATAACCCAGTCTGCTTGAACAAAAGGAGCAGTAGCGAGCAGAGCAACAAGGAAGAGGAACCGATTCATACGGAGTATTGACGCCTGACTTCGCGTAACTCTACAGCAAAAAATCAATTTATTGAAATAGGTTGTCTTGGCTGGTTTTAAGTTCAACCTGGTAAAACTGAAAAGCATGCAAAAGCCAGTCGTTATCGTCGGAGCCGGAATGGCCGGTCTCGTTTGTGCCAGAAGGCTTGAACAAGCGGGAGTGGATATTCTTTTGCTTGATGCCAGCGATGCACCCGGTGGCAGGATGCGCACCGACGATGTGGATGGGTTCCGCTTAGATCTCGGGTTTCAGGTGTATTTTGAGAACTACCCTAACGCACGATTAGAACTGAATGAATCCGCACTCGATTTGCGTACTTTTGAGCCTGGGTGCTTAGTTTTTGACGGCAAACGGATGCGGGAAGTCCACCGCGAAAACTTAATCCAAACCGTGATGAGCCGCTGGTTGCCGATTTCAGATTTAATGCGCCTCCATCAAATAGGTGATGAACTCGACCAACTAACTCCAGAGCAAGTTTGGGACTTGCCTGACCAATCGGTTGAAGAATATCTCTCATCGCGGAATTTGAGCAAGAATGCGATTAACCGATTTGTCCGTCCATTTTTTGGTGGCGTGTTTCTTGACCGTAGCCTAGATGTGAGCTGTTTGCCTTTCGCCTTTTACTGGCAGATGCTTGATCGTGGCCCAGCAACCATTCCGGCAAGTGGAATGCAAGCTATTCCTGATCAAATTGCGGCGGGTATCCGACCAGAATCTATGCGATTTGGAGTGAAAGTTGATTCACTTATGCGTAAGGATGGTCGGGTTTGCGGCGTAAAGCTCGAATCCGGTGAAAACATTGACGCCGAGTCGGTCATTATTGCCACCGATCAACCCTCTTGCTCAAGATTAACCGGCGTCGGTACACCGCAATCCGGAAAGTCATGTACAACCGTGCACTTTGCCGCAAACGACAAGATTACAGAAGAGGCAATCCTAGTCGTGAATGGAGCAGAAGGTGGTCGCGTAAACCATGTTGCTTGTATGAGTGCAGTTTCCAAGAGCCTTGCTCCGCATGGACAGCAATTGATCTCGGCTACCATTTTGGGATGTCCGAACGAAGCAGATCAGCTACTTGCCGACAGCGTTCGATACGAATTGCGTTCGTGGTTCCCTAACCATAAGGTGGAAGCATGGCGACCTTTGCGTGTGGATAGAATTCCTTACGCACAAATGCCGCAGCCAGTTGGATTCCGTAGCCATCTCCCCAATACTAACCCTGAACCAGGTTTGATCTTGGCGGGCGAACACACGACCTATGCGGGAATTGATGGTGCGGTTCTGAGTGGTCAGCAAGCCGCAATCAAAGTACTGAGCGAAAAGCAGGAGCTTATTACCGCGTGAGAGTTGCGGTCATCGGTGCCGGCATGGCCGGACTCGGGGCCGCTAGAACCTTGCAGAAAGCGGGTGTTTCCGTTGTCGTTTTTGAAAAATCCCGCGCTTACGGGGGCCGGGTCGCCACAAGAAGAATCGGCGACTACACATTTGATCACGGGGCGACAATTATTTCGCCGCGCGGTTCGGAATTAGAAAGAGTGATTTTGGAAGAGCTTCCGCAAGAAGAACTCGTACTGATTGAAAAGCCGATCTTCCTACATGCGGATGGACGAGTTTCTCCGGTTGACCCAGAAAGCAATACTCTCCACCGCTACGCCTACCAAAAGGGCGTAAATACATTGGGCAAATTACTCGGAGCAGATTTAGACGTTAGATTTGAAACCCCCGTCGAAAAACTGTCTCATGATGGCCCTCACTATGTTGTCAACGGCGAAAGTTATAGCCATGTGATCTTAACCGCCCCGCTCCCGCAGAGCCAAGTGCTACTTGAAACGATTAAAGATCGCCGCCAATTTGCTGGTGCGCAATATCGCAAGTGCTTGAGTGTGATGTTTGGTGTGGAGGAGTCAATAGATAAGCCTTATCATGCCCTGCTTGACCCCAACCAGTCTCAACCATTGACTTGGCTGAGCATAGAAAATATTAAAGTTCCTGGCACTGCCCGAGCGCCAGAAGGATGCACGGCGATCGTGGCACAAATGAGCGCACGCTACAGCCGATACAGTTTTGAACGATCCGATGAAGACGTGATATCGGAAACCTGGTTTGATGTGAAGCGTTTGCTTGGTATTGCCAACGCGGTTCCTATGATCAAAGAGGTGAAGCGTTGGAAATACAGCCACGCGGCGAACACTGTATCATTTGAATCAGTGAACAAGCGCGGGGAGCGGCTCCTCATTGCTGGAGATGGAATTGCCGGGGCACGAACTCACCAAGCGTATTTGAGTGGTGTTCAGGCGGCGGAATTCTTATTGAGCGAATGATTATGAGATGGATGGCAGTTTTAGGATTGGTTTTTGTAAGCGCAATGGCGTTGGCGGGCGAGGTCACTCTGGATGTGGTCGCTGGTGGATTAAAAGGCAAGGCTACGCTAGTCAACAAACTTTTGCCTAATGGCTCCAAATATGTTCGGCTGGGAATGGTGCTCGAAGATGAGGCTAAGAAATCTGTTTCCGTTCTTCAAGAATCGACCTACGATGCAACCGGATTGCCGATTCGCCATCTGCAGGTCACCAATCTTCAGGGAGGCGAAGCCAAGCAATCAGTTGTCGTTACTTTTGATTCGGCTGGAGCAAATATCAAAGTCGAGCAAGACGGAAAAGCAGTCAACGATGCTCTGGCGTTTCCAAGCGCGATGAAGGTGACGGCATCTCCAGAATTTTGGTTTATTCGTGACCGAGTTGCGGCGGGAGGGAAGACCACCTATCAACGGTTTGACCTCGGAACCCGATCTTGGCAAGAAACGGTTTGCACCTATCACGGCAAACGAAATCTAAAATGGGCGGGCAAAACGGTTTCGGCTAACTACGTCACAATCGGTTCGGCTAAGGCTTGGCTTGATGACGTTGGCGATCCATATTTAATCGAAACGCCAGGCGGTTCGATGACAAGAAGAGCGGAGAAATAACGATATGTTGAAAGTTGCGGTAGTGGGAGCCTGCGGGCGAATGGGGCAGGAAGTTGTTCGGGCAGTTTCCGGAGCGCAGGATATGGAGTTGGTCGGTGCTTGTGACCGAACGAGTGAGGGAGCAACAACCCAATCGCTGTTGGGTGGATCAGTTACGCCTCTCGATATTGGCAACAAACTTGGTGCAATGCTGGAATCCAGCACGCCAGATGTTCTTGTGGAATTCACCCACCATGCCTCGGCAACTGACCATACGCTAAGTGCGCTCAAACGCGGTGTCGCCGTAGTCATCGGCACAAGCGGAATCAGCGGCGAAGACCAAAGAACAATCAAGCTTGCTGCGGATGAATATGGCGCTCCTGTGCTTCTCGTGCCGAATTTTGCGCTTGGAGCTGTGATGATGATGCGGTTTGCGGCAATAGCGGCTAAGTATTTCCCTGATGCCGAAGTGATCGAAATGCACCACGAGCAGAAGCTTGATGCGCCTAGTGGAACCGCATGGCACACCGCCGAGCATATTGCCGCTGCTCGGGAAAGATCTGGTTATCGAGCGATAGGCGCGGTTGAAAAAGCAAAAGGTGCACGGGGTGGAGATGTGAAAGGGGTTCAAGTTCATTCCGTACGCCTTCCAGGATTCGTTGCCTCTCAAGAAGTCTTATTCGGCGGGCCGGGAGAACGGCTGAGTATTCGCCACGATTCCATGGATCGAGCCAGCTTTATGGCGGGAGTCTTGCTGGCTGTACGAAGAGTCAAAGAACTTAACGGTTTTCATGTTGGGCTCGATAAATTGATGGATTTTTAAACGTTTATAGGCGGTTAGTCCGAAAATTCCGCATATCAACCGGAATTTAGGGAAGATTCCGTTTATGTCAGGGCAGCGGATGCTTGCGGCTTATGCGGTTGGGTATGGGTCGCCGGATGTTTTGGAAGTACGTGAGCTTCCGATTCCAACTCCATCTGAAAAGGAAGTATTAGTAAAAGTCAATGCGGCGGGAGTTACCCGTGCTGGCTGCATGATGCGAACCGGGCGTCCTCTTTTTGGCCGATTGATGCTCGGGTTATTCCGTCCAAAGCATCCGGTGCCTGGTTCCACATTTGCCGGCGAGATCGCTGCGGTAGGGCCGCAAGTTACTGAATTCAAGGTGGGAGATCGGGTTGCGGGAAACGCGGCTGAAAAAGGCGGGAGTCAAGCTCAGTTCCTGGTCACTTCCGCGGATGGTGTGATCGTTCCGCTCCCAGAACATATTTCTGATTCGATAGGCGCCGTGATTTGTGATGGCGGGATAACTGGGCTTAATTTTATTAAGGTGATTGCTCAGGTGGAAGTTGGGCAAAGGGTGCTGATCAATGGTGCTTCGGGCTCGGTTGGTTCAAGTGCTTTGCAGGTGGCGAAGTCTCTGGGTGCACATGTAACGGCGGTTTGTGGATCAAATAATGTCGAGTACGTCAAAAACCTGGGTGCAGATGAGGTGATTGATTACCGCACTCAAAACGTGATGAACCATAGTCGAAAATTCGATGTGTTCTTTGATACCGTCGCAAATTACTCGCTAAAAAGAGTGCGACCGATTCTGACTGAATCTGGCATTTATGTCTCGCCTGTAATCAGCTGGCCACTTCTGGGTTCAGTTTTGTTCAGTGGAATGTTTGGCAAACAGAAGGCGAAGTTCGCGGCAACTGGCTTAGCCGAAGCGAAAATACAGCGAAAATGGATGAAAGACGTGATCAGCCTGATTAATTCCAAAAAATTTCAATTTGAAGTCAACCACGTTTATTCGCTATCCCAAATTCGGGAAGCCAATCAATTTATAGATAGCGGGCACAAACGTGGTAACGCAATCATTGATTTGACTTTGCCGATCACTCACTGAACTGGTTCAGTTTCGGTATCAAGTTCAAAATCACTGACGTAGCCATGCTTCACGTCAATCAAAGCACTATTGAGGTGTGCGGCGGTGGTCTCCAACATCGTCCTGGCTGTATGGTGCCGGTATTTGAACAACGCATCAACACGGTCTTCTACCATCATCGCGTTGATCATTTTTCTGATCAACCCACCAGGTGGTTCATAGGTGATTGTGTCGCGCAGAATGCTGTCGCCTTCGTCATCAATGAACTCATGCTTGTGAGTCCAAGATTTCATTGGGCATTTTAATGCTACGTCCGTAAAACCATACGGAGCTTGTACGTTTTTGATTTGGACTTTCCAAGTCATCCAAAGTCCAAACTGCTTCGCTTTAATTGTGTGAACCGCCCCTTCACGAACTGTGTTGTTGGTGCTGATCACCTTGATCTCTGTGTCGGCGGGCGTCAGAATCTTCAGCGCGTCGGCATTTGAGTGGAAGTCCCACAGTTTTTGTACGGGACACTGAATACGGGTTTCGTAAATCTTCGTCACCATAATTATCAATATAACGATTGAATGCGGATTTGTGCCGTAATTTTTGCGAATCCTTAATATTAGGTGGAAAAGATGCTATGAATTACTGCGTGGGGCTATGGAACGCAGCTTGAACTGCCATCGTTTATACTATTGAAACAACTTGGGGGCGTCAGGCTTCGACAGAGCTGGATCGACTTTTAGTTGCGAGCAGAGGTGCCGTTGGCCTCTTAAAAAGCGGCAAAAAAATAACTGCAGAAGATAACAACTTCGCATACGCTGCCTAATTTAGCGCAGCTCGTTGGCTAACAGGGTTCCTTCCTCGTTTAGTTTAACGTCGCAAATGGAGGATGGCTCCCAAGGTTCTGTTCGGACCGTAAGAGCGAGATTAATCGAACTGGGTGTTTAACAGCCTAGCCTTCGGGATTGTTGAGCACTGAGATTAAAAATGAAGGAGACGCTCGTGGACGCTTTAGGTGCGACAGTTTTGGAACCGGGTTCAATTCCCGGCGCCTCCACCAAGAACTGATTAATTTGTTGCAATTTATCAATTGGTTGCCGCTAGAATAGGCGCGTGGAAACTGCGATCAATCCTAATGCCAACCCGTTCACCGGGGATAAATATCTGCTCAAGCGACAGCTACTCAAGCTTATCGGCTCAACTTTTCATATTTACGATGCCTTTGGTCACCAGGTGTTAAAAGCAAACCAAAAGGGATTTAAGCTCAAAGAAGACATCCGCTTGCTGGGCGGGCCAAACCTCGATCAAGAAATGATCGGCATTTTCGCTCGCCAAATCCTTGATTTCTCCGCCGCATACGACGTAGTAGATTTAACAAGCGGTACCAAGATTGGAGTATTCCGCCGCAAGGGGATGAAGTCAATTCTGCGTGATGAGTGGGAAGTTCTTAACGCGAACGACGTTGTGATCGGCTCTATGCTTGAAGACAGCATGGCGATGGCGCTGGTTCGCCGCTTTCTAGTGAACCTGATTCCGCAAAACTACGATCTGTTTGTCGGCGACCAGCGCATGGTGGATCTTAAGCAGAACTTCAATCCGTTCAGCTACCACTTGAATATTGACTTCTTTGCGCCTCCGCAAACTTTTGACCGACGCATGGGTTTGGCCGGAGCGGTTCTACTCGCGGCAATCGAAGGTCGGCAGAGCGGCTAAATAATCCTAAATCAGATGATATTGATCTATGTGTAAGGAGGATTAATCTGGAGCTAGATCAAACTGATAGAGGTTCAAAATTGTATTTTGATGCATCCGAATTTGTGGAGCTAAAGAAATACGATAAAGCTCTGGACCTGTTTGTAGAGTCGTTTGAATGTGACCCCCATGAAATCACTGAGCTACGAATTGCCCAAATGCAATTTGCAATCGGTGATTTTCACTCAATTCGTTTGCCTGTTCCCAGTGATAAGCTGACTGATGGCTGGATTCGTATTGGAATATTAGTTTGTGCGCTTGATCGCAGAGGAAAAGAGTCTGTTTTGGCGTGGATGAATTGCTCAAAGAAGATCAGTCAATCTCGAACTATTAGATCATTCCTCGAAGCGTGCGCTTCACTAGATGTTTTGCCCGTAGACTTGCCATCGGTTGAGGAACTCACTGTAAGCCAAGATGCAAAGCGCATGAAAAATCTAATTCTTAAAGAAAGGTACTTTGATCTGTTGAGAAATTGAAGACCTAAGAAGTCAAATTAAACCGGTGTGGCAGCATCTATCAGCCAATCAACTCAATTGAGACAACGTTCTGTAGCTTTCTCGTAGCTCAGAGTTGCTACCACAAAAGGCTATTCGCCGCAAAGCTTTTTATACGTCGCGATGACCTTGCGGACGTAGTTCTGGGTTTCTTTGTAAGGAGGCACGCCGTTGTATTTGCGGACGGCTCCTCCGCCTGCATTGTAGGCGGCTAAAGCGAGAACCAGCCCCTCGAATGAGTCACCAGTTTTTTCGGTGTACTTGTCAAGGTGCCCTCGGAGCAATTTCACTGTGCCGTAAAGGTTTTGCTCTGTGTCGTAGCTGTTGCTGACTCCAAGACCTTTTGCCGTTCCTGGCATGAGTTGTCCCAACCCTTGGGCACCTACATGACTACGGGCATCGGGATCGAATCCAGATTCACAAAGAACCAGTGCGACGATCAGTCGAGGGTCTACGCCGTAGTGCGCGCTGTAAGCAAGAATCGTCTCAGCAATGTGCTGAGCCTGCGGATAGGAAAGCTTCTTGTTCTGCTTCTGAATAAACTGGGTGTACGGCACAACCATTGCAACATAATCTGCCGCGAGCTGAGGTGTATTGTTCAGCGGAGATTGGTTTAGTTTTGGAATATTGCCGGGTAACCGGGTAGAGCCAGAACGGCTGGATGGATTTGAATTCTTCTGAGCGGCGGCCGCGGCTTTCTTCGCATCGGCTTCTGCCTTTGCGCGAGCCTTTTTAGTTTCAATTTCTTCGTGGGCCGCAATCTGAGCTTCGCTCGTCGCCATGATGAGCTCAGCTTCAACTGGTGCGTATTCGGAAGATCGATTTGCTTTTATCAATAGCCGAGCGGTGGTATTGCTGGTTTTTAGCCAATCAGGAGCGGATTTAGCGGAGATGTACAATTCTCGCTTGGTATCCGGATTATCCAAAACTAAGGTTTGTCCGCGAGAAGATTCTAGAAATCCACGGATGATGCCCTTGACTTCAATCACTCGCTCACCAACAAAACTCTCAAGGGCGGCGGGCGAAGTGGCTTGCGAGACTCCGTACTGCTTGCGCGAAGCAAGGTACTCGTTAAACGTTTGGGCGTGAGAAATCGCAAAAGTAGAAAAAGCGAGTAACAGAGTGAGGGCTCGTTTCATTTCCTTTGACCCCAAATGGACAACTTTCTGGCGGACAGGCCGGGATTCGAACCCGGGAAGGGCATAACCCTTACCCACTTAGCAGGCGGGCGCTTTCGTCCACTCAGCCACCTGTCCGTTATTCCCATATTACCATGTCGGAATTTCTCGTTCGTTCGTTCAGTAGAAATCTAGGGAATTGGGGTTTGGTCTTGTTCCGATTGGGGTCTAATGGTCGGGCAATGAGCGCACCCGTTGGTTCAGTCAAGTTAAAACCAGGCAAGGAGAAAAAACTCAGAAACCACTACCCCGTTATTCATAAGGGCGAGGGTTTTTGGGATGCAGGAATTGAACCAGGCTCCTTGGTAGAAGTGCTGACCGATTCAGGCGAATTTGTTGGCATTGGCACTTTGAACCAAAAGAATCGCTTTCCTGTGCGGATGCTGACTCTAAACGACGAAGCGATAGGCCAAGAATTTTTTGCCAAGCGGTTCCAGGCTCTCTGGGATCAGCGGATGGCACTGGGATTCGATTCTAACGCGTTTCGGTGGGTTTATTCGGAAGCTGATTGCCTCCCAGGTTTAATCGTAGATCGGTTTGCCGAACATGCGATTGTTCAAGTACGAACTCTGGGAATGGAGCGATTGCGCGACGCCTGGGCGGGCGCGTTGCGCGACTTTGACGGCCTCCAGTCTGCTTACGAACGCAGTGACATCCCTGGTCGCCGCGATGAAGGACTGGCGGAAATCACTCAACCGATATTTGGAGAAACACCGGCGGTGATTGAAGTCTACGAAGGGCGACAAAAATTCGCAGTTTCTGCTAAAGAGGGGCTAAAAACCGGACATTTTCTGGATCAGCGAAATTCGCGTCAGCTCTTTGCGGATCAAGTGAAGCCAGGTGATAATGTTCTGGATTGTTTTTGCTACACAGGTGGATTTAGCATCGCCGCGGCATTATCGGGAGCGACGAGTTTGGGGGTGGATATCCACCCGGTAGCAATTGACATTGCTAAGCGGAATGCAGAACTCAATAACGTAGAAGTTCCGTTTATTGAAGCCAACGCATTTGAGTTCCTAGAAGATGGCGCAGGGAGTTTTGCTCCGTTTGACTGGATCATTCTTGATCCGCCAGCCATTGGAAAAACCCGAGATACCAGGGATTCGCTGAAGTGGGCGATTTGGAAACTGGTTCACCACGCCTTGCCGCATCTCAAAGTTGGGGGAACTGTGGTTGTATGCGCCTGCGCCAACCAGATGTCCATTGCCGATATCGCGGACGTATGCCGTATCGCGGCGGCTGACCAAGGAATGAGGCTGACGTTGGACGACGTGACTCTACAAGACAAAGATCATCCGGCCCCGCTTAACTTTCCGGAAGCTCTCTATCTCAAGTGTTTGTGGCTGAGAAGGCTGAACTAAAAAATCCCCGCTCCATCTGGAGCGGGGATTTTAGTTTTCGCTGACTGAGGTGATTATTCAGCGGTAGCGGCTTCTGCTTCCGCTTCTTCGCCGCCTTCAGCGGTTGCCTCACCTTCGCCTTCTTCACCCTCAGCGGCTTCGCCACCATCGAGAGAGGACATCCCGCGAAGTTGCTTGGTAGAAGCA
Organism: Fimbriimonadaceae bacterium; assembly: GCA_019638675.1. GTDB lineage: Bacteria > Armatimonadota > Fimbriimonadia > Fimbriimonadales > Fimbriimonadaceae > UphvI-Ar2. The sequence continues at coordinate 362,881 of JAHBTE010000001.1, read as the reverse complement.
AGTACAGTCGCTTCTGAATTTAGGAATTCGATCTTATCGCCCATGCTCAAATCACCGACGACAATCTTGTCGTTTTGGCCCATGTCGGAAGCGTCAACTGCGATAACGTCGGGCAAATCTTTGACTTTCGCTTTGATTTCGAGCTGATTCATAGGAATCATGAGAGTCGCCATGCGCTTGGTAACGGCAACTGGAGTTCCAGAAACTACAACCGGGACAAAAACCTTTACAACGTCTTCGTCGGTGATTTCCATAACCGTCATGTGAGTGACTTGGCGTGAAACTGGGTCGCGCTGAACATCTTTCATGATCACGCGGGTGGCTTTTGCATCGTCAACTTTGACTTCAAAAATTGCAACCCCGGTGATATCGCTGAACAAAGATCGGATTTCAGTTCGATCAGCTTGAACCTTTTGAGTGATGCCACCCTTGGCAATCAATGCCATTGGCAGAACACCACTTCGTCGGAGCCGCCGAGTACCAGCGGACGACATATCTTCGCGAGTTTTGAGTTGCAACGTAGCCATTAAACGAAAACCTTCCTTGACTCGCTGGTTGAAGTTGAACCGAAAACGAGTCTAAATTTGACAAGCTGTAAAAGATACCCGCGAACTGAATCTAGTTCAGGCCTTGGACCCGGTTTTCCAAGCATCCAAGAACGTTTGCCGCGCCGCAACTGCTTTTTCCCGGCAATTCGGCCCAGTGCCGTTGATGTGTCCCATCTTTCGGCCGGGTCGTGCTTCCGCTTTTCCATACCAGTGGAGATTAGCTTGCGGATGGTTTTTTAGCAGTTCAGAACGGGCGTAATCGAATGAACCAGCGTTTTCAATTCCGAGAACGTTTGCCATGCAGGTTCCTTGTCCAGTTGGGGTAGCTGGTGTGAGATGAGTTGCGAGGCGAACGTGTTGCTCAAACTGCGAAATGCCGCCCCAGTCGAGCGTATAGTGCCCTGTGTTGTGGGGTCGGGGAGCGATTTCGTTAATCAGGAATTCGCCGTTTTCCAGTTCAAAAAGCTCGACTCCGAACAAGCCGAATCCTTGAACCGCCTCGACTGCGGAAATAGCAACTTGGCTCGCGTCGGTGTTTGCGGGGAAAACCAGATCGCACACATGATTAACCTGAACTGTTTCCATCGTTGGGAAGCATCCCGTGTGGGTTTGCGACCGATAAACCATCACGGCGAGTTCTCGTTTGAAGGGTACAAACTGCTCCGCCATCCACCCGCCTTGCTCGAAAAGTGGGCGGTGAGATTCAAATTCTTCTGCGGTTTTGGCATAGCGGGTGCCTTTGCCATCGTATCCGCCAAACCGAGCTTTGAGCACCATAGGGAAACCAATACTTTCGCTTGCCTCCTCGATTGGCACAGCGAGAGGGCTGGGTGCGCCAAACGATTGATAAGCCTGACGTTGAAGCAACTTATCTTGAACAGTGGCAAGCGTTCCTAAGCCGGGGATGATGCAACTCGGATCACGGTCAGCGATGATAAGTGCCTGGCGGATAACTTGCGCCGGGATGAATTCATTTTCCAGCGTGATGTATTTGCACTGGTGGATGAGATGAGCGACTTTTTCTGGGTCCGTGAGTTCGCCCTGCAAACTAGGGGCAACCAAACTACTTGGCGTTACCTTGCCGGGATCAAGGGAAAGGCAATGGAAATCCAGCCTTTGCGCCGCCATGATAGACATTCGCGCTAACTGCCCGCCGCCAAGAAACCCAAGGTCAAATTGCTGATTCATTTTCTAAGCTCCAGTCAGATTTCCAGTCAGTAGCGATTCGTGTCGGCACAATTTGCGATTGCTTTGCGGCGACTTTTACAGACCTTTCAAGATCTGTGTCGCGGATGACGCCGATCAGTTGGGGATAACCTTCGCCCAGCCCTTTGGACATTGCCTCATCGGTAATAAAGTCGATGAGTTGATCCAGATCAATGAGGTCTGGATCAGTGATGTTCAAACTCACTTGCGCGATTGCTTGAGCGGTGAGCTCAAATCCCAACGCGCGAACACTCGCGAAATTCGCTTCGCCCGCGTTGCGTTTATTTCGAATCATTTCGGCAATCGCTTTGACTTGTGCAGTGGCCGTTGGGTTTGGTTCGCCAGTTGGGAAGTTCATATTCATCGCGAGCAAAAAGTCGCGATGTCCCATCACAGTTGCTCCGATGTAGGGGTGAACCTGGTTTGGCCCGTAATCCGGTGAAAGAGTTCGGTTTTGCAATCCTCCGAACCCACCTTTGCGAAGAGCGGGCAGTGAGTTTGTTTTGCCAGACTTTGCCGATTTCTCGTACAGAAAAACCGGCACTTCAAACTCCTTTGCAAACTCTGCCGCAACTGAGTTCACAAAAGAATTGATATCTGAAAAGTCATTAGGTTCCGGCAAAGGAATAAAAGGGCAGACGTCTAAGCCGCCAATCCGAGGATGCACACCTTGATGGCGGTTGAGGTTCACAGCGGGCAGAATAAGCCGTGCAACTTCAAATAGGGTGGATTTGACATTTTCGGGGGTGCCAGAAAATGCGGTGACCGTGCGGTTGTGGTCAATATCTGCCTCCGCATAATGCACGGTGACCGGTGCTTCTTCCAAGTAATCAAATACCTGACGGAGAACAGTGCGTTCTCTACCGATTGACCAATTGGGCACCGTGAGGAGCGGCATTAGAACCCGGTGATATTGAAACCACTATCCACGAAAAGGATTTGCCCAGTCACGCCTTTGCTAAGGTCGCTCACAAGGTAAACGGTGCTCAGACCGCACTCTTCTTGACCGTATGGGCGTTTGAGTGGAGCGCGTTCCTCAACCAAATTCAGCATTCCGGTAAGGTCTCGGACGCCGCGCGCGGAAATAGTATTGATCGGCCCAGGAGAAAGAGTATTAACCCGAATTCCGCGTTCGCCGAGATCAACCGCAAGATAACGAACTGAAGCTTCGAGAGCGGCCTTGGCAACCCCCATGATGTTGTAATTACTGGTTGTGCGGGTCGAGCCCAAATACGACATAGTGACAACGCTTGCATCATCGTTAAAAAGAGGATCGAGTGCCTTGCAGGCAGCAATCAGTGAAAAAGCTGAAATATCCATTGCCAGCGAAAAACCGTCGCGTGACGTTTCGATGAATCGTCCGTGAAGGTCTTCTTTCTTTGCGTATGCGGCGGAGTGGACGAAGTAGTCAATTTTGCCGAACTTTGCCTTAACGTCATCGTGAAGACGTTGCAGATCCTCGTCCATCGAAAAGTCGCAGGTGAAGGTTTCAAACCGCTCGCGTCCATCTATGAGCTTGAGGACTTTTTCAAGCATACGTTCGTTTTGTGCGCCGATCCCGACGGTGGCTCCTTGCGCATGCAGTGCTTCCGCTACGCCCCAGCCGATGCTATTGCTATTTGTAACATTGAGAACGACACCTTTTTTGCCTTGCAGAAGCATGGGTGGAAGGTTACCCTCGCAAAAACAGGTTCGTTCAGGATTCAGTTCGTTAAATGAGAGTGTCCACCACCATCAATTTGCTTTTGCATCTCAACCGCTCGCTGTTTCGCTTGTTCCAAAGTTGGGCAGTTCATGAGCTTTCTCATGCTGTCTGTGATTTTTTCGTCAACTGGCTGAAGGCTAGCTTTCTTATCCTTAATCCAGAACTGGGTTCCAAATCGTTGTTTATGTTCGATTGAGAGTAAGAAGCGATCCCAACTGGCAGCGGCTAGCCATTTTGCCGTTGGGTGGCCCAGCGAAACAGCAATGACCGAGAGTTCGTGCGCCATTTTGTATCCATCAGGTTCTTCGGCATGCTGGAAAATCATCGCCGCATGAAAAAAGTCTGTTCCTGTTTTCAACGAACCGTCTTTAACTAATTCAAGTGCCCGAGTTCGGCGCTTTTCATCTCTTTCTGCAACTTCATGCCAATTTGTTGCAGACATATCTCCCGAACGATCTGCTTGATCTTCTTTGAACATTTGAGCGATTTCAGAATTGTTTTCCTGGCCTTGCGCGGGCGGAGCACTGCTCTGCGAAATGCCCGTCATCAAAAGTCCAACCAGAGCCGTGATTGCGGCGAAGGTAGGTTTATTCATACCGAAATCTTACTAATTTCGGCCCTATTGGAGTTCCTAAATCTGACCAATAAATGATTTGCAGAGGTGTGGCAACATCACATGCTGATTAACTGCATTGCGTTCAAAAATTATTCGGACTTCCTGCTTCAATTGCTCAAATTCTGGGTGACTGGGCGAAGGGAAATAACTGCGAGAAACCGCTAAGTTAATAAGCTCTTCTTCGGTGAGAGGGGTTGAATGAGTAGCAGTTTCAATTCTAGCTTTGGAAAAGAAGTTCAAAATATCTTCATCTGAGCTTTCTGTAGGTGGCTTATTATTCGGATCCAAATTAGCCAGATGGTTAAGAAACGCCGTGAATTCTCGAGCAAATGGGGTTGATTCGGTTCGTTCATTCCAAACAAGGGCAACATAGCCAGTGGGTTTAAGTACCGAGCGCCAGTGGGCTTTGACGGCGTCTCGATCAAACCAATGGAAGGCCTGCGCCGCTGTGATGAGGTCAACTGAGTTCTCAGGGGCAGGGAAACTTTCTGCCGTGGCTCTTATAAAAGTTACTTTGCCTGCTGGGAGTCGTTGCGCGGCGGTGGTTCTCATATCGTCGTTTGGTTCGACAATATTCACACGATGAAAGTGTTCAAGTAAAAGCTGAGTGAACAGTCCAGTTCCTGCACCAGTATCGAAAACCACCGCGCTCGAATCAAGACCAGTTCTTTGAACGATTTGGTTAAGACATTCTTGAGGATAAGTCGGCCTCCCGTTGGAATAAGCCGCCGCCTTCCCGGTGAATCTCTGAATTGGCTCGACCATTAAGAAATATTACCGACAAAAAAATGGCGCCCCGTTCTGGAGCGCCCATACCCTCTTTCAGCTTCTTTTCCCTGGATGCTGAGTACGAAGCTAGTGTGTGTTGGATGTCGCTGCATCCGGTGCTTCGCTCAAGATTTATGTTCGGGGTATGGGCAAGTGCTCTTTAGTATTTTTTGCAGGATTTATTTCACGAGCCGGAATTTGAACAACTGACTCTCGGGCGGTGTATCCGCCGAACGTTGAAGCGAAGCGGTCATTTCATCACCCTTGCGGGTGTAGATAATCCAAGAATTCGCTTTTTCGTCGGGGTGGTAGAAGATGGCTTGATTAGGTTTGACCGCCGTCAGCACAAAGGTTGTCGTTTCGTTCTTTTCTTCCCAGCCAGTGAAATCGGTCGAAAAATGTTTTAGTCCCATTTCTACGGAGTTTTCTGTGATGCTCAGGCGGATGGATTCCGAGAAAGCAAGTTTGCCTTTGGAATGCATCCGAAAAGACCCCATCATGATGTTGTCTTTGGGTGCACTCCACCATTCTTCCACCCAGGCGTCTCCCCGTGTGCCTTGCCAATGTCCAGCGAAAAAGGCAAGCTGGTCAATCTCGGCGGAAATCGGAGTAGTCGGGAGCTGGTCTTGTCCAATCATAGTCGCCAGTAGAAATGTGATCATCTACTGCGGCGACGGCTCAGAAACTCAAATGCCGACAACACTAATCTGAATCAGACTAAGTTAAGGTGGAAGGTTTCCTCCGGCAATGGAGGCGTGACTCCCATTTGGAAATATCCTTGAATGCTGTCGCCAATCCGTTCGCAGTGAATCCAGTGTCCTTCTGGAACTTCATCGCAGTAAAAAAGTGCCCTTTGACCATCGAGGTGTACGAGTTTGAAAATCCCTGCGTCGGTTCTTTCATCCCAACCAACGTAGTCCGGAGAAAAACACTTGATTGCTAATTCGACTCGATCTTCGAACTCGGTTAACCAATAAATTGCCGAAAAAAGGAGTTGACCATCTTGAAAAGTACGAAAAACTGCGATCATCGCTTTGTGGTTGCTTTCCGACCAAATTTCTTCGGCGGAACGTCCTCGGCAGATGCCTCGCCAAGTGCCACTCAGCCACGAAAAATCATTAATAGATGCTCGGATTGGCGTAGTTGACCGAGACGCTATTTCAGTAATGCCCATTACTGTAAATATACAAGGGACACGCTTTACGACCAAATTTCTTAGGACTGCGAGGTGCTTTAGCCAGTTGACTGCATTCCCGCCGCGAGCCCGGCGATAGTCTGCAACAAAGCTTGTTCAGTGTCCGCGTCTTCTTTGCCGTTTCTGACTTGCTCAATCAAGTGTGTTTGCAAAATATTGAGCGGGAGAGTGATTGGGTTCCGGAATTCCACCGTTTGGCGGACAACCGGTGAAGACTCCATGAGTTCATCTTTCTGTTTAATTTCTAAAATGAGCCGCTTAGTCAGTTCATATTCCGCGGAAATCCGCCCGTGGAACGACTCAGCAAGGGCTTTATCTTTAACGAGCTTGACGTAGAGTTCTGCCGTGGGTAGGTGAGTGCGGATCATTTCCAGTTCTGCGTTTTCGATCACGGTAGCGAAGAATGGCCAGCTTTGATACATTTCGCGCAGGAGTTCGATAGGTGTGGCTTGCAGACCTGTACCAAGCCCGTACCAGCCAGGAACCACGTAGCGCGATTGCACCCAGGCAAAGTTCCAAGGGATTGCCCGCAACCCGTCAAGCGAATCTAATTTTTTGCCCGGGCGCATGACGGGGCGAGACGCAATGCTGAGCTTGGAAATATATTCGATTGGTGATGCCGCAAGATAAAAGTCCAGAAACTGCGGATCTTTGTAAATCAAATCCTTGTACGCCTTTTGTGAAGCGGTCGCGATCGTTTCTGCCGCCGCCCGCCACTCCGAATTATCGGTTCCTGGTTCAGTTCTTCGCGCTGAGGAACTGAGCGACGCACTGAGGATTTGCTCTAAGTGGCGATGGGCGATCGGTCGAAGTGAGTAGCGGAACGAAATCACTTCGCCTTGCTCCGTGAATCGGATATCGCCGGAGAATGAGTGTGATGGTTGGCTGAGAATGGCTTTGTTGGCCCGTCCTCCACCTCGTCCGACTGTGCCGCCGCGACCGTGGAAATACCGCAGGTGTACGTTGTGCTCATGTGCGACTCGGCTAAGATCAGCCTGAGCTTTGTGTAGCGCCCAATTCGCCGTAAAGTAACCGCCGTCCTTGCTGGAATCACTGTATCCGAGCATGACTTCCTGGGTTCTGCCCCGACTCTCCAGGATTGACAGATAGAGCGGATTCGTGAATAGTTGCTCAAGAAGCGAAATGCCAAAGTGCAGGTCATCAATTGTTTCGAGCAATGGAACAGTGTCTATCGCTGATTGCGGCATTCCGTTTTGATAGCGGATCAGTCCAGCATCCTTGGCCAGCACCACGGCTTCCAGCAAATCGCTCAATCCGTGGGTCATTGAGATGATATAGCAAGGAATGGATTTTGGCCCGTAAGTTTCGTGCGCGGTTCGTATCGTGCGGAAAATTTCCCGTGTGGCTTCGCACTTTTCACTTCCACGCCAAGCCGAATCCACCATGGGGCGGGGATTGGCGATTTCTTTGAAGAGGAGAGCGATCTTTTTGTCTTCTGAAAGGGCCTTGTAGTCGTCCGGATTGGTTAACTCTCCGGATGCATGGAAAAGTTCGCCGATTGGCGCGAGGTGTTCATCGGAGTGTTGCCGAACGTCGAGCGGGATGATGCCGGCCGGAAACGCGCGGAGAATGCGCATGAGGCGCGGGAAGAGTCCGGTTTTCGCGAATGGTGCGTTATTTGTTTGAATTAGTGCATTTTCAATTTGGATCAATTTCTGTGTTAACTCAGCATATGGGAAGTCCGAGCCGTAATTTCCAAGGTATTGGAAGGCACGTGCAAACGGCATTCCTGCATGCTTAGGCGAGAAATTATCCGGCCACTTTTCGAGAATTGCTAAAAATTCCTGGTCGGAATCCGGAGGAGTAACAGCTTGAGTCGCTTCGTCAGCAAGACGATAGAGAATCCGTTGGGTCACCTTCCAAAACAGCCCTCTGTGCTTTTCGAGTACCTTGAGAGTTACCGCAGGAGTCACGGCGGGGTTGCCGTCCCGATCACCGCCAACCCATGACCGATAGGTGATCAGGTTGTCTAGTTCGGGCACCTCAGAATCAAAAAGTGCTTGCCATGCGTGTTCAAAATCCCGCTGAATCCAAGAAACGACCCGTAAAATCGTTCGCTCAAAGTAGTAAAGCGCGTTGTCAACCTCATCAAGCACTGTCATGCCGCCGGGCTCTTGTTCGGCGGTTTGCCAAAGCGTCGTAATATTGCGGCGAAGGTCATTCTCGACCATTTGGTCAGAATTAAGAGGCCTCGATAAGTCAACGTCATTGTGAGAATCTGAGAGGGCGACTAGATTTCTGGCGATTGCTTCCAGCTTGTCGAGGACGACACGCCGGCGCGCCTCTGTGGGGTGGGCGGTGAGAGTCGGAATGACGTGAAGTGATTCGATGAGTTCTCGGAGTTCAGATTCCGTATGATCTGGCTTAAGATACATCAGGGTGCGACTTATTGACTCCGGTCTTGACTTGCGTGACCGGTTTACTCGTACGATTTCTTTTTGTTCGGCGATATTGATGAGTTGGAAGAGGATCGTGTACGCACGGGCCACGTGGCCAATAATTTTTGAATCCTTTAGTTCTGGAATCGCCTTTACAACATCATCGCCCGGGGAATTGACCCCAAATTGAAACAGCTTTTGGGCAACGGCAACGACTTCCGGGCCTTCCTGCTCCGCCACGATCTCACCGAGCAGTTGATCAATCAGGTTCAAGTCTTGGCTGAGCGGGGCCGAAAGACTGTAAAGACTAGGTTGAATGCCAAGCAGTGCGTTTGCCACCGCCTAAGGTTACCGGTGGATATTGCTGAGGGTTGGGTTATTCCGGCAAACTGCATGAAATTTTTACTTCAGGTTCCAGCCGATATAAGAAACTAAATAGGCCATTCTTCACTGTAAAGTATAGATTCTATGGGGCCTCCCTTCACTCACATTGCTGGGGGCCGTAGAATGGGGAGACGTTATGCTTGAAATTAAAAATCTGCACGCCATTGTTGCCGAAGATGACAAAGAAATTCTGCGCGGGATTAACCTGAGCGTAATGCCAGGCGAAGTTCATGCGATCATGGGCCCGAACGGTAGCGGGAAGTCCACTCTGGCGAATATCTTAGCTGGTCGCGAGGACTACGAAATCACTCAAGGCTCAATAACTTATCTTGATGAAGATCTGGCGGAATTGGAGCCAGAAGAACGAGCCCACAAAGGAGTATTTTTGGCGTTCCAGTATCCAGTTGAAATCCCAGGCGTGAGCAACACCTACTTCCTCCGCGCCGCGGTAAACGCAAAGCGCACTGCAAACGGTGAATCCGAAATGAGCTCAATGGAGTTCATGAAGTTCATTCGCGAAAAAGTAAAACTCCTTGGGCTAAAGGAAGATTTGTTGACCAGAAGCGTAAACGAAGGCTTTTCGGGCGGGGAGAAAAAGCGTAACGAAATTTTCCAAATGGCGGTTTTAGAACCAACACTTTGCGTATTGGATGAAACCGATTCCGGTCTTGATATTGATGCTTTGCAAACGGTTGCGGCGGGTGTGAATGCACTTCGAGCAGAAGGTCGCTCGTTTGTGATCGTCACCCACTACCAACGGTTGCTCAACTACATCGTGCCCGACTTCGTTCACATTTTGATGGATGGCCGCATCGTCAAGAGTGGCGACAAAAACCTGGCCCTGGAACTCGAAGAGAAAGGTTACGGCTGGCTGGATAATCTGGCGGCGAGCAAATAAAGCATGAGCAAAAGTCTTGTTTACGAATCTGGTTTAGGCTCGCTATTGGCGGGTTTGAGCTTTGAAAAAGAACCTCAGTGGCTGGCTGATCTGCGTGCTAAGGGCAACGAACTCCACAAAAAAATGGGAGTGCCAACCCCGCGTAATGAAGAGTGGAAATACACTCCGCTTCGAAGTTTGGCAAGTGTGAATTGGCAAACCGGCGAACCTGGCCCAGCCGTCTTCTCGCAAGATCCAACCCACTACGCCGAAACCGCAATTCGCGTGTTTTTGGTGAATGGTCGATTTGATCGCAATTTAAGTGAGGTTCCGGCAACCAGCGGCCTCACCTGCATGAGCCTGCGCGACGCCATTTTCGAAAGGTCGGAAGTTGCTGACTACCTCGGCAGTGTCGCCAAGATCGAAGACCACACTTTTGCTGCTCTTAACTCGGCTTGTTTTGTAGATGGTTTGTTCATACACCTCAAAGCTGGCGCGATGATCCAGCCAGTCATCGAAGTGATTCACGTCACCAGTGGCGATGAAATGGTGATCGCACCACGGATTTTGGTGGTAGCAGAAGAAAACTCATCTGCGAAGATTGTTGAGCAATATGTGAGCGATGGCGAAAGCAAAAACCTCACGATTCCGGTGACCGAAGTTATTCTGCGAAGGCACGCAAATGTCGAGCACGTTCGGTTGCAGGATGAATCGGAGGCTTCGTACAACGTATCACTCTGGGAAACCCTTCAAGATGAATCCAGCGAATACCGCGCCTATAACGTTGCGTTTGGTGCTGGGCTAGGAAGGCTCGATCAGAACATCTATCTCAACGGTCGAAATATCGTCACGCGGTTGGACGGCGTAGTCGTGGCTCGGGGAGAGCAAATCCTCGATAATCACACAAAGCTAGATCATGCGATGCCTGATTGCAATAGCTTTGAAATCTACAAGCAGATCATTGATGACAAAGCAACGGTCGTGTTCAACGGCAAGATATTTGTCCACCAAGACGCTCAAAAAACTGACGCTAAGCAAACCAATCAAGCATTGCTACTCTCGCCGGATGCGACGATCAACAGCAAGCCTCAGCTTGAAATTTTTGCCGACGACGTGAAGTGCACCCACGGGGCGACTGTAGGGCAGATCGAAGACACCTTCCGGTTCTACATGCGTTCCCGCGGCATTCCCAAGGCAGAAGCCGATGCGATTTTGGTCTATGCATTTGCCGCTGAAGTCTTGGAATTGATTTCCGACGACGTGGTTCGTGAGCGATTAGAAAAGCGGCTCTACAAAAAGCTCGGTATCGATTTCACGGTTTGACCTCACCCCCAGCCCCCTCTCCATTAAAACGGAGAGGGGGCTTCTCTTTTAGTGCGAAGTCATGCTGAACCAGTTGCCGAAAGGATCTTTCATGATCGCTTCTTTGCCATAAAACTGTTGAGTGGGTTCGGTTTTGAACTCGACTCCTTTCGCAACGAGCTCGGCGTAGGTGGCGTCGCAGTCGTCGCATTCGAAAACTCCAGCCCCAAGTGCTCCGGCGGAAACAAGCTCTTGAATCATCTTCGCATGCTCTTCGCTGAGCATGGGGCTTGCCATGACCTTCATCAATACAATTTCAAGGTCGGGCTGGGTTTTAGGGCCAACCGTCAGCCATCGAAAACCGTTATCCATCGTGGCATCTGTCCGGACTTCAAATCCAAGCTTGTTGACATAAAAGTCATAAGCAATATCTTGGTCAAGAACCAAGATCGTAGCGTGTGAGAGTTTGGTAACCATTTCGGTTACAGAATGCCAGAAGCTCAACAGATAAAAGTTATTCTGGTTTGTGATTTTTTGGTAGCTGGAAGGATTGAGAAAGGCAACCGGGAATGACCGGGTTGACTGGCTGACCAGTTTGCGAAAGGTGGCTTTTTGCAGACTTCTTGAACTCAGCGGGAGTGGAACCAGTGAGTTCCTTGAACCGGTTTGAAAAAGTCGGGAAGGATGAGTAGCCCACTTCCATCGCAATTTCCTGAACAGACACGCTCTGAGTGGCGAGTAGCCTCAAAGCCTTTTTGATACGAAGATTGGCAAGGAAATCTCGTGGGGATTCACCATAAAAATCAATGAATAGCTTTGTAAAGTGGCTTGTGGAATAACCCGCGATCTGTGCGGCTCTTTGAATCGTAATCGGCTGATCGTAGTTGAGGGCAATCCACTGGCGGGCGGCTTCAACTGGCTTGAGCGCATGGTTCCGTTTAAGCCAACGCACAGTGGGCTGTGGAGGCATCTTTACTCCAAATCCAGCGTCGGATTAGCAGAATTCTTTGGCATCGGCAGACCTAAATGCTGAAACGCGTGGTGCGTGGCAACTCGTCCGCGTGGAGTCCTTGCCAGTAATCCGCACTGCAAAAGAAATGGTTCACAAACGTCTTCGATCGTTCCGGAATCTTCGCCCGTTGAAGCCGCGATCGTTTCTAATCCAACTGGCCCGCCTTTATATTTTTTGATGATCGCTTCAAGCACCAGGCGGTCAAGGCGATCCAGCCCGAGTTCATCGATTCCGAGTGCTTTGAGTGCTTTTTCCGCAACTGGAGCGGTGATGATTGTATGGCCATCAACTTGGGCGAAGTCGCGGATCCGGCGGAGAAGTCGGTTGGCAATGCGTGGAGTGCCGCGCGATTTTGCCGCGATCATCGCCGAGCCGCTGGCATCGACTTCGATTCCTAAAATGGTCGAAGATCGGCGCACGATATGATCTAGCGCAGTGTCGTCGTAGAACCCAAAGTTCATAACAATGCCAAACCGGTCGCGTAGTGGCCCAGTGAGCAATCCTTGGCGAGTGGTGGCTCCAACAACAGTAAACGAAGGCACATCCAAGCGAATGGATCGAGCGGCTGGCCCTTGCCCGATCATGATATCCACCTTGCGGTCTTCCATCGCGGGGTAAAGGATTTCTTCCACCTGGCGGGAGAGCCGATGGATTTCGTCAATGAATAAAACCGAACCAGGATCGAGGTTGGTGAGGATTCCCACCAAATCGCCGGGGCGGACGATAGCAGGGCCAGAAGTGACGTGCAACGTCGCCCCCATTTCGGTGGCGACAATGTGGGCGAGGGTGGTTTTGCCTAGCCCCGGTGGGCCGTAAAGCAACAAGTGATCGAGCGATTCTTCCCGTTGTTTGGCGGCGGTCAAGAATACGTTGAGGTTGGATTTGATATCATCTTGCCCGATGAACTCTTTGAGCAACCGTGGGCGGATAGAAAGTTCTTCATCCCCAATCATTGGTTCGGGATTGAGTTCATCGCTCCGGTTCATTTACTCAGCCTCTTGAGTGCGATGCGAACTTGCTGGCCGAGGTCATCAGATTCTTCACGGGCCGCCGCCGCCGCATCTTCGAATTCATTCCGTTTGTAGCCAAGGGAAATGAGTGCTTCGGCGAGCGGATCGTCCTGCGGTGTTGGTCGGATGACAGTTGCGATTGCCTTTCCGGGCATTGTTCCGACTTGCAGTTCTAGAATTTTGTCTTTGAGTTCAAGAATAATTCGCTCGGCGAGGCGAAGCCCAATCCCGGGAGTCAGTGCTAAAGATTTTGCATCGGAAGCGGCGATGGATTGCACGGCACCCGATTCGCCCAACGTGCTGATCACTCCGAGCGAAGTTTTTGATCCGCACCCTTTGACTTCACGCAAAAGTTCAAACAACCGCTTTTGTCGAGCGGTGGCGAACCCATAGAGGTTGTGTTCATCTTCCCGGATAACTTGCTTGGTGTAGAGGTCAACGGTTTCGCCAATGATGCCGAGTTCAATCGCCACTGTTTCTGGCACGTTTACCTCGTACCCCACGCCGTGGCAGAGGATAACAAGCCGTTGATTTGAGGTTTCAATCACCTCACCCCGCAGTCGGGCGATCATTCGGCAATGTTACCATGTGTCTACATGGTTTTGGTTTTAGGACGCGTGAATGGCGAATTCAGGTAAGGCGTATGATAGACTAACGAGAATTGATATGAACAACCGGGCCGCGGCAGAAAGCCTTTCCAAAGTATTGGCAGACACTTATGTATTGATGTTGAAAACCCAAAACGTGCACTGGCATGTAGTGGGCGCAAGTTTTGTCGGCATCCATAAGCTGAGTGAAGAACAGTACAACGAGCTTTTTATGGCGGTTGATGAAATCGCCGAACGAATCCGTGCGCTAGGTGCAACTGCTCCTGGTTCCATGGCGGAATACCTCAAACTCGCCCGCATCAAAGAAGGCTTAAACGGAAACGATGATGCCGCTATGGTTCAAGCGCTGGTTGATGCCAACCAAGAAATGGCCAAATTGCTCCGAAAAGAAATCGACACAATGGACGATCTGGACGACTACGGTAGCGAGGATATGCTGATCGCCCGGTTACAGGTTCACGAAAAAGTCGCCTGGATGTGGGACAGCATGCTCGGTCAGATGGGGGCCAAAAAGACCGCGCTTGAAGAAGTCAAAGAAAAGCAAGCGGAAGCTCCTAAAGTCGCGGAAAAGAAGGCAAAACCTGAAAAGGTAAAGGAAGTTCCAAAGGCGAAAGAATCTAAACCGAAAAAGGAAAAGAAAGCATCTGCTCCAAAAGCGGCGGCACCAAAACCCGTGAAAGCGGCGGCTCCAGCCGAACCAACTGGCGGCGGTCGACGACGGCAGTTCAACGTAAAGGCAAACGGCTAATCTAGCGAATGGCTAAGAAGCCATTCCGCGAGCCCTGATTTTTGATAGGCGTCATCCCATGAATTGTGGGTGACGCCTTTGAACTCTGTGAGCTTGGCGTTTCCGCCCGCCGCATTGATCGCCGCAACCGCGTTGCGGGATTCTTCGACTTTGATGACCGGATCGGCATCACCATGAAACGCCCAGAGCGGAATCTGAGTGAGTCGTTTTGGCGCCTCCGGATCGGTGATCCATCCACAAACGGGAGCCGCGGCGGCGAACTGCCAATCAAGCGAAGTGGCTAATTGGAAAGTTCCGTGCCCGCCTTGTGAAAGGCCTGTGATGTACCGTCGGTGAGGGTCGATTTTGTAATTCTGCTCGGCAAAAGTGAGGGCTTGGTTGATTCGGTCAACGTAAGTGGGCCAGAGCGTGTCGAACTCCGGCTTTTGCGGGCAGATCACAATGAAAGGCCAATCGGCGGCTTTCATGCGGATGGCGTGGCTGAGGCCGATTGCGGTTTGTTTGATTCCGTCAGTTCCTGATTCTCCCCGCCCGTGGAGAAAGAGGATCGCTGGCGCAGGCGTCACTATTTCACGCGGGGCGTAGATGACGAACTGATTACTCTCGACCTTATGATTGATGAATCCAGTCATTTTTATCTGAGGAAACCACCCTCATCGGCAACCCTCACATTGAACACCGGGCCGTAATTGCCGTCGCCGTCGTCTGTGATCCATGCTTGAGGCAAATAGTATTTGAAATATGTGAAAGCCGCCAAGAAGTACCTCTTAGTAATCCATTTAAGGTCACCAGCAATATATTCTTGATATTGAACTCGGTTCACATCATTTGTGCCCTTATTGAGGAATACGCGAATCGTAATTCCCTCGCGATGGATCTCAAACCCATAGCCATCAACTGGGCGGGTAATGTTTTCGGGCTTTAGCTGTAGGAACGATGCCGGATAAGAAAGAATGCGAATAGCCTGACTACGCTCTTCCTTTTCACGTGTCTCAGGAGGCAAATTGAAGAATTCATTGTACGAAACAGGTCCGATATCATAGCCACCTTCAGTAGGCTTCTTTGGTTGAAAGCAATGTTCTCGCGCATAAGAGCCATTGAACACAACTACATATAATCCGTCGCCGTCAGTGCCAGGTGTTCTTTGAAAAAAGTAACCAAGGTTACGACTAGAATATTGACGATCAAATCCGTGAGATTTTCTTGCTAGATTCCATAACTCAACTGCCTTAGCATGCTCTTCCTCGGTTGGCGGTACGAGCGGCGGATAGCTCGGCTCACTTTGCTGATGAGCGAGCAGAAAGGTAAACAGAGGAAGAATCACTGCTTCTCCTCCCGAACCTCTAAGTTAAAGTCCAAATGAACCTCGTACGCCCGCGGCCAAGGGAGTTCTACCACGATGTCTTTGACTTGGACAACATGATAAATCCGATCCTTTACTTTGAAAGGATTGGCAACCATTTGGTCAAGGAACGTTTGCCGTAGCCGCGCTTCCATATCCTTCTTGACGTATTCGGCAACGATGTCGTAATCCTCAGTTTTCGAAATTTCTTCCCGGTTGCCATCTTGCATTTTTTCAATCATGCGATAGGCTTCGGGTCGCACGTAGCGGTTGTAGAAATAATCTGTAACCAAACGGTGGAGAACAAACTTGCGAGCCGCGGTTTCTCGGTTCAAACCATCCACGCCAGTGTGAAGGGCGAGTAGATAGGCGTTAGCGGCAGGAATCGTGGTTCCCATCGTGTTCCCGGCGGTGTTCCAGCCTGCATAGCTCACAAGTTGAGGGCCTTGGCGAGATTTGGTAAGCGCGGCAAACAGCGCCGGATCAGCGGTTCCGCTCCAGCCGAGATTGGTATCGGCTACGGCGATGTGTTTGCCGGCGGTGATGTCGGCCGACATTTCGCGAACGAACTCATCAAACGAATACTGGTTCGGCTCGGGGGTGTTGAGGAACAGAATGTAATCGGCCTTATCTTGGTCGGTAGTGACAATCGCGCCGGAAGTTTCGATTTGGTCACGCAGAGATTCACGAATTGGTTCAGTTTCGTAGGCGGCAACTTTGTTTGGCCCATTGGCATCCGCGTATCGGATCGCGACGGTGGGATTCCATTTGGCTTGGTCGCACAGCACACGGCTGATGAGGCAGTTAGAAATCTGGTCAATCCCCATGCAGAACTGGGATCGATTACCGAGCTTGAGCCGGTCAACCTCGCGGTTGAGGGAAGCGATTTCCCGAATGTGCGGGCCAACTGCGGCGGCATCATCTTGACCAAAAGTGAGGTGGTTAAACGCCCCGTGGTAAGTCATTTTCAGCAGTTCGGTTTGGATAGCCACATTGCGTGACCGAACTGATTTGTAACGGGCAAGTTCTTCGGCTGGCACTCGGGCGGCGAGCGCCGCGGCTTTGCGCTTTGCTTCCGGATCTTTGTACAGGTCGTATTTTTCTTGATTGATCGCCCAGTTAGCGAGATCGTTGCGCCAAGCTCGGTTTTCTGCGACAGCGGTAGGAGCTATGCGCGTGAGGGTGCTAAACACGTAAAACGGAGTTGCATAAGAAGTTTTTCGGATGCGCCAAAGTTCGCGCAAACGGTTCATCGCAAGGTTTTGGGAAGATCGGTCGGTGCGGGAGGCGATCAATCCTCCGTAGGCGATCATATCTGCACTCAAAACGACGGCGTCGTACTGCGATAAGTCCTGCCCCTTCAACCACAACAAAATCGAATCAGGCGAACCAGGTTGTTTGAACTTTCCGAGGAAAGGGGTTGGCGGAGTGACGACCTCAACGTCGGCAATGTTGCCAATCATTTGAGCAAAGTGGGTCACAGCCGGACGGTCATCCACGGGGATGAGGAGAATTCGCTTGTTTTGCGCCTGAGCCAAGCATCCAAACAGGATCGCCATGCCGACAAGAATTGGTCTCACGCTTTGCTCCTTGGATATATATTGAAGAGATAACCGTGTGGGTCACGGATAAATACTTCGCCAGTTTCGTTCGTGAGGTCAGGCTCTAGCTCGCAACCGTTTTCGATTAAGTAATCGGTGGCTTTTTCGACGTCGGGGACGGTTAAACAAAATGCCGGGGCTTGAACATCGTCTTGGCACAGATAGAAAGTTATCGCGCCGTCTTTCGATTCCAACTGCGTCCAATCGGAATTCTTGTTTTTGATGGTGAAGCCAAGGACATCGACGTAGAATTTTTCAGCGGATTCAATGTTCGGCACGCCGAGGGCAACGTCGCGGGAGATTTTGAAGTCGGGCTTCATGGACTGCCCTATTTTACGGTGTTTTGGAGCGGTTCGATTCCTACTTTTCCCGGAACGGTGGATTAGTCGTTAGTTGAACGGTATTGCACCGCTTCGGCGAGATTCTGCTTGGTAATTCGGTCGCTTCCATTTAGATCGGCGATTGTTTGCGCGACCTTCAAGAGCCGGTCGAAAACTCTGGCAGACAAACTCAATTTATTTGCCGCAATCTGCATAAAGCTTTTGCACTCGTCGTCCATAACGATCAGTTCCTTGAGCTGACGGGGAGTCATCTTGGCATTGATGTTATGAGAGCCTAGCCGGGCTTCTTGCAGTGCACGAGCCGCGATAACCCGCTCCCGAATCTCTGCACTGGGAGTTCCATTGGGAATCTGTGTGAGTTCTTCTGGCTTTAGTCGCGGAACTGTAACATGGAGGTCGATCCGGTCGAGAAGCGGGCCGGAAATTTTGGCCCCGTATTTAAGGCATTGAGCGGCTCCAACGCAGTTTGCTTCTGGATAACCCTTGAATCCGCACGGACATGGGTTCATCGCCCCGACCAACATTGCTTCGGCGGGAAATGTGAGTGTTGACTGCACACGGGCGACGGTGACGACGCCATCTTCGAGCGGCTGGCGGAGGGCTTCTAACACATCCCGCCCAAATTCTGGCATTTCGTCGAGAAACAGAACTCCGTGGTGAGCCAAGGAAACTTCGCCGGGTTTTGGGGTTTTGCCGCCACCGACAATCGCCGCGTAGCTCGTTGCATGGTGTGGCGAGCGAAAAGGACGACGCCAGACCAATCCTGCGTTTTCACCTTGTTCTCCAGCCGATGAATAAATCCGGGTGACCGCAATGGATTCTTGCAGGCTGAGGGGTGGCAGAATCGTCGGCAGTCGCCTTGCGAGCATGGTTTTTCCACTTCCCGGCGGGCCGGTCATGAGGATGTTATGGCCCCCCGCCGCCGCGATTTCGAGTGCGCGAATCGCTTGCGCTTGCCCTTTCACGTCGGAATAGTCGACGGGGAACTTGACATCTTGCTGACTCGGTTCGCTAGCGATATTGTGTGGCTGGTACACCAGACTGCCGTTGAGCAGTTCAACGACTTCTAGCAAAGTGTTTAATCCGTACACTTCAAGGTCGGGGATGATCGCCGCCTCTGCCGCGTTGACCTTCGGCAAGATCAGTCGTTTTGCTCCTTGAGCGTGGGCCATCAGCGCGATATTCACTGCTCCATCAACTCGGCGAAGTGCACCATCCAGGGCAAGTTCGCCGACGATGATCGTATCTGCTAACGCATTACTAGCGATCTGCCCGCTGACCGCAAGAACGGCGACTGCTATCGGGAGGTCGAGTGACGGGCCTTCCTTGCGAACATCTCCCGGGGCAAGATTGCAGACAATCAGTCCGTTCGGAAAGGTCAATCCAGAATTACGAATTGCGGTGGGAACCCGCTCTTGAGATTCTTGAACTGCCTTATCGGGCAAACCGACGAGAATAAACTTAAACATTCCGCCGCGCAGATCAACTTCAACAATAATTGGCAGCGCGTCGATACCAACCAAAGCTGCCGAGTGGGCTTGCGCGACCATTTGCCGGAAGATTACCCAGCGGCAAGTGATTCTTGGTTCTGATTCAAGCGAGTAAACAATTTATAAAGAAGCAGTCGCTCTCTCGAAATCCTTAAATGGATGCCGTCTAAAAATTTTGGAGAATGTCAACGATGCAGGATTATCAATTTGATTTAGTCAGAATATTTTGGGGCGACCAGCCGCCGCTTTTTCTTTTGGAAATAGTATTCCGCACGGTGATCCTATTTGTATTCTTTATTGGATTGCTGAGAGTTGTAGGGCAGAGAGGAACCGGGCAGTTTACGCTTTTTGAATTCGCGATGATCATCGTACTCGGGTCAGCGGCGGGCGACCCGATGTTCCAGCCGGACGTGCCGCTACTCCACGCCATGCTAGTCATCACTTTGGTTGTGTTGATGCACCAACTCATTTCACATATCAACCGTCGCTTTAGGAAGGTTCAAAAACTAACTGAGGGCAAGCTCATCAAGATTGTTGAGCATGGCGAACTTTGCCATGACGGGGTTCAAAAAACGATGCTTTCGATGGATGAGATTTACATGGAACTGCGAAAATCAGGTGCCAGGTTCTTAGATGAAATAGAGTTGGCGTATTTTGAAACGGATGGAACTGTAAGTGTTTTAAAAAAAGAGAAAAATAAACCCTCAGAGCCAAGAACGGCACTATGGTTTGAGCCTAAGTCAGGGGACTAAATCTGCTGACTAATAGTCCGCAAATATACTAGAAATGAATTGTCCCATTCTATTTAGAAGATTGTCCGCATTGGGCTAACGTTGCTTCAAGTGAAATTGAGGTTGTGCTTTACGCATAGAAAGATTAGCGAGAGGAATTCATGGTTCAGATTCATTCAATTTTGAAGAAAGCAGCTATAGCAACTGCTTTTGTAATGGCATTAAGCGCGGAAGCGGCGCCAAGGGACTTTTACGTCAGTAGTCAAGCTACTAACTCAGTTAAACGTTATGACGGGCTTACGGGAGCTTATATAGGAGACTTCATTGCCCCCGGTTCGGGCGGATTGCGAGCACCGCAAGGCCTTGTTTTCGGGCCTGAC
Source organism: Fimbriimonadaceae bacterium (assembly GCA_019638675.1). Lineage (GTDB taxonomy): Bacteria > Armatimonadota > Fimbriimonadia > Fimbriimonadales > Fimbriimonadaceae > UphvI-Ar2. The sequence goes on along the minus strand of JAHBTE010000001.1, from coordinate 342,618 downwards.
GGAAACCTGTATGTGAGTTCTTGGTCATTGGCAGGTCATGCAGTGCTGAAATACAACGGTCAGACCGGAGCATTTATCGAAAACGTGACTGAAGGAACAGCAATGAATGTTCCCGCAGACCTTCAATTTCGAGGGCAGGATTTATTAGTTAGTTGCAAGATCGGAACAGCAGCAAGCCCTTCGGTAGTGGCGAAATTCAACGTAGCTACTAAACAGTATTTAGGGAATGCTGCAGCTGGCGGTCCATTAAATGGCACCGACGGAGTTTCATTTGATTCAACAGGAAGCATCTATGTGAGTTCATTTAATACGGGTCAAATCATCAAATACAACAGTGCGGGTGTGTTTCAATCAGTATTTGCAAGTGCTTCGTTAACTTCGCCTCTTGATAGCCGATTCGGGGCAGATGGCGACCTGTTTGTAAACGATTTCAATACAGGAACCGTAAAGCGTTACAAGGGATCAGACGGATCGTTTATAAGCGACTTTATTACAGGCCTTGGGCAAACACAGGGTCAGGAAATCGGCCCAGATGGAAAGCTGTATGTAGGCAGTTGGAGCGGCAATTTCATTAACAAATATGATCCAACGAGCGGTGCGCTTATAGGAACATTCGTGTCTGCAAATGCAGGGGGGCTGACTCGACCTAATAATTTTGTGTTTGGCCCTGAAGCGGTTCCTGAGCCCGGGTCAATATCGCTTATGGCAATTGCTATTGCTGCGTTGTGGAAGGGAAAAAGGTTTGTAAGTAAGTAATCTCCTCCAGGTTGGGGTTGGCTTTTTAGCTGCCCCAATTTTTGCGACGGTATTGTCTGTATTGAATTAAATGAAGATACCGATTATCTTAGATTCATCAACTCGACCTAAATACCAGCAAATTGCAGAGCAAATCCGATCAGCAATTTTGGCGAGACAGATTTTAAGTGGAGAGCTATTGCCTCCAGTAAGGGAATTGGCTCATCAACTTTCTGTCGGGAGGATGACGGTTTCCAGAGCGTATTCTGAGCTTGAGCAGCTTGGGTTTATCAAATCAACCATTGGTTCTGGCTCGGTGGTTTGTGAACCGTCAGGAGCAGAGTTTGGTCGCAATATATTAAAAGGCTCAGAAGATCGCGGCCCTTTTAGCTCTTACGAGCACACAGTTTCAAAATCTGGAATTAGATCGCTCGCCACCGCGGTGCCAGACCCTATGCTGTTTTTCGGTGACGAGCTAGTTACATACTTTGCAGATCTAAGAGGTTGTGATCCGTGGCTGTTTTATTCAGGTGAAACTCTGGGGCATACCGAGCTAGGCTCAGCACTTCAAACCATCATGTCGGAAAAAGAGTGCTCAGTGTCATTGAATCAAATAATTATTACTTCTAGTTTGGAAAACTCCATCCAGGCAGCTATTTTAGCGCTCACGAAGCCAGGGGAAATCATTCTTGTGCAAGACCCTTTGCATATGAACAAACCTGCGGAATTTGCACAATTTATCGGTCGTCGCGTAGTCAACGTACGATCTGATTTCCAAGGATTTGATTTAAACAAGTTGGAAGAGGCTATCAAACGGACGAAGCCCAGAATGTTTATCCTTAGCGGGGGAATCACTACACCATTTGGTAAGCGGCTAGGTGAGAAACAGATTCAATCAATCCTTGGTCTAGCTGAAAAGTATGACTTCTACCTTTTGGAATTGGATACCTTGAGTTGGCTGTATTTTGAAGGGGCAAGACCCCAAACATTCTATCAGTTCGACAAATTTGATCGCGTGATTTATTGTGGCAGTATTGATCATATGCTTACTGCAGGCATAAGAATGGGATGGATTTGTTGTCCACCTGAAATCACTCTCAGATTAGAAAAGTATTTGCTACTGAGCCAAGTGAGTGGCTCCCCTTTTATCCAGTTGGCTCTCGGAAGATATATTCAAGAAGGCAAATTAGATGCACACTGTAAACGAACTCTGCCTGAATACAGATTACGTCGAGATACCATGCATCGAGTGATACTGTCTTCTTTCCCTAATGAGTGTAAGTGGAGTCGTCCTGAGGGGGGCTTAACCTTTTGGATAAGAGTGCCTGATCAGGTTAATACCCGCATATTAGCTCAGAGGGCTCTCAGTAACGGAGTTATGTTCTGCCCAGGCTTCCGAGTATCTAACCAACCAGATGCTGATCAATACCTAAGGTTAGGTTTTGGCTTGCTAAAAGCAGAAGCGATACAGCACGCTGCTAAGAAAATAGGCGACCTCATATCTTTATCGCTCAAGTAACTTATTTATCCAAGCTCATTGGCTTTTCGTACGGTTTGTGATAGCCAAGTTCCCTGGCGCGTTCTTCCATCCCAAAAGGAGACTCAAGCTTCGCGTTTTTTTGCAGAAGTTCGGCACGTTCTGATTCTATCTTGCGGGTTTTGGCAACCTTTTCCGCATAGTCAGCCTTTTGAGCCTTTAATTGCTGCCAGGGAGCGCGGGAAAGAAATGCTCCGGTAGTGATCGCGAGCGCGAGAGTGAGAAGAACGATGGTAGGTCGTTTCATGTTAGCCATCCTTAGCTGAATAGATTTTACACGATTTGTGACCTACACGTTCACAACTTGGATTAAGTTGGTGTTGCCTGGCTGGCCAACTGGAACTCCTGCGGTGACCACGACTTGGTCGCCAACCTTGAACAGCTTGCGCCGCAGGAACGCGTTGACGGTGGAACGAATCGCGTCATCTGTGTTGAGCGGTGCATCCACTAATAGAGATTGGACTCCCCGGCAGACTGACAGCTGGCGTTGCACCCGGTCTGACCAGCAAGCGCAGAGAATCGGCTGAATCGGACGATACTTGCTAACCATGCGGGGAGTCATCCCGCTTGCACTGGTGGTTAGAATTGCTTTGGCTTTGATTCCACGAGCGATGTTGACGGCAGACTCGGCTACAACATCGGTTGTGTGGCTAGAAAAGTCATCTTTGAATTTAGTTTTAACGTGATCTTCGGTGACCATCGCGATTTTCGCCATGATTCGTACGCTTTCAATGGGGTAGTCGCCACTGGCGGTTTCGCCGCTCAGCATGACGGCATCCGTACCGTCTAAAATTGCGTTGGCGACATCGGATGCTTCGGCGCGAGTAGGGCGCGAGGCAGAAACCATGCTTTCGAGCATCTGTGTGGCGGTAATAACTGGAACCGCTTGCGAATTGCATTTGTGGATGATCCGCTTTTGCGCCGCAGGAACATCTTCAATTTCCATTTGAAGGCCAAGGTCACCTCGCGCGACCATGATCACGTCGCTGAGTTTGATAATCGCATCAATTTCCTTGAGTGCTTCCTTTGTTTCGATTTTTGCGACCAGCTTAACAGAAGGATCAATACGGTCAACAATCTGGCGGAGTTCACGCATATCGGCCGCGGTTCGCACGTAGCTGAGGGCGATGTAGTCACAGCCCGCTGCGATTGCCTGAGTGATGTCTCCAAGGTCTTTAGTTGTAAGGGCAGGGATATCGAAAGATCGCCCGACAATCGTGACACCTTGCTTAGATTTAACCGTGCCGCCAGCAGTGATTTTCGCTTCAAAAGTATCGCCCTCGCCACTTGTGAGCTTGAGTTCGCACTGACCATCACCAAGCAATATGCGGTCACCTTTTTTCATACTATGGACTAGCTCAGGCGAGGCTACGGGGAGGTCAACATCAGCCAAGCCAATTGTGATTTTTTCTCCAGTTGCGAAGGTGCGGACATCGCCTTCAAGCTTCGCTAAACGAGTTTTCGGTCCTTGAAGGTCAGCCATGATACCGATGGGAGAGAGTTCGGGCGATTCCGCGCGAATCCATTCAATAAATTTGCGTTTGGATTCCCAATCGCCGTGGGAGCAGTTCAACCGAGCTAGGTTCATCCCCTCTTTGATCAAGCTGGCGATTAGTTCTTGTGATTCGACCGCCGGGCCAAGGGTGCAAACGATTTTTGTGTGCCGCATGAGATTCGCTCAGGTTCGATTATCGGGACGCATAGCTCTGGGCGAAAGGTGTCACTACCCAGTCTTTAACAATCGGTTCCAATACATGCTCGTTACGCGGCTCATGTCGGCGAGTGTGGCGATCACGAGAAATCCTTTTCCTCGCGGTGTGCATTTGGTGACTGTGGCCTGAACTTCTAGCTCGTGCCCTTCTTCTTGAAGGATTAGGTCAATAGATACACCCGGTTCAATAGTTTTGGATAGTTCCACTGCGATGGCAGTTTGCCCGGCTCCGATTGCGAAGCCCTTGTACTTGTGGTAGTTCTTTTTCACCTGAACTTGGTGCCGGGAGTTAAGGAAGTTCAGATCGTATTCGGTAGTCGTCGTGGAAGTTCCACTGACAACCTGGAGCCAGGCTTTGTCGTTTTGACCTCTTTCAATTTCACATTTGCAGAGCATGTAATCCGAAGTGGAAAAACCTTCGACAATTTGGGCACCTTCGATCGGAGCGAGATGTAATTCTTCGCTCTTGATGACAGCACTCAGTGGTTCGCCCTGAATCACTTTAGCGGTCAAAACTCGCCCATCTTTGACAGATGTAAGTCTAACACGTCTCCCTTTTAACCGATCCATCTCTAAACAGATGTATATCTCCCCGAGAGATTATTGGCACGTTATTCTTGCGCCTATACCCGCAAGAAAACTTTTCCACAACATTTTCTTGTGCTCATTTTGAGAGCTTTGGTCGTCGTAAATGATAGAGTAAAAAAATGAGAATGATTTTGGCCTTAACATTACTTTTAGGATGCCTCACCGGACTGAACGCCTTCCAAGAAACCCCGCCAATCAAGACTCAGATGAGTGAGTCTTCTGGTCAGGTGGTGACATCCCTTACAGAGTTGGAACTTCGCGAGATATTAGCGGCGGTTCCTTTTAAAGGCGAAAAGATTACGATTCAGGAAGAAAAAGATAGCGAAGGCTTGATGGCGTATTATGTTTACGAAGATAAATCCATTCTCTGCGCACTCTATCAGTATTCAGATACCGAAGGCGGTCCGGTAACGAGCCTTGGTCTTTCAGTTGGTAATCGTCTCGCCCGTGTAGCGGATATGCGAAAGATCAACGAGTGGAATGCTTCTCGCCGTTATGTCAAGGCATATGTCGACCGCGAGGGTGACGCGATGCTTAGCGCAGATTTACTGCTAACCACCGGCGTCACAAAAGTCACAGTGAAAGAGTGGGTGAGAATGTTTGGCGAGTTTTCTCACGAATTCACCACCTTTCTCAAAAACTAGTCAAGCTCATTTTGTCTTAGCGGGATAGAATCCGGTCAATGCTCAAATTGACCGGAACTTTTATTGACGAAATCACCCACGATATTCCGAGTCAGAACTGGGGAGAAAAAGAGTGGCGTCGCGAATTTAAGCTGTACAAGCAGATCGGCATCGATACGGTAATCATCATCCGAGCAAGCTACCAAGATAAATGTATTTTCCCAGTAAAGAGCGGAGGAGAATTTCTTCCATTGCGTGAGGATCTTGCCCAGATGTTTCTCGATCTGGCGGGTGAAGTCGGCCTTGACCTTTATTGGGGCACATTTGACTCCGGCGTCTATTGGTATCGCAATACCTGGTGGAAAGAAGTCGAGTTCAATAAGCGGCTTCTGGATGAAGTCGGTGAAAAGTATGCAAGCCATCCGGCGTTTAAAGGGTGGTATTTGTGCCACGAAACAGGGAGCAATAGCTCCCATATCATCGAACTGTTCAGTCACATTGGCGGATACTGCAAACAAATCCGAGACCTTCCGGTGCTGATCAGCCCGTTCCCAATGGGGAGCAAGCAGTTCGCTCAAGGTGCAACATTTACCTTAGAAGAAAGCCTCGACCATTGGGACAAGATTTTTGAAGCGGCACATGAAGTCGTTGATATCTGCGCGTTCCAAGATGGGCAGATTCAGTACCGAGAATTGCCAGGATTCTTGCAAGGTGTGAAGGCGCTCGGCGATAAACACGGAATCACAATTTGGTCGAACGTCGAATCGTTTGACCGCGATATGCCGATCAGATTTCCTCCCGCTGATTTTCGGTATTTGAATCTCAAAATGGGAGCGGCGAGCAAGACCGCGGAGAAAATCATCACTTTTGAATTCGCCCACTTTATGTCTCCGTTCAGCAGTTATTCTTCGGCGCATAACCTATTCCGGCGATACTGTGAGCGGCACGGATTAGATGCGGACTCGGTGATCGCGGCGGCGAGTGGGTAGCCTGAACCTGTGAAGCGGGCAATCGTTGTGGTTCTAGATGGGTGTGGGGCTGGGGCGGCTCCGGATTTTGCCGAGTTCAACGATGTTGCAATGGTTCACACCGTGCAGAACGTGTGGAACCATCTAGGCGGGTTTCATGCGCCAAATCTAGCTCAAGTCGGCTATCTGGCGGCATGCGGCATTGGTGATGCCCAGACCGCAAACTATGCGCGCTTGCTTCCTCTGAGCAGGGGGAAAGATTCAGTCACTGGTCATTGGGAGATGATGGGAGTAGTGACCGACGTTGCTTTTCCAACTTATCCCAACGGATTCCCAAGTGACTTAGTCGCCGAGTTTGAACGTGAAATCGGGCGCGCAATTATTGGAAACAAACCAGCCAGCGGGACAACGATCATTGCAGAACTAGGCGAAGAACACGTCGCCAGCGGGAAACCGATTTTGTACACGTCGGCGGACTCAGTTTTTCAGATAGCCGCCCACGAAGACGTTGTTCCGGTCGAACAACTTTACGACTGGTGCCGAATCGCACGACGTCTTTGTGTTGCACCTAACAACGTGCAGAGGGTCATAGCACGACCATTTGTCGGTGAACCTGGGGCATGGCACAGAACCGAGAACCGAAAAGATTTCCCTGTCACGCCACCCGAAAACTTAGTAGATCGCATAGCGGCCAAGTTCGGTTCTGTACTCGGGATCGGCGTCGTGCCAGAACTATTCGATGGGCGAGGCTTCCAGCAAATCAAACGCACGCAAAATAACGCCGAACATTGGTCGATGCTCAAATCGAAATTGAGTGAGTCGAATGAGTTCGTTTTTGCGAACTTTGAGGATTTCGATATGCTCTACGGTCACCGCAGTGATCCGGTGGGATTTGCCCGATGTCTGGAAGAATTCGACGTTATGCTCGGTGAGCTTTTATCTATGCTCACGGCAGACGATTTACTTATCCTGACGGCAGACCATGGGAATGACCCAACCGATGAGAGTTCCGATCATAGCCGCGAATACGTTCCGTGCGCGGTTGTTGGGAAAGCCGAGCATTTGACCGGAGATTTAGTTGGTATGGCTCACGTTGGCGACTTGGTGTGGAAGCACTTAACCAACTGATCTTGGGTCTAGCAAGAGTCGTTTTGCCAAATCGCTGGTGAGGATCGCATCCGGGTCAAGTTCCAATTTAAGGCGAGCGTATTCAGCAAAGGCTTCGTCGCCAAGTGACTGTTTAAAATCCTCTGGTCGCAAGGTGCTGTCTTTTGCCAAATAAAACTTTCCGCCAGCGGTAAGCACAAGGTCGTTAATCGCGTGTGCGAGTTGCCAAACTCTTTCTTTGTTGGATTTTGTGACTTTGAAATCTAGAGCTAGTGAATACCCGTCAACACCATGGCTGAATAAGAATTGGTCGGGAATATGCCGTTTCATCACGCCCAGAAACGACTCCAGTTTTGCCTCTTGCTGTAAGCGCAATTGTTCGGCAAATACTCGGGGCGCATGCTCTTTCGGCACAAAAGTTTGAATCTGAATAAACCCGCCGGGAAGATATGCTTTTCGCCATCCTGGCACGTAATCCAAAAGGAATGAGAAGCCGACCAGGCTTTGGGGATGGGGTTTTCCGTTGCCCAAAAGTTTTGCAGAAAGATACTTGCCCCAGTTGGTGAACTTCATCCCCGGGCGATTATTGAGTTTTTTGAGGTATCGCCAAACGGTAGATTTGGGGAATCGCCCGAGGATCGTGTCGGGTAAATCCTGATGTTCAGGACGGAGGGAAAGCGGCGCATCGCTAGCATCATCCAAATACCAAGCCGTGTGGAATAATCCGCGACCTGCCTTTTCTCCTTTCGCGAAGCAGTCAATCCAACTCACCATGTAATCCGCTTGGCCATTGAACTCTTCAAATGCTGCAAATTGAGCTTGCCAATTCGGGACAGATATAGGGAGCACTCTGAGATCACCCGACTGGATTTTTTTAAGCTTCAACTTAACGCGGGTAATAACGCCGAGCAATCCGGCAGAGGAAATTATTTTTGAGAACAGAGGGCTGTTCTGATTAAGAGTTCGGCGGGTTCCGTTGGGGAAAACGACATCGTATTCCAGCACAAAATTCCCGATTGGGCCAGCTTGGAAGGCGTTCTTGCCGTGGAGATTCATTCCTAACGCGCCGGCAAGAGTGGGGAACATTGTGCCGCTCACAACGGGGGGCCAGTATCCATCCTCAATCACATGGCGCCAGATCTGCTCCAAAGTCACCCCGGCCTGGCAATCAATCGTTCCTTGTGCGGAATCGAAATGAAGTATCTGGTTCATGCGAGAGATATCGAGGAGGATAGTTTCTGAGCCGATATTTGCGTCACCATAACTGCGCCCTGCCCCTCGAAGGGTGATCTGCCTTCCCGACCTTCGCGCCAGTTCTAAGATGTCGGCGACTTCGTCTTCGCTTGTCGGACGATAAAGATAGCTATCGGCTCCGGTAACAAGGCCAAAACCGGTGACATGAGTCATGCGGTTGAGGTCGGCGGTCATATTTTGAGCCTGCGGAAAAGGAATGAGGGAATGTTTCGGATAATCGCGAATGCAATGAGATGAGTGAACTTCAGGTAGTGCTCACCGGTGCGATTTCGCAAAGCAAGGATTTTCTCTGCGGCGGCCTCAGCAGACATTGCATTTTTCAGCTTTAGCCGCTCCGTCATTTCAGTCTGTACAGGCCCAGGCTTGATCGTAACTACGTGAACACCGTACCGACTGACTCGGTTCCGAACCGCTTCCATGTAGGCGTGCAAAAACGTTTTGGATGCGTTGTATACAGGCTGTTCCCAGCGACCACGTTCGCCAGCGACGCTACCGATTGCGACGATAGAGCCGTGTTTAGTGCCCTGCATCCGCAAAGCGGCTTGGTTGATCCAAGCCACTGCGCCACTGATGTTGACATCAATCATCTGCTGGTCTTTTTCGATGTTGAATTCTTGTGGCCCGACTTCCGGCATCACTCCGCTGGCATAGACAAATAAGTTCAGACCCGTTAGTTTGTCGGTGGCTTCAATGAATGTGCTGGGGATGGAGTCATGATCGGTAACGTCTTGCACCATTGGGAAAATACGACCAGGATAAAGCGCGGCGAGTTCTTCTAACCGGTCGCCTCGACGGGCAACGGCAACAACCAAGCCTCCTCCGTCCGCGATTTGGCGGGTGATTTCTCGACCAATGCCAGAAGATGCTCCGACGACGATGGCTTTGACTCCGATAACGCTGGTTGGCACTATGAATTCTCCAAAATGGGCACTGTTTGAGTTGAAATTGCAAAGATAGCCACAGCAATGAATAGAATGACCGACGAAAGTATATGTGGATCTTTGAAAAGAAGATCGGCGGGTTCGCCTCCTTCATCTCTCTTAAAGACGATTTGAACGTACCGGGCAACACCATAGAGCACCATAGGCGACGTAAATACTATCGCTGGATGGGCTTTGGCGGTCGAAGATTCCATAGCGTAAATACAGTAAGACATACACGACATACTCGCAAACATTAACACAAGCGCATCAAGAGTAGACTTACTGTAGTCGGCTAGAGATTCGCGAGATTGTGTGCGGTCTTCTCCCTGGGAAATGAACTCGTTACGACGCTTAGCAAACCCCAGGGTCAGTGCTAGCACCCCAGTAACGATAAACATCCAACCTGACATTGGAGCTTCAATCGCTTTTGCACCGATTGCCGCTCTTAAGATAAACCCGGCTGCGATAATAAACACGTCGGCAATAGCCACATGTTTGAGCTTGGCATTATAAACAATTTGCAAAGCCAGGTAAATGAGCACAATATAGGCACATCCTCTCCCGGCCATGTAAGCCAACGTGATTCCACTGATTAGGAGTACGCCGGAATACACGATCGCGAGGGGAACAGGAATTAAGCCAGCGGCAATCGGGCGTGATTTTTTTTTCGGATGTGCTCGATCTCTTGGAGCATCGAAAATATCGTTGGCGATATAGGTGCCCGAACTTGCTAAACACATAGCGAAGAATGCGAGCAGGGTATCTGAAATGGCGTTAAAATCAGTTATACGCGCTGCGAAAATAATCGCCGCAAACACAAGCAAGTTTTTTGCCCATTGTTTGGGTCTCATTACTTTCAAAAGATGTTTCATTCAACTGCCGTAATTTCTTTCCTGCAAGAACTGTACCTCTAGACCAAGTTTGGTTCAGATGATTTGAATGTGATTTGAGCAACTTGGGATTTGAATTCAGAAAGACTTAGTATTTAAGAAAATTTTGGTCGGAGCGGCGAGATTCGAACTCGCGACCTCTTCCCCCCCAGAGAAGCGCTCTACCAAGCTGAGCCACGCCCCGATACGAGCAAGACTATACCTGGGCACATAAAAAAGGCGTCGCCCGGAAAGGACCGGACGACGCCTTTTTACAGGTTCAATGAACCTTATTCTTTCGGAGGCATTGGAAGGATCGCTGTGCGACCTGCATAGTACGAGTATTGCCAAATGGATTTTCCATTAGGAGCGATTTGGCCCTTGAGTCGGCTATCTAATTGCCCAGCTCGCAAGAGCGCGGCATCAGCTTGATCTCGGTAGGTCAAAGCCACAGCTCGCTTTGAAATATCCGCTTGAGCATCGACTTGCGCTTGTCGAAGCGCACCTGCAAGAGCGTAGTAGGCTCCACCGTATTCAGGTGCAGCCGCTACTGCGGCACGTGCATAGCCAACCGCTTTTTCGGTTTGTCCGTTGACCATGTGCGAATACGTCATAGCAACTAACGCCTGGAACGATTCGGGCCTTGCTGCCAATGCTGCCTCAAAATATGCTTGAGCTAATGTCGCGCGGTCAGAAAGAGCGTCGCCAGTTAGATTCTGCGAGAATATTGATTCCAGAATCTGATTGCCACGCTCAACTAACAGAGCAACGTGAGCTGGGTTGGAAAGGAGACCATTCTGAACAGAGGTCAAAGCACGGTCAAAGTCAGTGCCCATAAACGCTACTGCGGACTTCAAGTAATCCACATCCGCGCTAGATGGAGCCGACCGTTCAAGTTCAGCGACAAACCCAGGAACGATTGTAATTCTGCGTCGCATAAGGGCAAGCTGAGCTTGCGTATATTTGCTCAATGCGCCTGAAGGGTCTTCTAGAATGACTTCCTTTTCTGCACTTTCGGATGCAGCAGTATTACCGAGCGCTTGTAGTACAAGTGACTTCAAGCTAAAGTAATAAGCATCGGGGCTACCGTACCGATCAATATTGTTGATCACCTTCAGAGCTTCTTCAAATCGACCAGTGTTGTAAAGTGCCAGCAGGAATCGGTTCGTAAGAGCCGGATCGTCCATATTCTTTTCGTAATCAGCACGCAAAGTCGTTGCAACAACGTTGTATCGCATGGCTTTGATTTGCGCATCGAGATAAGGCACTAAACTTCCTGAGGTTGGGCGTTTAACCGCATCGGCTTCTAGGATGAGAATGTCGCGTTGTGCGCTGGCCGCATTGACCAAAGCATCCTTGATGATCCGATTTGTTTCCGCTGCATTACCACCGCTTGCCGCGAATGCGCGACGTAGATTGATTGCCGCCAACAGAGCCTTGCCGTCAACGTTCTTAGGGTCGGACATTACGACGTCTTCGGCGTACTTTTGCGCGACATCGTAAACCTTCATGGCGTAATTGGCACGAGCCATAGCCATACGGGCAGTGTTGTCGTTTTTGTCTATCTTAAGAGCGATTCGAGCAGCTTGAACAGCGTCGTCGTACTTACCGTCCCGTGTTAGCTCAGTAGCGCGGTCTACGTGGAATTTCAGACCTTTACTCAACTGATTGTCGATGACAATGTTGAAACTCTTTTTAACCGATTCGCCTGCACCGTTGTATGCGGCAAAAGTAACTTTTACTTTGCCTTCAGCTTCAGCTAAGGTATCAATACCAAATTGGTAGGGGGTGCTTTCATCAGTATCTCGAAGGTCGTCGCCAAGGTAGAACTCTACGCTATTAACAACGGAATCGGATTGCACACGCACGTCGAACTTATAGGAACCACTGATAGCCTGACCTTCTTTGAGGTCAACGGTCATTGTCATAGCTGCCATGGATAGGGCAGTAATTGAAGTCAGCAGTCCAACACCAAGAAATCTCTTTGCAAACATCGGTCGAATTGGGCCTCGCTTGAATTATGACGCCTTTCGACGCGCGAAGTAACTCAAACTGCGTCAATGTCCCGTTCTAAAGTTCTAATTCTAATAGCTTGATTAATTTTCTCGACAAATATCTTTCCGTCGCCCGGTTCACTAGTATAAGCGGCTTTGCGAATAGCAGTGATCACGGTTTCGGCTAATGCGGCGGGAACAACCACTTCAACCATTGTGCGAATCGGGAGCGGGATAGCCATTGATTTGCCCATAAATGAAATAGGAGTTTCAGGATTATTTCCTGCTCCCCGGGCGTCGGCGATTGTCAATCCCGAAATCGGAAGCAAAGCAAGCGCAGACTTGATTTCCTCGATTTTGTGGGGTCGCACAAAGGCGATAACACTGACCATCTAAGCGGATAATACTGCTTGCCTATCGTTGAATTCGAGATTTTTATATTTAATATATGCTTCTCCGCCGGGCGTCTACGGAAGCTTCACGCCCAGATTCTTATTATCAAAGTGCTATGAATATTGGAAAAGCACTCTCGACCACGGTCGCACTTCTCGCATTTAGTGCGGTCGCATTGGCAGATATTGCCGTGCAGTACAACGGGAATTATTTGCGATTCCCAGATGCTAAACCAACAATGACAGGCGGGCGGGTTCTTGTCCCATTACGCGCTGTGTTAGAAGGGATGGGGATTGACGTTAAATTTGATCCCGCTACCAATGTTATTACGGCAAGCCAAGATGAGACAGTTGTCAAGCTTCGCCTCGGCGATCGCGAAGCAACCGTAAACGACAGATTAGTTTTGCTTGACGTTCCGGCTCAAGCTGTAAAGGGACGAACCTTTGTTCCTCTCCGATTCTTTGGGGAAGCATTTGGTGCAGAAGTTCGCTGGCGAGCCGCCGACGAAACAGTTTTGATCACACGAGATGAAGTGATCACCTCCCCAATCCCTGGCGATGTGACGGGATTGCCGCAGGCAACAGCTTTGACTCATACAGGTTCGGGCTGGATGCGGAGTGGGGAACAGATCACCTTTGCGCTCAAAGCAAGCCCTAAGCAACCAGCGACTCTTTACTTAAATGAAGGTCAAATTCAGATTAAGTTCACTGAGACCACGCCGGGCAACTATACGGCTTCTTATACAGTGCCAGATGCCGGTGTTCAACGAGTTTCGTTTGAAGATGAAGATGCTTTTGCGGTAGTTGGAATGAACTCGCAGCGAGTAGCTATACGCACCACTCAATCGCTTAAAGTTGATAACACTAAGCCAAACATTGTGAACTTTGAACCAACCCGGTTGCAGAAACTAGTTCAAAAACGGCCAGTGATCACTGCTGAACTCCAAGATATGAACGGTAGCGGAGTTGACAGAAGCTCTGTTCGCTTATGGGTTGATGGCAAGGATATGACTAGCTCAGCTTATGTCACCGACAAGCTTATCCTTTTGAAGCCAGATTCTGATCTCAGCGAAGGGATGCACAATGTGAAGCTAACCGTTGCGGATATGGCAGGCAACATCAGCACTGTTGAAACAGACTTCGACGTGGTCTATGCAACAAACCTTGTCCAGTCTTTCACATTGGATAGTCCATCAGTAGTCGAGCCAGGTGACCGCATTCAAATGTCGGCAAAGGTTGACTCCACCATGCGTCGTGCCTGGGTGAAGTTTGGTCAGCAAGGAACATTACGCCAAATGGTTGGCGATCCAGGAAGCACCATGACTGCAACTTACACGGTAGCAAAAGGAGATGCATTTGACGAAACTCCAATTATCGTGGTTATGGAAAACGCTCGAGGCGAGCGCCTTGAATATGCAACCGACAAAACGATTACGATGGTTGGAGCCTCGACTCCAAAGCCAGTCGTGACATCACCAGTTGCAGATTCAACTTTGGGCGATTCCCTAGTCGTAAAAGGCACGGCATCGAACGCTAAAACAGTTCGAGTGAAAGTGGAATACACAAGCAGTCTGCTTGGACTCCTTGAAACCTCGGGATTAGTACGAGAGGTCGAGCTCGAAGTCAAGGAAGATGGAACGTTTGCAACTGATGCAATCCAGCTGAAAGGCGTTCTTGGTTCGAAAGCTGACAACTATCGCGTTACAGTGACCGCGATTTCAGCGAAAGGTAGAGAATCTACTCCGGTAGTGATGAACTACAAAGGTAAATAGCCGATAAACAAAAAAACCCGCGCTCCGAAATTGGAGCGCGGGTTTTTTGTGCTGGAAAGGATTAGTGAACTCGACCTTCTGTTCCACTGGTGATTACCGGAGGCGGATCGCCAGGGCGGAGATCATCCTCGTGTTGCGGAACATAAATATTTACGATTTTTGCTTCGTAGTCATAGCTGATCGTTCCGCCAAGAGTTTCGGTGAGGAAACGAAGCGGAACCATGGTTGACCCGCTCGTCACTTGAGCTGGCATTGGGATCCATTTTTCTTCGTTATTGACCAGTGCTTTGTTTGATCCAATAATGAGAACGACTTCTGTTCCTGGCTTGTAAGCACTTACCATTTTCTTGTTAGCGTCGTAATCAACCTTAGCGCCGATTTTTTCGAACACGCCTCGGATGGGAACCAAGGTGTGACCACCCTTGACGTAAGGTTGTGTAGTGGCGAATGTGACGTCCTCACCGTTCACGGTGACGCGCACGAGTTCTCTAGTAGGAGCCTGCTGTGCTGCAACCGCCCCGAGAACTATTAATGTAGTGAGAATTTTCATCAAGTTTAAGTTATCAGGTTGCGTGTAACCCTCAAGTAAACATTAGCGGGCTGACTATAAAGAAATTATGCAGATGTAAATTGACCTGATTTATTGAAAGTTATAGCCGCGCCAATGGAAAAGCACTCTCACTGGATAAGTTGTGAAATTCAGCAAATCACGAAGGAAATCGGCGACAACTGATAAAAATTCATCTGGTCGGCGTCGTTTGAGAATCATCGCCATGTTGTAAGAAAGATACGTCACGTAAAGCGTTCCTATGAACCAGCCGATCGCAACCATTTCGAGCATCTCCACACCCTGAGCGCGAAGAATCCAGAGAATAGGAGCAAGCGCGACCGAGCAGACACCAACCATTCCCGGGAAACTAAAGTCTCGCCCGACTCCTAATGTATAGATTCCGATTAAAACTGCGGTGATCGGAAAAGCGATGACTGGGTAGCCAAGTTCTTGAACGTCACGCGCAAGTTGTCCGATGATCGGCAAAGAAGCGATCAGTAAGCCAGTGCTGAAAATTTGTTCAATCTTGCCAGTTCGCAGACTGAATCGAACGATGGTCAAGGCGATGAGGATAGCGGCAAGAATCTGAATCAACTGCGGATCGGTGAGTGGGATTCGCAAATACACCGCGCAGGCCGTAGCACCGAATACAGAAACCAAATGCCCGATCAAACACTTTTTGATAAACCGCACTTTAGCAACGTACGATTGCTCGTCGGTGTTGTTGGGCACGGAATACGGTTCGGGAAAGACGCTGTCGGGAATTCTCAAGGCTTGGGCTAGTTTATCTGACTGTGGGGATATAGATAAAAATCTAAATCAAATGGCTACCGCCGCAGGATTTGAACCTGCGACACGCCGAATAAAAATACTTCAGAAACTATCTGCTGAATTCTATGTCAGTCGTTGTACGAACTAGCCGCCCGTATTACCGGGCGGCTAGATTCCGTATCATGCCAATTCATCTTCAGAGATGGGCGGTGATATCCACTCTTTTTTCCCGAACACCCAGAACAGGGCGGGGGTGACGATTTGGTCGAGGAAGGTGCTGCTTACCAGTCCGCCGAGGATGACCACGGCGATGGGTTGGAGCAGTTCTTTACCCGGTTCGCCTTGAGATAGGGCAAGCGGGAGAAGGCCAAGCGCGGCGGCGAGGGCGGTCATGAGAACAGGCGAAAGCCGTTCTTGTGTGCCTCGAAGGATCATCTCCTTGCCGAACGGCATTCCTTCTTCCTTCATCAAGTGCACGTAGTGCGAAAGCATCATGATCCCGTTTCGGGTTGCGATTCCGAACAGGGTGATGAACCCGACCATCGACGCTACGCTGAGTACCCCACCCGTCAGATAAACCGCCACGACACCGCCGACTAGGGCGAGGGGGAGGTTGACCATGACCTGTAGTGCCATGCGCCATGATCGCAAGGCGACGTTCAGGATCAGGAAGATCGCGACGACGGTGAATATTCCGAGGAACAGAATACGGCTCATTGCGCTCTGTTGACTTTGGAACTGACCACCATACTCCACGTAATAGCCGCGAGGCCAATCCGATTGGACGGATCGCATTTTCTGCTGAAGCTCGGTGACGACGCCGTTGAGGTCGCGCCCTTCGACGTTTGCCTGAACAACGATGCGCCGGGAGACGTTCTCTCGATTGATCGTGTTGGGGCCGGTTGTGCGTCTGACCGTTGCCAGTTGGGAAAGCGGGATTCGCTGTCCGGATGGGGTGTTGATCAGGGTCGAACCAATGACGTCGAGGTTGTTTCGAGCCTCGGGGGTGAACCAAACGACGAGGTCGAAGGTTTGTTGCCCTTGAAGCACTTGCGAAACGGTGTGTCCGCCGAGTCCGACCTCTAGGTTTTCCGCGAGTTCGTAGGGGGTGACCCCATACCTTGCGGCGGCATCGCGGTCAATTTCGACGCTGACTTGCGGGACTTCGATTTGCGGTTCAACTTGCAAATCAACGATTCCGTCAACGGTTTCCATTTGACTTTCGACTTGCGCGGCGAGTCGCCGGAGTTCGTCGAGATCGGAGCCGAACACTTTGACGGCAAGGGCGGCGCGGACACCGGACGAGAGGTGGTCAAGCCGGTGCGAGATCGGTTGCCCGAACGCCACATAGACACCAGGGATGGCCCCGATTTTGGCCCGCAGTTCCTCTGTCGCACCTTCGAGTCCGCGCTTGGACTTGGCAAGGCCCACGTCTATTTCTGAGTGGTTGACGCCTTCTGCATGTTCATCCATTTCTGCACGACCGGTTCGCCGGCCGATATGGGTTACTTCGGGAACTGTGAGAGCTGTTTTTTCGATGATTCTCCCGATACGATTGCTTTCTTCGAGACTAGTTCCCGGGGGCAAGATTGCGTTTATAGCCAGCGAACCCTCGTTGAACTTCGGCAGAAATTCCCGTCCGAGGGTCGGAAGGACGTAGACGGCAACGGCAGTCATGGCGAGGGTTGCCCCGAAAACCAAGCCTGGTCTGTTCATCGACCCGTTGACCAGCGGTGCGTTCAGCTTTTTGAGGAACCGAACCAGCTTGGAATCGCCATGATCTTTGGGCGAAACCTTACTGAGGAGCAACGCGCAGAGGGCTGGCGTCAAAGTGAGTGAGACGAGGAGTGAGGCCATCATCGAGAAGATGAAGGCAAGCCCGAGGGGAAGGAAGACACGGCCCTCCATCCCTTCCAGCGATAGCAAGGGGATGAAGACGACGACGATGATGAGCGTGGCGTAGACAATACTGTTCCGGATTTCCGCGCTTGCCTTGTAGATGACTTTGAGGGGGTTCTCCGGCTGTTCTAACGCCTTATTGAGCCGTAATCGCCTGAACACGTTTTCGACGTCAACGATGCTGTCGTCAACGACGAGGCCGATGGCGATTGCGAGGCCGCCAAGCGTCATCGTGTTCACGTTGATGCCGAAGCGGTTGAGCAGGAGCAAGGTCAGGATAAATGACACCGGGATCGACACAAGGGAGATCACGGTTGCTCGCACATTCATCAAGAACGCGAGGATGACGAAGAGGACGATGATGCCCGCTTCGAGCAACGCCTTTTCGACGTTGTGAACCGAGGTATTGATGAAGTGTTCTTGCCGGAACAGATCGCGGCTGACGATAACGTCGTCCGGCAAAGTCGATTCGATCTCATCAAGGGCCTTGTCGATCTCTTTGGTGAGCATCAAGGTGTTCGAATCAGGTTGCTTTTGCACGGAGAGGATCACGGCGGGGTCGCCGTTGACGCTTGCGTCCCCTCTCGGCAATCCTTTTTCGAACTGAACATCGGCGACTTGACCGATGGTCACGGGAACCCCATCCACTGATTTGACAACCGTTTTACGGATATCGTCGAGGCTTTTGACGCGCCCTTGAATGCGGATGACCGCTTCTTGAGCTGGCTCTTGAAAGAACCCGCCACCGGCGTTCATGTTGCTCTCGCGAGCGGCTTCAACCACTTCGTCAAGGGTCAAGCCGTATTGCTTGAGCCTGGCTGGATCGGTCAGCACTTGGTACTGCTTCATTCCGCCGCCGATGGGAACCACCTGTGACACGCCGGGGACGGCGAGGAGCCGGGGGCGGATCACAAAGTCGGCTAAAGACCGGACTTCGATGGGAGGCGTGTTACCAGATTTGCTCGAAACGGACAGGAGCATGATTTCGCCCATGATCGAACTGATCGGCGAAAGCGATGCAACTGCCCCTTCGGGCAAACGCGACTGGGCAAGCTGGAGCTTCTCGTTGACGATTTGTCGGGCCCGATAGATATCGGTGTTCCAGTCGAATTCAACGAAGACGATGCTAAAGCCCGCACTCGATGCGGACCGCACCCGTTGGACGCCGGTTGCGCCGTTCATCATGGTTTCAATGGGGAAACTGACGAGGGCTTCGGTTTCTTCGGGGGCAAGGCCGTGGGCTTCGGTCATGATGGTGACGACCGGCCGGTTCAGGTCGGGCAGAACGTCGACATCCATCCTGGGTATGGAGATCATGCCGAAGAGGATGAGCATGACCGTCAATACAACGACCAGAGCCCGTTGTTGCAGGCTCAGTGAGATCAGTTTGTTGAGCATTTACTCTTCTCCGACCACCAGACTTAGCGTGCAAATCACTTGCCACCTCCCATCCCAAGCAGTTGGTACGACCCGGAGGTCACGACCTTTTTGCTGGAGTCGAGGCCCCTCACGATTGTGCGGTTGCCAACCGTTCCTTGCACCTGAACGATGTTGCGCCGGTATGTGCCAGTTTTCTCCTCGGTGAACACGATGTCGAGTCCGCCGCTTTTTTGCACCGCTGCCGATGGCACAAGGGTGAGCTGATCTTCGGACGTGCCGAGGATGACCCGCACGAACATATTTTGTTTGAGTTTTTCTCTTGGATTGTCGATGACAACCCGGACGGGCGTTGTGCGTGTTTCGGGATCGACTTCATTGTGTATGAAAGCGATTTGCCCTTCGTACACATCGTCGGGGTGGGCATCGGCGACGACTTCGACACTCTGTCCAATGTTGAGGTGCTTGAGGTCTTTTTCGTAAACATCGGCGAGAACCCAAACGATATCTGCGTTGAGCAGGTCGTAGAGAAGTTCCCCGGTTGCGACTGTTTGTCCAACGCTGGCGAATCGGTGTTCTACTTCGGCACTGATCGGCGACGTGATGGTGATGGTGTTGCCACCACCTGGCGATCCGCCGAGGATGCGAATCTGATCACTTGCCACTCGGACGGAGGATTGGATGCGAGCTAGGTCGGCTTTCGCTTGGGTCACTCGGTTTTGCGCCGAGGTAACACCCGCGCGGCTGAGATCAACCGAGGCTTGAGCCGATTCGATTTCCCTTGCATTGCGGAGTCCTCGTTGGGCGATAGCCTCTTCGCGCTTGAGGGCGGAGTGAGCAATGTCGAGCTGACTTTGCGCGTCGGCAAGATCGCTTTTCGCGAGCTGAAGGTCGTTCTCGGTTTGTTCGACTTCGCGCCGCGACACGATTCCGGATTGCAACCCTTGTTGTTGACGGCGGAGGAGCGAGGTGAGCGTTTGAACCTTTGTCCGAGCGGATTCAACAGATGCGGTTGCTTCGCTTACATTTGACTTCGCCGCTTCGACAGCGGGCGATTCGAATGCGCCTGTCGACGCCATTTGCTTTTGCCGGTTGAGGTTGCGTTCCGCGATCTGGAGTTCGGTTTTTGCCGATGCCAGGCCGGATTCAGCGATTTTGATTGCCGCTTGTCCTTGTTGAATTTCGGACGAAGCGCGTCGGTAAGCCGATTGGGCGTCGGCAAGCTCGGGGCTTTCGATAACTGCAAGAACTTGGCCTTGTTTGACTTCGGTTCCGGGTAATGCGCCGAGCCGGATGATTCGACCGCCGCCCCGTGCGTTAACTTTAACCATTCCGTTGGGGTTTGCGCTGACCCGTCCGGTGGTTTGCAGTCCACCAGCGGTTTGTGAAATTTCGACCGATGCAGTTTCGAGGCCGATCATGCTGATCTCGTGTTCAGCGACCGAAATGAGGTCGGGGTCGGGGGTCATTTCTTCGTTTTCGATGCTGAGAACGAATTTGATACCATCGACGATTTTGGTCGCTTCCTCGCCTTGGTCGGGCGTGGGATACGCTTTGAGTTGAGGGCCATCGGCTTTTTCAGCGTCGGTTTGGGTGACGATGTGACGTCCATCCGCGCCGTGCATATGGCCTTCCTCGTCGCCGTTTCCTTGAGCGGTGACAGGCATGACCGCAGAGCCGAGCAGCAAGAGGGCCAGGACACCGGCTCCGGTTGTTTTAGCATTCTTTTGACCGTACTTGTATGCTCCGAAAAGGAGGGCAAGACCGGCTAATCCAGCCCCGATTTGCAGGGGAAGGTCATTACGTTGGGCGGGCCCGTGAGGGGCATGGGCTTCGGCGATTTCGGGCACGTAGACGGGGAACTCAATTTGCAGTTCCTTGCCATCGGGCATTTTCACTTGTTGCGAAATAACGTATTCGCCGGGCGTGTTGTAGGTCATGTGCGACCCGTAGACTTCGTTTTCCGGCTCGTATACGTTCTTCTCGGTGTGAATAGGGTTGTTCGGATCGCCTTTGGGATAGATCGTCGAATCGACTTTAACGCCTTCAATGGACTTTCCATCAGTGCCTTCAACACGCATATCGTGGTGGCTGAGGATGAACGAACTGGAATCGCCATTGCCATCGGCGGGGGCTACGATATGGCGACCATCCGGGCCGTGCATGTGACCGGGTTCTTCTTTTTCTTGGGCGATTGCCGCCGAGAAGAGAATTAGGATGGGGAGGAGAGGGAGCAGTCGCTTCACTTTGCCACCTCCAGACCGGGGAAGGAATTGGTTGCTTTCATCAGTTCAATTTGCGCGAGGCGGTATTTCCGATCGGCGTTGAGCCGGTCGAGTTTGAGCCGGTTCAGGGCCTGTTGGGCTTCGAGTACTTCGATCAGGGTGATGAGTCCGGATTCGTATCCGGATCGCATGGCTTCCACCATTTGTTCGCCTTTGGGGACGATGTCGCCTTGGAATGCTTGGCGGATCGATTCGGTCGATTCGACGCCGATTCGAGCGCGCTCAAAGTTCGTTTGGGCGATGCGCTCGGCTTCTTTGAGATTGGCTTCGCGGCGTGCGATTTCGGATTCGGCGGCTTTGACGGCGAAACGGTTTTCACCTCTGTCGAGGATGGGGGCGGACAGGTTGATCTGCAGCCCAAAGTTATCGCCTTTGACCATGTCGCGATCTATGCTCCAGATGTCGCTGGCGATTCCAGCGGTGAGGCGGGGTTTGCCTTGCTTTTTAACCGATGCCAATTCGCTGTTTGCCAACCCTAGGTCGGCGGCGGCGAGGAGGAGTTCGGGGGAAGCGGCAATGGCGTTGCGCGGCGAATCAACCCAAGCATCGACGACCATCTCGGTCGTGAGGGGTTGGGCGACCAATGAGTTCGCACTTACCAGGGCGACGGCGACCAATGCTTGAGCTTCGGTTTGTTGCTGTCGGGTTCTCGCAAGTTCGACTTCGGCCCGTGTGAGGTGGACTTCGGGGGCTTCGCCGATTTCAACTCGTTTTTTGACCGCTTGCACCAAGGCCTCGGCGGCTTCGGTGGCTTGCTCGGCGTTGGTCAGCGATTCCTGAGCCCACAGAAGTTCCGCATAGATTTCGAGAGCATTAGCGGCTACGCCTAAGTTGGCGGTCATAAGCTCGGCGTTGGCAACCAATGATTGGGCCGCGTAAACCCCGCTCAGTGCGTTTCGTCGCCCGAAGATGTCAAATTCTTGGGATAGGATCGCGTTGCTGTTCGTAAAGCCGACACCGGGGGCGATGTCGATTTGCGGGTTGAAAGGAGACTGACTGCTTTTGAGCAGGTGGTTGGACTGTTCGAGTCGTGCCTGGGCCGCTTTAACCGCAAGGCTATTTTTGATGGATTCCTGAACGAATTGTTCAGCGGTGATCGGCTGGGCCGATAAGACCGTGCTGGCGGCAAGAGCCGCAATGATTGGCAATATTTTCTTGGTGATCAATGAAATTTCCTGTTGTTGTCATGTCCTCAAATTTGATTAAGGACGGAACGCTGAGTTGGGAAACTCAGGCAACAGGTGGGGCACGGGAGCAGGTTCGACTCGGTGGTGCGTTCGCGGTTTGCTGGGAACGCCAGGGAATCGGCGTAAAGCCTTGTTTTAGCGGTTGCGAAATTGCAAGTTTGAAATCTAAAAGAAATGCTATTGCTAATTCATATTGAAAACGCTTTGCGGTAAGGGAATTATCTTTACTGAAATCGTTGTGATCCGATTCCGTTTGATGGGCTGTACATTCCCCTTCACTATGAGATGGAGAGTGGCTATGAATTAGCTTTGAGAATCCGTTTTCCGCTCTCAGCAGGTGATGGTGATGAGGCACAAGATGATGAACCTGCGGGAAAAGCAGGCTGACCGTTAGGAAAAGGGCCAGAAAGTGTTTCATCAATTTGTGCTTAAGGACGACGTGAGACGTGTGAATTACGCTATTACTCTTTTACTTTACCGTTGTTAAACCGCACATCGCCGTCATCGTACTTCCATATGTCAATTCCTGCGCCGCCTTCGTCTTGCTCAAGGGCTCTATCTTTGGGGGCACGTTAGATTTTTTTACCTCAGCAATGCCCATTTCGAACTCAGCGGTTGATTAGTCCGAGGATTCGGTGGTGGCAGACGAGCTAGAGGACTGCGTTGAATCGCTTGTCGGTTCCTTCGATACGGGTTATGAGCGACTGGCAATGACCAGAGCTAGAGCGATGATGCTGATAAGGATAACGCGATGCATTCCGGCAATAATATGGCTTTCTGATGTGTCACTTAAGGGCAATTTTCATGTCAAATAACTTGCGAAGAGTGCACTGGGTGACTCCCAGGTTATTCCGCTCTTTAATCCAAAGTCCTTGCCGGGCAAGATTACTGCAACGTGGTGGGAAATCTAATGTTTTATTGAGGTTGTTGTATAAACCCAAGAATTGGGCTAATGTATTGGCGAATAAACAAGAAATTAGGTTCAAAATTAGTGGCTGCCGCTGTAGGATTCGAACCTACGACCCGCTGATTAACAGTTACTCCTGAAACTGTCCGCTGGTGTGATGTTTAGTGCTGTTTTAGGTTCAAAATTGCGGATTCGATGTCACCAATTTGTCAGCTGCGTCCGCTGAAATCCGTCGCGGTTGTTGTACGCGTTGTTGTACGAGAACCAATTCATTGGAGGAGGTCGTTTAAGTTTTTGTGATCTGAATATTCGGGCCTGCACGAGTAATTCTGTCTACTTTGGTGCTTGGTACCCAAATCAGCACGGCTGACTTGTTAGGCAGATTTTGTTGACGCAAGAATTGCATGGTTACGCAGCTGAAACCGTGTAGTATACATAGCTGGGAAACTGGCTGTGCCAAATCGAGAAAAAGGGCGAATGCGCCAATGTGGGTTCATCGAATAAGGCAGCATAAAGATTTTCATCAGAGATAGTGCATTTCAACCATGGTCTCCCGCCTAATCCCGCGATTCCCATAAGCCCGGTCGCGGATCACTGTTCTCCTCATCTTCCTCGTTGTCCAGTATAGATAATCAGTGGAGACGCCATCCCATAAACAAGGCACTCTGACCGCAGTTATCGAAGATGCTAACAAAGCCTGTGGTGACCAAGGCCACTACAGCTAGAGTCACTACTTCTGCTACAGTGGCTGTCCAAGCCAAGTGAAGGATGACCCGGCAAGACTAAAATTTTTGACTACACCAAATGGTGTGCGGAGTTAATCCTGCTCTGGATCCATAACCCATTGACAGAACGCGAGTGTATTACGTGTTCGGTTGGTCAGTTTTTGAAGAAGCTGGCCTTCAGCATTTTGTTACTTATGCGGGTTGTATGGGCAGAGAAAGCAATGCGCCCGTGGGAATCTGTAACCATTGTCGAAGTGAAGTCGATGGGCATGGCCCAGATGGAAGCCCTGAGGGGTTGCGGTTCCGTGTTGTCTCCGGCAGTTCATGCGTTGAACGAGGAGGACGTGGTGGCCCGAGCGGATGGACTCTTCGCAAATCTCGCGGTTAATCGGACGAAAAAGGCAAGCCGAAAAACCTGTTCGGAAGGACTATAGCCAAAGAACCGAACGAGCGCGTGGAAGTTTCGATATTGTGCCCCTCGGCAACGATTAGAGACTGTTCGGGTCGGCGAGGCGAATATTTTCCAGGCAATTGACTGGTCAAGATTGCAAGAACGATCTCCCATCTCAGCATCTATCAAACGCTGTCGACGGTTGTTCGAAGAGTTACAACTTGAATTTGTTCAGTTGAAGATCTATGTCTTTTTGGCGGAACGAAATCCCGTTGCAAAGGTGCAAAGAATATGATGTAGGTCATAGGAAAGTTGGGGTGGTAGGCGCAGAATTGAATGATGCCGAAACGAGGCCGATGTGAGTGAGCGCCAGTTTTACATAGATCCCAGCAGGTGTATTGGATGCAATGCGTGCGTTGAGGCTTGCGCAGAATGCGATACTCATGCCGGCATTTCGATGATCCACTTGGAGACAATTCAGCGGGGGGACACTGTGCAGACAACTCCGGTTGTTTGCATGCATTGCGATGATCCGGCTTGCGCTGCGGTTTGTCCAGCCGATGCGATCAAACGGACTCCGGATGGGGTTGTTCATACATCGTTGAAGCCTCGTTGTATTGGGTGTTCGAATTGTGTTATGGCTTGTCCATTTGGAGTGCCGAAATATCATGCGGCATACGATCAGATGATTAAGTGCGATATGTGTTATGACCGCACGTCGGTTGGCAAAAAACCCATGTGCGCAACGGTTTGTCCTTCGCAGGCGCTGATGTATGCAACCCCGGAAGAAATCGCAGAGAAACGGAGTGGCACGCCCGTTAATGAGTTCATTTTTGGCGGCACAAAAGTAACGACGAAAGTACACCTGATGATGCCGCACGGCACGAAGCAGCTAGAAGTTAAAACGAATTCTAAAGTTCAAAAATTAGACATGTTGAAAATGGCGAGGGTTGATTGATGGATACAAAACTGACTTCAAATTTCCCGGTGGATTGGGAAGATGACAACTACGTGACTCGACGCGAGTTTTTGAAGTTTGGGACGCTTGCGAGCGGTGCGTTCGCGGTTGGTTCGATGGGGTTGGCGGCCTGGAGTACGGTCAAAGAAAGAGGGCCAAGTTTTGAGCCGACGCTGATTGCATTGACATCAGATATTGAACCAGGGACAGCTTTGCCGTTCAATTTTCCACGAGCCACTGACTTGGCTTTGTTGATCCAGAAGCCGGATAAAAATTATGTGGCTTACGCCCGGCGGTGTACTCACCTTTCTTGCCCCGTAGTGTATGAGGTCAAAAACTCTCGGCTGTTTTGCCCTTGTCACAATGGTGCTTTTTCGGTAGAAGATGGATCGGTTTTACAAGGGCCGCCGCCGCATCCGATTCCTCAAATTGAAATTGAAATTAGGGGCGAAGAGATCTGGGCGATTGGGATTAAATTCCACGAGGCGCATTCGTGAGACAGAACCAGACTGATCGGTTACGACGGCGGCAAAAGAGTTCGGTTTTGACAGGATTGCAGATCTTTCAGTCGGTCTTGATGTTGCTGCAGTTGTACTTGTTTGTCAGTGTTTTGGAATCGATCTTGGCGGGAAAGACTTCGACCGCTATCCCTGCGGCTGTGTTTAGCATTGTCATTCTAGTAGTCAACATTTGGATGCTGATCGGGGTTAGAAAACTGGAGCGGCAGTTGTGACGCAACCTCCTCAAAGGTTTCTGCGGTTTGTTGAAGACAACCCACAAATTGGAGCGGCGTATCGTCAACTGGGGGATGCGATCAATGATGCGGGGCCGCTTGATGCCAAACAAATGGCGTTGGTTAAGATTGGAATCTCGGCGGGGGCACGGATGGAAGGGGCATTAAGGAGCCATGTGCGAAAAGCAATGGCGGCTGGAGTGACTTCGGAAGAAGTCAAACATGCGATTTTGTTGACTACAACGACGATTGGGTTTCCAAACATGATGGCCGCACTTTCTTGGATCGAAGATTTGCTGGAGGAGAATGGTAATGAGTGAGAATCAATTTCCACGTAACACTGAACGGACAGCGTTCATTGCGGCGACCTTGGCGGGCTTAGCGGTTCTTGGTGCGATTTACTTTGGTTCCGGTCGGTTGACCCGGTTTGATTCGCCTTTGGCGGCTTATGCGGCGGCGACCATTTTGGCGGCGTTTGCGATTACTTACCGTTATGTTTCTTGGGTTCAGCGTCCGGCAACTTGGGTTTATTTCAAAGCTGGGTGGCGTTTGTTCTTGCGGCCCGGAAAGTTAGTCAAGAATATGGTTCGGCTTGTTAAGTTGGTGTTTGACAACATCATTCTTCAGAAATTTATTTCAAATCGCGGGACGAACCGCTGGGTGGCGCACATGGCGCTTGCTTGGGGTTGTTTGATTGCGTTTGCGATCACCTTCCCTCTGAGCTGGGGTTGGATTCAGTTTGGAGTCGGCGCAAATGGCGTTGACTACATGGTTGAGTTTATGGGCAGGCCGATGATGTCTTTTCCGCACGATAGCGTGATCGCATTCCTGTTTTTCAATGGGTTGAATTTCAGTGCGGTTTTCGTATTGGTTGGAGTCGGAATGGCGATGCACCGGCGATTGTTTGAGCATGGGGCGCAGTCGGTAGAAACATTTACGAACGATTTTATGCCACTGTTTTTGCTCTTTGCGGTTTCGGTTACGGGATTGATGATAACGGCGAGTTACCGATTGATGGGCGGTTCACACTTTTCATTCATTTCAATGTTGCACGCATTTACAGTCATTGTCTTATTGCTGTGGATGCCGTTCGGGAAGTTGTTTCACGTGATTCAGCGGCCGGCTCAGCTTGGGGTGGCTTATTACAAGGAAGAAGGTCGGGAAGGCGAGCAGGCGGTTTGTCCACGATCTGGGGAGGCTTTTCAGTCGAAGATGCATCACGACGATTTAGTTGTGATCATGAAAGAGGTGGGGATGGACTTTGGGGCACACCAAGACCTGAGTCCGCAAGAAAAGCGGCGTCTGATTGCTCTGAATCAAGCATCTGAGATAGATGGCGTGCCTTATGTTGGATGACGTCGAAGTCGTCCTTTTGACGGGCGGGGCGAGTCGCCGGATGGGTGAGGATAAGGCTTCGTTGATCGTTGATGGTCTGTCGATGGGCGACCGGATGATCCATTTGCTTAACGAGGCGGGTTATGTGGCGACAACGATTGGTCGGCGACCTTTGGGTGAATCTCGATTCCTGCAGGATCGAGAGGAATTTTCTGGGCCGTTGACTGCATTGGCACTCTTTGAACCGTGTGCTCCGACCGTGATGGTTTTAAGTTGTGATATGCCTTTGTTTGATCCGGCGATTATTGGAGTTTTAGGGAGATTGATTGGTGAGGATGTGGATGCGATTTTGCCGAGGATTGGGGGCAGATTGCAACCGCTTGTTGGGTTGTACCGGGATAGCAGTTGGCATTCGCTTCGCAGGCTCGTTGAGTCGGGAGAACGGAGGTTAATGGCCTGGGTGGAATACTTACGGGTCAAGAATGTTTCAGAGGCAGACCTGAAGGATGTTGGGATTGACTTGCTGACATTACGGAGTGCTAACTCCCCCGACGAACTGCAAGAAATCTTGGCTCAATCCTATGGAACATCACAGTAATCATCTTTCATCTTGGTTTGCAGGTCCAAAGGCAGAAAATGCTGAGTGGTTCCAGAAGCTGATAGTTCAATCTTTGGAGGATTATTATGGTTGGCGGCGGAATTATTTCCCGATGGATAGCCAGATTGTGCGATCGGCGGATCTTCGTGCGGGTGAGCCGTTTCGGGACGATTTCTCGGATGCGTTGAATGAATTGTTAGCTCGCTTGAAAGGCGATTGCCCTTTCCATAGTCCACGCTACATTGCTCACATGATTGCCGAGCAGTCGTTGCCTAGCATTGCCGGGCAGATTGCGGCCCTGCTTTATAACCCCAATAATGTTTCTTCGGAGGCGGCACCGGTGACCGTTCAGCTGGAGAATGAAGCAATTCAGATGCTATGCAGAATGCTGGGGTTTGAAGAAAGTGGGTGGGGGCACTTGACGGGGGGTGGAACCGTGGCCAACTTTGAAGCTCTTTGGGCGGCGAGGTCATTGAAGTATTTTGCGTTTGCAATTAATGAGATTCGGTTGCGCCATGGCATGACTCCGGAACCCTTTGGTTCGGTACCTTTCTCGGCTAACCCTCAAAGCACACTGACCGCATTGCTCAGACTCTATGCAGAGTTAGAGAATTCAGGTTTTTCGGCGGCAGATGTGAGCCAGGAGATTATTAAGTCTGATTTCAATGTTGCTCGGGTGGGGATTGGGGCGGTGGTGCAACGGATTAGTTCTCAGCCTAAGATTTTGATCTCCGCGGCGCATCATTACTGTGTTGGGAAAGCGTTGGATCTCCTTGGTTTGGGCTATCAATCGCTCGTTGTGATTCCGGTTGATCATCACTTTAAAATGATTCCCGAGAACCTTGAGACGGCACTGGATCAGGTGGAGCAGGATGGGGATCACGTATTGGCGGTAGTCGGGATTGTTGGGACTACGGAGGAGGGGGCGATTGATCCGATTGACCAGATTTTGGCGATCCGAGCGAAGCGGGAGCAGGCTGGTCGGCAATCGTTTTGGGTGCATTGCGATGCGGCTTATGGTGGGTATTTGCGTTCGATGGTAACTCCGAACCGGATTGGTTTGGGTGATCCGCACACGACGACGAGGATTGGCGGAGAAGACGTTGAGCTAACTTTGAACTTGCCGACGGGAATAGCGTGTGATGCGCTAGTGGCGATGCAGGAGGCGGACTCGGTGACGATTGATCCGCATAAGCTCGGTTATGTTCCTTACGCAGCAGGGGCAATCTGCTACCGAAACGAGGCGATCAAGTTGTTGTTGAACCAGTCAGCGCCTTATATTGGTGAGAATCATTCTTCGCCGGGTGAAATACTTGCGGATGAGGGAGTGGGGCATTATTTACTGGAAGGGAGCCGTCCGGGAGCAACGGCGGCGAGTGTATGGCTGTCGCACAAGTTGATTCCGCTTGACACCTCTGGTCATGGCGGGTTGATGCAACAGACGGTTCGGGATGCTTGCGAACTGCATGCCCTGCTTGAGCATATGAATGGGCTCGAGTTAGCAGGAGATGTAGTTGCGGTACCATTATGTCAACCTTCATCGACAATTGTTTGCTTTGCGTTTCGAGGTAAATCGGTATCATCGCTCGGTTCAATTAATCAATTGAACCGAGCGATTTACAAGGCTCTGAGTATTGATATTGACAATGCTCGGCCGGTTTATAGTCAAGAGTTCTTTGTGAGCCGAACCCAGCTTTCAAAAAATCGCTACGCACCTGATGCACTGGAGGCCTTTTTGGAAAAGCTCGGGGTTACTGCGGAGGATTACGAGCGTGAGGGTGTCTTTCTTCTCAGGAGTGTTGTGATGAATCCGTGGTATGTGCAAGCCAAAAAGCATGGTCGGTATTACTTAGCAGAGTTTGTGGAGCACCTGTTTAGGACAGCAAATCAGTTGGTGTCAAAAAGTATCCCCGGCTTTTAGGTCGAGGATACTTACTGTTTAGAGTGCTATCGATTCTTTAGCATGGGGTCGGGGCATTTTTGCGGGCGTAGAACCAGTAGTTAATGAAGAGGTTGATTACAAAGAAGCAACCTGCAATCATGAAGAACATGGTTGGATGGCCTTGTTTTGCGATGAGAGTTCCGATCGGGACTGCAAATAGGAACGGGCCGTAGGCGGCGATTGCGGATGTCCATCCAATGACTCCACCAGCTTGCCGTGGCGGGAAAATCATCGGCATTTGTTTAAATGTACTGGCGTTTCCAACTCCGCTGAAGAAGAAGATGCCGAGCATACAACCAAGGAATCCGGGCCACGCTGCCATTGAGGTGGGGTTTGTAAAAGCGGTCGCGGCGAAGGTACATCCAACGAGGCCGAGGGCGGCAAATGTTGTGACTTTTCCGCCGCCTACTTTATCGCATACAGGCCCAGCGAGGGCACGGATTGCGGCCCCGATCAAGGGGCCAAGGAATGCAAACTTGAGAGGTTCGGGGGCGTTTTCGAATCCGCCGAACATTTTGCCAATCATGGTTGGGAACGCGGCGGCAAACCCACTGAATGATCCGAATGTCATCACGTATAGTGATGTCATGAGCCATGTATCGCGGTTCTTGAAGATATCGAGTTGCTGTTTGAAGTTCGCTTTGACGGGGACGGATTTGAGCCCGAACCATGCGGCAATTGCGCCAATAATAATGAACGGCACCCATATAAAGGCGGCGTTTTGGAGGTGAATTTCGACGGTACCGTTTTTGTCATCGAATGTTTGGCTTCCGCCGTAGAGAGCAAGCCCGAGCATGGCTGGCGTCAGGAATTGGACAAGGCTGACACCGAAATTCCCGATTCCCGCTTGGATACCGAGAGCAGTTCCTTGCTTCTTTTTGGGGAAGAAGAGCGAGGTGCTTGGCATGAAGGAGCTGAAGTTTCCGCCCCCGAGCCCGGCGAGGAATGCAAGGGTGAGAAATGTTGTGTATGAGGTTGCCGGATTCATTACTGCAAACCCCCATCCAAGGGCAGGGATAAGCAATAGGATTGTTGAAGCAGTTATCGTTTTACGGGTGCCAAAGATGGGGATTAAGAAGGTGTGAATTATACGGAGGGTTCCGGCGGCGAGGCCGGGCATGGCGGTGAGCCAGAAAAGCTGTTGGGTTTCAAATTTGAATCCAATTCCAGATAATTTGACTACCATTGCACTCACCATGAACCACGTGGTAAAGCTCAGAATGAGACAGAACGTTGTAATCCATAGCGTTCTCCAGGCCAGTGGTTTTCCGCTTGCCTCCCATTGATCAACATCTTCTGGATTCCATTGATCCATTGTTGTTGAATGTTTGTTAGTTTCGTTAATTTCAGTCATTGCGATTCTCTTTGCAACCTGCAATAGAATTCTTGCCCGGACTGAACTACAGGACTATGATGGCGGTCATACTTTTCTTTCTTGTTCGGCAAGTGGGTTTTGATTCTTTGCGATCTTGAGAATGACGAGGTGCATCCAGATGAGGCAGGCGATACTGACGAGGGCAAGGAAGAGCCAACAGGATGTCCAGAGCCCGGTTCCTTTGAGGAGGTAGCCGAAGAGAATGGGGCAGACGAATCCGCCGAGACCACCCAGGACCCCGACAAGTCCGCCAACGACGCCGATGTCGTTAGGGAAGTATTCCGGGATGTGTTTGTAGACCGCCGCTTTACCGATGCCCATCATAATTCCGGCGGCAAAAACGAACCCAGTGAAAATCCACATATTGGCTTGGAAGTAGACATGAGTTTGACCTCGGGCGAGCAGCTCCTTTTTGGCGACTTTTTGACCTACTTCGACACTGGGTTCTTGCCAGGATGTGAAGGTTGGGAAAACGACCGCCTTTGTGTCACTTGTTGTGAGCGGGCGATTGGGCTGCGCCTTGAGATCGTATGTTTTGTCGTCAACGGTGATTTGGTTGAGGGTGACGGATGTAACGGTTCCGGCTCGGTCGGCCATGATGCCTTCGCCGGGGGATCGGATTTCCATACGTGGTGCGATGAGAAGGAGGAAGAAGACCACACATGCGCTCAGAACCCAATACATGGTCGAACGTGCACCAAATTTATCGGAGGCCCAGCCACCCAGCGCACGAATAACTCCGGAGGGGAGACTGAAAATAGAAGCCATCAATCCAGCTTGAGCGAGGGTCATAGCGTAAACATTGAGGTAGTACGGGACCAACCATTGCGCGAGGGCTACGAATCCTCCGAAAACGAGGAAATAATAGAACCCAAATCTCCATACTCGGATATCTTTGAGAGGGGAGAGCATTGTCGCCATCGATTTTTGCTTTGAAGATTCGACGGTTTTGTTTACGGCAACAAAAGCAAAAACAATGCACATGACGACAAGAGCACCGGCATAGACAAGAGGGAGTTTTCGCCAGCCTTCGATGTTTTGTCCGGCGTTGGTGAACGTTTTGAGGAGAGTCGGAGCGAAGAGAGTCGTGATTGCGGAGCCAGCATTACCGACGCCAAAGATTCCGAGGGCGGTGCCTTGTTTTTCTTTGGGGAACCACACGGATGAGTATGCGATACCTACAGCAAATGTGGCACCGGCGATTCCGAAGAGGAGTCCGCAGACCATAAACATGGTAAAGCTGTTGGCAAACGATGTGAGGACAAGCGAGGCAGCGGCAAAAAGCATTGAACCGAGAAATACTGGTTTGCCTCCGATTTTATCTGTGAGGAGGCCGAGGGGGAGACGCAAGAGGGAGCCAGTGAGGATCGGTATCCCGATGAGCCAACCGATTTGCGACTTATCGATGAGAAGGACTCGGTTATCAACCAGGAATGTGATGAGCACGCCGTACATCGTCCATACGGCGAAGCATATGGTAAATGCGAGGGTGTTGAGCGCGAGCATCCGACCCGGCAATTTGTCGCTTGACATACTTATCATCCTTTTGCATTTGAAAGATAAGTTCTATGATCAGCGTCATACTTTTGGAACGAGTAGGTCGCCAAACTTTTACCATGTCAGCTCCACTTTGCGATCTTCATGGGAGAGCCCATCGTTACTTGCGGATTTCGCTGACCGACCAGTGTAATTTTCGATGTAGTTACTGTATGCCTGCGGAAGGGTACGAATGGGAACGGAAAGAAAATTTGCTCTCGGATGATGAGATTATTCGACTGACGGAGATTTTTGCTCGGATGGGGGTGAATAAAGTTCGGTTAACGGGGGGCGAGCCGACACTTCGACCAGACCTGGAAACATTGATTTCCAGGCTAGTTGCGGTTGACGGAATTGAGATGGTGGCGATGACGACTAATGGTTCGACTTTGAGCAAACGGGCTCAAAGTTATAGAGATGCGGGTTTAAATGTATTGAATATTAGTTTGGATTCGTTGAACCAGGAACGGTTTAAGAGGATTACACGGCGCGATCAACTGGAACTCATTCTATGGGGGATTAATTCAGCCTATGAGGCAGGATTTGATGAATTGAAAATAAATGTCGTTGTGATGAAGGGAGTCAATGAGGGTGAATTGCTAGACTTTGTTCAGTTGACAGAGGATCTTGCGGTGACAGTGCGGTTTATTGAGTTTATGCCTTTCATGGGGAATCGGTGGTCGGAAGCGAGTTTGTATCCTTATGCGGACATGAGGCGGGATATTGAACAGGTTCATCCGTTAGTGCGGGTTTCGACTGAAGCATCGGCGGTGGGGAAAGACTTTTTTGTGCCGGGGTTTAAGGGGAAAGTGGGTTTTGTGACATCCATGACAGAAACGTTTTGTGGGGATTGCGACCGGGTGAGATTAACGGCGGACGGTGCGGTAAAGCCTTGTTTATTTTCTCCAGCAGAGGTGAGCTTGCGCGATGCGTTGCGGAGTGGTGCAGGAGATGAGGAACTGACCGAGATGATACGAGCGGCAATGACTAAGAAACCGAAAGAGCATCGGCCTATGATCCAACTCGCGACAATTCAATCAAGGAGCATGACTCAAATTGGCGGATAATCAGCTTCCAAAGCCGGGGATGCGCGACATCTCTCATAAGTCAAATTCGTATCGGGTTGCGACGGCTAAGGCGGTGGTGCGCATGAGCAGAGAAACGATTGAGATTGTTCGTTCAGGTAAGGCCCCCAAAGGCGACCCGATTGCGGTGGCCCGGGTTGCGGCAACTCAGGCGGCGAAGAAAACGCCGGATTTTATTCCGTATTGTCATCCGATTCCGATTGATCATGTGTTGGTTGAGTTTGAAATCCGGGATACAGAAATCGAGTGTTCGGTGACGGTTAAAGCGGTTTACCGTACCGGTGTAGAAGTTGAAGCGATGGCCGCGGCGGCGGTGGCGGCGTTGAACCTCTATGATTTGCTCAAGCCAGTGGACGAGACGATTACGATTGGTGATATTCGATTGATCGAAAAGCGAGGGGGCAAATCGGACTGGGGAGCGATCACGGGGTTTTCGGCGGCGGTTGTGACGGTTTCGGATCGGTGCTATCTTGGAGAGCAGGATGATGTTTCTGGGCAAGTTTTGGCAGATGCACTTGAGGGTTTTGGAGCTGATTCGGTGGAGCGAAAGCTGGTGCCGGATGAGACGGGGTTGATTGCTGACACGGTTCGGAGTTTGGCAAATGTGGATGTTATTCTGTTGACTGGCGGAACGGGAGTTGGCCCCCGTGACGTGACTTCTCAGTCGGTCCAGCCGCTTTTGGATTTGCGATTACCTGGGGTGGAGGAGCAGATTCGGCGGTATGGTCAGGAACGAGTTGGGACGGCGATGTTGAGTCGGTGTTTAGCGGGCGTGATGGGTAAGAGTTTGGTGATTTGTTTGCCGGGTTCTCCGGGAGCATGTCTGGATGCGATTGCGGCGGTTTTCCCCCATGTTCTTCATGCTTTGCCGATGCTTGTCGGTGAGGGGCATGATGGCTAATTTGTTGCCGTGGGAAGAGGCGCTTGCCAGGGTTCTGGAGCTTGCTCAACCTTTTGGTTATGAGGCAGTGGCCTTAGATGTAGCTTGTGGACGAGCTATAGCGAAACAGTGCATCGCAAAGGTCAATTCCCCACGATTTGATAATTCGGCGGTAGATGGATTTGCTCTGGGGTCGTTTGAGGGGGGAGCGAGCCGTTTTGAGTTAGTTGGGGAGTCGTTTGCGGGGTCTGAGGTCGGTAGTTGCGAAGTTAGAGCTGGACAGGCGGTTCGAGTGTTGACGGGCGCGCCAGTTCCGGCAGGGGCGGATCGGGTTGTCATGCAAGAGGATTGCTCTGTTAATGAGGGGAGCGTTTCATGTAAGGATTTGGGCCGACCTGGACAGCATATCCGGCGGGCGGGCGAGGACTTTGAGATTGGTGCTGTTTTTTTGGAGTCTGGACGCATATTGAACCCGAGCAGTCTGGGATTATTGGCTTCTGGTGGAGTTGATACTGTGCAGATTTACTGTTTGCCAAGGGTTGGGCTTTTGACAACAGGGAATGAGGTTAAGAGTTTGGGCAAGGAACTTGAATCGGGTGAGATTTTCAATTCAAATGGAGTTGCTTTGTCTTCGGCTTTGACGACGATGGGAGCTGAAGAGTTGCGGTATGAACATGTTGGTGATGACTTTAACCAAACGGTGAAAATGCTGCGGGATCTCTTAGAATGGAGTGACGTTGTGATAACGGTAGGCGGGCTTGCAGATGGCGAACGCGATCATATTTTGGGTGCCTTGAAAGCAGTAGGGGGCTATGAAGTGTTCTCCAGAGTGGCAATGAAGCCAGGTAAGCCATTTTCGATGGTTAGAGTGAATGATAAAGTGGTGTTTTGTTTGCCGGGTAATCCGGTTTCGGCACTGGTGACGGGATTTGTGTTTGTCCGACCATTTTTGGCAGCGAGTATGGGGTTGTTGGGTGAGTGCGATTGGATTGGTATGCCGTCGGGAGAGGTGATTAAAAAGAAAGCGGGCCGGGTTGAGTTTGTTCCGGGATGGGTTCAGGATGGGGCGTTTTATACTAATCAGTTTCGGGGTTCGCATATGCTGATGGCACTAGCGAGTGCGACTCATTTGGGGTTGTTTCCGAGCGATCAGACGCAGTTGGAGATTGGCGAAGAGATACAAGTCATGGCTTTTGATTGGAGCTTGAAGTGATGGACAAAGTTGAGATTAGAGTGAGCTATTTTGCGAGTCTGCGCGATCAGGCTGGGATGGCGGAGGAGAAAGTTGCTTTGGTGAGTTGTTCGGTTTTCGAGGTTTATCAGATGCTGGCCCGCAAACATAAGTTTGACGTAGCGGGGCGATTTATTCAATATGCTGTGAATTCGAATTTTGTTGACCGAGATTACGTGGTTGCGGCTGGCGATCACGTGGTCTTTATTCCTCCGGTCTCGGGGGGTTAGCTATGGAGATTCAGTTTTCGGTTGTTTCCAACGAGATCGTGCCTGTAGTTTTGGCAAATGAAGCTGCAGGGGCAGTGGTGACGTTTGAGGGGCGGGTACGAAATCATAACGATGGGCGGGGGGTGGATCGGTTATTTTATGAAGCTTATGAAGAGCTTGCTTTGTCGGAGGGGAACCGGATTTTGACAGAAGCAGAGCGACGGTTTGATATTCTTAAAATAGTAGCTATTCATCGCGTCGGTTTGTTGGAAATCGGAGATGTTGCGATTTGGATGCAGGCGCTTTCTTCACACCGCAAAGCGGCATTTGACGCTTGCGAATGGGCAATGGATGAAATCAAAAAATCTGTGCCGATTTGGAAACGAGAGGATTATTCGGAGGGGAATCCGGAGTGGTTAAAAGGGGAAAGCATAGTGAGCGCGGATACTGATCGCTATGATCGGCAGATCAGATTGCCGGAAGTGGGGTGCGATGGGCAGGCGAAGTTGCATGCGGCGAAAGTTTTGGTTGTTGGAGCGGGTGGATTGGGGACTCCCGCAGTTGAATATTTTGTTCGGGCAGGAGTCGGGCATATAACGGTTGTTGAGCCTGACTTTGTAGATGTTTCAAACTTAAACAGACAGATTTCTTATGGATTTGCAGATGTTGGTCGGCTAAAAGTGGACGTTTTACATCGACGCGTGCAAGACATTGACCATTCAGTTGAGTTTGTGCCAGTAGCCGAGAAACTGGATGAAATCAACGTGGAGGCACTTGTAGCATCCCACGATTTGGTGCTTGATTGTACCGATGACTTTGCGGCGAAATATTTGATGAATGATGCTTGTGTTGGGGCGGGGGTGCCGTTGGTTACAGCGAGTATTCATCGGTGGCAGGGTCAGATCTTGGTTGTCGATCGTGGGCCTTGTTTGCGTTGTTTATTACCGGTGCCACCGCCGACTTTTTGCGTAGGAACGTGTGAAGAAGAGGGGATATTGGGCACGGTTGCTGGATTCTTTGGGATATTGCAGGCGAACGAAGCGATTAAGTTTTTGCTAGGGGTGGATGGTGGCCTTTCCGACACATTTTTAGCTGTAGATTTACGCGATTATTCAGTGCTAAGGATCAATCGCCCGGTAAGGAGTGAGTGCCCAATCTGTAGCACAGGCCAAATGACATCTCTGGACTCGGATATTGAGGTCGAGCTTTGTACGGTGGTGGGCGGTGCGGGGATTGTTTTTGTTGATGTGAGACAGACTCCTTCACCTCAAGAGTTGATGGATTTAGTAACGGATTGTGTTGTTTTGGGGTCGGTTGAAGAAGCGGTTGAAAGGGGTGCGGAACAGATTGTATTGGTTTGCCAACGGGGTCGGACGAGTTTGCGCCGAGCGTTCTGCTTACGAGATGAGGGGGTGAGGAATGCTTATAGCCTGGTTGGCGGAATTGATCGGTTGATGAAGGAACGGGATGCCTGATTCATCGGTCGTTTTACTTGGCTTATTATTGGTTGCGGTGCTTTACTCGATGGTGGGGCATGGGGGAGCTTCGGGGTATTTGGCAGTTCTATCGTTGACGACAATAGGTGCTGAGGCGATTGCATCGACATCTTTGATGTTGAACCTATTTGTAGCGGGGATTTCTTTTGCTTTTTATGCTCATGCGAAGAACTTTTCTTGGTCGTTGACTTGGCCATTTTTGGTTTCGGCCATTCCCCTTTCCTATTTAGGAGCGACTCTTAAACTCAAACCCGAGTTCTACTCACTGTTGTTGGGAGTTGTTCTTTTGCTTGCGGCGGGGCGGTTGTTTTGGAAACCGAAGAGTGCCGAAGATACGAGGGAGCCAGTGGTTTGGAAAGCGACTTTGATTGGAGGGGGAATTGGTTTTTTATCGGGAATGGTTGGGGTTGGTGGCGGGATATTTTTGAGCCCAGTCTTGCTGTTGTTGAGGTGGGCTGACCCTAAACAAACGGCAGCGGTGAGTTCCATTTTTATCTTTGCTAACTCATGCGCCGGTTTGGTTGGGCGGTGGAATGTGGACACATTGAGTTTTGCGCCGGGAGTAGGATGGATGATCTTGGTTTGTGTGGTGGGGTCGGTGGTGGGGAGCTATGTTGGGGCGAAAAAGATGGCTCCCATTTGGATCCGTTATGCGCTTGGGTGCGTGCTGGTTACGGCGGCGGTCAAGTTGCTGATTTAAGCGATCAAATGTATGATCAACATCATAGTTTTGGGCTGTGGGGCGGCATAGAATTAATTAATGGCAAAGCCCCCGGTATCCGTTAGTGAGTTGATCGAGAAGTTTGGTCCGCACCGAAATGATGAACCTGCTGGTGGTTGGCGGGGCCGTGGGGAACCCGATAAATTGGTGAAGACTCATTGTTGTTTTTGCGGTCAGCAGTGCGGGATTCAGTTGAAGGTTAAAGACAACCGGGTCATTGGGTTTGAGCCGTGGGAAGAGTTCCCGTTTAATGAAGGGAAATTGTGTCCGAAAGGGGTTAAACGCTATATGCAGAACAATCACCCGGATCGGTTGCTTTCTCCGTTAAAGAGGGTTAAGGGAAAAGGGTTTGTCCCGATTGAGTGGGAGGAAGCGTTCTCGACAACGGTCAGCGAGATTAAGCGGGTTCAGGAGAAGTACGGGAAGGATGCGGTGGCAATTCTATCTGGTGTCTCTTTGACGAACGAGAAGAGTTATTTGGTCGGGAAATTTGCACGTGTTGCGTTGCAAACAAAAGAGCTTGACTATAATGGTCGGCTTTGTATGGTCAGTGCGGGGGCGGGTAACAAGAAGGCGTTTGGAATTGATCGGGCGGCGAATTATTGGGACGATATTGTTTTAGCAGATGTGATTTTGTGTACGGGGACGAATGTGGCGGAGTGCAGTCCGATTACGACCGATTACATTTGGCGGGCGAGGGATCGGGGGGCGAAGCTGATCATGATTGATCCAAGGGTGACCCCGCTTGCCCGGACTTGTGATTTACATCTTCCGGTGCGACCAGGAACGGATTCAGCACTAATGACGGCGATGCTCCGCGTGCTGATTGAAGAGGGAATGGTCAACGAGGAATTTATTCAGGATCATACAAATGGGTGGGAAGAAACGAAGGCGGTTGCGATGGCAACGACGCTGGAAGAGGCGAGCCGGATTTGTGGTGTCCATGTTGATGACATTGTTAAAGCCGCGAAGATGTGGGGCGAGGCGAAGACGAGCTTTTTGCTTCACGCCCGAGGGATTGAGCATCAGACGAAAGGGGTTGACAACGTCGTTTCGTGTATCAATTTAGTTTTGGCAACGGGGAGAATTGGTCGTCCTGGTTGCGGCTACGGCACGATTACTGGTCAGGGGAATGGACAAGGGGGACGCGAGCATGGTCATAAGTGCGATCAGCTTCCGGGTAATCGTGATATTGAGAACCCAGAACATCGTCAATATATTGCTGATGTTTGGGGCATCCCTGAATCTGAGATGCCGGTTAAAGGGCATAGCGCGCAGGAGATCATGAACTTGATCCATGAGGGAGTGATAAAGGCGCTCATTTCGATTTGCTTTAACCCCGTGGTTTCGTTGCCGGATTCAAATTACACGCGAGAAGCACTTTCGAAGCTTGAACATTACACGGTGATTGACTTTTTTTTAAGCGAGACAGCTCACCACGCGGACATCGTTATGGCAGGTTCGTTGCACGAAGAAGAAGAAGGGACGAGTACGAGTGCAGAAGGGCGAGTTATTCGGATTCGGCAAGCGGTAACCCCTCCGGGTAAAGCAATGGAGGACACCAAGATTTTCCTTGAGCTAGCAAAGCGTTTGGGGCGCGGGGAGTTTTTCCAGTATGAGAGCAGTGAGGATATTTTCAATGAACTGCGGGTTGCCAGTAAAGGGGGAACGGCGGATTATTACGGGATCACTTATAAGCGCATTGAGGATGAGTTTGGTGTTTTCTGGCCGTGCCCTGAAATTGGTCACCCGGGGACACCGCGATTGTTTGAAGATTTGAAGTTTTCAAAACCGGATGGGCGAGCTGTTTTTAACCCCACACCGTATCGACCATCAGCGGAGGAACCGGATGAGGAATATCCGGTGATTCTTACAACGGGACGGGTTGTTATGCATTATTTAAGTGGCACCCAGACACGCCGCTTAGGGGGATTACTTGATCTTTGTGAGGAGCCTTATGTGGAAATTCACCCGACATTGGCGGAGGAGTATGGGATTAAGGATAAAAACTGGATGTGCGTGGAGAGCCGCCGAGGCAAAGTTACTTTGCAAGCTAAGGTAGTGACAACAATTCGCCCTGATACTGTTTTTATTCCGTATCACTGGCCAGGCAAGAAAGCTGCGAACAATATGACGGGGAGATTCTTAGACCCGGTCAGTAAGATTCCGGAATTCAAGAAATCTGTTGTCAAGATTTCGCGAGCTGATGGCCCGGATACGACCCCCGAATAAGTGGGTGCAATGTGACACCGAATGTTCTGGAT
Source organism: Fimbriimonadaceae bacterium (assembly GCA_019638675.1). Lineage (GTDB taxonomy): Bacteria > Armatimonadota > Fimbriimonadia > Fimbriimonadales > Fimbriimonadaceae > UphvI-Ar2. The sequence continues at coordinate 301,690 of JAHBTE010000001.1, read as the reverse complement.
GATTGGTTGTGGACTGCTCCGTTTGGTGAGATTTCCCAGTTTGAAAGGGACTTGCTTGCACGCGAATGCACGGTCATCGAATTTAGAAGAAAACAAAAACTCTACACGCAGGGTCAAGAGCGAGATGCCGTTTACATTGTACTTAATGGCTTTGTACAGCAGGTGCGCCAGTTTGGTGAATCTGATACGGTTACCGTTGCCGTGCTTGGTCCGGGAGAAATGTTAGGATTGCTGGGAGTTCATGAACAATCTACATATAAGCTATCAGCGCAGGCGATTTCGGACGGGATAGCGATAAAAATTCCTACACCCGTCGTGGCTGAACTATTACGAGGGGATTCGGGGTTTTTGAAAGTTGTTGCGGAGATGTTAGCAACACATTTATCGCAGGCATATCGCTCAATCACTCAAAGCGGTTACGCTCGAGTCGATCAACGGATACTTTCCGCCTTACTTGAGTGTGGTTCACGCTATGGAGTAGAAAGTGGAGGTCGGATTGCACTGAAGATTCCGCTTACGCGACGCGAAATTGCGGAGATTTCACATACGACCGTTGAGACTACTATTCGAACGCTCAGCAAGTGGGAAAGAGCCGGTTGGGTACAGACAAAGAACCGAATGATTACGTTGCAGTGTGTCGATTGTTTAGTTGAACAAGTGTTAAATCGATCTTAGATTTGACTTAGCAGGGCTTTAAGTGCGTCGAGATTTTTGACTATGACGTACTTCTTTTCGGTGGAGATGATTCCGTTCTTCTGCATTCTACTCATCGTTCGGATCGTGCTTTCTACGGTTGTCCCGGTCATTTCTGAGATGTCTTGGCGCGTGAGAGGGACTGTGATAACGAGGTGACCGTTTTGCGATTTACCATAAGAGTCAGCTAGTGTAAGGAGAATGGCCGAGATTCGCTCCTCGACCTTTCCGGTGGCGAAGAATTTTATGAGATCCTGGGTCTCGCGAATGCGACGGGTGGCAGCCGACGTAATGTTTTCCATTAGGATTATGTTTGAATGGTATACGGATAGGAATTCAGCTTTTGGTACTCGAAGAATAACTGAATCGCACACGGCTTTGGCCGTTAGTGGACATCCTTTGCCATCCAGGGTACCAAGAAGGCCAAAGGCATTTCCTGGACCCATCACTTCGTTTGTTAATTCTTGCCCTGTTGGAGTGGACTGAACCATCTTTACGAATCCGGTACCGATTATTGCGAAATAATCCAGTTTGTCACCACGGTTCCAAATGACTTCGGATCTTGCCACTCGCACCATTTTTGAGTGGATTGCGAGTTCGGTGACTTCTTGGTCATTGAGTGAACCCAAAAGCGTGCTACAGCGCAGGATTTCGTTTGCAGTCAGTATATTTGCTTCGCTCATTTTGAAAACCCTGTCTGAAGTATGACCTTGATCATAGCTTGCGTTGACAAAGTGAATCATTCTTACTATGAAGAACAATCCCATGGTAATCAGTCCAGCCCCCCCAATAAGTGCAGTTAGTCCGGCATTTGATCAGATAAAGATTTCGCTCAAAACTGCGATTGAATTTCGCTCGCGGTTCGATCGGGGTCATACACGGGCCTATTCGAGCAATGGAGCGAAATTTTGATGGCAGATTTGATTGATTTGCATATGGTTCAGTCTAAGCGGGAGGCACACATAGCCTCAATGGTTGATATTGGCGTTTCTGAAGAATTCATTTCGGAGTTGGTCGAAACTTTCTATCAACGGATTCGTGCGGATGAGCGGCTTGGGCCAATTTTCGATCAAGAAATTGGCGACAATTGGGATCCGCATTTAGCAAAGATGAAGACTTTTTGGTCAACGATCATTTTGAAATCGAATACTTATTCTGGGAGACCTGTCCCTGCGCATCAAAAGCTAGTGGGGGTTCGTCCGGGCGATTTTACGCACTGGCTGAGTTTGTTTGAGAAAACACTGATTGATTTGGCTCCTTCAGCGGAGGTTACTGAGGCGTTTATGGAGAATGCAAAACGGATAGCAACCCGGTTAGAGTCTGTAGTGGAACTTGATCATAGTGGCCAAGAGCATTAGGAACTATGGATTTGCCAGCCGGATTGCGCTAATTTGGGTGGGGATATGTGTTGGAGGGAACTTGATTGCCACCATGGCGAAATTCCAGGTGGCAAGTTTGCCTCTGACTTCCGCGCTTGAGGTCGGACGCGCGACTTTCCACTCGATTGGGATCGCAGAAGCTATTCTCTGCGCTGCTTTGATACCGAGTTTTTTTCTTGATAGCGGTAAGCGACGGGCTGTCGCCATTATCCCAATTATCATCTTTGCAATTCAGTGGTTGGTTGTTATGCCAGTGATTGACGCGCGAACGTTGGCAATAATAGCGCGCGAGCCGGTTTCAGGTAGCAGTATCCATCTGATGTATATCGCACTTGAGATGGCAAAGATATTTCTGTTGCTTGGGATCGGTTTACTCAAACATGAGTGAACCCATGTAGTTTCTCGATCGCACACGGAGCCAGGTCAAGCGAATAGGATCACCTTTGCCCCTTTAGGGCGCGACAGGCAAACCTTCGAGTGTGTTGCGGCGGATGGTCACGGGTATCTCAACCGCCTTGACAAAGATGTGTCGGTGGTTGCTGAAGCCATTCTACGGCTCCTGGATGGCTAGGGGATGGCGTGTAGTCAATCAATGCGGGACAGTCGGACTGTGTAAGAATCTGCCTCGCTCAGGGTCGCACGAAAAGCAATCTCGACGATTTGCCGATCATCGTCGAACAGGCTAAGTCCCGCTAGTTCCCCAAGATGATCACTGCCCTGGGGTTTTTGTGCTTGCAAGATGTCACCGATTCCGCCGAGATAATTTGTTGCGTCACCCTTGGGTGGAAGGGTTGTGCATCGGACTTCAACTTCTAAGCGGATCAGGTGACTCCCAAAGCCGTTGTTACTGTTCGATGACTTCAACCTCTGAACGGCTGAGAGTAGTGCGACCACTCGATTCAACTGCTTATGCTTTGCGTTCATCAGGGACAAGGCTTCGCCTTTAAGAGGTGGCTGGCCATCGACTTCGAATTCGATCAAGTCGGGCATCAGCTAATGATCACCTCGTCTTCGGGCAACCGTTGCATGCCGACGAGCAATCTGCATTGGCTTTCAGGATTTCCCGTAAATGTTTCCTCTACGGCTGAACCTAATCGGTTCCAGCCTCGGAGGTTAAAGAAACCCACGCAAAAGTCTGCCCGGTAACCCGTTTTGAGCATTTCTTCAAGTGCGGGCAAGAAGGGCAGGTCGATATTATCAAATATTCGGGGCATTATCTTCGCTTAGGTTTTCCTTTCAAATTTTGCGCCAACCGGGATAACCGCCGCCAAGCAGCAACGACGAGTGTTGGTCTTTCGCCAACTAAATGTACCCGGCGAATCGGAGTAGCTAGAGGTTGCGAGATTCGAAAGCAGGCTGAAGTATCTTCAGATGTTGGCGGGGTTGTTGTACGCGTTGTTGTACGAACGATAAATTAAAGTGAGAAAATTCTCAAATCAACACTGATTTAGGTTGAAATTAGTGGCTGCCGCTGTAGGATTCGAACCTACGACCCGCTGATTAACAGTCAGCTGCTCTACCACTGAGCTAAGCGGCAACTTGTGAGAAGTAAAGATACCACAGTGATTATGGGCTGGGTGGGAGTTTTGCTTGAGCCCAAGAACAAAATTTGAGTCCGAAATAGTAGTGGAGGCTTGAAGAACCTCCACTTGAATCAATGACTAGTTGAAAACCGCAGATTTCGTGATCTGTTCGTTACGGTCGAAATCTGCCTTAAGAGCCTCAAGCTTGACGTGGGCACGATCCCAGGCATCTGGGCCAAGAAGGAGGCGCAGCGGTGGATTCGGGTCGTTGACCATCGCAATCATCGCATCCACCGCTTTGTCAGGGTCGCCGGGCTGAGTGCCGTCAACTTCTTTCAGCCAGTCCATGGTTTCGCTCATTTGTTCGTCATATTCCGGCATCCGGTTTTTTGTGATTTGGATACTCGTTTGGTTAGCAAACCTAGTTCGGAAGAGACCAGGCTCGATTAAGGTGACATGTATTCCAAACGGCTTCATGCTGGCGGCAAGCCCCTCTGAAATTGCCTCAACTGCATGCTTGCTTGCGCAATAAATTGGAAATGTTGCGCTAGCGGTGAGTCCGGCGATACTGGACAGATTCAAAATATGTCCAGACTTCGCGGCTCGCATGTGTGGCAAGACTGCTCTGGTGACGTTCAACAGACCGAATACATTGGTATCGAACTGAGCGCGAACTTCCGCATCGGTGACTTCTTCAATCGTGCCGACCATTCCGTACCCAGCATTATTGACGAGCACGTCAATCTTGCCGAACTTCTCAATAGTTGCCTCAACCGCCGCATCAATATCTGATTGATTGTTGACATCCAGTTTTTGGATCAGTAAGTTGCCATTACTTTGCGCAGATAGCTCCACTAGTGCATCTGGTTTTCGGGCTGTGGCAATAACCTGGTCGCCTTGCGCTAACAGTTTTTCAGCAAGGATCAGTCCAAATCCGGAAGATGCTCCGGTGATAAACCACGTTCTCATAATTTCAACATCTGTTTACCTGGTGAAACATATTGTTTACACCTCAATCCGTTGCAGAGTCTGAAATCGTCCACATGGCTTTGATGAAAATACCAACACGCTAGGCGTAGGTAACATCAAAAACATGGCGAATTGGAGTGGAGTTTTTCCGGCGGCGACGACGCAGATGTACGCAGATGGGCGGCTGAACCTTGAGGCAACGGCTCAGCATTTGGAAGTCGTCATCAAGTCGGGAGTCCAGGGTTTGGTGATGCTTGGAAGCCTGGGCGAAAACAATACGCTTTCAAGAGATGAAAAACTCCAAGTGCTGAAGTGTGCGTTGGAAGTTGCTAATGGCAAGATTCCCGTGATTAGTGGCGTCAGCGAACTCAGCACCGATATGGCGTGTGATTTTGTTCAAGCCGCGCAAAATGCAGGCGTCGATGGCTTTATGGTTCTCCCCGCAATGGTTTATCATTCCGATGAACGCGAAACTCTCAACCACTTCTTTACCGTCGCAAAAGCGAGCACCCAGCCAATTATTATCTATAACAATCCACTAGCTTACAGAGTGGATATCACTCCCCAAATGCTAGAAGAAATGGCAAGGGAAGAGAAGTTTGTCGCGATAAAAGAATCCAGCGGCGATCCGCGCAGAATCACAGATGTTTTTAACCATGTGGGTGATCGGTATACGGTTTTTTCTGGAGTTGATGATCTCGCTCTGGAATGCACGATGCTCGGGGCAACCGGGTGGATCGCTGGAATCGGACTGGCGTTTCCAGAAGAAAACCAGTACCTGTGGAACCTGATGCAAGCCGGAGAATGGGAAAAGGCAAAAGAAATCTATCGCTGGTACACGCCGCTGTTACACCTAGATGTTGGAAATAAGTTCGTGCAGAACATCAAGCTAGCCATCCAAGAAACTGGTTTAGGCAAAGAGTATGTTCGTGCCCCTCGCTTGATGCTCGAAGGAGCAGAGCGGCAACGAGTGCTGGCAACCATTCATGAAGGAATCAAGAATCGTCCTCAAATCCCGGCTCGAGTTGGATAATGCAACGATTCCGCGCCATTGATTCGCATACCGGCGGAGAACCAACTCGATTCGTATTTGGCGACGGATTGGGTTTGCGCGGCGATTCTATGGCTGATTTCCGGGAGGATTTTGGTAGCCGGTTAGATCATTTGCGTTCCGCTTTTGTATGCGAACCACGGGGTTCCGATGTGCTGGTCGGAGCTTTACTTGTTCCCGGGTTTCGAGCCGAGCACGGCGTGATTTTCTTCAACAATGCTGGGTTATTGGGGATGTGCGGCCACGGCACAATCGGGGTCGCGAAGACTCTGGTTCACGCTGGAATTTGGTCACCCGGCGAACATCAAATTGATACTCCAGTGGGAGTGGTGAATCTCGATATCGGCGTTGATGGAAAAGTCACTTTTAGAAATGTGCCGAGCTTTCTAAATGAAAAAGATGTTGCAGTCGAAGTGGATGGTCGCGTTTTCAACGGGGACATTGCTTGGGGTGGAAACGGCTTCTTTTTATGCTCTGATCATGGGATGAAGCTGGAACTGGAAAACGTAAACGAGCTACTCAGAGTGAGTGGCGCAATTAAAGAAAAACTCTTTGCATCGGGGCATCGAATCAATAACTACGAAGTCGATCATGTCGAGTTCTTTGCTGATCCAATAGGTGAAGCAGACAGCCGGAACTTTGTGCTTTGTCCAGGCGGAGCGTATGACCGGTCACCATGTGGCACAGGAACGAGTGCAAAGGTGGCGACGCTTTATTCTCGCGGCAAACTGAAAGCTGGAGAAGTGTGGCGGCAGGAAAGTATTACGGGGTCAGTTTTTGAGGCTTGGGTGGAAGTTGAAGGCGATACAATAACGCCAGTGATTCGGGGTGAAGCATTTGTGACGGCCGAACTGGAACTGCTGATTGACCCTGCCGACCCGTTACGCGATGGGTTCACCGCGTTTAAGCGAGGCGGCAATTGAGTGACCGCTCCGCAATAATAATCGGTGGCGGAATTATTGGGCTTTGTTCCGCTTACTACTTGGTTAATAAAGGTTGGCGGGTCACCGTTTTGGAGCGTTCTAAAGAAAACTTTGCTGGAACGAGCTACGGCAATGCGGGGCTGATCGTGCCCAGCCATTTTGTACCGATTGCGTCGCGAGGAATGATGACGGCGGGTTTAAAGATGGCACTCAATCCAACCGCTGCATTTGGCGCAAGGCCGATGACTCCAGGATTTCGCAACTGGGCAATGCGAAGCAGTCGATTTGCACTCAGCGATCATGCAAGCAGGGTTGCACCCTATATCCGTGATCTAAACCTATTGAGTCAGGGCGAATACGATGAAATGTTGCCCGCGATTGGAATGCCCGACCATCCAAAAAAGCGAGGGCTTTACATGGTTGCCGAATCTCAAAACTGTATGGATGAGCTCGCGCACTTTCAAGTAGCCGCGATGGATTTGGGTTTGGAATCTCATCTATTAAATCGAGAGGAGGTTTCAGACCAGCTTTCCATAGAAATTAACTCATTTGGAGGCGTTCACTTTTTGTGTGATTCTGATTTGCCGCCACATCAGGTGATGGAAAAACTGAAAACCTATTTGTCAAGCGCGGGCGTAGACTTGCATTATGAGTGCGAAGTTCAAGACTTTAAAGCGACTAACGGGAAAATCCGGGCTGTGCGAACCAACAAAGGCGATTTTTCAGCCGACGAATTTGTCCTTGCCGCCGGAAGTTGGACAGGAAAACTCGCTAGTCTGCTTCATCTGAACTTGCCGATGCTCCCGGGAAAAGGACATTCGATGACCGTGACTGGACTGAGTCAAGTGCCTTCAGCACCGATATTGCTGGAAGAAGGAAAGATCGCTATCAACCCTATGGTGGACGGTGTACGGATCAGCGGAAATTTCGTCCTCGGCGATTGGGGATCGAAACCAATTCGGCAAAGAATCACTGCGGTTCAGCGGCGTTTGCAGAAAGTGATTCCTGCTTGGCAGTCGCATGATTTCGGCAAAGAAAATATTTGGGTTGGGTTCCGCCCTTGCACGCCGGATGGACTGCCTTATTTGGGCCGGGCGAAGGTCTGGGAGAACCTTACTTTAGCGGCTGGTCATGCTATGATGGGAATGAGTCTGGGGCCAGCAACCGGTCGTCTCGTCAGCCAAATTTTGACTGGAGAAAAAACCTCGTTGCCTATTTCCGCCCTATCTCCTGAGAGGAAAATTTAATCGGATGCCACCGCTGTTAGGTTCGCAGTTAATTGGTTCTAAACCATCAAGAAAAGGGGATTCGGCTTTTTGGGCGGTCAACCCAGAAACAGGTAAAGAAATTCACCCTGAGTTCATGTCGGCGACCGAGGAAGAAACTAACCAGGCGGTTGATAAGGCTGTTTCTATTGCCCGAAAATTCCAGTTGAAATCCGGCAAATCACGGGCCACGTTTTTAAGGAGAATCGCCGAAGAACTAGAAGCTCTTGGCGACGAGCTAATTGAACGGGCAGTTCAAGAAACAGGTTTGCCAGCCGCTCGCATTACAGGCGAACGGGCGCGTACCTGCGGGCAGTTAAGGATGTTTGCCGATGTTGCTGAGGAAGGGAGTTGGGTTGATGCCAGGATCGAATTGGAATTGCCTGATCGACAACCTGTTCCACGCCCAGATTTGCGACGAATGCTTTTCCCACTTGGCCCGATTGCTGTGTTTGGTGCTAGTAACTTTCCGTTAGCGTTTAGTGTTGCAGGGGGCGATACAGCCAGCGCGTTTGCTGCCGGATGCCCGGTGATCGCAAAAGCTCATCCAAGCCATCCCGGAACAAGCGAATTAGTGGGCAGAGCAATTGTTAAAGCAGCCGTTGGAGAAGGAATGCCCGATGGCGTTTTTTCTTTGGTGCAAGGCGGGAAAGAAGTTGGTACTTGGCTTGCCAAATCTGACGGAATAGAGGCAATTGGGTTCACCGGTTCGTTGGCGGCGGGTAGAGCGCTGTCTGATCTAGCTTCAAAACGCCTCAAGCCGATCCCCGTTTTTGCTGAAATGGGAAGCGTGAATCCGGTTTTTGTTCTACCGGGAGCAATGGCTAACGACTGTGAAGAGATCGCAACCGGGTTTGCAAACTCTTTGCTTATGGGCGTAGGTCAATTCTGCACAAACCCAGGATTGCTGATTGGCGTGATGGGTGATGATTTCGACCAACTGGTGAAAAGTGTTGCCCAGAAAGTCAAGGGTTCTTCGCCCGGCGTCATGCTTAATCAAGGGATCGCTGAAAGCTATGGAAAAGGGGTGGCCGATCGCTCAAAATTGAGCAATATCCAAATAGAAGCATCGGCCGAGGCAATGCGCGGTTGCATTGGATCCGGGGTCGTTTTTTCTACCAGCGGGGCGGAATTTTTGGTCGACCAATCGTTGCAGGCCGAACTCTTTGGCCCGGCAACGCTTGTTGTGAAATGCAACGATCTTGACCAATTGGTTCAGGTCGTTGATGCTTTGGAAGGGCAACTCACAGGAACGATTTTCCATAGCGGAGAGGATGCGAATTACGTTGAAACCCTAGCTCCCAAACTAGCCAAGAAAGTAGGACGCATTATTTTCAACGGTTATCCCACGGGGGTTGAAGTTGGCTCTGCAATGCAACATGGCGGGCCATACCCAGCAACAACCGATTCCAGATTTACAAGCGTAGGCACAGCGGCAATCTTGCGATGGGTGAGGCCGATCACCTGGCAAAATGCGCCAGAAGAATTGCTCCCTCATGAACTGCAGAATGGCAATCCGCTCGGTATTTGGCGGCAAATGAACGGAGTTCTAGGAAAAGACTAGCCTGTGATTCGGGCGAGCATTTCGTCTACATGCGGCTGAAACTCTGCAAAGGTCAACCTTTCCATCTTACTATCGGGAGCGACAATAGTTTTATGAGGGGCGTTAAAGTGGCCCCATCGCTTAGCCGGTGTTGGCCCGAAAGCAATGAGCGCCGGGGTTCCGCATGCCACCGAATAATGGCTTAGCCCGCCATCCGGAGTGATAAGCAATTTTAGTGAATGAAGAACCCCCGCCATTTCGGGAAGTTTGAACTGAGCAACCAGATTAACGGCATCTTCTTTCAATAGAGAACTTGCGTAAACTTCGTCTCCTGGGCCACCCAGAATCGCTACTTTGTGGCCAAGGTTTACCAAATGGTGGATGGTTGATCGCAATGTTTCAGTAGGAATTAGTTTTTCAGGCCAAGTTCCACCCGGAACAACCCCAATTGTTGCTCCATTGAGCTTTTCAAGGGCCTTTTCAAGCGAATCTGAAGTTGCAGTAAGCGTTGTTGTTTTATCAGTATTCAGGCCAACCAAATTTGCTAAAGCATCCATCCGGTCGTATTCTGGTAAGTCAGGCGAGTAAGGGAGTTTGTGAGTTAGTAGCCAGCCTCGGCCTTCAGTCGCTTCGCCGATTCGCTGAGGGATTTTCGCTAATTTGCAAAGTAATGCAGAGCGAAAGGATGGTCGAAGAATGAATGCCGCCGCGAAATTTTGAGACCGGAGTTCCTTTGCCTCTCGCATTAAGTCGCCAATAGATTTCGGGGCTAAGGGAGGCATAAAGTTCACCGGGTTCTCAAAGCCATTGAATAAAAATCGGTACGGCTCACCCAGGTTCGTATGGAGTTCAAAGTTTGCCGCTAAGGCACGGTGAAGCGGAATGGAGAGAATTGAGTCTCCCAACCGTGCGGGATGGGTGATAACCAGGGCGCGACTTTGTGCCATTCCGATAACGAATCATGGTTTTACCCGAGTGATGAAGCGGGTCGGGAATATCCTACGCTATGCAATTAATCCAATCCACAGTTCAGCGGCTAGTGCTAGACTTACAGCATGCAGTGGGAAGCAACTGATCAGTTCGGAAACTTGTATGTAGGGGCTTCGCAAAGTGCCAGTGCCGAGGAATTGACCAATGAACTCCGCAGCATGCTTACCGAACTCCGCGAAAGAGGGGCGGAATCGGTAATCCTCACCTGCGACTTCGATTACGCTGAAATCAGCGGCCCCGATCCCGATCAGGTTTCTCATATTCTCCAAGTCCCCTGGTTTTCCGATTGCGCCCACGACGAAACTCTGGAATCAATTCGAAAGCAAGCATATGCACTCATTGATGAGCTTGGCATGGCTGGGGTTGAAGTCAACGGAGCGTAATCTTTCGATTGAAAATCTTATTTGTTTGTGGAAGAAATCTTCGCCGAAGTCCGACGGCTGAGCGAATTTTTCGGAACGATCCCGGGTTCAAAGTGAGAAGTGGTGGCACAAGCAAAAGCAGCCCCCGCAAGGTTACGCTCAGCGATATAAAATGGGCGGATATAGTTTGTGTAATGGAAGATCGCTATGCAGAACGGCTCGCTGAGTTGTTTCCGGAAGCGATGCAATCTGCAAGAGTGGAAACTTTGGACATACCGGATGTGTATGAATTCATGGACAAGGAGTTGATTGAACTTCTAAAAATTCAGGTGGGGACACTAATTAGGTGACTAAACGTACTAAAGTAAATATCGCCAAAGAGTTGGCAATTTCCTTCCTTATCCCTGTAGCAATACTATCCGGGGTCATAATGGTTCCAATCATTGGCGTCGTTGGATTGGGCTCAGTTGATGCAGCCAGGAACATGATGCATCAATCACGGTATCGCGATGCCTATAAGTATTTGAGCCATCCATCTACCAACAAAGTATTAACAGTAATTGACACTTATGGCGTGTTAGGGGGATCAAGCAACTATTGTATGTTCTGGGCCGGTGAAATGCGGAATAGTTCACTCAGCAAAACCGAGATAAAAGACTATTATGATGGAATAAAAGTTTGGGTAGAAGGTGGTTTTAATGAGCCAGCACACTATGCTGTTCCCGAACTGCTGTTTTTTGATGCTGAGGATGACGTTCATCTCAGTCACGTATACGATGTCCAAGACTATAGTTTACATTGGCCAAAGCATCCGAGCACGGGCACTACGTATATAGTGTCTCTTGCTGGTTATTCCGATCCAGGCTTGGATCCCGCCTGTAACTAACATGGATTCAGAACTGAAAGATACATTAGTAGAACTACAAATCGTATTAAAGAACGCAACAGAAGACTGGCTCGAAGGATTATATGTTGTCGGGTCAATAGCACAAGGCGACTTCCATTCAAAATCGAGTGATATTGACTTGATAGGAGTTATTGAGTGTCCGGTTGAACCGTGGATGAAAAAGAGAATAAAATCGCTGTTATCCGTTTGGGTTAATCACTACAAAGGGATAGAACTGTGTTTAGTTAAGCCAGGAGAATTCAGGGAACCAAAACGTATTCCTACTTATGAGCTTGGAATTTCAGTAGGGGGTTCGTGGCGTACTGAGGAGCATGGCCCGGGTGAAGACAGCGAACTACTGATCCACTTCGAAATAGCACGCCGATATGGAATCGATTTATTCAATTCATTCCGGCCAGTCCCTGAAGGAGTTTTCGCACCCATCCCCAAAGAATGGATTTTAGAGGAGCTTCGCAAAGGCATTTCGTGGCACCTTACAAAGCTGGGTGACCCTTACCATGATCCATTTGGCCGAAACTCCACCCTCAACGCTTGCCGCGCGCTCAGGTTTAAGCAAACGGGCGATCTGGTCTCAAAGTCGCAGGGTGGGGAGTGGTATTTGCAGGAGTTTCCTGAAAATGATCTCGTAAAAATCGCCTTGGACAATCGCCAAAACGGCGGAGCTCATAGCCCGGATTTGGAAGAACTTCGGGACTTTATTGAAAAAGTAATTTCTCAACTCAATTGAACCTAACCACTTGGTGAGCAGTGGTCCCATTTTGTTAAAAGTTTTTTGAGACCCTTGACAAACCCCGCAGAAAGCTTGGTATAGTCCGCCTCCAAGCAATGAACTCTAAATCATTAGAGTGACCAGCGTCGATTCCCTCCCCAGGGTTTTGGCGGAGGCACTAGAGAACATTAATAATCGACGTTGTGAAGTGCGGCTGACAGACCCGCTTCCCTTAGACCCAATTTTGTACGGGCCGGATGGTTTGGTTTATCGTCAAAAACCGAAAAAAGCGCCAGATCAATCACTTGCCTGTACTCCTCCCCAATTTAACGTGCGCGGGCCGAAGTCATTGGATTATCACCTTCTAAGTGGATGGTCGCTGGTTCGAATCCAGCCTAACCGAGTAATCGGTTAGTAGCTCAGTGGTAGAGCATCATGTCCAGGACGACCCTTGTCCGCGTACACGACAACAATTTTGACCTTCGGGCCGATGAAATTGGGTTATCCCTCCACCATCGGGTTGCTGTATTGGGAAACTTCGGCGGAAAGGCCGGCCATCTTGAAATTAAAGGTGAGGCGTTTAGAGCGCGGTTTTGGCAATCTGGCCCAGATTCGCTTTTTGCCTGAAGGTTTGTAGAGAGTTCTTACGGGCCGATGCCTGTGGCTTATCGGTTATGCGAAAGCAGGCCAGGTTCGACCCCTGGGGCTAACCTTATGGTTAGTAAAACAGCCAGAGCACCACTTGCCTGTGAGATTTTTGCACTAGAAAACATAAACCAAAAAACTAAAACAAGGAGAAAAGAAAACAAATGAAGTACAGCAAGTTGATGAACACAACCAAGACGTCGCAACGGAAGCCGCTCCCTTATGCAGGGCAGCGTCGAAACCATGCCGGCGGATTTGGATGGAGTGTGGATCGCTGGAACTTACTCGACCGATTCTTGATCCTTGGTAGCGAAAACGGAACGTTTTACGTCGGAGCCCAAAAGCTCACGGCGGATCACGCGAAGAACGTCATCGAGGTCATTAAGGAAGATGGAGAGCGAGTGGTTGAGCGAATTGTCGACGCAAGCCAAAGCGGCCTCGCACCAAAAAATGATCCTGCAATCTTCGCGTTGGCATTGGCTGCCTCGCTTGGAGACGACAAGACACGCTCGGCGGCGCTGAAGGCATTGCCTCTCGTTTGCCGAACTGGAACTCACCTCTTTGCCTTTGCCGAAGTTTGCAGCGGGCTTCGAGGTTGGGGTCGAGGAATGCGGAAGGCGGTTGCAAACTGGTACTTGGCTCAACCAACCGACCGATTGGAATACGGGTTGGTGAAGTACCAAGCACGAGAAGGGTGGTCTCACCGAGACTTACTCCGATTGTCGCACCCGCAAACTAACGATGCAGAGCAAAACGCTTTGTTCAAGTGGGTGGTTGATGGTGAAGTCACCGGAGACCTCCAAATGATCCGAGCAATGCTTGCATTGCGAGAAATCAAGGATGTCAACCAAGCGGCAGACATGATTCGAAAGAGTAGGCTTCCACGAGAAGCAATTCCTACGGAAATGCTAACTGAATCTGCGATTTGGGAAGCGTTGCTGGCGGATATGCCTCTCACCGCGGTTATCCGGAACTTGGGGAACATGACGAAAGTTGGTTTGCTTAAGCATGGATGGCTGAGTGGAAATTCGGATTCGGTTCAAAAGATTATCGAACTCCTTCGGGATTCGGGTCGATTGGAACGAGCACGGATTCACCCAATCGGGATTCTCGCGGCTTTGAACACTTACGCTCTCGGGCATGGTGTTCGAGGAAGCGGAAGCTGGAAGCCAGTTCAAGCGATACTGGATGTGTTGGATGAAGCGTTTTACGCCTCATTCAAGATTGCGCCTGCGATCGGAAAGCGACTTGTCCTCGGACTCGACGTTTCTGGATCAATGGTTGGAACGCAAGTGGCGGGAGTCGCTGGCCTTGACTGCCGAAAGGCAGCGGGAGCTATGGCTCTGATCCACGAAGCGACTGAAGGTGAGGTTACTCATCTCGCATTCGATACCTCCGTGTATCCGCTCAAGATTTCGCGAAAGGAAAGGCTCGATAAGGTCGTGAACTTGCTCGCCCGAACGGGTGGTGGAGGAACCGACTGCGCCGCGCCAATCCGATACGCGATTGACAAGAGGATTCGGGCTGATGCCTTTATCCTTTACACAGACTCGGAAACTTGGTACGGATCTCAGCATCCTGCGGAAGCAATTGCTGAATACCGAACCAAGATGGGAATTGATGCGAAGCTGATCGTGGTCGCGATGGCTTCAACTCGAAACACGATCGCCGATCCTCGGGACGCGGGAACGCTCAACATTGTTGGGTTCGATTCCTCAGTTCCTCAAGTGATCGCCGACTTCTTGAGTTAACAAAATATCTCCCCGACTGTATTGTCGGGGAGATTTTTTAACGTAAGTGTTTTGGAAGGGGGCGCACTATTAGAATAACCGTCGATTCTGTTTCCGCGAAAGAACGTTTAAAGTGAAATACTCCCTTAATACTGTTCTCAATAAGCATTGGCTGATCATTGTCGAAAACGTGGCATGTAATGGATCCACTTCTTGGAACTCGAGCGTTAATTTCCCCCGATTCCCCGACTGTAACTACAAAATTCTCATTGATGAGCACCTTTACGCCGCGCCTTGGCATAGCTTTTTCATCAATAACTCGCAACAACACTGGTCGTGTCGAATTTTTATGAATTAGCCAACGAACAGCATCTGGTAAGAGGGCGAACGGACCCGCAAAGACTGCGGCCCAAAGTACATGTTCTTGCATTTTCTGGTTTCTGCTCCATTAAGATTTTGCCTCCGTGCAATACTAGTGTATCAGATGATACAAAAAATTGTATCAATTAGAAAATAATTTCTGAAACTAATTAAATATCTGTATCGTCTGTACTATTTCTCTGATATAATACGGTCAATGGTTGTATCAGAGCGAACATCGGTAAATGAGCTTTTTCAGCTTACTGGCTCAAACACGATATCCCAGTTAAGCGACGTGCTGTTCAGCCGCATGAAGGCGGGGGGGGCTGAGCACTACAAGTCTGCAGAGGCAATTCGGGTAGCTTTGTATCGAGCTAAGGATAATTTGTCGAGGCTTCCAACTCCTCTATTAGAATTGCTCAAAAATTTCGATTCAGTGCCCAGTCCAGCTTGCATTACGCATTCGGCTACTACATTGACCAGCGTATTAGAGTCAAATGATTTGAATTTCGACACGGTTGTGATCAGGGCTGCCGTTGAGTCAATACAAATAATTGAGGCTACATTTGATTCGCTTTTCAGAGAATCAGCTGGTAAGGCCGAATGCATCATATATTTAAGCCTGGCAAACCAAATAGCAATTCCGTACATCAATGAACTGTATCACTTCGCTACCGCAGACGGTCATTCGCGAATAAAAAATATTCAATGCGAGATTTCGGATGAAATCAAATCTTTGCAGTATGTAGCTCTAGTTGATTCAATAACTGGGGACAACGTAGTGTTCCAAATTTTCGCTGAGAATTCGCAACTAAACTGCTTCACTTGGCCAGTGGCCTTGTCGCATAGGTGGATGATGCTCGACTTGCCCGTTATTAAGAAAGGCGCGAAGCCCCACTGTGATGTAAACACTGATAGTTTATATATAATGAACTCGGATCAGAAGGCATAGCCTGATCCGAGTCATTTTGTAGCTTGTTGTTTTAATACTTGACGCTGCAACCGTACGGATGTGAGGTAGCTACTTCGACAGGTTTGCCCGCCATGCCGAGAGTCAGAGCTTCGCGAACATAGTTGCGAGCTTTGCTAGTATTAGCGGCACTTGCATTTGGACTATCGTCGATAGCTCCCATGTACACGGTTTCACCGGCTGGATTGATGACGAACATGTGCGGAGTTGTTCGCGCGCCGTACATCCGACCAATCTCACCTTGTGGATCTAACAGATATTGGCTAACCGTTGCTCCTTTTGATTTGAGCATTTCGTTTGCTCCAGTTGCATCAACGTGACCCTGTTTTCCAGGTGCACTTGAGCAAACCGAGAGCCAGACAACGCCTTTTTCAGCCGCCCACTTTTGGGTAGCTTGCATACTTCCTGAGTTATAGTGGCGAACAACGATAGGGCAATCTTTGTTGTTCCATTCCATAACAACCCATTTGCCTTTGTAGTCGTTGAGGCTGATTGTTTTGCCGCTAGCGGCAGGTGCGCTGAAGTTCGGCGCTGGTTTTCCGATTGCGACGGCAGCTGGAGCGCGTTGGGCAACAACTACGGAAGCGATCATGATGGCTGAAATTGCTGCGATTGTGATTTGTACTTTCATCAGATTCTTCTCCTCGTTTCAGACGATATGTTTGTCTAAACACCTTTTTTGTGGTCAAAGTTCACTTAATTTGTTATTGGTACACTAATTTCGTAGCTGTGAGTTCCAAATCCGGTGAGCACACCCTTAATTTGGGTTGGAATTTCGGAGGCGTAAGGAGAGATTGGGATGTTCAGAGTGAACACGCCTGCTGATCTTGAGATCGCAGGTGGAAGCGCACCAGTATCAAAAACTCCTGGCTCTTCTCCAAAGAATCTCAGAGCCCCTATTTGAGCGTAATCTGGGTGCTGTCCAGAAAGAACAATGACACTGTCGACCTTTCGTGCCGAGAGTTTCCAGTTGGCGGCTGATCGCGGCAGATGAAATGCTGTTCGCTCAAATTCCTCGGCCCATTTCGTCGGTTTGATTAAGGCTGCCTCACCTACATTAAGAAACATAGAGAGCTTGGCGTTCCCCGGCAGACAAGATTCTTTGCAGATGAGGAACTCCATGTCCGCAGAGACCAGAATCTTCGAGCCAATTTTCGCATCCTTTGGCGTGACGATTCGGGTCATAAATAGAACTGAGTTATCGTAACCGAAAGACGTAAATCCTTCTGCTTCTATAGCGTGAGGCGTGGGCCACTTCATGTCGCTGACTTTCCAGCCTTTCGGCAAATTCCAGTTGATTTTAGTGGGGATTCCTGAATCGCCCGGATTCTTCCAATAAATATGCCATCCGTCATCCATCGAGACACGAACCCCGATTCGCGCTGATTCGCCGGGGGCGATGGCGGTGTTTTCCGCTATCAACTCAACTTTGCAGTGGGGAGTGTTCGCGGTTTGGATCATCAGGAGCGCAAGAACTGGAACCATCTTGTTTTGAAAAGACGCTAAATGTTGATTGAGAGTTCTGCTAAATATCATTGAGGGGAATTAAAAGCCATATTTCGCATAAAACTTAGTAGGACTTACTTGACAAATAAAGTTAACTATGCAAGAATATTTGAATCATGAAATATGATCGACCCAGAACGGGTCGTTAGATGTGATCGGGCAAGGACGATCTGTCTAACGCCCAAATAATTAAAACTGCCCCTTCGTGCAGATTCTGTATCTCACCACAACTCCGTGTGGCTCCCTTGCTTGCCCACTCGCAGGTCTCACTGCGCCTCAAACAATGGGAAAAAAGAAATCCAAGATTCAACTTCGTCATGAGTCAAGGGATCAGCAAAACCAATTGATTGCTGAGGCTCTTGCCAAGAAAAAATTACAAGATAAAGCAGAATATAAAGGAAATAAGAAAAGGAAAGAAATATCGTATCTTTCCAAATTTTTATATCCTTCAGTTTTCACGTCTCGTGCAATCAGGTGCCATTCTGAACACAAGGTAAAAAATTATGATGAATGCAAGCAAGTCTTACATTTAATCAAACATTTGTTCATCAAATACCCAGTGCCTCTGTTTTTGTACCGAGGGGTATTGAACGAACGTGGAGAAAATCTGGTTTTCGGCAACACGACGTCAAAAGATGAGCAACTTGAGCGTGAACAGCTTTTAGAGTGGTTCTATTGCGCGGCGCGTGGCGATTCGTTGGCGAAGCAAATGCAAGGCATTCTGAATAAAAAGGAAGTGCATTGGTTTTTGCGCGCTCCAGATCAGAATTCAGTCTGCAAGAACCTCTTCTGGGCTAAGTGCCGGGCGGCAGCTATGCCAGAAAAGATATGCAATTACGTCGTTGAGGATTTTTGTCGGGGCGACTGGCGCAACAGGTTGGGCAGCAGAATTGATAGCATCGTAAACTTTTATGCGGCAAATTGGATGGACATGGGCCGCTGGGAAGTCTACGATATCAATTTCTTTATCTTGGATATGCTGAGCGACCCAAAGTTCTCTTTACAAGGGAGAAGTTTGAAATCGATTTGCGAACTCACTATTCGCTGGAGGCAAGGTGTTCATGTCGGATCGCTTACCAAATATCAATCCTGGCGCAGGGATTTCGATTTTTGGGAAGTGAAAAGAAACGGATTACTTGTGCAGGTCGGAGAGCTAACAAGCAATCGTGAGCTAGCAGTGGAAGGAAGAATTCAAAGGCATTGCGTCTTTACTTACACATCCGACTGTATCAACGGAGCTTCTCGAATTTTTTCGATGCGGTTCAAATCGATCAGCGGAGATGGTCATATCGGGGAAGAACTTTCACGATTAACTATCGAGATTGATCCTCGAATGCGCCAAGTAGTTCAAGTTCGAGGACGGCTGAATTCAATTGCTACAGCTGACCAAGAGCAATGGCTTAAGCGGTGGGCGGCTGACCACGGACTAAAGCTATGCGATTATAACTAAAGCGGTCACGTAATGTGACCGCTATCATTTATGCAAAATTGGTTAATGGAAATATTTGTCGTGCACTGGCAAGAAGATGAACTTGCCAAGACCATGGCCCGGCTACAATCGCCGGGAATGAACATTCGGGGGCATTGGAGTCAAGGCGAAAAGGCTGATCTCAACAATCCATGGCCAGACGTGCTTGTCATTTCCTTGGATCGATTGCCTTCGCATGGTTGGGCGATCGCGGAATGGATGTGGTCGGCAAAAAGTCGTCTGCACATTCTAATTTATTTTGTGGGCGGTAAGCCAGAGAAAGTAGAAGCGACCAAAGCCAAATTTCCTAACGCCGTTTATTGTAACTGGGATGAGTTGCCACAGTTACTAAATGTTAAGTGAGGGGCTTCGATCGTCAATGAGTCAAAACCCCTTACTAAAAACCGATTACATCGGCATATTTTTGAAGCGTTCCATCAGTTCTTCCTCCGAAACGTCTTCGATGTGAGTTGCCATTGACCAGCTGTGACCGAACGGATCTTTCAGACTGCCGTACCGGTCGCCCCAGGGAGCATTGTCCAGCGGCATGCTGACTTCAAATCCTGCATCAACCGCCCGTTGCCATGCGGCGTCCACATCCTCGACATACAAGTGCATGGTGACTGCAGTGTTGCCGATTTTCTTCGGCCCGATTGCGCCCCAATCTGGCCACTCGTCGTTGAGCATCAGCATGGAATTACCGATTTTCAGTTGGGCGTTGAGCACCTTGCCATCTGGCATTTTATGAACGCTCATCACTTGGGCTCCAAGGGCTTTTTTATAGAGTTCAATTGCCGCATCCGCTCCGTCGACAATCAGGTAAGCGGTAATCGTATTGAATCCTTCGGGAATGGGAACAACATTTGACATGGGCATTCATCCTACCATTGCGAGAATAAATTTTCGATTCATATTTCTTTCATCTTTAGCGGGTTGATCAGGCATATTAGGAGTTAGACGAAACGCATCTAAACGTCAAAACTGGGAGCTGAATGGAAATATGAACGAGGCCACGAATCGAGTAATTGCAAACTACGAATCGGGCCATATTCTGACCTCGATCTTGACAGCTCTTTTAGCAATCGGGAAGGATTTAAACCACCTCGTTGCCGCAGACCTGGCTCCGGTCGATGAGTTTCATATTCGCGGGCGAGAATCAACAACCGAACTCGCCCATCTCGCAAAACTTGAGCGCGGACAGCGGCTACTGGATGTCGGGTGCGGGCTCGGGGGATCAGTTCGGTATCTCTGCGAAGAGTTCGGGATTATCGCAACCGGGGTTGACCTGACAGGGGAATACATTGATACGGCGGTTGCGCTCACCGACTTGGTGGGGATGCAGAACCAGGTTTCGTTTTGGCAAGCCAGTGCGCTGGAACTGCCGTTTGAAGACGAAGTATTTGACGTGGTGTGGACGGAGCACGTCCAGATGAACATTGCCGACAAACTTGCTTTTTACGGAGAGCTAAATCGCGTTCTTCGACCGGACGGCAAACTGGTTTTCCACGATATTTTTCAAGGCGAAGGCGGGGACGTTCACTTCCCGGTTCCCTGGGCGCCCGGGCCAGAAATCAGCCACTTGGTCACTCCCGAAAGTGCAAAGGAAACGATCTCCCAAGCTGGGTTTGAGATCTTGCAGTGGGAAGATAAAACGGCGTATTCCAACGAATGGTTTTTGGCGATGCTGGCAAAGATCAAAGATTCCGGCCCGCCGCCGCTGGGATTGCATCTGCTGTTGGGCGATGAGGCAAAGACCAAACTCGGAAACGTGCAGAGGAATTTGGCAGAGAATCGAATCGCCGTGGTTCAGGCGGTTTGTGTGAAATTACAGTAAAAATCTTCGTGGTGGAGGCTAGGGGACTCGAACCCCTGACCCCCTGCATGCAAAGCAGGTGCTCTCCCAACTGAGCTAAGCCCCCACGAATTGAATGAGAATATTACCCTCACGAAAAGTTATCGGCGGGTCTGCATCGGGTCTTAATAGGCACAGGGGCGATTTTAACGGCAACCCTACGCCTAGCCTGTCAGAATGAAGGTGCTTTGAACTCAGAGAGATTATCAAAAGCGATTGAAATCGTGAGAACCGCGGGAGATGGCACCCTGTTGCACTTCCAGCAAAACGCGGCGGTTGATCTCAAGGGCGATGATTCACCGGTCACCATCGCCGACCAGAACGCGGAGCGACTCATGCGGCAGTTGCTGAGCGAGCAGTTCCCGTGTGAATCGGTTCTGGGTGAAGAAGAAGGGCTCACGGGCAGTGGAGACGACCGGTGGGTGCTTGATCCGATTGACGGCACAAAGTCGTTTATCAGCGGAGTGCCACTCTATGCGACCTTGCTCAGTTATGAGCAAGCTGGCCAGCCAACTTTAGGAGTGGTCTATCTTCCCGCGTTGGGGGAGATGTTTTGGGCGGAACGGGGCGGCGGAGCGTTCTGTAACGGGAAAAAGATTCAGGTGAGTAACGAAACTGAACTCAAAAGGGTCGTGATGAGCACGGGCAGTCCCACGTCGCTCGAAAAATACAATCGTCTAGAAGGAGCCATGTCCATTGCCCGTCAAGTCATGGCTTGTCGAACCTGGAGTGACGCTTACGGTCATATGCTTCTGGCTGGTGGGCGAATCCAGATGATGCTCGACCCAGTGGTGAGTCGGTGGGATATCAGCGCAGTGATTCCAATCGTGGAGGAAGCGGGTGGCGTTGCTATGAAGTTTAACGGCGACAAGCCATTGAATGACCCGGCCCAATCGGGAGATTTGGAACTGGTGAGTGTGACTCCTGGGTTAAAAGATTTGGTGACAAGGACGTTTCAATCATGAGGGTGTTGGGGGTTGATCTTGGCAAAGCCCGCATCGGCCTGGCAGTGATGGAAACTGAAACTGGACTTTCCCGCGCGTTGCAGCCGATCTCCGCTAAAGGTGCGCTCAAAAGCGATGCTCATCAGGTGTTTGCGGCTGGCAAACAAGAACTCGCCGAAGGATATGTACTTGGTCTCCCATTAGAAAACGGATTAGAGGGGAAAATGGCAAGTGTAATGCGCAGGTTCGGAGCTGAGTTAGAAGCGTTAGGCGGTTCAGTTTTCTATGTGGATGAGAGCCTGACGAGCGTAGAAGCTTCTACCGCTATGCACGAATCAGGGATGAAAGCCAGCCAACGAAAAAAACGCCTGGATTCGGAAGCCGCCTGCCGAATCTTGGACAGGTTTAAGGAGAGCCATGTCTAAGTTCGCTAAGTTTCTGATTGGCCTTGTGCTAGGAGCAATCATCGCCCTCGGAGGGGTGAATTGGATTCAGTCACAGATTGCACCCATGCCATCTGGAAAGAAGGTCATGGTTCGGTGGCCATCCCGCAGTTTTAAGAGTGCGGTCAACGAACTTGGCAAAATGGGCGTGGTGCGGAATCCGCAAGTTTTCGCCCAGTATGTAAAGTTCAACGGCGATGCAAAACCGGTCGCGGAAGGAACGTATGAATTCCAACCAGGGCAGACAGTCGAGCAGATCATCGCCAGCATGAATAAGCCGATCTCTCAGATGGTACGTATTCCTGAGGGCTGGTGGATTAAGCGAGTGGCAAAGCGGCTAGCGGATAAGCAGGTTTGCACTGAGGAAGAGTACATCGAACTGGCGAACAAGCCGGAAGAGTTCAAAGATGTCGTGAAATTCAAGTTGCCCGTAGGTTCGCTAGAAGGTTATCTATATCCCGATACATACGAACTGCCGCCGATGCTGGGCGCACGTGCGGTGATCGAACGCCAACTCAAAGCGTTCGAGAGTAAGGTAGTTAAGGGATTAGGAGAAGATGGCCTAAATCGTGCGGTGATTATTGGCTCAATGGTCGAATTAGAAGCGGCTCTCGATAAGGAACGACCAATGGTTGCCGGCGTGATCGAAAACCGCACCAAAAAAGGGATGCGGCTGGAAATCGATGCAACCGTTTTGTACGCTTTGGGCGAATGGAAAGTTCTTGGCCCGGGAGTTGTACGGACAGTGAAATCTCCCTACAACACTTATTTGAACGCAGGATTGCCGCCCGGTCCAATTGGTTCGCCCAGCAAGGTGAGTATTGAAGCGGCACTCAAGCCAGATACGCACAACTATTTGTTCTACGTAGCTAAGCCCGACCGTTCGCACTATTTCACTCCATCCTATGCCGATCATCTTGCCGCGATCAAAAAGGCGCGTGGAGAATGGAAAGCCGCCGAGGCGAATAAATGAGACATTTCCGCCCCGGTGTTGTTGATCGAACCGCTGTGCCATTGCATATCCGGCGTTTTAGTCCGGTTGCGGCTCTGCACACCTTAGAAGAAGTCAATCTGCAAGAGCTGTGGAACGACGGCAAGCGACTGATTTTGCTCGACGTTGACAACACGCTTTTGCCTTGGAGGGCTGAAGAAATTTCTAAGGTGACATTCGATTGGATAACCGCGGCGCGCACAATCGGATTTGAGCTTTGTATTCTCAGCAATACGCGCAATCCAGAAAGACTTGAAAGGCTATCAGCAAAGCTGGACGTTCCGTTTATTCGCGATAAGTTCAAGCCGCATCCCAGAATGTACGAACTTGCTGTCGAGAAATACAAGGTTCATGTGGATGAAGCAGTAATGATTGGTGACCAGCTCTTAACCGATATTTGGGGAGCGAATCGTGCTGGTATCGATGCTATTTGGGTTAAGCCAATCGGCAAGCGCGAATTTGTCGGAACACGTTACTTTTCTCGCAATGTCGAGAAAATCATTGGACGGTTTCTGTACCGCTATTTTCAAGCCGATGGTGCGGATGCAATTGATAAACCAGGGTTCTTCAGTCACAACATTATTCGGCAGTTTGTCAAGTTTGCTATGGTGGGTGGAGTCGCTACCGCAGTGGACTGGGGATTACATTACGTGCTGATGTTTAAGGCGCAAGCAGGTTCTCAAAGTTTGCGGGATGTGGTGGGGGAATGGACGATTCGCACGTTCAATTTAGGCTGGCCGCTGGATGCCGAGCATCTGCAAGATGCCGCATACGCGCCTCTGAAAATCGGCCCGGTGCTAATCGCAATTTTTGTTTCGTATTACCTAAACCGCTTGTATACATTCCGCACGACGCATGAAAAGATCACGGTGAAGCAGGTGGCGCAGTTCTACACCGTGGCCCTGATCGGAATGGTGATATCAGTTTCTGTTGGTGCAGTTGGTCAGCGGTTAGCCGATGCCAGCCCAATGATGAAGTGGGCGGCGGCGAGTGTGCTCGGCATGGTGACCGCATTCTTCTGGAATTTCGCCGGTCAGAGGCTGTGGACCTTTAAGAAGAAATGAGTTGGCACGAATGGCGCGAAGCTCCTGCTGGTGACTATGCCGTCATCGGCGACCCGATCAACCATTCGTTATCTCCGGTTATTCATAACAAGGCTTATGAAGTTCTTGGATTGAGCCTAAGCTATCAAGCGATTCGAGTTCCACTAGAAGAATTCAACCAAGCGGTGGAGCATGTGAAGTCACTCGGCTACAAGGGATTGAATGTAACGGTTCCGTTGAAAGAAGCGGCTCAGAACTGGGTTGGTGAAGGAAAATACGGCGCACTCAATACTCTGTGTCTGCATTCTCGAACTGGGATAAATACAGATGTGCCCGCTTTTCTGCAGACCCTCATTGAGAATAAGGTCAACCCTGGCGCGAAGCTTGCATTTCTTGGGGCGGGCGGAACGGCCAGGGCACTCTTGGTAGGGGTTTATGAAGCTGGATACGAAATTTCTGTATGGAATAGAACTCCTCAAAAATTAGATGATTTACTGGGAAAGATTGGAATCTCCGCTCGCATACTTCCCGACGCCGATCCTATAGGGGCTGATGCGGTCATCAACGCAACTTCAGCAAGCATTTCTGGAGTCGGGATCGCGGTTGATTGGCGAAATGTGAATCCAGATTGCCTCGCCTACGACCTTGGCTACACTAATGGGATGACACCGTTTTTGGCAGATGCATTTGTGAGCGGCTGCCGAGTGCTGGACGGAAAACCGATGCTTGTGGAACAAGCGGCCCTAGCTTTTGAGTGGTGGTTGAAAAAAACAGCGCCGCGAGAGGCTATGCTTACGAGCGTAGAGTTATGAGCATTGTTCACCCGACTCAGGACGCGATAAATGAAGCCGGGCGTATTCTGCGCGAAGGTGGGGTTGTTGTTATCCCGACCGAAACCGTCTACGGTTTAGCCTGCGATGCTCTCAATCCAGAAGCGGTTCGGCGGGTTTTTGAAATCAAAGGACGGCCTTCTGAAAACCCGCTGATTATTCACCTAGCGGACGCAAAGCAATTAGAGCTAGTTGCTCAAGATATTCCTGATTTGGCTTGGAAAATCGCCGAGAGGTATTGGCCCGGCCCGCTGACACTAGTTCTTAAGAAACGGTTAGAGGTTCCCACAGAAACTACGGGCGGGTTGGATACTGTCGCGGTTCGGGTGCCCCGGCACTTCGTCGCCCGCGATGTCATTAAAGCGGCTGATCGGCCAATTGCGGCTCCAAGTGCCAACGTTTTTATGGGCCTCAGCCCAACCAGTGTCGAAGATCTTGATCCAGAAATCCTTGTTGACGTTGATTTAGTCTTGGACGGCGGGCGATGCGAAATTGGGCTTGAGAGCACCGTCATCGACCTCACAAGCGACGTGCCGAGGATTCTGCGACCAGGAGCGATTTCTCGTGCGGATATCCAGATTTTGCTTGGCAAACCACTTGGGCATGTGCCGCACGAGGATATTCGCAAATCGCCAGGGATGTATCGCCGTCACTATGCTCCCGGTGCGCCGGTTGAATTGGTTAAACAACAGCTTGGCGAACACGATAGTGGGCTCACATTCTTTGAAGCTCACGGCGCGCATCAAATTAAAATGCCGCGAAATGCTCAGGCTTACGGTGCTGTTTTGTACGGAGCCCTCAAGCGATTAGACCTTCAAAAACCAGCAAGAATCTTCGTAGAAGAACCGCCTACTGAACCAGAATGGGAAGCCGTCTGGGATCGCTTGAAAAAAGCAAGCGCTAGTTTGTTATAGATTGCTCTTGATCACAACCTGACCGAACGAAAACGAGCGGTTGCTTGATTTTGGTGAGCAGGGCACCGAAGTTCCGCGCACTATCAGAATCCTGATCATGGCTTGCCGCGATGCTGACAATAACTTGCTGGGCATTGATTTCTTCCGCAATTTCCGCAACGAGCGCGGGAATATCACGAGTGCGTTCTAAGCGGACTTCGGCAAGACTCTCAGAATTCGCAAACATTTCGCGGGCTTTTTCGGCGAAGGCAAAAAGTTTATGCTCTTCTTCTGGCACAGGGGCGTGAAGCGGGAGGTCGCGCGGAACAATGATGGGGAAGAGGATAACCAGGTGAGCCGGCGCCGTGCTGAGATGCTCTGCGATCGTCTTCAAAAAGTGGGCGTCGCACTCATTTGGGCAAACAACGGCGAGGATATGCTTCGATCTGGTTTCTTCAGATAAGCGGCGCTTTTTGGTTTCCTTCGATTCAAAAAGGTTGAGCGACGTGCGGGCATCCTCAACGGAGTCAGCGAGTGCAAGCTGTGAACGCACGGCGGGAACGGATCGTAAGACGTCCATCACGGCATCAGGAACGCCAGCGAAAATAATTCGCGCTCCATCGTGTTCAAGTACGTAATCAATGGCAGACTGGAAGGTTTTTGCGCCTTCCTCGTTGATTTTCGTAATTTGGCTGCAATCTACGATAACGCCCGTTGGATTTCGCCTCAATGTGAGCGCAATAGCGGTTTGTACGGCGTCCCAGAATCCGGCGGTTAGAGGGCCGGAAAGGACAATCACGTCTTCGTACGATTCAACAATCATTGATTTTCTTGTTCGCCTTCGATAAAGTATCGGATATTTGTTATGACGACATTACGTCTGGTGCCTAAGGCCAGCTTGAGCAATATGGCGGCGTTGTTATGCAAAAGTCCCTGCCACCAGTGTTTGGGAACGGCTTGAGGCACGATCACGGTGACGACGCGTTTAGCGTCCATACTCCGAACGTGGTCAACATAATCCAGAATCGGCTGGATGATTGAACGGTACGGAGAGTCGAGAATGATGAGCGGCATTTCGACGCCGAAATTATTCCAGTCTTCTTTGATTCGTTTTGCCGATTCTTGCCCTAAAGCAACATGAATTGCCCGGGCGTCGGGAGACATCGCCTTGGCATACTGAATGGGGAGCAAAATGCCTTTGTGCATTCGCGGAACCAGGAGCAGAGTAGTGGCCTTGATTTCCGGCAAGCTATCGGCACGAGTAACTGTGAGTTTTTTAGCGAGCGATTTGTAGTACCTGCTAATCAGATTGAAGATAGTCATCAAAATCGCCATGGCGATAATAACGATCCAAATTCGTTCTTCCCATTTGGTATAGATAAGAATGCCCGCTACACAGAGAGTGACGAGTGCGCCAAAACCAGAAACAGCAGATTGGACAGCAAACTTGCGTGCCGCCTTGATTCGTTCACGCGGACTTGCCGTCGGGTGCTCATCATCGGCTTCTAAATCTTTGCGTTTGAGAACCATCCAGCGTCGTTTGCGGAAGTATCTAAACATTCCTGCTTGACTGAGAGTAAACGCAACAAAAACGCCCAGCGCGTAAAGAGGAATAAGAGAGTGGGTATCGGCATTGAACTTAATGATCAATCCCATGGCAATGAGCGAAAGCAGGATAATCCCGTTTTGAAAAACAAGCCGATCCCCAACCGTTCCAAGCTGACGCGGAAGGTAGCCGTCCCGGGCAACAAAGCTGGCAAGTCGAGGAAAGTCCGCGTAGGCTGTGTTTGCCGCTAGGAACAGAATCGCCGCCGTCATGATCATGATGGCGGAAGTCATAAAGCCGGGGCCGAATTGTTGCTCCGCAAGCTGAGCAATGACGGTGCGATAACCTTCGGTGCCTGATTCAAGTGGCACAATTCCACTGTGCCATGCCGCCCACGAAAGCCCAATAAACATGGTGGTGAGCAGGGTGACCATCATAACGAGGGCTTTGCTCGCATTTTTGGATTCTGGCGGCTTAAATGCTTTGACCCCGTCGGCAAGAGCTTCGGTTCCGGTCAGTGCTGTACAAGAAGCGGCAAACGCACGAAGAAGCAAGAATCCGCCGAGTGTATGGAGTTCATTTCCATCCCAAGCCGGAAGCTGAGGAACAACTGCGGGGGATGATATTCCAGTACGAATGGATTGACCTATAAGGATGAGAATAAGAACGACGAACCCGTAAGTTGGGATCGCGAAGATAATCCCCGATTCTTTTGCACCTCTTAGGTTCATTAGGCACAGAATTCCAACTGCTCCACAGGCCATGGGAACCGTATAAGGTTGAAGCTGTGGTGCAAGCGAAACAACCGCTTGTGCACCGGCTGAGATCGATACGGCAACGGTTAGGACATAGTCAATTAGAATTGCCGCACCTGCTAACTGACCAGCGTAAGGGCCAAGGTTATCGGTGCTGACAATGTAGGTTCCCCCACTTTCAGGGTAAGCGTGAATTGTTTGATAATAACTGAAGGCTATGATCACCAGCAGAACCGCAAGGCAGACGGCAATGATCGGCAAAACCCCGTAGGCCGCAAGGCTCCCGGCAAGGATAAGAACTAGGAGGACTTCTTCCGTTGCGTACGCTACGCTGGAAAGAGCATCGGATGCAAAAACTGCGAGTCCAAAAGTAACGCTCAGTCTTTCGTGGTGGGCATGGCGTGCGTGTATCGGTTTTCCGAATACAAAGTGTTTGAATTTATGGAATGAGCTCATTGAGACCAAGCGGTCGCTTCATTGCAGGCCAAAGCCAATTATATTACGAGACTAGATGTTGGATACAGGAATTTTTGTTTAGGACGACATATCGGCTAGGCACTAAATCCATTTGGAGTTCGATTCTTGGGTTCAAACAGCACAAACGAACCGCAGTTTCTGGCCCGAAATCTTCGGCGAGATTACGGAACGCATCCAGCAAAGTGATTGCAGAACCAGCGAGCGCATTGTTTTTGGCGAGTCTGACTTCTCCTTCTCCGGCAATGACTTGGTGATCCCACATCGTGAACTCAGTGCCAGGTGCGATCCCTTTTGCCATCGTGCAGTCGCTGACGGCGATTACTTTTTCATGAGGCTTGGATTTGAGGAGAATCTCCGCCGCTGGTTTGCTGACGTGCAGTCGATCGTAAATTAACTCCGCAGAAATCGAATCAATATTTAATGCCGCACCGACGGTTCCGGCCTCCCGGTGGTGGAGAGGACGCATTGCATTATAGGTATGGGTGGCGTGAGAAAGCCCCCACTCAACAGATTCAGCAATCTCAGAGTACGTTGCATTTGTATGACCAGCAGAAACGATGACATTACGCCGAACTAAGTCTTCGATCATATTTTTTGTTTCCGTCTTTTCTGGCGCAAGGGTGATAAGTTTGAGCCGGGGATCGTGAAGTAAATCTTGCCACGGTGAATCGGCTAACGGAATATCTTGAATTGCTTCTGGCGGTTGGGCACCGGGATATTCGGGCGAGATAAATGGGCCTTCCAAGTGGAACCCCCAAATCAGTGGGTGTTCGGGAAGTTGATTTATCGCTGCTCGAGTTTGTTCGTAGGTTGCGGTAATCGTGGTCGGTAGGAATCCTGAGTAGCCATTCAGTGCGAGTTGGTCAGCCAGTTGAACAATTTGCTCGCTAGATGCAGACATGAAGTCAATGCCAAACGCGCCGTGAATATGAACATCCACAAAGCCCGGGATGAAAAGATCGCTTGATTTTTGCGAGGTTTCGGAAAATACAGGAGGCTGGCCATCTTCCTTTTCAATGGAGTAAGTGCCCCAACCGTTTGGCCCGAATGCGCTTGCGATGAGCCTCATCAGATTCGAGCATATCCTCCTGAATGTTTTGCAACAAGACCATCCAATTCCATCATTGTCAGTTCACTCATGAGCTCAGCGGTGGTCAAACCAGTTTCATCGGAGATGGCTTCAATCGTAATTGCTTCTGATCCCAACATTTCCAAAATGATCTGCTGAGCTTCGTTCAGGGAAGGGGGCGACTCGTCAGGGGCTAAATCCATCACATGGCCCAAGTCTTCGAGAATTTGATCAGGATGATCAACTAAGGTGGCTCCATCGCGAATGAGCTGGTGTGACCCTCGATAGTTGTCTAAATTGATACTGCCCGGTACAACGAATAAAGGTCGGTTTAGATTAGCTGCGTGAGATGCCGTGTTCAGCGAACCTGAGGGGATTGGAGCTTCGATGATCAAGACTGCATCTACCAAACTGGCGAGCAATTGGTTACGGGCTAATAGTTGATGCTGTTGTGTGGGAGTGCCAATTGCATAAGGGCTGAGTAAGCAACCGCTATGTGAAATATCTTCAAGAAGCTGAGCATGCGCTGGAGGCTGGGCGACATCAACTCCACATGGAAGCACGCAAACCGTCGGCTTTTTTACCGCGAGCGCTCCGCGGTGCGCTGCGGCATCAATTCCAAATGCTCCGCCACTGACGATGGTCATTCCGGCAAGGGCCAATCGCTCCGCAAATTTTTGAGCCGTGGCTTTTCCTTGGGTCGTTGCCCTTCGGGTACCAACAATGCCAATTTTCGGTCGGTGTAAACATTCGCTGGTGCCGCGTATAAACAATGCCCGAGGGGGAGAGCCGCCCTGCCGCAGAGTATCTGGGTACTCCGCTGGCATCAATACTTGAACATCTTGGCTGAGTAATTTTTGGACTTTGTTTTGATCGGGGCGATTAATATTGGCTCGTTCCTGGGCAGTGAGCTTTGGCCAAGATAGGAAAATTTCGGTGGGGTCAGAATCATGAGGCCCGAGAGCATTGAGAAACTCTCGGGCCTTTTCATCCTTAAGCCCAGCCGCCAGAAAGACCTGCCAGAACCGGGCCGGATACATGAATTGCTTTAGAGGCCGCCGCCAAGTCCTCCGGAAGCTGGGCCGCGACCACCGCCACCTGCTGGTTGACCGGTTGCACTGCCATCACGTGGTGGGCTGCCAAGAGCATTCAAGCTGTTATCAATTTTCAAAGAAAACTCGGTAACGCTAGTATTGTTCAGCCAGTCGGTTGCAGTGACCTGCACCGTTGCTCGACCATTAGCGATTTGAGCATTTGCCCCGCGAGTGATAATCAGAACGTTCAAGAAACCATCGTTCGAAAGCTTACTAATGTAATCCTTGCCGTTGATTTTGACCTTGACTGAATCCGGATCAATGCCGATTCCAAGATCCTCCAGCTTGAAGACCATTTCCATCGGGGCCTTGCCAGCAATTTCTTGACCAGGTCTTGGCCAGAGCATTTTTGCTGAAGGAGGAGTCAGGTCAACGCCAAGTTCTTTGTCGAACATAAGCAGGCTGGCATCTCGGGTTAATACGAAAAGCGAATTACCATTCATTGCCGGTGATCCAGCAACAAGAGTGTAATCCACGACAACTGGTGCTGAGTTTTGTTGGTTAATTGCCCCACCACCGCCTGGGCCAGTGTCACCACCTCCAGGTCCGGTGTCTCCACCACCAGTAGGATTGCCAGCTGGTTTTGCAGCCGCTTTCGTTGTGATCGGTTTAATAACGTAACTCCAAACCACAGTTGCAGATTGTGGATTGATTAAGTTGATCGCTCCGTTTGCAGTCGAAACGCTAACAAGATTGCCGACAAAAGATGGAGAAGAAACTGGAATGCCAACTTCAACCGGCTTACCGAACATCGCTTTACCGCTGGAATTGAAGAAGTAGACTTCGCCTCGAGCCGTCATTGAAGCAATTCCGGTTTCGTTTGCTGCGGGAGCACCGCTTAATTCCTTACCCGTATTTTGTTGCCACAGCACGCTTCCCGAACCAGCGCGGAGAGCGATGAGGTAGTTGAGCGAATGTGCGTAAATGCGATCACCGTAAATGGTGAAGTTTCCGTTTGAACGAAGAATATTGAACTTTTGCTCCCATTTCGGTCGAAGGCTTGTGGTGTCCAAAGAAACCATCTTCCCACGTTGAGTGGTGTAAATAACTTGATCTTGATAGGCTTCGATCGTTCCGTGCACAAGATCTTGTTCAGTAATCGGTTGACCAATCAGCTGACCGTTTTGAGCCGTAATCAGGTTGACCTTAAGTTTTCCAGTCACAAAACCGATGGCATCACCAGCAATAACGACGTTGCTCGTAATTGAATCTGGAGAAACGTATTGCCATTTCAACTCGCCAGTTTCAGCATCGACTGCATAGACAGATTTTTCATCGCCGGCGGCAACTACCATTCCATTGCGGACTTCACAGCCGTAGGGGAAGCTCCCTTGAATTGCTTCACCAGCTGGGAATCGCCAATTTAGGTTCCCACTGGACTTATCTAAACTGTAAATTCGACCACCGACCGCAACAATGACATTGTTGCCAACGAACTGTGGGGTGCCGGAAGGTGAAACCTTGGCCGACTCAGCCCATCGCCAAGCAAGAGGGGTAGGGCCAGAAATATCGGCGTTGGCTGAACCGAAGGCGGCAATCGCACAGAGTGCGGGGAGTGCTCGCAAATTGAAACGCATCATCAAGTGTCCTTTTTTCACCCGATTGGGCCACCTCAGTATAACGGTCGAAGCAGCAAGATTGCCAGGTTAACGGGCAATCTTCAAGTGAAATTTTCCTATTCATTCGACGTTCCACTGAGGCTCAAGGTCACGGCTGATTTTGAGCGTGAATAGATATGATGTTGGGAATGGTCGCGGTGCTGTGTTATCACAAGGTTGGAGAAGAACAGGCGGAAGGGCGTTGGATCAACGTTAGTCCACAAACCCTGGCCTCCCACATTGAGTTCTTTCAGCGACGTAACTATAAAGTCGTTCCGGCGGCAAGCCTTAGCGGCAAGCTTCCTGAGCGATCCATTTGCCTCACATTCGATGACGCATACGAATCGACATTGGCTAACGGTTTGCCCGTTCTCGAAAAGCTCGGGGTCCCCGCCACTTTTTATGCTGTGAGTGAATACGTTGGCAAAGATTCTGGCTGGGACGGGGAAAAAGCGGCAAAACTTGCGGGATGGGACGAACTCAAACGGGCGCAGAAGGCAGGAATCGAAATCGGTAACCACACCCATTCACATCTTGATCTCTCTAAACTAAATCAAGACGAGCAAGTTGCGCAAATAGAAAAGTGCAGTTGGCTGATGCGGGAGCGCGGATTGAATCCGGAAACGTTCTGCATACCGTTTGGTAAATACAATCAAGAAACATCAAAAGCGATTGAGCAAGCGGGGTTTGGAGTCGGATTTACCGTAGAAAAGCGGTGGGCCAAAGAAAGCGACGACCGACGGCTTTTGCCCAGATTCGCCATGAGCTACGGCGACAATATGCCAGCCTTACTCTATAAACTGTTCATCCGCCCGAAGATGCTAATGGGACGTTGAGAAAATTCTAGGGTCCTTTGAACAACATTTTTTGTGGGGCGGGTATTATCTCTCCCGTTCGGGCCTATAGCTCAGTTGGTTAGAGCGCACCCCTGATAAGGGTGAGGTCACTGGTTCGAATCCAGTTAGGCCCACCAAGTCTCCCCTTTCGGATTCATTTCTGCTTGAGGTTTGGCTCTGGTTGGCGAAAGTTTCGTCACATTCCCCTTTGCGCAAGGATCTCACAATAATTGGTGAGCATGGGCTTGCGCCGCTCGGTCCCGATGGTTTGCCCCGGTTGACCAGGTGCAACAGCTTGCGGCAATCAGCTTAACGCGGCTTATTCGCGTGCCTCATCAACATGAATCAAACAACCCAGAAATCGGGCTTTGCGGCCCTTGGACTTGCGCGTCGAACGTGCGAAATCCTGGCCGATCACGGAATCGTGATCCCGACCCCAATCCAAGCCCAGGCGATTCCTATCGCAATGCGCGGTGACGACCTCATCGGCATTGCACAAACCGGAACCGGAAAAACGCTCGCCTTCGGTTTGCCGATGCTTGAACAACTGCGCGAAAACGAAGTTGGTCTTGTTCTCGCCCCCACTCGCGAATTGGCTCACCAAATCGCCGAAACCTTCCTTTCACTGAATGTGAAAGGCGTATTGGTGGTCGGTGGAGAATCAATGTCACGCCAGGTATCGCAACTGCGGGGTCGCCATAAGGTCGTCGTCGCCACTCCTGGTCGAATGATTGACCACCTGCAACAAAAAACCTACCGACTCAACCGAGTTGGAGTAGCCGTTTTGGATGAAGCTGATCGTATGCTGGATATGGGCTTTGCCCCGGCAATCCGCACGATCCTCGGTCAATGCCCACTGCAACGGCAGACTCTCATGTTCAGTGCGACGATGCCTGAAGACGTTGAAGAACTAGCATCGCGCTATTTGCTACAACCAGAAAAGATTGAAATCGCTCCTGCGGGCACCGCCAGTGAACTCGTTGACCAAGAGCTGATTTACGTTCGGTTCGACGACAAGCGTCCGATGCTCAACAAACTGCTGGATGAAAACCGAGGAACGGTATTGGTGTTCTCCCGAAC
The DNA here is from genome assembly GCA_019638675.1 of Fimbriimonadaceae bacterium. Lineage (GTDB taxonomy): Bacteria > Armatimonadota > Fimbriimonadia > Fimbriimonadales > Fimbriimonadaceae > UphvI-Ar2. The sequence continues at coordinate 267,246 of JAHBTE010000001.1, read as the reverse complement.
TCGCCACGGAGCGCGAAAGCTGGCAAAAGGCATCCGCGAAGATGGTCATACGGCGGCTGAACTTCATGCCGACCGAACCCTCGCTCAGCGGCGCGAAGCTCTTGCCGGGTTCAAGCAAGGCAAATATCGAGTATTGGTTGCCACTGATATCGCCGCCCGAGGCATCGACGTCAAGGAAATCTCGATGGTCATCAACTACGATGTTCCCGAACACGCGGATGATTACATCCATCGCATCGGTCGAACCGGTCGGGCGGGAGCGAAAGGAAAGGCGATCACGATTGCTCTGCCGGAACAAGCCAAACTCGTCCGCGCAATCGAAAAGCTGATGGATACGAAAATGGAAGTCAGCCCACTTTCTAATTGCGGGCCGAAGGGCGGAGCAGAAGCGGCCAAGGGATTCCCGAAGCGACGCTTCGGCCGACCGAATAACGCTAAGCGACGACGTTAAGTCATTTGATTACTGGAACCTGCCTTTTTATTCGATGGGGGCAGGTTCTTTTTTGTTTTGAGATTTCCGCCAGGTAATCAGAGCTCCCCAACCAGCCTGAACTGTGTACATACTTGCCAACAGAAATGGTAATGAAGTAAAGCTTTTTTGTAAAAGAATATTTAGCTCTGTGTACAAAACGAATGGCTCAATACCGTACCAAATCAAGTGGACGAAAGCATTTGCTATGGCAACTTCAATGACTACGCTAATGAGATATGAAGTCAATTCAGAATTATTCAGTGCTTGGCCATTCTGCTGCGAATCTGCGGGCAAATGGTCAGTTTTCTTATCGAGAATTTTATGAAGTACGACCCTTAGATATCTTGCCGTGAAATACGAGAAAACTAACAGCAGGACATACATAACTGCCAGCCCGATAAATAGTTGAGGCCCAGCAGGTTCACTCCAGTTTCCAAAGTTCATTTAAGACCCCAAAACAACCAATAGCCCAAGCATCACGACAAAGTGGCACGCGGCTCCGCCGAGCACGAATAAGTGCCACAGCTCGTGCGAAGAAAACTTCCCTGGCCAGAGTTTTGGTCGCTTGGTTCCGTACACGACCGAACCGATAGTGTAAGCGAGTCCCCCCGCGAACAACCACCCCATCGTTTGAGAGGTCAGACGGGAATCTAACTTGCCTAAAACAAAAACGAGCATCCAACCCATGCCAAGGTAAAGCAATAACCGAAGCCAAGTCGGGGTTTTATCTCGAGTAGCAGATACCAAAACGCCGAACAAAGCGACCCCCCACTGCAAACCAAGAACAACCCACTTTTGAGGTGCGGGCAAAGCCAGCAAACAGATTGGAGTGTAAGAACCGGCGATCATCACGTAAATCGATGAGTGATCCATCCGCTGGAGCCAGGCGTGTTTGAGCGATAACGAGTGATAAACCGTGCTACTGGCAAATAAAAATGTTGCGGCTAATCCGAAGATCGCAAAAGAAATCACGGCGATTGGGTTTGGAATGCTTCCGATGACGAGCACGATTGTTCCAATCGCCATGAGCACAGCCCCAACAAGGTGCGACCAAGCGTTGAACGGCTCTCGGAATTTACTCGCCATGGCTCATTTTATCTCATGGAGAAAAGGCGAACCAATCAATTGAGATCATGCAGGACTTCGATATGATGAGTTTCGTGTCCGACCAAACGCCCAGTCAGGCTCTCGATTGTCTGCGGCTGGCGTGATAGTTTTCCTCCCAGGGTTCGGTCTACGCCGCTTTCGAGTAGAAGCAACCACGCCGCTCTGTCGTTCATAAATCTAGTCATGTGGTCATCCCAACTCACTAATTGGTAGTTATTTTTGACGAAGGACTTCCAAGGATGGAGCAAATTCACCGAGGGCGTGGGTTTGGCCGCGAACTCTTGGATAGCATGGAGCCAGGTTTCTTGGCATGCCCGGAAATGCGCGAGAGTGCGATGGCGACAGAACTCGCATCGTTCTGCCTCTGGATTGGGTGGACAGGGTTTCCAAGCTTTGATCACCTCTGCGTTTCTGCGCATCTGGTCAATCAACTGTTGCCATTCCACATCTAACATGAAATTAGTGTAATACAAACACTTTTCCGCTCTGGAGAAAAGCCTTGGTGCGCTAATTGAGTCCGCCATACTGATGCTGATGTCGGCAGAAGGGCGAATTGGCGTGGATGAAAGCGGAAAGGGTGATTATTTCGGCCCGTTGGTTATTGCCGCTTGCTACGTCGCTCCTTGGCACTATGCGGAGCTAGAAGGCGTCATTGATTCCAAAAAACTGACGGATAAAAAGGCACTCGCTTTGGCGGGAGTGATCGCTAAAACATGCCCTTGTTCTGTGATTGCCGTTGGCCCAAGCCGATACAACGAAATGCACGCCAAGATGCGGAATCTTAACCGGATGTTGGAATGGGGCCACGCAAAAGCAATTGAAAATGTTCTTGCCTTGGAAGGCGTTGAATGCGATCTGGTGATCAGCGACCAGTTTGCGAATCCCGCTGGTCTCCAGCGTGTGATGAACACCAAAGGGTTGAACATCAAGCTAGAAAGCAGGGTTCGGGCAGAAAGTGATCTTGCTGTCGCCGCCGCCAGCGTTTTGGCTCGGGCGGAGTTTTTGCGAAGACTCGGACGCCTGGGTGTGGAAGTCGGAATGGAACTGCCAAAAGGAGCCGGGCCAGGGGTTGATTCCACGGCGAAGCGGTTGGTGGAAGCAAAAGGCAAAGATATTTTAAGAGAAGTGGCCAAGACTCACTTCCGGACTACGGAAAAAGTTCTTGGCCACGCTTTAGTCTAGTTTAAGCTCGTCTCGGTTGGGCTTTTCACGAATTCGAGCACAAAAACGCGCCCTTCTGAATTCACAAATGTTCTTTGTTCCTTCGTTTGCTTGGGCAGATGATCTAAGTTGCGCCAATCAAAAGATTTACCGATTGCTGGTTTTGGAGAAGTTGTGACTACGGGCTTTTGGACTGGCGCTTCTTTTGCCGCCATGGATACAGCGATTGCTTTGGCTAAAACCACCATTGCTTTCACTACTTGTCCAAAAAGTTCGTTCATTTCTTTCTCCTTTGTAACCCTTACAGTTTTTGGGGAATGTTTAGTTCCCGGCCCTGTAAGACTTAACGCATAAGGGGTCGGAGGGTTTACGACGAATTTTAAAAATCGAGGAAAAGGGTCGCGAACCTCATAGTTTCCTCACAAGCGAAATCAGCTTGCTTAACGGGTAGACAGGCTCAAAAAATAGTCTGGATTGCCTGACTTTTACAATGTCTGTTTTCCCTGAAAGGCGACTGGTCATAATAAGTTCAATGGCGGAAGTCCTTCTCGATTCCTCAGCAATGAAGAGAACCCTCTCGCGGATGGCGCATGAGATTCTTGATGGCAATTCGGGCGGTCAGGACTTGGTGGTCGTTGGAATTCTGCGACGAGGATATCCGGTCGCGAAGCGGTTGGCATTTTTGATGACTCAAGTTGAAGGGGCAACTATTCCGTGTGGAAAGATCGATGTCCGCTCTTTTCGCGACGACTTGAAGGATGAAGCCCCCACGGACGAAACAGAGATTCCGTTCCAGATCAACGACCGTAGAGTGGTTTTGGTAGATGAAGTGATCTTTACAGGTCGGACGGTTCGTGCCGCGATGGAAGGAATCATGCGCCTGGGTCGGCCAAGCCATATCCAACTTGCATCGCTGGTGGATCGCGGACATCGGGAACTACCAATCCAAGCTGATTACGTCGGTCGCAAGGTGGAAACCCAGCGTGAAGATCATATTTTGGTTAAGTTGAGCGAATTTGATGGAGAAGACTCGGTAGTTTTAGCCAGAGGCGGAGCAGTGGAGAGCTTGAGATGAATCAAAGCATGTTAGCAATACGACATACGTCGGCAGAAGATATTCGCGAATTGATCGATCTTGCCGCTCGATTCAAGGCCGATATTGAGGCAGGTCGCGAAGTAGATGCTGGGCCGCGACGCACGATTGGCCTTTTATTCTTTGAAAACTCCACTCGAACCCGCGTGAGCTTTGAGCAAGCCTGCAACTATCTTAACTATCGAGTAGTTAACTTTTCTGGAAGTGGTAGTTCGCTGAGCAAAGGCGAATCCCTGAAAGACACGATTCTTACCCTCAAGCATGAAAGACTGGAAGCAGTTGTTATGCGGCATAGAGCTAGCGGAGCGGCCCAACTTGCGGCGGAATACTTCGGTGGCCCGCTTGTTAACGCGGGTGATGGTCAGCACGAACATCCAACTCAAGCACTAGGAGATGGACTGACTGTTCTAAGCCACAAAGGCAAGTTCGACGGCTTAAGGGTCGCGATTGTCGGCGACATCATGCACAGCCGTGTGGCTCGGAGCAATGCCTGGCTGTTTAGCAAACTCGGTTGCGAAGTTCGGTTCGTTGGACCACGAACACTGATTCCTGGTTCGACCGCAAAGCTTCCTGGCGAAGTTTATTACGATCTCCGGACAGGAATTTCAGGTGCTGACGTTGTGATGTGCCTGCGTTTGCAAAAGGAGCGTATGACGGAGGGACGCTTGAGTTCTCTAGGCGAGTACCGAAGGCTTTATCAAATCAACCGACGAACCCTGAAATGGGCGGCGGATGATGCGCTCGTGATGCATCCTGGGCCGATTAACCGAGGGGTTGAGGTAGATGATCTCACCGCCGATGGCCCGCAAAGTGTGATTTCAGACCAGGTGACAAACGGGGTTTACGTGCGGATGGCGGTTTTGAACTGGGTGTTCCAAAAGCAAATGGCGGCGGTGGCGAAATGATAACGGTATTCAAAAACGGGCGGATTCTTGATCCTTCTCAAGATTTAGACATCATTGGCTCTATAATTCTGGAAGACGGGCAGGTCACCGAAATCGGCGAAGACGTTGAGGTCGGCGAATATGATGAGCTTTACGATTGTAGTGGGCTGTGGATCACACCTGGTCTAGTTGATCTTCACACTCACCTCCGCGAACCAGGTGAAGAGCGGCGAGAAACCATCAAAACCGGAACTCAAGCGGCGGCAGCGGGCGGGTTTACAACGATCTGCTGCATGCCAAATACAAGCCCGGCTTTGGATAATCCGGCAATTGTTGACTTTATTTTGGATAAAGCGGCATCCCCTGAGGCTGGTGGGATATTTGTTCAACCAATTGGTGCACTCACCAAGGGGCAGATGGGACTTGAACTTGCCGACATCGCAGCGTTGCGGCAGGCAGGAGTAGCCGCGGTTAGCGACGAAGGCTGCCCCATCCAAGACGCCAGCGTGATGATGCGGGCGATGGAATTCTGCCTTCAGCTTGACCTGCCAATCATGGTGCATTGCGAAGACGTTTCTCTCACGGTCGACGGTTGCATGAACGATGGCCCAACCTCGGCGATGCTCGGCCTAAACGGTATTCCACGCAGCGCCGAAGAGATCATGATCATGCGGAACTGCGTTCTTGCATTGAACACTGGTTGCCGCGTTCACTTTATGCGCGTGAGTACGTGGGGTGGAGTTGAGATGATCCGCCAGTTCAAGTACCTTGGCGCGCCGATCACCTGCGAAGTGAGCCCGCCGCACCTAACGCTCACTGATGAAGCAATTGGCGAATTCAACCCAATTTATAAAACAACTCCGCCACTACGCTCAGAAGTTGACATTGACATCTTAATGCAAGCCCTTGCAGATGGAACCATTGATGCCATCGCCAGTGACCACTCCCCATACGCGCCATTTGAAGTGGAGGTGCCGTTTGAGGAGGCTCCGATGGGCATGAGCACGCTGGAATCAACTCTCGGTGTCATCCTCACCCATGTCACTCACAAGGGAATCCTGACGCCACTTGAGACCATCCACAGGCTTAGTACTGGACCAGCCCAGATTTTAGGTCTTGAAGCAGGAACTTTGGTGCCTGGTAAGACTCCGGTCGCACAAATGACGATCATTGACCCGAATTTGGAATGGACGTTTGATGCTCAGCGTACATTTAGTCAGGGCAAGAACTCTCCTTTCCACGGTTGGAGCCTAACAGGAAAAGCGATGGTTACCTACTGCGGAAATGAAGTTTATCGAGACCCAATGCTCAGTAATGAAAGATATGAATTGGCGCTGGCTTAGTTTATTAGGGCTATGCCTGTGTTTATCAGGTTGCTACTTTGCTCAGCTACCTGATCCAAATGATATGGCGAGTAGTGCACCTATCGATGCGCGGATCATGCAGCGTAACATCTCTATGGCATACCAGGATCTTGGTCAGCGCGTGCGCCGAGGGGAGATTACCGAGCAACAGAAAGAAAGAATGATTCGGGAAATGGCTGAATCCTTTGCAAGCTACATTAAGCTCGAAGAAGTCCCAGATGAGGAAGCTTATCGTTACGCTGATGTTCTTAGGCAGGCTAACCGTCTTGCAGAAGCAAAAGCCGCATATGAAACGGCAGTAAAAGTTGCAAAAACGGAGGATAGACTCGTAAATGACTCGTTACAGCTAGCGCGTGTGATGTGCATGATGGGTGAGCTTAAGCCAGCTATTGAGCTTGTTCGTACGACGTTTACGGCTAAACCAAAGGAAAAGGCTCCGATTCTCATGTCAGTTCTCTACGAAATCGTTCCCGCTGGCAAGGATAAGGGAAATGATGTCGAACTCGCAAATCTCTTGATTGATGCGATTGATCAACAAATGCTAGTTGAGGTTGATCCTACTACTGAGTCTGGGAAAGCTTTTCTTGCCGCATCGCAAGTTCACGTGGCCAAAGCTTGGCAAGAATCGATGAAGCTTTACAATTCGGCCAATCGTGAAGATCTAATGCGAAAGGCAATTGAACGCCGTGACGCGGTTGCCAAGAAGTTCGGGAATTTTTAGATGAGTTTCCGTGAGTTGCTGGATTCATTTCAGGGTTTGAGGGCCGTGGTTATCGGCGACATCATGCTCGACGAATACATTGTAGGCTCCATTGATCGCATTAGCCCCGAAGCTCCAGTAATGGTGGTGAAAAAAGAAAGCACTCGCTGGGTTCCAGGAGGAGCGGCGAACGTTGCGAAGAATATCGCCGCACTTGGCGCACAGGCTAGAGTACTGGGAGTCGCCGGGGACGACGAAGGCGGGCGGCTACTTAAGGAAGCCATCGATTCTCAAACTGGTTTAGATGCCTCAGTTTTTACCGATGCGGGTCGCGTCACAACCAGAAAAACCAGAATTCTGGCAAATCACTCTCACCAAGTTTTGCGAGTAGATGAGGAGACCAATCAACCGGTTAGTCGCGAAGTATTAGATTGGGTAAGCAATTCATTGGATATTGGTTCTGTTGACGTAGTTTTTCTCAGCGACTACCTCAAAGGAATGCTTACCCCTGCATTAAATCAAGCAGTCATTGAAGTCGCAAAAAAGGCGGGCAAATTAGTCGTGGTGAATGCCAAACCATCTTCAGCAAAGACTTTTGTCGGTGCAGATTTACTGACTTTGAACAGAGGCGAGGCAACCGCTGTACTGGGTCATCGCCCGACAAACCTATCTGACGGAGTCACCGCCGCGCGTCACTTGAGGAATGAACTAGGGGTTCAGGGCGTTTTGGTCACCATGGGTGATTTGGGAATGTCTGCGGCATGGCCCGATGGGGAAGCCCAGGTGAACGCGCCAGAAGTCGAAGCGTATGACGTCGCTGGCGCGGGAGACACAGTTTTAGCAACCGTTGGACTTGGACTCGCGAAAAGCGGCTTTTCCAATCGTGTTTTTGAACTCGCGGCGCAGACGAGTGCCAAGGTCGTTCAGCACGTTGGAGTCGCTATTCCTTCAGAAAGCGACCTTGAATCTATCCGGTCCCTGCACTAGAAGTAGGTTCAATTGGTATCATTGCAAACTAGACCAGTCAGGTACATACCATGAGAGTACGAAACAAGGAATTGCGCAACCGTCGCCGACGGAAAGAAGAGCGCGTAAAAGAATTAATCAAAGAAGCGAAAGCAGCCGGTAAGGGTGGCAAAAAGAAAACCACAGCACCTGCCGCCGCCGATGCTCCCAAAAAAGAAGTAGCTGCGAAAAAACCAGCCGCTAAGAAACCAGCCGCGAAAAAAGAAACTGCGGAAAAAGCTCCGGCCAAAAAGCCAGCCGCTAAGAAAGCTGCAAAAACTGAAGAAGCTAAAGAAAGCTAAATCAACAGCCTCAATTTCAAAACTATCGAATCCTCTAGTCGTTAAGTCGATTAGGGGATTCAATTTTTGGGTACCAGGAGGGTTCAGCTTTGGTAAAGTGGAGTACGGGTGATTTGTGGCCGACGTTTTGAGCCAAGAAGCCCAGCGAGACGTGCCTGTTCCCCATGCAAATCAGTGGGAAGTTTTTGCTGAATATGTTAGGGCCAATCCGGGTTGCTTGAGTCGTACTCCGGATGATCTTGCCCGTGAATTTGAGCTAGATGTAGATTTCGTACGATCGTTTGTCGCCGCAATGCGGACACCCATCGAACAAGATTCGTTTCTTGAAGTCGGTGCGCGGGCGATCAAAGAAGCTTTTTCTAAGGTGATCACCCGGGTTAAATCCACCTTTGTTGAGCTAACGGGCCGCCCTTGGTTGTGCTTGATGGGGTCAACCCTCACAACATTTGCCGTTGTCACACTGCTTGTGTTGTTTAGAAATTCTTTTCAACTAGGAGTTAACTTCCTCTACACGGGCGCCGCGGGTGCCTTAGTCGGCGCACTTTTTGTGATGACATTCATCACCCATTCTGTGTGTTACTACCGCCACGCCCAAATGCGATACGCATTCGCATTTTCTGCAGTGATGCTCATGGCTTGGTTCGCGTTTATGAATCTCGCCATGGATGCTCAAGGTAGGGCAGAAATAGAACGAAACAACCTGCCTGCGCTTCCCCTCATGATTTTCGGAGCGATTATCATGTCCGCGCTGTACTTTTTGTTTGCGATGACGGCAACTCTTAGCGGTGGCTACGCAAGGTATCGACGAGAATCGATGGTGGAGCGCGAAGTTAGCCGTCAGGAGCTTTTAGACAGGCTATTTGAAGTCAATTCGCGACTTGGAGGATTACTCGCCGCTGATCGGCGGGTTCGAGCAAGGTTTTTAGACCGCATTCGCACCGCCAAAACCTACTACCTCAACGTTCTGCTTTGGGGAATTGCAGTTGGGATGCTCGACGTATTGATCTTCGGGCTGTATTCGCAAACCACGGGGCACGAATTCTCTTGGGATGTATCTTTGCCCTGGGCGATGATTATTGCAGGCATTGGCTTGACCGTGATCAAGTATGGATTTGCGATTCTTAGCGGATTCATTGCTGGTCGCCCGGCTAGAGCTATGAGTGCGGTGATCGCCTTTGGTGCTGGTTTGTGGTTTGCAAGTTTTTTCCCGCTTGGTACATATGGGTTCAAACATGCGATTGATCAAGTGAAGCTTGGAAATATTTTTATGGGTTTGATTGGAGTCGCGTTTATCGGCTTAGTCACAGGTTATGCGGCTTTGGTCGAAGAACGCAATTACCGGGATTCAAGATTACGGAATGATGACCCAGCCTCATTGTTAGCCCAGCAGATCCAAATTCAGTGGCGGCTCGGTTTGGGCAGTCAGGCGACTACAGTTCTTGTTGTTGATGTCGCGAAATCAACAACGATGAAGGCCAATGCTGATCCTCTCAAAATTGAGTGGAGCTTCCGCGAATATCAATCATTGATAGAAGAAAAGAGCCTTCAGCACGGTGGTCAAGTGCTCTCTACAGCGGGTGACGGTGCGGTTGTCGGGTTCCCCAGCCCTCAGCTCGCAGTAATTGCGGCTCGAGAAATATTAACCGAAATGCCTCGGTTCAATATGCGCCGAAACCGACTGACCGTGCCTTTCCGAATTCGAATTGGAATTCACACAGGACGAACGGAAGCAAATCTTGTGGATGCTCCTTTTAATGAGATTATTGATATCGCTGCTCACATTGAAGGAGTTGCTCCCATAGGTGGGATTGCCGTCAGCAAAGCTGTAGCCGATGCAGTTACCGAAGGAACTGACTTCGGCGAATTGGCCCATCAGGTAGATGGACAGCAGGTTTACGTCGTATTAAATCCGACGGTAGATGCATAAATGAAGGGTCGAATCGTTGATCTTGGTCGGATGGCTTATGAACCTGCTTGGGCCGAGCAACTCAAGATTCATGCAGAAGTTCTCGATGGTGCACCCGATACTCTGATATTTGTTGAACACGACCCTGTTCTCACCCTGGGCGCGAATTTCCACGAAGAGAATTTACTACTTGACCGCGAAGGTTACAAAGAGCACGGAATAGATGTGATTCGTACGGATCGCGGGGGAGATGTCACATACCACGGGCCGGGGCAATTGGTGATCTATCCGATATTCGATATTTCCCGACACGGAAAAGACCTTCACAAATGGATGCGCGATTTAGAAGAGACGATGATTCTCACTTGTGCGGAATTTGGGATTGAAGCCGGAAGATTAAGCGATGTCAATACGGGTGCTTGGGTAGGAAACAAAAAGATCGCCGCGATTGGCGTGAAGGTGAAAAAATGGACAAATCTCCACGGCATTGCCATCAATTGCGACAATGATTTGTCGGTGTTTAATTTAATTGTTCCTTGCGGGGTTGTGGGCCATGGAGTGACCAGTTTGAGTTCAGAAACTGACCGAATGGTTGATATTGACATGGCGAAGCCTGCCGTAGTTAAGGCGTTTGAAAGAGTATTTGACCTGCAGTTTTAGCATAAAATCGCCCGGGCAAATTATTGCCCGGGCGACTAAAGTTTTCTACTTCAGAACGTCTAAGGTTTGGAATTGCTGACCAAGAACGACCTTGCTGTCGTTGCCCATCCAGTCATCCAAAGCAGTTGCATAGGCTTGACGGAAGTCGATCTTAAAGTTAAGGTCGCCATCGTTCAGATTTTGCAAGTCTGGCTTTGGCCCATGGAAACCGCCTTTCACATTCTTTCCAATTAAGAACATCGGAGCAGCTTTGCCGTGGTCGGTGCCTTGGGAGCCATTTTCGTAAGAGCGGCGACCAAATTCTGAGAAGACCATGGTCAGAACCTTATCGGCCTTGCCAACAGCTTCCAGTTCCTTTTGGAACGCAGCAATCGCATCGCTAAAGCCTTTCATGAGTGCGGCGTGTGATTCTGGCTGCCGCGCATGGGTATCAAATCCGCCAACGCTGAGATAAATCACTCGCGTACTTGGCGAAGTAGCGATAATCTGCGCAATTTGCTTGAGGCCTCGGCCAAATGCGTGCTCGCCGTACGATTCTTTAGGTGAGTATTTACCCAAGTTGGTTTTCAGGGCGGAAATCGCATCCAAAGCAGTATTGTTAGCAAGCTGAATTTGCCGAACCGAGGTTCCTTGTTCAGCGGCCATCCCCTGAATTTCTCGAAGCATTCGTTCTGCATCAGCATCGCCGACCATTTGCTGGATATCACCGAGGCTTGCGAAACAAGGGATTGAGGCTTCTTTGGCGGTCAGAGCCAGAGGTCGCTCAGTACTGAGGCCGAGGGCTTCGACAGGATCCATTTTCTTACCGGATTCGCAGTTGCGGTCAAACGCTCGACCGATCCAACCGTATTTGAGGGTGCTATCTGGGCTTGCCGATTGCCAAATATCCATGGATTTAAAGTGCGATCGGTTGGGATTGGGGTAGCCAACGTTGTTAATGACCGCTACTTGGCCTTTTTTGAAAAGTTCGGCGAATCCCGTCATTGCAGGGTGGAAACCAAGTCCATCCGCTGCTTTGAGCACTTCATCAGGTTTGATGCCAAGAGTGGGGCGCAAACGAGCGTATTCAGGATCAAGGTAAGGGATAACAGTATTCAAACCGTCGTTACCACCCGAAAACTGGATAACAACCAGCACGTTGTCAGGGGCAACCTTTCGACCGCTTGCCATTTTGACTACGTCAGCGCGGGCAATGGCAGAAAGCCATGCGGGTGCCATCAATCCAACGGCTAAGACTCCCCCTTTAGCAAATAACTCTCTTCGGCTTAGATCGGTGCTCATTTTCTTCCCTCTTTTGATTGTATGCTGAGTCGGGACGGAATTCAACATAAATTGTTCATTCTGTTGGCAATTCCGAGTAATTCCTCAAGGAACTTACAAGTTAGCTCAATAGTTGAACTGTGAAGAGGGGAAGTAGATTGAAAAAGAATTCATTACTTGCAAAGAATGAAAAAAGGTGGACGACTTATGGCGCCGCTTTTGCCCTTTCTTTACTTACTCTCGCCGTATTCGCGTATTCAAAAGATACTGGCCCTGAAAGTGCAGTGAAGCGTTATCAGCAAGCGATAGCGGAAGGCGATCTTGACGGGGCCGCTCATTACGAAGTGAATCGTGATCGGTATTCGGGGGCTCTTGCCGCACAGATTAGGGACATTCTTCGTTATAGCCGAAGAATTCAACTTGGCGGAGTGAAAAAAAACGGACGAGAAGCATTTGTGGATGTCGTCTACGAACTACCTCAGCCGGGCAATATGATGGCGATTCGTTTCGTCGTTAAAAAGCCAGATATGAAGTGGAAAGTTGATACGGGAGAAACCGTACGGCTTCTCACCCGAATGCAGCAGTTTGAGTGAGGTTAAATAGGAAATTGATGTTGAGACAAGGGAAAGTGCATTGGATGGTGGTTGCGGGGATTTTGGCAGCCCTCATGGTTGGAGTCCTCATATTTGGCGGATCAGAAGATCCTTCAATGAAAGCTCAAAAGTTTATGACTGCCCTTGGTGATGGCGATGCCAAGAAACTAGCCGAATATTCAACATCAGGTACCTACGATCAGAAGCAACTTGAAGAACTCTGGGCAAAGTCCGTAAAGGATGGCGAATACTACAGGTTCCGCTTCAAAATCATGGGAGCACAGGTTTCCAACGCTAATCAAGCGCAAGTACGGATGCAAGTGATCAGAAGTGATAATCCAGGCGCTGTGGAAGATAACTACCAACTTGATTTAAAGAAAGTTGATGGCAAGTGGAAAGTCAGATTGGAAGGCCTTAGTCGCGGTCTTTACCCATTCCTACCTCGCTAATTAAGTAGCTTCGGTTTGAACTAGAATACGTCTGGCTCTTTTCGCGGATAATTCGAGTTATAGAAAGTATGAGTACCAGAAGACTCGGGTTTTTGGCGGTTCTATTAGCTATTTTTGGGATGGGCTGCCTGTGGGATTCTGATACGTTGGCTCAAGAGTTAAAGGGGCTTCCAGAACTTCCTGACATCATCGCGGGACGATTTGAGCGGAATCCAGATTTGTACTACGAAATGCGGATTGAGCGTATAGAAAAAGATATTTCCGCGGGCAAAGCTGAGCCGCCCAGAGTGTTCTTTGATATTGCAGTTTCGCTCGATAAACTCGGACGACACACAGATGCCATCGCCTGCATCGAAAAACGGCTTGAACAGTACTTGCTGAATTTCGATTGGGGGGCTTTCCCTAAAGATAAATCAAATTTTGAGTACATGCGATGTGCGAATCTTGGCACGTTTTACATTCATCGAGGAGTTAAGCAAGGAGAAGCGGGATTGCCTGATATCCGTAAGGGACTTTCCCTGCTCGAAAAAGCGATTGAGATCAATCCAGATGCGCATTTTGGAAGGGAGGTTGTGCAGGTCGCTTTAGTTAAGGATCTGATTTGGGAGTTGGAAGGCAAGACCGGAGAGCGGCCAGCACTATTCCTTACGAAAAAAGAACTCCGCGAAGGTCTGCTCGGCATAGTGGTTCTTGGAGGAGCCTGGGAAAACCCTCGAATTTGGGCTTGGATCGCAGGAACTTTGAATGCGAGAGATAGCAACGTTAATCATTTGATCATGCTACGGCGAAAGGAACTGGGCGCGACCGATGAAATGCACAGCATCAAGTTACCGGAGCCACTGTATATACCGTACTACTGGGCCTCCGACAAAGCTAACATTGAATCAGAATTTGCCCACCTAAGAAAAAGTGCCGATCAATACCAACAAAACCGAACAGATTTTATGCTTTCTAAACTTAACCAAGGATTGCACCCCGACACTGATTCTGGTTTTTGGGATGGCTACAAAGAAACTGCGAAATATGTAGTTCGCGATACCCCGGCAACCATGGTGAATGCGTGGTTTTCAAACAGCACCAATTCGGCTCTCGTAACTTATGGCGTGATTATTGGTGCAGTTGTCGGAGTGTACGTTTGGTTCCGACGTAAACGTAGAGCGTAATCCGATCTGCTAACAAGCCTCAGAGCCGAATCAATAATGCAGTTCACAACCTTTTGCCGCATAATTGGGTAAGAGATATTAGAATGAAACGCGCTATTATGGCTCTTCTAGTCGCCTTGTTCTCCACCATGAGCATGGCTTGCCTCTGGGACAGAGACACGCTTGCCCAAGAGATGAAAGGTTTGCCGGAAATAGCGGACGTCATCGCCGGGCGGTTTGACCGATTCCCGCCTGAATACTACGAAGATCGCCTCAAGCGAATTGAGGCAGGATTAGGCGAAACAATGCTAAAGCTGGGTGACTACGACGACGCGGCAGTTGCGTGTGATCGCTTGGGTCGCGCTGATGAGGCCATTGAATGGATGGCCCGCAAGCAAGAGGCAATGGCGCAAATGAAGCTCGAAGAAAGAGAGCTTTCTGAGCACAATTACCGCACCCATGCCAACCTTGGGACATTTCTTGTCCATCGCGCATTTGCCAGCAAAGAACCTGATATGGAAGGACTGAAGAAAGGTCTTGCAGAGCTAGAAAAGGCGATAGAAATCAATCCAGATGCCCACTTCGGTCGTGAGAATGTGCAGATCGCTTTGATCAAAGACATCATCTGGGAAAAAGGCGATCACTCAGAGGAGCGGCCAACCGTGGACATTCCTTCCAAGAAGTTACAAGAAGGGCTGATTGGGTTGATGGTTCTTGGTAAAGCTTGGGAATCTCCCAAGGTTTGGGCTTGGCTAGAAGGTTCTCTAGGTGAAGAAGATGCCCACGCTGCCCACCTGATTCGCCGAAGAATGGCTGAATTTAAGGCCACAGATGTTGCAATCGCAAAAGACCTTCCGAAGCCTTTGACTCCACCGACCAGAACTCTCAAAGATGAAGAAGAGACAGATGCTTACTACGAAGAATTGCGAGAGAACGGCAAGAAGTGGAGCGAAGAGCGAAATAAATATATTTCGGAGCAGATAAAGGCAGGCAACCATCCTGACCTGAACGCCAAATTCTGGGATGATTTCAAAGAAGTTGCCAAAGTTGAACCAAAATCCGCTGCCGACGCAGGGACTCTTAACTCGATTGGCTTGATTTCTGCCTTAGGAATCGGCACTGCCATAGGACTTGGTTTGATCCTTGCGCAAAGGCAGTTCAACAGAAACAACGCAGTTTAAGAAAGTCTGACGGTGAAGCCTTAGCAAATTGGCCTAGCTGATTCAAGGCAGACCTGTTAAGAAAAGCCCTGAAAGCGGTACCTTGCTGACTTCCCCATGGCTTTAGACGTACGAAATCTTGGCATCATTGCCCACGTTGATCACGGCAAAACAACGTTGGTCGACGCTATTTTTAAGCAAGCAGGATTGTTTAAGGCCCATGAAGCAGTGACAGATCGGGTGATGGACTCAAACGATTTGGAACGTGAGCGGGGAATCACGATTCTTTCTAAAGTTGCGAGCTGCCTTTATAAAGGTACGAAAATCAATATTGTTGATACCCCTGGCCACGCTGACTTTGGCGGCGAGGTCGAACGCGTTCTTAGCATGGTGGATGGCGTTTTGCTTATCGTCGATGCGTGCGAAGGCCCAATGCCGCAAACCAGATTCGTGCTGAAAAAGGCTTTTGAGAATAACCTCAAAGTCGTCTGCTGTGTGAACAAGATCGACCGGGAAGGCGCTCGCCCCCAAGAAGCGTACGACCAAACAATTGACCTGTTTATTGATCTCGGTGCCGACGAAGATGACCTGTATTTCCCAGTGCTTTACACAAGTGGCGCTGGAGGATTCGCTCGCTTGACTCCTGATGGAGAAGAGCAGGATATGCAGCAACTGCTGGAAGCAATTGTCCGCGATATTCCCGCTCCAAAGGTTGTTGAAGATGGCCCAATGCGCCTTCAGATTAACAACCTGGACTACAGCGATTACCTGGGTCGAATTTTTGGTGGGAAGCTGCTCCGTGGTCGGGTTCGGGTTGGCGACCGTCTCACCCAAGTTCACGAGGGCGGCAAGCAGACAAGTTTCAACGTCACCAAAGTCTGGATTTACGAAGGGCTGAAGCTTAAGGAAGTCGAAGTCGGGGAAACCGGAGAAATCGTAATGATGTCCGGTACCGATGAAGTTTTGATTGGCGACACGATTTGCGATGCAAGCCACGTGGAGCCGCTGCCACGAATTGAAGTCGAACCAAGCACGCTCACCATGAACTTCTTTGCCAATACATCACCGCTTGCCGGTCAGGATGGCGGGAAGTTCTTGACGATTCACAAAATCCGAGAGCGGCTAGAGAAGGAAGAAAAGGTTTCGGTTACTTTAAAACTAGATAAGAGTGCGCCAGCGGACACGGTTCGGGTTGCCGCTCGTGGCGAGATGCAACTTTCGGTACTTATCGAAACCATGCGCCGCGAAGGTTACGAAATGGCGATTGCGCGCCCTGAAGTCATTATTACGACCGATGAGCGCGGCAAAAAAATGGAGCCGATGGAAGAACTCACCTGCGAGTTTGAAGACGGCGCAATGGGCGACGTGATGGAAGAACTCAGTCGCCGAAAAGCCTTGATCACAAATATGTCCCCCATTGGCGTTGGTCGAAGTCGCGTTGTCGCTATCATTCCAACCCGTGGCTTAATTGGCCTGCGAAGTGTATATCTCACCATGACCCGGGGTACCGGAATCATGGCGAGCATCTTCAATGGTTACGAAGAGTACAAGGGTTCGATTGAAAACCGAGTTAACGGCTCGCTCATCGGCAAAGATCCAGGCAAGATCACGCGTTACGCCTATGAGGATGTCCAAGAGCGTGGCACATTCTTCTACCCAGTTGGGACAGACACCTACGCAGGGATGATCGTAGGGATGAACGCTCGCGACGAAGACATGATTGTCAACGTGACCAAGATGAAAGCCGCGAACAATATACGTTCGGCTAACTCAGAAGACACTACCGTCCTCAAAGCACACAAAGATTTCAGTCTGGAGCAAGCATTGAGCTGGTTACGGGATGACGAATTGCTAGAAGTCACTCCTAAGTACCTGCGATTCCGCAAAAAGATTCTCGATCATAGCGAGCGCAGGGTCAGCGAACGCAGAGCAACGGTTTAAACAAAAAAAGGCGAGGCTTTCACCCCGCCATCGAACTGCTTGTTGTGATCATCTGCGCCGCTCCGATTCTATGATCAGTTGTTTTAAGCCCTCTTCGTTCCTCCAAAGGCCGTTGCGTCGCGATCCACTTATATAATCGGCTCAAATTGTTAAGAAATTGCTTTAGCCTAGGACTGGATTAAGATAATTAGTTGATTTGGGGACTATTTCCGTGACTAAGGAGCATAAAAGTAGTTTCGTTGGAAAATATTTGCGAACAACGAGGATTTCCGGCAATCTGACTGATAAGGACAATCAGCATGATTACCGCAATCTTGATGGCGTCGCTGATCAATCAGCCAAGTGAAGGAATTCGCACCCGAGCCAACGGGTTGGAAACCATCGAATTCTCTGTACCAGAAGGGAAAATCAAGGTGCTTCTGCCGGATGACCTTTGTGCGGGCGACATTATTTCTGGCACGGTGAGCACCGAGCCAATCGGCTCTGGCCAACAAAAGCAAAAGAATAGCGATGTCTTGGAAGGCATGGTCATTAGCCTCGGGGGTAGCAATTCGACAACTGACAAGGATCATGAAAAGTGGATTTTGTTAGAATCACTTTCGACAACCGTCGAAGTCGCATTGCGCGATAAAGCGGGTAAGCAGATCAGCACTGCATTAATTCCGCTGAACTACGGAGCCGAAGGGCCAAGTACTTCGCCGTTTGCTGTAGACCCGATTATCCAATCAGGTAAGCCAATCCAAATTTGCGGGCCATTTGATGGCAATGCGGGTAACTCAAAAGTCTCGCTTGGTTCAGGAAGTCCAACGGCGGTGATTGCGGAATCTCCACGCTCTTGCGTGGTTGCCACTACCCCTCAGCAAAATGGGCCGCTCAACGTGACTGTTAACGAAAACGGAACGACGTCCGAGCACAAAACTCATGTTTTGAGCATTCAGCTTTCTGCGCCGAAAACGGATTTGCTCCGGGGTGAAAGTACAGAACTACGAGTTCGTGTGACGGGATTGGAAGGATTGGGCGAGGACGCTTATCCGATTCCAATCGAACTCACAAATCAAACACCATCAATTATTCAGTTAGAAGGGGCAACGGGGAACCGCATCAGTCAGGGCATCACCCAGTCGCAGGTTCAAAACGGTCAATTTAACTTCAATACTAAAGTCGTAGCAAAGATGAACGGCGCATTTCAAATCAAGGGTGTGCTGTTCAGAGTCTCACTTCACGAAGCCAAGAAGCTCATGTCTATGAGGCAGTTCAAAGACTGGGTGGGAGGTCTGATTGCGATTTACGAAGCAAAAATTGCCGAGCTTAAAAAGGAGCTTGCAAATGATCCAAACAATCGTGGGCTTCAACTCAACATTCAGCGGCGAGAAGCAAATCTTCAAACTTTGAAAACGTTCCGTTCACCCACGGGGCAGATGTTTGATTCCGCAAAAACGGCAGTTGATCGAGCTTTGGCGGTTGATAATTTCTTCAGTGTCGCGGCGGATCTGATAACTATCGCCGCGGATATGCTGGGTTATTCTGGCTTGCCGATTCCTGGCGTAGGGGCGGTTCTCAAGGGAGCAAAAGCGTTTGCTAGCAAGTTCCCGGATGTGATCAAAGCGATTGAGAAGGCCGAGAAACTCGTAGAGGAATATAACAAAATATCCGATGCTCAGGCTAGGATCGACAAAGCGAAAGAGATCAAAGATGCCTTAGACAAAGTGAAAGAGGCCTTAGATAAAGCTGATCAATGAATCACGAATGGGATCACCAGTACAAGAATCATTGAGATAATAGACAGCCCCAAAAGGATGTCGACAAGTGTAAGTTGCTTCAGCCTAGGTTGCATGATTGACAATTTTGAAAGTGAATTGTTAAGAGATTTGTAACCTAGGACTAAGGTGGGCCAGTTGGAATCGCCAAAATAGGAATCCGTGATTCTAGTCATCGACAACTTCGATAGCTTCACCTACAACTTAGTGCAATATCTTGCCCAGTTAGGTGCTGATGTTGTTGTCAAGCGCAACAACGAAATCACACTGGCGGAGATCGATCAACTTGATCCTGACGGCATCTTGCTTTCTCCAGGCCCTTGCTCCCCGAAGGAATCAGGAATCTGCCGAGACATCAGCAATGCCGCGATTAGCGGTCACTATGCCAAGCGAGGAGTGCCCCTATTTGGCGTTTGTTTGGGCCATCAGACACTAGGGGACTGCGGCGGAGGATTAGTACGGCAAGCGAAAACGATGATGCACGGTAAGGCGAGTAAAGTAGAGCACGATGGCAAAGGGTTGTTTGCCGGAATGCCAAATCCATTTTCCGCGATCCGGTACCACTCGTTGGTCATTGAAGAATCCGCAATGCCTAAAGGCTTTTTTGTTACGGCTCGGAGCTTGGATGATGGCGAGATTCAAGGCATCCGCCACGAGTCACTGCCGATTGAAGGAGTGCAGTTTCATCCGGAATCCATTCTCACAGAAGTGGGAATGACGATAGTTGAGAACTTCTTAAAATCCTGCCGTCAAATTACAGCGGCTCAATAGAAAACAGTTCAATTGCCCACTTATTGTTTTCTAATCGCAGGTTCAGTCTGACTTTAGCTTTTCCGCGTTCAAATGAGGCACGGCTTTCATATTTAGCGAGAATAGTAGAGGAATCTTTCGTACGTTGAGCGTTAACCAGTGACGCCCGGCCTCTACCAGAAAGAAAAGTACCAAGAGCTTTTTTATTTCCCGCGAGGGTTTTGGCGAATTGCTCTTCAGAAAATTCGTCGCGGTATTTGGGAGTGCTGAGACTCACGAGTTGCTTGGCATCCCAGTTCTTGAGAATCTGCTTTGTGTAAGCATCGCCATAATCACGAGCTTCTTTTTCTCGCTTATCGACGACTGCACTTACGGGGCTAAGGGTCAGCATAACGCCGCCACAACAGGCGAGCATGAGCACACCCATCACTAGAATCCCTACCTTGAAGCCCGTATTCATGAAAATTTCATTCTTATTTTCGGTAAAAAATTCCCCGCTCCCTAGTGTGTGAAGGGTGTGGAAATCGGCGCAAGACCGCTTGGCCAAACCAGCCAAAATAAAAGCATGGCGAGAACGGTCGTTCCAGAAGCAGAAACACTCCTAGACCAGGAGATTAAAGTCCTTGATAAAGGGTTTGTGCGGCTGGTGGATTATCTGGGCGGGGACGACCGAATTGTTCAATCTGCGCGGGTGAGTTATGGTGCAGGAACAAAGAGCTACCGCCAAGATCGCGGATTGATTCACTACTTGCTCCGAAACGAGCACACGAGCCCGTTTGAGCAAGTGGTCTTGACTTTCCACTGCAAAATGCCGATTTTTGTTGCTCGCCAGTGGGTGCGCCACCGCACGGCTCGACTAAACGAAATCAGTGGTCGGTATTCAATCATGCGGGATGAGTTCTACTTGCCAGAACTCGACCAAATGCGAGTTCAAAGCGAAGATAATAAGCAAGCTCGCGGTGAAGAATGTCTGGACGATGCCACCGCCCGCGCAATGATCGCCGAAATGGAAGCCGATCAACGCGCGATTTACGATCACTACACGCAAATGATCGAAAAAGGGTTAGCACGGGAAATAGCGCGAGCAAACTTGCCGAACTCACTCTACACAGAATGGTATTGGCAGATTGATCTCCATAATCTCTTTCGGTTCCTGCAACTCCGTATGGATAGCCATGCCCAATACGAGATTCGGGTTTTTGCCGAGGCAATGGCCCAGTGTGCAAAAGCAGTTGCTCCATGCGCTTACGAAGCGTTTGAGGAACATATTTTGGGTTCAGTCAAACTTTCACGCGCAGAATGCGAGGCAGTCGCCGCCTTGATGGCTGGCAAAGAAAATCCGCTGGAAGGTCGCCCATTAGCGATATTTGAACAGAAGCTATCTAAGATTCAGGCGGCCGAGCCAGCTAAAGAGATTGAGCAAGCAGTTGTTCAGCCTCAATAAAATTCTCAGGTTAAGTCCGGCAACTCCGTAATGATTCCGATGCTGACCTGTTCCCAATCACCACTTTGGATGAAATCTGCATTTATGCAATGTGGTTTCAATTTAACCAAATTAACCGGAGCATTCATTTTTTGAGAAAGACTGCTCCCCTCGGGCATTAGCAACGAATTGATATCCTCAAAGTCATGCCCGACAAATCGGGGAGAAAAAGAATAAAGCATCCCGGACTCAAGCCAGTTGACATCATTCGAAACATAGCGGGCAAGAAGTACAGTTCCTCCCGAAAGATTTTTGCAAGTACGAATTATTTTGAAAGTAGCAGCTTGCCCGTCGCTATCACGCTCATACTGAATATGTGTAGTTCGAGGATATTTCATCTCGCGATTAGAGAATACGCTGGAAGGTCGCTCATTGGCGATATTTGAACAGAAGTTATCTAAAATTCAGGCGGCCGAGCCAGCTAAAGAAATCGAGCAAGCGGTCGTACAGCCGCAGTAATTATGCCGCTTCTTTGTAATACCGAGCTAGGTGACGGCGGGCACCTGCGATGCTGAACATCTCATCGCGGAGCAATTTACGAAGTTCTAACACAACTTGGATGTCTTCGGCGCGATAGCGTCGTTGACCACCATTTGTGCGGATTGGGTTCAGATAGCCAGCAAATTCTTTTTCCCAGTACCGGAGGGTATGAACTTCCACTCCCGTAATCTGGCTTGCCAGGCTGATGCTGACTCCCTTATCGCTTTTCTTCCTTCGTAAGCTCATGCTTGATAGGCCATGCCGATGTGGCGTGGGATTGACTCCCAAAGAGATATTCGGCACGACCTAGCAAAAAAACGAGGGTCTATTCGACGTTTTGTGTTCATTTATGCGTAGAAACCGTGTGGGTTGGGTCACACGCGTGGTGAAAGGGTGCTGGTTGAATTACAATATGCGGATAAAGGAATGAATTCCGACTGTCCGAAATTCCGTTCAGTAGTCGAGGAACTTGATCGAGTTTCTCCGGGTGTTCCTTTACTTGCTCTTGGTCAAACCGTATTCTGGGATGAGCCCATGAAGTCGGGCATCTTCGCCGCTTTTCAAGAGTGTGGTCAGCCTCGTCCCTGTATCGCAGGTGTCCACGACACAGATTATTTTGCTAAGTTTAAAGGGAGCGGAAAAGGATTCGCCGCCTTACCGCATAACGATACTTCCACGAAAGATTTGTGGAGCGCAGCAGGTGAATTCAGCCATCTCTTTGGAAGTGAAACAGTAGTTACCAAGGAAAAGCTTTCCTCCGCTGGGGCAAAAATTTCGATGCTGGAAGAGCATCGCCCTGGTTTCTTAGATGAAATTACCGAGGCTTACGGATGGCGTGGGGTGGTTTCCTTAAGTGATGAATCCAAAATCACAGCGGAAAAAGAACTCAGCCGGATGTTGCCGCAAATTTTTGATACGTTCACTTGGGCGGTGGATGAAAGCCTGCGTTTGATTTCTGGTCGGCATCACTCTGAATCGGAAAAAATGCGCGATCACTTGGTGCAGTTGATCTGCGAGACCGCTGAATCATCGGCTGATCCTAGTCTTGCGGCATATTACGAGGCTTTAATTCCTGAGTTCTATCAACTCGTTGCCGGGCGGAAGTTGGATATCGAAACAACTCGGACAACACGGCTGTTGAAATTCAATCGAGAAACTTGTGGGCTAGATCGATTTAAGATTGTAGATTTGTTCTTGAACCCAAAAACTAAGCCAATTGCTCGCGCCGCTTATGATGACGCTGTGGCTGGTTCAGAAATTTACACATTAGACCGATTTGGTAGCGGCACACTTCCGTTCGACTTGTACATTCCTGGCGTTGGGCGAGGGACGCTGAGGCTGGGCAATCGGGGTGGGGTCGTGATGACCGATAATCCAATCGGTTTTTCATTTAAAAAGTCAATAGAATCTATTCAGCAACTTGCTGATGTGATTGAGGCCAAATTTGGCCCGGACTGCGTTCTGGTCGGTAAGGCAGTTTCGTTGATTTTGATGCTGAGTGCCGAATTTGTATTCGTGTTTCACGAAGGAGCAAGCGGATACGTGTGGCGATCCGCGCAAATGGCGGAATCGCTTGTTAAGTCAGGAGTTCGAGCAAAGTGGCATCCGATTTTGAGGACAAAACTCAATCCATGGGATGCGATGGATGACTGTTGCGCCTGGCTGCACCTGCCAGAAACGATGCATCGTGCTTTCGGTACCGACGAATTGAGTGCTCCTACATTTGCGTTGCGGTGGAGGGAAGTTGCAAAAGCCCAGCGGGCAAGGTTGTCAGAACTCGCTGAAGTCCGGCGCCCGCTCGCGTTGTTGGGATATCTGCAAAGAGAATTGGGCGGGCAATGGGAATGTTTAGCCCACGAATATGGCTCGATTCAACAAGAATTTGCACAACTAGGCGAGCAGATTAAGTCGGTAAAAGATCAAAAACGAGCCGTGCTTGCTGAATTCAAATCAGCCAATCAACAGCGGAACGACTTACAAGATGAAAAAGGGCGCCACTGGCGAGAGGCGATTTTTGAGAAATCTCCGAGTGACAAGGATTGGGCAAAACGAGAGCAGATCATTTCTCAAATTAAGCAATTAGATCAAGACCGATACAACTTAAAGTCAGATTACGAAAAATTGGAATCCCACCAAAACCAAATCGTGACCAGTTACACCGTCACTCGAATACGCGAGCGACGCTTCAACATCGCGTTAGAAGCAGAGCTTATGCGGGCAAAGTTGATTCGTGAAGCGGTGGTGAGTAGCGCAGGCTTAGAGAAGGCAGGCTATAGGCCAGCCGCCTGGTGGTTCCCGCTGGTATGCCCAGATGGAACTTGGTTCCGCAGTACGATGATGAAAACTGAATGTCGTTTGGAGCCGCTTCTCAAGTCGTGATGGTCGAAATCCCGTTCTGCAAATTAGAAACGGTTGGCAACGACTTTGTTTTGTTGGATCGATCCGATGTTCCTCACGGAGATTGGCCGGAGCTGGCTCGAATTTTGTGTGAGCGAAGGTTTTCGATTGGCTCGGACGGCTTGATGGTGATTTGGCGCGAAGGCGACGAAATCCATCTCAGATTCTTTAATCCCGATGGCAGCGAGGATTTTTGCGGAAACGGATTGCGTTGCGCCGCGTGGTACAGCTATCGACAAGGGTGGACTGGGTTAGAGTTTGCAATTCACCAACTTGGACAAGTCATTCATATGACCATAAATCCCGCCGGACGGGTCAAGGCACTTATGCCTGCGGCGGATTACAGCCCGCAGGGAGTTCCATTTGTGGGAACCGAAGAGTTTTTAGATCAAGAAATTCATGGTGTGGTTGGCACGGCGCTAACAACCGGTAGCGCGCACCTGATAACATTTTGCGATGAACTCCCGGGTGACAAAGAGTTTTTCCGTCTCGGCCCGTTGATCGAAAACGATCCGATTTTCCCCGAGCGGATTAGCGTGATGTGGACCAACGCGATTACAGATCGCCATTTGTATATGAGAATTTGGGAACGAGGCGTCGGCGAAACTCTTGGTTGTGGAACGGGAGCGACGGCCGCCGCTAGCGCATGGTGTCGCAAACATAACATGACCGGCCGAATTGAAGTCGAAAGCCTTGGCGGCGTGATTACCGTTGATATTGAGCGATGGGATTTGCCCATTTCAGTCGAGTGCGACCCGGAGGAGCTATTTTTCGGTAAAGCTCTTGTCCCTGAATCGGCACTGCTCAAGACGACTGTTTCTTGATAAATTTTTGCATCGCGTTCAGCGTTTCTTGGCTGACATGATGCTCAATTCCTTCAGCGTCAACTTCGGCGGTAGCAATGGATATCCCGTGGGCGACAAGGAACTGGACAACGATTTGATGTCTCGCCCGTGATTCGGAAGCGAGAGCTTCGCCCTCCGGAGTCAAAAAGATACTTCGGTAAGGCTCAGCGTGAACCAATCCTTCTTTAGCAAGTCGCTGGATGATTTTTGAAACATTAACTTTGCTTACGCCGAGGCGTTCAGCTAGGTCAGTGATGCGGGCTTCGCCTTTTTCCTGAATAAGTGTATCGACGAGTTCAACATAGTCTTCGGCGATTTCTCGGCTATGGTCTTGTCTCGTGCGGCTGAATCGTTTTGAATCTGCGATGGCAACTATTCTGGCAGGTAGCTCGCTACGATTTCTGGTTGGGAAGCCAGCAAGGATTCTATTTCCTCTAGGTCAGGTATCGAAGCAGTTGCCCCTAACCCCCGGCAAGCTAGCGATCCGGCGGCGGCGGCAAAAGCAAAGCACTCACTTAACGGTTTTTTGAGGTCAAGCGAATAAATCATTCCGGCCCTAAAGCAATCGCCAGCTCCGGTCGAATCTATTTGTGGAGTAACGTGAAACGGTTGGAAGTGTCTCGCTGAAAGATTTTTGCCGCAAGCGTAGAACCCAAACTTTCCGTCACTCAAGATAATCAAAGCCCCCGTTTGTTCATGAAACTGATTGACAAATTCGATATTCTTAACGGCGTTCTGTGATTCTCCGAACTGGTCGGTGGAAGATTGCCACACATCGCTTTGTTGATAAGACGGAGCATTCTTTGCGCCGGGAATCGGGAAGTCCATCCAATAAATCTTTGCGCCAGATTCTCGAGCCAAGGTGGCAGCTTGAATACTTGAATCGCCTAAATTTGGGTCAACTGTTAACCAACTTGCGGAATGGTCTTGTACCAAGTGAGGATCGGAAAATTTGTCAAGGTGGGCAAATCCCAACCCGAACATCGTTCTCTGCCCATCCGGCGTAACCATGATCTCGCATATGGGCGAGGGATTCGCCATCTTTGGCGTGATCGCGTGTTGCAGGTGGCAGTTTTTGAGATAGGAGTAAATGAGTTCAGAAGTGATGCCGGTTCCAAGCGAATTCCCGATCAGCTTGAAATTCGCTTTCCATTTCTGTAATGCAAATGCGGTGTTGGCTGCTTCGCCTCCTAGCCCAGTTGTTGATTCTGATATCTCAACGTAGCCGCCTGCTTTCGGCAGTCGCGGCACCCGGTGGATACGGTCAAGGCAAATCGTGCCAAATACCAGAATCATGGTCGCAGATTTTAGCCGTTTGGACAGGTAGATTGCGAGTGTGATTTGGGCACAAGCAAGCGGTTGCTTACTTATCTGGCTGTTAGTGGGCTATTGGGCGGGGAGGCAGTCTCAGAGACTAGACCTTCCGCGTAAGCCTGGAGCAGGAATCTTGGCTATGATCGCCGCCACCGTCGTTATGTTTGGCGGAATGTGGTTAGTTGGCACAATGGGAGGCTTATCCGATGGCAAGCTCACAGGCTGGGCTTGGGTCGCAGCTTTGCTTCTTGGGTGCATCTTTGTGGGTGGTCAAGCGCTGGGAGCGGTTTGGGTCTTGCGGAGTGTTGTCGGCGGCGAAACCGGTAAGAATAATGAGGCGTCAAAATCGCAGGAACGAGAATTATGAAGTGGTTGGCAGTATTCATGGCATTTGCCGTATTTGGAACATCGTTAGCGGAAGCACCCGCACCTCAGTTAATGAAAGAAGACCCTGTTGCAACTAGAATCAATCTGAAAATCAGGCGAGTTGAAATTCTTGACCAACTGCTTCCGGTTTTGATGACAAAAGATCAAATCAAGAAACTTTTACCAGTTGTTGAAAGAGCTCGGCAAATGGAAGTCGACCTGCAGAAAAAAGAGTTGGGAATCCTCAAGGATTTAGAGCCTTTAGTTGATAAAGAACTTGAAAACGGAATCAAAAAGCAAATGCTGACTTCGGCGGAGTTCAATGCCGAGTATGCAAAGATTGTTGCGCAATTCCACACTGGCCGCACTGTTTTAATTGGTATGTCCACCGGAGCGGTTTACGACGAAATGAAGAAAGTTCTCAACGATGGACAACGGACGGCGGCAGCCAAAGCAGTTCCTGCTTCGATGTTTCCGGGTCGAGAAATCGACTCGGTATCTCAGGAAGAAAAACTCAGAGTTTGGATTCGAGAAGTGATGCTCGACCGAGCCAGCTACGAGCTTCTTTCCGATATGGCTCGCTAATGTTTGAGGAATCGTTCTCCGAAGCCTGGAAATTGCGCTACGGAACGGAGGCTTTGCCAGACGTTGAACACCGTCTGGCAAAATTTTTAACTCACCGTTCAGTTCGCAAATACACAGATCAGCCCATCTCACGTGAGTTGATGAGTTCATTAATTGCCTGCGGGCAAAGCGCGGCTACAAGCTCTAATCTGCAGCTTTGGTCGGTGATTTCGGTTCAAGAGCCAGAGCGACGCGCAACAATTGCCAAGATGTGCGGCGACCAAGATCAGGTTCATAATGCACCTTGGTTTTTGGCATTTATAGTAGATTTGAACCGGGTCGCCCAAGCTGCTGAAACAGTAGGTGAGCATCCAGCGGCCCTAAGCACTGCGGAGTTTTATACTATGGGATGCGTAGATGCCGCTCTGGCGGCAGAAAGAATGCTCTCCGCCGCAGAGAGCATCGGGATCTCTGGTTGCTATATCGGCGCGTTGAGAAACGACGCTTATGGGATACGAGAGCTCTTAAAGTTGCCAGATCGATGTTTTGGTGTTTTCGGGCTGTGTTTGGGTTTTCCGGCTCAAAACGTTCAGGCGGAAATCAAACCTCGTTTGAGTCAGGAATCCATTTGGTTTGAAGATGTTTACGACAGCAATCGGGGAATTGGCGACTACGACAAGCGCATGACTGAATTCTACGAAACTCAAGGAATGAAGGGAGACGTCACTTGGAGCATGCGGAGTGGTCGGCGCGTGAACGGATCGCAAATGACTGGGCGCGAAGTTATCAAACAATTTCTAGCTGATCAGCAACTTGATCTGCATTAGTTCGAGCCGTGCTTAGACTTGATCCAAGCAACCCAGTTTTTGTCGAGTTGTTCTAAGTCGCTTGGTAAATCGTATTTTTCGCCTTCTTCTTTGAGCCATACAGCGAACCCTTTGCCTTTTGTAGATGCTTCCGTGATCGCAGCGAAGATTTTTTCGTTTTTCGTGGTTTCGATCAGGTAGTCGGAGAACAGAAGGCACTGGGAATAGAACCGAACGACAAGGTTGACATCCTTTCTTTGTTCGGTGCTATTGGGGTGGTGCAATACCGTGAATTCTTTGAGCGGCCAGGTGAGGTTTTCCGATGGCCGGGCAGCCATCTGGTTGAGGAGGTAAATCCGTCGCGTTTCTTTTTCCCGATCAGGTTCAAGGAGAATGGCGGCGATCTCATCAAGATAATCTTCAGCTGGCGAGCCATATGGGTCTACAGCTGTCGCGCTGTGTGGTCGGTATTTCCATTGAACGCCGTAGTACCAGAGATGGCCGAGTTCGTGCGCGACGGGATAGGGGATTGTGGGTTCGGAGGAGTTTCTCGCGTCGATGACAGGGAATAGCCAGAAGAGCTTGTTTGAAGCGAGGTTAGAGGGGCTTTCTGGGCTTTCGCCGTAGTTAACTTCAACGGCAGTTCCGTTTGGTACGGTTGAGCCGAAATATTTTCGGTAGGTGTTGCCGGCACGGTTAATTTCTTCGGCGAACTCTTTAGCGCCGTCTTCGGTACGGGCGTAAACGTAGCCGAAGCCGGTGGTATAGCAGAATGGGTACTTCTTAAATGCCGAGATATCTGGTCGATCTTCTTCGAGAACTGGGTGGATGATTGGATCGTTCGATCGGGCAAGAAGAACCGAACACAGGATTTGTACGAGCATAGACAAAGTACTTATATTGAGTAGTTATTAGGTTCCTTCATTTAGAAAAAATGCCCCGCCATTGAGACGGGGCCATTCGTTGGACCAGTACGTTGCTTAGATTTAAATCGTTACTTTTTCTGTCGCCGCAAGAAACTCGGAATATCGAGATCAATTTCGGCGAGTTCGATCGGCTTTGCGTTCGCCCTTGGAGCGACAAGCTCTTGAGGCTGTTCAACCACAGTTCGCGGGATAGGCGGAGCCTGCTCAAATACTGTTTGTTCAGGAGCACGCCTTGTGGTTTGCTCCATTCCCGCCGCAAGCAAGGTGATATACACTTCGTCGCTGAGGTTTGGATCGGTTACGTGACCCATGAAGATTTCTGCTTCTTCAGAATCAGCAAGCTGATTGACGTATTCCATAGCTTCGCGAACTTCCCCGATTGAGAAGCTTGGGCCGCCAGTGATGTTGACAAGGATTTTCTTTGCGCCTTGCACTTTGGTTTCAAGCAGTGGAGAGTTTGCGGCGGCTTCGGCGGCATTGCGCGCACGGCTGTCGCCGATACCTCGCCCCATACCCATCAATGCAATTCCCGCATCCTTCATCACGCTCTTCACGTCGGCGAAGTCCACGTTGATGAGGCCAGGCTTGGTGATGATGTCGCTGATACCTTGCACGCCTTGGCGGAGAATGTCATCGGCGGCGCGGAAAGCGGCCGACATCGGTGCGCCTTTATCCACGACTTCAAGAATCTTGTCGTTAGGAACAATGATGAGCGTATCAACTTGAGCCTTGAGGTTGCTTGCGCCGGTGACCGCGAGGTTCTTTCGTTTTGGCCCTTCAAACATGAACGGCTTGGTGATTACGCCAATACTGAGGATATCAAGCCGCCGTGCAAGTTCTGCGACTACCGGAGCGGCGCCAGTGCCAGTTCCACCGCCCATTCCGGCGGTGATAAAAACCATATCGCAACCATCAAGGATATCTAGGATGGCGCGCTCAGATTCTCTGGCGGCTTCTGCTCCACGGCTTGGGTCGCCGCCTGTACCAAGACCGCGAGTAGAGATTTCGCCGATGCAGAGCTTTGTGTCGGCAAGACTTTGTTCAAGTGCTTGCTTATCTGTGTTCAGGGCTACGAATTCAACGCCAGAAACTCCAGCTTCTACCATGCGGTTTACTGCATTGCAACCACCGCCACCCACTCCGATCACCTTGATGACGGCTTGGGATTCAAAAAGATTGATTGGCGTCATATCGTCCATCCTGAAATCCATGAGAAAGTGTTTTGACCAATTGGTCTTGTAAAACGGACGGAGGGTTCGTCAGGAAAGCATCGGTGCCCAGTAAAAATTTGACCGACTTTTCCACATTCATTGCGGGAGTATCATTAGCGCATGGGAAATCCGGTTGTTGGGATCATCATGGGGTCGGATAGTGATCTACCCACAATGGAAGCGGCAGAAGCAGTCATGCAGGAATTCGGGGTTCCTTATGAACTCAGAATTGTGAGCGCGCACCGGACGCCGGATTTAATGTATGACTATGCAAAAAGTGCGGTGGAGCGGGGGCTCAAGGTCATTATTGCTGGAGCAGGTGGGGCTGCGCATCTACCAGGGATGGTCGCTTCGCTCACTAGACTGCCCGTTATTGGTGTTCCAGTTGAAAGCAAAGTTCTAAAAGGCGTGGATAGTCTGCACAGCATTGTTCAGATGCCAGCGGGGATACCGGTTGCTACGGTTGCTATCGGCAACGCTCGCAATGCCGGATTACTCGCGGTGCGCATTTTGGCTGTGGAAGACGCGAACCTGGCAGAAATGATGGACGGATTTCATCAAAGTCAAACCGAAAACGTGCTGGCGAAAGACCAGGTCACTCGCCGATCATCCGAGTAAATTGAGGCATGACCGCCGACGCAGGCCCGATTATTTTAGATGGACGAGCCCTTGCTCGAGAATTGCGAGAGGAACTCAAGGTTCGGGTAGCAAACTTAAAAGCGAGAGGCGTTAACCCCCGTTTAGAGGCAGTGGTTGCGGCTCAAGATCCGGCAAGCCTTGCCTATGTCGAAATGAAAAAGAAGTGGGCTGGTTGGGTTGGAATCGAAAGCGGTGAATATTTAGTGACCGCCGATATTTCTCAGAACCAAATGATGGATCACGTTGCAAAATTAAATGCCGATTCTAAGGTTCATGGGGTTTTGATTCAGCACCCTTTGCCGAGCCACATTGATGAAGATTTAGTGCTGGAATCGCTTGGCGCGGAAAAAGATGCTGACGGGATAACTTCGCATAGTTTGGGTTTGCTTACGGCTGGGCTCCCTGGATTTCGGTGTGCCACTCCCCTTGGCATTACTAAGATTCTGGATGCATACGATATTGAATGCCAAGGTAAGAATGCGCTGGTGATCGGTCGGTCAAATATTCTCGGCAAACCCATGGCTCTGATGCTTCTCGAAAAAAATGCCACGGTGACTATCGCGCACTCTCGAACTCAAAATCTCGCCGAAATATGCCGGGAAATGGATATCATTGTCGCCGCTGTTGGGCGAGCCGAAATGGTGAAAGGGGATTGGCTCAAGCCTGGTGCGGTTGTAATTGATGCGGGTTACAATAAAGTCGAAGGCCGAGCAACCGACGTGGGCGACTGCGAGTATGAAAGTTGTGCGGCAGTTGCAAGTGCCATCACACCCGTTCCTGGCGGAGTTGGCCCGATGACAGTTGCAAGCCTGTTAGCAAACACAGTAGATGCGGCGGAAAAAAGTTTGGTTTAGAGTGGGTTTTGTTTTAGCTGGCTTGGTAATAGCTTACTGGTTGGGTTGTGCTTCCATGGCTCAAGGTTATGTTTCGCCGATCCGGCTTAAAAGTGGCGACATATTTGATGGATTCACTGAACAAAATATCGCCTACAAAAACTATCAGATTCCTACTTGGGTAGGCGGGAGCCAAACCAACGACTACTTTATTTTGGTTCATGGTTATGGCGGGACGCGTGGGTACTGGCGAGACATCGCTCCATTGCTTGCTGGTCGCGGAACGGTTTATATTCCTTCCACGATGGGTCAGAGCGAAAGCCCGGCGAAGCAAGTTGGATTCGGCAAGGGTGAATCAAGCGAGATTATTGCGATAGCCGAAGCGATCCGAGCTAAGGATTCAAGCGCCCGAATTCACTTACTTGGCGTCAGCATGGGTGGTGCCGCTACTTGGCTCGCCGCTGGTGACCGCCCTGATTTGATTTCCAGCGTTACCAGTGAGGCCTCCTTTGCCCAACTTGACTGGGGATCGGATGACTTTTTGAGCGTGAACGTTCCGGGAGGAGCGCGGCTTTTCCGCCCGATTATCTGGATTGCCGAACGTAAAGTTGGAATCAAGGGTAGCGAGGTTTCTCCCGCTCAAGCTGCGGCTAAATTCAAGGGGCCAAGCATCATTATGCAGAGCCATGGCGATATCATGTTTGGAGCGAGACACTGCGATTCTATTGCTCAAGCGACGAATTCGCGGGTCACTTGGTTTGAAGGATATAAGCACGCTGAAATATTTCAAGATGAGGCAGAGCGGGTTGATGAGATGATTGGCGATATGATTTCCAAACTGCCGCAGGTGAACTAATGTGGAGTGAACTTTCTAACCGCCAAAAAGTAGGGATTTTCAGCCTTTTGGGGTTAGTTCTGCTAGCGGGTGGTTATTGGTTGGGAGTAGCACAAAGACCAGCGCAAGAACCCAAAATCGAAAAGATTGAATCTCCAACCGGTGCACCCGAGCCTACTCATACAGAAAAGAAACTGATCGTCATTCATATCTCGGGCGCAGTGATGGAACCGGGAGTTTACGAAATGCCGGAGGGGAGTCGAGTGATGGACGCCATTCAACTTGCGGGCGGAAGGGCTCCAGATGCCGATATCGATTCTGTGAACTTGGCGCGAATTCTCAAAGACGGCGACCAGGTGGAAGTCAAGCATCAAAAAGAACGCCAGCAGTTCGACGACCGCATTTTCCCGATCTCAATTAACGAAGCGAGTCAGCCTGAGCTTGAGCAGTTGCCCGGCATTGGTCCAGTGATCGCGAGAAGAATTATTCGTTACCGCGATGAACACGGGAATTTTGTTTCAGAAGAAGATTTGCTGAAAGTCGAAGGGATTTCTGAGCATGTCATTCAAGAAATCCGGCAGTTGATCAGGTTCAACTAATCTTTTGTAATGTAGATGCCTATATAACGGCCTCTTGGTTCCACCCTCATTGTGTTGCCATTGCTCAACTTTTGGGGCTCGCTATCAAACGCAAGTTCTACCTCGCGGAAAATGGCCAGACTGTTGACTGGAAGGGCCTCTAAAATGCCAGCTGAGCCGTCCACGATGGGCTTTCGGTAATAGAATCCAAGAGATGGGTGACCCGTGTCGTTGAGGCTCAAGTTAACTTCGTCAGAAGCATCCTCGGATCGTCCAAGATTTCCCTCAACTAATTGCAGGTTCTTTTCTCGCGCTTCGATTGCGAACGACTGCACATCTTTGAACCGCTTTTGCCAATCCGAATAGAAGGCGTATTGAGCAATTCCGAAAATCGCTACCGAAACCACGGCAGATTGTGAAATCCAAGAATCAATTTGCCGTGGTTTTGGATGCCGACTGAGAAGAGCATTGGCGATAAGAATGGAGAGAGGGGGAATGCACGGAAGCACGTAGTGAACGAGCTTTGTTCCTGAAATACTAAAGAACACGAGTACAACGCTGAACCAGATCAGTAAGAATGTTGCTACTGGATTTTTTGACTGATCAGTATCAGTAGTCTTCCACCACTTAGATCGGAATGCTCCGACAATCCAAGGCAAACTGGACAAAGCAATCACAAGCGGATAAAATAGAAAATACGACGGGATTTTCAGCCAAGCCAGGGGGTCTGTATCTTTCAGCGCGTGGGCTGTGTCACCGCCCCTGAAACGCCCGATATTTTGTTCGATTAAGAACTGCTGAATAAAAGTCTGACCATTGGCAAGGTAGCAGGGCACATACCAAGCCGCGATGATAACCGCAAGAATCGCCGTTCCGGTAATCCAATGTTTATTCCAATTTGAACGGGTATCTGGTAGTCGCCAGAAAGTGAAAATACCAATCAGTCCAAAAATAACTAAAGCCACTGGCCCCTTGGCTAGAACTGCAAACCCTAGTGCAGTCGCAGTGATTAACCGGAGTTTTTGATTTCCTTGCAGGCTTTCATAAAAAGTAGTGAATGCGATGGTCAGGCAGAGCACAAGAGGTGCATCCGTCATCATCATTCGACCAATGGCAACGGTGAGAAGGCTCGTACTATAAATTAGGGTTGAAAGAATTGCTGTATCTTCGGAGAATTGTTTTTTTACAAATCGGTACAAAACCCAGGCTGTAGCTAAAGTACAGATAAACGAAGGAAGCCGCGCACCAAATTCGTTAGGCATTACGCTCACAAAAGGCATGGAAAGCCAGTAGGCCAGGATGGGTTTTTCAAACCATGGCACGCCGTTGAGAGTAGGAGTGATCCAATCTCCTCGGCGGAGCATATCCATCGTAACCGCACCGTAGAATCCTTCATCAAGATCAGTTAGTCCATAAGTCCAAAAACCGAGATAGGGAATCACACAAAGCAGATACCAGTAGCGGCGGAGCAGGGAAGTCATGACGTTGGTTCGTGATCAAGCAAAGCGTATCGCCACCCACGAACGCTTACGCGACATTCTAGAGCATGAACGCACTGCATGAAACGCTCAAGGATCAGATTTCCAAGATGGATCGTTTTTTCACGACCGAGCTCAATACCGACAAGAGATCGGCGTTGGGCTTCTGTCATATCGCAAAGCCAACTTACAGATCGCGACACTTCCTCAAAGTCTAAAGCTGCTCCGTGTACTTGCTCTGGTTGCCAGGTGGCCAGTTTTTCGCGTATGGAAATCATGTTCGTACCAGTTGCGCCGAGAACAACGCATGTACCGCATTGATGAGGCAGATATTCCAGTCCAATCGTTGAATCAATCAGATCAACTCCTGCTAACCGCTCGGCAAATCCTGGACTCTCAGATGGCATTGGGCCATCAATCAGGCCAAGCGCACCGACTGAGAACGATTTTCGGAGCAAGGTTTTCCAACCAGCATCTGAGCGCTCAGCGGTCTGAAGTTCAGTACTGTGACCGCCTGGGTCGATGATCGTAATCCTCTTTTCGTTTGCAAAGAGAGGGTCGTCGGCAACCGCCAGAAATCCAAAGTGGGCTTCATCTTCTGCGCTTAAAATCAATGTGGGAGTTTGTTGTTCGAGGGCTCGTACTAAAAACTGTTGCGAGTTATTTGCAATTCGCAAGGCCATGGTTCCCGCGCAGATGATTTCTTCGGCTCCAAGTTTCTTTGCAGATTCAAAAGCTTTTTTTATTGCTACAAGAGTAGCTAACTGTGCGTCTTCGTTGAGCAGGTGAGTCTTTTTGGTTCCCGCACCGAGTCCCGTAATAACGCTCGATTCGTAGATAGTTTTCCAACCGGTTTGATGCTTTTGTGCGACAAGTAAAAGTGTGGAATTTGAACCCACATCAATAACGGCCTTAATCATCGCAATGTCCAGTCTACTTGGGTAGCTAAGAACGAGATCGATATAACCGCTGGGCCTTAGTGCTTTGAACCTGAATAAGAGTCCCTTTCAGTTTTGTTGACTGGGCTACAATATGGCTCACAAAACTTTGGTGAGGGCTAACTCTTTATTCCAGTACCCCACCCTTGACTAGGAACCACATGATGACCGACGAGAAACAGACTCCTGAAGCAGAGGCTGAAGCAACCGCGCAAACTGCGGAAGTTGCTACAGAAACTCCTGAAGCAGAAGTCGCGCCGAGTGAACCAGAGCAAGCTGAAGTAGTCGCAGAAGAAGCGCCAGCAGAACCTGCTCCGGTTGAAACCCCTGCCGCACCAGCTGCAAAGGCCGAAAAGCCAGCCGCTACCGCATCAGGAAAGACCGAAGACGAAATGCTTTTCGAAGCAGCTATGGCAAGTTTGGCAAGCGAAGAAGCCAATAACGAGCGTGGCGGCGGCGGATCAGGATCACTCACAAAGGGTGAACGCATTGAAGCTAAGGTTATTCAGGTTGAAAACGATCGCGTTTTTGTTGACCTCGGTACAAAAGCAGAAGGGGTGGTACCCCTAGCAGAGCTTTCAAGCGAAAAAATCGAGTCCGCTATTGGCCATGTTAAGCCAGGCGATACTTTTGAAGTCATCGTTTTGAAAACCCACAGCGCGGAAGGCAACCCAGTTGTTAGTAAGCGACGAGCAGATTTTGACGTCCAATGGCAACGAATCCTGGATTCGTTTGAATCTGGCACTGTATTCGATGCAAATGTTATTGACCGCGTTAAAGGCGGATTGGTCGTTGATATCGGAGTCCGCGGATTTGTTCCGGCAACTCACGTTGGGAGTGGCAAACTTCGCAACATCGAAAAGTATGTCGGACAAACCATGCCCGTCAAAATCATCGAAGTTGACAAAGAGCGAAAGAAAGTTGTTCTCAGCAACAAATCAGCGGAAGATGAACGACGCGACGAAGTCCGCGAAAAGCTTTTCTCCGAAGTCAAACCCGGCGAAGTGCTTGAAGGCACTGTCCGAAGGCTAACAGATTACGGTGCGTTTATTGACCTCGGTGGTGTAGACGGATTACTTCACATCAGTGAAATGAGCTGGATTCGCATCGACCATCCTAAGGAAGTTCTTAAGGAAGGCGAAGATATCAAGGTTATGGTTCTGCGACTGGATGAAGGCGGCGGACGAATTAGTCTCGGTCTTCGACAAGTTTTGCCAGATCCTTGGAACCTGATCCGCGAAAACTACAAGCTTGGTCAAAAGATTAATGTCACCGTGAGCCGCATGGTTCAAGCCGGTGCCTTTGTTCGATTGCCAGAAGGTGCAGAAGCATTCCTGCCGATCAGCGAAGTATCTGACGAAAGAGTTAAGAAGCCGAACGACGTTTTGGAAGATGGTCAAGCAATTGAACCAACAATTATTGATCTTCGCCCAGATGAGCGCCGTATGGTTTTAAGCCTGCGATCCAACCCACAAGTGGGTGGATACCGAATGGATCCGAGCGTTGGTGCTCAAATGCGACCAGGCGGCGGTCAAGGCGGCTATGGCGGAGGCCAAGGAGGCTACGGTCAGGGCGGAGGCAAACGACGTTCCGGCGGCGGTAAGTTCCGACAGCCAGAAGCAGACACGACTCCGGCAAACCGAACCGCAAGCGGTGGCGCAACCATCGGTGAGCGACTTGGCTTGCTCAAGGGTCTGATGCGCGATAACGATGGTGCTGAAGAAGCAAAGCCAAAGGCAACCAAAGCAAAAGCTTCGAAGAAAGAAGAAGCTAGCACTGAAGAATCTGCCGAGTAGGAACGCCTCTTGATTGAAACGACGCCTTTCCCAATAACTTGGGAAAGGCGTTATTATTTTGCTAATCCACAAATATGAAGCCAGTTATTATCACCGGAGGAATTGCAAGCGGAAAAAGCACCGTGCTTAATGTATGGCGCGACATGGGAGTGCAAGTCGCTTCGCCGACGAAATTTCTAAAGAAGTATTTTCTAGAGAATCGGTGCAACAAGCGATAGCAGATAAGTCGGGAATCGAAAATATTTCTCGGGATCAAGTTCGTACATTAGTAGCCACGGACTCAAATTTTAGAAGTTTCTTGAATAAATTGACTCATCCTTTGATTCTTAAGGAAATTGAAGATTCTCAGGCACAAGCAATAGAAATCCCGCTGGCAATTGAAGCCTGCCTTTGGGATCGCGGGCGTACTTTAGTTGTTACGTGGTGCCCCATAGATATTGTCGCGCAGCGCTTATTTGAACGCGGATTGAATGAGAGTGATGCTCGGGGGCTAGTTTCAAGCCAGGTTTCTCCAGATTTACGCCTCTGTTTCGCGGATCACGTCATCCGAACGAATGGTGAGTTATCAGCCGTCTTGGAATCAGCCCGCGAAATTGGCAATGCTCTTTTTTAAGGAACTTTTCTAATTTCGTTGGAAATTCTGCGGGATATTCTCGCAGGAGCCGTGCTATACTCCCCGGGAGTTGGTGAAGACTGCTCGCGCTTCGTCAGGCAAATTCCTTTGTCTGCCGTTGCGTTGCGCGGTGTACATCGGCTAAGATGGGTAATAGGCCCACGAAAGCGGACTCATATGGGACGAGCCGGTTTTGGGAACGTGAACATGCGAAACACGAAGTGGTACGAGGAGGACTTGTCACAGTGAAACTGTCAACGATGTCTGGAATAAGTGGGCAACTCGCCCGAATTGGCGCGCTATTATTAGCAGCCGTGTCGATTGGTATTGCCGGAAAGGCTAATGCCCAGATTCAAGAAACCGAGCGATATGCGGTAACGCCTTTTGGTGTACGCGTTCCTAGCCAAGAACTTAATCTTGGTACGGAAGCGGGCGATAAGGTACGCGATGCTCTCGGTCAGGTTTTTGCACGGAACCGAGAAACAGTTCCGTCAGATCAAGTCGCGAGGGCTATGCGCGATCTTGGTTTAATCCCACCTGTTACCCGCCCAGCCGATTTGCTTCGACTTGGCGATGCTGTGGATGCTAATTTCATCGTAACTGGTGAAGTTGCAAACTGGCGTGTGGTTGAAGTTCCTGGTGGAAAGCAAGCCCAAGTCATCATGTCCGTTCAAGTTCGCACGGTAAGCGGCGGCGTTCCGGTAAACGGCGCAATCGTTACTGGTCGATCTGCACCACGTGCTGACGATACTAGCGTGGCAACGATGCTTGCGGATGCACTTGTAGATGGCGCATTCCACGCGACTTCCGAAATGGAGTCGAACATTTTGCCAAGTGCTACAGTTTTGAACACCTTAGATGAGCAAGTGCTTGTCAATAAAGGTGCGCGCTCTGGTTTCAAAAGTGGCATGAAGGTTATTTTCATGCGAGGTCGAGACCAAGTTTCTGAAGGTGTTGTTACAAGCGTTGATCCAGATTCTTCATTTGTTCGCATCACCCGTGGAATTAAAGGCGTTCAGCCTGGCGATAAAATCCAAGCGATTGTTGACTTGCCAGAATTAAGAGGTGGCGTATTCAACGCTGATGGTGGAGCTAAAACGAGCACTCGCCGTTCATCTGGTGGAAACCAAGGCTTATTCTCAATGCTGATTCTTCTCGTCATCCTGGGCTTCTTGCTCTTGGGTGGACGAGCTGGCGACAATACACCAATTGGAAACGTTACAGCAGAATCATTTACTCCAGGTACTTCACCAGGGGTTAAGGTGAGCTGGACTCTTGACGCATTTACTCGAGGAAATAACGAGGGGCCATACCGATGGCAAGTGTGGCGACAGGGTGTTAATACGAACCCAGTTGCGACTGTCCTTGCTCCTGCAAGCTCAGTGATAGACGATACAGTTGGAACCTATTCTCCAGCCAATGGCCAATCATGGGATGACTTTGGTGGCATAACTGGTGGAAATAGCTGTACCAATGGTTCACCTCCAGGTGGTGGAACTCCAACTGTTCCTGCGTTGCAACCAGGTGTTCCAATGACATACAGCGTGGAAATGGTTTACCGAGTTGATCCAAACTCCCTCCCATTCCCGCCAAACACAACAGGATCCACTGGTACCTCCGGTACAACCAGTACATCTGGTACGACAAGTACAACCGGTACAACCAGCACAACTGGTACAACCAGTACGACTGGTACAACCAGCACATCTGGTACCACTGGTACTTCAGGCACAACTGGTACTTCAGGTGGGCAGCAATACTGCTACTTCGTATCGGTTCGAGTACCTGCAACTGGTCAAGCAACTCCGCTGCAAAAGGCTAACTTGATCTCGCCGATTGATCCTTCGAACGACTCTGGTTCAACGAACTTCTCATTCCAATCAGTCCGTGGGCTTGATCCTACGATTCCTATTGAGTATGTAGTTCAGCTGTCTCCAGACGTGCTGTTTGGAAGCCAATCAGTCACAGTCAATGCATTCGTCGATACCTCAACTGCAACTGGTCAAACGTTGGCGTCAGGTGCTGTGAACACTGGTTCACTGTTCCCGTCAGCGACAACCATCTATTGGAGAATAGGTGCTCGCAACGTTGCCGACGTGCCAGGTCCTGTTGCTGATGCATCTGGTAAGCGCTACGTATGGAGCGGTGCCCGACGACTGAATCGCTAAGGAACTAATAGCGTTCCTAAACACGTCCCACATGTGGGCTTGGTGCAAACACCAAGCCCACATCTTAAGAAAAAAAAGATTTTGGCCATGAACATGATTTTGAGAAGCAGTATCGCAGTAAGCGCAATTGCAGTTTTAACTGCAGGTGCTTTTGCGCAATGGAGCGGTGAATGTCTTGACCCAACGGTCATGGATCCATCAACCCTCTATTCAACTCCGTTTTTGTTGAACGGCCCTCCTGTCACACCGATGATCGGTGCAGTTGTGGGGCTGGGTGGTACGGTTCAGTACGGAAGTACGAACGGTTTTTGTTATCCCGCAACTAGGTCGCAAGAAAACCGCGGAAGATTTGCATTCGGTGTTCCTGGTTTTGGAACCGTTCAAGATGGTTTTGATGACGGAATGGCCTTAACCATGGGTTGGCCGGATGAGCCAGTAGGTGACTACAACTATGCGATGATCACCGGGCCAGATGGTAACCCTGCAACTGCTGAGCTTTTCGGTACTAATGCTATCGGATTCTTTGGCGGAGCAAGTAAGCGATACGCTCTTTTCCAAACAAACATTACTCAAGGCGGCGCACCCTCTGGACAGGTAACCCTTGAAATTAAGATTCTTGCCGATGTTGCGCGCTTGCGATGGCGCTTCCTGAACACTCAAGCGACAACAACCAGCTATGGATTGATTTGGGTGCTTTGCCCTTGGCTGAGAACCTCTAATGGCCCAGATCACTTTGGTTTTACACAAGCAAATACAAATATTGCTTCTGCAACTGGGATTGCCAAAGATATAGATCGGTACATGGGTTACATCACTTTTGATGATGGTTTCCCAATCCGCACTGAAAAGAAGCGTGAGCAAACCGATCCTAATTTCCCGCAGTCGGTTAAGGCTTTGTTCGGACAAACCGAAGCGTACGGTATCCGGTTGGACAATGGGCCAACTGCAAGTACTCCTGATGCTTCAATTGCTGACTTTGTAAAGGTTGGCTCATGGTTTGCAACTGGTCAAAGTAACCAGGTTAACTTTAACCTTTACTTCGACCCAACTGGAACTGTAGATGACAACGACTGGTTGCTGTCAAATGGTTCACCGCACGGTGGGGCGCAAATTGTGCAACGATTCTCAAACGTTCTCGTGCAAGCTGGTGGAACTGCTGATATCGTTCATTACATCCGAGGACCTTGGAGCGTTGGTTCCTACACCGATCCTTACACAGTTATCTTGGATGCTCCGCGAGCTGTCCATTATGCAAGTGGTTCAACCACACTTGGACCCGAGCCAATGCAGGTTCGCGCATGGATTGATAACCAATACGCGACTATTGATAAAGAGGTGCCTCTGGTTAACGTAAGCGTTCGGATTGACCTTCCTGCTGGGCTAACACTTGGCCCTGGTGAAACCCAAGTAAAGAACTTTGCCACTATCGCTCCTAATGCTTTGCAGTCGATTGACTGGAACGTGGTTAGCGATGGCGAAACTTACGGCGATCTTCCTTACAGCATCACGGTCAACTCAACTCCTGGGCCATCTAAGACAATCAATTCAAAGATTCGAATCGCTGCAAAACCAACAATGAGTTTTGTTGCTGGCCCTAACATGGTTACCTTCCCGTATACCTTCGGAAGCTCATCGCTAGATAGCATCCTTGGATTAACTGCAGGCGTAGATTACGTAGCTTACGGATGGGATCCAACGTTGCGAGCTTATGTTCCAACAACGAACGTGCAACGCGGTATTGGTACATGGGTCATTCCTAACAATGCGATTAATTCCTACAACCTTCCAGGCGCAAACTTGCCAGCTGATATTGACACTGGTGGAACCTTTGTCAACTTGAAGCCAGGCTGGAACTTGGTCGGTAACCCATATAACTATGGTGTTCCTGTAGCCCAATTATTCGGCGTACCAGAAGACAACAATGTTGATTCAATGACTTGGCAGCAAATGGTTCAAAGCCAATTCGTTGCTAGCTCCCTTACATACTTCCAACCCAACAGTGCTCTGCCTGGCGGTGGTAGCTATGTAATCACATCTAGCAATCCTGTTATGGAGCCACACAAGGCTTACTGGATGTTTGTGAGTGCTTCTAAACCGATTAGGTTGATCTGGCCTCCGCTCTTCCAAGAAACCCTGCCAAATGCAGTTCGATCAAACCTCTCCTCGTTTGCTCAAAACGACCGAGAGTGGAGACTCCAACTTTCCGCCCGATCCAACGCTGGATTCGATGCAGAAAACTATGTTGGTGTCGTAACAGACCGAAACAAGGCCAAGCTCCTTCAGTTGCCTAAGGCTCCTGAAGCTCCTGGTTCACAGCTTGAACTTGCAGTTATTGCAGACTTCCAAGGCCAAGAAACTCGAATGGCTCAAAGCATTGCTGACCGACAAGGCAAGCAAGAATACAAGCTACTCGTAAAATCCGAAACCACTGGAGACGTCACGGTCACTTGGCCAAACCTGCCATCAATTCCACGAAACCTTCGTGTGAAGCTGATTGACGACCTGACTGGTGACAAGCGAGATATGCGAGCATCCAGCGGATACACATTCCGAATGGATCAACCAGGAACTCGTTCCTTCACCGTTGCAGTCGAACCGAGCGGCAACAGCCGGCCAGTCATCGGCAACGTAATCGTCCAGCCTTCGAGCCGCGAAAACAATAGCCCAATGGTTATTAACTACTCGCTCTCGGCAGATGCTTTGGTTACCGTCCGCATCCTTTCCTCAACTGGTAAGGAAGTCTATACGGTCACTCGAAGCCGATCTGACAATGCTGGCGAAAACAGTGCAACATGGACTCTTAAAGATAATGCCAACCGAGCAGTTGCTCCAGGAACCTACAAAGTAGAAATCTTGGCAGAAACTCCAAACGGTGAGCGAGTTCGAAAGATCGTCCCGGTCAACGTGATCCGATAAGGGCACGTCTATAGAAAAACGAAAGCCAACCTGAAAATCAGGTTGGCTTTCGCAATTATTTGGAGTCGAAAGTCGTCTACAATATGTTGGGCATGAAATCAGTGTGCAGATTGGAAGGTTTGCGAAT
The DNA here is from genome assembly GCA_019638675.1 of Fimbriimonadaceae bacterium. Classification (GTDB taxonomy): domain Bacteria; phylum Armatimonadota; class Fimbriimonadia; order Fimbriimonadales; family Fimbriimonadaceae; genus UphvI-Ar2. Next base: position 224,227 of record JAHBTE010000001.1, on the reverse strand, counting down.
TGCGTTCGTCTGGTTGCTACTTGTAGCGGCCGCCCTTTCTTTTGCCCAAAACGGTGTTTTTCAGTTAGAAAGTTATCCCGCGGTTATGGTCGCCGATGGTCGAAGCACTCTGACCGTAACGGCGCAGTTGCGCGATAGTAACGGCAGCTTGGTCCCTGATGGAACCCAAGTCGTTTTTGATTCTAGCCTGGGTTCATTCCGAGAAAAGATCGTAGAAACTGCAAACGGTTTTGCGAGAGCCATTCTGGTCGCAGGTGATATTCCGGGAACGGCTCGAATTCGCGCTACCGCCCTCAGATTCAATGCCGCCGCAGAACTTGATGTCGAACTGGTTGCCAGTCGCGCTCAACTGAGCACTGCTCAAGATTATATAGAGGTTGTTGGGGCAGAGACCCTTTGGTACAGCGTTCAAGATCGAGTTCTTTCAGCAACTGGTGCAGATCGAGGCGCAAAACTCAAATTCCAAAACATTGAAATCGAAGCAAACGATTTGCAAGTTCAAGTGCAAACCTACGAAGTCCGAGCTCGAAAAGCGCTTGTACGCATCGGAAAGTGGGAACAAGAGTTTGAAACGCTGTATTTCCGACTGAACCGAAAAGATGGATTTGGTACAGCTACGATCATGATTGAAGATGATCGGGCGCAAACAAGTGCCGACATACTCAATCAAGAGCTTCAAAAAGTCTCTTATTCCAGCACCGAACCACCATTACGTCCTTACTTTGGAATGGTGGAGATTAAAGGTAAATCGATAAGAATTCCGGATGCTCAGCCAGATATTCGGATGCTGAAATTCCAAGATATTAGCGAATCAGTTTCTATGATTTCAGCTAAGAAAGCTGTTGCTTACCCCCGAAAAGAAGTGCAATTCCACAAGGCAGATGTGCAGATGGCAAATCAGCGCATCATGCAGGTGCCATTGTTTAGAGTCAATGTAAACACTGCCACACCTGTAATTACTGAGCAATGGGTGAATGTTTCTAACAACAGCTTTGCGCTGAATTATCCACATTATTTGTCACTCAAACCGGGTGAAACTAGCTTACTGAGATTTAAATATGGAGCTAGCTACGGTACAGGTACCGGAGGCGGCACGGGCACGTTCCTAGATTACGAACTTAACTGGAATCGCGGCACCTATTTCGATGGTGGTCTGATCGTCGGCGGAATTGGTCGGGACGATTGGGGATTGGGCTTACGGCAAACCTGGAGCAGTAGCGACTCGACTATTCTTTCCGCACAAGTAGATTTCCCGGCGCACAAAAGCATGTTTGCGTCAAGCAACTTGTCTCGACAGTTTCCTGGGTTCACCACTAACCTCAATTCGTCTTATGGGCAAAGCCTGCAAGGCACGCGATTCACTTCAGATCGAAACAGCCTTGTCGTTGAAAAAGATGCAATTAAGACTGGGCTGATACCGGGGCGCATCTACCTGGGATTCACAGCAAACCAATCCCGACTAACTGGGGAAGGAAACAGCTACTACCAGCAGAGCGCTGGCGCCCGTTTGAGATTTGTAGCTAACCCAGTGCGGGTGGGGATGGGAAATATGCTGAATTTCTCATATTCAATCTCGCACCTCAGCGGGCACAACGTCTCCCAGGGCCTTAGCCAACTGGCCAGCCTAAACCTTGCGATGAACCCATTTGATGGCGCATTCCTCAACACCACCTATGAATTCACGGACGACGGTTTTTCCTCTGAACTGCTTGGCAAGCACAAAGTGATCTTCGAAGGTTTGTACAACAAAGGGCTTGTGAGTTTTTCGGGATTTTATTTGCAAAGTTTAGATGTTGATCGTATGAGTGCAAGCGCCCGGATGAGGTACAAATTGGGGCCGTTGTGGCGCGTTTCTTACGGCTACTACTTTGACCAGTTTGGGCCAGATTCTTTCTTGGATCAGTCGTACATTCTCAGCTATCGGTTGGGATACAGAGAGCTTGGCCTGAGCTATTCGCATCGGACGAAGAGACTTGGGATTGAAATTTTGGGCACCAGTATCGATTAGCGCAGCGTGGCTATGCCTCGCCGCGTCGTCGTTTGCTTCTACCGGACGATTTGCTTACAATTCGCTTCCGCAGGTTCCTGGCATTGAAATCATGCGCGGTGGGGTTCGTGTCGCCCATTCCGTAGCCGATACAGTTCACTTTTATTCCCCCATCCCAGATTTAGCTCCTAAGCGATTAAATGAAAGCGAAGCAATTTTTCAGGGTCGAGATTTCGCCTACACGCCGGGAGCAATTAAGTATTCGGCTTGGCGGCCAGGGGCAGAATTCTATTTCCCGTTAGATTTCCGTTTGCGAATGACCACCGACCTTAGCCCGTTCCTTACTTGGGCGGAAGGCAGTGTGGGGGCAGAGGTTCCAAGCGCACCTTCTAAATGGCATCTTGTTTCATTCCGAGACGGTCAGGCTCCGCTTATGCTAGTGTTTGAAGAGCCAGTGCAACTCATCGTTGGTGGCGAAACTGGCAACTGGATTCTGCAGACAACAACCAAATTCAAAGGTTGGATGCGAATCCTGGCTCCACTTGGGCCAAAGCCGATCGGAAGCTCAGTGGGAGCACTCGGCGAAGCTGTTCAGCGTGTAAAGCCCTTGGCGGAAAAGCTGAGTCAGCCAACACCAATACTTCAAGATTTCACTGTTCGGTCTGATGCGGGTGGTTTAACAGCAATTTGGACATTCGACCGTCCGGGCGCGGAAATCCCTCCAGCTTTGCTTCTATGCAAGCAAGGTGGTTTTGCTACTCGAATACTGACGGGCATCAGCAAAACTATCTTAGAGGAAGTTGAGGGGCCAATCGCTTTTTCAGCTGAGCCAAGAATTGTCGTTCGATTTCCTTTGCGCCGAATCGCCGTTGGACGGAGCCTCAGTGTCGGAACGGTTGAACAATCTATCAGTTCGGCGAGCGCCTTTGATGTTCCAAGCGTTGTAGAACTGGCACTCATGCACATGGCGGCTGCTCCAGATTATCTGACCCGCGATGCGGCCGCAACGGCGAGCGAAGAATTCCTGCGAGCGATGGTTACGCAACTTGATCTGGTCACCGGGAAACGCTCGCCAATACCAGCCAACGGATCCGGTGCAGATTTGTTAGCCGCTCACGCTCTACTTCAGGCATCGCTACAGAGTAACAGTTTAGCTGGGAAAAATGAATTCCTCAGTTCAGTAGAAGATCGTTGGGATCCGTGGAGTTGGAGAATCTGGGCCAACAATTACAACACCTCAATGAGGGCGACGGCAATCTTCGCCGCGGCTGGGGCGTCGGCACCTGATTTAGTTACCAGAGCAAAAGCGGCAATGGCTCAAGCGGCATGCGCGGCCGAGTCTGTTTTGCCCGACTATCGTCGCAAGCGGGATTTACCTCTTGCCGATGTCACCGTATTAAATCCTATCCAGGATCTAAGGCGAGCCATCTATGCTGACCAAGCGGTAGACGTGGAAGAGAACGGATTTGCTGAATCATTGATGAGCCCAGTGCGGATCATTGGTGACATCAAAATCCTGGTTGAACGGAAAGCCAACGGATACCTGGTGAGTTGGGATCATCTAGAAGGCAAGGCTGCAGAAATGACTTTGATCGCGGCATTCCCGCTAGAAGTCGAAGCAGGTGACAACGTCAGTCAAATTGTTCCCAGCACGTTTTTAGCGGAAACACAACTAAAAGTCGTACCAAAAGCCATTGGTAAATGCTCGTTCTTACTTCGGTTGCCGCCATGGGCGCAGGAGTTGCCTAACGCAATGCCCCCACCAAAGTACTCGGAATAAGCTCATTTGGCTAAATCAGCGTTGTAGTGCAAGCCCACGTTTTCTGTTCTCGCCAGTGCCCCGTTGACAATTAACTGTGCGTTGATTAGTAGGTTTCTTGTTTCGGCTGAGTAAGCACTGAATCCCGCCGTTGCTTGCGCGTCGTATTGGGTCAGTGCAGACGCAATTTTGTCCGAAGCTTCTTGCAATCCTGCCGTCGTCCTAAAAATTCCTGCCTGTGCGGACATCAGCTTTTGCAAAGCGTGCCGAAGCAAGATAGCCTCGTTCTCCGGAAGGCAGTGTGGAGCTTTGGGCTCTGAAATTTCTTCTATCACTGCAGGCTCATCGTGAACAACCTCCGCCGCTTTGAACGAGAACACAATCGCTTCGAGTAGTGAGTTACTTGCTAAGCGATTTGCCCCATGAACGCCCGTGCAAGAAACTTCGCCACTCGCAAAGAGCCCCGGCACGTTGGTTTTGCCGTTCAGATCGGTCACAACCCCTCCACATGAATAGTGTTGAGCCGGTACAACCGGAATCCAATCCCGGTCTATCAAAAGTCCGATATCGGAGAGCCGTTGCCAGATGGTTGGGAATTCTTCTTGCAGAAGCTCCGAAGACAAGTGAGTCGGGTCGAGATAAACGCACCATGTTTCCAGCTTTTGCATTTCCCGCGCGATGGAGCGGGCAACGACATCCCGTGGAGCAAGTTCTAGGCGAGAATCATAGTCGAACATAAACCGGCGACCGTTGTGGTTGCGTAGCGTTGCGCCTGCACCGCGCATGGCTTCGGTAATCAGGAATCCATTGAGTTGAGGGTGGTGGAGCGTGGTTGGGTGGAACTGTTGAAATTCCATATTGGCAACGTTTGCTCCGACTTTTTGAGCTAAAGCTACGCCATCTCCCGTCGCGACCCGGGGATTAGTTGTGCTGTCGTAGACTTTGCCGACTCCTCCAGTCGCAACCATTGTCGCTCGAGCGGTAAACATCACTTGCCCGACATCGGGAATCATGCCTGTTGCTCCCACACAGCGACCGCCGCTCATGAGAAGATCGGTTACAAAGCAGAACTGATAGACAACGATATTTGGGTTAGCCTGAACCGCCGCACTGACTGCTCTTTCCACTTCCCAGCCAGTTTTATCGGCATGGTGGACGATGCGGTTACGGGAATGGCCTCCTTCTCGCCCTAAATCAAGCTCATTGCTCGCTCCAAGGTCAAAGCGGGCTCCAAGCCTTCCTAACCATTCAATCGCTTGCGGAGCGTTTTGTACGAGCATCCTGACAGCATCTGGGTCACAAAGGCCAGCCCCGGCAATGAGAGTGTCTTCCTCGTGCAGGCGCCAGTCATCGGATTCTCCGATTGCCGCGGCAATTCCACCTTGCGCCCAACTGGTGTTGGATTCTTGAACTCCTGCCTTGGTGAGCACAACCACTTTGCCGTGTTTGGCTGCTTCCAGAGCAAACGCGAGACCGGCAAGTCCGCTGCCGATCACCAAAAAGTCAGTCTGCTCTTTCTTCACTGTATGCCGAGTGTATTCGATCTGAGTCTATTAAGGGGGATTGCGTCATACTTGAGGTGTGGCAGATGAGCCGGTAAAAAAACGCAGTGTGCATTGGGGGATCAAAGTTTGGCTTGCGATTCACTGCTTTTTTGTGATCTGCCGAGCATTGCCTTTGCCCAGCGAGGTTGATCGGCAAATCGCGGCTCAGCCAGGCTTTTCGATTGGAAAACTCGCAAGCAGCATCAAAGTGCTGAACACAAATACCGTCCGCAACACCAAGTACGGCGGGTTACTTTATACAGAAACTCTCGGATTTTGGCAGTACTGGGATATGTTCGCCCCCAACCCAGCGCAAGAAGATATTTGGCTAGATGCGGTGGTGCAGTTTCAAGACGGATCCGAAAAGGTTGTTCGTTACCCGCGTATTGCCGATATGAACTTATTTGATAAGTACCTAAACGAACGCTATCGCAAATACGCTGAGCGAATTTATAGCAATGGATATTCTTGGAAATGGCCGCACATTGCCAACTGGTTTGCCGCTCGCGCCTGGACTGATCCAGAGAATCCTCCCGTTTTTGTGAAGCTGCGACGGCACTTTTACCGTGTGTTGCCGCCTGGAAATCGTGTACCAACCGACTACAACACGATTGAATATTATTCTGAAATCATTAACTTCAAAGAATTGGAGGCGATGAAGCGTTGAAAAAGTTTTTCGCTGACGCCAACGAGGCGATTTTTGGCTACGGTTCGCCACTACCGATGTGTGTGTTTAGGATATTTGTCGGGTTGCTTTCATTTATCAATTTGCTGATTCTCATGGTTGTTTTTAAGGACATTTACACGGAGAAAGGGTTGTTCCCTGTGTGGATGTCGGAGAGATACACAGAAGGAATTCCCCGCTTTAACCTTTTAGCTGGCGTAACCGATGAGCGAGTAACTATGGTTGTTTTCGGTCTGGCTGTGGTTGCTTCGATTCTGACTATGATCGGCCTATGGACGCGAGTCGCGAGCATTGGACTTTTTGTTCTCATGGTCACCTTGCACCACCGGAGCGGAGACATTCTTCACTCGGGGGACTGGCTACTCCGCCTTTGGGTATTTGCCGTTGCAGTTGGGCCAAGTGGAGCGGCACTTTCGGTTGATCGATGGTTAAAAAAGCGCAAAGGTACTGCCCCGGCTGAGTTAGAAGAAGTCTCGCTGTGGCCTCAGCGGCTAGTTGTTTTCCAATTATGCATTCTGTACTTCAACACTGTTTGGCTCAAATGGAGCGGTGATTTATGGCGTAACGGAACCGCAACTTACTACTCCCAGCATTTAAATGAGTTCAAGAGGTTTCCGATCCCACCGTTTATGGACACGATGTTCGTAACTCATATCGCAACGTGGGGAACACTTATTGTCGAACTCTCTTTGGCTACGCTGGTGTTTTCTAAGCCATTACGAAAGTGGATTTTGCTAGCGGGTTTGGGTATGCATGGCTATATCGAATACTCAATGAACATTCCCTTGTTCCAGTGGGTGATCGTCAGCGCGTACATTTGCCACTACTCGGGCGAAGAAATCTTAGGTTGGTGGAATCGCAAAAAGTTGGCCCAGAAATTTACACAGGAGCAGGTCGAAAATGCGGCGTAAGACTTCGCTTCGAGAATTGCTGAAATTTAAACCAAGTAAAGGGCCAGGGTTTGAAATCAAGCCAACTTTCTATCTTTCGGTGATGGCGGCCAAAATGCCACTACCAAGCATCAGGCAAGTAGTTGAGCCTCAAGGCGAAAATGGAGCGATCAAAGGCTTTGGTGTTCCTCTCGCCGGCAACAAGGAAGACTTAGAGAGACCGATGGAGCGTGGAGTCTATGCGATTGCAAGCATGGATCGCAAAACGGTTTTGCGCGCTACCGTGATTAGTAAAGAAGAAGCCGGTTTTGACCCGGAGCCATTCTTGCGGAGCGAGTTGGCGTCAGAACTCAGCGACGAAATGAAGGCTCGTATGCGGGCCACTTGGACGCTAGTTCAGATCACTTTTGAAAGCTTTGATCCAGAGATTTATCCGGCAGTTTTGTTCGCTCTAGCGGTCGCGGAACGGATCGCGCTACTCACCGAAGGATTAGTTGCCGACCCGGTCAGCCAAGTTTACAAAATGCCGGGCGAATTGATCTCGGCTCCCCCAGAAAACGCCCATCTCAACGTTGCAGATGTGGTTCATATGCGTCACAAGGTGACTGACGGCAGATTGCATATTTTTACTTTGGGTCTTCAAAAATTTGGCCTTTCCGAGTTGGAAATCCAAGGCATCAACCCTGTAAACCATGCCTTGGCAGTTACATTTTTGCTCAACGTTGCTCAACTTTCGCTAAATGGGGCAGGAGTGGAAGTTGGCAACACTTTAGGCGCAAACAAAGAACGCCAATTTCAGGTCACACATGGCGGGCTCGATAAATCGATTTGGCAAGGGGTAGAGACCTACGAACTCATACCCCAAGGAACTGAGGACGTAAACACCGTTCTAGTAAGGTGGGTTCGTGAATCAGACTGAAAAAGACATGGCTTTTGCTCGCATTTTGGGTGCAGTTAGCGAAAGCGAACTGAATGGATTCGATCTGCGGCAATTCGCCATGGATCAGCTCGATACTCTGCCCACTTACGATTGGAGTGGCATCTACCGTTTGGAAGGCGAGATGCTTTACCTGGATGCATACACTGGCGCGGCGACAGATCACACAGAGATTCCGGTTGGACGCGGGGTTTGCGGCACTGCGGTCGCAGAAGATACAAACCAATTAATTGATGATGTGCGCGAACTCAGTAACTACCTGAGCTGCAGTGCATTCACGCGGAGCGAAATAGTTGTATTGATCCGCAAGGAGAGCGAAATCATTGGCCAGATTGACATTGACGGTCACACGGTCGGCGCATTTGATGCGGAAGACGAGAGGTTTTTAGAAGAATTGGCAGAGGTGTTGACCAAACGATGGTAAGCCGAATGGACAACCGCTGGCTCAAAAACGACGTACGATACGTTAGGTGATTTAATGGACTCAAATTTCCCATTCTTGAATCAGATTGTGAATCCGCTGGATTTGCACAAACTGAGTGACAAGGAACTGGCGGAGGTCGCAAAAGAAGTTCGGCGAGCGATTCTGGAAAAAGTGAGCCAAACCGGTGGTCACTTCAGTTCAAATTTGGGGACAGTTGAACTCACCGTGGCGATGTACGCCAGCTACCACATTCCGGGTGACAAAGTGATTTGGGACACGGGTCACCAGGCTTATCCGCACAAATTGCTCACTGGGCGATTACCACGGTTTGAAACCCTCCGCAAACACAAAGGCTTGAGCGGGTTCCTCAAGCGAGATGAACACGAACTTGATTACTTTGGGGCGGGTCATGCAGGAACTGCGATTTCTGCCGCACTAGGATTTGCCGCCGCGAGAGATCAAGTCGGCGGGAAAGAAAAAGTTGTCGCCGTCACTGGCGATGCCGCAATCTGCGCGGGAATGAGTTGGGAAGCTCTCAACCACGCGGGAGAACTTGGTACGGATCTTCACGTCGTTTTGAACGACAACCGCATGAGCATTGCGCCAAACGTTGGCGCGCTTACGAATTACTTCAACCGATTGCGGTCTCGCCCTTATGTGCAGAACATGGCACAAACGGCAAAACGAGTTATTGAGAAGATTCCTGGTCCAGCACCTCGGATCGCCGCTGGTTTACGTCACGGTGTGACCCACTACTTTGCTCCTGAACAGACAGGGACGATTTTTGAGGAAATGGGTTTCGAGTACATCGGGCCCGTGGATGGTCACGATCTTCCAACTCTGCTAGAGATCTTCCGAAACATTCAGGAAGTCCGGTATCCCGTGTTTATCCACGCGATTACAGTGAAGGGCAAGGGTTACGACGTTGCTGAGGAAGACGCGACAAAATGGCACGGTGTTGTTCCGTTTGAACTAGAAAAGTGTGAATTGCCGAGCAAAGCCGCTGTCAGTAACTACACTTCTGTTTTTGGCGACGCTATGACGGAAATCGGCGAAGCTGACCAAAAGGTTCTCGCAATAACCGCGGCGATGCCGGATGGAACTGGATTAAACGGCTTCAGAACAAAACTTCCTTCTCAATACTATGATGTCGGCATTGCTGAGCAACACGGTGTCACATTCGCGGCGGGCTTGGCGGCGGCGGGGATGAAGCCGTTTGTTGCCATCTATTCCACTTTCTTGCAACGCGGCTACGACCAAGTTCTGCACGACGTTTGTATTCAAAATCTCCCGGTGCGGTTCGCGATGGATCGCGCGGGATTAGTCGGAGACGATGGGCCAACTCATCATGGTTCGTTTGACATCAGTTTCCTTACGCATATTCCCAATATCTCTCTTTGTGCGCCACGTGATGCCACAGAACTCCGGGAAATGATGCAGTTTATGGCTGGCTACGACCGAGGGCCAATCGCAGTTCGTTACCCGCGTGGCAATACGCCGGATAACTTGCCAGAATCGCGAACTTCCATTGAATTCGGCAAGGCAGAGGTTCTCGGTGTGCCAGGAGTTCCGCGAGGAGAAGAAGGCAAATTAGATGTGGTTTTGGTGGCGGTCGGTTCCATGGTTACCGAAGCATGGGCGGCGGCGCAAAAACTTGCGGATGAAGGAAAAACGGCATTGGTGATCAACGCTCGCTGGTGCAAACCTATTGATTGGCAAACGGTTGCTCAGTACCTCACCATTTCAACTTTGCTCGTCACCATTGAAGAAAATGTCCGCTCTGGTGGTTTTGGACAGCAACTCCTTGACCTTCTGGTGGAAAATGATGTCACGATTCCTAAGTTTAAGATTATGAGTTTACCGGATAGCTGGGTTCATCACGGTGCTCAACCGATTATTCGCGGAGAGCAAGGTTTGGATGCCGAGGGAATTGTAAACGTAGTAAAAAGCAGTGCGATGAAGCGGGGACTGGCTTAGGTTTTCCAGCCTAAGGTCTAAGAAAATGCTCCCGTACAATCTAGTTAAGGTTGATTGATGTATCAGGCACCACTTCCGGCAATCTACACAGAACTCAGCGATGACGCTTTAGCGGAGCGAATCCACGCCGAAAAAGCTAAGCTGGGAAAGCGGCTGGTGATTCTTGGACACCATTACCAGCGCGATGAGATCATCGCATTTGCGGATTACCGAGGCGATAGTTACAAACTTGCTAAGGATGCTGGCTCTCACCCGGAAGCTGAATTCATCGTCTTCTGCGGCGTGCATTTTATGGCAGAATCGGCAGACATCCTCACCGAGCCTCACCAAAAGGTTATATTGCCAAATCTGGCCGCCGGTTGCAGCATGGCGGATATGGCGAACTTATTCCAAGTGCGCTCTTGCTGGAAACAATTAAATGAAGTGCTTGGAGATGACCTGAGTGGAGTGATTCCGGTCACTTACATCAATTCCGCGGCGAATTTGAAAGGGTTCGTGGGAGAGCATGGTGGAACCGTCTGCACTTCGACTAACGCACCCGGGGCAGTAGAGTGGGCTTTGGAACAAGGGAACAAAGTGCTGTTCTTCCCAGATCAACACCTGGGTCGTAACACGGCGGTTAAGCTGGGATTCGATGCAGACCAAGATACATTAGTCTGGGATCCGTTTAAACCATTAGGTGGAAACAGTGCCGAGCGACTGCGTGAGGCTAAGTTTATTCTATGGAAAGGGCATTGTTCTGTTCATAAGCGGTTCACGGTTGAGCAGATCGAAAAAGCGAGAAAAGAATTTCCTGGAATCAATGTTCTTGTACACCCAGAGTGTCCTCTGGAAGTGGTACAAGCCTCAGATTTCGCCGGTAGCACTGAATACATCATCAATAAAGTTGCTGGGGCGGAACCAAGTTCAAGTTGGGCGATAGGCACCGAGATCAATTTGGTCAATCGCTTAGCGAAGGAGTTTCCCGACCGAACCGTTTTCTGCCTTGATCCAGAAATCTGTCCTTGCAGTACGATGTACCGAATCCATCCCAGCTTCCTATGCTGGGTGCTGGAACGGCTGGTCGAAGGCGATATTGTCAATCATATTCAGGTGCCACCGGAAACCGCCAAGTGGGCGAAAGTGGCTCTTAAGAGAATGTTGGATATTGGCGCTACCGTCCGCGACTAAGCCAACGCAAGTTCTAAAACATCTTCTGCATTCTCGACAAAGTGGAATTTGATTTGGTTTCGAACAATTTCTGGCAGGTCATCTAAGTCGCGCTCATTTTCCGTAGGGAGAATAATTGTCCTGATTCCCGAGCGGTGAGCGGCAAGAACTTTCTCCCGTATTCCACCAACTGGTAAAACTTTTCCTCGCAAAGTGATTTCGCCCGTCATCGCGATGTCGCATCGCACTGGCTTTTTGGTAAATGCACTTACGATGGCAGTGAATATGCCAACGCCTGCGCTTGGGCCATCTTTTGGAACTCCGCCTTCGGGCACATGCAGGTGAACATCGTAGCGGAACTCTTCACTAGAGAGTTGCCGCTGGTTCGCCCGCACGTAGCTCATTGCGGCGTACGCCGATTCTTTCATCACGTCGCCAAGTGATCCGGTCAGTTGAATAGTCGGTTGTTCTGCGTATGGTTCAGTGAGGGCGACTTCAATCGCAATGATGTCCCCGCCGTACTCACTATAAACCAGCCCGGTAACGAGCCCGATTTCGTTCTTTTTGCCTTTGAGCCCATATCGGTATTTGGAACGACCAAGGAAATCCGAAAGGTTCTCAGTGGTGACATCAACTTTGGTTTCTCCCAGCTCGGCGATTTTACGCGCAGTCTTTCGACAGACAGTGGCAATCTCTCGGTTGAGGGAACGTACTCCTGCTTCTCGCGTGTATTCGCGGATAATCGCCTCCATCGCTTTCGGCTGAACTTTTAACTGGGATTTCTTCAATCCGTGTTCACTGATTTTCTCAGGAAGAAGGTATTGCTTAGCAATCTGCATTTTCTCGCGTTCCGTGTACGAAGGAAAGCGGATGACCTCCATCCGGTCGCGTAGTGGGGCGGGGATATTCTCCAATAGGTTAGCCGTGCAGATAAACATAACGGCACTTAAATCGAACGGTGCCTCGATATAATGGTCGCTGAAATTCGCATTTTGTTCTGGATCTAGAGCTTCTAACAAGGCAGATGTCGGATCGCCTCGGAAATCCATCGTCATTTTGTCGATTTCATCAAGCATGAACACAGGATTTTTCGTGCCGCACTGCTTGAGGCCCTGAATCAAACGTCCGGGCATGGAGCCGATGTAGGTTCGGCGGTGCCCCCGAATTTCTGCCTCATCGCGAAGTCCGCCCAGTGAAATGCGGTGGAATTTTCGCCCGAGTGCTTCGGCAATGGAGCGACCAAGTGATGTCTTACCGACCCCGGGAGGGCCAACAAAACAGAGAATCGGTCCACGGAGCGAATGGGAAACCTGTCGAACCGCTAGGAAGTCGGCTATGCGGTCTTTTACTTGAGTTAGGCCGTAGTGATCGCGATCTAAGATCGAAACTGCCTTACGCACATCAATCGAATCTTCGGTCACCGTATCCCACGGCAGGGCGAGGAGCCAATCCAAGTAGTTACGGATAACCATTCCCTCGGGTGAACTGCTGGGCGAGCGGTCGAGCCGGCGGACTTCTTGCATTGCTCTGTCAAGAGTTTCTTCCGGCATGCCGCAGGCTTCTAGTTTGGTGCGATAGGTTTCCCCTTCGTCGCTGAGTGATTCCTCGCCGCCGAGTTCTTGCTGAATCGCCTTGAGTTGCTCTCTTAAGTAGTATTCGCGCTGTGTTTGACCGACTTCATTTTCAACTTTAGTTCTGAGCTGAACTTGAAGCTCAAGAACCTGCAGTTCGCGGCTGAGAACGTTCACAAGTTCCGCAAGCCGCTCTTCTGTGTTCATGATTTCCAGCATCGATTGCTTGACTTGGCTGGAAGTCGGCATATGGTGAGCGATCGTGTCTGCCAAATGACCAGGATCATCTATCGCGGTGATGGTTTCGCTTACTTCGGGAGGAATCTGAATTCCTAAGTTTGCCGCTTGCTGGAAAATCGAAATCGCCTCCCGCATCAAGGCTTCGGTGGAGTTTGTGGTCGGGTTGATTTCGGTTGAAACCGTGTATTCGGCGGAAAAGGCACCAGAGCGGAAGACAAATTTATCTATTTCGACCCGCGCCATGCCGCGCAAAACAACTCTCATCGTGCCGTCCGGCAATGGCAAAACATGAAGCACTTCGCTGAGTGTTCCTACTGAGTACAAGTCCGATGATTCTGGTTCTTCAACGAGCTGATCTTTCTGACCGACAACAATAGCTTCACGGTCTTTGTTGAGTGCATCTTGCAATGCCCGAACTGACATTTCACGACCGACGAGCAAGGTTTGAATCACGCCAGGGAAGTGCACAGTGCCACGAACGGGCAGAACGGGTATCCGGGGAGAAACTCGTTTGGTTTTTATATCCTCAGTGGGTTTCGGCTTTGCCGTTCGTGCCATATCTGACTGAACCTTACCGCAGGCCGCACCAAAATTAACCTGGCGAGTCTTCCGGTGTTTTTGATTTTGGTTGAGAAAATGATTCGAACATCGTTTTCACAGATTCATTGGAAGCAAAAATTTGTTTGAAAATTTCATCGAATATTTCAAATAACTCTAGAAGTACCGCAAGCCGATTACGTAGGATTTCTGCCTCCTGTGATTGGTCGGACTCAGGAACCATAGCCATGCAGTCTCGAATCGCTGAAACTGTAGGGTCAATTTCCCGGCGTTTGCGCTCTCGCACAACATGGGCAAACATCTGAACAATGTCGTCAGGGGCATGGTAAACATCTTTCCGGTTGCCAGGGTGTCGGTAACGGCTGATCACGCCCCATTCGTGCAAATCGCGGAGATTCATGCTGGCGTTGCCTCGGCTGATATGCAGGCGCTCAATCATTTCATCCATCGTCAGCGATTGGCCCGTAATCAGTAGCAGGGCATGGAGTTGCGCCATGGTGCGGTTGATTCCCCAACTAGAGCTCATACGCCCCCATTCCATCACAAAACGCTCTTGCGCTTGCATCGTTTGCGGAGTGGGATCGGGTGATGATTGAGACACTCCGATATTTTACGGGTTTTTTGAAAATGAATTCGTGTATTTGAGTTCAATGCGAGAATTCGCAGAAAACCGATACATTTCCTCATCTAATTCTGGATGCAATTAAAGCCGATACTGTTAGGTGGCTGAGGCCTTGCTATGGCATTGACTTCTCAAGAAAGCTTTGTTGGCACACGCGCTAGATTCCAACGATTCCGTGACGGAAAATTCTTTTACGGATGGGTGGAGCAATTTTCAGGCAACTATTTGCGCGTGACCACTCAGAACCACTATCCGGTGGTTGCCAACGACGAGTTCCGCTTTGAATGTTGTGGTCGCGATTCGTCGGCAGTGTTTAAGGCATCCCTCTCGGAAGTCTGGCTTCCTACGGCAAATCTTGTTGAGACAGTTGATGTTACTCAAGGTAGCTCAGCACTAAAAATTACTGCCGTCAATCGCTCCACGTTTGAACTGAAAGTTGAAGGGTTGATTGAGTACGTTGCTAACAGCGAAGTAGTGCGGATGAAGTTGCCCGAAATCCCGACAACTGTGACGGTTCGTGGGCAACAAGTAGAAGGCTACGCTATTGATATCAGCACTGGCGGAATTGGAGTCATCAGCCCAATGCCGATTCCAACATCAAGCGAAGTTCACGTTGTCATCGATTCAAAAGTAAGCGAAATCCTTGTTTCGGGAGACGTTGTTTACTGCCGACCAGACCAACTGCTGAACGGGATGCACCGGTGCGGAATTAAGTTTTCAGATCTCAGTCGCAGTACTTTGGCTCAGATCAACCGCCTCATCCAGGTGAGTGGATTTTAGTTTTGAACCTCTAATTGAGGTGAATAAAACCGATAAATAGATGGAGACCAATCGTTAAGCATGTCAAGGATTTCTGCCCGTAGCTTCATCGGAACCCGTGCTCGTTTTCAGCGGTTGCGCGATGCTAAGTTTTTTAATGGGTGGATTGAGGATTTCTCCGGAAACCGGCTATCTATTTCAACGCATAACCAACATGCGGTCGAGTTAGGCGATGAGTTTCGTTTTGAAGGCTTCGGACATCACATCTCGGTTGTGTTTAATGCTCGCCTAGATCATATTGGTCAGTTGGATTTAGGTGCCGCGGGTGCAATGGTCAGCCAGATAGAAGGTTCAAATGTGCAAGTCATTGAAGCCTGCCGAACCACGTTCGATTTCACTGTAACAAGCCCAATCCGGTTTGCCGCATCAAACGAAAGCGTGCGAATGCAGATGCCGGAAATCTATACAACTATTGATTTTGAAGGGCGGACAATAGAAACGTTTACTATTGATGTTGGGCCGCAAGGAATAGGTGTGATTTTACGAGAGCCACTTCCTCACCACGCAATGGTTGATGTGACCGTCGAAACTCGTCTGGGAGCCGTCAACGCGGCAGGATGCGTGCGGTATTGCCGGAAAGACCCCGATCGG
Source organism: Fimbriimonadaceae bacterium (assembly GCA_019638675.1). Classification (GTDB taxonomy): domain Bacteria; phylum Armatimonadota; class Fimbriimonadia; order Fimbriimonadales; family Fimbriimonadaceae; genus UphvI-Ar2. Next base: position 208,474 of record JAHBTE010000001.1, on the reverse strand, counting down.
GCCGGCATGATGCGATGCGGAATTATGTTTACCGATTTGGGCCGCATGGAAAAACCGCGCTGGGAAAGATTCCTGCGCGATCTTAGCTAAGCATTAGGCATCTGCAAGGCGACGGCCTTCTACTGCGTTCTTATCTATAAAGTCACGCCAGTTATCGGGCACGTCTGTATCAACGAAAATAGCTGAGACGGGGCATTCAGGTTCGCAGAGGCCACAGTCAATGCATTCGTCAGGATTGATAAACACCATATCATCTCCCTCATAGATGCAGTCCACCGGACAAACAGTCATGCAGGACTTATCTTTTACTCCGATGCAAGGTTCAGCGACGACGTATGGCATGTGCCTCTTTATTATGCAGAATTCATGCCGAGAGTTTCACAACTAGGGTGTTTTGCGATTTCGTTTGATTGGGTATCCCTGTTTAGAAAATGGAATGCTATGAATGCTCAGCATAGGAATGTAGCGAGAAAAGTACAGTTTTATAGGTCATTCGGGTGCATATTCGGGCCGTTCTTCACACCTGGTCCCTACCAAAGCAACGATTACACCGAATTCCGCCTAAAATGGGAATAGGAGTTGCAAAGAATATCTAAATGGCAATCACACTTTCAGAACGGGCTGTATGCGAGTTAAAGGAACTCATTGTTAGCCAAGAGAATATGTCGGCTGCTTTGCGAGTATGGGTCGCAGGCGGTGGATGCTCTGGTTTGACTTATGGGATGGCGCTGGACAACGGTGATCCTGAAGAAGGCGACAATGTCTTTGAACAGTCTGGAATAAAAGTTGTGATTGATTCGATGAGCCTGCAGTACATGAATGGTTCCACCGTGGATTACGTGGACGACATGATGGGCGGTGGCTTCAAGATCGAAAATCCAAACGCAACCGGAAGCTGTGGATGTGGCTCCAGCTTTAAGACCGAAGACGGTCAGGGCGGCGGTGGTTGCGGCAGCTGCGGTTGCGCAAGCTAATTAATCAAGCAACGACATATTAAAAAGCCTGACTCAATTTGAGTCAGGCTTTTTTGTGTGATCGGGAGAGTTGTTTTTAGCCAGTCAGCATTTCGCCTTGGGCTTTGAATACGCTGTGCACATATTCCACCCACTCAATACGTTCCATAGCTGATGTTGGGATCAATCGGAATCCGGTTGAGAAAAGGTCAGAACCATCAATTTCGATAGAGTTCAGAGCCTCGCCGTGGACTACCACTGGGCTTGCGTTTCCGCGACCGATTTCAATTGCGTACTTTGATCCAGCAACGAACGGAGTGCGGGATCGCACTTGAAGTCCGCCTAAGCTGATGTCAACGATTACAGAACGGGTTGAATCCGTGCTGCCATCTTTGGTAAGGATTGCGTAGTCCATGAGCTCGAATCGAGCGTGTTTTCTACGATCAGACAGGTTGTGTTCCATTTGTTTGTTTGCTCCCGGTGTTCACACCACTACTTATTGTTCTTATTGGTTCAAAAAAGCAGTTTCCTTAGTCTTTATGCCGCATTCGAGTCTGTTTTTAATGCGTCCTGCGCAATTAATCCATTTTCTCGGATGACGTGACAGAAAGTTGAAAACAGTTGGTAATCAATTTCGCCCTTTTCCGCAAGCCCGTGCATTACGTCGAGAACCTTGTCGATCTCCATACCCTTACGGTAAGCACGTGTAGAGGTCATTGCGTCGAAGATGTCAGCGATAGCAGAGATACGCACGAGCACGGAGAGTTCGTCGCCTTGCAATCCATCTGGATAACCCTTTCCATCCAATCGCTCGTGGTGCCAGCGAACAATCGGAAGACACTCTTGGAACATCGCGATGTTTTCAATAATCGCAACGCCGAATTCAGGGTGCTTTTTAATGATCGCGTACTCTTCTTCGGTGAGCTTATCTGGCTTGGTAAGGATCGCGTCTGGAATACCGATCTTTCCAACGTCGTGTACCAGGGTTCCGAGCTCAAGAATTCGTTTTTCGTACGGGCCAAGACCGATTGCGTCGCCGAGCATTAAGCTGTACTGCATGACCCGCTCGGAGTGACCAGCGGTATATGGATCCTTAGCTTCAACGGCTTTAACCAGAGCGCGGACAACACTTTCCAAGTTTTCTTCAAGCTCAGCAAGTGCATTGGCCAAAAGCTTGTTTTTGTGCTCGACTTCTCGGTAAGCGTTCTGAACTGCTTGACCCGCTTCCACGGTTGGCGTCATATCAATGGAAAATCCTAACATTCGTCGGCAGATTCCGTCCATATCGTAGACCGGAACGCCTCGTGTTTCCATGTGTTGAGTTTGTGAACCGTCGAAGTTAAGGCGATAAAGAATTCGGAACGAGCGAGCTTCTTGGGCCGCGGCCATCAGTTCGTGAATCGTCTTCTCTTGATCGTCTTCATGAATTGCCGCGCGAAGATCGGAAAGGTGGGCTTGCCCGGGCGATCTCACTTGCTCCAGCCACTCGGAGTTAGCAAAAGTGATGTCGCCGTTTTCAAGAATGAACATCCCGACTGGCAGGTTTTCAATAAGGCTGGTGAGCTGTGCTTGGAAGGAGCTAGATTCGGAACGTGCACGGGCAACAGATTCGTCAAGGTTTGCGCTGTATCGAACAATTGTAAATACTGCGATGCCCAAGAGTGCGATGCCAATCATGAGCCGCAAAATCGACTTCTGCTGAGACTTCTCAGCATTCTTAAGGAGCGTTTGCTGGGCGACGGTAGATGATTTCAGTCGGCCAATGATTTCATCTAGCTTTTTGAGGTTTGCGCTATTGGGTTTGAGGTCATTTGCTTCAGAATCATCTGTCCAATCAATAGAAACCAAGCGCAGAGCCGAGTTCAGCGATTCATGAAGCTCTTGAGTTACCTTGCCGCGCAAAGTCGCTTCGTTTCGAGCTTCCATAGCTAAGGTGAGAGCGTTTTCTTGGCTTTGTGATTTAGATGTTAGCTCTGAGATTTTTTGAACTTGTGAAAGGCTCATCACAACTTCAAAAATGACGAAGAGTACGAGGACGCCTAGAGCAATTTCGGTAGCCAATCTGAGTTTGCTGGAAGTAGCGCGGAAAAGGTTTTCTTCAAATCCTCGTGAAACAGGGCCCGCCGCAATCCAGGCAGTTGCTAAGCCAAGGATCAATACCAATAATCCGGTCAGCCGCAAGCTGTTGAGAATCCTTTGATCGCCAAATTGGATTTTCTTGATATCGCGATCAACTTCGACGACCCCAACAACATTTCCAGCGGAGTTGATAACCGGGGCGAACGCTGAATACCAAGTCCCCCAGCGATCTTCAAATGGTTCTTGACTTGCCACTCCCACCCGATTAGTCAGCGATTCGACAAGCTCGTTTGGAATATCGTCGGCTGGATCAAGGAGTTTGGATTTCGATTTTTCTTGACCCCCTAAGGAGGCATCGACAACGAAGTGATACTGTGGCCCTATCTGCTTGAGGACCGCAACATGGTCAATATCTGATGCCGAACTAGAAATAGCTTCAAGCTTCTTGGTTTCTTCTATAAATGCTTCTGTATCGGTTTGAGTGGGCTCTTCCAGAGACTTGATCGCATCGGGGTTGACCTGCAGGGCGATTACTTCCGCAAGTGATCTGAGTTGAGCTCGATTTTGCTCGTGATAGGTTTCCAGCGAGGACTGATAGATTAAGTAAACGCAGAGCGCACCCACCGCCGTGAACAACACAGCGAGAGATAAAAAGACTCCCAGCCTTGACCTGTTTTGAATAGTGCTCTCCGTTTGGGAAGAGTTCCCCGCAATTATTCTTGGTTGATTCTGGGGTTCTCAAGAGGGTTGAGGTTTTTGAACTTAAAAATTAATAAGCCCTCCGAACCTTTCGGGCCGGAGGGCTGTAAGCCAGGATGAGAGTTGACTTACTTTTTCTTGGTTGCTGATTGAATCAATACGTGACCAGTGTTTGGATCGTACTGGACATCAATCTTGAGTGCTTCAGCCATGAAGCTGAGAGGAACGATGGATCGGCCTCTTTCAAGGAAAGGAGCCATTTCCATGATTACACTGTGTCCATCTACCTTCGCATTTGGATCGCCGATTTTGAACCAGACGTTCATTGAATCAGCCTCAGCAGTAACGGATTTCGTATCGTTATCCCACTTGACATCTCCGCCGTAGCCTTCAAAGAGGTGTCGGAAAGGAGTGAGTGGTACGCCGTTGGTGACTCGAGGAGCTACGTCAAAGTTGACTTTGTTTCCATCAAGGAAGATGTCGAACGACTCAACGTCAGCAAGTCGTCGGCCCTTGGTGATGTTCAACGGCTTAAGACCGTTGTGGTTGATCGTAGGAACTGTGCCTTCAACTGGCTTGGTTGTGTTCGCATTGATTGCGATCAATTCTTCTGGCTTGTTAGGATCGTTGGTAATCGTAACGTTTTTCGGCTCGTTTGCATTCACCTTGCCAGCGGTGCCTTTCGGATCAACTGATTTAGGGCCAGTTGCTTCGCCTTGGCTGTTGGTGGTTGAACCTTTTGCCGAGGTCACAGTTGGGTTCATAGGAACCGTTACTGGTTGCTCTTCGCCTTTTGCCGGAGTATTTGGCTTGGTTGTAGGAATTTCCTCGTTGTTTTGCCGTTTGGTGCGACCACCAGGATTGTTGACAAACAAGCGAAGCTTTTCGGTTTTGAATGTTGCGTTTGCATCATCCACGACCCAAGCTTGGACTTCGTGCCATCCATTAGGAACAGTCATCGTATCCCAGCGATAGCTGTAAGGAGGGAAGTTCTTTAGAATCTTAAATTCGTCGTTGACAAAGAAGCTGACATAAACGTTTTTCAGTTGCTGTCGGAAACCAACTTTGATTTCAACCACGCCTTGGTTATTTGAATCTGGCTTTGGTGAAACAAAGAAAACTGGGCCTTCGCCGCTTCGGTCAATCTTGATGTCAGATTTTTGAGTGCCGAGAAGCTTGCCTTGAGCATCGAAAAGTCGGATTTCGACTTTGTTGCTTCCAGTTTCGAGGTTGGCAGTGTCGATGTCAAAGGTTGTTTCGCCCGAGTTGAAGTCGGCTGAAACTTGCTTCGATTGCACGCTGACTCCGTTTATGCGAAGTTCAACCATGCTTGCACGAGCACCGTCGTACTTAATTGTCAATGTTTTGTTGTTGGCGGCTCGATCAATCATGATCGACGCGTCAACAAAGCTGGCATGTGCCGCAAGTGCCGTTAACAACAGCCCCGCACACAATGCGAGCTTGGACTTGATTCCGTTTCTCATCCCGTATTTGTCCCAAATATTGGCTTGAGCCTAGGGCTCATGACCAAATTTTTGGCATAAATTGGCTAAGAGCCAGACTTACACCGCCTATATAATAGCTGGTCCCGGGGAAAAAACGCATACTTTCTGTAATTCAGCCGAGAATTTAATCAAATCCACAAGATAAATGTGGAACAAGCATATTCGAGGCGGGAGTTTATGAAAGAGATGTTCGTCGAAAAAGTGTCGAATTTTGATCGACTGGGGCAATGGGAAGTGCGCGACGGCGTATGCCATTTAAAGGCGCATGTGTGGCAGGGTCACACATGGCAGCACGAAATCAAAATTTACCGACCACTGGTGGAATCGGTTTCGGACGCATGCTACGTTGAAATCACTGGCGACAACGCAGGCGCAGTGGATGATAGTTATGGTCAAGCATTGGCAGATGCGTTGCGAATGCCAGTCGCTACTGTTTTTCAGGTTCCCAATCAGCCTCTCTGGGATATGCGCGAAGATGACCTGATCGCACACTCCTTTGAAAAGTTTGTTGAAACTGGCGACGCCGAATGGCCTCTCCTAGTGCCGATGGTTCGGTCGGCAGTTTGTGCACTTGACACATTGGATGCCTGGTTTGAAGGGAAATTCAAAAAGTACATCGTCGGTGGTGCAAGCAAGCGCGGATGGACAAGTTGGTTACTGGCGCAAGTCGGTGATGAGCGAGTCGCCGGAATCGTGCCTGTAGTTTTTGACAACCTGGGAATCAGCGTTCAATTAAAACGGCAAGAAGAGCTTTGGTCAGAACAAAGCCCGATGCTTGATGACTACACGCGTCGCAAGCTCCACGAAATTTCGAGCACTCCACGAGGCCAAGAGCTGGTCGAAATGGTTGATCCATGGACTGGCCTTGCTGATCAAAAAGTGCCGGCAATGGTCATAACAGGAAGCAACGATCCATTCTGGACAGTTGACGCGGCTCGACACTATTATGCGAACTTACCGAAGGGTTCTGGTTTGCTCGTCGTGCCAAACATGGGTCACTCAACCGGTGAGTGGGAATTCCGCTTGAGCACAGTTGCTGCATTCTGCAACGCTTGCCTGGGCAAGTGTGCATTCCCCGAGGTTTATTTCGAAATCGTCGAAGGCGAACGAGGTGTGGAATTCATCTGCAACTCAGAAGTCAATCCAAACGCAGTTCGGATTTGGGGCGCAACGAGCGAAAACTACTGGTTCGCCGATAGTGAGTTCTTCGTGGACATCCTTCCGGAAACCAACGTGCGGATCCGTAAGCAACGCGAACAAAATCAAGCGTTATTCTTGGAAGTGGAATTTGCGGGAAGCCACGGGCCAGTTCGGTTGACGAGCCCTTGCGCAATTATTCCAAAGATTGCTTAAGCGATCAGATTGAAAAAACTAAAGGGAGTCCAAAATGGACTCCCTTTTTTATTCGGGTTTAGAACCTGTTTCGACGGTTATTACACTGCCGATCCCGCCGCGAACCGCAAACCGCCCGGTCACCCGCATCCAGCGTGGATTACAGACCCCGCTCAACTCATCAAGCAATCGGTTGGTAACCGCTTCATAGAAAATTCCTTCGTTGCGGAAGCTGTGGTAATAGAACTTGAGTGATTTCAATTCAATACATTTTTCGTCGGGAATGTATTCCAACTCAATAGTTGCGAAGTCGGGCATCCCCGTAATCGGGCAGACCGAAGTGAATTCTGGCGTGGAATGATGTATCACGTAATTCCGGTGCGGGGCGGGATTGGGAAACGTTTCCAGAATTGATTGACTCATGGTCATGGAATGTACCAGTGAGGGTAAGGGGGACATGGTTCAGAGGGGTACAGTTGGGGCATGATTGCCGTGGTTTTTCCGGGTCAAGGTTCCCAGCGACCGGGGATGGGTCAGGATCTTTACAAGCAAAATTCGTACGCCCGCCAGGTGTTCGACCAAGTAGAACAGGCCACTGGCATTAATGTATCTAGTCTTTGCTTTAATAGCGACGAAGAAACTCTGCGGCAAACCCAAAACGCGCAAATCGCTCTATATACATGTGGATTGGCGGCATTTTATGCGTTTCACGACGCTTGCCCTACGGTCAAATTTAACGCGGCGGCCGGGCATAGTGTCGGCGAATATGCGGCACTGGTCGCAGCGGGGATTCTTTCGCTAGAAGAAGGAGCGCAGTTAGTTCAAAAGCGAGGCGATATCATGGCGCGGGCCGGGCAACTCCGTCCAGGAACCATGGCGGCGGTACTTGGGTTAGATCGAAGTGAAATTGAACCTATCCTCAAAACCGTCAAAAGCGGAACGGTGGTCGTGGCGAATGATAACTGCCCTGGTCAATTAGTAATTAGTGGAGATTTAGATGCCGTTCAAGAAGCGACTGCGCTTCTTGGCGAAAAAGGGGCGAAACGAGTTCTGCCGCTTTCGGTCAGCGGTGCGTTCCATAGCCCTTTAATGGATGAACCAGCGGAAAGCATGCGCACAGCCCTCGATCAAGCGCATTGGCAAAAAGGAGAACTTCCCGTTTACAGCAACGTAACGACAAAGCCTGGATCAGATTGGCCTGACCTTCTTGAGAAGCAACTCAAGTCGCCCGTTTTGTGGACTGATTCGGTTCAGCAAATGATAAGCGATGGAATCACAACTTTTATCGAATGCGGTAGCGGTGAAGTCCTGACCGGATTGCTCCGGCGTATAAACAAAGAATCGGTCGGCTTGCGAGTGCTCGACGTAGCAACCTTAGAAGAAACACAGAAAAGCGTATGCGGTGATCAATAATGATGAATTTTAAAGATGAAGTCGTAGCGGTAACTGGCGCGAGCCGGGGCATTGGTCAAGCCATTGCGATGAAGTTTGCCGAACTCGGAGCAAGCGTAGCTTGCATGGCAACCAGCGAAGCCAACGCAGCAAAGACCCGTGATCTCATAGTTGAGGCAGGTGGTGTTGCGGCGGCTTTCGCAATAGATGTTTCGAGCGAAGAAAGTGTGGCGAGCGCATTCAAAGCCGCTTCTTCTGACTTGGGCGAAATCTCGGTACTGGTCAACAACGCAGGGGTCACTCGCGATGGTTTGATGATGCGCATGAAAAGCGAAGACTGGGACACAGTTCTGAACACCAACCTCAAAGGCTCCTACAACTGCATACAAGCGGTGATGAAGGGAATGATGAAGGCTCGGTACGGGCGGATCATCAATATCTCAAGCGTGGTTGGGCTCCACGGAGCACCAGGACAAGCGAACTATGCGGCCAGTAAAGCCGGACTGATTGGTTTGACCATGGCGACGGCAAAGGAATTGGGTAGCCGTGGAATCACTTGCAATGCAGTTGCCCCTGGGTTCATTGAAACCGACATGACCAGCGGTTTGCCCGAAGATTTTCGCGAATACGTGCAGAAAACAGCACCGGCTGGTCGCTTAGGAACTCCCGGTGATATCGCGGCGGCGGTAGTGTTTCTAGCTTCGAGTGAAGCGGCTTATATCACCGGTCAAACGCTCACCGTAGACGGGGGCCTGTTCATTTAAGTGCAAAAGACCCGACTAGCCCTGGCAACTTAGCTGGGCGATTGGGAGTAATATAGGGCGGGCAAACGCCCCCGACAAAGGAAAATTCAGCATTATGTCAGCAACCGTTTTTGATCGCGTTAAAAAGGTCATTTGTGAGCAGCTCAGCGTTACCGAAAGTGAAGTAACCATGGAAAAGAGATTCCAAGAAGACCTCAACGCCGATTCGCTGGACGTGGTGGAACTCATCATGGCCCTTGAAGAAGAGTTTTCAATCGAAATTCCCGATGACGACGTTACCAACATGAAAGCGGTCAGCGATGTTGTTAACTACATCGAAGAAAAGGTTTGATTTCTAGCAATCTCTGCTAGTCAACTTTAAACATGGGATTCCCTCCAGAACCATCTGGTCGAGTAGTCATAACCGGAATGGGGGCAATTACGCCCCTTGGCAACAGCGTGGCGGAATTTTGGCCTCGCATGTTGGCGGGTGAAAGCGGCATCGGCGAAATCACGCTGATGGACACGACCGACTATCCAACAAAAATCGCCGGTGAAGTCAAAGACTTCGACCCCGAGCTTTACCTAGATAAGAAAGAAGCTCGCCGGGTTGACCGATTCATCTCGTTTGCAGTTGGTGCTTCGGCAATGGCTCTGGAGGATGCAAAATTTCCAATGGACAACGACGAGCTTAAGCTCGAAACTGGTTGTCTCATCGGTTCTGGGATTGGCGGACTCATTATGATGAGCGAGCAAACCAAGAAACTCCATGGAGAAGGCCCAAGCCGGGTTTCTCCATTCTTGGTTCCTTACATGATTCCCGACATGGCGAGCGGCTATGTGTCAATCGTCAACGGATTCAAAGGACCGAACACTTGTGTTGTCACCGCTTGTGCTACTGGCGTGAACTCCATCGGTGATGCTTATCATATTATCAAGCGGGGCGATGCGGTCGCAATGCTAGCCGGTGGAACCGAAGCACCGATTTCCCCGATTGGACTTGCCGGATTCTGTGCCGCACGAGCCATGACCACCAACAATGAAGCCGGGCCAAAAGCTTCCCGACCGTTCGACGCTGGACGTGATGGGTTTGTGATGGGCGAAGGTGCGGCGGTAATGGTTCTAGAAGACTTATCATTCGCCAAAGCCAGAGGAGCTAACATTCTCGCCGAGATCGTTGGATATGGCATGAGCGGCGACGCTCACCACATCACGATGCCTGATCCGGATGGAGACGGCGCTCGACGATCTATGATGAAGGCTTTGAAGTCAGCTGGGCTCAAACCAGAAGACATTGATTACGTGAACGCTCACGGAACCTCAACCCCGTACAACGATAAATTTGAAACCATTGCCATCAAGCGGGCATTTGGTGACCACGCTTACAAGGTGCCAGTCAGCAGTACGAAATCTTCGATCGGTCACTTGCTTGGGGCAGCCGGAGCGGTTGAATCTGCGATCTGTATTCTTGCAATGCGCGATAGCAAACTCCCGCCAACAATTAACTACGAAACTCCTGATCCAGACTGCGACTTAGATGTTGTGCCCAATGTATCACGCGATAAAGAATTGCGCTACACCATGACGAACTCATTTGGATTCGGCGGTCACAACGGCACTTTGATTTTTGCTCGCTACGAGGAGTAAAAAGTGTCGCGAACGCTGGATGAAGCAATTCAAGCGTTTATTGATCAGGTTTCTGCGCGAGGTTCACTCCTCACGGCTAAAAGTTACGGTGCCGACCTCGCACAACTCGCTCTCATCACTGACGGCAAGTTTGATTTGTCAGAGGGAGTTCTCCGCAAGTACTTGCGGGAATACGGCATCACTCCAGTAACTCGGGCGAGAAAGCTCTCATGCGTTCGGTCGTTCATCAAGTTTTGCCGATCAGCTGGGTGGATGGATTCCGACCCAAGCGAAGGTTTGGATGCTCCGTATCGCCGACGAGATTTGCCCAAGTCAATGAGTCAGGCGCAAGCCGAGGGATTTTTAGAACAAGAGCCGCCGAGCAAAACTCCCTTGCGTGACCGGGCGATGCTAGAACTCGCTTATGCAACGGGAATGCGAGCGAGTGAAATCATAGGGGCGAACACGAGCGATTTTGATTGGCGAAATAAGCGGCTGGTTGTCCGGGGCAAGGGAAACAAAGAACGCATGGTGATGTTCGGCGATCCATGCCAACAGGCACTTCAGCAATATCTCAAATCAGAGCGTGTTCCCGATAGTAAGTCCGACGCTTTATTCACCAACCCTAAAGGAGACCGCCTTTCAGTTCGCACCTTGCACAACGTTGTCCGCCGCTGGGCAGTGGCCTTTGGCTTGCCCGAGGATGTGTCACCTCATACTTTGCGGCACAGCTTTGCTACTCATCTGTTGGATGGCGGTGCTGATTTAAAATCAGTCCAGCAGTTGCTGGGACACGAGAACTTGGCGACGACGCAAATCTACACCCATATCAGCATTGATCGCTTGCGGGATTCGGTCGCTAAGTCGCATCCTCGCGGCAGGAACGAAAAGTAGGGTTTTCAATCAAACCCAAGTAGAAGCCCGGCGGAAGATTTTATACGTGACTGGTCGCCGCAAGTGGGCGAACACAAAGTTCGGATAACCAGCCATGAAATCTAGTTCATAGTCGTCCGGCGGGGCGATGAGAACGAGTGGAGTTGCAGATGCAATCTGATGACTCATTTTTGCTTCGGCGAACTGTTCGTATCCTGCGATTTTATGTGGCTTGATGAGCGTGGCGATCAAGTCAACAAAAAGTAAATCGGCGTCTTCGCAAGATTCGAGCGCGGCCTGCCAAGTATCAAAAATCAGTAATTCATCCTCGGGCTGAAATGCGCCCTGAGTGCCAGCGATTATTTCGGCATCCTTCGTCACGAGGATAAATTTCATTTCTTATGACTATATAGGACGAGTCAGGCTGATTGCAACGGAGCAAAAAATTGTGGGACTAGGCGTTCTGTTCGATTGAGAGTTTGCATTCCCCCCGTTAGCCTCGCAAAAATACTAAAGTTCTCACTTCCACCCTCCGATAACTGAAGTACGATGCGTATCAATTCGACATCCACCCCTCAGGTTACGGCGCCGATTACCGATCCGGCAAAACTGAACTATCAGGTGAAAGTTTTGAAAAAAGCCCTAGAGGGACAGAAGGATTCAGCCTCTGAACTCCTTAAAATGCTAGACCCAAAGGGCAAGATTGTCGATATCCGGGCGTAGCGAGGGTATCTTGCTTCTTCTGTGAGCAAAAAACCTGCAAAGCCTCCTGTTTGGTGGAAAAATACGTTTTTCATATTTGGTTTTGCTCTTTTGGTATTAGCCGTTTGGGGCTTAGTCAAGGGTGAAGCGGTTATCCGCGATCCTGGTCAAAAGTTTGAAACCGGCCTTGTGATGTTTTATTTGATTGGCGGAGTTGTGATGCTCGGCAACGGCTGGATGACCCACCAGCAATCAATGCAGCAGTTTAGTGAATTATCCGATGACGAAGTCCCGGCATCGGTTCAAGAACCGACAAGCGGAGTAGAAGAAGAAGCGAATGATTAAATGCAGTTGCGGTAAAGAGTTAGAGCACGTACCAAATTGGCTCGGCAGTGTCAACGTAAAAGTAGTTTGCAATAACTGCCCAGATCGAGACCTGAAAAGCATTACTGAAATTAAGCTGGAATCACCTGAACCAGTAGATAATTCCAAGCAAGAAGTCACTAAAGACGACAAAATCGAAGAAGACGACGAAGACGAGGATTGATTTAAAGTCTATGCGCTTCGCATAGACTTCTCACCTTGAATCCGCTCCATAAGAATAAGGGCGGGAGTGAGTTTTGCGCCGATCTTGCGCTTGCAGGCAGATCGTAAATCGAAGTCACTAACCTTCGACCATTCATAAATTTGTACTTGGGCGAGAATTTTTTCGCCGCTTATCCAGACTTGCACGTCCGCAACACCGGGTTGCTGGGAAAGAAAGTCTTGGGTTTTTGCAATATTAAGCTCTTCGTGCTCGACAACTGTCAGGTTCACAACCTAGTTATCGGTGAGAAGCGGGTTTTCTTAACCCCTAGTAATTGCTTGATATTGTTCGTATGAATCAATATCGGTTCCGATATCGGCGGCGTAGGTGATGACGCCTTTCACCGGCACTTTAAGAAACTTGCCGACCGATTTTTCTAATCCACGGATCGTAACCGCTTTCGGGATGGTTTTTGCCCCCACCATTCTAATCAGCGTACTGAATCCTGCTATTTTGCCAAGTTGGATCGGGCTCTTTCGGGCGGCGTAGGCGCGCTCCACAATCGGCAATGCTGATTGACAGGCAGTTCTTTCGATGAGGCAGATGTTTCCGCCAGTAAAGTGACCTTCACGCAACTTGAGGCTGGTTCGGGGAAGTTGCGGGTACTCCTTCATGCAGAGCTCAACCGGAATGACGGGGTAGTTAAAGCCGGCTTCCGGATCACAGTTGCTGAGAAATGAGTGGATGGATTCTGCTTTGAGGAAAGGCAAGTCAGCGAAAATGACAAGATACTGAGCCGACTGCGCGAGGCTGTTGGCGATAGATAAACTCTCGACAAACGAATCTCCTCCCGGAGCCTGCCGCCACGATTCTCTAATTGGCCCTCCTATCACGAGCGGCTCGCCAAAGGTTTTTGCAACTTCATAAACACGATCAACCATTGGCGTGCCATCAATTGGCAATTCAGAACGGAATGTGCAACCACTCGCTTCTTGATCACGCTCTTTCAGTTTTCCGCCGGCTAGGATGATAATGTCGTGGCTAATGATTCCTCCCGTGTGAGTGTTCGGGCTACGTAAGTTGCGCCCAACTTTTCTGATTTTATGTGTTTCTCTGCCTGTTGGGCAAGAGCCTCGGTTTCAAAAACTCCAAAAACCGCCGATCCAGAACCGGATAACAAAGCTCCTTTAGCTCCGTGGACTTGCAGTCGTTCGGATATCTCGCCGCAAATACAAGGAGCGACCCGCTCGAAGTCGTTATATAGCTCTCCGAGTTCCATAGGAAATTCCTTGCGGGGTCGATCCGTTGAGTCGAGTTCTTTGTATGCTTGTGGCGTTGAGATTCCTTCTTCTGGCTTTACTAGCAACAAGTGCCATATGTCCGAATCTGCAAGAGACTCGATGAATTGACCGTACCCCTCAGCTTTCGCGGTGCCGCCTGTTAGAAAGAAAGTGACGTCTGCCCCGACCGCGAATGCAACCTCTCGCCGGTACTGCTCGGTCACGATATGCGGCGCGACAGTTCCTAGTGCCCGTAACAAACCAGCCGCATCTGATGAGCCTCCCCCCAACCCAGCTTCGCTCGGAATATTTTTGGTTAGTTCAATTCTCAGAGGTGCTATGGGAAGCAGTTCTCGCAAAAATCGCAATGTTTTTGTCAGAGTGTTGTTTGCCGGGAGGTCGCCCCAGTTGCAGATAATCTCATCTTTGCCTGAATGCGAATCTTGGATCGATAACTCATCAGCGAGCGAAATCGCCCGGAAAATAGATCGAATCGGATGGTATCCGCTGTGATCAGGTGGATCAACCGCGAGGAAGGAATTTATCTTTGCTGGGCAGATTGTTCGGCAAATCAATCTGATTTCTCCGATTGATCTTGAGGCAATTCGCCGGTGAAGGGCGGCGGTGTTTCGCTGAGTTGCTCGCGGAGAAGCTTGTCATCACCTTTCAGGATCGTTACTGTTTCCGGGAAAGGCATTTGCTCTATTTCTTCCAAGGCTCGGTCTATGGCCGAGAATTGCATTTTGGCCTCCGCGACAATGTTCAGGAATTCCCGAGTTTCTTCTTCTGGTGGTTTGCCCGCGAGCATATAGTTGAGTAAGCGAATCCGAAGAGTATCGAGCGTGGTTGAAAATACGATCCCCTGAGCCTCGGCTCGTTCCACTCCGGCAATGGCTTGTTTGTAGAACTGAGAATATTCTGCCACGTTACGATCTGCCACTTTGTAAAGCTCTTGCGCTTGTAGGTCGCTTACTGTACGTTGTTGAACGAGTGGCTGAGGGCCGACCAGCGACTCGCTAGTTTGAATTTCATGGAGTACCAAATCTGCTCTGCGGAGTGCTCGGTAAATGTCGGGAAGGACTTGGCGGATGTTTGCCTCCAAATCGCTGAGGTCGGTTTGGTTTTTTCGTTTGAGTCGCTTTAGAGATTCCGTCAGACGTTCTTGCCGATTAACTGCTTCTTTCCAGATGTAGCTGAATCGCTGAAATCGAAAACGCTTTTGAATTGATCTTTTAAAACACGCAAAAACGGAGATTCCTAAAAAAACTCCGCCAACGGGAATAGCCCAAAATCTCATATCTGGCCAAGGGGAATTGGCGCAAAGCCATGTGATAAATACAACGAGGGCAGCACCAAACGCAGTACGGAGGCTGAAGAGTTCGCCGAAGAAAACTTCCCAGTCACGTTTGCGGATTTCATCCATAAATTGCCTCTAAAGAATTGGCGGCCTTCGATATTCCCGGCCAAATGCTTGCTCAATTGCGTACGATGCCTGCAAAAGCCGTTCGTCGCTCATGATCGGCCCAGTGAGCTGGAATCCAACCGGGAGATCGTAAGCTAGCCCACAGGGGATGCTGATGCTCGGGAAGCCTCCCATGTTTGCGGGAATCGTGCAGAGATCCAAAGCCTTCAACGCCATTTGGTCAGTAATCCCTCCCAGCGGCGGAGCAACAATGGGGCTGGTAGGAGAGATAATGAAATCGAGGTCTTTGTAAGCGTTTTCAAATTCCTCGGTCATCATTCCTCGCACTTGCTGTGCCCGGTGGTAGTAAGCGTCGTAGTAGCCTGCACTCAAGGCATACGTTCCCACCATGATTCTGAGTTTCACTTCGTCGCCGAAGAGTTGCCCTCTGGTCGCGCAGAAAGATTCGACGTGTCCGGTTGATTCTATACGTGGACCGAACCGAACTCCATCAAACCGGGCGAGGTTGGAACTGGCTTCGGAAGGTGCGATTAGGTAATAAGTGGTGACTCCGTAGCGAATGCTCGGAAGTGAAAGATGCTTGACAATGGCCCCTTCTTTAACCAATTGGTCAAGACTGAGTTCAAAAACTTCCTTAACCTGAGGATCAATCTCATCCCCGAATAATTCTTCTGGAATACCGATTCTTAATCCTTTGAGAGAACCAGACTTGAGATCATTGATTTGGATTTGTGAATTCTTAAGCGAAGTGCTGTCGAGGTTATCGTATCCCGAAATCACATGCGCGAGCAAAGCCGCATCTTCTACCGACTTACCAAATGGTCCAATTTGATCCAGACTAGATGCAAACGCCACTAGCCCATAACGTGAAACCCGACCATAAGTGGGTTTGAAACCGACAATGCCGCAGAGTGAAGCGGGAAAGCGAATTGAGCCACCAGTATCAGAACCAAGGCTCAATGCTGATAGCTCTGCTGAAACGGCAACTGCTGATCCGCCAGAGCTTCCGCCTGGTGCCCGTTCCGTATCCCAAGGGTTATGAACGGCTCCATAGGCACTGTTCTCGTTGGTCGTGCCCATAGCGAACTCGTCCAGGTTTGTTTTTCCGACGATGGTTGCGCCAGCTTCCTTAACCTTTGTTACAACCGTGGCATCATAAGGGGGCACGTAGTTATCTAGAATCTTGCTTGCACATGTAGTCCGCACTCCGGTGGTAGACATGTTGTCTTTAAGAGCCACTGGGATTCCGGTGAGTGCGCCTGCAGTTCCAGAATCAAGTTGAGATTGAGCGGCATCAGCTTGCGCCAAGGCGTAATCCGCATCGACCGTCAAGAATGCGTTGTAGTGCTGATCTTCTGTGGCAATCCGATCTAAAAACGCTTGCGTGACTTCGCGGGCAGAGACTTCTTTGGCGTGCAGTTTCTCTGAGAGTTCAGATGCTGTCAGTTGGTGGAGCATCTGCGCTTATTCCTCAATGATCGTGGGAACAATAAACAACCCGGCTTTTGTATCCGCGGAATTAGCAAGTGCGGCATCTCGGCTCATTGGCTGAATGGGAATATCTTGACCAAAAACATTTTGCATAGCCACTGCGTGAGGTTTTGGCAACCGACCAGTGACGTCAACTGATTGGATATCTTCAAAGTGCCCCAATAGCGCGTTTAGCTTGCCCTGAAACGACATGAGTTCTGATTCAGAGAGTTCTAAGCGGGCTAATTTGGCGACATGGCGCACTTCATCCAACGAAATCGACATTAGGTTCATTATAGCCTTAGCCATAATGAATTTATATGTCCGTTTGGGGTCGCCGCGGGAGCTACTCGGCTACTGCTTTTGTAGTAGTGTTTTTTGTGGTGCTCGCAGCACTTGCGTATTTGCTCCGCCCGTTTATTGATGAGGAAGCGAACGCAGAACTTGCCGAATCCCCATCGGATTTTATGCGGATCGCACGATTCCAGCCGGTTGAGTGGAAAAAGTGGTCACCTGAAACGGTTGCATTGGCGCGTCGCCGTGATCGACCAATCCTGATTTATGCGGGAACAGTTTGGGGGGAAATGAGACCCAAATTTGACGATCTTGCAAATACACCAGAAGTAGCTGAATTAATGAACCGCGAATTCGTATGTGTTCGAGCCGACTCATTAATGCAACCCAAATGGCGTTCTGGCCCGCTTCAACTTTTGCGGAATGAGCGCGGTGACTCTGCAAATTTTGCGCTGTACATATTTGCGCCTGAGGGTCGCTTGATTGCAGCACCCAGCATAGGTGAGCTTAGTGAAATGAGCGATTCAGGCTTTTTGGTATTCCTCAGACGTACCTTAAACCAATATGCTGATCCGAATCCAACTCCACTTCACGAAGAAGCCGTAAAAGAAGCCTTTCAGTTGAGTGGTGGGCTCGCATCAGAGCCAGGCTCAGCAAGCGAGTATGCGAACCGGCTCTTGGTCTACTTGGATCAGGATTTTGGTGGGTTTAAAAGCCGTACCGAATCTGAACTACTACCAATTGAGTACGAAGTTCTGCTTGACCAAGGAAGGGTCGAGCTAGCTGTAGAGTCCCTAATAAAGTTATCCAAACACCCCGTAAATGATGCTCTTTGGGGAGGATATTTTGAACGCTGGAGTGCGAACTATGAACATTCGATTGTATTTGCCAAAACTGCGCAAAGCAATGCCGGAATGTTGTCAGTATTAACAAGAGTAGCAGTCATGTCGGGAAGCCCAATTTTTGAGCAGGAAGCACGACGGCAATTTGAATATATGCTTGTCCGTTTTGCCGACGCTAATTCGAGTACAAATGACTTTGCAAAATGGAAAGATGCAAGGAGATCACCAAGACATTCGTTTTCGCCGAGAAGAATTCGCGGTTTGCTCAATCCGCGAGAGCAGGAACTAGCTGTAAACGATCTTGGGCTGGATGTCGCTAAAAATCCGCAAGCAATTCCATTTTTTACAAAACGCGCTGAAGTAGCGAGCAAATATGCGGCTTACCAAACGGTTCTTGAGAAACTCAGGGAGGCTGTTGCATTTCCGGAAGAGTATAAGGGAAATTTAGTGAGTTACGAGAGTCAGGCAACGGCAATTGCCAGCCTTTGCCGAACTGCCCGATTGTTGAATGACGACACGCTCAAAGCTCAGTGCACGGAAGCGTTCGAACTCTTAAAACAGAGAATGCGTAGCGGAATCAACGATGTCATCGCTTGGCCAGGAAGTCAATCAACTGAACCAGCTGGCTTTTCATGCTACTTGCAATACGCCGCAGCAGCTTGGGAGATGATGTTGCTGGCTGAAGATGAAAGCATTGGGCGGGATGGGTTGGCAGTATTAAACCGCGGGATATATCTGTTTACCGATGAACAAGGCGGGATCACTGCTGGTCGGAGAGAAGAGTTACCGCCCGAGTGGAACCGGGTTTTCGGCCCGGAAGTTCTGGACCTATTAGGAGCCTCCGCGGTTGGCGAATTAATTCGAATTGGCAACTGTTACTCCACCTGGCTAGGTGCAAGCTCTGAAACAAATGCAGTTCGATCGGCGATTGATGTTGCCGTGAACCGAAGTGGGTGGGTGATTGACCAAGTTCCGATTAGAGCCGGAGCAATGGCCCGCGCGATTCAGTTTGTTGAAAAAGGCGTACAAATAGGCGTTCCGCCAGGAGCTGATTGGCAACAATTAGAATCTCAATTCCCTAGCTACCAATTCGTTCCTAGGTATTCGCTCGAAAAAGACTCTTATGCAATCCGTACGTATGGGAATTGGTCAAAGCCACTTGCTTTTGAAGAACTCAGGCAAAGACTCTAAGAGGTCCGGGTTTGGGCCGGATATTTGGGATAGAATTGCCATTCCGTTAGGCAAGCGGACAGGTCGCATAGTTGGTCTAGTGCGCCGCACTCGAAATGCGGTGAGGTGCAAGCCTCCGTGGGTTCGAATCCCACCCTGTCCGCCATTTATTATTCAGTTACCTTCTGTTTTTTTTGATTGCGATGCCCTCGCTACAAGCCATGCTAGCCCGATGATGGCTATGATTGAAACGGCCAAACCAGCATGGACTTTCGTGAGAAATGCGACCGGCAAGATGGCAACCAACAACGCAGTTGGCACAACCTGCTGTTTTAGGCGGAATCCGAGCAATAACAAGGTTAATGCAACCCCGATAACAGTTGCCCAAAGCACCTCAACGTACGGAGCGAGAGCAGCAATCGTGAAGTACTGTGCGCCAACCGTAGCGACAGCAAGGGCAATATCAAGTTCCTTCACCCGCTGTATGAGTAATCCGATTGCCATCAACACGAGGGCAATAGGTGCAAAACCAAGGATTTTCGAGAGAACGTATCCTGAGCCATCGGTTGCAAAAAAGGAGATTCCGAGATTAGAGGCAGTCAGCACGTTTTCCAAATGCCAACTGCGGACGTTGCCATTCGTTTTGTAAGGAATCGAAGCTCCATCAGTAACTTTAAGCGGCATATTGGATTTGAAATCGAGTTCAAAATCTTTTATCGTCCGGCGGTCGCTGGCGAAGTTGTAGTCAACGTTGCGTGAACCTTGAGTCACGTAACTCACGGTAGCAGTCAACGTTTGATTTGGCGGTACTTCTCCTTCCCAAACGAGCCATCCGTTTTCGTTTGGCTCAGTAACGGTGGTTCCACCAACTTTGAGGCTGAAGTTCGAAAGTGCCCCTCTTTGATAGGGTTGGGGGAATACAAAGCGCATTATTTTGGGCTCGGATAGAGTGTTTTCAAAAGCGTATTGACCATCGAACTTAAATTCATAGGCTCGTGATGCAAGTTGGGAACCTGCTAACCGGTCGGCTGTGATCTGTACCCTAGCTTTCTCTACTGGAACCAGAACTTCATCAAGCCGTGTCACTGTTCGAGTGACGAACAACTCACTGCCACTGCGTGAAAAAACGTCCTTGAGTTCAGTTACGTTTTCGGCACCAGGGTCACCGAGGTACGGGGCAAGAACTGAAGCACCATATTGACCTATCTGCTCAAAAATATCGTTTGGAAGACGCAATGTTCGGGTGTAAGACTTTTCTTCGCGGTAAGAAACCGACGGGCCGGATTGGTAGACCGGGCCAATATCCTGCGCCGTTCGAGCACTACTTGTTTCCGAGAGTTTTGCCCGGATGCGGGCATTTGAGATCGCGCTCACTGTGCCAACAATTCGCGTGGTTGTGACGATCAGCAAGATGATGCCGAGGAGCATTGCTCCTTTGAAAGCGATCGGCTTCCAACGCTCAAGAATCTGCTGAGTGCGTTCGGGGTTTGTTGTCGATGCCCAAACTAAGCCGAGTCCGACCAAGCCACCAACTATCGAAAGCGGAACCGCGAATTGAATCAATAAACGGAGAAAATCGATACTGAGCGATTGAATCGCCCGTGAAAGTTCTGTACTCATTTCTGCCCCCAATGAGCGCAAATGAATGCACTCTTGAGACTTCGGACGCGTTAACAGGAACTACGTGTCATCAAATTTTTGCGATAGGACAAAGCCTGATTTTTACTGCTGTTGTTGCTGACTCGATTGATCCACTTGATCTTCGGGAACGCCGGAAATTCGTCGGTCGGGAATTTCTGAGTAAACAGGGAGTTCGATATCTTTGATTTCTTCGCGGTAGGAACTGTATTCCGGCGCCGGGATTTCCTTTGTGCGAACGGTGGCGGTCAGGATTTCGCCAGCGGTTCCCCGGTACACACCACGATTGGGCGGAACTTCATCGTAATGCCGACCAGTTGCAACGACGACGTGGTTTTCTCCTGGCTGGACATTGCCCGTAGGATCATAACCGACCCAGCCGAATTCTTGAGTAAAAAATTCGATCCACGCATGGCTTTCCGCTGCTCCAGAAGCCAGCTTCGGAACATGGAGATAACCATTAACGTATCTCGCGGGAATGCCGTGCATCCTAAGCAAACCGATCATGATTTGACCCATGTCTTGGCAGACTCCGGCTTTTTTTGAAAGGGCTTCGTCAATGGTGGAGTTGTAAGTTGTAACGTTAGCTTGGTATTTGATCTTCTCGTGGACAAAATTCCCGATCTGGCGCACCTGCTCGCCAAGCGATTTCTTTTTGTCCAATTTGAGCGCTTTATCAAACTGGAGCAACGCTTTGGATTTTGAAATTGGCCCTCCAAATTCAAGGTAATCGAGGATCGGGCCGAGTGATTCTTTGGCGGCGGTAGATTCCTTGACAGTCTCCAGTGGAACTCGAGTCGGTTTGGTTTCAACAATCGTTCTTGCTCGCACTTTGATTTCCTTGTGATATTCAGCGATAGAGAAGTGCCGAACCGCGTTGCCCGTCCAATCGAGATAGCGAGAGACCTTGGTTCTTGGTCCAACCGCAAGATAAAACAGGTTTACGGTTTGCCGGATGTTGGTCTGAGGTTCCATTCGCAGTTCGACCCAAGATTCACTAATGAAATCGTTGTAGTCGAACGTGATGTCGTGTTCAATATCAAGGTGCATGCTTTTAACGGAGCCTCATGGGGTTTGAAACTGATTCATGAACTTGATAAAGTTCTGACATGGCGTGGTCGAGAAACGGCATAACTGCATCTTCAGCGACGATTTCGTCTTGCTCAAACTCCAACTGCGCGGCGAGTTTTCCAAGCCTTCTTTTTGCCTCCTGAGAAGCAGGGCCAGAATCGGACATTCCGTTGAGGTACCCAACCATCCGGCGTACACCGCAGAAGACTGACCTGGGAGTTGCTGGATGAAACAGCAGGAATCGAATAATCTGATCTCGTTCAAACTTCGGGCCATGCTCAAGTCTGTAGTTTTCTTGTGAAGCGAGCGATCGAAGCAAACTTCGCCAGGAAGCGTAGTACAGTGGGTTTTCGGAATCTTTCTCCCATTCTTTAAGGCCTGGCAGACGTGTTTTGAGAACAAATAGAGTTCGCTGAGTTCTCTCTAACGCTTCGCCGATTTTCATGTAGTTCCAACCTTCACCCCGAGTGAGAGTGTGTTCAACAGCTCCTAGAGTGGTGAGAATGGAAGTGTGGGTTTTAGATGCTATATCCTGGGCAATGCCAGGGTCTTTGATGCTTGATGGCTTAACCGCGCTGAGCTGGCGGTGCGATTCGTTTAAGTTCGTGGTGATTTCGGAAGTAATGGTTTCCGAAACTGCACGGGCATTTTCGCGCGCTTTGCCAAGGGATGAAACAACCGAGTAAGGGTTATTTGCATCAACGAGAAAAGAGACCATATATCGCAGTGCTTCATCCGAACCTACCGGAACTTTTTTTACATCGGGGACGCTTTCGGTTTTTGCCGAAGGCATGGAAGCGATCAGCGACTGCCATTCTTTGTAAGCAATTTTTTCCGTGATTCCTTCAAGCTCTACGGCAAATTCACTCGCGACAACAACGTGGCGATTGGCATTCTCTGCTCGTTCGAGATATCGTCCCACCCAATAAAGTGAGTTCGCAACTCGCGAGAGAAGCATTAAGACTTCACTCCTTTCTTTTTGGAATCCAGCACCCAAGTGTCTTTGCTACCCCCGCCTTGGGAGGAATTCACAACGTAAGAACCTTCCTTCAGAGCAACACGAGTGAGTCCGCCAGGAAGGATTTTTATCCGGTCGCCGTAAAGCACAAATGGACGAAAATCGAGCATCCTCGCTTTATAATCGCCATCCAAATAGGTTGGGTGTGCCGAGAGTTGCACCAGCGGCTGAGCGATGTAAGAGCCGGGGTCTTTTTTCATGTTTGCCGCGTATTCTTCGCGCTCCGCTTTGGTGCTTTGCGGCCCCATCAACATGCCGTATCCTCCGGCACCGTCGGTTTGTTTCACCACTAGATTTTCTAAGTTATCAAGGATGTGTTGGAATTCGTTTGGTCGGAATCCCATATAGGTCGGAACCTGGCCAATGATCGGATCCTCATCAAGGAAGTACTTTATAATATCGGGGATAAACGGATAAACGGCTTTGTCGTCCGCAACGCCTGCGCCGGGCGCATTGGCTAAGGCGACATTCCCGGCCCGATAAGCGTTAATGAGCCCAGGTACGCCAAGAATGGAGTCTTTTCGGAAGCTGAGGGGATCAAGAAATTCGTCGTCAATGCGGCGATAAATGACATCAACAGGTTTTTTCCCGCCTGTGGTTCGCACGTAAACGTAGTTGTCTTCTACGATGAGGTCGGAACCCTCGACGAGCAGGACGCCCATTTCGCGCGCCAGGAACGAGTGTTCAAAATACGCTGAATTTGCACGACCTGGAGTGAGTACGACCGTGAGCCCGTGAGTACCTCCACGAGGCGCGATGAATTCAAGACTTTCTCTGAGGAGGTCGGCATAGTTACTCACCGGGCGAACGGGGAGCTTTTTAAAAAGTTCGGGGAACGTCCTTTGCAGGGCTGTACGGTTTTGAACAACATAAGAAACTCCACTTGGGCAACGGCAGTTATCTTCAAGTACAAGATAAGCGCCTTTATCATCCCGGATCAAATCTGAACCAACGACATGCGTGTACACCTTATGGGGAGGCACTACATTTTGAAGCTCACGCCGGAAATCTGTGCGGCTGAGAACGAGTTCGTAAGGGAGCAGTCCGTCTTTCAAGCATTTCTGCTCTCCATAGACATCAAGGAGGAAAAGGTTGATCGCGGTTGTGCGCTGGATAAGCCCACGTTCTAACAAACTCCATTCTTTGGCGGGAATAATGCGGGGTACGAAGTCGAATGGGAAAACTCTTTCTTCGCCTTCATCCGAACCGTAAACATTAAAAGTAATTCCCTGGTTACGGGCAGAGATTTCGTGGAGTTTTCCTCGGTATTGAATTTGCTCATCAGTGAGCGACCCTAGTGCTTGCACAACCGATTTATAGTGTGGTCTTGGGTTGCCGTCAGGGGTAAATGCTTCATCAAACCCGGTTAATCCAGTAGTCCATTTCATAAAAGATGTGCCTAAGGCACCTATACAATTTACCGGAAGATCGGCTTGAGAATCCGGGTGACAACTGCCACCCGGATTGCTGTCGAGCACCTACGGGAGGTTCGCGGGGGCTGGCTCGCCTGGAGCTCCGCCGCCTTTTTTCTCTGGGATTTCGGTTCCCATCGTCGTGCCTTTCTTTGAGGCAGGAAGGCCCTCGCTCATCCACACAGGCATCGGCGCATCTTTCAGATAGTGGTCGAAGAATTGACCGAGTCGGATGCTCAGATCCTTGCGGTTCTTGCGTTGCACAAGGTTATGATCTTCGCCGTTGTAAACCAGCAACCAGCATGGTTTTTGGAGTCTCCAAAGTGCAGTAAAGAACTCAACACCCTGTGTCCAAGGCACTGCGCCATCTGCATCATTGTTCATCATGAGCAGCGGCGTTTGAACCTTATCTGCGAAGAAAATTGGGGAATTCTCGAGATAGCGGAGTGGATATTCCCACATCGTGCCACCGATACGGCTTTGACCTTGTTCGTACTGTAATTGACGCGCTGCACCACTTCCGTAGCGGATTCCGCCATAAGCACTGAACATGTTGCTGACTGCGGCACCTGCTCCCGCAGCGGCAAACATATTGGTTTCTGTGACTAAGTACGCAACCTGGTAGCCGCCCCAAGATTGTCCCTGGATTCCAAGTCGCTTAGGATCAACAAATCCCATATCGACGACTTTATTTACGCCGCTTACAATGGCTGACACCGCGCTCTCACCCGGATAACCAACTTTGTATCTGATATCCGGCACAAACACAACGTAGCCGTTGCTCACGAACCACGCAATGTTGATGGTGCTCGCACTTGGTGCTGGAGTTTGGTATTGGTGCAGAGAATCCGATTCAACTTCGTAGAAGTAGGTAATCATCGGATAGTCTTTGCCGTAGTCAAAGTTGTCTGGTCTATATAGCTTGCCCTGTAACTTGTCTCCATCTAGTGAAGTCCAGCTGACGAGTTCTACGGTTGGCCAAACGTATTCGCTTGTTTGTGGGTTAACGTCTGAAAACTGCTTACCAGATTCAAGCTTTGCGTTAGTGATGTAGACGTCACTGTATTCGTTCACGTCCTGTTGGCGGTACATGAACACATCGGCATCTTGGGCTTTGGACAAAGCAGAGATGAGTTTGTCTTTAAAGATCAACTTAGTTGGTGAAGACTTTTGGTTGAAGGTTGTGATACCGTAGCCAGAATCTTTGGTTTTTGTATCGAACAAGGCAACGTAAGATGGCTTGCTTGCATCAATAAACTCAGCTTCTGGATCCACAGAAACGTAGCGAACAGTTGTGCTCCAAGAACGACCAAAGTTATTCGTGACACATACAGCCTTACCTGGCTTGGTTACATCCAACGCCCAAATGTCGAATTCATCGTAAACATAAACGACACTGTCGTCTTGGTTCCAACCAGCCGTACCATACGGGCCTCCACCAAATGGATGATCGTCTTTCGTATCGTAAATCGGATAGGGGAAGCGATCATTCATGTTGGTTCTTGCCCCTGTATTAGGATCAATCAAGAATGATTCTTTTGATTTCGAATCAAATCCCACTATCCAGCGACCGGTTGGGCTGAAGAACAAATTCCCATAAAAGTTCTTGTAAAGGAGTTTCGTAGCACCAGTTCTTAGGTCAACGAGATAGTTGTCGTCTGGAGTTGTGCCAGCTCCACTGGAGAGAGCCTTTGTCCAGATGCCCCAGTTTCCGTTTAGTTCACGAGGCAGACTGACTGAATCTACTTCAGGAGTTTCAATTTGGACAATCGAATTTGTCGAGAGGGTGTAAAGCGCGTCGAAAGTTTTGTTACGAGTAGCGTTTGCTCTCAATAGCTGTTGTGGCTGAAGCTCAACGTCTTGCCAGCTCCAAATATCCAAACTGACTTTTTCGTCTTCAGGAACTTCTTCCTTCTTCTCATCAGATGGTTTTTCAACCGTAGTGAAGAGAAGGCGGTCGCCCGCTTTGCTCCATCTCAACGTACTACTGGATGGCACATACCATCCCTTCGGAATACCCTTATCACCTTCGTGAGCAATTCGTTTGGCGGCTCCACCACTCGTTTCTGCGATATAGATGGAGAAAGATGGTTTTTCGTTAGCGTAGTCGTCTTTGTCGGTGAGGATGGCAATCCGTTTTTCACCGTCGCTGAGGCTAATACGCGTATATTGAGCAAGGCCTTCGATAATGGCTCGCTTGTTTTTGGAAGCGAAATCGTAGACGAAAACGCCGTGACCATCTACGCCTTTGGGCGTGGAATTGTAAAAAAGTTTCGTACCTTTTTCGTCGGTGTCCGAAGTACCGACATTTTCCAATTTTGTTTCTTCACCCGTTGCAAGATTGCGAATGACGATAGTGGCACCATCGCCGTGGCCCTTTTTCTTTTTCGGGTCTTCCTTTTTGGGTTCTTCTTGCTTTGCCTGGCTTGGGGATGCGATCACCAAGTCTTCCGATGCCCGATCCATAACAGAATCGGTTGGAGGTTTTGGCGGATCGGCTTTGGCAGGCTCAGGTTTGGGCGGTTCTGGCCGATAGATGATCCAATTCGATCCCTTAGGAGCAAGTGAATAAGAAGTCACGCGTTCGAGAACAGTTTGCTCGCCGGTCGCCAAATTCAGGATGACCAAGGAATTCTTTGGGCGATCTTCCGGTTTCACCTTATCCCGAGTCGCTTTCAGAGTTTCTGCTCGAGCTGGAATGATCGTAGCGATGAGAAACTTGGAATCTTCTGTGATCCGAACGTTCGTGGCTCGATCAATTTTGTAAACCTTAGAACCATCAGTTGATTTGATTTCCGTAACGCTGTCTCCTTCTTGTGGATTGATGGAGTAAGCGAGCCATTTTCCATTGTTTGAAAGCTGAGTTCCGCCCAATGACTTCCAGGAATCGTATACATCGTGAGTAAGGACTTTCTTTTGCGCGGTAACTACACTGAGCGAAAGAATCGCCGCGAAGGTGAGACCGATAATTCGAGATGAAATGCGTTTCATAGGGATTCCACGTTCAATTTGTCGAAGGAAATTCATGTTACCCATGCCTTCCACTGGAAGACGGAAAAAGCGACGGATTTGAAAACCGGGAAAATAAGACAGCTTTAATAAACTTTTAACTTCGATTTAACTGTTTCTTGATACGAGCTAATTACTGTTGAGGAAATCTGGCCGCAACGCCAGGAGAATGCTATGAAACGCGCATTTACCCTTATTGAACTCCTGGTCGTTATTGCGATCATCGCCATTTTGGCAGCCATTCTTTTCCCTGTATTTGCTCAAGCCAAGGCAGCCGCCAAGCAAACGCAAAACCTCTCCAACATGAAGCAAATCGCAATCGCAGCTCAAATTTATGCTGGCGATTATGATGATATGATCCCACAGGATCCTCCTTCTGGCACCAGTTTCTGCCCATCCGGCAATGGCGGAACTATTGATCGTTGGGGCAACTATTACTGGGTTTTCTTACTGAACCCTTATACGAAACAAAAAGCTGCTGAAATCCGGGGGCCAAAAGGGTTTTTCTGGTCGCCGATGGCAACCGCTTCCAATCCTTCAGATTTGAGTGGTGCTCGTGCATCATGTATCTGGCCGCAACCAGCTCAAAGCTGGGGTCTTGAGTGTTCAACTTTGAGTGGTGCTACCTGCACCAGTATTAAGTTCTGGAGTAGCTATGCCTACAACGAGCATATTGGCGACTGGCAAGGTCTGGGTGCTGGAAACCTCACCAGTTGGGAAGCTCCCGCAGAATCATTCTTGATTCTTGAGGCAACAGACTCCGAAATTGAGGGTGATGAACTGGATGAACTGTACAGTCGAACTCAAACCTGCAATGAATCGCTTGCATGGATCGGCGGAGGCAATGGAGATGCACCTATGGGTGGCCATGCAGGTGGAACAACAATCGGTTACTTGGACAGCCATGCTAAGTGGCGACGAACCGAGTGGGGCAATTCCGATCAGTGTGCTCCTCACCCAACTATTAGCGGTGCCGGATTCATTAATTTCCCACCTGCAACTCAAGGTGGTGACTCTGTCCGCGTCAAGGGTTGGACCCCAGCGTTTAACTAAAAAGTAGTTCGGTTTGGTCTCGCGGTTCGGAAACTACTCCGAACCGCAAATTTTTATTAAGGGCCGAGGGTTTTTTTGGCAAAGTCACCAGCGACTGGCAACATATACCATTGTCCTTCGTTAGCTCTTATTGCGGCAATGATTTGGAAAACCAAGGCTGCGATAGCGATTACCCCGAGAAGCAACCAAGTGATTCCACATGTCAGAAATCCCGCAAATCCAAGCACTACTGCACTGATTGCGAGGATAACTTGAAAGGCAAGAGACTGTAGTGCGTGGAATCCGATAAACTTTGATGTGTCCTTTTTTGTGAGATACAAAACTAGTGGCACGATCCATCCAAGCGATCCACCAGTCAAGAGGCTAACGGCCAGCGGGCCGATATGAGAGACCATTGCTAATTGTTTTTCTTCTGATGTGGGATCCATATTTGCGATTCCTTACGGAGTGAAAGTGTAACAGGATTTGATGGCCTATGGTTACTTTTCGTGGCAGAATTTAGAAATGTCTAAAGGCGCAGTATGGGTCACGAAGCCAGATCACGATTTCCACTTAAGACAGGTCGAAACTCTGCCTAACTCAAAGCACTCTAAAGATGAGATTCTTGAAAGAACCGAAAAGCTGGGTGAGCGTATGGAAGAGCTTTTTGACCTGATGTACTTTTCTGGCAAGAACTCCCTGCTCGTTGTTTTTCAGGGAATGGATACGGCTGGCAAGGATGGTGCGATCCGTCACATTCTCAAGTTTAGCCATGCTCAAAGTTGCGGAGTTGCCAGCTTCAAGGTTCCTACTCCAGAAGAGCTTGCCCACGATTTTCTATGGCGATGCCATAAGCAAACCCCTGGTAAAGGTGAGATTAAAATTTTCAACCGTTCACATTACGAAGATGTCGGAGTAGTGCGGGTTCATAGCTTTGTGCCCGAAGAGGTTTGGCGACCACGTTACGACCACATCAACAACTGGGAGAAATTGCTGGTTGATTCCGGCACGATCGTCTTAAAAGTTTTCCTTCACATTTCTAAGGAAGAGCAAGAGGAACGGCTGATTGAGCGAGAAAACGATCCGAACGCGGCATGGAAACTCAGTGTCGGCGATTGGAAAGAACGTCAATTCTGGGACGATTATCAGACGGCATACAGTGAAGCAATCGGACGATGCAGCAGTAAACATGCCCCTTGGATCGTTGTTCCTGCCGACAAAAAGTGGTTCCGCAATTATTTAGTGACCGAAGCGATTGTTGAGGCGTTGGAGCCATACGAAAAATCTTGGCGTGAAAAGCTCGAAAAGATCGGCGAAGTAGCCAAAGCCGAGCTAGCTGAATATCGGCTGACACCGCAATAAAAAAGTCTCCCCGCAGTGCGGGGAGTAAAGATCAATGGGCTAAAACTTATGAACTGCACGTAGCGGCGAGGTTGGGAAGATTAAATCCCTGAATGCCGTCCGCCACGTTGACAATATCCTTGAAACCTAGGTGTTCAAGCACCGATACGGCAATCGGTGACCTTGTTCCACCCTGGCAATGAACAAAAAGGGTCTGATCACGTTTGATTCGATCCTTTTGCTTTTTCAAGAATCCCATAGGTATGTGGGTGCTATCTGGGTGATGTTGCATCACATACTCTGAATGTCCACGCACATCAACCAACGTGCCAGATTGCAACGAGCACTCGTTCGCACTTAATGAAGAGGTTGAAACGATCTCGTAACCAGACTTTGCGAACGATCCAATTGACTTGGGCGCATACCATCCAATCACTTGATCAAGCCCGATTTGGCGCAGACTCTTAATTGCATCGGTTGCATCGGCTTCAGTGTCTGCAATCAGCGCGATCGGCTGGTCGTAAGGAACAATCCAACCCGCCCAGGTAGTGAATCCTTGTAGAAGTGGTGCGTGCAAGCTGCCATAGATATGCCGATCAAGGTAACTCAGCGAAGGCCTAACATCAAGAATTACAGCGTTCTTATTTTTTGCGATATCTGGATTCTGCAATTGGTTCGGTTGAATCCTTTCAAAAACTGACTCTCGTTTTTCCTTGTTCAGTTTTTTCATCATCGCAAAATAAGCTGGAGGTTCGGGTTGACCCGCGAGGACTTCTCGAACAAATAATTCTTGGTCAGAGTGCTTGAGCCCCCAGTTCGTGAGTTTTTCGTAGCCTAAGCTTGAAACAGGTGATCCGCCAAGGGACTTTCCGCAAGCTGAACCAGCACCGTGCGCTGGCCAGATCAGAATCGAGTCTGGTAAAGCCTTGAACCGTTCAAGCGTATCGAATAGACTTCGCGCACCTGGTTCGGCAGTGCCAACTACACCCGCGGCTTCTTCAAGCAGATCAGGACGCCCTACGTCGCCAATAAACACAAGATCACCGGTAAACGCGGCGAGTGGTTCGGGAGAAGCAGCTTCATCGGTGAGGATGAAAGTGATGTGCTCTGGCGTGTGGCCCGGCGTATGCCAGACGTCGAATCGGAGTGCGCCAATTCGGAACGAGTCACCCTCTTTAAGTAGAGTTTTGGAAATTTCAGGTGCGTATTTCCAGTCTCGATCCCCTTCATCCGAAACTAAGTATTCCGCACCCGTAATCTCGGCGAGCTCTTGCCCGCCACTCAAGAAATCTGCATGAATATGGGTTTCCGTTACTTTTGTGATCCGTAAACCTTCGCTTGCCGCAGCATCGAGGTACTGCTTCAGGTCACGGTTTGGATCAATAATCACGGCTTCGCCAGCACCCGGACAACCAACAAGATAGCTGGCATGAGCAAGGCGTTCATCGTAAAAACGCTTCAGAATCATGTTAGTTGGCACCTCGAATTGGTGTGTTTGAGGTGGGACAGCTTGCGGGTTTGTTCCATGGCAACTTTGCAAGAACGAATGCCATTCCGCAGGTGTTAGTCAGACCCGCAAAAGTGAGCCCTGCACCAACGAATCCTGCGAGTCCATACCAATAAGGATGAACAAGCGTTCCAAGTCCAACGCCGAGCAAAATCAGAATTCCCGCAACCAGTCGCACTTGACGGTCAAGGCTCCAACGGGTACCAGTGCTGGAAACCAGTGGCAGCGTTTCGTTTGCCCAGGCGTTTGTTCCGCCAGTCAGAACCTTAAGATTCGGATGATGGGCGTGGATAAGTTCGCAGGTCATTCCCGCTCTGCGTCCAGATTGACACACAAGAACAACTTGATCCTCATCAAGGTCGGCAAGGCGCGATTCAATTTCGTCCATTGGAACGTTGATTGCTCCGGGGATATGTCCAGCGGCAAATTCAGCATTCGATCGCACGTCAATGAGCTGAGGTTTTGAACCGCCTCGCATCATTTCTTTCAACTGCTGTAGTGAAATTTCCATGTCGTTATTAGGGGAGAGTCGTCGTTTTAGAAAAGGATTCTGGAAATGGGACTATCGTGGAAATAAAAATTCTTTGCTAATCATAAAGAGCGCAACGACGATGACAAATCCGCCAAAAATGGGCTTGAGTTTTTCCGGCGCAATGCGTTCCTTAAGTCTGCTTCCGAACAGAGTTCCGACCACGCTGAGACCCGTCAAGGTGAGTGCAAATATCCAGTCGGTTGTGGAATGCGATAGTGTGCCGGCAAACCCTACAAGCGATTGAGCCGCGATGATCGCAAGAGAAGTTGGAATCGCCACTTTGATCGAAACTTTGAGAATCTGGGTAAGTGCGGGCACGATCAGAAATCCTCCTCCCGCACCAAGATATCCGGCAAGTGAGCCGACCGTGAACCCGACTGGTGTGGTAGTGAGCGGTCTGGTAGTTTTTTCTTGCCGTGATTCGGTTGCGTTTGCAGTAGGGAGGATCATTTTTGCACCAACGATCAGCATTAAAAGGGCGAAAGCAATCAGCAAAAACATATCTTTGGAAATTCCCAAAACTGGATCAGGAGTGAGAGGAACTAAGAACCGCCGTGCTAGGAATGCCCCAATCGAGGATGGAATCGCAAATGCGACCACCGAACTCCAATCAACTTGCTTGTATTGTTTTGAAAGAACCAATCCAATGGCAGATGAAAGACCAACTACAAATAGGCTGAGCCCAGTGCTCTGCTGTGCCGACTGACCAAACAAATAAACGAGAACGGGCACGATGAGGATTGATCCGCCCCCGCCGAGCAGACCAAGGACAAATCCAACTGCAAAAACACCGAGCCATCCAAAAACTTCAATCATATGTTGGAAAGAGTAAGGCCCCGAGAATTTGGATTCTCGGGGCCTAGTGTTTTTAGAATGGGTGCTGATCAGGTTCCTTCGATTCCAGCTTGTTGAGTGAAATCAAAGTCTGGTCGGAACAGATAAGCGTGGCAACCAAGCGGCTCTAACCATCGACGAGTAGGCTGAGTCGTTCCATCGTATTGTGAGAACGGATCTTGCAGCGGGTTGGTCGCCCCGGTTGTTTTCACGCCGATTTTTTTCCACTTTGCCGATGAATCAGCGTAAGTGAAAATAATTCCACCGGAGTGCAGATCATAGCCGTTGTTGTAAGAATTCATGCTGGGGCGGCTGCCTTCGCCGTTTGCCGAGAAACTGCAGGTTGCAGTTGGCGGCACGTAGCGGCAAGGCTGTGACGATATTCCGCAGAACATATACGGGCTTGCATACGCCCAACCTCGGAGTGAAGATCGTCCTCGCCCGTTCCAAAGGAGTGGTAATTGGCTAACCGACTCCACGGCAGTGGTGCTGTATCCGTTCAACAAGGCATTATAGGTGTAGCTCACTTTTGTTTTAACACTTGCTGGAGCGGGAATAGAATCGAAGGAGGTTTGAGTAATCGTTCCAACTTCAGTTGCGTTGCTGTCATGCAGCATTTCGTAGTTCTTGATGTACGGCTGAGTGTTATTGCTCCAAAAACTGTTCATGTTGTTTTCTTGATCAGGTGTTGGATTTACAAACCATTTTGGAGTTGGAACGAGTCGGTCGTGATTGTAACGGGTAGGCGTTCCGGCTAGCGGAGAGTAGGTGATAGGAAATGTATCGTCGTAATCACTTACATAAATGTGGATTGAAGTACCGATTTGTTTCAGGTTGCTGACACTTGTAATTTTCTTCGCGGCAGCTTTGGCCTGAGCAAACACAGGGAAGAGAATGGCAGCGAGAATGGCGATGATCGCAATCACAACCAAGAGTTCGATGAGGGTAAATGCGCGGCGTGTCATGTTTAGTTGTGCCTGAAATCAGACGTCCTGCGTGACCGATAATACTTATTTTTTCTATTGAATTAGGCCAGAATTCAACATGCGAAGGATTTTGCTTCTCATTGGACCGTTGTCTCTGTTCGTATTCGTTCACGCGGATGCCATAGACGACGGTATGAAGAAGATGATGGAGACTGACCACGTGCCTGGCAGTTGCGTGGCGATGATCAGCCCGGACGATAAGGTGGAGTACCGGAGTTATGGGTTTTCCAATTTAGAATTAAGCTCGCCATTTATGCCAAAATCTGTATTTCGTATTGCTTCGCTAAGCAAACAGTTCTGCGCCTACACTGTGTTGAGTCTGGTTAAAGAAGGCAAAATTGGCTTGGACGATTCGATCCGGAAGTACATGCCCGACGCAAGTCCATCCTGGGCCAATGTCAAGATTCGTCACATGCTTTCGCACACAAGCGGCATCGCCGATCCTGGCTCTGCTTTTAGTTATTCAAAGCCATACACGCTCAAGGAATATCTTGATTTACTAGGAAGCAAACCTCTCGCTGAAGAACCAGGGACGAAGTATCGTTACAATAACTTTGCATATGGACTGCTTGGTCAATTAGCCGGTGTAGTTGCAAAAAAAGAGTTTAGTGAAGTTGTTAAGGAGCGGGTTTTTGACAAAGTCGGTATGGCTTCGACTGCATATTACGATCCAACCGTCATCACGCCCAATCGAGCCGATGCCTACCGTTGGCGTGATGGAAATCTCGTCCGTCCGACCGAAGATCGCCCCAAGGTTTTTGAAGGAAGTGGTGGGATTCTTTCAACCATGGAAGACATGGTCAAATACGAGCTTGCTCTACGTGCTGCAAGCAAATCGACAGGTTCAAGCGCGGCTTTAGACCAATCAATCTTAAAGCAACAATGGACATGCCAGATTCCTGGGCAAGTGACTGGCTATGGGTTTGGCTGGCACGTGGCGAAAGATGAAGTTCGTCATACCGGGGAAACCTTCGGATTCACAAGCGCATTCTTGCGGTCACTAGCTGATGGGTGGACGATTCTCGTTTTCAAGAACAGTGACGGGGGCAACTCGATGGGTTGGGCAAGAGAAATACTCAAATTGCGTAAAGCTCAAGCGCAATTGACGCAATCATCGAGTAATTCTCTCACTTTGGCCCTGGCTCGATGAAGTCTGCTTTTTTGCGCGGCTAAGGAGATTTTGAGTTCGTCGGCGGTTTCTTGACCACTCAGTCCTTTGATGTCTCTCATTTCAAAAACCACACGTTCTGGCTCCGGGATCAATTCCAAGATTGAATGCACTTTTGAGACAAACTCATCACCGCTATCGAATGGCTCTGGAGTGGTAAATGGCTCGGCGATAGATTCGCCTAATGCAATCACAGGTAGCAAGGATTCCTTTTTCCTGATTCGACCGCAGACGCGGCGACCAATCACGGCTAGCCAAGCTTGAAATTTCTCCGGCGATTCTAAAGCCTCGTAGTGCTTATACGCGTTGAGAATAGCCTCAACTAAAACATCTTCAGCATCATCGTGGTTACCGCAAACGCGGATCATTTGCCGATAAACCGCATCTTTGTGCTGGTTCAACTGTATTTCAAACTGCTCAGTCTGATTCATTGACGACAGGGTGGTTTCTTCCAATAAACTGCTGAATCTCCGCCGGAGTCAGGATGACAACGTTGGGTACAGCGATGTTTGCAAAGAGGTCATTATCGGTTGTCTCAAGAGTGCCATCAGCGTTGAATTCTTCCAAGATTTTTGAAATGACTTCAGACTGGGTTGGCAGGTAAGGAAAGCAATCAACCCATAGACCTGGTTTCTTTTCGTCACTTTTATAGGCAACCGCCGCAATATGGAGATCTTCAAGCATAGTGGCTCCCGATTGAGTAGTCCAAATACCATTCCGGCAATCATGTCCCTTCTCCTTTAACTGGGCTGACAACGATTCGAGAGTTTCGGCAACCCGGGCAGAAAATATGGTCTTGTCTGATGGGTCAAGAGCGGTCAGCAAAGTAAATTGCCCGTCACGAGCCAAATAAACCGTGGCCCCATTTGGCCAACGATTCCGAAGCTCGGCAATAAAACCCTCCCAGTCAGTACGAAGTTGCATGAATCCCCTATTATGCCTCTGAACTAGAAATGACTGCCTTCCCGCCCGAAAGGTGGGGCACAACTTTCCATGGAGTGCCAAAGTCATCCACTGCCGTTGACTTGGTTCCGAACAACTCGTTCAACACAGACATCTCAACCTTTTCCGCATTAGTGTCAACAAAAAATATCGGACCGGGCGGAATTCCGTCTTCGATAATCAAGCGAATCCCGTTGGAATCAATCGTCCAGCCGCTTGGGGTTTTGGTTGCCGATTCTTCAAACAAATCCGCATAAAACTGAGCCGCTTTTTCGATTTCGTGGATATGCAATCCGATTTTTGCGGGAATAGGAGGAAATCCAATATCAATTACGGGCCAGGGCTCATCTGGGATTTCTTGGTAGACGTTCCACTGGATTCCAAATGGGTCGGCAACCATATTCAGTTTCCCCGGGCCATACCAAACTTCTTCCTGAAATCCTAATGAACGCAAAATAGGTCGCGCTTCCTTCAAGTCCTCAGTAAGGAATTCCAATAGCGGCTGTCGCCTTTGACCCGGATCAATGTAAAAAGTTAATCCTCCGCCAACAAGTTGCAACCCATCGCGTGTGTGGGTTGGGTTTATTCCCAGCCACGATTCATAAAACAAGGCGGCTTCATCTGGGTTGGGGACGGTCAACCCGATGCATTTGCTGAGTTGGAACGACATTCCAGCTTGATCATATCCAATTCAAGGTCAGGGTAAAACAGTTTCGGAGTAAACACCTGTGTCAGAAACCATTGATACCCTGCTGCAAGAAGATCGCATTTTCCCGCCGAGTGAGGCATTTAAGGCAAACGCAAACCTGAATGATCCGGCGATTTACGGTCAGGCAGATGCAGATTGGCAAGGCTGGTGGGAAGGTTGGGCAGAAAAACTCGACTGGTTCGAAAAGTGGCACACAGTCGTCGAATGGAACCAGCCGTACTCCAAATGGTTCCTCGGCGGAAAGATCAATGCGTGCTACAACTGCGTAGACCGCCATGTTAAAAATGGATTAGGCAATCGTATTGCCTGGATTGGGGAAGGGGAACCAGGTGACGTTCGCGAGTTCACTTTTTCGATGGTTCTGGAACACGTCCAGCGGCTGGCAAACGCTATCAAGTCGCTGGGAGTCACCAAAGGTGATCGAGTCTGCATCTATATGGGACAAGGGCCAGAACTTTGCCTTGCCATGCTCGCTTGCGCTCGAATTGGGGCGGCGCACTCAGTAGTTTTTGGTGGATTTAGCGCGCAATCTATTCAAGAGCGCGTCAACGATGCTGAGGCGAAGTTAGTCATCACAGCGGATGGTTCTTGGCGACGTGGCAATATCATTCCGCTCAAGCAGATTGTGGATTCCGCGATCGAAATGGGTTGTCCGAGCGTAACAAACGTTTTGGTTTACGAGCGGGTTGGGGCACCATTTGCGGAAACGATGGGAATCCCGGCTCCCGATTACAATCGCGGGACTTGGGTGGAAGGTCGTGACGTTTGGTGGCACGACGTAGTTCCTCAGCAATCGGATGACTGCCCATGTGAGCCAATGGATAGCGAAGATTTGCTCTACATCCTTTACACGAGCGGCTCAACTGGCAAACCGAAAGGAATCATGCACACCACCGGCGGATACCTGGTCGGAACCAGCGCAACCAGCAAGTGTGTCTTCGATTACAAAGATTCCGATATCTACTGGTGCACGGCTGACTGCGGCTGGGTGACGGGTCACAGCTACGTTGTCTACGGCCCAATGGCGAACTGCGTGACTCAGGTGCTTTATGAAGGTTCACCCGACACTCCAGAGAAAGATCGCTTCTGGCGAATCGTTGAAAAACACAAAGTGACGATTCTTTACACAGCGCCAACTGCAATCCGCACCTTTATGAAGTGGGGCGAAGAATATCCTGCCGCGTGTGATTTAAGTTCGTTGCGACTACTTGGCTCGGTTGGCGAACCAATCAACCCCGAAGCCTGGATGTGGTACCACCGCGTGATTGGCGGGGAGCGGTGCCCGATCGTGGATACCTGGTGGCAAACCGAAACCGGAGCGATCATGATCACATCGCTGCCGGGAATCGTTCCGACGAAGCCAGGTTCGGCAACCAAAGTTTTTCCTGGAGTTTGGGCAACGATCTACGATGAAGATGGGAACGACCTTGTGAAAACGCAGGGCGTTCCGGTCGGTGGATTTTTAGTTCTCAAACGACCATGGCCCAGCATGTTGCGTGGAATCTGGGGCGATCAAGACCGCTACGTAAAAACCTATTGGAGCAAGTTCAGCGACGCTTATTTCGCAGGCGACGGAGCGAAGCTAGATGCTGATGGCTACTTCTGGCTCCTCGGGCGTGTGGACGATATTATGCTGGTCAGCGGCCACAACATTTCGACAATGGAAGTTGAAAGCGCACTAGTAGACCACCCGAAAGTTGCGGAAGCGGCAGTCATCGGCAAAACCCATGATGTAAAGGGCCAAGCGGTGGCGGCATTTGTGATCCTCAAAGGTTCCGCTGAACCAAGCGATGAATTAGCTCAGGAACTCAAGAAACACGTTGCTACTAAGATCGGAGCGTTAGCAAGACCTGATGATCTGATTTTCTCAGCTGAGCTCCCAAAAACTCGAAGCGGCAAGATAATGCGGCGGCTATTGCGTGATGTTGCAGAAGGTCGGGTGCTGGGCGACGTGACGACCCTAGCTGATCCGGCGATTGTGCAATCACTCAAGTGCCAGTACGAAGATAAAGAAGGGTAACTGAATCCCAGCCTGATTACTGGGTGACTCGCCTTTGTTTCGGGGAACAACCGGAATATGCGAGGGACTCAGATATTAATTGGCTTGTCGATGGTTGTGATAGTCACGGCCACGGCGAGTTTTCCAAGGGTAGCAAATGGCGCACCACAATTGGTGACTACGATGGCAGGTGCTGGACTAGCTCCGCAGATAGGAACTGGCGGCATCACTGGCGGAATGAAAGCCGCTGGACAGGCCAAAGAAAACAAGAAATTAGGCGATGCGCGAGCAAAAGAGGCGAATTCACTCA
This sequence comes from Fimbriimonadaceae bacterium, assembly GCA_019638675.1. Taxonomy (GTDB): domain Bacteria; phylum Armatimonadota; class Fimbriimonadia; order Fimbriimonadales; family Fimbriimonadaceae; genus UphvI-Ar2. The sequence continues at coordinate 170,057 of JAHBTE010000001.1, read as the reverse complement.
TGAGTGGCGAAGGCGGAGCGTCTGTCGCCAGCAGCTTGGCAAGCAAAGTCTTCCAAGCGGGTGAAATCGTTCAGGCATTTAACGCCAACTCCGCTAAAGCCGCAAAAGAACTCGTTGGTGCGCCGGTAAGCGCACAAGGTGTCGTCATCAAGGTCGTGCCTTCTAACGAAAAGACTTTGGTGTATTTGGCTCCGCCAAATGCGAAGTCCGATGCGCCTCTGTTCGCATTCCGATTTGAAGGAAATCACCCGTTTGAACTTGGCAAGCCTGTTGAACTTCAAGGAAAGTTCATGGGCCGCATGAAAATGGATGGCCTTCCTAACGACATCTACCTTGTTGATGCTAGCGTTGCAGATAGCGGAGCGGCAAACGCACCTAAAGAGCCAGAAAAACCGAAAGTTCCATTTGATGGTTGGAAGTTCGTAGGATCTGTCGAATCAAACGGCGGAGCGACTGGTGTATTCACCAAAGAAGGTCAAACACTTTACGCTCAAGCAGGCGATACACTCAGCGAAGGAATCAAAGTTGGTCGTCTTAAATCGGGCGAAGCAGTTTTGATCGAAAACGGAAAATCTTCCGTCGTCATACCCTGGTAATCAGTTTTTCCTGAGTTCATTGCGATACCAGCCGGATCTTGTATCCGGTTGGTTTTATTACTTGGTTTTGACCAAACTTCATAATCCACTTGAGGTTTTGGCACGGTGTTTGAATAGATATAAAGCGTCAGGCGGGCTGGAGGGTCTATCTGGGAAACAAAAACGGCACCTACGGAAACTTCCCGAGGTGCCGTCTGTCTTTTAGAATTTAAGCCCGAACATATAAGCAGGCTGTTTTCCATCCACGAGAAAGAATCCCGTCGTCCAGTTGTCCTTGCTATAAGTGATAAACGGGTGAGTTTGATGTCCGTCCATCTGAAAGCCAATTGAGATTCCAGATTCTAGTGTGTATTTAGCTCCCGCTACTGCATGAGCGTGGTTTTCATTTGATCTAAACCCAACTCCGAGAAAACTATTGAACTTCCCAGTAGAAAGATTCCAGTTTTTCTCTGCGGTCAAGCTGTAGCCTGGATTTCCTGTTCCGATTCCTTGAACCCCCGCCGAAGCATTGATTGCTGGCAGATTTTCTGATTCAGGCGAGATATTCACCGAGGCAAGCCAACGAAACGCATTCTGCTTCGCTAAGTGGGCGATACCTAGCGATATACGTGTTGAAGGTCGGTACCAAACGAAAGTTTCAGCTTCTGTCACAGAGCCAGGTGCGTAAACGGTATTGATCAGCCAAGGGCTAAATGAGGCCGAACTGGCCCCGTAACCGCCCGCTATTCACAAGGGGCACAAAGCTTGGCCCGAACCTTTTTGTTCCGAGCCGCTTTGCTGTTGCGTAGTTTGTTCTTGCGCGATGGCGTGGCTGCCAAAGGCAGCCATCACCATCGCTAACGCGATTTTAGTCATGTTTAGCTCTCACAGCATTTACAGCCGCAGTTTTGCTCTGGTGTGCATTTGCAATCTGCGCCGCAGTTGCAAGTAGTGCATGAGCAGTTGTCGCCGCAGGTGCAGTTTTCGCACTTGCAATTAGGGTTTGAACAGTTGTTTGACATTTTTTCTTTTTTCTTTTTTGTGTGTCGTCGTGGCCCGAATCGGGCAGAGTGTTGCGCTTGTTCAGGCGCAACGTGGTGGGCCGCGGGGAGAAAAAGTTTCTCGGATTGCCTCGTTGGGAATCCAGAAATTGGTGGTTGGCTGAACCTGGGAGACAGCTGAAATTAAAAGTTGAGGTTCAGATGGTTGCTCGACAGTAGCAGTTGTTTGAGTGGCAGATCGTTCTTCAACCGCTGGTTGACAGCATTCGCACTCGCATTTGCTTGCATCGCAAGCACAGCAAACGGTTTCCGAAATCGGGGCTTGGCAAGCGCAGGATGGGTTCAGAGTGGCGCACATACACGGGCCAGCGACCGTACACGTCGCCACCAGTGCTATCAGAATGCGGGGCCACTTCTTCACTCTTAACTATCTTAATTATAGAATGGTTTTCGCAGTTCCCATAGAGTCAGCAAGCCAGCATTAAATATTGCTTGACAGGTAAACACCAAAGCGATGGAGATAGTTCAGTTTTCAGGTTGGGAACGAAATGCGCGGCTGGTGTGCAACAACACCGAAATGTTAGTGACTTTAGATATTGGGCCTCGGATTATCTCTTATGGGCCGGTAGGCGGGCCAAATCTATTCCTAGTAGATCCTGCTACGGCCGGCATGACAGGCGGGGACGAAATGCAAACATACGGCGGTCACAGGCTGTGGATCGCCCCTGAGCATCCGAAGCGCACCTTCCAACCCGATAACGTTCCGGTGGAAGTGACTGAAGAAAACGGTTGGTTTGTATTTACCGCCCCAACCGACGTGAATCTAACTCAAAAAGAGATGCGGATCAAACCAGAGCCAGAGCTTGATCGGTTTATTGTTGACCACCGCATTTATAACCATTCGCCGTACCACTTGGATTTAGCCGCTTGGTCGCCGACTCAATGTTCGGGTGGAGAAATCGTTTGGCCACAGGCGGATTACGTTCCGCACAGCGAACGAGTTTTGCCCGCTCGCCCGATCACGCTTTGGAACTACACCAAAATGGGCGACCCTCGCTGGAGTTGGGGTGAAAAGGTCGTGCGGCTCAAGCACGATGCCAACATGGGGCCACAAAAGGCAGGTGCATTGATTCAGCAGGGGTACGCGGTGTGCGTAAACGAAGGGTATGCATTTCTTAAGCGGTTCGATTTTGACGAGTATGCGGTTTACCCCGACTACGGGGTGAATTTCGAAGCATTTACCCGCGAAGATATGCTGGAGATCGAAACCCTGGGCGGCATGGAGATCGTACCTCCCGGTGACTTTACCGAACACCGGGAGGTTTGGTATTTGGTGCCTAATCAGATGGTGCCGTCGGACGAAACCGAATGCGCGGACTGGCTCGCAAAATTGGCTTCAACTCGACCGTTTGAATAAATCAAGGTAAAAAAAGCCGCTAGGATAACTCCTAGCGGCTTTTTAGTTGAATCAACTATTAGTCGCGCTTGCGGAAGCGGGAGCCGCCGGTAGATTCGTCGCCACCGTCACGGGAACCACGATCACGGTCGCGGAATCCACCGCGATCCCGACCACCTCGGTCGCGTCCGCGTCCACCGTCACGTCCGCCCCGATCTCGGTCGCGGTTGAACGCAGGGCGTTCAGAAACCGGTGGGTTCGGATCGTTCAAGCGAGCATTATCTGGGTTCAGATCAAGTGCGGTGAGGTTCACGCGGCCCATGCCGTCTACTTCGTGAATTCGCACGTTGATCTTGTCGCCTTCGCTCACAACGTCATCGGGTCGGCCGATTTTCGCGTGGGTGAGCTGGTCAACTGGCACCATGCCATCTTTTCCGTTGGGCATGGAAACCATTGCACCGCGGCCCATCAATCGGGTGACGGTTCCGCTGAATTCAAGACCAACTTCCAGTTCGGCGGTAAGCGCCTTGATCATTGACTTAGCGATGTTCGCCTTTTCGCCGGTATCAGTCGCGATGAGAACCTTGCCATCTTGTTGGACATCGATTTCGCAACCACTTTCTTCCACGATCTTGCGGATGTTCGCACCACCGGGGCCGATGAGGGCACCGATCTTTTCTGGGTTGATCATCACAGTTTCAATTCTTGGGGCAGTTCCGGCCAGTTGAGCGCGTGGCTTCGGAATTTCTGCTTCCATGATGTCGAGGATCGCAAATCGGGCATCTTTAGCTTGCTTGAGCGCGTCGGTGAGAACCTTTTCAGGGATTCCATCGAGCTTGGTGTCAAGTTGCAGAGCGGTGATTCCTTCGCGGGTTCCTGCAACCTTGAAGTCCATGTCGCCAGTGAAGTCTTCCAATCCTTGGATGTCGGTGAGGATGCTGAACTTCTTACCGTCGCTCATCAATCCCATCGCGATTCCCGCAACTGGAGCTTTGATTGGCACACCTGCATCCATCAGAGCAAGGGTGGAGCCGCAAACGCTGGCCATGGAACTTGAACCGTTACTCTCTAACACTTCGCTCATGAGGTGCAACGTGTAAGGGAAGTCTGGGTTATCGAGTGGAACAACTGCTTCCAAAGCTCGTTCGGCAAGGGCACCGTGACCAACTTCTCGTCGACCAGGGCCGCGCAGAGGTCGCGCTTCACCCGTTGAATAAGGAGGGAAGTTGTAGAAGTGCATGTAGCGCTTGGCTACTTGTTCTTCATCCAATTGGTCAATGATGTCGGCAAATTGGGCGTCCTTCGGCATTCCCAAGGTCAGAACCGTCATAACCTGGGTTTGACCTCGAGTGAACAATCCTGAACCGTGAACGCGTGGCAATAATCCAGCAACCGCTTCGACTGGTCGGATATCTTTTAGGCCGCGTCCATCTGGCCGCTTGCCATCTTCGATGACCGTTTTGCGAAGCACTTCCTTGATAGCTTTATCAATAGCCGCAGGAAGATGCTTCATGAATTCGGCATCGTCTTCTTTGCCAGCGGAATACTTTTCTTTGATTTCCGCCTTGAGGGTGCTTTCAGCGTTTTCGCGAGTTGCCTTATCTGAATTGAAAAGCGCTCCGATGATCGATTTCGCTTCCTTCTTCATCAAGTCTTCAAGGAATTTCTTGTCCGGGCCAGAAGCAACGACTTCTCGCTTAGCTTTGCCTGCGACTTTTGCGAATGCCGCGAATTCTTTGCAGATTTTCTTGATGTTTTCGTGAGCGAAGATCAGGGCCTTGACCATGACTTCTTCGGTCACTTCTTTCGCTCCGGCTTCGACCATGCTGATTGCGCCTTCGTGTCCGGCGACGATCAGGTCAAGTTCGGAGACCTTCATTTCTTCAAAAGTTGGGAAGACAATGAATTCGCCATCAATCAAACCAATGCGGACGCATCCGATCGGGCCGTTGAATGGGATGTCGCTAATTGCGAGTGCTGCACCGGCTGCGTTTACGGCAAGAACGTCGCTTGGGATGTTCTTGTCAATTGAAAATGGCATTGCGATGACTTGGATTTCGCTTCGGCAGCCTTTCGGGAAAAGCGGTCGAATCGGGCGATCCATCAATCGCGAAATGAGAGTGGCTTTCGTGCTTGGTCGTCCGCCACGCTTGATGACGCCGCCGGGAATTTTGCCAATCGCGTATTTGCGTTCTTCAAAATCGCAAACGAGGGGGAGAAAGTCAATGTCTCGTTCCTGGGTTGCCATGGTGGCTGTACCGAGGATGACTGAATCGTTGATGCCGAGGAGAACTGCTCCTCCGGCTTGCTTGGCCAATCGGCCTGTTTCGAGAAAGAAGGTTTTTCCTCCGATCTCAAACTCATGAGTGTGAATCATTCTTTTATTCGCCTCTAACTAATTGTTGTGGTTTAACGCAGGAAAGTCTCAGGTTCAAATTGAACCTGAGAACTCCTTGAAAACCCATCCTACTTCTGGCTGCCTCAGCAGCGAGAGAAAGTGAGGATGTCAGCGAGGTCGAACTTCGCGGATGCCGAGACTAGCAATAAGTTCTCGGTATTTGACGACATCTTTTTTGCGCAGATAGCCTTCCAGTCGTCGTCGCTTTCCGACCATTTTCAAAAGGCCCTGGCGACTATGAAAGTCTTTTTTGTTGGAGCGCAAATGCTCGGTGATCTGTTGGATACGAGCTTGCATAATGGCGATTTGTACTTCAGGAGAACCAGTGTCTCCTTCTTTGATCGCGTATTTCTTGATGACTTCAGATTTGAGTTCCGGATGCAGTGGCATTAGTTCTATTCAGCCTCGCTGTAGATTCCCAGTTGTGCCGTTGGAATTCGGTCACACCAGGAGGCGAAGACTGGGTGCGTGCCGCTCTATGCAACCTCTCGCAAGAGGCTCCAGACAACGGCGCTCAAACAGTAATCGCTGGAGCCATGATACCAGCTTGAACTCAGGTTTAGGCTAAGGCCCAGTTGAAGCGGGGTATTTTGGCAGGTGTTGTCACATATCCATCTTTCAGATTCAGAAATTGAACAGGTGAATCAGATATTAAAGGAGTTTATTGGGTTACCACTGACTGATGTTTGGGGAAACCAGTACTCCTTAAGCTTTGAGTTTGGAGAACAGCATTATTTTGTCAACGCCAGGGGCTCAGATTCGCGAATATCTCACATCGGAATCCATGCGGATGGGAGTGGTGAAATAACCGGGCCAAATGATTTTCAGTATTCAATTGACGGATTCTTTGACGGGCTTGAGATTCCAAAAAAGTTTTATGATCTTATTGATGGTGGAGAGCTTGTATTAGTATCAGCTTCTGTCGACGTTAGTGGGAGCTTAAGATTAGTGTTGACAAGCGGTTATGAGGTAGCAATTCGGCGTGTGGACTCGGCAAAAGTAGGGAAGTGTGCGCCGGACACTTGGCGAATTAACGGGCCTTGCAACAGTTGTTTTTTATTCCGAGATGTATTAACACTAGACAAGCCCGGGTCTAGGATTCAGATTTTCAACTCTGTGGAAGATACAAGCAAAGTCAAAACGATTCTTGCAGAATTGATCAATCTTAATCTAACTGAGTTCAGTCGTCGCAAATCAAAACACATATTTAAGTTCACTCACCTTCAGGGGAAGAAAGTAACTATTACTGCGAATTACATCGACACATTCTTTTTTCGAGGGCGTGAAAATCCGCGACGGGTTTTTAGGCATCCAGCAATTCAATCAAGATTTGAAAACGAAATTACTCAGGGAAAGATTTTTGCTACTAATGTGCGACTGGATCGTGAGGGTTCGCTTGCCATTGATCTCAATCGCCGATACAGAATCGTCATTAGAGATCGAAGAAAAGTAGGAGACGATGTGTGGTCGGTGCAACTTTCAGATAATCGGGTGGTTAACTCAAAACAGGGTTTTCAGATTAGCAATCTAAGTAACCAGGGTGACTAAGCTGGAACTTGAGCCAAAATAGATCGCAATGAGAATCCGCGTCATCGGTGCCGGGAGTTGGGGGACAGCATTGAGCCTTGTGCTCGCACGGAACGGTCACTCGGTTGAACTGGTCGCGCATGATGAGCCGATAGCATTGCAACTCAGCAATGACCGCGAAAACAAACAGTACATGGCAGGATTTACATTTCCTGAATCAATAAATGTGAGTTCATTCGGCAAGCGATCGGGCGAAGTAGATTTCACCGTGATGGCAGTGCCTACAGCGGCGGTTCGAGAAGTGATGGCTCAACTTCCTGAAGAGGGAATTTTCTGCCTCGCCAGTAAAGGGCTTGATCCCACGAGCGGCGGAGTTTTGAGCGATGTTCTGGCCGAACTCAGGCCCAAAGCGATTCCCGTGGCTCTGAGCGGGCCGAACTTAGCGGTGGAACTCGCAAAGGGTGTTCCAACGGCGGCGGTCTGCGCTTCGCCAAGCGAATCAGCCGCGGAGTTAGTCCGACTCGCATTTAATAGCAAAAGCTATCGCGTTTACATCGGAGAAGATATCCGAGGCGTTGAGATCGCCGGGGCACTCAAAAACGTGATTGCGATCGGCGCAGGAATATGCGATGGTCTTGGCTTTGGAGACAACACGAAAGGTGCTTTTTTGTGCCGTGGCTTGGCGGAAATCACTAAGCTCGGCGTTGCGATGGGGGCAAAACTCGAAACCTTTTTAGGGCTTGCCGGAGTGGGCGACTTATTTGCAACCGCTAACAGCAAACTTTCGAGGAATTTCCGAGTTGGGCTCGCGATTGCGGATGGAAAGACCCTTGATCAAGCTGTCGAGAGTCTTGGTCAAGTTGCGGAGGGCGTTCCGACTCTCCATGTGGCCCTGCGAATGGCCAAAGAACTCAACGTTGAAGTGCCTCTGATGACGGTATTGGATGCGGTGCTGAAAGGCGAAATTGGGTTCGAGGATGCAATTTCACGGCTTATGGAAAGGCAGACTCGCTTTGAGCTTGGTGAACAAAAGTAAAAATCTAATCTCCAGGTAATTTTTCGGGTGCCGATAATTTGGAACATGCTGTTCCGGTCTCGTTTGTCCCTCCCATTTTTGGCTTTTGCCATAGCGTGCGTTATCGTAGGGTGCGGCGGCGGAGGTGGCGGTTCTATTCCAGGAACAACTGGTACTACTGGAACCACTTCAACAACGGGCACAACAAGCACCACTGGAACAACCAGCACGACAGGCACAACTTCGACCACGGGCACGACGAGCACTACCGGAACAACTTCGACAACCGGAACCACCAGCACAACTGGTACGACAAGCACCACCGGGACAACAAGCTCTACGGGAACAACTGGCACGACCGGAACTACTGGCACTACGAGCTCCACGGGCACTACCGGGACGACTGGAACTACCGGAACTACAGGCACGACCGGTTCAACCGGATTCACCCAAGATCAGGTCGTTTTCATGCGGGAAGGGGTCGGCGGAATTGACGTGCTTTGGCACATGAACCTGGATGGAACCAGTCAATCTGCGATTACCACCACTAACGCCAATAGACGAAAGAGCTCTACCCAGACTGGCCTCGGAAAAATCGTTTACGAAAGCGACGAAACGGGCAACTCAGAGATTTTCATAGCTAACTTCGATGGTTCAAACCCGGTGAATATCAGCAATAACGCGGCGGATGATTTCGATCCGGTGATGAGCGCGGACGGCACCAAAGTTGCCTTCCTTTCTAACCGAAACGGCTCTACTTCGCTGTTTATCATGAGTACAAACGGTTTGAATGTAGCTCAGCTCGTTACTCTTGCTGGAATGGAAAATCAGGGAATAGCAATAAATAGCAATGCGAGCAAGATTACGTTCTCTGCTGCTCCAAGCGGAGTGCCGCAAATCTATATCGTCAACAGCAACGGAACGGGATTGACTAACCTGAGTTCTAACCTCAATTTCTTTGATAACTCGCCTACCTTCTCGCCTGATGGAAACACTATCCTGTTTGTGCGTGACGACAACTTGTGGACAATGGCGCTGAACGGGACGAACAAGTCTTCGCTCTTCAGTTTGGGCGACTTGATCGCATTCCCAAGCTACACAAGCGATGGCAACAAGATTGTGTTCATGGGGCTGACGAACTTTGCGTGGGATATTTTCTCGATCAACTCGAACGGCACTGGACTAACAAATCTCACCAATACTGGAACTGATGAATTCAAGACTTCTGGTTATATTGGAAGATAGTAGTCTGAATGAGGGCAATTGAGCGACGTGCTCTCTTCGGATTGCGTCTGAACTTTCAGGAGTTGTCGGTGCATGCCTCAATTTGAATATCAAGCGGTTGATTCAGGTGGTCGAATGCACGGCGGCATTATGGATGCCTTGAACGCGAATGATGCGGTTCAGCGGCTTTCATCGCAAGGATTGATTGTTCAGGGGTTAAACATCGCGGGGATGGGCGGTCGTTCTCCGATTCAGCAAATTTCAATGAGTGCGGCTTCTCCTCCGGTTGTGCAGACAGCACCCCGCCAGCAGTTCAAACAGGTTTCCGCACACCAAAGGCCTGCCCGTTTACCAAAAACTCGATTTACTGGTTTTTTCAAGGATTACGATTTATGGATGTTGCTCGCCCAGATGGCGACAATTCTTAAGGCTGGGATAAACGCGCACGAAATGCTGGTCGAGCTTTCCAAGCGTCACAGTTTGAAACCAAAAGCAAAGCGCGCTTTGGAAGAAATGTCTGTTTGGGTGGGTGCGGGAGACTCGCTTTCCGATGCAATGTCGGTTTATCCTGAGATATTTCCTGAGGGAGTTGTCGGGGCTACCCGTGCTGGTGAAACTGGAGGTTATTTGTGGGAAGCCCTCGAAAATACATCTCAGCAGATTCAAGCCAGTTGGAAGTTACGCCGGGTTTATGCTTGGACGGCGTTTGCATTTTGGACAACTATTTTGGCCTTGCCAGTGATCCCGGTGATGAAATCCGGCAGTATGGCACTTGCGAATTCAATAGACGGCGGGCCTCAGCAAGATTTCGTCGGGATTCTGTTGGGCGCGATGAAGAATGCTGCGCTCGGGTTGCCAGGAATAGTATTTCTATTGATGACCATTGTGTGGTTATTTGGCCCGTATGTCACTGGTCGCCATTCGTTCTTGGGGATGCGCCACAGGCTGGCGGCAAGCACTCCTATTCTCGGACGGCGCAGCCGAATGGAATCGGGCCGAGAGTTGACTTTTCACTTAGAACGGCTCTCCGCTTCTGGCATCAGTCCGATGCAGAGTTGGCAATTAGCCTCAAATGCAATACCTAACCAAGTGTTCCGCGAGCAGATGGTACTTGCCGGAAAACACGCACGGGAAGACACTCCATACTCACAGCTATTGCCAAGAACTTGGATCGCACCTGCTTATGTGGATATGGTTCGCACGGGTGAGATGACGGGAACGACGCCACAAGCTTTTAACCAAATTCAACGATTAGCGGAAGGCGAGCAAAAATCGTTGGAAGCCATTCTCAAAATCAAAGCTTGGGTTTGGGTTGCACTTTTTACGTTTGGAGTGTCCGCCATAATCATGGCGGTCATTTATCGCGACTTCAATCAATCTATGATTGATGTGATTTTGAAGGACACCTAATGCCAGTTTTTGAATACCGAGGGATGAATGCCGATGGGAAGGCGGTTACCGGACACATGGTAGGCGATTCGCTGGACGTAGTTGCCCGACGGCTTGCAGATCAAGGCATGAAGGTGGATCAACTCGGCCTAGCACGCGACGAATTTGAAGCGGTTCAAGAAACTCGAACAGAAGCCACACGCGGCATAGATGAAGTCAAAAGGCAATTGGTTGGCGACGGCCCGCCGCTTGATCCTCGGCACCGTTTGCAAACGGATTTTATCGGTCCCTTGGTAGGTGGAGTGCCGCTGAAAGATTTGTCGTTCTTTTTCCGTCAGTTGGGCACGATGCTCAACGCGGGGATTGAACCTCGCCATGCGCTGGAAACATTGGCTAATCAGTCGCACGGGGCACTAAAGCACGTACTGTTTGAGACGCGAGATCATGTAGGTGCGGGCCGACCAATGAGTGCAGGATTCCAACGGTATCCAGAGATATTCAGCCCGATGATGATGGGCATGGTTCGCGCGGGGGAAGACGGCGGATTTTTGGCTGATCAGTGCATTCGATTGGCGGAATACATTCAGCGCGACGTTGAGCTACGGAACGTGGTTCGGCGTGAAACTTTTTATCCCAAGCTCGTTTTCTTCGCGTCTATTTTCATCATCTCTGCGACGAACGTGATCATAAACATGGTCAAGCCGGGGGCCAAGGGGTTGGATGCTCCGACATTGATTTGGGCGGTTGTTTTGGGATTGGCCGTTGGGTTGATGTTTTTTGGGCGCGTGCTCCTCAAAAATCCCGCAGTCAAACGACCATTTGATGAAATCGTCCTTGGTCTTCCGTACATCGGAAACATGATGCATGGGTTCTCCATGGCGATGTTTGGACGTGCGTTTGGTGCCCTGTACTCGGCAGGAATGCCATTGGGGCGGGCAATGCAGCTCGGGGCAGATTCTTGCGGAAACGAGGCAGTCAGGGCGAAAATCTATCCCGTTATCCACCGTTTGGATGAAGGAGCTGGGGTATACGATACCTTTGTTCAAGCCAGGATTTTTAGTCCAGTTGTTTTAGACATGGTTAAAGCGGGAGAAATGACCGGGAACCTCAACGAAATGCTGGTCAAGGTTTCGGAATACTACGAAGATGAAGGCCAAACCAAGGCACGTCAGGCGGCTGGTGTTTTGGGTGTAATCGCTCTGCTCGTTGTTGCGATTTATGTCGGATATGTCGTGATTAACTTCTACGTTGGGTTTGCTAACGACCGAGTGAGCGGCTTGGGCGAGTGACCGATCATTATTCAGTTCTTGGAATCAAAGAAACCGCAACCAAGGATGAAATCCGTGCGGCGTTTAGAAAGTCTGCCAGAGAATATCACCCAGACCGGAATCCTTTACCGGAAGCGGCAGAGAAGTTCCTAGCGGTTAAAGAAGCCTACGAGATTCTGAGCAACGAAGAAAGGCGCAAAGTTTACGATTCGTTTAGAAAGCCAAAAACTAAACCCGCTGAACCGAAAGCCGAGTCAACTCAACCAAAAGCTGATCCGCCACAAGCAAAAGCACAGCAAGGCCGAGGCTCTTCAGCAACGAAGGAAGAGTTTTTACGGCATCGGAGGAATCTTGAGCAACTAGAAAAGTTTGCCAGCGCAAGCCGCTGGGGAGATGCCACCGAGCTAGCTGAGGAAATTCTCCGTTCTGGGAAAAATGAACCTCTTGCCTACGCAGTTTTGGGCGACGCCGCCCGTTTGAAAGGAGCCTATGAAGAAGCGGCTAAGCAGTTCGCGTTTGCGCTTCAGTTCGATCCTTCTAACGAGGTTTACCAAAAAATGCACGTCGCGATGCTGGATGCCAGCAAACGCCGCAAAACCGAGGTCGCGCGTGATCCGGGTGAAAAGAACCCAATGGCTTTTTTTGCCGGAGTATTTGTAATCGTGGCGGCAGTCTGTTATACGGCACTTTCCAAGGAACCACCGTTAATGGCGTGGTTCAGCCCGATATCCACTTGGGGAATCGCGACCTGGGGAATGTTGTTAGTATCGGGGATTGCGATAGGGGTCTCGCTTTCAACTTCAGATTTAATTGACCACTTTGATTTAGGTGGAGGGATTGCGGGCTATCGGTTCCACCCGGGAGTATTGGTAGCGGTGATTTCTCTCATCAACTTTTGGCTCGCCGCTGGGATTTATTTTCTGGTTGGCGCAAGCCAAAAGTCGTTTAACACGAGCTTGACTCGGTTGATTGTTTATGTAATGTGCGCGACGATTGCTTTCGGATTCGCCCGGTTCAGCGCAGGGTGGGATGCGGTCGGACAAACTTTGATCTGGGGTGGCGGAGTGATGTATTTGTTCGGATTACTCGGCTGGTTTGTTGCCGATTCAATGCGAAAAATATAAAAGCCTCGATCGTTTGATCGAGGCTTCTTGTTGGTTTAGCGGAGTTGCCGCCAATCGGTGAGGTTGTTTGCCCGGAACGGGACGATCACTTGGCTATTGTCAACCAGTCTTCCTGGAATAGTGAAGGACTTCACTTTTCGCTCGTACTGGATTGTGAAGCCGTTTCCATTCTTAGGGGCAACCGTGACACCGCCCGCAAGGCCAGTGCCATAACGAGTTTCTGATGTTGGTGGCTTAGCCGCACCCGACATGATGATTCCCGTCATCTTCATGTTTCCCGTCACTTTCACGTAACCAGATAGAGCATAAACAAGGCCGTATTTGCCGTCAACGTCCGAGTTCAAGTTGATTTGCCCATCGCTTGAACTGCCATTCGGATTTGGCTGACCGTAAGCAAACAACCCTGCCTTTGAATACACTTCTTCTAGGTCTTTGAACGTAGTTTTCGTGTCAGAGAGCTTATAGGAAGCGCTTGCGGTATCGCTGTAATCCTGAGCAACAAGCGTAACCCCATGGTTCACAATGTTGCCGCTGTTGATGAGGGAGCCGGAAACAAAAACCACATTGTCCTCTGGGTTTGTGCTTCGCGGAACTAAGTGGATCGTGGTACCAGCGGTGACACTCATGTTGCCGCTCACTTTTGCCGGTGAGGTTAAAATTGATTCCCCGTTGACAACTGGAATGTTCACGCTGGAAATGCTGTTGCCAAACAGGGTTGCATTTGGGTTCGTGTTGATTTGAGTTGACCAGCTATTCACCCACGAATCAACTTGCGCTTGTGATGCAAATGGCAAAGATTGCCCAAGCGGAGTCACGCCGTTTTCAACGACTGTGTAAGGAGTTGGTTTATTGATCCATGGCGCGGCGGTGCGGTAGTTTTGGACTCCGTTTGGATTCGCCAAACCAGAAACCGAGGTGGTCATTCCCAAATAGGTTGCGGTTGGCTGGTTAGGAACGAGGATAAAACCTTCCACATCAATAACTTTAGGGTCAGTGATATCTTCTTTGATGCCCGAAGCAGTCATCCACTTAACCCCTTGGTTAGCCACGATATGAGCTTCCTTATTTGAAGAATTAGGGTCTTTTGTAGAGAATCCCGAATTCGCTACGATGGAAACGGTTGAGTTGGATTGGATCGCCGCTGGGTAGGTAGACCAGTCCTTAACGAAGCTCGTAAATGCTCCTTTAGCAGCGACGACCTCGCCTTGGAACGACGCTGTGATGACCGATTCAGTTCCATTTGCCGCCGTGCCTGTGCCTTCGACAATGAAGGTGTAGGTGCGTAAAACGCTACCGTTAGGCTGACCTGGGGCTGGCTCTACATCCGTGTAGGTGACATCAAGAACCTTGGCCGAGTAAGTGCCATTTTTGCGCGCGTCGCCTCCTAGAGTGGAACTGAGCGACATTCCATCAAAGTTAGAACCCAAATTATTGCCAGAGATCAACCGTTGGCAAATCCTGTCGTAAAGAACGTTAATCCCACTCTCTGCAAGTTCGGTGGCCTGCACCTTTTGTACGCCACGGTACACCATGCTGTCTGTAGTTGCACTGAGGCTCATACTGACAACCGTGACCATTCCCATGACCATGAAGAACATCAAGGTCATTGGCATGGAAAGACCGATTTGTTTACTTCGATTTATTTTCATTGGGCATTCCTCAAACTTGCAGTCGTGATCAGAGTGGAATTTCCAGTCGATTCGCCGTTTCGTCCTTCAACTTTTTTAATTTTCGCGGTGATCCGAACAAAGTTGGCATTGAGATCAACTGGTACTAATAAGCTAGCCGTATCAGAGCTTACAAAGAACGCGGCATCTACTGTGGAACCTGCAACGGCACCGCTGATTTGAACCTTGTTATTAGAAATGTTGACCGCAGGTGATGACTTAATTTGGTTTCTAGTATCAAGCACCATCCGGCCCCAACTGCACTTCATACTAGTCAAGCTCACCTTTCCGTATGCTGGATCGGAACTATCGTTATCTGTGCCAGGTAACAGGAAGCCGCTATTGCCAGTATCGTACGTGAGGGTTGTCGCTTTCCCGTACTCAAACTTTACGTTTTCAACGTACTCTACGACCACTTCCGGTGTTGACAATCCCGATACGAGCAATCCGTTGTAGTTGCAAGTTGAACGCTTGATGCATTTACCGTTACTGTTAGTTGAAAGGTAGTACGAAATCAACTCATAGCTATTCGCAATTCTCCGACCATAAGCATCGAATTTCGGTACTTTGAGAACAACTTGCTCTTTATCGCTTGAGATCCCGAGCCCTAGTAAAGGTTTGCCGCCAACGACGGCGATGGAATTTTGTACGTCGTTGTTGAACCGTTCGACAAGAGAACGATTTTGCTCATTTACTGCTGCATCATTTGTCGCCTTTTTGCTCACCTTGACGCCGGTCAGCATGACATCAAATCCCATGACAACGACCCCTAACATGACTGTGCCACTAACGACGAGTTCCATGGTTGTCATACCGGATCGTTTTGATCTGCGCATATATTTCATGATTTTCCTCCTAACAGTCCGCCGAGAAGACCACCACCCGAAGAGCCTGATGATCCCGATGCGGGTGCGCCAGCGGTTACTGAGCCTGGCTTGACGAGAATTGTTCCGAGTCGAACTTCCGACCAAGGAGCAACTTTGCCCTCGGGGGTCGAGGCGTTTCGCCACCGAATTCGCACATTTGCTTGCTTGAGTGTAGAAGTGGAATCCTGAATATTATAAAGTCCTTGCACTTCGTATTTGGAGTTGGTGTTTCCGGGCAGAGACGCAATAACATCGTCTGGAATAGAAAAAGCAGTATCACTAACTGCAGCGAGTCTTTCGAAGCTCGTGGACTTCAGCGTTTCCATTTGTTGCCGAGCAACTTGGTAAGCCGAGGAGCGCATTTTGGCTTGGAGTGCAATCTTGTTTGAAAACACGGCCATGCCGCTAAAAACAAGAACCCCCATGAGCATGATGTACATACTCATCGTTGTCTCCAGGAGAGAGAATCCAGCCTGACGAGATTTTCGGGAGGGTATTCGAGCTAATTTGGAAACTTCACTCACACATACGTTTTCGGAGGCGAATCCCTAGCTGTATAGGGTTTTCCAAGCCTATTTTATAAAACCTAGGATGGTTACTAGGGTGGTCGCGGGCAAAATTTGGCATGGTTGGTAGACTTTGAACTTCCATGTCCAAGCGCTATTACGTCACGACCCCGATTTACTATGTGAACTCTGTTCCGCACGTAGGTCATGCGCTGACGATGCTTGCTTGCGATATCTGTACGCGATACCAGCGCATGCAGGGCCGGGAAACCTACTTTTTGACCGGAACCGATGAGAACGGTTTGAAGGTTTACGAAGCGGCAATTGCGGCGGGCGAAGACCCGATCGCTTTTGTGGATCGCATCAGCCAAACCTTTAAGGATTGCGCCGACAGCTTGGATATTGAATACGATGTGTTCTTCCGCACGACCAGCGAAACTCACCGCAAAGCCGCGCAAAAGCTGTTCGAGGTCATTCGCGACCGTGGCTATATCTACATGGACAAGTACCAAGGCTGGTACGACGTTTCGGCGGAAACATTTGTGAAGGAATCGGAAGTCGTAGATGGCAAGAGCCCAGATGGCAACCCAGTGCGATGGGTGGAAGAAGATAACTGGTTCTTCAAGCTATCCGCGTTCGAAAAACCACTTCTCGAAAAAATTGAAAACGAACCGGATTGGTTGATTCCTGCCGGCCGAAAAAACGAAGTCGTTAGCTTTATCAAGCAGGGATTGCGGGATGTGTGCATCACCCGAACCAATCCTGGCTGGGGAATTCCTGTTCCTGGCGATGACACCAAAGTGATCTACGTTTGGTTCGATGCTCTCATCAATTATTTAGCCGCGACGGGCTGGCCGGACGGAAATTGGCAGGATTTGTGGCCCGCCGACGTTCATTGGATGGCTAAGGAGATCTTCACTCGCTTCCACGCTACGATGTGGCCCGCAATGCTCATGGCGGCAGATTTGCCTCTTCCGAAAGCGGTTGCCGCTCACGGATGGTTTGTGTTCGGCGACAGCAAAATGAGCAAGAGTCTGGGCAACGTTATTGCTCCCGATGAATTGGTGACCTTCTACACCGAGCGCGCTGGATGTGCCGAACCAATTGCGAAGGATGTTGTTCGGTTTAGCCTTGCCCGAAGTTTGCCGTACGACGGAGACACCAACTACACAAGAGAGGAAGTCGCACGGATTTACAATGCCGACCTTGCTAACGATCTTGGAAACGCTCTGAACCGAAGCCTGAGCATGGCGCACAAGTTCTGCGACGGTGTCATGCCGAGTGCCGCTATTGAGCCAGCCGCCCAAGAGGCGATTCTCCGTCACAAGACACTTGCAGAAGATGCAATGGTGCCTCTCAAACTTGACGACTTTGTTTCCGCCGGAATTGATCTTGTTCGCTGGCTGAATAAGTACGTTGATGACCGCGCTCCTTGGCAACTGGCAAAAGAAAACAGCCCAGAACTACCAGCGGTAATTGCCTCAATGCTTGCGGTCGTTGCCAACGCGGCAGGAATGCTGAAGCCGATCATCCCAACCGTGAGCGCAGAAATTGCCCGGCAGTTGGGAGTTTCTGGCGTACAAAATTGGGCCGATATTGGCGAGGCAGGCTTAATCCCTGCTGGCACCAAACTGGGCAGCCCAGAACCAATTTTCCCACGACTCGATAAAACCATCATGGAAGAACTGAAACCACAAGCCGCTCCTACAGAACCGAAAACCGAAAAGAAACCTGAAAAGAAAGCGGCTCCCGAACCGCCGTCGGTAATCGAATTCGGTGACTTTATGAAAGTCAACCTAAAGGTTGGAAGAGTTATTGAGGCCGAGCCGGTTGAAGGTAGCGAAAAACTGATGAAGCTCCAAGTCAAGGTAGGTGACCAGATGCGCCAAATCCTTGCGGGAATCAAGAAAAAATATTCGGTCGAAGATTTGATCGGTCGTCAGGTGATTGTGGTTGCCAACCTCAAACCCGCGAAGCTCATGGGACACGAGAGTCAAGGAATGTTACTCGCCGCAGATGACGAAGATGGTCAGGCAATTCTCCTTCAGCCAGAAGCAGAAGCTCCGGAAGGCGCGAACGTCCACTAAACGATTGCGTTTTTGTGATGCCGCAGTCCGGCTTGATCAATTGCGATGAGATCGTAGCGGGCTGGCATCGGTGGTTGGTCAGTTTTGGAAAAATACTCGGCGACGGCTGATTGAAATCTGGCTGATTTGAGGTCAGTCACGGATTCCTCCGGGCTCACTGTATTTCTGGCCCTGAATTTAACTTCAACGAATACAAGCGTTTCGCCATCCAACGCGATTAGATCAATTTCGCCATGCCGGGTTTTGAACCGCCGCGTGATGAGTGTGTACCCTAAACTGAGCAGATATTGAGCCGCTTGATCTTCGGCTTGTTTGCCCTTGGATTTTGCAGTTTCTCTCATAGCTAAAAGAGTAAAGGTTGGTTGACCAGGGATTTAATTGGTTCAAAAGACCGCCGATGGATGGGGCAGGGGCCGAGTTTTTCGAGGGCCGCAACGTGAACCGGATTGTAGTAGCCGAAATTGCGATCGAACCCGTAGCCAGGGTATTCCAGATTGGCTTCAATCATCAGACGGTCGCGGGTGACTTTGGCAAGGATAGAAGCGGCGGCAATTGCGGCGTATTTTCCATCGCCTTTCACCACTGTTTCTACCGGGCAAGGAGGGTTAGGGGGCAATTGGTTTCCATCAATGAGTGCCTGCTTTGCTTGTGGGTCGAGTTCTCGCAAAGCTTGACTCATCGCTTGCAAAGTTGCCCTCAGAATGTTCAACCGGTCAACTTCTTCGTGGGAAACGATCTGGATTGAGTAGTTGGCCTCAGCCACAATCCGAGAAAACTGCTGCTCTCGCTCTTCAAATGAGAGTTGCTTAGAGTCGTGAATTCCACTCGCATCGAACCCTTCTGGGAGGATCGCGGCGGCAACCACAAGCGGCCCGGCGATGGGGCCCCGACCAGCTTCGTCAACTCCAGCGATATAGGGGTCAAAAGGTAACGATTCGATTCAATGAAAGATACCCTGGTTGCGAATTCACCTGGTCCTGATAAGAACTGCTTTCAGATCGCCTATACTATAGAGCCAAGTGGCGAGTATAGCTCAGTTGGTTAGAGCGCCTGACTGTGACTCAGGAGGTCGCCGGTTCAAGCCCGGTTATTCGCCCCATACAACTTTTCCCTAATTAACTTATAAAGGTCACTTGCTACCAAATCCGCAAGTTTCATTGTATTGCGAACTATCTCTGTTTCCGAGGATTTAATCTGGCTTCGAATTACTGAAGGGGCCTTGGGAAGAAAATGAAAATTAATATAATCCGCGCTCTGCGCGTGGGCATCGTCGCCAGCCTATTCGCTATGCTATTTGGGTGCGGCGGACAAACTGGTTCTACAATTCCAGCCGGTTCTATGACACTGGGAATCGAATGGCCCGAAGCACTCACCTCACGAACCATTCCAACTGCCTCAAATAGCATTGTCGTAGAGATATGGAAAGACGGGAGCAAAACCCATTCGGTGGTAATTCCTCGACCCCAAACAAGTGCATTGATTGAAGATATTCCGTTGGGTGAAGTTCTGGTCACCGCATCGGCATACCCGGTAATTGATGGCTCAGGAGTCGCACAGGGTTCAGCGAGTACGCTGGCGGAAATTGTCGAAGGCCCAGGAAACATAATCAACTTGACTCTTGCCAGCACGATCACCCAAGTTCAAATAGCTGCGTCGACCACTTTGACTGCTTTACAAAACACCACTATCGTAGCAACTCCCAAGAACTCAAATGGAGATGTTGTTTTGGTATCCCCAACCGGAATTAATTTCCAATCGAGCCAACCTTTGGTCGGCACGATTGGATCAACATCTGGTGTATTTCAAGCACTTCTAATGGGTACATCTACAGTTACGGCAACTGAATCTGAATCTGGTGTTTCTGGCCAAGGCAACGTAACGGTGAAGCTTGGCTTATCGGTTCTGCCAGCAAGTGCAAGTCTCAGTATTTTTGGCTCACAACTATTTGTTGCAACTATTGTGGGTTCAGCAAATACTGCGGTTACTTGGAGCGTGGATGGAGGTGCCAGCAAGGGGTCTATTAACGCGGCTGGCCTTTACACAGCCCCCGCTACTCCAGGAACGTACACTGTTCGGGCAACCAGCGTAGCTGATCCCACCATCTCCAGAACCGCAACCGTAACCGTTACGGCGGGCGGCGGTTCAATCCATATTGGATAATTGACCCTATTACGGGCGGAGGCTAGAAGGCACTCCGTTAGGGAATTTTGAGCGGATCGTTTCTTCGATTCGCTCAATTCTGTTTTCTGGACTCGGGTGAGTAGACATGAATTCTGGTTGAGAGCGTCCGCCGCTTGCTCGTTCGAGCACCTTCATTACTCCGATGAGTGCGCGAGGATCGTATCCAGTTTCGGCGAGAAGAGTGACTCCCCATTTGTCGCTTTCCAGTTCATCGCTACGACCATATTTCATGTTAAGCATGGAACCAACTGCTTGCGCCATTGCGGCAGAATTTGGATTGTCGCTGGCAGTTGCAATTGCAGCTGTCAAACCTTGGGTCAGTTGCTGTTTAGCCATGTGTTCTGCCCCGTGGCGTTCGATGACGTGACCGATTTCGTGCCCAAGAACTCCGGCAAGCTGACCTTCTGATTCAAGTTGTCGGAGCAATGCTCGAGTAATAAATACTTGCCCACCGGGAAGTGCAAAGGCATTGACGACTTGAGTATCGGCGAGCAGGTGGAAGTTGAATTCGTAAGGTGAATTTTTGGCTACTGAGTTGTGGACAAGGAAGGTTCCGACTCGACGTACAGATTCAGCTTCTGGGCCTGATTCAACGACTCCACCGTGTTGTTGAGCCATCTCGGGAGCCGCATGCAAACCAAGCGCGATTTCCTGGTCGGGAGAAAGGTTGACTCTCTGTTCCTCGCCGGTGACAGGATTAGTTTGCGAGCTTGAAATGTAGGCGAAAAACGCGATGCCTGCGACGACAAGCCCCATCAGGAGCGATCCTTGTTTGCGTGGTGGTTGAGGGCCTCTTCGGTAGCCAGGTCTTCCCATAAGTTAAATATTAGCAAGAATCGAATTAATTTTCTCGGGAACGATAGGATTTATAGCGGCGGTTCACATAGAAGCCATATTTGCCATAGAAATCCACCAAACTGGTCCAATCGATAATGCAGCGATAAACACCAGATTCCTTGAGTGATTGCAAGGCCCCGGCAAGCACAGCGCCGCCGAGTTTCATTCCTCTAACTCGCTTGCTGACACCGATGGGGCCAAGTCCGCCCCAGTTTTCGCCAAGATCAGGAGTCCAAACACATCCCGCAACCGGGATTTTTGTGGTTTGAGACGACTGAGTGTAGGCAAAACCTTCAACGATTCCATCCACCCAAAGCGCAAAAATATCGTTGGGCTCTTTTTGCTGAAGGATTTTGTAAGTCACCGAATCGTAGTGCCAGCGACCAGGAAACTCTCGAGCGAAGAATTCATCTAATTGCGGAACATCGGCCTGAGTGCATCTACGAAATTCGACCTTGGTGGCGCTGAGAGGTTCAAGTGAACCAGATGGGGGATTGAACTCTCGGACATCATGCTCTAAGTCGTTCGCCCAATGCTCATCGGCAATATATCCCCGATCCTGAAAAATAGAATGAAGCTCAGTCCACTCTTCGGGCACGCCAGGAAAGAAATGACCGTTATCCT
This sequence comes from Fimbriimonadaceae bacterium, assembly GCA_019638675.1. GTDB lineage: Bacteria > Armatimonadota > Fimbriimonadia > Fimbriimonadales > Fimbriimonadaceae > UphvI-Ar2. Next base: position 148,372 of record JAHBTE010000001.1, on the reverse strand, counting down.
GGCCAAAAACAATCAAGTTTGAACTAAGCGATTCCAGTATCTGGAGCATCAAATGGGCGATCTGCGCATCCCGAAAAGCCATTGAGTTGATGTGGATTCTTCTTAGGTTTGGCTCTAGATAAAGCGATCCCACTGGGTCGGCTTTGGCGGCAAGAAATCCAGCGAGTGAGTCCCCATCCCAAACGGTTAACGAGTGGTCTGGCAGATAATTCGGGTGACCGAATGTTTTTGCTTCGAGAGTGGCGAGTTCAACGCGATACTTTGCCGCAATCGTTTCATTCCACAGCTTATGGCACGCAGGAATGACATCTCTAGTAAGCGGCTGGACTTTCACTGAGCCACTGCTAGCTGAACTTGAAAGCAGTTGGCGACCGCACATTGAGTTTCACTCAATAACTTAACCAGCGTGGAATCATCTTGGTGAAGCAACTGCGCCAAATTTGGGCTGGTAAATAGCCGCTCAAATGCATCCAGCGGAGTATCCCAAGTCATAGAAGCATTCACTTTTTTCTTGGAGCTCGTGTTCAAGTAGCTCTGCAATTGTCGTTTAAAATGGCGATAATTTGCCTGCATCCAAGTTCGCTGCGTCAAGTACTTCGCTTCTAATCCCGGTGATTGCCCGTAGCGGTTGGCATCGTTGATGGTTTCGGCGAGAGAGGCATAATGTTCAACAAATTGGGTTGAAATCGGGTCAAGTTGTTGAATAGAGGCGTTCAAGAATTTTCCTCCGCTGACTTTTGAACGTAATTGATTTTCAAATTGCTGACCAGATTCGTGAGTTCACGCTTATCAGTTTCATCAAGTTGCGGAGTGATGAATTGGGAAAGGTTAGCGACAACATCCACCGCGATTTTGGCTTGGTTTAAGTCTTTGTGGATTTTGCCCGTCATGGCATCGGGCTGTAAGCCCATTTTTTGCCAGGCGATACCGGACATTTGGTCAAGCATGACCATGATGACGGTATGAACATCGAGAGGTTGAACTTCGGTTTCGTGACCCATCCTTGATACTTCTGACGAGTATTTGTCTCAGAAGGGGTCAATTCTCCAAAGAAAATTTACTGATTTGTTTCTTCCAGTGGGGTGCGCCAGAACCAGTTAGCATCAATGTTCTTTTCTTTATATGTACGAACGCTACCGTCCGCAAAAATGAAAATCCCATTACCGGTGCTGGTCACTTTCTTATTGAGCGTATCTACCTTTACAGTGCCCTGGTGGCGGAAGTCAACGTTTGGAACCCCTTCCCAAAATTCTGGGGGATCAAAAAAGTTGAACTGATGCTTCATTCCGGTTCCTCCCGGTTTCCAAGCGACGTTGTAGAAAGCGGAAGTGGCAAACACAATGGTCTGCGATGGGTTAGTTAAGCTGCTTGAAGTAGCTGCGCCTTTGCAATTAGGGAAATCGCTGTAATCACCGATTTCGTGCATATCACTGCCGATGACGCCCCAGTTGTATCCGATGCCCGTTTTATTCCCCATCCAGGGTTCAGCAATGAGGGCAGGATCGTATCCGATTTTCCCCTTCATGTAAGCACTCAGAATGCCTTGATTTGGATCGTATTCGTACAGTGTGGTTTGTCTTCCAAACCAGGTCATAATTTTTTCGCCGTCAAAATACATTGCAATGGGATATGTATCGTCGTTATCTGCTTGGTAGATGTTGGTGGCAGTGTAAATTTGCTTGCCTGTTCGGCCAACTCCCATTTGGTGGACGGCGGCTTTGGCGGTGAGAAACACCGGAAAAATAAAAGCGGCGAGAATCGCGATTATCGCGATAACTACCAGAAGTTCTATGATTGTGAATGCCTTACGCACTTGAGTTTGCCCTCGTATTTATTGTAGGTTGTTTTTGCCTACTTTATATGGACGAAATGAGGAAGTTATTAGGTTTTTGTCAATCCTAAAGAAGCCCTTTGTTCTTCAATTTCCTGGTTTGCTGCAATGAGGGCGGCGATTGAGTCATGGACGGCTTCAATAGGTGAACCGGTAAATGGCCAAACCAGGTTGTCTTGACTCATATAGATATCTCGCTTGTGGCTCGCCAAAATTCCCGGCACCCGTGGGTGCAGTTGATGATTTTCATTGAAAACGATTAGCAATCTGCCTTGGTTGCCGTCAATTGACTGGATGCCAACATCTCTGGCTTTCAAGCGAGCCGACATGATATCTATCGCAGTTTTGACTTCCGGCGGCTTTTGACCGTAGCGGTCTTCAAGTTCGGTAGCAACTTCGGCTAGTTGCTCAGTTCCCCTAGATGTCATGAGTTGCTTGTAGTAGAAAAGTCGCTGGGCTTGATCTTCAACATAATGCTCGGGGATCAGGGCCTTGACCGGGAGATCAACCGCAGGAAGTGGCTCTAATCCAGCGAGAGGATCATCGTAAGCTCTCGGACGTGCGCCATCGGCGTAAGTCTTGAGGAACTGAACTTCGCTATCAATAAGTTGCGTGTAAAGATCGTAACCGACAGCGTTCATTTGCCCCGACTGCTTCGCGCCGAGCATATCGCCCGCGCCACGAATCTGCAAGTCGCGGAAGGCCAGTGAATATCCCGCTCCTAGCTGATTGAATTCGGCGAGTGCTTGCAGGCGATCAGTTCCGCCTTCTGTGAGAGTTTTATCTCCGGCATAAAGCAAGTAAGCGTAAGCTTGGCGATCTGACCGACCAACCCGCCCCCGCAGTTGGTAGAGCTGACTGAGCCCAAAGAAATCCGCATTTTCGACGATTAGCGTATTGGCGTTTGGAATATCCAAACCAGATTCAACGATGGTCGTGCTAACCAGAATATCAATATCACCTTGAATAAATCCGACCATGACTGGTTCGAGTTCTTTCTCATTCATCTGTCCATGACCGATGGCGATCCGGGCATGGGGAACCAGCTTCTTGAGTTTTTCGGCGATGTGATAAATGCCTTGAACCCGGTTAAAAACGTAGTAGACCTGACCACCTCGGGCGAGTTCTCTCAGAACGGCCTCTCGCACGACTTCATCGCTGGTTGGGCGTACGTAAGTTCTAATTGGCAGACGCCCAGGCGGCGGGTCGTTAATCAGCGACATTTGCCGAATGTTCATCAGAGCCATGCTTAAAGTTCGCGGAATAGGTGTTGCACTCAGGCTAAGGACATCCACATTAACGCGGATTTCTTTGAGAGTCTCTTTGTGCTTGACGCCGAATTTCTGTTCTTCATCAATAATGAGCAAGCCAAGATCGCTGAACTTGAGTTCTTTACTCAGCAACGCATGAGTGCCAACAATAATATTCATCTTGCCGCTGGCGAGGTCTTCGAGAGTTTCGCGTCTTTCTTTGGCTGTGATGAACCGGTTAAGCAATCCAATTTTGATGTCGAACGAGGCAAGCCGTTCCAAAAAGCTACGATAATGTTGTTCGCTCAGAATCGTCGTGGGGCAGAGGAGCGCGACTTGCTTGCCAGCTTCCGCCACTTTGAACGCCGCGCGGATGGCGACCTCGGTTTTGCCGAACCCAACGTCACCACACACTAGCCGATCCATCGGATAAGGCGAATTGAGGTCAGTTTTTACATCTTCAATCGCGTTGAGTTGACTTGGAGTTTCAGCCCACGGGAAGGTTCCTTCCATTTCCGTGAGGGCGTCTGTATCGGCGCCGTAAGGTTCACGGTCAACCCGTTTGCGTTCTGCATAGAGCTTAATGAGGTCGCGGGCGAACTCCCGGGCTTCTTCGCGAGCCCTGGCGACTGTTTTCTTCCACTCCCCCCCCGTGAGCCTATTCACCTTGGGGTTCTCGTCGCCCGGGGCGACATATTTCTGTATTCGATCGAGTTGGTCAGCCGGGACGAAAAGTTGATCGGGAGCTTTGTATTTGATGTGGAGATATTCTTTTTCTATCCCTTCTTGAGTGCGCTTGACTAATCCCTGAAAGACTCCTATCCCAAAATTGATGTGAACTACGTAGTCGCCTGGCTTGAGGTCAAGAGCAGTGGAAATCGGGATTCCTTCGGAGAATTTGCGCTGCGGAAGTTTTAACCGCGCGACTCCATAAAGATCGTGATCGGTGACTAGGGCTACTTTTGCTTCGGGGAGGATGAATCCCGCCGCTGGATTGCCGTCCAAAATATAAAGCCCTTCGGGCAGTTCTTCCGATTGATCCCATGGGTGCCCTTCATCGGTTGGAGTCGGAAATATCTCGACTTGGGAAAGAACCGTGCGAGTCCGATTTGGCTGATCTGTGGCGAAAGAAATCGAGAGCTTCTGTTCTTGCCAGTTCTTAAGCGCCTGAGTCAGCATTTGCGGCTGACCTCGGTAGTTTTCAATGCTGACGGCTCCAATTGAATATTCAACCGGGTCGTCAATCCAGTCAGGAACCGCATTCATCGCTGTCAGGCTGAGTAGATTTTCATGGTCACTAAAGTGGTGCGGAGAATGAACGAAGTCGTGGGCGGTCGCGGCAAGGATTTCACCGCGCTGATGGCGGTGCTTCAGAGCTTCTCCTAATTCTTCTTCCAGTCGGTCGCAGGTTGCTGCAATGTCGAGTGGTTCTTCTAAAATAAGTCGCCCTTCTTCGTTTAAGTAATCCACCGCGCAGGGGCCGTCGGGCTGAATGAGTGGTCGGTAGAGGTCTAGCCGGTCGAAGTACGACTGGTGCTCCAAAGCCATACGGTCTTCGGAAATGAGTTGCTCAAGCCTTTGCGCCGCTTCTGGATCGAGTTGAGCGCCTTCTATTTGTGCGGCCCGTTCGAGCATTTCATCGAGTTCTAGTTCGGGGGAAGGAACCAAAGTTTCACGACTGAGCCCAAGCGTGAATTCACCACTGGCTCGGGATGACCGTTGAGTCATCGCGTCGAATTCACGCATGGAATCAACTTCATCGCCAAAAAACTCAATTCGGATAGGTGATTCATGCCCAACCGGGAAGATATCAAGAATTCCACCCCGCCGCGAGAATTGTCCCGGCACGCGCACTGGTTCGGCTGGTTCATAGCCAAGGGCGGAAAGTTTCTTCACTGCTTCGGGTGGCGGTAACTGCAAACCAACGGAAAAGTTGAGTGTGTATTCCCGAATGTCATCCGGGTGGAGGGTTCTTTCCAGAGCGGCTTGAGGCGTGGCGATGACTATTCCTGGTTCGCCAGATGCAAGAAATGCAAGTGACCCGAGCCGGTCAGAAAGAGTGACAGTTTCGGGAGCGGCGTCTTCAAAAAGGGCACTGAGTCCGCTGGGGAGAAGCCGAATGTCGTCGTGCGGAACTCCGAAGATGATGAGTTTGGCTTGCCAGTTGAGAGCTTGTTCGTATGACTTAACGACAAGAATCGTTTGAACTGGCTTAGCAAGATAGGTTCCGGCAACGAGGCAGGGGCGTGCGCCAGATGCGAGCGATGACCAAGTAATCGCGCATCCGGTTGTGGATGTTGCTTCGCGCAGATGGGGGTGGCTAATCAGCCTGCGCGCCAGTTGGTGTAGGCGCATACCAAATTAAGTTATACCTGTGGACTTTTGTCTGGGTGGGTTGTTTGGAGGGAGATTGATTTTACAAACATAATTCCCTTGGCTTGGCAACATAGCCCGGAGGACGCAGGATGTGCAGATTTGCCGGAGACTGGTAGCGCATTTTTTGGTAGAGATGCGCGCCTGCATTGCTTGCAAGCAAAACACTCATCGGTGAGCCAAGACGGGCGTCGTCGGTGAGGATCGCGGACATGATTGCCAGCCCAAGGCCCTGGCGTCGTGCTTCCGGGATGACGTAGAGGTCAGACACCCAGTGACCGAGATTCCCAACCTTTATTGAACTCCCCCAGCCGTAAACTTTGCCTTCGAGAATCGCGGCGTATAACCTTGTGGTGGAATCATCTGGCTCCACTTCGTGGGGCAAAAGTTGCCGCCTGCCTTTATTGGCGATGCGGCAAAGTTCGACGAGTTCCGGGTCTTGGATGCGCTGAACTCGATGGGACTGAATCAAATAAGCATCTCGTGGATCAATCATGAAGAGGGGTTCAATTGCCCGCCGTTTGAATCCTGCTGACTTGAAATGGGCCAGAGTTTCGTTCTCGGAATCGGGCGGGGTGACGAGGCACGAATACCAACGGGGGCATTCCATGGAATTGCCAACTTCGAGGTGTTCGCCGGGGAAAGGGTTTTGCGTGACGAGTTCGGATGCTCGGGCTTTAAGGCGGTACGGTTCATCGTGCATCACGTGGAAGTCTTTAATTTTGGTAACCACGCTGGGGTAGGTTCGTGATCGGATGCTGGCGAAAGCTTGGGTGAAGACCTCGATTGCGGTTGGGATGTGGTCTTCTGCACGCATAGCTAGCCTCTACTCTGGAACGGTGAGACATTTTGCATTGGAGTTACTTTCTACGATAACAAGTGACTTCTCGTCTATCCAAAGTAGTGAATCGCCAAAGTGAGGGCTTGAAAATTGTTTCTTTGCAGCCTTGAATACTCGCACTCCGACGAATGCTTGACTGACGGCGATCTTGCCACTATCAGAAACTGCAATAGCCTCTGGCTCACCAAGTTCGGTTCTCGTTTTAGTTTTTACAAGCTTTTTGCCGTTGAATTCAATTTCTTGAGGAATAGCACGCCCCGCCCAGTCATACAGCAGGAATGATGTGTCATTTATCGCCGTGATGAGATAGTCATGCGGCATAGTCATTGTTGCTAGTACTTTCCAAGTGAGTTTAGAGATGACGACAATCATGCCAGAAATCGTATCATTTGCTTGCGTGCCCAAAATTGCGTAGTCGCAAGTTGGTCGCGAAATATAGCTGGTCACTCTTCCATCCAGATCAATCTTAAGCGGATGCACTTTTCCATCTGCTTTGATCACAACAGCTTTTCTAAGATTTGATGCTGCGAAGAATTCACCTCTCGATTCTAAAACCACACTCGGAACTAGCCCCGACTTTTTATCAATGTCAATCTGCCGCAATTTTTTCATCGAAAGGTCAGGAGTCAGGCTATAAATCGCTAGTCCTCCGGGAACACCCGTCCACAGTTCCTTATTGTCGGAAAGATGAATGGCGTCGACCGCCCAAACATTTGTTTTGACCGACGACGTGATTTCTCCAGTCCGTACATTTGAGATTGTCAAATCATACTGACCATCCAGTAATACGTGGTCGTTGTCTATTTTTATGGCTCGATAGACCGTACCGACATGATCTATTTCTGGTGGTTGAGATCCAGCTACTTTTTGTGGTTGTGAACGAGGTGCGCATCCCAATAGGTTGGCGATCATTAAAACGAAAACCGCACCAACCTTGAATGACATAACAAAAAGATACCAGTAGATATCCAGATAGCAAGCAATCTATCGGGATTACTTTGGGCTTGCGAGGACAGATTACTTTTGAACTGAGTAGAATAAAGCAGAGCCAGCGCGATGCCAAAGAAAGTCGAGACCCTTGTTCTGCACGATAGTTCCACCCCCGTATTTGGAGACATCCAAAAAGGCGGAAGCGTGGTGATGGCGAATTCGCAGACGTTGCTCGATATTGCAACCAACCAAGCGCGGGCCCACGCTCTCTGGCCTCTGACATTTGGATTGGCTTGCTGTGCAATCGAAATGATGTCCACGGTTGCGGCTCGGTTTGACCTTGCACGGTTCGGTTCGGAAGCATTCCGCGCAACCCCTCGCCAGGCCGACGTAATGATTATCGCCGGTCGGTTGAGCAAAAAAATGGCCCCGGTTCTGCGGCAGATTTACGACCAGATGCCAGAACCGAAGTGGGTGATTTCGATGGGAGCCTGCGCGAGTAGCGGCGGGGTTTACAACAACTACGCGATCGTTCAAGGGGCCGATCAGGTTGTTCCGGTAGATGTGTACGTTCCTGGTTGTCCGCCTAGCCCAGATGCACTGATGTACGGAATCATCAAACTGCAGAATAAAATCAAGCAGCAATCCATGAAAGGCACTCGGCAAATGAAGTTGATTGAACTCAAGGCGAGCACTCAAGAAAAGGTGAAAGTATGAGCTTTGAAGTGATGAAGGATGTTGCCAAACCGATCTTGACCGGGTTTGGAATCACGCTCAACCGACTCAAAAAAGACAAGGTCACGGTTCAGTATCCCGAAGAACGCAGGGAACAGTTTGTCCGCACTCGCTGGCGCCACGTTTTGACCCGCTACGATTCTGGATTAGAGCGGTGCATCGGTTGTTCGCTATGTGCTGGTGCTTGTCCGGCTCGCTGTATTTATGTTCAAGCGGCAGAAAACACCGATGCCGAAAGATACTCGCCGGGCGAGCGGTACGCCGAGCGGTACGAAATCAATATGCTGCGTTGCATCTTCTGCGGTTACTGCCAAGATGCTTGTCCGACAGGCGCAATTGTTCTGCGTAAAGATTTTGAACTTGCTAACTACGAGCGCGATGATTTTGTGTACACAAAAGAAATGTTGCTAGAGCCGATTCGGCGGTAGGCAATTTTCTAGAATCCGTCCTTTAGTTTCTCCCCAGGGCTGGGTAGGAAAGTAGCTCGAACGAGCCTTGGGTGGCACGGTTTATAACCCGGTAAATAGCTACTCGCCTTCTTGCTGATTCGAACCTTCATCTGGAGAAACGTACTGCTCATCACCGTAATCAGGTTCTTGACCTTGGTCAAAAAACATTCCCCCGCATGTGCGTAATCCACCGAACAGGAGCATTCCCAGAATCACAATGTAGTACCAAGCCCAGGGGCCGCGTGATCCGACAGATCGAAAGGTTCTTTTCATGCCTAACCCAATTGCTCCAGGGCGAAAAGTAACGTCGGTTTTTGAACACTCCGGGCAACGAGGACCAGCCGGGCCAATGATCGCACACTTAGTGCAGATGGGTTTATTGCATCGCCCGCAGGAGAGATTCGTCGCTTCTTTCGGGTGGCGGTAACAGTACCGGACTTCCTCTTCTTCAGCGGCGGAAGACTTGGCTTCCTGCTGGGCGTCTTCTAGGTTCCGACCGCACTTGGCGCAAAATCGGGCATCCGAATCATTATCCTTTCCGCAACGGGGGCACGTCATTATTAAGTAATCAGATTATAGCGTGGGACACACAGAACTTGAACTTGAATTGAAACGACTCGGGTCTCATGAGTGGTACCCAATAGTCATCATGTATTTTTGGGTGTTTCTGATGTTAGCTTTTGTTACTTTACTTAGTCCTCGTGAGGCCACTTCACAATATATATCGCTTGGAAGTGGAGTAGCTAGTGCGATACTGGGAGGCTATCTCCTCTATCTGACGCCAATTCTTAAGCGTGTGAAGTCTGAGTTCAGAGCAATGCCTGAAGAAAAATGGGTGGCATTTGCAGTTGATGAGCAGAGTGCTAGTTGGGTGCGATGGTTCCTTGTTTCGCGACTTCGGAAAGGCGAGGATCATTGGATTACGTTTGCGATGGTAAGTTTATGGCGAGCAAATGAACGAGAAAAGCTCTATGCGTATGCAAACCAAATTTCTGCCTTAGGCGAGCTGCAAGTTAAGGCTCGAATTCAACATTTTCAATCACTAAAGCGTTCACTGATGATGGCTTTGCCAGCAGTCATTATCTTTTGTGGATGCTTGGTGTCATTATACACAGGAAATCTTGGGCTGGCAAAAATTGCTATTTGGGGGCTCATCGTTGCAGTGATCTATCCATTTTTTTTGATGCCTTTTATTCGCAAACAATCAACTGAAATCGTCGAATCTCAGATTGAGATTTTGCGGACTCTACCGAACGAGATCGTTGAATTGCTTTATGCGGTTCCTCCCCTAGGGTTATATTCGGCCAGCGTTCTGCACGAGCGATTGGGCGAAGATAAAAGCGTATATGTTGAAGCGATAATGAGGGCGCGTTCATACTCTAATTGGAACCAATCTGCGCTTCTCTAATTCTATTTGAAACTTCTACTTACGGGACCGGAGCCAGTGAAGCGGTAATCTGCAGCCTGCGATGAAGCTTCACGAGTATCAATCTAAAGATCTGCTCGCCTCTTTTGGTGTGGCAGTGCCGGGTGGAAAAGTAGCCACCAACGCCACGGAGGCGAAGGCGATTGCAGATGAATTCGGAGGCAAGGTTGTCGTCAAAGCGCAGGTTTTGATGGGCGGACGCGGAAAAGCAGGTGGCGTCAAGTTGTTCGCAAATTCTGACGAAGCGGCGGCGTTCACTCAAGAACTCATCGGAAAGCGACTTGTGAGCATCCAAAATCCGGACGGCATGGTGGTTGAAAAAGTGCTGGTCGGCGAACTCGTAGATATCGCAGAAGAATATTATCTTTCCGTTTTGCTCGACCGAGCCGCTCAGCGGTTGGTCGTAATGATTTCCAAAGAAGGCGGCATGGAGATCGAAGAAGTGGCGCACAACAATCCTGATGCGATTGTGCGGCTTCATGTTGATCCAGCCTGGGGAGCGGCAGATTTCGAGGTTCGGGATGCGGTGAAGAAGGCTAACATTCCTGCCCCGGCTCAGCGACAAATGGTCGCTATGATTCAAGGTTTGATCAAGGCTTACCAAGCCAGCGATGCGGATATGATCGAAATCAACCCGGTCGCCCTCACGCCGGAAGGCAAGCTTCTTGCGGCTGACGCGAAGGTGAGCATTGATGAAAACGCTCTGTTCCGCCACAAGGAATATGACGAAACCAAGGATGACGGCGCTGAACACGAAATTGATGCCGAAGCCAGCAAACTCGGTATCGCTTACGTGAACCTGGGAGGAGACATTGGAATTATGGGCAACGGGGCTGGTCTGGTGATGTGTTCACTTGACGAGGTTAACCGCGCGGGCGGAAAACCAGCGAACTTCCTTGATGTTGGCGGCGGAGCCAACGCAGAGCGAGTCAAGACCTGCGTGAACTTGGTCATGATGGATAAAAACGTAAAGGGCTTGCTCATCAACATTTTTGGTGGAATCACCCGATGCGATGAAGTCGCTCGTGGTCTGCTCGCGGCGTTCGCTGAACTCAATGTCACGATCCCGGTTGTTGCGCGGATCGAAGGCACAGCCGCAGAAGAAGGGCTAAAGATTCTAGAAGGTTCGCAGATCGTTGGCGCAAGCACGATGCAAGAAGCAGCCGATAAAGTCGTCGAACTAGCTTACGCTTAACTATAACTTGAGGATGCGCAGTTACTTGAATCGCGCATCCTTTTTTGTTTGTGTTTGGTAATGTATGTGGGTGCAAGCGAAGCTCACTGATTTTGATGAAGCTAAGCTTCCAGATTTTGAAAAGGTGAAATTCCTTGGTTTCACCTACCTATTTGTTGGGTTCGCTGGCATTTGTATGATGCTTCTTGGCTTTATGTACGGTGTCAAGTATTCAGAAGGAAGAATCTTTAATCTCGTATTGGCACTTTTCGGTGCAGTGCCGTTTTGCTTTGCGTACTTTGGTTTTCGGCACGTCAATAAGGGCTTTGAGTTGAGATCAACATCATATGATCAGTTCAGTTGCCGTGAACTTTTTGAACGCGTAACGGGCAAAGTTTCCGAAAGGCATTTTCGCATCATTCTTTCTTATCGGGCAAGGAATTCAAAGGATGCCGAGTACTTGAAATATAGAATTCTGTTGTCTCAGCCAAAAGAAACTCAACAGACAGCCTTAAAAGTGCTCGACAAAAATTCGGATGCCTTGAGCGATTTAGGCGAAAAGATTCTGCGAAGAAGGGATGCTGCAAAAAAGCTCATCAAATGGAGATGGCTCGTAGTAGTTTGCGCTGTGATCGGCTTTGCCCCGGGGCTGTACAGCCTCTTACCGGGGGCGAACTCTTTATACAATCAAAGGTGGTTTTCACTTCTAGTTGGTTTTGGTTTCTATTTTTCTCTGTTTGGCGGCTTGGCACTCTGGTCGTTAGTCGAATATTTATGCTTACGTAGCGAGAGGCAAGCGGTTAACGAGGCTATAGAAGGATTTGACCTTGATGGGCTGGAGGTTCTCCTGAATCAAAAGATGCTTGTGAATGGAGTGGTCGCAGTTATTAAAAAGCGAAAGAATCGGGGTGACGCCGGGGCAATGGAACTTTACAAGCAGGCGCGAAAGATTCAAATACGGGAGCGAGGGTTTTAACCGCCATAATTTGTTTGTGTCTGATCTCAACACAGTGCGAGAAAGAATAAAGACAGGCGACGATGCCCTTGCCTTATCGTTTGCCGGGGGTTGCTATTTACATAGCAGCCAATCTGCTCGGCATGGGTTTACTGCTCTTTTTGATATGGCCTTTTATGAAGGATAATTATTCGGAATCAAACCCTAACCAAATGTTCTATACAGGAGTACATGAGTAAACCGGGAGGAATCTCCAGCCGTATTCATTATCAATGAAATGCGGATAGATAGCAATCAAGAAAAGCTGAGAGATCTGATGCGAAAGTCAGGCTCAGCAGACGCATGGACTTTCGCATGGCTTGGAGCTGGACTTTTAGGTTTATTAGTGTTAATCACGCCAGTAATGGTGTTTGCAAGAATTGGTATGGAGAGCATCCGTGGTGAGCCACTGCCTCCTTATAAGTTGGACATTTGCTCAGGAGTGCTACTAATAGCCTGTGTGCTGGCAGTTGTTTGGATAATTGTGAAATGGCGAGTACTCAAGGAGATTAACTTTCTTATCGAAAGCATGTCTTCTGAAAGAATTGCTTTGGCAATTTGTGACGGGAAAACTTCTGAACGCGCTGTGTTGATTCTAAAAAAGCGGATGGCAGCCACGGGTCGCGATTTGCATTACGTTTTAGCGGCTAAGAATTACGCTGATCCATTGGGGGCGATCAACGAATTTCGTGAGCACGAAACAAAGCTCAATGAACTGAGCGAGACGTATCGACAAATGGAGGCAGAATCGAAACTTGATCCCCGATGGCGGTTGGTTTATTTAATAATGGTGTTGCCTTTAGCCGCCATGACTTACGCGGCTGGCGTACCCACGTTGATACTGAACAGGACATTTATGCTTTCTATGATGATGCTACTGCTCATCAGCATTTATGGATCGATGCTTTTTTTTGGCATCATTCTTAAAAAGCAGAGGCAAACTTCTACTGATCAAGCAAAAGCTGTAGTGAAGCAATTGCCAAATCAAATTCTGTCGCATCTTGCGGGGTTTCGCGTAATTTCCCGCATTGCACACAGTGAGTTAAACGAGCGTGGTGAAAAGGGCGATAGTCTCGCTAAGGATATGGCAAAAGAAATGGCTAAGTCGCTGCGGTGAATCGAAGATAATTTCATTCACCGTAGCCTACTTATCAGAATTAGCTGATTTGTGCGCCTTCGCGGTTGGAGGTTGGCTGGCAGACAACATCCTTTTTCAGCCGAAGAACATCGCTAATGTAAATCTTCAGACTGCCAGTTCTTTCAACCGTATCGTTATTCGTTACATAAACGATGGATGGAGTGGTCGCAGTAATTAAAAAGCGAAAGAATCGGGGTGACGCAGGCGAAAAAGATTCAAATATGGGAACGAGCGTTTTAACCGCCATAATTCGTTTGTGTCTGATCTCAACACAGTTCGAGAAAGAATAAAGAAAGGCGACGATGCCCTTGCCTTATCGTACGCCGGGGCAACGCTGTACTTTGCCTGTTGCACTTTTGGTCTGGGATTACTCCTTTTTTTAAGTTGGCCATTGATGAAAGACAACTACTCAGAGTCAAGTCCAAATCAAGTGCTTTACACTCAGATGGGGCTGATCATTACGGGATTAGTGGTCGGAATTCCCGCCTGCAGCCTATATTTACAACGCAAAAAGTACGCGCAGGATATTCACATGGCTATCCGTTCGTTGAGTCATTCCGACGTTTTGGATTTAATAGAAAATGAAAAGTCGGCTAAGTGGGTGATTTCCGCCTATGAAGTTCAGCCATTGCCGGATCAAGCAGGAATCGTACGCTTAGTAGCAACCAACTACAAGCAAAAAGAAGAAACTTTGAAAAACTTTGCGGATTCAGGCAATGAAATACAAAAACTGCTTGATGCTCCCGGGAGCTACACCTATGGAGTTTTTTCTACCGAAAACGCAATCATTGCGATCGCACCATTCTTAATCGGTTTTTTAGTAGCTGCCATCATTCCTGGGGCCGCGATGCTTGGAGCTTTTCTCGTATTCGGTGGCGTAGGTTATGCCTTTTACAGGCAGACCGTGTTGTATTTAGAGGCCCGCGCACGGGTTGAACAGGCTAGCGAGGGTGTAGACCCTGAAACAGTAGTTCTGGCAGCCAAGGCGGTCAACAATCAGAATCGCTATCTCTACCGAGAGGTTCTAAAGAAGAAAGCCAAGTTGGGTGATTCAGCGGCGAAAAAAGCGGTTGAGAAACTCAGCCTATTTGAATGACAGACTGAGTTTCTCAAAAATCTTGCTGACTTCAGCTGATCTGTGCGCCTTCGCGGGTGGAACTTGGCTGGCAGACCACATCCTTGTTCAGGCGGAGCACACCACTGATATATATCTTGAGATTTACTGTTCTTTCAACCGTATCGTTATTCGTTACATAAACAATGAATGGAGTGCTGCCATGACTCAGCGTGAAATCCATTTGCTGGACATTAGTGGTCGAACCCATGGTGCACCAGGTCGGCGAACCGGATGGTCGGCATTGGTCAGAGGTTGCGCCGAGTGCTTCTCCGTTGCGAGTAATCGCCATTTCGACTGGAAGTCCGTTCACCGTGAGTGTAACAACGGCATCCGCATCAGCTAGGGTTCCGGAAGAACCGCCACAACCGGTCATAGTGATTGCAGCGCAGGCAAGGACAGCGGTCAAAGTGGCAAGTTTCATCGTAACTCCATTCTAGTGCAGGTTCGGTGCCAAGTCAAGAAATTCAAGTGTTTTCTCATGGATTTGAATCTAAATAAATAGGTTTTAGGAGTAGGTGTACCGGTAAGATTCAGCCAGATGCTCTTTCCAGCAATCGCGTTGACCATGGCTCATCTAGCAGACAATTCACGTCCATTCGTGCCTGTAGATTATCGGCGCGTGACCATAGAAGATCAATTCTGGTCGCCACGCCAGAAAGCGTTACGTTCAACAACCATGCGCCAGCAGTTTGAAATGCTCGAAAAGCATCACTACCGAGCGAACTTCGAAAAAGCGGCAGCGAGGGAATCCGGCGGTTACCAAGGTTATGTGTTTAACGACTCTGATGTTTACAAAGTGCTGGAAGCAGGAGCGTATGTTCTTGGGACAGGTTCGGATCCTTGGCTTAACTCAAAGATGGATGAATGGATTGATCTGATTGGTCGAGCCCAAGAATCAGATGGTTATTTGAATACTCACTTCCAATTGATGGCGCCTCAAGACAAATGGAAGAACCTTCGAGACAAACACGAACTCTATTGCGCAGGTCATTTATTTGAGGCGGCGGCGGCTCACTTTCAAGCGACCGGGAAATCTAACTTCATTAGTATCGCCGTAAAACTAGCTGACTGCATTGAGGCGAGGTTTGGCCCAAATGGGTTGCCTGGTTATCCAGGTCATCCAGAAACCGAGCTTGCCTTATTTAAACTCGCCGATGTTACGGGCGACCAAAAATACGCAAGGCTAGCAGAGCATTTTCTGAACACCAGGGGAGAGAAGTTCTTTGCTGCGGAGCATAAAACTCCGCTTGAGCAATACAGCGGAGAGTATTGGAGCGACAATCATCTGATTCGCAACCATGACGAAATTGTTGGTCATGCGGTTCGCGCCGCGTATTTGTTTACAGGAGCGGCAGACTATGCAATTCGAGAGCGTGACCCTGAAGTAGTCGCGATGCTAGACCGCGTTTGGAAGAACACAACCGAACGCCGGATGTTTGTTACGGGTGGGCTAGGGCCAAGTGGATCAAACGAAGGATTCACCGTGGATTACGATTTGCCGACATTTACGGCTTATCAAGAATCGTGCGCTTCGATCGCTAACAGCTTGTGGAATTTTCGGTTGCTCCAGCTTCATGCAGAAAGTAAGTATGCCGACGTGATGGAAACTGCACTTTACAACGGCACATTGGCGGGAATCAATCTAGCGGGAGATAAATATTTTTATGTGAATCCGCTAGCAAGCCACGGCACCCATCATCGGCAAGAATGGTTTGGCTGCGCTTGCTGCCCGCCTAATCTCGCCCGATTGATTGGTCAGGTTGGAGGATTAGCCTACGGCGCATCCAGTTCTGCGATATACGTGAATTTGTTTATCAATGGATCGGTTCAAGTGCGCGAAGCTGGCATGGATACCGATTTGCAGGTCAAAACCAACTATCCGTGGGATGGCAAGGTTGAGATCACGGTTAAAAAAGTAGTTAAAAGTTTTGATTTGAAGTTGAGGCAACCTGGCTGGCTAAATGAATCGGCAAAGGTCGACGGGAAATCTGTCAAAGCTGGTTCCGACGGATATATCACTGTCAAACACAAATGGAAAGCGGGTGACAAGGTCACTTTGGAGCTACCGATTACAGTTCGGAAACTAGCGAGCCATCCTAGAGTTGCGGCGACGGCCGGTATGTTCGCCCTTGCGCGTGGGCCGCTGATCTATTGCGCGGAGGGCGTAGATAATCCTCAAGACCTCAATCGACTGAGCGTGCCTTTGGAGGGCAAAGTTACAACCGCTGATCTCACAGATAAAACTCTGGGAAAGATAGTCGCTCTCAAAGCGGAAGCGTATGAAATTCCCGAGATCAATTGGGGTATCAGTTTGTTCCGCGAAGTTCCAGCGCTGAAATCAACTACGATTACTTCGATTCCTTACTGTATGTGGGATAACCGCAGTGCGGGAGAAATGGCGGTCTGGTTTTCACCGGCGCCAGTCGTTCTTTTGATGCGTGGCTACGAAAAAGGCGCAAAAGTGGCTCTTTCGTACACAAGTGATATTTGCGATCCCGAAGGAGTTGTAGATGGATACGCTCCGGCAACAAGCGGTGAGAATTCGCCCAGGCAGACTCACTTTTGGCCTCATAAAGGCGGCACCGAGTGGATTGAACTCACTCTCGCTCAAGAGCAAGTGGTGAGCTCAGCGAGGATTTTTTGGTTCGACGATACGGGTCACGGTGAATGCCGTATTCCGAAGTCGTATCGTATTGAAGCCTGGACTGGCGGAACATGGCAACCAGTTTCGTTACATAGCGGGCAGAAGTACGGCGTCAAGCTGGACTCTTGGAACGAAGTTAAATTTGACCAAGTGCGGACGCAAAAACTTCGGCTTGTGATTGATCAACAAGATAAATTTGCGTCTGGCATCCACGAATGGCAGGTGTTTTAGCTTCGAACAGTTGACGGGGGTCTCCATGTCAGAGCTTTCTCAACGGTTTGACTCAGTGCGTCATTATCACTGTAATTGCTGTGTGATGCAATAGGCTGGGTGTTGGTCGTATCACGAACATTCATCACATCCGGGAAGGTGCTTGTGTAATCAGTTTTAGGATCCGGCACTTGGTTGTAATAAATTAACCCTCCACCAACGATATCATGTTTAGCTTGAACATTCCACCACGGAATCTGAGTGCGAAACTTTGTCTGCACAAGTGGCTGCCTGGAGTAAATCAGTTCATTTCTAACACTATCTCCGTAGGGTTCCTCCGTCTGAAAAATGTAGGCAATTTTATCCAGCGGGCAGCCATAGGTGATGAATGCTCGAATACGGTGCATTCTCAAATCATTCTCAAGAAGACTTCGATTGACTACATCGTAGGCAACAATGGAACCTAGACTGTGCGCTAGTACAATAACTTCATACTTTTCTTCGATTAAATGATCAAGTACAAGCCCCACTTGGGATTGAACTTGGCTTCTCACTTCCGCAAACTTTGATGCCTTTGAACCCGATACGTAGGCTGCAACGTCTCCCGCGTAGTTGATCAAAAATGAACGAGCGAATGCGCTAAGCCCAAAAAATGCCGCACCAAGAACTAGAAAGTCAAAATTAGTCATTTTTTGATTAGTAAGTAGCAATAGGTAGTCGGGATTTAGCCCGAGGACTGCAGCAAGGCCAAAAAGATAAACGCAAAACCAAAACGCAAAATATTTTTTTCGGGCCGAAAGAATTTGGGCAAAGATAAATCCGGTGGGAATAATCCCAACAAATCGTCCGGCTACAATGAGCCAACCAAAACTACGACTTCCTTCCAGAAATTCTTCACTGAACACGGGAAGCCTTGAGGCAAAGAAAGCACCAAGAAACATCGAAGCAATTAGAGCTATTGGGAAGAGAATCATTAAGTAGTAAAGAAGATTAGTGCCTATACCATTTGAGTTTGGCCTAATTGTTCCTTTCGTCAGCGATCGGTGGAGCAGAGCATACACAGCCATCACGACTGCGTAAACTAATATAATAATGAAGCTTAGACCGATTGCGAGATGATACTTATCAACTCCGCTCGTTAAGGGAGAAGATGATAATTGTCCCAAAATCAACGGTACTTCTCTCACAAAAGTGAGGTTAAGCAAGATAGCTGCAAATAGCCCGAATATAAAAAGTAGTAAAACCCAGTGCGTAAATCTTCGTGGTTCACAATCTTTGCTATGACCGAATAAAACCCTTTGCCACTGATTGTTTCCGAGGCTACTCCAGCCTGCAGCAAAGAGGAACCGAATAACGTCCGAGAGCCCCGCTTTCCCCTTCGGAATAGAAGAATAATTCGCTTCGAAAACATAAACTTCGGACGGCAATTCGTTATTTTGAGTTTGACGAATGACTTTTGCTGAAGAAAGTGTGCAATCCTTCCCATCTAATACTTTTCTACAACTTGAAACCTCAACTTTCTTTTGTTTTTCTGTCTCCTCGCCATCTGGCACCTTGTAGTCGGGCAATCTTTGAATAACTTTTACCGCATCTTGAATGCCAGTCAGAGGGAGGTGAGTTCCCATTCCATGTATTGCCAGAATAGCAATTCGTTTATCGTTTTCAGACATATGACCTCGGGGAATAAAGAAGCTCCCTACTCAATGAATTTTAGGATTACAGAAAATACTCATAAAATACAAGTAATTTGTTTCATAAAAAAATCACCCCGAACTAGTGTTCGGGGTGATTGAGCGTACAACTCTTCTTAGCGATCCTGAATCGGTACGTACTTAAGGTCAAGCTTGCCTTCGTAGATACAGCTTGGGCGAATCAATCGGTTGTTATCCAATTGCTCAATCGCGTGGGCTGACCATCCGCTGACGCGGGCCATTACGAAGATAGGAGTGTAAAGCTCGATGGGAATACCGAGCAGGTAGTAAGCGTATGCCGCAGGGAAGTCTACGTTTGGATAAATGTTCTTTTCCTCGCGCATGATCTTTTCCATAATATCGGCAATGTCGCCCCACTTGGTGTTGCCCTTGCGGCGACCGATTTCTTTAGCAACTTCGGTGAGGTAAATCGCTCGACCGTCGCCAACTTTGTACTCTCGGTGACCGAAGCCCATAATCTTTTTCTTGGTTGCGAGAGCGTCGCGAAGCCAAGCTTCGGCATTTTCGGGGGAACCGACTTCCATGAGCATCGCCATGGCTTCTTCGTTTGCGCCACCGTGCAAAGGACCCTTGAGGGTTCCAATTCCGGTAACGATGCCGCTGTAGATGTCGCTCAAGGTTGCGACGCAGACTCGGCAAGCAAAGGTTGAAGCGTTGTAGGTGTGCTCAGCGTAAAGCGTGAGACTGGCATCCATGACCAACTCGGTGTAGTCATCTTGCTCAGAGCCGTGGAGCATGTAAAGGAAGTTAGATGCGGTTCGCAGACCAGCTTTTGGTGCAATTGGCTCTTTTCCTTGTGAAATTTGGTATGCCGCGGTAACAATGGTTGGCGCTTTAGCAAGGATGCGGATTGCTTTGCGGATATTTGCATCGTGATCGGTTGGATCGGCGTTGTAATCTGGGTCGAAACCGGAGAGCACCGAATATGCCGCCTTGAGCATATCCATTGGGTGGGTGCCTTTAGCGCAAGATTTCAGAGCCGTAATGACTTCGTTAGGAATGCTGCGCTCGGAATCAAGGGTCTTGTTGAATTCAGCGAGCTCCGCCGCGTTGGGCAGTTCACCTTTGAGCAAAAGGTAAGCAGTTTCTTCAAATGATCCTTGCGAAGCAAGATCGTGAACGTTGTAACCTCGGTATTCGAGTCTTGATTCCTCGACCGTGATTTTAGAAATGGAGGTTACGCCGCCAATGACACCTTGAAGTCCGGGGCTATAGTTTGGATAAGTCGTTTCGCTCATGTTTCCGAGTCTCGCTTTTTGTGAGGGAAATCTGCCGCGCAGTCAACTTATTACTATTTGATGCGGAGCTTCATTGCCCGTCTGAGTTGGCAGATTTATGTGTCCTGCTGTCCCCTGAGATGTTAGGGATTCTACCTACGGGTTTTATGTCGGCCCATGCTTCCCGGGACTGCAGGATTAACTCTTAGAGTAGGTCTTATCTTTCGCCGTAAAATTGGGATAGTCAATGGTTGCGTACAACTCGTTGCGAGTCCTCATTTTCTCTATCCAATCAGCTTGAGTTCCCGTTTGGAGCAAGTCGGCATAGAATTCTTCAACCGCTTTGAGCATCACACGCAGAGCGGTCACGGGGAAGATCACCATTTGGTAGCCAAGGTTATTGAATTGCTCGGCGGTGATGAGCGGGGTTTTGCCGAACTCGGTCATATTGGCGAGCAGGGGAACTCCCGGCAGGGCTTCACGAACTGCCGCGAATTCTGCCTCTGATTCTAATCCTTCGGGAAAAATTCCATCCGCACCCGCTTGAACGTATGCTTTTGCTCGGTTGATCGTTTCTCCAATTCCGGCGATTCCGCGAGCATCGGTTCGGGCGATGATGAGGAATGAAGGATCTGATTTGTGGTCTACCGCGGCGCGGAGCTTTGCTTCCATGTCGGCGGTACTAATGATCTCTTTGCCATCTAAGTGACCGCATCGCTTGGGCGACACTTGGTCTTCAAGGTGGATTCCCGCAAGGCCAGCCCGTTCCATTTCGATCACCGTGCGGGCGACGTTCCAAACGTCTCCGAATCCAGTATCGGCATCGCTGATAATGGGAACCGGCGCGACTTGGCAGGCTCGGGCGGCGGTTGATGAAAGTTCTTCGGGCGTGATGACGGCGATATCGGGTAGTCCGGTGAGGTTGTTAGTGATCGCTCCACCACTGAGGTAGACCGCTTGTGCTCCCTGCTTGTAAGCGGCAAGGGCGGAGAGCGCACTGAAGGCTCCAGGCATCACGACGATTTGATCGCGCCACATATCGCGGAGAATTTGGCCCGGCTTTTTAAGTGGCGGATGAATCATGAGAATAGGTTACCTCTGGAGATTTTGTGGAAATTTCGATATGATTCTTGCTTAGGTTTGGCATACTAGACGTGTGGATGCTATTTGGGCGTTAGTCGGTGCAGTCATTGGCGGAGTCGCGGTTTGGTTATTGATGCGAGGTAAGAGTGCGCCTGACCATTCGCGAACCCAAGAACTTCAGAAACGTGTTGAGGAGTTGCTGACCGAAAAATCCAAAGCTGAAAGCGACGCCGCATCTCGTGGAGAACGCCTTCAGCAACTAGAAGACGAACTCGCGGAAACCGAGGCTGAGTTGGTGGGTATTCAATCCAGATTTCACGAACTGGATGTCAAGCATGCGGCGGTGGTCAGCGACATAGATGCTCGCGAACAAGCGTTTGAAGACCGCATCCGCGAAATGAAAAACCTAGAAGAGAAGTTTAAGGAGACTTTCGCAAATTTAAGCCATGAAGCGGTGAAAAAAGGCGGTGAGGAACTTCTCAAGCGCTACCAGGAAGCCAACGAAAACGACGCCAAAGATAAACGAAAAGAAATCGAGAATCTGCTTCAGCCGGTAGCCGCAGAACTCAAACGGCTTGAAGAATTCAGCAAAGAGATCGAACAGGAACGACTTAAAGAAAGTACGACGCTCAAGGGCCAGTTAGATCAACTCACAAGTGGAACCAGCAAGTTGATCACTGCTCTGCACGGCTCTGGCTCCGCGGGTAAGTGGGGAGAAGTCCACCTGCAACGCGTGGTCGAAATGGCAGGCATGAAAGAAAAGACCGATTACGTTATGCAAGAAGCCTTACTCGGAAGTGAAGGCTCACTTCGACCAGATATGCAAGTGTTCCTTCCTGGAGGTCGGACAATGATCATTGATAGCAAAGTGCCGATCCAAGATTTAGATGAGCTTGAAGGGGCAGATGCTGATTCCCGCAAAGTGCTCTCGCAAGGCATCGCAAACAAGATTTATGACTACGCAAAAGGCCTGAATAAACGGGATTATTCTAAGTTGGAAGCGGCTCCCGATTTCGTTGTTATGTTCATTGCCAGCGAATCGGCGTTCCGCATGGCGGTGGAAGGTCGGCATGGATTATTGGAAGACGTAATGAATATGAACGTCGTTCTCGTTTCGCCTTCAACTCTGTTGCCGATGCTCAAGGCCGTCAATTACGGTTGGCGGCAAGAACGGTTGGCTCGCGAAGCCCGTAACATTCAGCAGTGGGGCAAAGATTTGTACGATGCGCTGGTCACTATGAAAACTCACTACGACGAACTTGGCCGGCGTATTGACTCGGTAGGCAAGAGTTACAACAAATTTGGTGGATCACTCGATGCTACGGTTATCCCGAAGGCAAGAAAAATGAAGGAAGCTGGATTGCCTTCTAACTCGGAAATAGATGAAACAATGGTTGTGGAATTCGCCGAGCGGGAACTAAGGGCGCGTGATTTCGCCGTGCTCCCAGAGAGCAACCAGCTAAGTTTGGAATAAAGTTCCTCCCTCTAAGGAGAGAGGAACCGTATTTGCTTATTCCCCGTCGTCGTTGCCAAGCTGACCAGCTGAGCCAGCTCCTGCACCTGCAGCGGTACTCAGGGCTTTTTCTTTAGCCGCTTGTTGAACTCCGCCACCCCCACCGCCAAGATTTTCTGTGCCAGTGACGGGAGCCATTCCGCCCGCTCCTGCTCCGTGAATTTGAACGCCAGAACCTGATCCGCCGCCCGTGTTTGCGGTTGATTCGGTCCCCGTAGGAGGAGCTTGGTTGGTCGCGGGATCGTTAGTTGCTCCGCTTTCAGGGGCGTCAATCTTGCCTTCTGGTTCAGCATTGCCGCATCCGATGAGCGCGAAAGAAGCAAGGGCAATTGTCGCGATGAGGATATTTCGCATGGAACTATTGTAGCTGTTTTATGATAATGCTAAAAAAATAGCACAAAGTATTGACATCCAATGATATGGGTGCTATATTTTTAGCAGGAGTATTGAATGACGCCACTTTCTAAACGTGAAACCCAGATCATGGAGGCGATCTACAAGCTTGGTAGCGGGTCAGTGGCGGATGTAATTGATGCCATGAGTAACCCAGCGGGATATTCCGCAGTGCGTGCCCAACTAAGAATTCTTGAAGAGAAAGGCCATTTGAAACATGGGGAAAAAGATGGCAAATATGTTTATTTCCCGGTTCAACCTAAGCAAGAAGCCGCTCGCGGGATGATGCGGCGAGTGGTGGACTCCTTTTTTGGTGGAAGTAGAAGTGCAGCGGTTTTGAGTTTGCTGGGAGACAGCAGGGAGCAGTTGACTGAATCAGAAATCGCAGAGCTTGAACAACTCATTGAACAGGCTAAACAGGAGCAAAAACGATGATTTGGAGTTTTTTAATGGGGATGGTTAGTCCCCAATTATTTGTTACCGCCATCGTATTGTTAGTCCTTTGTGGGTTATTATCGGTTACAAAGTGGACACCATCCTTTCGTTTGCGGCTGGCGGCTGTGGCGGTTGGATTTATAATTGTTTCCGGACCATTAGTTGAGTTGTTTGCACTAAATCCTGCTATAGCGATACCACCTTCTTTGACTCCTGGGCCACCGAATATGGTGGCAAGACAGGAGCTTAGCCATACAGCATTTGCCTTAACTGATCAATATAAGCAGGAGGGAATGCCATTTATTGAAGCAAGTAATAAAGCATGGAAGGATGCCAAATATAAAGTTGCATATGGGATGAGCTGGAATTGGGTTTCTGTGCCGATTATGTTCATATTCCTGTTTCCATTTGCTATTTACCAAAGCATCATCAATACAAGACTACTGAAGATGTCACGCCCGGCCAGTGAAAGAATCAAATCTCTGCTGAGCGACTTGCAGCCACAGCATTCATACGTAGAAATTGAGGCAAAACTTAACGATTCATTAGCCGTTCCTGCAGCGTTAGTGGGCCCGAACACAGTGCTGCTTCCCTCAGATGCTGAGTCATGGAGTGATCAAAAACTGCGTGCAGTACTTGCCCACGAGGCCGCACATATTCGAGAAAAGCATGTAATGACTATTGGATTTGTCAGGTTTGTTACAATACTTACAGTAATCGCACCTTGGGGATTCTGGGCAGTTAGAAAATTGAAGGTTCTTGCAGAACTCGCTGCTGACGATGCTGCGATTGCTATGAATGTAAAGCCGACTGACCTCTCGGAAGCATTGCTTTCATTTGCTGGCAAAAGATCATTAAGGCCAATAGGGGGTCTGCGTCTCGCAGAGGGTGGAGATGTGAAATCCAGAATCCGCCGAATTATTGAGAATAAACCTCCTAAACGTACGAATCTGATGTTAGCAAATATTATTGGCGCGCTAGTAACATTACTTGCAACTTTCTGTATTGCTTCTAATAAAGCAGCCTTTAACCGCCCAGTCAGTGAAAATTACGGAAGTCCTGGAATTACAGTGGTAAGTCCTTACAATAACTTTGCGAGTATAGATTCGCAGGGAAAAAAAGTCAAAGTAGTTGGAATGACCATGAAAAGAAATGGCAAGCTTATGGATTGGACTTCGGATAAAGGGTGGGCACCAAGCAACGAGCAAGTCGGAATCATGGGCAACTTTTTCGACCGGAGGGGCGTTACTATAGACTTTGAAATTGAGGATTGGCCAAGCCTAGAAAACGATCGCGCTTATTCTCTCTCCGACTTGTGGGTGGTAACTTGGGACAACAAAATCACAGTTTACAAAGAGAACGGCAAAGACTTAACTACATTGGTGTATTCGCTTAATGAATGGAAGGATGTAGGGACTTACTATTCCGAATCGAGCAAATTAGGAAGAATTAAAGAATTCGACAATGTACGGCTTGGCCGGGCTCAACTGTCGGATATGGATCGTCCTTTTGCAGTTAATTACACACAGAAAGCGGGTATGGGTTCAGACATAACTGAATTCGGCTACGACTGGAAAGTTATCGACCGCGGACTAACTGATCGGATGGTCTACTTCTATCTAAAAAATGGAGAACGGGTTGAAACAGAACAGATCATGGTGGAAGGTTCTAAACTGCGTGAGACATGGCGAGCCGAAGTAGCACCAGACCAAGTCGTACGAGTGGTTATGCTGGAACGCCCGACGTTTAAAATTGAGGTTGAGGGACTACCGATTAAATAACTGTGAAGGAACCGGAAAGTCCCGTTAATTTTAGATTGGCTTCATAAGTCTGTAGATTTACGTCTACTTCTTTTCGGTAAAATTGCAGTAACGCATGAGCCACGAGAAAATTGTTGTCGTCGGAGCCAGAGAAAACAACCTGAAAAACATCACGGTTGAAATTCCGCGTGACAAGCTCGTCGTGATCACTGGCCTGAGTGGAAGTGGCAAGAGTTCACTTGCATTCGATACGATTTACGCCGAAGGTCAGCGGCGGTATGTCGAGAGCCTTAGCTCATACGCCCGCCAGTTTTTGGGGCAGATGGATAAGCCCGATGTCGACAGTGTTGAGGGCCTCAGCCCGGCGATTTCGATTGACCAAAAAAGCACAAGTCGCAACCCGCGTTCCACCGTGGGCACGGTCACTGAGATTTACGACTATCTGCGGATTCTATTCGCGAGAGTGGGAATTCCATACTCGCCAGCAACCGGAAAACCCATTGAGCGAAGCACGCCCGACCAGGTAGTAGATGCCGCGATGGCATTGGGCGAGGGAGTCAAGATTCAGGTTCTTTCTCCGGTTGTTCGGGGCCGAAAAGGCACCTACCAAAAAGAACTTGAAGACATTGAAAAAGCCGGATTTGTTCGTGTGCGCGTTGATGGCGAAATGTATGAAGTTACCGACGACATCCCAATGGATCGATATAAACAGCACACGATTGAAGTTGTTATTGACCGTTTGGTGGTGAAAGTAGGAATTGAACGAAGGCTTTCTGATTCAATTGAAACTGCGTTGAAAATGGGCAAGGGCCTGGTGACGATCAGCCACGAAGATGGAAAAGAGTGGAAAGATGTTTTATTCAGCGAATTCTATTCTTGCCCGGAAAGTGGGTTCACCATGCCGGAACTCGAGCCTCGGATGTTTTCGTTCAACTCGCCGTATGGAGCCTGCCCAGACTGCACGGGACTCGGAACCAAAACAGAATTCGATCCTGACTTGTGTATCCCCGATAAAAGCAAACCCGTGCGCGAAGGTGCGATTGTTCCGTTTGTTTACAAAAGTGGAGAGGTTAAAGAATGGTGGCCGCAAGTTTTGGATGGGGTGGGCCGAGCGATGGGATTCGATGCCCATATTCCGGTCGCTGAGCTCACAGACGAACAGTACGACGCGGTTCTGCATGGACTAGATAAACCGGTGACGGTCAAGATGACTTACAGTCGGTCTACTCGCGAGTTCCAGACCAAATGGGATGGAGTTCTCAACGTTCTCAAAAAGAAATTCGAGCAGACCGAGAGCGAATGGGTTCGTGGCGATTTACAACAGTACATGCGAACAAAACCATGCCCAACTTGCGGCGGTAAGCGACTCAAGCCAGAAAGCCTCTGCGTAAAACTAGCCAACGTTGATATCAGCGATATTTCAGAAATGAGTGTTGGTGAAGCATTCATATTTTTTGACCATTTGGATAAAAAACTCAATGAGCGACAAAAGATTATCGGTGAGCGAGCAATTAAAGAAATCCGTGAGCGGCTAGGATTTTTGAATGACGTCGGTTTGACTTATCTCAACCTCAGCCGGGCGGCGAATACTCTGGCGGGTGGAGAAGCGCAGAGAATTCGGCTCGCCACTCAAATCGGCAGTGGATTAATGGGATGTCTTTATGTTCTGGATGAACCGAGTATCGGGCTTCACCAGCGGGACAACCAAAAGCTGATCGAAACATTGCTCCGGTTACGCGATTTAGGCAACACGGTTATTGTCGTTGAACACGATGAGGACACGATGCGGGCAAGCGATTGGATGATTGACATCGGACCCGCTGCTGGCGAGCACGGTGGTCAAGTAGTGAATGAAGGCCCTTACGATGAGTTCATAAAACGCGATTCACCAACCGCAAGGTACTTAAACGGAACGGATGAAATCGCTGTTCCCAAATCACGGCGTCAACCAAAATCGGGGTATCCACTTTAGGAGAGTTTATGGCGAAAAAGACTTGGGCAGAAAAACTCAATAACGGCAAAGAACCGGTGGTGGAATTGATCGAAAAGGATTTCAGTTGGGTTAAAGCGGGAACCACGATCCTGATCGTGAACCCTCTGGTGATGAAGGCAAGAATTGAAGCTATTCCGAGCGGTCAAACCAAAACAATTCCACAAATTAGGGAAGAGCTTGCCAAGGAATACGGCGCAGATATGACTTGCCCGATGAGTAGCGGGATATTTGTTCGGATCGCGGCAGAAGCGGCGTGGGACGAGCATATCGCAGGCAAGCCCGCTGAAGAAATTACTCCGTTTTGGCGGGTGATTCAGCCTAAGGATAAAGTGGTTGCAAAGCTCCGGTGCGGAGCTGATTTTATAAATCAAATGCGCCAATCGGAGGGAATCGCTTGAACGACTGGCTGATCCTCAAAAACGCGCGTGGGCATAACCTACAAAACGTGAGCGTCGCGATTCCGCTTGGCCTTTTCACTTGCGTCACGGGGGTCAGCGGTAGCGGAAAATCCACCCTCATCCAAGACACTCTTTTCCCGAGGTTGATGTTTGAACTTCATGGAACGCGCGGCGTTTGGGAAGCTCATGACGAGCTCATTGGGTTTGAAGCCATTGATAAGGTGATTGATATTGATCAAGGGCCGATTGGGAGAACCCCGCGCAGTAACCCCGCGACTTATACCGGAACCTTTGATATGATCCGTGACCTGTTCAGTAAAACGCCGGACGCAAAAATGCGCGGTTATAAGCAGGGCCGGTTTAGTTTTAACGTGAAGGGCGGAAGGTGCGAAGTTTGCCGTGGTGACGGGATTATCAAAATTGAAATGCACTTTTTGCCGGATGTTTATGTTCCGTGTGAGCAGTGCAAAGGCAAGCGGTACAACCGCGAAACGCTTGAAGTTCGCTACAAGGGCAAGAATATCGCCGACGTTTTAGAAATGACCATTGAAGAAGCGTGTGAATTCTTCAAGCCGATCCCTAAGATATTCCGAAAGCTGGAAACACTTTTGCAAGTCGGATTGGGATACATCCGCATGGGTCAAGCGGCGACTACTCTTTCAGGTGGGGAGGCCCAGCGGGTCAAACTTGCCACTGAACTCAGTAAACGCAGTACCGGGCGGACTCTTTACATTCTTGATGAACCAACTACTGGTCTGCATTTTGACGACGTAAAAAGACTTTTAGCTGTGCTGCACCAATTGGTTGATCAAGGCAACACAGTTTTGGTTATCGAGCACAATTTAGATGTTATCAAAACCGCGGACTGGATCATTGATATGGGGCCAGAAGGCGGTACAGGCGGCGGTCAAGTGGTTGGATTTGGCACACCCGAAGATATCGCTAAAATTCCGAGCAGTTACACAGGTCAGTTCTTAACTAAGATTCTGCCTGGCGTGAGTTCTAAAGCTAAGGCAAAATAAGAACAATCCCTCCTTAGACTCGGGGAGGGAATTCGGTGAACCTTCTCAGGTTGCCAAGTAAATCTTAAACAATCTCAACAACCGGAATCACAACCGGCTTTTGGCTGGTGCGCCGCCAGATGATTTTCTGCGCGGCTTCCAGAATCTGCGCGGAAATATAATCTTGGCTCAAGAGCTCGCTGGGCTGATACTTGGTGAGAATCGTGCAAAGGTCATCGAGAATGTCTTCGATCGCCTCCTTATCCGCAACCATTCCCCGCACGTCTGCTCGCGGGCGGTTTGCCATGGCTCCATCGCGCTGATCAATGACGACCGTGAATACGAAAACTCCGTCATGGGCGAGGCCAGTTCTTTGGCGGAGAACCGCGTCGGTTACTGGCTTGTTCGCGTTCTGATCGATGAAAACTTCGCCATATTGAATCGCGTCATCAATCCATGCCTTTTCATCGTTGATCAGGAGTTGGTCGCCGTTTTCAAGCACGAATATGCGGTGCTCAGCGTGACCGCCTTCAACCAGAAGGTCAACCATTGATTGCTGGTGCCGAGGTTCTCCGTGAACTGGCGCAACATAAAATGGCTTGGTGAGAGCAATCATGTGCCGGATTTCATCCTTGCTCGCGTGACCAGAAGTGTGGATGGGAGTCGGATAATCGGTGATGACGTTTGCCCCTTGGCGAACCAGATTGTTGACGACACGCCAAATCGGGCCCTCGTTGCCAGGAATTGGCCGTGCGGAATAGACAACGGTATCACCTTCTCGCACTTTGACTCGGCTGTATTCTCGCCGTGACATTTGTGAAAGCGCAGCGCGAGGCTCTCCTTGTGAGCCAGTCACGATGATTGCAATCTTGTTCGGAGCCATTTTCACAGCTTCTTCAATCGGCACAGTGTCTTCACGCTCCACCTTGATGTAACCCAGTTTCCGGCACATCTGGAAAGTCATTTCCATCCGCCGACCAGCGATAGAAACCTTGCGCCCGGTCGCGCGGGCGGCATCGCAAATCTGCTGCATCCGGTGGATATTGCTGCTGAATTGGGTGATAAGAACCCGGCCTTCCGCTTGATGAAAAATCTTTTTTAATGAAGGGCCAACCTCGGATTCCGAATGCGACCAGCCTTCCCGGTCAACGTTTGTGGAATCGCAGAGGAGGAGCAAAACCCCTTTTTCGCCGAGTTCTTTTAGTCTCGCTTCATCAGTAACAATCTTATCAACGGGAGTAGGGTCAAATTTAAAATCAGCAGTGAAAAGAATTGCGCCTTCTGAAGTATGGATTGCGATTGCCGATGTTTCTGGAATCGAGTGAGTGATCTGAATCGGCTCAATTTCAAATTCTCCAAGCTTGAACTTTTCGCCCGGAGTCATTCGGTTGATTTTGACTTCAAGAAGCTTGGCTCGCTCCTCAAGTTTGCTCCGCACCATCGCTTCAGTAAGCGGAGTGCACCACATGGGTAGGTTAACTTCTTTAAGGAGATAGGAGAGCGCTCCGACGTGGTCTTCATGCGCATGAGTGATGACAATTCCACGAACTTTTTCCTTGTTTTCAATAATGTAAGTGAAATCCGGGATAACAATGTCTACACCGTAATGCTCTTCGTGAGGGAAGGAAATTCCGCAATCCACGATGACGATGTCGTTTTCGGTTTCGATGAGGGTGCAGTTTTTGCCGATCTCACCTGTACCACCGAGAGGGATGACTTTAATTAAACTCATGTAAGAAGTTCAGGGTACCGGGTGGCATCAGTAGGCCACGGGAACAAATAGCAGTGCTGTGACATTACTGGGACTATTGAGATGAGAAATATTCAAATAGTCGCGTTAGGATTACTGATTGTAGGATCTATTGCTGGCTGTACTCCAACTACACAAGTGTCTGAACAGGGCAAACCAGCGGCGAAAATTGAAAAGGTTGAGCATGCCTTGCTCAAGGTAGGCGAGGCAGTGCCAACTCTTGAGGCGAAAATGCTGGATGGTACTACGTTCAATATTGCCGATCACAAAGGCAAAGTTATTGTGTTAGATTTCTGGGGTCTGTGGTGCCCAAGTTGTGTCGAACTCCTGCCAACCATTCGTGAAGCGCATCAAGAATTTACTTACAAAGGGGTTGAGGTCATAGGTGTGAATACCGATGAACTTAGCGTCGAGGAACTCTCAGAAAAGCTGAAAAAGGCAGACATCACCTGGCCCCAAATCACCTTGGGAACGATTGATTCACCTGTCGTTGAGGCTTGGAAAGTCGATCTGTTCCCGACTGTCTATGTCGTCAGTCAGGAAGGCAAAATCGCCGCAGTTGATCCAGAAAACTTGAAAGAAGCGATCCAGAAGCTACTCTGATTTATCGAAAATCGGAAGGTGAACGCCCGTATCGTCGCTTGAACACCCGGCAGAAATGAGCTTGATCAGCGAATCCAGCGACGCTGGCAATTTGCCCGAGTTTCCAATCCGTTGTTTGCACCTTTTGGTAACACCATTCGAGCTTACGGTCGCGGATGTATTCGGTGATTGGCTGACCAAAATGTTTGCGGAATGTCCGTGCCAAGTGGCTAGGATGCACGTTTGCTGAGGCCGCGATTTCGTTCACCGATTGGACTTTGAGAAAATCGTTGTCGATTGAAGTTTTGACTGGCGTAAGCCACGCTGGCCAATCTTCTTCAAAATGTTCCGTGCCTTGCATCAAGCATCCGATGATCAGATCCATAGTCGCGAGCAAAATTCTTGTGGATGCCGTGGTGATGAGTTGCTCTTGAATGATCCTAATCGTGTGTTGGGCAGTGTCTCCACGCAGTTGCGCGCGCGGAGGAATATCTACCTCTTGCATACGATTTACGGGAATTTGAATACCAATACTCACGATATCGCTTTCACACGCTTCGTGCTCATGCGGGGTGTTTGGGGGAGACCAATACCAAACGTTGGGGATGGAGTGTCTTATCGTTCCATCGTCCATTGTGTAGTGGTGAACGCCCGAAATGAGTGTTCGGATGCTGTAATAATCGTGATAGTGAACCGGGACGCTGACTGATCGATTGCGGCGCGTAATCGCAAACATGACGTCATCGCACAGGGTGGATGCGATGACGTCACCGTGAAACTCACCAATCGGATAGAGCTTCATATTGTTTCGAGTTTAGCGTTTTCTGCGTCGGAGTAAGGGGAGAATTCCTACCGCCGCGAGCAATGTGATTGGCTCTGGAACCGCGTCTACTTTTGTAATGAAAGTTGGGCCGTTCATTCCCATATTCCCTGGTGAAATCCAGTCGCCTAAATACGCTCCGGTTGTTGCGTTGTATTGCTTCACGCTGTTCGTACCGAGGCTGGTGACCAACAACTGACCTTGAGGGCCAAGAATTAATCCGCACGCTCCGTTCAGCCCACCCGAACCAGCAGTTACAATCGTATCAACAAATGCTCCGGTTGTCGAGTTGTAGCGGTTGATCTTGTTACCGAAGTCATCGGTGAGATACATCAAACCGTTGTGGAACAGCATCGTTCTTGGGGAAATCAATCCGCCCGAACCAGGCGCGACGAATGAATTCAAAAATGCTCCGGTGTTGATGTCGTATCGGTTAACACGACCATTCCAAAAACTAGGGACGAGTAGATTTCCGTCTGGCCCGACCGTGATGCCTACATCCGGGCCGTTGAGTCCGCCCGAATTTGGGGCGACTAAGGTTCCTAAAAACGAACCAGTGCTGGAATAACGCAGAACGCTGTCACCATTAAAGGACGCAACAAGGGCTTCACCTGCGTTGTTGAAAGTAACTCCCGTTGGGCCGCTCAATCCACCCAAACCAGCCGTGATGAAAACACTGTGAAACGTGCCGTTTTGGTTGTATCGTACAACGCGGTGGTTCTCTTCATCGGCGATGTAAACCAAACCATCTTGACCGATGGTGATTCCTTGCGGGCCGTTAAACGAACCAGCGAGAGTATCGATGTAGTTGCCGCTCGCATCATAACGGTCAACTTTATCTGCGTTGTAAGAACTCACCCAGTAGGTCTGGGCAAACAGAGTTGAGGGAAGAATGAGTAACGCAAGGGCGAATTTGGCTCTCCGAATCAGGTGCAAGCATTTCATAGGAATCTGCAGTGTGCAATTCCGCTTACCTGTAAAGATTGAATAGAAGGGTTGACTTTTTGAACAGAACTTGCAACCCTATTGGCGGTTTGGCATTAAACGTTGAACAAGAAGTGCATGACGTCGCCTTCTTGAACGACATATTCTTTGCCTTCTGACCGTACTTTGCCCTTGGCTTTGGCGTTTGCCATATTGCCTGTCTCCACAAGATCGGCATACGCCACTGTTTCGGCTCGGATAAACCCTTTGGTGAAATCTGTGTGAATCACACCGGCGGCTTCGGGCGCCTTCATGCCCTTACTAATCGTCCACGCGCGAGTTTCTTTCGGCCCGGTGGTGAAGTAAGTCTGTAGCCCGAGCAAGCTGTAAGTGTGCCGAATGAGGTTCTGCAATCCAGATTCTGTAATTCCCAAAGATTCTAAGAATTCTCCGCGATCTTCCTCGGGCAGTTCGATGAGCTCAGCTTCTATCTGAGCCGAAATGATAATCATATCGTTGCCTTCAGATTGAGCAAGTTTGGCGACTTCGCTTGTCCAATCGTTGCCAGAAACGATATGTTCTTCGGCGACATTTGCCGCGTAGATCACTGGCTTGCGAGTGAGCAAACCCAAATGTTTGACTGAATTTTCTTGGTCTTCGGTGAGAGTTGCTTCTCGGGCGGGCTTTCCGTTTTCGAGCAGGGGAAGAATTGCTTCCAGGGCATCAACTTCATGCTTGGCTTCTTTGCTAGTGCGGGCATCTTTCCGGGCTCGCTCAATTCGTTTTTCGATTTGGGCGAGGTCGGCAAGGATGAGTTCCAAGTTGATGATGTCAATATCTCGCAGAGGATCAACCGTTTCATGAACGTGGGTGATATCTGGGTTATCGAAGCACCGAACCACGTGGACGATGGCATCTACTTCGCGGATGTTTGCGAGGAATTGGTTGCCAAGTCCTTCGCCTTTAGAAGCACCCTTGACCAGACCGGCGATATCAACAAACTCAACTCGGGCGGGCAGGATGTTTTCCGAACTTGAGATGTTTGCGAGCACATTCAGCCGTGAATCGGGAACACTGACGAGGCCGACATTGGGTTCGATTGTGCAAAACGGGAAGTTTGCCGCTTGCGCTTGTGCGTTGGCTACAACGGCGTTGAAGAGGGTTGATTTTCCAACGTTAGGCAATCCGACAATTCCGGCTCTCAGCATTTAGCCGAGTGTACTGCCGCACCTAGATTTTCGCTTAGGCACCGTACGGAACCCAGATATTTTTGACCTGAGTCGCGCGGCGGAGGAACTCTCGGCTTGGCTGAGCAAAATCAACCTCATCCGAAATACACCAAGTCTGCTTGAGATTGCCCGCCGAAAGTGATTGAATGACCTCGGCCCCTGCCGCGCCACTGAAATGCCAGACCGCATCAATTCCCAGGTGATCGGCAATCGTTTTTTCGAGATCAGCGTGAGGAGCGGTGAGAATGTTGAACACACCCGCGGGGACATCTGATGCTTCCAGAACTCGCATGAGCTCCGCGGCGGGCAGAGGGTTGCCAGCGCTAGGTACCGCGATAACGGCGTTACCCATTGCGATAAGTGGCAAAGTAACGGCAAGGAACCCGAGCAGAGGCTGGGATTCTGGCGCGAAGGAAGCAACAACACCGAGCGACTCGTTACGTGTGTAGACCATCGCCCGCATCGGAGGCTGGTGAACTTGCCCGTCGTGTTTGTCTGCGGTTGCTGCGTAATGGAAAGTGAGCGAAATCGCTTGTTCAAACTCTTCTGCGGAAACCCCGGCGTTGCCGAACTGTTGCTCAGCCGCCTGCAGATTTTCTGCGATGTAATACAAAATTTGCGACCGTGTAAACGCGGCAGTTTTCTCCCAACCTGACTGAGCTGTGGCGGCTGCTTCTACTGCATTACGAAGGTCTTTGCGATTCGCAAGGGCGAATTCTTGCCCATGAGCGGTGAAGGAATAACCTCCATCGGGGCGGGCTTGCTTTCCACCGATGTACAGTTTGTGAGTTCTGTCTATGTCGGACGAAGAAACCTGACCATTTGGTAAAGACTTAGTTACTTTAGGAGCTTTCCATTTGAGATACTCGTAGAGTCCTTCGCGACCACCTTCGCGCCCGAATCCAGATTCCCGGTAGCCGCCAAAGCCAGCGGAAGCATCGAATTGGTTTGTGCAGTTCACCCACACGGTTCCGGCTTTGATCTGCGCGGCGATGTCGTGAGCGATGTCGAGATTTTGAGTCCAAACACTGCTTGCCAAACCATAAACCGTGTTGTTGGCGAGAGCCACCGCCTCAGCGGGAGTGCGGAACGTCATCGCAACCAGAACCGGGCCGAAGATTTCGACTTGGGCGACGGTGGAAGCCGGCTCAACATCGGTGAGCAAAGTTGGCGGGAAGTAGAATCCGTCGGTCGGCAAATCGCAGGGGGCCTGGTACTTGCTTGCTCCCTCAGAAACACCCTGCTCAACTAGTTCGGTGATTCGTTCGAGTTGTGTCCGGTCAACAATCGCTCCGAGGTCTACCGCTTTATCAAGTGGATTACCCACCCGAAGCGTTGCCATGCGAGCGCGGATTTTCGCGTATAGCTTCTCTGCTACTCCTTCTTGCACAAGTAGCCTAGAGCCAGCACAGCAAACTTGGCCTTGGTTGAACCAGATTGCATCTACCAATCCTTCAACCGCGCTATCCAGGTCGGCATCTTCAAAAACAATGAACGGCGATTTGCCGCCAAGCTCAAGGGAAAGCTTTTTGTCCGTATTTGCGGTTGCTTTACGGATGATCCGTCCAACTTCTGTAGAGCCAGTAAACGCGATTTTGTGGATTCCCGGATGTTCGACAATTGCGCGGCCGGTTTCACCATCGCCGGTCACAATGTTGACAACGCCTTTGGGAATTCCAACTTGGTCGCAGATTTCCGCGAAGAGCAAAGCAGTGAGCGATGTGAATTCAGCAGGCTTGAGAATAACGACGTTGCCCATAGCGAGAGCAGGGGCAATTTTCCAACAGAGCATGAGGAGAGGGAAGTTCCAAGGAATGATCTGCCCACATACACCAACTGGTTGATACTCGGAAAATTCGGAATCTGCTAATTTAGCCCAGCCTGCATGGTAGTAAAAATGCCGAGCGACTAAAGGGATATCAATATCTCGAGTCTCGCGGATAGGTTTCCCGTTATCGAGAGTTTCTAAAACTGCGAATAGCCGAGAATGCTTTTGGATTTGCCGAGCGATTGCGTAGAGGTATTCCGCTCGTTTTTGCGCACTCAAAGCTTGCCATTTGGGGAGTGCAACAGTAGCCGCCTCCACCGCTTGGTTGATCTGCTCTGGTGAAGTTTGACCGATTTGGGCAAGTTCCGAACCGTCGGCGGGGTTGATGGAAACAAAGGTTTTATCAGCGGAAACCCACTCACCGTTAATGTAAGAACCAAATGTGCGGTTATGAGCATCTAGCCAGGCGAATGCGGCTTTGTGGTCTTCGGGCGCAGGGCCGTAAGGGAGGGATTCAAGAAGATCAGCAACTTTGCTCATTGTGTTAGCCCATAGGGTGTCGGTTGAAAGCGGAATAGCGTCCGGAAAGGTGGTGTTCCAACTGACGCTCAATGTCGGCAAGGAGGGTACTCGCTCCAATGCGGAACAGGTGCGGAGAAAGCCAATCGTTACCCAACTCATCTTTCATCAGCATTAGGTATTCGCAGGCTTGTTTAGCAGTGCGGATTCCACCAGCTGGTTTAAAACCAATTTTGATATTTGTACGTTCCTGATATTCTCGAATCAGGCGCGCCATCACCAAAGCGTAGGGCAATGTGGCGTTGGTTGGTTCTTTGCCTGTGGATGTTTTTATGAAGTCGGCTCCCGCCATCATGCAAACGGCGCTCGCTCGGGCCACGTTTGTTAGTGTTCCGAGTTCGCCAGTTGCAAGAATCGCTTTCACGTGTGCCTCGCCGCAAGCTTCACGGAATGCCTGCATTTCTTCGTAAAGTGCTTGCCAATCACAGCGTAAAACATGAGCCCGAGTGATGACGATGTCAATTTCATGGGCACCATCTTTCACCGATTGGTGGATTTCTTCGAGACGTTGCTTAAATGGAGAAAGCCCTGCTGGAAATCCGGTAGAAACCGCCGCGACTGGGATGCCAGTGCCCGCGAGTAATCGAACTGCTTCCGCGACATATTGATGGTAAACGCACACCGCGCCCGTGTGAATTTTGGGGATTCCAAGTGCCTCTCGAGTTTCGGTGGAAAGCGGGTTGATCGCCTTGGCGCATAGGCGGTGGACGTTACCAGGAGTGTCATCGCCGCTTAGTGTGGTGAGGTCAATACATTCAATAGCGCGGATGAGATAGGCGGCTTGGAACTCCCTTTTCACCGTGCGCCGCTTGGTAAAGGTGTCGGCCCGCCGTTCTACCGCCGATCGGTTCACCGTCAGCGACATCACCCAATCCATATCCAGCGGCATGCCGGGGTTGCGGTCAAGCGGCACGGGTAGCAGGTTGGTCTGCCCGTTTTGGCTGATGGTCTGAGACGATGCGGAAGTTTGGGTGATCTGCGCCAAGGGGGTAGTGAGATTATATCACGCGGCCCGGAACAACGAAGGCATCAGAGCCTGTAACGCGCTCAGAGAGAACTGGACGGCAATCGCGCAGAGCAGTAACCCCATCAACCGGGAGAGAATGGCAATCCCCGTCGTACGTAAAACCTTCACCAAAGCATCGGCACTCAAAAAGATCAGCAGAGTGGCAACCGCGCAGACCAAACAAGCGGATGCAACCATCGTGTAACTCAGAGCCGGGGTCGCTGAAACCTTGGCCTGGTTGCCAAACAAAATGACGGTCGAAATCGAACCAGGGCCGACGAATAAAGGAGTACCAATCGGGACGAGCAAATCCCGAAACCGCGCGTTTGCTTCCTTAAAGTCGCTGATTGAACTATCTTCGGCGACAAACCGATCTATAAACCGCGCAGTTCCGTTGATCATAGAAAGTCCCGTGGAGAACAGCAGAACTCCCCCCGCGATTTGGAATGCGGGAATAGAAATTCCGAAGAAATCAAGCACGATTTCTCCGGCAAGCAGACACAAAAGCAGCGCAACCACAACAAATATGGAAATGACCAACGCCATGTTGCGACGCACGCCCGGACGGGTGTTTTGGTTGATCGCGAGAAAAATCGGCAGGATGCTAAACGGATTGAGCACGGCGAAAATCGCCGCAAACGCCGTAAGCCCAAACTTCAGAACCTCTGGATCCATAGGTTAGATTGTGAGGGGTTTGGCAAATGGTTCTAAGGCCAATCCGGCAGATGGCTCTGCAACGCTTATACTGCACTGTTATGCGCACGGCCCAGCAACTTGTCGCCTTGATGCCACCAAACCCATCGGGCGACAACAGTATCCAATTCCGTCAGACCAAGTTTCGCATGGATTTAGTTAAGAATTGGGGAATAGCCGAAGGCTCTCGGGTTCTTGAAATTGGGTGCGGCCAAGGCGATACGACTCTGGTTTTGGCCGATGCAGTGGGAGATTCGGGCTATGTGCTTGCGGTTGACATTGCCGATCCCAATTACGGTGCCCCATTAACAATTGGTGAATCCGCTCGGTTTTTAAAAAACGGTGAGTTCGGTAACCGTATGAATTTCCGATTTGAGTTTGATGTCCTTGACTGGGCGAATACCTTTGACGAGTTTGAGTTTGATACGATAGTGATGGCGCATTGCACTTGGTACTGGGAATCGCTGGAGAAACTAGAAGAAACTTTCCGTCGAATCCGTCCGTGGGCGAATCAACTATGCCTTTCTGAATGGGATATGCAACCGCAGTCAATCGACCAATTAGGCCATCTACTGGCCGTGTTGATTCAAGGGCAGGTCGAGGCTTACAAATCACAGAGCCAGGCGAATGTTCGCACTCCTTATTCAAGAGAAACCCTTCTTCACCTACTGCAGGAAACCGGGTGGCAGTTGGACTCTCAGGCGCTCATAGATGCCAGTGAACTCGATGACGCACGCTGGGAAATTGACACTTGCTTATCAGAAACAACAGGGGATTTGTTGCAATTGGGGCTTCCTCCGCGATTGCATAGCCTCGTGCAAAGTCAGTTGGAAGTTCTCAGGCGAGTTGCAGACGAAAGCAAGTGCCAACCGTTGCCTTCGTATTCAGTGGTTGCGAGCCGGGCTTAGTATAATTTGTGGGTGAAGGTCAGCCTCAGCGAGAAATTTCAATTATTTTCTGATCACTGGTCGCCGAAAATCGTTGGCGAATTGAACGGCCAAGCCGTGAAATTGGTGAAGTTTGTCGGTGAATTTGATTGGCACAGCCATGAAAACGAAGACGAAATGTTTCTGGTTCATCGGGGAAGTTTTCGGATGGAGTTTCGGGATCGGTCGGTGGAGTTGGGAGAAGGGGAGTTTCTGATCGTTCCAAGTGGGGTGGAGCATCGTCCGGTTGCGGAGGAAGAGGTCGAGGTGATCTTATTTGAACCGCTCAGCACGGTGAATACTGGAGACGTGGTTTCGGAAAAGACTGTATTGGAGCTGGATCGAATTTAGCTTTTCATAGAATTGCGTCGCTGAGCGACATATTCGCGCCAATCCCAGTGTTCGGGATCATCACATAGCCTCAGTGGCAACGGCGCGTTAATCCTCACACTGAAATCACGCAGTAACTGAATCACCTCTGGGTTCTGCCCGAATTCCAAGTCTCCGTATTGTTTAGTTTTGGAGCAATCTCCACAAACCGCACGGAGGTGGAGCGGACGGTTGCATCCACTACCAAAATTTTCGATTGTTGCCATCGGCGCGCCGCAAAACTCACACAAACCTGAACAACGTTTGATCACTTGACGTTTTGCGCTTTCTGGAATTCTGCTTTCACGCATCGGCAAACCGCCCCCAAGGAGCCACCATAGTCGCTCGCCAAATGCAACTTGCTTTTCGGGATTAAGGATTACTCCCGAAGCCAGTGCGCCCCGAAATTGACGTATAAACGCGGCCTGATTACGGCAGGTTTCTGAGCAGTAGGGGCTGGAAAGGCTATCGGTTGGCGTATCGCAGTTGGGGCATCTGTTCGCGTCGCCATGTAGGGCACGGGCAGAACTGTCATCAGCATACGGCACTAGCAAGTGAAGAACACTGCGAACTTGGTCTTCTATGGATGCTTCTTCATTGCCGAATGGAGGAAGAGCATCTTTTATCTGTGCGATGGTTACTGAGATAATTCTATTATCGCTCAGCAAAACTGATTTGGATTCTAAAGGTGCATAGGATAAAAGTACAGATATGAATTTTTATGGCTGGCGGACTAGGATTCGAACCTAGATTGACGACACCAAAAACCGCTGTCCTACCCTTAGACGATCCGCCAAAGCCATGGGAACTATACCCGGCGAGGACATGTATTGGCATAGGACGCGCATCAGAATTTCTTATGGCGATGCGCTAGACTACGATCATGGATAAGCATCTGGTTCGACGCCAAAAACTTGGCAAACTCCTCGCTGAAGCCGGGCATCAGGCATTTTTTGCCAGCACCCCGGTCACGATGGATTACTTCAGTGGATTTGGGGAAGACGGCAGCGAGCGGTTTATGGTGATGGCGATCAATCAGGCCGGAGAAATTGAACTGTTCTGCCCCGCACTGAGCGTGAACCAAGCGGTTCGGTGCGGATTATCTCAAGCCCGAGGGTACGCCGACGGAGTTTCGCCAGATGCA
This sequence comes from Fimbriimonadaceae bacterium, assembly GCA_019638675.1. GTDB lineage: Bacteria > Armatimonadota > Fimbriimonadia > Fimbriimonadales > Fimbriimonadaceae > UphvI-Ar2. The sequence goes on along the minus strand of JAHBTE010000001.1, from coordinate 107,965 downwards.
GAGTTCCGCGAGTTCGCTGGGAATTGGAATCTCAAAAGCGTTGCAATCGATGACGAGATGCGAGGCGGTCAGGTTTTGCGGTTGCAATGGTTGATGCCTGGCGTTTCGTTGGTTGCAGGATCGAAGCTCGCCGGTCAAGTGATGCGAACCAAATGCGGCGATGAACTCGCGGATTTGCACGAAGCTGGTCGCCAAGCCGACACTGCCTACAAAAATATTCTCAACGTACTCAAACCGGGATTGACCGAAGAGCAAGTCGCCCGCGATCTCAGCGACTTCATGGCGGAGGCGGGCGGCCGACCAACGTTTGGAATCATTGCCGCTGGCCCCAACGGAGCCGAACCCCACCACCACACGGATAAGACGGTATTGGAAAGCGGTCAGGTGGTGATCATGGATTTTGGATGCAACCACCACGGTTACAACAGCGACATCACTCGCACAATTGCCCTCGGCGAACCAGAAGCCGAAGCCGACAAAGTTTATGAAGTCGTTTATGCGGCCCACATGGCGGCAAGAGCGAAAATCCGACCGGGCGTAACCGCTGGAGAAGTCGATAAAGCGGCTCGGGATGTCATTGACCAAGCGGGTTATGGCGAATTTTTTGTTCATCGCACTGGTCACGGCTTAGGAATGAGGGTTCACGAAGAACCTAACATCATGCCGGGTAGCGATGAAGTTCTCCAAGTTGGGGATTGTTTCAGCATCGAGCCAGGCGTTTATATTCCTGGACGGTTTGGCGTAAGAATCGAAAATATCGTCACGGTGACTGATTCTGGTCATGAAAGTTTTAACGACGATCCTCCGTCAAAGCTACCTCGTATCTAAAAAAGAAACGACCGGTCAAACTCGTTGGATTGACCGGTCTAGGTTTCACTCTGACGTTGAGTGGTTTTGGGTTATTTAGTTTTTGTTTTTGCGTCGCTTTCGAGCGATGAATCCGGCACCAGCGGCAAGAGCCACCATTGTCATTGGCTCGGGTACTGAATCCGGTGGATCATCGGTTGTGATAATGAACGGAACAGCGGCAAGTGGTAACAGGAAAGCCGGATTGAATACGGCACCTGAAGACCGGGTGAACTGAGTAATGTCAGCCGGTGCCGCCGCAGGGAAGGCAAGAGCTGAACTTTCTACATCCATCGGAAGAGATTGTGCAACTGGATCAATGCCAACACCTTCTGGTACTACCGCGGTTGCCGTTACTGGGGCTACAGCCGCTTCGATTGGACTTTCCACCGTAACGGATGAACTGTCAGTTCCTCGGATCATGGGGTTACCGCATGATGCTTTGAGCACTAGTGTTCCTTGCTGATCAACCCAAACTTTGGTTCCTTTCTTGTAGAAAATTGCGCGGGCTCGAATTTCTTCACTTTCGGGCACGTTGTATACAAGGTACACGCCGTCGGATTTGAGGGTATCTAGTTTTAGGGTGTTGAAGTAATTGATCACTTCATCCCTGGTCATGCCAAAGTGTCGCATAAAGCGATTCATCACTTGTGGATCGGATGAGATTTGCTTCATTAAGGCGGCATGAGTTTCTACCGGCTTATTTAGAAAGCTGTTAGGTTCGGTACGCGCACTTGCCAGAGCAACCAGCATTGTCGCTGCGATCATTGTCGCAATTTTAGCCATTTTCATTTTCTTTAACCCACTCCGAATCAGTGATGTGCACCAATCGTGCCAATACACTTGCCCAAGTCTTTTTAATAAAAAGAACTCTGGTACATATTACATACGTAGAAGCGGGATTGTTCCACGCAAAGGGACTTGGATTTTGATTAACGATGATTTTTACTAGGAATATTCAGTTTAGGTTCAGAATTCGGGGTCTTCTATAGGTTTTTTACTATTCTGCGCCCGTTCAATTATTTCCAAAGCATCTTTCGCGGCGGATTGTTCGGCCTCTTTTTTTGAGCGACCCTGACCCTCTCCCATGACTTCGTTGTCAAACAAAACATGGGTGGTAAATCGCTTTTCATGGGCAAAACCATTCTCACTAATCACTCGATAGGTAGGGGTTTTTCGCCAAAGAGCTTGCGATACTTCCTGCAACCGAGATTTGTAATCGTTCGGGCTGACATCTCCATCACTGATCTGCAAGAGATAGGAGTCCAGTTGTTCCAAAACAAACCATCTGGCTTTTTCGAGCCCGGATTCAATGTAGATGGCTCCGATCACAGCTTCAAAAATGTCGCAGAGGATGGATGGCCGGTCACGTCCACCAGAAGTTTCTTCGCCCGGGCCAAGCTCAAGAAGGGCGTCTAGCCCCAAAACTTTCGCCCGTTCGGCAAGGGGAGCTTCTTGGACAACTGAACTGCGTGCTTTGCTCATCATCCCTTGATCCCAATTCGGATGGTGCTCGTACAAGTACTGAGCGATGACCAGACTGAGAACCGCGTCTCCGTAAAACTCTAACCGTTCGTATGAATCTTGAATAGGGTCAGCTGCGGCAGAGCGGTGCTTCATAGCAAGCTGGAACAAAGATTCACTTTTAAGCGGGATCGGTTTCGGAATCATGAGAGGTTGTTCAAGGCATTTTTTAGACGAGTAAAACCTTCGGTTATTGCTTCGGGGTTGTTGGCGTAGCTCAGTCTGAGGTGACCTGGGCCATAGAACACAGAGCCGGGAACAGTGGCAATATGCGCGGTATCAAGAAGGTGGTCAGCAAGTTCAACATCTGTGGAGATACTTCCAGTGAGATAAGTTGAAACATCAGTGAAGAAATAGAATGCACCTTTTGGTGGAGCGGTTTTTAGTCCAGAGATATCTCCTAAAAGTTTAAGGCCCAACTCACGTCGGTCAGAAAATTTCTGCTTCATTCCGGCAACTGTTTCAGGTGCGGAATCAAGAGCCGCCGCCGCGCCAGCTTGAGCAAAAGTGGTGGCATTACTCGTCACTTGGTCTTGAAAGTTTGCGATTGCGGTTGCGATCTCTGGTGTGCTGATGGAAAACCCAATTCGCCATCCTGTCATCGAGTAGGTTTTACTCACACCAAGAATAGTGATCGTATGCGCCGCTACATCTTTGCTGAGGCTTGCGAAACTACAGTGGTCGTGATCGTATGTTAGGCGTTCATAAATTTCATCGCTAATAATCGTCAAGTTGTGCTTGAGCGCGATGCTCGCCACTTCTTTGATGAGCTGACGGCTCCACGCTCCCCCCGTTGGATTGGAGGGCGTATTCACTATCATTGCCTTGGTTTTGGCGGTGATTGCTTGCTTGATCTGATCAGGATCGGGTGTGAACCCTGTTTCGGCGGTTGTGTGAATAATTATTGGCTTTCCACCCGCAAGCAGAACTTGATCTGCGTAAGTCATCCAAAACGGGGCAAACAAAATCACCTCATCACCTGGGTTGATGAGAACTTGCAAAGCATTGTAAATCGAGTGTTTTGCTCCGCACGAAACCACGACTTGGTTCGCATTGCATTGGAAACCGTTTTCTCGCGAAACTTTTCGCTGGATCGCTTCAATCAGGGTCGGCAAACCACGAGATGAACAATATTTGGTCTGACCTTCATCAAGGGCAAGTTTTGCCGCATCGCGGATTTCTTCTGGAGTATTGAAATCAGGTTCGCCAGCGGCAAATGAGATCACGTCAATCCCGGCCGCTTTCATTTCTCTGGCCCGTGCCGTCATCGCCAGGGTTGGCGATGGTTTGATGAGATGGCATCTTTGGCTGAGCTCCGGGTGAACCACGAGCGGTATTTTACCGGAGTATGCTCGGCGTGTGAACGGCAAGTCAGGTCGCTGGATATTAGGAGGGTGTGTTGGGCTTGTCGTCGTTTGCTTGGTTCACTTATTGGTTAGCGGAGGGATTTCCCTGGCACCCAGCGATGTTTTTGCGGCTCTGATTAAAGGAGACCGAGGGGAACTTGCACAGACTGTAGTTTGGAAACTCCGATTACCCAGGTTGATCGCGGGCGTGATCGCCGGAGCTGGACTTGCCGTGGTTGGGTCGGTTTTCCAACTACTATTCCGAAATCCTCTCGCAGAACCGTACGTCATCGGCGTCAGCAGCGGCGCGGGAGTCGGTGGAAGTTTGGCCCTTTCATTTGGAGCGTCCGGCTTAGTAGGGGGACTCGGCGTAGCGATTGGCGGAATTATTGGAGCAGTCGTCGCTCTGCTACTAGTTTTCTTGCTCAGTTCCTGGTGGAAAAAGCAAGACGTTGTTCGCTTGATTCTGGCTGGCGTTGTGGTTGGCGCAATGTTAGCCGCGCTGACCACCCTTGTTTTGCTAATGAGTGGAAAGGATTCAAATGTGGTTCTCCGGTGGCTACTCGGGAGCCTTACTCCGATGAGCTGGCCTCGAATAGCCATCATGCTCGTTTTGGTTGCGATAACGGTTCTATACAGCACACGAGACGCTCGAAAGCTCAATAGCTTTGCCTTTGGCGGAGATTTGGTCAACCGGTTGGGCGTCGATAGCCGAACACTGATGACCAACCAGCTAACCCTCGGATCAGTGGCGGTCGGCGCAATCGTGGGATGCGTTGGAATTATCGGATTCGTTGGCCTGATCGCACCTCATATTGCCAGGAACCTTGTGGGGCCAGATTTACGGCGGTCGTTACCTGTCAGCGCATTTCTAGGGTCAATTTTGCTCGTGCTCGCGGATCTACTCGCACAAAAAATCATCCCTGGTGGCGAACTCCCAGTTGGAGCCGTCATGGCGATTTTAGGCTCGCCGATCCTATTGATTTTGCTGCAAAGGTCAGTTTATCGATTTGTATCCGATTGAGCCTTCTTTGGGTATGGCTGGCAGAGCGGATCACCCACCACAATGTCTTTCCACTTAATCACTTGCGAAGCGGAATAGAACGAATCGGCGAGGTTGAATCCACCCACATAGCGGTCAAAAAGAACATCTGGCCGTGCCAGGGCAAAAGTGTACGGTTCAGAAACATATCCTTTCACGCCAGTTACTCCGTTCTTAATGAGATCAGCAATCAGACTCTGTCCACCTGTCGTTGGCTTAAATGTGCGACCGCTGGTACTCACAAAGGTTTCGCAAATTGCCCCAGGTAGGAACTGGATTTTCTTATACACGTCGGCGTTAAAAGCTCCGTCGTTGCTCCCCCACGAAACGTATCCCATAACAGGGGTACTTGGCAACATGAAGTCTTTGCTTTGGTCTATTTGGGCTTCAAATCCTTTTTCTTTCAGATTTTCGTATGAGCGTTGCATTAAGGATTGCAATTGGCCATATCCGCCTTCTGTACGGTTGGTTGCTTCATCTAAAAAGAATGGCCCTGGTTTGGCGGTTGCCGCAAGAGAATTGTCAACCAACTTCTTAGCATCGTCAACTGTATAACCAATCAACCGTGTGACCAGATACATGTTGTATTTCTTGCTCGAAAATGGCTCATTTGCACCGTAATACGGATTACGGCATCGGTTGATGTCCGTTGCGTTGAGTTCGCGGATTGGCGCCAGATTCATATTCATCGTCGCAAGATGACCATCCACACTAAAACCGTTGTCGTTTTCTAATCGGATCGGTGTGCCGGAAGTTAAGACGATGTAGTCAATCTGGTTGCGCGAATTCTTGATCGCCGCTTGAATTGGGCCGAGGATTCCTGTTTGGTATTCCGAAACATCAACGTTTTCTGTTGTGCTGACGCTGATCATCACAACATTTTCCTTTGGGATTTGCCGCTTGATGCGGTAATACGCGCCGATTTCGCGGCTTTCCGAACTGGATGTGTTGATGACGACTAAAACTCTTTTCGCCTGATCATCGGGAGCGGACGAAGCTTCAATCTTGGGCAATGAAACCTTAACCAGTTCTCCTTTCTCTTCCGGAGCGCATCCAGAAAGATTTGTCGCGAGTGCCGCGACGGCAAGAAGGGAACTGAAAAATGTCATTTTTGAATCCAACACCATTATGGACGTCCGCCATCACTGCTGATAACAGTAAGGCCGTGCAGTAGCAACAGTTTACGTTCAATGATCGTGCCAATAGTTGAATAATTGCCGCATCACATCCGGATTATTAACCGTCTTAACCTGCGACACGGATGTCAAAAAATGGTGCAATCAACACTTTTCGATGAAGTGGGGGAGAGTTGTGAGAGCTTGGTGCGTCCATCTGCACGGGCTTTCTTTTCTTCATGGCTATCCACCCCGCTTGGCTGTTTGGAAATCATCTCAGACGGCGGCAACGTTATCAGCATTGATTTCTGCGATGAATCAGTGCCCGGCAACCCAGACGAAAAAGACCACGCCGGTTTGATTGCCCACGAACAGCTATCCGAATATTTTGACAATAAGAGGGCAGAGTTTTCCGTGCCGATCAGGCTGACCGGAACTCCGTTTCAAGTCCATGTTTGGCGAACATTGGAAGAAGTCACCTATGGCCAGACGATTTGTTATTCCGAACTAGCCGAACGAGTAGGTGTGAAGAACGGTCAGCGCGCGGTAGGAATGGCGAATCGCCAGAATCCAGTTGCAATTTTGGTGCCTTGTCACCGCGTGATCCAAGCCGACGGTCAGCTTTGTGGTTACGCCGGAGGACTCTGGCGCAAGCAACAGCTTTTGGGGTTAGAAAGCGGTCAGCGCGGATTATTTTAAAAAGAGTATTTGAGAAAGAGTAGAGGGCCGCCGTGTCCCAACAGGGACCGCAAGCGTGGGACTCTGCAGCCTCTCTACTATTCTTCTACTGGAGAAAACGAGCCTTGCGTTGCATCGAATGCAAAACTGTCTCGCAGTAGTAATGACCGTTAGTATTCCAGCCGGGTTCACCAAAAAGTTCTAGTGGCCCAACTGAATTTGCTTGTTTAGGCGTGAGAGCCTTGTTTTTCTCCCACAAACGCACAAATTGTCTTTGCGACAAACTCTGCTTGTTCCATTGTCATGTGCTGGTGCACTGGCAAGCTCAGGCATTGTTCGCTGACAATTTCCGTAATGGGCAAAGAACCCTTTCCGTTCCCGTAATGTGCATATGGTTCGTGCATGTGGATCGGCACAGGATAGAAAATCGCGCTCGCGATTCCGTTTTCTTTCAGGTGGTTCATCAATTCATCCCGCTTGGTAGTTTGAATGGTGAATTGGTGCCACACGTTGTTATTGCCAGGATAGGTGCGCGGTAGAATCAAATCCGCATTCGCAATAGCTTCTAGGTAGTAATTAGCAACTTTGAGGCGAACTGCATTCCATTCGTCCAGCTTGGTGAGTTTGCAGGCAAGCACAGCGGCTTGAATTTCGGCAAGTCGGCTGGTGTAGCCGAGCTCATCGTAGTAGTAGCGTTCGCGTCCCATTCCGTGAATGCGGATCGAGCGAGAACGGCGGTCAATTTCAGGATCGTTAGTGAGAATCATTCCACCGTCGCCTGCCGCTCCAAGATTCTTAGTGACGTAAAAACTGATTCCGGCCGCGATTCCCCAGTTCCCCGTGTAAACGCCTTCGTGGTGACCATCAATCACTTGAGCACTGTCTTCTAAAACTAGCAAGTTGTGTTTTTCGGCAATCGCCTGAATCGCCTTGACATCTACCAACTGTCCAAACAAGTGAACTGGCATGATCGCCTTAGTCTTCGGAGTAATTGCCGCTTCGATCTTGCTTGGGTCAATGCACATTGTTTCGCGGTCGATATCTACAAATACAGGCACTGCGCCAAGTTGGGCAATCGTTTCGACCGTGGCAACAAATGTGAACGCAGTGGTGATGACTTCATCACCCGGGCCGATGTCAGCGGCTTGCATCATGATACGAAGAGCATCTGTGCCGCTGTTCACGCAAATCGCATGCTTCACGCCGTGGCGCGCCGCAATTTCGTCCTCAAGCTGTTTATTCCACTTGCCAAGAACATAAGCTCCGGTGGAGAGAATCTCGGCAATTGCAGGGTCAAGGATGTCCCGTACTTCTTCGTACTGGGTTTTTAGGTCAATGAACTGTACGTTCACGCCCCTATTTTACTACTGGGTCGGGGGGTGACAAATAGGCTCAGGTAAAAGGAGTGGGCATGAAGGGTGGATATCGAGTGATTCTGGCAAGCGCCAGCCCACGTCGCCAGGAGTTATTGGCGGGTATGGGTGTGGAATTTGAGGTGATTCCTGCCCACGTTGACGAAGATGCCTTGACGGTTGATGATCCAGGAATCACAGCCCGGAAGCTCGCTCGCGAAAAAGCTCTGGCGGTTTTCGCCGAAAATCCAGATTCGGTTGTAATTGGCGGCGATACGGTTGTTGCCCTAGAAATCGACGGCGTCATGACCCAACTGACCAAGCCCACCGACGAAGATGACGCGGCTAGAATTCTGGGATTGCTCAGCGGGAGAACGCACAAGGTCATCACCGGAGTCTGCGTAAAGTGGCCGAAGGGAATCGATACGTTTGCTGAAGAAAGTGAAGTCACGTTTGCGAAAATGACCGAAGAACAAATCCGAGCGTATATCGCCACTGGTGAGCCAATGGATAAAGCGGGTGCCTATGGTCTGCAAGGCGGGGCAAGAAAGTATGTGACCTCAATTCGCGGCAGTGTGGAGAACGTAATAGGGTTACCAGTTGATCGGCTGAAGGAATCCCTGAGGGAGATTTCTTAGTTCACAACTTAAATTCTGGCTGGGAAGAACCCATTAAAATTGGTCGCGCGGTCACTTCTGTAGAACTCAATTCAACTGCTAGCGTTAATTTTTCTGAAGCATTTGCAGCTGATTCTTCGGTGCTTGCATGAATCCGAAAAATAGGTTGACCTAGCTCAACCCTGTCGCCAATATGCACTAAGGTTTCTATGCCCACAGTTGGGTCAATCGTATCGGTTTTGACTCTCCGCCCACCGCCCAGATCAACCACCGCTTCGCCAATGATATCAGCCGAAACGGATTTGACAAACCCTGACTCGTTAGAAAGAACTTCCTTTTGGATGGGAGCAACTTGCCAATCATCTTGATCGAAAACTGATATATCCGCGCCTTGTGCGGCGAACCACTGCTTTGCTTTAATCAAAGCCGCACCAGAAGCAATCGCAAAAGCCGGATCGGCTACGACTCCTGCCGCCTCTAATGCGGTTCTCGCGAGATGGATGCAAAGCTCAGAGAACCTGGAAGATTCCTTATTTTTCAGAATCTGTATCGCTTCTTTAATTTCAAGCGCATTGCCAGCTGTTCGACCAAGTGGTTGATCCATATCAGTGATCACGGTGCGAACAGTGAGTCCCGCCTTTTCGCCAACTTCGCGTAGTTTAGATGCCAGCCGGGACGCATCGTCCAGGGTTTCCATAAACGCCCCAGAACCGCATTTCACATCAAGAACAACGACATCGGCGCCTCCGGCAATTTTCTTGCTGAGGATACTGCTGACGATGAGTGGCAGGCAAGGCACAGTCGCTGTCACATCACGGAGTGCATAAAGGGTCTTGTCGGCGGGAGCAAGGCTCGGCGTTTGACCAGTGAGAGCAAGCCCGATTTCTTTTGCTTGAGCCTTCATTTGTTCGGGCGAAAGATTGGTGTTGAACCCAGGAACGCTGGCGAGTTTGTCAATCGTGCCGCCCGTTTTCCCGAGCCCAGGGCCAGACATTTTGACGACAGTCAGCCCACAGGCGGCGAGGATCGGGAGAAGGACAATCGTTGTTTTATCTCCAACTCCACCGGTGCTATGTTTATCCACCCAGGGTTTGGGGAGTCCAGTGAGGTCAATCCGCTCGCCCGAATCTGCCATCGCTAGCGTGAGATCTGCGGTTTCCTGGTCATCCAATCCGTTCAAATAAGTCGCCATCAACCACGCGGATAACTGATAATCGGGAATAGATTGATCTGCCGCACCATCGGCAATAAAGGCAAGCTCTTCTGCATTGAAAATGCCGTGGTCACGTTTTTTAGCGATCAGATCTAGGATGTTCATTTGAAACCATATGGTTGGCGGTTGATGCCATTTTCAGTGACGATTGCGGTTATCAGCGTGCCAGGAGTGACGTCAAAACCTGGATTGAACACAGGTGTTCCTTCCGGTGCAATCTGTAAATCTTCGGCGTGGGTGAGTTCTGAAGAATGCCGTTCCTCTATAGGAATATGCGAACCATCGGGGAGAGAAGGATCAAGCGTGCTACTCGGAGCGGCAATCACAAACGGAATTTTATAGTGATTTGCAAGAACCGCGAGCATAAGTGTTCCGATTTTGTTGGCCGTATCTCCGTTTGCCGCGATGCGGTCTGCTCCGGCCACAACGAAATCAATTTTGCCCGCCGCCATTAAAGATGCCGCGGCGGAATCGGCGATGCTGTGGAACGGAATTTGGTCGTGCATCAGCTCGTATGCGGTGAGGCGTAACCCTTGCTGACGAGGGCGAGTTTCGCAGGAAAAAACGTGCTTCACTTTGCCTTGCATATGCGCCGTGCGGATAATCCCAAGTGCGGTTCCGTGGCCAGATGTAGCGAGTGAACCTGTATTGCAGATCGTTAAAATGGTGGCGTTCTCTGGCACCAAACTCGCTCCGAACTCGCCGATTTTATGGTTCATGGCGAGGTCTTCCTGTTCGATTGCTTTAGCCTCTGCGAGAACCCTTTTGACTGATCTATCTGATAACTTATCTAACCTGTCCAAAGCCCAAAATAGATTCACGGCGGTTGGGCGAGAGCCAGCAAGTTTTTCCTTAGCAGAGTTCCATTCCTCGCCATTTTGAACCGCGAGCACCATTCCGTAGGCGGCGGCGACTCCAATTGCGGGTGCACCGCGAACCGCCATTTCTCGAATCGCTTCCACCACATGGTCGGAAGTCGAAAGGCCAAGCCAAACTTCCTGTGCCGGGAGCAATCGCTGATCCAGCAGACTGAGTACACCATCTTCAAAATACAAAGCTCGGAGTTGGGAGGGCATTGGTTCTGCCCAAGGTTACCTTTTGAGCCAAAGTGCAACCGGATAGACTGCGGCTGTGCGAGTTTTGCTGTACGAAGATAACCTGATGTGGAGTGAAAAGCTGAGGAAGACACTCATTGCGCTTGGGCATGAGCCAGTGGTTGTTTCAAGGCCGACTAAAGATCATCCCGAAGCTCCGGTGGCAATCATCAACCTAGGAAGCAACGCCTGGGATATTGCCGAACTCATCAAAGCATTGCAGGCTCGCTCAACCTGGGTGATCGGTCATGCTGGACACAAAGAAAAAGAAAAGCTGGAATACGGCAAAGAAATGGGCTGTGATTATTTAGCCACGAACAGCGAAACCACCTTCAAACTGGAAGCCATCCTAGCCAAATTTGAATCTGAATCCCAGTAAAAATGCTGGATATTTTGTCGTCTGGGAACAGCCAGATAGCGAGGGGAATCCTACTAACTGTTTACGACTGAAATATTAATGGAGCATCCAGTGTGCTTGCTAACCGAACCGTATGCCCACGGTTCGGTTTTTTCTTTGCCGATGCCTGGGATTTTGGGAAGATGGTTCAGTAGACTGGAACCGTGGATAAACAGGTAGCGAATGCGGCAACGGCGCTCGAAGGACTGCTATTTGACGGCATGACAATTATGAGCGGAGGGTTTGGGCTTTGCGGAATCCCCGAGCACCTCATCGTGGCGATCCGAGATAGCGGAGTTAAAGATATCACGGTCATCAGCAACAACTGTGGCGTCGATGATTTCGGTCTGGGCCTCATGCTCCAAACCAAGCAGATCAAAAAAATGATCAGTAGCTATGTGGGTGAAAACGCCGAATTCGAACGCCAATTCTTGAGCGGCGAACTGGAACTCGAATTCAATCCACAAGGCACTCTCGCCGAACGCATCCGTGCCGGCGGGGCCGGGATTCCCGCGTTTTTTGTCAAGACCGGATACGGAACGCTCATCGCCGAAGGCAAAGAAACTCGCGAGTTCGATGGCGAAATGTATGTGATGGAGACCGCGCTCAAAGCAGATCTTGCGATTGTCAAAGCGTGGAAGGCCGACCGCTGGGGCAACTTGATTTACCGCAAAACCGCGCGAAACTTTAACCCGATGATGGCAAGCGCGGGCAAGGTTTGTATTGCCGAAGTCGAGGAGATATTCGAGGTCGGTCAGCTAGATGCCGATCAAATTCACACTCCTGGGATTTTTGTGGATAAGGTGATTGTCGGCACCCGATACGAAAAACGAATCGAGCGATTGACGGAGACCGCTCGGTAAAGGATGTAGACTGAAATCATGCCTCTCACCCGCGACGAAATGGCGAAACGCGCCGCACAAGAACTCCAAGATGGCTTTTACGTCAACCTGGGAATCGGGATTCCGACCTTGGTTGCGAACTTCATCCCGCCCGGAGTAGAAGTGGTTCTGCAGAGTGAAAACGGAATGTTGGGCATGGGGCCGTTTCCGTTCACCGGCGAGGCAGACCCGGATTTGATCAACGCGGGCAAACAAACAATCACCGAAATTCCTGGCACGGCTTATTTTTCCAGTGCAGATAGCTTTGGAATGATTCGCGGCGGCGCGATAGACCTCAGCATCCTCGGTGCGATGGAAGTCAGCGAAGAAGGCGACCTCGCGAACTGGATGATCCCCGGCAAGATGGTGAAAGGCATGGGCGGAGCAATGGATTTGGTCGCAGGAGTAAAAAAAGTTGTCGTGGTGATGGAGCACACGAATAAGCACGGTGATTCCAAAATCCTTCATGAATGCAGTCTTCCGCTCACCGGAAAGCAGTGTGTGGATATGGTGATTTCCGACCTTTGCGTATTTGAACTCGGCGATAACGGAATGGTTCTTAAGGAACTCGCTCCCGGCGTAACCGAGGAAGAAATCCGCTCGAAAACCGAGGCGAATTACACCGTTTGTCCGAACCTTCACGAAATGGTTCTGGCTTAGATCACTCAGTCGTTCGTCGGTACACTCGTTTTCATGGCTTCCGGTTTGCGACCCAACGTGCTCAAAATGACCCCGTACACCCCAGGGAAGCCGATTGATGAAGTCAAGCGCGAACTCGGCCTGACCGAAGTCGTGAAGTTGGCGAGCAACGAAAACCCTCTTGGGCCGAGCCCGAAAGCGGTCGAAGCCGTCCGCGCCGCCGCCGCGCAGATGCACCTTTATCCCGATGCTAGCGGCTACGAACTAAAAGTCGCCGTCGCAGAAAAGTTCGGAGTGACCACCGACCAAGTCATGATTGGCAACGGCAGTGATGAACTCATCCACCTACTCGGACTGATTTATTTAGAACCAGGCGACAATGTGGTCATCGGTGCGCCCAGTTTTGTGAGATACGATGCGGCCGCGCATCTTTCCGACGTTGAATTGCGTGCGATTCCGCTTGATCAGGAATGGAAGCACGACCTAGCGGCAATGGCGGAGGCTTGTGATGAAAAAACAAAGCTCATCTTTCTGGCAAATCCGCACAACCCGACGGGCACTGTTCTAACGCACTCAGAGATTTCAAAGTTTTTGAATCAGATTCCCGCAAATGCAGTCCTCGTTTTGGACGAGGCTTACTACGAATATTCGGAAGGCCTTGCTGACCGGCTTGACTCGGTTTCGTTGCTGAAATCAGGTCGCAAGGTTGTGGTTTTGCGTACATTCAGCAAAGCGTTCGGACTGGCAGGAATCCGGGTGGGTTACGGGCTTGCTTCTGCCGAAATCGTTGATGCGACCAACCGAGCAAGGGAGCCGTTTAACGTGAACTCTCTAGCTCAAGCGGCGGCGATTGCGGCCCTAAATGATTCGCAACATTTGGCAAACAGTTTTCAAGTCAACACCCAAGGGCTAAATCGAGTCGCCGAATTCATGTCCGCGCGTGGTTATGGAGTGGTTCCCAGCCGGGCGAACTTCATTTGCGTAGATGTGGCCTCTTCTGGGAAAACAGGCCAGGAACTGTTCGACCTACTGTTACGTGAGGGCGTGATTATTCGGAGCGGCGGCCCGCTTGGTATGCCATCGCACATCCGTGTTTCAATCGGCACTCCGGCTGAGATGGATGAATTCTTCGCGGCGTTTGATCGTGTGATGGGTTAAAGCCGTCATTAATTAACCCCTCCTTTAATTCCTCCCCAGAATTGGGGAGGGAATAGCGCTTCACCTGTTGGGCTTCTTCTTCGCCGCCGCGCGATCTGCCGCCCCTTGTCCAGACTTCATCCATTTGGTGAGTTCCGGCGGATTTGTCCAAGCTGATTCCGGAATGGAGTAGTACTGCATCACCATTGGTTGGTCGCCGCCCGTCCAGATAAACGGCCCGCCGCCAACCGATTCAAATTCCTCGCGGTTGACATCATCCACTTTGAAATACATTTGGTCAATGGCGAACAAGGCGTACATAGGGCCACCTTCGCTGTAATAACCGTAGCCGCCAAACATCGCTCGCGCGGTAGTAGGTTCAATATCGTTCATCGCATCTAAAGCCGATTGAGCTCGGGGATCTTTGAGCGGTTTGGGTGACTTTTTCATATCTACGAACCTGCAGTGAGAATTGGTACAGTTAGATTATGTTGCGAAACCGGATTGACGAAGATGCGAATTATTTAGCTGAGTTACGGCACGACATCCACAAATGCCCGGAACTGATGTACGAAGAAGTCGAAACCAGCAAGCGCGTGCAATCCGAGTTAAAAGAAATCGGGGTTCAGTTTGTCGCCGGATTGGCAAAGGGAACGGGCGTTCTTGGTTTCCTACCCGCCACGCAACCGGGCGGGAAAACCGTCGCTCTGCGGGCGGATATGGATGCCCTACCGATTCATGAAGAAACGAACTTGCCTTACGCCAGCCAAACCCCAGGCAAAATGCACGCCTGCGGTCACGATGGACACACGGCAATTCTGGTCGGGGTTGCTCGCGCCCTGGTGCGAGAGGAAGATCGCCCGAATAATGTGCTGTTCGTATTCCAACCAGCAGAAGAAGGCGGCGCAGGCGGAAAAGCCATGTGTGAAGACGGCGTTTTGGATGGCCGGATTCTTGGCAACAAAGCCGATATGATCTATGGTCTTCATGGTTGGCCAGAAGAAGCCCAAGGCGAGATTTTCTGGAAGGTCGGGCCGATGATGGCGGCAACGAACCAATTCACGATCTACATTCGCGGAAAAGGCGGTCATGCCGCGGCTCCGCACACAACCATTGATCCTGTAGTCGCCGCCGCGCAAACGGTGACCAGTCTGCAAAGCATTGCGAGCCGAAACGTTGACCCGCTGGATTCAATCGTTGTCAGTGTGACCAGCATCCACGGTGGCACTGCGTTCAACGTGATTCCAGAAGAAGTCGAACTCAAGGGCACAATGCGAACGCTTTTAGCCGAAACACGGGTTTTCGGGAAAGAGCGAATTTATGCCATCGCAGATGGAATCGCCGCCGCGATGGGCTGCACCGCCGAAATCGTGTGGACAGAAGGGTATCCGGTAACGGCTAACGAACAGGGCGCAACCGAAAACGTCAAGCGGGTTGCTTCAGGAGTAATCGGAAACGACCGAGTGAAGGAACTCGCGGCACCCGTTATGGGAGGAGAAGATTTCAGCTTCTACGGTGAACACGTTCCGGCCGCGTTCTACTTTATGGGATTACGCAAACCAGGGGTCACCGAAGCACCGAGCGTTCACACTCCACGGTTCGACTTTAACGATGCGGTGATTCCCGATTGCGTTGAAGTGATGTGCCGCCTTGCCCTGGATACTGCCTGATTCTTGCAAATTATTTGCAACTGCGGTAGGTTTGGCGATACGATAGAGGAATGCGTTGTATTCGGTTGGCTTTGTTGGCGGGAGTAATCGTGTGTTCCGCACTTGCGGGCGCCCAAACAATCGTTGAAGACTTTGAATCGGCGGGTTTGGATACGGGCACAATGTTCCGAGTTCCACGCTACTCAGGCTCAACAAGCGGCTACTTAGAAACCAAGTTCAATGATGGTCGTGTCGTCCGAATGCCGCGTCCGATTAGCACGCTCACTGGATTTGGGGCGCAAGTATTTGAAGCCCAGTGGGAATACAAATGGAACGCTCCATTCAAGTGGATGAGGCTCACAACCTTTAACTCTACCGGACGCCCAAACCCCTACATTGATGTGAACCAGAAGCTTCGCATAGATATGTATGTTTCGGCTCCCGCAAAACTGGCGCTTGGTCTGCGAGAAGTAATTGGTGTCGGAGCAATCGGTGCTAATGGCGGAACCTCCGGCGGAATCGAATGGGTTGCCAACAGTGGTTTAATCGGCGGTTCGCTCCCTGGCGGTCAAGATTTAGTTCCTGGTGTTTGGCAAACGGTGGAAGTGAATCTGGCCGCAATTCCGAAGGGTGTTCTTGCACCTGGTCAAGTGAGCAATTTTGCAAGCGGAAACTCTATGCTCAATAGCCCGGGCGGATACACGCTGGAGCATCTTGCTTTTACGGGTATGGACAGACACTACTCTTTGCAAGTTTTCATTGACCGCATTTACCAGGTGCCTTAGTTGAGCGGTGCGCTAAAAATAGATCGAGTGCGGATTTATCCGTTCGAGATTCCATTGGTTAAGCCGTTTAAGATTGCTACGATGACCAATCATGCGGCGAGCGGTGTGTTTGTTGCTATTGATGCGGGCGGTTTTACCGGATGGGGCGAGTGCCTTCCTTTTCATGCGATCAACGGTGAAAATCAAGGCACATGCGTTGAATCGCTCAAGGTTTTTGCTGAGTTCTTGATCGGCAAAAATGCGCTTGAACTTCGGCATCTTATCAAAACTTGCTTTCAGTTGATGCCGACTCAAACGACGGCGATCTGCGGAGTGGATGTTGCTCTGCACGACCTTGTTTCACAAAGTGCAGATATGCCTTTATGGGCGTGGCTCGGCGGATCGCAACGAGAGTTAAAAACTGATCTCACCATCGGCATTGTTGAACCACAGGAGGCTAAATCCCGTGCGGCAGAAATTGCAAGCCAGGGATTTGAAGTGATTAAGCTTAAACTGGGAGATGGATTAGCCAATGACTACGCTCGGGTCGAGGCGGTTCGGGAAGGTGCCCCAGATGTTGACATCCGGGTGGACGCCAACCAAGCTTACGACCGTGAATCCGCAATGACCGTCCTCGAAGGAATCGCGGAGTTTGATATCCAATTTTGTGAGCAACCAGTTAAGCGTGGAGATTGGGAAGGATTGAAGTGGCTCCACAATAACGCTCCGGTACCCGTCATGGCCGATGAAAGCTGTTTTTCGGCGCAAGATGCCTTTGGATTGTTTAGCCGAGGATGCTGTAGTTTAGTGAATGTGAAACTCTGCAAGAGCGGTGGCATTCTGGGCGGTGGAGCAATCGGTTCGGTTGTTGAAGCAGGATTTGGCAAATCAATGATCGGCGGAATGGCGGAAACACGGTTGGGGGTAACTGCTTCCGCGCATTTGGCCTGCACAAATCAAGTTTTTGAGTTTTTAGATCTTGATGCTCACGTGGGACATACGCTCGATCCAATTGATGGGGGAATACAAATTGTCTCCGGGTCAATAAAAGTAGGGGATGTAGTTGGCCTAGGTGCTGGGCCAACAGGTGAGTTTTTGAACCAATTGGATTGTTTAGAAGTTAAATAAAGTCATTCAGTCGCCGATAATTACGCTAATTGCGACAGTTACAGCAGTTCGCGACTAGAATTAATTGAGCATGATCACTCTGCATCTCCTTGGTTCTGCCCGGTTGATCCTGGAAGATGGCAAAGAAGTCAAATTAGGATCAAGCGCAAATCTATTAGGATATTTAGCAAAACATGACGGAGAGTGGGTTGAAAGACGGCGCTGTGCCGCAGACCTTTATCCCGACGACGAATACGAAGTATCAGGCAATCGTTTAAGAGTAGCTCTTGTTAGGCTAAAAAAGCAGCTAGGTGATGCGCTTAATGTTGATCGCGACCAGTTGAAGCTCAACTTAGATTTAGTTGAGGTCGATGCAATAGCGATTCAAAAAGCACTGCGAAAAGCAACTGATGAAATTGACGAGCAGGACGAGCTTGATCGGCTGGCTGGACTCTTGCCCAAGTTTAAAGAAGATCTGCTTTCAGATGAGAGCGGACTTTGGCTTTTAGATTGGCAAGAGTCTTGGCGAAAGCTATGTGTCACAAGATTAGTGCGGCTCTATGATCTGTGTTGTGATACTAAGCAGTGGGGATTAGCCGTCGAAGCATCCAAAGCGGCACTGGCTCACGATCCAAGCTCTATCCCCATTTGGCAAAAGTATCTCCGGTCTTTGCATGAGTTGAATCGAATCGAGCAAGGGATTAGGGAGATCGGGCTGGCCAAAGAAGCCTCAGATATCTCCAAAGAAGAAGCGATCGAACTAATTGAGTTTTGCAACTCTCTGGCGGTTCCTGGCCCTGATGTAGCCAATAGATGGACAGAGGAAGAGTTGATTGTTTTGGGCAGAATTTTAGCGAGGGGCATCGAAGATTCCCCCGAAGATGCAGCCGCTTTTTTTACGTCCAGAGGAGCCGAGGGCGAGTTCAATCGCGATCGGAAGGCATATCTCAAGTTCTTAATACAATTAACTGAATCGGGACAACTGAGTAAATCTCAAGAGATAGATACTCGCATACGAGTTCTTGAGGCAGTGCACGGAAAAGAAAACGATTGGAAAATAATCATTGAACAAACAGCCATTCTTATGAAGATGGATTTGAACCTCAACCAGAGGGCGAGGGTAGGTTTTGTAAGGTCATTTGCCCAGTTTCAAGGGAGAGATTTTGAAGGAGCACTCGCTACAATTCAAGAGGCAATTGATACCAGCGAGAAAAGTGGCGATTACTTAAGAGCCATCAACTGTCGAGTGAGTGAAGGCTCATTTAGGTGGCATATCGGGGAATACGAAAAAGCTCTAGAGTTGTATATGCTTGGAATCACGGAATTGGGGAATACGGATCGCCCCTTGGTGCGTTCAAACCTTTCTGTTATTTGGTCGAACACGACTGCCGTTTATGTGATTCTAGGTAACTGGGAAGAAGCTTACAAAGCCACTCAAAATGCTTTTGAAGCTCTGGAACGGGAGCCCAACGAAAATATGCTCCCAATGTTCCATGCGCTTGTTGGAATTGTAAATTGTCAAAAGGGGGAATGGACGAAAGGCGTTAATTATCTAAGCGATGGACTGAGAAGGGCATACCGGAGAGGAGCATCGCGCGATCAGCAAATTTCGATGGAATGGGCTATCGGAGCTTTAACTTTTGCTGGCATGCACAAAGATGCAGTAGCCCTCCTCGACTGGGTGAATGCCTGGCGATATCGGACGGAACATACGAGATCTATAGCAGAGCAAAAGTATGCTGATTGGATCATCGGCCTACACCAACTAAAACCTGGTGAACGAATTGATCCGAATGAAAGTACAAAAAAAGTGATGAACTACTTGATTTCGAGGTTGAGAGAGGCGGAATCACAAGCCAGAGACTCCGCATAAAAAGTTGCCCGAGCCTAAGCTCGGGCAATGCAATGAACTTAAGGAACAGTTAAACCTTTCTTCTCTTGAGAGCGGCTATGGCCCCGACACCCAGTAGAGCCATGGTTGTGGGTTCCGGCACGGCTTCGTAATCGGTGCCGGAAAGAGAAGTCATTGTCCAGTCTGAGATGAGGTTATCGTTCTCATCGTAAAGGTGCATTCCACCGAGCGTAATCGTGCTTCCGAAATTTGCAGTACCCTCTACGTTACTGTTATCATCCCAGTACTCAGTTGAAAGGTTATCGAACTGGCTCACAATAGTTGTGGAGTGCTGGAGTGCCAAGTCGGCTCCGATCGTGAACTTCTTGGTTGTCCAGATTTCATTGATGTTCTGGGTGCCACCGTTCGATTGGATGAGGTACGTGTCAGAATCGCCATCGTTCTCAACGTAGATTGAATGGAAAGCACTGTCACCAGAAAGGGTTCCGTGCACGTAATACCAAAAGTCAACTTTTACGCCCGCACTGATGTTGCCAGTTGGACTGCTATATTGAAAATAGTCGAAGTATTGGGCTTGTCCAAATGAGACAAAGCGATCGGGTGTTCCATTTGGATTCACCTCGTCGGTGTCTGGATTGTAATAGATTTCGTTGGAGGAGTTATAGAACGAGTTGGAAACGGCTCCCCAGCCATAAGTTTTCAAAATTCCGTATTGGCCATTCGCACTGCCAAAACCACTGAACGACATTGTGCCGGACTCTTCGTTACGGTTCATGCCATTGTAAGAGCCAGTCCCCATAGCTTGGACATACCCGCCTGTATCCGAATAATCTCCGTCAAGACCGCGAAGGGCAAAATTCTCGAAACCATTATTGGTCACACCAACTAACGCGAATGAGTTTCGACCATGTGTTTGGGCTTGGCCGACCTGTGTAATACAGAGCGCGGTGAGGACTGCACTCAATGCAAATGACTGGCTAAATTTCATGGAATTATCTCTCTCTCAAGTTCGAGCAACTGCTCTGAAATCAAATATATCCACGCGATCATTACATGATCATTAGCTGAAAAGAATTTATCAAACTGATACAAAAAAGCCCAAGCAAATGCTTGGGCAAAGTTCATTTGAACGAGGTTTTTACTTCTTTTTTCGTCTGAGGGCGGCAACCGCACCGAGTGCTAAAAGGCTCATACTGGCTGGTTCCGGCACAGGATAAGTAGAGCCGCTACCTGCTGTAAATGACCAACCAGAAGCGACATTGCCCTGGGCGTCGTACGCGACCATGCCAACCAATGAAACAGTGTTGGCGAAGTTAGAATTACCCACAATGTTCAGGCCCTCATCCATTTCGTAAACCCGAGCGGAAACTCCGCTTGTCAATGAAGTGGAGTGGATGATTTGCGAGTTCGCGTTTGGCGTATATCTTTGAGTCACAAATGTTTGGCTGACAATTCCGTTTGCTCCTGCTTCCACATCAAAGTTCTCAGTTATTCCGTTATTGGTTACTCGAAGAACGTTGTACGCCGTATCACCTTGCATGATTCCGTCAACATGGTAGTAGAAGTTCACCGTAAATCCGGCTCCTAAGCCAGTGTAGGTGAAGACATCGGAATACGAGGATGTCCCAGCGACCAAGAAGTAATCGGGGACGCCGTTTTCATTCACCTCTGATGTTTCGGGGTTCCAATACCATGGGTTACCAGAATCAAAGAATGTGTTGTTGATAGTAGCTTGCGCGCTTGACTTCAAAATCCCATACTGTGCCGTGGCAAATGCAGATGAATTCAGTGTCATTGTCTGCGCTTGACCGTTGCTGTCAAGACCACTGAAACTCTTATTTGTGTTGGAAGTTACAGGATTTCCACTCGTACTGATAGAAGAATTGAGGGCGATGTTGCCTGAGTTAAACCCAAATTCCCATTCATTGCCTACGCTAGTCGAAGCAAACGAAAAAAGGCTTTGGGCACTGGCAACTGAAGCTAGCCCGATTCCAACCAGAACCATAGGCGCAGTAATGCAGTGTGCAAATTTCATAATCTCTCTCTCAAGGGGAACTCTCGCTCCATTTACACTATGCTTTCCGTATCATTACATCATCATTAGCTGGACAATTATTAGCGGAATTCACAGCTACCTTAACATCCAATTCTGGAAAAATGGTAGGTAATGGTTCGGTTTGAGGTTCTAGATACCACTCGGCTTGTGGAAGAGGATACTGGAAGATCATATTCCCTAGGTTCGGGCGGGTACCTTCTCGCCTACCTCATGTTGCATGCTCCAGAGCATGTTGAGCGAAGAAAGTGCGCCAAGGATCTTTACCCGGAAGAAGACTATGAGATATCTGGAAACAGGCTCCGCGTCGCCCTGACTCGATTCAAAAAGATGGTTGGAGAGGCGCTGATCATAGGCAGAGCTGACCTGGCACTCGACGTTTCACAAATTAATGTTGACTATGTAGAACTCAAAAAACGAATTCAAGCGAGCGCAGACCTTATTGATCCGAGTGACGAACTGGAAGCATTGACTGCAATATTGCCTCAGCTCGGGAAGCCGTTACTGCCTGATATTTCCGAGCTATGGGTGAGGCACTGGCAAGAGGAGTGGCGTGCCGAAACCAAACGAGTTCTCAAGCGACTAGCCCACTTAGCCAATGAAGCTGGAAATTGGCAGCTAATATCAGATGCATATCAGACTGCCCTCAAACTTGAGCTGAACGATGTTGAGCTGTGGAAAAGCTACCTAAGATCACTTACTACTATTGATGAGCTTGACCGAGGAATTCGGGATTTCAAAGCCGCCAGCAAATTAGAAGAGTTCAATTGGGGCAGTTCGCTGGTGGAAGAACTAAAGCAATACATCGCAGAGTTGAAAACCGGTCAGTTTGACGTTGCAAACCGCTGGACAGATTCACAGTTGATCCATCTTGGGCGATTGCTCGCCCGGGCGATTGAGGATACGCCCAAGGATGCCGCAAGTTTTTTTATGACACCGGGTGCAACCCGGGAATTCGCTCGTGACCCGAGCACCTATGTCCAATTCTTGTACGACCTCGTAGCCACTGATGAAGTGATGGGCGAGATTGAGCAAGATATGAGACTGCTGATTATTGATGCTGAAGGGCTACGTTACAACTGGAAAGCGGTAATTGATCAGACGGATAACCTCTTAGCCCAAGAAATGGAGTTGCCTCGTCGGGCGCGTACCTTCTTCGGTCGTTCTTTCGCTTTTTTTCAAGGGCGTGACTTTGAGTCGGCCGTTACGATGATTCAAGAATCGGCGGCAATTTACAGGGGCCTTGATGACTATGTAAAAACAATGAACTGTCAGGCAGTGGAAGGTTCGTTTAGATGGCATATGGGCGAGTATGAAAAAGCCCTTGCGATGTACGCTGAAGTAAGAAAAGCTTTGTTGCTACAGGATAATCCTCTCGCTTGGGCGAATTACGCAATCAACTGGGCGAATACGTGTACCGTTTACATCATTTTAGGTGACTGGAAAAATGCTCTCATGGCGACCAATGAGGTTTTTACTGCACTGGGTAGCGAACCGAACGAAAACATGCTTGCGATGTTCCATACCCTCGCCGGTCTTACTTATATCGCCAACGATGAAATTCAAAAGGGAACTGACCTTTTGGTTGATGGTTTGAAAAGAAGTTTTCGACGTGGATCCTCACGTGAACAGCAAATCGGCCTTGAATGGGCCGCCGGAGCATTGTTCTTCCGAGGCTACGTTGCAGAATCAAACTCAGTTCTAGATTGGGTGGAGAACTGGCGGAAGGAAACACAGCATGAGCGATCAGTTGCTGAGAAACACTACGCAGATCGAATAAAGCGTGAGTCTGGCAGGATCAAGTCCGTCAAACTTGATCCTTCGGAAGACAACAAGCGCGTGATCGGCTATGTAATCAATCTCTTACGGAAATCAGAGTCTCGACAAGGCGTAGCTTAACTCCGCGTGCGAACCAGAGTTCCTTTTTAGCAACCTAACCAGGGCGTGGAAGGTAGATTGATTCCATGGATGCAACACGCGAGATTGAAGTACTGATTCGGGCCAAGTACCCGATTCTGTTTATTTCAAGCTGGGAAGAACGCCGAGTCGAAGACGCGATCAGGAAGGTCTGCGAAAAACTCAATCGGCAAGTTCATACCTGGAGCGTGACGCAAGGAATGCAACCAGCCGTGCGTCGAGCGAGCGGACCAGTGAAAGCAAGCAGTCTTCCCGGAGAACTTGAAGCTCTAGCGCAGATCCACGAAAGCGCGGAGTTCACGGTCTTTCTTCTCAAAGATTTTCATCCGTATATGAAGGACACTCGGGTGATCCGGTTGCTCCGAGATTTGGCGGCTCGCTTGCGAGGCAAGGCTCAAACTTTGATCATGGTCGCACCCCAGCTAGTGTTGCCGGTAGAGCTAGAAAAAGACGTCACGGTCTTAGATTTCCCCCTGCCCGAGCAAGATGATATTTCACGGCAACTGGATAGTGTCATCGCCGCGATGAAGGATGTGCCCAATGTAGATGTGAGCCTCCCCGATGACCTCCGAGAATCTATTGTCCGTAGCGCACAAGGCTTGACTGCGGATGAGATTGAAAGCGCATTGGCTCGTAGCTTGGTCGAAGAAAAGAAGCTCACCGTTGACAAAATCATTGAAGAGAAAAAGCAAATTGTCAGCAAAACTGGAATGTTGGAGTTTTATCCCAGCAGTAGTTCAATGAAAGATGTTGGCGGTCACGATTTGCTCAAAGATTGGCTCGTGAAACGGTCCAAGAGCTTCACTGACGCAGCGCGGGATTACGGAATACCGTTCCCTAAAGGAATTCTCATTATTGGGGTTCAAGGTTGCGGTAAATCTCTGGTTGCAAAGGCGGTCGCCAGCGCTTATAACCTCCCGATGCTTAAGATGGATGTCGGTCGGATATTTGGTAGCTTAGTAGGTCAAAGCGAACAGAACATGCGTCGCGCCATCAAGATCGCGGAAAGCCTCGCCCCCTGTGTTTTGTGGATCGATGAGCTAGAAAAAGGATTTGCCGGCATGGGCAGCGGAGTAAGCGATAGTGGAACCACAGCTCGAGTGTTTTCAACCTTCCTGACCTGGATGCAGGAAAAAACGAAGCCGGTTTTCTTGATTGCCACTGGAAACAATGTTCAGCAACTTCCTCCTGAACTCATGCGGAAAGGAAGATTCGACGAAATCTTTTTTGTTGATCTTCCGGATACCAAGGAGCGAGAAGAGATTTTCCGCATTCACTTGAGCAAACGCAAACGCGATCCTAAAAAGTTCAAAGTCGCAGAGTTAGCTAAGGTGACAGCGGGATTCAGCGGCGCAGAAATTGAGCAGCTAGTGGTTGGGGCACTTAACCATGCGTTTTTTGCTGACCGAGAAGTGACGTTCAAGGACATCAAAGAAGAAGCGGAAACTCAAGTGCCGTTGAGCCGGATGATGAGCGAAGACATCACCGCCCTTCGCGAATGGGCAACCCTCCGGGCTCGTCCGAGCGCAAAACTCGGCGAAGATTAGTCATGGAATGCACGCTGCTCATTGGTGCGGCGGGGCACAGCTGGCGAGATTGGATCAGCCATCAGTCTCACCGAGATTTGATCGTTGCTGATTTAGGAAATTGCGACCACGGCACGCCGTGCCGTGTTAGCCTCTGGCGTGCGGGGAAACAAATCGGTTGGCGGTTTATCGGCACGTTAGATGTTCAACGCAACCCAATCGCTTGGCTGGCGGCGGTTGGCGAACTGGTTCAGCAGATGCAAGATGGCGGCATCATTCTTTGCGGGGATGCTGGTTCCAACCCGGTAATGCGGCACTTATTGTTGAATCTGGCGATGATGGTTCAACCAACCGAAATCCTCACTCCAGAAAAAACGGGGTTAGAGTTGTGGCCATGGCCGGTAGGCGCAAAGGCTGTTCCGGTCTCTGCTGGTTTTCCGGATTTAGTTCACGAAGCACAGCGGCGGGCTTTGTGGCTGAAACTGATTGAAGAATGCTCGGAACATGAGGTTCTACTAAAAGATGTGAGGGTGATCGGTTCGCGGTTGGGGAGCGGAACTATGCTAGCGAACCCAGATACCAACGATTACTCTGAGATCAGCGGAGACGTTCTTCACCTGGTTACTCAA
This sequence comes from Fimbriimonadaceae bacterium, assembly GCA_019638675.1. GTDB lineage: Bacteria > Armatimonadota > Fimbriimonadia > Fimbriimonadales > Fimbriimonadaceae > UphvI-Ar2. The sequence continues at coordinate 82,587 of JAHBTE010000001.1, read as the reverse complement.
TCAAAACTCGGCGATGAAGAAATCGCCCGAATGCTTGACCATACTCACACCGCTCGCCTATCGATGGTTGATCCTCGCACCTACCACGGGTTGATTTGTAGTTTTGCTCACGAAAACGGGGATGATTTTGGAATGGGAATTGTTAAACGGTTTGATGAATCCCGAGGACTTATGACTATTTTGAACACCGCATTACCCCCCGCTCCGGTGAGAATCTTGAAACTTGGCACCTTCCGCATCGATTCTGGCGGCAAGGAGGTCGGGTCGCTGGCGCCATGGACGGTATAACCATAAGTCTGCATGCGCTTATTTATTGTTCGTCATGGCCAAACTGAGTGGAACACCAACGGGTTTGCACAGGGGCATTCGAACGTCGACCTTGATGAAACGGGACGGCGGCAAGCCGACCGTTTAGTAGCCGCATTGCAAGAGCAGAGAATTCAGCGCGTTTTCAGTAGCGACCTAAACCGGTGCGTAGAAACCGCTCAACCGCTAGCGACTTCGCTTGATTTAGAATTAGAGATTCGCGAGGATTTACGCGAGCGCACCTTCGGTGAACTAGAAGGAGCCCACTACACAGCGATCCGAGCTTGGTTTTCCGCTGAATCCAGACAGCGCGGATTAGGAGAGCACGAATTGCGACCAGAGGGCGGAGAATCCATGAAGGATGTATGGAACCGTCTGGCGCGGATGAACCGAATGTTGGATCGAGCACGTGAAAACACGGTGATCGTAACTCATGGCGGAACGGGTGGTTTGCTAATGGCCCGGTTGATGCGTGGAACTGTTCAGACGGCAAAGAGCTTTCGACTCGAAAATGCTTCGATCACTGAGCTCATCCGTCGCCCAGATGGGTACTGGCAAATGCTGAGATTCTCGGATACCCGGCATTTAAGTGGTTGCCATGAAGAAACTCGCCGCTGAATTCGGGCCAGTTGTTCTCTCAGCAATCATGCTGAGTTTGGCTTTTCCGCCAGCGAATATCTTTCTGCTCGTTTTCATCGCGCTTGTACCTTGGCTGCGCCAGTTGCGGGATAGTGAAAGCGGCTGGCACGCGGCCAAACGAGGGTACTTGTTCGGATTCCTTTATTTTGGATTTCAAATGTTTTGGCTTTTCCCGTTTGTTTTTCGCTGGACCGGAAATTTGACGCTCTCACTTCTGCCGTGGGTGGTGAGTGCATTTTTGGCGGGATTCTTCTTTATGCTTTTGGGTTGGTTACTCAACCGATCCTTTGCGCGAGGATGGTGGTGGGCAGTGCCGCTGGTCTGGGCGGGAATTGAAGGATTCCGAGCCTACGTTCCGGTTTTGGCGTTCCCTTGGGGCAATGTGAGCCTGCCTTTGTGGCGGGTTCCGAGCATTGTTCAGCACGCAGCGTGGGGAACCATGTTCTTGGTTTCGGCTTGGGTGATCATTGCTAACTTAGTGATTCTGGAACTTATGTATCCCAAGGAGCAAAAGCCAAATCAGCCAACCGTGTGGAGAATGACCGTAGTTTTCGTCGGGCTCTTGATGCTCAGCACGGCGCGGTTTGCTATACGCCCAAATGGAGTCACAAAGACGTTCACTCTTGGTCAGCCGGGAGTTGATATGGCATTTTCTCCCCCAGATGTTGAACGGAAATTATTGCTTGAGGCGACTCCCGACTTATTGAATTCTGCCGTTCTTCAAAAGTCAGATTTACTTGTGTTGCCGGAAGGGTACGCGGGTCGCAATGAAGGCGACCCGATTTTCACACCACTCGGCGAGCGACCGGCGGTTCCCGTGATCATGGGCGGCAACCACATTGAAGGAGAAACTACTTTTCAAACCGCCTTTTTGTGGAACGGCGAAAAATGGAGTTATGCCGATAAAACTCGTTTAGTTGTGTTTGGTGAATTCGTTCCATTTCGAGAATTGCCGTTTCTCCAGAACTTTGATTTGCCCGCGGGAGATTTGTCTCCGGCTAAGAACTTCCAAACCCTGGATGCAGGCGATTACAAAATTGGCCAACTAATTTGCTTTGAGGGAGTTTTTCCTGATCTTGCCGCTAAACACTCGATCAACGGTGCACAAGTGCTGGTGCAGATGAGCATTGATGATTGGTACGAAAAAACACCTTGCCACGACCAGTTATGGATGAGTTCAATTTGGCGATCCATCGAAAGTGGATTGCCTTTGGTGCGGGTCGGCGCAAGAGGTCAAAGTTTGGCTACCGACGCTCGTGGAGCATTAGTGACGATGCTTCCGATCGGAGATCGCGTTGCAGGGGAAGCAAAATTGGTCGTGCCAGAAAAGTCCGATGCTTTCGCTTTCCGAATGGGTTTCGTGTATCTTTGCTGGCTTGTATGCGGTGTTGTTGGCGTGATAAGCTTGCGGCGTAATGCCACTCAGTAATGATGTAGTTTTATCGCTGAAAGCCGTGCCGATTTTTCCGGATAAGTGCGTGGTTTGTAAGCAAACTCCGGATACCTATTGGCCGATTCTTAGCAACCGCACCAATTTAATATTCACTTTTTTGCTGCCGGTGCTGTTTCTATTCGGATTCAAAAAAACGAAGGTGCCGATCTGCAAATCATGCAAGAAGGCATTTGTAGTCAACCGAACTTTACGGTTTCTCATCACCTTAGCCTTGCCGATAATATTAGTCGCAGTTTTTTGGAACGCTCTGGGTGAGATGTCAAGGCTGCAGCGACGCTTGGTTATTATCATCGGTGGAATTATTTGCGTTATTCCCGCAGTTATTTGGCAGGTGTTCAATCCTCCGGCGGTAGATGTTTCCTTTTACGACGACAACAAGGAGTACGAATTTAAGGATTTGGATTACGCAGTCGAATTTGCCGAACTCAATTACCATGAGGTCTTGAGAGTTTCTTTTGGGCAAGAAGCTCCTAACGAAGCGTAGCTACTCCTCCTTACCTTTCGATTTAAGAATTCGCTTACTTTCGCTTTGGGTTGGGATCATCAATGTCGAAACGTTGACATGAACATGCTCGCCTTCAATCCGCTTGTCTGGATCAGATTCAGAAAGTTCATCTATGAGGTCATAGACCTCGTGCAAAGCTTTGCGAACAATCGCACTATTCTCGCGGCTGAGGTAAGCGCGGCTCCATCGGTATTGAAGATAGTCGTTGATGCCAGGTTCAATTTGTGCTGCTTTTTGGGTGAGCTCAAATTGGCGTTCCGCCATCCGCATTTGACCACGAAATCGAGCGAGGTATTCCATGATGATCCCCCAAGGTTTGCCTCGCAGAACCATTTTCGTTTCGCGCCCCTTGGCGATGTAGAGGGCCTCCGTTCGTGATCTGCGTTTGCGTGTCCCGGCGGGAACGATCAGCTCTACCGCAAGCAAAGTAGAAACGTGCTCTCCAACGCTTGCCGGACTTTTGCCAAGCTCCTGTGCAATCTCCCGAATCGAGATGGGTTCCTTCGCAGAAATCGTGCTGAAAACTTCGGTACAGGCGACTGATGCAAGAGCTCGGATGTGATCGTTATTGAAAGTCAGAAGTTCGACTTGACCGGGGTAAAGCTTTGGCATATATTTGGAAATTCCAATTTTTCCGAGTTTACTTTATCTGGACTACAGCGCGTACCGAGTACTTCGCATTCCCACGGCTAAAATTCAGCAACTACTTTAGTATGAACTCAATTGGCTTAGATTCAAGCATGCCTTGCCAGAGTTTGAACTTTGCCTCGTTGGCTTCACCCGAATTACTCGTTTGATAATCAGTTGAGTGCAAAACCGTTGTCATACGCAGGCTTCCAGGAGTTGGAGTCGTGTTATCTGTGGTCGACCGGAAGTCCGAAAGATTGACTTCCAATGAATAACTAGATCTGGCTAGCAAACTAATCACGAGGTCATCCAGGCGTCCAGATATTCCCATCATGATAGCGGTGTATTTATAAATCTCTTTTTTGCCTTGCCGTAGAACATGAAGCTCAAGGTTGCTGGGAATATGACGGATTCCGTTTCCAACCGATAAACCCAAATTAATGTTGTAGTTTGCCTTTCCCTCGTTTTTGATGCTGATTTCAAATTGCCCTTCGTCATCGGGGACGGAGCTTTCAATATGGAATGCTGGTTCCTCCTCTGATTTAACAGGCGACGAATTCGTCGAAAGTGCGGTGGCAAAAGCAAGCGTTGAAAGCAACATGGCATTCTCCAGTGGTTCTTTCAAAGAACGGTTGATAACTCTTGAGAGTTACATTTCAACAAAAATAATCTGGAGGAGAGAAGGGGATTCGAACCCCTGAAGGCTTTCACCTTAACGGTTTTCAAGACCGTCGCAATCGACCACTCTGCCATCTCTCCCGGTGATTGAACGGCGATTTTACCATTGAAAAAAAGGGAGCCTGAGCCGTGCGATGTGGGTAGATTGAACCTGTGGTTGGAGCTTTATTAGCCATGACAATTGGATTGCAAAACGGGATGCCTCAGCAGACTGCCGTGCCCACAGAGAGGCACTGGGCTTGGCATGACTTGGAGTATTACGCCTTCGTCCACTTTGGCCCCAACACATTTACCAATCAAGAATGGGGTAGCGGATTAGAAGACCCGAAAGTATTTGCTCCAACTGATTTAGATACCGACCAGTGGTGCCGCGTGTTCAAAGATGCTGGAATGAAAGCCGTGATCCTGACGGCGAAACACCACGATGGATTCTGTTTATGGCCCAGCAAATTTTCTTCTCACACGGTTCGTGAAAGTGGTTTCGGCAGAGATGTGCTTGCCGAGCTATCCGCCAGTTGCAAAAAGTTCGGGTTGAAAATGGGGGTTTATCTTTCGCCCTGGGATCGTAATCACCCGAAGTACGGAACTCCGGAATACAACGACGTATTTGTGGGAATGCTTGAGGAGGTTTTAGGCGGCAAATATGGAGAGATTTTCGAAGTCTGGTTTGATGGAGCAAACGGGGAAGGCCCGAACGGCAAGAAGCAGGTCTACGATTTCGCACGCTTCAACCAAACGGTGAGAAAATTGCAAACCAAGGCTGTGATTTTTTCTGATGCTGGCCCGGATATCCGCTGGGTAGGGAATGAGGATGGTTACGCAGGCAAAACCAACTGGAACACCATCGACCGCGACCGCTATGTGCCTGGAACTCCGCTATACGCTGAACTCACGGAGGGCAAAAAAGGCGGTGCAGACTGGGTGCCAAGCGAATGCGACGTATCTATCCGCAAGGGCTGGTTTTGGCGAGCAAGCGAGGATTCAACTGTCAAATCTCCCGAGAAGCTCTTAGATATTTGGCTTGGTTCGGTTGGACGTGGTTCTAACCTCTTGCTGAACGTGCCGCCGGATCGCCGAGGGCAAATATCACCAGTCGACGAAAAAGCACTTATGCAGTTCAAGCTACTGCGCGAGAAGCTTTTCGCAAACGCACTCGACTCCAGTAATGCCGGTTTTTCATCCGGTGCCCAAAATCATGGTTGGGTCTGGACTCCAGATGAGTCGGACAAGAAACCGACTTGGACAATCCGATTTCCCCGCCCTACAGAGTGCAATATGGTTGAACTCACGGAAATGCTCGGCGGTGGTCAATCTGTGGCGGGATGGAGGATTTCTGGGCTCGCTAAAGACGGCTGGCATGAAGTCGCTCGTGGAACCACGATTGGTCGGCGGCGAATCGTTAGGTTTTCAAAAGTCAAAGTTTCGGAATTGAAACTGGAGATCACTGAAAGTCTAGGGACGGTTTCTTTGTTGATGCCGTTTACCGCCTATTTCACCGAGCCTTAGCGAAACTGTTAGCTACCTAATTGCCTGAGCCGTGCTTCAACATTAGCTTGCTCGGCGTTGGTGTTTGCGTAGCCTAAAGCTTGGTAAAGAGCTTCGCGCGCACCAGCGTTTGCACCGAGGCTTGCCAGTTGGTTGCTGGCGGTGACGTACCGATTATAGGCTTTGGTTTTGATCTGATTCTCTTGGCCCTTGTCCAATTGAATCGCATCACGAAATTTCTCGTTCGCTTGTCGCCATTTCTCGTTGCGGATACGGGCGGTTGAAGCGGCGGTTCCTTCATCAACCAGTGATTCGGCTTCAAAAATCAGTTGGCTCGGGTCACCTTGCGGAACCGTATTTTCAGTTGTTGCCGAAGAAGAATCATTGACCGGAGGCGGCGAAGAATTATTCGGGGTAGTCCGGTTTTCTGGTTGGCTTGCTGGCGGATTGGTATCGGTAGGTTTGGTAACTCTTTGCGCAGGAACTCGATTGGTCAGTTCAGTTCCGGCATCGCTTAAAAGCCGGATGCCAAAAATCAGGAGCCCACAAAGCGCGCCGATGATCACGAAGGCCATCAGCAAACGTCCCAGGTTCGTTAAAGCCTCGGGCGAGATAATTTGCCGCCGTGGTGGAGGCGGGTAATAAACCGGGATCTGCGCTGGAGGATAAGCCGCACCTTGGCTGTACGCAGATGGATATTGTTGAGGAGGATAGGCTTGCTGTACTTGCCCTGGTGCTTGTCCGTACGGAGTATATATCGCTTGGTTTGGCGCTCCACCAAGTGGTTGGGCTTGGTAGTTGTATTGTTGAGCTGGAGCTACCACTGGTGGCGGATTCCCGGTGGGGAGCAACGGATTGTATAGCGGGTTGGGGGTTCCGTATGGCGTGTACTGGCTGTTGGCTTGGTAAGGGTTCGCCTGAGGCTGAGCCATCGGCATTTGTGGCTGAATCGGATCAAGCACTTGCGAAGTGAGCGATTTTAAGGCTTGTTTAAGATCATTGATCAGCGCGTCCGCACTGCTATGCCTGAGCTGCGGAGATTTATCCAGTGCCTTGATGAGCACAGACCAAACCGTATGGTTAACATTCGAGAGATATTCCGGCTCCGCATTCATAATTGCGTAAGTGATGCTGACAACCGAATCACCCGTGAACGGCTTTTTGCCAGCAAGCATCTCGTAGAGCACGATTCCTAAGCTAAAAATATCGCTTCGGGCATCTATGTCACGACCATTGATTTGCTCAGGGGACATATACGAAGGCGTTCCGAATACCTGCCCGTCCATAGTGATGTTTGGCTCAAAGGTTAGTCGGGCAATACCAAAGTCGGTGAGTTTGATCGCTCCGTTTTCTAGGATTTGAATATTTTCCGGTTTCACATCGCGGTGAACAACCCCATTTCCATGGGCAAAGGCTAAGGCTTTGAGAATTTCAATCGCGACTTCAATGGCTTCGTCTGCTCCCAGTGTTCCAGCTGAATCCAGGGTTTTGCGCAGAGTCTGGCCGTCCAGGTATTCCATCGCCAGATAAAAGCGACCATCTTGTTCAGCAACATCGTAAACGGTAACGATGTTCGGGTGAACCAACGAACCAGCGGCTTTGGCTTCGCGCATGAACCGTTTGATCCGGTCTTGCTTTTGCTGATCGGTAGAACCGCTCGGCACGGCAAGCTCTTTCACCGCAACACGCCGATTCATCACGGGATCGTAGCCCTCGTAAACGATGTCGTTCGATCGGGCGATCTCGCGGATGATCTGGTACTTGCCCAGTGTGTCCGGCGGTGATTGGCTCATTCAGTCAAGTAGATTATCGGTGGAATTACCAGCAGTCTAAGGTATTTGACGCTTCTTTTTGGGTGTGGGATGCGAACAATCTGGGCCTGATTGTTCCGCCATCTTATTTCAGGCGTCTGGTTCATCGTGAAATGGGTTTGGGCAATAGGGTTACTGAGTGTTTTAATACTCGCTGGATGTGGCGGCTATAGCTACAAGATCAACCTCGCAGTCGGAGAATTCGTCGGCGATATCGAATCCGTCACGCCCGGAGAATTCGATGCCTGGGTAGATTTGCGCTTCCGGAGCAACGGGCGGGTAACCGGCTGGGGCGACATTGACGATACGAAACAAATTACTGTCTCTGGGCAACTCCAAGAAAACGGCGACCTTGAGCTAATCGTTACAGAAAATGATTCTGGCGATCAGCACCTCATTCAAGGGCGAGTTGGGGTTGAGAATGTCACCATGTCTGGTCGGGTAGATCGTGTTGTGGGCGAAAATCGCTACCCGACCGAATTGGAATTAGTTAGAATTGACCCCCTTTAAGCCAGCGAAGCATCCATCGTGATGGTTGCGTTCAGAACTTTGCTGACCGGGCAACCAGTTTCAACATCCTTGGCGCATTGCTGGAATTGTTCGGCGGTTGCGCCCGGCACAGATGCCTTAACTGTCAGGTGAACCTTTGTGATGGTAAACCCATCGCCATCTTTTTCGACCGTCACCGCTGAACTCGTGTTGATGCTGTCGGCGGTCAACCCCTCTTTGGCGAGTCGGCCCGCGAGTGCCATTGAAAAACAACCGGCATGAGCAGCTCCGATGAGTTCTTCGGGATTCGTGCCCTGACCCTCGGCAAAGCGTGCGTTAAAGCTGTAAGGCGCTTGATCAAGCACTTTGGTTTCGGTGGAAACCGTGCCTTTGCCGTCCATAATTCCGCCGTTCCACACGGCGCTACCAGTTCGTACCATATCGAATTCAGCCTACCAGCCAGGGCATCCGTCAACTAGTAAATTGTCCGTTAAGATTTAGAACCCAGTGCCGGGCGCGCCTTCAAAAATCGGGAATGGCGGCTCTTTGAACCCCTTAGCGTCAAACTCGGCGCGGCTTTTGCGAACCTGATCAATCAGTCCCGGAACTTGGTGCGGTGCTTTGGCGGGGTTCTTAAACGCCTGCTTGAAGATCGGCCAGAAATCTTCGATTCCATGCGAAAGGTCAAACACCATTACTCCCTGAGTGGTTGCCGTCGCCGCTTGAAGAGCCGATTCTAGCCCTTCGTGATTCGTTTTAAACGTGTCCAGCATTATCCCAGCGTAAACCCATGATTGGTCGCGCGCGACTCGGTTACTGAGGATGCCCCCCGCCTCCACAGTCCGACCGGGTACTCCCCCTGAACCTACTGCATCATAAACGGTTCCGTGAGGGTAGTAGCATCCGGTGATAAGCACATCTAACTTAGATGCGAAGCCCGTTTGTTTGTACGCCGAAGTAAGAAACGGGAATCCTGCGTTGATATTGGGGCTTGCGTAGTTGTTGCCGTACTTCTGATAATCACCGTACCAAGAACCGGCATAGATTCCAAACTGTGCGGTTGGTCGGTTGACTTTGAGGTGGGCACGGGCTTTGGCAACCCAGCTAGATAGAGTTTGCGCTCTAAAAGCCAGCCAAGCGTCGAAAAGCCGTCCTGGCTGAAGATAAGGTGTCAAGCTGGGCGAATAGTTATAAGTGTAAATGTCGTTGGGCCAATCCACAAATTCGCTAATCGCTTGCTCAAATTTAATGCGGGTTGTTTCGGAGAAATCAGAGTCTAATCCGCCAAATCGGAGTCGGTCGTCGTAAAGCAGCCCATCAATTTCGTAATTCTTAGCAACTTCATCAATAAAGGCAAAAGTCCGTTGTTGCATCCGCTCACTGTGCGGGTTCATCATCAGCGGGATTTGGTTTTGGTCTTCACCACTGGGCACAAATTTAGCGGATGACCGGATGATGATTCTGTTGCCCGGGCTGTAACGAGCAAGTTCGGTCGCCGCATCGCCCGTGGCGGCGAATAGTGCCAAGCCGTTGAGAGAAGCCGGTTTTTCGCTCGAGCTTGATCGAATATTGCCCGATTTCTCAACCGCAACAAACCACTCCCCGCTCGCTTTCTTTGGGTCGGTGTAAACCGCAATCGGTTGATCGTGGGTTGATGGGTCTAGGCCTGGTGCGATTTCAAACCCATTCCAAGTCGGAACAGGGATGTATCGAACCGTTTGAAGCTCTGGGTGCTCATATCCCCAGCCTGGCTTGAAGAACTGGTTGTTTTCCTTGCCGAAATCTCGTTTGCCGTAGCTATGTCCCTCGCTGAAGGCATTCATCGCAACAAAGAGTGATATCCCTTGCTTCTTCGTTTCGTCGCAAAAAATCTTTAGTGGATCAAATCCCGCTTCCATTTTTGAATCACGCCAAAAAGTGATCTGCTCGGTGAGTTTAGATGGATACATCGTGTATCCGTTGATCGGCTTGATGTCGAATACCAGCGTGTTGAACCCGACTTCTTTAGCTTTGGCGACAATACCAGCGATTTTCTCTTCGCTGTTGACTCGCCCAAGGTTGGCGGTGGCGTCAATCCACAAAACCCTCGCTTGGAGGTCTAGTCGGCGCGCGGTAGATTGCCCAACCCCGTATTTGGCGAGTTCGTGGTGGATGTAAACGGGTGGAAGCGCAAGCGGGGCCGCCAGTTCAAACCGACTCTCAGTGCTGAGAGCTTGGGTGGTGATGAGAGCGGCGAGCGTTCCGAGCATTACTTATTATGCAAGTTTCAAAGATTGGGCTTTGACCTGCTGAACCAAATTAGTGAGTCCGAGCGATTTACCCATGGAGAGTTCCCGCCCAAAGAGTGCGAAGACTAGCTCGCCATCAAGAGTTGCCGCAGTTTTTGGAGATTTTCCTTGTAACGCTTCTGATAGCAAAGCGGCTAAGGCCATCGCACTTAAACCTTGTGGGTTATCCACTACGATTTGAATATCTAAAGCCCCGTCGTTTAATGAAACCCAGGTGTACACCTCCGATTCACACCCAGGCACCCGATTTTCAGCCGGATACGGCTTTTCGTGCTGAGCCGGTTGATACGACTTCGATAGTTCGATCAGAGCTTGCACTCGATCGGCACGATCCTCTAAGAAGCTGAGGTTTTCGATGAATTCTTGAATCGGCTCAGGGTAGGGCATTCTTATTTTTCGATGGGCAGACCAACACTGTTGCCCCATTCCGTCCACGACCCATCATAGTTCTTAACGTTTGAATGTCCAAGCAGATACTTGAGAACGAACCAAGTGTGGGAAGAACGTTCTCCGATTCGGCAGTAAGCAATTGTCGGCTCACTTGATTTTAAGCCTTGTGAAACTTCGTAAAGCTCTCGGAGTTCTTCCATGGATTTAAATGTGCCGTCGTCTGGGTTAATTGCTTTAGCCCAAGGAACAGATTTCGCTCCAGGAATGTGACCGCCACGCAATGCCCCCTCATTCGGATAGTCGGGCATGTGCATTCGCTCGCCGCTATATTCTTCAGGGGATCGGACATCCACCAGTTGCCCTTGCTTTTTGACGAGTTCAAGCACTTCGTCGCGGAAGGCGCGCAGATGAGAATCATCGCGAGTCTGAGCTGGGTAATTGGTAGATTCAGCAGTTGATTTATCAGTAGTGAGAGGGCGATTCTCTTTAATCCACTTCACTCGACCACCATCCATGATCGCTGTATTTGTGTGACCAAAGAGTTGGAACACCCAGAACGCATAACAAGCCCACCAGTTGTTTTTGTCCCCGTAAAAAACTATTTTTGAACGCGGTCCAGCGCCAATCCGCGACATCAGTTTCTCGAAACCATCCTTATTGAGGTAATCACGAATCAGCGGATCATTTAAATCTAATGTCCAATCCACTTCGAAAGCACCCGGAATGTGACCGGAGGCATAAAGCAACGGATCTTCGTTCGATTCTACGAAAATCACGTTGGGGTCGTTCAGGTGCTCTGCTACCCAGTCGGTATCAACCAAGTATTCGGGATGAGCGTAATCGCGACTTTGGATTGAGGAGGACATATCGTAATTTTGATTGATTTTCATGGTTGGCAACGGGGACTGCTGTTGCTACCTGTTTGCATCAGTATTGAACTTACTGCGTAAAACGACCCCAGTAAAAATAATAGCTAATGGAATAAGTTATTGCTGTATTGTGGTTAATTTCTTATGCAACATAACGACGAAGGTTTTTTTTGCCGATTTAGATACATAAGTTGGTGAGGCTTTCAAAGGGATTTGCGCGGGCAGATATGATTCTGCGTTTTGACCGTAGGATTTTCGGAATGGGATCCGCGGTTTTGATATTTGTATCCCTTTATTTTATTGGCCTCATGGTTGCTAAGCGATGGGAAGACACAGTTCATAAAGAAATAAAAATGGACTTGGTAATGATTTCTGCAAATGCAGCGACCCGCCTCGACTCAAAACTACACGAAAAGCTTAGAGAAGACAATGGTGCGGATCAGGCCATATATAATGCGGAAAACAAAAAACTAAAGCTGATCCTCGCTCAGAACAAGAACATCCGGTACGTTTACACCTGTTATTTGGAAGACGGCAAAGTCCGATTTGGACTTGATCCAACCCCGGCCGGCGATGCGGACAAAGATGGGGTTGACGACAAATCTTACTGGGGAGATGAATACGACGACGCTTCCGGTGAACTTATCAAAGCCTTGCGGACAGGCGAGTCTCAAACAGATTCCCGACCCTATGCAGACCAATGGGGGACATTTATCAGTGGTTATACACCTATTTTTCGACCTGATGGTTCGGTCGAAGCCGTTGTTGGTGTTGATTTAGAGTATTCGCAGTACCTCAAACAATTCCACGCAGTTGACGAGTTCTTTTGGATGTGGATTTTTACATCCGCGGGATTCTGTGTAGCAGTTGGTCTTTCTTCATTCCTTGCCTGGAATCGAATTCAGAAAGGGTTTATTGCCATTTCGGAATCTCGGGCTGAAGTGATCGCAAAGAACCGACAGCTTGAACTGCTGAATGAAACTCTTGATACCCAGGTGCGATATGACGCCCTCACAGGGTTGATGAGCCGAGCTGGCTTCGAGATCACAGTGCTGAACGAGCTTCACGCGAAGCCGGGAGGTGCTCCACCTAACGTAACTCTCGCCATCATTGACCTTGACGACTTTAAACTAATGAATGACCTCCATAGCCACACTTATGGAGACAGCGTTCTCATTGCATTTGGACAACGTCTGCAATCGCATGTTGAGGAAGCGGTTGTCGGTCGATTCGGCGGAGATGAATTCGTCGTGATGATGTCCGGCGAAAACTCTCAAGATCGCCTACGCACGGCTTTGCTGCGATTCCAGCGGTCAATAGCAGAAGAACCGCTTGTCGTGGATGAGCACTTGCTCCAGCCCTGTACTGCGAGTATTGGTTTGGCATCTAATGTCGGGCCAAGGATGTCGTTCACTGATCTCTTCCGGCACGCTGATATCGCGATGTACGAAGCCAAATCGAAGTCTTCGGGTCACTTAGAAGAATATCAAGATTGGATGTCGGAAACCATCGTTCGTCGGTTCCAGATTGAAAGCGATCTTCGCCGAGCGATGGAGAAAAAAGAGTTTTGGATGGCGATTCAGCCAATTGTAGATATGTCAACTGGTGAAACGGTAGCCGGTGAAATGCTGATGCGCTGGACAAAGGCCGATGGCACGTTTGTTTCTCCAGCTGATTTCATTCCCGTTGCGGAAACAACTGGCATGATAGGTGAGCTAGGTTACTGGGCTCTAGAGACAGCCTGCGAAACTTTGGCCGAAATCAGAAAGGGCGACCCTGACGCCCGAATCAATATCTCAGTTAACGTATCGGCTCGGCAACTCATTGACCCTGAATTCGTTCAACGCGTTGGAGAGATTATCAGTCGGCACGATTTCCACCGGGCGGCGTTGTGGTTGGAACTTACCGAATCAACATTGATTGATGATATTGAAGGCGTGTGCGCGAAGCTGGAGAAGATTCGGGAATACGGCTTGAAGATTGCGCTGGATGACTTTGGAACTGGCTACTCTTCGCTGAGCATGATGCTGAAGGTTCCACTCGACTGTCTCAAAGTTGACCAAAGCTTTGTCATCAATATGCCGAACAACCCGAAAAATATCGAATTGACTCGGACGATTCTTATTCTCGCCAAATCTATGAACTTGAGAGTCATTGCCGAAGGGGTTGAAACCGAGGAACATGTCCAGCTTTTGAGAAGACTCGGCTGTATCCTCGGACAAGGTTATTATTATTCAAAACCGATTCCAATTCCGGCTTACTTAGACCGCCTCAACCTTGACCAAAAAGCGGCCTAGGCTAGTAGACATTTAGTTACTGTTTCAAGCGTTCCCGGCGTATAATAATGGAAGATGTCTTCCACCATCGTACGATTTGATGCGCCTCTTGCGCTAAGCCAAGATTTCACTCCGAAAGGTGATCAGGCCACGGCAATTCAAGGGTTAGTAGATGGTTTGGACAGTGGTTTTCGATTCCAAACTCTTTTGGGTGCTACCGGAACCGGGAAAACGTACACGATGGCGAGCGTGATTGCAGAGAGCCAACGCCCCGCGCTCATCATCGCCCATAACAAAACATTGGCGGCTCAGCTTTGCCAAGAATTCCGGGCGTTCTTCCCTGACAACGCCGTTCATTACTTTATCAGCTACTACGATTACTATCAGCCGGAAGCGTATGTGCCGGGAAGCGACTTATATATCGAGAAAGATTCGAGCACAAACGAAGAAATAGAACGTCTGCGCCACGCCGCCACGCAAGCACTGCTTGAGCGGCGTGATGTTGTTGTGGTTGCCAGCGTGAGCTGTATCTATGGCCTTGGCTCTCCCGATGTTTACGTAGATAGTGTGATCACTTTTGTTCAAAACGAAGAATTTCCGATGGATCAAGCGATGGAACGCCTGATCCAGATGCAGTTCACTCGCAACGATTTCGTACTTGAGCGAGGAACCTTCAAAGTCAAAGGCGACATTCTTGATATTCAACCAAAAGATGAGGAAGTCGTTACCAGAATCGAATATTTTGGAGATAGTGTGGAACGGATTCGCCTTATTGACCCTCTGACTCAGGAAGTCTACGATGAGCCGCGCCAATGCTCAATTTTCCCAGCGACGCACTACGTCACGCCTTGGGAAAAGATTGACGACGTGCTTGAGTTGATCAAATTTGAAGCCGCCCAGCAAGTCGCTTACTTTGAAGCGAACAACAAACTACTAGAAGCTCAGCGATTGCGCCAGCGAACCGAATTCGATATTGAAATGATCAAAGAAGTCGGATTCTGCAACGGAATCGAAAACTACTCGCGCTATTTTGATGGTCGCGAGCCGGGTGATCCACCGTACACGCTTCTGGACTTCCTTCCAAAAGATGCGATTGTTTTCATTGATGAAAGCCATCAAACTTTGCCGCAAATTCGGGCGATGTATAACGGCGACCGTCAACGAAAAAGTGTTCTCGTAGATTACGGATTCCGATTACCGAGCGCGTTAGACAACCGCCCGCTCAAGTTTGACGAATTCTTGGATCGCGTTCCTCAGGTGATTCACGTCTCGGCAACGCCTGGCCCATTCGAGCTGGAAGTCGAGAATAACCGAGTCGAGCAGATCATCCGCCCAACCTACGTAATTGACCCAGAAATCAGTGTCCGCCCCACCGAAAAGCAGATAGACGATTTGATTACCGAAATTCAAAAGCGAGTTGAACGAAAAGAACGAACCTTGGTGACGACTCTCACCAAAAAGATGGCGGAAGACTTGACCGGTTATCTCGAAGATTTGAATGTGCGGGTCAACTATATCCACAGTGAAGTTCATTCGCTTGAACGACCAGAAATTCTGCGCGATCTCCGGCTTGGGGTTTACGATGTTGTTGTCGGCGTCAACCTTCTTCGGGAAGGTCTTGACCTGCCCGAAGTCACGCTGGTTGCGATTTTGGATGCCGATAAAGAAGGATTCCTACGATCAGAAACCTCTCTGATTCAAACCATTGGGCGTGCTGCGCGGAACGAAGACGGACTTGTCATCATGTACGCGGATCGAATTACACGGTCAATGCAAGCCGCAATTGATGAAACGAATCGCCGTCGAGAGATTCAGGCGGAATACAACGAAAAGAACGGCACCCGCCCGCGAACAGTAAAGAAGGAAGTGCGGGAAACTGTCCGCTCCTACGACGCAGTTGCAGAAACTGTTGCCCAATATTCGGATGAAGCCGGTCAGAAACTAGCGGCCGATGGGCAACCGATCCGCGTTGAAGATATTCCGGTGCTCATCAGCGCGCTAGAAAAAAACATGAAGGAGCTTGCGAAAGCCATGGAGTTTGAAAAAGCCGCGCAAGTACGTGATGAGATTTCTGGTTTACGTAAGATGATGGGGATTAGCGATGGTCGAATCGGCGTTGATAAACGCAAGTTGCCCGGAGCCCGTGGAAGATCGCGGTACAAGCATTAACGGTCTTTGCGAGCTAACCATCGGTATTCTTGCCGCACGGCCCTCAACAAACTTTTAGTAATAGATTGGGGCAGAGGCTCATCGGCAAATGCCTGGGCAATCGCGGCAATATGAATCAGCTTGATTTTTGGCTCAGGAACAACCGCATACACCGTTTCCCAAGTGTGCGGATGAAACTTCGACTTGAAATTTTCCAGACCATTAAAGTTATAGAACCTCCGGCCATGGGCTCGTGCCCAAGTTGCGAGTGCCTTCAACCATTTGGGTAGGTCGCTACTCATTACCGTGCTCGAAAATGGAATCAATCCCATGGTAAGGAATTCAAACTCTTCCTCGGCAAGCTGAAGTGCCGCAGTGTGGAGCATGAGTTCTACTGTCCCGTTGGGTGCGGATGGGGAACGCGGGAATTGTTCGGTTAGCCAACCTTTCCGAGTCGCAATTGGACATAAGTTGAGGAAGGCTATTGGCTCACCGTTTTGTTCAGCAACAAACGTGCGGCGATCAACCAAATAGTTAAGAGTCTGTGGCTCAACCAAGAAGTGTAGGGGAGGTAGGCCGCGATCAGCGAGCCATGAATCGAGAACTGATTGTAGCCCAGGGTTATTTTCTGCTTCTTCGGTGGAGTATTCGCGAATAGTAACGCCTTTGGCGCGAGAGCGCCGAAGTTGCTCTTTGAGTGAGGCGTGAGTCGTAATCGTTTGCTTCCACTCAGCTAGATTCCAACAAGGCTGAGTTCCGATAGCAATTCGTGAGCTGGCGCAGATTTCTTCGCTCGTTTCCAATAGCGGAGGGATTCCAGCAAAAAAGCACGGACGCTTATTCGCTAACTTGCAGTCTGAAAAGAACTCCTTGAGCACTTCAGGAAGTTTCCCTCTAGGGCAAACCGGGTTGCCAGCGACAACTCGTATTCCAAAGTGATCTACATAACCAATTACGCTCGTTTGGTCGCGGTTAAACCATTTGGTTATCCCGTCGTTGACCAGTTGATAACTCGCGACGTTGGTTCCGTGAGAGAGAATGATCTCGCGGGCCAACAATGTTTCAGTAGATGGATGGGTGAGGTTCAACTGAATAGCTATCAGTTCAGCATACCGGGAGGCCCAGGATAAATGGCTAATGGTTGATAGACTCCGATTATGGATACGCCGATTCGGATTCCTGATTCGATGCAAGGAATCGGCGCAACCATGGATCGAGTTCCTACTCCCGAAGAAGCCCTCTGGCTTTTCGCTACTCCCGTTCGAGTTGAAATGGCTCGCAAGGAAGCCGCAGTTGCGGATACCGGTGAGCATTTCACGTTTGGAGATGGAATCGCCGCCTGGCGTTGGGGAAGCGGGCCACGAATCCTGCTGATGCACGGTTGGAACGGCAGGGGCTTAAATCTTTCTTCTTTCGTTCAGCCGCTGGTCGATGCAGGTTATGAAGTCACTGCGATTGACGCCCCCGGGCATGGCGATTCCGCCGGCGATTATTGTTATGCTCCGCTTTATGCCGATGCCGCTTCTCTCTTAGCGGAGGAGCAGGGCAAGTTTTATGGCGTGGTTGCCCATTCGTTCGGAACATGCGCCGCAACCGTCGCAATGAAGCGCGGGCTCAAATTCGAAAAGGCGGTTTATCTCAGCGCGTTTTGTTATATCAAGCCAAGGTTTTTTGAATTCGGTGCCGCGGTTGGATTAGATTCTGACGGTCAGCAAGCGATGTGGCAACATACTGAGGATTACTTCGGCCCGGGGTTGATTGAAAGCTTCCACGGTGATGTCGCAGCTAAGGAGTTCACAGCCCAAGGACTGATCATTCACGATCAAGAAGATCCGGAGATTTTGGTTGAGCAGGCACAGGCAATGGCGGCGGTTTGGCCTAAATGCGAGTTAGTAATCACAGAAAAACTGGGGCATTACCGGCTCATCCGAAGCCGAGAAGTTATCGAAAAAGTAACCGAATTTCTTGGAGGCGGAAGTGAAATTTGAAATGAATCCCGAAATCACTGAGGCTTGGACGATTCCGAGCGCGTTCTATACCGATGAAACAATTTTCCGAGAGAGTGCCGATAAAATTTTTGCCTGTAGTTGGCAATTCACAACGTGGCTTGATCAGGTCAAGGTGCCTGGTTCGGTTTATCCCTTTATGCTTTTGCCGGGTTTTGTAGATGAGCCGTTGCTTTTCACTCGATCTCGCGAAGATGAACTGCATTTGCTTTCCAATGTCTGCACGCACCGTGGCAACTTAGTTTGCGAAGGAGCCGGAAACACCAACAGCCTCCGATGCCGCTACCATGGACGCAGATTTGGGCTAGACGGCAAGTTTCAATCAATGCCCGAGTTTGAGGAAGTCAAAAATTTCCCTTGCGAAAGCGATAATCTTCCGCATATTCCGTTTGGTGAGTGGCGAAACTTTTACTTCACTAAGCTCAGTGATTCTGGCGTAACGCTACAAGACGTTTTTGCGGAAATCGAAGAACGGATCGGCTGGATGCCGATTGAACAGTTCATTCATGCACCCGAACGCAAGCGCGACTACCTCGTAAATGCGCATTGGGCACTCTATGTTGATAATTATCTAGAAGGATTTCACATCCCGTACATCCACGCGGCCCTTAACGCAACTCTGGATTATGGGAATTACCGCACGGAACTCATTAAGTACGGCAACTTACAGGTCGGGTTTGCTGGAACCGGAGAGCCAGCGTTTGACCTCCCCGAAAGCAGTCCTGATTTCGGCTCCCGCATCGGTGCTTACTACTATTGGCTTTTCCCGAATCTCATGTTGAATTTTTATCCGTGGGGGCTGAGCGTAAACATTATTCAGCCTCTTGCCGTCAACCGCACTAAGGTGACGTTCTTACCATTCGTTTGGAAGCCAGAACTCATCGGCGAAGGAGCCGGCGGCGACCTCGACCGAGTTGAACGGGAAGATGAAGTCGTTGTCGAAATGACGATGAAAGGTGTCGGTAGCCGATTTTATGATAGAGGTCGCTATTCGCCTAAACGTGAACTAGGTGTCCACCAATTCCATCATATGATCGCTGAGGCAATGAATCGTGAGTAACCGTTCAAAGCGAGCGGCTCTACCTTTGTTTAATTTTGCTTTGGCAATTGCGATGGGAGCATTTGGCGCACACGCGCTTAAGAGCAGTCTTTCAGAATACGGTCTCGATGTCTTCAATACGAGCAAGGATTACCATATGTGGGTCGGGCTAGCATGGATCGTATTCGCGTTGTCAGCCATCTCAGATAAAGCATGGAAGTGGCTGACCTGTGTTCTCGGTATCGGAACGATTTTATTCTGCGGAAGTCTCTACTTGCTTGCCGTTACGAATATCAAAGTTCTAGGCGCGATTACTCCATTAGGCGGTGCAACTTGGATTATTGCATTCCTTGCGCTTGGCATTGCTGCTCTCAAAGGCAGTTTGTTGGTAGAGTCTGAGCATGATTAGCATTGTGGTTGCAAGTCTTGCCTTAGCCCAAGAAAAACCGTTCCCTCAGCCGTGGATTTATTCACGTGAGAATTGGGGTGCTAACAAAGTTGTTTTGGAATTAAAACCCCACAAAATTACAACGATCACGGTTCACCATACTGGGGTTAAGCAAGATAAAGCGAGAGCCTTTTTCAGCAAGTTGCGCGGATTGCAGGCTTGGTCACAACGGGAAGATGAACTTGCTGGCGGTAAAAAGAAGCCGCAGTGGGCTGATATTCCTTATCACTACTACATTGATTGGCAAGGCGGAATTGCCGAATGCCGTCCGATCAATCTGCCAGGTGATACAAACACTTCATACGATGTACGCGGTCATGCACTTGTAGTTGTGGAAGGAACGTTCCCCGACGATGAATTCAACGCAGACCAGCAGAAGTCGTTAATGGCAACAGTTCTCTGGCTGAGTGACAAATACCATGTTCCAGCAGAGAAGATTAAAGGGCACATGGATTACGCACCTGGTGAGACCGACTGCCCTGGCACTTCAATCATGGAATTTCTGCCAAAAATCCGCGATGCGATCAAAAAGCACAAGTCTCCAATGGGCTGATTGGTGGAACCATCTGGCATCAAATATGCTTCTATAAGGTAAGAGATGATCTCCCTTTTTGTCGCAACGGTTTTGTTTCTGCCTGAACCAGTAGTCAGTATTCCTGGGTGGTCGGCGAACTGGGAGTCCGTCAAGGCGCAATCTCTGAAAACCGGCAAACCGATTCTGGCCAATTTCACTGGCTCCGATTGGTGTCCTTACTGCATCCGCCTTGAAGAAGAAGTATTTACGACTGAAGAATTCAAAACCTGGGCTAAAGAAAAAGTTATTTTATTTGAGGCCGATTATCCTCAAGGCAAAGAACTCCCTGAGAAAATCACTAAACAAAATGAGCAGTTAGCTCGGGAATATGGTGTCAGTGCTTTCCCATCTATTTTGTTCTTGGATGGAAATGGCGATGTGCTGGGTAATTCTGGATATCTGCGTGATCCTGGCCCAACCGCATGGACTAAGTTTGCCGACCAGCAAATCGAGCAAGGCAAAATCGACCAAAAGAACAGCGATGGCTGGCCAAAGATTGTGGGCAAGCAGATGTCAGCTGAAGTTGATGTCCGCGGTGAGAAATTAAAAACGACAGACTTTGGAAAAATTGTCAATGGAAAAGCAGCCCCGAGAAAAGGCAAAGTACTGATAATTGACCTTTGGGCAACTTGGTGCGGTCCTTGCATTCAAGAAATGCCGAAGCTCAATGGTTGGGCAAAAAAATACTCTAAATATGTTGATGTCATCGGTGTAACAGAGGAAGAACCAGAAAAAGTTAAAGAGTTTCTTGCAAAACGCTCCGTTGATTACCCCCTTTATTCCGACGTCGATGCAAAGATTTTTAAGGAATTGCGCGTGGGCGCAATTCCTTTTGTGCTTGTCTTGTCTCCAGATGGAGTGGTTCGGTACGAAGGCACACCTAGTGATCCCAGCGATCCTTTGACTGAAAGAGTGCTACAAAAAATCATCATAGCTAGTAAGCTAAGAAAATGATTTCCGCACTTTTAGCTGCTTCTTTTCTTCAGCAAAACTCGGCCGTTGTTCCGGTCAACCGTTCAGATGCGGGGTGGACGGCTCGGCATGAAGAAATGGTCAAGTTAGCAAAGTCCGGCGAAAAATTCGAGCTAGTTCTGATTGGCGATTCCATCACGCATGGCTGGGGCGGTCGTCCTCAGCCAAACGCCCAGTGGAAAGGTGTCGCTCCTGATCACTACGATGAACTATTCGGCCCTTACAAACCCCTGAACCTCGGCATCAGCGGCGACCGAACTCAGCACGTTTTATGGCGGTTAGACAATGGCGAACTTGAAGGCGTCAACCCTAAGGTCTGCATGATCATGATCGGAACCAATAATGTGGGTTCAAACACTTCTGCTGAGGTTTTTGAAGGCATTAGTAAAATCGTTGATAAGGTTCACGAAAAGTCTCCCAAATCCAAAGTGTTGATCATCGGGATACTTCCGCGAGACTTTGAAATCACAGAAAACCGAAAGAAAAACGATGCGGTTAATGAGATGATCGAAAAGAAATCATGGCCAGCATATGTAACGTACCAAAATGTGAACAAAGGTTTCTTGGATTCGGAAGGCAAAATGAGCCCATCTGTCATGCCTGATGCGCTCCATCCAAACGCCGCCGGATACAAAATCTGGGGTGACGCGATAAAGCCGACACTCGCAAAACTATTTAGCGAGTAGTCCGGCGAGTACGTCAGCCGTGTCCATAAACTCTTCCACTGTGTTTAACGGGTGGGGGCCAAACCTGACGAATCCGTTCCGAGAATCCACTCTTATGCCGTGTTGCTTGAGTTGAGTCACCAATTCTTGATGGTTTGCGGTTGGAAGAAGTGAAAATGCTCCAAATTGCTCTGCGTCCTCGGGGACGAAGACCGGAATTCCTTCAGCCTGAAAAGCTTGCCGTAACTCACTCTGTTGATGCAGGTTCGTCGCCCTCAGCTTTTCAATCGTAAAGTAATTCAAGTAATTAAGCCCAGCTAATGCTTGGTAAGCGCAAATAACGGGAGGGGTTGATTCCCACCAAGCTCGCTCATCGGTAGCACGATCAGCATTGCGTTCGTAACCAAACAGTTCCTTTTTGGCGAACCATCCTGTATCAAGAGTTTGGAACTGGTTTTGCACTTGTGGGGCAACTGCGAGCCAACAAGCTCCAGGGCCACCGTGGACATATTTGTAGCTTCCTCCGATGGCAAAGTCGGCGCCGGGCCATTCCATCGGAATAACTCCAAAACTGTGATAAGTGTCGAGCAAAACAAGTGCGCCGCACTGGTGAGCGTGATTGACTAATCTCTCAATCTCCGGAAACAGTTGTCCGGTCGTGAAGTTAACCACGCTGATGACAACGAGGTCAGTTTCTTCGGTGATCGCATTGAGGAAGTCATCAGCAACAAAGAGCGGAACACTTCCGGAATTACCAGTCGGCTCAACAAAATTGCATTGAATCAAACCCTGTGATTCGTAAGTGCGAAGGATAAAGTCAATACTGTCGAACTCCATACTAGAAGTCACAACATTAAGTTTTTTGCCAGCAAATGAGTTCAGAACTGCTCTCAATCCTTGCCCGGCTGATGTTTTTAAATTGACTGAACCACCTTCTGGCAATTGCAGTAAGTCGCCAACAAGGTTATGGAAATTGCTGAGTGTTTCTAGCCACTCACCCCAAGCATCGTCAATATTCGTATACCAAAGTTCTAGAAACTGGTTGATATCGAGTTGAGTTTGGTCAAGCGGGCGTCCAAGTGAGTGGTTAGCTAAATAGATTCCGCCAGGATTGTGGCGGGAAAACAAGGGCGCTATCTGTTGCTTAACTTCCAGGTGAGTGAATGGTGTCGCCACGTTATCTCCCGATTTCGGTGCGCACTGCCCACAACTCGGGGAATAGGCGAATTCCTACTGCTTTCCGCAGGAACATCACGCCAGAGCTTCCGCCAGTTCCGGTCTTCATACCGATGATTCGTTCAACGGTCAGCATATGCCGCACCCGCCAAAGAGTGAACTGCTCCTCAATGTCAACCAGCTTTTCTGCCATTTCATAAGCATCCCAGTTGTCGTGGGGGTTGTCGTAAATGTTTTTGAAGACAGCAATTACTTCGTCGTTCGGCTCGTGATTCTCCGAAAAATCACGTTCAATCACACTTTTAGGAATTGCGTGCCCGTGGCGATGCAGATAGATCAAAAAATGCTCGTAGAGCGATGGTTCATGAAGAACCTTGCTGAGCTGAGCATGAATTTCTGGCTGGTGCTTAAACACGGAGACCGAACTCGATTCCTTATTTCCCATCAAAAATTCGATCATCCGGTATTGGTGGGATTGGAAGCCAGACGAATTGCCAAGGACATCCCGGAATTGTGAATATTCAGTGGGGGTGAGGGTTTCGAGTACCGCCCATTGTTCAAACAGCATCCTTTGTACGTGTTTCACCCGAGCGAGAATCTTGAAGCAAGGCGAAAGCTGGTCTTCCTGAATGCTTCTGATTGCCGCCGTGAGCTCGTGGATGACCAACTTCATCCAAAGCTCAGAGGTCTGATGCTGAATGATGAACAGCATTTCGTCATGATGCTCGGGGTTGCTCAGCGGTTCTTGCGCGGAAAGCACACGATCAAGGTGCAGGTATCCGCTGTAATCCATACGGTGGCTGAAGTCTGTATGGATGGTTGGCTCTAGTGGCCGTGACATAGTGAGGTTTTACCTTTGCTGGGGTGTGAAATCACTGTCGCACTAAAATCGCAAAAAACCTCGCTTCTCAATCTACTGATTTTGAGAAACATGGTGGTTTAATAGAAATACCTATGAAAGTTTTGTTGACAACTGGGTTTTTGCTCAGCAGTTTAGGAATGGCGTTCGCCGATATCGCCTATACCGTGACAATGGAAGAAGGCGGCAACGGCATCAAAATTGACATGGTTATTCCAAGTCAAGGTGAAGCAGTTCAATTGCAGATTCCAAATTGGGCTCCTGGTTCTTACCGGCTGACGGAAAACTATAAGCGGATCGCAGACGTAACCGCAGTTCGGGGTGGTCGTGCTGCGGAGATTGTCCGCAAAGACAACAATACTTGGGAAGTAACGAGCGGAGGCCGTGGTGATATTCGCCTAAGCTACCGAGTTGCGAGTGGCCCAGTCACTACACGTAGTCATCTCACTGGCCCAGCGAACTACCTCTATGTCAAAGACCGGCTCAAAGAAGCTTGTACGCTCAACTTCAAGCTTCCTAGCGCATGGCGAGCAACATGTGGACTAGAAGAAAAGAATAAAGGGTTCGTCGCCCCCGATTACGACACGCTTGCTGACAACCCGGTCACGGTCGGAGTTTTTGAATCTGATTACTACACCTACAACGGTGTGAAGCACGAAATTGCCTACTATGGTGGGGACGTCGCGACGGTTGATCGAAAAGTAGTCATGGAGTACTGCCAAAAAGTGACCGACGCGGAAAGCCGGTTCTGGGGTGGATTGCCGTTCAAAAAATATGTTTGGCACTTCACAGTCATGCCGTCCGCTGATGGAGGCTGGGGGCTTGAACACCTCAGCAGTACAACCATGGGAATTGCTCGCGGTGTTGGTCAAGGAACGGTTTCCGTTATGGCTCACGAGTATTTCCATGCTTGGAATGTCAAACGAATTCGTTCTAGCGTGCTCGGGCCATTCAACTATCTAGAGTTGCCCAAAACTGGTGCACTATGGCTTTTAGAAGGCGTAACCGACTACTACGCCGATATGTTGCTCTATCGTTATGGGATTTTTGACGAGGCTTATTTCCTCCGTAATATCGTGAGCAACACTCGCACCACCCGAGCAAATGCAGAGCGCATGAACGTGAGTCCTTACGATTCCAGCTTCAGAGTTGGTGAAGCTGCGAACGGTCAAGGCAACAGTTCAGGATTTGGCGTTAACTACTACAACACTGGTTGGTTGGTCGGACTCGTGTTGGATATTGAGATTCGCACTAAAACCAACGGCAAAAAGTCGCTTGATGACGTTATGTATGCACTTTACGAGCAATGTAAAGATGGCAAAGCAGGATTCCAAGAAGGTGATATCCGAAAACATTTAATCGCAGTTGGCGGGCCTGATATGGGCCAAGTTTATGATGAGTGGGTGATGAAGCCAGGTGAACTGCCAGTGGAATCGCAACTCATGAAATTTGGCTATGAAATGAAGACCACCCAGGAACCGTACGATGATCCAGGATTTCAGTTCTTCCCTGGCCGCACAGGCACGGTTACCGTTTCTCGTGACGCTGATGAACTTGGGCTAAAACGAGGCGACGAAATCCTTTCAGTCAACGGCGTCGCAAAGGCAACTGATCCAGCCGAAGCACGCAACGTGATGACTTCTTGGCAGGGATTGATGAAAGCTGGCGCAACAGTAGAAGTGGAATTCCAACGAGGTGAAGAGAAGTTCACTAAGTCAATTACGGTCAAGCAAGCTCACCGAGATGTGCTCACAGTCGAGCCCTTAGCTTCTGCAGATAATGACTTGAAAAATCTTCGTAAAGGCTGGGCGATCCATTCTCGTAATTAAGCTAAAGGAGTAGAGGGGCAATCACCCCTCTACTCCTTTAGGAAATTCCTTCCACGCGAGAAAAGTATATTAAGTAGATGATTTCGGCTCTTCTCACCACTACTCTGCTATTGCCCGTAGCAAAGTACAGCGAAATCCCCACCAAAGTTCAGGAGCAAATGCATGCCGTCAAGCTCCCAGCAGTTGGTGTTGCAGTTGTGTCAAGCAAAGGCGTCGAATACATGTTTGTCCGAGGAGCGCTCACCATGGACGGGTCAGTCGCCGCCACAGAAAAGAACATGTGGCACATGGGCAGTTGCACTAAATCAATGACGGCAATGGTGGTTTCCCGGCTTGCCGAGCAAGGAAAGATAGATCTTGACATGCCTTTGGATAAAGTTTTTCCGGAGTTCAAGGTTCACGAAAAATACAAGATTGTCACGACTCGGCATTTACTTGCTCACCTAGGGGGTATCGGACAGAAATTCGATTACAGCCTCACCCGGGGCAAAACTGTTCCTGAGCAAGTGCAGGTCGCCGCTAAATATTTTTTGGAAAACGCTCCACAGGCTGAGATCGGCAAATACGAATATGCCAACTTTGGAATCGTGATCGCCGGGGCGGTCGCCGCCAAAGTGGCAGGCAAGCCAATTGAGGATCTGCTAAGCGAACAATTTGCCAGTATGGGCATCAAAGATTTCGGGTTTGGCCCATGCGGTGAAGGCCAGCCTTGGCCTCACAAAGATGGAGTTCCAGTGCGCGGACGTCCACCAGGTCCGGATAACCCACCCGTGATCACTTCCGCTGGACGAGTGCATATGACTCTCCCAGAATGGGCAAAGTATATTCAGGAGCATCTTAAAGCGTTCAAGGGCGAAAGCAAAGTTGTTCCGCAACTTTATATCAAGGAAATGCTTAAGCCACCGCTAAAAACTAGCTATAGCATGGGGTGGGCAATCGCACCACGCTCCTGGGCGGGCGGAGTTGCGTTCAACCACACAGGCAGCAACACATTGAACTATTGTTCTGTCTGGATGGCGCCAGCCAGAGACAAAGCCTATCTTGTGGTCACAAATACAGCTGGCGAAGGGGTTGCAGATTCGGTAGATTTACTGGTCTCGGAACTCGTTAAAGCGTCCCAGTCCTTTGGTAGTATGTAATCGTTGAGCAGAGAACTAATAGCAGTGATCTGCGTTGCTCACGGTACTTGTGGGCTTGGAGAAGAGGATTCATATGTTGCAATTAAAGTTCGTTGCGTCTGCGTGTGTACTGGCGTTAGTTGGTTCCGCACATGCTGTCAATCTGGGAGTCGCCAATGACTTCAACGCTTTCATTTTTGGAAATGCAACCGCTCAAAGTGGAGATTCCGATGGTGCGGTAGCTGTCGGTGGAAACTGGACAACGGTAAACAATTACGTGTTCAATGCTCACAACACAACTCCCAATCCCACTATCGGGTCTGCGACTAATCTAGGGCTCTACTTGGGCGGGAATCTCAACGGTGGCGCAAATAACGGCGCGACTCAAATCAACAGCGGTCGAAACGCATACGTCGCCGGAACCGTATCTAGCCCCGCCCCGCTCATGAATGGCGGTGGAACAATGTTTGCTGGTTCTGCTGCAGTGCTGGCTTCCACTTTCACAAATCAATTTGCTTATAGTTCATTACAATCTTCAACCTTGAATGGACTGAGTGCGGCGAGTGTAAACACAAGCAACCCAAACAATTATTCGATCCAAATTACAAATGTTGGTGGACTCAACGTTTTCAATATCAACGGTTCTCAATTATCTGGCGGCAAAACATTAGACGTCATCGGCGGCAATGGAACTGAAACGATCGTCTTCAACGTAAGCGGAACCTCCGTGAACTGGGGAACAAGCTACAACGGTAGCCGAACCCGGACGCTCTGGAATTTCTATCAAGCGACCACTTTGAACGTCAATGACCGGGCGATTCAAGGTTCGGTTCTCGCAGTTGGTGCAGCCGTCAACCAAGGACAAAACATTGAAGGCACTTTGATCGCCTCTTCGTTAAACGTCACCAACGGAGCCGAACTCCACAGCTTTACTTTCGAAGGCAACGCCCCAGTGCCAGAACCAGCGACCATGATTGGCCTTGGTATTGGCGCTTTGGCCCTCGTCCGACGAAAAAAGCGCAATTAATTTTCAAAAATTAATTAATTGAGGGCTGCCTTCCGGCAGCCCTTTTTCATGCTAATTTGAACCTAAAATCCAAGTTTCAAGACTGTCTTTATACTGTCTTTATGCTGAACGGTTACTTATTTACGAAACGCTACGTCTCAAATAGTCCTATACTGGGGAACCTAACGACCAGGGAACGTGTTCTGACTAGCAGAACCCTTGAAAGGAGAAGAAAATTAAATGGCAAGTCTCAGTCTTAAACAAAATACGCAGGCCGAATTCCAAGCTCAAATGGAACAGTCATACAAAAAGGTTTTTAACTTGGCGTATCGATTGGCAGGTAATCGTCCAGATGCTGAAGACTTGACCCAAGAAGCGTTTTATCGAGCGTTTCGTAAATACGATTCGTTCCAAGGCGACCGACCATTTGAAAACTGGATTTTCCGAATTGTCACCCGCCTCTTCTTGGACATGAAGCGCAGCCGAGGACGACGAGTCCAAACCGTGAGTTCGGATGCTCCATTGAGAGCCGACGGATACGACGACACAGTAAGCTTTGAAGCTCCTGATAGTCGCCCGACCCCTGTCCAAGCTCTTTTGGGTGACCATCTGAGCGAAGAACTGGAGTGCGGTTTGAAACACCTCACCGATGAGCAACGAGAATTGGTTTGGATGGCCGACGTTGAAGGCGTTCCATACAACGAAATCGCTGAGCGGTTTGATGCTCCGGTCGGGACGATTCGTAGCCGTCTGCATCGCGCGCACAAGCAACTGCGAAAGATCTTAGAGCAGATCCAGAGCAAAAAGCTCTCTTGCGATGCTTGCGCTTAAAATAACGAGTTCATGAGGGTGAACACAAAATAGAAAATGCCCGGTCAATGGAGACCGGGCATTTCTTTTTTGAGTTTAAGTGTTTAATTCTTAAGTGCTTCCGCACCAGCAACGATTTCGAGAATCTCTGTGGTGATACTAGCTTGTCGAACGCGGTTCGCCTTAAGCGAGAGTTCGCCGATCATCTTGCCCGCGTTGTCAGTTGCGTTGCTCATTGCGGTCATCCGTGAACCGTGTTCAGACGCAGACGATTCCAACATGGCTTGGTACGTGACGGTGAGCAAATACTTAGGCAAGAGAAGGGAGAGTAATTCTTCCGGCCCTGGCTCGAAATCGTATTCTTTAGAAGTGCCGTGACCATCCTCGGTTTGAGGAGGTTCGATTGGCAGAAGTTGTACAACTCGTGGCTCTTGTCGAATAGCCGAGAAGAACTTACTGTAGCAGAGATAAACCGCGTCAACTTCGCCAGAAGTAAACAGTCGCTCGAGCTCATTAGTCAATTCAACTGCGTTTTCTAGGTCTGCACCAGCGGTTGGAACGGACATATTGAATAAGCATTCGTATCCGCGTTTGGTAAAGAACAGGTTGCCCTTTTTGCCAACTGTGACAAGCGCCTTTTCAGTGGTTTGGGAATCCAGCCAGTTCTTTGCGGTTTTGAGCAAGTTTGTGTTGTAAGACCCACACAAACCGCGTTCCGCAGTAATTAAAACCAACGCAACCTTTTTGACTTCGTTTCTTCGTTGAAGAAGGGGGTGAGCAGGGAGTTCTCCAGCTCCGCCAACGCTCAAGATGAATTCGTACATCTTCTCACTGTAGGGCCGAGCTTCTTCAACTCGGTTTTTTGCCTTGGTGAGACGAGCGGCCGCAACCAGTTTCATCGCCCTTGTGATGGACTGGGTGTTTTTTGCCGCGCGGATGCGTTGTCGAATTTGCTTGAGCGTTGCCATTCTTGCTTATGAATTAGTCGAGGTTGTGGTTTGCCTTGAATTGTTTGAGCGCTTCGGCGTTCGCTTTCTTCAAAGTTTCCGAAACATCATCGCTCATACCCTTGCTCATTCGAATGCTTTCGATTGCATCTGGATATTGTTCGTGTACAAAGTTCAGAAGGAAAGCTTCAAATTCTTGGACCAGGTTGTTTGGAACTTCGTCCAGAACACCGCTGGTACCCGCGAGGATCGCAACAACTTGATCTTCGAGTGCGTATGGCACTGCCAAACCTTGCTTGAGCAATTCAACCAATCGTTGACCACGGAGCAACTGAAGTTGGGTTGCGCGGTCAAGGTCACTTGCGAACTGGGCGAACGCTTGAACTTCGCGGTAAGCCGCCATTTCGAGCTTCATTTTCCCAGCGACCGACTTCATCGCCTTGGTTTGAGCGTTACCACCAACCCGGCTTACTGAGATACCAACGTTAACCGCAGGTCGAACACCAGCAAAGAACAGGTCTGGTTCAAGGTAGATCTGACCGTCGGTGATCGAAATCACGTTGGTTGGGATGTAGGCAGAAACGTCGCCGCTTTGGGTTTCAATAACCGGAAGAGCGGTCAGCGAACCTGCGCCATTTTCGTCGGAGAGCTTTGCCGCTCGTTCGAGAAGGCGGGAGTGCAGGTAGAAAACGTCACCAGGATAAGCTTCGCGTCCAGGAGGTCGGCGAAGAAGAAGGGAAACTGCGCGGTAAGCAACTGCGTGTTTACTGAGGTCATCGTAAACCGCAAGAGCGTGCATGCTATTGTCGCGGAAGTATTCACCCATCGCCGCACCAGCGAATGGTGCGAGGTACTGCATCGCGTTGGAGTCAGAAGCCGATGCCGCAACAACGATTGTGTACTTCATTGCATCGTGCTCGCGAAGAGTTTCTACAACGCGGGCAACGTTAGCCATTTTTTGACCAATCGCAACGTAGATGCTGTAAACCTTATCTTTTTCGTCGCAGTTTTCGTTGAGTTTTGCCTGGTTGATGATGGTATCAACGCAGATAGCGGTTTTTCCGGTTTGTCGGTCGCCAATGATGAGTTCTCGTTGGCCTCGACCGATGGGGATCATCGCGTCAACGGATTTGATACCGGTTTGCAGAGGCTCGGTAACAGGCTGTCGGTCAACAACACCAGGAGCGTTGGTTTCCAGAAGCTTAAATTCTTCCGCGGCGATTGGGCCAGCGCCATCAATTGGCTGACCAAGCGCGTTGACAACTCGACCGAGAAGTGCCTTACCCACAGGGACTTCGATAATTCGTCCGGTTTCTTTAACTGGGTCGCCTTCCTTGATTGCGTTGGAGTCGCCGATAAGAACGGCCCCGATTGAATCTTCTTCAAGGTTAAGGGCGAGTCCGATAACTCCGCCGGGGAATTCGAGCATTTCACCGACTTGGCAGTCGGGAAGTCCGTAGACGCGAGCAATACCGTCGCCGACTTGAAGGACGGTGCCGACATGTTCGACTTGCGCCTTTTTATCAAGGGCTTTGAGTTCCTGCTCGAGAATCGAGGTGATTTCTTCGGGTTTGATGGCCATGGTCTTAGTAATGGGTGGGTGAATTTAGGCTTGTTTAAGCACGTCGTAAAGCAGTCGTTCTTTCATGCGGTTGAGTTGACCGCGAACGGAACCATCAAGCACGTAGTCACCATAGGTGACTTTGACGCCCATGATGAGTTCGGGATTGATAGCAAATTCGGTTTCTAGCTTCTTGCCAGTCGCTTCTTCAATCTTTGCGACGACGGCTTTCTTTTGTTTGTCGTCGAGCTCAGTTGAAGATTCGATGATCGCGCGAATCACTTGTTCGTGATTGCGTCGAAGTTCATCAAATGCGATTTTAACGCCAGTGATTTCATCGTCTCGTCGCTTTTTCACGAGGAGCTTAATGAAACTCAAGGTCGTTGCGGTGATTTTGTCGCCGAACGTTTTTTCAAAGATCGCTAGCTTATCGGTATCCGAGGTGCGAGGATTGTAGAGGAATTCTCGGAATCCATCCGAGTTACGGATTGCATTAGTGATCGTGGTGAGGTCATCGCTCACACTGCTCACAATATCCATTTTTAGCGCGGCGTTAAACAGCGCTTTGGCGTATCGCTTGGCAACCCGTTGTTCTGCCACTAGTTCTTAACCTCAACTGTGCTCAAGAACTCGTCAATGAGCTTGCGGTTTCGATCGTTGTCTACGTTTTCGCTGAGAATCTTCTCAGTTGCTTGCAACGAAAGGTTGGTGACGTGAATGCGCAGATCAACTAACGCCTTGCGCTTTTCAGCGTCAATTTCGGCGATTGCTTGTTGCTTGTACTCTTCGGCTTTGCGTTGAGCATCGGCCATAAGATCTTTCTTGAGGTCTTGCGCTTCTTTGATCTGAGCCTGGATCTGTTCGCGAGCGGAAGCCTCTGTATCAGAAATTCGTTTTTCGTAATCGGCTTTGAGTTGAGTCATTTCGTTTCGGAGCGACTCAGCTTCGCCGAATGTGTTTTCAAGTTCTGAAGTTCTTCCGTTGATTGCCTCGAAAAGGGGGGCAAAGAAGAACAGGTGCAGAATCTTGAACATGATCAAGAACACGCCGATCGTGGCGATGGTCTTGCCGATTTCAAGGGGGATGCCCATATGGTGGAGCGAATCCTCCATGCCATGGAACATCTTTTGTTGGTCAATGATCGCACCACCCACGACGGCTGCCGCGCCGATGATGATCATCCCGACGATTGATCCAGCAGATGGAGCTTTATTAACTTCTGATTGGCTCATTGAATTTGTAGAAGTGAAATTGATTGAAGGTCAGGTCGGATGCAAGCTCCCAGGAACTTGCATCCGAAAAAGGATTTGATCTTAGATCAGGGCTTGAACGCGCCAGCGCCGACGAAGACGGTGAGCAGGAAGACAAGTTCAACGAACGCAAGAGCGATCAACATAGCTGTTTGCAGCTTACCGATAGCTTCTGGTTGTCGAGCCATGCCTTGCATAGCGCCGTATCCGATGAGACCGAGACCGATGCCGCAACCAAGAGCGGACAGACCGAGTGCGAATGGGAGCATTGTTTTTCTAGTTTCCTCCAGAGTGTTTTCTTTGCGATTGTGAAATCGAATGAAATCGTTTAGTGTGCAGGTGCTGCGTGACCCTCGTCGTTTCCGTGGTCGTGCCCTTCGTCATGGTGATGTGTCACCAAGGAAAGGTAGACGGCGAATAACAAGCAGAAGATGAGCGCTTGCACAACACAGGTGAGGAGCTTGATGGGGAAGAGGAAGTCACCTACGGGAACCCATCCGCCACCAAGTTTGTTCATGGCGACCACGGCTTCGTGTCCACCGTGGATGTTTCCGTAGAGCCTCAAGCTCAAAGAGACGTTTTTCATCGTCTCAGAGATGATCTCGATAATGAAGATCATCGGGGTAATGATCAGGGCCATCGCGATTGGGAGTCGTGGCCCGGCGAAGTGGGAAAAGTGACCGAGCACTCCGTTGGCTCGCATCCCTTCGTATTGCACATAGCCAACAGCGATGAGAGCCATGGCTAAGTTAAAACTGAGGTCGGCAGTTGGTCCAGCGTGGAGAATGAGCGCGACCAAGTTGCCGGTGAAGATCATCAGCCACAGAGTCAACAGCATCGGTATATATTTGCGTCCGTGGGGGCCGATGATGTTAACGCAAAGACCTTCAATAAATACGTAGAGTTGTTCGAGAAGCTGAGTCGTGGGCTTTTTAAAGAACCGAGTGTTCAAACCAGTCTTTGCAACTGCGAGGAATCCAACTACGACTAAAAGAGTAACTGCGATGTAAAACATGAGTCCCGCAAAGCTCAATCCGTGCGCCGCTTCGGCACCAGCTTCGGCTACTTCTTCGGAGGCCATCAGCCACGTTGAATTTACAAGGAACTCCATTGTTGTCGCTTCAATCAGATTTTGGTTTCAGGGTGACCCTGACGACCGCGAGCGAGTATACCAACATAATTCCGAGCCCAAAAGCGACAGGGCCCGGGTGTCCTAACGACATATTCAACTGCCAACCGAAGAACAGAATCGGCAGCTTTAAAATCAGCGATATGATGAGTACGGGCCAGGGCACTTTGGGTTGCGTTTCACGATCAAAAGTGCGCGCCATAAAGGCGCTAATAGCCCATAGACCTAAAAAGCTGACCAATCCGGAAATCAGCCCGGTCAAAAGACCGATTAGGGCAATAACAGGCTGGCTCACTTGTTCAGACGACCAGCGACAACAACGGCAAAAGTAACTCCGACAACCGCTCCTATAAGAGCTAATACAGAAGCCCATTGCAGGCTTCCAGGAGTGTTGTTTTGGGTGAAGTGGTCAATCATCATTCCCACACCCCAACCAAACAACGGAACTCCGATAATCGCGTAGGCAACCGTGAGGCCAGTCCCTAAACTGCGAGAAGATTCTGGGTCAAGGCCGGAAGTGTTATTTGCAGGCTTTGCTTTGCTTGCCTCGTATCGGTTGCGACCAGAAGTAATCTTATTCCCCATATCTTGGAGCTTGGAATCAAAATCGCGATCAATTTCTTCCATTTGCGCACGGGCAGATTGAGCAATCTTTTCTGTATTCGCCGTGAGTTCCTCAACCCCTGATTCTGGTTGCTCAGAAATTTCTTCTGGTTTTTCCACTGCCATAGTGTAGCTGACGCCGAAATGTGCGCGTCCTGTGCCAGGCTTTGAGAGTCTGAATGTGTGGTTCATGAGTACGCAAAGCGTTGATTCGCCGCGAGGCTTGCAGATGGATGTCCAATTTCTGAAAGGAGTTGGGCCGAAGTCGGCAATGGTTCTGGCAAAACTCGGACTCAAAACGGTCGAGGATGTGCTTTGGTATCTGCCCCGCCGATACGATGACCGCACCAAATTGCCTGATCTCGTGATGCTCCGGCCCGGAGAAGCTCAGTCCGTGCGAGGAACCCTTGCGGGAGTTCAGACTCGATCCACGAGGGGCGGCAAAGTTCTGATCCAAGCGATACTGGATGACGGCACAGGTCAAGTTGTGCTCACGTGGTTCAACCAACCGTGGATCGCGAGAGAACTCCAAAAAGTCGAAGGTGAGGTCATGGCTTTCGGACAAGTGAAAGAAGGGCAAGGCCGAAGGTTAGAAATGGCTTCACCGGAATGGGAAGCCGTTGACGTGGACGATGATTCCGGCGAGTTCGCCCGAATCGTCCCGGTTTATCCATTGAGTGAAGGCGTTCCTCAGCGAACGGTACGTCGGGCGGCGGCATCGGCGATTGAATACTTTGCTTCGCAGATGGATGACCCCTTGCCTGAGAAGTTCCGCTCAACGAATCGAATCATGAGCCTCGGCGCGGCGATCACTCAGATGCACCAACCGGAATCCGAGGAAAAGCTAGCTCGGGCACGCCACCGATTGGTTTACGAAGACTTCCTCTATCTCCAACTCGCTTTGCAAATGCGCCGAAGCGAAGTCAAGCAAGAAGTAGGCATTGGTTTTCCTATTTCAAAAGTCGGAGTGGAGGAAATGGCTGGTCGAGTGGATCTGTTCGGAGAAGTTGCCGAACACGATACGCGGGACTTGATTTCCCAGTGTGCGGCGATGCTCCCATTTGAACTCACTGGCGCACAGAAAAGAGTTGTACAAGAAATTTGGGATGATATGGAACGCCCGTTCCCTATGAACCGGCTCGTTCAGGGTGACGTGGGGAGCGGGAAGACTGCCGTTGCAGCGTGCGCCATGCTAGCGGCGGTGAGGTGTGGATATCAAGCGGCGTTGATGGCTCCAACCGAGATTCTTGCCGAACAGCACTCTATTGTATTAAAGCGTTTGCTCGAACCACTGGGAGTGAAAGTCAGCCTCCTCGTTGGAAAACTCACGGGCAAAAACAAAGCGAGAGCTATGGAAAAAGCCGCGACGGGCGAAAGCCAAGTGTTAGTTGGAACCCACGCTTTGATTAGCGAGGGTGTGAAGTTTGAAAAGCTCGGATTTATTGTTATTGATGAACAGCACCGATTTGGGGTTGTTCAGAGACTTGCTTTGCGGCAAAAAGGGGTCGAGCATCCTGATGTGCTCGTTATGACGGCAACGCCGATTCCCCGAACTCTGACAATGACTCTATATGGCGATCTGGATTTGAGTGTAATTGACGAGCTTCCGCCTGGGCGCAAACCGATCAAAACTCACTGGAAAAAGCCAGGTGACCGGGAGAAGGTCTATGCCACTGTACGCAGTTTGATCGGCGAAGGCAGACAAGCGTATTTTGTTTGCCCGATGATTACCGAAAGCGACAAAATGCAAACTCAAGCAGCAGAAGATTTGTACTATCGTTTGAGTAAAGAAACATATCCTGATCTATCAGTTGGATTACTCCACGGGCAGATGAAAGCTGCTGAAAAAGAAGCGATTATGGAGCAGTTCCGGGCGGGAGAAATCCAGATTCTGGTGAGCACGGTGGTTATTGAAGTGGGTGTAGACGTTCCGAATGCCACCGTCATGGTGATAGAAGATGCCAACCGGTTTGGCTTATCTCAACTTCACCAATT
Source organism: Fimbriimonadaceae bacterium (assembly GCA_019638675.1). GTDB lineage: Bacteria > Armatimonadota > Fimbriimonadia > Fimbriimonadales > Fimbriimonadaceae > UphvI-Ar2. The sequence goes on along the minus strand of JAHBTE010000001.1, from coordinate 46,636 downwards.
ACGCGGTCGGGTGGGTCGAGGCGAGCATCAGAGCTACTGCATCCTGATTGCCGATGCGACGACCGCGGACGCAGAGCAGAGATTGGCAGTACTGGAAAGAACCACCGATGGCTTTAAGATCGCGGAAGAAGATTTGAAGATTCGCGGGCCAGGCGACGTGATGGGGACTCGGCAAAGCGGAATGCTTGAATTTCGGGTCGCCGATCTCATCAGCGACGGCCCTGTACTGGAGCAAGCACGGCAAGGAGCGATCAGCATTCTGCACGACGATCCGATCCTTGGAAAACCCGTCAACCAAAAGATTTTGCAGAAAGTACGAGAACGGCGTTCCGAAGAAGCATTGATTTCGGTGAGTTGAAATTCTACGCATCGAAATTTGCGTAGAATTGGATCATGGATTTCGAGATTTCTATTCATGAGCTTAATGCTCGTCTGCAAAACGGAGATCAGCTCTTTCTGCTCGATGTTCGCGAGCCGCACGAACTGGAAAATGGAACGATCGAAGGTTCAGTTTGCATTCCCATGGCTGAAGTCACCGATCGCCTCGGTGAGATTGACCGTTCGCAAGAAGTCATCGTGATCTGCCGCACAGGAGGCAGAAGCGGTAGAGTCACGGAATATTTGGCCCAATCTGGCTTTCCACGAGTCAAAAACATGACAGGTGGGATGAACGCCTGGGCCACAGAAATTGATCAATCGATGCAGGTTTATTAGATAAACCTGCCGTTATTTTTTCTTGCGGGCCGGCGCACGACGCTTCGGTCGTTTCGCAGGGCCAGCCGCTTCTCGGGCTTTAATCAATTCTTGTGCTTGCGCCAGAGTCAGCGTTTCAGGATCAGTGCCTTTTGGGATAGTCGCGTTGGTTTTCCCATCGGTGACGTACGGGCCGTAACGACCCGACATCACTTTGATTTCGTCCGACAGTTGCTTCAGAGCACTCGGAGCTGATGACTTACGTTTCGATCCACCTTCGGCGATTAAAGCGACAGCTTCTTCTAAGCTAAGCTTAACTGGTGAGCGCCAGTCGTCTCCGAGATTCGCACTTTGCGAACCAGCGGTGAGATAAGGGCCGAAGCGACCAATCAGCAACTTCACTTCCTCGCCCGATTCTGGATGCTTGCCGAGCACCTTAGGATAAGCCAGGATGATTTGCAGGTCTTCTGGTGTGACATCTGCTGGTTTCACGCCAGGCGGCAATGAAACCCGAGTCGGCTTTTCTTTGGCTTCAATTTCGGCTTCGGTTTGTTCGAGTTCCAGATAAGGGCCGAATCGTCCCGTTTTCGCAATAATATTCCGACCAGTTTTCGGGTCGGTACCAAGCGTTTCTGGCCCTTTTGCTCTTTCCTCAAGCAACTCTAAAGCAGTTGCGTAAGTCAGGTCGGCAGGAGCGACATCTTCAGGGATTGATGCAGTGTTGCCCGGCCCACCTTCGCCACGTTGAATAAACGGCCCGTTGCGCCCGATGCGGATGACTATATCTTCGCCAAGTTGAATGTGCGGGAACGGAATTTCTGGCCCTCGTTTTTCAACTTTGTCCAGAATTCCTTCTTCATCCTTGGTGCCGTAATAAAACTCTTTAAGGTGGGCGACCATATCGCGCTTACCATCGGCGATCTCGTCGAGCTCGTCTTCCATACCTGCGGTGAATCGCAGATCAACCAGCTTGGGGAAAGCGCCTTCGAGCAGTTCGGTCACTGCGAATGCAGTAAAGGTTGGAATCAACTGATTCGCCGATTTGAACACATAGCCACGATCTTGAATTGTGCCGATGATACTGGCATAGGTAGATGGTCGACCAATGCCTTCCGCTTCTAGCTTTTGAACCAGTGAAGCTTCTGTGTAGCGCGCAGGAGGTCGAGTTTCGTGGTCATTTGCTTCGACCTTCTTGGCATCCAGTGTTTGACCAGCTTCAAGAGATGGCAGCACTGTTTCTTTGTCGCCGAGTTCTGCTTCAGGATCATCAGAGCCTTCAACATAGACCCTTAGGAACCCAGGGAAGCTGATTTCTTTCCCACTTGCTCCGAAGGTGTATTTAGAACCGGATTCCTCTACTTGAATTGCAACTCTGGTTCTAAGAACACGCGCGGCTTCCATTTGACAAGCTAAAGTACGTTTCCAGATCAAATCGTACAGTTTGAACTGCTCGTCTGTGAGTTTTGATTTGATACTTGTAGGGTCGCGGGTGAGGTCAGTTGGACGGATCGCTTCGTGGGCTTCCTGCGCGCTCTTCGCCTTTGATTTAAACTGCCGAGCAGCTTTAGGAACGTATTCCGCACCGTATCGCCGACCGATTTCCGAGCGGGCTTCTTGCAATGCGCGATCCGCCAGGGTGAGCGAGTCGGTACGCATATAAGTAATCAAACCGACGGAACCGCCCCCAATATCAATACCTTCATAAAGGTTTTGCGCGATCTGCATTGTTCGCCGAGCGGAGAATCCGAACTTGCGGTTTGCTTCTTGTTGAAGCGTGGAAGTCATAAATGGCGGCGGTGGGTTTTCGACGCCCGGTTTTTTGTCAACCGATTCCACTTTCCACGGCTTTGCGGCTTTCAGACGGTCGCTGATCGAAGCGGCTTCATCTGATTTCAGCCAACGTTCCTTGCTGTTGGTGAGTTCGCCATTGCTGTCAAAAGACTGCCCATCGGCAACGTTGGCGGCATCAATTTTTTGTAGGCGGGCTTTGAATTCGCTTGCGGCCGCGAGGGTTGCAGTGATGCTGCTGTAGCCAGCGACAACAAAATCGCGCCGCTCTCGTTCTCGCATCACGACCAAACGCACGGCAACTGATTGAACTCGTCCGGCGGAAAGTTTTGGCGCGACTTTCTTCCAAAGAAGTGGGCTAAGCGTGTAGCCATATAGTCGGTCGAGAATGCGGCGGGTTTCCTGTGCTTTTACAAGAGCTTCATCAACTTGCCGAGGATTAGCGATGGCTACGGCAATCGCTTCGGGAGTGATTTCGTGGAAAACGATCCGCTGTATTTCTACTGACTTCTTGGGTTTGAGAACGTTGAGAATGTGCCAAGAAATCGCTTCGCCTTCTCGGTCTTCGTCAGTCGCGAGTAAGAGGTGAGTGACATCTTTTGCGGCGGAACGGAGTTCTGCGACCTGCTTTTTCTTATCTGAGGTCACAACATAAACGGGCTCAAAATCGCCTTCTACGTTTACGCCAAGCTTTGCCCACTTTTTGCCCTTGAGCTCAGCCGGAACATCGGTCGCCTTTTCGGGAAGATCGCGTATATGACCAAATGAAGCTAAGACCTCGTAATCTTTGCCCAAAAATCGACTGATGGTGCGGGCTTTAGCGGGAGATTCTACGATGACTAGAGATTTGGGCATGATGTTAGGCGTCGTCGTTTTACCAATAGCTCCGCTCGTTGGTCAACCGGCGGGGGCACAATGACTGGTAGCTAGACACGACTTCTTGACGCTTTAATCGCTGATATTCGACTCAAAATTTGATATTTATGGGTCCAAGTGAGTTTTTTTGGCTCAACTCGGAGCTCATCAAAACGTCTACTATGTTGTTATATAAGTTAAGATCATGAAGCCTCTCCCACGAATTCAATCCATTATCCGGCTAGCAACGGCAACCGCGCTTTTTGCGATCACAGGTTGGTGTTTTGCCGCTACCGAGTGGATGGGAATCTATCTGCAAGGGCAAAAAATTGGATACAGCTACGCTGAAACAAACCCTGCGCAGTTGAACGGCAAAGAGGTCAGCCTCACGCGGAGCCGTATGGAAATCGGCACTCAGATGCTTGGCGCAAGCATGAAAATCCAGGTGGATACTTCCACTTGGTCTGACTCAAAAGGGGCTCCGATTAAGAGCGAATTCCGAATGGAAAGCTCTGGTAGAACTATGAATGTAAACGCCTTATTTTTTGCCGACCGTATCGAATCATCAATGGTCACGGGCGAAGGCGAGACTTCAAAAACAATTCCCGTGCCGAAAGGGAAGTCGATTGTTCTTGACGCAACCGACCTCGTCAAAACGGGTGGGTTGTCTCAATCTGGCATGAAGCAACTTATTTTTTCACCGGAAACGCTAGAGCTAGTTGAAGTAACAATTAATTCGAAAGGGACACAAAAGGTGACGGTGAGTGGACAAGAGGTCACCGCTAATGTCGTTGAAATTGTTGATCCTCGCGCACCAAGTACTTTGTATCTGAGTTCCAAAGGTGACCTAATCAAAATGGTTGGCCCGTTGGGAATTGAGATGTATCCCGAATCGGAAGAGGAAGCCCGTAAGTTCACAGGAACTGCGCAGGTGGATCTCGCTTCCGCAAGCCGCCTCCATGTTGACGGTCAGTTTGATCGGACGAAGCCAGTTCGATTTCAAGTTTCTGGCGTCGATTTAAGCAAGATGCCCAGCGGGGATGCGCAAATAGTGGGCAAAAAATCCGATGGTTGGGTGATCAATATCAAGCCGTTTCTAAACACTGATCGGAAAATCACGATTGCGAATGCGGCAAAGGGAGTAGATAAGAATTGGCTGCAGCCAGAAGCACGGGTTCCCAGCAACGATCCCGAATTCAAAAAACTTGCGAAAGATATTGTCGGGAACGAAAAAAATCTATGGAACGCAGTGCAGTCAATCCGCGATTTCGTCCACAACAAGATGGGCGTCAATGCTGGAATCGGCGTGATGCGCGATGCCAAAGAGATTCTCAAGAGCCAAGAAGGCGTTTGTCGCGACCATGCAATCCTGACTGGCACGATTCTTAGATCAGCGGGAATTCCCACTCGCTTTGCAAACGGCCTTGTTTATTACGCCGGCGACTTTTATTATCACGCTTGGGTGGAAGTTTGGGATGGCAAAAATTGGATTGGTGTTGATTCAACCCGACCTGGCCTGATTATTGATTCTGGATATATCAAGACTAGCCATGGTACGGTAGGGCAAGCGTTGCAGGGCTTCCTACTGGATGGAGCTAAGATAAAAGTGATTTCTGGAACTAACTAAATGAATCATCGAGGAAAGCTGCTATTTGTCATAGCTTGTGGAATTATTGGGGCAATCCTCAGCCTCTCTCTGTTGCCTGGTCTCATTAATTTAGTTGGCAACAAACTGTATTCAATTAATAGGGAAATCGAAGGGAACGAAAAAAACAAAAAGGCTCCCATTACCTACACCCCCGATAGTGGCTCAATAAAGACGCCTGACCAAGTAACTCCAAATAACGACCCTATAAAGGAGACTCCGGAAAACCCAGAAAATCCGACTAATGGAACAGAGGTTAAGCCTGGCGAGGCGCAAACTGAAGGTAGCGATGCTACTCAAAAGCCAAAAAAGCCACCGATTCGAGTAAGCACCGAAGAACCAGTTTTAGATCCAACTTTCCCAACCAATCCTTTTGCTCTTGGCTTGCTAGGATTGATTGCTGGTGCGGCCGCGGGTGGCTTCCTGCTTCGCAAATGGGAACAGTTCGTCATTAACTGGGAAAAGATGCCATCGGGCGACAAAGTTACTTTGATGCTCGGCACGTTCACTGGGGTCGTTGCCGGAATTCTGGTCTCGATGCCCTTCTTGATCACCTTGCAAGGCCGACCCGAAGGGACATTGCTGACGATCGGGCTTGTGATCGGTTGCAGTGCGGCGATGGTTTATCTGCTTCGTTCTCTTGCCCCATACCTTCCTTGGGAAACGAGCGGGAGCAAGAGTAAGCGAACAGGGCTAAAAATCCTCGATACAAACGTCTTGATTGATGGTCGAGTGTACGATTTGATTCGCACCGGATTTTTAGACGGCGACCTGTATGTGCCGGAATTTGTTTTAAGAGAACTTCAGCATATCGCTGATTCAGCTGATGGCTTGCGACGTCAAAGAGGCCGCCGGGGCCTTGAAGTTTTGAAGCGAATCCAAGCCGAGTTTGAAGTCGAAATCGGTACTCGCGACCGCTACGCTGGGAATTCACTCGAAGAAGTTGACGACCGCTTGGTCAAGCTCGCGAAAGCTCTTGGGGCCGACTTGGTCAGCAACGATTTCAACCTCAACCGGCGAGCCACTATTCAAGAAATCAAAGTTCTGAATGTGAACGATCTTGCTTTGGCTCTCAGACCAAATGTTCTACCGGGCGAAACGATGGAAATCACAGTTATCAAAGAAGGCAACCAGGGTGGTCAAGGAGTCGGTTATCTTAACGACGGAACAATGGTCGTTGTTGAAGGCGGAAACGAACTCATCGGTCAAACCACGGTTGTCGAAGTAACGCAAGTGATTCAAACCGAGCGTGGCAAAATGATTTTCGCCGATGCCTCTGCCAAGACGAGTGACGTAAAGTAGAAAACGTGGACGCCGCCATTCAGCCAAAGTGTTTTGCCATTCTTGCGGCATCAGGTTCATCGGTTCGATTCGGCAGTGACAAATTAAATCTTCAAGTTGAGGGGATTCCCGTTTGGCAAAAAAGTTACCAAATGCTGGCGTCTTGCCCACTAGTTTTCGGGGTTGGGGTCGTTACCCGGCAAGAAAAAATCTCAGAAACGCTTGCCGCAGAACCAGCAATGACGTTCGTTGTTTCGGGTGGTGAAAGCCGGGCTCAGAGTATTCGCAATGCTATGGCCCACGTTCCTCAAGGTTGCACCCACGTTTTGATTCACGACGCCGCGAGGCCGTTTGCGAGTGCCGACCTGATTGAACGGGTCATTGCATCTGCATTTGAGCATGGAGCGGCCTTCCCCGGGCTGTCTTTAACGGAAACTGTGCGACAAGTAGAGAATAATTCGTGGCTTGAGCTTGACCGCACTCAAATCATGGGGGTGCAAACTCCGCAGGTTGTCCGTCGCGACTGGTTTGAACAAGCTCTCAGCCAAATAGAAGACGATCTAACTGATGACGTGGGTTATCTTATTGCCGCTGGATTTCCCGTGCAGTTGGTTGAAGGAGAACCGGAGAATATGAAAATCACTCATCCCACCGATCTGCCCCAGTTGCCCGAATACAGAACAGGCTTTGGCTACGATGTGCATCGGTTTAGTGACGATCCCAATCGTCCGCTGTGGTTGGGAGGAGTGGAATTCGACGACCGACCAGGCTTAGAAGGGCACAGTGATGCTGACGCTCTCTTGCACGCAGTAGTGGATGCGCTACTCGGAGCAGCTGGTCTTGGGGATATTGGAGTTCACTATCCGCCAAGCGATGAGCAATGGCGAAACTGCTCCTCATTACGCTTCTTATCCGAAACGGCGAATTTGCTGAAATCTAAGGGATGGCATATAGTAAATATAGATGCCACTGTGGTGGCAGAGCGTCCTAAAGTGATGCCGAAAAGTCTGGAAATCCGCAAGGCGACTTCGGAGTCAATAGAAGTAGCCATAGAGCGGGTAAGCGTTAAAGCAACAACGAACGAAAAACTCGGATCAATCGGAAAATCTGAAGGAATTGCTTGCTACGCTGTGGCGACAATCCGCCGATGAACAGGAGGATAGGATTCACAAATGCTTGAAGTCTTAGTTCGAAACGCAAATGGAAACTTGAGTAATCACGACCGCGACTACGCGATCAAAAAGCTCAGCAAACTTGACCGATATTTTAGCGATGCCACGAAAGCAGAGCTCGCTTATTGTGAAGATAAGCATGGGCACGTAATAGAAGTGACGGTATTTGCCGACGGAGTTCCATTGCACGGACGGGAAGCTGATAGCCACGTAAATGCCGCTATTGATAGCGTGGTTGATAAGTTAGAAGCTCAATTGCGCAAGCTTAAGAAGCGGACTCTTGACCGACGTCAAGGACGGAGAGAACGCCCAAATTTTAGGGCCGCTTAACTGAGAGGCTGGCTCGCAAAGGTGAGCAGGTGAACTTCGCCTGCTTCTCCAGCCACCAAGGCTTCGCCACAAGCGATAGCCGTCCCTCCCGTCGTGATGACATCGTCAATGAGCAGAACCTTTGCCCCTAGGGGCAGATCAACTGTAATAAATGCTCCTTGGAGATTAGTGAGCCGCGCTTTGCGGTCGAGATTCACTTGGGGTTTTGTATAGCGAGTGCGCTTGAGATAACCAGGCCGCACTAAGGCAGGTGGAAAAGCTGAGCAAAGCAATTCCGCTTGGTTAAATCCACGCTCGGATTTGCGAGTGCGCGCGATTGGCACGGGAATAATCACGTCATATTTTCCATCCAGATGCTTTTGAGCGTATTCCCACATGATTTCAGACATGGGCGTAGCAAGCGAAGTGATGCGTCGGAATTTTAGATTTTGAATAGCGGTGCCTGCTTCGCCGTCGTAGAGGTAAGGCGCGTGAAGGCTTGCCAAAGGCGCGAGTGGGGCCCTTTGAGCTGGGAGAAGCGTAAAATTATTCTTGCACTTGGGGCACAAGCCTGGCTGTCCGATCTGGCCGCAGACTCCGCATTTAGGGGGATAAAGGATATCAAGAAGAGGTTTTAAGAGGTCTGGCAAGTTATTTTTTATTGTAGAAGACCATCAGCAAATAAAAATACGGCTCCGATCAAAATCGGAACCGTATTGAAAGTTGCGCTTAGCGGCCTATGCTTAGGATTCGCCTTGAGCGTGTCCGAAGAACGGCTCGAAAGGAATCAAGCCCAGCCGAGTTGCGGCGCGGAGCGCTTGCACTCGATTGTTGACTTGCAACTTTTGGTAGATGTTCGCCAGGTGAAAATCCACAGTTCGCTTTGAAACGACCATTTTGTCGGCCGCTTCTTGGCTGCTGTGTCCCTGAGCGATAAGACTCAATACTTTGACTTCCGTCGGTGTGAGACGCACACCTCGGGGAGATTCACTTGTTCTAGATGTTCCAGGCATTGCCATTAACCCATTCCTCGCATTTCTTTTTGCCGCCTGGTTTCTTTCTTCCATGTGTCCTGGCATTTTTGAGATGGTCTCGGGCACTTTTTCAAAATTTCTTCTCGCATGGCGTATTTGGTCAAACTAGAACTCTTGCTCCTTCAGCCGCTTTACAGGCACTCAGTGAAGCTATATAGGTTTTGACTCCGAGTGCATAAGAATGTTCGGTCGCCTTAATAAAATCACCGACTAATTCAGATTCAGTTAAGGCTACGGCTGCACCTCCGAATCCTGCCCCGGTGAGGCGCGCTCCAATGCAACCGGGGGCTTTACTGGCCGCCCCGACCATGGCGTCAAGTTCTGCGCAAGAGACCTCATAGTCGTCACGCAAACTGGCATGGGATTCCGCCATCAGTTGCCCGATCGCCTGCAAATCTTGTTGCTGAAGAGCAGTTGTGAAATCGTGCACTCTCTGATTTTCAGAAATCACGTGCCGTGCGCGTTTGATCTGCATCTCATCCGTTAGACGCGCTAGGTCGGAGAGTTCAGCATCTCTCAGCGAAGGAATGCCCAACACTTGAGCCGCCGCCTCACATTGAGCCCGGCGTTCGTTGTATCCGCTCGCGGCAAGAGTTCGTGCTTTGCCTGTATCCATCAATACAATGGATAGATTGCTTGGGATGGCAAAAGGTTGAATTTCTAATGATCGAGTATCAATGAGCAAAGCATGATCGGTAACGCCGCAAGCCGAAGCGAGCATATCCATGATCCCGCAGTTCACGCCAACGTAATTATTTTCCGCCTTTTGACATAAAAGGGCAAGCTCCTTTGGGGAGTGATTGAATCCGTCGAGATGATTCCAAAGAGTAGCGAAAGCAACTTCTAATGCCGCGGATGAACTTACTCCGCCTGCAACGGGGAGATTCGACGTAACCACCGCTTGGATTGGCGTTTTGGCTCTGATAACTGAAGCAACTCCGTCGGCGTAAATAGCCCAATCAGCTGGCTTTTCATTAATCCCAAATGCGAAAGGCAGAGCCAAACCAACTTGCTCGCTCAATAGATGATTCAGGCTATCAAGGGACGGCGAAGCCGCAATGGTGATACCTTGGTCAATCGCACACGGCAGTACAAATCCGTCGTTGTAATCCGTATGCTCACCGATCAAGTTGATGCGACCAGGGGCATGGACAACGATGGTCGGTTCAGTTGAATATGTGGCTCTAAAAAGCTCGTATATGTGGTCTAGGTTCACTTTTAACAACATTTGATGCTGTGACCTAGTAAGGATACTTGGAGAGTCCAGGTAGTTTTCGGGAAGAACATTTGCAGTGTGTGGTGGCTCTTGCCGCCGCTCGGGCGCCGCACACTTCTTTTGTTCTGGCAAAGACAGTAATATGAGCGGCATGTCTAAGCAGGAAATCGTGAGCCAGGTGCAAGCCTGGCTCCGAGATCACGAATCTCAACTTCTCTCCGATTACCAAACCCTTCTTCGATTTCCTAGTCTTGAAGAACCTGCTCTGCCGGACGCACCGTTTGGGCAGGCGAATCGTGATGCCCTTGATTTTATGCTTGGACTTTCATCAGATTCGGGGATGAAGACTGCTGATATCGAGGGTTATTGCGGTTGGGCAGAATTTGGTTCTGGCGAAAAAATGGTGATGTCGCTCGGACACCTCGATGTTGTTCCGGTTGGTCCGGGCTGGAAGCATGAACCGTTCGGGGCAGAGATTGACGGCGGGTACGTTTACGCTCGTGGTGCCAGCGACGACAAGGGTCCAACGATGGCGATGTTTTACGCTTCTAAGGCTGTTCAAGCCTGCTGGCCCGATATACCGGTTCGCATTCGCAATGTATTTGGCTGTAACGAAGAGAGCGGTTTTGAATGTGTGAAGCGATATATGAAAACCGAGGAAGTGCCGACCATCGGAGTTGCACCCGATGCCGGTTGGCCATGCATCCATGGCGAAAAGGGAATAGCCGACTTTCTTGTTCAACGGACAATGCCAAAAGGTGAAGTCACAATGCTCGAACTCAATGGCGGCCAACGACCAAATATCGTCATTGATTCTTGTGTTTGCCGAGTTCAAGTTTCAGAAAGTTGGCGAGCGACAATGGAAATGTGCATTGCCGAAGCGTGGGACAAGAATCTCGACTTTAGCTGGAGTGGAGATGTTTTGTCAATCACAGCGCATGGTAAGGCGGCGCATGGTGCTCGACCATTTGGTGGAGATTCCGCCGCGATCCGTGCATTGAGATTCCTCAAAGATGCTGTGCCATTGAATCAAGAACGAGATTACGATTCTTTGTTCGATTTAGGGCACATTGGAGGGAACGGAATCGGAATTGCGGGAGCAGACGAACCAAGTGGGCCACTCACCTTGAACATGGGAATTGTCGAAACTGTGGGCGATCAGGTCAAGTTCACCCTGAATGTGAGATACCCGGTTACTTTTGAAGGCGAAGACTTGAAAGCCAAGTGCGCTGCGTTTCTCGCGAAGCTTCCCGGTGACTACAAGCTCGTTTCGATGAGTGATAGCAAGCCACTTTATTTCCCGATTGATCATCCACTTGTTAAAACGATTTGCGAAGTTCACCACGCTGAAACCGGAGAAACCAAAGAACCGGGAACGATGGGTGGCGGAACCTATGCTCGCGCCGTTCCGAACTGCGTTGCCATCGGTACCGGATGGGAAGGCGATGGCCCGGCTCATGAAACTGATGAGCGGATGGCCTTAACCAGTTTGTTCAAAATGGCGCAAATCTACGGACATTTGTTGGTAAGGCTGGCGCAAACAGCCCAAGAAATGAAGTAGAAATAGTTCGTGTACAAGGGCATTCGGAATATTCACAAATGGGCAGGTTTGATCGCCTGCCTTTTTCTGATGGTGATCTCTGCATCAGGATTCTTTCTCGCCATCAAAGGCAAAGTGGATTGGATGCGCCCCAAAACTCAAACCGGGGCTCCGTTTGACCATCCCTCGCAGCTAGTTCCGGTTGATCAGGTTATGGAAGTAGCCTTTCAAGCAGGTTTTGCAGAACTAACTGAACTCTCGCATATTGATAGGTTGGAATATCATGCTGAAGACAACGTCTGGAAAGTTTTGAGCAAGAAAGGATATCGGGAGGTCCAAGTGGATGGCACTACCGGAGACGTACTCAGCACCGGCCAGCGCAACGACCAACTGACAGAAGATATCCACGACTTGTCAATAGTTGCCGAGTTTTGGCATGAATGGGGCCTGCCCGTAGTCGGGGCACTCCTATTTTTCCTCAGTTTGAGCGGCGTTTATATGTTCTTCGTTCCTGTGTTTAGGCGATGGAAGTTCAAGCGAACGACTGGCAAACACGAAGTTAAGATGTAATTAAGATTCATTATTCCCCCGTATTTATGCGGGGAAATAGTATCTGCGTGTTAATCGCTCCTTAACTCCTGAACCTCAAATTATCTTAATTGGTCGCTTGTTGCGATTCAGGAGAAGACATAAATGAAATCAATTTTGACTCTAGGTGCCGTGCTGGTCGCTGGCGCTTCTCAAGCTGGAATCATCACTCAGTGGGATTTTAACGGCACAAGCTCATCCACGGTTCCAGGGGGAGTATCTAGTCCGACAGCTAGCATCGGTTTAGGCACTGCTTCTTTGCTTGGCGCCACTGGCAGCTTTTCGTCCGGTGTTGCTAACGGTGGATCAAGCGATCCTGTGACCACCTCACCACCAAACTTCGGTTGGCAAACCACTGGTTATGCAGCTCAAGGAACAGAAAATGGTCAACGTGGTGTTCAGTTTGCGGTTTCCACTGTGGGCTATGAAGACATCATGGTGAGCTTTGATGTTCGTAAAAGTAATACTTCTAGCCGTTTCACCCGATTTGATTACTCGGCAAACGGCGGCACTACTTGGACAGAAGGTGCTCTCCTGGATGGGAATGCAGGTGACACCTGGTTTAACCTTAACCTAAACGATCTTTCCTCTGATTCAAGCGTGGACAACAATGCAAACTTCGTGTTCCGTATGGTTGCGGTGTTTGATCCGAACATCGTTGTTGCTGGTCAGTATTCACCTTCTAATTCCGGCAGTTCCTATGCAACAACCGGAACTTTGCGATGGGATATGGTGACTGTCTCTGGAACGGAAGCAGTCCCCGAGCCAGCGACTATGGCAGTTTTAGCCGGTCTTGGTTTGGCAGTCGCTCGACGACGCAAGAAATAAAGCAATCACTTTATAACTTTGAATTTTCCCCGGCAAGCTGCCGGGGAATTTTTTTGCCAGTCCCGATTCAAAATTAGGATTTTGACGATACTCTCACCGTGTCCGAATTTCCGCTCCGCTACGAACTTCTTGCGACTTGCCCTCATACGGGTGCGCGTCGCGGTCGGATTCACACGGCACACGGAACAGTAGAAACTCCTGCTTTTATGCCAGTTGGCACTCAAGGCAGTGTGAAAACGGTAGGAAGCGAAGATTTAGAAGCGGCTGGGTTTCAGCAAGTTCTTGCCAATACATATCATTTGTCTTTGAGACCAGGGGAAGACTTAGTCGAAAGATTTGGCGGGCTCCATGAACTGATGAGCTGGCGCGGGCCGATCTTAACCGACAGCGGCGGATATCAAGTCATGAGCCTTAGCAAGTGGCGCAAAATCAGTGATGAAGGCGTGGTTTTCAAAAGTCATTTGGATGGCAGTGAACTATTCCTAACTCCCGAAAAATCAATGGAAATTCAGAGCAAACTCGGCGTGGACATCGCTATGTGTTTGGATGAATGCCCGCCGTATCCTTGCACGCGAGAAGAAGCCGCTCGAGCAATGGAACGCACTCATAAGTGGCTTCCTCGGAACCTCGCCGCAAAAGGGGAACGCACCAACTTGTTTGGAATCGTGCAAGGGGGAGTTCACGAAGATTTACGGCGGGAATCGGCACAGGTTGTGAGCGAAATGCCGTTTGATGGTGTTGCGATTGGAGGTGTGAGTGTAGGCGAACCAACCGAAATGCAGTATCCGGTTGTGCAATTCACAGCACCTCTATTACCTAAAGACAAGCCCCGCTACTTGATGGGAGTTGGTCATCCGCAAGATATCCTCCACGCTGTTAAATGTGGAGTAGACCTTTTCGATTGCGTATTGCCAACTAGAATGGCCCGCCACCACGCTTTATACACAATGCAAGGGCGTGTGAACGCGATGAATCTGCAGTGGGCGGAGCATAAAGGGTGGTTCGATGAGGATTCAGTTTTTCCGCCAACCGAGCGGTATTCCGCCGCGTATGTCAGGCACCTTTTCAAAGCAGGAGAACCTCTGGGAGCTCGGTTGGCAAGTTTGCACAACCTTTGGTTTTATTCGCGGATGATGCAAGAAATCCGGGATGCGATTGAGCAGGGTACTTGGCCCGAATTAATGGCCCGTTACGCCCATGCGTAGCTGATTTGACTTACAGACCAAGTTAGCAAGCCGAGTACCATGAGGCGGTTATGGGATTGCGAGATGTAACGCTGGGGAAAAATGCACCTCACGAAATAAATGTGATTATCGAAATCCCTCGGTTCAGCACAAATAAATATGAATACGATCCAGAAATGGATGTGATGAAGTTAGACCGCGTTCTATTTTCTCCTTTGTTCTACCCATGGGATTACGGATTTTTGCCTCGCACAACTTATCTTGATGGTGACCCGATTGACGCTCTTGTGTTGGTTAGCCACCCAACGTATCCTGGCATAGTGGTCGAAGCTCAACCTATCGGCGTTTTGGAGATGGTCGACGGTGGCATGCCAGATGAGAAGCTTCTTTGCGTAGCCAGCAAAGACCCGCGATTCGGCAACCGCGAATCAATGTCTGATTTGCACCAGCACACACTGGACGAAATCTTCCACTTCTTTGAAGTGTATAAGCAGCTTGAGCAAAAGAGCGTTGAAATCAAGGGTTGGAAAAAACGCGAATACGCTTACGATATCATCGAGAAGTTCAAGCACGAAGGCGAGTAGTAATTTTCGTATAATGAGAGCGTGGTTGGATTCTCACGCTTTTCCGTCTTGACTGCCCTATGTGTGTTAAGTCTTGGGTGTGAAGACCCTCAGGTCAAACCAGTGCCAAAAATCTCCGTCGAGTCTGGTTTGGCGGTCGCGCCGGAACTCACCTTCGCCCCGGTGGAAGGCGACTTAGATGCGCTTCTAAAAATCAGTGCATTAGTGAAATCGAGCGGTGTAGTTTTGAATCCAATTATTCAAAAGCCATCTAAAGATTGGGTGGCGGGCGATAAGGCCAATTTAGTTGCAGCTGGAGGAGAATTTCTTACTCAGATTGAGCCAATCATCGAAAAACGATGGCAACTCCCGCCTCCTAGCGCAGAAAACCTGAATTTTGTTGGTTACGTTGACATCAAGAATGCTTGCCGTTTTTTGGTCGCTTATGCAGACGCGGTTGACGAAGGCGGGAACCCGGAGTATGCGATCCGTGCGCTGAAAGCCAGCCGAAATCTGGCGATGCGATTATATGAAAGCTCAACGTCTTTTATCTCCCAGCTTGTTGGTAATGCGATAGACGCAATTGCCGAGCGAGCCATCAGACAGATTGTGATTCGAGGTTCGATGTCGAGTGCTGAACTAGCGCAGTTGCAACAGCCGACGGTATCTCCTGACCCGGCACGAAGTGGTCTTTCGCAAGCGATTCGAGGAGAATGGACGTTGTTTTTTGTTCCAACCGTTGCGACCACAGAATTCCCGCCGCACAGCAATGAAATGACCGAATTATTCAACCTAGATGACGATGATTTGGTTAACGAGATAAAAGGCAATAGCGACCCGTTTGACCGCCTGAAAACAATCGAAACATTTGCGCCGTATTTTCGGATTGCAATCAGTGAGCTGGAAGGGGGTGGCATCAGCACGGAGCTTTCGCGAGGGAAGCTTGCAGAGATTTTGAACGGAGTGCCAATCGAGGAATCTGAGGTACCTGCTTGGGCTAAGAAAACACCAAACGCGGTGGGGTTACTCATCGGTCAGGCTTCGTTGGGAGTGTGGGATTCAGCTTTTGAAGCAGCGGTCAAATGCGGAGTGAGCCGTAATCTCACGGAAGTTGTGGTCGCCGCTCAAAAGGGGCTAGCGGAATCTGGCTCTTTGCCGCGAGATATGGCGGAGCTTCGGAAATATGGTCTATCGGATTCAGTGAAGGATGCTTACTCGGGCAAAGACTTTTTCTACGACCCAGTTCGTGGCTTGGCATGGAGCGTCGGGCCAGACGGCAAGGATGACGGAGGCAAGGATCAGGTCGAGCGTTGGTCAAACGACACTAAAGATCGGGTGGTGAGAGTGAAATGAGGTACCGATTCGGAATTCTTCTTCTTGCCGGATTAGGAATTGCCGGATGCCAAAAGCCGAGAAATGTGGTAGTTCCACCCGTGCCACATTCCGACATCCTAGCCTTGGCGCCTGAATTGAACTTAAACCAAAAGCCGATAATGGGTGATAACGGCTTGGAAGCCGTGATTTCGGACTTTGAGATTTTGCCGTACGAGGTGCGAGAGCCTCAAAAAACTCCTTTTGAAGAACTCACCGCTCAGCAAAAGAAAATCATTTACGATGAGTCAGTAGGTTTCTTGAAGTCGTTTGAAAAGCACAAAAAACTAGAGTGGGGGTTGCCTGTCTACAAAGAATTGTACATGCCTTATCCGCAGCTATCAACGGCAAAAAATATAGGTAGATTTTTGAATGTGGCAAGTCAGGTGGCATTGGATCAAGGGGACAAAAACCTCTCAATTCGCCTACATCTTGCTGCCCGAAGACTCGCCGAGCGACTTGACGAAGCAACTAATATCGGCATGGCCTTTATGGTCGCCCGGGCAATTTGTGCAAATAACGAGAGAATGCTTCACAAATTACTCGCCACTAATAAGTACTCAAGTACGGAATTAATGCAGCTTTTGGATGATTACGACCAAGATGCTACTCCAGTGGGGTTAGAGCCTGGATTAAAAGGCAGTTGGATTAACGCATCCGACTTTATTGCAACTCTACGTTTCCCTCAAGAAGCCGCTGAAAGTGTTTTTTCCATCGACGATAAGGAAGAAGCAGAATTTCTAGAAGGGTTTAGAGGAAATAAAAATCCTCTAGATCGAGTGGCAACAGCTAAAGAGATCATAGAAGTTTATAGAGCCGCAATCATTGATCAAGATCCAGAGAAAGCCGACTCTATTGCAACTGAAATTACTGCTTACCTGGATAAATTCCACGGCTTTGATGACGAACAGGGAGGCGAAGAAATTGATTTGAAGGAATTGAACGAATGGAAGCGAAAAACTCCCAATTCTTTCGGAAAATATCTGATTAGCTTAGTGCACCCTGGAACAATTAAGAACTACTTCGAAACTCGTACTAGTTTTGATGTAGATCGCGATCTCGGCCGCGTGGCTATCGCATGCAAACTTTTCCAAACTCAGAAAGGCCGATATCCCAATTCACTTGATGAGTTGAGTAGCCTTAATATGAAACGTGGTGTAACTGATCAGTTTAGTGGTCAACCATTTGGTTATGACCTCAAAAGGAAAATTATTTGGAGCACAGGGATGGATAGAGTAGACGATAACGGGTTGGATCGTGCTTCATCGTCTTCCTCAGTCAATTTTGTGGGAGAGGCTTCTCCGCCACCACAGACGTACGATATTGTGGTGCATCTCCCGTGAGGGTTCATCTCTCAGACGAAATAAATATTAACCTTTTGGGTGAAACGAGTAGTTTTTCTCTTTCAACTGGAAATTCGATTCCATCCGATACCGAAGTCCTAGTGCAAGGCGTTGTGAAGTCGGAAGAAGCCGACGACCTTGATCAACTTAAGGCCGTCATCATTCCGTGGGCCGGGTTGCCCGGTGCAACTAGAAACACTTTCAAAAACCGAGCAGAAGTAAATGTCTATAACCTGCATCACAACGCAGGAATGACGGCGGAAACTGCTATTGCTCTGATGATGGCGGTCAGTCGGAACATCGTGGCTCTAGATAGGCGTATGCGGATGCGCGATTGGGGCGAGCGAAGCAAGGGAATCAAACAACCGTTTTCTTGGCGCGATTTTGTACGAAAGCAGCTTCTCCATGGAGGCAGAGAATGGACAGAGCGATACGATGGAGCAGGAACAATTGGCCTCGCCGGGAAAACAGCCGTGATTGTCGGATTCGGGGAGATCGGTCAGCGAGTTGCGCGGGTGTGTTCGGCTCTGGGCATGAAGGTGATTGGGGTTCGTAAAGGAGAAGGGCGGATAATAGATAAGTTTGATGTATGGAATATCCGACGGTTAGATGAAGCACTTGCTCTCGCAGACGTTCTGCACATCTGTTTGCCACTCACCGACGAAACTAAAGGGTTGCTCACCACTCAGAAACTTGCTTTGCTTCCGGACCATTCTATCGTGGTCAATGTTGGGAGGGGGGTAATTATCGAAGAAGCAGCCCTATTTGCAGAACTGAAATCTAAACGACTTCACGGAGCGGGTCTGGACGTTTGGTGGCGGTATCCGGGTGAAAACGATACTCGTGATTGCACCCCTGGCACTCTGGATTGGGCTTCACTTGAGAACGTGGTGATGACTCCGCACATTGGCGGTAGTGGTGCCGGAGTGGACGATTTGCGGTGGAAAGCGGTCGGCGATGTCTTGCGGAGACTTCGATCCGGAGATTTAGAAACTGGGCGCGTGAACCTTGACTCAGGATATTGACTCTACGCTTGCTTAGCGATAAAACCCCAGCGATGGGCTTCAGTGAGTTCCACGGGAACGATCGTTCCAGGCAGGATAGACTCTGTGCCTTCAAAGTGAATCATCTTGTAGCACGGCGTGTAGCCCTGGAGCATCTTGGGATTCTTAGGCGATGGCCCTTCAACCATCACTTCTAATACTTGTCCAACGCACTTCGGGGCTTCCTCTGCTTGAACCGCGTATTGAACCTCTTGTAGTTTGGCTAAACGCTGTTTCGAAAGCTCTTGTGGAACTTGCTCCATATCTGCGGCTGGGGTTCCTGGGCGAGGAGAGTAGCGGAACATATAAGCTTGATCAAACTTGAATTCCTGCATCGCTGCAAGTGTGCCCTCAAATTCTTCTTCAGTTTCGCCAGGGAATCCAACAATCACGTCGGTTGTGAGTCCGATATGAGGAACGGCAGATCGTAGATTGCCCACTATCTCACGGAATGATTCCACCGTGTAAATTCGCTTCATTCGTTTGAGCAAATCGTTATTGCCAGCCTGGAGCGGCATGTGGCAATGCTCCATCACTTCAGGAACATCGCGGATAACGTCAATGAGATCGGCCTTGAAATCGCGTGGATAAGGAGAGGTGTACCGAATCCGCTCGATGCCAGGGATTCCGGCGATCAACTGGAGAAGTTTAGAAAATGGCACGTTTCCTTCGGCTAGATTCTTTCCATAGGAGTTCACAGTCTGCCCGAGCAGACTGACTTCTTTGGTTCCCAGTTCGGCAAGCCGACGAACTTCTTCAATAACGTGCTCCGTCGGACGGGAGCGTTCTCGTCCCCGGGTTGTTGGAACTATGCAAAAAGTACAGAACTTATCGCATCCGTATTGGATTGGAACGAATGCCTTGAGCTTTCCACCCCTCTCCAGGTGTCTTTGCGGAATATTTGTGACAACTGCGCCTTTCCGCTCTGGTAATTCCAACCGTTTTTGAAATTTTTTGGTTTGGATTGCTTCTTCAACCAATCCTGGAATCTGTCCGATTTGGGCGGTGCCGATCACGAAGTCCACAAACGGATTGCGCCTTCTAATTTCGTCGGCCCGGACTTGCGCCATGCAACCAGCAACGCCTACCACCATCGTAGGTCGCACCGCCTTGACCTCGCCGATCTGGCCGAGCATCGAAAATGCTTTATCTTCGGGTTTCTTGCGAACACTGCAGGTGTTTAATACAACAACGTGGGCTTCGCGCCAATCTTGAGCCGGTGTGAACCCTAAATCTTTGAGATAAAGGGCAATTTGCTCGCTGTCCTCTTCGTTCATCTGACAACCCCATGTCTGCACAAAATAGGTGCCGCGCCGAGTTGGAATATTGCTCGGACGGGAACCAGGCTGCAGCAAGGTGACGTTGCTCATGGGAGAGGAGAGTTGGCAGGTTTCGCCAAGGCTTTAATGGTACCAGGGTAGCTTGGTTCACTGAGTCTGAGAGAAGGGACACCTGCGCAACGTATAATTACAAAGTGAATTCGACATTGCTCAACCGTGTGACCATGGTTCTTTCACTCTTCGGAGTGTTTGTAGCCGGGGTTCTTTCATATTCCCACGCGGCGGAAAAAGAAGTGCCCTGTGCTGCCAATGCTACGGTCAACTGTGCAGCAGTTGTGAACAGTCCTGCTGGTTCTTTCTACGGCATACCAGTTGCTTATTTGGGGTTGCTGGTTTATCTGCTGCTTTTTGGACTTGCTTGGTACCGTGTCAAGGCAACCGGTAAGAACTGGGTAATGGCGGCAAATGCCAGTTTAATTTTCACTGGAATAGGGTTCGGATTTCACTTGTTTTTACAAGTCATATCACTTAATGTGCTCCAGCAAGTTTGTTACTGGTGTCTCACATCAGCCGTGAATATGCTCATTGCTTTTGTCGTCCACGGGATGCTTGCGCAAAAAGGCGAGCCGGAAGGTGAACGTCAAACTAAGTTAGATATGACGGTCGCGGCGGCAGCCGCTGTTTTAGCTATTGGTGCGTTTGGAATCACGACAACACAAATGCAAAAAGAGGTTGTTTATAAAGAATTCAAAACTGACCTTACAAATGACCAAATTCTGCCGATTGCTGCGAAAATGAAAGGCGATCCAGGCGCAAAAATCGTAATAATCGAATTTGCTGATATTCTCTGTCCAACCTGCCGCACAACAAGTCCGAAATTTGAGGAGTTATATAAAAAGTACCCTGGCAAAATCCGAGTGGGCTTCAGACATTTCCCGCTGTTCAATTTGCCTGGTCATGAAACTGCATTGCCAGCAGCAATGATTGCTGAGTTTGCAGCAGAAAAGGATCGATTCTGGGAATTCGTAAATAAGGCTTACGAAGAAGGGAACGGTGAACGTGTGAAAACTGAAGCAGGCCTCCTCGGTATAGCCGCTGAGTCTGGCCTTAATCTTGATGAGCTGAAGCCTTTACTTGAGTCGGCAAAGAATGGTGACAGTCGTCTGTTGGATAAAGTCAACGAGGACTTTATGTTGTCCTCGCAAGAGTTAAAGATCAAGGGAACACCAACATTCCTCCTGATCGTTAATGACGGCAAACCGAGGGCACTCAGCTTCCAAGAATTGGAACGAGCCATGGATGAGCCGGAAATCAAAGAATTATTGAAGTGAACAAGAAGCCCACGATTTGTGTCGCAATGAGCGGCGGAGTAGACAGTAGCGTAGTACCGATACTGTTGAAGAATCGTGGGTTCAACGTTATCGGCGTCACGATGCAAATTTGGCAAGAAAGCCAAACCGATCCCCGCCACGCAGGATGTTGCAGCCTTGGTGCAGTGGAAGATGCCCGCCGTGTTGCGCGGATGCTGGATATGCCGCATTACGTCATAAACTTCAAGGATCAATTCAAGTCAACAGTTATTGATGAATTCATTGATGAGTATTCCAAGGGCCGGACTCCTAACCCCTGTGTGACTTGCAATCGAAAGGTCAAGTTTGATGCCCTGCTCAACACCATGCAAGAACTCGGTTGCGACAAACTGGCAACGGGTCACTATGCACGGATTCGGTACGACAAGAATCGTGACCGTTACCGATTAATGCGCAGCAAGGGTGGGAACAAAGATCAAAGCTACGTTTTGTATGCGACGACCCAAGAACAATTGAGCAAGGTCATGTTCCCGTTAGGTGAACTCGGCGATAAAGCTGAGTGCCGTCGAATCGCGCGGGAAGCCGGACTTCCGGTGGCCAACAAGCCGGACTCGCAAGAAATCTGCTTCGTCAGCGATGCAGGCGGCTACCGCGAGTTTATGCGGAAGAACAAGCCGGAAATTTTTGCAGAAGGCGATCTGGTGGACACTTCTGGCAAAAAGGTTGGAACCCATTCGGGAACTGCTGATTTCACGGTAGGTCAGCGACGGGGAATCAAACTTTCTCAAGAAAGGCCGCTCTACGTGATCGGGCTGATCCCTGATGAAAACAAAGTAATCGTGGGCGACCACGACGAGCTTTTGCAAAGCGAGGTTTATCTGGAAGACGTGACATGGAGCGCCTATTCAAGTCACGAGGCTCCCATCAAGGTCATGGCAAAAATCCGGTACAACATGGATGCACGTCCTGCAACTTTGTACGCTTTTCCTGAGCCAGTGATTGTTTTTGATGAGCCAGTTCGAGCTGTTACTCCGGGGCAAATCGCCGTTGCTTACCGAGGCGAAACTGTTGTTGCAGGCGGGAGAATCAAATAGTTATGCCCACAGGAATGATCAATTTTCTGCTTATCTTTTCCGTCATCCTTGCAGTTTTTCTGCTTGCTGGCGTGGTGATCATGTTGCGAATGGCAAAAGAGATGCGGAAATCAATTCAGGAAATGGATGCACGGCTTGCCAAGTTGGATCAACGGCTCGCTCAACAGCAAGCACAAGTTGATTCGTTACGTGAAATGATGTCGCACAAACCCGATCCTTGGCACGAAATCTTGAGCTTGTTTGGCGGTTTTCGCCAAAACGGCCCGGGAAAAACGCTTATGTCTTTGGGATCGAAGCTATTTGCGGCATACTTTAAGCAGAGAAAGGTGAAATCGCTACCTGAGCGAGTATCATCTGAGGTTCAGAAATGAGTGGAAACGACGACAAAAATGGTTTGATGTATCTTTTAGCTGGGTTTGGTCTTGGTGCTTTGGTTGGCGCAGTTGCTGGCATTTTGTTTGCTCCCAAAGCGGGCGACGAAATGCGACATGAGCTTAGCGATAAGTTGAAAGAAGCAAAGGATAAAACCGAAGACTGGATTGCTGAACAACGAGCAAAGCGACAAACAAAAGGTATTGAATCTGACGAAGTAGGCGCATAAGCGCTGACTTTCTAAAAAACGCCCCGCATGAAAAGCTGGAGGATCTTTTTATGGGTTGCCGTGGTTGCGGTGACTCTCTGGTTCCTTTGGAGCGTGCGGGGCATTTTATTGCCTTTTGTTCTTGCGTGGCTAACCGCTGTATTGCTTGAGCCGGTGATCCGACGACTCAACAAATGGGGATTGCCGCGTCCCGCCGCAGTGATGCTCATCAGTTTGCTATTTTTTGGTTCAATTCTTGGCCTTGGGCTGGCTATTGGCCCGAGAATCGGCAAACAAATCAATGATGTGCGCTCATCGGTTCAGAGTTTGGCTCAGCGACTCGCCGAGGAGTCGGCGGATGACAACCCATTTGTAAGGTGGAATCCTGCGGTCATTGCAAAGCCTGCTGGCCCCCTGGGGGCAGTGGATACAACTCTCACCGCCTACCGTTCAACTCTTGAGCAAGTTGGGTTGCCGTCTACGCGCAGAGCGTTTACTGCACAGTTCGTCGATCCTTACCGAGATAACATCAGTAAGTCTCTCCAACGCGCATTTAATGGGTTTGTAGCCTTCCTCAGCGGTATGGTCAGCCAACTGATCCTATTGGCATTTACCCCGCTCTTTGCCATGTTCTTAATGATGGACTTGGAGATGTTCCGGTCTCGTTTTGCGAACTGGATTCCTCCCGCTATCCGCATGGAAGTCAAAGATTTTCTGGATGATGTCGGCGACGTCTTCCAAAACTACCTGCGTGGCGTGATGGTTAACATCTCGCTGTACATGGCGGTACAGGCGATTATGCTCACCGTGATGGGAGTTCCATATAGCTACATTCTCGCGTTCGTAGCTGGCTGTTTGTATCTGATACCCAACATCGGGGGTTTGATCAGCGCGTTCATCATTGTGGTTGCCACCGGCACAAGCGGAGTGCACTCAAACTGGTTTTTAAATCTTCCCAATTCTTGGTGGTTCGCCGGAGTAATCATGTTGTGCTTTACCGCGATCACAACAACTTGGGATATTGGAATCACACCAAGGGTTGTTGGCAAAGCGGTCAAACTCCATCCGTTTGTAGGAATGTTCGTCGTATTCTGCGGAGGTGCTCTGTTCGGCGTTCTGGGAATGATGCTTGCTTACCCAGTCGCAGGGGTAATTAAGCTTGTGCTTGAAAGAGTTCTCAACTATACGAATAAACCCGTCGGAACAGGTAGCGGGCTCCCGGCTGTACCCTTGAGGCATCGCGAAGAAGGGATAGTATAAGTTCACGGTTTGGAAAATAAGGAAGAGTTATCTGATGTATCCGACAACTCCACTGTCGGCTTAGAAGAAGAAGTACGCGAGTATCTCGCGACCAAAGTTGTTCGCCGCCGACTATTTCCTAGAGCTGTTTTAGTAGGTGTCTTATCTGGCACAGTAGCGGTCTGCTTTCGTTTAGCCCTGCATTTTATTGAGTCTTGGCGGATGTGGTTTACGAGCCAGATTCCACAGAATCCCGTGCTCGTCGTTTTTGTTGTGGCTCTTATCGCTTCTGGCGGAATTCTGCTAGCTTTGTTTATCGGGAAGATTGATCCGAACTCAGGTGGTAGCGGTATTCCGCACATGAAAGCGGTGTTAGAAGGGCATGCTTCGTTGAACTGGGCAAGGTTGTTGTGGGTCAAGTTCACCGCTTCATTGGTTGCACTCGGTTCGGGTTTGGTAATGGGACGCGAAGGGCCAACCGTGCAAATGGGGGGTGCAGTTGGAACCGCAGTATCTGACTTCACACAAGCGACCGGTCGCGAGCGACGGGCATTAATCGCCTCCGGTGCGGGCGCAGGCCTTGCCGCCGCATTTAACGCCCCACTCGCCGGAGTGACGTTTGTTTTAGAAGAACTTCAGCGAGATTTCCAACCAGTTGTTTTTGGTGCGTCTCTTTTAAGTGCGGCGGTCGCAACGGTCATTTCCAGGCTGGTATCTGGGCAAGTTTCAATTTTCAACGTTCCTCCCATTCCTGCTCCATCGTTGATGTACATCCCGTTATTCGTGCTGATGGGAGTGTTTGGCGGAGTGTTAGGCGTGATCTTCAATCGCGGGCTACTGGATAGCCAAAAGGTAGTTGGCAAATGGAAGAAGAAAAGCACTGTCGCAGTAGCTTGCGTGATTGGCGTAATGGTTGGACTTGCTTATCTCGTTTCGCCACTTTTGCTCGGGGGAGGTCACGCACTGAGCGAAGCCGCCCTTCACGGTGAAATCTTGCTGTGGCCAGCGATTGCATATCTGATCATTCGGCTCTTATTGGTGCATTTTTGCTACGCAACAGGTGCCCCTGGTGGCATTTTTGCTCCCCTCCTTTCGCTGGGCGCTGTGATGGGAGTCGCCGGATTTCACATCACTCAACTAATCGTGCCATCTAACGGCATCAGCGTCGCCGCATGCGCGGTGGCGGGGATGTGTGCCTTGTTCAGTGGCGTTGTCCGCGCCCCCTTAACGGCGATTATCTTGATTGGCGAAATGACCGGTAGCTACGATCTACTCTTGCCCCTACTGATCGCCGCATTCACCGCTTATTCAGTCTCGGAAGGTTTAAAAGACACTCCAATTTACGAAGCATTGCTTCAGCGAGATGCGGCTAAGAACGGCTGGAAGCTCATAGACGACGAGCCACTGACCGCCGAGTTTGAAGTGAGGTCTGGTGCGCCCTACGAAGGAAAAGAAGTTAAGGATCTTGGATTGCCAGAAGGAGTGCTCATCGTTCTCTGTAAAGCGGAAGGCAAGGAATTCGTTCCGAACGGCTCGACGGTTTTGCATCAGCACATGAAAGTCGTGGTCGCGACGGGAACGCCGGAAGACTTACACGAAGTTCAACGCGGTGTAACTGGCCTCGGCCCGGACGAACCAAGTGGATAGGCCCAAAACGGGGATTTGTCCTAGCACCAGACCCCAAAGCTTGATTCAGGCGTCAAAATCTTAATGATGTTGACTTTGGTTGCGGCTTCCGCTATGGCTATGGGTGTGTATCAGTTTGATGCCACAACAAAGCTGGACTACGACGTTGCGGTTGTATTTAATGGCTTTCTACCTCTGCTTGGTGGAAATGAAGGCAAAGCCGAAGTCAACATGGGGGTCAGAGTTGTTGGCCTTTCAAAGGAAGCAGGTAGTTTAAGAGCATCCAGCGAACTCACGGCATTTGATATTAAGTTTAACGGCGCCAAGCTCCCGCTCGATATCGAATCAGCCAAGGGATATTTCCCAAAAACCACCGTGAGCATGACTCCCGGCGGAAAGGTTCTGAAGTCAGACGCGCCAAACATCATGCTGCCTGTGCGGCTTCCGGGTTTGGATGTCAAACGATTCCCCGATATCACTTACCTCCCAATTGAGTTGGATGGAAACGAACTCAAGCTTGGCGGCAAATGGGAGTTCTCCCGAATATTTGGTGATTCGCCGATGCAGTATTCCTGCACGGTCAGTGAGATGAAAGGCGACCTCGCCACTATTGCCGTTACGGTGAAGCAAGAGTACGAAGTTCTGGAAGACGAATCGCTAGAGGTTGTCAAGAGCGAAAAAGATGCGGTCAGCCGAGTTAAAACAGTTTTGAATGGCTCTGGCACGGTGGTGTTTGATGCCGCGAAAGGGGCGGCCCGAACCGTAGCGATGAAGAACTCTTCCGTGAGCACCGTGACATCAATCAGCGACGGTTCAAAAACTGAACGCAAACTCGATTCCACACTTAACGTGAAACTCAAAGGCATTGCCGATCCTGCGGTAAAACCAGCCGCAAACACAACCAAACCAGCCACACCGCCGACTTTGATAGATCAAGCGGGCAACCTTTGGAACAGTGCTGTGAAAGCGGGGCAGAACGCTTGGCAAACTGGAGCAGGATACGTTTCGCTAGCCCGAATGGCATTCGGAATGTTCGCGGCTCAGATTCCGGGATTACAGCCGTTCCTTAAGCAGATAATGGGCGGATAATAATCGCCTCCGGGCGGTAAATTATCTGTGATGGATGTTGGTGCTCGGATTGCAGAACTCAGGCAGGTTTTAACTCGTGCCGCCGAGCTTTATTATCAATACGAGCAGCCAGAACTCAGTGATACCGAATACGATTTGCTATTCCGGGAGCTTGTAGAACTCGAAGAACAACACCCCGAATTCAACGATCCGAGCAGTCCCACGCATCGGGTTGGTGCGGCTCCCGTCGAGGGGTTTGAACAACACCGCCACGGCGTTCCGATGCTCAGTCTGGACAATGCGTTTGGCGCAGAGGAACTACTTGCTTTTGATGAAAGAATCAAACGGTTTTTAGGCCGTGATGATGAGATTGAATACCTGGTCGAACTGAAATATGACGGCCTCAGCTTGAGCCTCACTTACGAAAATGGCTCACTCGTTAGAGCAACAACCCGTGGTGATGGAACCACCGGCGAGGTTGTAACCCATAACGCGAAAACGATCCGTGATATCCCTCTACAGTTAAGCGAACCGATTAGTGGGGAAGTTCGTGGTGAGGTTTTAATGTTTAAGGATATATTTGAAAAGTTAAACAAAGAACGCGTCGAGAAAGGGCAAAACCCATTTGTCAACCCGCGCAATGCCGCCAGCGGTGGGATGCGCCAACTGGACGATAAACTTACCGCCGAACGACGGCTCCGGTTCTTTGCTTACGGGGTTGGTGCTATTGGATCAGCATTGCCCGATTCGCAAAGTGGTCTGATGGATTGGCTCGGAAAACTGGGATTTGCACGCCGCTCACAGTTTTGGGTTTGTCAGGGAATTCAAGAAGTCATTAGCCGAACCGAGGAGGTTTTGGCTCTTCGGAGTTCGTTGGATTTTGGGATCGATGGCTGCGTTGTCAAAGTAAATTCGTCGGCTCTGCAAAACGAGCTAGGCAACACCGCACGTGGGCCAAGATGGGCGACTGCGTATAAGTTTCCGAGTGAGCAAGCCTTTACAAAACTCATCGAAATTGGCGCGCAAGTGGGGCGGACTGGCGTCGTGACTCCGGTCGCTCATTTGGAGCCAGTGTTTGTCGGTGGGGTTACCGTGAGCCGGGCCACTTTGCACAACTACGGTGAACTTGACAGGAAGGATGTCCGGGCGGGAGATACGGTCATTGTCCAACGCGCGGGTGATGTGATTCCGGAAGTAGTCGGCCCAGTTTTAGATAAGCGACCTGCTAATTCAACGCCCCATATCCAACCCACCCATTGCCCGATTTGCGAAACTGAGTTAGTCCAAGAGGCAGGTTATATTGCCCTTCGGTGTCCCAACAAAAAGGGATGCCCGGCTCAAATCGCCAGCAAGATCATCCACTTCGTTGGTCGCAAAGCGATGGATATCGATGGGTTGGGAGAAAAGCAGATTGTCCGCTATTTAGCTGAGCCAGCCGAGCGACCGTTGCTGACCGATGTTCCAAGCATCTATGCGCTCCATTCTCGCAAAGAAGAACTCCTTGCTCTTGACCGGATGGGAGAGCAGAGCACCCAGAATTTGATTGATGCTATCGAAGCCAGCAAAACTCGTCCGCTTGCCCGATTTGTGTTCGCACTTGGAATTCCTCTGGTCGGTGAGCGCACGGCGGCCGACCTCGGTCGAGAATTTAGAACTCTGCAAGCCATCCGCGAAGCAAGTTCGGAAGAACTCGATGACATTCAAGATATCGGTGCGCGAACCGCTGAGGAAATCCACGATTGGTTCCGGGAAGAAGAGAATTCTAACCTCATAGATGCCTTGCTCCAAGTCGGCGTTGATCCGGTGGAAGGGGAAGCCCCAAAGGGTGATCAATTCGCCGGATTAACATTTGTTTTTACTGGGAAACTTGAACAATTCACCCGTGAGCAAGCAGAGTCATGGGTGATGGATTTAGGCGGCAAACCCGCCGGATCGGTGAGCAAGAATACGACTTATGTTGTCGCTGGCCCAGGAGCGGGAAGCAAACTCGCCAAAGCGGAACAGCTTGGCGTGCAAGTGTTGACCGAAGACCAATTCGTCGAAATGCTTCCGGAAGGAACCCTTTGAGCGAATGGCCGTTTGAGTATCAAATTGATTCGCCGGATGTGAACTTCGCGATGTGCGTTCGGAGTGGGCAAGTGTTCCGATGGCGGAGCCGTGGACATTTGCATTGGGGCGTGATTGCCGGGGCGGCTTTTGTGATCCAAGTAGATGGCATCCGTTGGCAGATTCAGTCGAATGTAGATTCAGACGTAACTCGACGGATTTTTGGAATAGATGTGGATCAAACCCAGCTGTGGGCGAAGATTCTTGCGGGAGATTTTGGATTAGCCGATGCCCTCAAAGAATGTTACGGCTTGCGGATGATCACTCAAGATGATCCGGTTGAAGTGTTGTTTTCCTTCCTATGCTCGGCGAATAATCATATTCAGCGCATAGAAGGCATGGTGAACACGCTGGCTGAGTTCGGCGAATCGCTTGGAGAATGGTCGGAGAAGACTTGGCACTCATTCCCGAAGTTAGAAGCTCATGCCGAAATCGACGAGCAGTATTTACGCGAAAAAGGATTCGGTTACCGCGCACCGAGAGTTTCGCAGTGTGCAAAGCGTACTTTGGAACTCGGAGGAGCGAATTGGCTGGATCAACTTAAGAGTGCCGATCCAGATGAGGCGGTTGAAGAGCTTCAACTGTTGCCTGGGGTCGGGCCAAAGTTAGCGGAATGCGTCGCTCTGTTCGGGCTGGGGCACCAGTCTGTGGTGCCGATTGACACTCATATGTGGAATGCAACCACCCGGCGGTACTTCCCAGAATTACAGGGAACCAGCCTCACTGACTCGCGGCGGAATCTAGTGCGAGATGAATTCAGGCGCAGGTTTGGCGACTTAGCGGGGCTCGCCCATCAGGTCGTGTTTGTGGATGAAATGCGGAATTGGCGTCTTCGCCGTTAGCTCCTGTTTTTCAAATTAGCGCGTGCGTTTCGCTCAATGCCAGACTTTCTTGCTCGGCGGATTGGTGAGGACTGCGAGAGTTCATCCCAATCATCGTCCGAAATTTGGGTCAGTTGTTGCAGGCCAGAAAACTGCCGTACCTTCAAGAAATCTGGCTCCCGGGTGACTTGCGCCCGTAATGGCTGAGAATCGCGCGTTTGGTTGAAAGGGCAGACTTCTTGACAGATATCGCAACCGAACGTCCAATCACCGATCTGCTCGGATTGCTTTTCGGAAAACTCGCCACGTTTTTCGATGGTGAGATAGCTGATGCAGTTCCTCGCATCGACTTGCCAGTTTCCATCCAATTGCACAATCGCACCTGTCGGGCAAGCATCAATGCAAGCGCGGCAAGTGCCGCATCCCCCTTGTGCAGGCGAATCGTAGGGAAGCACGGCGGTGGTCAACAACGTGCCGATAAAAAACCACGATCCGCGATGGGAGTTGATGAGGCAAGTATTTTTTCCGAACCAGCCAATTCCGGCGCGGTTGGCGTATTCGCGCTCCATGATCGGAGCCGAATCCACAGCGGGTCGCCATTGGTGGTTGGGAAATTCCTGACTCAATACTCCGGCGAGTTTTTTCAGCTTGCCGCGAATCACTTTGTGATAATCCCGGCCCAGTGCATAGCGGGCGATTTTTACGTCGGATTGCGGCGGTTCTTGGTAGTAGTTCAAACCCACCGCGATCACCGATTGAACGTCGGGAAGAATCGTATTCAAATCGGCTCGGAGCGGCAAGCTGGTGGCCATGTATTCCATTTCTCCGTGCATGCCGTGGGCGATCCAATTTTCGAGCGCAGGTAAGGATTGCGGAGGCGCGGCATCGCAGATGCCAACTAAATCGAATCCTAACGCCATTGCGGCCTCGTGCACCTTATGGTTCGGCAAGGCTCACCCAGTGTTCGTAAGTTAGTTCGTGCGGGCGGATAGATGCGTGTAATCCTATGTCGGCTAAGCGTGAAGTCAGTTCTTCTTTAGCAATAACGCCGCTGAGGTTGTTGAGCAGGGTTTTGCGCGGTTGGCTGAATCCTTGCCGGGCGAGTTTGAGCGCAGCTTGGTTCGGAGCCGAACGAGGGCGGAAATCCAGAACGATGCTATCCACCTTGGGTGGCGGAGAAAAGCAACCAGGGGCGACTTTTGAGACAAGTGAAATATCAAATGTCGCCTGCATGACAACGCTTAAAGCACCCCGGTTCCGGTCGCCTGGTTTGGCAAGAATCTTATCGCCGACTTCGCGTTGCATCATCAAAACTGCCCGGTCGATCAGATTTGCTTGCTGGCAAACTCTTTCTAGCAATGGGCCAGTGATGTTGTACGGCATGTTACTGACGATCCCGACTGGCTTTGGCAGCCGTTCTAGAATTTGTGACCAATCAACCAGCAGGGCGTCGCCGAAAATAATTTCCGCCGTCGGCGCATAAGCTTGGGCCGCAGGCATCATGCGCTCGTCGTATTCGATAGCAACGAGTTTTGATTGTTTCGCTAATCCTTGCGTGAGGATTCCCGGGCCAGGGCCGATCTCCAAAACGCCAGCAAGGCCATCGGCTTTGGCGAGAATCGCCCCGATGACCTTGCTTGATGTGAGCCAGTGTTGGCCGAATTTTTTATCTGCTTTTAACCCAAAAGCGCGGAGATGATCGCTTAACGATATCTCTTGGCCATTCCCGCCGTGTGGCGATCCGTGAAGATGTGAACCTTCACTTTGCGTCGTCCCCACTGCATGGCTGCGCTTCGGCTTTGAATGCACACGTCTATTTTGTTCCCTTTTATCGCTCCGCCTGTGTCCGCAGCGACGGCAAGGCCGTAACCTTCAACGTAAACCAGCGTTCCGATCTTGATCACTTTTGGATCAACGGCAACAATTCCGTGCTTTGCTTGGAGTCCACTTGCTGTACGACCAGTACCGCTTCCATCGGTGGGAAGGTAGGCAGTTGATTCCATCGTCAGCACTTTGGCGCGGGTGAATGAACCACGATCGGTGAGTTGCAAACCGGATTTGCCCATGTGGAAGACAGCATCAACTGGAGGGTCGACTTTCTCTTCCTTTTGGGTATCAATCACCTTGCCTGCTTCCAGGGTGTTGGTGATCGTGATAGTTTTCAGACCGTCCTGACCGTCGGTGACTTTCTTCACACGACCGGGAGTGATATCTCGATTAAAGATGTACTGAACACCGTAAGGAATCACTTCTGTCTTGACCTGGGTCTCAACCGTATTTTCTTTTTGTTCTTGTGCGAATGCGAGAACCGGGTGAATCATGATTACGGTCGCGCAAGCCAAGCTTGTGAGTATTAATTTCCGCATTTGGTTGTGCCTCTTGCGTGCTAACGGCAGACCTCTCCGCCGGGTAGCAATGGGTTTATACCCCTATCAATTTCGGTGCCGTCGGGTGCGGATGGCAGATGGACAGGTAATTTTCTGGGTCAAACACCCCAGATTTGAACTGGGGAAAACTGCTCCCGGGACCTTACCTTGAGGTCCCAGAAGGAACAGTGAAAACAGAAATTGGGCACGGAGAGCCTTCGCTGGATGAAATCAAATAAGCGTTGTCGGTTGAAAAACAAACTGCCTCACCTTGCTTTTCGAGGGGAAACTGAACTGGAATTGGCTTAGATTTCACCCAATCGCCAAATTCTTGATTCACCGAATAGAGATAGCCTCCTGAGTAGGTTTTTAAGATAACTTTTTTACCGTCCGGGCTGACCGATCCCCCTGTGACTAAATTTCCGCCTAACCCACCAGTATTAATTTTGAGGTCGTCGAAAACAAGCTCTAGCTTTTGAACTGAGCCAGGCTTAGGGTTCCGCGCCACATAGACTGAAGACTTCTGGTCTCTGGCTTTTGTAACGAACCAGATTGAGCCATCAGCGGGATTGACCAGCAACGCCTCGCAATCGTTTTTTCGATCTGGATACACAAAAGTGTAGGTTTGAATGTTTTCAATTACTGCGGTTTCGTCTCGCAGTGATGGTTCGGCGACACGATGAACAAATATCTCATTGCGAGCCCGTGCGTTATCGCCAGTGTCTCCGAGATAGATGTAGTTCTTTCCGTCTACGGTCGCCACTTCCATATCTTCCCAGTCGATGGCTTTGACGTTGGATAGGCGAAATACTCCGGTGATAGTGCCGCGTTTATCGAACCTGAAGAATCGTGCAACATCGCCACTATCGTTATGGGTGTAGTAAGTCGCGGCGGCAAGCCGACTTGCACCTAATCCAGAACTTTCTTCAACCGCTTTGTCCGTGATTTTCCAGCTTGCCGCGAGTTTCGGTTCGCCTGGTTCAACTTTAGGTGTTTGGAACGGTGACATTCCTATTAACAAAGCGGCAAGTAACATGAATTAAGTTTACCGTTTGCTAAGCTAGGTAACCTGCTTTCATGCAGTATCGAAAGCTTGGCAAATACGGAATTAAAGTGAGTGCGGTGAGTCTGGGTGGATGGTTGACCCATGGGCGGACTCTGGAAGATGAAACGACCGCAGATATTGTTGCCAAGGCTTTTGATTTGGGAGTTAATTTTTTCGATACCGCCGATGTTTATCATGCCGGGGCGGCGGAGACGAGCCTCGCAAAAGCGATCTGCAAAATCCGTCGCGACGATTTGGTTTTGGCAACAAAGTGCTTCTTCCCGATGACCGAAGGAGTCAATGATCGCGGGCTGAGCCGCAAACATATTTTTGAATCGGTTCACCATTCATTAAAACGGCTACGGACTGACTACATTGACATCATGCAGTTCCACCGGTTTGACCCGGAAACTCCAACCGAAGAGACAGTCCGGGCGATTGATGATTTGATTCGGCAAGGCAAAGTTTTGTATTGGGGAACCAGTATGTGGAGTGCTGACCAAATTGTCCGAGCTTGCCATGTGGCTAAGGAACTGAACTGCGTTCTTCCGGCGAGCAACCAGCCACGCTACAACATGCTCGATCGCGACATTGAATCGCACGTGATTCCGGCATGCGAGCAGTACGGGATTGGTCAAGTGGTTTTTTCGCCGCTGGCACAAGGAGTCCTTACGGGCAAATACGAACCGAAAAAAGCTCCGCCCAAAGGGAGCCGAGCCGCTGATGACAAAAGCAATATGTTCATGGCCAAGGATATGGAGGCGGAAACCTTGCAACGCGTCAACCAACTGGGCGTAATTGCAAAAGAGCACGGTTGTACGACTGGTCAACTGGCACTTGCCTGGTGTTTGCGCCAGCCTAACGTAAGTTCGGTGATTGTCGGTGCGACGAGCACTAAGCAAATAACAGAAAATGCTGGGGCCGCTGATTTGGACATTCCGACGTCTGTGTTCGAGCGATGTAACGAGATCCTCGCCGGCTAAGCCCCCGGGTAATCAATTCACGGGCCGTATAATTCAGCTTCGGGCAACGTGGCCCGGTGCTGAGAATAACATTGGCGGAAGAAACACGACCGAACGATTTAGGAAACGCTCCATTTGGCAAGCACTTGGCGAACGCCGAGAAACTGCCAGTTGCTCTGGGCGAAACCGATTTTGAAAAAGCCAGAGGCGTTAACAAGATTGAAATCCGAACTGGATTTGCTAGCGCCCGGATTACGGGTTTGGATGGAGAAGTTTCTAAACACCGGCTCAGGATTCTCAATCAGGTTTATCAGCAAGAGATCAGCCTCGACTTCCTTAAGTTTTCGGGCGATGGAATGAGTTTTGTAGTTCCTGATTACCGCCGCGATGAACTCGTTAAGGTTCTTGAAGAGTGCGGCAGTTCCTTCGAGGTCAAACCAGATCGTGCCGTTCTCATTGTTCATGCGGTCAATATGCGTGACGAAGAAGGCTTGGTCGCAAGTATTGTCAGCCAAGTCATTGAATTTGGGGCAAACATTGAACACCTCGGTGAAATGCACGACCGCCTGCTGATGCTGATGGGCGTAAGCGGAGCCGAAAAAGCTCGTGATGGTTTGAAGGCGCGTTATCCGGGAGCGCAAGCCTGATGCGATACAAGGTTCTTAAATTTGGGGGGACGAGTGTTCGCACACCTGAAGCGAGACATCAGGCGGCCCTCAAAGTAATTTCAGCCAAGGAAGCAGGCTTCCAACCAGTTGTGGTTGTCAGCGCGGTTGGTCGCAAAGGCGAACCATACGCTACGGATACGCTCAGCAAACTTCTACTTGACGTTGATTTGGCCACCGAGCCAGATCCACGCGAGATGGATTTGGTGATGGCATGCGGAGAAATCCTTTCCGCTTCTATTTTTGCAACCCTTCTAAAAAGCATGGGATGCCCGAGCATGAGTTTGCGAGGTGGTCAAGCCGGTATCCGCACTGATGGCGTATACGGAAACGCACGCATTTTGGGAATTAACCCGCTCGGGGTTGTGGAAGCGTGCGAACGAGGGTTTGTGCCGATCGTCTGCGGGTTTCAAGGCGTTTGGGTGCAGGGTGGTTTACCTGGGGCTGAACTCACTACTCTCGGGCGAGGTGGATCGGATACAACGGCAAGTGCCCTCGGGGCGGCTTTACGGGCGACCTCAGTTGAAATTTACACAGACGTAGATGGCGTGAAGACCGCTGACCCGGATTTTGTTCCGGAAGCACCAACCCTCCGCCGAGTGACGTACGACGAAGTTGCGGAAATCGCGCATTTAGGCGCAAAGGTTCTTCATCCGCGCGCGGCCGAAATCGCAATGAAGTTCGATATTCCGCTTTGGGTGAAGAGCACTTTTAGCGAAGAGCCAGGCACTGAAGTTGTTCCGGTTCGGAATCTTCCTGGTCGGCGCGTGACCGGGATCACCCATTCCGGCAAATTGGTTTATCTGCAGGTTGACCTCACCAGCAGTTTGCCTGAGCATCGCCGGGAACTCCAAGCGCGGTTTTACGACGCGTTGGCGCGGTACCAGATCAATGTTTACATGACCAACCTCGGCCCAACAAGCATTGGATTCGCGGTGGCCCGCGAAAAGTATCCAGAAGTGCAGGATATGTTGGACGCCTTGGTTCTACCGATGCCAGGAGACAAAACCACTGTTTACTTAGTGCAGAGCAGTAACGAACCAACAAAGGCATTGGAAACTCAGCGCAAGCTTCTTGAGCCGATGGGCGAGGTCCGGGAACTAAAGTTCAAGGTCACGGAAGGTTGCACCATGGTTTCCATGATTGCGTACGACTTTTTACAGCAACCTGGAGTGTTCTTGAGAGTGCTGAGTTTGCTGGAAGACGAAGGCATTCCGGTTTTGCAAACCAACGACAGCGACTTTTCTCTGAGCTGTTTGATTCCCGAAAGCGAACTGCGTCGCGCGGTTTCGATTCTGCATTCCGAATTTGGGCTGACTGAACTGGTGTAGGATTGTTCTTATGAATGTCACCCGAGACAGCCTCATCTATGTTGCCGGGCATCGGGGAATGGTTGGCTCGGCGGTTGTTCGAGCCCTAAACGCGCAGGGTCATTCTCGCATTCTTACCGTTGCGCGCAGTGAGCTTGATCTCACTGATCAGGCGAAAACCTACGAATTTTTGCATCAACATAAGCCAGACGCGGTGGCGATTGCAGCGGCCAGGGTTGGGGGGATTCTTGCTAACAGTTCCTACCCGGCTGAGTTTATATATGAAAACTTGGCGATAGAATCCAATCTCGTCCACGGCAGTTATTTGGCTGGCGTAAAGCGACTTCTTTTAATAGGAAGTTCATGTATCTACCCAAGAGATGCAGAGCAACCAATTCGGGAAGATTCCCTATTTACCGGGCCGCTCGAAAAAACTAATGAAGCTTATGCGGTGGCAAAGATCGCAGGTCTCAAGTTATGCGAGTACTACCGAGAACAATACGGCCTGACCTATCACAGTGCAATGCCGACGAATTTGTACGGTACTGGCGACAATTATCACCCAGAAAATTCGCACGTTCTGCCGGGCCTGATTCGCCGCTTTCACGAAGCAAAAGTAAACAATGCGGAAGCGGTTGTCATGTGGGGGACTGGCTCGCCTCTGCGCGAATTTCTGCACGCTGACGATTGCGCCAGCGCACTTGTGCATTTGCTGCAACTGATAGACCCGCCCCAATTAGTAAACATTGGCAGTGGTCACGAAATATCCATCAAGGAACTAGCCGTTTTAATCGCCGATATAATCGGATACAAAGGCGAAATTACGCACGACCTCAGCAAACCAGATGGAACTCCGAGGAAACTCCTTGACAGTAGTTTGATGAGATCAGCCGGTTGGGCTCCCCAAATCAATCTAGAAAACGGGATACGGTCTGCATATCAAGAATTCCTTGCAAGCTATGATTCTGGGGAAACTCGCCTACGCTAAAAAGCGTTCCAGCCTTAATTTTCAAATTATCAGTAAAGGGAAGGTTAACAGTTCGCCAATATTAAGGCAGGATGACTTCCTCGGGAACCGAGTAACTCAATTCATTGTTGGGAACATGGTCGGAGGATTGGCATCAAAATTGCTGGGAAATGCGTGTCGCATCCCTATTCAGCGCCGGACGGGGCGTTAATTGAACTGAAATTCGACAAAGGTAAACTAGAGAAAAGATTATGGCAAGCGAAAAGATCTTGGTTACAGGTGCGGGTGGCTTTATTGGCGGACACCTGGTTGAATACTTAAGAAACAAAGGAGTTGGTGATATTGTCGCGGTGGACAAGAAACCGTACGATGAGTGGTATCAAGTTCACGACTACGCCGAAAATAAGATTCTTGACCTGCAGTATTTAGACGCTTGCGAAAAATCGCTTGAAGGTGGAGTTACTAAAGTCTATAACCTAGCCGCCGACATGGGCGGTATGGGTTTTATCGAAAACAACAAAGCTCTTTGCATGCTCAGTGTTCTCATTAACACGCACATGCTGGAAGCTGCGCGCCACCAAGGCAAAGTAGATCGGTTTTTCTATGCGAGCTCCGCTTGCGTGTACAACGGCGAAAAACAGCAGGACGTCAACAACCCTGGCCTGAAGGAAGAAGACGCTTATCCGGCACTCGCAGAAGATGGCTACGGATGGGAAAAGCTATTTAGCGAGCGCATGTGTCGCCACTTCGAAGAAGACTTCGGCATCACTTGCCGCGTAGCTCGCTTCCACAACGTCTACGGCCCATTTGGAACCTATGACGGCGGTCGTGAAAAAGCTCCTGCGGCGATGTGCCGCAAGGTCATTACGGCAAAATTAAGCGGCAACCACAAAATGGAAATCTGGGGCGACGGGGAACAAACTCGTAGCTTTATGTACATCGACGACTGCACCTTGGGTGTAGACAAAATCATGGATAGCGACATTGATTTCCCGATCAATCTGGGTAGCGACGAAATGGTTTCTATTAACCAACTGGTTGATATTGTTGAAGACATCGCTGGAATCAAGATGGAGCGCACTTACAACCTTGATGCTCCAAAGGGAGTTCGCGGTCGTAGCAGCGACAACACATTGATCAAGAAAGAATTGGGCTGGGCACCAGATATTTCACTCCGAGACGGCATGGCTAAAACCTACGCTTGGATTTACGATCAGATGACTGCTAAGGCTACGGTTTAACCTTTTGGTTACGGTGCGGGTGTTCTTTGCATGAGAATTGTCGTTCATGACTATGCGGGGCACCCGTTCCAAGTTCAATTAAGTCGCTATTTGGCTTCTCAGGGGCATGATGTGCTCCATATGTATTGCGCGTCAACTTCGGCAACTCCGCAAGGGGCACTCGCAAAAACCGACAGTGACCCATCCACGTTTGAAGCGATCGGGATTGATCTTGGCTATGTTATTGATAAATCTAATTTTGCCAAGGTCTTTTTTGTTGACGATCCCAATCACGCGCGGCTTGCATTAGAGCAAGTCGAACGATTTCGCCCCGATGTCATTCTTGCCGCCAATACGCCACTTCGCATCAACAGTGCATTCCAAGAGTATTGCTGGCGAGAAAATGCGAAGTTCGTCTTTTGGGTGCAAGATTTATTCGGCGAAGCGGCAAAGCGAATCCTTGGTGGTCGCTGGTTCGGTGTTGGCTCGCTGGTCGGGCAATACATGCACTCTTTTGAAGGCAAACTGCTGAAGAGCAGCGATGCAATCGTGTTGATTTCTGAAGCATTTCGGGAGCACATTCCACAGGTAAAGTGCCCTGTTACCGTGATCGAAAACTGGGCGCCGTTGGAAGAAATGCCACTCACCAATCGCGTGAATAGTTGGGGCAAAAAGCACGGGTTGGATAAAACCCGTAACTTCATTTACAGCGGCACCATCGGCATGAAGCACAACCCAGAACTTCTGGTGAAGGTTGCTGAGGCGTTTCGAGAAGAAGCCGACGTTCGCACAGTAGTGATCAGCCAGGGCCGAGGGATGGACTACCTCAAGCAGCGCAAAGAAGAGTTAGGATTAGAAAACCTGGTGCTCCTGCCGTTCCAACCGTTTGATGATTTGCCCGAGGTAATGGGTTCGGCGGATGTTCTCGTCGCGATTCTGGAACCGGACGCGGGCGTTTTCAGCGTTCCGAGCAAGGTGCTGAGTTACCTTTGCGCGGGTCGCGGCGTGTTGCTCGCGGTTCCGCCGGAAAACCTGGCGGCGAGGATTGTTGCCGATCACGGCGCAGGCCGGGTGGTCGCTCCCACCGATGCGGATGGGTTTGTTGCCGCCGCGCGGGAGATGATGGCGGATGCGGATGGCTTGAAAGCTATGGGGTCTAACGCCCGTGGTTATGCCGAACGGACGTTCGACATTCAGGCGATTGGCGAGCGGTTTGTTGATGTATTCGGGATTTATTAGCAAAAAAATTCAATCAGCACGACACTAAATAAAATCATCTCCTTCTTTCGAATTCATCCAATGAATATCAGTTAAGTCAAATCGAGTATTGACAGGAACTAATCTTAATCTGAAGCTATTTGATTTAGGATATACCATGTGCATCTCGCAATGAGGGAAGTGCACTTTAACGTACTCAAAAATACCCTTTGCTTCTTCAGAATCGCATCGTGGCCCAAAAACAATCTGTTTGATATTATCAGGAAAAAAGTCGTAATGGCTACCCATTTTGTTAGTAAATCCCCTAAATAAGAATCTCCATTCTTCTTCGTATTCCCATTCGCTAGACTTGGTGCAGAGTGTATCGATGATCTCTTTATCAGTTGGGTCTGAGGATAAGACATTATTTTCGTCAGAATATCTGATTCTGTACGGGCCAAGTCCTTTGACCAAAGGATCATCTGCTTTAGTTAATGCGATTGCAATTCCCCTTCCACCATCGGCATAGTGCCCCCACATGGTTGAGGAGGTGATATTTGTAGTCAGGCAAAGTGCTCCGTAATCGGAGAAATATTCGCGCCGTCTTTTAGCTTGCCTCAGACTTTCTACACGATCAAGGAACAGTTCTCTTCTAACTTCATCTTCAAAGTTAAGTCTTTGACTTTGCTTACTTAGATTCTGTCGGTTGATGTCAGCATCACTATAACTACACATAGCTTCCATGCAATCATTGAATTCTAGGACTGAAGATACCCAGATCGACTTATTTACCAACATTT
Organism: Fimbriimonadaceae bacterium; assembly: GCA_019638675.1. GTDB lineage: Bacteria > Armatimonadota > Fimbriimonadia > Fimbriimonadales > Fimbriimonadaceae > UphvI-Ar2. Next base: position 6,527 of record JAHBTE010000001.1, on the reverse strand, counting down.
GCCTGAACCTATCCAATGTACATAACTTGTAGAAAAGTTGAGCTTCTTCCATTTACACTAAACCTTCGCGAACGCCCACTTGCCTTGTTGCCACAGAACAATACACGCAATCCCCTGAACCGCTTGCGTGATCGCCAGCGTTGTCCAAGCTCCGTCGGCGCCCATGCCGAGCCCTGGGATTGAAACCACGCCCAGTTTGATAACTTCCAGCGACATGAACATCGCGAGCGGAACCCGGATGATCCACATACCAATGAGGGTGAGCCAGAACGGGCGTTTGGTGTCGCCCGCCCCTTGCATCGCGCTCAGCAGAACCATGGCATAGCCGAAAAGCGTTTCCGTGGTGCACACATGACGCAGGTAACTGGCGGCCTGAGCCGCATATTCCGGCTGACCTTGAAGCACGTTGTGGGTGATGGGGTCGGCGAATATAAAAATGAAGATTGCCGCGACGGTGCTCACGATTCCCGCTTGGTGGGCGGCAATCCAGCCGAGTTTTTTCGCTCGCGCGGGGTCTTTGGCTCCCAAGGATTGACCGACCAACGCAGACGCGGCAATCGCCAATCCAAACGAAGGCATAAAGGCAAGAGCTTCGATGCTGAACCCTGGCCGGATTGCGCCAATCGCAAATTTGCCATTTGGAACCTGCGTGAGAATGCTGGTGAAGGCCATGAGCGAAGTCACTCGGACAACGGACATCAGGCCGGCGGGAGCGGCAAGATTAAAGATGCGCTTCACCCAATCCATGCCCGGGAACTTGATTCGCCACACTTCACCAAGCGGGGTGCGAGTGGTGGAAATGAGATAGATCAGCGCAGATATCCATGCGGAGAGAACCAGGGCAAGGGCGGCACCGTTGAGCCCCATTCCCGCACCGGGAGTTGTGAAAAAGAAACTAATCTCCGGAAAAGTTATGTTGCCCAAGACACTCGTTGGAATGTGAAAGTGGTAGCGCGTGGTTGGAAAAATCAGCAGGTAGTTCAGAACTATATGCAGTCCGATTTGCAGACCCGAGATCACCATCGGAGACTTGGTGTCCCCAATGCCGCGCAACGATCCGGCGAGCGTTTGAATGATAAACGAAGGGATCAAAACCAGAGTGACGATTCCCAAATACTGGGCCATTAACCGAGCGGCATGTGGCGCATCACCAGGAATCAAAAATGCCGCAGCGGTTGGCGCAAAGGGAACCGCGACAATCGTGAGAATCAGCGCGGAAAGGATCGCAAATCCGAGGCACTTGCGGTTGGCTTCTCGGTATTTGGTGGGGTCACCTTCTCCATAAGCCCGAGCAACCATTGCGGTGGAAGCAACGCCAACCGCCATACTGAGCGAGATCAGAAGGAATAAAGTGGTCGTGGCCGCACCGATTGCGGTGAGGGCATCGCCTTCTAGGTGGCTGACAAAATAGCTGTCGAGTAGAGAGTTAATGGTTTGGAGTGCGTTGAGCGCAACGGCGGGCCATGCGAGTTTCCATACTGTGCTGAGCGGGCTTTCTTCCGCTTGTTTGATAATCTCTGGCTCGTCGTTCGACACGTATTTTTAGTCTACGTCGTTTGACATTTTTTAATTTGTGACTTGGCGGGATTCCTGTTGTAAAATTCGATCATGCTGAGCGTTTTATTGGCGAGCGTTTTGGTTCAGCAGGGTGAACCTGAACATAAGCTCCTGCTCAAAGTATTTGAAGATTTTGCCAATGACTTAGTCAAAGATAGCGGTTACAAGCTGGATATGAGTAAGACAATTGCTGGTCGCCCAGTCGTTTTTTATTTTGGGAATCCAGGCGATGGTATTTCCGACTTAGTACGAGCTTGTGATGAGTTGGATTTGGGTTGCTACATCGACCCAGAGAGAAAGAAAATCTTTATCAACGGACCCTTGGATAGAGTCTCGGAACAGATTCGGGTGAGTGCGCTTGCCACCATTCTAAATGCGAGAAAACAATCAGCTACGGAACTGGATTTACAAGCGAGTGCGGTCAAGGAACTAGATGAATTACTTCGACAATTAGGATCAGACAATCTCAGCAACTATGAAAAATCAATAATACATGGAAAAGCGTTTAGTCTGGAAATGCAGTTGAATCCAATAAGCCGGGTGCAAGTAGCGCAGTTATTAGATATCCAGCCAGAAGCGATAGCAACTCAGTTATCAAAGAGTCTAGAGCACAGGATACAGGTTCCACTTGGGTCACGAGCAAAAGTTGAACTGGCGAAGTTGTATGAGCAGGGCCTCCAGCATGGACGCAGTTTTGATCTATTGCGAAATCCCGATGAAAATGAACGTGCAGAAATTGCGGCCCGCAAAGAAAAAGAATCAAAAGATTTTTTTGAATTGATTTCTGGAGAGCATCAGGTGACGTGTTGGTTTAAACTAATAAGTTTTGATCATCTACAGATTACGATTGAAATTGCTAGTGTGGAGCGGTCGAAAATTTTTGCGAGATCATGGGTAGACAGGGAGTCTAAACAAGAAGCCGAGTTGAAACGCATGTCAACGAAGGAAATGTTTAGAATTTTTTCTGATGTGATGAAGAACCCTGATCGACACCTGACACCCGGATCGGTGACAATTAATTCAATTGCTGAGATTTGCTTTGCAACTAGGGGTAACTCGGTGAGTTGGCTACTGCCTCCCACCCGTTCACTGTCGTTCCCGGTTGATTCGTTTAACCTGGAAACATTCGACGCCACTATCAGTGAGGATAATTGGCTAAGAATCAACGATAGGAATAATTTGTATCCGCAATATTTTGGGGATTGGAGAGAGGTAATTGGATTTATTAATGGTACTAAAGTCGATGGGTTTACAAGACATTGGCTAGAGGAATGGCTATCCAAAAGGTCTCCCGAGCGGGTTGTTCAAGCCCAGTTAGCGATTGAGCCGGTAAGACTATTTAGTGATCACGCGGTTTGGCTACAAACTGACCCTTTATTGGTGCAGGCAGCAATATTAGAGAATATTGCTAGAGGTAATCCGAATAAAAACAGATTCAAGGTTGCCGAGTTATCAAGTGCTGCACGGCGTAGTTTTGATTTGTTCTTTGCAAATGAGCATATGAAGGAGTGGTACCCAACTTTACAGGGAAACGAGAATCTGCGAAAGCGAGAACAGATTTCTATTGTATTGGAATACGTGGATGATTACTTGTCGGTTCATATTGAAAGTGACGAAATCGTTTACCAGAGCCCACTCAAGTACTATGCCGTAAGAATTTACTTTGGAAAACCGAGGGCTCCGATAGAGAACGGGTTGTAAAATGTTATTATGCTGAGCGTTTTATTAGCGAGCGTTTTGGTTCAGCAAACTGCCCCTGAACCAAAATTAGAATGGTCTATTTTTGGCGATTTCGCTGCGGAGCAGTTTGAAGGCTCGGAATACCGCCTGGTGATGGATCGGGCGATTGGCGAACGCCCAATGGTTTATTATTTTTCAAACCCAGGCACCGATAAATTGGCTTTACTCAAACGAACCTGCAAGGAACTCTGCCTGAATTTTGAAGTAGACGAAAAGCTGAAGAAGGTTTTTATCGCCGGGCCGAATTCCGATGCCGGGATGACTCTGCGCATGAAACTGCAAATCGGCATTCAAAAGATGCAGGAAATCGCTCGGGCGAATTGGTCGAAATCCACTACTGAGCTGAACAATGAAGCGAGTCGGTTGCTACAACTTTCGATGGATCAAATTCCAACCAAAGAAAGAGAGCGTCTCATGTTCGAGCGGAGTGTTCTTGTTTCTCTTATTCGCCCGGAAAACCGAGCGGTGATGTCTTGCCTGTTGAATAGCGATGCGGGATCGCTTGCGGCTCGCATGGCGCAAACCCAATCCGGCGAAGGGGTTTTGCCCGTGACAGGCGAAGCACGAAGTATCCTCGCAAACGCGTTCAATGGCGCACCTCCTAGCGATAAGAACGAATTGATGTGGTGGACGGAAATCAAGAACGTCTACGACGAGATGGTTGTGGATGAGGCGGTTCCGACTATTACTTTTTCAGTTGCTAAATATGGGGCGGCAACTATTTTCATGAGGCTTGTCGGGAAGACGAAGACTAAGCTCATGGGATCAATCTCAGTCAGCACGTATGGCTGGCTTGAGGATCCAAATGAAGGCAAAGACATTGTCCCGGATTCTCTTGCTAAGGAAGAATTCAATCCAAAACAAACCATTTTCTGGGGAGTTGAGGGGATGAATATTTTTCAGACTCTTGCCATTAAGCACAAGTGGAACACAGTTGCCTGGCTCGACGTTGGTCGGAACCATCCCGAATACACAAAAACACTTGAAGGGTTCGACAAACTGAAAAAAGTTCGGGTGAAGCTCACAGAAGATGGCTGGATGGTGCCTTACCTGTATGGTCAGCGCTATCCCGAATTCACTGGTAACTGGCGTGGCGTGAAGAAAATGGATGGCAAAATTGAGCCCGAAACTGACATCAAAAAACTGCTTGACTATTTAGAGAGTTTGACCTTTGAAGAGATCAACGGCATGGCGGAAATCGAAGGTGAGATGTTCGACTATCGATTAACCAGCTTGCTTTCCTCCGCTCGGTTGATTAGAACCGCGTTAAGAATTTCTGAGGCGACAAAACTCAAAGAATTCGATCTCAAAGTTAGCCAAGTTGACCTGGACATCGGGGCCGAGATTTCGCATTATTGGCCGTATGTGGTGAATGATCAGCTCAAAACTCCAGCTCTCGTGCAAAAGCGCGGGCTCGCTCATATTGGAATGTTGGATCGGGAACTGGCAGACCCAGACTTTGATGAACTGCCATCTTCCCGAACTTTGATCGTGATGCTCGCCGTTCCATCTGGCAAGTTTTTGGAAGGCAAGGAAGTCTATGTGAATGAAATGTGTACCGTGGTTTTGAAAAAGGAAAAATAATCCGCCTCGGCATAGCTGTAAACTGGCGGAATGCAGCATGAGATTTTATTTAAGCCGGAATTTGCGGTTGCGCGAATTATGCTCGAAGCCAGCGAGACGATCCGCGCGGAAAGCGGCGCGATGATGAGCATGTCGGCAAACGTACATTTAGATTCAAAAATCAGCGGTGGACTGGGCAAAATGTTCGGTCGTTTGCTTACCGGTGAGAGTGCTTTTCAGACTACATTTACCGCTCAAAACGGGCCGGGTGAAGTGATTTTGGCTCCAGGCTTTCCAGGAGACATCGTGCAAGTGGACGTTTCTTCTAGACCACTTATCGTCACAAGTGGTGCTTTTTTGGCGGGGGATGTGCGGCTGGATTACCAAACGCAGGCAAGTATGAAAGGATTCTTTGGTGGGGAAGGAATGTTTATGTCGCAAATCAGCGGGCCCGGACTCCTGCTACTCAGTAGTTATGGCGCGATTCACCCAATTGAACTGGCTGGCGGCCAGCCATATATAGTAGATACCGGGCACCTGGTGGCATTTTCGGCCGGGATGGGTTACAACTTACGAAAAGCTACAAGAAGCCTTCTTGGTTCAGTAACGAGCGGTGAAGGCATTGTTGCGGAAATGGTCGGCCCTGGCACGGTTTACACCCAAACCAGAACCCTGTCTGCCTTGATCGCAATGATGCCAACAAGGGGCTAAGATCATGCTTTGGCGTAAAGGTTATGTGACAGAACGAGTCACTGGTTTTTGCGCCAACTGGGCAGGGCATCCAACCAATTCCATTCCCAGTGCAGTTATTGGATTTTATGAAGCTGACCAGCTGACCAATGTAGAGCTATGGTGCCGCTTGCTCCGAGCCGACTTTGGCGATCAGTTTGACTGGCGTTTGCTTAATCTTGGGGTTAGGTCGGAGGAGATTGAGGCGGCTCTTCCTCCCAGTCTTTCCAAAAAAGTGATACAGGGAAATCCTGAGCAGTGGCCGTTTAATAGAGAATTTGCTTGGCGGGCCGACCTTGTCTTGGTCGGCCCGCCAACGGAAGATGCCTGGGAAGAGTTTTCCGAAGGTTTATTTGCCTTGGAAAATTGAGTTCGCCATAGGCTTGGCAGTTCCGGGATTAAACGTAAAGTTCACTGTCGTTGGCAAACTCGATTCATACACTGCTATTGACCAATCCGTAATCAGCAGAGCAGCACCGCTCGGGCGTTCTCCGTAGAAGTCAACTCGGCTGAGATGGTAATCACCGGGAGTTGGTTCTGTGATGGAGTAGTTGTGTTCGTTGTACTTTGCCCCGGAGCTCAAGATCGCTTGTATATTTCCAGTCGAAGTTGCGACCGATGCGAGCGAGAGGAACGGTCGCCATCGAGATACTGCGGCTGAAACTCCATTTGTTGCTGCGTATTCCGCTTCTTCCGCCAGTTGGGCCAGTATCGCATCATCGGGTCGGACAACTTTCTTCAGAGTTTGGAGCATGGAAATATCTGCTTTTGTTCCGAGATGACCGTAACTCCAAATGGCGTATGTGTTCCGCGTTGCATCGTAGTAGCAGAGCCGACGTTCCAGCACCTTAGGATCATAGGTTGGAGAGATTTCGGTTACAACTCTAGTTTGCAGAGCTCTACCTCTATAAGACTTGTATTCGATTTCCGTATAAACG